>NZ_KQ033903.1:36150-273538 GCF_000969845.1 Parabacteroides sp. HGS0025
GCTCCGACCGCTTGTAGGCAGACGGGTTCAGGGTCTATTTCACTCCTCTGTTCGAGGTTCTTTTCACCTTTCCCTCACGGTACTGGTTCGCTATCGGTCTCTCGGGAGTATTTAGCCTTACGGGATGGGCCCCGCAGTTTCACACAGGATTTCTCGTGCCCCGCGCTACTCAGGATACCACTAGGCTTCGTTAGTAAGTCGTATACGGGATTTTCACCCTCTATGATCACTTTTTCCAAAGTGTTCTACTTTACTAATTTCTTGCCACAGCGTGGTCCTACAACCCCAATACTGCCTAAACAGTATTGGTTTGGGCTCTTCCGCGTTCGCTCGCCACTACTTGCGGAATCATTTTTATTTTCTTCTCCTATGGGTACTTAGATGTTTCAGTTCCCCACGTTCGCCCCTCTTACGAGGTGACTGGCCTTCAACCAGCCGGGTTGCCCCATTCGGAAATCTGAGGATCAAAGATTATTTGCATCTCCCCCCAGCTTATCGCAGCTTATCACGTCCTTCATCGCCTCCGAGAGCCAAGGCATCCACCGTCTGCCCTTGCTTACTTTCTTTTTTCCGGTCACATTGCTGTGAACTTGGATTGATATATCTTCAGCTTGCTCTTGTTACTTTATTTTACGTTGTCCATCATGTCAAAGATCTTCTGTATTACTTCGTTTCTTATGTGTCTGTAATTTTGTGTGGAGAATAACGGATTCGAACCGTTGACCCTCTGCGTGCAAGGCAGATGCTCTAGCCAGCTGAGCTAATCCCCCAGAGTCTTCTCTTTACCAGAGATTCTGTAGTCCCAGGCAGAGTTGAACTGCCGACCTCTACATTATCAGTGTAGCGCTCTAACCAACTGAGCTATAGGACTGGCTTATCTTAATCTCCTGAAACTGCCGGATTTCCTTCAGCTTCATCTTTCTCTACTGGGTATCCAGTTTATAAGATCATATATAAATACATATTCAACCGTAGTACAAGTTAACTAATACCTCTTAGTCAACTTGATAACGAACTCTTCGCTCCAGAAAGGAGGTGTTCCAGCCGCACCTTCCGGTACGGCTACCTTGTTACGACTTAGCCCCAGTCATCGGTTTTACCCTAGGCCGATCCTTGCGGTTACGGACTTTAGGTACCCCCAACTCCCATGGCTTGACGGGCGGTGTGTACAAGGCCCGGGAACGTATTCACCGCGCCATGGCTGATGCGCGATTACTAGCGAATCCAGCTTCACGAAGTCGGGTTGCAGACTTCGATCCGAACTGAGATGGGGTTTAGAGATTAGCATCCTGTCGCCAGGTAGCTGCCCTTTGTCCCCACCATTGTAACACGTGTGTCGCCCCGGATGTAAGGGCCGTGCTGATTTGACGTCATCCCCACCTTCCTCACAGCTTACGCTGGCAGTCTCTTTAGAGTCCTCAGCACGACCTGTTAGTAACTAAAGATAAGGGTTGCGCTCGTTATGGCACTTAAGCCGACACCTCACGGCACGAGCTGACGACAACCATGCAGCACCTCGCAAACGGCTATTGCTAGAGATCCTCTTTCAAGGACTGTCCAAATGCGTTCAAACCCGGGTAAGGTTCCTCGCGTATCATCGAATTAAACCACATGTTCCTCCGCTTGTGCGGGCCCCCGTCAATTCCTTTGAGTTTCACCGTTGCCGGCGTACTCCCCAGGTGGATTACTTAACGCTTTCGCTGTAGAGCTTACTGTGTATCGCAAACTCCTAGTAATCATCGTTTACTGCGTGGACTACCAGGGTATCTAATCCTGTTTGATCCCCACGCTTTCGTGCTTCAGTGTCAGTTATAGTTTAGTAAGCTGCCTTCGCAATTGGAGTTCTGCGTGATATCTATGCATTTCACCGCTACACCACGCATTCCGCCTACCTCAAATATACTCAAGTTAACCAGTTTCAACGGCAATTTTATGGTTGAGCCACAAACTTTCACCGCTGACTTAATAAACCACCTACGCACCCTTTAAACCCAATAAATCCGGATAACGCTCGGATCCTCCGTATTACCGCGGCTGCTGGCACGGAGTTAGCCGATCCTTATTCATAAGGTACATACAAAACAGGACACGTCCCGCACTTTATTCCCTTATAAAAGAAGTTTACGAACCATAGATCCTTCATCCTTCACGCGACTTGGCTGGTTCAGGCTCTCGCCCATTGACCAATATTCCTCACTGCTGCCTCCCGTAGGAGTCTGGTCCGTGTCTCAGTACCAGTGTGGGGGACCTTCCTCTCAGAACCCCTATCCATCGCAGACTTGGTGAGCCGTTACCTCACCAACTATCTAATGGAACGCATGCCCATCTATCAGCAATTAATCTTTAACAAATATTCCCATGCGGGACCCCTGTTTTATGCGGTATTAGTCCGACTTTCGCCGGGTTATCCCCCTCTGATAGGTAGGTTGCATACGCGTTACTCACCCGTGCGCCGGTCGCCACCAATGTATTGCTACACCGTGCTGCCCCTCGACTTGCATGTGTTAAGCCTGTCGCTAGCGTTCATCCTGAGCCAGGATCAAACTCTTCGTTGTATAAATTGTTTTGTCTTGCTCAGAATCCGTTTTTTATTTCAAGTTTTGACGGTATTAATTATAATACTTGTACTACTTGTTGATATGTAAATCTTTCAAAGAACTTTCGCTTTCTTTTCGATTGCGGCTGCAAAGGTAAGGACTTTTTTTTAACTACCAATTTTTTTAGAAGAAAATTTGAAAAGTTTTTTTTCAGTCGCTGTGACGGTTGGATTGTTGCTTAGCATCGCTAACCTCATCCCCTCTACACAGGTTACCTCTTTCATCATGTATCATGCGCCGTTCTCTCTCGAATGCGGGTGCAAAAGTAGAAGAATTACTATTACACTCCAAACTTTTCACCAATTATTTTTTATTTATTTTTTCACGGTAGGCACTGTATTATAATGTACGGGCGAATAGGCTAGAAAATGTTTTTTATCTTAGCCAGCATGACCACAGGATTATCCTCTTCTTTTAAATGAGCTGCAATATCTCTCAATTTGCCTTTCAGTTTACCTTTCTCTTCAATAAGTGACAAAGCTTCCAAAGATACGGCGAAAGCAATCTCTTCATTCAAAGCACATACTGATAAATCCTCTTCACGTTTATCGAAGTCTGCATTATAAACAATAGAATGATAAATCTTTTTTTCCTTCTTGTCATATATTAAATCAACAGTTAGCATTTTGTTATCCTTTTCGAAATTGCATTCCTTTTTCACCGTCTGCATAAAATAGTAACGATCCGTCAAGATTCCCGGAAATAGGAAGACTTCCGGCGTCATTGTCTGTACAGAAGGAATTCTGACCATAAACGGGCGAAAATCCCCGTTTGGCCGATGGGCATAGATAGTATCGGCTGAAGGTTCGCTCAAAATCCAATCACCCTGATAAGAAGATACAAAACTATTACCGGGAACGCTTGCATACACCCCATCCGCAACACGCTTTACGATTATCGGCGATATTCTCTTCTCGTATGGAACCTCAATATCCGTCCAACTTCCATCTTGTGCAGACAAAAGAAAGAATGTAGATGTAGAAGACTCGTTCTCTGGCGAATAAACATTCTGAGAAAGAAAATGATTTTCATCATAATCGTACAAGTTCGTAACAAGTGCACCTTTTTTATAAGGAATTGTCCTTTTATAATTTCCATCCAAATCATATACTTGAATTTTACTTGAAGGACCATCATTCACAAATATCTCATCCTCTTCTTTATTTAAATGAACATTAAAAGGCAATATATACTCCTCCGGACCTTGCCCTCTACGATTAATCTTCTTCAATCCTTTGCCAGTCGACCGGTCAAATATCAAAATTTCCCCCTGATGCACATTCGTCAATACCAAGATATCCTTACCGACATCCGCGATCTTTCCTTTGACAATAAATTCATCCGTCGTTTCCAACAAAACATATTCCACATCTATAAAATCCTGCAATATCAGTTCTTTCTTTGGATAATCCGCCGTAACATCTACCGTGATAAGACTGTCTGATTTATTACCTTCACATCCCATTAATATTAATAGGATAGTTCCCAAAATAAGATTTCTACTTTTCATGTTTCCAGTTATATTAGTTATTAAACATTGACTATTTTGTTTGGATTGGTAAAAGTAGAAACCGACCCAAAGACAACCAAGGATTTGATGTCACAAAAATGTCACATTTTTAAGCTACTAATAGACAACATTATAGAAGGAAAAGGAAACATTAAAAAGTTTTAATGAACTTATCGAAATCTTGTGCGGATCCACTCTCTTGAGTCAGCTTTTCATACAAACGCTTACGTTTATTGGATATCGCCTGGCTATTCACCGACAACAATACAGCAATACGTCCTACCGGAATCTGCAATTTTACCAAACAACATACATTCAAATCCAAGTCAGATATACGAGGATACAACATTCTTATCTTACCTGTAAAATCTTTATATAATATATGATCTATCATTTTTATAACCTCCGGCCACTGTGTCTCATTCAGTTTTTTCCAATCCGTATATACTCCCCGATATAAATCGGAGGAAAAGAACGGATGTGCAGAATTCATCTTCCCCTGAATAGACCTTGTAAACTGGGTGGATTGTTCTGATAGTTGCGCCACAACCGCTTCATACTGTTGTTCCAATTGCGCCACAACAGCATTTCGCTCTTCCAAATATTGCTGGCTATTCAAGTATTGTTGTTCCTTACGACGCAAAGATTGATTAAGCTGCTCCTCCCTCTTTTTCCTTTCTCTCCACAGATAAAAAACGAGACAAACGACGAACAGCAGACATCCGGCTCCTCCCAGAGAAAGTTTATACAAGTTGCCCGTTTTACGATCCGACTCTTGCCGATAATATTCCTTTTTCTTTTCAATCTCCCGATAATCATACAAACGTTGTAACCTGGCAAGAGTTTCCATTTGGGTCAGGTTATCAATCGAATCACGAAAAACGTTATATTGTTCCTGATAAAAGGCATAAGCCGACCAATTTTTCCGGGACTTTTCCAACTGCGCCAAATTTAGATAAAGATCTTTCAATGTATACGGATTTGTACTTTGACGGCAAAAAGATAAATAATGATATGCCGAATCTTTTTCCCCCATTCTCAAATAAAGACTCCCCAACCCCAGAGTGACTAAGCAAGAATCCTCCGTAGTCCTAGCCCGGGTATAAGCATTATAGGCATAAGACACCCCTTTTGCATAATCTCCCATTTGTTCATACGTACCTGCCAATTCATTATACATACAAAACTTGTGTGCATCCGAAGTGTACTCCAATGCTTTTGTATAATTAGTGACGGCACTATCCAAACGATGCTCATTCACATGAATCCGAGCAATATCCCTGAGGGCTAATGATAAACGAACCGTATCCTGTTTTTTCTCAAAATAGCCGACAGCCTTTTGCTGAAAATGCGAAGCCTGACCATACAATTTTTGATAGGTGTACAACCTGCCCAAATTGGTACATATACGCCCTAAAAATGTGTATTTTTCCAATTCAAGTCCCAATTTATACGCTTTTAAGTAATAATCCTGTGCCTGAATTGCATCATTTAAATCTTGAAGAACAATTCCATAATAATAATATGCCTGCATCTTACGCTCGGGCAAATCATTCTTATCATAATAACTCACTGCAATCTGTATCAAAGAATCAGAAGTATGTCTTATCTGCTTTCTATCTATCACCGATGTATATAACAGACACCAAAGAGCTTGTTGCTGCTCAGACAATTCTTCTATTTGTTGAATACTATCCAACAATATCAATGTATTGTCCGGTTCTTTCTCTATAGATTTTTCTGCCACTCTCAACAATGCAGTCACCTCCCCTTTCTTGCTTCCAAAAAACACAAAGCCGAGCAGAACCAATAGAAGGGAGAAATGTAGTATCCACTTATCCATTAAGTATGATTTAATGCATGCAAGATAAAACTTTATTTTCAGAAATGCAGTTAGCCTCTCTGCGTATTTTTTGCAGAATCTTTTAAATAACTTTTTTATCTTTGCAATTTATCAATATCATTAATTTAAACTTAATCTAAAATGGAATCAGTAATGAAAAGAGTAACAGCCACAAGCTTGTTAGCCTCTTGTGCAGTATCATTGGCTTTGTTTACTTCGTGTGCGGGTGCAGAGCAAAACACACTTACTCCCGAAGAGGTCGCCGATGGATGGCAACTCCTTTTCGACGGAAAAACACTCAACGGTTGGAAAGATTACAATGGGACAACCCTCACTCAGCCTTGGCATGTTGTTGACGGATGTATCCAAGCAAAAGGTGACGGCAGTGATGCCAGCGGTTATATTGTAACTGACAAACAGTATGAAAACTTCGAATTATCATGGGATTGGAAACTATCTAAAGGAGGAAACAGCGGTATGCTTTACCATGTTGTTGAACGTCCCCAGTTTGCAGTACCTTATGTAACAGGCCCGGAATATCAGTTGATTGATGAACCGAATTTCCCGGAACCTCTGGAAGAATGGCAGAAATTAGGAGTTGACTACGCTATGCATTTACCAGACAAGTCCAAAATGAAAGTAAATCCGCAAGGAGAATGGAACAACTCTAAAATAGTATTCGATAACGGTCATGTAGAACATTGGTTAAACGGAGAAAAGATTTTGGAATTTGAAGCCTGGACAGATGACTGGTATGAAAAGAAGAATAGCGGTAAATGGTCGAATGCCCCAGAATACGGCTTGGCTAAGAAAGGTGTCCTTTGTTTACAGGATCACGGTTATCCCGCATCATTCCGTAATTTAAAGATTAAAGAACTTCCCCGTAAAAGCAAAGAAGTTAACTTATTTAATGGTGTCGACCTGAAAGGCTGGGAAGCCTATGGTACTGAATTATGGTATGTGAAAGACGGCTTGCTGATTTGCGAAAGTGGTCCTGACAAGAAATACGGTTACCTGGCAACCCGCGATTATTACGATGATTTCGATTTGACCGTTGAGTTCAAGCAGGAGGCTGATGGTAACTCGGGGGTATTTATCCGCTCTTTCATCGAAGAAGATGTTAAAGTAAACGGATGGCAGGTTGAAGTTGCCCCCAAAGGTCATGATACCGGAGGTATTTACGAATCATACGGACGCGGATGGTTGATCCAGATCCCGGACGAAAAAGAAACAATCCTGAAGGAAGGTGACTGGAATACTATGCGCATCAAAGTGCAGGGTGACAATGTTCAGACCTGGTTGAATGGTGAAGAAATGGTTAATATCAATGACGAAAAGATCGGTGCCGGTCAAGGCCGTATTGCTTTGCAGATCCATGATGGAGGTGGCATCAAAGTATTATGGCGTAATCTGAAGCTGAAAACTTTATAATCCCATTTATAACAGACAAAAAAGCCCGATGGATATTCCACCGGGCTTTTTCATTTTTATCATTTACGTCCATGCCCTTTACGAGGGCCATTCGCTTTTTGTTTCTCCTGATAGAGTTTGTACTGTTCGTCTGTCAGTATCTTCTTTATCTGAGCATCCTTTTCACTAAGCATTGTCGACATTTTTTCGCGCATTTTTGAACGATCCTCCTTTACAGCCTCACGTTCTTTTTCCATTTGAGCTCTGAACTCGGTTTCTACCTTACGGAACTCCGCAGCTTGCTTATCATCGAGTTTTAACTCTTCGATCATTTTTTCACTACGCTTTGAGGGATCTCCCTTCTTTCCCTGGCGATTACCACTCTGAGCAAAAACTGTTGTTGAACTGATCAAGATAACCAAAAACAATCCTATTACCTTCTTCATAAACTATTACTTATTACTTAATTAATATACTTTTGTTTGTGAAGCGCTTCGAAGTAATAGACACTGTTATTTGGAAATAGTTTAATCGTCCCGCTAAAAAAAATCTTTTTTTATTCGGTTGGCCCTATAACGATTCCCTCAGCAGTCCACTTACCAGTAAAATAATCAAGCGATCTCAGGAAACGGTTATAATCTTTTTTATCAGCACCCGTCCATCCTGTTTCTGCATAAGCTGCAATACGGGGATAAACCAGCCGGTTCATGCTCTCAACCGTTGGGATAAATTCCCCCCACATCTGACAGCCCAATCCCAGCACTCTGCTCTGTTCTTCCGGAGATAATCCTTCCGGAACCGGATTAAATGAATAAGCCTTAGACAAAGGGATTGACTCATAATTATAATCTACATAAGTATATTCATGATAAGAGTTCACCACATCATATCCCTTATCAATCGTTTTCTTGATAAGAGCCGGATCACCTTTCCAGAAATGAACGATCGTTCCTTTAGCTAACTGTTGTTCCACCTCTTTCGTATCTTCGGCAGACTGATACTCATGCAGTTTATCACCGGTAATCTCGTTCCATCCCATCATTCGCTTCCCTTTTGATGCTAGCATGTTGGAAATCTCATTCGTAAAATAAACCTGAAGCTCAGCCGGTGTTTTCAATCCGTTCTTTGCCATATAGCTACGGATAACCGGAGAAGCTTTCCACTGATCGTATTTAACTTCATCCCCTCCGATATGGAATACCGAACCAGGGAACAGAGCTATCACTTCATTCGTTACATCATCAAAGAACTGCATCACTTTCGGATCAGACACATTAAAAACTTCATAATGTACACCGAATTTACCTGGAACTTTGATCTGCTTGCCACTGGTTCCCAACCAGGGATAGGAAGCGATAGCGGCACTGGCATGTCCCGGCATACTTACTTCCGGCACAATCGTGATATGACGTTTAGAGGCATAATCAACAATTTCTTTGATTTCCGCCTGGGTATAAAATCCTCCGTGAGGTTTACCGTCATACACATCGCTACCAAAATGATTGATCTCAGATGAGTCACGGTAAGCTCCCACCTCCGTCAATTTCGGATATTTCTTAATTTCAATTCGCCAGCCTTGATCATTCGTAAGATGCCAATGGAACACATTCATTTTCAATCCTGCCATTTCATCCAACAACTTAAGCACAACATCTTTCCCTTTAAAATAACGTCCTTCATCCAACATAAAGGCACGCCAGGAAAAAGCCGGATAATCGGAAACAGCCGCTCTTTGTACTACATATTTACCGTCTTTTTCCTTTATAATCTGACGCAGGGTTTGTACTCCGTTCAAAACGCCGGCTGGAGTTCTGGACTTTATTGCGATCTTACCGGAAGCGACTTCCAGTTGATAACCTTCCGGTTTATCCGCCAATACAGCAGGGTCAAGTACGAGGTTTATATCCCCCTTCCCTTCCTTAAGGGTTGCATTTACTGAAAAATCAGCAGCAAGGACATTCTGTAAATACTGAGCTTCATTAACAAGATTCCCGGAGTAAGATATTACCGGCTGATTACTCATTTTAAAGAACCCCGGAGTATAACTGATCTCCTGAGGTTGCGGAATGATCGTGTACTCTTCAACGGGAGGGGTCTGACAGGCACACAGGAATAAAAAACACAAAGAGATTAACAAGTTTGTTCTCATAGAATTAAATTTAAATTAGGATAAAAGCATAAACACCTTACATAAATACCCTTTATTCAACAATTGTACAAAGATAAAACATAAATACAGATCCTCAAAAACTAAAAACTGGAATGTCTATTTAACATTCCAGTTTTCACAATTATTCATCAAACACAAACGATTAAGTGGTTCATTGGGTACTAAAACAGCTCATTTGTTACTTGATTGAAATAGGTTATGCATTCTTTTATATCAGAAACAGAATTTTCCCAGTTATATTCATATTCGATTGAGAATACCCCTTTGAAACCCTGTTCCTTCAGTTCCTTCAACATCCCTTTAACATCGAGTATACCTGTCCCCCAAATCACATCATGTTGTTCCTTTTCTCCAACCTTTTTTATTGCTATATCTTTAAAATGAAGGGAAATAATGCGTCCACTCAATTTTTTCAGACATTCTATCTGGTCGAGTCCTTCTCTGCGCCAATGTCCAACATCGGCACACGAACCGATCAAATGGCTGCGGTGAGAGATAGCCTGCAATAAATTCTCCGGTTTCCAGTAATCGGATGGCTGAGGGTGATTATGTACCGAAATGTTGATTCCGTATTGTTTCGACAATTTTTCTACCAAATCCCAGTCGCCGGGTGCCGGTTCACAAGTGATAAACTCCATTTCCATCGCCTTGGCAAAACGGAACATTTTTTCCCAGTCGGAAGATTTCTCGGCAACATATACACCAGTTCCAACAATTGTTATTCCCTTAGAAGCAGCCAGTTCTTTCAACTCCTTTTGAGTTTGGGTATCCAGGTTGAAGTTGAACACCCGGTCACCCCATTTACCTCCCAACTTGTGTCCGGGATATACTTCTATATATTTTAAGCCTAATTCCTGTGTCTTATCGAGAGCTTCTGTTAGTGAGAACAGGTGAAAACTATATGATTGCATCCCCAGCCGCCAGCCGTTCTTTCCTGCTTTGGTCTGTGCCTGTACAGGAATGGAGAATAAACCGCAAACCAACAACAGTAAGATATTGAATATTCGCTTTTTCATGATCGATTTATTTTATTCTGATTATTTAGGCATATCCGGTAAGGAGAAACCATTGTTGTAAGTGTGCCTGATCCATTCGTTAGCCATTTCTACCGCATTAAATTCAGCAAAGCGGCGGTCGAAACGAGGATCACCGTCTATTACTTTGAAATCGTCTACCGTAACGATCTTAATTTTGTCTGTCGGAGAGATATTGGTAAAGCACATATTCTCGCCGTCCCATTGCAATTCACGGTGTAACCCCTGCAATCCAGATAACCGTACGGCCAAGACTCCCATCACAACCATTTCGTTGAACGGACCGGAAAACTGGAAGTTAGAAGAAGCTTCTGTCCGGTTTTCGGGAGACTCTTTACATGCACGTATCCAATCCTGTTCGTGGGCATTTGTCGACCAGATATCTCCGTTACCGCCTTTGATCCTAGCAATAGAGGGTTTAGGCTGATTAAAATGTTCCATATCAGAGACAGGTAATAAAGTCGGATTCATCCCATAACATCCTGTCATGATTTTACCTTTCGTACCCATAAAGATAATACCTCCGTTTTCATCACCCATCATTTGTCCATCTTTCAGTTCTTCCGGACGGGGTGGCATCAACCCTCCATCATACCAGTAAACTTTTACTTCCGGCATTTTTATATTTCCTTTTGCCGGCCGCTCCGGGAAAGTATAAGTAACAACCTGAGCATGGGGAGGAGAGTACAGATTACTCAATGTGGAACTACCGATAACGCTGGTCGGATATTTAAGATCAAGAGCCCAGTACAACGGATCCATGATATGGCAGGCCATATCTCCTAGCGCTCCTGTTCCGAAGTCCCACCAGCCGCGCCAGTTCCAGGGGGTGTAAACCGGATTATATGGGCGTTTCTGTGCCGGCCCGATGAATAAATCCCAATCCAAAGTCTTCGGGCATTTGGCAGCCTCCTTGGGTTGCATCAATCCCTGTGGCCAAATCGGGCGATCAGTCCAGCAATGGACTTCATACACTTCACCAATGACACCTGCTTGTATCCACTCCGCAATCTGGCGACACCAGTCAAATGAGTTACCCTGGTTTCCCATCTGTGTGGCTACCTTATATTTCTTAGCCAGTTTGGTAAGTAAACGTGACTCGTAAACAGAATGAGTAAGCGGTTTTTGTGTATAACAATGTTTACCCAATGTAACGGCATGAGCTGTTACACCAGCGTGCGTATGGTCGGGTGTTGCTACCATGACAGCATCAATCGACTTTCCGATCTCATCAAACATCACACGCCAATCTTTAAAACGTTTTGCATTCGGATAATCCTTAAAGGTCTTATCTGCATAATGCCAATCGACATCACAGAGTGCAACAATATTTTCCGTATTCATATTTGCCAGATTACGACGTCCCATACCACCGACACCGATACCAGCTATATTCAACTTATCGCTCGGAGCAATATGTCCGTAAGTTCTGCCTAATACAGAACTCGGAATAATGGTAAGACCAGCTGTCATAACAGCACTTGTCTTCAGAAAATTTCTTCTTGAAATGTTTTTCATAACTATTACTATAATACAAATCAGCAGTTAATACTGATTTTGTTAATTCAAAAATTAGCCTAACAACTACGATAGTCACTATCTAGCTTTACCACGTAGCATATTTTCTCATTTTATCCAGTTTTGTTCTATTTCTTCCAATGATTTACCGGTTGTTTCCGGAAGTAATTTCCATATTATTAATATGTAAGGTACACACATGACCGCAAACAGGAAAAATGTACCTGACGGGGTTAAAGTCAGGAGCATCCAAGGTGTAAGTTGCCCTATTAAATAAGTTCCGACCCACAAGGCAAAACCTGCAATAGACATGGCCAGTCCTCTAATTTTAGCAGGATACATTTCCGAAAGAAGCACCCAAACCACAGCACAGATAGAGACAGCACAGCAAAAAATATAACACAAGAAAAATACCAATAAAAAAAGACTAGGTATAGACATTGATCTATTCAGTATAAAATAACCACCGATAAGCAACAAAGAAACAATCATCCCTGACACACCATAATATACTAACTTTTTTCGCCCAACCCGATCTATTATTACCAATGCGAGAATGGATGTCATCATATTAACAAGCCCAACCAACACCTGAGATAAAAGAGAATCTCCACTGGAAAGACCCGCACTTTCAAATATAGATGGTCCATAGTAAAGAACTGCATTAACACCCATAAACTGTCCCAAAATAGCGATACAAACACCTATTAACACTATCTTTAGGATTTTCGGTTTAAATAACAGAGCCCATTCAGACTTTGATTCACTCCGGATGACAGATAATGTTTCATTCAGTTGTATCTTAATTTCATTCACATTGCGATAAATTCCGGAAAAAACAGAAAAAGCTTCCGTTTCTCTCCCTTTCAACAGTAACCAACGAGGGCTTTCAGGTATAAAGAAAATAATCACAAGAAAAAACAAAGCCGGAAAAATTTCCATCCCCAACATGCCCCGCCAAACTTCCGTTATGAACAGACGGTTTAGCCACGAAGTCGTTAAAGAAATATCTCCTTTCCCTAACTGTAATAAAATGTAATTAGTCAGATATGCACCTAAAAAACCAACTGTAATTGCAACTTGATAAAGTGACACCAACCGCCCACGGTATGCAGCGACTGAGACTTCTGAAATATAGAGAGGAGACACGATTGAGACTATACCAATACCAACACCACCTATGATGCGATAAATGACCAGTTGATTAAAATTTGTACTGAATGCACAACCGATAGCAGAAGCAGAAAACAAAATGGCTGAAAAAATCATTGTCCGCTTTCTCCCCGTTATATCACTCAATATACCAGCCATAAGCCCCCCTACTATCGAACCGATAAGTGCACATCCGACATACCATCCTTGTTGCAGCGAATCCAACTGAAACAATTGGGTGACCTGAGCGATCGTCCCGGAAATAACAGCCGTATCATATCCAAACAGGAAACCGCCCAGAGCTGCCACCACGGAAAGAAAAACAAGATAACCAAAGTTGATTTTCGTTTTCATACTCACTTTATTAGTTTCCAAACATTGTTTGTATCACCTCATCCATATGAGGTTTCATTGAAACACCCTTTGTTTTATCCCAAAAGCTGGTATCATCCTCAATCAATACCTGAGTACCAATGATCCAACTCTGGATCCAACCGGTCAAGGTAGACCATGCCCCCCAACCATGATCGGCATTTGAAGCCCAGTAGTCCCACCGGTTATAATCGAATGCACGATACCAGGCTCCATCTAAATGGGCATATCTGTCACTTTTTACCTGAATACGGATCAGGAAATCCGACAATTTTTCTACCGCTTCTTGATATTGGGTATTACCTGTCGCTCTTGCAGCTTCGTTCAATGAGAAAAAAGCAAAATTCGAAGTATATAACATATCCGCCACCGGATCACCGTTATGTGAAATAAGCGGAGCCTCCGTCACACCATAATCCTTATTTGATTTAGCTTTTCCAAACGTACCGGTACTACTATTACCTAATTCTTCCCTGATCGCTCCTGATATTTGTTGATTTTCCAACAAACGACTTACTACCTGATCTAGCCATTCCCTATGCTCCGAAGTATCCTGCACCCGTACTAACCAAGCCAACGGCAGTATCATTCGAGCCCGCTCTTGCTGAATTCCATTTGTCCACTTCCAACCCTCCGGATAGTTTTCCATTGTAAGCCTGATAGCTTTTTCAGCTTTTTCTAATAATGGTTGATAACCTGTTTTGTCATAAAGCCATAGATAACAGGCCCACATCCAGGATTCAAAATGAGGATGAGGATTCACCAGTTCCGGACGCTTAGCATAATATTGCCAACCTTTTTCCAAAATCTGAGGTTCCTCCAAACGACCACCATTGCCGAAAAAACCATTTACATTACTTAAACGGAAATTAGCTAGTATATTCTCGATAATTTCTTTATTCCACCGATCATAATCCATAAAAGCAGAAGCCCCTATCAATCCTAATACCAAACGAGCATTGTCATCAGCATAAAAAACATAAGGATGAGTATCAGACCATCCGATCAAACCATAGACCGGACTGGAAGGATCTATTCTTTTTCCAGCTCTAAATGCTGATTTTTTCAGTACATATTCCATCAGATTCTTAGACACTTCTTCATAGGTTGAATTATTCAAAGACTTCCCTCCAGCAGCAAGAGCAAATGCAACTTCCCCTTGCACATCAGCTCGAAGCCAATACCGGAAATCTTGTTCTCCATCATAATAGATATTGGATGCATGGCCTTCAAGAATTCCCATCGAGCCATTTCCAACTTTGCTATCAGCCGGAAGTGCGCGGGCTACAGGCATTAACCCGTCCCCCTGTCGTTCCAACTGCAATTTTTTCCATGAGGGATCAATAAAGAAACGGCCATTGAAAAACCACTCCAGACCTCTGCTTATCATATCCTTTCCTGCATCAGCCGGAAGAGATTGTTCTCTACTGTAAGTAGGTCTAACATCAGACGGCCATTCTGTTGAAAATGTGAAATCAGAATCATTTGTTACAAACGAAATAATATATTTCCATACAGATTGCCAGGCGCCAAGAGGTTCGTAGCGACCTGTCCGGAAATTACTGAGTTTTGTAAATGCGACCAATATATTATCTTTCTCACATAACAAAGGATAGCTCTCCACATCTTCTATCCCATACTCTGCCTGATCAAAACCTGCAACACGAGCTAATACAATCAATGGGTCATTCACTTTTACTACACGAGTATAGCAATCATTAACACCTATAATATCCATCGGTTCCAGATTCATCAGTTTGTCACTGGTTATTACTCCACGTTCCAAAGATGCATGAAAAGTTTCTTTTTCAACACATAGATCTGGTAACTTATCCGGATATTCCAAATAAAGCCTAATCTTTTTCTGTTGTGCCAATTTATATGTTTCCTGTGTAATTTCCAGAGGACACATCGGATAAGTATCACAAACGATAACGGCTCCTGAACCGTTGGTCGCATTTTCAATCATTACTTCCGGAGAGTCAAATATTATCAATTTGAACCCCTCACTTTTAAGTAATTGATACACTTCATTCTGCTCACTACCACAATAATATATTGTTTTATTTTCAACACAACTGCATAACAAAAGAAAGAGACCCCAAAAACATAATAATTTTAATTTCATATTTTTCATATATTACTATTTGAAAAAAACTGTCACGAAAATAAAGGAGGATATATAAAAATCCCCCTTTATATACTCATTTTGAATATCAATATCCTGGATTTTGTTCTAAGTTCGAGTTTAGAACTAATTCATTTGAAGGCAACGGTTTCAACCAGTTTTTCTTTTCATCAAACTGCCAACCATTCTTTGCCGGACTATTCCAATGAGGAGCAATATAACCGGCATCACTCACTGGTATTGCGCTAGGATCAAGAACTGGTTTGAACTGGTCTTTGATATCTGCAAATTGTTTCATTTTTGCTCCTAACATAGGACGTTTAATCAAATTAACAGCCGCCCATCTCATTAAATCATCAAAGCGATATCCTTCGCAAGCAAATTCAACCCTCCGTTCACGACGTATCTCATTCAGTAGCGGGCTCAATTCCGGGAAGTCCCACCTCGGATCAATAAAGCCGACATCCACTGTCATATGAGGCATGTCCACCCGATCACGCAATTGGTTTACCGAAATATCCAGATCATTCTGACTACACTCACCCAGCTCAGCCTTGGCTTCTGCATAATTACATAAAACCTCTGCATACCGGAAAATAATACTTGCTGTAATATATCCACCTTCATGTACTGCGGCCGGATCACATCCTTTATATAATTGATAACCGGTTGTATTTCTCAAACGGGAATCATATGTCATATCCGGTACAGTAAAAGAACCGCTCACTTGTCCGTTCACAATCACACGTGGATCACCTTTCTGGTAAATTGTTTGTCTCAAACGAGGGTCTCTATCCTGTACTTCTTTCTCCACCAAATCATCCCCCTGGTAAAGAGGACTGATACTGATAGGTTTACCATCTGAACAGAGATAAGCTTCTATCATATACTTAGATACTCCGGTATTATTATCACTTACACCCCAAATACTCTGGCTGTTATTATATACCCCTAATCCCATATCATATTTTTTCCAAAGTAAAACTTCTTTGTTAGCAGATAAATCTGTCTGATTAAACAAGTTCCAGTAACCTTTACTTTTATCTCCCCCTACCGGTTCTATTGCATAGACGTCCTTATCGATCACCGCCCGTGCTGCATTTGCTGCAATCCGGAAGAAACGATTCGGATCTGCATTTGCAACGCCAAAGGCCGTTCCGTTATGGTATTTTTCCCACGTTCCTTCATATAAAGCGACACGACTCTGAAACAACAGAGCTACATCTTTATGAATTCGTCCGGAAGTAGCCATACTCTTTTCCGGTAATAGACTAATAGCCTTATCTAAATCAGCTATAATAGAATCTGCTATTACCGTCCGTGAAACCCTGCTATCAAACAGTTCTTCTGAATCAGCATACAAAGCTTTCCCAATCCAGGGAAGATCACCAAACTGTTTCAATTTGTCATAATAAAACCAGGCACGCCAAAAATAAATTTCACCAATATAAGGAGCCGTTTCAGAAATAGGGTCCTGCGATTTATGGTAGTTATCAATGAAGAAATTCAGTCCTCTAAGCATTGTCCAGTCCCATCCACCTCCGGAAGATGGAACTGTAATCGTTCCGGATATTTGGGCATCATAATTATATGACCCGGAGACCAGATTATCTGAAGCATTATCCTTCTCATATGGTCCGTAATCATGACCACTCAATACCGGGAAATTCCCATAATACTTATTGGCATAAAGTTCCATTTCCTTTGCTGAAAATGTCATCTGCTGATCTGTGATCTTATCCAAAGGATCCCGGTCTAGGAAATCTTCACAAGACGTAATGAACAATCCTAACAGTACGATAAATAAGCTATATTTTTTCATAATAATTCAATTTAAAAATCAACATTAAAACCAAAAGAGAATGTCTTCGATAAAGGATAAACTTTTCCGGCTCCCCAACTTCCGTTTAAAAGTTCAGGATCAAAATTTTTCTGCAAAGATGTAATTGTAAAGAGATTTTCTCCACTGATAAACATACGGATACGCTCTAAACCGATCTTTGACATAATAGTCTTTGGAATTGTATAACCTAACTGAAAATTCTTCAGGCGTAGATAAGCTGCATTCTGTAGATAACGAGTTTGCGACTGTTGGTTTTTATATACTTCAGAAGAATTATAGGGCTTCGGATAATAAGCACTAGTATTTTCCGGAGTCCAGAAATCTGATGTTTCTTCATACATATTAGAACCAAACCCACCAGTGAATCCCCAGAAGAAAACTCCGCTATTTCCACCTGTCGGAGGACAAAAATCACGCTTCCCTACCCCTTGCAGGAAAATGTTCAAATCAAAACCTTTCCACTGTGCACCTAAAGAAATACCATAGCTAAAACGTGGAGTTGTATTTCCAATAACAGTTAGGTCTCCATGATCATCTTTCGTATTTTTACCTTTATCAATTTTACCATCATTATTTAAATCCTTATACTCCACATCTCCAACTGTCCAGTTTCCATAGATATATGACTGATCAGATATCTTTTTCAACTGCTCTTCCGTTTGTATGATACCTGCTGTTTTATATCCCCAGATTTCTCCGATCGTCTGCCCTTCATAGTAGGTTGACAAAATCTTTGTGGGATTATTATAAGTGATAACCTTGGATACATAATCAGATAAAACCAAATTTACATTATAAGAGAAATCGCTTCCTATCTGATCTCTCCATCCCAGATTCAATTCGAAACCAGAAGTACGTAAATCGGCATTATTTTCTTGTGGTACACTTGCTCCCAATACCGCCGGCAGGGCATTGGCAGGGCCAAACATGTCAGTTGTCGTACGACGATACCAGTCAAATGAAAGATTCAACTGATTTGATAAGAATGAAGCATCTACTCCCACATCAATGGTAGAAACTGTTTCCCAAGTCAGATTACGGCTGACCAACCCGGGTGCTTCCAGATAGTTCGGACGTACCCCGTCTATCAGATAACCATAATTATTGCCTACATTCACTGTACTCAAATACAAATAATCACCCACATTCTGATTCCCCAACGATCCATAAGAAGCACGTAGTTTCAATGAGTTCACAATATGTTCGATTGTCCAGAAGTTTTCTCTGGCAATATTATAACCGACAGAAACGGAAGGGAAAAATCCAAAACGGTCACCACGCTGGAATTTGGAAGAACCATCATAACGAGCATTAAACTCAATCAGGTATTTTTCTTTATAGTTATAATTAGCACGGATAAAAGTACCCATATTTGCCCAATGCGTCAGTGTCTGGGAATTCGTCTGTTCACCAATCGCAGTTGATAAAGAAGGAATATCCTGATTTATCAAATTACGACGCATAGCAGTCAAATAATCATATTTACTTAACTCCAATTGCTGACCAACCATGACCGACATAAAATGGTCGCCAAACAAATGTTCATAAGAAGTATAAGCATTAAATGAGCTATAATCAGTTTGAGCCTGCAAAGTTGAAAAAGCATCATGATTTGGAGCCATTACCGGAACTTCGGAGACCGTATACTCCCAGATTACCGCTTTGTCGTGAGTAGACTCTTTTCTTGCCGTATTTCGGTAAGTATAATCAACGTTTATCTTCCAACCTTTAATCGGCTCAGCCTCTAAAGCTCCCGTTGCACTAAAAACATTGGTATTGTCAAGTGTACGTCCCCCGTCTATTTGTTTATAAATATGAGAGGTTGAAGCCCAATGTCCGTTCGGATCTTTCAAAGACCAGTTCGGATAGCGGGTTGTTGCCAAATGTACCCAGTTACCTATATCCCCATTATAAGCCTCTGAAACGGTATTATTTTTATCCCGGCTGAATTTGACTCTGACATCTCCACGCAACCATTTATAGGGTTCAAAATGTAAATTGCTTGTCAGGTTAAAACGTTCAAAACGATCTTTTCCATATCGCAACAATCCATTTTCCTTATAATAGCCGGCTCCCACATAATAATTGGATTTCTCCGTACCACCTCTTACACTCAAGTCATGTTTATGATTCCATGATCCCGGTTTAAAGAATGCCCTGAACCAATCCACATTATCATTATCCAATGTAGCATACGACCAATAATCCGTATTATTCGGATTCGGAATGTTTGACGGATAATGTCCCGGATCTGCCATATAAGCTTTGATGCGCCCAATATGTTCATCACTGAACATCGGAGACTGTCCTGAGTTTAGTGATGCGATATTATACGCATTCGCAAAATCAAGTGAGTTTACCTGATTCGGAATACATGTTGCATGATTATAGCCTATCACATTATTATAAGATACGGTCACCTTTTCATTTTTAGCCCCCTTCTTAGTCGTTACCAGAATAACACCATAAGCAGCACGTGCACCGTAAATAGCAGCAGAAGCCGCATCCTTCAAAACAGTCAGAGTTTCTACATCGGCAGGATTAATATTATTAATATTATCAGCCGGAACTCCATCTACAATAAATAACGGAGCCCCCCCGGAAAGACTGGTTGTACCACGAACATTATAATCCATCGTTGAGCCGGGAGCCCCACCATTTCCAGAAACTGTCATATTCAAGTTTCCGACTACTCCCTGCAAAGCCTTTCCAATGTTTGTAACAGAGCGGTTTTCCATTGTTTTATTATCTATTTGTGCAACAGCACCAGTCAGATTCACCTTCTTGGTTGTACCGTAACCAACCACTACCACTTCTTCCAACGCCTGACTATCTTCCAACAATGAAACAGAAACATCAGATTTACTTCCTACAGCAATATCTCTTGTTGTATATCCGATATAAGAAAATTGAAGAACCGCATTATCACTGGATAGCATCAAAGAATAAGAACCATTCACATCTGTAGTCGTCCCATTCGTTGTTCCTTTTTCAACAACATTCACCCCAATAACAGGCTCTCCTAAATGATCAGTTACTTTTCCGCTAACTTTTTTACCAACCTGATCCGATCCGGCCACATCAATAGTTGTCAAAATTACATCTTTATCTATCACTTTATACCGTACATTCGACTCTTTAAACAAACGGTTCAATACAACAAATACATCTTCATTCTGTACATTGATAGAAACCTTCCGGTTGACATTTATGATTTTGTTATTATAAAAAAATTGGAAATCGGTCTGTTGTTCAATCTCTTCCAATACTTCTGCGACTGTCTTTTCTGTTCCAAATACAGAAAGTTTTGTCGTTTGCGCATAAGATTGGGACGCAAGTGCCATACTAATAGACAAGCATAACAATAAACAGGTTAACTTCATGGTTCTTGTTATTTTAGGTACTAAATTCAGGATACAAATTTCCCTATCCTGTTGGATATAATAATTCTTTACCATACTTTTGTAAATGATTTAAGATTAAAAAAATAAATTCCTTAGTCTGTTTATAGACCGGCTATTGAATATTTCATACGGGAAGATGCTGGTAACATGTTTCCGTATGTTTTTCAATAATAAGGTCTGCAATGATTGTTCTATTCCATAGGCTTTCTGTTTTTAATGATTATCCAACATTATACTATGTCTCTATTTCCGTTTATTGGTCAACTCGACCACCGTATAATTAATTCCTTTACTGTCATCTCCGGTAATTTGCCTGATCTTATAATCTATTCCTGATGATATTTGCAGGTAATCCAAAATTTGTGACAATTGTTTATCGATGAACGTTCCGGTAAAGTAATAGGATTTTATCAAAGGATCCTTCACTTCGAATTTTACATTATAGAAATAAGACAAATCACGCAACACTTCAGGCAAAGGAGAATTATAAAACATTAATTTTCCTTCTATCCAGGCAGTTTCATATACAGGATTCACAATTTCCATATTCATTTTTCCAGTAGAGAGAATATATGTAGCTTTCATTGAAGGAGATAGTTCTTGTCTCACTACAGTGCCATTCTCTTTTTCTGTTTCAATATTAACTTTCCCTGAAACCAAAGTCGTTTCTATCTGTCCTTCTCCCAGATACGCCTGTAAGTTAAATTCAGTTCCCAATACTTTTACCCTCATTTTTCCATCAGCGACATTCACTATAAAGGGCTTTTCCGGATCATGTGTCACCTTAAAGTAACCTTCTCCATCCAACGTTACAGCCCTTTTATCGTTATCATACGGAACCGGATAAATCAGCGTAGATCCTGAGTTTAAATATGCAACTGTCCCATCCGGCAAGTTACAACTGGTACGCATCCCCGGATTTGAACGAACAGTAACCATTTGTGCTTTCACCTCACTGTCTGTTGTATTCCACCATGAAAGAAGAGTTGACAAAAAGAATCCAACAACAAGACAAGCAGCAACAGTAGAAAAACGATAAATATTTTTTTTCCATACACGCTGCCTAACCCGTTCTTGTACCTTCTCAAAAGCTTTAAGAGGATCACGCTGTTCAATACGCCTATGTGTATATTGCACATGATAAATACGAGCAATTTGTAACAAGGTTTGTTCATTCTCTTCTTTGTCATGCAGCCAGCTCTCAACAATAGCACATTCTTCTGCCGAAGCTTTTCCCCCGATATACAACAACAATAATGAAGTTTCCGGTTCTTCTATATGTTTTCTCTGTTCTTCCATTTTATCTGTTTCTATATATACGACAAAAATCCCCCTCTTCTACCCTAAACAATATCATAAAAAATTTTATACATATTCCTTTTTTTTCTAAATATAATTAGAATTATCAACTATCTTTGCCCGAAACCTTCATAAACAAAATTTAGTAAATGAATGATATTCTATTAGTTAGACAATTACAAGAAGGTAATTCCGAGGCTTATAAACAAATGTTTATCAAGTACTATTCTCCTTTATGCGAATACATTTCCCAATACGTAACAGATGAAGACGCCGAAGAACTGGTACAAGATCTAATGCTTTTCATATGGGAAAACCGAAAAAATATCATTATCACTCAATCCTTGAAATCATATTTATTTATAGCAGTTAAACATCGGTGCCTGAATGCGATTCAAAAGAATTTGTATCATAAGAAAGTACATACCCTTCTTTATGAAAAACTAAAAGAGCAATTTGAAGATCCTGATTACTACTTCGTGAACGAACTGACAGAGAATATAAACAATGCTATCAAAGAACTTCCTGACACTTACCGAGACACGTTCACCTTAAGCCGTTTCGGTGAACAAACCAATGTTCAGATAGCAGAACAACTTGGAGTGTCCGTCAAAACCGTCGAATACCGTATCAGTCAATCCCTGAAAATACTTCGTGTTAAACTGAAAGACTATCTCCCTCTTCTTTCCTTTTTATTCGGGTTTCCTTCCTGATACATCCGGAGAAAGTTCAATTTTCCTTGCAGGAAAGTTGTTGCCGAGGGCGTCAGCTATATTGTCGACAGTGTCAGCTATATTGTCGAGGGCGTCGGCAAAGCTTTCGACAGCGTCGGCAATAACTTTTCCCGGCAACAAAATCAATTTATATCGGGATATTTTTAACTAAATGCCGGGAAGAATGGCTTTTCCCTTTTGGTTAATAAATCAAAATCATCACAGATATTATTAAACTTAATCAAGTCGGAGCCGTCTATCTTCTCGTAACCGGAAACCAGTCCGGATACATATTTGTTTGATACAGATAATATATTAGTTATGAAATCGGGAAGATACTTTTTATGGTTATTTCTTATTCTCTTTTCTTTGCCGGCATTCGCACAGCGGGGTGGAGTTGATGTCACAGGAACTGTGATAGAAGAGGGGAACAACGAGCCTATTGAACAGGCTACGGTACGCTTGTTAAATGTAAAGGACAGTACGATGGTCGGAGGGGTGGCCAGTTCGCGTAATGGTAATTTCACACTGAAAGGGATCAAAGCCGGCAGTTATCTGCTGCACGTTTCTTTCGTAGGGTTCGATCCATTATATCAACCTTTACGGATCACAGGGAAAACCAACCCGGTGAATGTCGGCAAACTTGCACTTAGCGACGGTTCCATTATGCTCGGAGAAGCAGTGGTAATCGGAAAAGCACCGGAAGTGGTTGTCCGCAACGACACGGTCGAATATAATGCCGATTCCTACAAAACGACAGAAGGAGCCGTGCTGGAAGATCTGTTGAAGAAGATGCCGGGTGTGGAAGTCGACAGTGAAGGAAAGATCACCGTCAACGGAAAGGAGATCAAGAAGGTATTGATCGATGGGAAAGAGTTCTTCTCCGACGACCCGAAAGTGGCTTCGAAAAACCTGCCCTCGAAGATGATTGAAAAGGTACAGGTACTGGATCGCCTAAGCGATATGGCACGGATGACCGGATTTGACGACGGGGATGAAGAAACCGTTATCAACCTGACTGTGAAGCCGGGGATGAAACAAGGTTGGTTCGGGAACGCCTTTGCCGGATACGGCAGCAAAGACCGGTATGAAGGGAATTTCATGGTCAACCGTTTTATCAATAATGATCAGGTAACATTCATGGGAGGGCTGAACAATACGAACAATATGGGATTCTCCGATATTGCTTCCACCATGTTTTCCGGGATGGGCGGACGACGTGGAGGACGCGGCGGAGGTGGAGCCGGAAACGGTATCACCTCGTCAGGTAATGCAGGGATGAACTTCAGCAAAGAACTCAACTCAAAAATGACATTAGGAGGTAACATCCGTTACTCACATGCTGATAATGATGCTGAAAGCAGGATAAACAGAACAAACATCCTACCCAACGACAGTTCTACAATCTACAACGAACTGAGCAACAGTAATACGAAAAGCGATAATATCGGAGCAGACTTCCGAATGGAGTGGAAACCGGACACAGCAACCCAGATCATTTTCCAGCCGAGTTTCAGCTATAGCAACAGCCATAACCGCGAGTTCGGTTCATTCAATACATTGACTAACCGGGGAGATACGGTTAATATAGGAGAGTCCGATTATCTTTCCGACGGCGAAGGATACAATGTGAATGCACGATTGGAGTTCAGCCGGAAGCTGAATAGCGAGGGCCGTGTGTTCAGTGGCTCTTTATCCGGAGGAGTAAGTGATTCATATAACAAAGGTTTGAACTACTCCAACACAGAATATTTCCAGGGAGACGATCCGAACGAACTGATCGATCAGCAGTTCAGGTACGATAACAAAGGTTTCAACTATCGGGCATACCTGTCGTGGGTCGAACCGATCGGCAATAATAATTTTATTCAGGCGACATATAGTTTCAGCCAGAATAAGCAGGAAGCACTGAAAAACTCTTATGTAAAAGAAGAAGGTAGCGAAGAATACAATGTTCTGGATACGGCATACAGCAAAAGTTACCGTAACAATTTCATTAATCAACAAGCAAGCCTGGCCTTTAAAGCTGTTCGTGAGAAGTACGACTATACGGTCGGTATGAATCTGGCCCCTTCCCATAGTGTAAGTGAAAACTTTGTTGGCGACTCGACATTATCAAAGTTAACCCGTAATGTGATAAACATCTCACCGATGATCCGTTTCAACTATCGTTTCGATAAGCGCACGAACTTACGGATCAATTATCGGGGACGTACTACTCAACCTTCCATGACGCAACTGCAGCCGGTCGATGACATATCCGATCCGCTAAACACCGTCACAGGTAACCCGGATCTGAAACCGACTTATTCAAATAACTTATTTGCACGTTATCAGAAATTCATCCCTGAAAAACAAACAGCTTTCATGGTGATGCTGAATGCAAACTATATAGTAAATGATATCGTTACCAAATCTGTCTATGTAGGAGAGTCCGGAAAAAAGATGACTACTTACGAAAACGTAAGCGGCAACTATAACGGAAATGTCCGCGTATTGTTCAATACTCCGCTGAAGAACAAAAAGTTCTCCATCAACTCCATGACAATGGCTTCATATAACAATTTAAACGGTTTCATCAACGATAAAAAAAATACGAACAAGAATTACACTGCAATGGAGCGTGCCGGTTTAGATTTCCGTTCAGATTACATAGACTTGGGACTAAACGGGAATATCCGTTATACCGGAACCCAAAATTCTTTGCAAGGACAGAACGATCAGAATATATTCAATTATGGTGTCGGAGGAACAACGGCTATTTATCTTCCGCTCGATTTTAAGATCGAGAGCGATATTACCTGGTCGGCCAACTCGGGTTATGCCGAAGGATATAAACAAAAGGAAGTTTTATGGAACGCATCTGCATCCAAATCGTTCCTGAAAGGTAACCAGGCGACATTGCGTTTCAAGATCTATGATATCCTGCACCAACGCAGCAATATTTCTCAAACCGCAAATAACAGCTATACCCAGTATTCGGAATACAATACATTGAGCAGCTACTTTATGGTTCACTTCATCTACCGGTTCAGCATCTTTAAAGGGGGAGCCAGTATGAACGACGTACGCGGACCGGGTGGCAGAGGTCATGGCGGCCCGCCACGGTTCTGATATCCGAACGTAAAACATTTCAGCCTATAAACAGTAATCGGTGGTAAAAGCTCGTCAGAACATTTACCACCGATTGCGTTTTCCTATACATTATTATATATACTATACTTTCAGGCTATACGGTTCGCGTATCGGATTACCACGTCGCTTGTTCGCTTCATCATCAAAGAAGAACTCTTCTTTCTCCGGATTCCACACCAATTTACGGTCGAACTCATAACACAAATTCACGATATGGCACAGGGAAGCCGTGCGGTGTCCGATCTCCACGGTGCTAAGCGGTTGCTTGCGGGTCTTCATGGAAGTAAGGAAATCATTATAATGATCGTCACTCTTGTACAGCTTGATCTTATCCTCTCCGATCACTTCGTCCTGCAATTTCGCCGGGATCGTATCCAGGAAACTACGGCTGATATCGATCACTCCGTCCGAACCGATAAAACGAACGGCGTTGCCATCCGCTTTACGGAAAGGCTCATGTGTCATAACAGTACCATTGGCGTAACGCATACTGAGAGGACGCAGTTCCCCTTCTTCCGGCGGAGTAAATTCGATCGGGCCGGAATCGTCCATGCCTAATGCCCATTGGGCGATATCAAACATATGAGCACCCCAGTCGCAGATCATACCGCCACCATATTCTTTATAGTTTCGCCAGTTCGGGAACATATTACGTTCCATAGGCGGTGCCAGTTCTTCATTATAAACATTCATAGGAGCCGGGCCGATCCACATTTCCCAATCCAACGTTTTAGGAACCGGTTGTGCAGGCAAATCGTACTTTACGGGAGGAGGTCCGATGGATACTTTCACTTCCTTGATCTCACCGATATAGCCGTTGCGAACCAATTCGCAGGCATGGCGGAAGTTACGCCACGAACGTTGCATATTACCGACTTGCAATACACGGTTGTACTTTTCTACGGCATCGGCCATAGCACGACCTTCTTCGATACTATGCGACATCGGCTTCTCTACATAGACATCTTTTCCGGCACGACAAGCTTCTATCGTTTGTACAGCATGCCAATGGTCGGGGGTTGCTATAATCACGCCGTCTATATCACTCCGGTTCAATAATTCATGGTAGTCTGCATAAAGCTTAAATCCTTTATAGGCCTGCCCTTTTGCCTTTTCCGTTTCTTTTTCAACAATTTCCTGCATGGCTTTCAGCTGGCGGGATTCGCAATCAGCGGCAGCTATCAGGTTAGCACGCCGGGCAAACTCCGGAGCAAGTGTCCACCGGCCCTGTGCCCCACAGCCGATAATTCCCAGATTTATCTGATCGCTGGGAGCTACAAAATTAGTTCCGCCTAAAATGTGACGAGGTAAAATCGTGAAGCCCGCAATAGCCAGTGCCCCACTTCGGATGAAGTTCCTTCTTTTCATTGTGTCTGTCTTATGGTATTACTTACAAATTGAGATATTTCCACAAATCTATAAATAATACCTTAAAAAACAAATACTTGAACAGTGCTAAATATGGAAAATATTCCGATTAAAAGTGAGAAAGGAACGCTTTTATCAACGAAGGATTAAGTAAAGCCGGATATAGGAAACCGTAGACAGCACCGTAAAAATGGGCATTGTGATTGATATTGTCTCCCGCACGTTTAGCCATATATTGACAATAAGCCAGATAGAGCACTCCGAAGATAATTCCCGGTACTGGAATAATAGCAAACAGCAATATTTTACTCCACGGGTCGAAGAGGATAGACGAGAACAGGATGGCCGACACAGCGCCAGATGCCCCGATAGAGACATAATACGGATCGTTGTGATGTTTCAGCACATCATAGATAGAGGCAAAGATCATCCCACCGAAGTAAAGACCCAGATATCCCCACGTTCCGAAACCCAGGTATCCGAAAATACTTTCTATATAAGTTCCGAACGACCAGAAAGTAAACATATTCACCAACAGATGTGTCATATCCGCATGTACAAAGCCATGTGTAACCAGCCGGTACCATTCATTATTCTTTACCGTACGGTAAGGTATCAGCGCTAATTTGCGAAACAGTTCCTGGTTATTGAAACAAAGATATGAAACAACGACTGTTATACCTATAATAATATATGTAATCATCTTCTTCCTATTTTATATTATCCGGCAAATGTAGTAAAGATTTGTTATTTCCGAATTACCTTATTACCTTTATCAACCTGTAACAAAGAATAAAAAGGATGCCGGCAGTCATACATATACAATGGGTCGTTGGGGTAATATTCATTATATTATACTCAATCACGATCATGGGGTTAGTGCTGGTTATCATTGCAGAGAACAGGAACCCGTTAAAAACCATCCCCTGGGTAATCGTATTATTACTCGCTCCCGGTGTCGGTCTGCTCTTTTATTTCTTCTTCGGACAGGACAACAGGAAGCAGCGGATCATCTCACGCAGGACTTACAAACGCATCATGAAACGGCCGCAGGAAGGCAAACTGCCCCAGGATGCCTGTACCGTCCCCGCCCCATATCAACCGTTGGTCACTCTTTTGAATAACAACAACCAGTCATCGCTGTTGTATGGTAGTGAAATCAAAATATATACAAACGGGACGGAGAAGTTCAAAGACCTGCTGAAAGATATACAGGGTGCAACGCATCATATCCACTTCCAATATTATATCTTCTGTGATGACGAAGTCGGCATACGGTTCAAGGATGCCCTGATAGCGAAGGCTAAAGAAGGCGTCAAAGTGCGGGTACTCTATGACGATGTGGGTTGCTGGAATGTAAAAGATAAGTTCTTCAACGAAATGAAGGAAGCAGGGATTGAAGTCTATGCCTTCCTGAAAGTAGCGTTTCCGGTCTTCACCAGCAAGGTGAATTACCGAAACCACCGGAAGATTGTCGTGATAGACGGACAAATCGGTTATATGGGCGGCATGAACATAGCCGACCGGTATGAGAAAGGGACGGCATGGGGCACCTGGCGCGATACGCATTTCCGGATCATCGGCAAAGGTGTGCACGGGCTTCAATCGACATTCCTGATCGACTGGTATGTTGTCAGCAAAAAACTACTGAACGACAAGATATTTTATCCCCCGGCAAAGATATACCACGACGATAATATCATGCAGATTGCCACCAGCGGCCCCGTCGGTCAATGGCGTACCCTGCTTCAGGCTTATATCTTCACGATAGCCAATGCTAAAAAGTATATTTACATACAGACACCTTATTTCCTTCCGACCGAAGGGCTGAACCAAGCTTTGCTGATTGCAGCACTGGGAGGAGTCGACGTGCGCCTGATGTTACCCAAACGTTCGGATACACGTACGGCCAACATGGCAACGCACTCTTTTATCGACGAGATGGTAAAAGCCGGCGTCAAAGTCTATTTCTATAAGCCGGGCTTCCTTCATTCGAAACTGATGATCACGGACGACGCACTTGCCTGCATAGGCTCGGCCAATATGGATTTCCGAAGCTTCGAACATAATTTCGAGATCAATGCATTCGTCTACCAACCCTCTTTCGCCTTGCAGATGAAACGGGTATTCCTGCACGACCTGCACAGTTGCGAACGGCTGGTTCCTTCCCGTTGGCTCAAACGACCGGTCAAGCAACGCCTGGCAGAGTCATTCATGCGGTTGTTCTCCCCGCTCCTTTAAGCCTTTTCTTCTTTAATAAAGATACTGAAGTTGACAGAGCCGTACACCCGTCGCTGATCAAAATAAGGAAGCTCGGAGAAGTCATTATCCCTGGGATGCTCCATGACAAAGATACCCCCGTCGCGCAACAGCTCTTTTTCGAACACCAGTTTCGGAACTTCCGGCAACTCTTTCAGCGCATAGGGAGGATCGGCAAAGATAAAATCGAAACCTTGTTTCGGAGCAGAATGAAGATAACGGAACACATCACCCCGGATCAGACGCAGCGAGTCGGTTTTCAGTTCCTTAGCCACCTTTGCAATAAAAGAGGCATGGGCATTGTTCTTCTCCACAGCCGTAACGCTTTTACATTCGCGCGACAACAGTTCGAACGAGATACTGCCTGTCCCGGCAAACAGGTCGAGTGCGTCTGCACCTTCCAGGTCGGTCAGGTTGTTGATTACATTGAAAAGATTCTCTTTGGCAAAATCGGTAGTCGGCCGTGCACTGAAAGTAGACGGTACATCGAAACGCCGACGGCCATATATTCCGCTTATAATTCGCATACAGATAAAGCTATTAAATCCAACGGGGCCTGTACGATCTCGGCTCCCAACAAATAAGCGTCCGACGGTATTTCTGCCGGACTGATATATTGTATATAATTCCGCAACGTAGCAGTTATCGTGTTACGAAGGGAAGCACCTCCATACATATGAAGCTGATCTCTTTCCTGATCCATCCCCACCTGTTTCCATACATATAATATATAGTATAGGATATCATCCGGTTTATCATACTCGAAAGAGTTGGCAAAAAGCAAAGATCCTCCGGCATAACAAACCACATCCATCATCCTCCGGTGTAAGACAACATACAACTGCCGGGGTATCAACTGCCGGCTCTGTTGTTTCCACAAAGCCAACTGGGGAGTGATATGATGGATAAATGCAGGATTGATCAGCGAACGGGAACAAAACTCATATACATCTTCATCGATACCGAACACCACTTCTACCGCCTCACGCGTCAGCAGGTTGTTCAGGCATTTGCTTTCAGGGGAGAAGAAGGTGAACGATAACAGTTCGTCCTTCTGTTTATCGGTAAAGACCTCTTCAGGCACCATCGTATATTGCGGAGTTACACAAACCAGATTCGTCCGCTTATAAGAATAAGTAAGAAACTCGTGCTCAAAGAAAAACTCTTTCAATGAAGCAATATAAGGCTTCGTCCGGTCGAACTCCACGTTCCTGTAAAAGAAACTTTCGTTCACCGAAGGGCTGTATCCTGAAAAAGAAAGTCCATCCGACCTAAGCCGGATGGACATTATATATTTTCCAGAATTATCAGCAGTCAACGTATCAGGAATACTGATAGTCATAAGCGATCGATTATTCCCAGTTACCTGCGTTGTTATTAATTTCAGTCAGTGAACCTACGCGTAAACCATCATATTTACCCAGCTTTTCAGCTTTATCTTTCAGGTTTACAACCAACTGTTTGTCAAGATCACCCAGATAATCGTCATACTTAACGCCAGCTTCAAATACTTTTACAGTATAACCGGAACCGGAAGTCAACGTAGCTGTGTCCATAGAGAACTGAACGCCTGCACCCGGAACATTAGCCAGATCATCCACATTGTAGTTTGCTCCGAACAAAGTATCCTTAGCCACAACCCAAACTGTATCACGTTTGATCAAACCTTTCTTTACAGCTTCTTTCTCAGTCATACCTTTTTCCAGCTGCTCGTCAGTCAAAACACCTTCTTTGATCAGGAACGGAAGTTTGTCGTCCTTCAGGAACTTAATCAAATCGGCGAATGTACCTGCATGAGTTTTGTACACATTCTTGTACTCGATCTGAGCTTTACGAATATCGATCAGACGAGCCTTAATAGCACTTTCACGCGCATCTTTTTCCTTGTTGAATTCGATCGGCGTCATAATGCTTCTATAGCACATGTAAACAAGCAGGACAACTGCAACTGCTACTAAAATCTTTAATGTAACTTTCATGGTTTGTATTGTTTTTTTGAATTTATTTCGTTCGGCAAATTTAAAAAAGAATATTTAATACACTACCTTTATCACCAAAATTATTGCAATCAAAATGATAAATAGTTATTTAAGCCGCCAAATTACGCAAAATTTCCCATATAATCCTACTGAAGACCAGAATTTGGCCTTAAAAATACTGACGGAGTTTCTACTTTCGGACGAAACCGACTCGATATTATTGCTAAAAGGATATGCGGGAACAGGAAAAACGTCCCTGGTAGGAGCCCTTGTCAAGACACTGACTGAACTAAAACAGAAAACCGTCTTGCTTGCCCCCACCGGAAGAGCGGCCAAAGTATTCTCTAATTATTCCGGCCACAAAGCCTTCACCATACATAAAAAGATATACCGCCAGAAGGCTTTTTCGAACGAACCGACCGGATTTTTACCGGCTGATAATTTACATAAAGATACATTATTTATAGTAGATGAAGCGTCCATGATCTCGAACGACGGGCTCGACTCGGCATTTTTCGGTACAGGACGTTTGCTGGACGATCTGATACAATATGTATACTCCGGCGAGAACTGCCGCCTTATCCTCATGGGTGACGTGGCACAGCTTCCCCCGGTCATGCAAACAGAAAGCCCAGCCTTGAACGCAGAGATATTGAAAGGATATAATCTGGAGGTACGGGAAATCACGCTGACACAGGTCGTACGACAGAGTGAAGACTCGGGTATCCTGTTCAACGCCACCCGTTTGCGTAATGCCTTACGGGAAAACACGGTAGAGATCTATCCGAAGCTTAATCTGAAAGGTTTCGCCGATTTCAGGAAAGTGAACGGGGACGAACTGATCGAAGAAATCTCCTCGGCCTACAGCCGCGACGGAGTGGAAGATACGATGATCATCACTCGGTCGAACAAACGGGCTACAATTTACAATAATGGTATCCGCAACCGAATCCTGTACCGCGAAGAAGAATTATCGTCGGGCGACCGTTTGATGGTGGCCAAGAACAATTACTACTGGACAAGCGAATGCAAGGAGATGGATTTCATAGCCAACGGAGAGATCGTGCAGGTAGTTCGTGTCAGACGAACCAGCGAACTATACGGATTCCGTTTCGCCGATGTTACCGTACGCTTCCAGGATTACGATCTTGAAATGGATATCAAGATACTGCTCGACACCCTGCAAACAGACTCCCCCGCCCTTCCAAAAGAGCTGAATGACAAGTTGTTCTACACCATACTCGAAGACTACGACGACATCCCGACCAAGGCGGGCAAAATGAAAAAGATGAAAGCCGACCCGCATTACAACGTTGTCCAGGTGAAATACGCCTATGCCATCACCTGCCACAAAGCACAGGGCGGACAATGGATGAACGTCTTTCTCGATATCGGATATATGACCGAAGAAATGCTGGGTGAAGATTTCTACCGTTGGCTCTATACCGCCTTCACCCGCGCCACTCATCGGTTATATTTGGTTAATTTACCGGATGAGTTTGTTGAGTGACAGTACATTTTTCATATATTAGCCGCGTTACATGAATAGAAATAGTTATTTTTGTTGCAATAATACCGGGATGCCTTTAATAGGCTTCCCCGTAAAGAATAATATAAGGAATGGCAAATAAAGAAAAAATAGATTATCTGTTACTCGATCTCAAAGAACTTGAGACGCTGATTGCCGGGATGCGGGATGCAGAGGTTTACCCGGTGTCCTTCTTTAGCCAGACTTTCAATCTGACACACAAAGTACTGAATGATCTTCATTCACTGGAAACGGCTCAGATCGAAATGTTACGCGAACAAATGGAAGCCCATCAGGCACTGATCCAATCGTTGCCGAATCCGGCTGCCGCACCGATGCCCATTGTGCCCGAAGTGCAGGAAGTACAGGAAGTACAGGAAGAGCCGGTTGCTGAAACAGTAATCGTCCGGGAACCGGAGGTTAAAGTGGAAGTGAAGGAACCTGTCCGGGAAATCATTATCGAGAAACCGGAAATCATTACTCCGCCGGCTAAACCGGAAAAGCCGGCTGAAACACCTCATAAACCCATTACAACGGAAAAGCAGGGCGTATTCCTGAGCGACCTGCTCGAAAAGAAGAATCTTTCCGACTTCCGTAAGGCATTCAGCCTGAACGATCGTTTCCGCTTCCGCCGCGAACTGTTCGGGGGCGATGAGGAGAAAATGAATAAAGCGATCACCGACCTCAACGACATTCATTCATACGAAGAATCGGTGGCTTATCTGAATAACGAACTGAAATGGAATATAGAAGATGAAGCCGTTGCCGACTTCATCAAGCTACTTGAAAAACGATTCCTGTAAGATATGGCAAAGTTAACAGTTGTACCCACTCCCGTAGGAAATCTGGAAGATATGACCTTCCGGGCGATCCGTGTGTTGAAAGAGGCCGACCTGATTCTGGCCGAAGACACACGTACGACTGGTATTCTACTGAAACATTTTGAGATACAAAACAAGATGCAGTCGCACCACAAGTTCAACGAACATAAGACGGTGGAGCAGATCGCTTCCCGCATCAAAGGCGGCGAAAACATTGCACTTGTTTCCGATGCCGGCACACCGGCCATTTCCGACCCGGGCTTTATGCTCGTAAGGGAATGTGTACGACAAGGTGTAGACGTTGAATGCCTTCCGGGAGCAACCGCATTCGTTCCGGCCCTGGTTAATTCCGGGCTACCCAACGAGAAATTCTGTTTCGAAGGCTTCCTTCCCCAAAAGAAAGGGCGGCAAACACGCCTCAAGGAGTTGTCTACCGAAAACAGAACGATCATCTTTTATGAATCACCTTTCCGATTAGTAAAGACGCTAACCCAACTAGCCGAATTCTTCGGAACCGACCGGCAAGTCTCCGTCTCGCGCGAGATATCCAAACTGCACGAAGAGACTGTACGCGGAACCCTCGAAGAGGTTATAGCTCACTTTACCGTGAACGATCCGAGAGGTGAGATTGTTATAGTATTAGCAGGCTTGAAAGATAAAAAAGAAAAAGAGACAGAAAAAGATGTTTAACTCAAAAACAAAAAGAAAATGAAGAAGTTATTATTAGCTTGTACCTGCGCAACATTGCTGGTTTCCTGCGGACAGAATTCGGCCGAATATAAAAAGCTGAAAGCCGAGAACGATTCTCTGAAAATAGAGAACACAAAGAGTAGCAGCGAAATGAACGAAATCCTTTCCATCCTGAACGATGTAGAGGCAGACATACAGTCTATCCGCGATGCAGAAAACTATCTGAACATCCAGCAGCAAACCGGAGGTGAGTTCAGCAAGAGCAACCGCGAACAGATCAAGCAGAATATGCAGTTGATCAGTGAGACACTGAAGAAAAACAAAGAAACGATCAATCAGCTTGAGGACAAACTGAAAAAGAGCGGCATCCAGTCATCCGCACTGAAAAAGACAATCAACCGCCTATCTTCCGAACTGGATCAGAAGGCTACCATGATTGTTGCTTTGCAGGAAGACCTGGCTAAAAAGAATGTACGTATCCAGGAACTGGACGAAATGGTTTCTTCCCTGAACGAAGATGTGGAAAGCCTGGCAACGACTGCTGCCGCCCAGTCTGAAAAGCTGAACGAACAGGATAAGGCTCTCAACACAGCTTACTATTGTTTCGGTACTTCCAAAGAACTGAAAGACCAGAAGATCCTTTCAGGTGGCGGTCTTTTCTCTAAATCAAAAGTATTGCAGAGCGGCTTCAACAAAGATTACTTTATTTCTGTCGACATCCGTGAAGTAAAGGAAATCCCTTTGTTTGCTGCTAAAGCTAAACTGAAATCCAACCATCCGGAAGGTTCTTACGAATTCGTAAAAGACGAAGACGGCAACCTGACACTGAATATCACAGATCCAAGAGCATTCTGGAGCCTTGGCAAATATCTGGTTATCGAAGTAGGATGATGAAATACAAAAACCTCTTTATAGACTTGGACGATACCCTTTGGGATACGTACCATAATAATAAAGAATGCCTCGAAGAGATTTATACCGATCACCACTTTGATCGGTATTATGCCTCCTTCGAGGCTTTCTTTGCAATCTATTGGCCACATAATGAGTTACTGTGGAGACAATATCGGGCCGGTGAAATCGACAGGCAGACACTTATCGTCGACCGTTTCCGTTATATGCTTCGCCCGATGGGTATTGAAGACACCCAATCTGTCCTGGCAGTCAACAACGACTTCCTGCAACGCACCACCACCAAGACGCGCCTTGTTCCCGGTGCCATCGAGCTACTCGAATACCTGCGTCCTTCTTACCGGATGTATATCTTATCGAACGGTTTCCGTGAAGTACAGGACAAGAAACTGCGCAACTCCGGCCTGGCTCCTTACTTCACCCGGATGATTCTCTCTGAAGATGCCGGAATCCAAAAACCCCATAAAGGGATATTCGACTTCGCCCTGATCAACACCAATTCCCGCCGTACCGAATCACTCATGATCGGCGACTGCTTCGAAGCCGACATCGAAGGCGCCTACCACTCCAAAATAGACCAGCTCTGGCTCAACCCGAAAGGAGTACCGGCCAAAGGCTTTACCCCGACTTATGTTGTCAGTAGCCTGGAAGAAATAAAAGGAATATTATAAAAGAGTTAATCCGGCTTCAGCATTCATACAAGCCCAGCACACTGATATTCAACACAACAAGAAATGAACGCGGTAGTATTTTCGGATTCATCGGGCCTTCATTTCGCCTTCATAGCTTACATCTTCAACCATTTACATATCCGATCGCACAACGTTAATTGTCAGCCAGTAAAACTCATAGTCTAATAAAAAGTACTATCTATACTTGCAATAAATAAAATATTGACTACATTTGCCCCATCACCTGCTATTAGGTGTTAACCATTACATACCATAAGCTATGGAACATTACGTTAACATTATGCTCGACAGCGGCTTCAAGGCTGTATTCGGTAACAAACAAGTAGCTATCGATTTCATTAATGCCACTCTGCAAGGCGAACGTAAGGTAAAAGACCTTACTTATCTGGATAAAGAGATTATTCCCGAATCATTGGATCAACGCACAATCATTTTCGATTGCCTTTGTGAAGACACAGACGGGACAAAGTTTATCCTTGAAATGCAGAATTGCCCCCAACGTTACTTCTTTAACCGCGGATTTTATTACATTTGTCGTATGATCTCCCGTCAGGGAGAAATAGGATCGGAGTGGAAATATGAATTGCTTCCGGTCTATGGTATCTTCCTGTTGAACTTCAGCTTACCTGAATTCCCTACCTGGCGTACGGATGTAGTATTGGCAAATGAAGCAACAGGCAAATCTTTTAGTGAAATCAAACTGAAACAAGTCTATATTTCGTTTGAGTTATTTAATTTACAGAAAGAGGAATGCATCACTCCTCTTGAGAATATGATTTATATATTGAAGAATATGAATATATTTGATGTGTCACCTTTTAAGGAGGAAAACGAGGCGTTCCGCCGCATACTCGATGCAGCAAACGTGAATGCAATGGATCCCCATGAGCGTGCCGTATATGACGAAGTACTGAAGCGTTACCGCGATTGGCGTTGCACAACAGAATATGCCATAGAACAAGCAAACGAGAAAGGTCTAAAACAAGGCATGGAAAAAGGGATAGAGAGAGGAATGGAGCAAGGCATGCACCTCGTCGCAACAACCATGAAGCAGAAAGGATTTGACTTCAAGGATATATCGGAATGTACAGGTCTCACCCTGGAAGTAATAGAAAAGCTATAGTAAGCCCTTAGTACCGGAGAACTAAGCTTTTAGCATAGCACTATTAAGCTATTATCTCCGCTATTTTAAATATGAAAGGCTAGCCATACAAAAGAGTAAGGCTAGCCTTTCATATTTGCAATCCATGCCTTACATATTAGGAAAGTGAACCTTACGTTTTTCAAAGTAAGGAGAAAAAAGTTTAGATATAGGGAGATAAAGACTTAGTTCTCCTATGCTGAGGGCTTAGTAGCAGGTTGCCGGAGATAAGATTTCGGGGTGAAAGTTAGCTCTTTTTCGATGTAAAGTCAAGAGATTAAACCGATATAAATTGAGATGAATGGTAAAATGAAGGCTATATGAAGGCAAAACAAAGCAGTGCCTTCATGCCATGAAACCCAGATTATCAACAGGCATAGTTAGCATATGAACCCATGAAGGCAAAATCCGCATAAACATTTTTTGGGAGTCTGTAAGCAGCTTTATAAGATTATATCCCTATTTTTGCACACGATAAGTGTTTCGATTACTCATATTATCAACTTTAAATACCATTGTTATGAATAAACTTTGTCTGATCGTATTGACTTGCCTGACTTTCTCGCTCATACTTCCGGCCCAAAAGAAAGGAAATATCCCCGCAAGAAAGAATATTCCGCTGGATTCCATCACATTAAGTGATCCGGCTATCCTGGCCGACCGGAAAACCTCGATGTACTATATGACCGGTACCGGAGGCCTGCTTTGGAAAAGTAAAGACCTGAAGCTCTGGGAAGGGCCTTTTCAGGTTGCCCAAACAGATCCGCAATCATGGATGGGCCCTACCCCTATGATCTGGGCGGCGGAATTGCATCACTATAAGGATAAGTATTACTATTTTGCCACATTCACGAACCAGGCGGTAATGATCGATACGGTTCGCAGTACTCCGATAGAGCGCCGGGCTTCGCATATCCTGGTAAGTGATAAACCGGACGGCCCCTATGTCCCGATGAAAGATCCGACTTATCTACCCGCCGATAAGCCGACTCTGGACGGTACTTTCTGGGTGGATAAAGACGGAAAGCCCTATATGATCTATTGTTACGAATGGCTGCAAAACTGGAACGGTACAATCGAAAAGATTGAACTGAAACCTGATTTAAGCGGTTCTGTCGGCGAAGGGAAACTCCTTTTCCGTGCCAGCGACTCTCCGTGGAGCCGGGAGAAAGACGAAAATGGAAAGATTGGCCCGCACAAGGTCACCGACGGCCCTTATCTGTTCACGACAGGAACAGGCCGTCTGGGAATGATCTGGACTAGCTGGATTTATGATGTCTATGTACAGGGAGTTGCCTATTCGGAAAGCGGTACGCTGGATGGCCCCTGGATTCAGGAGAAAGAGATTATCACTCCTGAGAACTTCGGTCACGGGATGTTGTTTCAGACACTGGAAGGCAAATGGCTGATGTCTGTTCATAGCCATGAAAACAGGAACGGACACTATCACCGCGTTCCTCATCTGTTTGAAGTCGATCTGTCGGGAGATAAACTGGTGGTAGGCAAGCCTTATAAATAAATATTGCCGGACAAGATAAAAGTAAACGAAAAGAGCCGTGTCGAGATTGTCGACACGGCTCTTTCTGAATATAGAGATTGTTATCTCAAACAATATCAGAACTCCGAAGTAAAGTGGAATTTAATATCCGGGAAGTCCTGTTGCGCCATAGTCAGCACATAACCGGAGTCTGCCAGATATACATCACGCCCTTCCTTATCGAGAGCCATATACTGCGATTTACGTTTCTTGAAGTTTTCCAAAGCAACCTGGTTATCACTTTCAATCCAGCAGGCTTTGTAAAGGCTGATCGGTTCCCATTTACACTGTGCACCGTATTCGTGCAACAAACGATACTGGATAACCTCAAACTGCAACTGCCCTACCGTACCAATGATCTTACGGCCGTTGAACTGGTTGGTAAAGAGCTGTGCAACCCCTTCATCCATCAATTGCTCGATACCCTTGTTCAGCTGTTTAGCCTTCATCGGATCGGCATTTTCGATATATTTGAACATTTCCGGAGAGAAGCTGGGCAGTCCCTTGAAGTGAAGCTCTTCACCGGAAGTCAGCGTATCACCGATCTTGAAGTTACCGGTATCCGGCAGACCGATGATATCACCGGCAAATGCTTCGTCCACCGTCTCTTTCTTCTGAGCCATGAACGCTGTCGGGCTACTGAAACGCATCTGTTTGCCAAAACGTACATGCTTATAGTTGGCATTACGCTCGAAACGGCCGGAGCAGATCTTTACGAACGCAATACAACTGCGGTGGTTCGGATCCATGTTCGCATGGATCTTGAAGATGAAGCCGGTGAAGTTATCCTCTTCCGGATCGACCACACGTTCAACAGCCTGTATAGGACGGGGAGACGGAGCGATCTTGATAAAGCAATCCAGCAACTCTTTCACACCGAAGTTATTCAGGGCAGAGCCGAAGAATACCGGGGCGATGTCTCCTTTCAGATAAGTATTCACATCGAACTCCGGATAAACACCTTCGATCAGTTCAATATCCGAACGAAGTTTATCAGCCAGATTAATACCGATATGGTCTTCCAGTTCGGGATTGTTGATGTCGTCAAAACCGATCTTCTCCGTTACATACTGTTTGCTCGGAGTGTAAAGGTCAAGTTTCTTTTCATATATATTATATACACCTTTGAAACGCTGTCCCATATCAATCGGCCAGCTCAGCGGGCGCACCTTGATCTGCAGTTCTTCTTCTATCTCATCCAGAAGGTCGAAAGGATCTTTACCGTCGCGGTCCATCTTGTTGACAAACACGATCACCGGCGTTTTACGCATACGGCAAACTTCCATCAGTTTACGTGTCTGTGCTTCCACACCTTTGGCAATATCGATCACGATAATGACACTGTCTACGGCCGTTAAGGTACGGAAAGTATCTTCGGCGAAGTCCTGGTGACCGGGTGTATCGAGGATATTCACTTTATGATCCTCATAGTCGAAAGCCATTACAGAGGTTGCAACGGAGATTCCACGTTGTTTTTCTATTTCCATCCAGTCGGAAGTAGCCGTCTTTTTGATCTTGTTAGACTTCACGGCACCAGCCACATGGATAGCCCCTCCGAACAACAACAGTTTTTCTGTCAATGTCGTCTTACCGGCATCCGGGTGGCTGACAATAGCAAACGTTCTTCTTCTTTTAATCTCTTCTGAATATTGACTCATCTTATTCTTAATATTGTATTTTACAAAGACGGGGCAAAGATACAAAACGAAGGGGCAGGTTCCAAACCTGCCCCTATCTAATTATAACGGATATAAACGGAACCCGAAGCTGTGTCTTACAGCAGGTATCAGATACGGTTGATGCGGATAGGCACCCCAGCTGGTATCGCCGCCTACGCCCATTTGTTTCCAGTCGATATTCCAGGTTACCATGTCTTTCGGCTGTATATCGGACAGGTGACGCTGATGCTTCTTCAGATCGACTTCACTCAGGTCTTCGGTCGGGAAGAGATAGGCACTGGTGCTGATATAAGGTTGGCCTACAGCTTTCAACCCACTGCCTGCCTTATTGGTGAGGGTCATCCAGCGGACTTCGGTTTTGTTGCCGTTCTCCTGCGGACGGTCGTAAGGGAAATACTGTTCCCAGACATTCCCTTTATAACGTCCCACAAAAGCACTTGTCCAACGGTCGGAATAGTTCTCATGCGGGCCACGCCCGAACCATTCCATCTGGTCGTACTCCCGGTTCAATGTCAGGCTTACTCCCAGGCGTGGAAGTAGCGGCAAAGTATCATTGGCAGGAATAAAAAGACAACTTACATCGACATATCCTTCTCCTGAAACCAGGTATTTCACTACAAAAGAGGAATGACCGACCGATTCCGGTAACTGATAAGTAGATGTCAGCTCATATTTATCTGCTGTAATTAACTGTTTTTCTATCTGTACCAATTTTGCCTCCCGTCCGGCATGCCGCCATGGATCGCAACGTTTAGCCAGATCGCTTCCCAGATCATTATCCGTAGACGGCCGCCAAAAGTTTGGACGCAGGGCTTCCTTTATCATTTCTTTGCCATCGGTCTGATAGGAACACAGGGCACCGGTTGAGAGATCGAAAGCGACTTTCATCTTCCTCACTGTCACTTCCATACGCCCGGAACGTTCTTCTGCTTTCACAGGAACGGCAACCTGCAAAGATGGATCCGGCTTACCAAACGGAAGTCTCACCTGTTCACAGGCCAGTTCTTCTCCGGCTTTCAACAATCCGGCATCCGATTTTTGATAGGCATAGAAATTCAGATAGTACTCCACTCCCGGTCTTTCATCGATCGCAGGGAAAGATGTTTTGAACAAACCTTTCTCCTGAGCAGGCAATTCCACCTTATCAATCGTCCCGCTTGCCAGCACTTCACCGTTTCCTTCCAGACGCCAGCCGAACGTGAAGTCGGAGAGGTCGGTGAAGAAGTACTTATTTGTCAGTTCCACCAGACCATTATGGTAGTCAGCCAAGCGGAAAGCGATGTTCTGGTAGACCTTCTTCACTTCCCATATATGCGGTTTCAATGTGCGGTCGGCAGCGATCAGTCCGTTCATACAAAAGTTCTTACTACTCGGTGTTCCTTCCGGTGCCATATCACCACCGTAAGCCCAGTAGAAACGGCCGTCTGAAGTTTTCCGTGCAATTCCCTGATCGACCCAGTCCCAGATAAATCCACCCTGCAAGCTCGGATACTTTTCAATCACATCCCAGTAATCCTGCAAATTACCGACGCTGTTACCCATCGCATGTGCATATTCGCAGAGGATAAGCGGTTTGTTGGGTAGATAAAGAGTCCAATTCAGCAATACATCCAGCTTTTTATACATCGGACAGAAAATATCGGTATAAGGCCCTTTAATCCCGTCTTCCGAATGAACCGGGCGATGCGACCTGTCATGGTCATGTATCCATTTATAAGTCGTAGCGAAGTTACATCCTTCGCCAGTTTCATTTCCTAGCGACCATACAATGACACAAGGGTGGTTTTTATCCCTTTCAAACATACGTTCCGTACGATCGACAAAGGCTTTCTCCCATTCTGGCTGATTGGCCAGGCATTTATCAGGGTCGTACCCCATTCCGTGACTTTCGATATTGGCTTCATCCACAACATAGATACCATACAGGTCGCAAAGTTCGTACCAACGCGGATCGTTCGGATAATGGGAAGTGCGCACACTGTTGATATTGAATTGCTTCATCAATTGTATGTCTTTAATCATCGAGGCCTCGTCCACTACATGTCCGGTAAGAGGATCATGTTCATGTCTGTTCACTCCTTTTATATATACAGGTTTACCGTTTACCCATAGTTGCGCATGTTTCGTTTCACATTCCCGGAAGCCGACCAGGCGGGAAACGACCTCTTCTACTTTTCCGTTTACCCGCAAAGTTAAGAGCAGGCGATACAGATTCGGCTTCTCCGCACTCCAAAGCTGCGGTGCGATGATCTTTTTATGAAACAGGATATCAGGATTTTCTTTTTGCTGCTTTTTCCGCTCCGTGTAAATGCTGCGACCATCCGGCTCCTGGAGTTCTATTTCTACCTCGGCTCCTTTTATCTTTTCCGGATTTCTGTTCCCTAGTTCAAGATACAGACTGAAGTCGGCATCGGTATACAGATCATCCAAATCGGTCACAACTTCAAAGTCTCGGATATGTGTCTGCGGACGGGCATACAGATACACATCCCGTTGTATGCCGGCAAAACGCCAGAAGTCCTGGTCTTCCAGATAGTAGCCATCACTGAATTTAAAAACCTGGACAGCAATTTCGTTCTCTCCCCCCCAATTCAGATAGTCGGAAAGATCGAACTCGGCAGGTGTCTTGGAGTCTTGCGAATAGCCGACCTGTTTGCCATTCACCCAAACATAGAAGGAAGAAGCCACGGAACCGAAATGAAGTACGACCTGGCGATTCTTCCAGTTGGCAGGCACGGTAAACGTCCGTTTATAAGAACCGACAGGACTGTTATCGACCGGGATCAACGGCGGATTTTTCTTAAATCCATAGCCGCTACCTACATAGAAAGGATAGCCAAAACCTTGCAGTTCCCAGTTCCCCGGTACAGTTATATCAGCCCAACCGGAGATATCAAAACCCTGCTCCCAAAAGTCAAGCGGTCGTTCGGCTACCTTCGGAACATACTGGAACTTCCAGGTTCCATTCAGACACATATAATAAGGAGATGCCGACTTCATGCCATCAACAGCCAGTTTCTTAGTCGGATATCCCAGAAAAGTAGCCGCAGAAGGCAAACGATTGATGTGTAACACGTCGAAGTTTTCCCAATCGTTATTCGAATGGGGATATTTATCACGACGCAGCTCTTTCGCCACCTCTTCTTTCGCTTGTGGCTTTTCCATCGGTGCTCCGTCGAACTGGGCATGGGCGGCAAACAAGAAACCGGACATCCCTACAGCCAACAATAATTGCTTTCTCATATCTGTATGTTTATTTATTCAACAACATTTTAATAGTCACTGCCGACGACCAGCTAAAGTTAGGACAGTTCAGGGTTTCGCCCGTAAGCGGATTATAATTCTCATGGATCGGGCCATCCGTAAGCAATCCCTGCGCATTATCAATGTATTTAGCAACAAACCCATCTGCTTCCTTCTCGAAACCATAGTTACGTAAACCTGTCACACCAAAATAGACCTGGTCTATCCAAACAGGGCCACGCCAGTATCCACGGGTCGGACGGAGCCTGGGGTGACTGATCTCCAGCGTACCCAATGGAACCTTTGAGTTAAACTTCTCCGGGTCGAGCATCTTATCCAAGACTTTCCGTGCCTGTTGCGGAGTAGCCACACCGGCCCAAAGCGGCAACCAGCATTCGGCTCCCATCACTTTAATGAACTCACCGGTTCCCAGACGGGTATCATAAAAGAAACCGGTCTCCTCGTCGAACATCTTCGTTTGGATATGCACTTTCAGGACTTCCGCTTCTTGCTTCAATTGTGATGCCAGTTCATTCTTTCCCAGTATCTCCGCCATTTCTGCCAGAAAACCTTTTTCGGCATAGAGGAAAGAATTAAGGCAGATGTTCTCCTGATCCATCGACCAAGCCTTTTCCGGTTCATTCTTCAGCATGACGGCATCGTCGAAACGAACTCCGTTATCCATACCGCTTTCCCAACAGGCTGCTATCAAGGTGCCATCCGTAGAGCCATATTCGCAGATGCCGTTCCTATCATGATCGCGGTCGGTATACCACCATTGATGATACTTATACAGTTTATCGAACATTTCCGCCACAAAAGCCTTATCGCCAGTGGCATCATAAATACATTTAACAGCCCATGCTGCCAAAGGGGGCTTCGTGTCACGCCAGTTGATCCGTTCTTTATTTCGGCTCACAAAATCGGGGATCATTCCATTCTCCGCTTGATAATCGAAAAGACAACGTATCTCATTCTTTGCTTCTTCAGGGTTATACAGGGCATTGGCAGCCGCATGTTTCCAAGAATCCCACGACCAGATACCAAAGAAACCGCTATAGGAAGGATAAGTCCCGTCATGCAGAATATCCCCCGATGGGGTACGCCAGTTAGCCACCAGCGTCATCAAGGCTTTAGTTACCACATGCCTGTATTTGTTCTCTTTCATAAACGGACTATCATTATCGAACAGGGAAGATAAATAAGTATTCCACCGTTTTTCATTCTCGACAAAGACCCTGTCAGCATCCAAACCTTTAAGCAGTTCGAACTCTTTATTCAATGTTGCCTCATCAAACGCAAATGTTTGAGTGGACACTGTTTCAAAGCCACTACCGGGTGTAAGCTGTAAGTTTTCTTTTTCTGCAACAAGCAAACTGTCCTTTCCCACCAACCGCACATCCTGGGCTGTATTGAACGAGATAAATGTAAGCGTCTGCTCCTGGTTATGAACGACTTTCACACCTTTACCGGTTGCCGACAAGGTCGCACTATTCTCATAGACTCCACCACGCCACTGTAAAGAAACAGTCAGATCTTTCGAGCTTATATTCTTCACACTGGAGCGGATCACCGCAGTACGGGCGGACGAGAAACATAGCTCAGTCACAAAGCTCAATTGTTCATTCCTGAATTCCTGAACCAGTTTGCCCGGATAATATTTAGAAGTCTGTATATTACGGGCAAGATCATACTTCTCACCGTCAACCCAGATAACCGGCTCTGCAAGTGAAAGGGCAATCCATCCTCTACCAGTCATCATGTAAGGGCCTACAAAACTACCGGCCAGTCGGGTCGCTTCATTTTCCGGCAGTGCATATCCTGTCCATGAACCCTGATCGGCAAACACAAAGAGATCGCGGTCTTTTTCTGTTTGCGGTACGTTCTTGATATTTATCAGGTTATAAAAGTCGTTACGGTCATTCTTCATTTCTTCCGATGAAACGTCATTCTTCACTCCTGAGCAACAGGAAAACAATAAAAGAATGGAACAAACCGAAAGATGGTTTATTATATTATTCATGATTAAGAGTATTTATTAAATGAAGGTTTCTATAAAAAATAAGTTTTTGCACAGAGTCTCTTTATAACGTTACCCAGAGCCTGTATGTAACGTTCCCCATAGGCTCTGGGTAATGCTATAAAGTCACTCTGTGTAATGTTACAAAGAGGATCTGTGCAATACCAGACTTTTATTTAGAGAAATTCGGATTTTGCTCCCAGTCCGGATTTAACAGAAATTCGTCGTGTGGAATAGGCAATAGCTTATGCTTTGTGTCTACATAATTATCAACAAAAGGCTTCTTATGATCCCTCAAAGCTTGTTCTACAATTCCCCAGCGTATCAGATCATACCACCGTGAACCTTCAAGAGCCAATTCGCAAGGACGTTCTACATTCTGCAAATGCTTCAAGACAGCATCTTTACCCATATCTTTTGGAAGAGCCGGAACATTTACACGAGCACGAACCTGGTTGATATAGTCTATAGCCTGCGAGGTGGCTCCCCTATGATTAAGGCATTCTGCATACAATAAAAGAACATCCGCATAACGGATTACCGGAATGTTAAAAGCACTCCAGTCCCAATATTGACTCAGTGACTCGTCCCAAGTAACAAACTTATGCCAGTAAATCGCATCTTTTGAATGATAATCGCTGAATTGTTTACCTTCTTCCATGTAGAAAGCTTTGGTCTTCGGATCATCGAATAGAATGGTAGCATATAAACGATCGCTGTAATTGCCGTCAACCGTTTTGTCTTGCTTCATGACATCAAACAGCCAGAAAGAGGGATAGGCCTCTTCATACCCCTCGGCATCACTGGATGCCAGGTGAATAGCCAGACGGTTAAATTCGCGACGCCCACCGTCCATATTCCCGGAGTATTGCACTTCAAACACGGCTTCTTTACTGTTTTTATGTAATCCATCCCACAAATCGGCATAATTACTAATCAACTCATATTGTCCACTATCAATGATCTTTTTCAATTCTTTTTCCGCTTTATCCTGTTGGTTACGAAACATATAGAATTTAGCCAGTATGCCTGCTGCCATATACCTAGTAGCACGTCCTGCCTGCTCCGGTTTCCATCCGTCAGGTTCGGGCAGATAATTCTGTACATCAATCAATTCTTTTTCGATAAAGTCTGTAATAACTCCAGGTTGTGATTGCTGAGGATAGAATTCTTCGTCCGTCCCTTTCAGTTCATGTTCATACAAAGGTAAACGTTCACCAAAATTCAGATACAACCGATAATAGTAAAAAGCACGTAAAAAGCGGGCTTCCGCCAGCGAACAGTTCTTCACTTCTTCCGAGACACCCTCTACGTTGGGTATATTGTCAATACATTGATTTGAATAATTAATACCTTTGAACAAGTTAGTCCATTCGCTATAACCCAGTGCATCGTTCGGTGTATTGTTATACATTGCCAGATTCATCCATGAGGTCACATCAGCACGAAAGTCCAGTTCATCACTCCGGTAATTATCTACTACGATATAACGCTCAAAAGGCATCCCCCAATCCATATTGGGTTGTAAATAGGCATAGGCAGACGTAAGTCCTTTAAGTATATCACCTTCCGATTTCCAGAATGTAGAAGGAGTCAGATAGTTCGGATTTGTATTCTCATCCAGGAAAGTGCCCGTACAAGCCGATAACCCGAGATTAAGTGCCAGACCTGCAATAAATATATTCTTCAGTTTCATGATATTCTTCTTTAATGATTAAAAACCAAATTTCAAACCAATCATATAAGAACGACTCAAAGGATACAAAGCGTCGTCGATACCCATATAAGTAGTTCCGGAGTCGCTATTTGATGTTGCTCCGGTTGCCGGATCGTATCCTTTATAACCGGTGATCGTGAACAAACGGTTAGCTGCTAGATAAACACGTAAGTTATCTATATGTAACGACTTACAGACCTTTGTTGGCATACTGTAACCAATCTGCAGATTATTCAGCCGCAGGAAATTTCCATTCTCGACAAAACGATCCGAGGTCTGGATATTACCGTTAGGGTCGCCTACTACCGCACGTGGAATATCTGTATCCGGATTTTCCGGAGTCCACGCATTCAATGCATCTTTACCATAGTTGAAAACTTTGTCCATACGCTGTAACTGGCGTTTCATATAATTGTAACGCTTCACTCCGAAATTACCGTAAAAGTTTGCTACCAGATCGAAAGCCCCGTAACGTAAATTGACATTGAATCCGACAACAGCTTTCGGATTGCCACTCCCCACTTTAACTTTGTCATTCGAGTCAAGTTTTCCATCCCCATTCTGATCAATAAAGCGGATATCACCTGGTGCAGCAGCCGGTTGTAAAGGGATCCAGTTACCTGCAGCATCTTTCGACCCGTGCTGGGCATTCCAGTCATCCACTTCTTTCTGATTTTGAAAAATACCAGCTGTTTTCAGTACCCAAAATTCTCCAATCTCACCACCGACATAGGTTCGTGCCGGACCATATTCGTCCAGATAACCGGGATCCGACATTTCTTTGAGGACACTCTTGTAATGCGATACGTTCAGATCCAGATCATATTTGAATTTATTTCCTACGCTTCCGTGATAGATAGCCTGCATTTCAAAACCGGTTGTCCGCAGGCGTCCCTCATTTACGATAAGGCTTCCAAAACCTGTACATGCACTGATATTTTTAGATGATAGCATATCTTTCGTATTCTTGATATAAGCCTCAGCGGAAAACTCTAGTTTATTGTTCCAGAATCCCAGGTCGATACCGATATTTTTGTATAACGTTGTTTCCCATTTGATATGTGTGGAAGGTAAACCTATAATAGCATACCCCATGTTAATTTGATTACCGCCAAAAGGATAATTCAGGTTATTCGTATTGGATGTCAGACGGGGGATATATTTATAATTACCGATCGATTGATTACCTAAAGCACCGTAGCTCAAACGCAACTTAAAAGTTGACACAGTCTCTTTCATCTTCATCCAGAATTCTTCATTCGCAATATTCCAACCGAGAGATGCAGAAGGAAAGAAGCCCCATTTGTTACCTTCACCGAAACGGGAAGAACCATCATAACGAGCTGAAACCATCGCCATATAACGATAGTCATAGTTATAACCAATACGCCCGAAAGCAGAACGCAGTGCATAACGGTTGTATCCTCCTCCCACTGCAAAATTAGTTTGTCCATGCTCCAGGTACTGCATATCATTGTTTTCGAACTGAGAGGCAGAACCGGACTGGTCATCATACCTGTTCTCTTCCTGGGAAATACCCAGTAATGCCTGTAAACTATGTTTTTCTGCAAATGTTTTATTATAATTAGCAGTCAATTCCAACAGGTCTTCTATCCGTTTACTTCTTTCTTCGTATAAAGAAGCTATTTTATTCACTTTACTGGCTCCTACGTAATAGGTAGGGGTAAATGATTTATAATGATAGAAGTTCATATTACGTCCGGCCTGGAATTTAACGATCAGGTTTTCAATAGGTTCATACTGGACATAAGCCGAAGCCGAAATGTAATCATTGGCTTTAGTCGTTTTGATCAGATTATTGAAAGCAACCGGATTTGCGGCATCCGACATGCCCATACCGGATATTGCACCACCATACCCTCCATCATTTTCCGGATCGTAAACAGAGACCAACGGTTCGATATTCGTAGTCTGGTACATACCCGGAAAACCGGTATCAGCTTCCGGAGTTGTCGTTTTTCGTCCGTAACTAATAGACTCTCCCATTTTGAATTTACCACGCTTGATATCTGAATTCAAACGAAAACCAAACTTCTCAGAGTCTGTGCCGACAATAATTCCGTCTGTTGAAGAATAAAAACCAGACAAGGCTACGTTCATTATTTCATTACCTGCAGTATATCCTAAATTATATTTCTGAGTCAGGCCACGACGATAGTATTCTCTCTGCCAATCCGTGTCGGCAAATTGTCCGGGGTTTTCTTCATATGCCGCAATATATTTAGGCCAGCGACTTTGCGGTAAACCGGCATTGGTCAGCGCCATCTTACGTACTTTTATGAATTCTTCCGAATTACAAACATCCATCCGCTTAGGCAGGTCGTCCATACCGAAATAGGCAGAAACCGAAATTTTAGGTTCCTGCTTTCCTCCGCGATTCGTTTCGATCAGAATAACACCGGCAGCCGCACGTGCTCCATAGATAGCAGCAGTTGCCGCATCTTTCAGAACCGTCATGGATTTGATGTCTTCCGGATTTAGATAGGACATATCACCTGGTACTCCATCAATTACAACCAATGGCTCATTGCTGGAACCCCAGGATGTCATACCACGTACAGTTATCGTGGGATCACTTCCCGGTGCACCTGTTCCAAAATTGACAGACAGCCCCGGTGCCATCCCTTGCAGAGCTTCTGCAGCACCTGCCGTAGGTAAATTTGCAAGCTTTTCACCGGACACAGTCGTCACAGACCCGGATACATCCGATTTCTTCTGTGTACCATAACCGATCACGACCACCTCGTCCAGTTTTTTAGTATCTTCCGACAATATTATATTTACTATATTGTTTTTTCCCGGAGTAGCTTTCTGTTGTATATAGCCAATATAGGAAATGATCAGGCTGCTGTTTCCCGATATTTCCAAAGAAAACCGACCCTCTATATCAGATATTGTACCGTTACTTGTTCCTTGCTCAACAATATTAGCCCCAATAATAGGTTCTCCTCTGTCATCCTTAACAGTTCCTGTTATCTTACGCATTTGTTGGGCTTTTATCAAAGCAATATTCCGACTTGATCCTTTATACAGGACAATATGCTTATCGTCAATATCATATTTAATATTTTCACCGGAAAATAACTGGCCCAGTACATCCGTAATACTTTTATCGTTTACATTCACCGACACTTTACGGTGTACATCGATCTGTTCCATATTATAAGTAAAATAATACAGACTTTTCTGTTCAATAGCGGAAAGCACTTCCTGCACTGTTACGTTTTCCATATCTAGCGAGAAACGAGCAGACTGTGAATATGTGATTTCAGCAAATACAGGTAGAGTTCCAAAGAGTACAAACAAGAGTAGACATCTCATAATAGATAAACTTTTTCTTTGCCACGATGAAAATCTAATACATCGAAGCATACTTTTCATAATATAATCCATACATTTGTAGATGATTAGTTAGTAATAAATCTAGGTTATTAGAAAATTTATTTGATTAATCGTATCGGAACCGGAAGTGTTGGGAGCATTTTCGGTTCTTTATTTATATATCCGTTCTATTCCATAGGCGATCCATTTTTATAAATTATTACCTGGTTACCATCCAGCTTGAAATCCAGCTGACGGGTACCTTTCAACAAAGCAAGAATTTGAGATAAAGTGACATTATTCTCCACGCGTAAAGAGAATTTCCTTTCGGCAAGTCCCGCTCCCTCTATTCTTATGTGAACATTGAAACGACGTTCCAGATCTTTTACTATCTCAGAAAGAGAATTATCGACATAGGCAATCTCACCAGCTTTCCAGACATAGAAAGCATTACCATTCACACGATGCAACTTCAAACCTGTTAATTTTGAATAGGAAACCTGTTCATTCGGATTCAACATCGCAGACTCCCGCTCATCAGTTGTACAAACTTCTACCTTTCCTGACTTTAGCGTGACATACGTCACTTCATCCCGGTAAGCTTTTACGTTGAATGTAGTACCCAGTACTTTTATTGTCATATCCGGGACTTGTACAACGAACGGACATTTTTCATCGTGCGTTACTTCAAAAAAAGCCTCTCCTTCCAATTCCACATGACGTTGCTTGTTTGAGAAAACAGCAGGATAATGCAAACGACTGTTTGAATTCAAACAGACTTTCGTTCCATCCGATAAAACAAGGTTAACACGCTGCCCTTTGGGAACCTCAACCATATTCACCGCATCCGGAACAACCGAGCGATCATAAAAAATATCAACTGTAATCAATAAGGCTATCAAACCAACCGCTGCGTATTTCCAATAATGCAGACCAAACAGTTTATATTTTCGTGATTGTGGTTGTAATATACGGGACAGACGTTCATAGGCCGTTTCAACTCGACAGGAATGAGCGATAGCGGCTTCGCGCTTCATCAACCAAAGTCGTTCTATTTCAAAAAAGATATCGGCATTCTTTTTGTCCACCAATATCCAGCTCTCGATCCTTTCCGACTCAACCGGAGTAGATTGACCTTTTAAATATTTTATGATTTGTTCTTCGTTCATCTTGCTCAAAATTATCGCTTATATATAAACGAAGATCGAGCAAGGGAAAACTACGGGGTGATTTTCCTGTTTTTTTTACTTATATGTTGAAAAACACAATATAAGTATAAAAAGGTGGTGTAAATCCTTTCGAAGAAATATAATAGCCTGACGAATATGCCATTCCACTGTGCGGGAAGAAATCCCCATTGTTTCAGCAATATCCTTATGACTCATGTCCTCGAAATAACACAAACGGAATATTTTAGCACACTTAGGAGATAGCTTTTCAACGGATTCATTAATTACATCCTGCAAATCATGACTTATAACTGATTTTATTACATCATTCTCATCAGAATGCTCCTCCAACCAAAGTAGACGGAGCTCTCCAATCCTAACTTTCCTCTCATACTCTTCTACAACCATCTGGTGCTTTAAATAATCCAGACAGCTATTCTGTGTACATTTATATAGAAAAGATTTTATATCGTTAACTTCTACTGTTTCTTTCCGCTCCCAATAAAATAAAAAAACATTCTGTACCAGATCTTCCGCAGTATATTCATCTACAAACCTGGAAGCTAAAGCGACCAAACGTGGATATAATACCTGAAAAAACCGACGAAACGACGGTAGGTCTCCTTGCCTGACTTTTTCTATATCAAACGTTAGTTTCTTCAATGTAGAATGGGCTATTTCACGTTAGTACTTTTTCTTTTAAACAAACACGAAGGCTCTCCTCCCAATGCGGGATAGCAATACCGTACGTTTCTTTTATCTTACTCTTATTCAATACGCTATAAGGCGGACGCACTGCCCGTGTAGGATAATCTTTTGTTTCAATCGGCCGGACATTACAAGCTATTCCGGCTATCTGCAGTACTTTCACGGTGAAATCGTACCAACTGCAAACACCCTCGTTCGAATAATGATAAATTCCCGGAACGAAAGCTTCCTTTTCATCGGCAGTAACAACAGTCAGGATCGCTTCAGCCAGATCGCCGGCATAAGTCGGTGTACCTATCTGGTCGAATACGAAACCAAGCTGATCCCGTTCTTTACCCAGACGGAGAACGGTCTTGACAAAGTTATTCCCAAATTCGGAATACAGCCAGGCGGTACGGATGATTACCGCATCCGGGCAAACTTCCATCAGGGCTTCTTCACCGGCCAACTTGGTACGGCCATAAGCAGAAACCGGACGTGTATCGTCGGTCTCCTTATACGGACGGTAGCTTGTACCGCTGAACACATAGTCGGTTGATACATGGATGATTTTTGCTCCGGCTTCACGGGCAGCTTCACCCAATACATGTACCGCATAACAATTCAAACGGCGACATAAAGCCTCGTCGTCTTCCGCCTTATCTACAGCCGTGTAGGCTGCACAGTTCAGTATATAGTTTACCTGGTTATCTTTTATCGCGGCTTTTACCGCTACAGGATCTGTTATATCCAATGTATCGACATCCGTAAAAAGGAAATTGTATTGCGGATGTTGGCTTGCCAGCAGACGGATAGAATTGCCCAGCTGTCCGTTGGCACCTGTTACTAAGATTGTTTTCATGTCTTTAATCTTCTAATTTCAGTTCTCCGTTCATATCCTCGCGATATTTCTCGGCAAGAAGGGCCAGAAAAGAACTGATCTGCTTAATGGCTTCCTGGGTTTCCGGACTTACCGGCTTTCCCTGCATCCGCAGAAGCAGAAAACCATAGATAGCATTAAAACAGGTTTCCAGTTCGGGTAGCTCTTCTCCCCCGGATTTAGCCCGGAGCTGAACTATATATGGGAGCGTTTTATAATAGGCCGCCCCGTAAATCATTTCTTTCGGAGATTTAAGCAGCCGCAGATGCAGGTCGGTCAAGGTGATAATCACATTCTTATTCAACTGAATATGTCCCTTTTCCATGACACCTTCGCTACGCATCATTTCGATCAGTTCTTCATACCATCGGGCGATTTCTTCCTTTACTTCGTCCGGTTGATCGTACTGGGAGATAACCGTACGGCGGATGGAATCGATATCAAAATGATTGGCACGTATCAGGTCTTCCACCTGCCACATGTATAACAAATACTCGGCTATATTTTCTTTTCTTTTCTGTTTTGCTATAATCATAGCTACAAAGATACACTATATTCAGATAACGCCCGATAAAAATCGGCATCTTTAACACCTAACTGACGGCAGGCCAGACGGGCAGCATTCAGATTGGTAAGGAAATAACTGTCGGCTATCCGTATCGGGAAGTCCCCGTAACGGGTTTGCAGAAACGTAGCTCCGTCTTTCTCGATCACAGCATGTTCTCCATACGGGATAGCGGTGATGTCCTCACGAACGTTCTCGGCCAGTTGCTTGACCATACGGTCGCCTTCGAAATAGATCAGTTTGCCTTCACGCTCTATCAGCTTTGTGAAACTCCTGAATGTATCATAATAAGCATCCGGTGTGGCATGGTCGGTATCCGGTGTCCACGACAGATTGGTAAGAATAGCGATATGCGGGCGATAAAATTCCAGTTGGAAACGTTTTTCCAACGCAGAAGTAACATGTTCGTCTCCTTCAATCAGGGCAATGCGTGCTTCATAGCTCATCCGTACACGGTTAGGCAGCAGAGCGACCTCGCTAGTCAGGGCATAATCGAAAACCAGCTTCTGCCGCTGAAGGGCACAAACGATCATCGAGATAATTGTTTTCTTTCCGCGGCTACCCGCAACAACTACCCGTGTTTTCTCCTTAGTACGCTGAAATATGAATTCAGGGATTGAGAGAATCAGCAAGCCTAATTCTTTGGCCTTTATCAATTCCGGATTATCCTGTTTGACAGTGGCACCCAGAACGACAAAATTACTATCTTTAATTAATCTCTCCGGAAACCATCCGTTTCCATGACAAGTACAACCTGCAGCGCGGAGCTTTGCAACAACTTCTTCTGTTATACCATCGCCGGAAACGCTTACTTCATATCCCTTCTCGTGAATAGCCAAAGCCAGGTCAAGGACAAGAGGTTCGGTTACGGAGATTAAATGAACTTTTCGCATCGCTTAGATTTTGGCGCAAATGTACACATTTTCATCAAGCTTCAACATATGGGGAATAGAAAAAACTTGCTTATATTTGACACAAAAAAAGTGAAATGGAGATAGATCTTATTGACACAGGATGTTTTTACGCGGATGGGGGAGCTATGTTCGGCGCTATTCCCAAGACAGCGTGGAGCCGGCGTTATCCGAGCAATGAAAAGAACGGTTGTATCCTGACGATGAGGAGCCTTCTTATATCAAAGTATCCCGAAAAAATAATACTTGTCGATAATGGTGCGGGCAATAAACATCTCGATCAACTCAGTTATTATAATTTCTTCAACCTGGTCGATCTGGAAGAGGAATTGCGAAAAAAAGGGATCACTCCGGAACAGGTGACGGATGTGATATTGACTCATTTACATTTCGACCACTGCGGCTATTCCACCAGGAAAGAGGAAAAGACCGGAGAGTTATACCCGTCTTTCCCTAACGCCACACACTGGGTCAGCCGGAAGCAATGGGAGAATTTCCTGCATCCTAACCCGCTCGAAAAAGATTCCTATTTCATGGAAAACATGCAAGCGATCGCAGATAAAGGTTTGTTGCGCCTGATCGATACCGACACGAAGCTTTGTCCGGATATCGAACTGCGTATCTTCGACGGACATACCCCCGGACAGCTCGTACCTTATATCACCACCTCTGAACAGACTTTTGTTTTTGCCGGCGATGTAATCCCTCTCGTTGCAAGTGTTTCGCCCGAATGGATATCGGCTTACGACACCTATCCGGTGACCTCTTACCAGGAAAAAGTACGCATGTTGGAAGAAGCCGCCCGCGAAGGCCAGGTACTGATCTACTGCCACGATGCTTACACCAAATGCAGTACAGTAAAGAAGGTTAATAACTTCTATAAAAAAGACAGGCTTGTAGATATATAATTATTCCTCTTTATCCCTCTGATTATTACATATATGAAATAAATTCCTATCTTTGAACACAATCTCTGACAAAATATAAAATAAGCAGAAAAAGACATTATCATTTATAACTTTTTATAACGCATGAATAAACTAAGCAAGTACGCGCTGCTTTGCGCAGCTTTTGCAGGAATGGTAGCTTGTTCCGACGGGAAAGTCGTAACAGGTGATTATCAGATCATTCCGCTGCCGCAGGATGTATCCCTGACAAACGGGACTCCTTTTATCTTAACGCCTTCTACTTCTATCATTTACCCGGAAGGAAATGACTTACTGAAACAGGCAGGCGAGTTTCTGGCCTCTTATATTAAGGAAGCGACCGGCTATGCTCCAAAAGTTGTGACCGACAAGAGTGCCAAACCTATCAACCTGTCGATCGACAAAAGCATCTCCAACCCCGAAGGCTACCGCCTGACAGTAACACCCGAAGGGATCGAACTGACCGGTGCAAGCGAAGCAGGCGTATTCTACGGTATACAGACTTTACGCAAGACGATCCCCGCAGTAGCCGAAGGAATGAATATCGAACTCCCGGCTGTAACGATCAACGACTATCCCCGTTTTGCCTATCGTGGCATGCACCTGGATGTATCGCGTCACTTCTTCCCTGTCGACTCTATCAAGAAATATATCGATATACTGGCGTTACATAATATGAACACATTCCACTGGCATCTTACCGACGATCAGGGATGGCGTATCGAGATCAAGAAATATCCGGAGCTGACAACAATCGGTTCCAAACGTAAAGAAACCGTGATCGGACATAATACCGGCGAATATGACGGTAAACCTTACGAAGGTTTCTATACACAAGACGAAATCCGCGACGTAATTGCTTACGCCAAAGAACGCTTCATCACGATCATTCCTGAAATCGACCTGCCCGGACACCAGCAGGCAGCATTGGCTGCTTATCCGGATCTAGGTTGCACAGGCGGCCCGTACGAAGTATGGACACAATGGGGTATCTCCGATGATGTGATCTGTGCAGGAAACGAGAAATCGATGCAGTTCCTGGAAGATGTATTGGCAGAAGTGATCGACCTGTTCCCGTCCGAATATATCCATATCGGAGGAGATGAATGTCCGAAAGTACGCTGGAAGACTTGTCCGAAATGCCAGGCTCGTATCAAAGCGGAAGGTATTAAGGCTGACAAGAAACACAGTGCGGAAGAATATTTGCAAAGCTCTGTAATCTCACAGATGGAGAAATTCGTGGAAAGCAAAGGACGCCACATCATCGGCTGGGACGAAATCCTGGAAGGCGGACTGGCTCCGAATGCTACGGTTATGAGCTGGCGCGGTGTAGACGGAGGTATCGAAGCGGCTAAACAACACCACAACGTTATCATGACTCCGAACACATACCTTTATTTCGACTATTACCAGTCTACCGACACGGAAAACGAACCGATGGCTATCGGTGGTTACCTGCCGCTGGAACGGGTCTACTCATTGGAACCGACTACCGGCATCCCCGACGAATACAAGAAATATGTGATCGGTGTACAGGCTAACCTGTGGACTGAATATATCCCGACCTTCTCACAGGTTGAATACATGGTGATGCCGCGTATGGCCGCCCTGGCAGAAGTACAGTGGACAGACCCGAGCAAGAAAGAATATGAAAGTTTCCTTCCCCGCCTGGTTCGCATGACAAAATTGTACGACCGTCTGGGTTACAACTATGCCAAGAACATCTTCGACATCCATGCCGAATTCACTACAGATACTGAAAACGGACAGATCCTTGTAAACCTGTCGACGATGGGTGATGGTGATATTTACTATACACTGGACGGTAGCGAACCGACAAGTGCAAGCAGTAAATATAAAGCACCCGTTAAGATCAAAGAAGATGCGACTATAAAAGCAGTCGTTGTACGTCCTACCGGCAACAGCCGCGTATTCTCTGAAAAGATCAATTTCAGCAAATCGACAGCGAAGCCTGTAACATTGCGCGTAGCTCCGAGCAGAGGATATGAATTCAACGGTGGCCCCGAACTGACAGACGGCCTGACCGGTGATACCAACTACAAAACCGGCCGCTGGCTGGGCTTCCAGGGAAAAGACCTGGATGCAGCGATCGACCTGAAACAGCCGGTAGAGATCAGCAAGGTCAGCTTTAACACCAATGTGGTAAAAGGCGACTGGATCATGGGGGCAGCCGGAATTACCGTAAAGGTATCTGAAGACGGCCAGAACTTCAAAGAGGTGGCTACCAAAGTAATCCCCTCGCTAAAGCAGTCGGATAAAGACGGCATCTATTCGCAGGAAATCACTTTCGACCCGGTAAAAGCACGCTATGTGGAAGTGATCATCAAGAGCGATAAACTACCGGCATGGCACGGTGGTGCAGGCAATCCGGCCTATCTGTTTGTAGACGAAATCATTATTCAATAGGGTAAAACATTCACACAAAAAGCCGGCTACAAGACTCATCTGTTCCCGACAATAGGTCTTATAGCCGGCTTTTTCATTTAAATTCATACGGGCTTTATGCGAAAAGCAATTATCATGCTAAGCCTTTTCCTCTGCCACCTCACACTAGTATACGGTAATAATCAAGGCAAGCAGGAATACATCCTTGTTCTGAACTCCGTCAATTACGACGAAGTCTGGACAAATGGAGTCTATCAATCTATCTACAATACCTTTAATGGCCCTCAATATGCAGTCTGCACAGAAGAACTGATGGTTCCTACCATCGCGAATGCGGATGAAGCCGAAGCCAAAAGAAACTCCTTACTGGAAAAATACCCCATACGCCCTAAAGCCGTTGTCTTTATCGGCGACCCGGGATGGATAGTATACCGTCCCTTATTCGACAGCGATTGGAAAGAGGTACCTGTCCTGATCTGCTACTCACGTCAAACAATGCCAGCCTGTATCGATAATCTCCTTTTCCGGAATATATCAGAAAAAGAACTTGTCCCCGCCAGCCAGATGCTGAAAGGTTATAACATAACGGCCTTATATCAACCTTTCTACATGAAGGAAACGATTGAACTCATGCAACGCATTCAACCGGAGATCAAGAAGATAGCTTTCATATCCGATAACCGGTATATCAGCCTGTGTGCACAGAAAGAAGTGGAACAAGCATTGGCTGACTATTATCCGTCCCTGAAATTAGACCTTCTCACTACGACCCGGCTTTCTACCGAACAATTACTGGATACGATCTCACGCTACAATAAGGAAACCGGAATACTGTATTACTCCTGGTTCTCAAAACAGGTTCAAGAGACTAATTTCCTGAATGACAACATACAGCGGATCGTTTACGGCTTTGCCCATAATCCGGTTTTTACCGTTGCCGACCTACAAGCAGAAAACGGGAACTTTGCCGGAGGTCATTATATCTCGCTATCCGACTTTAGTGAAGAAGCTATTCATACTTTACAACAAATAGTAGACGGCACTCCGGCCCGTGATATTCAGCCACATAACGGAGGTAAACCGCAAACCTATCTGAATTACCGACATTTAAAACTACATAATACCGACAGTAACCTTTACCCTCACAATGCAGTCTATTATCAGCGTCCTCCGAGTTTCTATGAACAAAACAAGCTGGCTATTATCTGCATCATCGCGCTTGTCTGTGCCATAATCATAATCCTGGTGATGAGACTCCGGTTTTACTGGCAGGTACAACAGGAGATACGCGAACGTGAAAAGGCGGAAGAAGCGAACCGTCTCAAGTCGGCTTTCCTGGCCAATATGAGCCACGAGATACGTACGCCTTTAAATGCGATCATCGGCTTTTCCACCCTTTTAGTCAATGAAGACAGCCTGGAGGAAAGGCAGGAGTTCATCAAGATCATCGAAAACAACAATGAATTATTGCTCCAACTGATTAACGACATACTGGATCTTTCCAAAATAGAAGCCGGGACACTCGAATTCACTTATTCGGATGTAGACGTGAACAGCCTGTTAACGGGAATAGAGCAAAGCTGCCGGATCCGCAACCAGCATCCGGAAGTTCAGATTTCTTTCGAAGAACGTCTCCCCCAGTGCCTGATCCATACGGAGCAGAATCGCCTGACCCAGGTCATTACCAACCTGTTGAACAATGCCATGAAGTTTACTACCCGGGGAAGCATCCGCTTCGGCTACCGGCAGGAAGGAAACATGTTGCGCTTTTACGTAAAAGATACCGGCTGCGGCATTCCTGCGGATAAGATCGATTCAGTGTTCGGGCGCTTCGTTAAGCTGAACAACTTCCAGCAAGGCACCGGTCTGGGACTTTCTATCTGCAAAACGATCGTAGAAAAGCTGGGCGGCGAAATCGGTGTGAAATCGGAAGAAGGAGTGGGTACTTTATTCTGGTTTACCATTAAAATAGATACCTTTGCGACATAATAATTAAACAGCATCCGCCATGAAAAGAAACATGTTACTTTTGGCCGCTATCTGTTCCTGCTGCAACCTCTTTGCTGAAGAGGTCATTGTTAAACAGTTCAGACATGCCGGCCCCTACGAAGTAAAGAAGCCGTTCCTCAACGACAGTCTCGATGTAAACAGCAAGAAGTTTACGGAAAAAGAACTACTTAAAACAGCCATCCCGTTCAGTAACGTTCGCCAAAGCACACAAATACTGGAAGCCAACGTCGACGGAGAAGGACTACTCCCCGCCTCTTCCCTGCCCTATCAGATCGGACTGGCCTCTTTCTACCTGAACAGCGACCGGTACGTAAAAGGCAACCTGCAGGTAAAAGGCCCGGAAACATACGAGGTATATATTAATAATGAAAAGCAAACGCCTGCCGACGGCAAGATTGCGCTGACGCTCGAACCCCACCGTTACGAGGTCGTGATCAAATACCTTGCCGGAAAAGACAAAGCCGGTTCCCTGAAAGTGACTTTCGACACAGAAGCCGAAGCCACCGTCACAGCCACCACCGATCCGGAGAAACGGTACACCATCAGCGAGGTGTTCGACGGAACCCGCTTCCGCTCGGTAAGCCTCTCCCCCAACGGCAAATATTTGCTGACTTCTTACCAGACAACCTTCCCCGGCGGCGAGACAACGTCGTACCAACAGGTTACCGACAAGGCCAACGGACAGGTATTGGTTGAAAGTAGTACTAACAACTACAACTGGATGCCGCAAAGCAACCGCCTGTATTATACCCGCAAAGGACTGCAAGGCAAGGAACTGGTAAGCATCGACCCGGTTACAAAAACAGAAACGATCCTCTCCGCCAATCTACCCGACGGATGGTTCGTCTTCGCCCCGACCGAAGATTATCTGATCTTTATGGTATCGGAAGAAGGCCCCAAGAAAGACAAGGATATGGAAGAGATCATCGTCCCCGACGACCGTCAACCGGGTTGGCGCAACCGCTTTTTCCTGCACAAGTATGACTTATCAACAGGTTTGTTCGAACGTCTCACTTACGGACATAACTCGACCGGCCTCAACGATATTTCCAAAGACGGCCGTTACCTGCTGTTCACCAGCCGCGAGCGCACCCTGACCCAACGCCCGTTCAGCACGACGACTCTTTACCGGATGGATCTGCAGACGATGCAGACAGAAGAGATCCTGAAAGACCCGTTCATCGGTTCCGCCAGCTTCTCCCCCGACGGGACACAACTGGCTATCGAAGGTTCGGGAGAAGCATTCGGCGGTATCGGACTGAACATCGCACCGGGACAGACATCAAATACCGCCGACGGTCAACTGTTCATCTACGACCTGGCCGGCAAACAAGTAACCCCGGTAAGCAAAGACTTCGACCCGTCTATCCAGTCCGTCATCTGGAACAACCACGACAAGCAAATCTACCTTCAGGGAGAAGATAAAGACTGTGTCCGCCTGTACGTACTCAACCCGTCCAACGGAAAGATCAACCCGGTTCCGCTGAAAGAAGATATCCTGTCGGATTTCACGATCGCCACCTCGGCTCCCGAACTGGTTTACTTCGGCGAAAGTGCTTCCAACTCGCAGCGCCTTTACTCCGTCAACCTGAAAAAGAACACGACTGTCTGCCTGAAAGACCTGTCGGAAACGATCTTGAAAGATGTTACGCTGGGCGAAGTACGCGACTGGAACTTCCAGGCTGCCGCAGGCGACACGATCTACGGACGCTATTATCTGCCCCCGCATTTCGACCCGAATAAGAAATACCCGCTGATCGTGAACTATTACGGCGGCACAAGCCCGACGGAACGTTCGCTTGAAAACCGTTACCCGTCGCATGCATATGCCGCATTGGGATACATCGTTTACATCATCCAGCCCAGCGGGGCTACCGGCTTCGGACAGGAATTCTCCGCACGCCACGTCAATGCCTGGGGTAAACGTACGGGAGACGAAATTATCGAGGGCACAAAGAAGTTCTGTGCAGAACATAGCTTCGTCGATGCCAAAAAGATCGGTTGTATCGGAGCGTCTTACGGTGGATTCATGACACAGTACCTGCAAACAAAAACGGATCTGTTCGCCGCCGCGATCTCCCATGCCGGTATCAGCGATATTACAAGCTACTGGGGAGAGGGTTACTGGGGATATTCCTACAGTTCACTGGCCACCGCCAACAATTATCCCTGGAATGCCCGTGATATATATGTAGAACAAAGTCCGCTGTTCCATGCCGACAAGATCAACACACCGATCCTGTTCCTGCACGGTTCCGTCGATACAAACGTACCTGTCGGAGAAAGTATCCAGATGTTTACCGCCCTGAAACTGCTCGGTAAGGAAACCGCCTTTATCCAAGTAGTCGGACAAAACCATCAGATATTCGATTACAAGAAACGCGCAGAATGGAACAACACCATCTACGCCTGGTTCGCCAAATGGCTGAAAGAACAGCCTGAATGGTGGGAAGCACTCTATCCACAGAAAAGTCTGTAAACATAAAAGAGGGCTGATTCCAATCGGAATCAGCCCTCTTTTATTATGATATAAACAACAATCCCACTAATCAGCCAGTTCTTCCAACTGCTGTATAACCTGGTTGGCCATGCTGAGACATTCCTCCAGGTCTTCTGCCATATCGGGACGCAGGGGGAGGAATTCACTGAGCACATCGCGGGTGGTGAAGAGATCCATCAGATCAGGCATGCTGTTGAGTACCAATTCCTTTTTCCCTGGATAGTCATTCGGGATGTTATCGTTGAGCTCCCGGTAATAGTTAACCGCCAGTGACGCCTGCCTTATCCGTTTTTCGTTCATGTTGCGGATGCGATTGATCGAAGGCAGAACATTGGCAAACATGGCTCGCTGCAAATCGATCGCCGTGGTAATCTCTCCCAGCAAAAAATGAGACTTGATAAGGTTCATATTACATATCGTCCTCATTTCAGAGGGTGGAAACCTATCCATCATATATTCGAAACCTTCCTTTGCCTGGATAAGGGTAAGAATACTTTCCGGAAGGGTCACAGGCTGCTCCGGATTTTTCGCTTTCAGCCAGTTATAACAGGCCATCGTGATCAGGCAGCGATGCATAAGCCTCGTGCAATCCGGCCCGTCCGGCAGGAAGGCAGCATAGCGGTCGGCCTCAACATACTCATGCTTCATAATAAAATCATAGACCATCTGCTTGCAGGCTTCCGGATGTAAAGAATCCGGCGATTCTCTCCTCCATTCGTTAAACGGAGTAGCCCAATCGGCGAGGAAGGTCATTTCGTCTCCTTCACCGTCTTCGAAATCCATATCGTCACCATAAACTCCCGCCGCTTTAAAGACTTCGGGGATGGCCAGTTGTTTGAGCAATGCCTGTATCCTTTCCGGTGCCGGTGCATTACTATCGTCAATACCGGCTACTACGCAGAACAAAGGGAAAAAGGCATACCAGAGCCCCATCGTATCAGCCGCCGTTTTATCACCTTCGGCAAGAGCCTTTGAAGCCAGGGGGATAATAAGCTCCGCCAGTTCCACCGGATCGAGTTTACGCAGTTCAGTCTTGGCCGATGCAGGAAAGATACCCAGATCAAGCAGTTTCTTCCATAACTTCGAACCGGCGGTGACGCAGCAACATCCGGAACGCAGATCGAAATAAGTTTCTTTATTCAGAAAGCCCCCTTTTTTGGCGAGTTTCTTGGCAGCCTTGCATTCAGGCTCCGGCAACTGTTCCGGCGGCAGCAGGAAAAGATAACCAAGTGCTACCAGTTCATCCTTGACCCGCAAAACGGTATATCCACAATCCAGAAGATTCTGGAGTTGGTAAAGACTGAAACAAATATTACGGGCTAAAGGGGGAACAGGAGAAGCGGTTGCCACTGTTTTTACAGAATACTCCACCAGGCTTTCTATTGCATGCATCGACATAATTATACGGATTTTTGTTTGTAAAATATTTATTCAGAAGGCAACAAAGTTATACACTTTTCACTAAGATACGAGAGGATTTGTGTAATATTCGTATAAAATACTACTTAGTTCGGTAAGAACTCTGTTAATAATGACCACAAAGATAGAAATAATCTATAAATAACAATCACTTTACGAACTTAAATTCAAAGTTCATACGAAATTATTTCATATTTATAAACTTTTTTACTCAACAAAAAGGTACCACTGTGGTATCATTATATAAAACAAACCAGATTTCTATCGATTGGAATATCGGTCATCCTTACTGATTAAGAAGAATTTTCAGCATCTATAAAGATTGATTTTCAAAATTAATGCCAGAGTTCTTACCGAACTCACTAAATTTAACTGGCCTATGGCATTAAATGAACCCAAAAAGCGCAGCATCGTCGCCACCCTCGTGGCTAACATGCTGACAGAGCGTGAAGATGACTTCACGGCCAACGTTACTTACGTAGCAAGTCGCTCGATCGAAGATTTGTGCAATATTGCTGCAAATGGTAAAAGTAAATTCACAGCATCCGAATTGCTGGCCGCCCACAACGATTTAAAAGCGACAGCCAAAGAAGAATTATACTCAGGTTCTACCGTAGAATTCGGACTGACAAACAACTCACTCGGAATAGACGGCTCCTTCATCGGACCGAAAGCCAAATTCAATCCCTCAAAGAACAATGTAACCCTCCGCAGCACGCCTATCAAGGACGTGAAAACGGATCTGAAAGGTATCAGTGTAATCATTGGCGAAGTAGTGGAAGGACTTCCGACTGTTACCAAACTAACCGATGTATTTACAGGCGAAGTAAATGGAAAGATAACTCCGGGTAACACCCTCAACGGTGAAGGCAAACGTGTTAAGATCGTAGGAACAGAAGGCAACACCGTCGGTTTCTTTTTTATCAAAGAGAGCGACGATACCGAAACAGCTGTTCCGATGACAACCATTTCACGCAACGATCCTTCTTACTTCTCCTTTATCATTCCGGCCCTGGGCGATGGTAAGTATTACCTCGAAGTAGCAACCCAATATGGCGGCAGTAACCAACAGACAGTGAAAACCGTACGCCGCAACCGGTTCCCCTATCTCCTAACCGTGGGTGATGGCGGAGGTGACGACGACCGTCCCGTAATCGAATAAACTTTTCATAGGATGCCCCTATGCCCCCCGTATAGGATTATCCTATGTGAGGCTATAGGAACATCCTATGCGGGAGGATAGGCTTACCCTATGTGAGCGGATAGGGCAAGCCTTTATTCTCCCGAAAATAATCCATAATTACAAATTAATCAAAAAAGTAAAAAATGAAACAGTACTTACAAAAGACAAGCCGGCTACTACTGCTGGCAATGGTTATGTGTTTTTTCCTACCGCGGGTGATATGCGGACAATCTGTTCTTCCCTCTATCTATAAAGTTGTTATTCCCTCTCTCTCTAAAGGCATCCGTCCTGATGGAGAGGGAACAGAAGAAAAGCCCTATCTGATCGGTTCCAGAGACCATTTGGACTGGATTAGTTATACGATGATAACAACTAGAGAATTAAATCACAAACATTTCAAACTCACGAATGACATAGATGTGGGTAGTGACTGGAGAACGATAAGCAAGGTTACAGGAGAAGAGCAACAGGGTAAGGATGAACCACTTATACTCGCAGGTCTTCCTTTCCTTGGTGTATTCGATGGTAACGGATACCGAATTTCCGGGCTAACAGATTGTTTGTTTTCTGTAATCGGTACAGACGACCCGTATACCATTATCTCACCGGGCCCAAGCGCAATCATTAAGAATCTGGGGCTGGAAGTTTCACCAAAGGGAATGCATCCATCGTTTGAGGAAACCGGTTATACCGGTGTGCTCGCCATGTATACCAGTAATTGCTTGATACAGAATTCTTTCGTAACCGGAGGGACGATCTATTCCAAAATAAAACACCCCAGCCCAAATATCGGAGGATTAGTCGGAGGCGCCAGTAGTTTTACGGTTATCAGTAATTGTTACACTACAAACAATATAGAAATAACAATGGAAGCTGAAGCTCCTCTTAGAGAGGTAACGAGCGGAGGTATTGTGGGCAGTGGTTCGTTTAACACATATGTAAACAATTGCTTTGCTACAGGGACAATTTCTATAGATATAAGCAAGGAAGAACTCGATATCTACGACGAGCCTATCAGAGCAAAAACCTACTTGGGAGGTATAGCAGGAGGAGGGCTCAGTTACGTTCTAAACTGCGTGGCAGCAAATAAGGGAGGACTCACAATCAATACGGATGAACCGAAGCATGCCCATATTAAGAATATAATTGGCATAACATTTCACGAAGTTCTCGATGATCTTGGCGACTCGTACTATCCGTACGAATCGTACGAGTACGAACCGCTCCCCGATGACTTTGGAGGCCCCATATCCGGAGCTGAGAACTTCTATAACAACAATTATGCTCTACCTGATATTCCGAAAACATCGGGGGTAACAACCGACAAAGGCGTTGCCGGAACAGATTGGAATAATACCTCTATTTATCCTACCGGCATTTTCGACATCGGTCAATGGCTAGAGTCCGATATCAATCCCGAAACGGGATTCCCCAAACTTTGTTATGTCGGAACTAAAATAGCTTTGCCCAGCCAGATGAGCTCCTATGATGTAGATGCCAGTACTCCTGCCAACAACGGTACTTTCAGTGTAGACAAAAGCAAAGCAAAAGCCGACGAAGTGGTAACCATCACGACTGTACCGGATAACGATTATGCAGCTGCCCTTCCGACAGTAACCGTACCGGCCGGCACTCTTGTAACTGTAACACCGGTCAGCACCAATCAATATACGTTTACTATGCCTACCAGCCCCGTTACAGTAACTGCAACATTCCTTCAACTCATCACAGTCACTGTCGATGATGCAATAGCCAACGGCAGCATCGAAGTGAGGAAATCCGACGGCACTTCTCTGAACCCGGGTACGAATGCAGGAATAGAAGAAAACACCGAGCTCACTATCACCGCCACGCCGGCTTCCGGTTACAAATTGAAAACGCTGATGGCAGATGGGAGCCCGATTACAGGCTACACTCATACTGTTACAGCCGATGTATCCCTCTCGGCCCGATTCGAATCAATACCTGTAGATGATGGAGGTAGTGATGTTGATGGAGGCGGCGATGATGACAGTCCGACGACCCCGACAGTCTACCACACGGTACACCTTCCGTCAGTAGAAGGAGCAACTACCGATCCAGTAGCCGGGGAATATGAAGTGGAAGCATGGAGTAGTTTCCGGTTCTATCTCTCGATCGATAAGGAATACGACTTATCGACCCCGGTAGTAACGACCAGCCGTGGAGAAACCATTTCCCCACGTACCAGCGACGGTGCCTATATCATCCAATATGTTCGCCAGCCAGTCGATATTCTGATCGACGGTATCACCAAAAACTCCGATCCGGTAAGCAACGAAACAGTAACAACCGATGCTGTCAAAATATGGGCAACCAAAGGCAACCTGCATATCAGCACCGCTACAAATCAAACCGTTCAGGTCTACAATCTGATAGGCTTATTGGTAAAGCAAGCCGATATCCCTTCGGGAGATACTTTATGGCAACTGCCTTCCGGCATCTACATCGTCCGAATAGACAACCGACAGTATAAGATAATTCTATAAAAACATCAGTGATGAGAAAAGAAGAAATAATACGTAGAATAGCCAAAGATTCCGGACAAGAGGAAGTATCCATTAAGAAGACTATTGAATCGCTACTCAGGGTCGCTACCGAAGCGCTGGAAAGTGGCGAAGAGATCCGCTTCCATAATTTCGGAGTGTTATTACCCTGGAAACAGACAGGACGGCCTGCCCGTAACCCTAAAACAGGTACTCCTGTCATGATCAACCCGCGAACCTCGGTGAAATTCCGTCCGGGCAGGCTTTTAATGCAGGCTTTAAACGAATAGAAAAATATGAACCGACAAAAAGAAGGCACCATCGTAAAATGGTGCCTTTCTTGTTTTCACAACACAATATTTATCAGATAATGCCGCGCATCCGGTCTTCGAAAGCAGTCAACGCCGCTTTCGCGCCTTCGCCCATCGAGATAATGATCTGCTTGTAAGGCACGGTAGAAACGTCGCCGGCCGCATAGATACCGGGAACGCTCGTACGGCAATGGCTGTCGATCACGATCTCGCCGGGGCGGTTCGTGTCTACCACGTCACGGAACGGGCCGCTATTGGCTGCCAGGCCGATCTGGACGAAGATACCATCCAGTTCGATGTTGCGCACTTCCTCTGTTTTACGGTCTTTTATACGGATAGCGGTCACTTTCTCTCCGTTACCCAACACTTCCATCGTCTGGGAATGCATGAAGATCTCCACGTTCGGCAGGCTTCTTACTTTGTCTTGCAAGACCTGATCCGCTTTCAATTCGTCTGCGAATTCCAGTAGCGTCACTTTCGAGCAGATACCGGCCAGGTCGATCGCTGCTTCGACACCGGAGTTACCGCCACCGACAACTGCCACACGTTTGCCTTTATAGAACGGGCCGTCGCAATGCGGACAGAAGGCTACGCCGCGTCCGATGTATTCCGTTTCGCCGGGGACGTTCAGACGTCGCCAGCTGGCTCCGGTGGCTACGATAACGGCCGGGGCAATCAACTTTTCACCGGTAGAGGTGGTCAGTAGCTTTTCACGATCTCCCAGTTCCACCTTTTCGATACGGCGGTGTTCGAGGATGTCGATCGGATAATCCTTCATGTGCGCCATCAGGTCGAGTGCCAGTTGCTGGCCTGTTGTCTGCGACACGGAGATCATGTTCTCGATACCGACAGTTTCTTTCACCTGCCCGCCGATACGGTCTGCAACGACCGCTACGTTCAACCCTTTACGGGCGGTATAGATGGCTGCCGCACTTCCGGCAGGGCCACCACCGACGATAATTACGTCATAGTTCTTCTCTACCACCGGCAGGTTTTCTTCTTTCACGCCGTATTGGGCTTCCAGTTTACCCAGCAGTTCGCCGAAATCCCCGCGTCCTACATGGATCAGCTTGCCGTCGGCAAATACGGAAGGGACACCCTGTACTTTCATGGCTTCCACTTCTTCCTGGTTGATCGCGCCGTCCACCATTTCGTGGGTGATCTGCGGGTTCAACGTTGCCATCACGTTCAGAGCCTGCACCACATCGGGGCAGTTCGTACAGGTCAGCGACACATAGGTGGTCAGTTTGACCGGGCCGTTCAGCGCCTTTACCTTATTACAGATACTCTCGTCGGGAATATTCTTTCCTTTGCCGTCACTGTTCAGGATGGCCAGCAACAGGGAAGTAAATTCATGGCCGTTAGGGACGCCGCGGAACTTAATGCCGGTCTTTTCACCGTTCTTCAACAAGGAGAATTCCAGGCCGTCGCCATCAGTTACCTGCACGGACAGTTTGTCGGAACAGGAGGCCACATCGTTCAGTAGTTCGAGCAGCTCATGGCGGTTTTCATGTTCCGGAGCTACTGTGACATCAAATATATAGTTTGTCGTTAATCCTGCAAAGATGCCGGATAACTGGTCTTTCATCGCTGAGTCTAACATAATAAATCCTTTGTTTTAATTGTTTCCAAACAAAAAAGGCCGACATTTGATTGCCGGCCTTCCCTTTTTACTATTAGATCTTACCGACCAGATCAATGCTCGGTTTCAGCGTTTCGCCGCCTTTTTTCCATTTAGCCGGACAAACTTCGCTCGGGTGTTCTGCGATGAACTGAGCAGCTTCCACTTTACGAAGCAGTTCGTCTGCGTTACGGCCGATACCGTTGTCGTTGATTTCTGCCAATTTAATCTTTCCTTCCGGGTTTACCAGGAATGTACCGCGGTAAGCCATACCGTCTTCTTCGATCATTACACCGAATGCGCGGCTCAAAGCGCCTGTGGGGTCGGCCAACATCGGGTATTTGATCTTACGAATCGTTTCAGAAGCGTCGTGCCATGCTTTGTGTACGAAGTGTGAGTCTGTGCTTACAGAATAAACTTCTACGCCCATAGCCTGGAACTGTGCATATTTGTCGGCCATGTCTACCAGTTCAGTCGGGCAAACAAATGTAAAGTCTGCCGGATAGAAAAAGAAGATAGCCCATTTGCCTTTGATGTCGTCGCTACTTACAGTTTTGAAACTTCCGTTCTGAAATGCCTGTACTTTAAACTCGGGTGCTTGTGAATTGATAATAGGTTCCATTTGATTTACTATTTTATTGTTATTACTATTTGTTTTTGTTACTGGTGCAAAGATAAGTTGCCGATTCGAGGTAAGAACAAAAAATCCAATCGAAAGGTTTTATGTGGTCATAGACAAAATCTTTGAGTATCAGTAAATCAACCTTATTATCCCACCCTATTCCTCTGAACAACAACGGCCATTGCACTTGATGCCGGACATTTCAAATTCGAGCGTGGCATGCTGGATGCCTGCATGCAAAAGCTCGTGTTTTATCTCCTGCTTGATGCGTTCCATATCCGATACATTTTCGATGGCAATATGTGCAGTCAGGGCTGTTTCGGTAGTGCTGATCGCCCATATATGCAGGTGGTGCACTCCTTTCACTCCTTCTACCGCATGGATCACCTCTTCCACCTTGTCTATATCCGTCCCCATAGGCACACCGTCGAGTGACAGACGCAGGCTGTCGCGCAACAATCCCCAGGTGGAAACAATAATGACGATGGCGATCAGCAATCCGATGATCGGGTCGATAATATACCATCCCGTATGGGCTATCACGATACCGGAGACCACCACGCCGACCGATACCAACGCATCAGCCGCCATATGCAGATAGGCTCCTTTCACATTCAGATCCTTCTCTTTGTCCTTCATAAACAGCCATGCCGTAATCCCATTGATAACGACCCCGATACCTGCCACCCAGGCGATAGCGTCGCCCTCGACCGGACGCGGGTGCATCAGTTTCCCTATACTTTCAGCAATGATGATCCCGACAGCCACCAGGAGGATGACGGCATTCAACAAAGAAACCAGTACGGTGCTTTTCTTGTAGCCATACGTGTATTTGCCGGTAGGATGTACCTTTGCCAGCCGAAATGCTAACATAGCCAGTACCAAACTGGCCACATCCCCGAGGTTATGCCCCGCATCGGACAGCAGTCCCAGCGAGTTATACCAGAAGCCTGCCACAAACTCGGCTACGACAAACGCCAGGTTCAGGGTGATACCTATAATGAAAGCCTTGTTGAGGGAGGTTATCTCGTGGTGGTGATGATCGTGATGATGTTGTTCCATATTCTTTCTTTTATCAGAGTAACAATATGGGACAAAGCTATGTTTTTTCCGGCAATAAAAATATACCTGATTATAGGTAATTTATCACGCCTTAATACTGTATTCTTTGAAAATCGTTATCTTTGGGCATCAACTAAAAGCGACAGGAATATGAAGAGAATTAGCTTTTTAACTTTATCGGCCGGTGCACTGCTATCATGCGCCCTCGGTTTTTCCGCTTGTGGTTTGGCAGGAACACCTATTGCCAAATCGGCTTCAGATAATAATCCCACCTATAAGGTCGAGTATTTATTTGAACACGACGGTTGTAAAGTATACCGGTTCATGGATATGGGACACTATGTATACTTCACCAACTGCCAGGGAGATGTCAGCAGCATTGAGAATGACAGTGTCCGTTATGTCAATAAAGTTCGCAAAGAACAGGTAAAGATTCGCAGAGAACCGATCGAGTAAGGTCAAATAACTATACCGTGTTTCTTAAAGATCTCTTTCGCATTTGCCAGGCGTTCGGCGGAAAGGGGTTCTACATCTTTTAATTTGTAGTCGATCCCTTGTGCTTCATATTTGTAAGTACCCATCGTATGGTAAGGCAAAAGTTCTGCTTTTTGAACGGTTTTATAATGGCTGATGTATTCAGCTAATTGATCCAGAGCTTCGTCGTTATCCGTCAGCCCGGGAACGATGACGTGGCGTATCCATACAGGAATACCGCGTTTCTCCTGTTCATCCAGGAAACGTAACGTATTATCCAGTTTCACCGCTGTTAAACGGGGATGTAGTTCGGGGTCTATCGTTTTTATATCCAGCAAAACCAGATCGACATATTCCAATATCTCCAACGCTTTCGGGGTACAGATATAGCCGGAAGTATCGAGTGCCGTATGAATACCTTCTTCCCGGCAAAGACGGAAAAACTCCTTGAGAAATTCAGCCTGCAACAAGGGTTCTCCCCCGGTGACAGTCACGCCGCCTTTGGCGATAAAGTTCTTATATCGTAAAACCTCTGCCAACAGTTCTTCCGGTGTCATCTGATATTTGGCACCGCCTTTGCTGTCCCAGGTATCCGGATTGTGGCAGTACAGACAACGAAGCGGACAGCCTTGCATAAAAACAACAAAGCGAATTCCGGGACCATCAACGGTCCCGAAACTCTCTAGTGAATGTATGCGTCCAATCATTAAAGTGAATGATTGATTGTTCTTGAAATGACATCCAACTGCTGTTCGCGTGTCAGTTTCACAAAGTTCACTGCATAACCTGATACACGGATCGTCAACTGCGGATAGTTTTCCGGATGATCCATTGCGTCGAGCAACAGTTCCTTGTCGAATACGTTCACGTTCAGATGCTGTCCGCCGTCAGGCGTAAAGTAACCGTCCAGCAGGCCGACCATATTGGCGATCTGGATATCACGTTCCTTGCCTAATGTGGCAGGAGAAACGGCGAATGTATAAGAGATACCGTCGTGTGCATGCTGGAACGGCAGTTTAGCAACCGATGCCAGTGCAGCGATAGCGCCTTTGGTATCACGTCCATTCATCGGGTTGGCACCCGGGGCAAACGGTGTACCGCCTTCGCGACCATCGGGAGTTGCACCTGTTTTCTTTCCGTACACCACATTGGATGTGATAGTCAGGATAGACTGTGTCGGAGTGGCATTGCGGTATGTCTGGTGCTGGCGCAGATATTCCATGAACTTTTCTGTGATATCGACAGCGATGCTATCTGTACGGTCGTCGTTGTTACCGAAAGGAACATAATCGCCTTCGCGTTCGAAACCGACAGCCAAGCCACGTTCGTCGCGGATCACTTTTACTTTTGTATCGCGGATAGCGGCCAACGAGTCTGCCACGATAGAAAGGCCGGCAATACCTGTGGCGCGGATACGTTCCACCGAACCGTCATGCAAAGCCATTTCGAATGCTTCGTAAGCATATTTATCGTGCATATAATGGATGATCTTCAGTGCGTTCACATAGACCTTAGCCAGCCAGCGCATCATCTGTTCGTATTTCTCCATCACTTCGTTGTAATCCAGGTATTCGCTGGTAATCGGTTCGAATTTCGGAGCTACCTGTACACCTGATCTTTCGTCACGGCCACCGTTGATGGCATACAGCAGACACTTAGCCAGGTTGGCACGTGCGCCGAAATATTGCATTTGCTTACCGATCTTCATCGGAGATACGCAGCAGGCGATACCGTAATCGTCCCCATAATCGGGACGCATCAGGTCGTCGTTCTCATACTGGATAGCGGAAGTATCGATAGAAACCTTTGCACAGAAACGTTTCCAGTTTTCAGGAGCGTTGTTGAACCACAGAACCGTCAAGTTGGGTTCCGGTGCCGGGCCGAGGTTATATAATGTATGCAGGTAACGGTAAGATGTCTTCGTCACCAATGAACGGCCGTCGACACCCTGTCCGCCTAACGATTCAGTTACCCAGACAGGATCGCCTGAGAACAGGTCGTTATATTCCGGAGTACGCAGGAAACGAACGATACGCAGTTTGATGATAAACTGGTCGATCAGCTCCTGTGCTTCTTCTTCCGTCAGTTTGCCTTCACGGATATCTTTTTCAATATAGATGTCGAGGAAAGTAGAAGTGCGTCCCAATGACATGGCAGCACCGTCCTGGTCTTTCACTGCAGCCAGATAACCCAGGTATACGAACTGAACGGCTTCGCGTGCATCCTTGGCAGGTTTAGTCACATCGAAACCATAACCGGCACACATCTTTTCGAATGCTTTCAGCGCCTTGATCTGTTCGGATATTTCCTCACGGCTCTGGATGATCTCTTCGGTCAGCTCCTGGATATCGAGTCTTTTCAGATAATGTTTCTTTTCTGCGATCAGGATCTCTGTACCGTACAGGGCCACGCGACGGTAGTCACCGATGATACGTCCGCGTCCGTAAGCATCCGGCAGGCCGGTGATGATGGCGGAACGGCGTGCTGCGACCATTTCATCTGTATAAGCGGAGAATACGCCTTCGTTATGCGTCTTTCTGTATTTCGTGAAGATTTCTTTTGTCATCGGATCCAGTTTGTAGCCGTAAGCTTCCAGACTGTTTTCCACCATGCGGGTACCACATTTCGGGTAGATACCGCGTTTCAGGGGGGCATCGGTTTGCAGGCCGACAATCACTTCGTTTTCTTTGTCAATATAACCTGGCCCGTAAGTATCTATACCTTGAGGATATTTTGTTTCAGCGTCGTAAACACCCTTCTCCCTTTCAACCTTAAACATTTCGGTCAATTTATCCCAAACTTTCTTCGTCTTGTCTGAGGAGTCTTTCAAGAAAGAGTCATCCCCTTCGTAAGGTTTGTAGTTGTTTTGGATAAAATCCCTTACATTAATCTCTCTTTTCCAAATTTCGCCTTTGAACTGCGCCCAGTTCTCGTTTTCAAACTTCATACCTTATTTTGTTTACTTCGGTTTTAATTTCGATGCAAAGGTACGTTATTTATATGTCATGCGAAACAATCAGTAAATACATCATGTATTCCCAACGGTCAAAATCCCTACAAATAGTTACTAAAACGGCAGATATATTGTGGCTTATCGCCTGATATAGGTATCAAACAGGAAGGTTCATAAATAACATCAAAAAAATAAAAAAGGAACCATCCTTCACAGGCGGGCTCCTTTTTTATGTCGGAAACAACCAATAAAACATTCCGACATACGTTTAATCATCTTATATGCTTACATAATTAGCAAAAGGTTTTGATATAGCGATTATACTAATAGTGTTACTTTTTTTCTATGTTGCAAAGATAGAGTTGTCAGGAAGAGTACACAATACCTATTATATAGTAAAAAAGAGCGTTCCATTACCTATTCCGTGTTATAATGAAGAAAATTGCTTCCTTCGACAAACAAAAAAGAGCCATTCTTCACAGGATGGCTCATCTTTATATATGAAAGGGACAACCAATAAAAAATCCCTTTCACGGGTATTTACCTTAAATAATAGGTGTACATAAAAATCAACAAATCGGGTTTTGGTCGGACGATTATACTAATAGTAAAACTTAATTGATGCGACAAAGGTAAAAGCACGTAAAGACGCACGCAATACCTATATATATGTAAAACGCACCTGTTTCTAACTATTAATAGGGATTATAAGACAAAAAATGCATCCTTATACAAACGTATGCCGACTAATGGAAAAGAGAAAGCCTTACTTGAAAGACTATTAAACGAGAAGGGATAAAATTGTCTGCTAAGAGATTTGTTGCTGATAATTATCTGCAAGCTTGTCCATAATTGTCAACAAGCTTGCAGATAGTTATGGGCAGGCTTGCAGACAATTGTCGGCAAGCAATTACCTGCTATATTTTTTACCATCTCCTTGCATCCATTACGCCTTTACAAGGCATTAGATCAGATAACAAATATCTATTCAAACACCCATAAATACCTACAAATAGGTAAGATTGTCCTTATTTTACCTACAATATGCGATTGCGCATACTTTTTAACCGCCCTAATTTTGCCCAAAATTAAAAAAGGCAATGAGAAAATTAACAAACTTACTGGTTGTCGCTCTACTTGGGTCTTGCGCAACGGCCCTGGCACAAAACGAAGAAACACCTACAGCATCAGAGAAATCGGCTGAAATTTATGCCGGCGGTTATGAAAAATTTCGCTTCGGCGGTTATGGAGAGATCTTGGCTAATTTTATGGATTATGGCATCAATCGTTTTTCCGGAGTTACCTATGGTAATACAAAAGACAACCGGAATTCGATATCTATCCCTCGCTTCGTTTTAGCATTCGACTACAAATTCAATTCCAAATGGATACTGGGAGCCGAAATAGAATTTGAAGCAGGTGGTACAGGCTCAGCCGTCGAACTTGAACAAAAAGAAAACGGCGAATATGAAACGGAAATAGAAAAGGGTGGAGAAGTCGCTCTTGAACAATTCCATATCACCCGCCTGATTCACCCAGCCTTCAATGTACGTGCGGGACATCTTATCGTGCCTGTCGGATTGACAAACGAACATCATGAGCCGATCAACTTCTTCGGAACCTCACGTCCGGAAGGTGAAACAACCCTTCTGCCCTCTACCTGGCATGAAAACGGTATTGAGTTCTTCGGTACTTTCGGTAAAAACTATACCAAATTCAGTTATCAGGCACTCATTGTTGCCGGTCTGAATGCAAACGGCTTTGATCGCGACACATGGGTTGCCAGTGGAAAACAAGGCCTTTTCGAAGCGGACAACTTCACTTCACCGGCTTATGTAGGCCGTTTGAATTATGAAGGTATCCCCGGATTAAAGATTGGAGGTTCCATGTATTATTGCAATGATGCCGGAGCCAACTCCGACAAAACAACGACTTATGCAGGTGTCGGCAGAATACCGATCCGCATATATACAGCAGACCTGCAATTCCGCAACAAATATGTAACTGCCCGTGGAAACATCCTCTACGGGAACCTGGGAAACTCCAAAGAACTTAGTAACTGGAACGGTAAACAATCCAGCAAATCGCCTTACAGCCGATTGACACCTATTGCCAAAAACGCAGTTAGCTACGGTGGAGAAATGGGTATTAACATCCGTTCGTTCTTTAAAGAGAATGCCAAAATACCGACCATCTATCCTTTTGCCCGCTACGAATATTACAACCCTCAGGAAAAAGGTGAAAGCGGACAGACGATGGAAAAAAGATGCCAAGTAAGCATGTGGACCGCCGGTTTGAACTGGTATGCCCTGCCTAACCTGGTAGTAAAAGCGGATTATGCAACCCGCCAGATCGGAAGAGGGAAATATAACAGCGAAAATGAATTTAGCCTCGGTATAGCTTATATCGGTTGGTTTATAAATAAATAAATAAAGAGCAATAATATATTAATAATTAGACACATGGACAAACGATTCTTTTATTCAGCTATTTGTGCATTAGGGCTGTTATTTACAGCCATATCATGCAGTGATAACGATGATCCGAAACCGGATGACAAGCCAGACGCAGCTAACATTGAATATACTGCTGAAAATGCAGTAAGTTGGGGCAATTACATGTATAATGTAGCAAACTTATTAAAGAATGATGCTACCACCCTTTACAACGCATGGAATACAAAGTATGAAAGTGAAAGTTATACAGGAGGTGAAAGTTTCGCTTCTCTTTTCAAAAATCATAACTCTGTATACACCAGTGCACTTAATTGTGTAGACGAACTTATAGAAGGATGCATTACAATTGCAGATGAAGTTGGTAACGCTAAGATCGGTGATCCATACAGCAAATACGTTGCAGGTAATACGACAGAGGCCCTTTATGCCGTAGAGTCATGGTATAGCTGGCATTCACGCGACGACTATACGAATAATATCTGGTCTATCCGTAACGCTTATTATGGTTCATTGGACGGAACAATTCATAAAAATTCGTTGTCAGCTCTGGTTGCTACAACCAATGCCGATCTCGATACACAAGTAAAAACGGCTATCGCAAATGCAGCAACCGCAATCCAGGCTATCCCGCAACCTTTCCGCAACAACATCAACAGCAACGAAGCTCGTGCTGCCATGGATGCCTGCGAAACATTAACAAATGTATTTGAAAGCTTGAAAGGCTATGCTGACGATGCCTATAAAGCCAATTCATACGACAGCATACTGGATGCCATCGTTGATAATTATGTAGATGGGGTTGTATTACCGACTTACAAATCACTCATGGAACAAAATACGGCTTTGCTCAATGCAATTACGACATTCAGAAATAATCCGAGCGATATTAATTTCAGTAATGCTTGCGATGCATGGTTGGTAGCCCGTGAACCATGGGAAAAGAGCGAAGCCTTCCTGTTTGGCCCAGTAGATCATTTAGGCCTCGACCCCAATATGGACAGCTGGCCTCTCGACCAGGTTAGAATCGTAGGAATTCTGGATTCCGGCAACTTCAGCGATTTGGAATGGGGTACAGGAGATGATGACGATGCAGTGGAAGAAGCTCAGAGTGCCCGTGGTTTCCACACATTGGAATTCTTGCTTTTCAAAGATGGAAAGCCTCGCACCATCCAATAATAATATTCCATTGATTTATATAGTCAAGAGGCAGGATGTCAAACCTACCCTCTTGACTTGTTTGTTCGTATACCTAAACAACAACAAGACATAAAAATGAAACAATATTACAATCTGTTTTTATCTTTTACTTTATTGCTCATTGCAAGCGCGTGTGAAGACGGATTTGATATAGACGATGTTGAAATAGCTAACGGATATGCACTCTCCGCCGGCACTTCCACCATCTTCGTGAATTCATCGAAAGCGTACGACTCTAATGCCGATTGGGTTACGGGAAATAACCTGATACGCTTTTACCGGGGAGACAAATTATATGATGACGTGCGTACTAGTTCTAACGGTCAAGGAGGAGGATTAGGGCCAGTTTATGCCGGTTACTCCTGCGGCAGTTGCCACCGCAATGCAGGTCGTACCCGTCCGACTCTTTGGAGCGAAGGCGGTTCTGGTAATTATGGCTTCTCTTCCATGCTAGTTTATATCAGCCGCAGAAACGGAGTCTTCTTCAGGGATTACGGCCGGGTGCTTCACGACCAGGCTATTTACGGAGTCAAACCGGAAGGAAAACTTTCAGTAAAATATACCCATGAGACATTCTCCTTCCCGGATGGGGAGACTTATGAATTATGTAAACCGGACTACTCCATTACCGAATGGTATGCCGACAGTATTGCTCCTAAAGATTTATTCTGTACAGTTCGTATCCCTTTACGCCATGTCGGAATGGGACAAATGATGGCACTCGATCCTAAAGAAATCGAAGCATTGGCCGCTAAAAGCAACTACCCGGAATATGGTATCAGCGGACGTTGCAACTACATCTCTGAACGGGGAGTCATGAGTCTGGGGCTGTCAGGAAACAAAGCTCAACATGCAGATCTGACAGTCGAGTTGGGTTTCTCCAGTGATATGGGTGTCACTAACAGCCGCTATCCGGAAGAAATTTGTGAAGGCCAGATACAGGTGAATCAAGGCAGTATGATGGGACTTTCTTACGATCAACTGGATATTTCAACAATAGATATGGAAGATGTCGATTTCTACATGCAAAGTCTTGGGGTTCCGGCCCGACGGAATGTAAACGATCCGCAGGTAATACGCGGGGAAGAGATGTTCTATCAGGCCAAATGTCACTTATGCCATGTCACAACTTTACACACAAAATCACGTGGGTCGGTATTGTTGAATAATACCCAAGTTCCTTGGTTAGGTAGTCAGACTATCCATCCCTACTCCGATTACCTGTTGCATGACATGGGATCGGAAATCATGGGAGTCGGCCTGAACGACAACTACGTCAGTGGTCTGGCCCGCGGAAACGAATGGCGTACTACCCCGCTGTGGGGTATCGGACTTCAGGAGAAAGTCAACGGACATACTTATTTCCTTCATGACGGACGTGCCCGCAATTTGGTAGAAGCCATCATGTGGCACGGGGGCGAAGGAGAAGCATCCAAAAATTTATTCAAGAAAATGAGCAAAGAGGATCGCGATGCTCTGATTACATTCTTAAATTCACTTTAACACACTTGTTATAATATAATTATGAAACAAATAATAGCAGTTATCATACTATTGTTACTCCTGCCTGTTGCAGCCATCGCACAACACGAAAACGATATGGAAAATGGTATCGTATCCTTAGCGGGAAAAGAAGGATTCACGATAGGAACAAAAAAAGGTGATTTCATATTCAAACCTTATTTATTGGTGCAGACAGCAGCCAATCTCAATTACTACGACGATGAAGGACTGGACCCCGCCTACAATCAGGACAACATTGCCAATTCAGGATTTTCTATTCCTTATGCTATTCTGGGATTTACCGGAAAAGCCTTCAATATGGTAACATTCAACCTTTCCATCAATGCGGCTGCATCAGGCGGTGCACTTCTTCAGCAAGCTTGGTTCGACGTACAGTTGAAACGGCAGTTCGCCATACGCGTCGGTAAATTTAAAACACCGTTTACCCATGCTTACCTGACTACATTGGGAGAAACATTGATGCCGGTAATGCCTATATCACTTACAGCACCAGTTATTTTACCTCATTCGCTCAACGCTGTAACCCCAAACATCGGAACAGGCTTTGACCTCGGTGTTGAAATTCACGGTGTGGTAAAAGAAAAATTCGGATATGAAGTCGGAATATTCAATGGCACGGGAAGTTCCGTTAATGTGGCATCCAAAACATTTAGTGACGACTGGCATATTCCTTCCTTGCTTTATGCCGGACGCGTAACCTATATGCCTAAAGGGGTAATGCCTGCCACACAGGGTAATCCCAACCTTCTGAACGAAGACAAAATGTTATTCGGTCTTTCCACATCTCTTAATGTGGAAAGTGAAAATGAAAGTACAAACGATTATCGTGCCGGGGCGGAATTCGCCATGCTGAAAAAACGCCTGTACCTCGGAGCAGAAATTTACTATATGAATGTAGGATTCACTAAGCGTCAGAAAATTGACGAAAGTTACAACTATCTGGGAGGATATGTACAGGGGGGATATTTCGTTACTAACCGCCTACAGGCTACTGCCCGTTATGATTTCATGAACCGCAACGGACTCGACACGAACGGATTTCTCAACATGCCGGCAGTAGGTATCAACTATTTCTTCAAAGGTTGTAACCTGAAACTACAGGCCATGTACCAGTTTACCGGACGTACCGGTCATGATACGCAACTCGACCGCGATAACGACGACCTCGGGCTTGCCATGCATTCCGGCACAGTCCTGCTTCAATATACATTCTAACGAGAAGAATATGAAAAAAGAAATTCTTTCAATACTATTACTGTCAGCACTCGGGCTGATCGCCTGTGACGACGGTAAAATATATACAAATAATAATATTACCACCACCGAAGGAAGTGTTCTGAGAATAACGACCAACATCTGCGGTATCAACGACTGGCCGGAAGGTTACAGCGTTGTTATTGCCGGATTTGACAATACTGACTATGCCACCATTTCCAAAGGGATACCGGCCCCTGAAAAAGACGGAGAAACGGTCGATGTCATCTTGTCTGGAATCTCGACAGAAGTCAGCCAAGTCGAAGTATGCGTCATCAACCGATTGAGAAAGCGCATTGCCACCTTCTACAAAGCAGACTTCACCGCACAGGATGACACTGTCTTTTTAAATGCAGGAACAATCAATGCCGGCATGTTCAACAGTATTCAAAAAACGGTATTCGATTCTCATTGCATCGCCTGTCATGGAACCAGTACTTCTGCTGCCGGAGGATTATACCTGACGGAAGGGAAAAGCTATGAGGCTCTTGTTTATGTGAAAGCCGATTTATCACCGGAAGGGAAAATGCTGGTAAATCCGGGTAACACGAATGACAGTTTTATCCTGGATATCCTTTTGTCAAATACGACAAGACACGATCACAGTGATATATTGTCAGTCATGCCCGAAAAAATAACTCTGTTACAAAGTTGGATCGAAGGAGGAGCCAAAGAATGATTCTCACTAAAACATACGAACAAAACTCCATACACGCTCAAATCAGTTCTTTTGAAGGGAAAGGAGGGGTGACGGAATATCATATTATGTTTTCCGTTGCAAGCCCTTCGCTTCCTTTCTGCGAACAATTGGACAGGTTGCAGGCTGCCTACGAGACACTGACTAAACAAGATTTAAAGAATGCCGTAGCCGTTTTCCGCCGTTATTTTCTGAGTGATGCAGCCAATCAGGCCGAGTCGCTGATCGAACGGGAATGTGAAAATCCTTATTGCGCACTGTCAGTGGTACAACAGGCTCCGATGAACGGAACCAAGATCGCCCTGTGGGTCTGGTTACAAACCGACATGACGACAGAAACCTATAAGTCAGGGATGTTCGAAGCAGCACACAACGGTTACCGTCATTTATGGAACGGAGGAGCACACAACAAGGCTGCCACTTCCGAATATCAGACCCGCCTGTTGCTCAACGACTACGTAATGCAGCTCACCGAACAACATTGTACGCTGGCTGCCGATTGTATCCGTACCTGGTTCTTCGTACAGAATGTAGATGTAAATTACGCCGGTGTTGTAAAAGCCCGCAAAGAAGTGTTCATCACTCAGAACCTGACGGAGAAAACACATTATATATCCAGTACCGGGATAGAGGGTCGTCATGCCGACCCGAACGTTTTGGTACAAATGGATGCCTATACCGTCGACGGCCTGCAACCGGAACAAATCCGGTTCCTCTACGCCCCTACTCACCTGAACCCTACATATGAGTACGGGGTTACGTTCGAACGGGGAACAGCTGTTTCTTACGGCGACCGTAAACACATATTCCTTTCCGGTACCGCCAGTATCGACAACCGGGGAGAGATCGTTCATCCCGGAGATATTCTGAAGCAGACCGAACGGATGATGGAAAATATCAGAGCATTGCTGCAGGAAGGCGGAGCCTCCATCGATGATATCATGCAGGCAATCGTCTATCTCCGTGACCCGGCCGATTATGTGGAAGTAGACCGCTATATCCGTAAGAATTATCCGCATCTGCCGCACCTGATTGTACTGGCGCCGGTATGCCGTCCGGGATGGTTGATTGAAACGGAATGTATTGCCATTATTCCGGCAGACCTTCCGCAATACCCCTGTTTATAAATGAAACACCATAAATACAACAACTATGTATAAACAAGGAAAATACAAAGAGACAGATAAAATGAGTGACTTGATTTGCGAGAACTATCCAATGGTTCTCGTAATGAGTCGCTTCGGTATCGACCTGGGATTCGGGGAGAAAAACATCGGGGATGTATGCCGGCAGAACGGAGTGGATTGCTGTACATTCCTCACCGTTGTCAATTTTCTTTCGGAAGAGAATTCGACTACGATCAACGAGATCAACAAATGCCTTTCCCTCGGATCACTGATCACCTATCTGCATAATGCACACGATTATTTCCTCAACTTCCGGTTGCCGCATATCCGCCGCAAACTGACGGAAGCGATCACCGGTTGCCCGGGGGATATTGCTTTCGCTATCACCAAATTCTTCGACGACTATGTCTACGAAGTCCATAAACATATGTCGTATGAAGAAAAGATCGTCTTCCCCTATGTGCGCAATCTGCTGGAAGGGGTGAAAGATTCCAAATACAATATCAGCATCTTCCGCAAACGACACGACCAGATAGAGATGAAGATCGTTGAGCTCAAAAATATCCTGCTCAAATACTATCCCGGCCCCGACAATTACCTGCTGAACAGTGTCCTGTTCGATATCTTTGCCACCGAACAAGATCTGGCCTCTCATAACCGGGTAGAAGATTACCTCTTCGTTCCCGCTGTACTAGCAATTGAAAAAACAATAAAATGACTGCTGTTTTATGAGCACTAACATCAAAATAGCTATTGCAGAACCTTCTGCCATTATCCGTTGCGGATTGATCACCATCCTGAAACGGCTGCCCGGATTACACATCCAGTTAACAGAAATCTCCACAGCAGAGCATCTGGTGGATAGCCTTCGCATGCACCGGCCGGAAGTACTGATCATTAACCCTTCACTTCCCGGATATTTTGGGATACAGCACCTGAAAGAAGAATGCGGCTGTCCCGATATGAAATGCCTGGCCATTGCCTGCATGGTTGCCGATCATAGCATGCTTCGCTTTTACGATGATCTGCTCAATATTTATGATAGTCCCGACGAACTGAAACATAAGCTGGAACGGCTGAATGCTGAAGAAACGTCCCCCGAACCGGAAGAAGAGGAAGAACAACAAACATTAAGCTCCCGCGAAAAGGAGATCGTTGTCTGTGTGGTTAAGGGAATGACAAACCGGGAGATAGCCGACCGGCTATATCTTTCCACTCATACCGTAATCACTCACCGCCGGAATATCGCCCGGAAACTACAGGTTCACAGTGCCAGCGGTCTGACTGTGTATGCAATTGTAAATAAACTGGTTGAATTAAATGATATAAAGAAAGCCTGACAAATATTATTTTCTCACAGCTTTTGTTTTCTTTTCACATAACAAAATTTGGCTTCAATCTGATATACTGTATCTTTGGGAAACAAAAAAAATATATCAGGCTACCATGGATCTAACAACAAGACAATACAACAAGACAAGAGTACAGATCACTTCCTTTGAAACTAAAAAAGGGATCACCGAATATCATATCATTTTCGAACAAACGGATTGTCTGGATGACTATACTACCCAGTTGCAGGACTTGCTTAAGGCTTACAACCAGTGTGTGGGAGAACTTCCCGGAAATCCGACCGCCGTATTCCGCCGTTACTTCCTGAGTGACGTGACCAACCAGACGGCTCTGCTGATGGAAGAGGAACGTTCAAATCCTTATTGCGCCCTCTCTATCGTACAACAGGCTCCAATGAACGGAACTAAAATAGCACTCTGGGCATGGCTCCAGACAGGCGTACAGACACAAGTGCTTCCGAGCAATCTGTTTGAAGCCCGTCACGGAAATTACCGCCAGCTTTTTGGTGCCAACCTTTGCAACCGTGCTGCCAATTCCGAATATCAGACACGGCTTATCTTCCGCGATTACATCATGCAACTGACCGATGCCAAGTGCACGCTGGCCGCAAACTGTATCCGTACCTGGATATTCGTACAGAATGTAGACGTCAATTATCCGGGAGTGGTTAAAGCCCGCAAGGAAGTATTTGCAACACAGAACCTCACGGAAAACACGCACTTCATCGCCAGTACCGCGATAGAAGGCAGATATCAGGACACCAACGTTTTCGTCACAATGGATACGTATGCCGTATCCGGGATTGGACAGGAACAGATCCAATATCTATACGCTCCCGATCATTTGAGCCGTACATACGAGTATGGAGTGACTTTTGAAAGAGGCGTAGCCATCACTTACGGCGACCGTCGCCACGTATTCGTTTCCGGTACCGCCAGTATCGACCGATACGGTGAGATCGTCCACCCGGGAAATGTGATCAAACAGTCCGAGCGCATGATCGAAAACATCACCGCATTGCTGAATGAAGCCGGAGCCGACTTAAACGATATTATGCAGGCAATCGTCTACATACGTGATACCGCCGACTTTGCCCGCGTCGAACAATATATGAAGGCTAACCATCCGGACATCCCTTACCTGATCGTCCGTGCTCCGGTATGCCGCCCGGGTTGGCTGGTTGAGATCGAATGTATCGCCGTAGTTGCCGTCGATGAACCGGAATATCCGTCATTATAATCAACAAACGTGAAAGAATAATAACGCTCGAAATTGTTCGCTTAAAAAGAACTACCTTTGAACATTCAATAACACCAAAACAATTTAGAAAGGAATAGTAAAACTTATGTATAAAAACGGGAAATACCGGGAAACCGACAAGATGAGCGATTTGATATGCGAGAACTACCCGATGGTTCTTGTGATGAGTCGTTTTGGAATCGCCTTGGGATTCGGAGAAAAGAATATCGGAGAGGTATGCCGCCAGAACGGTGTAGATGCCTGTACCTTCCTGACAGTGGTCAACTTCCTGACGGAAGATATTTCCGCCCCTGTCACCGATGTCAACAAATGTCTGTCTATCGACGCGCTGATCACTTACCTGCATAATGCACACGATTACTTCCTCAACTTCCGCCTGCCGCATCTGCGCAGGAAACTGGTGGAAGCGATCGCAGAATGTCCGAAAGATGTAGCCTTCGTGATCCAGAACTTCTTCGACGAATATGCCGAAGAGGTGAACAAGCATATGTCATACGAAGAAAAAGTGGTCTTCCCTTACGTCCGCGGATTGCTGGCCGGGAAGAAAGACCCGAAATATAATATCTCGATCTTCCGCAAGCGTCACGACCAGATAGAAATGAAGATTGTGGAACTAAAGAATATCCTGATCAAATATTATCCGGGCCCCGGAAGCAACCTGCTGAATAGCGTGCTGTTCGACATCTTTGCCACCGAGCAGGATCTGGCCTCACACAACCACGTGGAAGATTACCTTTTCATGCCCGCTATTTTAGCTTTAGAAAAAACAATTAATTGATGCCTTATGAGCACCACACTGAAAATCGTTATTGCTGAACCTTCCGCCATCGTCCGCAACGGATTGGAAGCTATACTGAAGCGCCTGCCCGGCGGCCTGCGCGTCCAGTTTTCTGAAATAGCGACTATCGAAACGCTTACCGAGGATCTCCGGACACACATGCCGGATATCCTCCTCATCAATCCATCCATTCCGGGATATTTCACTATTCCCCACCTGAAAGAAATGACAGGTTGCCCGAATATGAAATGCCTGGCTCTGGTCTATTCGCCGATCGACCACTCCCTGCTCCGTTATTACGACGACCAGATCAATATCCTCGACAGTGTCGACGAGATAAGTCTCAAACTCGAACGTCTGCATGCCAAATCGGAAGAAGAAGCCGACGGCGACGAACAACAGACCCTGAGTTCACGCGAAAAAGAGATCGTCGTATGCGTAGTAAAAGGCATGACGAACCGCGAAATAGCCGACCGCCTGTTCCTCTCCACCCATACCGTCATTACGCACAGAAGGAACATCGCCCGCAAGCTACAGGTACATAGTGCCAGTGCCCTCACGGTGTATGCGATTGTCAATAAGCTGGTGGAACTTAGCGATATCAATAAGGCATAAACAATCATTCATACCATACAAAAAAGGGGATCATTGCTGAATGATCCCCTTTTCTTATCTGTCCGCCACTATAACATCACTTTATAGCGTTTACCGTCCACTTCCACAATATAGGCACCGGAAGGGAACTGCCAGCGGGTTTCCCCCGGAAGGATACGCGCTTGCTTCAGCAACCTGCCGTTAAAGTTATAAACCGCTGCCCGCACTTCGGTAGTGACACTGATATACAGGCAACCATCAGCCGTGCGAACTCCTATACCGTCGGCAGCAATCGTCTCGTTGGCTACCGGATCAGGGTTCTTCACGACACCGTCGATCCTTATCTCAACCGGTTGACGCACATACTTCACAAGGTAAGCACCGTCGCTGCTACGCGGGGTGATGGTTTCGCCCCGGTCGGTCGTGACAATAGGTTCGGATTGATCATATCCTTTATCCAATGTAAGATAAAAACGGAAACTACCCCATGCTTCTACCTCGTATTCTCCGGCAACCGGATCGGTGGTTGCACCTTCCACTGACGGAAGTGCCACCGTATAATAGACTGTTGGTTCAGGATCAGGAGTCACCGGCGGTTGAGGATCAGGATTTTCTTTGCTAAATGTCGCAGCAATCGTAACAGCATCATCCGGCATGTCAAATGAATACTTATTATTGCCTTCACTATTGACAGTTACATTTCCACCTCCGGCTTTTGTAACGGTTGGTAATCCGCTAAGTTTATAACCGTTTGCCGGGGTAGCAGTAAAGGTGATTTTATCACCGTCCAAAGCTTCCGTTTTATTTCCCTCTATGCTGATAGCACCATTTGTAACGCTTGCTATTGTTATGTCCGACTTAACATTAAACACGGCTGCAATCGTCGTTTTTTTACCTGGCATGGTAAAGTAATAATGTCCGGCATTCTCTGTTATAGCAACTGCATTTTCTCCTTCCGGCTGATAAGTCAGACTTCCCAGTAAAGAATTCTGATCCGGAGTTATGACAAGTTCAACCTGTGTACCTGCTCCCGCATACGTTTTATAATACTTTGCACGTACAGCGCCATGTGTTGTTGCTGCAAATTCCAACGGATAGGGAATTGAGACATCCGGTTGGTTAGCCATCAAGACGCCGGTAGTTGTTTTCAGCTTGGGCATAACGGGTAATGCTCCGGTTTCCCAGTTACTTGTATTATCCAGTATACTGGCAGGTATCGGGTCATTGTTCCTCCAATCCCAGCCTGCACCATTCTTATCTGCAGCATTAGATCCGGTGATTGGATTAGATGTACTATTTGTCAGGTCGTCCCAAACGATATTATCATAAGCATGATTGTCTTGGAAATTAAAAGAAACAGCGCCATTGTCAGGACTTTCACCTAATATCCTGCCAACAAAACAAGCCACATCTCCATCTTTTGTAATCAGTTTGTAGTTTAATGCAAGGCTATTTTTTATAGACATACTATTGCTTCCATATCGAACTGCATATCCGAGAATACCTCCGGCACCTCCTGTGTCGGAAGGATCTTTAGCACTGATTATCCCGGATGAAAAGCAATTAGCTATGCCAGCATTCCCATCATAATTATCCATATACCCAACTATTCCACCTGAAACGGAATGAAGTCCTTTTGTTTCTTCCCCGTTGTATATATCTACAGTCGAATAACAATTGCTGATAGTTGCTGTAAACCAAGACTCTGTTTTCCAAGATCCTACCACGCCACCAAGATAGGAAGCAGAACCAATAACATTGCCCGAAATAGCACCTCCTGTAACGTAGCAATTTTTTAGAGTAGCCTTTTGACCCAGGCCGACAATTCCTCCAAGTTGGCTATCCCCGACACCACTATTGGTTACTTTCATGGTTACCCCCTTTTCTGAAATCACAACTCCCAGATTTTGGATAGTTCCACTATTCAGCCAACCAAATAGACCGGAAGTTATACTTTCTCCGGATATTTTATTGATATACAGGTTTTGAACCTGATATCCATTCCCGTCGAATGTTCCTTTGAAAGGATTTGAGTCGCTATTTCCTATCGGTGTCCATTCCTCACTATCGAGGTCAACATCGGCAGTTAGTTTGACAAATTTGCCATCGAAATCGTTTCCGGCATTTACCACGTTGGCAAATGTTTTCAAAGCGGCCGGGCTGGCAATCAGGTAAGGATCAGCATCTGTTGTACCAACTGAAGCAGCCGCAGCGGTAAGCTCCGTTTGCGTCAGTGTAGGATGTTCGCTGCCGGGAAGTAATTCCCAGGCATATTTTTTCAACAATGACGTTTGCGTCGTCCCTTTAGTTGTACTATAATTATAGGCACCCTGATTCATCCATTGAACCAGGAAATTGTTTTTACTGACATCAGCAGGAACAGGCAGCAAGTTTTCAGTAGTTCTTTCGGCATCATTTCCGGTGCCTTTTGCATAGGCATCCTGATTCCAATAACAATTCAGTAATGTGGATCGTGTACCGGCATTTCCTGCAAATCCGCCTACTTTGGTATCAGTAGAACCTCCTTCCACAGTTCCCAACGAATAACATGAATGTACATCGTTGGCTTCATAGTCATTGGAACTAAAAACGCTCTGTCCGACAAAACCGCCGATATATGCATAATCTCCTCCTTTTACATTTCCGGTTGAATAGCAATTATAAATGATCGGATGCCCTCCGGATGTCGTTCCGTTTTGTCCGACAAAGCCACCAATATAACTTTTATAAGTATAAGTATCAACAACTCCACTCCCTGCTGTCACATCTACAGAAGCATAGCAGTTTGTAATAATGCTGCATGTACCATACCCTCCATAATTCATCCCGACCAATCCTCCGGCATAAACTTTCTCTCCTGTTACAATTTTCCCGGTGGCACTACATCCATCCATAACATCACCGCCCTTCAATCCGGCTAAAGCTCCGACATAAGAATACCCGGTTCCAGTAGGAGTCGTTAACTCTATATCGGCATTCTCTATATGTAGATTTTTGACAAGGCCACCATTACCGGGAGTAGGAAAGCTTGCATCCCCTATTATACCAAACAAACCGGCAAAAGTATGTGTACCCCTTATTTTCAAATTGGATATAGTATGGTTTTGTCCATCGAAGGTTCCACGAAAACAGTTTTTCTTTATAGAATATAGGTCAGTATTACTAAGCCCTATTCCTATCGGTGTCCATTCATGTTCTGCCAGATCGATATCGGTTGTAAGTGTCAACGTGCAACCGATAAACATTTTATCACTGGCCGTATTTCCTGTTTGCCGGTCTTCGTTTACCATTTGGGCGACCCAGGCCAACTCTGCTGCCGAACTGATATTGACGGCTGCATTCCCGGCTGTCCATCCGGCAGGTTCAGTAGCGGTTAGCCCATCCCATACGTCCGCCTGTGCTTTCGCTACGTGCGAAATAATTAAGAAAACAAGCAGATATAATAACCTGCTTGTAACCAAAGTAATTTTTGTTTTCATATTGTTTTTATTTTGTATGTATCAAATCAATTCGTGCGCAGGCATTGCGCACGAGCTTGCGCATCGGCCGCGCATTCCCTTGCTCATACATCGCGCACGGGAATGCGCAATGCCTGCGCAAAAAAGTTTATTCTATTACGGGGCGGTCATCCTCACCATTACCTACCGTCAGCACATAAGGGAAACGGTTACGCCGTACGTCCTTTAGCAAGACTGTACGGTTGCCACCATATTGGGTCGCTATTTCAAGATAATATTTTCCGTCAGCCAGAGCCGGGATTATGAAAGAGAGGAAAGAAGGATCGTTACGCGAAACGACAGTCATCGGAACAGCTGTTTCTGCATCATCATCCGACTTGATAAAGAAAAGCCCAACAGTATTACCTTCCGTCCCTACGATTTTGATGCGTTTACCTTCCGCATTGAGGGTATTTCCCGGAGTGATCTTTCCATTTACTTCACCGGTGAATACATCGGTTACTTTTCTGAGGGTAGGAAGTCCTTCCACCACTTCACCTATAATCACACCAACCTCTTTCAGATCCTTCTTCACATCAATAATAGGCGTGCTGCGAAGGGTTACACTGTTCTTTGCCGGATCGAATTTGGCTTTCGGGCCGATGAAGGAACCGTCTATTCCAAGGGAGTTGTGAACAAGTCCGAATTCTACGGTAGAACCGGAGTACAATTCATCCTTTGCAGTCGCCTTCAGATCGTTGTGGGCGGCCAGTAATTCGGAAGCAGAGAACTTACTTTTACCGTTGGCGGCAATATTACAAAGGTCTTCGATCGAGCGGTTTGCCACGTAAGTAACGTTGGCTGTGAAGTCATCTTCACGCTCTGTCAGCATGTTAGCCACAAGATTGGCGACGATACTACGCTTTTTTGGTTCATTTGTTGCCATAAGCTTTATTAGATTGATTGAGTTCGTAGAGAACTGTGGTTATTATATTGATTTTCATAGCTAGAGAAGCTCCACCACTGTTGTACGCAGCATAGAAAGAACGATACACCAAAGTTTAAGAAGAACATTTATTTTCCCCGTTGATACCCTCAGAGTACCTTTTCCTGTAAAGAAAAAGACGAAACAAACAGATATCTGACGGTTAAGTCTTGATAATTACCCTATGTTGATACCATATTTACTGATTATTACTATCTTTGCCAGCATTACTAACATAGTTCTCTACGAACTAAGTTATTTTAAACCCTCTTATCCCCTCGTTTTTCCCAATTAACATAACAAATCTCAAAACCTGTTTCTTTCTTAATAATTAACCCTAACATTTCACCTTTTTTTCAAAACGGGGCAAACAATATCCGAAACCTTCCTGTTAAGAACAAAGAGTATCACTAATAACGAATATCACATGAAGAAATTCTTTTTAATAGGGGCAACGTTATTATTCTCCCTTTATGCAAGTGCACAACATGTAGCACTAAAGAATAATATCATCTATGATGCCACTGCCACTCCAAACCTAGGTCTGGAAGTGGGGCTAGGGAAAAAGGTTACAATGGATCTTTCTGCGGGTTACAATCCATTCGAGTTTAGCAACGACAAGCAGGCGAAACACTGGCTGGCACATGCAGGCGTACGTTTCTGGACTTGCGAGAAGTTCAACGGGACATTTATCGGCGTTCACGCACTGGGCGGCCAATACGACGTGGCAGGCTTCAAGCTGCCGTTCGATATGTTCAAGAAACTGGAAAACCATCGTTACGACGGTTATTTGTATGGCGGGGGCGTCAGTATCGGCCATCAATGGATATTATCCAAACGCTGGGGAATCGAAGCCGAGATCGGTGCTGGTTATGCCCGCATGCATTACGACGAATATGCCAAAGGCAAAGATATGCCTAAACTGCGCAGCGGCAACCACAATTACTGGGGAGTGACTAAAGCGTCCCTTTCCTTCATCTATTTCATCCACTAAAAACAAGTAAACAAAATGAAGAAGTTATTCTATATAGCAACCGTTTTATTATGCTCCGCCTATGGGAGCATGCAGGCACAGACTGTTAGTCCCGACGGCATAGCATACAGCGATCTGCAGGTAAAGAAAGAGGGCAGCCAGGTAAGCCTGTCGACTACCGCCAACCTCAACAACATGCAGCTGAAATCACAGAACATGGTCATCATCACGCCGGTACTTCAGTCGGCCGACAAAGCACACACGGTGAAGTTCGACCCGTTCGTGATCACCGGAAAGAAACGTATGAAAGCACTCGACCGCGAGATGGGCTTCGGTGCGGAACCGTTTGAACAAACACCGACCGTGATCTTCCGCCATAAAAAGAACCAGGCGGAGTCTATCCCTATGACGCTGACCGTTCCGTACGAAAGCTGGATGCGCAACGCCTCACTGGTGATGCAGGCCAATACGACCGGATGCGCTTCGTGCGACGTGGCAAGTAATATCACTCCGCTGTCATCACGTATCCTGCCGCCGGTGGTTGCACCGACTTACGAGTTGAGCTATGTCACTCCTCCGGCAGAACCGGTTAAACAGCGCAGCGAAACCCATTCGGCTTACCTGAACTTCGAAGTGGGCAAGTCTGTCTTGCTGCACGACTTCAAGAACAATGCCGCCGAACTGAAAGAGGTGAGCAAGATCGTTAGCGAGGTGCGCAACGACAAGAACCTGAAGTTTACGGAATTCAATATCACCGGATATGCTTCGCCGGAAGGTGGCTACGATTATAATATGAAACTGTCGGAAAGCCGCGCCAAAGCATTCGCCGCTTATATGAAGGATAAGGAAGACATGCCGGCCTCCCTGATGAAGGTGAACTGGGAAGGTGAAGACTGGATCGGCCTGCGCAACGCCGTCAAGGCTTCCAACCTGTCCAACCGTGATGAGATCCTGAAAGTATTGGAAGTATCCGATATCAATAAACGTAAAGCACAGCTGAAAGCGCTGAACGGCGGCAAGACTTACCGTATGTTACTGGATGATTATTATCCTGCCCTGCGCCGTATCGACTACACGCTGGCTTACATCGCCCGTCCGTTCGACGTGAACGAAGCCAAACAGGTGATCAAGACGAAACCGCAGTACTTGAGCCTGAACGAGATGTTCGTGGTAGCCAACACCTATCCGAAAGACAGCCCTGAATTCAAGGAAGTATTCGACATCGCCGTACGCCTCTATCCGACCGACCCTGTGGCACAGCAGAACACTGCCGCCCTCGAAATTGAACGCGGAGCTACCGATGCCGGTATCGCCCGCCTGCAGAAGATCAATACGCCGGAAGCCTGGAATAACCTCGGTGTGGCTTATGCCAGAAATAAAGAGTACCAGAAAGCGCTCGACTATTTCGGTAAGGCTGCCAACGCAGGCGTGAAAGCGGCTGCACAGAACGGAGAAGAATTGAGCAACTGGCTGAAAGAACAATAAGACCTCCCTCCCCGCGTCAATAACGGGGACAGGCCACCAGATAAAGAAAGCCCCGATAGGCAGGATGCTTACCGGGGCTTTTTGTATTCATATAAGTAGAAAAATCATTCTTTCGATTTCCATTCGTTGATCAACTCGTTGATCGTCTCCCTCACCGACATGATGCGGCTGGTCTTCCAGGCATTGCTTCCGGCAAAGGCATATCCGTTTTCAAAGTTTCCTTTGAACGCATTATACAACGCCGTCACGATGCAATAAGGACTTTTCGAGATATCACACGTCTTGATGCAGTTGAACGGGCAAGCCTTCGGCTGTTTGATGCCGGCCTTTACCTTTTCGAGGAAATTACAGTGGATCGCGCGTCCGGGCATTCCGACCGGGCTCTTGATGATCTCAATGTCTTTCTCTTCCGCTTTGATATAGCTTTCCTTGAAAGCCTCGGAAGCATCACACTCGGTGGTAGTGACGAAACGGGTTCCTAATTGAACGCCCGATGCTCCAAGATCCATCATGCGTTTGATATCTTCACCCGTATAAATGCCTCCTGCCGCAATTACCGGGATTCTCTTGTTGTATTTCTCCTCAAACAGGGAAACTTCGTGTACTACCTGCGGCAGTAACTCTTCCAGTGAGAAATGTTCGTCCTCCAACTGGTTCTCCTTGTAACCGAGGTGACCTCCGGCTTTCGGGCCTTCCAGTACAACGGCATCGGGAAGATAGTCGTAGTTGTTCTTCCATTTCTCGCAGATGATGCGTACGGCACGTGCACTCGATACGATAGGCACCAGCTTCGTTACACTGTCTTTCTTCAGGAAAGAAGGTAAGTCGAGCGGCAGGCCTGCACCACTGAAGATGATATCCACCTTTTCGGCGATACTAGTCTTCACCAGTTCTGCGAAATCGGAAAGTGCCACCATAACGTTCACACCGATGATACCTTTTGCCTTTTCACGGGCTTTGCGGATCTCTTCGGCGAGGCCTAAATTGCCTGCTTCCGTGTAATTAGGTGATAGTTTTTTATATAAGAGTCCGAGACCGGCTGCGGAGATAACGCCGATCCCACCTTCATTTGCTACGGCTGAGGCTAAGCCGGATAGAGAAATGCCTACGCCCATCCCGCCTTGGATAATTGGGAAGCGAGGTTTCAAATCTCCGATTGTTAATGTCTTCATGAAAAATATTGTTATTAAATACGCGGCAAAGGTAGCACAATAAACCAAATGATGTGCAAAAAGAACCAATATTATTGCACAGGTATAGTACTTTTGTGCAGTATTTATAATTCTAGTATTAAAGGAGCCACAGATTTACACTCTTTTCCAGGTTTAATCGTATCTTTGCATAAAGGGATAAACCTCTAAAAGAAAGGAGTTAATTATGACAGCAATAGAACTTGAAGCACGCAAAGCCGAACTAGCTCGACAGGTGCTCAATATAGATAGTCGGGATATACTGGAAAAGCTTCAGGATTATCTGAAACATTTGTATAGTGGTAAAGAGGGAACAACCAACGTGATATCGGAAGAAGATACGATAAGCAAAGAGGAAATTCTTGCCGGTATTGCTGAAGGTTTGAACGAAGTAGCCGAACGCCGCCGTACTGGAACCAAAGGCAGAACTTTAAGAGAGTTGATCAATGAATTATGATATAATATTTAACCAACCGTTTGCCAGAGAAGTAAAACGGTTGAATAAAAAGTATCATTCGTTGAAATCCGACCTGTGTTTGCTGGAACAGGAACTGCTGAGTAAATTATGAATTATCACCATACCTACCAATAAAGAAATGCAGACAATGCATCAAACACTGTCTGCGTTTTTACTACTTGATTCTAACTATTTAACCGGGATATATCCCACCTTCTTTACTGTTTCCTGTCCTTCTGCCGACAATACATAATCGATAAACGGCTTTACAGGGCCTTCGTTCTTCACTTCATAATAATAGAACAATGGGCGGACGATCGGATAGGTCTTATTCTTTGCGTTGGCAAAAGAGGGTTCGACGAAGCTCTTGCCTGCATCGTAAGAGACATGGATCGGTTTTACATCCTTATTTACATAGGCCAGCCCCACGTAACCGATAGCTCCTTTTGTCTGGCTTACCGACTGGATAATGGCTCCGGTGGCAGGCATACTCAGGATGCCGTTCATGTAGTTCTTATTTTTCAGTACGCTTTCCTTAAAGAATTCGTACGTACCGGAAGAGGTTTCGCGTGAATAGGCAACGATCTTCAGGTCGGCTCCGCCTACTTCTTTCCAGTTCTTGATCTTTCCGGTGAAGATACCTTCCAGCTGTTCGCGGGTCAGGTTCGTTACTTTATTAGAGGGGTGCACTACGATTGCCAGGGCATCGTAGGCGATCACTACCTCTTTCGTATTCTTCTTAGCTTCCTGCAAGCGGACTTTCTCGTCGAATTTCATCTTACGGGAAGACATGGCGATATCGGTCGTTCCTTCCATCAGGGCGGAAATGCCGACACCAGAACCACCACCTGTTACAGTTACTTTAGTACCTTTATTCTTATTCATAAAGTTTTCAGCTTCCGTCTGTGTGACCGGCAGGCAAGTATCACTCCCCTTAATCTTCTGTGCAAATACATTTGTTGTAAATAAACAGGCGGCCATAGCAGCCAAAACAATTGTCTTTTTCATTACGCTTATTGAATTAATTTCCTGATGCAAAGTAACTACACAGGTATTTCAACCACATGAAACAGGTATTACATTTGTATGAAGATGTTGATGTCGCAAATTGCGACATCAAGTTCTTTTTTACATACGAAAGCCCCGAAGAACGAATCCTTCGGGGCCTTGTTTTTGTCTGTTTTTGCTCTTCACAGAGGTTGAACAGAAGAACTTTATTTCATTACTTTAGTATTAATATCTACCGCTTGTTCACCCTCGCAGGCTACTTGGCTCATGACGGAACCACGCGGTAAACAATTTAGAATTATTTGATTTTAAATAATTGCTTTATTTTACGATTGCTTTTACAGCAGCTTCACCTTCTACGGCTACAACTATTACACCAGCTGGTACAGAGATGGTAGTGTCGTCTGAAGAGAGAACTGCGTTAGCTACAACCTGACCAAGTACGTTACTGATAGTAACTTTCTTACCTGCAGCACCCTTGATTGTGATATCACCATTACCAGCAATTACACTTACAGAAGTTACACCGATAGTTTCGTTAGCAACAGGTCTTTCCGAAGTATGAGCAATATTAAATACATCTGCATCATAATCTTTATCTGTTAATACAGGAACACCATTATGTATTTTCACATAAGTCAATTCTATAGGATTAGTCTTGTTTGTTGATTCCATTACGAAATCATTGTTACCATCTTCTACCATACGGAATTGGAATGTTACATTCTGACGGATATTCTTGCTTAGGTCAATAGTGTCATGTCTTACGCTCTTAGCGAAATTGTTCAAGTCTGCAGTATCAAAAACCGGAACATTGTCATAGATTACCAGTTTACGTTCTTTATACAAATGTTTAGCAGGAACAAAACCTAATCTTGTATAAGGCTCTGTAGTTCCAAGAGAAGTATACTGGAAGATCTGAGGATTTTTATTTGCAGCATTATAATCAGCTACTGAGTCAACATAGTTAACCAAATACCAACCTGTACGAGAGAACTCTCCTGTAGTCGGGTGAGAATGATCAGCCGGACATTCAACCTCACTATGGCTATTTACACGTACAGCCAATAAATACTGTGGTATAGTTGTCTCAGAAACATAAGCTGTATCTACAAAGATCGCTTCATTTCTTTTTAACTGATATTCATTAAAGATACCCAAATAGTTAGCACCTGTCCAAGTATTTTCTTTTGAATCATTATTGATATCTACACATACATTTTTACTATCTTCGAATAATACACGTGAAGGATTCTTTGTATCAAAGAATTTAACTGTATCACCAAATAATGCCAAATCATCATCTTTGCTTAACTTACGATAGATATAATTATCTGCAGGTGACAAAGAAAATGTACTTGTACGTCCTGACATTTTGATAAATTCAAGATCAAGAGCAGAAGATGTTGCATCGGAAACAACCACTTTATTAGCTTCTACTGGTTTCGGAGTGAAGCTATAATAAGAAGCAGTATCAATCAATACATAGTTACCTTGAATTGTCGACTCTTTCAAGTAGAATACAGCAGCGTTGTCTTTCTTATTCTTACCCAGTTTGTATTTTGCACCATCAAGAACAATCCATTGCTGATCTTGTTCTGCCAGATTACGAGAAGGTAATACTCTCAATTTATAAGCAATACGAGTTAATTGCTTAACATTCTTATTTGCTTCATTTGTGAACTTTTCTGCATCGGATTCTTTAGCAGTCATCGGAACCAACTGGAAGAACAAATTAGCATTTTCAGATTCACGAACTTGCAGAGCTTTGTCATTCTTAGCATCTACATAAGCATTAATTCCTTCGAATCCTGTATAATATTTCAAAGAATAAGCTTTGTAATAATTTGCATCACCTTCAATCTTATTATAATAAGCAGGGACAGTTACATCTGTTACTTTTTCAAATTTATATTTGTTTCCAGCCAAGTCTGTAACAACCAAATTATCTGCCGAATAACCTTCACCTTTATAGAATAAACCTACAGGAAGATTAGACTGACCTGTATACTGATCATTATCATATTCACGGTTTACAATGCTAGTCACAACACCACCATTAGAGCTTACGATCCACTGTGCAGAAACATACCAGTTTTTGTTTGCATCAGGTAAATAAGTCATAACAGAGTCCAAACCTACTGTGTAATAGTAATTTTTCTTCTTATCAGTAATAATCTGGCTATCATCGTTCAAATTCTTGATGAAATAGTAATCAGAAGGAATATCGGCCAAATCTGCAGGAGTGCGTCCATCCAGATAGAATCTAACCCCAGCACCATCAACATCCTTATGAGATGCAAATTCTGAGTGAGTCTTATCTGTCAATACTGCAATCTGCACTAATGTATCAGGTGTCAGATCCGTAATATCTTTCCAATATCCAGAAGGATCAGCATTATTAAAACTCTTAGCTGCCCCACTTGTGTATACAGCAATTGAGTCAGAAGAAGGGAAGTACTGAAATTTGAAAGCGAATTGAGGTAATGAACCATCTGTTCCTTTCAAGATAGACTTTGTTGTATCTGCATAAACAAACGGTCTGTATTTAGAACCACGGTTTGCTGAGTTATAATAAGCAGTATCAACCATAACGAAATATTTGTTATCGTTGTTTGTCCTATTATCATACTGAGCTTTATCGATCAAATAAAGACTGTCTGTATATGATACAGCTTTCGTATAATCGGTTGCATTTGGAGCAGCATTGTTTGCCATAGCAGGAACAGCCTGCAACTGTTTTCCTTTAAAGATGTTCAATTCTTTAGCATTGATCAATTCCGGAGTATAATTCAAAGTGAACCAACCGTCTGTAACCTTTGAAGTCTTGCCCATCATTGTGTTCAGATCGCCTGCATTCAAATAAACAGGAATTGCTTCATAAGGAGCAACAGCCAAAGCTGTAAAGCCAGTTGCATTACCTTCTTTAACATCGGCATTTGCAAAAATTTTAGCGACAACCGCTTTGTTTGATGTGTTATATCCTAACACAATAGAAGAGTCATTTGAAAATGCAGCTGCTAATCTTGCTGTATCAATTTGAGAAGAGTATGATGTTTGAGCAGTATACTTCCACTCAACAATATCTCCACCAACAGCAATTGAATCTGTTGAAACAGTAGCTCCATTCTCATAAACCAACTCACTAGCAGAGTTAATAGACAAAGGAAGACCAGTTGCTTTATTTACAAAGCGGAAAGTAGGAGTACTAGCATTCGGATAGTCGATAACAGAGACCGTCCACAAAGCAGAATCAATTTCAGCTAATGTTGCACTTTTACTATCAAAAATAGATAGTTTATACACATTCCCATCTTTAGTAACATTTAACTGTTCTCCAGCTTTTCCAGAAAGGATGTAACTCTTTCCAGTTTCAAGCTTTTGTACAGTAGAACTTGTATTTGCTAAACTTCCGTAAGTCTGAGCAGAAACAGTCCCAACACCCATAGCCAGCAGAACGCCGGCTACCAAAGTAGAAAACTTTTTGTTCATAATCAATAAATTTAATATTAATAATAGTGTTATAAAAACTCGCTCACAGCCTACTCTCGGTAGGCTTCCAAATGTTAATGACTAGCTAAAACGATCGTTTTTTCTCGTCACTGTTTTCGAGGAATTTTGATTTGATGACAAAAAGCTGTAATTTCGTACTTGCTTTGCTATTCTGTTGATAAGAAAGAAGATAGTAAGGGGAAAAAAATTAGAAGAAATGATTGGTATTTCAAAATGATGAGTTACCTTTGTGACGAGAAAAAACGATCCTTTTTTTTAGTCAGTCTTTTTTCGATCTCTAGCCTTGCTATTCATAGTTTAGAGTACTATTTCCAACAAATGTTAAAAACAGTCGGTTTTTAGATGGATAACTATCCGTTTCACCTCCGATGCCTACTCATTTTCTACGGGTAACTACCCGTTGAGCGTCCGGTGCCTACCCATTTTCAGAGGGGATCGGCAAGGAGGAAGAATACGATAAAAAGTCTCAATAGTTTCAAAAGTCTCTAGCCCTTTTTCGAAATAGTGACATTTTTCCCCGAGTCCGTTTTATCATAGTAACCCGCACCTAATGAGATTAATAAATCATACATCTGCGCCTTTTTCAGCATACGGAACGCACTCGAACGGCTGATTCCGCGGACAACCGCCTCTTCCACCAGGGTGGCTGTTTTAAACTTATCCGGCATGGCGGCAAACAGGTCACGCTGGGCTGTGTGCATCTTAAAATGCTGCTCCGTATCGCTATGCTTCAGGGTGGTGCTTACCAGCATCGAATGACGCAGGCAAACAGTACCGATATGGAAAGCCACTTCGAAGTCGGCATCCGTTATGATGCGATGCACTGTCTCTACTTCTTCCTCCGCTTTGCGCAAAGCTGTCAGTACCATTGCAATACGGAAGATGATCAGGCGGTGGCGCAACACGACCGAGGTAACATCTTCATTACCGAACACGCGTACATTATAATATTCGCGTGAGAAATAGCGGTCGAGCTTCTTACGCTGACGGTCGGTGAAACTGACAAACGTATCCGTTTTTTCGAGGAACACGGCCATATCCTGCAATCTTCCGCCCAGCTCCGTGAAGTAGGACGCATTCTTAGGGTCATTATCAGCAGAAGTCAGAGAACGATAAACGCCACCTCCGGCAATATGGTAGATCAGCAAACGACTGTAGAGGCCGTTTTCGGTAGTGGGTACGAACTTGGCGAACATGCTGGGGGTACCGGTTACGAACATACCCAGCTTCGGATGTTCGACAATGAAGGTACCGTTGGTTTTCGAAGCGCAACTCACACGTTCCCCGTGGAATGCCTGGTTGAGAACGTATCCGTAACCGCCAAAATCCTGCGCCATCGTGTTGTTCAACGATTCCAGTTCGGTTTCGAACAAGAGGGATGAATAAGGATCGTTTATCTCCAACTGCGCAATCATACGGGCAGTCGTCGTGTAGCCTGCCATATGGAGCTGCCTTTGCTGCACCAAGCGGGGACATTCAAGAGGAGTACCGGCCGGCTTTTTAGCTTTCGACTGGCGTTGCTTCAGTTTGTCGAGCTCGTAGGCTTCCTTTTCCTTATTATATTCCTCCACCTTGCGGGCGGAGTTGTCGTAGATGGAACGCTGCCAGGGTTCTATCATTTTAAATACCCGGCTGACACACCCTTTACCACTGCCCGAGGGGCCGGTCACGACGGTGTAGAACGGGGCATAATACATTTCGCCCTGCATCATGCCTCTCACCTTGGGTAAGGCGGTACTGATCATGGTGAGTGAAGCGAGCAATGTCAGGTCGTGTTCCGTATCGTCGGAAGCTGTCTTCAAAGCGTCCGCGAGGAGGTTCGGAAGGCCTGTCAAAAGGGACTTGTCGAAGTGCGGAAAATCACCTTCTACGGGTTCATAATCAGGGCCCATAGGGGAACCGTCGTCCAAAAGTGCATCTTCGGGAACGGGGGTGGAACTTTTGAGATTTCTGACACTTTTTTTCGTCGCCATACCCGGTGTCTGACGGCCGGAATTGCTGCCGTGGGCAGATTGGTAACGGTGGTAGATGTCTGCCACGGTGGCAAGGATCTCTTTTTCATCGAAACCCGGAGCGGTGTAGCGGTAGAGACATTCTGCCGTCACTTCGGCTTCGCTGAAACCGGCACTGTTGAGCGCCGAAGCCAGCTTCACCACATAGCTGTGGCGGCTGCCGTCGGTAAAAGGGTTGCCTGCTTCAAACTTGTCGATGTAGTTGGACAACGAGCGGGGTTCGGGCTGGGAAAAGACACCGGACTTTCCGGGTGCAACAGGGACACATACCACTTCGGCTTCTATCTTATAAAAGGCCGCCGGATCGTAGCTGACGAAGCAACCGCGGTTGGGGTCTTTGCCCGAAGGGTCTACCTTCACGTCCGGCAAGTCGGCTTCAAGCAGTCGGCTTACCACTGCAAAGGCCTGGGCGTGGTGTTCCATATCGCTGTCTACCAGCACGAAGAGTTTCAGCCCGGTACCCGAAGGGCTGATATGGCCGGCTTTCACATAGGATAGTTCGCGGGCACGGGCGAGCAACTCCGATGGTGATCCCGGCACATGGTCGAGGTCGCCCACTACGCAGCCGGAGTAACCTACCAGGTGTTCGCGTTTGCGGCCGCCTTCCATCCGTCCGCCTGCCACGAGCAGGGGAAGGTTCTTTTTACAGATACCCGCTTCTTCCTCACTGCCGGAGGTTACCAGGGCGCGAACGTTTTCTACTTGTTGTTTGTACTTACCGTTTACCACATCGGCTAAATAGCCACCGAGGGTGACCGGTGTGTAAGAAAGGGTGTCGAATGCTGTTCTGAACAGGGTACATTCAACGTCTTGATTAATTTGATTTCTCATACTAAATTATAATGAGGTTTATACTGTCAGGGTTCCCCCAGATGTTCGATCAGTACGCCTACTTGCTTCGGCGTGTAGAGTTTCTGGAATTTCACCCATCCGGCGGCTTCGAGCTTGGCTTTCAGTCCGCGCGAGGTACGTATCCATTCCCACATACGTTTATAGGCAACCACCGGCGTTCGGCCGGGAAAATAGAGTTGGGCAAATTCCGTTACCCCATACGCTCTCCTCCAGGGAGACGGTTCTGTTTTTTTGTCTTCCATATTTTTCTGATATTTAAACAATTAGAATACCACAATGTAAGAATAATATTAATAGGTTGTTAGGTTTTTGAGGGATATTTATCAAATAAATAATACATGATGGATAAGGGCGGGGTATTCCAGCTATTCACTAATTGATAAAGGGTATATCAGATATCAAATGCGACAGGAAAGGATATTATATTACATTATCTTTTATGTCTTCAGAGGTATATTGCAGAGTATAGGGTGAGGTATAGTAAAGAGATTTGGTAATAGGAAAAGGTGAACTATTTAGCGACGTCAACGGGCTCGAAGAGTTCGAACTATGTTAACCCACGGTGCAACCGTGGGTTAGGGTGTCTGCCGGATGGTGCGTCCCCAAGGGGGGCGAACAACACGCTAGGGTTGAACCTCTTCGAGGCTCACCGGTGATGATCGACATGCCCCCCAGTTGCACTGGGGGTTAACATAGTACGAACCCTTTGGGTCCGCCTACGACACTATCATCAGACTCAAAATTGTCAAGAATCGAACCTTTCGACCCTTATTTAAAACTTATACTGCAACCGCACCGTCAGCACATTGTCTTTGCGGTCTTGTTCGTAGCCTTTTACGAAGTCGCTCTTTTCGTTGAAGTTGAATTCGTAATAGGCCTGCACACGGATGTGTTTGTTGAAGCGGTACAGACCGCCGATACCGAATGTGCTTTGGGCCAGGTCGGTTTTAGAGGTGAATGTGTTTTCGGCACCGATCTCGTTTCCTTTCAGTTTCGTATTCGGGTCGTAGACGTCGTATTTGAATACGGCAGAGAAAGGGGAAGTGCCGATGTCTTGCACCAGATAGAAGAAATAACCGATAAAGGGGCGCTTGAACAGGGCGTTTTCGGGAAGATCCTCCGGACGTGTTCCCGTATTCGGGCTTTTACTGCTTCCGGCAATTCCGGGCTGTGTACCTAAAAGACCTTCGGCACGCAACGAGGTTGTTCCCCATGAACTCAGGAAGCTGAACTGGGCGTCCATACCGATGTATTCGCGCTTCATATAAGTACCGGTTCTGCCTTTATCCACTTCGATAAAGCGTTTGCCGTCCATTTCATAAGCGGTCGTTGTCGGGTTGTAGACACCTCCGTTGTAGTAAGATACACCTGTACCCCATTTACCCCAGTTGCCGATTTCCTTGTCGGCACCCAGGCGTCCGATGAAGTCTTTGCGGCTGTCGGTTTCGCGGTTGATACTGTTACCGGCAAACAACCCGGCATCCAGACGGAGAAAGCCCAACGGACTATCCTTCTTGGCACGAAGGGTCAGCATCGCTCCCAGATCGCGCTCGTCGGGAAAGAAGTACTGGATGATCGTGGCACGTTCGGGCGACTCGAGGCCACTGGTGGAATACCCGATCTCATGCCCGAAGGGACGGTTGAAAACACCGGCCATCAACTGGCTGCGCTTCGTCCAGGGATCTTTGATACCGATATACAGGTCGCGGAAGCTGACACCTTTGTCGTTGGCTTCGATCTGCACGGCTCCGGTACCGATGCCGTCGTTATATTCGAACTTCAGGCGACCACGGCGGATACCGATACGGTTGAAGCCTTTATCCTCGTGCTCGTTCTTGTCGCCCACTTTCAGGGTGGCATCCTCCTGTCCATACTGATATTGTCCCTGGATATAGGCGGAGACTTTAAACTTGCTTAGTCCCTTCACTATCTTATCCAGCGTTGCTGTCTCTTCCGCAAGCGAATCGATGCGGGCATCTAACTGTTCCGTGTTCTGAGCTTCCGCGAGAAAGGGAAGCAGCGCCAACAGGGAGAGCGCCATAAATTTGATTACTTTCATTCCTAACTTTGTTGGTTGCGGTGAAAAATGTATTACATCACTGTTTCCGACAGCAAAGAAAGCGCTTTTCTATTTCACACATATTTCAGTCTTGTTACAAAGATAAAACCAAGTTGTTACAAAAAGGTTACGAACAACTTGGTTAAAATCCTATCAGTCAACAGTCAGGTTACCGTGGCCGGTTCGTTTGTCCTTCTCGGCACGCTTCTCCAGCTCTTTTATTGTCAGGGATATGAGTTTACCGACCGGCTTACCGTCGCGATAAGTAATGACACGCAGGCGGCTGGCTGTTTTCGGTATGCTCAGCGGTTCGCTGTACTTCGGAGTAAAGCAATCCGGGTCTGTATTATCGAATGTATAGTAGATATCCGTACCGGCAATCTCGCTTCCCAGTTCCACCTGCAACACGCCGTCCTGCAGATACGGGGTAACGATCGCATTATACATACTGCGGGCATAGTTGATGCCGGCTTGGTCGGCACGAACGAAATGACGTTCTACACGGGGCCAGAACTTTTCCCAATCCGTTTGGGCAGGCCCACTCCACAATACTTCAGCCAACGCCCAGCCGCGCGGCCAGGTCATATACTCGGCATGGCGGAAAGTAGGGATCGCTTCGCCCCAGACATTACCTTGTCCGCCCAGTACCATTTCGGCCGGAACGCCTTCGGGTACGGGGTTGAAGCTATACGAATCCGTCAGGCGGCACATGGAATAGGTGGCCGGTTCTACGGAAGGTTCTCCCTGATACAAATCCAGGTAACAATGTTCGGTCGGCGTCATAATCACATGATGCCCGGCTTTAGCCGATTTGATACCGCCATCCATACCGCGCCAGCTCATGACGTTGGCATCGGGTGCCAGGCCGCCTTCCAGTATCTCGTCCCAGCCGACCAGCTTCTTGCCTTTCGATTTCAGCAGGTCGCCCATGCGGTGGATGAAATAGCTCTGCAATTCTTCTTCGTTCTTCAGGTTCTCCGCTTTCATGCGTGCCTGGCAACGGGGGCATTTATGCCAGAAGCCTTTGAAACATTCGTCGCCACCGATATGGATATACTCGTCCGGGAAAAGGGCAGCTACTTCCGTCAGCACCTTATCCATAAATTCGAAAGTAGACTCCTTGCCGATGCATAGCGTATTCTCATCTTCGCCATAGAATTTATTACCTACATTGAGTGCGTCGGGGGCTTTCATACAAGCCAGCTCCGGATAAGAAACCAGAGCGGCTACACCATGACCGGGCACATCGATTTCAGGGATGACGCGTACAAAACGCTGGGCGGCATAAGCCAGCACTTCCTTCACCTCTTCCTGGGTATAGAAACCGCCGTAAGTACTCTCCTCACCCGGCTGCTGACGTTCGCGTCCCCACCAGTCGCCCACACGGGGAGCACGCCAGGCGCCTACCTCGGTCAGGCGCGGCAGTGATTTAATTTCCAGGCGCCAGCCCTGGTCGTCGGTCAGGTGCCAATGGAAAACGTTCATTTTATATTCGGCCAGCTCGTCGATGTACTTCATTACCTCCTCTTTCGTAAACCAGTGGCGGCTTACGTCCAGCATGAGACCACGCCAGGGGAACTGGGGTTTATCGGTAATTTCCGTACAGGGAATTGTCCATTTCTTATCTTTGGGTTGTGCAGTCCCGCTTTTGATCTCTGCCGGAAGCATCTGCAACAAGGTTTGTACGCCGTAGAAGATTCCGGCAGGCTTATTCGCCGTAAGCAGGATATCGCCTTGTTTCACTTTCAGGTGATAACCTTCATCTCCCAGAGCGGCATCATCCACCAGTTTGAATTCGATCTTTCCATGTTTCTCCACAGGGAGCGTGAAACCGGTGGCGGGAGCGATCTTACCATTCAGATAATCGGCGATGCCTTTCAGTTCTTCATTCGATTGATCCAGGGTAATTGCGGCGTTACGTGTCAGGGTAAAACAGTCTGAACCGACAGTCATTTCCTGTGGAACAGGGATCAGAGCAATTTCTCCGTTCTCTGTAACACCCGACTTGTTTGCGCAGGATACACAAGCCAGCAACAGAGAGGCAGTAGCAAGACTCAACAGTGTTCTTTTCATTATTATAAGTTTATGTTTGAAATTCTGCACGAAGATAAGCATTAGCTGATAAAACCGGACAGGGTTGGTAACAAAAAAGGCGGTGTGCCGTATGCATTCCTGCATAACTGACACACCGCCCGGGTATTTAATTACTAATATTTATCGAGTTACTTCACGATAGCTTTAACAGCCTTTTCGCCTTCCACACTTACTATTACAACTCCCTGAGGAACAGGTATCGTTGCATTGTCGGAAGTGACAGTCTGGTTTACAAGCGGCTGACCCAATACGTTGGAAACAACGATCATCTTACCGCCTGCATTGCGTACGCTGATAGAACCGGTACCGGCAACTACGCTGATGGTTGAAGTCGAAACTTCATCGTTGGAAGTTGCAAAGTCGTCAGTATCTTCCAGGTTGAAGATCTGAGACTGGTTGATCAATTCCTGCATCTTCTGGTCGTCATCTTCATGGTTGCCGTTTTCTACAGTAAACTCAGCCAATACAGGCACGCCATTGTGGATCTTCACCCATGCACCCTTGAAGGAAGCGATCTGTGATACGCCGTCCAGGTTAGACTCGAGCAAGAAGTCCTTATGATCGTCGTCTGTGTAACGCAGAGAGAATGCATAGTTCTTATGCAGGCCGTCTACCGGTTTCTTTTCGAAGAGCTCTTCATTGTACAGGTCGCGAGGATCAAGAACACCGTCTTTAGTTCTCAGGTCTGCCAATTTCTTACCGTTCTTCAGGATATACAAGAATTCGCCGTCTGCATCTACCTGGTGAACACCATCCACGAAACCAAGGCGAGTATAAGACTGCCATTTGTAAGCGTCAGGATTGTTCAACATGTTCGTGCCGCCCTTTACAGAGTCAGTCAGGTTGATCAGGAAGCTACCGGCCAGGTAACCGTTGTAATCACCTTCGTGCTCGCAACCCGGGTTGTAACCGTGTGTGTTACACCACTTACCGTCTGCTACGGAATCCGGACGTACAACCAACAGGTACTGAGGCATACGGTCTGTAGATTTCACTACATAGTCTGCATAGATAGCAGTCGTGCTGTTTTCACCCGGTTTGATCATTTCTGCTGTCAAGCCTAAGAAGTTGAATTCATCCTTAGCGCCCGGTACGTTTACTGCATTATTAGAGTCTTCATACAGGAATTCCTTTCCTGCACCTCTTGCACGGGACAGATTGATCGTCTTACCTTCTTCGCCCAGATCCATATACAATGGACGGTCGTCGGTGATAACGGCAAAGGCGGATGAGCGGTCTTCAGCTTCTTTATCCAGTTTAGTGATGCTTAACTTACCGATACCGTCGATGCAATGCGCTTGTCTCCAACCGTTGAATGCGTAAGAGTATTTCGGGATGTAGCATTTCTCATATTCTTCACAATCTTCACAATCGCCCGGATCAGGAGCAGGAGTATTGCGTAAAGTCAAAGAAGCAGGATAAGGACCATTATCATCTGGATTTTCAGGACACTCATCACAATCATTTACCTTATTATTAAAGATATCGATCAGGATATAACATTTGTCATCGTCTTTACGCTGGTCGGCTTTCAGATAGAATACACCGAGCTTGCCTTTGCCGGCTTCAATATCGTCGCGGCTCATCGGCTGATAGTAAGCAGTCTTACCAAATTCTTCTACCAGGGCGATATACATCTTATCGTTATCGATGAGGTTCTTATCGCTCACTTTCAACACATAAGCAGTACGAGATAATTGCGGTAAGCCGGCAACACCTGCACCGTAACCAAACTCATAGTTGGTTGCTTTAAAGTCTTCCGGAGCAATTTCCAGCTCATAAGTGGTAGACTGGCTTTCTATCGGCATGAAGGTATTATCTACAACATTCAGATAGAGGTTACCGTTAGCGAACAGGTTATAGTTCAAACGATACTTGGTGTAAAGCAATGATGCCGGATCAAGGTGTTTGTATCCGTGATGTTCGCTTGTCAGTGCTTCGTTATCTGTTACCGGAATGAAGTTATAGTTATGCAGGTGGTCTAACATCCAGAGACTGCATGAGCTACAACTGTTGTATTCAAATCCGGTATAGTTTTCATTGATCAGGAAAATATTACCGTCTTTATCTTTATATAACTGGCCTTCAAAGACCGGAACAGTATCCTGACAGATATACCAACCTTCATCACTATATCTTCTGTTAACTGCACCTGGATCCTCTTTGTCGAAAATAGCATAATCGAATGCATATTCACGGTTATAGATAGCTACGGTAGAGCGGTCACCGCAACCGGTATGCTTAACAACCCACATGGTAGCAGGCATGTCGTCATAGTTCTGATCGTCTTCCGGAGCATCGAACATCATGCGTCCTGCCAAATTAGCCACCACATTCTTACCGTTGTCGGCACTCTTGATAAAGTAAATTCCTTCCGGCAATGTGGTACGTGTCAGATAATCGAAGTCGCGGTTCTTGAAGAAGAAACGGGTCTGTAGAGAGCCTGGGAGCTCATAGCCGCCATCCAATTCAGCATTCTTAGCTGTGAGTACAGACGTCTTATCAGTCAGGTAAGCCAAACGGAGAACTACCGGACCGTATGTGTCGTTATGCTCCGGAGCAGCTACTCCATTGGCAGCCCATATCGCTGCCATATCATTATTGGTAGAGTTGAACGCATATTGAGCATTTACCCATTGGCCGGAAGGTGCATTTTTCTGCAAAGCATTCATCGGCTCGATCACCAGACTGTCTTGTGAAGGATAATAAGTGAACTTGAAGAGAGAACGGGCAATCCATGCTTTTGGTGTCAATCCAGTGATATCGTCCGGCATATTACTTGCATCCAGATCGCCTTCCATAAGGTCTAATTTCAGATCTTTACTGCTATTGGGGAAGTATTCGGTACTTACATATAAAGTACTGTAAGTATCATAATCACCATCACTAGCTCTTTCTCCCGGAACCTGTAATCTTACATACTTTTTTGCTTCATCGGATTCAAGCCCAAGAAGTGCATCGGCGCTACTTATTGAAGGGAAATAAGAGCCATCATTATCCACCGCGATAAATTGATTTGTCAGCAACGGGCTAGTCACAGTCGGTTTAACCGTTGCGTCGAACTGTACGCTCTTATCTTTCGGCAAACCTCCCCAGAAATTTCCATACTGGAAATCAACCATCTGGTTAACAGCACTAGCATCCAATGTGATAGCACCCGCAAGAATAGGTTTTACCTTAACGATATCACCAATGATATTGGCCATTGCATCGCCGGCTTCTACTTTAGAATACTTCCAGGCCATGAGTTCATTGGAGCCCTCATACTCATTTTTCTTCAAAACAAGAACCGAGTCCTGGTTGCTGAAATAAGAATACAAGGGAGCATAGTCGAAATTATCCACCTGCTTATCGGTTGTGTACCAAGCCCAGTTTTGTGTACAACCACCCAGAAAGGATTTAATAGGGCCATCAGAATAAGAATTATGATTCTCTACTTTTTCCTGAGTATAAGCTTTCACATGCCCATACTCCAACTCCATATTTGTTTCTTTGTTCACAAACACGAAGTTCTTTCCGCTACGTCCGTCATCGGTAGCTTTGATTGACCACAAAGAATAATTGATTGGGGTATTATAACCCGGTTCTTCTAGTTTCAAGACCAAACCATTGGTACCATACCCATAACCATAACCAAGATCACGATACTGCACTAATAGTTTGCCATCTTCATCTACCAACTGGTACCACTTGTCTGCTTCAAAATGGTTTACTTCATTATCAATCTCATCACTGCTCATTACTTCCGTCGGACGATACGTAATCTTATGTCCGCCGTAATTTTGGGCATATACATGAGTTGAAACACTGGCCGACAACACGAGGCCGGCAATTAACGAGGTAATTGTTTTACTCATAAATTCTAATTTAAGTAATACTAAAATAAAGTTCTATATAAATCCTTTTCTATAATCTTCACATATTCATCCGGATAAACTATTTATCCGAAGGTGGTCATAACCAACTTATCAGGGGAATGGTACAAAGATATAAATAACAATTTAATAGCAACTCTGCCATTACACTTTTTTAACCATACGGCCGGTTCTATTATCAAAGGTGAGGATATTCATTACAAAATCCCGATTTTAACCATTCGGCAACCCTCTGTATCCCTACCATTTACAAAAAGACAAGTAACAAAATGTCAAACATTATCTTTACAAGAAGATATTCAAACAAAAAGGGCTATCGGAATAGAATATCCGACAGCCCTTTTCAATCTATATACCTAGTGTTATTTTGCAAACTGCAAACCTTTCAGTTTATCCCATGCACCACGGGTAAAGTCGGGTATTTCAACAGGAGCACCTCCGTTATTCACCGAGGTTTCAGTCAACTCGGTCAGGCAAGACCACTCGGCGGCATCATAAACGTCCTGATCCAAGGGCAAGCCCTTCTGCAGGCAGTAAATAAGACGGTAGTCCATAATAAAGTCCATACCTCCGTGGCCTCCTACTTCCCGGGCTTTTTCACCGACTTCTTTCGTAATAGGGTGTTCATACAGGGCCATAATAGAATCCATCTGAGCCTTATTCAGAAACTCGTGGGCGTTCGGCTCCAGCGCTATTCCTTCTACCGGATATTTCTGTGCAAAACCTTTCGTTCCGCTTACTACATGTTTACGATCGTAAGGACGCGGACTGGTTACATCATGCTGGATCAGAATAGTTTTCCCTTTCTCTGTCTGGATCAGGGTAGTATTCATATCACCCAGTTTATATGCCTGCTTCACCTCTTTTGAATCGGCTCCAAAAGTATTCTTTGCATATTCAGTCATGCCCGCCTCTTTGGTAGACATAGAGACCAGATAATTCATCTTATCACCACGGTGAATGTTCATAATCTGGCAAATCGGGCCTAAGCCGTGGGTAGGATACGGATTGCCGGTATGTTCTTCGTTATATTTCAAACGCCACATTCCCTGATAGCCGCCTTTCTCACTCGGATAGAAGTTTAATGAACGCAGGTCGTGTATATATGCTCCTTCACCGTGAATGACTTCACCGAATACACCTTGCCGGGCCATGTTCAGTGTTGCCATTTCAAAGAAATCGTAGCAACAGTTTTCAAGCATCATGCAATGTTTACGGGTCTTTTCTGCCGTATCCACCAACTGCCAGCATTCGTCGATCGACATGGCAGCGGGCACCTCTACCGCCACATGTTTCCCATGTTCCATCGCATACACTGCCATCGGTGTATGGTTCAGCCAATCGGTACAAATGTAAATCAGGTCGATATCATTCCGTTCGCAGATCTTTTTCCAGTCTTCAGAACCAGTATACTCATCGGCAGCGGGAAGATTCTTTCCTGCCAGTGTTTGCTGTGCACTTTTCACATAATCTGCATTCAGGTCGCAAAGCGCTTTCACCTCTACCCCATCCAGAAATGTATAGCGGTAAACCGCACCACTTCCGCGCATACCCAGACCAATAAATGCAACACGCACTGTCGGGATCGGATCACAAGCCAGGTTTAAAACATCTGTCTGTCCGGCAGGACGTTCTGGAGCAGGTGTCGGGATCATTTTAACCTGTGCCGCAGACTGGTTACAAGTAAAACAGGCTAAAACAGCCAATAAGAACAAGGAATATACAATTCTTCTCATAAGTATTTTAAATATATAAAGTGCGAATAAGTTAGAGAAAGTAGGCCATCCTCGTTTGAGGATGGCCCGAAACTAAGGTTAATTAATACCCGGGGTTCTGATCTTCTTTCAGAAGCGGGTTCAAGTCCATTGCATTCTGAGGTATAGGCATCAAAAGGATACGGTCGTTCCATTTCTTTTCAATTACCTTATATCCATTCGGAGCATAGGTAGTCGTATTCATCACCTTCTGGCAATAGGCTGAACCATAGCGGCGGATATCATCAAAACGATGTCCCTCACCTGCCAGTTCTATGCGGCGTTCGTTACGGACAAAGTCCAGAGCGGCCTCTTTCGACGGCATGGATGTCGGTACCGACGGCATACCGCAACGGTCACGCAGATCATTCAATGCAGCCTGCACTTCACCGTCCCAACCTGAATTTGCAATACGGGCTTCGGCAAAAGTCAGCAAGACTTCGGCATAACGGATCACGGGATAATCATCCGCACTCGTCCAGTCTGAATAAGGAGTCAATGCAACCATTTTACGGTAGCTGTAGCCTGTCCACGACTCGTTACCATCCAGACCGGCAAATTCAGGTTTCCAGCGATAATAGAATGTACCTCCGGCAAAGTCCGTTTCATGCCATCCTTTAAACGGGAACTGGATAGATGCATACAAGCGGCTGTCGCGGTTGCGGAACTCTTCCATATAAGCATATTTCTTCAAATCCATTTCCGGCACTTTCTTTATATAGCCGGACTGATCCAGATCGGCCACCTCAGCGGTGATCTCTTCGAAGTTTTTCTTACGTGTCTCCACCGGGATCAGGGGGCGCACGGTTTTACCATCGATGTCCCAATAGGCATCTACCAGATCCTGCATCGGTTCGTAAGATGAATAACCTGATCCCATCTGGCTCGGACGGATATAAGTATAACGAGCCCAGTCGTAGTTATTATCATCAGCCATATATTCGCGGGTAAGGATGTACTCCGGATTGGATGGTGAAGCGTTAGAACCCTGCCACAAGGTTTCATAACTGAACAGACCTTTCACGAAAGCATCCTTATCGATCCCTTTGGCTTCAAAGTCAATAAACTGTGCCATTTCATCCCCCTCTTTTTTCTGTGCATCGTTCAGGGCAGTCACACGGAACAAAGAATGATGCCCTTCGCTTATTACTGTATTGGCAGAAGCTTCCGCTTCCTTATAATTACCGAAGTACAAAGCTGCACGGGCACGCATCGCCAAAGCAGCAGCACGGGTAATACGCCCGGTTTCCTGCAAATAACCACCATTATATTTATCAGGCAGAACAGTTGCAATAGCGGCCAGCTCATCCAGGATAAAAGCCTGTACCTTCTCTACCGGATCACGGGGAACGTTCGGTGCATCATACTCCATCACGGTTGTTACCAGCGGCACCTTTCCGAACTTGGTTGTCAGATCCAGATACGTCTGTGCCCGGAAAAAACGAGCCTCCGCTTTCATCCTTTCTTTCAACGTTTCATCCATTTCGCACTTATCGACCTTTTCCAGGAAGTTATTCACGATACGAACCGTACCGAAACTATATCCACGGTCTTCCGCCGTACTCAATTCACTTTGCTGGATCGATTCGTACGGGCCTTCCCAGGGCTTATGGCTATGTGCGTTATCCGTACACATTTCATCCCAGATATCGAAACCGTTCCCCTGTGCATAACAGGCATTCAAACCGTACCAGGCATCTTTCTCCGATGTCCAGAAACTTTCAGCCGATATATCCGAAGGCGGGATCACATCCAAATCACATGCTGTAAAAGAGGCAGTCATTAAACCGAGCACTGCCCATTTCTTTATATTTAGATTTACCATTACTCTTGCTTAATTTATAAATTACTGAATCAATTAAAAAGAAACATTCACACCAAATGCCACCGACTTGGTTCCCAATGAACCGATGCCACGACCGGAAGATGCTTCGGGATCAAAATCCTTCATCACATGGTCGGCACGCAACGTAAACAGGTTCTCTCCGGTCAGGAAGAATTTCAGAGTAGACATTCCCCATTTGGATACGATATTGGATGGAACACGATAACCCAATGTGATCGTCTTAATACGGAAGTAGTCTGCATCGAACAACTGGTAATCCGAGAAATACTGGTTGTAATCATCCAGGCTATGTCCTCCGTAGATACGCGGATAGACGGCACGCGGGTTCGGGTTTTCCTCTGTCCAACGCCCCAGATGGAACTTACGCGGGTTAGAGTTCAACATAAAAGCTGAAACCTGTTCAGATTCGAAAGCGGCCATCGTACCGGCAACACCTTGTCCGAAGAGAGACAATTCAAAGTCTTTATATTGCAGATTCAGATTGATACCATACGTAAAGTCGGGCACATCCTTGCCGATAATGGCACGGTCTTCTCCGGTAATGGCACTGCCCCATTCCACGCCTTCACGCTGCGGTACATATTTGATATCACCGGCTCTCGGTTTACGTCCGTAAGTATAGTAATGTCCGGCATCTATTTCTTCCTGGGTATACAGACCGTCGGTTTTCAATCCGAAGAAAGAACCGATCGATTCACCTTCGCGCAGGATAAAACGGATCTTATCCCCACCATTCTGGATAATATCGTCAGAGCCACCCATATCCATGATCTCATTATTATTGGTCGCAATATTCGCACTTACCGTATAAGAGAAATCACCCAATGTCTTGCGATGGGTCAGTGCCAGTTCGAAACCACGGTTACGTACTTTGGCTATGTTCTGCGACGGGTTAGACCAGATACCGGTTTCCAACGGGACATTATAGCTCAAAAGGATATCGCTGGTATTCTTGATATAATAATCGGCTGTCAGGCTAAACAGGCCATTGAAGATATCAAAATCAACTCCGATATCGGTCAGTGCAACCGTTTCCCAGCCTAACTTTTCGTTTGCCGGCTTCGACTCTAGCACGCCTTTTACCGCTTCATTATCAAAGTTATAATCCGATCCATTGTTATACAACTGGAAATAATCATAATTACCTACGTTATTGATATTACCCAGTGTACCCCAAGAGGCACGGATCTTCAGATTGTCGACCCATTTCACATCATCCATGAAACTTTCCTGATTGATACGCCATCCGGCAGAGAAAGAGGGGAAGATACCCCAACGGTTATCTTTGTAGAAACGGGAAGAAGCATCCGCACGCAGGTTCGCTTCAAACAGATAACGGTCATTAAAACTATAATTCAAACGGCCGAAATAAGACAGGATCTTATATTCCCGCATCGGATCACCATACGTATTCACATCGGGTTGGTCTTTGCTTACTTCCGAACCTGTAGTAATATCCTTCAGGTCATCGGTCACGAAGTTTTTATACTTGGAATAAAGACGTTCATATTTATAATGTTCATAAGAAGTTCCGGCTAATATACCGATATTATGTACTTTGTTCGACCAGTCGTAACGGGCAGTCAAAGTGTACATCGTCCGGTTCTCACTCTGCCAGAACATATTCATTTCATTTGTGTACACACCGGTTCCGGGGATTTCAGCTCCGGTTTCAAAATTCTTCACATTGTCCTGCAATGCGGTGTAACCCTTTGATTTAGACTCCCAGCTTTTGAAGGCGCCCTGTCCGGAAATAACCAGTCCTTCGATCGGCTTAAGGTCAAATCCCAGGTCGATCATGGTATTGTCGGTCTTTCCGTCAGACCAGTTGTTCTTGCTTAAGGCACGCAACGGGTTTCCATTCATAAACGATTGCGTGGCCGCTTTACCTCCGGCAATAGACCCCCATTCGCCGTTGGACTGCTGTGCAACCATCGTGGAAGGAACCATCAGGAAGTTTCCGATGGAAGCAACGCCATGTTCCGTCTTATTCGTGCTACGGATAAATTTCACACCCGTCTTCAATACCAGCCATTTCGTTACATCGGCTGCGACATTGGCATCCAGGTTATAACGTTGCGAGCTCTGTCCGGGCATGAATTTGTCATCATACAGATAACCCAATCCGGAGAAGAAACGAACCTTATCGCTACCACCGCTGAAGTTCAACGAATGCTGCGTGGTTACCACCGGATTATCCAACACCAGATCCGCCCATTTCGTATTCGGGTAGTAGTCAGGTCTTGATCCATCTTTAAACCATCCGATCTCGTCATTCGAGTAGGCTGCATTCTTTCCATTAGCCGGATCACGGTTATAGAATGCTTCGTTCAACAACTCCGCATAATCCCACGAGTCGAGTACATCCGGCAAATAAGTCGGCATCTTCAATCCTACATAACCGCTGTAAGACACATTCATTTTCTCTTTCTTACCGGTCTTTGTCGTAACCAGCACCACCCCATAAGCGGCACGTGAACCGTAGATGGCAGAAGAAGCGGCATCTTTCAGGAAAGAGATCGACTCGATACTGTTAGGATCGAGGTTCGAGAACAAGTCGGCATCGGAAATAGCGCCGTCGATCACATATAAAGGAGAAGAGGTTCCCAGGTTACCGCGTCCACGGAAATTGATAGAAGGAGTTTGTCCCGGACGGGATATGACCGTCACACCGGGAACAGTTCCCTGAACGGCAGCCAGCACATTTGTCTGTACGCGGTCTTTGATATCTTCGGAGCTGATGGCAGCTACTGCTCCTGTCAGGTTTACTTTCTTCTGTGTTCCATAACCGACAACTACTACTTCATCCAGCAGTTCAGAGTCTTCTTCCAGGGTGACATTAACAGATGACTGCCCTTCTTTCAAGTTTATTTTCTTTGTCGCATAACCAATATATGAAATAAGCAAATGCTTATCCCTTCCTGACATTGTCAGGACAAAGTTTCCATCAAAATCAGTAACCGTCCCGTTCGTAGTTCCGGCCTCTACCACACTGGCACCTATAACCGGTTCGCCATGAGTATCTTTCACAATTCCTTTTACCGTCACATTCTTCTGTTGATGGACAGCGTTCTTAGCGGCAACGTTCCTTGAAACGTCTGCTGTTTTCGACACTACGATCTGGTTATTTACAATCCGGAAAGAGTATTCCGTATTCCCGAACAGCTGATTCAGCACGACCTCCAGAGAGGCATTCGTTACATCAATGGATATCTTCTTATCCAGGTTGATCTGATCGTCATTATAGAAAAAGGTATAACCACTATCCTTTTCCAACTCCGCAATTACTGAAGACAGGGGAGCATTGCTCTTTTTCATGGTGACCTGATAGGTCTGGGCAAAGGCCGAGACAGGGATCAACCCTATCGCACCCATCAGAAATAACTGTGTGATCTGCTTTTTGAATTGTTTACAGAACACATCTCTCAACAAAACTACTCGTTTATTCATATTAATATTCAGATAAATTTTAATGTGTTTTTCTTTTTCTCTTTACCGGGGGTATTCCCGGTTTCCATAGACTCGTTTATCCCTTTTTCATTCTTCTCTGATTTAAGTTTAACATTATCTTTTTTTCCCTTTTTCAAACAGTACAAATCCATCCCCTCTCTTGTGGTAGGATACAGGGGAACTGTTGGATATTATATTCAATAAAAGTTCGAGCGATTCATTATGTATGGAGAAAGTGAAACTATATTTATCCGCCACTGCATCCGGACATTCAAGACGGATCCCATACCAGCTTTCCAGACGGGGAAGGATCATGGCAAGCTTTTCATTCTTAAAGCTGGGCTTTCCTCCCCGGTACCAGGCCGAATACTGGCCGGCATCCACTTTTTCAATCTCTGCCTTCCCATTCAGTTCATAAGTCAGCTTCTCATCCGGGAATACCAGATAGACATCTCCTTCTCCCTCGCTTCTCTTGGTACTAACTTCCACTGCCCCATCCGAAAGGATCATTTCCGTATAAGAAGCCGAATCGACACTAAACACCTCGAAAGAAGTTCCCAGTGCCTTTATATCCATACTTTTTGTTTTCACGATAAAAGGATGTTCCGTATCATGGTGCACCTTAAAGAAAGCCTGCCCCGAAAGTTGGATTTCACGATTCTTTCCGGAAAAAGTGGCAGGGTACGTCAGCTTACTGCCGGCATTCAACGATACATGGCTACCGTCCGGCAAATAAAACGACTCCATCGACTGCCGTCCGGCATTCACGACATATACGATCTGCGACTCCGGTTCATTTGTTGTACCCAGCCAGTAACCTACAGAAAGCAGTAACGCCAGCGAAGCTGCAATACCGTATCGTCCCCAACGTTCGGCAAACGATTTATGGCCACGTATCTTCTTCGTTATCCGACCATATACACGTTTTTTTGCTTCAACGTCAAATGTTGAATCATCCCGCGTATCGTTCCACTGACTTTTAAGATGCCGTACGATTATGTCCCGCTCGGAAATATTCTTCTTCTCCTCTCCGGTCAGACGTCCGGACAGCACTTTTTTTACTATTTCCTTTTCATTCATTGTTGTTAATCCCATTTTTAAGCGATTCTATATGTAAATACTCCGATTCTTTCCTTATCCCCCAGAAGATTTTGGTCTTTTTTTCATTTTATTTCTGAAGCATTCGTTAAAAAATGATACTTGATTATTGTTGATTCTTTCATATATTTGCATTCTACATGAATCAAAACGATCTAATATTGGAAGATAAAGCACTGATAACTGCATTAAAAAACGGGAGCGAAGAGGCATTTACCTCTTTGTACCATAAGTATTGCAATAAAGTATATAAATTCTGCAGGCTTTATTTTACAAATAATTCTTCTGCAGAAGAAGTAGTGCAGGAGGTCTTCATTAAGTTGTGGGATATACGCAGCTACGTTAATGAAAACGAGAATCTGGAAGGTTTATTATTTATCATTACCCGCAACATGGTGTTCGATAATACCCGGAAAAATTTCAACGAATCATTCTACCAGATATCGATCCTGGCGGCCTACGACAAGGCTTATGACATTGAAGAAGAGTTGCAGGCCAAAGATTTGAAGGTTTATATCGACCGGTTGGTGGACGAACTGACTCCCCGGCAAAAAGAGATATTCTGCATGAGCCGGTATGAACATTTAAGTTACAAAGAGATTGCCGAAAGATTAGATATTTCACCGAAAACAGTAGAACGTCATATCAATGATGCACTGAAATATCTGAAGAAAAATATCTACTTCCTGCATCTGTTCCTTTCCGTATAAAAGGCAACCCGCCAGTTGGGCAGAGAATAAAGTGGCTTAACATTGAATTGCATAAGACAAAAAACAGGCTAGTTATTAACTAACTAGCCTGTTACAGTTTCCTATTTCAGTTTTTCCTGATAATCTCCTTCAGCTCTTCGGGTTTGTCGGTAGTGATAAAATCCACTCCCTGTGAGATCATCGACCGCATGACAGCCGGGTCATCCACAGTCCAGACATTAACGGTCAGTCCGGCCTCTTTCGCTTCACGGATCCATTCGGGATGTTTGTCGAATACCTTATAATGGTAGTCCAGTCCGGTAAAGCCCAACACTTTAAGATCGGCCGGAGATACTTCACCACGCAGGTAAGCGACCTGTGCAGCAGGGGCACGGCGGATCAGCTCCTTACAGATATTCATACTGAAGGAGATATATTCCACCTGCTCTTCCAGCTGATACTGCTGAACCAGAGCGAGGATGGCTGTTACCGCCCGGTCTTCATTCACCACTCTTTTGTGGGGTTTTATTTCAAGGATCAGTTGCGTTCGCTGGTTCTGCTTACCTTGTATCAGGTATTCTTCGAGGGTAGGAAGTGTTTCCCCGTTTTTTAGTTTCAGATCTTTTATCTCTTCATACAGAGAAGTTTCGATGCAGAATCCCTGGATGCTGTCGTCATGATTGACCACAGGGATACCGTCTGCCGTGAGGCAAACATCGAATTCCGAACCATAAGCACCTACTTCATGCGCTTTATTCAACGCAGCGATAGAGTTTTGCGCAGAACCTTCACAGTCCCAATAGCCGCGGTGGGCAATTACTTTTGTCTGGGAAAATGCACTGCTTCCGCAAAGGAAGGCGGTAAGCAGCATCGTTAAGATCAATCTTTTCTTCATTGTTTTATCTGTTATGTATTAGAATCCGTAACGAAGACCAATCTGTACCTGATAAGGGTTACCATTCAGATTAGAAACACCGGTATTTGCATTAACATTGTAAACATACTGTTTTTGTTCGGAATTGAAGCTTTTGATCGAATAAATATTTTGTTTACCCAGGTTATGACCGGAGCCCCAGTTCTTGCTGAACAGGTTGGCTACGTTAAAGATATCCACCGACAATTCGATGTTTTGTGTTTTATAGATTTTGAATTTCTTGGCAATACGCAGGTCGAACGTTCCGTAGAAACCGTTCACGCCACCGTTGCGTTCAGCCACTTTACCGAAACTCTTGCGGATATACTTCTTGGTGCTTTCTTCCACATCCGGGTTATCGAGTATGGACTGGATACCTTCGCGCAGATACTGAGGAGTAGCCGCGTCGTTCGGATCATAGATGTAAGCCAGGTCGTTGGAAGAGACAAAATCACCGTTCACATTTCCGTTCACAGCCAGTGAATAGCGCGTTCCGCCCAATCCGGAGAAGCGTAAACCGACACTGACGCCCCAGAAAGTAGGAGCTGTTCCATAGAAAACGACTTTATGACGGAACTGGTTATCGGAATAGCTCATCCGGCTCAAATCACGGGGATCGTCGACCACCATCTTGGAGAGGGTGGCCGAGTTTGCCACATTCCCGTTATATGAAGTATTATCTCTTGTATCATTCCAGGTGTAACTGAAAGCGATCTCGCCATCATTCAGATAACGCCAGGTTCCGTCGACAACGAATGCAAACTGGTTCACCTTTCCTTCACTGTTCAGTTCGAGTACACGGCCTATTTTATCCGTCTTGCGCCCTTGCGTCCAGTCGGCTGAACCGTTTGCCGGGTTGATGCTTTCGGCAGGAACATAGACCCCGCGGTTTCCTTCGGCTGCCAGGCGGAAGAAAGGCTCGTCGGCCATATTGCGGTCTACGTACATATAATTATTACGTCCCAGCGTCATAAAACCGCTTACTCCTATTTTCAGGCGGTCTGTAAAGAAGTGGGTATACGAGAAGTTCGCTTTATAAACAACCGGCACCTTTGCATCGGCTCCGTTCATATTGATCGTTGCCAGCTTGGGGATATCCGGATTATTAAACAGATCGGCACCGGGAGCTGTCGACGGGTCTTTACGGTAGGATTCGAAATCGGGGGTCGGCACCAGGTCGCCTGTCAGGTCGACGGATAATACTTTGGTTCCGTCGAATACCATGTTGTTAATCATTGCATAGTTATTGATATCGGAAGCAAAGATACCACCGCCGAGGCGGATGATGTCGGTATGCTTTTCATTCACGTCCCAGGTGAATTGCAAACGGGGTTGTACCTGGAAAGTAGTCAGGCCATTGTCTGTACGCAAGCCTAATTCATCGTAAACCGTCTGGTTGAAGTTCCCTTTATTAAAGTAATTGGCATTATCGATACGAAGTCCCGCAGTCATTTCAAATCCCGGGAAGAGTTTGGTCTGCAACTGGCCGTACACCCCTGTGTTCAGGATATTCTGTTTGACACGCTGATCGGGATCCAGATATACTTCACGCACATAGCGGTAAGGCTTCAGGTTATTGAAGTTATCCATCCCGGTGAAGTAGAAACGGCCGTTCGCCTCACTGCCATAACGGGAGTCCATGTTGGTGTACATCAGGTCGGCACCAAAAGTAAAGTTGATCTTATTGGTCGTATAATACAGGTTATCTACCAGATGCAGTACATTATTATAGAAATTCTCCGGAGAATAACGCTGGCCGCCTAACTGGATGGTTGTATAAACATCCTTACCGTCCACTGTAGATTGCACCCGTTCCACAATAGCACGGGGGATATTGGCGGAAGGTAATTGCTTATTCGGCGTACTCTCTTCCGAAGTGTACAGGTGTTGCAGTTTCAACTCGTTAGTGATACGGGGTCCCAACACAGAACGTAAAGTTGCCAGGATACTATTGTCGATGGAATGCACATCACCGTACACTTCATACAGGTTGATAGAACTGTTGTCCCCCAGTGCCTGCTTGTTGCGGTCGTTCACATAGTTGTCGCGTATGGTCAATAAGTTGGTGGCATTCAGTTGCCAGTCGATACGGGCGAATACGGCATCCGTTGCCTGCTTCTTATCGAAGGAACCGAACTGGGGCGAACCAGCTACTCCGTATTTATTACGGGCAATTTCCAGATACTGATCCAGCGTGGATTGTGTTACGTTATAACGTTTTTCATCGGCTGCACTTTTAATATCGGCAATCTGCAACGGACGGGAGTCCGCCTGATGATCCCAAGCCAGGAAGAAGTGAGCACGGTTCTTGATGATCGGCCCGCCCAGTGTCGCTCCATACTGATAAGTAGAGAAGCTGGCATCACGATCATTACCGCGAATATCATAAGGACTTGAAAGCCAGTCGGCACGACCGTACACAAACGCACTTCCCGTCAGGGTATTCGTTCCCGATTTAGTAACTGTGCTGACAGCCCCACCTCCACTGCGTCCGTAAGTGACATCATATTGGTTGGTCACAACCTCAAACTCGCGAACAGCTTCCATCGAGATCGCGTAAGGCCCTCCGTTACGGTTGGTCGTACCGCCCGAGGTCGGATTCTTTGCCGACATACCGTCGATCGTAAAATTAGTGGAAGAAGCCAACTGCCCGGAAAGGCTACTTCCCGTACTCAACGGGGAGAGATCCACCAACGAGGTAAAGTTACGCCCGTTCACCGGCAGCTTGGCAATATCCTTTGCCGTTACCGAAGTGGCCGCCCCAATCTTCGGGACTGTATTCTTTAACGAATTGGCTACCACTTCCACCGCTTCGATCTCGACTGACGCTTCCTGCATCTTAAAGTCCACACGGAGCATATCACCCTGATTGAGCGAATAGCCTGTTTTCTTTTGTTCGCCATAACCGATAAAAGATGCAGTCACCGTATAAGGCGATCCCAACGGCAACTGCTTGATAATGTATTCTCCTTTCTCATTCGTCATAGAACCGGTGAAGAAACCGGTCGACTCATTTTTCACCTGGATGGTGGCTCCTATCACTGTTTCGCCGAACTCATCCACGACCGTTCCGGTAATAATGGCTTGCGTACTTCCCTGTGCATTGACAGCCGCAGAGAAACAACAAAGTAGCATCAGCAATGTGACTAACCTGGTAAATAGTTTCATAAACAATCTTTTAATTTTATTTCCATATAAGTTTGATGTCGCAAAAGTAGCCCCGGTATATTGCAGAGGTGTGACAACAAAATGTATATTCATTAACATTCCGCTTACTTTTCTGCAACAAAAAGCCCGATGAGCAAGTTGCTTCACCGGGCTACATTAAGCGTATGTCTATAAGAGGAGTTCAGTCTTCCAGGGTCTTGATTATTGAAGAGGCTATCTTCGATGAACTTTTGCGGCTGATCTTACGCACCTTATCCGGGTTCTCCAGATTCATGCAGGTGAAGTAATTATTACCGCGGTAAATCTCCTTTTTATCCTTATCATATAGCGAATAGCTTACGATATGGAATAAAGTACGAAGAGGCTGTTCCTGCCATTTCAGATAATGTTGGTTCAGCACCAACAGGTAATCGGCTCCGGCCTTGTTCAAGACTTTCTGTAGTTCTTCCGTAGGCACGGCCGAGAGGTCGGAATAGCTGTCTTCACTTTCTCCGTTTACCTTGATCTCATTCAGCACCTGTCCGTCTACCAGATTATCCGTTGCCGGGATAAATTTACAACCGCCTTCCTTTACCGCCGCTGCGATATTCTCTGCGATAATACTATTATATTCGCGGTCGATACGATCAGCTTGCATACCGGTTTCTTCCGCGATCATTCCGTTATAGAAATAGTTGGACTTCACATTATCATGCAAGCCGACAATAAGGATCTGCTTGGCATGATAGTTGCTGCTTTCATCCTTTTTATTTCCTTTTGCTGAAGCTGTTACCACAGTACCCTGTACAAGCAACAGCATCATAATAACCTGAACATTGAATAACTTTCTCATAATTCTTTTCATCATTGATTTTGGTCACAAAGGTAAAGCCGCCTGATTGCAGCGTTGTTACAAAGGGATAAAGTTCCTATTTCATCCGAAAACACCAGCCGACATTGATTTGTATCACACCATTGTTAGAAGTATTATCATACATCGAGTCGCTCAGACCTCCGGCATCTTTAAATATATTCGTCAGCCCGATATTATAATTGGCGGAAACCGCCAGACCGCAATCGAACAGATAACCGACTCCTACTCCCAGGGAGAAATCAAATGTATTCACATTTTCTCTTATACTACCGGTTATTCGTTTCAGATAACAACCTTGCTCCTGTATGCTGGAAACAACCTTGTCATTCGCTTTCGCCCTTACGTTTATTCCCAACTGGGGCCCGGCAAAGATATTAAACCCTTTAAACAGATAAAACCTGGCATAGACAGGAATATTCAGATAATCACATTGAAGCCTGGCAGTCATGCCATAATCATCAGACTGGTAGCCTTGCATCGAATAATATAATCCAGGCTCCAGAGCAAACCGTTGCGAGAAGCGGTACTCACCGGCAATACCAATATTTAATCCCGGTTGCATATCGCCACCATCAGGAACCATATTAGCCAGATTAAGCCCGGCTTTAGGTATAAAAGAAAACTCCTGGGCATTTACCTGAACGGAAACCAGAAGTACCACAACAAACATTATCCATCTTTTCATATCAGTATTTTATTTATGTATACCTATATGATGATTCTTTGTAAGGAAATGTTGCAACGGATTATGAAAATAATAAGCGGGAGATTTATAGAGAGCTATAATTACCATAGTTCTGTACGAACTATGCGGAATAGATCAGACTGAGAAAAACACTGTGCAAAAATAATAAAAAAGGAATACAAAATGATAAAATATCATTTTTTTATTCTAATATCTGCAAGGTTTATAAAATACTTTTTCACACGGCAACCAGACAGATTACATATTTTAAGACAAAAACCTTCATCAGAGGCCGCTTCCTCCCAGGCAAAAGACTGTCTACCATGCATAAAATAAAACAGTTCGTACAGAACTATGGTATGTATTTCAATGGAAACACAAAATCTAATATAACTCTAATATCTAATAATGAGGCCTATGGTGTAAAAAAAGTATCGTTTACCTGAATACGTACCAGATACGTAATTTTTAATCAATTCAATTTATTAAATCTAACTAGTATTAATTAAATTATGAAGAAAGCAATTCAATCGATTTCTTTCAGAGATACAGTTTATGTATCCACATTCTGTCTGTTACTCTCTGCATTTCCTACAAATGCGAAAGAGGTAAACAGTTATAATTCAGAAGTATTACCGGTGACTAACATCACACAACAGAACAAAACAGTCACAGGTACAGTGGTCGACACTAACGGGATCCCTATAATAGGTGCCAACGTAGTGGTCAAGGGCACAACCCACGGAAACATCACGGATGCCGACGGTAAATTTACAATTGAGAACGTTCCTGAAAACACTATTTTACAAATCTCTTACATCGGCTATAAAACGCTGGATGTAGCCGTAAGGAACAAGTCGAAAGTAGAGGTCACCCTCGAAGAGGATTCAGAAAATCTACAGGAAGTTATCGTGGTCGGTTACGGTAGTACGGTGAAAAAAGACCTGACAACAGCCGTGACAAGTGTAAAAAGTAAAGACTTCCTGCAAGGAGCATCCAACAGTCCTTTACAGATGATCGACGGTAAGGTAGCCGGAGTATCCGTGTCCAACACAGCCGCTGCCGACCCGAATGCCAGTCCCAGCATACAGGTGCGCGGTGCCTCTTCCCTGAAAGCAGGAAACGGGCCGCTGATCGTTATCGACGGTATGCCCGGTGGGGATTTGCGTAACCTCGCCCAACAGGATATCGAGTCGATCACGGTATTGAAAGACGGTTCCGCCGCAGCTATTTACGGTTCACGCGGTGCAAACGGTGTTATCCTGGTTCAGACCAAACAGGGAAAAGCCGGTAAAGTATCTATCACATATGACGGGTACGCCGAACATGACTTCGTGGCCGCACGGCCGGAAATACTGAGCCCGGAAGAGTTTGTTGCCAACAATATCGGAAAAGACTACGGTTCGCGCACCAACTGGTATGACGAATTGCTCAACAAAAATAACTTCGGACAAAACCACAACCTCGCTCTATCCGGAGGTAGCGAGTCTACTATCTTCCGTATCTCAGCCAACTATCGTTCCAAAGAAGGACTGGATATTGCGACCGACCGCAAAGAATACGGTTTACGTGCCAGCTTCAAACAAACAACTTTAGAAGGCTTACTGGAAGTGACAGGAAACATTTCCTATCGCTATGCCGATGAAGATTACACGGATTACGGTAGCTTCAAACAGGCTGTCGAACTGAACCCGACCTATTCAAAAGATGAAATGGATGCCTTCCGCAACAACTTCGACAGCTACAACCCCATCTTCAACCTGACAAGACGGGAAAACGGAGCTACACAGGAATACCTGACCACCGACTTCAACATCAAACTCAACATCCTGAAGAACCTGAATACGGAGTTGAAGCTCGGCCGCCAGGGACACGACAAAAAGCAACGCGAGTATTATTTCAAAGACCACCGCGAGTCTATCAACAACAGCCGTAACGGACGCGCCCGCCTGGAAAACGAAAAGTGGGTCGATTATACATTGGAATGGCTAGGCAACTATTCACTGGATATAGACCAACACCACCTGAAAGTGATGGGCGGCTATTCGTATCAGGAATTCAACTGGGAAAAGTTCAATGCGGAAAACATGAACTTCCCGACAGACGCTTTCCTGTATAACAACCTGGGAGCAGGCGATTACAACAAAGCGGACGGACGCCTCGGAATGGAGTCGGATAAGAACAAGGAAAAGACAATCGCTTTCCTGGGACGTGTCAACTACGATTTCGATAATACTTTCCTGTTCACCGGATCTATCCGCTACGAAGGGAATACCAAATTCGGTACCGATCATAAATGGGGTGCTTTCCCTGCCGCTTCCGCCGCCTGGCGCGTTTCCCGTCTATCCTTCTTTGAAGACTCCCAGACGGTGAACGATTTGAAACTTCGTTTCTCTTACGGACAGACCGGACGGTCGGGCTTCGACAAATATATCTCCCTGGCGAAATATACCGGCTACGGATGGATGCCGAACAGCGAAGGTAAATGGGTTCAGGTATACGGGCCGGGAAACAACCCGAACAGGGATCTGTCTTGGGAAAAACAGATATCCTACAACCTGGGTATCGACTATACCTTATTCAACTCCCGCCTGTCCGGTAGCCTGGATCTTTTCATCCGCGAAGGGAAAGACGTGATCGGAGAATACCAGGTGCCGGTTCCTCCCTATCTGCATGAAAAGATCATGACGAATGTAGGTACGACCAGCTCCAAAGGCTTCGAATTGCAGATTAACTGGGATGCCGTACAGACAGATAAATTCACTTACTCCACCAACGCTACGCTTGCCTATACCAAATCGAAGCTGAAATCATTCTCCAACGAGAAGTACGAGCTAGGCTATATGGAAGGCGACGGTCTGCCCTCACCGGGAAACCCCGGCCCATGCCAACGTTTGCAGGATGGCATCGAGATCGGTTCATTCTACGGATACCGTTATGCAGGTGTCGATGAAGATGGAAATATCATGGTGTACAAAGGCGGGGAAAAAGGAGGGGAAACCCTGCGTGGCCGCGATGCCGGAGAAGCCGACAGAACCTATATCGGCAACGGTACTCCCAAATGGGAAATGGCCTGGGGCAATACCTTCACTTACAAAGGCTTTGACTTGTCGCTCTATTTCCGCGGACGTTTCGATTACCAGATCCTGAACCAGTATCAGATGTATTACGGTCTGCAAGGTGTAACCGGTATCAACAAACTGACATCTGCCTATAAGGAGAATGCCCATATCAAAGGCGAGAAGATCATGTGCGATTACTTCCTCGAAAACGGTAATTACCTGAAACTGGATAATATCACGTTGGGATGGACACCCAAGCTGAACACGAAATGGATCTCGAACCTGCGTATCTATGCCACCATGAAGAATGTGTTTACCATCACCAAATATTCGGGCGGAATGGATCCGTCGAGCGTCGACGTGACAGGCTTATGGGCCGGCAGAGGCAGTATGGACTTATATCCGACAGCCCGCAATGTATCATTCGGAGTTCAAATCAGTTACTAAATTAAAGCATAAACAGCATGAAAAATATAAAATCACTTTGTGCAGTCAGCCTGCTGGCAACGACTATGGCTTTTACTTCCTGTACGGATCTGACAGAAGAGCCATTCAATATATTGACAAGCGACAACTATTTCACCGACAAGGCTTCTGTCGAAGCCACCGTACTCCGCCCGTACGAACATGCACAATGGTGCGGATGGGACGGCGACCGCTGGCAGTTGCAGGAACTCACCGGCGACCATTTCGTATGGACACAGAAGGGACGTCATGGCTACGATGACGGACAATGGGTTCGCCTGCACGAGCATAAATGGAATTATGACATGAACCAGATCAACGGTGGCTGGGTTGGCCCGTATCAGGGAATCCAGCAGATCAACTCGCTGCTTCGCGACTTCAATATCCTCGACTTCCAGGCAATGGGTATTACCGACGAGGAAAAGAACAATTACATCGGCGAGCTGCGTACCTTACGCGCCTGGTTCTACATCTTCTTGATCGACTTCTATCGCAATGTCCCTATCTTTACGGAGAAAGATGCACCCGACGAGCTGCTCGCACAGGCTGCCCCGGAAGAAGTTTTCAACTATATCGAAAGCGAACTGAAAGAAGTATTGCCTCAACTGAAAAAGGAAAACATCGTCGGCCGCTTCACCCAGGCTCCCGCCGCTGCACTGCTGGCTCGTATCTATTTCAATTCGCAAGTATGGCTTAACGTAGACCGTTCGGCCGATTGCAAGACCTTCTGCGAAGATATTATTGCTGGTAAATACGGAGAATATCATATCAACCAGAATGACTACCGCGATCCATTCCGCTCCGGTATCAAAGGCTACAGGTCACCCGAACTTCTATTCGAATTCCCCCACAAACGTAATGTGTACCAGTTCGGCGGTTTCCACGACTCCTTCCTGCATTACACTTCCGGACAGGCATTGGGTAATCCCGACGGAGGTAACAACGGTATTCACCTGACACCTTCAAGGGATTTCGACGGCAATGTCTACAAATTCGCCAGCCAACTGGGAACCCCGTACGAAAAGTTTGCAGACTGCGATTACCGCAAACAACCTTTCCGGATCACCAGCGCAAACGGCGACTATGACGGTTTCTTTATGATCGGTACACAATACAAGTTCGATTATACAAAAGGATACGGTTATACGGATGAGACAGTGAAAGGAACAGAAGAGTACAAAGGCGAATCACTGATCTATGTAGACCAGGTAGGCCGTTTCTCCGAAGGCCTGGCCACTGCCAAAGAAAAAGGATCGCGTGTGACGACAGGGGAAGAGAACTCAGGAGTTCGCTTTAATAAGTTCCCTTACCTGCAGGAAGGCGACGGATTGTACATGTGCCAGTCTGCACCGGAAATCCGTCTGGCAGAGATCTACTACATGCTGGCCGAGATCAATTACAGAAGCGGCAACAAGACAAAAGCTGCCGAACTACTCGATTTCGTACGCATCAGAAACTATCCGGCAGACGAGTGGAGCAAATACAGCTACACACAGAACCCGGCCATGCTGACAGACCAGGAGTTTGTAGACGAATGGGGACGTGAGTTTATCGGCGAGCGCCGCCGCCGTCCGGATCTGATCCGTTGGGGACGCTTCGGTAATGCCTGGTGGGACAAAGACGTCGATCCGTCGGACAAGGAATACACGATCTTCCCGATCCCAAAACGCCAGATGGATGCCAACCCATTGTTAAAGCAAACGACAAAAGGCTGGTAACGACCTCATAAAACAAAATGGATAAGCAGCCGCACTAACTAACTATTTCGCACTTAATAATAATATCCCTGGCTGCTTATTCATAAAAAAAGGTTGCAATGTTCAGTACACTGCAACCTTTTTACATTTAAAAGATCTATCTCTTTTTACTTCTTGTTTCCTTCAATCCACTTGTATGCATTTACGAAACCTTCGATCCACGGAGTTACCTCGTCGCTGTTCTTACGATCGTTCGGATAGTAACCGCACTGCCACGGGAACAAAGCACGTTCCGGGTGAGGCATCATGGCCAGATGGCGACCGTCTTTCGAACATACACCGGCCACAGACCAGGGTGAACCGTTCGGGTTGGCAGGATAACCATCATAGTTATATTTAGCAACAATGTGATATTCTTTTTCTTCATACGGGAAAGAGAACTTACCTTCTCCGTGAGCCACCCAAACACCGATCTTGCTTCCGCTCAAAGAACCGAACATGATTGAGTTATTCTTCGGGATCTCCAATGTGACGAAGTTAGACTCGAACTTATGAGAGTCGTTGTGCAACATCTTATGCTTCTTTTCGTGTTCCGGATAAACCAGTCCCAGTTCGGCCATCAGCTGGCAACCGTTACAGATACCCATACTCATCGTATCAGGACGTGCATAGAAGTTTTCGAGCGCTTTCTTCGCCTTTTCGTTGTAGAAGAAACCACCGGCCCATCCTTTGGCAGAACCCAGTACGTCGGAGTTGGAGAAACCACCGCAGAATACGATGAAGTTTACATCTTCCAGCGTTTCGCGTCCTGAAGCAAGGTCGGTCATGTGAACGTCTTTCACATCGAAACCTGCCAGATACAATGCGTAAGCCGTTTCACGCTCACACTGTGTTCCCTTTTCACGGATTACGGCCGCTTTGATTCCACTCGGAGTCTTGCGGTCGGCAGACAAGCCATAAGAAGAAAGCTTTCCGGTGAAGTTCTTGTTGTACTTCACTTCCAACGGCTGCATCTTATAGTTTTCGAAACGGTTGCCTGCGCATACGCTTCCCGACTGTTTTACATCCAGCTTGTAAGAAGATTCATACCATACATCACGCATATAGTCGATACCGAAGTGATATTCCACACCGTCTTTGTCGACGAGGATATGACGTTCGTCGGTCGGTTTGGCGATAACGGCGAAACCTACACCGGCTTCTTCCATCAACTTTTCGAATGCTTTCTTGTCTTTCACCTGAACCAGGATACCCGGGTTTTCAGCGAACAGGATCTTAACGATATCCGTTTCCGACAACTTATCCAGGTTGACCTGCAAACCGCCTTCTACGTTGGCGAAGCACATTTCAAGCAAAGCCGTGATCATACCACCGGCTGAGATATCGTGACCGGCAAGGATCAGGTTCTTTTCGATAGCTTCCTGCACTGCGTTGAACGCATCGGCAAAATATTCGCTATCCTTTACTGTCGGCACTTCGTCACCCAGCTTGTTCAAAGCCTGGGCAAAAGCAGAACCGCCCAGCTTCATCGTATCGAACGAGAAGTCTATATAATATATGTATGAGTTCTTGTCGTTCACCAAAACAGGAGAAACAATTTTGCGGATATCGCTTACCTCGGCACCGGCTGAAATAATAACCGTACCCGGAGCGATCACCTTCTCGTCGCCATACTTCTGAGTCATCGACAAAGAGTCTTTACCTGTCGGGATATTGATACCCAGTGAGCAGGCAAAATCGGAAGCAGCTTCGACAGCCGTATACAAACGGGCATCTTCCCCTTCGTTGCGGCACGGCCACATCCAGTTGGCACTCAGCGATACGCCTTCCAGCTTGTCAGCCAGCGGAGCGAATACGATATTCGTCAGCGACTCGGCAATAGCCATTACAGAACCGGCAGCCGGATCGATCATAGCCACCTGCGGAGCGTGACCGATAGAAGTAGCGATACCGGCTTTTCCACGGTAATCCAACGCTACCGCACCCAGGTCGCTGAGTGGCAACTGCAATTCACCCTGGCACTGCTGGCGGGCGATCTTACCTGTTACGGAACGGTCTACCTTATTGGTCAACCAGTCTTTACAAGCAACAGCTTCCAGTTGCAGTACGTTTTCCAGATAGTGGTGCAATTCCGATTCCTTGTAAACTACCGGAGCATACGTTTCATTGACCGTATGGTCTGTCATGATCGTTCTCGGCGGTTTACCGAACATATATTCGAGCTTGATGTCAATAGGCTTCACACCGTCGGCCTGTTCGAATACAAACTTCATGTCGTTTGTTGTTTCTCCGACCACATACATCGGAGCACGTTCGCGTTCTGCAATACGTTTTACGCGTGCCACGTCTTCTTCCTTCATCAGCAAGCCCATACGTTCCTGGCTTTCGTTACCTACAATTTCCTTAGCGGAAAGCGTAGCGTCGCCGACAGGCAGTTTGCTCATGTCGATATGTCCGCCGGTGGCTTCCACCAACTCAGACAAACAGTTCAGGTGACCGCCTGCCCCGTGGTCGTGGATAGAAACGATCGGGTTCTCGTCAGACTCGGCGATCGCACGGATCACGTTGGCTGCACGTTTCTGCATTTCGGGGTTGGCACGCTGTACGGCGTTCAGCTCGATACCGCTGGTGTACTGTCCTGTATTGACAGACGATACGGCACCACCACCCATACCGATACGGTAGTTGTCACCACCGATCACAACCACCTTTTCACCCGGTTCGGGATTCCCCTTCAGTGCATCGCGCATATTAGCGAAACCGACACCACCGGCAAGCATGATTACTTTATCGTATGCGTATTTCTTATTGTTTTCTTCGTGTTCGAAAGTCAGAACGGAACCACAGATCAGCGGCTGTCCGAAATGGTTACCGAACGTAGAAGCACCGTTTGAAGCCTTGATCAGGATCTGTTCCGGAGTCTGGTACAACCAGGGACGCGGATCCATGATCTTTTCCCATTCGCGGGCACCTTCGGTACGCGGATAAGAAGTCATGTAAACGGCAGTTCCGGCGATAGGCAAAGAAGCCTTACCACCACCCAGACGGTCGCGGATCTCACCACCTGTTCCGGTAGCAGCACCGTTGAACGGTTCCACGGTAGTCGGGAAGTTATGTGTTTCAGCTTTCAGTGAGATAACCGTCTTGATCTCTTTCACTGCATAGAAATCAGGTTTGTCGCCTGTCAGCGGAGCGAACTGTTCTACCACCGGACCTTCGTTGAAAGCCACATTATCTTTATAAGCAGAAACCAGCTTGTTCGGGTTTACTGCCGAAGTTTTCTTGATCAGGTTAAAAAGAGAACTTTCTTTCTCTTCTCCGTCGATGACGAATGTACCGCCGAAAATCTTATGACGGCAGTGTTCCGAGTTCACCTGTGCGAAACCATATACTTCGCTGTCGGTCAGCTTACGTTCCAGTTTCTGGCTTACTTCGTTGAGGTAAGAAACTTCTTCGTCGCTCAAAGCCAGTCCTTCTTTTTTGTTGTAAGCTGCGATATCTTCGATATAAACAATCGGATCCGGTTGTTTACTGATCGTGAAGATATCCTGGTTCAGGCCGTTGTAGATGCGTTGCAGCATCGGGTCATGGTCTGCCTCACCGGAAGAAACAGGGAAGTATTCTTCGATACGTGAGATACCGCTCAATCCCATGTTCTGGGTGATTTCCACGGCATTAGTACTCCACGGGGTGATCATTTCCCGGCGTGGGCCAACATACCAGCCATCCAATGTTTCCGATTGAACGGGAGTTGCTTCACTAAACAACCAAACGAGCTTTTGAACATCTTCAGGAGAGAAAGCGTGTGCGGCCTCAACAGCCAGCACCGTCTTTGTTGGAGATTGAAAGAATAGAATCATATCGTCGATTTATTAAGATATTCCAATAACAGACTGCAAAGATAATAAATATGTAGCAGATAAGAATGTACATCCTTACATTTTAGATTTAAAACCGTTCTTGCAAGTTCTTTTTTTTAAAACAGGCAGAAAAGACAGACAAGGCTCCTGTCTACAATTTGTTTCATCCTAGTGAAACACTTGTTTCTCCTATATGAAACAGTTGTTTCACTAGGATGAAACACTTTTGAAGTAATATACTTTTTACCACTCGTACTGCTCTACATATTCATCGAACTGGGGAGCTTCCTGAATACCCCGCTGAAGAAACAACTGACGGACATACTCTTGTTGTTCGGGAGTAAAAAGACGTTCTTTACGCCAAAGGCGATAAAAATGCGTTCGTCCGAAATAGGTTAACATCTGTTGTTTGATCACTACCGCATCGTTATGTGGTATATGAGCCAGTAATTCTGTCATTCCCAGGGCAAATTGCTGCAACTGGTCAGCTTTAAAGAAAGTGCAATCCCCATTGCCCGGATTCGCATAAGCCGGACTGACAAGGGTTATAGTCTTGCGCTCTGCCGGTATATGTTGCATGGCCTTACTACGAAGGCACTCATCTGCTCGTTTGCATTGGTTGTTCGCACAGTGAGCGAACTTATACGGCAGCAGGTTGTAATCAAAGTCTTTATTCATAATGTATATCGTTTTAACAAAAATACACTTTATTATTTAATTACAAGACAATTGCATCATAAATATACGATAAGCGACTAATCTATTGCCGATAATTACCAGCTTATATGACCGACAACCATCGACAACAGGTTAGTAAGGCAGAAAAAGAACGGTTTCGCCTTTCCCGTTGCTATACACCTCAAGGGCAGTGGGCACATTAATACACCACACGGGGGTACGAAACCGTATACCAATAACGGTTACAGGTAAAAAAATGCCCGCAACCTTAATTAAGAAGCAGATTCACCACTTCGTGAAAATAAGACAGTCGTTACAAATTTACTATTATTTTAATATACTGCCGCGATTTAGTCTTTATAAATAAGGTTTCTATGCGCTACATGAAAACGGCAGAGCGCCAACTTGCCAGAGATAAGATAGTAGTTTTATATTTTTTTTTCCTTTTAATAATAAACGATCTTTATCTTTGCAACTGAATAAAGAGATAATAAATCTATCTATTAATGGATTTCACCACCGAAAAGGGATACATAGAAGCAGTCAGCAGGGGCGATGAACAGGCATTCGAGTCATTGTTCCTACACTACTTTCCACGGATTAAAGGATTCATCAGCGGAATCCTGCAAAACGAGGAAGAGGCTGAAGATATTTCCCAGGATATATTCGTATCCATGTGGCAGAACAGGGAACGGCTCACGAATATCGAGAACCTGAATGCATACTTATTCCGTATAGCGAAGAATACAGTCTTCCGCCATATCGAACGGTCTCTATTATTCAAAGATTACCAGCAACAAACAGAACATGCCGCATTTGTTTCCGGCGAAAATGACAGCATAGAGGAAGAACTATACGCCAAAGAACTGGAATTCCTTATTTCTGTCGCTGTTGAAAAGATGCCGCCTCAACGAAAACAAATCTACCAGATGAGCCGTGTGGACGGACTATCCAACGACGAAATCGCAACACGCCTGTCCATTAGCAAACGGACTGTTGAAAATCATCTGACACTAGCACTAGCCGATATCCGCAAAATCATAGGATTCTTCATCCTTGCTTTCCTCTGATCCCCGACGAACACAGGACGATTTAAATTATTTTTGAAAAAAATTCATTTTCGGCTGTGTGTACTTCCCGCCTCACGTATCTTATATACAAAACAGGAAATATACACACATGTCAAAAGCATATAAAATACTACATAATCTGGTCAACCATACATTTGATCCCGAACTCCGGAACAATATATGGAAATGGCTGATCACCCCTTCCAAACAAAAAGAAAAAGAGGAGGTTCTTTTTTCTCTTTGGAACGAATACCCGTTGGCGGCAGACCAGAGCACCTACCAATCATTTAAGGAAACGCGGAGGAAAATCAAAAACGCCCGGCAGGAAAAGCGCCTGCACAGGATAACCAGAACGATAGCACGGGCAGCGGCCATCCTGGTCATACCTTTGTTATCGATTGTCGGTTCTTATTTATACATACAGAAATACACTACCGAAACGGAGTTGGTACAATGCTTCGTTCCGGATGGAGAAAAGAAGGAATTGATATTACCGGATGGTTCCAAAGCAAATGTAAATTCAGGTAGTATCCTTATATATCCTAAGAAATTTAAGGGAAACACACGCTCTATCTATTTATCGGGAGAGGCAAACTTTACTGTCCAAAAAGACAAAGAACATCCCTTTATAGTAAAAACAAACTACATAAAGGTGCAGGCACTCGGAACGAAATTCAATGTACAGGCTTATATCGAAAGCGATAAGATCATTACAACGCTTGAAAACGGAGCAGTGAAAGTAGATAAAACAACGGAGGATGAAAATTCCTTTATCTTATCCCCCAACGAACAGTTGGAATATAACTATCGAACCGGGGCATTTGAGAAAAGAATGATCAACGCAGCCAATTATTCCGGTTGGACTAAGGGAGAACTGAACTTTATGAACCAACCGTTGAAAGAAATACTGGCTACTTTACAACGGGAATATGCTGTGCAGTTTGTAATAAACGCACGCTTGTTCACCCCGGATCTGTACACAATAAAGTTTCGCGGACATGAAGATATAGATACGGTGATGAAGATCCTGACACTGACTGCCGGCGGATTGACTTATCAGATAGAAGACAATATAATTACGATTCATTCACTCAAAAAGAAAGGAGCTAAATAACAGAAAAAAGGGACCGGAGAAAATTGCGACACCTTTTCCGGACCCCCGAAATCAACAAACAACATTCATCGATCTTAGAAATCTTAAATTTAGTATTCATTGATTTAATTGACAAAAATATGAAAATAAACTATCAGGAGAGCATATATCCGCTCTTAAAATTACGTAAATTGTTAATTTTTATGCTATTGTGCCTATTTACCATCAACATAGGCTGGGCGCAAGACCAACGAATATCAATTGCTGCAAAAAACAAGACATTACTGACGACATTCGAGGAAATAGAAAAGCAGACAGGACTTAGCATTGCTTACAATCAAACTAAACTGAATATCAACAAGAAAGTAGATAAGAACTTTGATAATAAAAGCCTATCTTCTATTTTCACCGATTTACTTCAGGACAGTGGTTTCTCTTTCCGGTTCGAGGACAAGCATATCATTATCGTCCCTGTAGAACAACCAAAGAAACAATCATCCGGCAATAGTCCTAAAAAGATAACAGGAACGATTGTCGACGGAAGCGGTTTGCCGATCATCGGGGCAAATGTTGTAGTGGAAGGTACTTCTTCAGGAACAATTACCGACCTGGATGGCCGCTTCTCCTTAGATGTTCCGGCAGGCAGCAAATTACAGATTTCCTACATCGGCTATCTGTCAAAAACGATTACCATTAACAACAACACGGTCTACAATATCCAACTGACCGAAGACACACAAGCTCTTGACGAAGTTGTAGTTGTCGGATACGGTACGGAAAAGAGGGTTAATGTGATCGGTTCGATCGCCCAGGTAAGCAGTGAGAAGCTAGCCAACCGCTCTACCCCGATGTTGTCGAATGCATTGGCGGGACAAATGGCAGGAGTCACCGTTATCCAACGTTCGGGACGACCGGGTAACAGCAGCGGGCAAATACGTATCAGAGGGGTTGCTTCTTTCAGTAATGATGAAAACAATACCGCGAAAGCAGACGCTTTGGTTCTGATCGATGGTATTCCGGGCGATCTGAATGATATCAATTCGGAAGATGTAGAAAGTATTTCTGTCCTAAAAGATGCATCCACAGCCGCTATTTATGGAGCCCGGGCAGCCAACGGTGTTATTTTGGTCACGACCAAAACCGGGAAAGAAGGGAAAATATCGATTAGCTATAACGGGTATGTCGGAATGAACAAAGCAACCGCATTACCTAAATTCGTTAACTCCTGGGAATATGCTTCATTATTAAACGAAGCTGACGGTAAAGAGTATTATACACAGGCTGAAATACAAAAATTCAGAGACGGCAGCGATCCGGATAATTATGCCAATGCCAATTATCTGGATGAGGTGTTCAGCAGAAACGGTATACAGACCGGTCATGACCTGACACTGAACGGAGGAACTTCCAGCAACCGGTACATGCTATCGTTCGGTTATCTTCATCAGGACGGTCTGATCAAGAAAAATAATTATGAACGATACAATACCCGCTTAAACCTGATCACGGATATTCTTCCTAACTTGACCATCACGACCCGGTTAGCAGGAACCTATGCAACCCGCAACGAGCCGACAGGAAAAATGTTGGATATAGTATCCAGCGCCGTTCGTATGCCAGGTTTATGGCCTACATTCCTTTCAAACGGAGAACTGGGCTTAGGAGGTAAATCAGAAGGAACGCCGCCAAGTGTATTATACAGCAATTCATTCTTTGAAGAGCCCGATTTCAAGGTAAATGCACAAATAAGAGTCGATTACAGTCCGATCAAAGACCTGAAGTTATCTGCCATCGGCGGTTTTAACTACAAGAATCTGGAACAACGGACTTATAATGCGACCCGCCAGTTGGCCAACCAGACAATCGGCCCATCTACCTTAAAGCACGAAATGCGGAAAACGATCTACAAAACATTTCAGGCCACTGCCGATTACAGTAAACAGATAGACAAACATAGCCTGGGCGTACTTATCGGTTACTCCTGGGAAGAAGAAGCCTATCGGACATTAATCGGAGAACGCGATAAATTCCCCGGAAACGATCTACCTTATCTGAATGCCGGTTCACCGGATAATCAAAAAAGTTCAGGCGGTGGCAACGACTGGGCGATCCAATCTTTATTCGGAAGACTGCGCTACAACTTCGATGAGAGGTATTTACTGGAGTCTACCATCAGATACGACGGTTCTTCCCGTTTTCCCAAAGATAACAAGTATGGTTTCTTCCCTTCTGTTGCCGCAGGTTGGAGAATATCGGAAGAGTCGTTCTTCAAGGAAAACGAAGATCTGGACTGGATCAATAATTTAAAGCTAAAAGCATCATGGGGTATATTGGGTAACCAGAATATCGGAAACTATCCTTACCAAACCGTATTTGAGCTGGGACAGAACTATCCTTTCGGAGACAATTACGCTCTGGGGGCGGCTGTAACGACAGCCACCGACCCTACGATCAAATGGGAAGAGACACAGACTGTGGATGCCGGTTTCGAAAGTGTATTCTGGAACGGACAATTAAGTTTCAATGCCAGCTATTTCTATCGCAAGACTTATGATATTCTGTATAAGCCCAGCGGTAGCATATCCAGCGTATTAGGACAAAAGATCTCAGAGATGAACACCGGTAAGCTGAAAAATACAGGTTGGGAGTTTGAGATCGGACACCGTAATCAAATAGGTGAAGTATCTTACAACATCAATGGAAATTTCAGTATCATCAATAACAAGGTAATGAGTTTAGGTGTCGGCAATGTAGAACAGCTGAATGGCATGGTCGGTAATGGTAGCAATCTATTCATCAACTATCCGATAGATATGTATTACGGTTATAAAACCGATGGAGTCTTCCTGACGGATAAAGAAGTCGGTGAATGGGCAGACCAGACAAAAGTCAATCCGAATTCGCAGGCCGGCGACATCCGCTTTAAAGATATCAGCGGGCCGGACGGTAAACCCGACGGAGTGGTCGATCCGAATTACGACCGTGTATATCTGGGTTCCCGTATTCCCAAATATACATTCGGTCTGAACTTGGGAGCCGAATATAAAGGATTTGACATACAGGTTCAACTGCAAGGTGTAGCCGGCGTAAAAGGGTTGCTTTCCGGTTTCTCAGGTTGGGCGCTCTGCGGAGATGGGAATATCCAACGCTGGCAGGCAGACGGCCGCTTCGATCCGGCCAACCCGCAACGTTATCCGAAATATCCTCGTTTACAGTCTGTCAGAAACGTACAGGAACAAAACATGGAAGTATCCGACTTCTGGCTGCTCGACGCATCTTATCTCCGCCTGAAAACAGTACAGGTAGGCTATACGCTTCCCGGATCTATTCTGAAAAAGGCCGGCATATCCAGATTACGTTTATATGTAACTGCTGAAAACCCATGTACCTGGAATAAATACAGGGAAGGATGGGATCCTGAAATCAATACAGAAGGAAACTATTACCCGATCCTTGCGACCTACACATTTGGTATTAACCTCAAATTCTAACAAAGATGAAACGTAGTAAATTTATCATATATTATATCATTGCAGCTATCCTGCTGAACACCTCCTGCGATCTGGAACGCACACCGCTGGATCAGTTCTCCGAAGAAACCTTCTGGAGCAGTGAAGAAAATGCCCTGATTGCATTAACCGGTATTTATAAAGGTAACATCACTTTCAATGCGAACGAGATGAACCCTATGGACTGGTGGTCTTACGGAGGATTGATATTCCTTGAATTTGCATCCGACAATGCATATGACCGTAGAGGAACGAATTCCAATTTCATGAAAATGGTCAATGGTTCTCTACTTCCCAACAATTCATTTATAGCCTCCTATTGGTCTAACTCATATACAAAGATAGCCCGTTGCAACCGTTTTCTGGAAGGGATCGATAAAGTTCCGGCCAGTGAGGGAGTCGTAAACCGCTTCAAGGCAGAAGCACGCTTTTTGAGAGCTGTGCAATACTTCTATCTGGCACAATATTTCCAGGATGTGCCTTTGGTAACTAAAGTGTTGACCAAGGATGAAGCAAATGTCGTTACGAAACAGACTAAAGCTGAAATCGTTGCCTTTATTACCCGGGAGTTAACAGAAAGTATTCCTGATCTTCCCCACTGGAAAGATCTGCAAGCTTCTGAAACCGGCCGGGCTTCCCAACAGGCGGCTTATGCATTCCTGGGTAGAACGCTTCTGGCAGACAAACAATATAAAGAAGCCGCAGCCGCCTTCGAGCAAATCATTAACATGGGAGAGAATATTATCGAAGCGGATTATCAATCGGTATTCTATCCTGCAAATAAAAACAGCGCAGAGATTATTATCGGAATGCAGTACCTGACCGATATGGCAGGTTGCGGTATATGCCAGCATGCATACCCGGTGAAAGACAGAGGATGGTGTCTGATCAATCCCCTGGGAAGTTTATTCGAAGCTTATCAGTTCAAGGACGGTACACCTTTCAGCTACGATAGTCCTTTGTACAATCCTAAAAATCTGGGCGAGAACAGAGATCCCCGCCTGGACTATACGATCTTCTACGACGGTGCGACATTCAAGGGAAGCACATACATCTCACATCCCGACTCGGACAGTCCTGACAAAACGCAGGGAGGACAAACGACCCAGACCGGATTTATGATGAGAAAGTACTTTGATGAAACCTATAACGGAAATATCGGGACATACGGCCCTAATATTCCTGTTATCCGTTATGCTGAAGTATTGCTAAGTTATCTGGAAGCGAAACTGGAAGGAGGAGAAACGATTACAACGGAACTTCTCGACAAAACGATAAATGCAGTCAGACAACGTGCATCCGTCAATATGCCTCCGATCACGGAAACAAATGTAGATAAACTGCGTCCCCTTTTACGCAACGAACGTCGCGTGGAATTGGCGATGGAAGGCGTTCGTTACTGGGATCTGCTTCGTTGGGGCGTTGCGCATGAAGTCCTTCAAGGTAAATTCTACGGAGCCCCATTCCCCGGTGCCCAAAAAGTGGACGGGGATGGATCTCAGGATCCTTATGGCCGCTGGTATGTAAATAAATGGAATTTCCGCCAACAAGACTATAAATGGCCGATTCCACAATCGGAACAGGATATCAATCCTAATCTGAGATAATTAATCAAACAAAACCGGAGAAAAGTTCAGGGAATTCCCCCTTTCTCCGGTTTTCAAATTAAAACACGCTATATGAATTACTTATATCTATTATCTTTATTCTTTTTACTTAGTGCATGTACTTCCGGCACTCCTCTTCAAAAGCAAGAAGGGAAATCCTTCTCCATACCCGCTAATGCATCCCGGGAAGATGTCATCAAACTGGCAACCGAAGTCCGTCCCTCTTACCGCCAACTGGATTACCAGCAGCGGGAAATGTTAGGTTTCATCCATATCGGGATGAACACTTTCACCGGAGCGGAATGGGGGACAGGAAAAGAAGATCCTTCTATCTTCAATCCGGATCAACTGGATGCTGAGGAATGGGTTAAGACATTCAAAGATGCAGGGATCACTGGCGTTATCCTGGTTACTAAACATCATGACGGTTTTTGTGTATGGCCCAGTAAATACACCGACCATACTGTAGCCCATTCTCCCTGGCGCAACGGACAAGGAGATATGGTAAAAGAAGTGGCCGACGCCTGTAAAAAATATGATATGAAACTCTGTCTCTACCTCTCCCCCTGGGATATGCATGAAGAGACTTATGGTACAGAGGCATACAATGATTATTATATCCATCAGCTGGAAGAATTGTTAACGAATTATGGCCCCGTCTATCTTCTCTGGTTCGATGGCGCCGGCATAAACAGCAAAACCAGCGGTAAAGAAATGAATTTTGCCTGGGAACGTATCTTTAAAAGAGCGCGCGAACTTCAGCCGGATGTATTGTTATCCGGTGCAGCACCTGACATACGCTGGGTAGGCAACGAAGCCGGACAGGGACGCGAAACGGAATGGAGCGTTCAGGGGATCGACGATGAAAATGTATTGTTCGGCGGAGAGATCAAAGGGCACGCTTCGACGGCCAAAAACCTGGGAAGCATAGATGAATTAATGAATAAAAAACGACTGGTATGGTATCCCTCGCGGGGAGGCTTACCACTGCGTAAAGGTTGGTTCTATAATCCGAACGATGACCAAACGACCAAATCATTGGAGTATCTCGTAAACAGCTATTTCTCTACCGTTGGTCAAAACTCAAACCTCCTGCCTAACCTCTCACCGGATAAAACAGGCCGCATCCCCCGGAAAGATGCAAAACGACTGATCGACTTCGGTAAAATAATTGCAGCCATGAAGCAAACGGACTATGCGTTGGGAGCTAAAACCATTCCCGTTTCAGGTTGGGATAACTCTTCAGAAAAAAATGTCCTGACCGACAATGATCCTTTTACCTCCTGGCAAACACCGGACGGAGTGACACAAGCCGAAGTAAGGATCGAACTGAAAGCTGCCGCCCCGATCAATGTCATCAAACTACAGGAGAACATCCGTGATTACGGGCAAAGAGTAGAGTCTTTTGCCATAGATGCTTTGATCGAAGGAGAATGGAAGGAAGTTGCAACCAGTACAACCATCGGTTTCCGCAAAATGATCCGGCTGAAAGAACCGGTCGAAACCGATCAGTTCCGTATCCGTATCCAGAATAGCAGAGTATCTGTTTCTTTAAGTAACATATCCATGTATTATCTGGCTCCCATTCCGAAAGAAACGGAAAGAAAAAATGACCGGAAAGCGTTGACAGACGACAATTGGATCATTAGCTCTTCCGGCATCTATGTACAGGATACGCCTCTGCAATATCTGGTAGACAATAATGAGTCCGATTGTTTCAAAGGAATCATACGAAAACTTCCGGCCAAATTTCTTTTTAATTTCAATAACCAGGAATATATACTGAAAGGCTTCTCATATCTCCCTGATAAAACTGAACATGCTGGACACATTGAGGAGTATGCCCTCTACTTCAGCAATGACGGACAAAACTGGGGAAACCCCGTTATACAGGGACGTTTCGGAAACATCGTTAACAATCCGGTAGAACAGTTCATTCCTTTTGATGGACACAAAACGAAATTCGTAAAAATGGAAATACTAAAAGCGACTTCCGATACCATTTCGATTCCCGGGCTTGTATTTTATCAATAAAAGCACTGCTACCGCGACGTTATCAAACGGTAAATTGTTTTTATCAGATAAAAAGCAGATATTTGTAATCTGAATTTATAATTATTCACCTGAGATATTAAATATCATGAAATCAAACTTATTGATCGGGCTTGGATTGGGCACTCTGTTTGTCCCTAACCTATTGAAAGCCCAACAGGGGCAGCCTACTCCACAAATGCCGAATGTCATCTTTATCTATGCCGACGACCTCGGTTACGGCGACCTGGAATGCTACGGAGCTACCCGCGTACAAACGCCTAACGTAAACAAACTGGCAAACAGTGGTATCCGCTTTACGAATACACATGCAACGGCTGCAACCAGTACTCCTTCCCGCTATTCCCTGCTTACCGGAGAATATGCATGGCGCAGGCCGGGTACGGACATCGCTGCCGGTAACGCCGGAATGATCATCCGCCCTGAACGTTATACCATCGCCGACATGTTCAAGAACGCAGGCTATACAACCGCTGCCCTGGGTAAATGGCATCTGGGACTAGGAGACAAGACAGCCCAACAGGACTGGAATGCCCCGCTGCCCGCCGCTTTAGGTGATCTGGGATTCGATTATTCCTATATCATGGCTGCTACGGCCGACCGCGTTCCTTGTGTATTTATCGAAAACGGTAAAGTGGCTAATTACGACCCGTCTGCACCGATCGAAGTCAGCTATGAGAAACCTTTCGAAGGCGAACCGCTGGGAAAAGACCATCCGGAACTGCTATATAACCTGAAACACAGCCACGGCCATGACATGGCTATCGTAAACGGTATCGGACGTATCGGTTATATGAAAGGGGGCGGCAAAGCCTTATGGAAAGACGAGAACCTGGCAGACTCCATCACGACACATGCCCTCGATTTCATCAAAGCGAACAAGGACAAACCTTTCTTCATGTATTTCGCCACCAACGATGTACATGTACCCCGTTTCCCGCACGACCGCTTCAGAGGTAAAAACCCGATGGGGTTGAGAGGGGATGCTATCGTGCAATTCGACTGGAGTGTCGGACAGATCCTGGATGAACTGGACAGACTGGGATTAAGAGAAAATACGCTGATCATCCTTTCAAGCGACAACGGTCCTGTTGTGGATGACGGTTATGCAGACCAGGCAGAGGAATTGCTGGGCGATCACAAGCCGGGCGGCCCGTTACGTGGCGGCAAGTACAGCGCTTTCGAAGCCGGAACACGCATTCCTGCAATTGTAAGCTGGCCGAAAGAAATAAAAAAAGGAAAGGTATCGGACGCTTTGATGTCGCAGGTAGACTGGTTTGCTTCACTGGCAGCATTGACTGGCTCGGTTCTTCCAAAAGGAGCTGCTCCCGACAGTTACAATTATCTGGGCACTTTATTGGGAACAGACAACAGCGAACGTCCCTGGGTGATCGAACAGGCATCCGACCATACTTTATCAGTCCGTACAAAAGACTGGAAATATATCGAAACCAGCGACGGACCGAATATGGTTCCCTGGGGACCGAAAATCGAAACAGGCTATTCCAAGACACCTCAACTGTATGATATGACAAAAGTAGGTGAGCAGGAAAACCTGGCATTAAAACGTCCTGAAATTGTCTATCAGCTACAGTCCATACTGAAAGGTGTACGACAGAATACGGTAAAGCCGCAATAAGTTAAGACAATGTATTTCAATTAAAATTCAATGGTCGGGAGCAAAAGTTCCTGACCATTTTTTTGTTTTTACCTTTTTTTATCAGGGAATAGACATTATCTTTGTGGCAATTTGGCAGAAAATAAAAGGATAATGCTGGGACTTATTAGTAAAGGAATTGTGATAGGCATACTCGTATCAGCCCCGATGGGTCCGATTGGTATGCTGTGTATACAAAGAACATTGAACAAAGGACGTTGGCACGGTTTCGTTACCGGTCTGGGAGCAGCCTTATCGGATGTTATATATGCAGCTCTTACTTGCCTGGGAATGGGGGTCGTTGTTAATTTCGTGGAAGCCAACCAGGCTCCGCTTCAGTTAATGGGCAGCATTGTTCTGGGACTTTTCGGTTACTATATATACCAAACCAATCCTGTAAAAAACTTAAAAAAGCAACGTGAAAAAAAGTTATCGTTCACACAGGATTTTATTACAGCTTTTCTTCTTACCTTTAGCAACGTTTTGATCGTGCTTCTGTATATAGGCCTGTTCGCACGCTTTGGATTTGTGTTGCCAGACCATTCGGTATGGATGTTATTAGGTGGGATCGCATGTATTGGTTTAGGTGCCGTTCTATGGTGGTTCGGTATCACATATATAGTTGCTAAATTAAAAAAGTGGTTTAATGTACGAGGAATATGGTTGTTAAATCGGATTGTAGGGACAGTCATTATTATTTTGGCTATTGTAGGAGTCTTGTCAGTTCTCCTCACCTCATATTTCCATTTGCCGTTGCTCCAAATCTATAATTAACATGAAGAAGCTAAAAGTACCGTATTTAGTAACACTGGATGTATTGGATTTATCATCCGCAGGATATTTGCTGGAAAGCAAAGCTCACAGAGAGTATATTGATGTAATCAATTGGGAGAAATACCCTTACAAACCGATTGTGGCATTCGACATTGCACGTTCGGATGCCTTTTTATACATTCGTTATTTTGTAAAAGGCAACTCATTAAAGGCACTTCATGGTGTCGACGGTTCTCCCGTTTATACAGATAGTTGTGTGGAGTTTTTCATGAAGACCGTGGAAGATCACAACTACATGAATTTTGAATTTAATTGTATCGGGACGTGTGATGCCGCCCGCCGACAATCGCGGGAGATCAAACGATCGCTGACCTCCGACGAATATGCATCCATCCGGAGATATTCTTCACTGGAGAACAAACCATTCACGGAGAAGATGGGCGTATACTCCTGGGAATTGGTTGTTGCCATTCCTTTCCAGTTAATGGGACTCGATCCGGAAAATCTACCGGAAAAGATTTTAGGAAACTTCTACAAATGTGCCGACGACACAGAGTTCCCCCATTACGTAAGTTGGAATCCGATCGATGTTCCTACACCGGACTTCCATCGTCCGGAATTCTTCGGGGAGATTTATTTATAAAACAAAAAAGGGTGAAGTTTAGAACTTCACCCTTTTTTGTTGCCTGATAAACCCATTATTTATCCTTATCCTTTGTAATCTTCATCTCTACAAGAAAGGCAATAATCAACCCGATACCACCGAACAACAGAACAGAGGCTCCGTAAATAGAACTGACCATTTCCCGCTCTCCCCAATTTTTCAAATCATAGTTAGTGGTAGATACAGAGATTATAAAGCCTACCAACAACCCTAATCCGACACCAGCCAATAAGCAACCGGCCTTCAATGAGCTAAAAGAGAAATTAGCCGATAGGCGGGGCAAACCAATTTTTACATCAGCGGAAGGATCCAACTTATCCCCGATCTTCTCTATAATTGCCAATCGTTCTTTTTTACGTACGAACAATTCGAACAAGCCGTAAATACCGGCACACACTATCCCGACAATAAGCGGAACCATTATAAAATCCATCATAGCAGTAAGTATTAAATGTTTTTACTAATTCATTTACTAGTTTGACGCAGCGCCACAGAAAAGGTTACAACTAAAGAAAGAAAATATCCCGACACCTGCCGATTAGTTGCCGGAAATCTATTTTTTATATTATTATTGTTGCGAGTTGTAACCTAATTACCGAACTTGCGTCCATAAGGTAGGATGGAGTTGTATAGCGACGCATATTACATAGAAAGGATTGTGGCCGGAGATACAGGTTGTTTCGCCTGCCTGCTCGATAAATACAGCCGTCCGGTTCATTCGTTAATCCTTAAGACGGTACGGAATAAGGAGGATGCGGAAGAACTGGCGCAGGATGTATTTATGAAAGTTTTTCGTAACTTGCCGTCGTTCAAAGGCGATTGCAGCTTCTCTACCTGGATTTACCGGATCGCTTACAATACGGCGATTTCCGAACTACGGAAAAAGAAGCAGGAGTTTGTCGCCATTGAAGAGTCGCAGATCAACAACGTATCTGAAGAAGAAATCAGCGAGATGCTGGAGCATACGTCGGTATCGGAGCAACTCGACAAACTGGAGATCGCCCTCGCTCAACTGCCGCCGGACGAAAGGGCCTTGATCCTGCTCTTTTACCACAAGGAAAAGACAATCGAGGAACTGACCGTAATAACGGGGCTGAGTGCATCTAATGCCAAGGTCAAATTGCACCGTATACGAAAAAAGTTATTTGTATTAATTAAAGGAATGGAGGAACAATAAATATGGACAGTAACAAGAAAAACCCGGATATACTGGAAAACCTCTTCAGGCAGATGCCGGAAGAAGAACTGCCCGCATCCTTTCGCCTGAACGTGATGCAGCAGATAGCCAAAGAAGCCGTTAAGGTAAGAAAGCGGAATGAATGGTTCGGACTGGCTGCCGTGATTGCAGCCTCGTTGCTGATGCTGGCAATAGCTGCCGTGTCTTTCTTCTATATAGAATTACCTCAGATAAGCTGGCCGAAGATAAATCTATCCGCCCTTAGTTTCTATTTCTATATCGGGATACTTAGTTTACTTCTCCTGTTTGCCGATTACAAGTTGAGGAAGGCATTCCGCAAGGATGAGTAAAGATGAAGCGGGCTCCATTCTCATAGGTCGGATCGATAGCAAGAGTGCCATTTAAACGGTCTGCAATCAGTGTACAGATAGAAAGTCCCAGGCCGACACCGGGTTTATAATCATCCAGCTTTTCAAAACGCTGAAAGACAGAAGCCTGCTTCTCCTTCGGGATACCGCAACCGGTATCAGTCACAGAGATATGGACCTGTTTGCCATCTTCATCGACTTTATAGGACAGGTTGATCTCTCCTTTTTGTGTGAACTTGGCCGAGTTCGTGAGTAGATTGGTCAGTATCTGCAACAGACGCAATTTATCAGTATGAAGTGTAACAGGGATAATATCCGGAGTAAAGGTCAGCTCTACCCCTTCCGGTATCCTGTGGCGGACACTGTCGAGTGCTCTTTGGCAACATTCCGTCAACGAATAATCATCAAACTTAAAATTCAGATCCCCGGTTTCCATGCGTGACAGGTCGAGTACGTCGTTAACAAGATTCAGCAACTGCTCGGTATTGTTCTTTATGACGGAAGCATACATATCAGCCTCATCCGGGTCACCGGAACCATCGACCAGTAAATCGGAAAAACCGACAATAGCATTCAACGGCGTACGTATCTCATGGCTCATATTGGCTATAAAGGCACTTTTCATCCGGCTGGCTTCTTCGGCTTTGGCTTTCTCGCATTTCAAGTTGTTTTCAGACTCCAACAGGGAATGTTTCTCCTTCAGTAACTCGTTCTTTAACCGGCGGGCACGCTGATAATACAGTAACAACACATACAAAAGACACAATAAGATAATAAAGACGACGGACAAGAAAAGGATTTGCCGCTGTTTCTCAGCCATGCGTTCCTTATTTACCTGCATCTCGTGTTCTTGTTCTTCCTTGTTTTTCAGTTCGTGCAAGGCTCGGAGCAGATTTACCTGACGAATGAATGTTTTCTTGTTGCGCTGTAAGCTCATATCATTCAGTTCATCATATAAAACAAGCGCTTCCGACAACCTCCCCTGCTCTTCCAATACTTCCGCCTGAAACTGCAAGTCGATGGGAATACGTTCCGTTTTGAATATCTCCTCCATCAGTTGTGCCGCCTTGGAGAGATTACCCGTTTTTCTGTAATAATGTGCCAGGGTCGCCCGATAAGTATTTTCCACATAATCACCCTCGACCACTACATTTCCGACATATTTGTTCGCTTTTGCCAGCATTTGTCTTGCTTCTGCCAGCATATCCTCACGGATATATAAATCTGCATAAGAAGAATAAAGTAACCAATACTCCCTTTTTATATGAGCAAATGTTTCCGTCCGCATAGTCATCACAGCCATGGAATCGACAGCAGCTTCATAACGTTTAAATATACCTAGAGCCTGTTCAAAAGGACAAACTCTAGTTGCACATTCCGCCTGATATGCTGACATCCTCATGCGGGTCTCCCTTCTCTTTACTTCAGAGCAATCCATATCATCCAGCATATCGATACCCTCCTGAAACACGACCACTGCAACACTATCACGACGCAAACGTTTATAAATCAACCCTAAACTCTCGGTACACCTAACCAAACCATACGGATGCCCGATCTCACTCGCCAAATGGTATTCGTTTAATGCTTCATTCAAGGCAGCCTCATACTCACCGCTCCAAAGCAAGTCCTGACAGGAATAGCTTTTCGCATCGAACAAAGCATTGGGGTATTCATTCCGGCTTTTGCTGATTGAATCGATCTTTCTTCCCCAATATAATATACTGTCCCGTAGCCCGTATTCATTATAATAATGACGGGACAGATTAAGCAGTGCGAAATAAACAGCAGGAATCGAATCGATCCGGCAAGCTTCTTCATAACAACGTTCCAGCCATGCAACCTCGACAGGTGTCTGATTATTCAGATCTGCCAGCCTGGTCAATACCGGTATCCTGACATGGGGATCGGAAGATACGGACAAGAGAGACTCCAAGCTGTCGATTTTATGAGAGATCAACAAAGAATCCGGCTGTGCATACAGAGTATATTGCGACATTACATACAGAATGAATGTAACCAAAAAGCATTTGTTCATATATATATTGCAGACTCTCATACTTTTATCGGATTAATCTTTGCTATTTTCCAAACCGCAGGGATGAATGAATACAAAGCAGGCGCCTCTCGCTTCCTTTCCGGAAGAAGTATCCAGATACAAGCTGCCTCCAAAACGGTCGGCGATATTCCGGCAAATAGTAAGCCCTAATCCCGTACCTTGCTTAAAGTCATCCAGTTTTTCAAAACGTTCAAATATTTTTTCGGCCATTTCTTCCGGAACGCCACAACCGGTATCAGACACGATAAAGCGGACAGTATTATTCTCCCGGTCTATTTCAAAACTCAGATTCACCTCTCCTGTCGGAGTAAACTTAAGTGCATTTGAAAGCAAATGTCCCAGCAACTGCTGCAAACGGAACCGGTCGGTGTTTAAAAGAAAAGAGTCTACGGGGAATACACTGTTCAGCTTTACACCCGACCTGGCTTTATTTTCCATAAAAGCTGCCACCTCGCGGCAAAGCACAACTATATCCCATTCTTTGATCGTAAAACTATAATTACCAGACTCAAGCCGGGACAGGTCGAGAACATCATTTATCAGGTTCATCAATAACCCTGAACTGTGTTTGATCGTAGTGGCAAAAGTTTTTTTCTCCTTTTCCTGAAAAGAATTGTCGACCAGCAATTCGGAAAAACCGACAATAGCATTAAGCGGCGTACGCACTTCATGGCTGATATTCGAGATAAAAACAGTTTTCAAACGGTTTGCTTCTACAGCCTCCTCTTTGATTACTCGCAATTGTTTTTCCGACTCAACCAGTGAATCTTTCTCTTGCAGTAATTCATTCTTCAGACGCCGGGCACGGAGATACAAGCGGTATAAGAGAGATAACAGGATCAGCAGTACACCGATCGTCACCAAAATATGAATTAGTTGCCGTTGCCGGGAAGCGATCTGTTCATTCTGATAGTTCAGTTCGCGGACTCGTTTCTCGGTATCGTTCAAATCGTTCAGGACGCGAATCTGGGTCATCTGCCGGTCGAAAGCTTTATCATTAATAGCCGCATTCGTTTCCAGCATATTTTTATATACCTGAATAGCTTCTTTCAATTCCCCGTCACGACGCAGGGTCTGTATTTTCACCCTCATCATATCCACAAGCTCCTTGTCTAAAGAGACTTCTACTTTTTGTTGTCGGTTAATTGATACCAATTCTTTCAAAACAGTAAGTTTTTCTTCAGGCGTCTTTACTTCTTGCAGCACATTACGCAAACTGTCTGTCCGTATTTTCCCTCTCTCGTTTTGGGAAGATACCGATACCGCGTAAAGTAAAAGTACTACTACACATACTATTTTTATACTCTTTGTAAACAGACTTTTAGTCTTCATGCATATAATCTTACAGCGATTGGCAAACTTACAAATAAATATTTACACCGAAGAGGATATTTCAATATATTTTTCTTCAGTCATTTTGAATTTCAATTGCTTTATATACATCTTATAACAATCGCCTGTTTCAAAAATCAGCAAGGATGGAAAAAATTGGCCCCCTGCATATAGGCGGAGCCAGACAGACAAGGAATATGACCGGGATTATATATAAGCAGAAAAACAAGAGAAGTAAAACTTATTTTCCGAAGCAAAACGCTTGTCTATCAGAAAAAAAGCGTTACCTTTGCCCCGATTTTTGAGAGATGACAACATAATGTCTAACTTACTAATTAAAACAAACTTAAGTATTAACAATTAGAGAATGGAAAATTTAAAGAACATTCAGCCGGTTGAAGATTTCAACTGGGACTCCTATGAAATGGGAGAATCTTACGGTGACGTAAGCAAGGACGACCTTGTAAAAACGTATGACGAAACCCTGAACACTGTAAAGGATAAGGAAGTCGTTATGGGAACCGTTACTGCAATGAACAAACGTGAAGTTGTAGTGAACATCGGTTTCAAATCAGACGGTGTTGTATCAATGGCGGAATTCCGTTACAATCCGGATCTGAAAATTGGTGACGAAGTAGAAGTTTACATCGAAAACCAGGAAGACAAAAAAGGACAGTTGATCCTTTCCCACAAGAAAGCTCGCGCTACACGCTCTTGGGATCGTGTTAACGAAGCTCTTGAAAAAGACGAAATTATCAAAGGTTACATCAAATGTCGTACTAAGGGCGGTATGATCGTTGACGTATTCGGTATCGAAGCATTCTTACCGGGTTCTCAGATCGACGTTAAGCCTATCCGCGACTATGACGTATTCGTAGGTAAGACAATGGAATTCAAGATCGTTAAGATCAACCAGGAATTCAAGAACGTTGTTGTATCTCACAAGGCTCTTATCGAAGCAGAGCTTGAAGCACAGAAAAAAGACATTATCTCTAAACTGGAAAAAGGACAGGTTCTGGAAGGAACTGTTAAGAACATCACTTCTTACGGTGTATTCATCGACCTGGGTGGCGTAGACGGTTTGATCCACATCACAGACCTTTCTTGGGGCCGTGTTTCTCATCCGGAAGAAATCGTTCAGCTTGATCAGAAGATCAATGTTGTTATCCTTGATTTCGACGACGAAAAGAAACGTATCGCTCTTGGCTTGAAACAATTGACTCCGCATCCTTGGGATGCTTTGGATACTAACCTGAAAGTTGGTGACAAAGTAAAAGGTAAAGTGGTTGTTATGGCTGACTACGGTGCATTCATCGAAATCGCTCCGGGCGTAGAAGGTTTGATCCACGTATCAGAAATGAGCTGGACTCAGCACCTGCGTTCTGCTCAGGACTTCATGAAGGTTGGTGACGAAATCGAAGCAGTAATCCTGACTTTGGATCGTGACGAACGTAAGATGTCTCTGGGTATCAAACAGCTGAAAGCTGACCCATGGGAAGATATCGAATCTCGTTTCCCGGTTGGTTCACGCCACACAGCAAAAGTTCGTAACTTCACTAACTTCGGTGTATTCGTAGAAATCGAAGAAGGCGTAGACGGCTTGATCCACATCTCTGACCTTTCTTGGACTAAGAAGATCAAACACCCGAGTGAATTCACTCAGATCGGTGCGGAAATCGAAGTTCAGGTTCTGGAAATCGACAAAGAAAACCGTCGTTTGAGTTTAGGCCACAAACAGCTGGAAGAAAATCCTTGGGATGTATTTGAAACTATCTTCACAGTAGGTTCAATCCACGAAGGAACAATCATCGAAGTACTTGACAAGGGTGCTGTAGTTTCTCTGCCTTACGGTGTAGAAGGTTTCGCAACTCCGAAACACCTGGTAAAAGAAGACGGTTCTCAGGCTGTAGTTGACGAAAAACTTCAGTTCAAGGTAATCGAATTCAACAAAGAAGCAAAACGTATCATCCTTTCTCACAGCCGTATTTTCGAAGACGAACAGAAGGGTGCTAAGAAAGATGCTCCTGCAGGTGACAAAAAGCCGGCTGCAAGACGCAACAAAAACGAAGAAGCTTCTGCAATGGTAACCGGTCCGGTAGAAAAAACTACACTGGGTGACATTGAAGAACTGGCTGCTTTGAAAGAAAAACTTTCTGGAAAATAATCAGTTACACTGATATAAGACAAAAAGGAGTCGCTTATAAAAGCGGCTCCTTTTTTTATGTTCTTATCCCGTTATATCCCCCCTTCTGACACTTTCCCCTACATTTGTTGATATTCATGAAGATTTAAGCCTTATAAGCTTGCGTATCTTAAATTAAATGCTGAAATTTGTTGATGTTAATCCAATATTAAGATCATGGATGAAAATATAGCAAACAAAAGCATTACAATTCTCATCGCAGAAGATGAAGAAAGTAACTTCTTATTACTGAAAACAATCCTGAAAAGACACTGCAATATTTTGCATGCTAAAACAGGAAAGGAACTGTTGGAAATTTATAAAGAGCAACATGCCGACCTGATACTTATGGACATCAAGATGCCTGAAATGAACGGTATAGATGCCCTAAAAGAAATCCGCAAATTCGATACGGAAATCCCGGTTATCATGCAATCAGCCTATGCTTTTGAGAATGATATGGAATCGGCACGTCAGGCCGGAAGCAACGGATTCATCACGAAACCGATCAACATCAAGGAGCTAAAAGCAACATTATCCAGCTTTCTGCCCGAGTTGACCTGGTAGTTCAATAGGATAAAGATAAAATAAAAAGGAGATGCTTTCTACAAGTATCTCCTTTCTATTTTTGTATTGCAGCCTTAGTTACTCATTGGCAGCTTCTGCTTTCGCACATTCTGCCTCTTGTTCTTTTGCACCGTAATAAGCACAATCTTCCTGAATTCCTAAAAGCTGATTCATTTGATGTCTTTTTTCTAAATCGGTAAAATAGACTTCTACCACTTTATAAATATCAAAACCTCCTGTCGAACCTGCGGCAAGATTTAGTGACTCTACCATTTTTTTTGCTGCATTATGAATTTCAGCTTTTTCGATGAGGTGTAACTCATTACTGTGAATTAATTGATTCTTTCCCATGATGTTTGACTTTAAAGTTATACTTGCTTTTTTATTAATAACCACTGAGCAGACAAGTTTGTTATGCTTGCTGATTCTTTACAGCTTTAAATATACAAACATCTTCTTATTATTGCACAATTTCATACCTTTAATTTCAAACTTTCGTCAAAATTATTCCAAACAGCATACTTCTTCTATACTTTTCCGTTTTGAATAAGGAGCAGGTTCTGCATATCCGATACGCAGTAGAATAGTAACCATATATAAGAAAACGGTAACATTCAAAAGATACAACAACAATTTTTAATATGAGAATAATGAACAAATATCTTCGAAATAAGGTTTATATGGTTCACTAGTGAATAGTCTGTAACAAAAAATGTCAAGAAACGTGCCATATTTCTTCATTGTCATACCATAATTCCACAACCCTGAATATCATAAAGAACGATGTCTTAATTTTATACACGAATATAATTATAGGGTGATGTCTTTAGAAGAAAACAGATTATACGTAGGAAATAATGACACCGCGAATTTTATAAATAACGAATTAATATTCTATAAGGATGTCAAAGAAATTCCTATTCCCCCGTATCCTTCATACATAGAATACGGAATGGTAATACTTTGCACCGAAGGCAATGCCAGGATCAAAGTTCATACATATGAACACTTATTGGCAAAAAACGAGCTGATAATACTTCTTCCGGGTCAGCTTATCTCTTTAAATGAGATAAGTAAGGACTTTACTATAAGTGCTTTTTCCATTTCACGATCGTTGTTCAATGATGTATTAAGTGGAATTTGCAGGTTTTCCCCTCATTTCTTCTTCTACATGCGAAGTCATTTCTATTATGAACTGACAGATAGCGAATCGATGAACTTCGGTAATTATTATAACATGGTATGCACAAAGGCCCAGTCTCCTTCAAACCTATATCCAAGAGAATCCGTCATTCATATATTACGAATTCTCTACTTGGACCTTTATAACAGTTACAAAATCGACTCATTGCCATATATACCGACAATGGATTCTCATAAAAAAGAATTGACAGATAAATTCTTTTCTCTTATCATGCAACATTACAAAGAGAACAGAGAGGTTTCCTTTTATGCTAAGATGTTATGTATAACTCCCAAGTATTTAACGACAATTGTCAAAGCGGTAAGCGGCAAGTCGGCCAAAGATTGGATATTAGAGTATATTATATTAGAGATCAAAGCTTTATTGAGAGACTCTTCATTAAACATACAGGAGATCGTACTTAAAACAAATTTTGCCAATCAGTCTTCTCTGGCGAGATTCTTCCGGAAACATACGGGCATGTCTCCCTCTGAATTCAGAAAAGGTAAATTGGATACAAACTTATAAACAAATTTCTAACTAAAAAAGAAAAAGCGATGAACAGAAGTCAATTAATTAACGAACTAGCAGCAAGAACAGAGGTTAACAAGAAAGATATTACAACAGTACTCGATGCATTTACGGAGATGGTCGTTGAGCAGACAAAAGCCGGAGACCGTGTATTCATACCTGGCTTCGGGGCATTCAAACCTCGCTTACAGACAAGTCGTCCGGCACGAAATCCCAAGAATGGAGATGTCATTATGCTCACACCTCGAACCATCGTCCATTTCAAATGTGCCTCTCAGCTGATCGAACAAATAAACGCAGCCGAGTAAGGAACTATCCTCCGGATAATTAAATCCAGCCACCAGGATAATGGAATTAATAGGGCGGGTAATCGCTGGCCGATAGTTATCGGCCAGCCTGCTCATTACTAAATCTTAACAAACACTTTCCCTACAAAGATTTATTAAATCCAGAACCTTTTTCATATATTTACGCAACTAAGATATACTACTATGATCAAAAGACTACTACTAATATATCTGCTATGGAGTTGCTTTACCATTTCAGTCAAAGCAACCGGGCAGGTTGGTGAAATAATTATTATCGGGCATGATACCCTCAGTATGCTTTCTTGCCCTATTGAAGCAGATTCATTGATAAGCGAAGAAGTACAAAAACAAATACGAACATTCTTATCTGATGAGCACTTCAGCACCGGATGTTACCGGAGATATATCGGATACTGGCAACTGGAAAACAACACATTATATCTCGAAAAGATAAGAGTTTACCCGGATAGACATGAAGGAGAACAAACCTTTCTTAAGATTGATAGTATTTTTGGAAGGTATAAAGAAAAAGAGAGCCGTATCACAGCCTCTTGGTTCAGTGGCGAATTAAAAGTTGTCTCCGGAAAATGTGTTTCATATATACATGACGGATTTCTGCGCGACTATGAACATGAAAGAATATACAAAATAGAACGAGGGAAAGTCATCTCCCAGGCATTTTATGAAAACTCTTTGCAAAAGGCTCGTATTACTAAGGAAGAGGCCTTGCAATTCATTATACAACAGTTTAATAAAGATTTATTCCCGGAGCTTAAAGATATAAAAATAGGATGTTTATTCAGCCTGATTCCGCAAAAGGACGGAAAAATAGACAGCCTGATTATTCATCATATAACCTTCGGAAAAGAAGATATCTCTTCCGAACGACAACAATTATTCATACAGGAGTTACGTTCCTGTTTCGACTTAATCCCCGAATGGGATGTAATCACCATTCATGGAAAAATCCAACCTACCCTTTCCCGTTGGTTTATACCTCTCTAGCGAGGTAAAGAATTTCGCGAAAAATATCGAAAAACAAAAAAAGGAACTAAGTTTACAACTTAATTCCTTTCTGCTCATTAACCGTCGGGATGACAGGATTTGAACCTGCGACCACACGCCCCCCAGACGCGTACTCTACCGGGCTGAGCTACATCCCGTTTTTCTTTTACGGCTGCAAAGGTAAGATTTTTCCGTTATACGCCAAAACTTTCTCGGTAAAAATCCAGAGACTCCAGTATTTTTTCTTTTGTAACCTGCTGATTTATCTGAACATCACCGATTTGCGAAAGCAAAGTGAAATTGATTATACCTGCCTCATTCTTCTTATCATGTGTCATCAGCTCATATAAAGTATCGTAATCCTTGCAATCGAACACAAATGCAGGATAATATTCCTTGATATAATAAACTACCTGGCTCAACTTATCCATCGGAAAACCGCAAAGTTTGTGAGACAGATACAATTCGCTCACGATACCGGCAGCAACGGCATGACCATGCAGCAACGGACGGTTCTTTTTAAACGAAAGGCTTTCGTAGGCATGACCGATCGTATGCCCGAAGTTCAGCGCCTTACGGATACCATGTTCTTTCGGGTCTTCCTCTACGATACGCTCTTTTACGGCTACCGATTGGGCTACCATCTTATTCAGGAAGGCATAATCCATCTTCTGGTCGAGATCGAACAACATAACAGTCGCATAGGTATCTATCGAACTGATCAGTGCATGTTTGATCATTTCCGCATAACCGGACAACAAGTTATCACGATCCAGCGTACGAAGGAACTCACAATCGATAAATACACATTCGGGAGGATAGAAAGAACCGATCTCGTTTTTCAGCCCATTGAAGTTGATGCCCGTTTTCCCTCCGACGGCAGCATCCACCGAAGCCATCAGCGTAGTAGGGATATTTACCGTTTTCAGTCCACGCTTAAAAGTCGCACCGGCAAAGCCACCCATATCAGTCACCATACCGCCTCCGAGGTTTACCAGCAAGGAGTTACGGGAAGCCCCTTCGTTCGAAAGGCGCATCCAGATAGTAGATAAAGCCTCCAGTCCTTTATGCGTATCACCCGCATCTACGGTTATAACCGGAGCGCCCTTGATAGCCGGAACATCCTGAATCAAAGGATAACATTTCTCCTGAGTATTCGTATCTGTGAGAACAAACAATTTATCGTAATTCAGTGCAGCAAGGAACTCCTGCAAATCTGCTTTCAGATCCTTACTGATCACTACTTTTTGATCAGCCATATATTTTATTATTTTGCTTCTTAGGTTACAAAGGTATTATTTGTTATTCGATTATCAAAAAAGAAGATCAAGTAATAACCACATTAATCCGTTAGCAGAATTAATCCGTGTTCCATCCTTTTGACTCATCTAGCAAGAACAGAAACAAAATCAGCCGGGGTGTTATGTCTTAAGATACCCCGGCTGATTTAATATATTATGCAGTTATAAATTACAATTCGTCAATCTCTTTCACCGACAATCCGGTACACTGAGCGATCGTTTCAATATTAATTCCCTGTTTTTTTAAGTTCGCAGCAATGAGACGTTGTTCTTCTGCCTTGCCTTTCTCCAAGCCCTTCTCCAGACCTTCCATTTTGCCTTTCTCTAATCCTTTCTTCAAACCCTTCTCTTCAGCTTCTTCTACAGCATATTCCAGCGTAGCACGCCAGTCGCGGTAAATCTTTAGATTCTCCTCATAGACGGCACGTTCGTGATCGGTCATTGCTTCTAACTTCGATACATCGAGCAGACGCTTGAAGGCATCATTTTTCTCCTTGAACGGAGACATATCAAATAAATTCATATTCTTCAATATATAAATCGTGTTTTCAAGAGGCGTCTTGCACTCCTCTTCACTTAAATTGAACAGGTCGAACGACAGATAGATCTGCTTCAACTTGACCTCGCCAAATGTTTTACCCGTTGCCTCGTTCGCCAAAATCACGTCCGTGCGCCAATTTTGAAACTCAGGCAGGCTGAAGTTCAACAGGTAGATACCATACACCGGAAGCAGGCTGTACTTCCAGTCATCACCGGTCCTTCCCTGACGGGAGACCATTTTACAAAGATAATAGAATCCGCGGTTAAAGAAATAACGTTGCGGGCAATTCTGCATCTCCAAAATAAATTTACTTCCATCCACATCTTCGCAAAGGAGATCGAAGATCACCGTGCGCTGTTCTACTACTTCCGGTTGGATTTCTTTATCGAGATAAGTCAGGTCTTTCACCCGGTGCTCGCCTTCGAGGGCGGCATTGATAAAGTCGATGGCTACTTGCTTTACTCCGAATACGGTTTTAAAAGCGCTATCCAGCATGATATTAACGTACTTTTCCATATGTCAATGGTTTTAATGGTCTGTTACCCACTAGCGGGTAACGGGACAAAGATAGTTGTTTTTTATTTATATCAAAAAGATGAAGCTGCTTTTTTCATGGCTTCAAAGAGAATGAAGCATGTGATGTTTAGAGGCTCTTTCCCCACCAATAAGAAATATTGGGGAAAATGAACCTTTTCAATTGATAATTAGGCTTCGCGTTTGAAGCTAGAAAAATATGAACCTGATAGTGACATTGCAAGCCCTTCGGGACAAGCGGCGATGCTATTAGACTCATTTCTGGCAATAGGTGGAACACTCATATCATTTCCTTTTTACATGATAAAAAAGCATTAAAACCGTTCACTGTTCACCTGGCAGAGTGCGACGGCATGCAAATCAATGTATAAGACGCTTATTTCCCTGGTGAATGGTCACTCAAAAAGGTGAATGGTTTATACGAACCTTTCACCCTCGTCTTATCCGGATTACTTATTTTTACAGCTTATACTATTGCTCAGTAAATAAAAGGTCTGAACTGATTAAGGTCAATATTATAGCTTATTTACTTAACGACCAACGTCGATAAGCTTGCTGAGTATCGTCGCAAAGCTTAACAACCAAGGTCACAAAGCTTAACGATGGCGGTGTCCGGATTTATAAGTAATAACTAAAGAGTTAGTTTGCAATAGGTTTAATGGTAATGGATAATAAGGGGAAAGATACTTTTTAAGTTGCCGGATAAATACTTATATATAGGAAGGTGAATGGTTGGATCCAACCATTCACCTTTTTATCCAACCATTCACCCTGTATATATGTTGTTAAACAAAATATAATCAATAAGTTATTATATGTAAGGTGAAGGGTGAATGGTTTATTGCCTGATTTTGCATGAATAGTTGCTCCGGAGCAAAGATTGCAACACTGATAGCTCAAATCGGGCAGTAAGTGAACCTTTTTTGTAACAAGAAAGTCGATATATCTTGTTTCGTCCTTACAGGACTTAAGAAAAGAGGATAGACTATCAGGAACCCAGGGTTAAAAACCCCGGGCTGATTTTGTGATCAGGCTTACAGCCTTCAAGACAACGACATCGTAAGGGCGGTTCGCGAACCGCCCTTACCAACGACACTACATTCAAAACTGGCAATATGTGAAACATTCACATTTCATTAAAGGAACAGATTCATTACAGTATTGTCGAGGTTGAACGCGATCTCTGTGCTGCACTGGATACCCGTTTTTTAATTTCTCTTTATCCCCCCAAACCAGGGGATATGTTGCGTAAATCGTGTTGTTTCGTTCTATAATCCACCTATTTCGGAAAATTAGGGACGTTTTTTCTTGCTGATTCGGAAAACCTCTTTACCTTTGCAACAGATTCCGTAGCGAGCAGAGGCTTGCGATACGCGGTTTCAATACATATTGTAAGTATTTTACGAAAATTATTCTATACATAAAATCTGGTAAATTTTAAGTCTAGTGGAGTAATGGACAGTAAATGCTTGCGCTGATTACGTATAAGTTCGTCTACCATTTTTATGGGAAGATTGTTTTATATCGTAAAGGCGCAGGCTGTTGTTCTATTATTGCTAGACGGGCTTACCAGAGCCTTATGTATGATAATAGACAACGCCTGCGTTTTTTTATGCCCGTTCATAATCATTCGCGGGGGTTGTTTCCCCTTCGTAAAATTAGTTGTTGGATTTTTAGACCCTATTTATAAACAATTAATTTTAAGATTATGAACAAAAAGTTTTCTACTTTATTGACAGCAAGCCTACTGATGGTAGGTGCGTTGTTTAGTAGTGCAAACGCAGCAGGCGTTGACATCCCTTATGGGGATAAGGCTACATCGGTTACTTCCGGATCAATGTATTATGTGGTTTTACAAGCTGGTAATGGTCTTGCAGCTGATGATGTTATGATGGGTATGAAGAATACCGATGGTACTTTGGCTGGACTTGCTTCCAAAGCGGTTGGTTCAGGGACATTTACTTTTACCGGAGCAGAGGGAGCAGATGTTACAAATTATCTTTGGACTGTTAGCGAAACTACAGAAAACAACAAAAAGTTTTATACATTGAAAAATGTAAAGGCTGAAGCTTATTTGGCATCTAACAGTGCGAATAGTTTTGCTTTTGTTTCTGCAAAGGATAATGCAACAGGGGATAAATCTGTTATCAAATTTACTTTTGGAGAAGATGGTGATGCTTATAGCGATACTTATACTTATTTATTGCCTAATGGAGGAGCAAAAGCATCTAATGCTTTAGCGGTAGATGCTGATGCTGGAACAATCACTTTTAATGGAAATGGTAGTGGTGGAGCCAAAAAGGTCATCCTTTACTCCGTTAAAACCCAGCCCGTTGCAGCAATAGATTTGAACGCTGCGTTTGGTGGTGCCGGTTTCTCATTCGCTCCTGATGGCGTTGAAGTAGAAGATAACATCTTCGATCAGAGCATCAAGGCTTTTGATGTTGAGCATGATATTGTATTGGAAGCAGGTGTCCGTGTTATTAAAGCCGGTACTTACTTTGCAACCAGCTATCCAGATGAATTAGCTGAAGAAGATGCAATTACTACTGCTGAACAATTCGATGCATGTACATTCATCGCTGTCTCTCCGACAAGCAATTTCAAAACAAGCAAATTGCCTCAGGGTAGCGGTGCTGGTTTCAAATTTGTAACTGTAAAAGGGGATGATTTGAATACTTATATCAGTGGAGATAACCTGTCCGGTAAGGAAGAAATATATGTTGGCAACGCTGCATTTACCGTTACTGAACCGAATGAGTATGCAAATCCGGGTAAATACACAATGTCTTTGAGTGCACGTGTACTGGCAGATCCGAAAGCATCTTCTAACAAAGATCAGAACCATGCAGCAAAAAACATCGATGTAATTGCAACTGCTATCCAGGATGTAAATTATATCACTACAACTGTAAGTGGCGAAGGTTCTCTTTTCAAAGTGGCTTCCAGCAAATTGGTAAAAGGGGTATCTTTATTGAAAGAAGAAAAAGCTCCGTCTGTATTCAATATCCAGTTTGTAAGCGGTAAAGGCAAAAAAGATTCTGAATATAATAAGTATGTGGGAGTTGCTATCGCTAGTGGAACTGACTTCCAGTTGGTAGCTCAGGGTAGTGCTTTGGCTGCTTTGAACACTCCGCAGTATCAGTTCGTAATCTCTGCCATTGATACAAAGACGCAGACTATTACTTTCAAGAATCTTGAAACTGCTGTTACTTTCAAATCGACTTTGTTTGAAACAGAAAATGAAGGTGAATATAAATTGGTAGGTGTTGGAAGTGCGGTCAGTACAAACTTAGCTGTTGTTGAAGTTGCAAAAGACGATAAGTCAGGCTATACAGAAGATGTTAACCTGGAAGGTAAAGTAATCACGCTGAACGCTGTAGAGGTTGACCCATTTGCAGGTTTCGCTGTTAAAGACCTGACTTCTGAGGCTGTTATCTTGAAATTTGCCAAGAGTGCGGCTTTGAATGCAGAAAAGCTGTATGTAGGTGTAGATGAAAAAACTTCAACTAATACCGATCTTTATGATAAAGAATCGAAGGCTATCAAGGTTAAATTCATTCCGAAAGAAGAAGCAGACAAACCTCAGGGAGACGCTCAGACTTATTGCTACAACAAGGGCGGTAAGGTATATACTGCCAGCCAGAAGATGGTAACTTATTACTCTTATTCTGCACAGATTATTGATGGTGAAAATAATAATAGCTATTTGAAAATCAATAGTACTGCTTTAGAAATTGAAGAGGGTGTTGTCAATCCTGCTTCTGCTAATACGAAATTTGTAATCAAAGAAAACAAAGACGGTTCTGTTTCTCTGTTTGTTTCAACAGCATTTGCTCATGCTACAAATGCAAAAGCAGTAAAAAGTGATGACGGTACTGCTATCTCTGTTGACGGTATCGCTTATGGAGTAGAAAAAGCTGACGCTATCAAATTGTATCTTGTTGGTGAAGAACTGGGTGTAAGCCTGGAAGCAAAACCGCGTCATGCAGCATTCCAGTCTACAACCGGCGGTTATATCTCATTGAACGATAAAAATGAGGGTATCGTTGCTATCAAGACAGCTGCTGATGCAGACCTGACATTCTGGTTGGATACTGCTGATTCAAAGGCAACTGTTCCTTCTTTCTATATCTCTCGCCGTGGTGCTAAAGCTGACGATGCAAGATTGTTTATGTTTAATACAGCAGATTCGGTTAACACTATCTCTGGTGATGAAAATCCTGCTTATGTATGGTATCCGGGGGTTAACAAGGTGATCTTTAAAGCTGCTACATTGGTTAACCCTGATACACTGTCTACAACTGTAAACGGTAAAGCTGCATTAGTTGCAACCAGTGCTGATCAGAACAAGGGTATTCTGGGTGGTTTGAACAACTTCAAATATCAGATTTTGAAAGTTACTGATGCTGACAACGAATATTATATCCGTAATATGGTTGATGGAGATTACTTGGTTAGCTACAATGGTCTGCTGACATTAGGTGAAAGAGACAACGCTATCAAGGTCGTTCTTGAAGCAGGTGAATCACCTGTTGCCAATGATGCAATCAACGTATCTGCGGTATCAGTAATCGCAACTGACGGTGCTATCATTATCAAGGGTGCTGAAGGCAAGAAAGTGGCTATCAGCAATGTACTTGGTCAGACAATTGCTAACACAGTTGTTACTTCTTCTGAAGCAACTATCGCTGCTCCTGCAGGTGTAGTGGTCGTAGCCGTAGAAGGCGAAGCTGCTGTTAAGGCAATCGTAAAATAAGAAATTATTTATAATCAATAAATTTAAATTTGACTGCGCGGTGATATCGGACAAGAATCAGCCAAGTATCCCGTGAGGGTGAACAAGCGGTCGATATTAATACTAAAGTAATGAAATAAAGTTCTTCTGTTCGATCTCTGTGAAGAGCAAAAACAGACAAAAACAAGCCTCGGAGGATTCGTTTTCCGGGGCTTCGTTCTTTAGAAAGAAGTGTTCGAAGGTAAAAAATCTAGTAACGGGTTACATTATATTCCCTCCTGTCAAAGCCAGTACTAACGGAAGATAATCCTTTAATTCGACGCGAAGACTTTTAAGGGCCTGCTGTATACGGTAATCGATTGTTTTGGAAGACATACCTAATGCTGCCGCTATTTCGTTATAGGTCTTGCCGTCGATCCGGTTCATTACGAAAGCTTCCCGGTATGTTGCCGGAAGTTTTGCCAGCGCCTCTTCTATTTTTTGTGTCAACTCTTCCACAATATAAAAGTCAGGATCTTCAAACTGTGATTGCCAGTTGCCGGCAATGAATGAGTGAACCTGTTCATGCAAGCGAAGTTTTTCTATATGATTGATACATTTATTCTTCACGGCACGGAAAAGATAACCGTTCAAGGAAGAATCGACCACAATTTCCTTTCTACGTTCCCATATCCCAACCATCATATCCTGTATAAGCTCCTCCGCGTCATTCATCCCGACAAATTGTGTCGCATAGGCACACAACACAGGGTAATACCTTAAAAAGAAAGTATTAAAGGCCTTTTTGTTTCCCCGCTGAAGGGAATCAAAAAGTCTTTCATCTTCTGTGTTCTGATACATTTGTTTGGTCATGAGCCGACTTATTCTGATACGCATTTTGCATCTATAAAGCAAAATTAAAAAAAAAGGGCTTATTTCCCAATTCTGTTTAGGAACTTTCATTCCTGAACTGTCATATTAGAAAGAACAGAAAGAATGGAGCAGAAGAAAAATATAAATGAATTGGATTTATTTCGATATATGAATAACGAACTAAGCGGTCAGGAATATATCGAAGTAGAAGAATGGATCAATGCTTCGGAAGAGAACCGGAAGATTGCCAAAGATTATTATGAACTCTCTTTTGCCGTTACTTCCCTGCAGTTTATCAAACGTTCCGCTCCGCAAAAAGCACTGGAAAACGTCAATAAGCAGATAAAGGAAAAACAATTCCGGAAATTGTACCTCTTTGTCCAACGGGTTGCGGTAATTTTACTGTTGCCTTTGCTCACCCTTTCCGGTTTTCTCCTGTTACAGCCCCGGGAAAAGACCCCTGTTTTCTATCTGGAAGCGCGCATGACACCCGGGATGATCGGTTCAACCGTATTGCCCGATGGCACAAAAGTATGGCTTAACTCCTCCTCTTACCTTAGATACCCCAACCTTTTTTCCGGGCAGACCCGTGAAGTGACCCTTGACGGTGAAGCCTATTTCAAAGTAACAGAAAACACAAAAAAGCCTTTTATCGTTCATTCGGGAAATTCTTCCGTCAAAGTTTTAGGTACTGAATTCAATATGGATGCGTATAGCAGCAACGGTTTTATTGCGACAACCCTTGTCAACGGTTCCATTCAATTCAACTATCAAAACGAAGACGACACATCCAGTTCAGTAATCATAGAACCGAATGAACAGATTTATTTCGATAAGAAAACCAGCCAGACCCAGGTATCTGAAGCATATATACCTAAAGATATCGCCTGGAAAAACGGACAGATCATTTTAAAAGAGACTCCCTTATCCGAAATCTTGTGGATACTGAGCAAACGGTTCAACGTGGAGTTTACAATAAAAGACCCCGCTTTTTATAAGCATTCTTTTACCGGTGTTTTCACCAACCAGCAGATCGAACGCGTATTGGAGCATTTCAAACGATCATCCGGTATACGTTATAAAATAAATCACGAGCTCGATCAGGATGGAGAAATCACCAAAAGTCAGATAGAATTATATTAACTATTGTCTAATCTTTAAATCAGAAACGATCATGAAAGCAAGAGATCCATAAAGAAAAAACACACGAATAAATATTGGCGTATCTATTCGTGTGGAAAAAAAACGACGCTTGAGGCAACAAGCTTACATTTTTGTTTACCATTAAAACACTGTAAATCTATGCGAAAAAGAAGTAATATCAAAACGAAAATACTCTTACGTATGAAAATAACTGCATTATTGCTAGTCGCCACCCTTACTATAGTAAACGCGGCAAATACGTATAGTCAGACAACCTCATTGTCTGTCGAGGCTAAGAATCAAACCATACAAACGGTTTTGGACCATATTGAATCCCAGTCGGAATTCAAATTCTTTTACAATACGAAGCAAGTGAATACAAATAAACTGGTATCTATCCATGCCAGCCAGAAAGACGTATTCGAAGTGTTGAACGATCTATTCAGGAATACAGATATAAAATATGAAGTATTGGATAAGAATATTATCCTGACTTTAAAAAAGGAAACTGCATCAAACATGAGCCCGGCTATCAGCCAACAGGACAAAAATGTGAGCGGTGTGGTAGTAGATCAAAACGGCGAACCGGTCATCGGTGCCAATGTAATGGTGAAAGGGACAACGACCGGCTCTATCACGAGTATAAACGGCGACTTCGCTCTTAACAACATTCCCCAATCGGCTGTCCTGGTGGTCTCCTATATCGGTTATATAACCAGAGAAGTACCCGTCGGACAGCAACAGTCGCTGAGAATCGTCCTGAAGGAAGACCTGCAGACGTTGGACGAAGTGGTCGTTGTCGGTTACGGTACGATGAAAAAAAGCGATATCACGGGAGCTATCTCATCCGTGAGCGAGGAGAAAATCGCTCGCCAAGCTGTAGCCAATGTTTCTTCTGCATTGCAAGGCCTGGCTACCGGCGTATCCGTTACTTCCAGTTCCGGATCTCCGGGTTCCGCCGCCACGATCCGTATCAGAGGTGTCGGTACGGTAAACGATGCAGAACCATTGTTTGTCGTAGACGGGATGCCCGTGACGGATATAAACTACCTGAACACGTCGGACATACAGTCTATGGAAGTACTTAAAGATGCTTCCGCTTCCGCTATTTACGGTTCCCGTGGCGCGAACGGCGTAATCCTTATCACTACGAAAAAAGGTGCCGTAGGAAAAACCACCGTCACGTTCGACGCGTATTGGTCAATGAACAAGATATTGAATAACATCGATTTGATGTCAGGTCAGGAATGGTACGACTATCAGGAACAGTTGAACGGCGTAAGAAGTGTTCCCATCGACTTGAGCCTTGTCAATCGTAACGTCTCCACCAACTGGATGGACGAAATCACGCATACAGCCTTTATGCACAACTACAGTGTCGGCATAAGCGGCGGTAAAGAGAATGACTATAAATTCAATCTGGGCTTGAATTATATCAATCAAGATGGAACGATCAAGAAATCCAATTATGAACGGTTCAGTGTCCGTCAAAGTACGGAAAAAACAGTGATCAAGGATCATTTGGTAGTAGGTACCAACGCGTCGATCGCAAGATCTACCGATGCGAGTATCAGCGAGCGCAACAGTAGCAATGTGTACGACGCCGACTATGGTGTCGTAAGTAACGCACTCCGCCTCGATCCGGTAACTCCTGCCCGAAATGCGGACGGTTCGTACGGTTACTCTCCTTATATTGACTACTATAACCCGTTAGCAAGCATCATGTACCGGGACAATGAACGGGAGAGACTTGCTTTCATCGGCAATATGTATGGTGAATGGCAGATTATAAAAGGATTGAAGTTCAAGAGTAGCTTCGGAGCGGAAATCAGAAGAGTCGACAATAAAACGTTCTCGCCTGTCTATCAGGTATCCTCTAGCCAGAGAAATCTGGAAAGTAGTTTATCGAAGTCGCAGACCAAAGGATACTACTATACATTTGAGAATACCCTTTCATATGAGAAGAAGTTTGCCAAGAAACACTCCATATCCGCTCTCGTGGGTTATACCAACGAATGGGGTAAGCGGGAAAGCCTGAGCGTAAACGCAAGAGATCTTATCGGTGAGTCGGATAACCTACACTATGTAGACGCTACGCTGGATAAGAACAAGACCACGGCAAGCAATAGCGCTACGGAATATGGTTTGATGTCTTATCTGGGCCGCGTACACTACGATTACGATAACAAATACCTCGTCACGGCCACTTTCCGTCGAGACGGTTCCTCTAAATTCTCTTCCAAGAACCGCTGGGGTAACTTCCCCTCGTTCGCTTTGGGTTGGAGAATGGATAACGAAAAGTTCTTCCAGAGTCTGAACGCCGATTGGGTTTCTTCCCTAAAACTTCGTGCGGGCTGGGGACGGATCGGGAATCAGAATATTACCGATTATGTGGATCGCAGTTTGCTGTCATTGAACGCGTCATACGGTGCTTTATTCGGAGCAAGGGAGAATGAAACCTTGTATCAGGGTATTGCCGTGGCAAGATTAGGCAATTCGGATATTAAATGGGAAACCACAGAATCCCTTAACATCGGTCTCGACGCGAGCTTCTTTAACAGCCGGATGGTTTTCAGCTTCGAGTATTATTACAAGACAACGAAGGATATGTTGCTTGCGGCTCCTATGCCTATCTATATGGGATATGCGAATAATACCTACACCAATATCGGTGAGGCAAACAACCGCGGTGTCGAGTTGAATCTCGAATGGAGAGACAAGACCGAAAGCGGCTTCGAATACAACGTGGGAATGAATATGTCGACCATCCGTAACCGGATGACGAAATTGAACGGTGGTACGCCTATTTCCGACGGGCCATTCCGAAACGGAACCATGTACCTCACCTACACGAATGAAGGTATGCCTATCGGCGCATTCTGGGGTTATAAGACAAACGGGCTTATCCAAACACAGGAGCAGCTGGATGCCGTTAAGCGGGCAGATTTCCAGCCTAATGCCGAATTGGGTGATGTATTGTTTGTGGACACGAACGGCGACAACAAGTTAAACTCGAGTGACAGATGCATGATCGGTAATCCTATTCCGGATATCATATACGGTATCACCGTCGGTATGGCATGGAAAGGCTTCGACCTCAATTTGCAGTTCGGTGGAACGATCGGTAATGAGATATTTAACGCGATGCGTTATTACACCTATTTCCCGAACGATATAACGAACAAAGATAGAGCGTTAATGAATTATTGGACGCCTACCAATACAAATACGGACATCCCTCGCCTGACGGCTACGGACGTAAACGATAATGACCGTTTCTCAGACATGTACGTGGAAAACGGCACTTATTTCCGATTGAGAAACGCCCAACTGGGTTATACCCTACCCGCTTCTCTCACACAGAAGATAAAACTTCAAAAGGTGCGTTTTTATGTAAGCGGTCAGAACCTGTTTACGATATCCGGTTACTCGGGTATGGATCCGGAAGTAGGTCAGTCGAGCTCTTTATCCAGAGGTATAGATTACGGTATCTATCCTCAGAACAGATCATTCACCGGTGGTTTTAATGTTACTTTTTAAATTTATAAGGTTATGTTTAAAAACAAATATATCATAGGAATCGCACTCGCGATATTAACAGGATTCAGCAGTTGCGCGGATTTGGATTTGGCACCGTTAGGTAGCCCGGAGGCTGGAAAGCTAACAGAAGAACGGCAAGCATTCTTGCGTTTGACAGCTGTCTATTCAGGTATGAAAGACTTCCGTTACACCTGGTCGATGCAATGTTTCGGAGACGTATTGTCGAACGACGCAACTTATAGCGGTTCTTCGAACGATGCACAGACCTTCACGTTGATGGAGAATTTTCAGTATCAGGCAGATCATACCGAGATTTTGAACAAATACCGGTATTCTTACCAATGTATCAATAAAGCGAATTTATTTTTACAGGACATGGAAACGGCCGAGGATGCCATTTTCTCGACGTACAATAAGGAACAAATGATTGGTGAGGCCAAGTTTATCCGCGCCTATACCTATTTCGAACTCGTGAAAACCTTTGGCGGTGTTCCTTGTTATACGGAAGTCCTGGATCTTGCCCATGAAAGACTCGGACGTTCGACCGTTGAGGAAGTATATGCTGTTATCGAACAAGACTTGAACGATGCGGTTAGTGCTTTGCCTAAGAAAAGTGAGATCGCAAACTACGATGCAAGCTATGCAGGAAGAATCACCAAAGGTGCGGCCATTGCCATGCAAACACGTGTTTACCTTTATCAGAAAAAGTACGATGAGGTAAAAAAGGCATTCGAGAATTTCCAAAAGGAATGCGGTAGCGAATATAGCCTGGTGAGCCCGGAAGAATACGCTTGGCAATTCTCCTTGAAAGGGGAACACTGTTCCGCATCTATCCTGGAAATAAATATGTATACTTCCACAACTCAAAGCTCGTATAATGTAAATAACGGTAACCGTCACGTATTGATGTCCATGCCCCGAAATATGACGATCGGTTTCGGTTGCGCACAGCCTACCCAGGCCCTGGCCGACGCTTATGATGCCGAGGGGGATATCATACGAAAGAATACGACACTCCTTTCCACGCAAGAGGCCATAGAGATCGAGACTGCGGCTAAAGGTGAGGTGGCACCCATTACGGACGACCGAACCGGTTGGTATAATCGCAAATTGTATCTTGCCCCCGGGGAGAGAGAAGAGAACAGAGGGAATAACCAACCGACAAACCTCAGGCTTATCCGCCTCGCGGAAGTATATTTGAACTATGCCGAAGCTTGTTATTTCAGTGGCGATATCGCTAATGCACAAAAATATCTGAACGAGGTAAGAAGTCATGTCAACCTGGCTCCTAAGAACAATACAGGAGATAAATTATTTGAAGACATCATGAACGAGCGTCATCTGGAGTTCGGATTGGAAGGTTTCCGGTTCTTTGATGTGGTACGAGTAGGATGGGGCGAGAAAGTCTTTAACGGAACCAAGAAGGTGGAATTTGGAGCTAAGACTCCTTTCGCCGCCGGTGCGGAAGTATTGCCTATACCTCAAACCGAGATTGACATAAGTGGCGGTTTAATAAAGAATTAATAAAGAAACAACAACTTGTATAAATCATAACAGTATGAAAAGAAATCTATTATTGCTCGGAATCTGTCTTCTGGCCGTATCGTTCGTCGGAGAGGCCTTTGGACAGAAGAAAAAACCGCGTATCGGTATTGCCGGTATACAGATAGAAAACAGCGTGTTCGTCCCGAATAGGCAACCGCTCGTAGGACACCCCGTAAGAATGCCGGACTATATCAGCCCTGACTCGGCTATGGGGCAGGCAGCTACTTGGCTTCCCGCCCAGATTGGCTATGGCGGTGGAAGAGGCCCCGTGACAAAAGAGTCGTACGATGCGTTTGTAGAAAAATCATTGGAGATGATCAAGGCTAATATGCCATACGATGCTTTCTGGTTTTATAACCACGGAGCTTGTAGCGTGGAAGGCGTAGCCGATCCTGAAGGTGAATTTATGGAAAAGGTGCGTAGCTTGATCGGAAACGATGTTTTGGTTACTACCACGATGGATCTTCACGGAAATCCTTCTTGGTTGGTGGCTCTCAACTCTGATTTGATTACGACATATCGCCAGGCACCACATGCCGATTCCCGCGAATCGCACAGACGAGGGGTCGTTAATTTGTTGGAACGTCTTGAATCAGGGAAAGGACGTCCGGCCTACAAGGCATGGGTGGCTGTTCCTGTCTTGGTATCCGGCGAATGGTCGAGTACCCGCGTCGAACCTGCAAAATCGCTATACGCATTGGTTCCCGAAGTTGAAGCCATGCCAGGAGTGATAGATGCGGGCATATGGATCGGTTATGTTTGGGGAGACAACCCGAGGAACCAAGGAGTCGTGATGGTTTACGGTGACGATGAAGAACAGGTGAAAGCCGGGGCGAAGAAACTCGCCCAAAAATTCTGGGATGTCCGTAAGCAATTCTCACTGGAAGCTCCGGGATATTCACTCGAAGAATGTATCGATTTGGCAGTAGCAAGTAAAAAGAAGCCTTTCTTTATCAGTGACATGGGAGATAACCCTGGCGGAGGAGGCTCAGGTGAAGTCACTTGGACTTTGGCGAGACTCTTGAAGCGTCCGGAATTCCAGAGCGATAAAGGAAAGAGCGTTCTTTATTGTTCCATCCCCGGAGAAGAGGTAGTTAAGCAGGCACGTAAGGTCGGCGTAGGCGGACACGTAGAAGGCATGGTAGGTGCTATGGTAGATAATTCCTACGAAGGCCCCGTGAAATTGTCGGGTACCGTGGTTTATGTCAGCCCGGAAGATGACAAGAATGCGGAATCCTGGAGACGCAAAAGGGATATCGCTATCGTAAAAACCGGAAGTATTTATGTGGTAGTAGGTACATCGTCTCCCACTCCGAACCTGGAAGGTTCAGGAATCGATCCGAAAGAAATGGATATCGTAATGGTAAAACAAGGTTACCTTGTAAACCAATGGTACAATATACAAGCGGATTGGGTGATGGCATTTACACGAGGCGGAGTGGATCAGGACTTCAAGAAGCTTCCATATAAAAATATCGTGAGACCGATGTTCCCGATCGATCCAGACATGGCTGATCCGGAATTGAACGTGATCATGGTTCCTTCTGCACAACACTTGTACGGTAGATAAAAATTACCGTTACTAAACATGGATCGCGGAATATCACGGATAAAGATAAAAATACAACTTCTAATCCGCATATTCCGCGTTGTCCGTGTTTCAATAAATAGATATTATTACTTTGATTTCACAAATCCGACCGGGTTGCGCGGCTTATCTGACAGCTTCTTTTGCACCTGCAACTCAGCCAGTGTTTTATTAATCAATTCCAGCTGTATCCGAGTATCCTCGTTGATGTCATTGTAGTCTGTGAACGTTTCTTCTATATATTCTTTCAAATCTTTTATTTCCTGCTTAAGTTCTATAACCATATCTGCCGGGGGATTCAATATCAACTGTCTAACCGTTATGAAAGCACGGATTATTTGTATATTTATCTCTATTGCTATGTCACTATTCAATACAGAAGAAAGTTGAGCAACGCCATGTTCAGTAAATGCAAAGGGCATATAACGGGTTCCACCTCTTTTTGAGGTGCTAAAATTGCACCTCAAACTCTCTAACTCCTCTTTTGTTAGTTCAAACATAAAATCAGAAGGAAATCTTTTGATGTTATTTTTAACAGCACGCTTCAAATACTTTGTTTCAGTTCCGTACATTTCAGCTAAATCAAAATCCAGCATCACCTTTTGACCTCTTATTTCATAGATCTTGCTTTGGATTAATTGTAATTCATTCATAGTTTTAATATTATATGATTAATCTTAATGCAGTAAAGATAACGATTATTTGTTTTCAGCATATTTAAACCCTTATTTTTTATTACCTGACGGGATTTTCCCAGATAGTCGTACTTCATAACAGAAAAAGGTGAACGGCTATGGTAGCCGCTCACCTTTTTCATATGAGTTATTCACCTGCTATAACAACAGGTTTACTTTGTTTTACTCTACATTATATCCTGAAACCACTACCCTCGGTGTATTTCCTCTGGTATCTTCGTCTTTCCAATGGAAACGAACCTCTTTCTTTTCTCCGGGGAGAAGGGCGAAGTAGTTGTCGGAGTAGAACATCGGCAGGAACTGCAATCCATCCGTACCACCCACTACATTGAGGCGAACCATCAGGGCCGGAGTAGACGTTGGGTTCTCAATCACAGCCGTTGCAGTCCAGTTACCGTCTGTTTCCTTGTTGATCGTGACATCCGACTTCAGAGCCACCTTCGGAAGGTTACGCAGCTCCTGATAGTTGTTTTCTTCCAAGCTTCTGTGATAGAAGTTTTCAGAAACAACCTCGCCGTTCTCCGTCAATACCATCTTGATGAAATGAACCTTCGACAGGTTTTCCGGGAATTCCAGCTTGATGCACTTGTTAGTTGTATCTTCATTGCTGTCGATAGCCACTTCCTTTTCCCAGGCCACGGAAGCATCCATATTCAGCACCTGCGCTTTTGCAGTCAGGCCCTTACGGTTGCCACCGCTGTAATTCACCACTTCCACCTCGTCGGTTACCGGGTTCCACTGGATATGCAGCGGTTCGGACGCCTTCTTGATAGCGAAGTAAGCAGCCGTCGGCTCGAAATAATAATCGTACGTCTGCCATACCATAGAAGGCCAGCAAGAATGACTCATCCACATCAGCAAGCCTTTACGGTTCTGGCTACGGGATTCGAACAAACTGCGGTGACCATCATAATTCACCCACTGCGCCAGTTCGGAGAACTCTTTGGCACTGCGCGGCTCGCCATATCCTTTTGCAATGATCTCGTTGAAAGAAGTAGCCCCCTGAGCCCCTTCACGGGTATAGTCGTGCATCCCCCACTGGTTGCCCTGCGGCCAGAGTCCTTCCGGCGAGAAGGTACGGAGCATACTTTCATAAGTCAGCACATTCGGCATACCGCGTTCGCTATGGAACTTATCGTTACCGGTCTTCAGCGTGAAATATTCCTTTGCCGGAAGCATACGGTACGGGCCATGTCCGCTCACTACGTCGTCCGCCGAGCTGGATATATAATGAATACCGGAATGCTCGTCTTTCACGATCCGGCGAAGCTCCTTGTCGATCTGTTCGGGCGGGAAACCTTCGTTACGTCCGCAATAGATACCGATAGATGCATGGCTGCGGATACGTCTCACGTAATCTTCCGCATTGGCGATAAACATTTCGGGATAGTAAGGATCGGGGCCGTCGGACGGATTAGCCAGCCAGAAGTCCTGCCAAACCATAATACCATGACGGTCGCAGGCTTCGTAGAGTTCCTCATCGCCAATCATACCTACCCAGTTACGGATGATCGTAAAGTTCATATCGGCATGATAAGCCACGGCGATATCATATTCGCGGGCACGATAATTCAAGTTCGATTCGCTGAAGCCCCAGTTACCGCCACGACCGATAAAACGGCGGCCGTTAACGAACAGGCTCAGGATCTGGTTATCTTCATTGAAGGTCATCTGACGGATACCCACTTTAAAGTCTTTGGTATCTGACACCTTATCGTCTATCTTGAAAGTAAAGTTGGCATCATACAAGTTAGGTTCGCCATACCCTTTAGGCCACCACAGACGCGGGTTCTGTACATTCAGCTGCGGAAAGTCCTTAGCGTCGAAAACAACCGCTTTCTCCTCACCTGCCGCCAGTTCCACCGGCTGCTGGAAAGTGATATCACCGATCTTACCTTCGAGGGTACCTTTTACCGCACTCGCGTCATGGTTCTTCACGATCACTTCCGCCGTCAGTTTAGCCGAAGTCGTATCGGGCAACGGCAATACAGACTGTACCAGCGGATCGGCCACCGTTACTTTACCGGTAGTCGTCAGGAACACATCGTTCCAGATTCCTATATTACGTCCGCGCATCGTCGGGATCCAGTCCCAGCCGATCGTGGCATGGAAAGTCGGGTTATCAGCCCCCAGGATGCCCCCGTTGAAGTCCGTGCTCTGTACATTCTTCTCTTTGATGGCACCGATATGCTGGTTCTTGATGATCTCCACGGCAACCACATTCTTACCTGGCACGATCAAGTCCGTCACATCGAACTTACCACGGATAAAGGCACCTTCGATACGGCCTGCCTGCTTACCGTTCACATATACATTCGCTTTCCAGTTGATACCGTCGAAATTCAGGAATACACGATCCTGTGTAAAGTCGGACGGCACATCGAACTCGTCGCGATACCAGAAATCGGAATTGAAGAACGACTCGGAGATCTGCAACTGGTTATCCGCATAATTCGGATCGGCAATAGCCCCGATATTCTTGTAGCTGCTCAATACGGTACCCGGAACGGTAGCCATAATCCAGTTCTCCGGCTTGAAGTCCGGGGTAGAGATCTGTTCGCCTGTGGCATTCACTTCCGAAGCCCGTTGAAGCCGCCAGTTTCCTCCCGACAAATAAATCTCACCATCCGAAACAGCAGGTGCAGCGGCACATTGAGGAACCAGTCCCCCTTTACCCATCACCTCCAGTTCGCTCAGGATATAACGGCTGTCGTTAGCCGGCTCCTGCATCAGGATACGCACGTAGCGGGCTTTCTTGCCGCCACCCAGCGTAATTTCATCCGTCAGGCCGTCACCGCCCGGCAGGTCGGCAACATCCGTCCACTGTGTGGCATCGTCAGACACCTGCACCTTACCTTTTACGGCTTTGTTGATCCAGTGAAGGATCACTTTATCGAATTCAGACCGGCTTCCCAGATCCACGTACAACCATTCTTCACCCGTAGTGGCACTCATCCAGGCACTCGTAAAGAATTGCGACGGTTTCATTTCCACCAGTCCGTCTTTATTATAGAAGTTGACATCCGTAAATACCCAGCTGTGGGCACCGGTCATTTTCAACAATACGCGGTAATTGGAGAAAGCCTCTTCCGTATTGAAAGTGATCGTTTCGTCCAGTTTGCGAACCGGCATGGAAATCTGTTCGGTCTGCTTGTTCGGGTCGGTCACGGGAACACGGCGGCGCATCGCTTCGCCCGGCATTCCGTTACCGCTCAGCTTGCCTATTTCCGTCCAGTTCTGTCCGTCGTTCGAACCCTGGCAAACGATCTCGAAACCGCCTTTTGCCAACTGGTCATTATAAATCAGATTACCTATCAGATGTACTTTTTCGACAGATTTACTATACTCATTCAAAGTGAACTGAAACCAGGTATCCTCCCCTTCGATCGTATTCCTCGAATAAGGTCCCTCGTCGATCATCCATTCGCGTTCGCGTCGGGGAGCATCTCCGGCAGGAGTTGAAAGGTTCAGATACTGCGGTTGCTTATCCGTCACGATACCGTCGGTAGCCAACTGCGCCGTCAGGTTATAATCGTGGCTGGACGAATTGAAAGCGGAACGCAACAAAGCTATATTCCGATAATTCGCCTGATCCGGAACCAGGGAAGGAGAGAAATCCTCCTTCGGACTACCGGGATACTGCCCGATACCACGGGTATAATAATCCGATCGTTCGAATGATTTGTCCGTTGCACCTGCTCCGCTACATCCCCAGAGAAACAATGAGGCTACCATTGCGCCACAAAGAGTAAGGGTACGGGAAACTGCTTGCTGTTCATTACATTTTCTCATTTGATGAAAGTCTACTTGATTTGTATTTTTTGCATGATTATTCCTTTCTAAAAGAAAGCCAGGCAAATATACAGCAAAAACTCCAAATCTTTTACCTCTATGTTATTAAGTTAAGTGAATAGAGGACGTTTAGAAAATAATAAGTTACTAAAAGTAGTCTCTAAACAAAGTAAAGCCTGTAGTATAGAGAATACCGAAAAAAAGGGTGATTCCCTTCAGAAAGGAACCACCCCGAGTCGGATATTTTCTATATATATCTTCTTACTGTAAGTCAGCCGCTGCAAGGATCTGGTCGACAGCCTGGATCAGGCCATCCGGATTCTTACCACCGGCAGTTGCGAAGTGAGCCTGGCCACCGCCACCGCCCTGGATCAGCTTGGCTGCGTCTTTAACCAACTTACTGGCATCCATACCGTCGGCAACCAACGGTTCGCTCAACATCACCATAAGAGCACATTTGGCACCGTCTTTTATTCCGGCAACGAAGAACACTTTCTCATCCGTACAGCTTTCACCCTTGATCTGGAATGCCAGGTCTTTGATGGCATCCACACTGGCTTCACCCCGGAAGACAACCACTTTAACACCGTGGCGTACCACCGCCTTAGCGATCAGGTCTTTCTTCATCGACGCCACTTTTTCCTTGATATAATCGCCTACCTGCTTTTTCAATTCGGCATTCTCCTCTATGGATTTGCGGATGGTCTGAGCCAGGTTCGGCACATTATTGAACATGGCACGCAGTTCGCGGAAAGAGTCCTGCAAATGGTAGGTATATTCTTCAGCACTTTCGGCCGTCACCGCTTCGATACGGCGCACACCGGCTGCAATAGAGCTTTCGGCCACCACACGCAGCGAACCGATCATACCGGTTGCCGGGATATGCGTACCACCGCACAGCTCGATGGAAGAACCGTATTTAACCACGCGTACTTCATCGCCATACTTTTCACCGAACAGCGCCATAGCACCCAGGGCCTGTGCCTGTGCGATCGGCATATTGCGGTGTTCTTCCAGCGGGAAGTTGGCACGGATCTTTTCGCTTACCAGCTTTTCTACCCGGCGGATCTCCTCGTCGGTCACTTTCTGGAAGTGGGAGAAGTCGAAACGAAGGGCTTCCGGAGAGACGAAAGAACCTTTCTGCTCAACGTGTGTTCCCAATACTTCGCGCAACGCTTCGTGCAGCAAGTGGGTAGCCGAGTGGTTGCATTCGCACTGGATACGTTTCTTTTCGTTGATCTTGGCTGTGAAAGTAGCCGTTACGTCTTTCGGCAAACGGGCCACGAAATGAACCGGCAGGTTGTTTTCGCGCTTTGTATCTATCACATCCAGTTTTTCATCGTCGGCAATCAACCATCCGGTATCACCAACCTGTCCACCCATTTCTGCGTAGAACGGAGTCTGGTCGAGCACCACCTGGAACAGTTCTTTATTCTTCTGTTTGATCTTACGGTAACGCAGGATTTCGGCTTCGCATTCGAAAAGGTCGTAACCTACGAATTTGGCTTCGCCCTCTTTCAGGACTACCCAGTCGCCTGTTTCGATAGCGGCGGCGTTGCGGGCACGTTCCTTCTGTTTCTGCATTTCAGCGTTGAACTCCTCGATATTCACTTCCATGCCGTTTTCACGCAGGATCAGTTCGGTCAAGTCCAACGGGAATCCGTATGTATCATATAAGGTAAAGGCATCTACCCCGCTGATAACGGTTTTGCCTGCTCCTTTTGTTTCTTCAATCTTCTTATCCAGCAAACGGATACCAGTTTCCAGCGTGCGCAGGAAAGACTCTTCTTCTTCCTTGATCACCTTTTCGATCAATGTCTTCTGGGCAACCAGTTCGGGATAAGCATCCCCCATCGTTTCGATCAGCACGGGAAGCAAGCCGTACATGAATGCTTCGCGGCGTCCGAGGAAGGTATAGCCGTAACGAACGGCACGGCGCAGGATACGGCGGATCACATAACCGGCTTTGGCATTCGACGGCAGCTGACCGTCTGTGATAGAGAATGCAATCGTACGGATATGGTCGGCAATCACACGCATGGCGATGTCCTGCTGTTTGTTTTCGCCGTATTTGGTTCCAGTAGTGGAAGCGATCACCTGGATGATCGGCTGGAATACGTCGGTATCGTAGTTGGAAGTCTTACCCTGCAAGGACATACAAAGACGTTCGAAGCCCATACCTGTATCGATCACCTTGGCGGGCAGCGGTTCGAGCGAACCGTCAGCCTTCCGGTTGAACTGCATGAACACCAGGTTCCAGATCTCGATCACCTGCGGATGGTCTTTGTTCACCATTTCGGCACCGCTTACAGCAGCGCGTTCTTCGTCGGGGCGAAGGTCGATATGGATTTCCGAACAAGGGCCGCAAGGGCCTGTATCGCCCATTTCCCAGAAGTTATCATGTTTATTACCGTTGATGATATGGTCTTTCGGAAGATACTGTTCCCAGTAGCCGGCCGCTTCGTCGTCGCGCGACAAACCTTCGGCAGGGCTTCCTTCGAATACGGTAGCGTATAAACGTTTCGGGTCTAGCTTCAGGACATCTACCAGATATTCCCATGCCCAATTGATGGCTTCTTTCTTGAAATAATCACCGAACGACCAGTTACCCAACATCTCGAACATGGTGTGGTGGTAGGTATCATGTCCTACTTCTTCCAGGTCGTTATGCTTGCCGCTTACACGGAGACATTTCTGTGAGTCCGCGACACGTGAATATTTAATAGGTACATTTCCCAGGATAATGTCTTTAAACTGGTTCATACCCGCATTGGTAAACATCAATGTAGGGTCTCCCTTCACTACCATCGGAGCAGACGGCACTATCTGGTGCTGCTTGGAAGCGAAGAACTCTTTAAACGATTCACGGATTTCTTTTGCTGTCAACATAATCTACTATATAGTTCTCGTTAATATTCTGAAAAACAATTTGCAAAAGTACAGCAAATTATTATTTTTGCACGTATCCAAGCTATAAAATATTCAATGAAACTGTTTAAAACAAGAAAAACATATTACTTATATAACCCAAACACACTCAATTACGAGCGTGTTTACCCTTCCGCCAAAGATCGTTTCTTTATTGTACTCCGTCATTTGAGTATCGGAGTGGCCATAGGGATCGGTGCCTTTTTCATTATGATGTATACGATAGATTCGCCGGTAGAGTCGCTGATGAAGAAGGAAAACAAGCTGTTGCAGACTCAGTATGAAGTACTTTCGCTCCGCCTGAGCAATGCGCTCGAAGTGTTGGACGACATCCAGCAAAGGGACGAAAACCTGTACCGTGCCATTTTCCAGGCAGAGTCTATCCCCGAGTCGGTACGTAAATCGGGTTTCGGAGGAACCAACCGCTACGAGCACCTCCTGAACCTGCCTAACCCGGAGCTGGTCGTTTCGACCACCCAAAAGATGGATATGCTTGCCAAGCAACTTTATATACAAAGCAACTCATTGGAGGAACTGATCAAACTGGGTAAGAACCAGGAAGAACGGAGCCGTTGCATCCCGGCTATCCAGCCTATTTCCAATAAAGACCTGCGGCGTACGGCATCCGGCTACGGGGTACGTATCGACCCGATCTACCGAACTCCCCGCTTCCACTCCGGCATGGACTTCTCCGCCAAGGTTGGAACGGAGATCTATGCAACCGGCGATGGTGTAGTGACCTTTGCCGCCTGGAAACAGGGATACGGGAATTGCCTGATGATCGATCACGGCTACGGATTCCAGACTTTATACGGCCACATGAGCAAATTCAAAAAGCGCGTAGGACAGAAAGTGACACGCGGCGAAGTCATTGGCGAAGTGGGTAATACGGGTAAATCTACCGGGCCTCACCTGCATTACGAAGTGATCGTCCGGGGTAAACACGACAATCCGTCCAGATACTATTACATGGATCTCACACCTGAAGAATACGACCGTATGATCCAGATCGCAGAGAACCACGGACAGGTAATGGATTAAGCTTCTTTAAGACGATGGCATTAAATAAAGATAAAAACCTGAAGTTATATTTCTCCATCAGCGAGGTGGCGCAGATGTTCGACGTCAATGAATCGACCTTGCGCTTCTGGGAGAAGGAATTCGATATTATCCGCCCGCGTAAAACGGCCAAAGGTACCCGTTTCTACAAGCAGGAGGATATCGATGCCGTGCGCCTGATCTTCCATCTGGTGAAGGAACGGGGCATGACGCTGGCCGGCGCCCGCCAGAAACTAAAAGACAACAGGGAGACTACTATCCGGCAGGAAGAGATCGTGAACAAACTGAAACAAATCAAGGAAGAACTGCTTTCCATGAAAGCGGCTTTCGATGCGCTCGACCCTTCCGAATTACCCCAGGAAGACAAAATCTAAGTCAAACAATTAGCAGGTTACGCGAGAAAAACGTATCTTCGCCGACAATTTAAGAAAACATAAATATGGAAATTACGGGAAAGATTATTGCCGTACTACCTGAACAGGGCGGCACAAGTAAAAGCGGAAACGAGTGGAAAAAACAGGAGTACGTATTAGAGATGAACGATCAATCACAATATCCTAAAAAAGTATGCTTCCAGATCTTCGGTGCCGACCGCATCGCACAGGCAGCTATTCAACCCGGAGAAACTTTGACCGTATCGATCGATATAGACAGCCGCGAATATCAGGGACGTTGGTTCACTAACATCAGTGCCTGGAAGGTAGAACGTCCGATGGCCGGCGCACCGTTATCTGCACCGGGAGCCATGACTCCGGATAATTTTGCACCGGCATCTGCCCCGACAGCACCCGCCGCTCCCGATTTCGGCCCGGCTAACCCGATTGACGACCTGCCATTCTAATGGATATCGTTGCCCTGATCGGCGGACTACTCCTCATCCTGGTCGGCGCCAATGCACTGACCGATGGGGCTGCTTCGGTAGCCAAACGCTTTAACATCTCCAGCCTTGTTATCGGATTAACGATCGTCGCTTTCGGTACATCCGCCCCGGAACTGACCGTCAGCATTATATCGGCACTGAAAGGTAGTGCGGATATGGCTATCGGGAATGTTGTCGGAAGTAATATATTCAATACCCTTATGATCGTAGGCTGTACGGCGGCCATTGTCCCTATCGGGATGAACAAAGGGACGCTCAGCAAAGAGATTCCGTTGTGCATCCTCGCTTCGGTCGTGCTGTTCATCTGCGGAAACGATGTGCTGATAAACGGTGCTGCACAAAACACCATCAGCAGCAGCGACGGTATGCTGTTGCTATGTTTCTTCGCGATTTTCCTCGGTTACACGTTTGCCATTGCCCGCGATGGGAACAGCGAAGGCGAAGCAGAGATAAAGCTGATGCCTGTCTGGAAATCGAGCCTGTTCATTCTGGGCGGACTGGTCGGGCTGATCTATGGCGGCCAGTTCTTCGTGAACGGTGCGTCGGGCATCGCACGCAGCCTGGGTGTCAGCGAGTCGATCATCGGCCTGACGCTGGTAGCCGGTGGTACTTCCCTGCCGGAGCTGGCCACCTCGGTAGTCGCCGCACTGAAGAAGAACCCGGAGATGGCGATAGGGAATGTGATCGGTTCCAACCTCTTCAATATCTTCTTCGTACTGGGATGCAGCGCAACGATCAGTCCGCTGAACATGCAAGGAATCACGAACATCGACCTCGGCGTCCTGATCGGTTCCTGTGTGTTACTGTACCTGTTCGGCCTGTTTATCAGGAAACGGACGATCACCCGTATCGAAGGAATCGTCATGGTGCTTTGCTATATCGCCTATACGGCCTACCTGATTGCGTAAGGTGTAATACCGATCGCCTGCCGGCAACTACTTAAAAATAATATCCCAGGCTGATATTGAACCGTGCATGCCAGGAGTTACTGCCCGTCCCTGCCCCGAAAGCATTCCAGTCGGGGCCGAGCCAGGGCTGATGCAATCCTTGTGCATAATCGATGTAGGCCAGAACCGGCCCGGCAGTGACCAGACAGCCGGTGACATTCTGGAAACTGTCGTTAAACTGCTTATCCCGTTTCTGCATCCACCCGAAATCATTATAGAACTTAATACTGTCGACGATCCCTTTCTTAAAAGGTATTGTGTAACCGGCACTGACAGAATAGATATTCGCTTTTGCAGCCATTTCATAAGGCGCATTAAAGGCCGTCATGGTCACAATATTCCGGTCTTCACCCGGAGCATTCTTCGGATGCATGGCGAAGGTGGATATCTGCGTCATCAGGCTCAGACCCTGCCAGTAAAGTTCGTGATGCAGGGCAAAGGCATAGTGCGTGCCATTCTTCTCGGTGTCGAGGTTATAGAGCATTCCGAATTCGGCGGAAGCACCCAGTTTCTGTTTGACTTCATTCCCCCATTTATAGAAAACCTGGCCATTGAACTGGTTCACTTCTTTGTTGCGGCCGGCCACATCATAGCTGTAACGGTCGCCTGCCGTTTCCGTATCGGAGCCGAACAGTTCTTCTTCCGAGTTCTTGAAAAAGGCCAGGGAGTAATCCCATTTGTCTCCGGTGTACATATATTTCACGCCCATATCCGAATCGTCTTCAAGGCCTAAGTAATAAGCGATCTGAAAGAAATAGTTATGTGCCCCGTAAGGCTGTATGCCGAAAGGTACGCGGGTCAGCCCCACCTGTATCTGCTGCTTCTCGTTAAACTGATAACCGATCCACCCGGATTTAAGCATGGCACCTCCCGATGCCTTGGCGTAAAAGCGGAAATCCACATCCAGCAGGATCTTTTTGTAGGAACCTTCCACCCCCAGCTTAAACAGGTCATAGCCCAGGTCGCCCCAACGCTTCCGGGAACCTTCTTTCCAATCGGAATAGTTATAGTTAAAACGCAGGAACCCATTAAACTTCAGGCGGGGTATCTCCTTTTTGACAGCTACGGGCGCAGCATCTGCCCCGGAAGTTTCTCCATGTGCGGCGGTTAACGAAAGGAACAGGCAAGCCAATAATACTAATGTCGTTTGTTTCATGTCTATCATTAAGTTTGGGAATTAATATCCGTTGTTGCATTTCACCCTTTTTTATATAACTTATCAATCTGCAAAAAGTTTACCGAAAAGGAGCCGAATCAGCCAAAGACTGCAAATTATAGCCTGCACGAATAAATATACCGGAAAACCACAAACCTTTCCGAATCCCGTTTTGTTATTATTAAATAATCGAAATAACATTGTTTAATCATTTTATCTGTGCGTACCATGGGGAGAAACACTTTCTGCAAAAAACTGACGGATGCAGTACTAACATGCGTTATGGCGGCTACTGCCCTTTTCATTATCAACTATTATCTGAACATATGGAATGTCTCCACCGCAGTAGCAGCGACTCCTGCCAGGGGAAGCGTACCGGATAAAGCCTTGCTGCCCCCCTCTACCCTCGGCGAGCCATTCCCGGCGGAGAACCAATACTGCCTGACCTGCCACCAGGGGATCGAACCCACCCGTCCGCTCCAATCGGGCATGATGGAAGGTATCATGAAGCAAGGCGCAGCCTTAGGCGATCCGAACGGTTGCGTAGTCTGCCACGGTGGTAATCCGAACGAAACGGTGAATAAGGTGAAAGCCCATTCCGGAAAGCCTGCGGGAAGCAAATTGTCCGGATTCACTCCTGTCCCCGGCGCCTTACAGGTAAATGAGAATACCTGCGGCCAGTGCCACGGCGACCATACATACAATGTGCACCTCTCCAATATGAATACCGATGCCGGCAAAATGAAAGCCATCCTCTGGAGCTGGGGGATCGGCACAGAGAACCACGACCACATCTATGCCGACCATCACACCAAAGATACGGACGGCCCGACACCTCGCTTCGGCTCCGATACCTATAAAGCTTATATGCAGGAAATGGCAAAGAATTATCCGGGACAGTTCCCCGACGAACTGAAACAGGTGCCGGAAATAACCCTGAGCAAACTGGATAGTATGCCCGAACAGGCTGCCTACACTTATCTGAGGAATTGCAACGCCTGCCACCTGAGCAACAAGGGTATGCAGGACAGGGGACATTTTCGTGGCATGGGCTGTGCCGCCTGTCATACCCTCTACGGCAATGAGGGATATTACGAAGGAAAAGACCCGTCGATCAGCAAGACAGAAAAAGGGCACCTGATGGTTCACGCTATGCAGGGTTCCAGAAAATCGGCCATTACGGTAAACGGTAAACAATTCTCCGGCATCCAGGTATCTACCTGTGCCGCCTGCCACTCGGCCGGACGGCGGATCGGACATGCCTACCAGGGATTGATGGCGCTCGACCACAGCGACAACCGGGGGCCGTTCGACGAGCAGGGACTGCCACAGGAAACCAACGGGGGGTACGTCTTCAAATATATCCGCAACGATGCGCATCATAAAATAGACAAGGACGGCAAAACCGTTACCGGATTGCTATGCCAGGACTGCCATACCACCAACTCCATGCATGGAAACGGGAATATCGGGACAACCACGCTCGCTACCGTCGAAATAGAATGTGCCGACTGCCATGGTACCCCCGACAAATTCCCCTGGGAGTTGCCGATCGGTTACGGTGACGAATTCGAGAAAACACTCGACATGGACAAGGCACGGGGGCTGGCGGACAAGCCGATGGATGTCACCCTCCGGTTTGCTACCGTTTATCCAAAAGAGGATGGTTACCTGATGTCCGCCCGCGGGAACGCACTGGGGAATGTGGTAAAGAAGGATAACAAAGTTATCGTCCATTCCGAAACCGGGCTCGACTTTGAAGTCCCCGTACTCAAACAGATGGCCGAAGACGGGAGCTGGTCGGATCCGGTAAAAGCGAAGACTGCAATGGTAGCCGTTAAATCGCATATGGATAAGCTGGAATGTTATACCTGCCATTCTACTTGGGCGGCACAGTATTACGGATACAAATACGTGATCGATTACAGCAAAAACTCGATCGACTGGCTTGGTTCCGCCGAGAAAGTAAATCCGGACGGTACATCCGCCGACCGGAACGGCGGTTATGTAATGCAACCCGGTGCCCCTACTTATGGCGATTACAGTCATATGCGCTGGGAAAATCCGCCGCTGGGCGTAAATGGCGAAGGACGTGTAACGCCGTTGGTAGGCGTTATACAAACCGTCGGTACGGTGATCGGCCCCGATGGGAAAACGATCGTCTGGAACCGTGTGGCAAAAACGCCCGAAGGATATGACGCAATGGAACTGGCTCCCTTAAATCCGCATACCACCTCCAGGACTTCGCGCGATTGTTCCGACTGCCACGGCAGCCAGGTGGCTATGGGATACGGTATGGACGGCGGCGTATACGACTCCGAACCGCAAACCACCCGCTATGCCGATGTCATAACAGCCGACCGGGAAAACGTCAGCCGCTTTACCAAAGCTCAGATCAGTGCTATCAAAGACCTGCACGGTGACTTTATGCAACTGCTGGATGCGGAAGGCAAACAGGTACAGACCATCGACACCCACTGGCCTACCTCCATGCCGCTGACCGTTGCCCAACGCGACCGTCTCGCCCGTGCCGGAACCTGCATGGCCTGCCACCAGGATATCCCCGACGGCTCCATCCCGATGGAGATGCTGGGAAAGGTAGCCAAAGTAGCCAACCTGAGCTTCGCACCGGCCGACGATCACGCCCACCTGCTCCGGGAGAACAATATCCTGATCGCCTGGATAAAGATGATCGCTATCTTTGCAGGCATACTGGCTATCCCGGTTATCGGTATCTGCTATGCAAAAAGGAAAGCGATACAGGCTTGGATACATAAGGTTACAGCATAGCAACCGGATCATGCCCCTCGGCAGCATTCAATATACGTCGATGGCTCATTCTTTTACGGCTTTTGCGGTTACTAATGTGGTTTGCGCTGCGATCAGCTTACGCATAAAGAAAGAAGCCGGATGACGTAAATCATGTTAAAAGCCCTTCCGGTAGAAAGACAATCGACTGAAAATTTTGTTTTAATTTAATACGAGTATCAAACTATATACATTTATATATGATGAATTTAGAAGATGTTTTGAATTACCGCCGTTCCGTGCGGGTATTTGACAAAGAGAAACATATAGATCCCGAAAAGGTAAAGCACTGCCTGGAATTGGCAACTCTGGCACCCAACAGTTCAAACATGCAATTGTGGGAGTTTTACCATATAACGCAGCCCGATTTACTGGCAAGCATATCAAAAGCCTGTTTCAATCAAACGGCTACTTCCACAGCGTCCGAGGTCGTTGTCTTCGTTACACGACAGGATCTGTATAAGGAGCGGGCGAAGTTCGTCCTCGATTTTGAAAAAGAGAACATTAAACGGTACAGCCCCAAAGAACGCCAGGAGAAACGCATCAAAGACAGGGAACTGTACTATGGGAAAATAATGCCGTTTATCTATGCCCGGTTTTACGGGATCTTAGGGTTTGCAAGATTTATATTATCCAGGGCTATCGGCCTTTTCCGTCCTATGATGCGTCAGGTATCCGAAAGTGATATGCGTGTCGTTGTCCATAAATCCTGTGCGCTTGCCGCCCAAACCTTTATGATCGCGATGGCAAATGAGGGGTATGATACCTGTCCGTTGGAAGGTTTCGACAGCAAACTAATCAAAAAGCTCCTGAAACTGCCTCATGGCGCTGAAATAAATATGGTCATTGCCTGCGGAACGCGGGATGGCAACAAAGGGATCTGGGGAGAACGAGGAAGAGTGGCTTTTGATAAAGTATATCACCGAATTTAATAACCTCACATACAGGAGTAACCGGGGGATATGCATCCCCCGGCACTAAATCACCCCTGTTTCTTTCTTCCTAACAGGAACCCCAACAATTCCATGATAAACTGAAGGATCGTCCTCACCTTGTTTCCTTTCTCACTCATACGCTTTCATTATTTAGATTATACACCAGGGGTACCAGCGACTGTGCAATGCTTTCCAGCATCCTGCAATACGTCTCACGGTTATCCCCGTTCACTTCACTGATATACCGGCTGTAAGCGATCTCACGGGCATACGCCCGGGGGTAATGGCTCACGGCGGCCGCCTGTTTGTAGACAGTAGAAATCAGGCGGGCGAAATCGAGAAAACTGTTTTCAGGCCGGTCGTAACGGCGGAACAACAGGCCGTCCGGATTATCCGGATCCGTCTTGCCGCCATGCCAGTAAGCATTGGTAACGCCATAGCCCGTCAGCCCGAAAAAGTTATTGTAGCGGGTAGCCAGGGTGCTCTCACCCCAGCCGGTTTCGATAGCAGACTGAGCCAGGATCACTACCGGGTTCAGTCCGTACAACTCACCCGCCAAACGTGCGGCGGGGAGGTACTTCGAGGTAAATGATTGCTTATCCATACGTTGCGACCGGTTCTATGGATAACTACTCGATCACGGGACGATCGTCTTCACCGCTGCCGCTACCGCCACCTTCCGACGGCTTCGACTCTTCGAGCTTGAAACGTTCGCTCTTGGCCGTCAGGATCAGCTCACGCAACTTCGGCCCGGGACGGAAACGAAGGCGGGCGCGGTACAACATACTGGAAGAGAATTCCTCCACAGTAACACTTCCCGAACTGGTCTGCACCAGCTGAAACGTACCCAGCTCGCCGCATTGCACCACCTCTCCGCGAGCCAGAAACAAGAGAAGGAATTTGATCAGGCGGTCTATCACCACCTTCACATCACCACTCGAAGCGGTGGAGCTATCAGCAACGATACTGCACAACTCCTCGAAGGTACATGTCCCCGTTGCCCGGGTCTGCGCATAGTGGAGTTTCTCTTTCCCCGCTTCCACATTTTTACTCAGGTTCTTTCTGAGAACCAAATGAAATTGTAATGGCATAACTTAATTGTTTTTAGTTGATTATTAATTACATATCAAAGATACGACACCCACCTCCCCACCTTGTAGACAGAGGTGACAGGGTGTGACGAAGCGACATTTTATTTCCGATAAATTTCTAATTGCCATTAGTGGTAAAAAAAGGAGACTCAATGAGGGAAAGAGAAGTCTCTTTGGACATAAACAATCTATCCATAAATAAGGCTGGCTTGGTTACAGGTTTATTTGCCGTCTGCTTCAGCTGACGGTTTAAAGTGATACCCTTGTTTTGACTTTAGTCACATTTCTTTTTGGAATTTGTATACACGCATAAACTCCTCATATTCTTCCTGAAAGCTTTTATGACGATGATGTTCTTCCTGATTCAGTATATAATTCCTAACGGCTATAAGCTGGCTTTCACCAATGGAGACTGAAAAATAATCGTCCTGCCATTCTAGCCGTTGTGCATATTGTTTATTAAACCAATGGGAAGCTTCACCTTTGATAAGTTGTAAGACTTTAGAGAGATTTTGATCTTTTCCCAGATAGAGAATAAGATGTAGATGATCGACATGACCACCTACCAAACCAACCCATATACCTTTTTCTTTAGCATTGACGCAAATATGGGCAAAAAGGGTCTCACGTTGACTACGATCTGAAAGTAAAGGTAGACGGTTTTTAGTGCTCCAGACACAGTGTAGGATAATTTTTACATAGCTCATATTATAACTTTGTTAAGGGGGATTTCCCCGGTTAAATCTGTTTTGTTACACGGGACTCGACTGCTGAAAAGGCTCGTTGTTCTCGTTTATCTCCGTTATATCCTTGTCGGCAAACCAGTAGCGGAAACCTTGCTTATAAAGCCCCAATGCCTGGGCATAGATGGCGGCATGATCTATCCCGGAAGTATAATCGATCCGGAGTGTCTCAAAACAAAGGAAACGGCGCGAACCGGTACGGTCGGTCAGTATCTGGCTGTCGTTTACCGTGGCGGCAAAGGAAGCACGGCGCACGAACGTCTCCGCATTACGGGCATACGGGCGGCGTTCGAGGATGGAGTCTTTCGTGATCAGGGCCTTCAGCTGGTTCAACTCCACACGGCTCTGTCCCGACAACTCGTCGAGGATGATCAGGAAGCAATCGCTCATCAGGAGCGACGAGTCTTTGGCCGTAGGATCGAGATTGCCGGAATAGACATAGTTTCTAAGCACGGGTGGTACGAGGTTACGCAGCCAGGTAGTCTTACCCAACCCCTGTGCCCCACTCAGCAACAAGACCGTATGATTTGCCTTCCGCTCGTTAATGGCACAGGCCACGACAGCCACCAGCCATTTCTTCAGGCATTTCACCCAATATTCGGGGCAAGTGGTATCGACGGTAGCCGCCAGCTGTCCGATAGGATCTGTCTCCCCGTCCCAGGCAGGCAGGTTTTCAAAGTAAGACAGGAAAGGGTTGTATTCGGGGCTGAAATCGGATTGGATCACCGCCCGCAGGTCAGACACACGGCAAAACACACCTGCTTTCTGCAAGGCACACCAGACGGAGTTTTCCCAATAGTCGGTCACCTGCTGGAAAGCATCATGCTTCGTCAGGCTCCGGTACTCCACTATACGCCGGACGATATTGCGGCGAAGCTTGAAGTTTGCGGCCAGAAACTCTTGTATCTGAACCACAAAACCATCCCCGCGGGACGAACGGGGCGTCCTTTTCACAGTATCATGCTCCTCTGTATGCGTATAAGCACTACCGACCGCTTGCAAGCATTCTTCAGCCGGCAAGTCGGCGAAGTTTTTGCAGGCATACTTCAGTACTTCTTCTTTCACTACCCCCAGCCGGTTGCAGTTGGCGGCAAAGAGATGTACGAAATTGTTGCGGTTACCCTCGGTATAGGCAAACTTGCGGGTAGTCCGTTTACGGGCGGAAGAGATCAGCTGCATCACATCTTTCCCGGTAATGGCTTTTATCGGCGGCAGATCGTCGGGCAAAGCGCCCTCCCCTTTCAGCCAGGGCTCGAAGCGGGGAGAGAGGTAAAGCTGCGGATCGTACGAAACAAGGCAGAGCCGCCCGACATCGCTACCCGAAGTATCGGCTTCGACCCCCAGCAGGCGCCCGTACCAGTCTTTCACCAGATTATACACAGCCAAATGGTTCTGGGGAGTCAGGTCAAGCCCGACAGCCGGATAGACAATGACTTTGAGGCCATGACCACGCGGACTGACCCAGCAGGCCACCGTATAGGCAGCCTCGCGCACCAACCCGAGCAGACGGGGCAGATCGGCCTTCTTCTGCTTGTCGAAATCGAGGATAATCAACGGATTGTAGGCCGTCATACACTCTGCCAGGCGTTTTCCGCGGTAGGTGGCAGAGATGGTTACGGCCGGCAGTCCTTTCTTCAACTGGTCGGCAGCTTCGGAATTCTCTTTGTCCATATAGACGCGGATACGGTTAACAGACGCGGCATACTTGCCATTACGGATATCGGAAAGGATGTCGATCAGATCGACGTCGCCCATACAGGTTCTAAACCGGGCAAACACAGTAACTTTTATCATAACAGATAGTTTTAAATTGAGGAAATCATTATTGCTTTCAAGGTAGATATAATAAGCAAAGGAGCCTATGCTTTTACTTTTTATTATGAGAAACATAGGCTCCGGCAAAAAAACTTATTCAGACTGGTTAGTCTTGTCGTAAATGTCGAGATAGTTTTGCACTGCATTCGTCAACGCTCCCAATGTCAGAAAGTCTTTCTCCGGATCGTAGCATATACGAAAGATCGAGTAGAGCGAACGAAGAAAAGGTTTTACTTCATGTCTATCGTTCACTTTCCATTTACGGCTCATCACCAGCGGGCCGATCAGTTCCACGAAATCGGCGGTCAGTCCGTTGAAGACGATAGTTTCTTCCACTATCATATCGTCTTCCCAGACAGCATGCTCCAGCATATGTGCCAGTTTGTTACATTGTTTTTTCACTTCCCGAAGTTCTCCTTCGAGCTGCTCGCAGTGGAGTCTCAACTCCTGTGCCGTCTCTGTCAGCAGAACGGCGTCCAATTTTTTTTCATTGGGTTCATTTTTATTGTTAATAATTGGCCGATGGCCGTTAATTTAACCTTCTCTATAAAAACGAAGCCCCGGAGAACGAATCCCCCGGGGCTTGTTTTTGTCTGTTTTTGCTCTTCACAGAGGTTGAACAGAAGAACTTTATTTCATTACTTTAGTATTAATATCGACCGCTTGTTCGCCCTCACGGGATACTTGGTTCTTCTTTAAATATTTGTAGAGAAAACAACCGCGCAGTCAAATTTATTGATTATAAATAGTTTCTTATTTTACGATTGCTTTTACAGCGGCTTCACCTTCGATAGCAACTACTACTACACCGGCAGGTGCAGAGATTGTAGCGTTATCAGAAGAAAGAACTGTGTTAGCGATTGTCTGACCAAGAACGTTGCTGATAGTAACAGTCTTGCCTTGTGCACCGTTGATGATAACTGCACCTTCTTTAGTAATTACGCTGATAGAAGAAGTTGTGATATCTTCGTTAGCAACCGGAGATTGACCTGCTGTTACGTCCATCACCAAAGCATCGTCTTTTGATGTAGTGAAACCTAACTTACCGTTCAGGTTATACAGATACTTACCGTCACCCAAGCTTCTGATTACATAACCGTTAGCAACTTCTTCATCTTTCTGAACGATCTGGTATTTGAAGTTGTTCAAACCTTTCAATACCTTACCGTCTTTTGATGCTTCCGCTGAGATAGTAACGTCTTTGCCATTAACTGTTGTAGTCATTGTGTCTACAGCAGCTAAAGTAGCCTGACGGAAAATTGCTTTTACATTATTCTGTGTTGCATCCATGTAGTATTCCTTATTTGTAACTACAGCAGCTTCGTTCGGATCGTAGTAACTTGCAGAGTCTTTCGTGTTATACAGGAACATACGAGGACTTACAGCTTTTGTTTCAGCAGGAACACCTTTTGAGATAAAGAAAGAAGGAGTCAATGCGTCTACATCGGCAGTATCCAACCAGAATGTTACATCTTCTTCTGTGAAAGAAGCAGATTTCAATACAGAGGTAAGAATAGCATCACGGTTTGAAGCCATAGCAACATAACCACCAATTGTTGATTCGAATGCTGCATGACGAGCTTCTGATTTCAAGCTAGGTGTTGCAGCATCTTTTACGATTACGACATCGGTATAAGCATCTGAACCGTAAAGTCCTTTAGTGTTTGTATCAAATGCTTCAGAACTTGCTGCGATGTTACCACATACTTTCTTAACACTTGCAGTCACTGCGCTTCTGAAACCTAAGCCCGGAGTTGAAGCTACCGGAACCATTGCATAAGTATTGTTTGCATTTTCCTTGAAGATGAAACGCTGAGCTTTGGCAGCTTCAGTTTGTTGTTTCTTTTCTAGGAAATTACCAATATTAACATTCAAATAATTATCTGTTCCATACAGATTCAAAGCATAAGCCACAACAGCAACAGTATCTTTACCGTCAGTTTTCACGACAGTCTTATCGTCTTTATCTTTTGTCAGGTAAGCATACGTATTTACTGCATACAGTGTATCAGCAACCAACTTCGTTTCCGCTTTGCTACGGTCGAATTTAACCAGGCTCCAAATAACATCTGCTGATTCTTTTGAAGGAACATATTTAGTTGCAACACTAGCACTATAATCCATATACAAATCTGTCGGATTGAAGCCTGTTGCATCTGCGTCTCTGAACTTCAACTGAACAACGTTTGTCAAATCTTCATCAGAGAAGTTTGCATAGCCGGCCATCGGGGTAGATACTGCATCGACAAAACGGATGGTTTTAGCTGCTAAAGCATCTGTATTAGGAGTAGCTAAAGTTGCAAAGGCTCCACTACCGGTACCAGTTACCGAAACAATAGTATACTCACCTGCATTTTCTGTAGGATACAAAGATATTTCAACACGAACACCTGAAGTTCCTGCTCCAGCTTCTCTATTTACGAAAGTAAATTTCTTAGTCGCTGCATCATAACCGGCTACAATCCACTGAGCATCCGGAGATGTTGTTTTTACATAATTCGGAGCTTTAGCTTCCAATCGGAAAGCAGATCCTGTAGAACCTAATACCAGGTATTTACCATATTCAGAATCTGAGCCACCCGGAGTTCCGCTAGTAAACATGATATTTACAACAGATTTTGCATCATTCTTCAATAAAGCAGCTCTTACGTCAGCACCTTCGCCAAACTTACAAGGAGCAACGGCTGTACTGGTTGAAATAACATAAGTTGCAGCAGATGTCGGAGCATAAGCATTCACATATAAGTTGCTTACAGACGACTGAGCATCAGTATCCTTATAATCAGCTTTCTTCTGAAGATAAACAGAAGCCAATTTTACCTGGAATTTACCACCGGCATTCTTTGCATCCGGTTCAGTAACGGCAAACTGTGCATTGTCTACAGAAATCTTATTACCTTTCAGAGCACTAGAAGACAATACCAGGTCAGAACCTTTCACCTTTACAAACTTGAAGCCATTACCTGTAGCTCTGTCTAAGTTCGCAGCAGTTTCTGTTGAAGACATAGCGATGAAAGTGGCATTGTTGAAACAGGCAGCAAGAATAGCCAACTTTTCTGGGGAACTGCTACTTGCCTCATCTGCTTCTGCAGCTGCCAGTTCTTTTCCACCTTCCAACACAAAATAAGTAGCAGCCGGATAAGTTTTGCCATCATGAGTACGAGCACTAGCAATCGTCACCGCCAGAATATTACCTCCAAAGATATTATCAGCCACTTCCGGCTTAGCATCCGGGAAAGTGAATGAGAAACCTGAACCTGAACGGTTGTCGTTCAAAGTTTCAGCATCCCATGTGGTGGCTCCGGGAAGGTAGATCTTAGCATCAGATCCAGAAGCGTTATAAATCAGAGCACCAGATGAAATTTGGAATCTATTAGCAGGAGTTGTTGCACCCTGTAATTTAAGAGCTGTTATATCTGCGGTTCCTTTATCTACAACGAAAGTTGTGAGATCGTTACCTCCACCAGCAGGTTCACCAGAACCAGTCGCAGGAGCAACATTAAACTTAAGTACACTTCCATCTTTATCCTTCAATTGGAAAGTAAAAGAAGCTGCAGTACCTTCATTTACTTTCTGAAAATTAAAAATAGTAAATAAGTTATCATCAGTAACAGTACTAGTCGCTTGACCAGCCCCTAAATCAAATGTTTTTACCCCATTTTTTGTTGTCACTTTAGCAAAGTTAGTACCATCACCGATATACACCTTTAACCCATTAGCAAGCTCAGTAGCAGAAGTACCTGCAACAGGGACTGCTGTTGTTGTCGCTGCATTCACATTACTAAACAACGCGCCCACCATCAGCAGACCCATTGTCATCAACGTAGAAAACTTTTTGTTCATAAATTTAAATTTTAATATTAATAATAGTGTTCCTAAAAGTTCTTTTCAATAGAATGTTTTAGTCTTGTCAATTGTTAAATGACTAGCCAAAACGTTCCTTTTTTCTAGTCATTTTTTTGAGGAGCGATTGCTTTCGTGTAAAAAAGAAGGATTTTCATACTAACTTTGCTATCCGGTTGATAAGAAAGCAGATAGATTAGACAAAATAATTCTTAAAAGGATTGCAGATTCAAAATTTAGCAATAACTTTGCATGACTAGAAAAAAGGAACGATTTATCTAGTCAGTTATTTCTTGGCATCTATCCTTTATTATTCAACAGATAATACCTATATTAAAACTATCCTTATTTATATGAATATGTACGCGCGTGCGTTTCCTAATACACTGTGTATCAACACCCGTTTTTTCAGATTTTCACGAACAATTGTTAAACGGGGATATTTTACCGGTAAATCGCGCCATTTGTGCTCCCGAAAAGGCCATCGAATTACTATTTAAACGACAATACCTATATATTGCTATTTTCCCTTTCTTTTCCTCTCTGTTTTTTACCTACAATCGGTGATTGATGCGCTTTTCTTTTCAGCCGACCTTTGCAACAATTAATAAATGGTAAAAAGATTAAGACATTGAAAGCGATATTTAACACACTTATGTTTGCATTACTCCTTGTATTTCTTCCGGTCGCGGCAAAAGCACAAAGCGGTACGATGATCTCAGGGAAAATAGTATCTACGGAAAAAGAGATCGTCGATTTTGCAACGGTCTATCTGAAAGGTACAAATTATGGGGGAACGACTAACGAAGAAGGTATCTATCATCTGAAAGCTCCTGCAGGAAATTATACACTAGTCGTATCCGCCATCGGTTACAAGACAGTAGAAAAACAGGTCAAACTGATCGACGGGCAACGTGTAAAACAAAATATCACCATCACCCCACAAGCGGAAGAACTCGACGAAGTGGTAGTTGTCTCCAACGGAGTCAGCCGCCTGAAACGCTCGGCATTCAACGCCATCGCGGTAGATACGAAGGAACTGCAAAACTCCACCAAGAACCTGAGCGATGCACTGGGGAAAGCTCCGGGGATGAAGCTCCGTGAGTCGGGTGGCGTAGGATCAGACATGCAGCTGATGCTAGACGGTTTCAGCGGAAAGCATGTGAAGGTGTTTATCGACGGGGTACCGCAGGAAGGGGTGGGAAGTTCTTTCGCACTGAACAATATCCCCGTCAACTTTGCCGACCGTATCGAAGTGTATAAAGGGGTAGTCCCCGTAGGCTTCGGGACAGATGCGATCGGCGGGGTCGTTAATATCGTGACCAACAAGAAACGCCGCAACTGGTTCCTGGATGCTTCCTATTCATACGGATCTTTCAATACACATAAATCGTATGTGAATTTCGGACAGACCTTCAACAATGGTTTTGCTTACGAGATCAATGCTTTCCAGAACTATTCGGACAACGACTATTACGTAGATGCCCCGGTGAAGGATTTCGAAACCGGTAGCCTGGATACAGAGAACAAAGAACGTGTGAAACGTTTCAACGATACTTATCACAACGAGGCCGTAGTCGGTAAACTGGGTCTGGTGGATAAGAAATGGGCAGACCGCCTGATGTTCGGCTTCACTTACTCGAATATGTATCAGGAGATACAGACAGGGGTACGCCAGAAAACCGTATACGGCCAGAAGCACCGCAAAGGCCATTCGCTGATGCCGTCGCTCGAATACAACAAACGCAACCTGTTCGATAGCGGAGTAGACGTGGCGCTGACCGTCAACTACAACAAGAACCAGACAACGAACGTGGACACTTCCGCCTACGAATATAACTGGCGCGGCGAAAAGCACCTGATGAATTCGCGCGGCGAACAATCCTACCAGCATACCCGTTCGGACAACAATAACTGGAACGGTACGCTGACGGCCAATTACCGGATCGGCAAAGCGCATATGTTCACCTTCAACCATGTGTTGAACACCTTCAGCCGCTCCAATACCTCGCTGCTGACCAACGAGGAAATGACGGATGCCATCAACAAGGAGACACGGAAGAATATCTCCGGCCTCTCCTACCGCCTGATGCCGTCGGAACACTGGAACCTCTCCGTGTTCGGTAAATACTACAACCAGTTTGTAGCAGGCCCGATGGCGACCAGTTCCACTCAGGACGAGTATGTGCGTACCACCCGCAGCGTCAACTCGATGGGATACGGGGCAGCAGGTACGTATTTCGTTCTGCCCGGCTTACAGGCCAAGCTGTCTTACGAGAAAGCATACCGCCTGCCTACGATCGAAGAAATGTTCGGTAATGAAGACCTCGAAATGGGCGACCTCAGCATCAAACCGGAGAATAGCGACAACATCAACCTGAATATCAGTTACAACCGGACATTCGGTAAACATACTATCTATACGGAAGGCGGCGTGATCTATCGCAATACACGCGACTATATCCAACGTAATATTACCGACCTGAGTGGCGGTAAAGAAGCTGCGACTTATATCAACTACGGTAAAGTACTGACGAAAGGGTATAACATCTCCGCCCGTTACGGTTTCGGCAACTGGCTAAGTATCGGCGGTAACTTTACGCAGATGAACGTACGCGACAACCAAAAGACGGCCATCGGTAGCGGAGCGAACAACATCGCCTACAAACAGCGTATGCCGAACCTGCCCTACCGCTTTGCCGACTCGGACGTAACGTTCTACTGGCGCAACCTGTTTGAGAAAGGCAATACACTGACCGTATCGTACGACAACCAGTATCTGCATGAGTTCACTTATTATTCATCCATCATCGGATCGAATAAAGGGGAATACCTCGTGCCGAGCCAGTTCTCACACAACCTGTCTCTGTCTTACACCCTGAAGAACGGACGTTACAACATCTCTTTCGAGTGCCGTAACTTCACGGATGAGAAGCTGTATGACAACTTCAGCCTGCAACGAGCAGGACGGGCTTTCTACGGAAAGGTTCGTGTCTACTTAGGAAATTAATCCCAATATAATAAATAGTAATAAATTCAATATTAAAACAAAAGCAAGATGAAGAAGAACTTCTTTTTAACCGGTCTTTTCGCTACAGCGATAGCCGCACTGACATTTACTGCCTGTGATGACGATCCTACCAACGGTGGTGGAGACGATGGTGGAGACGATGACAAGAATGCCGAATATGTAATCGCAGCTTCGGTTACTGCTTCCGGAAACACGACCAACGTACTGGTAAATGCAGAGACACTGGACGAAGGTACCATTTCGACCATCAACAACGGTGTTGTGAACGATGGTGCCAGCTATTGGGTATTCTATAAGAATCAATATCTATATGCGTTGACTTACAACCAGGGAGAAGCGGGTGGTACTCGTTCGTATATCATGGATGCAAGCGGTGAAGTTAAGAAACGCTCTAAAGAGTTTGCGGTAAAAAGATTTACCACTTATGGCATCTACGACAAATATATCATGACATCCTCTACCGGTGACGGCCCTACGGACTGGAACGACGAGAACGGTTACACACCGAAAGTGTTCCTGATCTCTTATCTCGATGTAGCAGCTGAAACATTTACCACGAATGACACGAACGATAAAGCGTATCTGTCTGAAAACTTCCTGGGTAACGGCGAATACGTAACCCTGGCCGGTTTGCTGGAACATAACAATAAGATTTACACGGCTGCCGTTCCGATGGGTCTCAGCCAGTTCGGTACGAAAGACCAGAACGGCAAATGGATTAAGGCAGGTAACGAAGACCTGGTGAAGAAAGAGTCGGGCGGTTCAAACAGTAGCGCATACAAGAAAGATGAGTTGCAATGGACACAGTACCCGAATGAATGCCATGTTGCCATCTTCGACAATGCCGATATGACCAGCAAAAAGATCATCAAGACAGATAAGATCAGCTATGCAGCCGGACGTAACAAGTCGCAGTACTACCAGATGATCTGGGCGGCCGACAACGGGGATGTATATGTATTCTCTCCGAGCTTCGCCAAGACAATGAGCGATCCGCGCCAGCAGACTACTTTACCTGCCGGTGTGGTACGTATCCCTTCGGGAAGCACCGACTTCGACGATTACTACTGCAACCTGGAAGAAAAGACCGGCGGAAAGTCTTTCGTTCGCAGCTGGCATATCACCGGCGACTATTTCATGTTGCTGATGTACGACAGACCACTCACCGAAACAGGTTATGTAGCGAACCAACTGGCTATCTTCAAAGCCGGCGACAAGTCGCTGACGTATGTAACAGGTCTTCCTTCTGCCGATCAGATCTCCGGTTTCGGTAACGAACCGTTTGTTGAAAACGGCAAGGCTTATGTAACCGTAAGCTACACGGAAGGTGGCGGCAACCCGGCAATCTACAAGATCGACCCGACAACTGCTGCTGCAACAAAAGGTCTTACAATCGAAGCGACTCAGGTTAGTGGCGTTGGTAAGCTGACTGCTGCAAACTAAGCCGCAAACGACTGAAAAATGAATTGGATCAAGATCCTTCTTATATTCCTCCTGCTCCCGCTAATCCTGCGGAGCCAGGAGGATATTTGTATAGGTAAGAAACAGTCCCTTTACTCTACCGCCTTGCAGGAGAACAGAAACTACTGGATACATCTGCCCGAGAACTACGGACAGGATACAACGCAATCCTATCCGGTGATTTATCTGCTCGACGGTGACTCGTTCTTTCATTCGTTAGTGGGTATCAGCAAGACATTCTCCACCGTGAGAGGGAAGTTCCTCCCGCAAAGTATCATCATCGGTGTGCTGAATGTAGACCGTACACGCGACCTGACGCCTACCGCCTCAGCCGCCGGACGTGACGGAAAGATCGCTCCCGGTGCCATCCCGCAAGGGGGTGGAAGCGAAACGTTCAGTCGCTTCCTGACCGGAGAGCTTCGCGCCGTTATCGACAGCACCTACCGTACCAACGGGAAGAATATGCTGATCGGACATTCCTATGCCGGATTGTTCACGCTCAACACCTTCCTACGCCATACGGAACGGTTCGATACCTATCTGGCCGTCGACCCGAGCCTGTGGTGGGATCAGGGCAAACTGGCGGAAGAAGCGGATGCATTGATCGAAGGGAAAGACTTCGCAGGGAAAAGCCTGTATATCGGTGTCGCCTCTAAAAAGCGTACCGACCGGGTGGATATCCACCTCAACAAAGTAAACCATCTCCTCACGGAGGTACTGCCGCAGGCGGAGAACCTGCGCTTCTTTAGTAAATCATTCCCCGAAGAGAACCACGGAACAGTCGCTATTCCGGGAATATACAACGGGATCAAACAATTATTCGGAAAATGAGAAAATTATTTGCTCAACTGCATTTATGGTTATCCATACCTTTCGGTATCATCATTGCGATCGTCTGCCTAACGGGAGCCATACTGGTATTTGAATCGGAGATACAGGAACTTTGCCATCCTTCCCACTACTTCGTCAAGGAAGTAAAAGGGGAACCGCTGCCCCCTGCCGCCCTGATCAAAGCGGGACGTCAGCAACTGCCCGACTCGATCAAGATAAACGGTATCCGTGTCTCCTCCGACCCGAAACGTACCTGGCAACTGGTATTGCCAGGCAAGAAAGCAGCCGCTTTCATCAACCCTTATACCGCCGAAGTAACCGGGATAGCCGACGGACAGGGCTTCTTCATGCAGATGATGCGCCTGCACCGCTGGTTGCTCGACTCTTACAAACGCGACGGTAGCTTCTCGCTGGGTAAGGCCGTTGTTGGATATGCTACACTGGCTCTCGCCATCATCCTGATAAGCGGGCTGGTGATCTGGTATCCCCGTAACAGGAAAGTACTGAAAAACCGCCTGAAGATAAAAACGAAAGCCGGCTGGTATCGTTTCTTCTATGACCTGCATGTATCAGGTGGGTTCTATGCGACATTGCTTCTGTTAGTCCTGACACTAACCGGGCTTACCTGGTCGTTCGGCTGGTACCGTGACGCTTTCTATACTGTATTCGGTGTCGAAACGACCCAAACGCAGGCACATGCACCGGCTGCCACTCCCGCTCCTTCCGCACAGGAAGCTCCCTCCCGCGAAAGAGGGTCGGGCAACCGGGAAGGAAATCGGGAAGGTAACAGGGAAAGAGGTTCCGGTGAAGGAAGGGAGCGTTCGCAAAAGCGGACGGATTACAGGCAATGGGCAGAAGTATTGTCTACCCTGCAAAGCCAGTATAAAGAATATAACTCGATCACTATCCAGGATGGCTCGGCAACCGTTTCTACCGCCAGGTACGGAAATACGAGGGGTAGCGACCGCTACACTTTCAACCCGGCAACCGGAGAGATCACAGAAGTCCAGTTATATAAAGACCTTCCGAAGTCCAGCAAGATACGGGGTTGGATCTATTCTGTACATGCCGGAACCTGGGGGGGTATGACGACCAAGATATTAAGTTGTCTGGTTTCCTTCCTCGGCGCCGTATTTGCTATCACAGGATATTATTTCTGGATCAAAAAGAAACTGAGAAAAAGAAAGAAATAACGGTAGTCTGGCTTTTAAATGATATATTTGCTTTCATAAAGCATTAATCAGATGAAAACGAGCCTGTTGATCTTTCTATATATATTATTTACGCTGCCTCTGTCCGGCCAGACCCTGACAGGACGGATCGCAGATAAATCAGGAGAACCGATACCCAATGCAACGCTCTATATCCGTGAGATTGCATTGGGTATCACTGCTGATGAGAACGGCGAATTCCGTACCACCCTCCAGAAAGGTTCCTATACCTGCGATTTCAGTTCCCTGGGATATGAAAGAAAAACAGTTCCGGTGCGCATCCCCGAAGATACCCATCTTGTCGTGGAAATGGAGAAGAAGGTATACACCCTCCAGGAAGTGATCATTTCCGCCAACCGGGAAGACCCGGCCTATGCCATCATGCGGAGAGCGATCGCAATGGCGCCTTTCTATCCCACCAGATAAAAAGCTATGAGTCGACAATGTACGTGAAAGGGACGGTCAAGATCGACAAAATACCCCGCCTGATGACATTGGGCGCGGATGGTAAGAAGCTGAAGAACCTGGCAAACAAACTATTCCTGATCGAGTCACAGAACGAGATCACTTTTACAGCCCCCAATAAGTATGAGCAGAAAGTCCTGGCCTTCTCCTCCACGGTTCCGGTCGACCTCGATGCCAGCCAGGCTATGACCGTTATGACGGCCAATATCTATGATCCGGATGCTTTCGGAAGGATCTCCCCGCTTGCTCCGGGAGCTTTCACCTACTACAAATTCTCACTCGAAGGTGTATCGATGGATGGAGACCATATGGTCAATAAGATACGGGTACGGCCGAAAAAGAAAAACCCTAAGCTGGTGACTGGCTGGCTCTATATCATCGAGAACAGCTGGAATGTACAAAGTGCCGACCTGAGCGCCACAGAGCTAGGCGTAACAGTCCGTTTCACGGCTACTTATAATGAAGTCAAGCCGTACGCTTACCTTCCTACCTCCTATGATATCGACATGGATATAGATGCGATGGGCGCAAAGGCGACCGGTAAGTATTACTCATCCATCCAGTATAAAACGGTCGAACTCAACGAAGCCCAGGGCGTTATCCGTCCGAAGGAAAAGCAGTCCCCTACCCAACCTGCCCGGCAAGCGGTCTCTCCCAAACAGGAGAAGGCCAGGAAGCAACTGGATGCATTGATCTCCAAAGAAGAACTAAGCAACCGGGAAGCCTACAAAATGGCTCGTTTAGTGAAAGAGGCAACCGAACCGGAAGAGAAAAAGAAAGAACGGGAGTCGCTGGAAATCACTCCGGGCAATGCCAATGTACGGGTAACGGTAGATACGTTGGCTACTACCCGCGACACCTCATACTGGCAGACTATCCGCAATCTGCCCTTGCAAAAAGATGAAGTTGTAAGCTACCAGATCAGAGATAGTATCAAGCATACGATCGACTCGCTGCGCAGCAAAGACTCCCTCCAGAACCGGACATCCGGCTACTGGATCGGGAAATTGATCAGCGGCGAAGAGATCGCCTTAAGCAAAAAGATCAAGGTAGGTTACAGTGGATTACTCAGGGCCTGCCCGCAATACGACTTTGTAAACGGTTTCTGGCTGGGGCAACAATTCTCGTTCCGCACCGACTTTACCCAAACGAGGTCGTTGCTTATCTCGCCTTCCGTTTATTACACAACAGCGCGTAAAGCAATAAACTGGCAGGTCGACGGCAGTTACAGTTATGCACCGGAGAAAAACGGGAAACTGTCTCTCGCCGGGGGAGAAACGACTGTTGACTATAACAACGAAACAGGCACGATGTTACTGATTAACTCCCTGTCGTCCTTATTCTTCGGCAAGAACCCGGTAAAGTTCTATCAAAGGAAATTCATCGATCTTTCCCATTCGATCGAACTGGCCAACGGGCTGCCTTTAAAGACCGGTCTCAGCTATGAAAAGCGCCATGCGCTGGAAAACAGCCAGTCGTACAACTTCGCCGGAAATACCCCGTCTTCCAACCTGCCGCATGGAAGGGCGGGATATATGCCTGACAACACAGCCTTAAAAGCGGGTATACAGATTTCGTACACACCCCGGTATCATTACTGGAAACATCGTGGAAAGAAGATATACGCCTACTCCCATTACCCGACCTTCTCGCTGGAATATGAAGCCGGGATACCGACAGGCTCTTCCACCTCCGCCTCATTCAGCCGGCTGGAAGGGAGCATTCATCAAACGATAAAGATAAACGAGTTCGACAAGATCGGTTACTATATCAACGGCGGTAAGTTTCTATCTTCCCGGCGTGTGTTTTTCCCGGACTTCAAGCATTTCGAGACAAACGAATTATTCCTGACGGGAAGTTCGCTGAATAACAGCTTCAGCCTGATAGACAACTATGCCTGTTCGACTGACAGGCAATGGTTGCAGATTCACCTCAACTATACATCCGACTATCTTCTGTTCAAACGGCTGCCGTTCCTGCAAAGTACGCTCTTTAATGAGGCGCTTCATGCCCGTAACGTATGGATACCCGGCAGGAACTATGCCGAGTTCGGGTACTCCGCCGGCTTCAGCGACATTGCAAGGGTAGGTGTTTTCGTCGGCCTGTCCGGGGGACGATATGATGCGGTAGGCTTCACGATCAGCCTGCCGGTGCTTAAATCGATGAGGTTCAAATAAAAGACTCAGGCTTTCAATCGGTATTCCGAAGGGGATAGATTGAACTTTCGCTTGAAAGCCGTACAGAAATGCCCCTGGTAATCGTAGCCAACCAAACCGGCTACCTCGGCGATGGTCTTATCGGTATCCAGCAGGTAATGAACCGCCATATTCATCCGGTAGTCGTACAGGTAATTGAATATCGTTGTACGAAACGCCCGCTTAAACCCGGCTTTCAACGTACATTCGTTCGTTCCGACCCGCCGCGCCAGCGTATGCAATGAAGGGGGATCCAGGTACTCGGCACAAATAATATCCCGCGCCTGATAGATCTTATCGCGGTCGGAGACGGAAAGAGCCCGTTCCCGTTTCACGTCCTGGTCGGTAGCTTCACGGATAAAGACGGAAAGGCATTCCACCACCTTCGCTTCCAGATACATCCGGGAAGCATTCCCCATATTCCGGCAATGTTGTATATCGCCTAAGGCAGTAGTCAGCAACGTAGACACCGGTATGTTTTCGGGTGCCAGGAAGAAGGTATCTCCCTGTGCCAAACGCTCATACGGTTTCTCGAAAAACTCCGGGTAACGTTCCGTCAGGTAACGAAAGAACTCCGGCGAGATCAATACGCTTGTCATTCCGAATGTCTCCCCGGCACGGAAATGGTTTAGTTCTTCCTTGTATCCGGAACAGACCATGATATTCGAATATCCTTCCGACCATATCCTCCTGTCGCGCCCCGAGGAAAGAAAGCATTCCGCCCTCCCCTGCTGAACCGAAGAAAGCCCCAGGAAAGCGCAATCCATATTCTGCGACCGCAGGCAGCAATCCTGTTCGCAACAGATACTGTTCCGTATAATATTGAAGTCTTTGCATTTGAACTCGGAGTAGTCGCACTGAAAGAAGTCCTGCCGTACCGACCAGGACAGCTCTTCCAGTTGCCCGGTAGCCGATAGCGGGAAATAGGTGATCTCCGGCACTTCCAGTCTGATGTTTCGCCTGCCGGACGACGAGAGTTCCATGTTCATCATCTTTTCCGTTAGATTAAAATGGTATTCCTTTTCGCGTAAATGATTCGTAGACAAAGGTTGCACATTTGCACCGGAAAAACAATCCCCAAAAATAGGTATATTATGAACAAAATTAAACCAGGGATTAAGGACAACGTGGCAGAAACCTTATTCATTCCCCTACTTTCACGCGCATACGAGAGCCGCCGTAAAGATGCTATATTAAAAGACCCGATGGCCTGCGAGCTGGTCGGGAAAATAGATTACGACTTCGCCAAATTCGGCAAGATTTCCATGAGCACAGCCGGCACGGCTATCCGTCTCCGCCGTTACGACCGGTTGGTAAGCTGGTTCATCGACCGTACAGACGCCGAAGATCCGGTGATCGTACTGATCGGCTGCGGACTGGACACCCGCTACCAACGTGTCCCCAACCGCGAAAAGGCAACTTTCTACGAGCTCGACCTTCCCGAAGTGATCGAGCTACGCGAAAAGCTGTTCCCCATCTCCAAAAACGATATTAACATCAAAGGCTCCATGCTCGAAACAGACTGGATGGAAATGCTGAAGCAGAAGCACCCGCACAGCCGTTTCCTCTTCCTGGCAGAAGGCGTGATGATGTACTTCACCGAAGAACAGGTCAGATCGGTTGTCGGGAACCTGGCTACCCATTTCCCCGGTTGCGAGATCTATTTCGATTTCGTCAGCAAATGGGCGGCACGTAACTCCGACAAACATGAGTCGGTGAAAAAGACGAAAGCCCGTTTCAAGTTCGGACTGAACGACCCGCATACGGTCGAGCAATGGGTACCGGGACTGAAACTGATCGAACGTTTTTATTTCGTCTCCGAAGAGAAAAAACGCTGGGGTTTGCCCGGCCTGATCATGTGGTTGATCCCCGCTTTGCATAAATCATTCGGGATCGTAGGCTATAAAGCCCAATAAAAAACAAACAAGATGAAAGAACAAAAGAAAAAAGGGTTATCGCGCCTGTTCGAAATTGCAGGCGAAAAGAAAGGATTGCTTATAGTGGCCGGCTTGCTGTCGGCATTGAGTGCCTGCTGTATGCTGATCCCCTATCTGTCGGTGTACCAGGTGTTGAATGAGTTGTTGCGGAATGCAGGGAATATCCCTGCGGCCGACAGTGCCTATATGGTGCACTGGGGATGGATCGCCTTTATTGGACTGGCAGCCGCTTTGCTGTTACTCTATGGCGGACTGATGGCGTCGCACATGGCAGCTTTCCGCATCCTCTACGGTTTGCGTGTCAGGCTGTCGGAACATATCGGACGGCTACCGCTGGGCTACCTGAACGGGACATCGACCGGCGCCATCAAAAAAGCACTGGAACAGAACGTGGAAAAGATCGAGAACTTTGTGGCGCACACCATCCCCGACCTGGTGAATGCGGCCATCACCGTGATCGTGATGTTCGTTATCTTCTTCAGCCTGAACGGTTGGATGGCGGCGGTCTGCCTGCTGACGATCCTTGTCGGCATCTCCGTACAGTTCTCCATGATGTTCGGCAAGAAAGCGCAGGAGTTCTTCAAGATGTATTTCGACACGTCGGAGCAGATGAGCGCATCGGCCGTGCAATACGTAAGAGGAATGCCGGTCGTAAAGATCTTCGGGCAGACGGTGCAATCCTTCCGCCAATTTAGTCAATCGATCTACCGGTTCAAGGAATACGCGCTGAATGTCTGCGATGCCTATGAGCCGGGAATGGTCGTCTTTATCGTGCTGCTCAACTCGCTCGTCACCTTCATTATCCCGGTCGGCCTGCTGTTGCTGGACGGGCAACCGGGGAATATCGCACTGGCAGCCGTCTACCTTTTCTTTATCATATTGGGGCCGGGTGTCGCTTCGCCTTTCTACCGGCTCACTTTCCTGGCATCGAACACGCGGGAGATCGACGAAGGGGTCAGCCGTATCGATGCGATCTTCGCAGAGAAGCAAGTGCCCGAACCTACCGTTCCCCAGCAACCGCAAGGACACGACATCTGCTTCGAGAACGTCAGTTTCTTTTATGAGAACACGAAAGAAAAGACACGTACCGAAGCCCTGAAACAAATCAGCTTCATCGCCCGGGCAGGCGAGATAACCGCCCTGGTCGGCCCTTCGGGTTCCGGCAAATCGACCATCGCCAACCTGATTCCCCGCTTCTGGGATGTGAACGAAGGTACGATCCGGATCGGGGGTGCGGATATCCGCAATATTCCTTCCGAAACCCTGATGGATCAGGTGTCCTTTGTCTTCCAGGACACTTTCCTTTTCTTCGATACGCTATACGAAAACATCCGTGTCGGCAAAGCGGATGCTACCGAAGAACAGGTAATAGCAGCCGCCCGGGCCGCCCAATGCGACGATTTCATCCGCCGCCTGCCGCAAGGATACCAGACGTTGATCGGGGAAGGCGGCGTCTACCTCTCCGGCGGGGAAGCGCAACGGGTAGCCGTGGCACGCGCCATCCTGAAGAATTCACCGATCCTGGTACTGGATGAAGCGACGGCTTTCGCCGATCCCGAGAATGAATACAAGATGCAGCTGGCCATCCAGGAACTGATCAAAGAAAAGACCGTTATCATCATCGCCCACCGCCTTTCTTCGATCATTTCCGCCAACCAGATCATCGTACTGAAAGAGGGAGAGATCGCCCAGCAGGGCGTCCACCCCGAATTATCCACCACCGAAGGACTATACAAGCACATGTGGGATGCCTACACCGATGCTTTCCAATGGACATTAAAGAAATAAGGAGACAACAAGAATGAATGCACTTCAAAACATAACGATCGGCCACACGGAACGACTCAGGAAACCGGTCGGCTTCACCATCCTCGCCAACCTGGTCAATATCGTACCTTTCATGCTTTCGATAGAAGCAGTGAACATCATCTTCAAAGCCTTCGACGGCAGCGGCAGCGGACTCGACACGACCCGCCTTTGGGTCATCTTCGGCATCCTGGTAGCCTATATGCTCGTGATGGCCGTTGCCGAACGGCTATCGTACCGGCACAACTTTCGCGGCGCTTACGAAATGAGTGCCGACGGCCGGATACGCCTTGCCGAACATCTGCGCCGCCTGCCCCTGGGCTCCCTTTTCCGGCACGATCCGGGCGACCTTGCCAGTATGATGATCAGCGACTTTACGCTGGCTGAAACGGGTATCTCCCACCACCTTCCGCAGCTGATGGGCGCATTGGCGATGCCCGTGCTTGCTTTCTTCGGCCTGCTGTGGATCGACTGGCGCATGTCGGTAGCCATGTTCATCGCACTTCCGCTGGCTATCCTGGTGCTGACGGGTAGTACCCGGATACAGTACAGCCTGAGCCGGAAGCAGATCGAAGCCAAAGTAAATGCGGGCAGCCGCCTGGAAGAATACCTGCAAGGGATCCGCGTTATCAAAGCCTATAACCTGCTGGGCGGTAAGTTCGAGCGTCTGCGGAAAGCCTTTGCCGACCTTCGCCGGGCAAGCATGCGGCTGGAAGCACTGATGGGGCCGTTCATCCTGCTGTCTATCACGCTGGTACGTGCCGGGCTGACGCTGATGATCCTTTGCGGCGCGTATCTGTTGGTCGGCGGGGAGCTGACGTTGCTGACCTTCGTCATGTTCCTGATCGTCGGTTCCCGTGTGTTCGATCCGCTGACATCGGCACTGACTAATTTCGCGGAATTCCGCTACTTTTCCATTGCCGGGGGGCGTATCCTCAGCCTGATGAAAGAGCCGGAAATGACAGGCCGGAAAACGAGTCCCACGCATGGGGATATCACGTTCGAAGAGGTCTCGTTCGGGTACGGAAAGAAGGAGATATTGCATAGCGTGTCCCTCACGATGAAGAGAGGATCGCTGACTGCGTTGGTCGGCCCTTCCGGGAGCGGGAAAAGTACGTTGATGAAGCTGTGCGCCCGTTTCTATGATCCGCAGCACGGGAAAGTGATGCTGAACGGGCAGGATATGAAAGAGTTGGAACCGGAGTCGCTGATGCGCTATATCTCGATGGTATTCCAGGATGTGTATTTGTTTCAGGACACGATAAAGAACAATATCCGCTTCGGCAAATCGGATGCGACGGATGAGGAGATAGAAGCAGCCGCCCGCAAAGCGTGTTGCCACGATTTCATCACGCGCCTGCCGAACGGGTACGACACGATGGTGGGTGAAGGTGGTTGCACCTTGTCCGGTGGCGAGAAGCAGCGTATCTCGATTGCCCGTGCCATCCTGAAAGAAGCCCCGATCGTATTGCTCGATGAAGCGACTGCTTCGCTCGATCCGGAAAATGAGGTGGAAGTGCAGAAAGCCATCAACACCCTGATAGCCGGACGAACGGTCATCGTTATAGCCCACCGTTTAAAAACAATCAAAAACGCAGACAACATCATCGTCATGGAAGACGGAAACATCGCAGAACAGGGCACCCACGATGAACTGCTAGCCAAAAATGGATTGTACCATAAGTTATGGAGCATCCAGGAAAAAACGGTGGGGTGGAAAGTATAGAAAGATTTGAGTCAATCTGTCCATAGGCTATCTGTTATCAATAAGGCAAGCCTAGTTACAGTTTTTTTTGCCGTCTGCTTCAGCTCAATGTCATTAAGTTAAGCCCTAGACCGCTCTTTTATAATTAGTAAGGGTCACGTACTTGCCTAGAAGTTTAATTGATTTCCTTGTTCGTAGATATTTTCTGCCTGGCCTGACAGGTTCCAAATACCTTTCGAACAAGGAAGTCAATTCCTCCAACAAGCGACAAGCTTGTTCAGCATGGAGAAATAAATCGATGACCCTCCCTTTCATCAGGGCCCAGCATACGTTTTTGTTGATCTTATACTTAATTGTTCTTTGCCGGTTAACGGCTTGCAGATATTCCTCACAACCCTTTTCTATAACCGCTTGAAGGTTGAACACAAATATATTAGCATAGAAATCCTGCTCTATGCTAATAGGGTTGATCCCGCTGAAACACTCTATCTGTAGCTCATTTTTGAGATAGCCATAGGTGGTCTCCACTGGCCAACGCAAGAAATAGAGCTCCTTCAGTATCGGAAGTGTATATGCTTTTGTCTCATAGAGATTCGTTATCAATATCTCGTCCTGGCCATCATCCAGCCGTATCCTGACCAGGCGAACCTTGATCTCTGTCTCCGGTGGAATTTCCACGCCTTGATTCCTTAAACCCTTGATCGCCTTATAAGTGGCTCGGAGGGTGACTATTTCATCTTTCTTACCAGAGGAGCGGAACTCGTCAACTACTTTGCTGAAGTTTGCCTGGGCACGCATCACGAAGTGACAGTCCTGCTTGTTTATCAGCAAATAGAACAACATGAAGGATGGATATCCGCGGTCCAGTAGTAACAAGTCTTCCTTATCCAAGAAAGAGATCAGGTCGCACGCAGTGGTACGCTCGGCCTCTTTGAGTGGGCATAACTTACTTTTAACCACCAGCTTGTTCAATACGTCATAGAGAACTGAGGCACGGGCCGTGGCCGATTTTGTCCCATATTGGTTGGTGCTGTATCCAAAATGCTGCCTCAAGGCCGGCGTATTTGGTAATGACAGTTTTGTTCCATCAATGGCGAATACCCTAAACCCTCGCCACCTCCTCTCTTACCCCTGGGCATTCCGATAATAGGAGGATGTCAGTGCGTCATTCCAGCCACAGAAAAAGACAGGCTTCAACTTCCTTCGCTGTTGGCAAAAGGCTGACTTGGTCACGGTCGAGGAGCCGATATGGGAGAAGAAGCTCTCTAGTTCTACGCTTAAACTCCTTTTTAATAGATTGATATGCAACGTGACCATATTCGAAAAAGATAAACTACGTTTACGCGTGAAATCGGTCACCTTGTTTACGTATTGCATTTTTGTCTCTTTATCACTCATTGTCTTTTGAAAAAACTCATTCAAATCGTTTATTATTTCTATATTTGCGGAAACCATTGGCTTGTTTTTTGATTCAACTATAAAAAAACGGTTTTTCCGTTTTCAATCCAATGGTTTTTCCGTTTTTTTCTTCCCGAAAAAAATTATTATCCATTCAACTTTATTGAACTTCCACTTCCTTATAAAGCTTATCATCATTATCATGAAACACAAGGCTATAAGGGACTTATCGTTTAACTTAATGACATTGAGCTGAAGCAGACGGCAAATAAACCTGTAATAGCCAAGTCACTTTGATATGGGATAGTTCAAAACTGGCAAATAGTGAAGCAAAATGCAATATCCAAACAGCTCTTTGCGTTTTTACAAAAAGATTTATAATAGCGCAATAATGCTTCAAAATGATGCATGAATAAGCTTTTATGCAACGTGTATATCCTGCAAAAGTTGTCTTCCGGAGGAATACATATTACAATAATTAACAATATTCTTTCTTCCAATGCCATTCTCAGTTCAGCTACAAGCAAATTTCATCTCGTTTTAAACGAGTTTATTATTCGTTTAAAACGAGATGGTGGTTTGTTTTAACTGAAATTAGTGTAAATATAAGTTAATGCAGTATTTCCAGGCGGCTCTTTTTACTCAGAATCTTATGTTTTTTAGCAGTTTATTTTTCCAGAACAATCCCAAAACAACACATAATTGAAATATCATTATTTTCAACCATTCTCTTTTATTTCAGAAAAAAACTTCCAATATATCATTCGATCCCTCTATTATGACATAATATTATGGCTATTGAGATTAATCTGATATTACCGAACCCTTCGACGTTTGTATAAAAAGCGACCGCTCTGTCATAATATCATACAGCACCTTCTACGACCACTTGATATATCATTTTGATATTCTGTCTCATCCTGATTTTGGTTTGACTGTAAGTAGGTGGTGTTTATTCGCCAAACCGGGTAATACGTTGCATAAATCGTGTTGTTTCGTCCGATAATACTCCTATTTCGGAAAATTATGGGTGTTTTCCCTTGTTGATTCGGAAAACCTCTTTACCTTTGCAACGATTCCGTAGCGGGCAGCGGCTCGCGATACACGGTTTCAATTACATATTATTGTAAGTATTTTACGAAGATTATTCCTATCATAAAAATCTGGAAAATTTTTAGCACAACGGAATAATGGACAGTAAATGCTTGCGCTGATTACGTATAAGTTCATCTACCATTTTTATGGGAGGATTGTTATTATATCGTATAGGCGCGGGCTGTTGTTCTATTATTGTTGTGCGGGCTTTTCCAGATGCCTTATGATAAATAATAGACAACATGCTCGCGTTTTTTTATGCCCGTTCATAATCATTCGCGGGGGTGTTCTCACCCTTCGTAAAATTAGTTGTTGGATTTTTAATCCCTATTTATAAACAATTAATTTTTTAAGATTATGAACAAAAAGTTTTCTACACTTGTGGCTGTCTTTCTGGCAGCCGGTGCTTGGACGACACTGGATGCAAAGGTGGTTGAGGTAACCAAGCCTGTAATCGGAGGGTCGTATGTTATTGGAAGTGCTTTGGGAGATGGAAGTGCTATTTTATTGTTAGCCGGTAATGCAAATATGGCTAATAATCAGACTGTGGAATCTTCTACTGCCACTTGGGTTATGGAGAGCGCAGATGCTGAATATTCAGGTAAAAGTGCTTTTTATTTGAAAGGGGCAAGTGAAAAGTATATCACAGCGGCCGCTTCTGGGGCAACATTGACATTTGAGACTGCAGAGACTGCGACTTCTAACACTCGCACAAAAGTTCCATTTATTATTAATGTAGATGGTGATATTGCTGTTTTAGGAGATTATGCGAATACTGATCTGCAAAACAAAGAGTTAAAGCTTGATGCAACATCAGCGCTTGTTACTGCTGTTGACAATGGTTCCTATGCTGCTAAATTCGCCGTTTACAGTGAAGATGCTTACCAGGGCCTTCCCGGTTTGGATAACGTAGCTTTTGATGAAAACGGTGCTGTTACTTCTATCACAGCAACAACAGTTGGTGCTCCTTTCTACTTTAATGATGGAACCAACTATCTTTCAGTAACAACTAATGATGATGGTGATTATGTATTGGTTACAAAGGCTGAAGATCAGATTTCATCAGTTCCTAATGCATCACAATCATTAAGTGCTTCTTGGAAGTTGGTTAATGGTAAATTGATTTCTGTAGCCTCAGAGCTGGCTGGTAAAACAGTTGCATTGACAGAAAGTAGTTTTAGAGCTTCAACTCCGAGTTATACGGTAGCTCCGGTAGCTAATGCTGCCACTTTTACTCTTACTGGTGGTGTTGCTACATTGACAAAAGGTACTTCTGTTGTATTAACCGGTGCATCACTGTCTGTGTCTTCTACAGTAACTTCTCTTGCAGAGAATGTAACAATTGGAACAAAAAATGTAGCTGATGGCGTTATCATTGGCGGTACTTATGATTTGCTTACATCAATTCCTTCTGATTATTGTCTGATCAGAGTTGCTCAAAGTGATGGTTCTGTTAAGTTCCTGAAAGCTGGTTCTGCTAGTGGAGCTGCTTCTGTAGCCGCTTTTTCTGCTGCTGATTATGAAAGTTTCTTGTGGAAAGTAAGCGAACAGAACGATAATGATAGAATTTATCGTTATACATTTACTAGCCTGGCAACTGATGCAAGTCAAAAAGCTATTAAATGGTTAGGTGTTGCTAACGGTACAGCTCAGTTTGTTGCCGATGCCAAATATGCAGGTGCATTCACATTGACTCACGAAGGTACAGCTGTTAGTGCAAATGGAACAGTTACCGGTTCTGCAAAAGCAGCTATCTCTTTCTACAAAGCTCCTGTAGCTGCTCAGACTAAAAAGCAGTTGAACGATATTCTTAATCCTGGCTTCGAAGTAACTTTAAAGAAGACCAAAGATGGTAAAGAAACTATCGAAGGTGCAGATATGTTCAATGGACATAAGATGTATGCGGTAGCTACTAATGCAACCGATGTAACAGTTCAGTTGTGGGATAAAGCAACTCCGGATGATAAATCTAATATCTTGGTATTGGATACAAAAGCTGTTGTGGGTGAAAACGATAAATCCGGTGTAAACGGTACTTTCAAATGGGTTACAAAGAAAGCATTTGAAAAAGATCAAGCTGGTGATAAGGACTATAAATCATATTTCCAATTCACTTATAGCCTGAACGATCCGTCAACTGATATGGTTGGAGAACTGAAGGTTATGAATAATGGTTCTTCTGTTTATGGTTCAGTTTATGTTTTGCGTGTAGACGATGAATATATCCTGACTACTATATCAACAGTAACATCTGATACAAAGTTGCCATACATCAAACTTGCTGCAAGCAACGTATATCCTGTAAAAGAATTGGTAGGTCAGTTCCTGAGCTTCACTTATGCAGATACAAAAGCGAATGCAAAAGATAACAATGAAGAATATAAATTTGGTGGTATCCTGGCTGTAGTTCGTAATAGTGCAACAGCTGCACCTGTAGGAGAAGCCGATTACACAACTGTAACAAGCACAGAATTACCTGAAGCACAGTGGGCTATTGTAGATGCTGATTTAGATCAAAACACATTTACATTAAAGAACCGTGAAAATGGCATTCAGCTCGCCAATGTTCAATTGCGTCAGATTGCAGGTGATAAGTTTGAAATGACTGCAGCTGCTAGTACAAATATCAACAGAACGAATGATCCTTCTGATATTGTTATCCTGACTAAGACTGCATTGAAAGATGTCGATATGTTCGACGGTTATATGCAGACAACAGAAAACGCTCTGAGAAATGAGAAGTTCTATCTGGGTCAGTATCATGGTGTAGCCGGAAACAGTACTGCTTACTATGTAGAAAATCATACTGACAAGGCAAGTCACCAGATCGGTATGACTGCTGAAAAAGAAAGCGCCCAGAAATGGAACCTGCGTTTCGCAATGAAAGAAGATGACAATAGCAAGTACACTGAAGTCGATACAGTATTTGTAGAAACAGTATTCTTGACATTGGATTCTGACGGTAAGAAAGTAACGGATGCTAAGAAAAAGACAAAATCTAAATTAGCAATCCTTCCGTACACATTCCAGAATGCCTCAAACAGCGAATTCGTTTATTTCAACGATGGAACTAAGTTGGAATTCTATGCTTGCGATCCGGAAAACAAGGATAATAGCGAAAATGACTATGCAGATGCTACTCGTTTTGCCTTGAAGATGAAACCGAACAATACTTACAATTTCGTAACTATTGCGATGGAAGATGCAACAGACCCGGATAATGTTGTTCCTACTAAGTTGGAAGACAACAAACTTTATGTAGCAAACAGTGCAGATAAGGGTTCTTTGAAGAAAATGAAAGCTTATGCAGAGGACAACAACTCTCTGATGGTAGTTGAAAAAGCTGAATCTCCTGAATACCACAAGATCGCCGTAGAATGGGGTGATACAATCAGCCTGTATCGTGAAGAAAACAATGCTCAGGTATTGCATGAAAAACGTGATGCTAAGTCTATTGTAGATAAAGATACTTTGAGTTTCCTAAACATCGATAATATCAATCAGTTCAGTGTAAACCCGGCTATCTTTGCCGATACTGCTTATATCAACCGTACAATCGATGGCGAAGCAAACACTTGCTACCAGTACTTGTTGGCTGTAAACGTGGATAAAGAAAAATCTTTCTTCTGTCCTTACAATCCGGAACACAATACTGACGAATGGCGTGCAGAAAACGGTGGCCCTTGTGCTGACGCAAAAGAACACAGAGCTGTTTACGGTCGTTTCCTGATCAACCTGATCGATACTGCTAATGTTTACGGTGTAACTCACCTGCACAACAATCCGTATATCAACGAGATCGAAGCTGGTGAAGATCGTGCAAAACTGTCATTCGTAGAAGGTTTCCATGCAGACGATACATTGTATGTGACTCGTAAAGGTGGTGAAGTAGCCAAGATCGCTATGGATTCTCCTGAATTCAATGTGGCTAAGTTTGCCTTCCGTTATGTAGATAACGATGCTAAGACATTCAAGATCCAGACTCAGTACAAAGAATATCTGGGCGACTCTGACATCGATCCGAAAGATATGGCTGATTACTATGCAGATAATGCAGGTCTTGTAACTAACGAAGGTTACCTGAAATGGATCAACGGTACAGTAGTAGTAACTTCAGGTTATGAAAATGGTGATGTATTCGGTATCTCAGAAAATGTACATCGTGATCCGGTTGCTAACGAAGATATCACAACTTCTTCTATCAGCGTAATTGCTCAGGAAGGAAAAGTTATCATCAATGGTGCTCAAGGTAAGAAAGTTACTATCAGCAACGTTCTTGGCCAGACAGTTGCCAGCACAGTAATCTCTTCTGATAAGGCTGAAATTACTGTACCTGCCGGTGTAGTTGTAGTAGCCGTAGAAGGCGAAGCTGCTGTAAAGGCAATCGTAAAATAATAGAAACTATTTATAATCAATAAATTTAAATTTGACTGCGCGGTGATATCGGACAAGAATCAACCAACTACCCCGTGAGGGCGAACAAGCGGTCAGTATTAATACTAAAGTAATGAAATAAAGTTCTTCTGTTCAACCTCTGTGAAGAGCAAAAACAGACAAAAACAAGCCCCGGTGGATTCGTCCGTCGGGGCTTCGTTGTAGGAAAAAGTGAACTATTTGCTATATCTGTTAAAATCCGAACCCACCATGATCGTCCTCCTCAGCTTCCTTTTCTTTCCCTGTGAGATAGACAAAATCGTCGCCACTTTGAATAATATCGGTGGCAGGAATTTTCTTTTTTAAGGCTTCCGTATCGCCCTTTTCCCGTAGACAGACCAGGGCACGGTAACTTTTCGAAGGTTTATCGGCGATGAACCAGACACCCGTATAGGAGATACCTTCCAGATAATGCATCAACGAAGTGCTCACACCGGATATACCTATCGGGCCACGCAGGAATTTCAGCTTACCGGAATAAGGGGAAAGAGCAGCCAATAGCTCCGGTATCTGCGGGTTATCGTTCCCATCCATCGGCAGATAGTGGCGGATCAGCTCGTCCACCCGGCTCCGGACGGCAGCCGAACCGGAAGGGAAGACCACCGACACATACTTATTTCCGGCCACAGCCTGCAACTGGTAGGGCGACAGGCAATCGATGCATCCCAGGGTATCCGCCCGCTGACAGCGGAACACGTGAAGGGAATAGATACCGAACGCGTCTTCGGGCGTGGGCATATCGTAGATTTCGATGGTATATTCCTGCCCTTCGTAGACGACATCGCGGGCAACCAACCGGCTGACACCGTATTCGAGGAACTGCTCCGCTCCCCCATTCATAAAACCGTAGAGGCCGGAACCGGTAAACGTGCGTTCGCGCTTTACTTCCACTTCCTGCGCCGTCAGCAGAGCCGGGACAAGGAGCAGGAAGATGAGCCATTGTGTGATGTGTTTCATGCCTGCGGGTCTATTTCGATTAGTTCGATACGGTCTTTGTCGGCGATGCCGAGTTGGAACTCCTGCGCCATATCCATGAAGGTGCGTGCGCCGGCTTTCTCTTCTTCCTGCACGCCTTCTTCGATGCGTTTGGCGATCACCATGTCATAGCCGATACGGTCGACGGCCACCGGGTCGGTACCGACAAGGAGCGTATTATAATGGCAGATGAACTGCGGGTTGGCAGCGGGGCCACCGTCGAAACAGCCGATCATGCCGTCGGTGATATTCAGTACCACCTTGTCGCGCAAGGGTGGGAAGGCGCAAACGGAAGCACAGGTGTCGTGCCACATCGGGCCGTGCAGTCGGGCGGTATTGGTGATGGAACCGAAAGCGAGGTTCTTCATGCAGGAAGTGATGGTCGTCCCGGCATTTTTCAGGATGGGGACGTTGATGATCTTGGTGACCATTTCGGTGCATATCCGGGTGAAGTAGGAATGTTTGCCGCCGTTGATCATAAAGGGCATGGTGTAGGCGTCATATTCGCCTTCGAGGTCAACGAAGAAGAATTGGTCTTTGTCGATGCGTTCTTCGCCGTAGAAGCGGCCTTCGGCGTTGATGTAGCTGCCGTTCTCGTCCTGATACTCAGTGCCGATGATCCGGATTCCGGGATAGTTTTCGGGGGTGAAGCCCGATTCTTTGAGGTCGGCTTCGCGGCGATCCCAGATGATGATATGGTCGCGTGAAATGCCGGCTTCCTCAAGCTGGTTGATGATGGATTGCGTGAGGGCGTGTGAAGTGGACAGCAGTTTACCGGCAATGGGGTTGACTTTCAGTCCGATCACATCGTCGGGGGTGACGAATTGCAGCCAGGCTTCCCGCAGGTTATCCTGTCCGGTGAGCTGCTGCATACATTTCTTCAGCATCCCGTAAGTGATTTCTTCGGATGGCTGGCCGTCGACGATGCAGCCGGGATGGGTCGCACGGGCTACTTTGCCGGGGTAACGACCGGGCATGGAGTGCTGGTTACGGGGGATGGCGAGGGCATCCTTTACGTTGGTTGCGGGCTTCTCCTTGGCGGTATGTGCCAGAGGTGCGGCCTTGACGATGGGGGAAAGAGCTGCGCTCACTCCACCGAGGGCTATCGAACGGAAAAAGTTTCTTCTTTGCATGGTATTGAGTTATTAAGTTATTTGGATGCTAAGGTATTGATTTCAATTTATAAAACCTTTACTTTTGCCCTATCATAAATATAACCCAACACAAAATGTTAGAAAAAGGATTACAATTCATCAGTCATGAAACAGTACGGACTGAAAACTATGCAAAGACAATGGGATCGGGCGATCTGGAAGTTTTTGCAACTCCGTCGATGGTTGCACTGATGGAAAATGCCGCCATGTATGCCGTTGCCAACGAGCTGCCTGCCGGATCGACTACCGTCGGTGCCCTCATCAACGTGACGCACACCAAACCATCCGCCCCGGGCGAAACAATCACCGCCTGTGCCACCCTGCAGGAAGTGGACGGTAGAAAGCTTACTTTCTCCGTTACAGCCAGTGATAGCCAGGGGGTGATCGGCGAAGGTACTCACGTCCGTTATATCGTCGACCGGGAGAAGTTCCTGGCGAAGCTGAAGCGGTAAGCTCCTCTCCCCCCGCCTGTACCCGAAAATAGGTATTTTGCCGGGTTAAAATGCCCATTTATAGTGATTTCACATGCTGTTAAATCTCTCTACATTTGCCTTCGTCTTAAAAACGAACAAACAATGAAAATAGAAAAGATTACAGGACGTGAAATCCTCGACTCAAGAGGTAACCCTACCGTAGAAGTAGACATTTTATTGGAATCAGGTGTAATGGGACGGGCTTCCGTTCCTTCCGGCGCATCGACCGGCGAACATGAAGCGCTTGAATTGCGCGACGGTGACAAGAAACGTTATTGCGGTAAAGGGGTACAGAAAGCTGTTGATAATGTTAATAAAATAATCGCTCCGGCTCTTGTCGGCATGTCGGCACTCGACCAGGTCGGTATCGACCAGGCTATGCTGAAGCTGGACGGTACAAAGACCAAATCAAACCTCGGAGCCAATGCCATCCTCGGCGTTTCGCTGGCTGTTGCTAAAGCGGCTGCCAACTATCTGGATATTCCTTTATACAGATATATCGGTGGAACAAACACGTATGTGATGCCTGTCCCGATGATGAATATCATCAATGGCGGTTCACATAGCGATGCACCGATCGCTTTCCAGGAGTTTATGATCCGTCCGGTGGGCGCTTCTTCTTTCAAGGAAGGTTTGCGCATGGGTGCCGAAGTATTCCACGCACTGAAAAAGGTATTGCACGATCGCGGCCTGAGTACGGCTGTCGGTGACGAAGGTGGTTTCGCCCCTGCACTGGAAGGTACCGAAGATGCGCTCAACTCGATCCTCGCCGCTATCAAGGCTGCCGGATACGAACCGGGCAAGGACATCATGATCGGCATGGACTGTGCTGCTTCCGAGTTCTACAAAGACGGTATCTACGACTATACTAAGTTCGAAGGGGACAAAGGCGTTAAACGTACTTCCGACGAACAGGTGGATTACCTGGAAAAACTGATCGACGCTTATCCGATCGACTCTATCGAAGACGGTATGAACGAAAACGACTGGGATGGCTGGAAGAAGCTGACCGATCGTATCGGCGACCGTTGCCAGTTGGTGGGTGACGACTTGTTCGTAACCAACGTCGACTTCCTTTCCAAAGGTATCCAGGAAGGCTGTGCCAACTCTATCCTGATCAAGGTAAACCAGATCGGTTCGCTGACAGAAACACTGAATGCTATCGAAATGGCGCACCGTCACGGCTACACTACCGTAACATCCCACCGTTCAGGTGAAACGGAAGATGCTACCATCGCCGACATCGCTGTTGCCACCAACAGCGGACAGATCAAGACAGGTTCATTGAGCCGTTCCGACCGTATGGCTAAATACAACCAGCTGCTTCGTATTGAAGAGGAACTGGGCGAACGTGCGGTATATGGTTACAACAGATTGAAATAATTAAACAAATATCATAATCGCTAATTTGCAAGCTAAAGCTAATTTTTAGATAAAAGCTTCTCCGTGAGGAGAGGCTTTTACCTTTTTATAGGTAATGGGAACAGGTGATTTTACCTTCTTATGGCGATTGTGCATTTCCCGGAGAATGAAGACCTTTGGAGATAGAATAAACAGTATATCCCAACTATTCATTATGACAATTATAAATAAGACATTCAACGGCCAGCTTACCTTCTGCAAATGTTGCAATACGTATAGCCTGGAATTCGGTAACTTCTTCTTTTGCTTCACGGAAGCGGGCTTCCACAGCTTCAGGAATTACGTGAACAGTATCGATGGCGACTTGTCCGAACAGCGTAACCAGCATTTCGCTTCCAACCGGAAGATCTGTATAAAGGTACAATCCGAAAGCATCTATTTCTGCCTTAACAAGATGGAACTGGCGGAACTGAAAGAACTTCTCTCTGCCAAACGAAACGGGAAGAAAAGCCCTTATCTGGCACAGAACTATTCCTTGAATTAATGGGTCTTAACAACCTTCCATATTGCCCCTTTCAATAATATACCTATCTTTGCAACAAGGTGATGGAGAAGTATAGGAAATATTTGCGGATTGCACTCCCGGCGTTGTTTATCGCATACCTGGGATGTTTGATAGCTTTTACCCACGTTCATATCGTCAACGGGGTAACGATTGTCCATTCGCACCCCTATCATAAAACCGACGACGGACGCCCCGACCATGAACATGGTTATGCGGAATTCCAGTTGCTTCACCAACTATCGACTATCCAAATTAGCGGAGCTGCCTTTGTAGCCTTACTACTGGCAGCTTTCCTGACAGCATTATTCAAAGTATCCTGCCATCCGGTCTATCCGGATTATCTGGTTCCCATACAAGGGAAACCGTCTCTTCGTGCTCCGCCTGTAGCCTGATAAATAAAGACTTTTATTACAAGGATGCCTATCGACTAATAGGAACATCCCTTATTTTTATATTTTTGACCTGGGTCGGAAATATAGAACATCGGGTACTTTATATTTGAAAGTACCTGACCATCAGTCATTATATTACCTATTTATCAGAACAAATCAATATGAATAAGATTATAACACTTATACTATGCCTATGCTGTGCCGTTACGACTACATGGGCCACAGAAGAAGAGAAAATGAACGCATCGGATGCTAACGTATTCGGGCATGTATTGGACAAGGAAACCGGTGAACATCTCCCCTTTATTACCGTTATGCTGAAAGGGACAACCATCGGAACGACTACCGACAACTCCGGCCATTATTTTCTGAAGAACCTGCCGGAAGGCAAGTTCACCCTCAAGTTCAAGTACCTGGGATACAAGACAGTCACCCGGGAAGTCAAACTGGAGAAAGGAAAAACGCAGGAGATCAATGTCGAGATGGAAGAAGACCGCATCGCACTGGACGGGGTGGTCGTTTCGGCCAACCGGAGTGAGACGTCGCGCCGCCTGGCTCCTACACTGGTGAATGTCATCGACTCCAAAGTATTTAATACGACCAGTTCGGTTAATCTGGCGCAGGGTCTGAACTTCCAGCCCGGTGTGCGGGTGGAGACAAACTGCCAGAATTGCGGTTTCCAGCAAGTGCGTATCAATGGGCTCGACGGGCCTTATACGCAGATACTGATCGACTCGCGCCCTATCTTCAGTGCACTGTCGGGCGTGTACGGACTGGAACAGATCCCTGCCAACATGATTGAGCGGGTGGAAGTGATGCGTGGTGGCGGTTCGGCCTTGTTCGGTTCTTCCGCCATTGCCGGGACAATCAATATTATCACAAAAGAACCACTCCGTAACTCAGGTGAACTGACACACACGCTTTCTTCGATCGGGGGAAGCGATGCTTTCGACAATAATACGACACTGAATGCTTCACTGGTTACGGAAAACGGGAAGGCCGGAATGTATATCTTCGGCCAGAACCGCCACCGCTCCGGTTACGATCATGATGGGGACGGTTATACGGAATTACCGAAACTGAAGAACCAGACAGTCGGCTTCCGTTCTTATGTCAAGACCGGCACATACAGCAAACTGACTTTCGAATATCACCACATGAACGAATACCGCCGTGGCGGAAACATGCTCGACCGTCCGCCCCATGAAGCGGATATTGCCGAACAACTGGAACACTCCATCGATGGTGGCGGCCTGAAATTCGACCTTTTCTCAACCGACTACAAACACCGCCTCAGCGTATTCACCTCCGCCCAGAATACCGACCGCGACAGCTATTATGGCACAGGTAAAGACCCGAACGCCTATGGCAAGACAACCGACCTGACCTGGATGACCGGAACCCAATATGCCTACAGCTTCGATAAGTTCCTTTTCATGCCGTCAGACCTGACCGCCGGCCTGGAATATAACTTCGACCATCTGAAAGATGAAATGGTAGGTTACAACCGTTTCACCAACCAGAAGGTACATATCGAAAGTGCTTTCCTGCAAAATGAATGGAAGAATGCCCGGTGGAGCTTCCTGATCGGCGGCCGCCTGGATAAACATAATATGATCGATCATGTGATATTCAGTCCGCGTGCCAACGTACGGTTCAACCCGACGGAGAATATCAATATACGCGCCAGTTATTCGAGCGGTTTCCGTGCCCCGCAAGCGTTCGATGAAGACATGCATATCTCCGCCGTAGGTGGTGAGGTTGCCATGATACAACGGGCGAAGGACCTTTCGGAAGAAAAGTCGCAGAGTTACAGCACATCCGTCGACTTCTATCACCGTTTCAAAAACGGCATCCAGGTAAACTTCCTGGCCGAAGGTTTCTACACTAACCTGAGCGATGTATTCGTGTTGGAAGATATAGGGAAAGACGAACAGGAAAACCTGATCAAAGAACGGCGCAACGGCTCGGGAGCCAAAGTGATGGGACTGACCTTTGAAGGGAAAGCAGTGCTCACCTCTTGGCTATCCCTGCAGGCCGGAGTCACATTGCAACGAAGCCATTATAAGGAAGCGGAGAAATGGAGCCAGGATGAAAACATCCCTGCCGAAAAGAAAATGTTCCGTACGCCTAATACCTACGGATATTTCACCTCCACAGTAACGCCGGTCAAACGTTTCACGGCCTCCCTGTCAGGAACCTATACCGGCAGTATGCTCGTACAGCATTTAGCAGGATATATTCCGGCAGACAAGGCCTTCAAAACACCCGATTTCTTTGATATGAACATAAAGCTGGCTTACGAAATCCCCCTGTACAAAGAAATGAAGCTGGAAGTAAATGCCGGCGTGCAGAATATCTTCGAAGCTTACCAGTCCGACTTCGACCAGGGGCCGAACCGTGATTCCTCTTATATCTACGGCCCGGCTACACCCAGAAGTTACTTCGCCGGGATCAAGATCAGTTACTAAATAAAAAGAGAGAGAAACCGGAAGTCCTTACAGGATCTTTAGTTTCTCTCTCAATAAACAATTTTAGGGAAAACTTAAAACAACCATATCATCAGGCAGATGTCAACCGCTGCTTTTTCCTTGTACAGAAACGTTCGCATTGCATGCAAATATCATATCCAAGTAAGGCTCCCAGAATGAAATCCTCCTCCGGGGTAAGCAAATTCAACGGACGGGTCACCAATAAGCGGATGGCTTCTATGCATTCAGGTCTTCCGAAATAAATATTGACACTTCTCTCTCCTGCGTCCTGTTTTACATAACAAATCTGTTGACTTTCCAAACGGTCGGTAACAACTTGCTCATACGATTTATTGATTGTACACAACACCATGCTCCGTATGCCTTTCTTATATTCATAGATATGATTAAGAAAAACTTTCACCTCTCCGGGTACTCTGTTTCTGGCTGTTACCATCTTGCCTGCTGATATTATCTTAAAAACTACAATTCGGGGATAATTATTCCAACCCTTCTTTCTTTAAAGAGTCGATCCACTGGTCGAGACGCGCGTTGGTCTGATCGTCTTCATTCAGTTCATCCAAAGGAAGTCCGACGAACTGGCCATCGATAACGGCTGTAGAGTCATCGTAGGTGTAGCCGTCTGTCGGCACGGATCCGATAAAGCGGCATCCTGTTCCCTGAAGGTCTGTATAGATTATACCGATCGCGTCACAGAATGTGTCGGCGAAAGAGGAAGAATCGCCGCAACCGAAAATAGCGACTGTCTTACCTGTCAGATCCAGTTTCTTGATCTTTGCCAGGAAATCGTACCAGTCGTCCTGCAAGTCGCCTGCTCCCCAGGTAGAGCTACCCAGTATCAGCACTTCATAAGAAGCCATATCCGCAGGGGAAGCCTTGGCCACATCATACAGATGAGCGTCTTCCACACCTAGTTTCTGAGCGATACGTTTTGCTACACTTTCAGTTGTGCCGGTTGAAGAACCGTAAAAGATACCTATTGTCTTCATTTCTTTTTTTATTTAAATTGATGAAGACAAAGGTCTGATATCCCGGCTACAAAGGCAATACCTATATATATGTATTTTGCAGGCTGAAAATACCTACTGACTAATCGGCTACACGTCCTACCGACTTAATATTCTTGTTTTTAGAAAGCGTCACGCACATCTTCTGAATGTCTTCCACATCATGTACTTTCATCTTGATCTTCCCTTCGAACACTCCGTCTTTGGCTTCGATAAGGAGACGCATAATGTTGACATTGAATTCGTCGGCAATCGTCTTGGTGATCGTGGTCAGTACACCGATCGAGTCGATACCTTTCACCTCGAGGGTTGCTTCGAAAGAAGCATTTTTATGGCTGCTCCATTCCGTATTCAGGATACGCTCGCCGAAGCTGCTCTTCAGACGCATGGCGATCGGGCAGGAACGTTTATGCACAACGACATTGCCGTCGTCGTTGATAAAGCCCAACGCATCGTCACCCGGAATAGGCTTGCAGCATTCGGCAATCACATAGTTACGCTCGAAAGCCTCTTCACGCAGGATATACGGTTTCGACTTATCATATTTGACTTTACCTTTTTCCTCCGGCTTTTCTTCTTCCTGCTTCTTGGAACCGACGCCCAATGCCTGTTTTACATATTTGAAAAGGACGTTATCGGTCTTTTCCTTCAGCAGCTTCTTAATGTTTTCAGGCAGAATGACATCCCCTTTCTCCACAGCATAATAGAACTCTTCCCGTTTGGAAAAGCCGAAATAGATACACAATTTATCCAGGTTGGAAGTACTAGCTTCCATATCCGACCGCTTGAAAGCAGCGATCACCTTCTCCTCTCCCAGCTTGGCCGCATCCTTACGGGCACGCTTCAACACAGCATCGATCTTGGCCCGTGCCTTTGCTGTCGTAACAAAGTTAAGCCATTCCGGTTGCGGTTCCTGCGAGCGGGAAGTCAGTATCTCAACCTGGTCGCCACTTGCCAGCGGATGACTAAGCGGTACCAGACGGTGGTTGACTTTCGCTCCGATACATTTATTTCCTATATTGGTATGCAGGGCATAGGCAAAGTCGAGTGCTGTCGCGCCCTGCGGAAGTGTCTTGATATCCCCTTTTGGTGTAAAGACGAAGATTTCCGAAGTAAACAGATTCAATTTGATCGTATCAAGGAAGTCCAGAGCATTCGGATCAGGGCTTTCGAGGATTTCCGTAATAGTCTGAAGCCATTTATCCAGTTCGGTATCTTCTTCTACGCTATGTTCCTTGTATTTCCAATGAGCGGCAAAACCTTTCTCGGCTATATCGTCCATACGGCGGCTGCGAATCTGTATTTCCACCCATTGCCCGTCAGGCCCCATGACAGTAAGATGCAATGCCTGATAACCATTGGCTTTCGGACGGCTTACCCAGTCGCGGATACGATCCGGACGGATACGGTAAATATCCGTTATGGCTGAATAGATATCCCAACACATATTCTTCTCATCCACACCCGGCAGCGGGTCGAAGATGATACGGACAGCATATAGGTCATAGATGTCTTCGAAAGTAATCCCTTTACTTTCCATCTTGTTCCAGATAGAGTAAGCAGACTTTACACGGGCCTTCATTTCATAATGCAAGCCCATTTCCTTCAGCTTCTTATCAACGGGGACAGCAAAATGGTCGAACAACTTGTTGCGGTTTTCTTCCGTTGCCTGCAACTTTTGCTCGATAAATTCGTATTCATGGGGATGTTCATATTTGAAGCTCAGGTCTTCCAGTTCCGTCTTGATCGTGAAAAGACCCAGACGATGTGCCAGCGGGGCATAAAGATAGAGAGTTTCACCGGCAATCTTGAACTGCTTGGCTGGAAGCATGGAGCCTAAAGTACGCATATTATGCAGACGGTCGGCAATCTTGATCAGGATCACCCGGATATCATCACTCATGGTGAGCAATAACTTACGGAAGTTTTCTGCCTGTGCAGAAGCCTGTTCCCCGAATATTCCTCCGGAAATCTTGGTAAGCCCGTCTACGATCTGAGCGATCTTCGGGCCGAACATATCGCTGATATCCTGTACGGTATATTCGGTATCTTCCACTACGTCATGAAGGAGTGCGGAACAGATAGAGGTCGACCCCAGTCCCATTTCACGGCAAACGATCCGTGCCACTGCAATAGGATGCATGATATAGGGTTCGCCGGAACGGCGTTTTACTCCCGCATGAGCCTGGTTGGCGAAGTTGAACGCTTTGGTGATACGCTCGATCTTTCGTCGATGGTTTGAATTCAGGTAATCCTGCAACAGTTCATTAAACCCATCCTGGATCATCTTCTCGTCTGCCGACATGGCCGGTAACATGTCACCGGCTTCCTTTGTGTCTTTTGTGTCTATCGTATCGTTCATGGTTACAACCTCTTCTTTTTATACAACGTCTGTAACCACAAATATACAAATATTCGTCAAAAATCAACAAGGAAGCCAGGAAAATAGCAAGTTTATCCTACAGGAATCTTTAAAACCTGTCCGGGACGGATATTTGCGTTAGGCAATCCATTCGCCTTCTGGATCAATGTGGCCGTCACTCCCGGATACTTTTTGGATATGGTATACAGGGAATCTCCCGACTTCACGCGATAAGAGATAAAGCCATTGCTCTGCTTTTCAACGATTTCGGATGAAGAAGTTGTCTTTGCAACCGTTTTCGATTTTGTAGCGGAAGCAAAAGTAACCCCGCCGTTATCCACATACAGGGTCAACCGTCGTCCACTGGCCAGTTTATTTGATCTCAGACCGTTCCAGGAACGAACTTCTTTCGGTGTCACTCCATAGCGGTCGGAAATGGTATAGATATTCTCACCCGAAGCTACACGATGCGTAATCTTTTCACGGTTGGAAGAACTTCCTTTATCCGTATCAGTCGTATTATACGCCAGACAACCGGCCAGAAGGTCTTCAGCACGATGGGTATATATCGTATCTTCCTTGTCTATGAAAGCATACGTCTGATTAACCGGAAGTTTTAATACGGAAGGTTCCGCATTTCCGGGAATGATATCGCGTTTGTATTGCGGGTTCAGGGCGCGTACCTGTTCAATATCCATTTGAAGCACTTCAGCCACTTGCTCCAGATGCAATGCTTTTGTTACCACCACCGTATCCGTAGCCAACGGCATGCTGGTTTGCATCGGGCAGATATTATGATCGCAATAATAATTCATAATGTAATTGGCTGCGATAAAAAGAGGCACATACGAACGGGTTTCCTTCGGGAGATAAGGGAAGATATCCCAGAAATCGGTTTTTCCACCCGAACGGCGTATCGCTTTATTCACATTACCCGGGCCACAATTGTAGGAAGCCAGCACCAGGTTCCAGTCGCCATAAATGGCATACATATCTTTAAAGTAACGGCAGGCGGCATGGGTCGCCTTCACCGGATCACGGCGTTCGTCGACCAGGCTGTTGATCTCCAGTCCGTAAATCTTTCCGGTCGGAAGCATGAACTGCCACAGGCCGCAGGCACCGACACGCGAGAGAGCGACCGGATTAAGGGCACTTTCCACAATGGCCAAATACTTTAGTTCGATAGGCAAGTCGTGTTCGTCGAGCACCTGCTCGATGATCGGGAAATAAAAATCCGCCATACCCAGCATATATCGTACGAGGTTACGGCGGCGGTCGGCATATAAATCGATACAATCGCGTACTACCTTATTATAAGGTAAAGAAATAACGCGCGGCAATCTTTCCAGACGTTCCCGGTAGACAGAGTCAGGGAAGTATACATTAGCATCATCGTCATGGCAATATTCGTCTCTCTTGGAGAAATATTGAACGTGCCACGAGCGAAGCAAGCTGTCGACATCAGCATCCAGACTTTCAGGGATCAGGCCCACATCGGCAGATAATGAGTCGGCAGAAAGGTTCGAATACTGAGGTTCTTCATTGTCAGTCAATGTTTCCTGTGCACGGGCAACAGTAAAAAGACAACAGAGACAGAGTAATGTTAGTAAGTATTTCATGTGTTATCAGAATTTTATACTGCAATTCAGGCCATACGACCGTTCGCTGAAACTGGTCTTCGGGGTTACCGCAGGCTCTATCCGCATACTCAGGTCGGGAGAGATATCAAAATCGAACAACTGTGCATCCACATACGCATCGATCATACAGATAGCATAAACGCCAGCTGTAATAATGATACTCAAATCCCTGTACCGACGGAAATAGTCCTTACGGCTCTTTATATTATCCTGCAACCGTGTATTGGTTATAAACTCCGACGGCTCACGCCCGTTCTTCTTGGCAATATCCACCCACGATTTACTCCAGGCATCCGGATTATCCTTGTTATGATCCACATCATACATCAAATCCAGATAAGCTGTCGAATAATCCTTATAGTTACGATTGTTCCAGGTCACCGCATAGATACATCCCATAAAACCGCCATACACGATCGGCAACTTCCAGTATGCCCTGTTATAGATCTGTCCCAAGCCCGGCAGGATGGCAGAAAAAAGAACTGCCTTTGTCGGATTCGGTTTGAACGGCTTCATGTCTATCTCCTTGAACTTGGGTTGTGGCACCGAGTCGGCAGCCTGAAGCACAGCCTGCACTGTCGAATCGGGTGGTGCCACCACTACCGTATCAGCATCGAGTATTACTGCCTGCCCCTGTGCTTTCGTATACAAGGATATCCCGGCAAGTATTACCAGAAGGCATAGTATCCTGCTTATTTTTAATCTCATCCTCACGAATCTACCGTCCACTTATTTCAACTTATCCAACAGGCCGATCAGCCTTTCCAGTTCTTCTTCCGAGGTAAAAGGGATCGTGATACGTCCTTTTCCCTTCTCGTTGCATGCCAATTGTACCTTTGTATTGAAAAAGCGGGACAAATGATCCTTCAGCAGATTAAATTCCTGGGGAAGCATCGGCTGGCGTCCGGCTGTTTTCTCTTTCTTCTCCGGTGCAACAGCTTCCGCCCCGTTTCGTACGATCTCTTCCACATTCCGTACGGAGAGGCCTTCCGCCAGTATCTGTTCATACAAGGCCAACTGCACTTCCGGATCTTCTACCGGCAGCAGGGCACGTGCATGTCCCATATCGATCTTTTTATCTTTCAAACCCATCTGTATCTCTGCCGGAAGTTTCAACAGGCGGAGATAGTTGGCGATAGTAGCGCGTTTCTTCCCTACCCGTTCGCTGAGCTTTTCCTGGGTCAGGCCGTAGCTGTCTATCAACTTCTGATAAGCCAATGCAATTTCTATCGAGTTAAGGTCTTCGCGCTGTATATTCTCGATCAGCGCCATTTCGACTACATTCTCGTCGGCCGCCGTCTTGATATAGGCAGGAATCTGCTCCAAACCGGCCATCAGGGAAGCCCGGTAACGGCGTTCACCGGAGATAATCATATACTTCTCCGTACCGATCTCTTTCAGGGTTATCGGTTGGATAACACCCAGGGAGCGGATAGAAGTAGCCAGTTCTTCCAGTGCTTCTTCCTCAAATATAGAACGGGGTTGATCAGGGTTGGGCTGAATCTTGCTCAATGCTATCTCACTGATAGAAGACGAACCTCCGGTTTTAAGGTCGTCCATCGTGATCAAAGCATCCAATCCACGGCCAAGTGCCGATCTTTTCATTACTGCCATAATTGTTATTATTTATTTTTGTCTATCAGCTCTTGCGCAAGCTGCATGTGATTTAGTGCTCCTTTCGACTCGGCATCGTAAAGTATTACGGGTTTGCCGTAGCTGGAAGCTTCGCTCAATTTCACATTACGCTGAATAACGGTCGTGAAAACAAGGTCACGGAACGGTCGTTTCACTTCTTCGTAAATCTGGTTAGCCAGTCGGAGACGCGAATCGTACATCGTCAGCAGGAATCCTTCGATTTCCAGGGCCGGGTTCAGCTTCGATTTAATAATCTTTATCGTATTCAACAGTTTACTGATACCTTCCAGCGCGAAATACTCGCATTGAACAGGGATCATTACCGAATCGGCTGCGGTCAGTGCGTTCACTGTGATCAGCCCCAAGGAAGGAGAACAGTCGATGAGGATAAAATCATACATATCCTTCAGGGGAACAAGCATCTGTTTGAGGATCTGCTCCCGGTTCTCCATGTTCAGCATTTCAATTTCCGCTCCTACCAGGTCGATATGTGACGGGATAATATCCAGTCCTTCCACCTCGGTCGGGATAATGGCTCCTTTCGGATCGTCTCCGTTCACCAGACATTCGTAGATGGATAGTTCGACACTCCGAATATCCACGCCCAGTCCAGAAGAGGCATTTGCCTGCGGATCTGCATCAACAACCAGCACTTTCTTCTCAAGGGCAGCGAGGGATGCAGCCAGATTTATCGTGGTTGTTGTTTTACCAACTCCACCTTTCTGATTTGCTAAAGCGATAATCTTTCCCATACTTCGTCTTTTAATTCAGTGGCAAAACTAAACATTAAAAACCTAACGAAATCAGGTTTAAGCAAAACAATGCTCGTTTTGTTGAAAAGTCGCCCTAACTGTTGATAACTTGCAAATATAAACAGAATATTTAATAACTTGTTTCAAATGAGGAGTATGTGATAGTTTTTTTGGGAAATGATAACTAAGTTTTAAAAAAACGAAACCTCTCCGGTTGTAACCGGAGAGGTTTGTTTTTTATCTGCTTTCCTCCTTCGCAGGGTACTTGACAGATGAACTTTATTTTATTACTTAATATTTTGTCATTTCACCTGTTCGCCTGTCACAGGTTACTTAATGGCTCTCCCGAAGGAGAACCATTGCATGAAAGACTATTTTTGATTATAAATTTCTTTTATAAATAAGTCGTCATTACTTAACGATTGCTTTAACAGCAGCTTCACCTTCTACAGCTACAACAACTACACCAGCAGGAGCAGCGATTTCAGCCTTATCAGAAGAGATTACTGTGTTAGCAACTGTCTGACCAAGAACGTTGCTGATAGTAACTTTCTTACCCTGTGCACCAGAGATGATTACAGCACCGTCTTTAGCGATTACAGATACTTCAGAAGCAGTTACACCTTCGTTAGCAGTCGGAGTACGAGTTTCGTCTTCGTTCATGTTGAATACGTCGCCGTTAGTCAACTTATTTGTTACAACAACTGTACCGTTAACCCATCTCAGGTAACCTTCATTGCTAGTTTCAATATCTTCAGCAGCCTTACCAGGAGCATATTCTTTGTATTGAGTCTGAATTCTGAATGTACCAGCTTCGTTATCTACATAACGGAAAGCAAATTTAGCAACATTGAAGTTTGCATCATCCATTCTCAGTTTAACAGCTTCACCACCCTTACGAGTAAGGATCAAAGTATCACCTACGTGAATACCTTCTACGAATGACAATTTAGCCAGATTCTCATCAGCTTCAACCATATTGATATACGGATTATTGTGCAGGTGAGTGTCACCATAAACGTTAGCTGTGTCGATCAAGTTGATCAAGAAGCGACCTTTCAAAGCTCTGTGTTCTTTTGCATCAGCGCAAGGGCCACCGTTAGCTTCTCTCCATTCATCAGAGTTATGTTCCTCATTGTAAGGACAGTAGTAAGAATTTTCTTTATCTACGCCTACTGCTAGCAGATACTGATAGCATGTATTTTCACCACGATTCACATAAGCTGTATCAACGAACAAAGCAGGATTTACATCGAACTGATTAACATTATCGATATTCAGAAAGCTCAAAGTTTTTCCATCTACAACAGACTTAGCATCTGCTTTTTCATACACCATCTGAGCATCATTTTCCTGACGATAGATACTGATTGTATCACCCCATGCTTTAGCTACTTTACGATATTCAGGTTCGTCAGCTTTTTCAACTACCATCAAAGAGTTATTATTTAAGCTGTAAAGCTCATTCTTATCCCATGAACCTTTGCTTTCACTGTTTGAAAGGAATACTTTCTTTGCACCAACATTATCCTGAACACCACCATCTTCAGCAATTACATAATTAAATGTATTACCCGGTTTCATCTTCAAAGCAAAACGATCTGCAGCTTTTGCGTCAGTTTTATTATCCTTATCACAGATATAATAGTTCAGTTTATCTTCCTTATAAGTAACATATTCATTGTTTCCATTATTTTGATATGCATACGGAAGAATAGCCAAAGAGTCTTTCTTTGTTGTCATCTTATTATTTGCCCAAACATTCATTGTGCTAACAACAAAGATTGTATCAACTTCATTCTTATCAGCTTTCTTTACTAATTCCAGGTTCCATTTAGTTGCATTTTCTTTTACAACAGTAGCACCAATCTGGTGAGAAGCATTATGATTTTCTGCCCAATAAGAATTCAAATCACCATCAGCTGTAGCACGATACTGACCTAAAAAATAAACAGTGTTGCGCAGAATATTTTCTGTTGCAGTCATATAACCATCAAACATTGTGTGGTTTTCAACGAAAGAAATAGTAATCTGATCACCATCAATATTATCGTTAGCACCTGTAGTTGTAGCTACATAAACACCAGTCTTTGCTGTCTTACGCAACTGAGCAATAGTCAAAGAAACCGTTGTATTTTCACGGTTAACTAATTTAAGACCACCGTCATTAGTCAAAGCCCACTGAGCTTCCGGAGAAGATAATAATACAGTTGATTTAGCTACATAGTCAGCTTCAATAGTACCTGCATTATCTCTAACAGCCAATACGCCATCTACTTTGTACTTATCTGCATCTGCCTCTTTACCTGTTGCAACATAAGAAACATTAATAAACTGACCTTTCAACAGAGTTTTCAGATCTACGATATTATTAGCACCTAAAGTAATCAAAGTCCATTCATCGTCAGCAGGAACAATATTATCAGCTACAGAATAAGTAGTTAAAATATTCTGACCACCAAAGTTAATAACACTTACGCGTACATTAGAACCATAAGCAGTCTGATTCTCCATGGTTTTATCATTAACACCTAAAACAGGTTTAACAACTTCTACAATCAGAGAGTCAGTGTTATTTACATTGTTTGTAATAGCAAAGTTTGCATTGTTTACATGACGTTTATTATATGTTTTTGTAGGCAAACCAGTTGCAGCATCAATTGTAAGCAAATCTGCACCTTTTACAGTAGTAAACTGATAGCCAGCACCCTTCTTTCCATTGAAATTAGAGCTACCATCCTTAGTCAAAGGAATAGTATCCATTACAATGAATGTAGCTGCAGTAAATTTAGCAACTTCATCTTTATCAGTCATATCAATTGTTGCAAAATCAGCTCCGGCAACTTTCAAATAAGTACCAGCAGGAACACTACCTCCAGATACAGTTACAGCCTGGATTTTCTCAGCAGCAGTAAACGGATTTGCATTAATAGCAGGAGTCATTTCTTTGAATTTCAAAGAGAAACCGTCACCATACATTCCGTTTAAATCAGCATCTGCAATTTTAGTATCCTCTGCAATATAGAGAACAAGAGCCGTACCTGCAGATTCAATAGTAAAGGCTGTTGTAGCCAATTTCATCTGGTTAGTATTTGCAGTTGCACCACCATGGAAAGGAATAAGAGTTGCGCCACTTGCTCCTGCAAAATCAACAGATCCAATTAAGTCAAAATAACTAGCAACAGCGCCTGCATCGTCACCTGCAGCAATAGCAACAGTAGAAGTTGCTGTAGGAGTATCAGTAGCTTTAAATTGAATAGACTTACCATTAGACTTATTAGTCAGTTTAAAATAGTTTGCAGTGCTAACTTTAACTACTTCAACTTTAAACAAAGCCTTATCGCCTTCATCTGCAAGACTAGCAGCAGCCACACCTTTAAGAGAGTTATACTTTTTACCTTTTACCGTACTTGAAGCAGTAGCATCTGTATTGGTAATTTCATCCAAAGTCAAATAATAACTTTTATCAGCAAGACCAATGTAATAATACTGATTCAAATCAGCTGCCTCATAAGAAGTAGGATCAGTTAAATCCAAATCCTTCGCATTTGTTTGTGCATTCACATTACTAAACAACGCACCTAACACAAGCAGGCCCGTTGCCATCAACGTAGAAAACTTTTTGTTCATAATTCTAAAATTTAATATTAATACTAAAGTGTAATAAGTTCTTATTCAATACGATCGCTCATTTATATACTTCTATTTCCTCTGACTAGCGAAAACGATCGTTTATTCTCG
>NZ_KQ033903.1:273723-1616640 GCF_000969845.1 Parabacteroides sp. HGS0025
CGAGAATAAACGATCGTTTTTTCTCGTCATCCCCCTACTCCCCCTCATTCACTTTCAACAAACAAATCTTCGGATAAAACAACGTTATATATATTATGTACGCGTGTACATTAATATAAGGCATCATATACACCCCGAATTACGGTTTCTTATGCGTCACCTTTAGCCCTGTTTCCCCCTCCTTTTTTCCCTTAAATACCTAAGTTCTTACATCAGGATAGCTAAAACCGAAACACCTTACAATTTAGGGTCATCTTCATAACTTTTATAAAAGAAAGGCATAGATTACATATACGTAAGGCATGCCTTTCTTTTTTGTAATAATAGCCTTACATATATGTAATCTAGACCTTACTAATTTCAATCTACTGACCTTTCCACTTAATCATCCTATGCTTTGACCTTATATATACTGACGAAAGACCTTAAACAAGCAGACCTAAGCACCGATGGAACGGAGATAAATTTAGTTCACTAGAACAAGGCCGGAACCAGCAATACTTATCATATATGTTTTGATGAAAAGGCAGCACACTATCACTAATTTATTCAACACCTTTATATTCAAAGCATACAGCAGTGATAGTTGCCGTTTTTAACTATCACTCATCTATCACCCAACTATCACTGTCTTATTCCGAAAGGCACTAGATGTTTACTTCTTCAAGCAAAGTATACTACTAATTATCAAACATATAGAGATAAATATCCTTTGAGATCCGGATCTCGATGCCCCCGACACCCGGATCATCGCATCGTCAATATGGGGGTGTAAAACAAGTCAAAACAGGGATATCGGCAACAAAAAGCAAGTAGTTCGATGAAAAAAGCCTATATATTTGGCGTAAATATCTAAGGAGAAATAAATATATAGGTAAACAATCGCCCTTTTGGGCTTATTTGTGGGGCATAAAACAGCCCTATATAGGATTTAATAATACACAGTCAACCAAAATCAGGACGAGACACCCGCACCCACTAATTCCCAACTCTATTCACAAAAGGCAGACAAGCAGCATACCGAACGTTAGAATAAATTAAAAGCATCCGCCATCAAAAGATTATCGTTACATTTGTGGAAGTAATTATAAAAATAAGTACGCGATGAACGAGAGACCGCTTATCCTGATTACAAACGATGACGGCGTAAACGCCAAAGGAATTAAAGAGTTAATAGAATGCCTGCGCGACCTGGGAGATTTGATTGTTATGGCTCCTGATGGCCCCCGTTCGGGAATGAGCAGCGCTATCACGGCAGAGAACCCGCTCCGCTATTCATTAGTAAAAAAAGAAAAAGGACTGACTGTATACAAATGTACCGGCACTCCGGTCGACTGCGTGAAACTGGCTATCAACGAAGTACTCGACCGTAAGCCCGACCTGCTGGTTTCGGGTATCAACCACGGCGGAAATATGGCGATCAGCGTCCTTTATTCAGGGACGATGGGAGCGGCGGCCGAAGGTTGCGTGTTCGGTGTCCCTTCCCTGGGCGTCTCTTTGCTCGACCATCATGCGGATGCCGACTTTACGGAATGTTGCCGGTTGGGACGTATGGTAGCCCGCCGCGTGCTGAAAGAAGGATTGCCTACCGGTACTTATCTGAATCTGAATGTACCAAAGACAGATGCCGTAAAGGGAATGAAGATCTGCCGCCAGGCTGCCGGAAAATGGATCAAGGAATTCAAACGCTCGGAGAATGGAAGCGGACACCCTGTGTTCTGGTTGACAGGCTCTTTCGAGAATGCCAAACCGATCCATCCGGACAACGACACTCTGGCACTCGACAGCGGATACGCTTCGCTGGTTCCCTGCAAACTGGATGTGACGGATTACGATTGGATGAACAAATATAACGACTGGGGATTATGAAATATTTTCTGATCGCAGGCGAAGCCTCCGGCGACCTACACGCGTCGAACCTGATGGCAGCATTGAAAGAGAAAGACCCGGAAGCGGATTTCCGCTTCTTCGGGGGCGACCTGATGCAAGCCGTAGGGGGCACCCTGGTAAAGCATTACAGGGAAATGGCCTTTATGGGTTTCATTCCGGTGCTGCTCAACCTGCGTACGATCCTGAATAATATGAAGACTTGCGAGGAAGATATCCGCAGATATCAGCCCGATGTAGTTATACTGATCGATTATCCGGGATTTAACCTGAAAATAGCCAAATTCGTAAAGACGGTGCTCCATCTTCCCGTCTACTATTATATCTCACCGAAGATATGGGCCTGGAAACAGTACCGTATCAAAGACTTCCGCCGTTACGTAGACCGTATGTTCTGCATCCTGCCTTTCGAGACAGAGTTTTTCCATAAGCTGAACTATTCGGTGGATTATGTGGGAAACCCTTCGGTAGACTCGGTTGCCCAGTATAAAGAAAAGCAAGCCGCCCTACCCGATACGTTTATGGCGGATGAAGGATTGCCGGACAAGCCTATCCTGGCCCTTCTTGCCGGAAGCCGCCGGCAGGAGATCAAAGACAATCTCCCGACCATGCTCGAAGTGGCCGCCTCTTATCCGGATTACCAGCCGGTTATTGCCGGAGCTCCGGGACTTGAACCAGCCTATTACAAACAGTATATCGGTAACCATCCCGCCCGTATCGTCTTTGGTAAGACTTACGACCTGTTGCAACACAGCCGGGCTGCGTTGGTTACTTCCGGGACGGCAACGCTCGAGACATCCCTGTTCCGTGTGCCGCAGGTAGTCTGCTATTACACGCCTGCCGGACGGCTGGCCAGCTTCATCTTCCGTAATTTCTTCCACACCAAATATATTTCGCTGGTCAACCTGATTGCCGGCCGCGAAGTCGTGCAGGAACTATTCGGTGCCCGCTTCTCCACCCGTCAAATACATGATGAACTGGGCAGGATACTGAACGATCCGGCTTATCGCAACCAGATGCTTTCCGGTTACGATGAAGTGATCCGCCTGCTCGGAAAACCGGGGGCTTCCCGCCGTACCACCGAACTTATCTTCCAATCACTGAGACATTAACATCTTTTACCATACGTCTTTGCAGCATTTCCTGAAATTTCTCCATCTAGCTTATTAGTATGGGAATTAACAATTGTGATATGAAAGCTATGAAGACGTTGAAGACATTTTTATTGGTATTAGGTACGATATTGGTATCTTCTACTTTATATTCTTGCCTGGATGATGACGGCTACTCTCTTGATAAATTTAGTGCAGGTGTAGCAACAGTCAAACCGCTCGGTAATAATTCGTTTTATCTCCAGTGGGACGACTCTACTTCATTTTGGCCGGCAGCAGGTGTTACCACACCTGATTTCGATGTAAGTAAGGAAAGAAGAGCATTTATAAACTTTACCTTACTCGGGCCGGGCAAGGATATGAATATCGAACAGGATTACGTGATCCGCCTGAACAGGATAGATACTGTCCTTACCAAGTCGATCGCAGAAGACCTGGGAGACAGGAACGATGAATATTACGGGAAAGATCCGGTAACGATGAAATCTGTATGGATTGAAGACGGATACATCAATTTCCAGTTTGCCACTTATTTCGAATACGGAAGCAAACATTTTATGAATCTCGTAAAAATGAATGACTCCGGGCCTTACGAACTGGAATTCCGACATAATGCGAACGGTAGTACTTCCGGAGCAGAAGGTTGGGGACTGGCATCGTTCAGACTGAACAGTCTGCCGAGTACCGGTGGCGAGACAGTAACGATGAAGATCAAATATAAAACATCCAGTGGTGATGAAACGATCGAACTGAAATATAAATCAGGTGAAGCAGCGGGGAGAGCTCCGGTGATGGGATCTGAGAATTTTCAAACGACAAATTAAACCTTCCCACATAACTTTTATTTTTATCATTTAGTTCAGGGAGAAAGACATCGTGATGATGTCTTTCTTTTTTTTGTATAATTTCGTACCGGAGATGCAACGTTCGCCGTTTGCTCTCGTTTATATAAACAAATGAACGAAACTACAGAACAACTGATCGAGGGTTGCCGGAGTGGAAAAAGAAACGCGCAACTGGCCTTGTACAAACAATTCGCACAGCGATTGTACATTGCCTGCCTGCGTATCGTAGGCAACACGTCAGATGCGGAAGAAGCCATGCAGGATTCGTTCCTGAAGATCTTTACCCGTATCGACCAGTACAAAGACAATCTGTGTTTCGAAGCGTGGATGCACCGGATAGCGGTTCATACGGCTATCGATTATGTACGTCGCCAGACCCCGGAGTGGGACGAGTTGTCGGACAACTATGCCGATCCCGGATCGGACGAACCCAGCGAGGACGACATACAGTATTCGGTGAAGCAGGTGAAAGAAGCGACTGCCAAGCTACCGGCCGGTTACCGTGTGATCCTCTCTCTTTACCTCTTTGAGGGGTACGATATGGAAGAGATTGCCTCTATCCTGAATATTCAGCCGCCAAGCGTACGCAGCCAGTATCTGCGGGCAAAGCGCAAATTGTTAGAAATTATATCAGCAAACTGAGATGGACAAATTAAAGAATTTCATAGACACCAATAAAGAAGCCTTTGAAGATGACCTTCTTCCGGAAGGTCACTTCGAGCGCTTCGAAAAGAAACTGCCGCCGGCTCGCAGGAACCGTTTCGGACTGTACAGCCTGTGCGCTTTTGCTGCCGCAGCTTCCATCGCTTTGCTCTTTCTGTTCCGGTTGCCGGGTGGAACGCCTGCTCCTCTCAATCAGCAGACCACTGTACAGAAAACCTGCCAGGCGAAAACGGAAATCGACGAACTGCGCGTCTATTATAACATGCAGATGGACGATATACTGGCGAAGATGGAGACTTTGTACAAGCAGGAACAGGCACCGGGTGCCGCCGGCCTTTTACAGGAAAGCCGGAAGATACTCAAAGACAATTATATGTTTGAAGAGACGATCCTTCCTACCCTGCCCTGCTCCAACGATGCTTTATTCGCCATGAACCAGCATTACAGCACGAGTATCGAAACGCTGAACTTCATGCTGGAACAGATGGAAAGGGTAACAACAGACAATGAGAATGAGAACAAATAAATAAGAATATATCATGAATACAAAACAAACAAAGAGCCGTTCGATGCTGCTTCTGGCCATGTTGCTTATCGTCAGCACCGTTTACAGCTGGGCCGGGAAACCGGATAGGATTAAGAAGAAAGAGTACAGCCAGTCATTCAGTGTCAGCCTGAGCGACCAGTTACTGATTGACAACCGCTACGGCAACACTACCATAACTCACTGGAATAAGAACGAAGCGCTTATCCGTGTCGAAATTGAAGCGAAAGCGGAAACCGAAGAGGCTGCACAAGCTACTTTGGATCGCGTACAGATCGAACTGAAGAAAAGCGGGAATACTGTCTCCGGCATCACCTCGCTTAAAGAGCAGAGATGGAGCAACAATAGCAACGAGCGTTTCACGATCAATTATTATATCAGCATCCCTCCCAAGCTGGCAATCAATCTGTCACAGAAATATGGAAACATCAATCTGCCGGACAACAACGAGGGCAGAAGCACGATACAGGTGAAATACGGCAACCTGAATGCCGGAAGTTTCACGGAACATTTGCATGTGGAAGCTAAATACGGCAATGTAGATATTAATAATGTAGTGAATGTCGGACTTGATCTTGGTTACTGCGGAAACGTTTCGATCGGCAATGCGAAACTCATCAATGCGGAGAACAAGTATTCAAATATGAATGTCAAGAAGTGCACGCAGATCAATGTCGAGAACAAATACGGCAATCTGAAAATAGAGAGCGCCGACAAGGCTCAGATGGATATTAAGTATAGCGAAGTTTCCTTCGGAGCTATAAACGGTGAGTTACTGGTCGGCGAACTGGCTTACAGCACACTGACAGTCAAGGAACTATCGGCCAACTTCAAACAGGTGAAAGTGGATGCCCGCTACGGTAATCTGAACCTGAGCATACCTTCCGGCGCCTCCTTCAAGGTTTCTGCCGAGAATATGAAATATAGCAACCACAATGTAAGCGGATTCAATGTCACCAACAAATCGACAGAGGATAAAGTAAACCATTACTACGAAATCAATGGTGGCAAGAAAGGAACAATCTATTTTGATGGGAATAATTATAGCAATATAAATGTGAAGGCGTTAAAATAGAAACAGTAAACAAAAGGGCGGGTTCCAAACCCGCCCGATATCAGCAATATCAATAGTCATTTAAGTTCGATTTAAAACCGCAATGCCAATATCTTATCCAAGGTCGAATAAAATATCAACGATCCGGCAATGGCGGCAACCATCCCGATAAACGGTAATTTGTCTTTAATGCTGTCCAGTATATGGCTAACGTTTCCTGTGGACTGCTGACCGAAAAGCATCAACAGTCCGGCAAAGGCTACCAGATATACAACGATTATACCAACAATCATAAAAGGCGGCATTCCTGATTTCATCTTCGCTTTCTTCACTTCCGGAACTTCCAGCGGGGCTTCCTGCATGATACGATCCATAATCAACCTGCTCAGATCCGGAGACGGTTCTGCCATTCCTTCTTTCAACAGGTTTTTCGTCAAACGGTTTATATCTCTATCCGATGTTTTCATAATACACTTACTGTTTCTTTCTTCATCATGAGCTGCAATGTTTCGTAGAAATGCTTACGTCCGCGAAACAGTTTCACTTTAATATTGGAAGGCGTCAGTTCCGTGATCTGACTGATGTCAGCAATGGAACATTCTTCCAGGTAAAAGAGATTAAGCAACAGGCTTTCGTCGGCCGGAAGCTTCTTCAATACACGGGCAATTATCTCCTTCCGGTCTTCCCGTTCCAGAATAGCGGTCGCACTATCCACCTCGTTCGTTGTAAGATCGGTAGCAATAGCGTCGTCGTAACTTTCAAATATAGATTGTTTCCTATGTGCCGTAATAGCCGTATTATAGACAATCTTGTAAAACCAGGTGGAGAACTTACTGCCGAACTGGAAAGATGGAAGGGCACGATACATCTTCACAAAAGCATCCTGCACGACTTCTTCTGCCTCCTCGCGATTCTCCAGTATGCGGAAAGCAATATTGAATGCCATCTGCTGATACTTCGCGACGAGGCAGGAGAAACTTTGGGTATCTCCTGCCAAAATGCTTTTTATCCACTTTTGTTCGTCCATCAATCCTGTTTTATTGTTCTTTTTCCTTTTCCATCATCTTCAGGACGATGAAGAAGTAGATCAGATAAGCTATACCGCCACCCAGAACAGTGAAGATAACGACAGAAAAACCTTCCCAGTCATTTGAAGCAGCAGACAAGCTACTGTCGAAAAAGATACCGGCCACAGCTCCTAATGCCAATCCGATCATCAGTAAACCGTTGCGAAGGGCATTGAACTTATTCGTCTTCCGCTCAGGTTCTTCCAACACTATACCTTTCTCGATCATTGCCATACGCTCTTCATGTTTTGTCCGGGTCGTTCTGATAACCAGAATCATAAGCAATAATACAGGCAGACCTACCGCACAAATAATCGCAACTAAAGGGATCAACCAATCTTCCATAATCTATTCATTTAAATGTTTCTAATTGTTTCGTTTAAGATAAGACTAACCTCCGGAAAGAAAGGTTACAGGATAAAGGAACTTTTTTAGAAAAAAATACCCGGAAGTCGGACAGATGCCGATTCCGGGTATTATAAGTTAGTTATCCGTAGATTACGAAATTAGTCCAATACTTTGATCTTGATGTTACGGAACCAAACGTCGTCGCCATGATCCTGCAAACCGATGAAACCTTCTTTGTTAGCTCCACCACAGTTCAACAGCAGTTCGTAAGCCAACGGCCATTTGTCTTTGCTGAATTTGCTCTTGTCCAGCATTTCTTTCCACTGCTGTGTCCACAAGTGATATTCAACAACCGGTTCGTCATTCTGATAGTGAACAACAGTACCTTTGTAACACATGATCTTCGATTTGTTCCATTCGCCGAACGGTTTAGAGTTCTGCGGTTTAGCCGGGATCATATCATACAGGGAAGCAGACATACGATTGCCGTCTTTACCCAATTTAGCATCCGGATGGTTTGCGTTATCCAATACCTGGAACTCAGGAGCAGAGATGTAAGAAGGTTGTCCTTCCACTTCCTGTATCATGATAAATACACCGGAGTTTGCACCCTTAGCCACTTTCCATTCCCATTCCAACTCAAAGTTTTTGAACTTATGAGCAAAGATCAGGTCACCACCGTCTTTTGCACCGGCTTCACCAGCTCCGGAACCTTTGATATGGATTGCACCGTCGTTTACTTCCCATGCATTGGGAACATCTTCGCGGTCATATCCTCTCCATCCGTTCATTGTTTTACCATCAAACATAGTAATCCAACCATCGGCATCTTTCGGGAATGTAGATAAATCTACAGTCGGTAAATCCAATAATTTATATTCAGGCACAGCAGCTTCTGTCTGTGCTTCGGCTGATGCATCGGCAGCAGCGTCTTCTGTTTTCTTTCCACCGCCACAAGATGTGAAATAACACATCATCAGCGCGGCACTAGCAAATAATACTGACTTCTTCATTTTTTATGTAGTTTAAAACTGTTATCTAGGCATATCAGGCAACTTCCAACCTGCACGATAGTTGTGCTTGATCAGTTCGTTTGCAAATTGTTTTGCATTGATAGGATCAGTCCAGATCTTGTTGAATTTCGGGTCACCGTCAACAATCTTGAAGTCGTCCTTGATCAGGATCTTGATCATTTCGTCATCCTTGATGTTTGTGAACTGCATATTAGGGCCATCCCACAGCAACTCTTTGTTCAATGTTTGCAGACGGATAGCCAATACACCCATCACAACCATTTCATTGAACGGACCTGCTTCTGAGAAATCAGATTTAGTCTTCACACGGCTGGAAGCACTTTCCTTACAAGCACGGATCCAGTCTTGTTCGTGACCACCGTTCATCGCATTCGGAACGCGACGGCATACTTTCGGAGCTGAAGCAGGAACACGTCCTGACAACAACCACGGTTGTTGACCGTAGCAACCGCAAATCAACGTATCTTTTGTACCGTGGAAAATACACAGACCACCACCAGGGCCCATCAATTGTTTTCCATCAGGGAAACCAGCAGGACGATCCGGCATCATACCGCCATCATACCAGTGAATTTCAACTTCCGGCAAGCCCAGTTTAGGCATATTGTCGCGAGCAGGGAAAGTCAGTTTTACATGCTGAGCAGTAGGAGCACAATCCTGAAGCAACAGCGTAGAAGAACCCTGTACTTTTGTAGGATAACCCAACTTCAACGCTTTGAACGGCTGGTGAAGGATATGACAAGCCATATCGCCTAACGCACCTGTACCGTAAGCCCACCATCCGCGCCAGTTCCACGGGTGATAGATTTTATTGAATGGACGTACTTCTGCAGGCCCTGAGAACAAATCCCAATTCAATGTAGAAGGAATTTTGTCTACTTTTTCAGGAGCATTCAAACCCTGCGGCCAGATAGGACGGTCGGTAGCACATTCCACTTTCGTCACTTCTCCGATTTCACCATTCCAGATCCATTCGCAAACCAAGTCTGTACCTTCATCTGAAGAACCCTGGTTACCCATCTGTGTTGCCACGTTATGTTCGGCAGCCAGTTTGGTAAGTAAGCGAGATTCATAAACAGAGTGAGTCAGCGGTTTCTGGCAATATACATGTTTGCCCATGCTTAATGCTTCAGCCGAAATAATTGCGTGAGTATGGTCGGCGGTTGCTACCAATACAGCATCGATAGATTTACCCATTTCGTCGTACATCTTACGATAATCCCAATACTTCTTAGCATTAGGCAAACGATCGAATACAGGTTTAGCATACTTCCAATCCACGTCACAGAGAGCAACGATATTATCCGTTTTCTCCATGTTCTTCAGGTTAGCATTACCCATACCACCGATACCTACACCGGCAATATTCAATTTATCTGTTGGAGCAACATGTCCATGACTTTTTCCTAGAACGGAACCCGGAACAATGGTCAACGCTGCAGCAGCGGCTGCGCCTCTTTGAAGAAATGATCTTCTAGTGATGTTTGACATAGTAATAATTTTTTATAGATTAGCACTTAATAATAATATTTCAATTCAAATGTCACGTCTTAAAAACACAAACTGTCGCAAATATAGCCAATGCGAAAATAACAACAAGCCGTGATTCGGGCTTTCTTTTTCAAAATAGTTTTTTTTAACAGTGCTTATAGACAATGTCTATTTTTTCATAAATATTATCTATCCGGTTAGGGGCGCAGAAAGTCGTCCTTTCTGTTATATTTGTCTAGCAGAAAACATATTTACCTTATATCTGTTATATAAATGAAGACATAAGCATGAAAAAGGAACCAATATTCATTCGAATTTACCACTTTTACCTGGAAGGATTCCGATCTATGAAGCTAGGTAAAACGCTATGGCTGATTATATTGGTCAAGCTCTTCATCATGTTTTTTATATTAAAACTGTTTTTCTTTCCTAATTACCTGGGGAAGTTCGACAGCGATTCCGAGAAACAGGAACACGTATCAGGTGAATTGATCCAACGAGCAATTACTCCTTAATTAATATAGTTATGATCGAAAGCATTGACACTTCTTTGATTGACTGGTCGAGGGCACAGTTCGCTCTCACGGCCATGTATCACTGGCTTTTTGTACCCCTGACTTTAGGGCTTGGCGTGATCCAGGCAATACTGGAAACGATTTATTACAAAACAGGTGACGAATTCTGGAAAAAGACAGCTCAGTTCTGGATGAAGCTGTTTGGTATTAACTTCGCGATCGGTGTAGCCACCGGCCTTATACTCGAATTTGAGTTCGGAACGAACTGGTCGAATTACAGCTGGTTCGTCGGTGATATTTTCGGAGCGCCACTGGCCATCGAAGGTATCCTTGCTTTCTTTATGGAAGCGACATTTATCGCAGTTATGTTCTTCGGCTGGGATAAAGTGAGCAAACGCTTCCACCTGGCTTCTACCTGGCTGACCATTGTCGGGGCCACCTTGTCCGCTCTCTGGATCCTGATTGCCAATGCATGGATGCAGCATCCGGTGGGCATGGAGTTCAATCCAGATACCGTTCGCAACGAGATGTTCGACTTCTGGGCGGTTGCCTTATCGCCGGTAGCCATCAACAAATTCTTCCATACCGTGTTATCCGGCTGGATCGTAGGTGCATTGTTCGTAATAGGTATCAGCAGTTGGTATCTGTTGAAAAAGCGGGAAACACGTTTTGCGCTGGAAAGCATTAAGATCGGAGCCATCTTCGGACTGGTCGCTTCCCTGCTGATCCTTTGGACGGGTGACGGTTCCGCTTACCAGGTTGCTCAGAAACAACCGATGAAACTTGCCGCGATGGAAGGTCTTTATGAAGGAGGAAACGGTGTCGGGCTGGTCGGTATCGGCATGTTGAACCCGGCAAAGACCAGCTATAACGATAATGTAGAACCATTCATCTTCAACATACAGATCCCGAAGATGCTGTCGCTGCTGGCTGAACGCAAAGTGGACGGCTATGTACCGGGTATCACGAACCTGATCGAAGGCGGTTATACTACCGCAGACGGTACGCCTGCCCTATCGGCAGCCGAAAAGATCGCCAAAGGCCAACTGGCTATCCAGTCATTGGCGAACTACCGCAAGGCAGTGAAAGAAAAAGATGAAGTTGCCGCCAAACAGTACCGGGCGACACTCGACGAAAACTTCCCTTACTTCGGTTACGGATACATAAAAGATCCGGGCGAACTGGTTCCCCACGTAGGAATGACATTCTACTCGTTCCGTATCATGGTTATCCTGGGCGGATACTTTATCCTGCTCTTTATCGTTGCCCTTATCTGGAGCAAAAAAGATAAGTTCAAAGATACCCGCTGGCTCCAATGGGTTTGTCTCTGGTCGATACCGCTCGGTTATATAGCCGGACAAGCGGGATGGGTGGTTGCCGAAGTAGGCCGTCAGCCCTGGGCCATACAAGACATACTCCCGACCAGTGCTTCTATCTCGAAGCTGGCTACCTCGTCGGTTCAGACGACGTTCTTCCTCTTCCTGATCCTCTTTACGGTCTTGCTGATCGCTGAAGTCGGGATTATGGTGAAAGCGATCAAGAAAGGCCCTGCCGTATCTACTAACAATGATAACTAAAAATATACACCATGGACAGTACATATATATTATTACAACATTACTGGTGGTTCCTCGTTTCCCTGCTGGGAGCACTGTTAGTATTCCTGCTTTTCGTTCAGGGAGGACAGTCGTTGCTTTTCTCAATCGGGAAAACGGAACTCGAACAAAAGATGCTGCTCAACTCCACAGGGCGTAAATGGGAGTTCACCTTTACGACACTGGTTACTTTCGGTGGTGCGTTCTTCGCTTCTTTCCCTCTGTTCTATTCCACCAGCTTCGGCGGTGCCTACTGGGTGTGGATGTTGATCCTGCTTTGCTTCGTTATCCAGGCCGTATCGTACGAATATCAGGCAAAGAAAGGGAACCTGCTGGGGAAAAAGACCTATCAGGTATTCCTGATCATCAACGGTGTGTTAGGCCCGATCCTGTTGGGCACGGCTGTTGCCACCTTCTTCAACGGAGCTGAATTCTCTGTCAACAAAGGACAGATGACGGACATTGCCATGCCGGTTATCTCCACCTGGAACAATTCGCTGCACGGACTGGAAGCCGCCTTTGTGATCTGGAACGTTTGCCTCGGACTGGCTGTGTTCTTTCTGGCACGCGTACAGGCTTTGCTTTATTTTATCAACAACATCGATAATAAGGATATAGTAAGCCGCTGCCGGAAACGTCTGATTCCGGAAACCGCTTTATTCCTGGTGTTCTTCCTGATATTTCTCGTACGTTTACTGCTGGTGGACGGTTTCGCGGTCAATCCGGAGACGCAGGAAGTATTTATGCAACCGTACAAATACTTCATCAACCTGATCCAGATGCCGGCCGTACTGGTCGTTTTGCTGGCTGGCGTTGTACTCGTATTGTTCGGTATTATCAAAACAATCCTGTCGCAGACATGGCGGAAAGGCATCTGGTTTGCCGGCACAGGAACAGTCCTGACCGTACTCGCCCTGCTGCTTTGCGCCGGATGGAACAACACGGCTTATTATCCGTCCATCACCGACCTGCAGAGTTCGCTGACAATCCAGAACAGTTGTTCAAGTCAATTTACATTGAAAGTGATGAGCTACGTATCTATCCTGGTGCCTTTCGTTCTGGCGTATATCTTTTATGCCTGGCGTGCACTCGACCTGCATAAGATCGATGCGGAAGAAATGGAGCAGAAAGACGGGCACACTTACTAAAGAACATGGCGTCCGTACGGGCGGTTCGCGAACCGCCCTTTGCAAGAAACAGACCCCATAAAACAAAGGAAACGGCGAAGCTCACGCTTGGCCGTTTCTACATTTAACCGTTTTAAACAAAAAGAAAAAGTTAGTTAAGGCTTAGAATAAAATATCTTAAGTCTTTTCACTTACAATATTTTGCTTCCATAAGGACAGCAAACAAATATATGTAATCCAACTCATCCTACGAACAATCGAGCTGCATTTTTTGCTATTTTTCACAGAACACAGATGCTTTTGTATTATCTTTGCAAACAAATATCCTAGGTATTCCTTTATGGCTGATTTTAACTTAAACATTTTGGGATGTGGTTCGGCGTTACCGACCACGCGGCATCTGGCAACTTCCCAGGTCGTAGATTTAAGAGATAAATTATATATGATAGACTGTGGTGAAGGCACTCAGGTGCAGATGCGTAACATGCGTATCAAATTCAGCCGGCTGAACCATATATTCATCTCCCACCTGCATGGCGACCACTGTTTCGGCTTGCCCGGCCTGCTTTCCACGCTCGGTATGCTGGGTCGTACCGGCGATCTGGTCATTCACGCCCCGAAGGAGATCGAGAACTATATGCGCCCCGTGCTCGACACCTTCTGCAAAGGGATGCCTTACGAAGTTCGTTTCAATCATGTAGATACCCGCAGCCATTCGCTGATTATGGAAGACCGCTCCCTGTCGGTCTACTCCATTCCGTTGAAACATCGCATCCCGACCTGTGGCTTCCTGTTTGCCGAGAAACCCAAAGAAGCGCATATCATCCGCGAAATGACAGACTTCTACCAGGTGCCCGTCAAATGGATGAAGGATATCAAGCAGGGAAAAGATTACATCACGCCGGAAGGCGAAGTCATTCCCAACGCACGCCTGACACGCCCTTCCGCACCCGCCAAACGGTACGCCTATTGCTCGGACACTGCCTATTCCCCTTCCATTATCCCTATTATAGAGGGGGTAGACCTGCTTTATCATGAAGCGACGTTTATGGAAAGCGACAAGGCACGCGCCAAAGAAACCTTCCACTCCACTGCCCGCCAGGCCGCAGAGATCGCCCGCCAGGCAAATGTGAAGCGGTTGGTGATCGGGCATTATTCCGCCCGCTACGAAGAGCTGTCGGAACTCCACAAGGAAGCGCAGGAAGTATTTCCCGGCACCATCCTGGGTAACGAAGGCATGGTTCTTCCCATCTGATGAAGCGGCTTTTCTCAAATAATAACAGCTAAATACCGCCCATATTCAAAATTATTCATACATTTGTACGAATTTAGGGTTTTGAATATGAGAATATTATTTTCCATCATTCTACTGATCAGCGTTTACGTTGGTAACTCGCTCACTGTGAAGGCACAGCAGGCGGCTGACTCGACGCGCGTTGTAGCGACAGCCCAACCTGTTACAACACAAGTGAAACCCGACTCCGTTTCAATCAGTGCCTACGATAATAAGATCGTTGTAAAGAATGCTCCGATCGGAAGCAAACTCGAAATATACAGCGTCGTTGGTATCCGCGTAAAAGAATTTGAAATGAAACAACCGGACGGCGAATATACCGTAAATATTGCCAAAGGTTACTACATCATCCGCATCGGCGATACAGTCCGCAAGGTAGCTATCCGCTAAACAACAACTCCTATTCCCTGCATGCTATTCCGGTAGCCTATATTAGGCTATTTCATTGTCCTATATTATGCTACTCCTGTGCCATATATTGTGATACTGGATTCTCATATATTATGACACTGGAATACCATATATTATGACAATCCAGTATCATAATATATGAGAATTCGACCACCTGCCGGACAGGTAAAAAGAAAGGGGGCTTGCCAAGAAAGCAAGTCCCCTTCGTCTGATTTATTATATATATGTATAGGTTAAAAAGCGTAATCCAGACTTAAACCAAATACTTTATTGGTTCGGCTATATACATTCGTTCCGGGAAGACCCGTGCCACAGTAGTCGTCCGATTTCTTTGTATAATCATGGTAGGTTGTCCACATATACCCTACGTTCAATGCCATCTTTTCGCTCAACATCACCTTAGCTCCGAAGCCCAATGAGTAAGAGTCGCAGGAGAAACTGGTATCGCTCTGATACTTGTCCGACAAACCATAATCCGTAATCTGGGCACCACCGCTAATAGTCAATCTCTTGATAACATCCCATTCGATACCCAGCAAATACTCGTTGGTACCTCTTTCGAGCTCTTTCTGTTTTCCGCCGGCCATTCCCGCTTTCTTATCATCGAAGAAGTGATACTCAACAGAAGCTTTTAACATGGGCAAAAACTGATAAGAAGCAGCCACGGAAAGCATGGAAGGAATATCGTTCGGCGTATTCACACCATGCTTGTAAGCACCCACCAGATCTTCCGCACTTTCAGGATAATCCAACTTCTTTGTATCGTTTTCGATGTTCAGGTTCGTCTTGAACTCATATTTGGCACCGAAATTGAATTTACCATGTTTGATGTCGACTCCAAGAACCGGCGTTAATCCCCAACCAGTCTGGTCGCAATCCAAAGCCAGCGCCATCAATTCTGATCCGCCTAAATTTTGTTTTAGCTTCGCATTCAGATAACCGTCGTAGTTCCCTGAAAAATAATTCATTCGACCGCCGGCAAAGGCTGAAAGCCAGTCCGTGATTTTGTATCCCAAACCAAGTTGTAGAGAATAAATAAACTGTTTACCGTCCATCGCACTGTTAATAGTATACATTTCCGGAGTGACGATGGGACTTTGACCGCCTGTCTTTATATAGTTTGCCAAACTTTCCTTGAATATACCGGCCATAGCAGCCGATTCGAACATAGGCAAACCGTCGTTAAACGAAGCCTTACCTCCTCCACCTGTGATGGCAAAGAATCCGGAAATAGTCCAGTCGCCTTTTTTGTAAGCTGCGAAAACACTCGGAATCACAGGGGCTGCTGCTTTCCCTTTGTAATACTTTTTGTAGGGAGTCTCTGCCATTGTCGGCTTCTGATTGACCGGATCGAAACCATTATATGTACCGAAAGAAGCATCGATATTTCTAGTTTGAAAAGCACTCTGGATACTCACGCCTACGCGGAAACCGTCTGTCGGCAAGAAAGAAAGGCCCGCAGGGTTAGACAAAGCACCATCTATATCGATTGCAGCACCTCGCGAAAGTGATCTTAAAAAGGCTGCATGCTGATTGGTATTCGTCAAATATCCACCAGCGAAAGAGAACAGTGGCAACATCGCCAATGCCGCACCTAATAATACTTTTTTCTTCATGTTTTACTTTTCTTTATTACAAAAACGGCAGCAAAGATAAATACTTTTCCTTAATATTGCACACTTTTAACCAGAATGTGCCGCACATTTTCATTATTAGTGTGCAATCCGCCATCAAATCAAATAATTCGGAAAATCTATTTATCTTTGCAGCGCAAAGGAATGTCTCCCTTGCCGTGTGCTTGCTAAACCACGTATAAAACAAGAAAAGTATGAAACATCAAGAAGCCGCTCTGGTTTGCTTCTCCGGTGGACAAGACTCCACGACCTGCCTTTTCTGGGCAAAGAAGCATTTTAAACGTGTAGAAGCCGTATGTTTTACTTACGGCCAGAAACATTCTCTCGAAATTGATATTGCACGCAAGATCGCTGCAGACGCCCATGTCCCGTTCCAGCTGCTGGACGTTTCCCTGATCAGCCAACTGGCTCCCAACTCGCTGACGGACACTTCGATCACGATGGACGAAGATAAGCCTACCGACAGTTATCCGAACACATTCGTTCCGGGCAGAAACATGGTGTTCCTCACCTTCGCCGCCATTATGGCACGGAGCAAAGGCATCTTCCACCTGGTGACGGGCGTATCGGAAGCCGATTTCAGCGGATATCCGGATTGCCGGGACACTTTCGTCCGTTCGCTCAACGTGACGCTGAACCTGGCGATGGACGAACAGTTCGTCATCCACACCCCGCTGATGGATCGCGATAAGAGCGAAGTATGGCAGCTTTCCGACGAACTGGGCGTATTCGACCTGGTACGCACGCAAACGCTGACCTGCTACAACGGCGTCCCTGCCGACGGTTGCGGCCATTGCCCGGCCTGCAAGTTGCGCAAGGAAGGATTAGAGAAATATCTTAAGAAGAAATCGACAGTAGACAAACAATAAAATGGATACAAGAAAAGACGAAAACGAACTGCATCTGTTAGGCGGTTCCACCGAATACAAACAGGATTATGCGCCGGAAGTACTGGAAGCATTCACCAACAAACATCCTGACAACGATTACTGGGTACGTTTCAACTGCCCGGAGTTCACCAGCCTCTGCCCGATCACCGGACAGCCGGACTTTGCCACAATCCACATCGACTACATTCCCGATGTGAAGATGGTGGAAAGCAAGAGCCTGAAGTTATACCTGTTCAGCTTCCGCAGTCACGGCGCCTTCCATGAAGACTGTGTAAACATCATCATGAAAGACCTCATCCGCCTGATGGATCCGAAATACATCGAAGTAACAGGTATTTTCACCCCAAGGGGCGGCATCAGCATCTATCCGTACTGCAACTACGGACGACCGGGAACGAAGTACGAAGCACTGGCAGAAAAACGCCTTTTCAGCCATAACCCGTAACACTTCTTTCAGATTTTTGGGCAATACGATGACAACGTGACAAATAATTACGTAGATTTGCAATTACTTAATTGTAAACCTAAAATTATTTAGACCCATGAGGAAGAAAGACATTACTATCAAAGCTGTACTGGCTACTATGGCTTGTACAGCTTGTATTAATCTCAGTGCACAGCAAAAAGAATATCCGAAACCCGAACAGATGACTCCGGGCATGTCGGAATATTGGACTCCCCAACCTAAGATCGTAACGCCGGGTGACATCAAAACCAATTCGGCTCCTTCGGATGCTATCGTCCTGTTCGATGGCAAAGATCTGTCTGCCTGGGAAAACACCAAAGGCGAACCGGCTCAATGGACTGTCCACGACGGCGTATTCACTGTAAACAAAAAGACGGGCGATATCCAGACCAAGCAGAAATTCGACAGCTACCAGCTGCATATCGAATGGTGCGTTCCCGAAAACATCACCGGAACAAGCCAGGCACGCGGCAACAGCGGAATCTTCATGCAAGGCATGTACGAAGTGCAAGTACTCGACTGCTACAATAACGAAACATACGTGAATGGACAGACCGGAAGTATCTACAAACAGACTCCACCGCTGGCAAACGCCATGCGTAAACCGGGCGAATGGAACGTTTACGATATTATCTACAATGCTCCTGTATTCAAAGAAGACGGAACCTACCGCGTACCGCCGCGCATCACGGTTATTCAGAACGGTATCGTGCTGCAGAACAACACGACCATCCTCGGCACAACCGAATATATCGGCTTCCCGAAAGTAACACCGCACGGAGCAGGCCCGATCGTGCTGCAGAGCCACGGCGATCCGAGCGAACCGATCAGCTTCCGGAATATCTGGTTGAGAGAATTATAAGAATAATAAAGTAAAGTGTTACAAGATATGAAGACTAAAAGTTGGTTCAACTTATTATTTCTTTTGCTTTGTTCTATCCATCTGATAAGTTGCAATAGCTATCTATTGAGCGAGAAGGATAGAGAAAAAGAAGAAGAAGTTGAATGGTATGACTCCATATCAGACGGAGTAAGTTTTCTGCAAGGTAACACTTTACGATTTTATTATATTGACAGGAACGGGAATGATTTGATAAATCTGAACAATCCTGCTACTTTTCCTGTATCGTGGTGGGAAGATTTGGATAATCCAATAGAGCATACAAAAGATTTCAGTATAAACCAGTTCTTTTATAACAGCTCCCATAACAGTATAGATTATGATGCGGAAGAAGGATTGTATTATTGCACAATAACCGCTTATGGAGATGAAAAGCAGAATACCTATTCTTTCCCTGTTCATGTAAATGGAAGCATCGACAGAATGAATATTACCTACAAATATACAAATGATATTTTCAGTTCGGCAAGCCCGGTTTACCACAAAATCGTATGCTGGGAATATAACGGTACATATATTTATTCTGATGACGATGAGTATGAATACGGCAAAAAAGTATTCATCAAGAAGTACGACGGAAAAACAATTGTTTCTCTTTCACGATAAGTAATCTGATATTTCAGTCACACAATAGCATGCAGATAACCTTTCCTGTTTATCGGCAAAATCCCTCTATTGGTCGACGAACCTTCGCTCTATTTCTATTCTGATTGTACAGTTTTTTAATGTAAAGTAGTTTTGCTTCCGTAACAAGGTAAAAAGATTGTTTAGGTCGCAAAACGAAAGCATTATGAAACAAGTATCTCTAATAATCCTCTCCTGCCTGCTTCTTCTGCCTGCCGGAATGAAAGCAGAGGACGACATGCCGAAGCAATGGACGCTTCGTAATTGTATCGATTATGCACTGGAGCATAATATCACTATCCGGCGCAACCGTATCAACGTCGAAAGCACCCAGGAAGATGTAAAGACGGCAAAAGCCGATTTCCTCCCCTCACTGAGCAGTAATATCAGCCAGCGTATCGTAAACCGTCCGAACAACACCAGCGGAACCATCATCAGCGGCGACAACATCACCACCAGTGAAAGCAAGACATCGTACAACGGCAGCTACGGCATCGACGCCAGTTGGACTGTCTACAACGGAAGCAAGCGCGTGAACACCGTCAAACAGCAACAGCTGAACAGCCGCATGGCTGAACTCACCGTCGACCAGAGCGAAAACTCCATCGAGGAAAACATCACCCAGCTGTACGTACAAATACTCTACTCGGCCGAAGCCGTGAAGGTGAACGAGTCGACACTGAAAGTCAGCCGCAAAGAGTTCGAACGCGGACAACAACTGTTCGACGCCGGAAGCATCGCTTCCAGCGACCTGGCCCAACTGGAAGCACAGGTAAGCAACGACAACTACCAACTGGTCACTGCACAAACCACCCTCCAGAACTACAAGTTGCAACTGAAGCAACTCCTCGAACTGGACGGCGACTTCGAAATGGATCTTTTCCTGCCGCAACTGGACGACAGCAGCGTACTGATCCCGCTCCCTACCAAAGACGATGTTTATCAGACCGCCCTCAACCTGCGTCCCGAAATCGAATCAGGGAAATTGAATATCGAAGCTTCGGATATGAACATCAAGATAGCCCGTGCCGGTTACATCCCGACCTTAAGCCTGAGCGCAGGGATCGGAACGACGAATGCCAACGGCAACGACTTCAGCTTCAGCGAACAGGTCAAACAGAACTGGAACAACTCGATAGGATTGACCCTGAGCATTCCCATCTTCGACAAACGGCAGACCAAAAGCACAATCAACAAGGCCAAGCTACAGATGCAAACCAGCCAACTGGATCTGATGGACGAGCAGAAAACGCTCTACAAAACCATCGAAAGCCTCTGGCTGAGTGCCAACAGCGCCCAACAGCAATACGTAGCCGCCACCCAAAAGCTGAAAAGTACACAGGCCAGCTACGCCCTCGTCAGCGAACAGTTCAACCTGGGTATGAAGAATACCGTCGAACTGCTCACCGAAAAGAACAACCTGTTGAGCGCACAGCAGGAAACGCTTCAGGCCAAATACACAGCCATACTCAATGCCGGCCTGCTGCGCTTCTATCAGGGAGAAGAAATCAATCTGCTCTAAGTCACCAGTAAAGAAAAAATAAAACAGGAAAACATATGAACAAGAAAGTTATTATCGGAATAGCAGCCGTCGTGCTCGTAGCCGGAGGCGTCTGGTTCTTCACAGGCAAATCGGCTAAAGGTGGCATCCGGCTCGAAACAGCCAAAGTAGGCCGCAGCTCCATCTCCAACACAGTGACGGCAACCGGAACGGTCGAGCCGGTAACGGAAGTCGAAGTCGGTACCCAGGTATCCGGCATCATCGACAAGCTGTATGCCGACTACAACGATGTGGTGAAAGCAGGACAACTGATTGCAGAAATGGATAAAGTGAACCTGAAAGCCGAACTCGCTTCCGCCCAGGCACAACTGGCCAGCAGCAAGAGTGAATACGAATACCAGCAAAAGAATTATGCACGCAGCAAAGTTCTTTTCGACAAGAAACTGATAAGCGACTCCGATTACGAAACGGCGACTTACAATTATGAGAAGTCGAAAGCCGCTTACGAACAGAGCCAGGCCTCGATGGTGAAGGTAAACCGCAACCTGGAATACGCCACCATCACCAGCCCGATCGACGGCGTTGTCATCAACCGTGCCGTTGAAGAAGGACAGACGGTAGCCGCCGGCTTCGAAACCCCGACCCTGTTCACCATCGCCGCCGACCTAACGAAGATGCAGGTGATCGCCGATGTGGATGAAGCCGATATAGGTAATGTAGAAGACGGACAGCGCGTCAGCTTCACCGTAGATGCTTACCCGAACGATGTGTTCGAAGGGACAGTCAAACAGATACGCCTGGGCGACAGCAGTAGCAGCAGCAGTTCATCTACCTCTACTTCCACCGTCGTGACGTACGAAGTGGTTATCACTGCCGACAATCCCGATCTGAAATTGAAACCGCGTCTGACGGCCAACGTGACGATCTACACGCTCGAACGCGATAATGTGCTGACCGTACCGACCAAATCACTCCGCTTCGTCCCGGAAGAAGAATTACTGTTGGGAACCGGACTCACAGCTGAGAACAGCGCACAGGAAGCACCCGCCGGCAAACGCCTTATCTGGGTAAAACAAGGACAGCAACTGCTTCCGAAAGTGATCACCGTAGGTTCCACCAGCGGCAACATGATCGAAGTAACCGACGGACTGACCGAAGGCGAAGAGATCGCAGTGGATATGGCTTCCAACGGAGCAGCCCCGGTAGCCGCCGCAACGGAAAAGAGCCCGTTCATGCCAGGCCCTCCGGGAGGAAACAAGAAGAAATAAAAACAGTTGACAAGTGACAGTTGACAGTTAAATAAGCAGAACAATGAAAGAGATCATCAAACTAGATAATATCAAGCGCGATTTCCAGGTCGGCGACGAAACCGTCCATGCCTTGCGTGGCGTAAGCTTCACGATATACGAAGGCGAATTCGTCACCATCATGGGAACCTCCGGCTCGGGGAAAAGTACGCTGCTGAATACGTTGGGATGTCTCGACACACCGACCAAAGGCGAGTATTACCTCGACGGCGTATCCGTCCGTACGATGGGAAAGAACGCCCGTGCCACGCTGCGCAACCGTAAGATCGGCTTCGTGTTCCAGAGCTACAACCTGTTACCCAAGACAACAGCCGTTGAGAACGTGGAACTCCCGCTGATGTATAACCCCAACTACAGCGCCTCGGCCCGCCACGAGAAAGCCGTACAGGCACTCATAGCCGTAGGGTTGGGCGACCGCCTGATGCACAAAAGCAACCAGATGTCGGGCGGACAGATGCAACGTGTAGCCATCGCCCGCGCCCTGGTGAACGACCCGGCCGTGATCCTGGCCGACGAAGCGACCGGTAACCTGGATACGCGCACCTCGTTCGAGATCCTGGTACTTTTCCAGAAGCTCCATGCCGAAGGACGTACGATCATCTTCGTGACCCATAATCCGGAGATCGCCCAATACAGCAGCCGCAACATCACCCTGCGCGACGGCCATGTGACATCGGATACGGTGAATACCAACATACAGAATGCGGCAGAGGCGTTAGCCAAACTGCCGAAAAACGACGACTAACAATGAACGGAACAAACCTCATAAAAATAGCTCTCCGCGCCCTCGCCAACAACAAGTTGCGCGGTTTCCTGACCATGCTAGGCATCATCATCGGCGTAGCTTCGGTGATCACGATGCTGGCCATCGGGCAGGGGTCGAAGCGGAGCATACAAGCCCAGATCAGCGAGATGGGTTCCAACATGATCATGATACACCCCGGCGCCGATACGCGAGGTGGCGTACGTCAGGATGCATCCGCCATGGAAACGCTGAAGCTGGAAGACTATCAGAACATTGTCGACGAAACGCGCTATGTCTCTGCCGTCTCCCCTTCGGTGAACAGCAGCGGACAGGCAATCTATGGCGCCAACAACACACCGACAACGGTCTACGGTATCAGCCCCGACTATCTGGAAATACGCCGCTACAAAGTGGGCGACGGTGAAATGTTCACCGAACAGGACATCCAGACCGCCGCCAAAGTATGCGTAGTCGGTAAAACCGTAGTCGACAACCTTTTCACGGGCGGCGAAAGCCCCGTAGGAAAAGTCATACGTTTTCAGAAATTACCTTTCCGCATCGTAGGCGTGCTGGAAAGCAAAGGATACAACAGCATGGGAATGGACCAGGACGACCTAATCTTAGCTCCATACACAACTATTCAGAAAAAAGTCCTGGCCATCACCCATCTGCAAGGCATTACCTGTTCGGCCCTCAAAGAGGAATACACCGACCAGGCCATTGATGAGATAACAGAAATACTGCGCCGCAACCATAAGTTGAAGGAAAGTGACGATGATGATTTTACCATCCGTAGTCAGCAGGAGTTGAGCACGATGTTGACAAGCACTACGGACATGATGACCGTGCTGTTGGCGGCTGTGGCCGGTATTTCGTTACTCGTTGGTGGTATCGGTATTATGAACATCATGTACGTCAGCGTTACGGAACGTACCCGCGAGATCGGTCTCCGTATGAGTATCGGAGCCAAAGGGATCGACATCCTGGCGCAGTTCCTGATCGAGTCTATCCTGATCAGCGTAACGGGCGGACTGATAGGAGTGGTGCTGGGCGTAGGAGCCGCCCTGATCGTGAATGTGGTAGCCCACTTCCCGATCTACATACAACCGTGGAGCGTGATGCTGTCGTTCGCCGTCTGTACCGTCACGGGAGTATTCTTCGGATGGTATCCGGCTAAGAAAGCGGCACAGCTCGACCCGATCGAAGCGATACGTTACGAATAAATTAATATCTTTGTGAGTATGAATACAGAAGGAACAACACAGACACATGTATCCCCCCCGATAAAAGGAATGGGCAGCATCATCCATATGGCTGCCTGGGGGATCCTGATCGGCCTGCCCTTTTTCTTTACGGGCAGGGAGACGCAGGAAGTCACTGTTCAGAGTTATATACGGTTCGTTATCGTTCCGCTCTCCTTCATGCTGGTGTTCTATGTGAACTACTTCCTTCTGGTGAAACAATTCCTGTTTTCCAAGCACGGTTGGAAGTTCTTTCTCAGCAATGTACTACTGATCGCAGCGACAATCGTGTTGGTACACCTCCTGATGCATATGTTGCCCCCTCCGGAGTTCCATCACCCGCGTCAGGAGAAGGAATTGAAAGAGGTCATCGGCTTTTTCTTCGGCAATGCCATGCTTTACGGCCTGGTAGCAGGTCTTAGCGTAGCCATCAAAATGACGAGCGGCTGGTATCAGGTGGAGTCGGAACGCCGCGAACTGGAAAAGAGCCGCGCCGAAGCCGAATTGCAAAACCTGAAAAGCCAGCTGAACCCGCACTTCCTGTTCAACACGCTGAATAACATCTACAGCCTGATTGCCTTCAGTCCCGAACGGGCACAGGAAGCCGTGCACGACCTGAGTCGCCTGCTCCGTTACGTGCTTTACGAAAGCAGCCAGCAACTTGTTCTCCTGGAAAAGGAACTCGACTTTATCCGCAATTATGTGGAACTGATGCGCATCCGCCTGCCGGAAAATGTAGAACTGAAAACCGAGATATCATCCCTCAGACCGGATGCGGAAATCGCCCCGCTCCTGTTCATTTCGCTTATCGAGAATGCCTTCAAGCACGGGGTAAGCAACAACAAACCGTCATACATCCATCTGGATATCCACCAGAACGGCGACCTGGTTGTCTGTTACCTGCGCAACAGCTATTTCCCGAAAGATGCAGAACAGGACAAAAGCGGCTCGGGCATCGGCATCCGCAACCTGAAGAAACGCTTGGCCCTGCTCTATCCCAACCGGCATATTTTCTCGTGCGGAGTAGACGGCGACAGCTATTACTGTATGTTGGAGTTACAACTCGGAAACGAACCAAAAGACGAAAGCGTATGAAACTGACATGTGCCATCATCGACGACGAACCGCTGGCTATCAGCCTGCTGGAAAGTTATGTGAATAAGACGCCGTTCCTCAGCCTGGCGGGAAAATACAACAGTGCCGTCAACGCGCTCCCCATCCTCAGCAAAGAGCCCGTCGACCTGCTTTTCCTCGACATCCAGATGCCGGAGCTCAACGGGATGGAGTTCTCCCGTATCCTCGAAGGTGACACACGTATTATCTTTACCACCGCTTTCAGCCAGTACGCGCTCGACAGCTACAAAGTGAATGCACTCGACTACCTGCTGAAACCGATCAGCTATCCCGATTTCCTGAAATCGGCCAACAAAGCCCTGCAATGGTACGAACTGCTGCGCGAAGGCCAATCCCATCCGGAGACAACCGCCCCGGGTACGGACAGTCCGCGAACTGCCCACACAATCGAAAGCATCTTCATCAAAACAGAATACAAACTGATGCAGATCGAGCTCCGTAAGATCTTATATATCGAAGGATTGAAGGATTACGTCAAAATATATGTGGAAGACGAGCCCCGCCCGATCCTTTCACTGATGAGTATGAAAAGCCTGGAAGATATGCTGCCGACCGACCGCTTCATCCGTGTGCACCGTTCCTTCATCGTGCAACCCGAAAAGATCAAAGTGATCGAACGCAACCGCATCGTATTCGGCAAAGAATATATCCCGATCTCCGACAACTACAAACAGAAGTTCATGGAGTTCCTGGCACAAAGGGCATTACTGCCCTAAGAAGTTGACAAGAGACAGTAGACAACTGTCAACTAAAAAAGCTGCAACAACAACTTTTCGAGCCCTTTCGTCATTTCGCCCATACTACAGGAATAGTTGTTAGAGAAAACGGCAACGGCATACTGCTTGCCGTCTTTTGTTATATATCCGGCATAACTTCTCACCCCGGTGATGCCACCGCTTTTCAGACGAGCCTTTCCCTGAAGCTTACTTCCTTTCAACAGGTTGCGTACCGAACCTTCGACGCCTGCCTGCGGTAATGAAGCAATAAAAGCATCCGATGCATCCGACTTCGTAGCCATATAAACCAGCATATCGGCGATAAAGCCGGCCGAAACCTTATCAGCCGGAGCCAGTCCGCTACCGTCGTTCATCCGTAGCGGGAAGATATCCAGCCCTTTCTTCTTCCAATGGTCTGCAACCACCTTCACCCCCCGTCCGAAAGAAGAGATCACTTCATTCTTCCGTGGCTGATATTGCAATCCAACGGTCTTAACCAATGCATCCGCAAACAAGTTATGGCTGACATGGTTGGTGACGCTCGCAATCTCCTTCAAAGTAGGAGAATAGGTGGTGACGACCGTTTTCCTGTTACCCTCCTTCCATCTACCCGCTTCCGACTCGATCCGGTAGCAGGTCGGTTTTCCCGTCACCTCGATACCTGCGCGTTCCAGCCCTGTAGTCACGTAACCTGCCAGGAACAAGGCCGGATCGGGAATATCCCCTTTCAGTATATACCCGTCGCGGTTGGCAGGAAGGACACCGTATAAATAACGCTCGCCGGCCAACGGCGCACCGATAATATAAGCACTGTCGGAAGCCACCGGAGCCGTTTCCAGATAATTGATAAAACGGACGGACGGCAAGGCGGGATCAGTCCCCACCACGACCGGACGGCTACCGGAAACACCCGTTTTCAGGGAGAGTTTATACATATTGTCGAACACCGAAAGGCCATAGCTTCCCGGCGCATAATAATTCCCCATATCCTCACGCAGCCATTTGATAGACGATCCTTCGGTATCGAAAATGCTTTCGTCGGACACAACCGCCCCGTTTATCTTCCGGATACCGGCTTTCTTCAGCGCCGCGATCCATTCGGGCATAAACTTGTTCTTTGCCGGCGTATAAGTACCCCTGTCGGGTGCGAAGTGGGACGATCCCAGCGACGGGTCGCCGCTGCCTTTTATATAAAGGTTACCGTTCAACACCCCTTCCCTGATCGTTCCGTCATACTCCAGCGTCGTCTCAAAACGATAATCTTCGCCCAGTATTTCCAGAGCCGTTGCAGTTGCCACCGTCTTCAGTACCGAAGCGGGCGACACCAGGCGGTCTGTGTCGTAACTATACAAGGTCTTTCCATCCTGCAGGTCTTTTACCACGATCGAAAAAGTGGCCCCTTTCATGTAGGGGGCATTCAGCAACTGCTTTACAGGCTGGGGAGTCTGTGTTTGCGCCTGCGCCTGTGGCAGGTAAGAACAGCAGAGTATCAGGGCGGTACATAATATTTTCTTTATCATCTTGTTATCCTATTCTACTTTATTCTATCTTTGTTGCAGGCAAAGATAAAAATTATAATATGAACTCATTGTTTCAACGACCATTTACATTCGACCGGGTGGCCCGTATTGTTTTCAGCATAGTGATCATCGGCGGATTGCTCTATCTGGTCACAGTCTTACGGAATGCGCTGCTTCCTTTCCTGATCGCCTGGCTGCTGGCCTATATGATGCAACCTTTCGTAAAGTTTTTCCAATACAAGCTCAAACTGAAAAGCCGTATCCTGGCGATCATTGCGGTTATCATTTCCGCTTCGCTGGTGATCGGTCTGGCTGCTGCCCTGGTCGTACCGTCCGTCGCCCAGGAAGCCGACAGGACACTGAGCCTGATGCGCACGCATAATCCGGGTGCCGGTCATGTCCCGCTTATTCCCGAGTCGTGGATCGAATATCTTGAAACGAATGTCGATATCAACCAGTTGATGGAGCTGCTCAGCCGCGAAAACATACAGAATGCGATCAAACAGCTGGCGCCGAAGGTGTGGAGCATCCTGTCGAACACCTTCTCCATCCTGTTCAGCATCACGATCATCTTCGTTATATTATTGTATTTCATATTTATCCTGCTCGATTACGAAAAGATCGCCAACGGCTGGATCGAACTGATCCCCGCCCGCCAGCGCACCTTTGTGAAAGGGCTGGCCGATGATGTGGAGATGAGTATGAACCGTTATTTCCGCGGGCAGTCGCTGATTGCTTTATGTGTCGGTGTCTTACTGGCTATCGGTTTCAAGATCGTAGGGTTCCCGCTGGCCGTTACGCTGGGGCTGTTCATCGGCGTTCTGAATCTGATCCCCTATTTGCAGGCTATCGGCATCATCCCGATGATTATCCTCAGCCTGCTTAAATCGGCGGAGACAGGGCAAAACTTCTGGATCATCTTCGGACTGGGTCTGCTGGTGCTCGGGATCGTGCAGTGCATACAGGATTTATACCTCACCCCGCGCATCATGGGAAAGGCAATGGGATTAAATCCGGCCATTATCCTTCTTTCGCTCTCCATCTGGGGAACTTTACTGGGATTTATCGGACTGATCATCGCTCTACCGCTCACGACACTCTGTCTGTCTTATTATAAGCGCTTTATCTTGCTGGAAGAGGATATCATCCCTCCTGCCCCAGCCGATAATCAACCGCCGGAAGAAAAATAATTGCACTTTTTTTGAAAATATTCGCCCTTGCTATTGCAAATTCAAAAATAAACCCTACCTTTGCACCCGCAATACAGAAGTAAAGCACACCGCAATACAGAGTATGCAAATGATGATTCGCTAGCTCAGCTGGTAGAGCACATCCCTTTTAAGGATGGGGTCCTGGGTTCGAACCCCAGGCGGATCACTGAAACAATAAGAAGAATCAAGCAAATCCCTGATAATCAAACATTATCAGGGATTTCTTTTTTCTGGCAGGTAGCAGAAAATAGCCGTTTCAAGCATATTATCGGTGGATAAATCGTGGGACTAAAATTTAGTCTAAAAAAGTCCCACGAATTTGCACCTTTCTCGCTGATTCATAGTCTTTTGCATAGACTTACTTTGGAAGAGAATACATAGTTTTGTAACTTTAAAAACGATGTAAAAATGGCTCGAAAATCATTTTCTGTATTGTTCTTCATCAAGAAAGGCAAATTATTAAAGAACGGAGAAGCACCCGTGTGCATGAGAATCACCGTAAACGGCTGTATGGTAGATATTTCTATCAAAAGAAGCTGTCCCGTAAATCTATGGAATCAGGCAAAAGAAAATTCAAAAGGCAAAGACCGTATGTCGGTGGAATTGAACCACTACTTAGAAATCACACGCTCGCACGTACACCAAATTTATAGAGAATTGGAAACTTCCGGCAAGGTTATCACTGTTGATCTTGTTAGAAAACTGTTTTATGGTGTGGATGAAGATAACAAAACACTCTTGCAGGTATTCAGGGAGCATAACGAACAAAGCCGTAAGTTGATAGGCAAAGACTTCGTAAGTAAGACCGTTCAACGGTATGAAACCACTACCCGATATTTGGAGGAATTCATCAAGAAAGAATATCAGTTATCAGATATTGCCCTGAATAACTTGGAAGCCAACTTCATTTCTAAGTTCGATGCTTTCTTGAAAATAGAAAAAGGTTGTGCGCAGAACTCCGCTATCACCCGATTGAAGAATTTGAAGAAGATTATCCGCATTGCTTTGGAAAACGACTGGATAAAGAAAGATCCGTTTGCTTACTACCGCTTCAAATTGGAAGAAACCGATCCTGAATTTCTGACAATGGACGAGATTAAGATCATTCTTGCCAAAGAGTTCACCATTAAGCGAGTAGAACAGGTACGTGACGTTTTTGTTTTTTGCATTTTTACAGGCTTGGCGTTCAGCGATGTGAAAGACTTATCACCTGAACACTTGGTAAAAGATAACAAAGGGGAACTTTGGATAAGAAAGAACCGCCAAAAGACAAAAATCATGTGTAACATTCCTGTGCTACCTGTGGCAGCTTCTATACTTGAAAAGTATAAAAATGTGGCAGAATGTACCGGAAAACTATTGCCAGTATTGAGCAATCAGCGCATGAACAGTTATTTGAAAGAAATTGCCGATGTATGCGGGTTGCAGAAAAATCTGTGCACACATTCAGCCCGACATTCCTATGCCACAAGCATTTGTCTTGCAAATGGCGTAAGTATGGAAAATGTAGCCAAGATGTTAGGTCATGCAAATACCAGCGTGACAAAACACTACGCACGGGTACTGGATCAGAATATTCTAAAAGATATGCAGAAAGTAAATAACTGTTTATCAGAACTGGCTATATAATAAAGGTAGTAGTCAATATAGAAAAGGATTGGGAAGAATGAATTTCATTTTCTCAATCCTTTTCTTTTAAAGTAAGCTTTCCAGAACTCAATATGAAGCATTGACAAAGATAAGTTCCGTATTTAGCCTGTTCAAGTCCAAGCCTTCGGTTTAGATGAAAATCTTCCTCTCATTTCATTTCGAGCGTATTTTCATCTAAAGACTTGTACAGACTAAATACTTCACTGAAAAAGTCAATGATTCAAATTAAATTCCGAAAAACAATGTTTTCGAGGGTAGCAGGTTATTCTTTCCAACTTTCAAAGTAGTGCCTTTGGAGCAGCTTATCAATATCACTTTGGCGGTAGATAATCTTTCCTTTTATCTGGATAAAGGGGATTAGCCCTGTATCTCGCCATTCTTGCAGGGTTCGCAAACTGACATTCAGTGTTTTGGAAACTTCATTATTAGAAAGAAAGCGTTCCCCGTTCAGGTGGGGCTTGTAATACTTTACTATAGTTTCAATACCATTCAGCATTGAATCGAGCGAAGAAATAAATTCTTTGACTAGTGGGGTATCTTTATTTATTAGTTCCATGATTGAAAGATTGTTTTATTGAAATATTGATTTCAAGATGGCTAGATGGCAGACTAGTTGCGCAGATAGTCACCCAGCGATGAAATGCTAAGTACGTCTTTTGCCGGATCATAATCTATATAGAACCGTTTGGATGTAATGGCAATAAAATATTGGCTACCATCTTGCTGTATCTCATAAGTAGCGGGTGAAGCCTGTTTGGTCGTTTCTGATACATATATAATAGAAAGAAGATAATCTTTGTCATTTCGGTAGATGATAACCGTAGGATTCAGATTAATGCTTTCCCATGTACCGACAATGGAAAACAGGTTGAAGAATGGATAATTTTCTTTAGTTCTTTTCATAAGGCGCGATTTGTTTGGGTGATTGATTCTGTGTTTCACTGTCCGCAATAATTCTTTCAATATCGGAAGACTTATAATAAATCTTGCTACCAATTTGAGAATAAGCTAGCCGTCCACTACTTCGGTAATATTGCAGCGTTCGCTTACTAAAACCTAACAACAGGCACACTTCCTGGCTATCCAGCCAGTTTTCTACCTTCTGAGTATGAGGACTGCACAAACTCTCTATCCGCTTGGCAAATTCCGTGAACCTTTCGCAGACATACGAAAATGTTCTTTTCTCAATGGTTACTACTTCCATACTTTTAATTTTTAATGGTTTATAAAACGTGTTGATTCTATTTCACCAGCAAATGAAAGAAGAATCAAGAGTCGTTTTCAAAACTGTCTGAAAGTGACATGGTAAAGCTACTAATGTCTAACTTCTAAAGTTATACATAAGAATCTATGGAAGTTAAAATAGTAAACTCACCAGTTCATGAAAAAAATTATGAACTAATTGTTTGAAGCACTATTCAATAAGCGATTCAATTATTTGCTACTACTATAGTGTATCAAAATAGAATTCTGATTATCAGCTTTTACAATATAAAAACAAAATAGGGAATGGGTAGATGGGTAGAAACGAGCGAACTACTTTAGTTTACTGTGGTTTTCCATTGTTTCAAATAACCTTACTACACAGTAAGAACTATTTTTGAATTAATCCAATAGTCCAAGTTTTCGGGCATAATTAATAGCCTCAACAACATTGTCTGTATTCATTTTTTGAAGAATATTTTGTCTGTGATTGTTTACTGTATGAATACTTATCGAAAGACTATCCGATATTTCTTTACTGAACATGCCTTTATTTACCAGTTTCAGTATTTCCACTTCTCGTTTAGTTAACTTTATATTTGTTTCTTCGGTCAAAGGGAAAGGTGTCATTTCTCCTGTTTTATTATTGACAAGCCGAAATTTTATCTCATCCATATCTTTTTGGTCAGGGGATAAATCAACTACCCCTAAAACCAAAAAGGGATTACCAATTTCATCTATTTCTAAAACCTGATGCTGACTAATCACTCTTACATATTTTTTCTTTGCATTTAAAATTCTAAATTCAAAGATATGCTTGTAATCTTTTCTACATTCAATAGGCTGGCTATAGTAAAAGCCAAGTAACCTTTTTTGAATAGTGCTAAAGATCATAAAATCATCAGGATGAATATATTTCTCTAAGTAGTTGTGTTCAATCGAAGGGTCTTTAAGTTTTTCGATGTCGTATCCAAAAAATGTATTGAAATTTGGAGATGTATATAAAAATCTATTATTATATTCTATAAGAAACACACAACTATTGTTCACTCTTGACAATAGCTCTACATACGATTTATATTTTTCTAAGCTCATGAATGTTCCCAAATATGATGATAATTCACTATTGATAATAGCCCTTGACTACTCTACCTTTGCAAAGGTAACTAAATGAAAGGAGAGAATTTATGAAAACTGCAATAATCTACTATTCAAAGCATGGAACAACTGAAAGAGTTGCACATCTTATAGGAGAAAAATTAAGTCCTGAACTAGAATATATATCATTGAAAGAGTTCCATAATCCTGATATTCAAGGTTATGATAGAATTATTCTTGGAACTTCTATTTACGCTGGGTACCCAGGAAGATTAATGAGTAAATTCTGCAATAAGAATCGCGCTCAGTTAGAACAGAAGATTATAGCATTATTTATTTGCGGAATGAACGATACTCAAGAAGTTGAGCAACTTAAAAAAGCTTTCCCCGAATATCTACACTCAAATGCTGTCGCCGAAGCAATCTTAGGTGGTGAGTTTCTGTTTGACAAAATGAATTTCATAGAAAAGTTTATTACGAGAAAGATTAGCAAAGTAGTGTGTTCTGTTTCAAATCTACGATATGATGCAATAACGGTATTTTTAGATAAAATGAATAATATAAGGAAGTGATATATGATGAAAGTCAGTAACAATAAAAGAGATATTTTGATTTTTCGGACTTCTATTACGACCGAATTAGAAATAGAAAGAATAAACATACTATTTGCTCAATACTCGCAGATTCATAAATGGAATGTGGATTTTGAAGATTGGAAAAAAGTATTACGCATAGAGAGCCACGGTATTACAGAAACTGATGTTATAAATATATTGCAAACAATCAATATTTATATATCAGAACTAGAATAGTTTGATTATAAAACATTATCGCAAATAAGCATATTAAATGTAGACAATATATTTATTGGTTTTATTCACCATTTAAAATTATGCTTATGAACAAATTATTAAGAACAGAACTTTTCAACCTTTTGATTGAAAAGTCTAAAGAGGAAGTCAATAACAATGTAATGCAAAATGCCTATGACGAGTTTATCGAAAAAATTAGAGACATAAGTAATGAAAATGATTATTCAACTACTTATCGTATTCTTGTAGCTACCCGTATTGAGATAGCTTCACTTGAAACAATACCTCTTTACGGTCAGGGGGGAAAATGCGCTTAAAAAGCAGTTTCTACAAAAGACATTGGCTATTATCAATTCAGAACTGGAGCTATTGAATCTAAAAATTCAATATCCAGCCCCGTTTCAAAACAAAAAAAATGGTAATCCACAATCGCCACTCTATCTGACAGATGAAACTAACCTTGTTGAAATCATGGAACTGGTTAGCGGATTATTCCTATCTAAGAGAGTGATAAACCATGCCGGGAAAGAAGCACCATTAACAGAAATCGGACGAGCGTTTGAACATCTCTTCAATATCAAATTTGGGGATATCCACAAAAAGCATGAAAGTGTAATTTGTCGGCAAGCTAATAAACGAATCGAATTTTTAGATATACTTCGCAAAGCTATTACTAAAGAAAATCAAAAGAAAGGCTATCTATAAATCAGCAACTTACCAACAAATGTTAGGGGTGTAGTATATCTACTCCCCTAACTTATTTGCACCCATTTGCCGAACTTTGCTTCATCAATCGATTGAGAACAATAATGTTAAACTAAAAATTGAAGCAAAATGTATATAGACAACGAAAATTTCGATAAGTGGATGGAAAGGCTCTCGAAGAAACTTGGGGAGATAGGTCAAAACCTGCAATCTCTTATCAATACCGATAAAGTGCTGGATGAAAACGACCGACTGTTAGACAATCAGGATTTAGCTTTCCTGCTGAAAGTATCTTTCCGAACCTTGCAGCGTTATCGGGCAAGTGGTAAACTACCTTTCTTTATGATTAGTCATAAAACCTATTATCGGGCATCCGACATTCGGGCATTCGTTCAGGAAAATGCCGATTGTAAAACCTATGAACGATTTAAAAAGGAAAATCAACTCGATAAGCAAACCGAAGCAAAAAAGGCGGATAATTCATCCGTTCTGTAGAGTGCCATCACGCCCCATTTAGCAGAAACCACCTAGATCTGCGGCTCGGCTCATTTCGCTAAATGAAGCAAGAGGGAACTGGACAAGTCCTGTTCTTCCCTCTTGCCCTGCGGGGCAAAGCCTTCGGCTTTAGCGTGTTACAAGAACACGCTGTAATGACACCTGTAATAATCATTTTCTTTGCAACGCTTATTATCAGGTATTTATCTATCCATATTTCTATAAAAAAGTAATTACTATGCCAAACAGCAGTCGGAAAACAATATTTACTACCATTTCCATAGATAAGGAAACGGCAGCTTTGGTAGAGAAGATATGCAAACGCTATTTACTGAAAAAGAGTGAAGTTGTAAAGTTGGCATTCGGGTATATAGATAAGGCACATATCAATCCATCGGAAGCTCCTGAATCCGTAAAATCGGAACTGGCGAAAATAAATAAGAGACAGGATGATATTATCCGCTTCATCCGTTACTATGAGGAAGAACAACTGAATCCCATGATACGGGCTACAAATTCTATCGCTTTGCGTTTCGATGCCATTGGCAAAACTTTAGAAACTCTTATTCTCTCTCAACTGGAAGCCAGTCAGGAGAGACAAACAGCCGTACTTAAAAAGTTAAGTGAACAGTTCTGTAATCATGCCGATGTGATAAATAAACAATCCAAACAGATCAATGCACTCTACCAGATACACCAACGGGATTATAAGAAGTTACTTCAACTGATACAACTTTATTCGGAACTTTCTGCTTGTGGTGTGATGGATAGCAAACGGAAAGAAAACCTGAAAGACGAAATCGGCAACCTGATAAATACATAAACTCATGCACATAGATTTTGCCCCACCATCTAACGGTACATATAATAATGCTGGTAGTAGCCGACAGCTAGCTAATTACATGGAACATGAAGATTTGGAACGGATGGAGAAGGGTATCTATACCGAAGGCTTCTTCAATCTGACAGAGGATAACATCTATAAATCAACTGTCATAAAAGATATAGATGCCAATATCGGGCAACTATTGAAAACAGATGCAAAGTTTTTCGCTATTCATGTCAGCCCATCGGAAAGTGAACTTCGGACAATGGGGAACACTGAACAGGAGAAAGCCGAAGCAATGAAAAGATATATTCGTGAAGTATTTATTCCTGAATATGCAAAGAACTTTAATAAAGGATTATCCGAAGCCGATATAAAGTTCTATGGTAAGATACATTTTAACCGCAACCGTTCCAACAATGAACTGAATATGCACTGTCATTTGGTAGTGAGCCGGAAAGACCAAGCCAATAAAAAGAAGCTATCACCACTTACCAATCATAAGAACACAAAGAAAGGGACGGTAACAGGTGGCTTTGACCGTGTGAACCTATTCCAACGGACGGAACAAGGATTTAATAAGCTGTTCGGTTACAACCGACCGCTAGCCGAAACATTCGAGTATTGTAACACCATTAAAAACGGTAGTATGCCAAATAAATTGAAAATACAGGAAAAAGAAATATTTTTTGCCAATGAAAAGAGTCATGAAAATATGGGATTACGAAAATCCACAGTTACAAAAGTAGATTTAAATACATCAGTACAACAAATCAATACGACGGCAGATAAGCAAAACAACAATGATTCGACTTCATCTGCAAATAAATCAACCATCCAAAACAGGTTATCTTCTTTATTTTCTATTCTTCCATTGGCTACTGATATTTCATTAGACGATAACCTACAACAACCCAATCTAAAGAAAAAGAAGAAGCCTAGATTAAAATTATAAGATTCTAACTTATGTGCTATTGTTGCCATAGAATTCTATAACCAGTATACAGACAAGACAAAATGTCACATAAGAATATTGTGACAAAGGAACCCATCTCTTTTTATGACATTGTGTCCGCATTTCACACGTGGCATATTATTTGGTTATTTTTTTATAACGACTGTTAGGTCATAATCTATTTTTGAAAGACAAGCTATCTGAATATTATACATCTATTACTTTTAGTCTTAAGTGTTATATTCCCCTAATCTGTTTTTCTTTATTATTAAAAACAATAAATAAAACATAATTCATGGCTATTATTACCAAAAACAGACTCTCTGAAATATCAAATAATAAATCAGGGGGATACACACAAAAATCAATTATTCTAAATGAATCAAGAAGCTATAGTAGAGGTTTCTATAAAACATCTATATTTTTATCACACAGCCATCTTGATAGAGATTATATAACTGATACTGTCGTTTTTCTCAGAAAAATGGGAGTAAACGTCTATATAGATTGGATGGATGATAATATGCCGAAAGAAACTAGCGGTAAAACTGCAGATATTTTGAAACAAAAAATAAAAGAGAATGATAAATTTATATTTCTAGCAACGAATAATTCTATATCCTCAAAATGGTGTAATTGGGAAATAGGCTTTGGTGATGCACATAAATATATAGATAGGATTGCACTACTTCCTTTAGCTGACAACTATACAGAGTGGAAAGGGAATGAGTATCTCCAAATCTACCCTCATATTGTTGAATCAGATTATACAAATGATTATTACAAGGTTATTTTCCCTGATGGAAAGGAAATGAGTCTTTATGAATGGTTAAACCGTTAATTATTAAATATTATGAAGAAAAGAGTTTTTATTAGTTTTGATTTTGATAACAACTTAAGTCTAAAAAATCTACTTGTAGGTCAAGCAAAAAATCCGGATTCTCCTTTTGAGATATCTGATTGGTCATTGAAAGAAGCTGCTCCTGAATGGGATTGGATGTATAAAGCCGAACAGAAAATAAAATGTTCAGACATTGTAGTTGTAATCGCTGGTACATATACTTATTGTGCTTCTGGAGTGAAAAAAGAAATTGCGTTGGCAAGAAAGCATGACAAGAAAGTAGTCCAAATTAAACCTATTGGAACGAATCCAATAAGGGTTTATGATGCAGGTGTAATGTACGATTGGACTTGGGAAAATCTCAAAAATTTACTATCATAATATGAAAGCTGAATTTGAACCTTTCGTTAGAGATTTCGTTAATCATCTACGGGATAATAATGTTGCAATATTTGCAGGTGCAGGACTTTCGAAGGCTGCAGGTTATGTTAATTGGAAAGAATTATTAGAAGAAATAGCAGAAGATGTTGGGTTAAAAATAGAGCTGGAAGAAGATTTGATATCTTTGGCTCAATACCATGTAAATCAAAATAATAGACATAAAATAAATCAGAAAATATTAGATGAATTTGTTGAAGGGAGTAACCCTACTGAAAATCATGTAATATTAAGTAGATTACCAATTGCAACATATTGGACTACAAATTACGATAAGTTATTAGAAGACAGTTTAGCCAAAAATCACAAAAGATATGATGTTAAAATAAGAGAAACAGATTTTCATCATTCAATACACAGAAGGGATGCTGTCATTTATAAAATGCATGGCGATGTAAGCAACCCCTCAGAGGCCGTAATTACTAAAGAGGATTATGAGAGATACTATTTATATCATAATTCGTTTTTAACAGCATTAAATGGAGACTTGACTACTAAAACCTTTCTATTTCTCGGCTTTAGCTTTACAGACCCTAACATAACATATATAATTAGCCGTCTTAATAATGTTATTGATAAGAAGTCAAGTAGGCAACATTATTTATTTCTAAAAAGACCTGTTATAGGGGATAGTAACATAACAAATGAGGCTGAATTAGACTATGCGAAAACAAAACAAAGACTTCTGATTGATGATTTAAAAATAAGATATAATATAAAGGCTTTGTTGATTGATGAGTTCTCTGAAATTACTGATGTCTTAAAAGAGATAGAGAGAAGATATAAAAAGCAAACAATTTTCATATCTGGCAGTTCATGTGGAGAGTATGGGAGATTTGGAGAAAAACGAGCTACTGATTTCATACATAATCTAACCAAGCAGATTATACAAAAATCTTATACAATCGTAAATGGTTTCGGTGTTGGCGTTGGAAGTGCAGTCATTAATGGAGCTCTTGATGCAATTGATTCTGAACCTCAAAAATTCAGCGACTCACAATTAGTCATGAAACCTTTTCCACAATTTGTACCTGAAGGAAAAAATATTCAAGAGCTATGGGAAGCTTATCGTAAAAGGATTATTCCAATAGCAGGCATTGCTATTTTTGTTTTTGGGAATAAAAAAGATACTACTGGAAATGTCGTACTTGCTGACGGTGTCAAAAAGGAATTTAATATTGCTATAGAAAATGGAGTGATTCCAATACCTATTGCAGCAACTGGTTACATGAGTAAAGAGATATTTGATCTTATTTCAGAAGACTCATCTAAGTATCTCGCTCCTTATAACTGGCTGTGGAAAGAATTATGTCAAATGAACTCAGATGTAATATCAGAGAATGAGATAATAGACAAAGTTATTAATATAATTTTAAAATTAAACAAATAATGGGAAGAAGAGTATTTACTAGTTTTCATTATATTCCAGATAACTGGCGAGCTAGTCAGATCAGGAATATGGGTAAAATTGAAGGAAACGGTATTGTTTCTGCAAATAAATGGGAAGAGGTTACCAAAGGAGGTAATAAAGCTATCGAAAAATGGATAGATGATAACATGAGTGGTAAATCTTGTGTTATTGTTTTAGTTGGTGAAAATACCGCAAATAGAAAATGGATAGATTATGAGATAAAAAAAGCATGGGAAGAAGAACGTGGTATTTTTGGAATATATATTCATAATCTAAAAGATCGAGATGGTAATCAAGCCAATAAAGGTGATAATCCATTTGATGGTTTTACTATCAATGGAAAATCAATGTCATCTATTGTAAAATGCTACAATCCACCATATAAAACTAGTACAAATGTTTATGAGTACATAGAAAATAATATTGAAGATTGGATTGAAGAAGCGATAGAGATTCGTGATAAATATTAATAGTACGGCACGAAAACACTACAATATATTTGTAGCAAAAATAAAATGCTCTATCTTTGTCTCCAGTATTCTCCATGAGCAAACTACCGCAAAAGCACGTAGCAAATTAGTGGGATAATTCATGGGATAATTCATGGGATATGCTTGAAGCTAAAAATATAAAGTTTTAAATATCAGCGTGGTAACTCTTCAAGGAGAATCCCAGGCGGATCACCAAGAAAACAGCTTCAGATTTATTCTGAAGCTGTTTTTCTTTTATAACCTGCCAAAGTTATTCACAACTAGATTACCCGCTATTGTTTACAACTATCACACAAAATAATCAATCAAAAGATTATTAGCCAATTAACCTGTTGATAACTCTGTTGATAAACCTGTTAAGAAGGGGAAATACAGCCTATCCCCATCATCCCCCTTTCCTTTTCTTCCCGAAATCCAACAAGAACCCCAGCAACGCCATAATAAACTCAAAAATAGACTTCAACTTACTCATACTGATTGATTTTAAATGATTAATAAAAAATGTTCGAACCTTACCGCTCTCCTTACAACTCCTCCTGCCGCAACAACCCGTCGACCAGCGGAGCGATCTGCCGTGCAATCCGGGTAAGCATTTCCTCATAAGCAGCCCTGTTGTCACTGTTCACTTCACTGATGTAGCGGCTGTAAGCGATCTCACGGGCATAGGCTGCGGGGAAGTTGCTTACGGTGGCGGCCGGGCGGTAGGCCGTGGATATGAGGCGGGCGAAATCGAGAAAGCTGTTTTCAGCGGTATCATAGCGGCGAAATAAAAGGCCGTTTTTCCCCTGGTCGGTCTTGCCGCCATGCCAGTAGGCGTTGACGACACCGTAACCCGTCAGTCCGAAAAAGTTATTATACTCCTGCGCCAGCGTGCTCTCACCCCAGCCGCTCTCGATGGCCGACTGTGCGAGGATGACGACCGGATTGATCCGGTACAGATTCCCCGCCATACGTGCGGCGGGGAAATAAAATTCTACAAATCTCTGTTTGTCCATTGGTAAATAGGGTTAGCGGTTATTATTCGATTACAGGACGATCGTCTTCCCCACCACCGGCGGGCGGAGTGGTAGGCGTGAGGGTCGTACGTTCCCCTTTGACCGTTTGCGTCATGTTACGCAAGAGGGAGCCGGGCCGGAAACGCAGGCGGGGCTTCTTTAGTAATGTGGATGAAAAATCATCTTCAGTGACACTCCCTTTGCTGCCGAGCAGTAACTGGAAGTTGCCGAGTTCCCCAAATTGCACCACCTCCCCGCGCCCGAGCGCCTTTGCTGCAAACAGGTTCATACGGTCAAGAACCAGTTTGACATCGCCACTCGAAGCCGTGGAACTCTCTGCGATCAGTTCACATAACTCTTCAAACGAACAGGTACGGGTTGCCCGCGTCTGCGCATAATAGAGTTTCTCTTTTCCTGCTTCTACATTCTTACTCATGTTTTTTCTCAGAACCAAATGATACTTTACTGCCATAACGTGATTGTTTTTAATGATTAATGAATTGTGTTGTAATTAATTACAATATAAAGATACGACAACCGGGCACCCCTGCTGATGCCCGATGTGACCGAACGTGACAAGACAGCACTTTATTTCGTTTAAATCAATTCAAAGCCTTGTTATTCTTATCTTTAATGCGTATATTTATAGAAACAAACAACGATATCATGGAACAAAAAGCATTCGTCATCCGCGCCTACGGTGTCGGTGAACTGGCCGGACTATACAACCCCCATCTTTCCCACCGCGGAGCCGTCATGCAACTCCGCCGCTGGATCAACCATCATGGCATCCTCAAAGAAAAACTAACCGCCCTGGGCTACCATCCCGGCATACGTTGCTTCACCCCGAAACAGGTGGCCTGTATCGTAGAACATTTAGGGGAACCTTGAACACGAACTAGAAAATAGGGGTCGGGAGCTATTTTATTTCGGACGGGGGCGGAAGCTGACAGGACGGGAGCTATGGCGAGGGTGGACGTGGTGAAGGTTGGGGGATGGGTTCCCGTGACTTCTGTATGGTAGCGGGAGCTTTTATAACGTGGGATAACGGGAATTATGGATAGTCCACATACAGAAGTTTACGGAAAAGCGATCTTTCCTCCACCACCTCCACCCTGTCGGTTCAGAAAGGAAGAGAAGGGTCGGGAGATTTGGTGTCATCGCGGGGATTTTGCGGGGTGCTATCCGGCTGTTTTTCCGGCGTTTGTTCATTGTTGTTTTCGTAGGAAGTTATTCCCAGCTGCACGGACTTTACTTCGTCGAAGGTTAGCTCTATCACGGAAAAAAGACGGGTGCCGCGCCGGATCGTATATTCAAACTCCGCCCTTTTCAGCATCTTACCCAGGTTATTCACATTGATCGGCGTGATAGGCAAACGCGTCTTTTCGGCTATCTTGGCGATAATCTCGCTACTGGAAAGCAGTTGCGGATGCTCAAAACGAACCGGTTTACGGAAGAAAGTGTAAAATAACTCCTCCTCGGGACTCGTCTGCTGGAAAGGCTCGTTATTACGGTTCACCTCCGCAATGTCGGAATCGGAAAACCAGAACTTGAAACCATCCTTATACAATGCCAGCGCCTGCGCATAAACACCCTTGTAATCGACCGGGCTCAGGTAGTCGATCCGGCTGGCCTCGAAGCAGAGGAAACGGCGCGAACCGGTGCGGTCGGTCAGCACCTGGCTGTCGTTGACCGTGGCAGCGAAGGAAGCGCGGCGGTCGTACGTCTCGGCGTTATGGGCATAGGCACGGCGTTCGCGTACGTAGTTTTTCGTGATCATCGCCTTCAGGCGGTTCAGCTCCATGCGGCTCTGCCCCGATAGCTCGTCGAGGACGATCAGGATGCAGTCGCTCAACAAGAGGGAACTGTCTTTCGAAGCCGGATCGAGGTTGCCGGAATAGGTGTAGCGGCGCAGTTCGGGCGGTACCAGGTTGCGGCACCAGGTGGTCTTACCCAATCCCTGGTCGCCACTCAGCAGCAAGACCGTGTGGTTCTCCTTCCCCTCGTCTATTGCACAGGCCACCACTGCCACGAGCCATTTGCGAAGGCAGTTCAACCAATATTCGGGGCGGTTGGTGCTGACGGTCGCTGCCAGCCGGGCGATATGGTCGGTCTCCCCGTCCCAGGCAGGCAGTTTACCGAAATAAGATTTGAACGGGTCGTATTCCTTGCTGAAATCGGAATGGATCACCGAGCGCAATTCCGAGATCTTACAGAAGATTCCCTGCAATTGGAGATTACACCAGACCGTATTCTCCCAATAATCGGTGACGGGGAGATACTCTTTATACCGCTTCCGCTTCTCCCGGTATTCGATCATGCCGCGTACCACATTCTTACGCAACGTAAAATACTCCGACAGGTATTGCTGTATCATTTCCACCTTTTTGCCGTTCACCTTCTGGGGAAGGGTGTTGTATTCCTCCCGGTTGTTGCAGGCGCTCGCCACCGCATTATTGCATTCTTCGGACGAGAGATCGGCGAAATTGGCCGTACAATAGTCCACCAGGTTCTGCGCAGGAACACCCATACGGTTGCACAGGCAGGCAAAGCGGTAGACATAATTGTTGCGGTTGCCTTCGCAATAAGCTTCCTGTTTGTCCATCCTTTTGCGGGCAGCGGCCAGTAGCTTCGCAGGATCGGCAGGGACAGCCGCTTTCCTGGGGCGTTTGGCCTGAGGAGCGAGCAAAGGCAGGCCGTCGGGCAACCCTTCCCCGGTACGCAGCCATCCGGTAAAACGGGGCGAGAGGTATAACTCCGGATCATACGAAACGAAACAGAGCCGTCCGGCATCGCTGCCCGATGCGTCGATCTCTACTTTAAGCAGGTCGGTGTACCATTCCTTCAGGGTGTTGTAGATGGCACGGTGGTTGCGGGGGTGAAGTTCGATATCGACTGCCGTGTAAGCGATAATCTTCAGTCCTCTTGCACCGGGGCTCAGAAAACTGCAAACCGTATAGGGGGCGTCGTTCACCTGTTTGCGCAAGCGGGAAATATCAGCAGGGTTGAGGTTGTCGATATCGAGTATCTGCAAGGGGTTATATCCCGTCAGTTGCTCGATGCGGCGGGCGTTGCGGTAGGTGGCCGATACGGTAAAGGCCGGCAATGCCTTTTTGATGCGTTCGGCAGTCGACGTGTCGCCGGCTTGCAGGGCAGCACGATGGAGATTGACAGGGACTTCATACTTTCCGCAAAGGATATCGTCGAGAATAGTAAACAGCGGCATATTTCCTCCGCAAATTCTGAAATTGGTAAACAAGGTTGCTTCAATCATAGCGTATAAAATTTAATAGTTATCCGGCTATCCGGTATGAAACGAAGGTACAGGAAACCATTGGATGGCTTCCTGACTTTTTGGTTTTCTTATGAAAAAGCATCGTTCGGAAAATTCTTGTCGATATACTCTTTCACGGCGGCTACCAGGCTGTCGAACTTGAGGTAGTCTTTTTTCTTGTCGTACCTGATCCTGACTACTTCGTCGATAGCCCGCAGGAACTTTTTCAGCTTCGACGTACCGTTTACTTTCCACTTCCTGCTGCTCAATAGCGGGTAGATAAGCCTGACAAACTCGTTTGTCTCGCCACAGAAAATGATCTTCTCCTCCTCTACCATATCTTGTTCGATGATAGCGTGGTCGAGTAGTTTGTTAATACTCCGGCAGCTCTTCGTTACTTCGTGCAGATCTTTTTCAAGTATCTCACAATTTTCCCTTAACTCGCGAATGGCCTGGTTGATCAGGTCTGCTTCTACTTTTTTTTCATATACAATTTGTTTTTAATTTATATGATACAGCCGGATAGCTGCATTTCTAACAACGAAGCCCCGGAGAACGAATCCTCCGAGGCTTGTTTTTGTCTGTTTTTGCTCTTCACAGAGATCGAACAGAAGAACTTTATTTCATTACTTTAGTATTAATACTGACCGCTTGTTCGCCCTCACGGGGTAATTGGTTGACTCTTGTCCGATATCACCACGCAGTCAATCTAAAATTTATTGATTATAAATAGTTTCTTATTTTACGATTGCTTTTACAGCTGCTTCACCTTCTACGGCTACCACTACTACACCGGCAGGTGCAGAGATTGTAGCGTTGTCAGAAGAAAGAACTGCGTTAGCGATTGTCTGACCAAGAACGTTGCTGATAACAACTTTCTTACCGGCTGCACCGTTGATAGTTACAACACCGTTACCGGCGATAACTGATACAGAAGAAGCGTTGATACCTTCGTTGGCAGTAGGATTACCTTCGTAATCTTCAGTCATGTTGTAAACGTCAGCATTCTTGATATTGTCAACCACTACGATCACACCGTTCATCCATTTCAGGTAACCCGGAGTTGTTTTGATCTTACCAGCATCTTTGCCTGTCAGATTGAAATCAGCAGTTTCGATAACAAATGACTTAGCTGTTGCATCTACATAACGGAATGCAAACTTAGCTTCGTTGAATGCAGCTGTGTTTACTGTCAATTTGTTGTTATCGCTGTTAATGATCAGAGTATCTTTGATATGTTTAGCAGGAACGAATGCCAACTTCACATAACCTTCAGTGTTTGTATACGGATTGATACCGCCATGTTTGTTTGCATCTTCCCATGCAATAGCTGTATCTTTCAGGTTCACCAGGTAACGACCTTCTGTGTAACCTTCAATATCCTGTTCGTGAGAACAGCCAGGGTTGAAGCCGTGTTCCGGACACCATTTACCTGCCGGTACATAGTTAGGTTCAACCATCAACATATACTGAGGACGATACGTATTTGCAGGAGCATAAGCGCTGTCTACAACCATTGCCGGAGCGATTGCCGGGAACTGAACCTGATTGTTCATACCCAGGAACTGACCGTTTTCGAACAATACTTCCTTGTTATTTCCTTCGCGGAAGATAGAGATTGTATCCAGAGAAGTACCCGGAACTGCATTTTCCAAACGACGATACATTTCATAAGCCAACGGAGCTACTACAAAGCGGTCGTTTTCTTCTCTTTCATACAGATCGGTAGAAGAAACCAGACCCTTGTTCAATGAAGAACCTGCATAGGCTTTGTTGAAGTCTTTTGATGTATCAAATGTGTTGTATCCTGTTGTTTCATCCAGGTCTACCGGACGCAAATTCAAAGTATTGTCTGTATCCAGACGCAGTGTAAACTTCGTTGCTTTAGTTACATCTTTCGCAGAAGATACATAAGTGATCTTAGAGAAGTCTGCATCAGCAGCCTTTACATACAACGGTTCGTTATATTGGTTCTTGAATGTATAAGAAACCACTTTCAGTGTATCAAGAACTTCATCATAATTGTTGATAGCAGCGTTGTAATAACCGATTGTGCTAACTACATAAATAGAATCTGTAACAGCATGATCTTTGTCGCGCTTCTGATCGTGAGCGATTGCTTCATAGATCAAACCTTCTTCCTGATCAATGTTCAAACCGATTACGTGATATTCAGCATCTTTATCTTCACCGTGGTTTTCAGTAAACCAAGCTGTATTATCGTAAACACCTGCATAAGAACCGATGTTGAAACGTTGCATTTCCAGCTGATCCAGTGTCTTGTAACCATCTGTTGCAGCGTGGTTAGCTACCGGAGCGATGATGTATTTGTCTGCACCGCTCACGTAAGTATATTCAGAAGTAGTTGTGTAAAGTGAGTTTACACCAACAAATTCGAATGTAACTTCCGGAGTTTCACGGTTAGTCAGTACATACTTATCTTTAGCATCGTTCAATGTCAATGCCCATTCGCCTTCCAATACGTTGCGAACTGTCTTGTTGTATCCATAAGTTGTGTTAGTTTTTCCTGTAGCTACCAGGTAACCTTCAGCTTTTGCATTATCTGCTGAATAGTTGCTGATCTTTTCTACAGTAAAGAATTTACCTTTCTGAAGAACATCCTGCCATTTTGCCAACGTACCTGTACCCAAAGAGAATGTAACAGTTTTAGGACTAGCACCAGCACCCATATATACTGCATCCGGAACTTTATAGTAACCAACTGTTCCAGCACCAGTCAAAGATAAAACAACTTCAGAAGGAGTTGTTTCACCTGCATAAGTTTGTGCAGTGAATACAGCCAGGTCACCAGTTTTCATATCTGAAAGCTTTTCAACAGTAGTAAAGCCCCAGGCTACAGTACCAGCGCCTTCAATCATATCCTTTCTACCGATGATAAACTTTTTACCTGATTTCAAGTTGAAATTGTTACCACCCAAATCAACAACAGTCAGGAAGCCTGTAAACGGATTACCTTTGATATCAGTTTTGCCATTATCGTAAGAAGCAGTTAATGTGATACCACCATTTTCGATCTTAGCTAAGTCAGCAGCAGAGATAGCTTGCAGAGTTCCTTTTGAGAAACTAAGTACGGCTACGGATTTAGCAGAAGTCAAAGAACCATCTGTTTTTTCCCATGACAAAGTAGTACCTGTGATTGCCAAAACTTTACCATCAGCATCTTTTGCAGTAAAGCCATTTGTTCCAGCGATCTTTTCGATATTGAAAGAAACTGCGGTAGCCAATTTAATCTGCTCTACCCCATTAAACAGAGAATAAGAACCATCGTTGTTCAGTTTGATTGTCAGGGCAGCATTACTTACGCCAGTAGCCTCAGCAGCTGTTCCATCAGCTTTTACAGCATTCATAGCTGTTGCATCTCCCGACGGAGTAACATACAACACACCTGTTGTGCCATTTGTCCATGCCAGTGCACCATCAGGAACCTGAGGAACTACAGAAGGAGCGGTTGATGTAAGAGCAAATGTTGATGCATCAGTTACTTTAGAAGATACACCGGTAGAAATAACAGTTTTATAAACCTGTACATTTGTGCTGTTATTCGCATCCACTTCGATAGCAGGGATACTAGCAGCAGCAAGGGTAATAGCATCATTATCAATATCAGTGATACCATTGGAAGTCTGAGTAGCAGACATAATTACACCATCTTCTGTTACTGTAAACTTCGCTTTATCCTGTAAGCCCAACATAGCAACAGTTGTTCCATCCAGATAGATAACGGTTGTTCCGCTTGTATTAACCGCATACTTACCGTCGATTGTTACGTAAACATAACTACCATCAGCAGTTTTTGCATGAAGAGGAGTAGTGGCAATGTGAAGAAAAGCGTCTGCACCATTAGTAGAAAATGCAGGAGAACTACTTAATACAAAATCAGTATTAGTAGCATCTCCAGTCTTCAATTCTGAAGTTCTAGTAGCCTCTGTAAATACAGCAGCTGCAGGGGTACCGTTTTCTCCCAAAGCTGCAGTAGTAGCATCTTGTGTAACGAATTTACCAGTATTGCTTACGCTCTTAAGTTTAAAAGTTGTGGCACCATCAACTATCCATAAGAAGTCATTGCTGGCAGGATCAAATGCTTTGGTAGACAAAGCAGCACCTTCAGCAGACAAAGCGTTGTCTTTATCTACAGCAACCACATACTTTTGCCCACTTACGACTTCACCAGCCGCAGTAACCTTGTAGATCCCCGCTTCCGCAGTCACAGAATACCCGGCTGCCAGAATTGCAGCCATCATCAGAGATAACTTTTTGTTCATAAATTTAAATTTTAATATTAATAATAGTGTTCCTAAAAGCTCTTTAATCTTAGATTCGATACGTTTGGCAATTGTTAAATGACTAGCCAAAACGTTCCTTTTTTCTAGTCATTTTTTTGAGGGTCGATTACTTTCGTGTAAAAAAGAGGGAATTTCATACTAACTTTGCTATCCGGTTGATAAGAAAGCAGATAGATTAGACAAAATAATTCTTAAAAGGATTGCAGATTCAAAATTTAGCAATAACTTTGCATGACTAGAAAAAAGGAACGATTTATCTAGTCAGTCATTTTTTGCACCCTATCCTTTATTATTCAAAAGATCATACCCCTATTCAGACTATCCCTATTTATATAGATATGTACGCGCATGCGTTTCTTAATACACTGTGTATCAGTACCCATTTTTTCAAGTTTTTGTAGTCTATTGTTAAAAGGCGGTATTCAGCCCGTTTTCAGGGTGAAAAACAGGAGTTTCAAAAATGAATTTATAGCAGTTCTATTTGTCGTTTGCTTCAGCAGACAGGCTATCTTTGAAGCCCATTTTAATCATCCTGTCAAAGAAATGCCCGGCTAAAACTATTTTATGTGCCGTTAATTCTTTACATTTGCCACAAAATTAGCAGATATGGCAGAGAGCAAGGATGAACACATATTGAACGTCATTAACTACCCGGAGGATTTACGTCAGTTGCCTCAGGAAAAGCTGGGACAGGTATGTGCAGAGTTGCGTCAATACATAATAGATATACTTTCTGAAAATCCCGGACACCTGGGAGCAAGCCTGGGAACGGTGGAACTGACCGTGGCTCTTCACTACGTATTCAATACCCCTTACGACCGGATCGTCTGGGACGTGGGACATCAGGCCTACGGACACAAGATACTGACCGGACGCAGGGAAGCTTTTCATACACTCCGCAAATTCAAAGGCATAAGCGGTTTCCCCAATCCGGAAGAAAGCCCCTATGACGCTTTTATTGCCGGGCATGCGTCCAACTCGATCTCGGCAGCGATGGGAATGTCGGTCGCTTCGGCCCTGAAAGAAGAAAACAACCGTCACGTAATAGCCGTGATCGGCGACGGAGCCATGACGGGCGGACTGGCTTTCGAAGGCCTCAACAATGCCTCGGCCAACCCGAACAACCTGCTGATCATCCTCAACGATAACGATATGGCTATCGACAACTGCGTGGGAGGACTGAGCCAGTATCTGGTTGACATCACCACCAGCCAGACATACAACAAGATGCGTTACGACGTGTATCGCGGACTGAAAAAGATGAAGCTGATAAACAACGACCGCCGGGGTAATATCATCCGCTTCAACAACAGCCTGAAAGCATTACTTACACAGCAACATAACCTGTTTGAAGGTTTCAGCATCCGTTACTTCGGGCCGGTAGACGGGCACGATGTAAACTATATGATCAAGTTGCTGAACGATATAAAAGATTTGCAGGGCCCCAAGCTGCTGCATATCAAGACAACCAAAGGGAAAGGTTTCAAACCTGCCGAAGAGTCGGCCACCGAATGGCACGCACCCGGCAAGTTCAACAAGGAAACCGGCCAGCGCATCATCGTGCACAACCTCAACGAGCCGCAGCTCTATCAGGATGTCTTCGGGCATACATTGGTGGAACTGGCCGAACAGGACGAACGGATCGTGGGGATTACTCCCGCCATGCCGACAGGCAGCTCGATGATCCATATGATGAAGGCATTCCCCAAACGGGCATTCGACGTCGGGATAGCGGAAGGGCATTCGGTGACTTTCTCCGCCGGCTTGGCCAAAGAGGGGATGATCCCTTTCTGCAATGTATATTCATCGTTCATGCAACGTGCGTACGACAACCTGATCCATGATGTAGCATTGCAGAAGCTGCATATGGTGATCTGTCTCGACCGTGCCGGCTTGGTCGGCGAAGACGGAGCCACGCACCACGGTATGTTCGACCTGGCTTACCTGCGCCCGATCCCCAACCTGACAATCTCCTCCCCGCTCAATGAGCTGGATCTGAGAAACCTGATGTATACCGGCTACAAAGAGGCTCCGGGTACGTTCGTGATCCGTTATCCGCGTGGCAAGGGAGAAATGAAGGACTGGCGCAACGAAATGAAGGTGTTGCCTATCGGAAAAGGTCAACTATTGAACGAAGGAGACGATATAGCTGTTTTATCTATAGGGCCGATCGGGAATGAAGTGATAAAGGCGATCAGCGAAGTGGCAGGCGAAGGCATATCGGTCGCCCACTACGACATGATCTACCTGAAGCCGATCGACGAGGAGTTATTACATGAAGTAGGCAGGAAGTTCACCCGCGTCATCACGATAGAGAACGGGGTGGTAAAAGGCGGATTGGGCAGTGCCGTATTGGAATTCATGGCAGACAACGGATATACCCCGCGGGTAAAACGCATCGGTATACCCGACTCATTCATTGAACACGGATCTATTCCCGAACTGTACGAACTGTGCGGTTTGAATGCCGGAAGCATCGCGGAAGAGATCCGGAAGATGATGAACGATTAATTATTAACAGATCATTGCCGCAGAGACGACAGGGAAATGATTAACAAGTAGCAAAATGAAAATTATTATTGCCGGGGCAGGCGAAGTGGGTACGCATCTCGCGAAGATGTTATCTCAGGAGAAGCAGGATATTATTCTGATGGATCCCAGTGAGGAACGGTTGAATTTCACCAACACCAATATGGAGATACTTCCTATGGTTGGTAATCCGACTTCGATCCGCGACCTGGAAGAAGCCGGGATAAAGAAAACGGATCTGTTTGTCAGTGTCACCCCTGAAGAGACAACCAATATTGCTGCTAGCATCCTGGCTTCGAAGCTGGGGGCACGCAAAACCCTGGCACGCATCAATAACTACGAATATCTGTTACCAAAGAATAAGGAGCTGTTCGAAAAGCTGGGGATCCATTCGATGATCTACCCGGAAATGCTGGCAGCCAGGGAGATCGTCAGCGCGATACGCCGCCCGTGGACGCGCCAGTACTGGGAATTGTTCGGGGGTGCCCTGATCCTGATCGGGGTAAAAGTCCGTGAAAACTCCCGCCTGGTCAACAAACAGCTTGCCGAACTGCTGAACGAGCAGAAGCTTTACCATATCGTTGCCATCAAACGGCAATATGAAACGATCATCCCGCGCGGTACCGACTACGTATTACCCGGCGATATCGTATTCTTCACCACGACGAAAGAGCATATCAAAGATGTACAGATACATGCCGGCAAGAAAGACCCGGAAGTAAAGAAGGTCTTTATCATGGGGGGTAGCCGTATCGCTATCCGCACGAGCCAGTATCTGCCGAACAATATACGTGTCAAGATCCTGGAAACGAATAAGGAGAAGAGCCACCGCATAGCAGAGGTCGTGCCGAGCAATGTATTGATCATCAATGGCGACGGACGCGACACAGAACTGCTTATGCAGGAAGGTATCAAAGACGCACAGGCGTTTGTTGCCCTGACCGACAACTCCAGTACCAACATTCTGGCTTGCCTGGCTGCCAAACGGCAAGGGGTATTCAAGACGGTCGCCAAGATCGAGAATATAGATTATATCCCGCTGGCGGAGAATATGGATATCGGCTCGGTGATCAACAAGAAGCTGATTGCCGCCAGCCACATTTACCAGTTCTTGCTGGATGCCGACGTATCGAACGTAAAGTTCCTTACCTTTGCCAATGCCGATGTGGCCGAACTGGTTGCCCGTCCCGACTCAAAGATCACCCGCAAGCAGGTGAAAGACCTGCATCTGCCGAAAGATCTGACCCTCGGGGGGTTGCTGCGTGACGGCGAACCGATGATGATTAAAGGAGATACCCAAATACAGGCTTACGACCATGTTGTCGTGTTCTGCCTGGAAACGGCCATGCGCAAACTGGAAGATTATTTTAATTAGTATGTTACTGAATGTACGTTTCATAATAAAAATGCTGGGGATGATGTGCATCCTCGAAACGCTGTTCATGCTGATGGCTGCGGTGGTGGCATTTCTTTATAAGGGGAACGACCTGTATCCCCTGTTGATTTCCTGTGGCATTTTGTTCGGAACGGGCGTAGCGCTTTATGCGATCGGTTTCCGTGCCAACGAATATTCTGCCGGACGGCGTGAAGGTATGCTTACGGTAACATTTACCTGGATACTTTTTTCCTTGCTCGGTATGCTCCCTTTCTACCTGGGAGGATATATAGACAACGTAACGGATGCATTCTTCGAAACGATGTCAGGATTTACAACCACCGGCTCAACTATCCTTACTGATATAGAAACCCTCCCCAAAGGTATTCTGTTTTGGAGAAGTCTCACCCAATGGCAAGGGGGAATCGGAATGATTGTTTTTACAGTGGCCCTGATGCCTATTTTAGGCGGAGGAGCTACCCAATTGTTCAATGCGGAAACACCAGGTATTACACACGAACGGTTTCGTCCGCGTGTCACACAGGTTGCCAAACGGCTTTGGGGTGTCTATTTATTCCTTACGCTTCTTCTGATCGGCCTTTTATGGGTAGGGCCGATGGATTTATACGATGCTGTCAACCATGCGTTGACGGCTATCTCAACCGGAGGGTACTCAACGAAAAATGCCAGTATCGCTTACTGGGATTCTGCCTATATAGAGTATATCATTACCATATTCATGTTTATCGGGGCAACTAACATGACGTTGATTTACTTCTGTTTCAACGGAAATGTAAAGAAGCTGTTCCATGACGAAGAGTTCCGCTGGTTCTTCTGGTTTGTGGCTATCATGATCGGCGTTACTACGGCCTGGGTGATGTATCAGGGGTTTGCGACCGACTTTCTATCGGCTTTCAGAAAGGCTTCATTCCAGGTGGTCACATTAGTCTCTACCTGTGGATTTGCTACAGACAATTATATTCCCTGGGGACCGTTCTTCTGGATGATTGCCCTGATACTGATGTTTATATGCGGTTGTGCTGGTTCCACTTGCGGCGGTTTAAAAATGGGGAGGTTTGCCATCCTTTCTAAAAACCTGTTCAATGAATTCAAAAAGCAGACCCATCCGCACGCGATCATTCCGGTGCGGATGGATACACATATCGTATCCGGCGAAATAGTACACCGTGTACTGGCATTCTCGGTAGCTTATATGCTTCTGATCGTTGTGAGCTGTATCGTGCTGATGCTCGACGGACTGGGTTTCGAGGAATCGATCGGGGCGGCGGTTTCCGCCATCAGCAACGTGGGGCCGGGGCTTGGGAAACTGGGGCCGGTCGATAACTTCTCTGAAGTGCCCGTCGTTTCCAAATGGTTCCTTTCCTTCCTGATGATGACAGGGCGACTGGAGATATTTACGGTATTGACTTTACTCGTTCCGGGTTTCTGGAAACAATAAAATAGATGATCATGAAAACACCTGCAATCTTTCTTTTTATCCTCGGTTGCTTCTTTGCCCCCCTGACAGCCCATGCACGGGACACCACCGACCTACTTCCCGAATGGACGTTCACCAACGGGATAGAAGGCCCCGCCACAGATAAGGCCGGCAACCTGTATGCCGTGAATTATGCCAAAGAGGGGACGATCGGTATCGTACGTCCGGACGGGTCGCACGATTGTTTCGTGACCTTACCGGAAGGATCTACCGGCAATGGTATCCGATTCGACAAGGAAGGGAATATGCTGGTGGCCGACTATACCGGACATAACATCCTGAAAGTGGATATGAACACCCGAGAGGTCAGCGTATATGCCCACGAACCGAAAATGAACCAGCCCAACGATATCGCCCTGGCTCCCAACGGCAACCTGTATGCCAGCGATCCGGACTGGCCGAATGAGAAAGGACAGCTCTGGCTGATCACGCCCGACCGGAAAGTAACCCTGCTCGGTAGTAACCTGGGGACGACCAACGGGATCGATGTCAGCCCCGACGGGAAGAAATTATACGTCAACGAGTCTGCCCAACTGAAAGTATGGGTCTACGATATACAGCCGGACGGGACACTCAGGAACAAAAAGCTTTTCCATACCTTCGAAGGTTATGGGATGGACGGCATTCGTTGTGATGTAAAAGGGAATTTATATCTCTGCCGGTATGATAAAGGGACGGTAGCCGTTATCAACCCGAAGGGTAAACTGATCCGCGAAATACGGCTGAAAGGCAAAAAACCTTCCAACATAACTTTCGGAGGTGCGGATAATCGCCGTTGCTTCGTCACCCTGCAAGACCGCGGTTGCTTTGAAACCTTCGTTGCCGAATACCCCGGAAGAGAATAATTATTCACGTTATTGAAGATTTCTTTAGGTCTGATATACGCTTTTGCTTAATTTTGCGTTATAATAGGTACGAATTACAAAGATGTAACGCAAAATGATAGAATATATTAAGGGGGATATCGTAGAGCTGACTCCTACGCAAATGATTATTGAGTGTGCCGGGATCGGCTATCAACTTAACATATCTCTGACTACATACAGCGCATTCAACGGAAAACCTTCCGGGAAAATTTACGTATATGAAGTGATACGTGAAGATGCCCACCTATTATTCGGATTTGCCCTGAAAGCAGAACGCGAGTTGTTTTTGCTGTTGACTTCGGTATCCGGAGTCGGCCCCAATACGGCACGCATGATCTTGTCGTCACTTCCCCCTTCCGAACTTATACAGGTGATAGCTACCAAAAACGAAACCGCACTCACCTCTGTAAAAGGTATCGGACAAAAAACAGCCCAACGCATCCTGGTAGACCTGAAAAACAAGGTAAAGGCCGGAGATATGGCAGTTGGAGGCACAGCAGTTCCGGCACCCGGCCACGGAGCAGTTGCCGAAGAAGCAGTTGCCGCCCTGGTTATGTTGGGATTCCAAAAGACAGCTTCACAGAAGGCAGTAAGCTCGATACTGAAAAGTTCGCCTATGCTGGCTGTGGAACAAGTGATTAAAAGTGCACTCAGAATGCTTTAATAGTTGACAGGGAGGGCGGTTCGCAAACAACCCTTACAAGTGACAGTTGACAGTTTGAAATGAAAAAGAAAACTCTTAAATATCTTATTTGGGTAACCATACTGCTATTCGGGGTCGGCATGCTCTCGCTGAATGCCGATTACCTGACATATACGGCTACATTGCCGGATATTCAGCTACTGGACGGACAGGATATGCCCGACGGGAAAGATACCGTACCGGCAACCCGTTACCCGGTTTCCAAAACCATACCGCAGGACTATGAAGATTTGACGAAAAAGTCACCGATGGACTTACGCGACCCGGAGAACGTAAAAACAGCCGTTGAATATGATCTTAAGACCGGTTCGTATGTCGTTCGCACCCGCTTAGGAGACAAAGACCTGACTACACCTATCTCCCTGACTCCCGAGGAGTACCAGGATTATAGCATGCAGCAGTCGCTCCGCTCCTACTACCGCCAGAAGAATGAGGAGGAGTTTCAAAAAGAAGCCGACAAGAAGTTCAACCTGGCTGATATGCAATTCGGTATCGGTGCGGCAGAAAGAGTGTTCGGCCCCGGTGGTGTCCGCGTAAAGACACAGGGATCGGCCGAGGTTACGATGGGGCTGAAACGTAACAGTACGCAAGACCCTTCACTTCCCGAACGGGCTCGTAGCCGCACTTTCTTTAACTTCGATGAGAGCGTACAGCTGAATGTACAGGCTAGCGTCGGTTCGAAAGTGAACTTCGACATGAACTATAATACAGAGACTTCGTTCGATTTCGACTCTAAAAAGCTGAAGCTGGCCTATACGGGTGAGGAAGACGAGATCATCAAGTCGCTGGAAGCCGGTAACGTATCGATGACTACCAGCAACTCCCTGATAAACGGTGGAGCGGCTTTGTTCGGTATGAAGGCAGACCTTCAGTTCGGTAAATTGAGGGTGAACGCCTTATTCGCACAGCAGGAGTCGGAGTCTAAAACCGTAAACTCGAAAGGTGGCGTACAAACCAAACCGTTCGAACTGACAATTGATAAGTATGACGAGAACCGCCACTTCTTCATGGCGCATTACTTCTATCATAATTATGATAACGCCGTTGCAAAGTTACCTCAGATCAACGCTCCTCTTACAATCACCCGCATGCAGGTATGGGTAACCAATACGAGAGGTAACTACGACCAGGCACGCAATATCGTTGCTTTCACCGACCTGGCGGAGAACAATAAAGAATACATATACAACAACCAATTTACAGTAGTTGGCATGCCCCAATATCCGGCCAATGATGCCAACACCTTGTATAGCCAATTGCAGGGTCGGTATAGTGGCGCCCGTGACATCACACAAGCTCAACAAGTCCTTTCCGACCTGGTCGGTGGAGTAGATTATGAGGAGGTGGAAAGTGCCCGCTTACTGGATGCTTCGGAATACACATACGACAAGCAGTTAGGGTATATCTCGCTAAAAACGACCCTGCAGCCTGGTGATGTGTTGGCTGTTGCTTACGAATATGAATATTCAGACGGGGGAACAAAGAAAACCAAAAGAGTCGGAGAGTTCTCGGATGACTCCAATATCACTCCCAGCCAGGCAATCTTCGTAAAGTTATTGAAAAATACGAACATGACCCCTTCCATGAAGTTCTGGAAGCTGATGATGAAAAACGTTTATTCGCTGGGGGCTTACTCCGTCCAGAAAGAGAAGTTCCGTCTGGATGTGACGTATCAAAGCGATACGACAGGAACCTACCTGAACTATCTGCCCGAATCGACTAATCCAAAGCAAATATGGATCCGCATCATGGGGGCCGACCGACTGAACTCTCAGAATCAGGAACATTCAGACGGTTTCTTCGACTTTGTGGAAGGATATACCATTCAAACGGAGACTGGTAAAGTCATATTCCCGAGCGTCGAACCGTTCGGTTCGAGCCTGAAGAAGAAAATGACAGACCTGAACATATCTGCTGCTATTGCAGACAAATATGTCTTCCAGGAACTATACGACTCGACTCAGACTGTTGCCCGGCAGATAGCCGAAAAGAACAAGTTTAAGATGACGGGGGAATACAAAGCTTCTTCCGCCGCCGAAATACAATTGGGCGCCAGCAACGTGGCACGCGGATCGGTACGTGTAACTGCTGCCGGAGCCGTCTTGACTGAAAACGTGGACTATACGGTCGATTATACATCCGGTACCGTTACTATCCTGAATGAAAGTATTATCTCTGCGGGAACTCCTGTCAGCGTAACATTGGAAAACCAGACGGCTTATAGCATGCAACGAAAGACGATGGTAGGATTGGATCTGAATTACCAGTTCAACCCCAATTTCTCATTGGGAGCTACCATTATGCACATGTCGGAAATGCCACTGACTACCAAAACAACGATCGGTGACGAGTCCATCAAAAATACACTGTGGGGGTTGAACACCTCCTACAAGGCAGAAAGCCAGTGGTTGACTAATATGTTCGACAAACTGCCGCTGCTCACTCTTACACAACCCAGTCAAATTGCATTTAATGCTGAGTTTGCGCATTTGATTGCCGGCCACTACGAAAGTAAAGAAAACGGAGGTTATTCTTATATCGACGATTTCGAAGCGACCCAAAGTGGCTACGACTTGCTGAGTCCTTATCCCTGGAAGCTGGCCAGTACACCGGCCGACGACAACAAAGCGACTGCTTTATTCCCCAATGCAGATAAGGTAGACGATATTGCATATGGTAAAGAACGTGCCTTGTTGGCCTGGTATTACGTAGATGGTCTGTTTACCCGTAGGAATTCCAGCCAGCGGCCTTCGTATATGACAAAAAATGACCTGTCCAATCATTATGTGCGTGAGATTCAGGTATCCGAGTTATTCCCTGACAAAGATATGGGATATAATGAAACTAGTACGATTAATGCACTCAACCTGGCTTTCTATCCTAATGAACGCGGGCCGTACAATCTGGATGCAGATCAGGTTAATCCGGATGGTACACTACAGAACCCTGAAAAACGTTGGGGCGGTATCATGCGCAAAATAGATCAGAGCGACTTTGAAACTGCCAACGTTGAATATATCGAGTTCTGGATGCTCGACCCGTTCCTTGAAGATTCAAATAAGATTAATACCGGAGGAGATCTTTATTTCAACCTAGGTGAAATATCAGAAGACGTTCTGAAGGACGGAAGAAAGTTCTTTGAGAATGGTTTACCAATCGACGGTGACCAGACTAAAGTAGACTCTACCGTATGGGGGCTTGTTCCCAAGCAGCAAAGTACTGTCTATGCTTTTGACAATACAGCCGGAACACGTGACAGACAGGATGTCGGTCTAAACGGTCTGTCTGCCGAACAAGAGCGTGAATACCCTACTTACAAGGAATTTATAGAGAAATTAAAAACCAAGCTGGCTCCCGCAACCATCACAGACATGGAAGGTGACCTCTTTTCTCCACTCAACAATCCGGGAACAGACAAATACCGTTACTTCCGTGGAGCAGACCTCGACAGCAAAGAGCTAAGTATCCTCGAGCGTTACAAACGGTACAATGGAACCGAAGGGAACTCCGCTGAAACAGGTAGAAATGGAGAAAGATACGATACATCCGCTTCAAAAAATCCGGATGTGGAAGATCTGAATCAGGACAATACCATGAATAAGAATGAGAAATACTTCGAATATAAGATTACCATCAGTCCGAACGGGTTGAAGGTAGGAGAGAATTATATCGTAGATGAGAAGCCTGCAAGACCTACACTGGCCAACGGCAAGAAAGACTCAGTAACCTGGTACTTGTTCAAAATACCTATCAAGAAATACAACCGCCGTGTCGGAGCCATCAACGACTTCAAGAGCATCCGCTTTATGCGTATGTATATGACGAACTTCAAACAGCCGACCATACTCCGCTTCGGCTCGTTCGAACTGGTTCGTGGTGACTGGCGTTCGTACGAACAGGACCTGTCCGACCCTAAAGTGCCGGTACAGTCGAATGGTACACTGGAAGTTTCATCAGTAAATATCGAAGAGAACAGTACACGTACACCTATCCACTATGTAACACCGGAAGGCGTAAGCCGTGAGATTATGACCGGACAGCCTCAATACGTACGTCAGAACGAACAATCACTTTCGCTGAAGGTCACTGAGCTTTCTCCTTTTGATGCACGCGCCGTCTATAAAAACACATCTTACGACCTGCGCCAATACAAAAGGATAGAGATGTTCACTCATGCGGAAGCACTGGTAAACGACTCGAATGTCCCCACCGATGGCGACATGTCCGTATTCATTCGTTTAGGCTCCGACTATAAGAACAATTATTACGAATACGAAGTGCCGTTGACCCTGACTGCTCATTCAACAACAGCCTCTAATAAAGAAATCTGGCCTGACGCAAACAAGATCAGTTTCGCATTCGAAATACTGACCGACCTCAAGTTAGAACGTAACAGCGACAAACGCAAAGGAGTAAGCGGTGTTAATTTTCAGACCGTCTATTCGAAGCCTGACCCCAACAACGGGCTTAACACGAGAAAGATCGTCGGTAACCCGAGCTTGGCTGAAGTAAAAACCATCATGATTGGTGTCCGTAACAAATCGAATACGGTAAAAAGTGCCGAAGTCTGGGTAAACGAACTACGCCTAAGCGATTTCAACGAGTCAGGCGGATGGGCTGCCAATGCCAACCTCAACGTGGCTGTGTCCGACCTCGGAACAGTGAACGTGGGTGGACGTATCGAAACAGCCGGTTTCGGTGCGCTCGACCAGTCTTTGTCCGAACGCCGTATCGACGACTTCTCACAGTATAATATTGCAACCAATATCGAATGGGGTAAATTCTTCCCTGAAAAGGCGAAAGTAAGTATCCCGATGTACTACGCTTATTCGAAAGAAATGACCAAGCCTCAGTACAACCCGCTCGATCAGGATATCAAATTAAAAGATGCCCTCGATGCAGTAGAGACAAAAGCCGAGAAAGACTCGATCAAGAACTTCTCGGTCGATAAAACCGTGATCAAGAGTATCTCGTTCAACAACGTGAAAGCGGATATCCGCAGCAAGAACCCGATGCCTTACGACCCGGCCAACTTCTCGTTCGGCTACTCTTTCAGTCAAAGCAAAAAGCAAAATCCGGAAACCGAATACGAAACGACCAAGGATTACCGTGGAAACTTAGCCTACAGCTATACCCCGTACGTAAAGCCCTTCCGTCCGTTCCAAAAGCTTAAGAAGAGCAACGGGTACACCCGCTATATCAAGCAATTCAGCCTGAACTATGTTCCGTCGAACATCAGCTTCCAGACTGCCATGATGCGCAACTATTACGAATTGCAACTTCGCGACCTGGAAGATACGGGTTATAAGCCGGAAGCATCCTTCAGCTCGACCTTCTACTGGGATCGTGCTTTCAGCCTGCGCTGGGACTTCACCAACAACCTGAATATGACATTCACCTCTGGTACGAATGCACGTATCGAAGAGCCGTACCAACAGGTGAACAAAGAGTTGAACCCGAACGGATACGAAATCTGGAAAGACTCCGTGAAGCAGAGTATCGCCGACCTGGGTACGCCGATGAAGTACGACCAGACATTCAACGTGACCTGGAACCTGCCTTTGCAGTATATCCCCGTGCTCGACTGGGTTAACAGCTCGTTGACCTACAATGCGCAGTATAACTGGGATCGCGGAGCCGAGGTAGAGTCCACTTACGAAATAGGTAACACCATCAAGAACAACCGGCAGATCGATATGCAGAACAGTTTGAACATGCTTTCGCTCTACAACAAGAACAAGTTCTTGAAAAAGGTGAACCAAAAGTTCTCCGCCACCCGTACGTCGGCCAAGAAGAAGGAGCAAAAAGAGATCAAACTGGAGAAAGACATCCAACTGAATATGGATAGCGGAACAGTCGTTCAACACGGTATGTTCACTAAAAAGGTGCGTATCACCGCACGCGGAGCCGACGGGAAAGTCTACGCCATCAAGTACAAACCGATCAACTACGCACAGGTGATGATCCTCAATAAGGATACGGCTCATCTGAAACTGACGATCAAACCGGGCCCCAAAGCAACTGAAGACTTCCTGTATAAAACAGCCGAACACGCTTCACGCTTCCTGATGATGGTACGCCGTATCAATATCCAGTATCAGACCACCGATGGTATGATGATCCCCGGATTCCGTCCGATGATCGGCGACATCTTCGGTCAGGGACGATCGGCGGGTGTCTTGTCGCCCGGTCTGGGCTTTGCCTTCGGTGCCGTAAACCGCAGCTATATAGATGATGCCAAAGAACGTGGCTGGCTGGTCGACGACAACCCCAACAACATAACCCCTGCCGTAATAAGCAGTGCCAAGAACCTGAATATACGGGCAAACCTGGAACCGATAACCGGCCTGAAGATCGACCTGAATGCAAACCGGGTAGATACTCGCAGTACCGAAATACAATATGCGTACAACAACATGACTGAACAGACAGGCGGAAACTTCCTGATGACAACCATCGGTTTGAAAGGTTTCTTTAAAGGTAGCGGCAATGCCGATAACGGTTATGCATCGGACGTATTCAACAAATTCATCGAGAACCGTGAGATCATAGCCAACCGTCTTGAAAACCGGTACAGCGGAACCACCTATCCCAACAAAGGCTTCCTGACTGAAAACGGACAAGGCGGGGAAGAATACAAAGGCGGTGGTGTCAATAAGAACTCCGCCGACGTGCTGATTCCGGCTTTCCTGGCTGCTTATACAGGAAAAGACCCGAATAAGATTTCGTCGTCGCCATTCCCGGCTCTCCGCAATCTACTTCCGAACTGGCGTATCACTTACGACGGACTGGTTCGCATTCCGATTATAAAGCAACACTTCAAGAGCGTTATGCTGAGTCACCAGTATGTGTGTACATATAATGTCGGCTCCTACAACTCCTATTCTACCTGGGTAGACGGCGGGCTGGGCGACAACCTCGGATTTACACAAGGTTCTAATAACCTGGCAATACCGTCGTCTCCGTACGAAATATCATCCGTCAGTCTTAACGAAAGCTTCAACCCGTTGCTGGGTGTCGACGCTACGATGCTGAACAATATCACGATCCGCATGGACTATTCGACTTCACGCAATCTGAACCTGAACATTTCATCTTACCAGATCGTGGAAGCGCTTTCCAACAAATATACGATCGGATTGGGATATAAGTTCGCCGAGTTCAACAAGATCCTGAAGATGAAAAAGACACGCGACTTCAGCAACGACCTGACCGTGCGTCTCGATTTCTCATACAACAAGATGCAGTCGTTGATCCGTAAGATCGAAGATAGCTTTACACAGGCCACCAGCGGTAACATTGCCAAGACGATCCAGTTCTCTGCCGATTACGGATTAAGCCGCGCACTGACCCTGCGTGCCTTCTACGACTTGCAGATCAATGAGCCGCTGATCTCTAACGCATCCTACCCGACAAGCAACTCCAATTATGGCGTTGCCCTGAGGTTCTCGCTGGCACAGTAAGGAGGGGTTTAAAACATATGGTAGTTCTTCAGCTCCTTCCGCAAGGCCAGTGCCTTATTGTCTGTCAGGCTATCCAGAAGTTTCCAGAAGCGGTCGCTATGGTTCATCTCGATCGTATGGCAGAGTTCATGGAGCAATACATAATCGATCAGATGCCAGGGGAGCAGCATTAAGGAGAGGGAGAGGTTGATCGTCCGCCGGGTGCTGCAACTTCCCCAGCGGCCTTTACTGTTCATGATCCGCACTCCCGTACAGGTAAAGTTATGTTTGGCGGCCAATGCCATCAACCGGTCGGGCAGCAGGCGCTTGGCCTCATGGCGCAACGCTTTTTCCAACAGGTCTTTCAATAGTTGCTGCACCTTTTCCGACTCGAAACGGGTTCCGGAGGGACAGGCTATACGAAGGATGCCATCCTTCAGCGTCATATAATAATTGGTACGGTCGGTACAGAATATTTCCAGCTTGAAAGTAGTAGCCTGCAACGTCGTCGTCTCATCGAGCAACGGACGTGCCGGATGCTTTTTCAATGCCGCAAGAAGCTTCTGCCGGTTCTCTTCTATAAAAGCCAGCATCCTACGCTCGTCGCCACCTACCGGCATAGTCGCAGTGATCATTCCCTTCGATATTTTCAACGTATAGCGGGTAGCTCGCGGAGTAGTACGGAGAAGGATGGTTCCCAGATCATTGTCGTGTATCTTCTTTTCCATATTCAGCACAAAAGTAATACTTTAAAGGGAAATAATATTACGGTAGAAATGCTTATCTTTGCGCCCGGTATTAGATATTTAATAAGTATAAACTATATAAATAAGGCAATCATGAGCAAGAAAGCACTTTTATTAATCTGCGACGGCTGGGGTATCGGCGACCGTGGTAAAGATGATGTAATCTACAACACTCCCACCCCTTACTGGGATTCACTGTTGGCAACCTATCCTAACTCTCAGTTGCAGGCTTCCGGCGAAAACGTCGGTTTACCTGACGGACAGATGGGTAACTCGGAAGTTGGCCACCTGAACATCGGTGCAGGCCGCATCGTTTATCAGGATCTGGTGAAGATCAATATCGCATGTCGTCAGAACACTATCCTCGACAATCCGGAAATCAAACGTGCTTACAGCTACGCGAAAGAAAACAACAAACAGATCCATTTCATGGGGCTGGTTTCAGACGGTGGCGTTCACAGCTCACTGGAACATTTGTTCAAACTGACTGATATCGCTAAGGAATACGGAATTGACAAAGCATACGTTCATTGCTTTATGGACGGTCGCGATACCGACCCGAAGAGCGGTAAAGGCTTCATCGAACAACTGGAAAACCACCTGAAAGCAAGCAGCGGCAAGATCGCTTCTATCATCGGCCGTTATTATGCTATGGATCGTGACAAACGCTGGGAACGTGTGAAAGAAGCATACGATCTGATCGTGAACGGTACAGGCAAACCGGCTGAATGCATGGTTACAGCTATGGAAGAGTCATACGCAGAAGGCGTAACCGACGAATTCATCAAACCGATCGTACACGTGGAAAACGGCAAGCCGGTAGCTACTATCGAAGAAGGCGACGTAGTTATCTTCTTCAACTACCGCAACGACCGTGCGAAAGAACTGACAATCGTTCTGACTCAGCAGGATATGCCGGAAGCAGGAATGAAGACTATTCCTAACCTGCAGTATTTCTGTATGACTCCGTACGATGCAAGCTTCAAGGGTGTTCACATCCTGTTCGACAAAGACAATGTAGAAAACACATTGGGCGAATTCCTTGCCTCTGTCGGTAAGACTCAGCTGCACATTGCCGAAACAGAAAAGTATGCACACGTTACTTTCTTCTTCAACGGTGGACGCGAAACTCCGTTCGATGGCGAAGACCGTATCCTGGTTCCGTCTCCGAAAGTAGCTACTTACGACCTGAAACCGGAAATGAGTGCATTCGAAGTAAAAGACAAACTGGTTGAAGCGATCTACACCAAGAAATACGACTATATCGTTTGTAACTATGCCAACGGCGACATGGTAGGCCACACCGGTATCTACTCGGCTATCGAGAAAGCGGTCGTTACCATCGACGCTTGCCTGAACGACACCGTTGAAGCTGCCAAGGCTAACGATTACGAAGTGATCATCATCGCCGACCACGGTAATGCCGACCACGCATTGAACGAAGACGGCACCCCTAACACGGCTCACTCTTTGAACCCTGTTCCTTTCGTATACGTAACAGCCAACAAAGATGCTAAAGTAGAAGATGGTATCCTGGCTGACGTTGCTCCTTCCATCCTTCACATCATGGGATTGAAGCAACCGAAAGAAATGACAGGAAAATCTCTGATTAAGTAAATGATTCAAATAGGCGATACATTGGTAAGCCTCGATCTGATCGAGGCTTATTTTCTTTGCGACCTTGCTCAGTGTAAGGGCGTCTGTTGCGTAGAAGGTGATTCCGGTGCACCGCTCGACAAAAGCGAAATAGCCCAACTCGAAAAGGCACTCCCCATCATCTGGGACGACCTCTCACCCGAGGCGCAGGCAATAATAAACAAACAGGGAGTAGCCTATATCGATTGCGAGGGCGACATCGTGACCTCTATCGTCAACGGCAAGGATTGTGTTTTCACCTGCTACGACAGCGACGGCACCTGCAAGTGCGCCATCGAAAAGGCCTACCGCGCGGGGAAACTGTCTTTCTACAAACCGGTATCCTGCCACCTTTATCCGGTGCGCGTTGCCCAGTACAAAGACTTCCGCGCCGTCAACTACGACCGCTGGAAAATATGTAAGGCTGCCGAACTGCTAGGCCGGAAAGAAGCACTTCCTTTATATAAATTCCTGAAGGAACCGCTTATCCGTAAGTTCGGACAAAAATGGTATGAGGAACTCTCCCTTGTAGCCGAAGAATGGATAAAGCAGAAAGAGGAAGAAGCAGGCGAACTGTAATACTCTTTCTCATAAAGTGATAATCAAAGGGCTGTCGTTACCAAACGACGGCCTTTTTTTGTAGCTGCAAATCCCCTGTTTCTCTTCCTGAAAACCCACCAAAAACGACCCTTTAACAATTCCCCGCGAAAACCTGAAAAAACGGATGCTGATACACAGGATATTAGGAAACGCGCGCGGGTACATATATATATAAATAGGGGTAGTCGAATACAGGGAGTAATCTGTTGAATAATAAAGGATAGATGGCGATATAGGACTGACTAGATAAATCGTTCCTTTTTTTTAGTCATACAAAGGTATAGCTTAATTTTGAATCTGCAATCCTTTTCCAAATTATTTTACCTAATCTATGTGCTTTCTTATCAACCGGATAGCAAAGTTAGTATAAAATTCTCCCTTTTTTACACGAAAGCAATCAACTCCTCAAAAAATGACTAGAAAAAAGGAACGTTTTGGCTAGTCATTTGCTAAAACATACGTTTCCGATCTAAGGTTAAAAGGCTTTTTAAGTAACACTATTATTAATATTAAATTAAAGATTTATGAACAAAAAGTTTTCTACTCTGGTAGCAAGCATCCTGCTTGCTTCAAGTATCGGAACTGTTAATGCTGCTACTCCTGAATTCGTGAAGTTCAAAGACGCGGGTACAGTTGCTACATCTGTTAAACAGGGGGCAGCATTTCAGTTGGCTAATGGGGACGGTCAGGTGCTGGCATTAGTTCGTACAGGTGAAGTCTACAATTACAAGTACGAATTGAAAATGGTTGCTGCTGGTAGCAATGCAAATCTGGCAGAAACATTATGGAAAATCACTTATCAGGAAAATAAAGAAGGTGGCCCTTCATTTACTTTCGTAAGTGCAGCTTACGGTATTCCATTGTCATTCACTCCGAGAAATGTGGATGCAAATGGTGTTATTTCTGAATATCCTGGTACAGATGGCTTGTGGAAATGGCTTCCGTCTCTGAATGTAACAGGTGCTAACGAATTTGCTCCGACAGCTTTGATCAATAACTATAGCGCAAAGTTAGATTCCGCTGTTGTATTGGCTACTTCTGCCGGAAAAGTTGTTGCTCAGAGATATAAAACTTCTGGTGGCGTACCTTCTAATGCATTGAACTTACAGCCGATTGTTGCTGCTTCTGTTGTTTTGGGTGCTGACGACCTGAACTCAATGCTGATGACTCAGGATGCTGACAGCAAATTTAAACTGACTTTCAATGACGATGTAAAAGGCTCTGAAATCGGCAACCTTTGGACAAAAGGCTTGTTGAAGGCTGAACCGGCTATTTACAATTCTCCGGTTGTTTATTCTATCGAAGGAGTTGCTGATGCTACTTATTATTCCGCTGACGAGGCTACTGCTGCAGCTGCCGGTTATGCTGCTGCTCAAGCTATCAATACAGCTACATATGCACAGGGCCTGATTAATGACGTTGTTGTAGATGATGCTGTAAGTGCTTTTAAAGCAGAAGTTGCTGCTGCTGCAACAGGTGACGATTTCGCTGCTGCTACTACTGCTGCTAAAGAAATCACAGCAGCTCAGACTCTTGAAATTAGTACGGCAGCTGCGAACCTTGCTGCTGCTACAGCAGTGAAGGCTGAGATTGAAAAGGGTATCACACCTACGCCTGCGAATAATACGGCTGAAGCTGAAATTAAAGTTGCATTTGATAATAGTAATATATCAACAGCTATAGAAGCAAATGCTAAAACTGCATTAAAAGATCTTTTTGAAGCCTTAGTTACTGAAGCGGTTACTACAGAAGAAGGACTGACAGCATTAAATAATTCTGTTGATGAATTGGCTGCTGCTCTTAAAGGTCATGCTGGTGAAGTAAAAACTGTTTCAGATGCTAATCAGGCGGGTGTTCAGACTGCATTAAAAGCATTGTCTTTTAATGATGGTGGTGAATATGATGGTCTTTTAGAAGCACTGGTTCCTAATTCAGGTGAGTTTACGGCTGAAAGAGCGAATGATTTGTTGCAACTTTTAGATGCCGCAGTAGGTGAATTAGAAAACGCTTATGCTGGCTTAAATATAGCTTTGGAACAGCCTGTTAAGGATGCTTATCTTGATGCATTGGCAGGCTATAAAGTATCTGTAGAAGGTGATGGCTTTACTAAAGAAAATGTTGCAACTGTTGTTGATGCAGCTATTGCTAGCTTGGATCAGCCTGCAGGAACAGATACTGATGATGGATGTGCAGCGTTTGTTAATGCTGCTTTAGATAAATTTGTAGCTGTAGAAAATGCCGACAAGTTGACTGTTGCTATTGCTTCTATTGAAGAAGCTTTAGATGCCGTAAAACCTGTAGCCGTTAAAACTGCTGCTGAAGCTGCTGCTAAAGAAGCTGCTGATAGTAAAACTGTAGGAGATGAAATCGCTGCTGTTTTAGGTAAGGCTTATGATGATGCTTTGAAAGCAAAACCAGAATTGACTCTTGCAGATGCAATTGCAGCAATTACTGCAACAGCTATCGAAGAAGGTGGTGTTAAAGACGAAGGTGAAGGTGGTAGAGAAGTAGAAGATGTAACAAAACTTGCTGACTACGTAATGCTGTCTCTTGACAAGAAAGACGCTAAGAAAAATGCCCTGTATCTGGCAGTTGATACAAACTTCGTAACGAGTGCATCAGGAAGACGTAATTTGACATTTGCTGAATGGTATTACAATATGCCGAAAAAGAGTAATGGTGCAGCTATGCCGGTTGCTATGCAGAGAGACTATAATGGTCACTTCAACTTTAAGTTCACTTATTATCCTACTCAGGACTCTTTGGATATCGTAACTGACGGTTATGCAATGTTACCTGCTGAAGGTACTAAGTATTGGGCTGATATCAATGATCCGAAACCGACATATTCATATGAAGGTAATGGCAAAACTGTTATGTTGGCAGTATTAGCAAATACTCATACTGAAGCAACAGTCGGTGAACCTCAGAATGTATCCGGAACAAACCGCACTACTATCAATACCCGTATCGGTTTCAATGTAAACTTGGCTCAGGGTGCAGAAATTGCAGAAGGAGTATATACTATTCAGTATGTTAGCTATGATGTAGAGAACAAAGATCAAAATGGTCGTTATTTGGTAGCAAACTGGTTGCCGGAAGGTCAGGCAATAGCTACAGTTGAAGATCAGAATCTGAATCATATCCCTGCTGCACAGTGGATGCTTTCTCATAATAATGGTAGCAATATTAATACTATTGTAAACCGTGAATCGGGAGAATCGTTATATTATTATACTAATGCAGCTTATCTGCCTGTACAATATCTGTATGCAACAGCAACAAAAGATCTGTACACAACTGTTTACGGTGACTCTTTGAAACTGTCTCAGATTACTGACAAGGTAGCTTTGGCTGACTCTACATTGGGTTATTATGCAGCTGCTAAATATAATGATGAAACAGCTGATCAGTTGGAAGTTTATGCTCTGCGTTATTTGAATGAAATCGAAGGTTTGTTCGTTAATTATACAGAAAAGGATTCTATCCTGAATGTAACAAAAGCAGAAGAAGCAGAAGCTTTCTTCCGTTTGATTCCTACTTTTGATGCTGTACAGTATGGTGCTTCTGACGAAGATATTGCAAAAGATCTGTATCGTCAAGCTTATTATATCCAGTTGGAAACTCCAAACAAGAATGTAAAGGATGAAGATAAGCTGTATGTTTCTGTAGATGTTAATGGTAAATACAGACTTGTAACTCGTAAATATGAAAAGATCGATGATAAGAATGTATTGACATGGACTAGCGTTCAGCCGTTCTTGTTGAAAGAATTCAAAGAAGTAGATGGTACATGCAACTACGCAATTATAGAAGCTAAGGCTATCTCAAACGATAAAGAAGAAGTTATCGGTTATGAACCGTCTGCTTGGAAGATTTCTGTAAAAGACTATCCTTCAATCCTGATTACTGAAAAGTTGGAAGGTGAAATGAAAGGTTGGTATGGTTATTCTGAAGACGGTCGTACTTCTACATTCGCTCTTATCCAGAAAGATGCTCCTAAATATCGTCGTCTGAATGTAACAGATGCAGAAGATGGTCTGAAGGATATGGATGTAAACAATGCTGAATTCTATGTAACTCGTAATTCAAACCGTTTCTTGTATGAAAATACAATGAACAAAGTGGCCGGTTACGAAGCAGATCCTCTGGGATTGAATTTCTTAGGTGATTTCAATGAGAAAGAAATGGATAGCAACGCTGCCATGTTTGTAGATACTGCTTATGTACGTAACAATACAAACCGTCCTCAGTATATGCTGGCATTACGTCCTGACTTTACTCCGGTTCTTCAGGATTGTCCTTACGATCCCGCTCACGGTAAACATGAAATTCCTCAGGTTAAGGCTAGCTACCTGGTAACATTGGCTGACTCTGTTGCTAACGCTGCTAACAAGACTGAAGAAACTAAGTTTACTTATGAAAACCGTAAATATACTCGTTTGGCATTCGTGGATGGTATTCACCGTGGTGATAGCCTGATCATCCTGAGCTCTAAGTTTACAGGAACTAAGAATGCAGCTAACGACACAATCGATCTGAGCAAGAATGCATTCGTTGAAGGTGCATGGCAGTTCCGCCTGACAGGCAACGAAGGTGCTGAGTTCTATATCGAAGGTGCTAAGAACAATAGCTTTATCCGTTTAATCAATGGTGTAGCTGTTCTGACTGATGATATTACAGATGCAGAACGTTTCAACATCAATAAAACAGATAAGACTCCGGTTTCTAACGAAGGTATTAACGCTGCTGAAGTATCAGTTATCGCTGGTAACGGTATCGTAACCATCAAGGGTGCAGCCGGCAAGACAGTCGTTATCACTAACGTACTTGGTCAGACAATCGCTAACACAGTTCTTTCTTCCGACAACGCTACCCTCTCTGCTCCTGCAGGTATCGTAGTAGTTGCTGTAGAAGGTGAAGCAGCTGTAAAGGCTATCGTAAAATAAGTAACTATTTATAATCAATAAATTTAAATTTGACTGCGCGGTTGATGCCCTATACAAGAATTAACCAAGTATCCCGTGATGGGTGAACAAGCGGTCGATATTAATACTAAAGTAATGAAATAAAGTTCTTCTGTTCGATCTCTGTGAAGAGCAAAAACAGACAAAAACAAGCCCCGGGGAATTCGTTCTCCGGGGTTTCGTTGTTAGAAAAAACTGAGCTATCCCGGCCCTCGAAGAGGGCCAACTGACTTAACCGCTGGTGAAGCGAAGCGCAACCTGCGGTAAGCAGACAATAGAGACAGATCGTCCTCGAAGGGGGCGAATAAGAGCGACAGAAAAGACCCCTGTTCGCCCTCTTCGAGGACGGTTATCAGACGCAGTTATTACCGCAGGTTACGCTTCGCTTCACCAGCGGTTAACATAGTAGGCCCTCTTCGAGGCCCTCAAGGATGCAATAACAGTTACAGCTGTATAGCTCAAATTTGTCAAGAACTGAACCATCTACTATCCCCATCTGCATATTACATATTTAAAATAATCATCAAGATGAAAAAAAAGAGCCCTCATTGGCATCCCTCACATTGGATGCCCTGGCCGGCGAGATCGAACGTCTCCGCCGGATGAAAGACGAGTGCGGCAAGCTGTCGCGCAGAAACGAACGGAGATTGAAACATGGCAAGTCCCTGCTCCGAAACAAACTGGGAGCTGCTGTTATCTATCCCGAAGACAAGCAGCATGTACCCCAGGCGATCTATATTTCCCTCAGCTTCGCACTGAAGGATATCGACCATTCGCTGAAGAACTGTCCCGGCTGCACACACGACGGGCGACTGTTCGGACTGTTTTGCGATATCTTCGGTTTCGAAGTTGCCGAAGCCACCGTCGCCCGCTATTATTACATGGCGGACAAGCACCGGAAACTGGGTAAATAAATATTTTCCCACTCCCCGCAGAAGAAACGACCACCCTGGCCACCGCCACCGGGGAGTCGGGATGCTGTCAGGTACCTTCAGGCACCTTTCCACACCTTCCGGCTTCTCCCGCGGCAACGGCCGGGTGGTCGCTTCCTATGCTTGACAATCAAGATCGGAAACAGTAGCTTTGTATATCAACCAATAAGTTGTATAACCATTAAATTAAGACATTATGAATGCACCCGCCATTTCTTTTTTCGAGCGGCTTTACCTGCCGCCTTCCAAAGCCTACACGCTGGAAGAAATCATTATCCTGATCCGTAGCCGCCGTTGGGAGTACCTGATCGTTGCCTACCGCGCCGCATTGTCGGCAGACGATCGGGAAGGAGCCCGGGAACAAAAGAAGCAGCTGCCGGGATTCACGCCCTCGGGACTCTTCAAGGGTGGCCACCGGGCTAACCAGCTGGAAGCTTACTCGCAGATCGCAGGACTCGATTTCGACCATGTGGCCAACCCTTCGGGGTTGGCTGCCCGGTTGCGCGGACTGGCTACCACGCTGGCCCTCTTCGTCAGTCCCGGCGGACAGGGGTTGAAAGTATTCGTTGCCGTCGATACCGGCGGTGGAGAACACCCTGCCACCTTCGCGGCAGTGGCTGCCTGCTACGAGCAACTGGCGGGACTGTTCTGCGACCGTGCCTGCAAAGACATCAGCCGTTGCTGTTACGTAAGCTATGATCCGGAAGCTTACTACAACCCCGAAGCCGAGGTTTTCTCCCCTTCCACCATCGCCCCGGCACAAGTGTTTGTTCACGATTGGCTGCGCAACCATCCGCCCCTCGAAGGCAACCGTAACCAGACAGTCTACCGCCTCGGCTGCGAGGCCAACCGCCGGGGCTTCGGCTGCGACGAGACAGCCACTTTCTGCGCCGCCCTGTTAACCGCCCCCGACTTTACGGAAGAGGAGATCCGTCTGGCATTATCCTCTGCTTACCAGGGAAATAGCGACGAGCGATCTTCCCGCCTACCCGCGTTACGGCCAGAAGCGGCACTTACGGCATCGCCCGTCGTTTCGGGGGAAGAGCTACGCGAATCGACCCCTCTCCTGCCCGCCGACCTGACAGACCATCTGCCGTCGCTCCTGGGTGAGGCCATTCGTTTCTATACCGATCCGCGCGAACGCGACATGGCCTTGCTGGCAGCCTGCACCGTAGCCAGTGCCTGTTTGCCGGGGGTCTGGGGCGTGTATAACAAAAAACGCGTCTATCCCCACCTCTTTACCGTCGAGGTGGCTCCGGCAGCCAACGGCAAAGGGTGTATCAACGATATGCGCCGCCTGGCCGACCGGTATGCTTCGCTGATCGAGATCGAGACGAAGCGGAAAGAAGAGGCTTACCGGCAGGCACAAGAAGAGTGGGAACTGAAAAAGACGACTGCCCACCGGAAAGGCAAAGCGGTACAGATAGCGGAAGCCCCGCTGAAAGAGTCTACCTGCTACTTCCTGATCCCTACCCAGATAACGAAAGCCAAGCTATTGGTGCATCTGGCCGACAACGGCGAAACAGGCGGCCTGATGGTCGACAGCGAGATCGATACCCTGATCAGCGCCTCGCGACAGGATTACGGGCAGTTCGACGACCTGCTGCGCAAGGCGTTCCACCATGAGCCGGTGGCTTCGTCGCGTAAGACGGATAATGAAATGATCCGTATCCCCCGTCCCCGTCTGGCCGTGCTGCTGGCCGGGACACCGGGACAGTTTCCGCGCCTGATACCTGATACGGAGAACGGACTGGTGAGCCGCCTGTTGCTCTACACCTGCCGCAGTAAGGCTGTCTGGCAGGATGTGTCGCCCACGGAAGATACGGAAGATTTCGAGTCTCATCTGGACAGTCTTTCCGAAAGGATGGCCGATGCCGCCGAGCTATTGCGTAAACGTCGTTTGCAGGTACGCCTCACCGCGCGGCAGTGGGAAGAGCTGAACCGTCATTTCGGCCGTCTGCTGGGCGAGTCGGATGTGTTTGGCAGCGATGATTTCCTGAGTGTGGTGAAGCGTTACGGGCTAATCACGTTCCGCCTTTGTATGATCTTTACCGCTCTCGATGTGGCCGGCCTCGATTACGGGGTGGACGAACGTTTCTGCAGTGACCGTCATTTCCGGGCGGCAATGGCGATCACTGGGGTCTGCATCGAGCATAGCCGTCTGTTGATGACGCAGTTGCAGGTGGATACCGAGACGCCCGAACTGAGTTGCCCGGACAATTTCCGGAAGATATTCAACAGTTTGCCGGAGCAGTTCACCTTGTCGGATCTCTACCCGCTTTGCCAGTCGGCAGGGATCGGCGAACGAGCCGTGCGCCGTTATCTCTCGCGCCTGCAACCGGCCTTCATCACCCGCCTGTCGCGTGGCGTCTACCGCAAAACAGAGGGGATGCCGTAAATGCCGTAAGTGCCGCAATGTTTATTATCTCCCGTTTCCCTACATTTTACCCTATAACCTGTCGCCCGACACCCTATAAGGTGGAAAGCGATACGTTATAGGGTATCAGGAAGCAGGGTATAGGGTAGAAAATTTGTACGTCACATACGTATGCGTAATGTCGATGATCGGAAGATGGCTTCCGGCAGCCCGACTTATTCCGCTTTCCGGATCAGGTCGGCTGTTTGTCCTTCTTCTTTCAGGTAGGTTTCGATATGACGTTTCTTCTTATCTTCAAGAATTTCATTGATGGCGATCAGGATACCTGTTTCTTCCACATCCCCGAACTCGTGGTTGATGGCTGTACCGAATACGCGCATCTTTGGAGAAAGGCTCATGTAGGCATTTACAAGCGGCGGCACATTGATACCGAACTTACGCACTTCCTGGTTCAGCACCTTGTAATTATCCTTGAAATTATCATACCGGAATAAAGCCTTCATTTTCTCCAGATCCATATCCGTCTGCAGCGGGTAGACAGGTGTCACCAGCTTATCCGCATCCGGGAAATGCATACCCAGAAAATAAAGGATCATGTTGCGGGCTTCCGTATTATAGGTATTATACATCGTTACTTTCCCGAAATAATACTGCAGGCTCGGATCGACGACCGACAGGGCGCCCAGTCCGTCCCACAAATTATCCAGCACGAACAAACCTTTTGCACCGGCGCGCGTAGACTGATATTCCAAAGTAACAAAAGAGCGGCCCAACTCGACCGTATAAGGAAGGAATTCTTTATTGAACTTTTCAGAGAAGTTAAACAGGTGGGAAGTAGCCAGCATCGGCTTACCGTTCTCATCGAACTTGACATCCGAACCGCAAAGGAAACGATAACCACCCAGTATCTGTTCATCTTCCGGACTCCAGACGATCAACTGACGATAGGCATCCTCCATCGTATCGAACTCGTCGATATCTACCGGAAAGCCGGTTCCCCCGCCATAATAACGAAATGCGATTTCACGCAAACGCCCGATTTCCTGCATTACATTAGGCGAGTCATGGGCGGTTACAATATATATTTCATTGTTTGATTTATTCGTGCTGCGGAGCTTCTTCTCTTTCGTCAGTTCCGCCTTAAGGATTGCACGATCAATCGGTTTAATAATGTCTTGCATATAAATAGAGTCTATGATTTCCTGAGATTATAAACAAGTGTTCTTACCCATTCGGCCCATTCGCCCGGCTTCTTACTTGTGTCGAAGGTCTGCCACGGAATAGGCTCCCCGAAATGGATACGGAACGTTTTATGTTTGCACCGAAACATTTCGTCCGGCAGATAAAGCATTTCATAGTTCATCTTAATCCCCAACGCCTTACGCAGATTAGCCAGCCGATAAAAGAAATTGGAGTTCCTTCCTTCGAAATAAACCGGCACCACATCCCGTTTATGTTCGACGGCCTTCTGGATAAACGATTTCTTCCACTCGGGATCTTGTATCTTCCCGTCTATCTTACGGGAACAAAGACCAGCCGGGAACGTCACGATCTGATTATCCGAAGCATACGCTTCATCGATCAACCGGGCATTGTTCTTTCCCTGTGCACCGTGCTTATTGATGGGGACAAAAATGGATCTTAAATTAGACAGGTAGAGTAACAGGTCGTTTACCAGATAACGGATCTTTCCGTTATAATGCTGGCCGATCACTGCCGACAGGCAGATACCGTCCAGTCCTCCCAGCGGATGATTGGATGCAAAGATATAGCGTCCTTCCGCAGGAATATTTTCTTCATTCACCAGTTCCAGGGTCAGATCAAAGTAACCGATCAGTTCCTTCATAAAATCAACCCCATCCTTATCATGATACCGCGTAAGGATATCATTCAATTCATCCTGGTGAATGGTACGGATCAGATAATTGACAATAAAACCGGGAATTTTGCCGGCCACCGAGGGAGCCTTCTGTTGCAATACCTGTTTTACATCAATTTGTGTAATACCTTCTTGTGCCATGCTACATAACTCTTGTCAGGTGACAAAGATATAGCTAATAATTAAAACTGAATGCATTCGGCAAAAGTTTTTAAGAAGTTTCAATTTCTTCTGTTACCGTTCGTTAGCCCGGATATAAAATAAATCGGTAGTTGCGTCCGTTATACATATATATTATACCTTTTCCGTATGCCCGAATATGAGTCCGTATCCGCCTCCGGCAAATTCATATTTTTTGCATAAGTTGAAACAAAATAATCAATAATTATGTTTTTATACACAAGAACGAAGCTACAACTATTCCTTTCGGAAGGAGAATATAAGGCTAAAGCACTGTTTTCAAAAGGGATATACAAAATAACAGGTGGACAGGCAAACTATATTTAACATAATAAGCCTACGTTTTTTACCTTTTTTGTGTGAATATTAAACTAAAATGAGCGTTATTTGTTCTGTTAAAAAGAGAAAGTATTTCGAATGAGGAAATCGACTATTTGGTTACTCGCTATTGTAATGGCATTTGCATTTGCCGGCTTGCTTTTCCTTCAGGTTAAGTACGTGAGCATCATACTCAAAAAAAGTAGCGAGCAATTCAACGAAACAGTAAAAAGAAGCCTGCATCAGGTATCAAAAAACCTGGAGCTCGACGAAACACGTAAATATCTCGAAGAGGATATCAAGCGTGATGAGAATGAGTATCTGCAAAACAGCCAGGATGCACAGAAGAATCTTGCCCAGACAATCAGCCAGCAGAAATTACAGATACAGGATGCCAACGGAAATATCCTGCATATAGAGCAGTTACACAGTTTCAGCCAGAAATTCGAACCGCTGTCGTCGCTGGATAAGAAACAGGCATCCAACAACATTGTCAGTACCTCGCAGGATTTGCAGAAAACATTGAAGCGCCGTTTTCAATATCAGGATGCTTTGATGAAAGAGGTCGTGTATAGTATGTTATACACGCCAAACCTTAAGCCTATTCAGGAGCGGGTGGATTTTAAGAAACTGAATAATTACTTAAAAACAGAATTTATTAACAACGGTTTGAACTTGCCGTTCATATTTCTTGTTATTAACAAAGATGGTAAAACAGTGTACCAGAGTGGGGAAATAAAGAAGGAACCTATTGCGTCTGATATCATTACGTATGTATTGTTCCCGAACGATCCTCCCTCGAAGCAGAATTATCTGAAGGTATATTTCCCGACAAAGGGTGATTATATTTCAAGTTCTGTAACATTTATTGTACCGTCTGTCGTCTTCTCGCTGATACTTTTGGTAACGTTCGTCTTTACCATATATATAGTATTCCGCCAGAAGAGACTGTCAGAAATGAAGAACGACTTTATCAACAATATGACGCACGAGCTGAAAACACCGGTTTCTACGATCTCCCTTGCGGCACAGATGTTGAAAGATTCGGATATTACCAAGAGCCCCGACGTGTTCAAACACATATCAGGAGTTATTAATGATGAAACGAAGCGACTGGGCTTCCTGGTAGAAAAAGTGCTTCAGATGTCGTTGTTCGAACGGCAGAAAGCAGCACTTAAACTGAAAGAAGTAGATGCAAACGATCTGGTGATCAGTGTAGCGAACACCTTCGTCCTGAAAGTAGAAAAGTATGATGGCTCACTCGACATTGACTTACAGGCAACGGACTCGTCCATCTATGTAGATGAAATGCATATCACCAATGTACTGTTCAATCTGATGGACAACGCAGTGAAATACCGCCGCCCGGAAGTGCCGCTTACATTGATGGTAAGAACTTGGAACGATAACAACGGGAAACTGTTGATTGCTGTTGAAGATAATGGTATCGGGATCAAGAAAGAATACCTTAAGAAAGTGTTCGACCGCTTCTTCCGCGTACCTACCGGAAACGTACACGACGTAAAAGGTTTCGGCTTGGGACTGGCCTACGTCCGTAAAATTATCGAGGACCATAAAGGTACGATCCGTGCCGAGATCGGTCCCGGAAATGTTGGAACAAAATTTATTATTACTTTACCTCTTATAAAAAGTTAGTTATGGAAGAAAAACTGAAAATCTTCTTTTGTGAAGACGACGAAAACCTGGGTATGCTATTAAGAGAATACCTACAGGCAAAAGGTTATGTAACTGATCTCTTCTCTGATGGAGAAGCTGGTTACAAAGGTTTCACCAAAGGCAAATATGATCTTTGCGTATTAGACGTGATGATGCCGAAAAAAGACGGTTTCACTCTTGCACAGGAGATCCGTTCAATAAATCCTGATATTCCAATTATTTTCCTTACTGCAAAGACAATGAAGGAAGATATCCTGGAAGGATTCAAAATCGGTGCAGACGACTATCTGACAAAACCGTTCAGCATGGAAGAGTTGTTGCTTCGTATCGAAGCGATCCTTCGCCGTGTGAAAGGTAAGAAGATGAAAGACATTCCTTTCTACAAGCTTGGTAATTTCTTGTTCGATACTCAGAAACAAACACTGGCTATCGGCGACAAAGTAACAAAGCTGACTACCAAAGAATGTGAATTGCTGAGCCTTCTGTGTGCACATGCAAATGAAATTCTGGAACGCAACTATGCACTGAAAACAATCTGGGTAGATGACAACTACTTCAATGCCCGTAGTATGGACGTGTATATCACAAAACTTCGTAAACTGTTGAAAGATGATCCAGGTATCGAAATCATCAACATCCACGGTAAGGGTTACAAACTGATCACTCCTTCAGGAGAAGAACAGGCCCGCGAAGAAGGTATCCAGGTACTTTAATGAACAAATCCCGAAGCTGGTCAGCCATAAGCCGACCGGCTCCGGAAGATGAAATAAGAAAGGCATTGCTGCTCGATGAGCGGGCAATGCCTTTCTTATTATAGATGTCGGACACTTAGATAGCTGCGCCCTCGAAATATCCGTGTTCTTTAACTACGTTTCCTTTGTCATCGAAATAGACTTTCAACTCTTTCTGCTCGCGGGTCAGCAGGACAACCTTATATTTTACATACGTGCTATTGTTTGATACATAAACCGACTTGATCAGGCAATCCTGATAGACCTTGTTCACCCCTTCCAGCAAGATCTGGGGAATCTCCGTGATATCTATTTCATAGAACTTATCGACTTTCTCTGTTTGCATTACAACATTATCCGGTATGTTCCGGGCTTGGATCTGTGACATAAATGCGACGCTCATGGCGATTATCGCCATTAAAACAATCTTTTTCATACTTTCTTTTTTACCTTAAAAACCTAATACCTTAATTTACCTATTCACCCATACTTATCAATATCCGTGCCAAAAACAAATGACAAAAGAGATCTTTCGATAACAGGCTGTAAACGCGCGGCTTGTCTCTCTTCAAAATTCTCTGCCGGAAAAGATGAAAAACAGTTCCGAAGCGCAAAGTGTGGAATATTTCCATAACTCATTGGGTAATTCCCCAAACAGCTTCGTCCATAAACCATCCCTATCTCCCGTTTGTTTATCTTTTTATACGCCGGTAGCCGTGTTAAAAAAATTGCTACCTTTGTAGACTTGAGATAAAATAAACGATCCGGTATATAAATACAGTGATAACCAGCATGAAACAAACGAGTATAATAATCACTTTCCTCTCAATTCTTCTGCTAACCGCCTGCGTAAGCAAGCAGACAGAAGGAAATATAGTAACAGTAACAATCGAACCCCAACGCTATTTTGCCGAGAAGATAGCAGGGGATAAATTCAAAATAAACTGCGTGGTACCAGCCGGACAGAGTCCCGAAACGTACGATCCTACACCTCAACAAATGATACAGGTAGGGAAAAGTATGGCTTATCTGCGTATCGGCCCTATCGGTTTCGAACAGGCCTGGATGGATAAGATACGCGAGAACAATCCGAAGCTGGAAGTGTTCGACACTTCCGAAGGGATGAACCTGCTTACCGAAACGGAAGAAGACAGCCACGCACATAATCACGACGGCCACGATCACAGTGCTCATGCCGGAGAGGACGGGCATCACCATCATCATCATGGGGGAGTAGATCCGCATATCTGGAGTTCCATCACCGGAGCCAAAGTTGTAGCCTGGAATACATTGAATGCCTTTATCGCATTAGATCCCGACAATACGGAATATTTCTGGAAGAATTATAACGAACTGGTAGATGAAATAGATAAGACCGAGGGCGAGATCAAGCAATTACTCGACCCGCTGACCGATCGTACCTTTATTATCTACCATCCGGCCCTGACCTATTTTGCAAACGAATTCAACCTGACACAACTGTGTATCGAAATGGATGGCAAGGAGCCGTCACCGGCCCAACTGAAGATGCTGGTGGAGACAGCCCGCGACAACAATGCCCGTGTAGTCTTTATCCAACAGGAATTCGACCAGAAGAATGCAGAGTTGATCGCCAAGGAAACAGGATGTAAACTGACTGTGATCAATCCGCTGGCTTATCACTGGTCGAAAGAAATGATACATATAGCAAAAGCACTGGCAGATGGACAAGCTCATTGAAATAGATAAGATAACAGCCGCCTACGGAAATAAAGTTGTCCTGAAGGATGTCTCCCTGACTGTATGGAAAGATGACTTTCTGGGAATTATCGGGCCGAATGGCGGTGGAAAGACTACTTTGCTGAAGGTGATCCTCGGATTGCTTCAGCCTGTATCGGGTTCTATCCGATTTTATCAGGATGGTGTGCCTGTATCTTCCCTTCGGATCGGTTATCTGCCCCAGTTGAACAATATCGACCGGAAGTTCCCTATCTCGGTCTGGGAAGTAATAGCTTCCGGACTGGCTGCCGAAAAGCCCCGTTTCCGTTCGTACACAGAGGCGCAGAAGCAACGTATCGATGAAGTGATCCGGCAGATGGGACTCGAAGACCTTTATACCCGGTCGATCGGTGAATTGTCGGGCGGTCAGCTGCAACGTGTCCTGCTGGGGCGTTCAATCGTATCCCGTCCGCAATTGCTTATTCTGGACGAACCGAATTCGTATGTCGACAAGCGGTTCGAGTCGCGTTTCTATCAGTTGTTGGAAGAGATCAATAAGGAGAGTGCGATCATTCTTGTTTCGCACGACATCGGAACCGTCCTGGCGATGGTAAAGAATATAGCCTGCGTAAACGAAACATCACACTATCATTCCGGCGTGGATGTCACCGAGGAGTGGCTGGGCGAGAAATATGCCTGCCCGATCGAATTGATCGGACATGGTAACCTGCCGCACCGGGTATTGAAAACACACGAACACTAATTCTATTTTTTCCATGTCACACCCACTTTGTTTAATCTCATTGCCGGAACTCGGCGTTATCGTTGGCATCGCTGTTATTCTGTTTGGCTGCAAGGCGGTTTCGCAGAATCCTTTTATCAGCCGGGGGCAGAAGATCGTCTGGATAGTAATTATTGTCGTACTCAACTGGATCGGCCTGTTGTGGTATTACTACACCTATTATATGAAGAATAAAAACTAAGATATGAAGATATTGATTACAGGAGCAAGCGGTTTTATCGGCGGTTTTCTGGTAAAAGAAGCGTTGCGCAGAGGATATGAAACCTGGGCGGGTGTACGTGCCAGCAGTAGCCGGGAGAACCTGCAGGATGAACGGATCCGTTTTATCGATCTCAAATATAACAACCCGGAAGCGTTGACAGCGCAACTGGCCGACTTTGCCCGTGAGCATGGCGCGTGGGATTATGTGATCCACAATGCCGGCCTGACCAAAACGACAGATAAAAAAAGCTTCTTCCGTATCAACGCAGAATATACGCATCACTTTATAGAAGCACTGGCTGCTGCCGGATGCAAACCGAAGAAATTCCTTTTGATGAGTAGCCTGAGCAGCTACGGCCGGGGAGACGAAAAGACCTTCCGTCCGATCCGCCTGGATGATCCGCAGCAACCGGATACGGCTTACGGAAAGAGTAAGCTCGAAGCCGAGAATTATATACGCAACCAGTCTCATTTCCCTTATGTGATCTTGCGTCCGACCGGTGTCTATGGCCCTGGTGAGAAGGATTATTTCATGGAGATCAAAAGTGTAAAGTCCGGACTGGATTTTGCCGTAGGCGCTATTCCCCAGCGTATCACATTTATCTATGTAAAAGACTTGGCTACCGTGGCTTTCCTCGCATTGGAAAACGAAGCGATCCGCAACCGCCACTACTTCGTGGCCGACGGGGATGTGCATACCGACGAGTCGTTTGCCCGGATGATACAGGATATACTCGGAAAGAAGCGGGTACTGCATGCCCGTATTCCGCTGGGATTAGTCAATATTGCCTGCCATTGTTCCGAATGGATCGGCAAGCTGCTGAACAAAAGCATGACACTGAACACCGATAAATACATCATCCTGAAACAACGTAACTGGATTTGTGATGTTACGCCGCTTCAGGATGAGCTGAACTTTACTCCCGAATATCCCTTACGTAAAGGACTGGAAGAAAGTATTGAATGGTACCGGAAGGAAGGGTGGCTGTAATCAGTCTATCTTCTTGACTGAACCCAACCCTGCCTTATCCATTTTTATGGTAGGGTTTCCTTTATATTTCACTGTTCCCATCCCGGCTATCTGGGCATTGATCCGGTCTTTTGCATACGTTTCAATCGTTCCTTTTCCGGCGATCTCGCACGATAAGGTCGAGAGTTCATAATCCAGCGCACGCACTTTACCGTTTCCGGCTATTTCAAAGTCTGCTTTTTCGCCTGCACCTTTCAGGTTGAATGTGGCTTGTCCTGCAATTTCTCCTTTAAATGTCCTCGCATATAGTGCATCTGCATTCAAAGTACCTTTTCCGGCTGAACTTACTTCCATTTGGTCAACAGTCACAGTATCTCTTAACTCTAATGTCGTATTACCCGCCATACTGAATTTCACCTTCTCATTTGACGCGAATTTACCGTTCAGATTAAACACGTCAATCCCGGCCAGATCGGCTTTTTTCAAGGAAGAAGAATTAGTCGTGATCGTAAATTCCGTCGGACGGAGCCTTACCGGTTTCTTGTCGCGATCTTTCAGACGGATAACAAGTTTCTTTCCATCCGTCTTGAACTCAAACAGATCGTAAATATTCTGATCCACCGTTACAGTCAAAGCCGGAGCCGATTCCTGCTGCGAATAATTGAAGATGATGGAAGATCCCTGTACTTCAATCGCATCATAATCGGCGACATCGATCGCCTGGGTAATTACGTCACCATTGCCTTTGATAGACGGCATAAAGATACATCCCGAAGTGAGCAACAGGATGACGGACAGTACGGATAAATAGAGTGTTGTTTTCATATTGTTTTATTATTTTACTTCCTCAACGCTGCCTTTGCCGATCACTTTCTGCTGAACGGCTGTCGGCCCTTTGTAACGGATATTGCCTTTACCGACAATATTCGCTTTCAGATTGTCGGTGGGGTGAACTTCCATTGTTCCGTTACCAGTCATTTTACATGTCAGATCAGGAACTTCCACACCGAAAGCCATTATTTCACCACTGCTGGTGATGCTGTATTCTCCAACGGCCGCTTTTCCTTTCTTCAGGTTGATCGTACCGGAACCGTTGATGCTGCACTCCAGCTTATCGGCCTGCAAGTCGTTAACGACCATATTGGCGCTACCGGAGACATTCAGCTCCAGCTTTCCTACTTTAACGGTTTCTTTCAACTGAACCAGACAGTTGGAGTTAGCCTTAATCTTCACTTCATCCCCGGTAATCGCACTATTAACCATGAAATTGGCATTGCCTGAAGCCTTCACTTCTTTCAGCCATTTTGAATTAGTTTTTACAATGAACTTGGTATAATGATCTACTTTAGCTCCTTTGAAGCCGATAGAGAGTTCCCTGTCTTTTATATTGATATTAACGAACTCATGCAAGTTCTCATCGACTGTTACTTCGATATAGGGTTCTGCATCCGACTGTTCGTAATTAAAATCAATAACACCATCGATTTTGATCGTATTAAATTCATCGATCTTTATCTTCTTAGTGGTAAGAGTTCCGTTTCCCTTCACATGATCTGCTGCCTGGACTGTGAATAACAACCCTAATAACATGATAATAGATAATAAGCCTTTTGTTCTCATAATTTATTTGTTTAGTATTGCCTATCCTTTTAATAGACGCATCAAGGATGCGGTTGGTTACAAAAATAGGGGTAATTTAATTTATAATTCCTACATTTGCTATATTTTTATAGGGAATTAAGTTATGGAACAGCGTTTATTTGGCTCTGGTAAAGAAGACTATTCGAAAGTATATACGATATACTTTCCGAAACTGGTGCGCTTTTCCGAAACTTATCTGCTTTCAAAAGAAGATGCGGAGAACATAGTACAGGATATATTTCTTTATTTGTGGGAAAACCGGGAACAGATACCTTTACTTGGGAATATGAATGCGTACCTTTTTACCGTTGTAAAGAACCGTTGCATCGATTTCCTTCGCAAACAAACCCAGGTCGGAAAACAAAAACAGTCGCTATCGGAACTGGAAGAAAAGGAACTGCAATTTAAGTTATACTCTTTGCAGAAGTTTGATGAGAACAATCTTTCCGTATCGGATATAGACACACTTATCACACAGGCAGTCGATTCATTACCTGCCCGTTGCAAAGAGATTTTTATACTCAGTCGGATGGAAGGTTTACGGCATAAGGAAATAGCCGAGCGTCTGAATATCTCCGTTAACACCATAGAAAGCCAGATCGCTATTGCTTTGAAAAAGCTAAAGGTCACATTGAAAGATTATGTGCCATTGTTTATTTTTATCATCTGATCGTACCCTCTAAGATTTTCAATCCCTTTAAGTTCTTTTGGCAAGAAGGAGCCTGTGCCTGAAATGTTAAAGTCAAATTTTTTTGATTTTCTTTTTGGCGGCATTCTTATCTTTTACGTCATAAGAGTAAAGAAGATATAATTTTATGAAAGAACAACTCGATAAATATTTTGCAGGTACACTTACCGATACCGAAAAGTTAAACCTTTTCCGGGAAATGGAACATGATGCCAGGCTGAAAGATGAAATGGCGGATATGCAGAATATTATGGCCTTATCCGGATTGATGGATAAGGAAGGCGATCAAAAATTGGTAGCCGGAAAGATCAAAGAACTGGAACGACGGGCCAACAAAAGGAGAGTACTTCATATATCCCGCTTGACGTTAAAGTATGCGGCTGTTTTCGCCCTGCTTTTCTCTACCTGGTTCCTTTCGGAGAAATATACATTAGAGAAACATCGGGACGAAGCGATCTGGATAGAAGCTCCCCAAGGACAGCGAGTATATCTGACGCTTGCCGACGGGACAGAAGCCTGGCTCAGTTCACGTACGAAAATAAAGGTTCCCAATCAGTTCAATAATAAAGAAAGAGTCGTAGAACTGGACGGAGAAGGTTTCTTTGCCGTAAAGAAAGATGTGAAACGCCCGTTTATCGTCAAAACCAAACAATATAACGTGCAGGTATTGGGAACACAGTTCAATGTATTTGCCTATTCGACAAGTACCGATTTTGAAACCGATCTGCTGAAAGGATCTGTATATGTATATCACAGGGATGACAAAGAGAGCGGCCTTTACCTGAAACCGGATGAGAAGGTTTTCCTGAAAGACGGGACGTTGTTGAAATCAGCTTCAAACTTCAAACAATCAAAATACCTGAAGAACGGTATCTTTACTTTCGAAGATAAGCCCTTCGGCGAATTGCTGACAAGACTGGAACTGTGGTACGACGTCAAATTCACTGTAACGAAGCCGGAGATCAGGGAATATGTCTTTTCGGGCAAATTCCGCCAAAGCGACGATATAGCCAATATCCTGCAAGCGATACAGGAAGTGGGAAAATTTAATTTCCGGATAATTACGGAAAATGAGATAGAGATTTATTAACCTTATATGTAAAACTAAAAAAGAATATTGCCTATGTAAATATCAGTAATGAACAGATAGGACGAAACAGGGGAGTGTTGGTACCACTCCCCCGCAATAGTCAATACTATCTTCTTAGCGTTGTAACCTACAAAAAAAAGTATTAACATTATTATTCAGCAAAGTTATGAAAAAAAACTTGTTGCAGACATGCTATTATGCTATAAGAGAACTTAAATCAAGAAAAATAGTTCGCATTATGAAATTATCAACCTTTTTCTTCTTCCTGCTTATCATGCAGCTGCATGCCGAGAATATTCAGTCACAGACGGCAAGTGTAGCTCTGAACAAGGAAGCACTCACGTTGAATGAATTGATATCGGAAATAGAATCGCAAACCGATTATCTGTTTATTTATAGTAAGAGCGATATAAATGTGAGCCGGCGGGTAAAAGTAAATACACGCAGCCGGCAGGTGTCCGATATTCTGAATGATATTTTTTCAGACAGTGATATTACCTATAAATTTGCCAACAACTATATCTCGTTGCGCAAAATAAATGAGAAAACGGCAACCGGTAATCCCGATCCGGCACAAACAAAGAAAATAGTCGTAACGGGTAAAGTGCTGGATTCCTTTGGTGATCCGGTTATCGGAGCCAATATCGTGGAAGACAATACCACAAACGGAACGGTCTCCGATATAGACGGGAACTTCAGCCTGTCGGTTGCAGAGAATGGCGTTTTGGCCGTTACCTTTATCGGATATATAGAACAAAAGATACCGGTAAAGAATAAGACTTCCTTCACCATTAAACTGAATGAAGACCTGCAAAAGTTGGATGAAGTGATTGTGGTTGGTTACGGTAGTATGAAAAAGAGCGACCTGACAGGATCGGTTGTCTCATTGAAGGCCGAAGAAATTAACTCACCTAACAACTCCAGTTTGGTACAGATGATGCAAGGACGTGCAGCCGGTGTTGTTATCACTCAGAACAGTACACAGCCAGGTGGTGCAGCCGATGTGCGTATCCGTGGACTTTCTTCTGTAAATGCCAGTAAAACACCGCTATATGTAGTAGATGGTTTTCCTGTGGATAATACAAACTTTTATCCGGGTTCGGGAGATGTGTTTGACGGCCCGAAGAAAGACCCGCTAAATAGTATCAACCCTTCTGATATCGAGAGTATGGAAGTGTTGAAAGATGCGTCAGCTACGGCCATCTACGGATCACGTGCCGCCAACGGCGTTATTCTGATCACGACCAAACAGGGTAAAGAAGGAAAGGCGAAGGTCACTTTGAACTCCTCTTTCGGTATTCAGACAATCGCCAAACGGTTCGAGTTCCTGGATGGTTCGGAATTCGGGAAAGTGACTAATGAAATGTTTTCCCTGTATAATAAGAACCCATACTATACCAATGACGAAATTGCGGCATTCGGAAAAGGGACAAACTGGCTTGACGAGGTGACGCATACCGGTATGGTTACTAATCATGACCTGTCTTTGCAGGGTGGTACAGCTTCGACCAAATATATGGTGTCGGCCAGCTATCATCTGAATAACGGTATAGTAAAAGAAAGTTCTTTTGAGCGTTACAGCTTCCGTGTAAATCTGGAACAGAAGATATCCTCTCTCTTCAGCGTGAATATTTCCAGCTTTATGAGTAATACATCGGACAAGAATGTAGCTGTAGGTACACGCGCGGAAGATACAGGTGTATTATCCGGCGCCTATACATTCCCGTCAAATGTCCCGGTTCGTGATGAAAACGGCAAATTTTCAAAGAACCCGCGCTATGCCTTGTTGCCTAACCCGGTATCTTTGCTGGATATCGACGACAAAACCCGTTCGAAGAGATCTATGTTGAATGCATCGTTAAACATAACTCCTACCGACTACCTTTTTATCAAATTGCAGGCAGGCACGGATATGCAAGACTCCAAACGTGAATACTACAATCCTAAAACAACGCGCAACGGGGCCGATGCCAATGGTATCGCTTCTGTAACAGCCACTCAAGGACGCAGCAACCTGTTTGAAGGAACGGCTACATTCAAGAAGGAGTTTAATAAAGTTCATAAACTGGATATCATGGCCGGTTATACTTATCAGGATTTCACTTATGAAGAACTGACAGCCAAGGTATCAAATTTCTTTACCGACTATTTTGGATACAATAATATCGGTATCGGTGAAACTTACAGTGCTCCGGGAACTACGAAAAGAATGAATAAACTGTTATCCGGCGTAGCTCGTGTAAACTATAACTTCGCAGACCGTTATTTGTTTACCGCAACATTCAGAGCGGACGGTTCGTCTAAATTCGACAAAGAGCATCGTTTCGGCTATTTTCCCTCTTTCTCTGCTGCATGGCGCATCTCTAACGAAGAGTTTATGAAAGGACTTACATCGTTATCGAACATGAAACTTCGCCTCGGTTATGGTGAAACAGGTAATCAGGATATCGGTAACAACAGTTACCAGAACTTGCTGAAAAAAGGATATGAGTATGTTTTCGGTAATTCTCCGGTTACAACGATCATTCCGGGTAATGCAGGTAATCCACTGCTGATGTGGGAAACAGCCAAACAGTTTAATATCGGTTTGGATATGGGCTTTTTCAACAATCGCGTTTCAGGAACTCTTGAATATTACCAAATCAATACGGATAATCTGTTGCTGCAATTCTCTACCCCGGCCTATTCCGGATATACTTCACAATGGAGAAATGCAGGTGAGATTATCAACCGTGGAGTGGAGTTTACTTTGAATACAACTAATATCCGTACTCGCAACTTCCAATGGGAAACTTTACTGACCGTTTCTCACAACAAAAACAAATGGAACGATCGTGCCGGATTGCCTAAACCATATATCGGGGCTTCCGAAAATGATCCGGTGAATGCAATCTATGGATATACGTACGATGGTATCTGGCAGGAAGGCGATGATATCAAAAACAGTGCACAGCCAAATTCTGTACCCGGAAATATTCGTTTCAAGGATATTGGCGGACGCGATGCCGACGGGAACTTTGTTGCGGGGCCGGACGGAAAGATTAACGATGCGGATATAAGTTACCTGGGAACTCCAGATCCTAAAGTGGAATTAGGTTTTGGCAATGACCTGACCTATAAGAACTGGAATCTGAATATCTTCTTCAATGCCCGTCTGGGTGGTAAGAAATACAATCAGTTCCGTGCTTATTACGAAAACCCGGTAAGAGTTTACGAAGGTTTCAATGCATTCAGCAGTGTGATGGATCGCTGGACTCCGACAAATACAACCAGCCAGATTCATTCGGGAGCCGCCAACCCTTATGGTGGCGATATGAATACATTCTATGTAGAAGATGCATCGTTCTTACGACTGAAATCTGTCAGGCTGACTTACAACACGAAGATTCAGTCTTTCCCTCTCAGTGTGTATGTCGACGCCCAAAACCTGTTTACCATAACAGGATATTCAGGTTACGATCCTGAAATTGGAGGCACAAACGATTATAATACATATCCTGCTTGCCGTACATTCATGGCAGGTTTAAGAATCAGTTTTTAAAAAGTTACAATTATGAAGACACTCAAAATATATTTGCTGGCAGTTTTAACTTGCTTACTTTCTTCCTGTCTGGACACACAGTTGTATAATGAGATAGCTGTTGACGACTTTTTCAATACGGAATCGGATGCACGGGCATATCTGAACGGTGTGTATGGCGGTTTTCGTGATAGAAGTGCCCGTAATTACATCCCAGCAGGCGAATATGCATATCAGATGCTGAACGAAATAGCGGCCGACGGTCTGATTTTCGGTCCTGGAGCACAGAGCGGCAAAGGCAGTCAGTATGAAATGGCCGAATGGGGAGTTGACTTTTATGTAACCTCTTCTCTTTGGAACGATTTGTACCTGGCTATTGTCCGTGCCAACATTGGAATCGACAATCTGGGAAAAGTGGAGACAAACGACACTAAGTTGATAGAACAATTTGTAGCAGAAGCACGTGTAGCTAGAGCCTGGTTTTATGCAGACCTTACTTATCTGTACGGAGATGTTCCTTTTATCACAGATTCAAAGTTTGATATAACATCGAAACCCAAACGTGAATCGAAAGATAAGATCATCGAATTTTGTATTTCAGAGATTCTGGCTTCAATAGAGAAACTTCCCGAAAGCTATCCGGCTGAAGATTACGGCCGTTTTACAAAATCAGCCGCCCAGGCCAAGCTTTGTAAAATATATCTGGAAGCCAAGATGTGGAAAGAATGTGCCGATATGGCAAACGAGATTATTAATAATTCGCCTCATAAGCTTGTATCTGACTGGGGTAAATTATGGGGTGTGGAGAATGAGAAGAATATAGAAACAATTTTCTCAATTCCCTGTTTACCTCCCCGTTATCAGCATTCGGCTTATGCTGCGCATTTTCATCCGGCAGACTTCCTTATTGAAGGCGGCGGTTCTATCGGTTGGGATTATTATCGTTGTACCTGGGATTTCTATAATACATTCGATCCGGCCGATAAACGCAGGGCAGACATGCTGACTTCATACATCAGTGTTGAGAAAGATGCCAACGGACAAAATATCCGCAAGGAGATTGGTCATGGCGGTGGCGAAGGGCCGATACCGAATAAGTTCCCACTTGACCCGGCTCATATCGGGTGGACTGAAGGAACAGATGTCGTGCTGATCCGTCTGGCTGATATTATATTGGCACGCGCCGAATCATTGAATGAGTTGAACGGTCCCAATCAGGAGTCAATCGACCTGATCAACCGGATCCGTACACGCGCATTCGGAAACGAAACCCACAACTTAAAACTGGCTGATTACGGTACGAAAGAAGCGTTGCGTGCTGCTATCCTGCAGGAAAGAGGATGGGAGTTATATCTGGAAGGATACCGCCGTCTCGATCTAATCCGTCATGGAGTTTATATCGATGCTATGAAGAAGAAAGGTTCAACGTTTGTTTCTAACAGTCAGTTATTGTTGCCGATACCGACCAGTGAAATTAATCTGAACCCGAATCTGACACAAAACGATTATTGATAGATAAACAGGATTTAAGGTAAAAGAGGAAGGAAGCAACCGGATAAAAGATAGGATCAGTATATCTTCCGGTTGCTTTTTTGTTTACTTTGAGTTTGATAAACAGAACAGTTATGAGAGTACGATTTAAAATAGTCCTTTTCTGTAGCATTTTCTTTTCAACAGTTCTTTACGGACAGGACACCGGATGGGCTCTACCGACTCCGGATAGCAATAAGCTGCCAACAGCCCTGATCCCCTATCCCGATGAGGTGATCCGGCAAAAAGGATGTTTCAGCTTTTCTACACTAAAAGCTGATATCGGTTCTTTGGATAAGATAAAAGATCATGAACAGGTCGGAAAAGAACTGAACGAAGTCTGTATGTTCTGGAATATGCCGGAACAGGCGCCAACTGTATGCAAGGTTTACTTTGAACAACTCCCCGAAGAACAGGATGCATTAAAAAGAGAGGCCTATCAGTTGGTTATCTCGGATAACAGCGTCCGGATTTCAGCGAACAGTTTTGCCGGGTTCTTCAACGCCTTGCAAACATTACGACAGTTGATCAAAGAAACTTCCGATGCATACGAACTTTCTAATTGTATTATTAATGATGTCCCGGCTTTCTCCATCAGAGGCGTAATGCTGGATGTCGGACGTAATTATGCGGCCACGCCATTTATAAAGGAGATGATAAGAAAACTATCCTATTACAAGATTAATGTATTACACTTACATCTGACCGATGATCCGGGATGGAGAATCGAAGTAAAAGGAATGCCGGAACTGACAGCTCCATCTTCCTTCTGGAAAACCCGCCAGCCGGGGAAATATTATACACAGGAAGAACTGATATCACTCGAAAATTATTGCACGACGTTGAATATGCGGATCATCCCGGAAGTGGATATGCCGGGGCACAGTGCTTATTTCGAAAAAGCAACCGGCCTGAAACTTCAGACACAGCAAGGAATGGCTACACTTCAAAAGGCATTGGACGAGGTAATTCCCTTATTCAAAGATTCTTTTTTTCATATCGGCTCGGATGAAGTTCATTTTGAAATGGATAGCTTTATGCCCGAAATGATAAAATACGTTCGTAGCAAAGGGAAGGAAGTGATAACCTGGTATCCGGGATATTCGCCTGACAGCAAGGCTATACGGATGTGCTGGGGTGAGAATGAAGCCGCACATCCCATTGACAAAACGGCACGCTACATCGACAGCAATGGTTTTTACATGGATTATATGGACTCACAAGGGGGTATGCTGCAAACCTTCTTCCAGCAACCTTGCGAAGTACCCGTTGGCAATGACAACGCACTGGGTAGCATCATGTGTGTCTGGACAGACGGGGCATTAAGTTCTGAACAACGTTTACTGGAACAATATCCTTTCTATCCTTGCATGCTAACCTTTGCCGAACGTATCTGGCGCGGAAGCAGAGAGAAGAGACGCGACCTGATGGCACAGGTTCCCTCTAAAGGCACACCGGAATGGAGTGCTTTTGCCGAGTTTGAAGATCGCCTGGTTTATCACCGGGATCATTATTTTAAACACACGCCATTTGCTTACGTAAAACAAGCTGAAATAAAGTGGCGGATAATCGGCCCTTTCGATCATAAAGGGATAAACGATACTTCTTTTGAACCGGAGAGATTGATAAAAAAAGAATACATAGTAAATAATACCTTGATGAAATGGACACCTTCACCCATTTATGGAGGCGAAATTCAAATCCGTAATCTGTATGCCATGTTCAACGCACATCAGGGCAAATACCGGTTGGACCATTGGCCTACGGCGATGTCGCCTGCCGTTGGCAAAGGTGATGGAACCTGCTACGCACTGACTTACATAAACAGCCCGGAAGAGCAGGATGTCTATCTGATGTTCGGACTGAACGGTATGTGGGGACATTCCGGTGGATATCGCACGGCAAGAGCACCTGAGCAAGGAAGCTGGGATTTCAGTGGAGGTGATATCTGGCTCAACGACGAGCGGGTGAGTCCTCCTCACTGGCCATTCGAAAGCTTACCCTGGACAGGCTGGGGAAAAGGGCGCATAGAAACACCGCTGACAGAAGAAGGCTACTTCTATCGTCCCCCTGTGAGAATCAAACTGAAGAAAGGGTTGAATAAAGTCCTTATCCGTAGTGTATTCGGGCATTGGAAAGGAGATAACGGACAGCGTAAATGGCAATTTTGTTGCATTCCCGTTCAATGGGACGGCTTGCATTACACAGAAGTGGAAGGACTGGAATATGTAGATTGGATAGAATAAAAAGCACAAAAATAACCCGGAGACTACTTTTCTGCAAACACTTGCGCGAAAAGTAATTCCGGGTTTACTACAACTCTCCCTATATTGTATTAATTCACATGATCGATATCGCTGGATCCGCTCGAGCTCTTTTTCACTTCCGGATTACCTTTGTATTTGATGTCGCTACTGCCGGATGCGGAAGCGTCCAGTCTTTCAGTAACATTTGTCATGATATCGCTACTACCGCTGGCCGAGCATCTCAGTCTTTTCACTACAAAGTCGTAAGACTTGATATCGCTGCTGCCGCTGCAATGATATTCACCGTCATTGGCTTTTCCCGACATTTTAATATCGCTTGAACCGGAAGAACGGCATTCTATCTTGTCGCATTCCAGGTCGCTCGCTTTCAGGTCGCTTGCTCCGCTCAGGCTGATCTTACATAAGTTGGAAATACGAACAGCGTTTTCCAGATATACATCACTTGCGCCGGATGCACTTACTTCCAGGTTATCTCCGGTAAGTTTATTTTGCAGGATAAAATCCATACCTCCGGAAACGCCCAGCTTATTCAACTCTTTGGAGTGACTGTTTATTACCAACCGACTTGGATTGATCTGAGTACCTCTTTCAGTTCCTATCCGTAGAACACCTCCGTTGGATTCGATGACCAATAGCGAAAGCAGGTTTTCATCTATTGTGATCTCTAAACCTGCGCTTCCAGACTGTTGCGTATAATTAAAGCGGGGTGATTGATTTTTCTTCGAGAAAGACATCCCGCCATGTTCGATACCCTGCCCTACTTTAATTTCCTTATAGTCGGATACCTGAATTTCTTTGGTGATGATATTTCCGTTTCCTTTTACCTTTTTTGCATGACACGAAACTATACCCAGTGTCATTAATCCGATGAATGCTAATGCAATTGCTCTCATACTGTTTTTTCCTTTTAAGTTTAATATTTAGTTTGCTTTTTTCAGTTTGCCGGAACCGATAATACTTTTACTGGTAGTCGGATCCCCTTTGTAATATACGTTTCCGCTTCCTACGATATTTGCTTCCAGACGGTCTTTGGCATAAGCCTGGATATTACCGCTACCGGCAATATTACATTCCACTTTGCCTGTGGCACAGTCGTAAGCTTTTATACTTCCGCTTGCCGCAAGATTGTATTCTGCTTGTTCGGCCTTCCCGCCTATTTGGATAAAACCACTACCGGCGAGGCTGCATTCAACACCTCTCAGATCGATATCCGATGCAACAACGCTACCAGAACTTGCCAGGTTCACCTCCAGCTTGTTTCCTTCCACTTTCTTCTTCAGCAGGATATTTCCGCTACCGGCCATATTGATTTCCAGCTTACTTATATTTATCGGGCTGGCGATAATAAAATCACCGGAAGAAACAACGTTCAGTTCCTTTATCTCGCGCGAATTCGTTACCACCTTGAATGTCGTCGGATTCAGGTTGTAAGTATTTCCGTTACGGCTACTTTCGTTTATTCTTTTCGGGCCGACTTTCAACTCTTTGCCTTCCACATTTATTTTAAGCAAAGGGAACAGGTTTTCGTCGATAGTTACTTTCAGATAAGGAGCCGCATCCGACTGTTCATAGACAAACTCCATGACGCCAACCGTCGATATTTCATTATAATCGCTGATTGAAATTTCTTTAGTAATCACGTTTCCGTCTCCATCGACTGTTTTTTCAGTGATGGCAAAGCCTGTCAGAGTGGTCAGCAGGCAAGCAATAAGAAAAAGTACTTTTGTTTTCATCTGATTTATTTTTAGTTCTTTCTTTATAAGACGAAGGAGATATGGTTTCGGTTGCATATTGGAAGCACTTTTTTCAGAAAATAATAAAAAAAAGAAAACCGCGACCCGTATTTATAACGGATGCGGTCTCTTTGCTTCCCAACGAAGCAATCTCACGATTCCTCCTTTGCAAAGACTTGTTAACCTTAGATCTAAAATACTATGAAAAAAACTCGATGCAAATATAAGAGGAATTATAGTATGTGCAATAAACAATTGTATCAATTTATTGTAAATTTGTCACTTTATGATTCAAATGTTACATTTTTTGATCGATTTATTCTATAACTCCAAACTTTTCCGGAATAGAATCCATAATATCAAATAGTTCGGCTACAGTCTCTGCACGGAGCATAGCAACGCGAGTCGGTTTGAAATCGGCAATGCCCTTGAACAAGGGAGTCGCTGCCAGATGGCGACGGATATGAAGAATGCCGCGCCGCTCGTCCAAACGTTCCACACTCTGGTTGACCTGCTGTTTCAGGATATCCAGATACCAGGTAAATCTTTCGTCGGGCAGCGGTGTACCGTTCGTCAGGAAATGTTTCACCTCACGGAATATCCAGGGACGGCCGATACTTCCGCGACCGATCATTACCCCATCGACACCATACTGGTCGAAACGTTCCTTGCAGGTTTCAGCAGATGTCACATCGCCATTACCGATAATAGGAATATGCATACGGGGATTATTCTTCACTTCACCGATCAGCGTCCAGTCCGCATCGCCGGTGTACATCTGTGCCCGTGTACGGCCATGTATAGAGAGGGCGGCAATCCCGCAATCCTGCAACTGCTCGGCCAGGTCGACGATTATTTTATTATCGGCATCCCATCCCAGACGCGTTTTCACTGTCACCGGAATATTGACCGCCTTTACTACCTCTCTTGTGATCTCCAGCATTAGAGGGATATTCCGCAGCATACCTGCCCCGGCTCCTTTACCTGCCACCTTCTTTACCGGACAACCGAAATTGATATCGAGAATATCAGGGCGGGCAGCTTCACAAATTCGGGCAGCTTCCACCATCGCGTCCACTTCCTTACCATATATCTGTATGGCTACCGGACGTTCGTCTTCGGCAACCGTCAGTTTTTCCTGTGTCTTGTTCACGCTACGGATCAGTGCGTCGCTCGATACAAATTCCGTATAAACCATATCTGCACCAAAACGTTTGCACATCAAACGGAAAGAGATATCTGTCACATCTTCCATCGGTGCCAGAAACACCGGGCGTTCACCTAAATCTATTGAGCCTATCTTCATACCTTCTTATTATAGTCTACAAAAGTACTGCTTTTCCGGTTAGAAACATGAAAGAATCAGGCCGAATCTCTACTGGAATTTGTAGTTACATTTGAGCATTTCTTTATTAAAACTCAGAACATGATATGGTTACTTCCGGCGCGGAATGTTTTCTTAGTTAAAATTCCCCACTTTTTTTATTTATGTGGGGAATAATCCCCTATATTATGGGGAATACTCCCCACTGCAATGGGGATAAATACCCACTGTGGTGGGAAGGTGTGCAAGTCTGTTGAGATAAGGTACTAAAAGTTAACGGTGTTTATTCAGGAAATATAGGAAGAAACCCCTATCTTTGTGGTTTCTAATTTAAAACCAAACAGCTTTGAACGAAAAAGAATTTGAAATAATGGCTCCGGTCGGTTCATACGAATCGCTGATGGCAGCTATACAGGGTGGTGCCGACTCCATCTATTTCGGCATTGAAGGACTGAATATGCGTTCGCGCTCTTCCAATAATTTCACGACTGACGACCTGCGTAAGATCGTTTCCATCTGCAAAGAACATGGGATCAAAAGCTATCTGACCGTCAACACCGTTATCTACGGGGAAGACTTGGCGTTGATGCGCGAGATCATCGATGCAGCAAAAGACGCCGAAGTATCCGCTATCATCGCAGCCGATGTGGCCGCCATGAGCTATGCAAACCGTATCGGACAGGAAGTGCACCTCTCTACGCAGCTGAATATATCGAATGTAGAAGCGCTGAAGTTTTACGCCCAGTTTGCCGATGTCGTTGTGCTGGCACGCGAACTGAACCTCAAGCAGGTTTCCGAAATCTATCAGCAGATTGTCGAACAGCAGATTGTTGGGCCACGTGGCGAACTGATCCGTATCGAGATGTTTGCCCACGGGGCTTTGTGCATGGCCGTCTCCGGTAAATGCTATCTGAGCCTGCATGAGATGAATGCGTCGGCCAACCGGGGTGCTTGCATGCAGATCTGCCGCCGTGGCTATACGGTGAAAGACAAGGACAGCAATATCGAACTGGATATCGAAAACCAGTACATCATGTCTCCTAAAGACCTGAAGACGATCCATTTCATGAACAAGATGATGGATGCCGGTGTCCGCGTATTTAAGATCGAAGGCCGTGCCCGCGGCCCCGAGTATGTACGCATCGTCACCGAATGTTATAAAGAAGCAGTCAAAGCCTATTGCAATGGCACGTACGATGAAGAGAAGATCGCCGTATGGGACGAACGTCTGAAAAGCGTCTTCAACCGGGGTTTCTGGGATGGTTATTACCTGGGACAGCGTCTGGGCGAATGGAGCAGCAAATACGGTTCCGGCTCGACCAAGAAGAAGGTGTATGTGGCAAAGGGCATTAAATATTTCAGTGGCATCGGTGTTGCGGAGTTCGAAATGGAGTCGGGTACCTTGAAGGTGGGCGACGAGATCCTGATCACCGGCCCGACAACAGGTGCCGTTATGCAGACGATCGACGAGATACGCGTAGACCTGAAACCGGTGGAAGAAACAGTCAAAGGCGAACGTTTCTCCTTTAAAGTGACCGAGAAGGTACGCCCTTCCGACCGCCTCTACAAAATGGTATCCGAAAATAATAACAACAAAGAACTGAAATAAATGAAAGAGTATATCTTTAAACTGACAGACAAGGTACGCGACTACGAATGCGACCTGCAGGGAGTCGTGAACAACGCTAACTATCAGCATTATATGGAACATACCCGTCATGAGTTCCTTGAATCGCTGGGGGAGAACTTCGGTGCGATGCACGATAAAGGCGTCGACGGGTTTGTATCTCATGTAGACATCGACTTCAAGACTTCCCTGAAAAGCGGCGACAGCTATATCTCCTGCCTGAATGTCTATAAGAAAGGCGTGAAACTGGTCTTTGAACAGGATATCTACAGAGCTTCCGACGGTGCGCTGGCAACCAAAGGGAAAGTGGAATCGGTCGTCGTGCAGGACGGGAAACTGACCCGGGGTGAATACTTCGATGCAATGCTGGAAAGGATAAAGAACAAGTTATGATATAATATGACAGACAAACGGATTTACCAAATTGGCCTAACTATGATAAACGGTGTCGGAGATATCCTGGCCCGTCAGCTTTTGCAGTCGCTGGGTGACGCGGAAGCCGTCTTTACGGAAAAAAGACAGGACTTGGAGAAGATTCCGGGTATCGGAAGCCTGACGGCCGCCGAGATCAAACGCCCGGAAGTCCTTCTGCAGGCTGAGAAAGAGTTAGCCTTCGTTGAAAAGAACCATATCACCTGTTATTACCTGACAGAGGAAACCTATCCCAAACGACTCAGGGAATGTACGGATGCTCCGATACTCTTCTATTATAAAGGGACGGCAGACCTGAATGCGTCCCGCATCATCAGTATTGTAGGAACACGCCACGCAACGGAATATGGCAGGGCGGTGACAGAGGAACTGATACAAACATTGTCGGCTTCCTTCCCTGATCTGCTGGTTGTAAGCGGACTGGCTTACGGCATCGATGTCTGTGCCCACCGTAGCGCACTCAAAGCCGGATTGCCTACTATCGGCGTACTGGCGCATGGTCTCGACCGGATTTATCCCCCGGCTCATCGCTCCACTGCCGTAGAAATGCTGCAACAGGGCGGATTGTTGTCCGACTTCCCCAGCGGCACGGAACCTGATAAACCGAACTTCGTCAAGCGCAACCGGATCGTTGCCGGACTGGCTGATGCTACGCTTGTAGTCGAGTCGGCCGAGAAAGGCGGTTCGCTGATCACAGCTGATATAGCGTTCTCTTACGGACGGGATGTATATGCTTTTCCGGGACGGGTAAACGATATTCACTCCAAAGGATGTAATGCCCTGATCCGGCAGAACAAGGCCGGCCTGATCACTTCTGCCGCCGATCTGATCTCCGCGCTTTGCTGGGATGTAGAGAAGAAAGCCGCGCCTGCCCCTGTCCAGTCCGAACTGTTCTTCGGAGAAGAGGACAGCCGAACAGGAGCTATCACGACACTTCTCCAGGAAAAAGGCGAAATGCACATCGACCAGCTGGCAAAGTCGCTCGATCAGCCTGTCCGCGAACTATTCCCCCTTCTGTTCGAGCTGGAGATGAACGGACGGATCCGGACTTTGCCGGGAAATATCTATAAACTGGTTTAACAGAGAACGGGGTGTGTCAACTTTCCGGCACACTCCTTGCCTGAACTGTTTCGTAAACAACAACAGCAATAAATACCAGCGCAGTTATCGCATTCAACTGAAGCGGATTAAAGAAGCGAGCAAACGGAATGATAAACGCAAGCACGATAACGGCGATCACATGCGACCAGGCAATCATCCGGCAGGTGATCCATTTATACACACTGTTACTCATCAGATAAATGATTGGGCCGCCCACCATAGCGAAGATACCGCCCGTCGTCATTTCACCCAACGGATGGTTTACAACCAACTCATCCCCTACCGCACAAATGATCAGTGCCCCTACCAGCACGACATGGATCGAATGATATTTCAGTCCGAGCAGGCCGGGGTTCGATATCTTTTTGATCTTCCGGCTTCCCGCCTCGCTGCTGACATCAAAATAAATCCACCACATCGCCAGGCTGTTGGTGAAAGAGATTATTGCCGCATAGATAATCGTCGCGTCCCACACCTCGAAATCGCTGAGTGAAGCGCCCGTCATCATGATCGTTTCACCAAAAGCGATGATAACGAACAGCTGGCTTCTCTCTGCCAGATGTTGCCCTTCAATTGTCCATTCCTTACTAGAAACGGATCGTCCGAGCCCCGGCAAATAAAAGCCGAACATCGGCGAAGTGTAATCGCACAAGACGGCCACCAGCCACAACAGGATACGCATATATCCCTCGCTGAACGCTCCCGCAATCCAGAATATGGCGGAGATACAAAACCATCCCAATATACGTTTGAAGTTGGGGGATAGATGATGCTTCTTATCCAACAGGAAAACAATCACAAGCGTCCGCCCCAGCTGGATAGCCACGTAACACGCGGCAAAAACCAATCCCCGGCTTGTATACGCTTCGGGAATGGAAGAAGCCATCACCAGGCCGACCAGCATAAGGACAAACAGGAGCAACCGGATAGAACGTGTTTCGGGATTGAACCAGTTCGTTACCCAGGTTGTATGCTGCCAGGCCAGCCAGACGGCAAACCACAGGATGATCTCCTGCAGATAACCCAGCCAGTCCAGATGATGAAGCAGGTAATGCGATAACTGCGTGACCGCAAAGACATAAATCAGGTCGAACAACAGTTCCGAATAAGAAACAGAAGCCCGCTCTTCCTCCCGGCTTCTCAGTAAATGATGTGAAGAATGCGACATACGCCAACGATTTTATAGCCTGTATAATCCGATAACCCTATGGAATTAGAACAAGCGCCCGTTTATTTTGTTTAAGAGATGTTAGTTGTTTCTTTTTGTGTGAACGGGAACTATCTTTATCTTTGTCAAAAGCATTTGAATATGGAATTGCGAACAGCGAATGTAGTCAGATATATTATGCCTTTACGCGAAGGCGGTTCGTTGCCGGCGCTGGCGGAAGCCGACGACGGATATAAGTATGTAGTTAAATTCAGGGGAGCCGGACACGGCACGAAAGCACTGATTGCCGAACTGGTGGGTGGTGAAATAGCACGCACGTTGGGTTTCCGTGTGCCCGAACTGGTCTTTCTGAACCTCGACGAGGCTTTCGGCCGTACCGAGGGCGACGAAGAGATACAAGACCTGCTGCAGGCCAGCCGCGGACTGAACCTCGGACTGCATTTCCTGTCGGGCGCACTGACCTATGACCCGGTTGTGAATAAAGCCGGAGACAGGCTGGCTTCGCAGATCGTCTGGCTCGACGCCCTGCTGACCAACGTAGACCGCACCGTACGCAACACCAATATGCTGATGTGGCACAAAGAATTATGGCTGATCGACCACGGTGCCTCACTCTTTTTCCATTACTCATGGTCGAACTGGCGTAAGCATGCTTTAAGCCCGTTCATCCAGATCAAGGATCACGCTTTACTTCCCGAAGCTTCCCTGCTACCGGAGGTAGACGTCGAATTCAAACGCCTGCTATCTCCGGAAAAGATTCGTGAGATCGTCGAACTGATCCCGGAAGACTGGTTGCAGTGGAGCGACAGCCCCGGCACGCCGCAGGAGATAAAGGAGATATACATGGAATTCTTAACCGAGAGGATCGCCCATTCCGAAACATTTATAAAAGAAGCGCAAGATGCAAGGAAAGCACTTATATGAATATGCCGTTATCCGCTTTGTTCCCCGGGTGGAACGTGAGGAGTTTATCAACGTAGGCATTATCCTGTTCTCCAAACGGGCTAAATATATAAAAGCGCGTTACCGGGTAGACGAAAGAAAAATCCGGCTGTTCTCTTCCGAGCTGGATATGGATTCGTTGTATGCCAGCCTGAAAGTATTCGACCACATCTGCTCCGGTGCCAAAGGAGCCGGCCCTATCGCGGCGATGGACATTCCCGAACGATTCCGCTGGCTGACGGCTGTACGCAGTTCTTCCATACAGACATCCCGCCCGCATCCGGGCTTCTCGGATGATCTGGATACGACATTCGAGAAGTTATTTTCGGAGTTAGTATTATAGCCGGAGAAGCAGGCTTTTTCACCACAGAAAAGGCTCTCGAAAGTGTTAAAATTAGCAGTTTTTGCCTGTATTGTATAAAGTTTTATCTTCACTAACACTTTTTGACGATGCAGCCCTTCAAACTTAACAAATATTGGCCTGAAAAAGCTTGACAAAACCTCTTTGCAACCGTATCTTTGTACTGTGGTTTTTTCATAATAGTATTAGATTTAAGGTTAACAAAGTTGGTTAGGGCTTGTCGTGAGACAGGCTTTAATTGTTTATAGACCCTTCGTTTGTTATTTCCTTTTCAGACACAATAATTCTTCGGTGCAAATGCAGCCTTTTCTTTGTCATTCCTTCCCACCGTCACACCAAATAAACAGAAGAATTTTTCTATATTGATTTAAATTAGCTACTTTTGCAAACAATCAGATATACAGATATTTAGACATTATTTAGCGACCGCTTGAAAACGAAGCGGTGAACCTAAAAGAGACACCATTTGTATACATTACTTTATGCGACGAATAAAATATAAAAAGATGGCTATGTTGATTTACTTTCTTATTGTTGTGGTGGGAATTATTACATTAGTACTTATAACCGGCCTTCTGCTACCCGGCAAGAGGATCGGCTCCCGGCAATGCTTCTACAACGCATCACCCGAAAAAGTATATAATGTACTTATCAACAACACCGACTACGGCTACCGCAGCGACCTGAAAGAAATCATTATCATTGAAAGCCTGGACGGTATAGAAGTGTGGGATGAAATAGCCAAGAACGGTTCTGTTATCCGTTTCAAAACCGCCCGCAAAGAACCTTTCTCACTTTACGAATTCGATATCATCAAAGGAAACGGCTTTACCGGACACTGGAAAGGCGAACTGCAGGAAACAAGCACAGGCGGAACCCATTTTACTTCTACGGAAACTATCCGGATGAAGAACCCTTTCCTGAAAGTCCTCTCTTACCTGTTCTTCGACATCGAGAAGTTTATGGACAACTATCAAAATGACTTACGGGTGAAGCTGAGCGAAGACCTCGCATGAAAAAAGGGAGCCTTTAATGGACTCCCAGAAACTTAAATGGTTTGGTCGATACAAACTGCCCGGCTGTATTGCCTGCATATGTTTTACCACTTACCAGATCCAGCATCCTGACAGGCGCACCCGCCGAGAAATCCACCTCTTTGAAATCCACCCAGAACACATTGGGATAAATGGTCGACTCATAATAATAAACCTTGTTCTTCTGGTCGGAAAGCGTTCTCCATCTTGTCGACGAGATATTCGGCTGGTCGGGTGTCGTAATGCCCAGCGGGACGGAAGTGTTGCGGATCACACTGAAAACACTGGCCACCGCTACCCGCGTATCGTCTACCTTCGGGATGGCATTGATATAGAAGGAAGCCCTTACGAAACGGTCGGCAGCCCGGTTGGTTCCGGGAAGGAAAGTGGTTCCGCCGATGTTCTTCCAGTAATCGTCTAACGCCAGTTGCTGATCAAATACCGGCGAGTTGGTCATCACCTGGTACGACTTGCTATGATGGATATTCAATTTACCGTTCACATATTCGAAGATAGCATTGTCGCCATCCGCGTCGGAGATAGACAGGTGCAATGTTGCCAGGCGCGTACCGTCGGGCATCATGTCGGATACCACTTCGAACGTGCCTTTTTCGGTAAAGGCCACCGCCTCATCCACCGTAGCAAAATTATCCAGCATATACTGAACCCAGGCCGCAATGGAAAGTCCCGGCTTCTTACCGTCCCACTGCGGGTATTCCGACTCTGCCAGCCAGAGGAGGTTGGCTACCAGCCCTTTTTCATTCATTCCGTCCGTACTGCAAATATCGTAAGCGGATGTTATTACGCTTCCGTATTTCGAAGTCCATTCCAGCGGATTCTTGCCTATTTCACCGTTGCGCTGCATGCCCCGTGGAAATATCCAGAGGTTACTGCGGGTATCTTCTTTCCAGTCCATCGTCCGGCCGGTCAGCACCGTATTACCTTTTCCCTGGTAGACAACTCTTGTACAGGCTTCCGACGGGCTGAACCGGGCGGTTGCAGCGATTGCCAGCAACGCTATTCCCCATTTATTCATCTCTCTCATAACTTTATCATAAATTATTTATAGTATATATAGTTATAAACGTTTTGCCGGGTGTATTGTTTAAAAAAGATAAGTGTCACAAATGTTACAATTTAAGAGTAACAGACCTTGTATCTTTGTTTGAAATAATTATATCATCAGACTATGGAACAGTTACATGCACATGAAGTCCTTCACATGATGGAAGGAAACAGTTACACGGAAGCCTCTTTGAGGGCTGCAATTATCGAACGGTTCGGTGAAGCACAACGTTTTTACGCCTGCTCGGCAGAATATATGAGTGTCGACGACCTGATCGTTTTCCTGAAGGAGAAAGGGAAATTCATGCCTATGGACGACGGCTTTACGGTCGATATTACAAAGGTTTGCAATCATTAAAGATTGTGTTATCTTTGCGGGTAAATATTGATTTTTCAGATGCCGACGAACGCTATTATAAAAAAGTCGAAGATGTGGAACTTATGGCATGGTTGCCATAAGCTGAGCCAGGGATGCAAGCATTGCTACGTTTATCGTGGCGACGCCAAAAGGGATGTGGACAGTTCGGTGGTGACGCAGACGAAAAGTTTCGATCTCCCCATCCAGAAGAAGCGCAACGGGGAATACAAAATCCCTTCCGGGACGCTCGTATATACCTGCTTCACCTCCGACTTCTTTGTAGAAGATGCCGACGGATGGCGGCCGGAAGCGTGGAAGATGATGCGCGAACGGAGCGACCTCTCGTTTATGATGATCACCAAGCGGATCGACCGCTTCGCCGCCTGTATCCCCGACGACTGGGGCGAAGGCTATGAAAACGTCACCATTTGCTGCACGATCGAGAACCAGGAATGCGCCGACTACCGCCTGCCGATCTACAAAGCGGCCCCGATCAGGCATAAGATACTCATCTGCGAACCGTTGCTGGGAAAAATAGACCTGCGCCCTTACCATATCGGGGAATGGGTGGAGCAGGTGGTTGTAGGTGGCGAGTCGGGCTATGAGGCCCGCCCGTGTGATTTCGACTGGGTGATGGATCTGCATGACGTATCCGTGGAAAGCAATGTCGCTTTCTGGTTCAAGCAAACCGGTGCGAAATTCATCAAAGACGGTGAAGCCTACACGATCAGGCGACAGTTCCAGCATTCGCAAGCCCGCAAGGCGAACATAAATTTCAAATAGATATATCCGCCAGGCGGCCGGCTTTATTCTTTTATCAAACGCAACAGCGTTTCATGCATGGCGCCGTTCGTGGCGAGCACTTCGTCGCCCGACTGCCAGTTGCCGCCGCCGCTGAAATCAGTCACTTTTCCTCCGGCCTGCATCAGGATCATAGCACCGGCCGCCACATCCCACGGGCCGATCCAGGCTTCGATACGGGCTTCGAACCTTCCTGCCGCGATATAGCATATCTCTGCCGCCGCCGCTCCCATCAGGCGGGTTCCTCCGGCAAAACCATACAGGCGGTCGACCAGGTGGAGAGCTACCGGACGGTAAGCATCCGAGTTATAAGGAAATCCCAAGTCGATAAAGGCTTTGTCGAGATCGGACACATCCGATACATGGATCTCCTTCCCGTCCAGATACGCCTTACTGCCTTTCCAGGCGTAATAACATTCATCCCGGCATACTTCATACACGACACCGAGCAACAGCTCTTCTTTATTACGCAGGGCAATACTTACGCAATAGGGTGCTATGTCGTGAATATAATTGGAAGTACCATCGAGCGGATCGACCAGCCAACAATAATTCTCGTCGGTCAGGCTGCCGCTGCCTTCTTCTGCTATGAAACCGGCTTCGGGAAGTAAAGCGGAGAGCTGGGCGATCAGCCATTTCTCCGACTCCTTATCGACATACGACACATAGTTATGGGCACTTTTTTCCTCCACCCGTCCCCGGTCGAATTTACGTCGTTCCTCTTTCAGGAAAGCCCCTGCTTTACGGGCTATATGCTGTACCTCGGTACAAAGATTCTCTAAGTTCAACATGCTGCAATTCTTTCTTTTTAGCGTGACAAACGTACGCAATTTTATGGATTGCAAGGGTATATGGAAAATCTTTCTTATTTTTGTTAATGAATTTTCAAACAAAACTAGGTATTTAGCCGTTATCATTATAAAAAGAATACACTATAAAAAACAGATGAGGATTTGGATTAAACGAATAGGGATCGTCTGTCTGATACCTGTGGTATTGGTATTGTTGGTCTCTGTGCTATTATATATACCGCCTGTACAGAATTTTGCCGTGAAAAAAGCGGCTTATTATGCCGGTAAAGCTACCGGGATGCAGATCGGAATAGAACGGATACGGCTCTCTTTCCCGCTTAACCTGACGGTTCGGGGCGTAGAGGTGCTGGCTTCGCCTGCCGATACGCTGTTGACATTGAAAAGCCTGACTGTAAACGTACAAGCCCTCCCTTTATTAAAGCAAGAAGTTTTGGTAGATGCCATCAACCTCGAAGGGGTGAAGGTGAATACCGGAACCTTTATCGAAGGGATGGAGATCAAAGGAGTATTGGGACGTTTATATGCCAAGGCCGACCGCATCAACCTGGCAAAAGAAAAGGTCACCCTCAATACGATCGACCTGTCGGATACGGCGATCACCCTGCTGCTGAACGACACGACCACCCAAGCCGACACCACCTCGACACCCGTAAACTGGATACTGAAGCTCGAAAAGATAAACCTCGACCGGGTAGCATTCGCCATGCAGATGCCTGCCGACTCGTTGCGCCTGACAACCTACATAAATAAAGCCAGCCTGAAAGACGGCGTAGTCGACCTGGGTACTTCCCGCTACGGAGCCGACCTGTTCACGCTGACCGGTTCGACCTTTGGGTACGACGGCAACAACCAGGCTGCGACAGACGGTTTCGACCCTTCGCATATATCCCTGAGTAATGTAACGATCTCACTCGACTCCCTTTTCTACGGGGGAAGGGACATAAAAGCACGGATACGCGAGCTCTCCGCCGAAGACCGTTCGGGACTGACAATCTCCTCCCTCACCGGGAGCCTTCATAGCGACAGCACGACAATCAACGTACCGCAGCTCCTGTTGAAAACTCCTTCATCCGAGATGCGCCTGCTGGCTACGGTTCCCTGGAATTCATTTGCCGAAAGCCCGGAAGGGAACATGCGGGTGTTGCTTACCGCTTCCGTAGGGAAAGAGGATGTGATGATAGCGGCCGGGGCACTCCCGAAAGATTTTCAGAAAGCCTATCCGCAACAGCCCATCTCATTGACTGCCGGAGTGGAAGGTAACCTATCATCCCTGCTTCTCCGCCAACTGAAAGGAGAATTGCCGGGTGCTTTCCGTATGGACGTAAGCGGGACGATGAAGTCGCTGACCGACAGTGTGCGCCGTTCCGGTAAACTGGATCTGAAAGCGAAAACAGGCAACCTCGACTTTGTGCTGGCCATGTTGCCGGAGTCAGAACGGAAACGTTTCAACATCCCTTCCGGCATCACCCTGACCGGGGAAGCCGCCCTGAAGAACAACGAATACCAGGCCGACCTCCAGCTAAGGGAAGACAAAGGAAAAGTATTGCTGACCGGACGTTTCAACCCGGCCAAAGAGTCGTATGAAGCCGACCTGAAAGTAGACAGCCTGGAACCCCTGCATTTTATGCCGCTCGATTCCCTCTACGGGCTGACAGCCTCTATCCGGGCGGAAGGAAAAGGTTTCGATCCTTTCTCTGCTTCAACCTGGGCCAAACTGGACGGTAAGATCACCGATATCCACTATGGCAATTACAGTGTATCGGATGTCAGCCTGGCTGGTTCGCTCGAAAAGAATTTCGCCAAGTTCGACCTGCTGAGCAAGTACCCGTTGGCCAAAATGGACATGACGCTGAATGCCACCCTGCTGAAAAAAGAGATCAAAGCGATGCTGATCGCCGATGTCGAAAACTTCGACCTCTACGGCATGCACCTGATGAAAGACTCGCTAGCCACTTCTTTCCAGCTCTTCGCCGAGGCGGAAACCGACAGGGGAAAAAACAACCTGGTCGATGTCACGCTGGGTAACTGGGAGCTGACCACAACTACCGGCACCTATAAACCCAAAACCCTGACCCTGCACGCCGAGAGCACGACAGACACCACCCGCGTCTCCTTCCATGCCGGCGACCTGGGTATTACGCTGACCGGGAATGCCGACCTGGAGACCATGACCGACAAATTCAACAAGATATCGGAAGGCCTTAACCGGCAACTGGAAAAGGACTCGATGATCAACATCCCGGCTTTCCGTCCGTTGCTTCCGGATATGCATCTGGCTATCTCGGCCGGTAAGGACAATCCGATCTATAATATCTTACAGCAGGCCAATATTTCTTTCAATAACCTGAGCCTGGAAGCATTTTCTTCACCGGAAGAAGGTTTCCGGATGGATGCAGGCATCTACAACCTGATGCAGGACACGACCCGGCTCGACACGATCAGTTTCGCTATCCGGCAGGACTCGCTCGGGTTGTTGTATAACGCCGATGTCATCAAGACCAAATTCCGCCAGCAGGCACCTTTCACGGCTGGTGTGAAGGGAAAGATCAGAAGCACGTTCGCCGATGCCGAACTCCTGTACACCGACGGGATGGGAGACACCGGCATCCAACTCGGCTTACGCGCGAATAAGGTACAAGAGGGCATCAACCTGCATCTGTTCCCCGACAACCCGATCCTGGCTTTCCGGCCGTTCAAGCTGAACCCGGACAATTATATCCTTTATAAGAATGAGAAAGATATCGCAGCCAACGTCCGCCTGTCGGGAGATGAGAATGCATCCCTGTGGATACACTCGCTTCCTGCCGGGGAAAAGATGGAAGAGCTGCACCTCGAACTCAGCCAGATCAACCTGGATATGGTGACAAAAGGGTTCGCCGACCTACCTTCCATGAAGGGTGTCCTGAGTGCCGACCTGCAATATGCCCCGTCCGACAGTTCGTTCATGGTGGTGGCCGATGCCAATATCGACAACCTGATCTATGAAGGGGGACGGGTAGGCGAACTGATGTTCAGTACCGTTTACCTGCCGCTGGCCGATAATACCCACCAGGTGGACTTACACTTCCTGCGCGACCAGATAGAAGTATTGTCGGCGACCGCTCTTTATAAGATGGGAAAGACCGATCATCTGGACGGAACGCTCGACGTGACACATCTGCCGCTCGAAATGGTTAACCCCTTCATCCCCGATAATATGGCGAGCCTGAGTGGGGTGCTGGAAGGGAATATGACCATCAAAGGCAGCAGCAAAGAACCGAAAGTAAACGGATATATCGAAATGGACTCGACCTCGATGTTCGTCACAGCCGTAGGAACCAGTTTCCGGGTAGACGATAAAAAGATCGTGGTAAAAGACAACCAGGTCGTATTCGACGAATACCATATCCATGCCGCCGGAAAGAATCCCTTCGTGATAGACGGGACGATCGACTTCCATAATCCTTCTCGGATGATGGCCGACCTGAAATTGAAAGCGGATAACATGCAACTGCTGGATGTGAAACGGAATAAGGAAAGCCTGGTGTACGGCAAGCTGCTCGTCAATCTGGCATCTACCGTCAAAGGCCCGCTCGATGCGCTTATCATGCGCGGCAGCCTGCAATTGCTGGGTGGAACGAATGTGACGTATGTCATGCAGGACTCTCCGCTGACGGTACAGGATCGTTTGTCAGACCTGGTTACGTTCACCTCTTTCGAAGATACGCTGGTGAACCGTCGCCGGCAAGAAGCACCGCTGCCGTTGGGTGGTATGGATATGTTGTTGACGATCCGTATCGACCAATCCGTACGGCTGAATGCCGACATCACTCCCGACCGTTCCAGCAAAGTGGAACTCGAAGGGGGCGGCGACCTCTCTTTCCAATACACGCCGCAGGGCGAAATGATCCTGAACGGACGCTACACCTTGTCGGGGGGGATCGTAAAATACGCCTTGCCTATCATCCCACTGAAAGAGTTCAATATACAAGACGGCAGTTACGTACAATGGAGCGGTAACCCGATGGATCCGTACCTGAACCTGACGGCAACCGAACGTCTCCGTACCAATGCCACACCCGACGGACAGAACCCGCGCATGGTCAGCTTCGACGTAGGTATCGCGCTCAAACAACAGTTGGAAAATCTGTCACTCCAGTTTGTCCTGACTGCCCCGGAAGACCAGGCGATGCAGACGCAACTGAACACGCTGGGAGAAGACGAACGCACCAAACTGGCTGTCGGGATGATCATCACCGGAATGTACCTGTCGGGCAGCAGCAGCGGCAAAAGCAATATGAATATGGGGGCGGCCCTGAACAGCTTCCTCAACAGCGAGATCAGCAACATTGCCGGAAGTGCACTGAAGACGGTGGATATCTCCTTCGGTATGGAAAGCTACGATGAAAACGGCAGCGGCGACGGCGGTGGGCGTACCGACTATAACTTCAGCTTTGCCAAACGTTTCTACAACGACCGTATCCGTATCGTGCTGGGCGGCCGTATCTCGACCGGCGAAAATGCCAGCAGCAGCAACCAGACACAGGCTTTCATCGACAATGTGTCGGTAGAGTACCGCCTGGATGCCAGCGGCACGCGCTACGTGAAGCTTTTCCACAATAAGAACTACGAGAGCCTGCTGGAAGGCGAGATCACGGAGACGGGCGTCGGTATCGTGCTTCGCCGCAAGATGCTGCACCTGCGCGAACTGTTCAATTTCAAGAAGAATAAACCCAAACCGGTAAATGAAGAAGAATGATGACAGGAAAGATGACAAATACAATGACAGAGAGTGCTGACAAAAGATGTCAGGACAAAAACATACTGCAAGGTGTCCGCGCCGGTTCGCGGAAGCCTTTGACGTGCTGCAAAACGTCCGCGCCGATCCGCTGGGGCTCTTGCAGAGCTGCAAAACGTCCGCGCCGATCCGCTGAGGCTCTTGCAGAGCTGCAAAACGTCCGCGCTGTCCCGCTGGGGCTTCTGAAGTGCAGCAAGACCTTCATGCCGATTGTTTCGTTATGCCTTTTGCTATTCCTGGCTTCCTGCTCCACTACCAAGAACCTTCCCGAAGGTGAAGTGCTGTATACCGGTATCAAGAAGATAGAAGTCACCCACGAAGATAAAACGAATGCGGGGGAAGATGCCCTGGCGGAAGTGGAAGCCGCCCTGGATTATCCCCCCAATAATGCCCTGCTGGGGAGCTCGTCGATCCGTGTGCCGCTCCCTTTCGGCCTGTGGGTGTACAATGCGTTTGTCAACAAGAAAGGGAAACTGGGGAAATGGATATTCGAGAAGCTGGCTGCCAAACCGGTGTTTATCTCGACCGTCAACCCGGAAGTACGTGTCAAAGTGGCGCAGAACCTGCTGAAAGAATACGGTTACTTCAACGGGAATACGGGCTTCCAGGTAGATCCTGACCCGAAAAATCCGAAGAAAGCCAAGATATCCTACCAGGTAGAAATGAACAACGCCTGGACGTACGACAGTATCCGTTATGTCCGGATGCGTCATAAGATGGACACCCTGATACAAAACACGGTGGGCGACCGCCTGCTGCATAAAGGCGAGAACTTCAACGTCACGAACCTTGAAGCCGAGCGGCAGCGTATCTCCTCTTTATTGCGTAACAACGGTTTCTACTATTTCCGTCCCGAGTTCATCACTTACCAGGCCGATACCATCATGAACCCCGGAAAGGTAGCCCTGCGTATCACGACCAAACCGGGTCTGTCGCGTGCTGCCCTGCGTCCGTGGAAGATCGGTGATATCTCCGTCACGCTGAACGGTTACAATAATGAACCGCCCACCGACTCGGTGAAATACAAAGACCTGACGATCTATTACGAAGGGAAGCTCCGTATGCGCCCTTCCGTCTTATACAACCGTCTGAAATTCCGTACGGGCGAGCTTTATTCGCAGAAGAAACAGGAACAGACACAGACCAGCTATTCGCGCCTGGGGGTTTTCCGCTATTCAGAAATGCAATATACTCCCCGTGATACGACACGCCGGCAAGATACGCTGGACTTGAAGATCAACACGGTATACGACCTACCCCTCGATGGCGAGCTGGAAGTGAACGTGACTTCCAAGAGTAACGACCAGGTAGGCCCCGGTGCGATCTTCAGTGTAACGAAGCGGAACGTGTTTGGCGGTGGGGAAACTTTCGGGGTACGCCTGCGCGGATCGTACGAATGGCAGACCGGTAAGCGGGTGGACGGCTCCAAGTCGGCCATTAACAGTTGGGAAATGGGATTGAGCGGGACGTTGACTTTCCCGCAAGTTATCTTCCCCAGCCTGATGCGGGGGGATTTACAGTACCCGTCGAGCACTTCTTTCCGCCTTTACGTCGACCAGCTCAACCGGGCACGCTTCTTCAAGATGCTGGCGTTCGGGGGAAGTGCTTCGTACGACTTCCAGCCGACTGCCACCAGCCATCACTCGGTAACCCCTTTCAAGCTGACATATAACCTGCTGCAGTCGACTACACATGAGTTCGACAGCATCACCAAAGAGAACAAGGCTTTGAAGTTAAGTCTCGAGAACCAGTTCGTCCCGGCTATAGGGTACACCTACACATACGACGATGCCCCTATTACCACCAAGCGGAACCATACCTGGTTACAGCTATCCGTTACCCAGGCCGGTAATCTCCTGGCGGCTGGTTATGCCATTGCCGGAAAGAAATTCAATGAAGAGGGCAAGCAGTTGTTCGGAAACAAGTTTGCCCAGTTCGTAAAAGGGACTGCCGAGGTTCGTTACAATTATAAGATCGGCCGTAACCAGCATCTGGTGGGACGTCTGATGGCAGGTGCCATTTACAGTTACGGCAATGCCCGTGTTTCCCCTTACAACGAGCAGTTCTATATCGGCGGAGCCAACAGCCTTCGTGCCTTTACCATCCGTTCCATCGGGCCGGGTCGTTTCAAACCAGAAGAAAGTACATACAGTTATCTGGATCAGACCGGTGATTTGAAGTTTGAAGCCAATATCGAATATCGTTTCCCGATCCTGGGCGACCTTCACGGTGCCGCCTTTATCGACACCGGAAATGTCTGGCTGATACGCGAAGACACACAACGTCCCGGTGGCCAGTTAAAATGGGGTCGTTTCCTGAAAGACCTGGCACTGGATGCCGGTGTAGGACTTCGCTACGATCTCACCTTTATCGTGATCCGCCTGGATATGGGTATCCCCTTGCATGTCCCTTACGAATCGGGCAAGAACGGTTACTTCAATGTCCCCAATTACACACCGGGCTGGCACCTGGCGATCGGATATCCGTTCTAAAAGAGAATGCCCGGCCATTTCCTTACCCTATAAGGTATCCTCCGATACCCTATAGGGTGTATCTCTCTTCCCTATACCCTGTTGCACGCTACCCTGAAGGGTAAAACACTGTAAAACAGAGACAAACAAACAAGAAGGACAGAAAAGGACAAAAAGGACACCGGCACTTTTTTCAGGCGGCCGGCGGAGTCTTTTTGCTGTAAACGCCTGCCGACAGGCGAGTGATGTACTGCGGTTCCAGACGGGAAAGATGGCGGCGTACGGTACGGTCGTTTATCTGTGCGGCCTGGGTCAATGCATAGAGGTCGGAAAGGGTGAACTGCTCCGGTAGCTGTTCGAATATCTTCCGGAAATAATCGGGACAGGTCAGCTCGGGAACGGGAGAAGACTCCTCCAGTTGCGTCATCAGCAGGCGACTGTGTTCGAGGCAGACATCGACGATCGACAGGGCGGCACGGAAATGAGCGGCACTGCAATAACGCTCGTCTACCCCATAATCGAGCGAAGCCGCATCGAGGGCGGTAAAAAGCATGCACAGACGGTACGCCATCAATCCGTGACGTTTTACCACACTCAGGAAATGCTCACTGCCAAAGAGGTCGGTTTCGCGCAGCAACCGCTCGAAATGCACGTTCAGCTCCTGCCATTGCAGCGGGGTGAGCCTGACCTGCAAACGGCGTTTACGCAATAACATGGCGACCTGCAACACCCGTTCGGACAGTTCGCCCAGATAAAGTTCGAACTGTTCCGCTTCACCCGCCGACGACACATCCTGCCATACCGCCTCACTCCGGCAGGTGTACAGCAACAGGCGGCTGGCCAGGCCGTTCTCTACATTGGGTACCAGGCGAAGAAACTGCCCCGGCGTACCGGCCAGCAGAATAGCCAGGCGGGGACGTTCCACCCGTATCATTTCGTGGTCGGTCTTACGCGACGAAGCCACCATTTCATGGTGGAATGCCTTGCGCAGCAGGTCGTCGAACAGGCCGTAATCCTGCTTCCCCGCACTGATCAGGGTATCGATCTCGCTGTCGGCCATCAGCCCGCCTATATCGCCGTTCTCGGACAGGTGAACCAGCAGCTTCGCCTTGGTGATCTGGGTAGGGATATAGAAATAGCAGGTTCTTTCCTCCCGCGGGGCATCGGCTACGCTCACCGCCTTCTTCGTGCGGCGCGACTCCGCTTTCTTCAGCTCCCACTCTTCGAGCGCCTGCAGGTATTCATCTTCCTTACGCTTCGTCTCTATTTCGATCAACGAGGCATAACGGTCGGCCAGATGGCGCATATCGTTGATACAGCCCTTGCCGTTGGCTGCCGGGGCAACCTCGACGGTATAGAGGTGGGGATATACCCGTTTACGGTTGTACACGCCCCATACACCGGGCAGGCAGGCACTCAACACGGTACAAGCCGCCAGAAAAGCCATGTCGCGTTCGCGGCGGTCGGTATAGAAGCGAAGGGCATCGCCCAGCAACGGCGGCAGGTGGTCGGTGATATCCCCGGGAAGAAAAGGAGTGTTGCGGCGCAGCTCCTCGCCCGAAAAAGTGCCCGTGTCCTTTTTGTCCTTTTGTGTCCTAAACGTTGCGGGGGAGACGGAACGTTCACCCTTATTCCCCTCATAGGCAGAGGATAACGCCTGATCGATCTCTTCGGATGTAAAGCCGGGAGCGTGCAACAGGGGGATGCAAAAAGCGGCGACTTCTTCGCGGGAAAAGCCTTTCCGGTTCGCTTCGCAGCCCAGGCGGTAAACGGTCTGGTTACGGTTGCCCTCCGCCATCGGGTGACGGTGCAGCCATTCCTGTGCAAATAGCTGTACGGGAGACAAGGTGGAGACAACGAAGGTTTCGGCATCGGGGTTATACCAGGCATCCGGATCGTCGCTCACATAGCAGCAACGGCTGATGTCTTTGCAAACACGGTCGCAGGATAGCCCCGACAGTTGTTCGTACCAGGTGGCAACGGCAGTGAAAGCATTCAGATGCAGCTCGTGGTCGGTATCTACGAGCACGAATACTTTCAGGCCTTCCCCGCCGGGACTGATAAACAGTCCCAGGGTGTACTTCTGCTCACGGAAAAGACGGGCCAATGCCGGCGGGTCGGACACATGGTCGAAGTCGAGCCCCACGGCATGGCTGTAAGTTTCCAGTTGGTCGGCACGGTGTCCGGTACGGAATACCCCCGAGGGAGTAAAGCCGGGCAGTTGTGTTTTGAGCTTGCGGGCTCCTTCCCCGTTTCCGGCAGCCAGGGCATTACGGTAAGCGGTTATCTCATGCATCCAGTGGCGGATACGGATCAGGATAATGATTTCTTCGAGGGTACGGGGTTCTGAAGCTGGCAAGTAGAGCTTGCGGAAGAAAGAAACTTGAGGATGTGTATTCATAACTAAAAGGATTTAAGGCACCAAGCCGATTTGTATACCCTAAAATTAGCCAACCTTCCCGACATGGCAAGGCACATAAAAAGACCGGCCGGGTGTTTCCGCAGATACTCCGGGGGCATCAGGACAGGTATAACTGTTACGGATCCGCCCGATAACCGGTCAATTAATGTGAGAAGGCAGGGTGATAAGAATACTTATTTTCCTACTTCACGGCCTTCCAACCCCATATAATAGAAGCGTTTCACGGCTGCGGGGCTGGCTTCGAAGGTAAAGATATCGTACATCAGGTAATAGAGCTGCCCGTCGCGTTTACGCTCCGAACATTCCCGCAGCCGCAGGGCAATGTCTTTTACGGCAAAGGTCACGGCTTTATGATTTTTCGCCGATACCGTTATCCGGTCTTCGGGAAAGATCACACTGGCTCCCAGACGGTCGCGCAGGCAGGCCTTATAGGCCGACAACTTATGTTCATTACTACGGGACAGGCGCCCGTCCCGTTCACGCATCGTGCGCAACCCGGTTATCTCAGCAAACAGCGCATCCAATGATAGGGATGCGAAAGATTGTTGTTTTTTTTCATGTTACTGAATGTTTTAAATTATGTACTAATAGACGAAGCCCCGACGGAATGAACCGCCGGGGCTTGTTTTTGTCTGTTTTTGCTCTTCACAGAGATCGAACAGAAGAACTTTATTTCATTACTTTAGTATTAATACGACCGCTTGTTCGCCCTCACGGGGTAATTGGTTGGGAGTGGTTCACGAACCGCCCGTACCGCGCAGTCAAATTTAAATTTATTGATTATAATAGTTTCTATTATTTCACGATTGCCTTTACAGCTGCTTCACCTTCTACGGCTACTACAACGATACCTGCAGGAACAGCGATCGTTGCATTGTCAGAAGAAAGAACCGTACTTGCAATTGTCTGACCAAGAACATTGTTAATAACAACAGTCTTACCTGCTGCACCTTTAACTGTAACATAACCGTTACCAGCGATAACTGATACTTCAGAAACTGTAACTACGTCGTTAGCAGTCGGAGTACGGCTGTCTTCTTTCAGTTTGAATACTTCAGCTTGTCTGATATCACGAGTAACAACGATATTACCGTTGATATAACGTAAATAACCTACAAGTACATCATTGTCCAGATCACTCGGATATTTATATCCTGTTTCAAGAACAAATGTAGATTCTTTGATATTTTCAGCAGGATCAACTACGCGGAAGGCGAACTTGAACAACTGAGGAGCTTCTGTAATCTTGTATTCAGATGCAACACCTGCAGCAACAGTATCAACATGGAACAATGTATCATTTGAACAAACTCCCTGTACAAAACCAAGTTTTACGTAAGGAGTACTACCATCGATATAAGTATACTTATTCACATGGATATTATCTTTACCATCTGTTACGATAGCAGAATCAGCTAAGTTAACCAGGAAGCGTCCCCATGTAGTATCTTCACTATGGATCAAACCTGCATGAGAAGGTTCATTACATGTATAAGTAGTATCTTTATGGATAGCATTTACAGCTAACAGATATTCTGGATGATCCTTGCTTCCGTCAATCGGGTCTACATAAATAGCCGGATTGATCTTATTGTTTTCAACAGCATTACCTACACCCAGGAATTCACCCTTTTCATACAGTACATTTGATTCAGATTCTGCATATTCGGAACGGAAGATCTTAATTACATCACCCTGGCCGAAGCTCAGATACTGTGCAGATTCTTTCTGAGTCAATGTAAACAGGTCGCTTTCGTTCTGCTGATACATACCATATTGGTTAACGATACCTTTAGCAGATGTTTCACCGGCATAAGCCTTTTGTGAAAGTTTTTTCACTGTATACGGTTCGTTATCATTGTTTCTGATATAGATATACTTGCCATCTTCCTGAGATACGATCTGATTATAAGCATAATCACCACTATGAGTATAATGATCTACTTCAACCAGGTTATATTTAAGGCTATCCTTATCGGCGTCACCCATGATCTTCAAAGCAAAGTAAGAAGCGCCCAGTGCATTGTACCCCGTCTTGCTACTTTCGTTTCCAGTAGTATATCTGTCGCGATTACCATCATAAGCCATGAATTCATCGTTTTCAATATTCTTGAATGCAAAAGCCAGAATCTTCAAAGTATCTTGTTGAACGTCCGGTTTGCCGTCTTCATCGAGAATACCGACATTACTTACTACACAAATTGTATCAGGAACCATCTTGACATCTTTATCCACGTTATTCCATGCATCTTCTTTCTGGAACATCAGAGGAACGATACGCCATGCAGTAGCATCAGCCTTTTCTTTTTCAAGACCAACCTGATGGTTTTCCTTATGGTTTTCTGTTACATAAGCAGTGTCGCGAACGGCAGAGTAAGAACCCATATGGAAAGATAGGTCTTTCAGTTTCGAATAATCAGCAAATCTGAAGAAACCATCGGCCGGAGTAGTCTCAACTGCTTTGATCTCAAGTGTATCCGATTCATAAGAAGCATAAGGATCAACATAATATGCATAAATATCCGTATCGTCTGTCTTGTAGCAGTTTTCAGGATAAATATAATACGGATTCCCTTCCGGATTTTCACGGTTCGTAAGCTTAATACGTACAGCGTATTCACTACTACCTTCCGGTCTGTAAGTATCTGCTGTTGCAGCCCACTGTGTTTCCGGATAGTTAAACAAGACATCCGATTCTTTCATGAACTCTGCATTGCCATAATTATTCAAACCTAATACTTTACCGAAATTACTTGAATACTGTTTCTTTGTATTCTTGTTGGCAATAGTATAGAATTTACCTGTCATCATATCTTCAACAGACAGTCTGCGATATGTAGACAGTTTGATAGTAATGGCATCGATTGTTTCGCCCTTCACTACTGCAGTCAACGTATTTTTGTTAGACAGTTTGACTGAACCCAATACATAAACAGTCGCGTCATCTGTCATATCACCTGTTACAGTAATGTTTTTGAGGTTTGTGTTAACGCCTGCTTCGAAGTCATAGGCTGCATTAAGTGTGAAGATAGAAGCATATTTGTATTCATCGTTCTTCAAGGAAGTAGCCAGATCCTTCGGATCAATTTCAACGATACGGTAAGTATCTTTTCCGGTAGGATTGGTGGAAGAATACATATTTTCTACCTGCATTACGATCAACTTGCCATTATCCTTCTGTAACATGAAAGCAGCTGTATCAGCTTTAGCCGGTTCCAGTTCGTAAGTATAATCATAACTGTTTGCCGGAATATCATACTCCTTAGTTTTAGAATTATATAAATAGACAGTTTTCCACTGAACTGGTTTCAGATTTGTATCTTTAAACGGGTTGTTCTCCAAGGTCTTGTCTACTTTCTTGTCATCAGTTTTGAATTCAATATCGGCCATGAAGCTTGAACCGAAAATAGAACGCAAATCACCAGCTTCCAAGCCTTCAGAAGGAGCAGCATATACACCAAGGGCAAATTCAGTACTGCTAGCTACACCAGCCACAGCATTAGAAGTGCTTAGTACAACATTAGCCGGGCCAACTTTTTTATTTGTAGTAGCAGCTCCAACTAAAGTGCCGTTATCATCATGTAAAAACACCTTTGCCTTAGCGTTATAAAACCTCATCTGGCTCGTTGCAGCATCGTATTGCAGATTCCAAACAAACAATTCAGGATTTTTGCTATCCAAAGCTACTTTGTCAGCTTTACCGTCAGTCTTAGCCTTTAAAACCATACCGTCTTTTGTCAGCAACAGAAAATCACCTGATCCGACAGCAGCCGAAGGTAATTCTGCAGCATAGGCTGTCACAGTTCCTGTTGCACTGATAACAAGATTGATAGCGTTTTCCGGTGCATTTTTAGGTTCACCCAGTACTAATGCCTGAGATTCACCATCTTTCTCTGTATTGATAATTACATCTTTGTCTTTCAATGTTTTAGCAACTTCTGTAGAAATCTGAGATGCATCAGTTAGCAAGCTCGCCAACTCCTGTGCATCTACACCTTCAGTATCGATCGTTGTTGTTTCCGTCGAATTCTGAATAGCATCCACAAGCGGAGCAATCAAATTACCACTTAGAGCAGTAGCAGCCGCCTTTAATGCAGAATTATACTTTGTTGCATGCAGATATTCCACACTATAAGTATTGCCATCCAATTCATTACCATTACGAACAACCATATCAGCGACGCAATTATTAAACGTACTGGCAGCAACAATCGCAGCAGCATCGACAGCAGGAGCGGCAGAAGCACTTCCATAACCGGCAATAGAAAGATTCAAACTGTCAATTGCTATCTTAACGGAGTCATTCGATTTAGTTTCAACTTTTGTATTCTTATAAATCTGAATAGCTGAAGAATACCAGGCAAGCGTATCACCCGCTGCATTCTTTCCGGCAACAGTGTCTCTTAAGTTTTTAAAAGTATTTCCCGTAAAAGCATAGTCCGTTTTACTCGTCTGGGGATAAAGAACAATACCATTAGCAATGGTTCCACTTGCAGAACTGGCTGTTGTAAAAAGACAACCGTCTACCGACAATTTATCAGCAAAAGCAGTCAACGCTGTTTTTGTCCAATAACCGTTAGCATCTTCACTAACCGGATTGGTAACAACTGTCAGATTTTTAACTGTAACATTCTCTGCAGTGACCACCATACGACCAATGATCGAATCTGTTGCATTCTTTCCTATTACCGTAACACCAGGAGTAGCAATAATGAAATACTTTTTGCCGCTGGAAAGATCCTGCTTTCCATTAATCAATAAAGTATCTCCCTGTGCCAAACCTTTTACAACGTGAGCATAGCCAATACTATCCTTATCAAAAGTGATAGTCTTAGCTTTCTCCGCAGCATTCACATTACAAAACAACGCACCTGACAGAAGCAAGCCCGTTGTCATAAACGTAGAAAACTTTTTGTTCATAATCTTCAATTTAATATTAATAATAGTGTTTCTAAAAAGCCTGTTCGGATAGGAAAGCTTAGTGTTGTCAAACGTTAAATGACTAGCCAAAACGTTCCTTTTTTTTAGTCATCTTTTGGGGAGTCAATTGCTTTCGTGTAAAAAAGAGGGAATTTTATACTAACTTTGCTATCCAGTTGATAAGAAAGCACATAGATTAGGTAAAATAATTTGGAAAAGGATTGCAGATTCAAAATTAAGCGATACCTTTGTATGACTAAAAAAAAGGAACGATTTATCTAGTCAGTCCTATTTCAGTATCTATCCTTTATTATTCAACAGATCACACCTCATATTCGACTACCCCTATTTATATATATATGTACCCGCGCGCGTTTCATAATAGCCTGTGTATCAGCACCCGTTTTTTCGATTTTTTGCTGGAAAGTGTTAAAGAGGGGTATTTAGCCTGCTTTTAGGGGGAGAAACGGGGCATTTTCACCCACAAAAAAAGAGCCATCGTTTGAAACGACAGCTCATTATTATTTTATAGAAAAGGGGATACTAGGCATTCTTTTTCTTCCACCAAAGAAATACAATCAATGTGATTGCCGTAATAACGCAACCGATGATCTGCGAAACCGTAACATCCATGCCCAGTCCTTCGGGAGCGACAAAAATATAAGTGGAGCAGACGGCAGTCATAAACAGGGCGGGGATCAGGGTAATGATATACAGCTTTTTGGAAGTAGCCAGGAATACCGTCAAAGCCCAGAGGGTAAACACGGCCAATGTCTGATTTGTCCAGGCGAAATAACGCCAGATCATATCGAAGCCGTCTTTGTCTTTCAGGCTATAAAGCAATATGCCGATTGCGACGATGAACAAGGGTATACAGATCACCAGGCGGCTAACCATGCTCTTTTGCTCTTTATGTAAGAAGTCGGCTATGATCAGGCGGGCGGAACGGAAGGCCGTATCTCCCGAAGTGATCGGGGCGGCGATAACTCCTAAAACGGCCAGTACACCGCCTACCGTACCCAGCCATTCCTTAGTGATACTGTCTACAATCACGGCGGCATTACTTTCGCCCATACCGTTATTATGATAGAAATAGGTAGCGGCAGCAGCCCAGATCAACGCAACGATACCTTCCGTGATCATCGCCCCGAAAAAGACAGGGCGGCCGTATTTCTCATTCTTGATACAACGGGCCATCAACGGGCTTTGCGTGGCATGGAAACCGGATATGGCTCCACAGGCAATGCTCACGAACATGATCGGGAAGATCGGCAGATTTTCAGGATGTGTATTGGTCAGCCCGTCTGTCAGCTCCGGCAGGGGCGGATGGTTGACAAACAGCATCACAAGGATACCGACGGCCATAAACAGTAACGCGGCGGCAAATAGCGGATAAACCTTACCGATAATCTTATCGACAGGCAGTAAAGTAGCCAGTATATAATAGATGAAGACCACAAATATCCAGAAAGTGGCATCGAGATATTCCGGAGTCAGCTTTGCCAGCAAACCGGCGGGGCCAGCCACAAACACCGCTCCCACAAGAACCATCAGGATAACGGTGAAGCCGCGCATGAATTGTTTGAAGTTATTCCCGAGGTAACGCCCGATAATTTCAGGCAAGCTCTCGCCCTGATGCCGCAGGGATAACATTCCTGCCAGGTAATCGTGGACAGCCCCGGCAAAGATCGTACCGAGCACGATCCACAGGAAAGAAGCCACACCGAACTTCGCCCCCATGATAGCCCCGAAGATCGGGCCTAACCCGGCAATGTTCAGGAATTGGATCATAAAGACTTTCCAGGAAGACATCGGGATATAATCAACTCCGTCCTGATGGGTAAAAGCCGGAGTCTGGCGGGAAGAGTCGACCCCGAAGATGCGCTCTATAAAAGAACCATAGATAAAATAGCCTGCAATAAGGGCTGCAAGGCAACAGATAAAGGTTATCATCGTTGTATAGAGTTAGTTCAATTATTGACAGAAGTGAATGTAGTGTCGTTGGTAAGGGCGGTTCGCGAACCGCCCTTACCAACGACACCGTCAATATCAGTTATTCAGCAGTCGTTTTACCGCCTCTGAGATAGCGCGGCCTTCTGCTTTTCCGGCAAGGGCTTTGGATGCGGCACCCATTACCTTACCCATATCCTGAGGGCCGGCAGCACCCACCTGGGCGATGATGGCTTTCAATTCGGTTTCCAGTTCTTCGGCAGTCATCTGCTTCGGAAGATAAGTTTCAAGTACTTTCACCTGTGCCAGTTCCCCTTCAGCCAGATCTGCACGATTTTGCTGTGTATAGATGCTGGCGGAGTCTTTACCTTGTTTTACCAGCTTCTGGATGATCTTCAATGCATCGGCATCGGTCAGGGTATCGTTGGCTCCCGGAGCTGTCTTGGCTTCGAGGAAGAATTTCTTTACATTTCTCAATGTCTCGAGGGCAACTTTGTCTTTTGCCTTCATCGCGTTTTTAATGTCTTCGCTGACTTTTTCAAACAAATCCATATCTTAATTTCTTATTAAAAATTATCGGAAACTTATCACCTGCTTGCCACCCGTATCCGGCTTCTTTCCTTCAGGACGGGGAGCGGAAGTACCGACCGTAGCCGATGATGCCGGAATTTCTTCGCTACCCACCTTCGAACGGGCGCGGGCGATTACTTTCGGATCACGGTTGTATGTAGGGTTGTCCTCGATCAGGGCGATCAGGGCATCGTCGTCCAGTTCGTCCTGATTCAATACGACCGCTTTGGCACGAGCCGCCACACGGCGCATACGCTGGCCGGAAGCCCCATAATACTTGTCGATCAAATCTTTTTCGGCACGTTCCTTGTTCAGGCGCTCTTCTTCGAGACGGAGCTCTTCTTCCGTCATGCGTCCTTGTTCGATCTGGCGTTTCTCGGCGATCTGAGGAATATCTTCCATACCGAAACCGGTTGCGAGGATCGTCATCTTCACTTTCGAGCCGAGGGTGTTATCGATAGCCGTACCCCAAATCACTTCGATATCGCGTCCGAAGCGTGACATGAAATCGTGCACATCGTTCATTTCTTCCATACGCAGCTCGGCTTCTTCGCCGAACGATACGTTGAACAATATCTTTTTGGCATTGAACACATCGTTGTTATTCAGCAACGGAGAGTTCAGCGCATCTTCAATAGCCTGGCGCACACGTCCTTCACCTTCACCGAAACCGTTACTCATCAGGGCAACGCCACCGTCTTTCATCGTCGTGTTGACATCGGCGAAGTCGAGGTTGATTATACCCGGAAGGGTGATGATCTCGGCAATGCTCTTGGCGGCAATGGTCAGCGTATCATCGGCTTTTCCGAATGCGTTCGTCATGGTCAGGTCGGAATAGATCTCACGCAGGCGCTCGTTGTTGATCACCAGCAGCGCATCTACATTCTTGCTGATCTCCTCCACGCCGTTCAAAGCCTGGATGATCTTGCGTTCGCCTTCAAAAACGAACGGGATGGTAACGATACCGACAGTCAGGATACCCATGTCCTTGGCAAAACGGGCGATCACCGGAGCAGCTCCCGTACCTGTACCACCACCCATTCCGGCAGTGATAAAGACCATCTTGGTACCGTCGCTAAGCATCTTGCGGATATCTTCCATACTCTCTTCGGCGGCCATCATGGCACGTTCGGGTTTGTTGCCGGCTCCCAGCCCCTGCGTGATATTGCGTCCCAGCGGCACCTTGACGGGCACGTCGGAACGGTTCAACGCCTGGTTGTCGGTGTTACACAAAACGAATGTAACATCATGTATACCTTCTTTGTACATGTGGGTAACAGCGTTACCTCCACCGCCTCCTACACCGATTACTTTGATAATCTTAGGAGTATCTGTCGGATAATTGAAATTTAATATTGTATCGTCCATTGTCTTCCGGTTTTATTACATTCGCTGGTTTACTTTACATCATCTTCATCGTCAAAAAGACTCTTACCAAAAGTATCTATTCCCTTGGTCAGTCGGCCGAATAATCCGGGGCCTTTCTTCTTTTCGGGTTTCTTCTTCGGGGGTTCAGGAGTCGGCTTCACTTCTTCCTTCACTTCTTCCACAGGTTTTTCAACCTTCACCTCCACTTTTGGCGGGATATAAAGGGCACAGTTTTCCGTTCCTTTGGCCAGCAAACCGACTGCTACGGCATATTCGGGGTTGTTGGCTATCATCTCTCCGCTTTCTACGATACCTTTGCGAACGGCAGAGTAACGCACGTCCATATTCAACCGTTCACGGATCACTTCCGGAAGGTTTTTCAGGGCGGCACCTCCACCTGTTATTACGATACCTGCACCCAGGCTGTTCATCAGGCCGGTTGCTTCCAGGCGGGCGTATACATTTTCAAGAATCTCCTTCATACGGGCTTCGACCACGTTATTGAGGTCGGCCAGTTTGATTTCGCGAAGTCCCATGCCATCGGCTGAACTTACCTGTATGCTCAGGTCGTTGTCTTTCTCCATCTGCGCACTACCGTAGGTAAGCTTCACCCGTTCGGCTTCCGTCTCTACCAGATGCAGGCTGGTGATATCGCGGGTGATCAGGTTTCCTCCGAAAGGAATGACCGAGAGGTTGACCAGCTGGCCGCCTTTGTAGACCGTCAGCGTAGTTACCCCGGCACCGAAACCGATCAGGGCACATCCCAGGTCTTTCTCGTTGTCGGTCAGCACCACATCGGCCAAAGCCAGGGGAGAGACAACGATATCGGCTATTTCTATCCGGGCACGGTCGCCGATACTATTCAGCACATAACGTTTCAGCGAAGGGCGTCCTACAATAAGCTTGTAGCGGGCTTCAATCCGGGTACAGGGGATACCTACCGGATTAGGCTCGGGCTTTTCGTCCAAAAAATAGGTGGGGGAAACCGCAGCCAGCACATCCAGCATATCCGGATGATAGTTACGGCATTCTTCGTAGAGGCCGTCGATGATCTCTTCGGTCACTACCCCGTCGGTACCCAGAATGCGGGGAACCGTATGGTCGATGGAACGCAGCGACTGACCTCCGATGCCGACATAAACCTTTCCGATGCGTGCACCGCCCAGTTTATTTTCGAGCTTCAGGATAAGCCGTTTGATCTTATTCGCTGTTTCTTCCACATTATATACACATCCTCTTCGTATACAGGTAGCGGAGTTCTCTACTTCGTAGGCTATAATCGAGAGTGCCCCTGTCGGGCCTTTCGTTCCTACCATACCGACCATGTGAGAAGAGCCAAGGTCGATGGCTGCTATAAAGTCTGTGTATGCCATATCATCTATCTTTTAGTACAAACAATCTGATCTTTGTATTTTAAATTAATTATACTGTATTTCTCCCATCCGGTTTTCGGAATGACCTTATCGTAGAAGAGCCGCAGGTTATCCAGCTTTTCTTCATAGTCATTGAAGGAACCCAGTACAATCCGGTGGTTGCCCACCCGGGGAATCAGTTCCACTTCATTATCAGGATGAACATAAATCTGCTCTATCTGATTATTCCAGAACTCATTCTCCTGCAAAAATAATGCAAATTTGTATAAGTCGGTTACCGCCAGCTCTTTTTCGACATATCCACTTACTAAAGGGACGTCTGTTACATAGCGATGACTGACCGGCATCGTGCTGCCGAGGTTATCCACATAGAAGTTTCCCCTGGAACTGATCACACGCAAAATAGGTATTTTCTGCTCTACTTCGAGCTTGACGATCCCCGACGGCGTTTTATAGGCTTCAATGCGGGCAATCATCTCGTTCTTTTTCAGTTCATTCTCTATCTTGTCCGTATTGATCTCGTCCATAGGCTTTTTGATCGGGTTAAGATCCGCCTTTCTAAGGATCGACACCAGGTCGCTTTCGCTTACGAAATGTTTATCGAGACTGTCTTTTACCACGACCTGGAGCTCATGGCATTCCTTATCCTGCCTCATATCCCGGAAGAAGAAGGTGACAAACACGATGTAACAAGACAACAGTGTAGCTACTATTATGGATACTATACGAATCACAGTTTCTTATCCAATATTTGTTTAACTGGTTCGATCAACCGGTCGATATCGCCGGCGCCAACCATTAATACGATTTCAAACGTATCTGCTTCCTTTTCCACCAGGTCGAGCAATTCACCTTTACGGATCAGCTTCTTGGCGGGAATGGTTACAGCATCGAATATGATTTCCGAAGTTACCCCCGGAATCGGTTCTTCCCGTGCGGGATAGATATCCAGCAGGATCAGTTCGTCCAACAACGACAGGCTGGCGGCAAAGTCGGCAGCAAAATCGCGTGTACGGGTATAAAGATGCGGCTGGAAAATACCGGTTACCTTGCGTCCGGCATACAGTTCTTTTACAGATTGTATACTGGCTTTCAGCTCGGCAGGATGATGTGCATAATCGTCGATCAATGCGATATTCTCCTTTTTCAGGTGAAAGTCGAAACGACGTTTCGGGCCTGCGAAAGAAGCCATGCCTTTCTTTATTTCCTCTGGTGTTACACCGTTCAGCCATGCCAGGGCGATAGCGGCAACCCCGTTCTCTATATTTACTTTCACGGGGACACCCAGCTGGATGTCGGCGATACGGATATCCGGGCCGACGAAATCGAACCAGATCTCACCGTTTCCGATACGGATATTCTCCGCATGGAAATCACCTCCCTCGGAAGCCGAATAGGTATATAGTTTTACTCCTTCCTGTAGACGGGGAGTCACGTCAATGCCTTTCCGCATGATCAGGCAACCATCGGGACGGATCAGCGAAGTGAAATGCTCGAAGCTTTCGCGATAGGCTTCGGCCGTGCCATAGATATCCAGATGGTCGGGATCGGCAGCGGTGATAACAGCCATATAGGGGGTCAACCAGTGGAAAGAACGGTCGAACTCATCCGCTTCGATCACGGTTAGGTCACTTTTAGCGGACAGCATCAGGTTGCTGTCGTAGTTCTTCAGGATGCCACCCAAAAAGGCATTGCAATCTACATGCGATTGTTTCAGCAGATGGGCAAGCATAGAAGAGGTGGTTGTCTTACCATGCGTTCCGGCGATGCAAAGGCCGCGCGAACAGTTGGTGATCTCGCCTAATACACGGGCACGTTTCATGATCTCGAAGCCGTTCTGACGGAAATAAGTCAACTCCGTATGCGACTCGGGAACGGCCGGCGTATAAACAACCAAAGTCTGAGCCGGGTTCTTAAAAGCATCCGGGATCAGGGAGATATTATCTTCGTAATGAATAACGGCTCCTTCACGGTTTAGTTGCGCAGTCAGGTCGGACGAGGTTTTATCATATCCTCCCACCTGCTTTCCCTTCGACAGGAAATAACGGATCAGGGCACTCATCCCTATTCCACCTGCTCCGACAAAATAAACGGCCGTTATCGTATTTATATTCATATATATTATTGCTTTTTCTCTATTATCTTTACTATCTCGTCGACGATCCGTTCGGCACTCTGATGCTGGGCCAGTTGTTCGATATTACGGCTCAATAGAGCCAGTTGCTCATCGTCGTGTATCACTTCAAGCGCCCTGGTGACCAACTGCTGTTCGGCATCTTTATCTGCAACCATTATGGCAGCGTCTTTGTTCGCCAAAGCCAGTGCATTCTTAGTCTGATGATCTTCCGCCACGTTGGGGGAAGGAACCAGGATTACCGGCTTCTTCAGCAGGCATAGTTCAGAGATCGAACTTGCACCGGCACGGGAAATAATCAGATCGGCCGCCGAATAGGCATAATCCATACGCGTAATAAAGTCTGAACACCAGATCGGCATACCGCGATAGGCTTTCAGATGCTTGGTCGCTTCACTGTAATAATAACGTCCGGTCTGCCAGATAACCTGCACGTCGGAAGCAAACAGTTTATCCAGATCGCCCTGGATACTGCGGTTGATCGTCCGGGCACCCAGGCTACCGCCTACCACGAGGATCGTTTTCTTTTCGGGAGACAGGCCGAAGAAGGCTAGTGCTTCCTCTTTCTTGTCCGTAGCTTCTTCCAGATCCTGGCGAACAGGGTTTCCGGTTATCACGATCTTGTCGGCAGGGAAGAACTTTTCCATGCCGTCATAGGCAACGCATATTTTGGACGCCTTTTTCGCCAACAGTTTATTGGTGACTCCGGCATACGAGTTCTGTTCCTGTATCAGGGTAGGAATACCCTGCGAAGCAGCCATCCATAAAGTCGGGCCACTGGCATATCCACCTACGCCGACTGCGATGTCGGGACGGAAGTCGCTAATGGTTTTCTTTGCCATCCCGAGACTCTTCCGCAGGCGGTTGAGTACTTTTATATTGTTGAGCAAGTGAGCACGGTCGAAACCACTCACCGGTAAACCTACTATTTTATAGCCGGCGGCCGGAACCTTTTCCATTTCCATCCGGTCTTCCGCACCTACAAATAAGATTTCCACATCAGGGAAACGTTTCCTGAGGGTATTGGCAATGGAGATAGCCGGGAAGATATGCCCTCCGGTTCCGCCACCACTTATTATTATACGGTACTGTTTCATCTTTTATGTTGTTTCGGGTTGCGTATCAGGCACCCAGTTTGATATTTCTTCTTCCGTTATGGCCGGAGCAGCGCCAGCACCTTCCGTTTCCTCTTCCAGGTCTTCCTCTTCCTCATTACCCATATTGGCACCGAAACGGCTTACACTCAGGATAATCCCGAAATATATACAGGAGATCACCGTCGAGGTTCCACCGCGGCTGACCAGCGGCATCGGCTGCCCGGTTACCGGTATCAGGTTGACGGCTACCGCCATATTTGCCAGTGCCTGCACCACGACCAGCAAGCCGCACCCGAGTACCAGGTATTTGGGAAAGGCTTTATCGCACTTTCGTGCAATCATTCCAACTCGCACCAACAGCATGATATACAGCATCAGCACGAATACACCGCCTACCACGCCCAGTTCTTCAATAATGATCGCATAGATAAAGTCGGAATAGGCCTGCGGAAGGAAATCCCTCTGCTGCCCATGACCCGGCAATTGTCCGAACAGTCCCCCGCGTGCAATAGCGATCTTCGCATGGGAGACCTGGTAGTTATCATCCGTTATCTTATAGACTCCGTTCTCATCCGTGTCCGATTCGTGCCCGTCGAAGAAACGTTCCAGACGTCCCTGCCAGGTACTGAAACGGTCGGGCAGGTACTGCGTCACCCCGGTCGGCGTAAAGCGCAACAGCACGATAAACACGACGAGTGAAAGCAGCAGGAAACCCGCCAGTTTCCCCAGTTTCTTCAGCGGCAACTGCCCGATAAACATCATCAGGAAGCAAACGCCGAACAACATGAATGCCGTAGAGAAGTTTTCCGGAAGGATCAACACGCATGTCGCCCCTACCCCGATCAGGATATACTTGAATATCTGGTCGTCCGTAAACTTATTCCGCTTGCTGAGCAGGAAGGCGATGAACACGATCGAAGCCAGCTTGGCAAACTCCGAGGGTTGAAACTGTATGCCGAATATCTCCAGCCAACGATGCGCGTCATTGGCATTGATCCCCACAAAGGGCGTGACCAGCAACATCAGCACCGATACGGGAAGCAAAAGTATGAATGCCGGAAAGAACCGGCACGGGATATTGTGCAACAGTAAAACCAGCACAAACCCGCCCAGCAGGAAAGTGGCATGACGAACGATCGGCGCCCAATGATTCGCGTTCTTGTAGGCGATCGTACTCGTGGCACTGAACACCTCAACAACCGAAATCAGGCACAGGAACATGAAGATGATCCATATCACCCGGTCGCCCTTAAATAATTTACTTGCCAGATCCATTCTAATTCATTTTACAAATTACGTACGCAAGCCTTGAACTGGTCGCCACGATCTTCGTAGCTCTTAAAGAGGTCGAAGCTCGCGCAGCAGGGCGATAATAACACCGTGTCGCCTTTTTGAGCCAGTTTGTAAGCCTTGGTTACCGCCTCTTCCATCGAGCGGGCATCTTCTATCTGCGCTACTTTTCCATCGAAAAAGGTATGCAGCTTCGCATTGTCTACGCCGAGGAAGATCAAGGTATGCACTTTCTTCTTTACGAGTTCTTCTATTTCAGAGTAGTCGTTACCCTTGTCGGTTCCCCCCAGTATCAGCACCAGTTTAGTGGTCATACTTTGTAAGGCGTACCAGCAAGAGTTCACATTCGTAGCTTTCGAATCGTTGATATAGTCTACTCCGCGCACACGGGCAACCTTCTCCAGACGGTGTTCCACCCCCGTAAAGTCACTCAGCGAAGCCCGTATATTCTCATCGTGGATATCGACCACCTTAGAGGCGATACCCGATGCCAGCGAATTGTACAGGTTATGTGTACCCGTTAATGCTAATAAGTCCTGATCCATTGTAAATGTTCCGTTTGAGGTTTCAATTACTATTTGCTTATGATCCGTATATCCCTTCACGCCGTCTTCATGCGTTTCGGCGAATGGGTAAAGAGTAGCCGCAGGATGGCGCTTGGCAATCTCGCGGGCAATAATTGGGTCGTCGTTCCAGAAGATGAATGCATCTTCGGACGTCTGGTTCTGAATGATGCGGAACTTGGCATCCACATAATTCTGCATCTCGTAATTATAACGATCCAGATGATCGGGCGTTATATTCAGCAAGATAGCTATATCCGCCTTGAAGTCGTACATGTTATCCAACTGGAAACTGCTCAGTTCGATGACATAGACTGCGTGCGGGTCTTCGGCAACCTGCAATGCCAGGCTGTTTCCTACATTTCCGGCCAGGCCGACATCCACTCCGGCTTCTTTCAGGATGTGGTATGTAAGCATGGTAGTCGTTGTCTTACCATTGCTACCGGTGATACAGATCATTTTCGAGTCGGTGTATCGTCCGGCAAATTCTATTTCGGAGATAATATGCGTCCCCTGCGCTTTCAGTTTTTGGATGATCGGAGCCTTGTCGGGTATTCCCGGGCTTTTGATGATCTCGTCGGCATTCAGAATGTCGGCTTCGGTATGCTGTCCTTCTTCCCAACGGATTCCGTGGGCGTCGAGCATATCCTTATACTTGGGTTTGATAGACGAGAAGTCGGAAACGAACACATCAAATCCTTTCACCTTCGCCAGCACGGCAGCTCCTGCGCCGCTTTCTCCTCCCCCTAATACAACAATTCTTTCCACGTTTATATATATTTATTATCTCATCTTCAATGTGACGATCGTAATAACCGCCAGAATAATACCGATCAGCCAGAAGCGCACCACAATCTTCGATTCGGGCACTACGTTGAACGGTTTTTGTATCAACGCCTGTATACCGGCATTCCCTGCTTTCTGGAAATGATGGTGTAACGGCGTCATTTTAAATATACGGCGACCTTCGCCATACTTCTTTTTGGTATACTTGAAGTAGGCAACCTGCGCCATCACCGAAATACTTTCAGCGAGAAAAATACCACAAAGAATCGGGATTAGCAACTCTTTGCGTATAATTATAGCGAATACCGCAATAATACCTCCCAGCGTCAAGCTTCCCGTATCGCCCATAAACACCTGTGCAGGGTATGAGTTATACCAAAGGAAACCGACCGTCGCACCAATAAAAGCAGCGGCAAAGACCACCAGCTCTTCCGCCCCCGGAATAAACATGATATTCAGGAAGGAGGCAAATTCGAAGTGGGCGGACATATAAGCGAGTATTCCCAAGGCAACCCCGATAATAGCAGAACTTCCGGCCGCCAGGCCATCCAGTCCGTCCGTCAGGTTTGCCCCGTTGGAGACAGCCGTTACGACAAAGATTGTCATCAGCACAAACACGAGCCATGCCGCTTCTTCCTTATAATCGCCGGCCCAGCTTACCAGTTGAGCATAATCGAAATTGTTATTCTTCATGAACGGGATGGTCGTCTTGGTCGATTTGGTTTCCACCGTATGGTAATGAACCTCTTCAATCACGTTGTCATGGCGTACCTCCATATTTTCCTTGATCACGACATCCGGGCTCATAAACAACACCAGACCGACAATCAGTCCCAGGCCGATCTGTCCGATGATCTTAAACTTACCGTGCATTCCCTCTTTGTTCTTACGGAATACCTTGATGTAATCGTCGGCAAAACCGAGGGCACCCAGCCAGACAGTAGTCACCATCATCAGGATCACATAGATATTATTCAGTTTGGCACAAAGCAACGTCGGTATCAAGATGGCGATAATGATAATGATACCTCCCATTGTCGGCGTACCTTTCTTGCTCATTTGTCCTTCCAGGCCGAGATTACGTACCGTCTCGCCGATCTGCAACAACTGCAAACGGTCGATAATACGGCGGCCGATGGCTGTCGAGATAAACAAAGAGAGGATCAGTGCCAGTCCGGAACGGAATGATACATATTTAAACATCCCCGCTCCAGGGAGATCCAGTTGATCCAGATAATTAAAAAGATAATAGAGCATGTCGTTTTATTGTTGTTGTGTTGCAAATATTTCCCGTAACTTCTCACGGTCGTCAAAATGATGTTTCACTCCTTTTATATCCTGGTAATCTTCGTGTCCTTTACCGGCCACAAGAATTACGTCCCCTTTTTTAGCCAGCATGGTTGCCGTTTTGATTGCCTGCGTACGGTCGGTGATGCACAACGTACGTTCCATATCCGCCTTGCTCAGTCCGGCTACCATATCCTGAATAATATCGTCCGGCTCCTCAAAGCGGGGATTGTCGGATGTGAGGATCACCTGGTCGCTCAGTTTCACCGCTTCCTTCGCCATCAACGGACGCTTGCCTTTATCCCGGTTTCCTCCGGCACCTACCACAGTGATGATGCGTCCTTTTCCGTCGAGCACTTCTTCAATGCCGTTAAGCACATTGGTCAAAGCATCCGGTGTATGGGCATAATCGACAATGGCCGTATATCCCAGCGGTGACTGTATTGTTTCGAAGCGGCCGGAAACCGAATGCAACGTACTTAATACGATCAGCGTCTCTTCCGGGTCTTTACCCAGTGATACCGCCGCACCGTAAACAGCCAGCAGGTTATATGCGTTAAAACGTCCCACAAAGTGAACGATCACTTCGCGGCCGTTAATGATCATTTCCGTTCCTTCAAAATGAGACTCCAGGATCTTTCCTTTGAAGTCGGCCAGGGTACGGAGTGAATAAGTCAGCTTCTTGGCTGCTGTATTCTGAAGCATCACCAGGCCTGATTTGTCGTCTGCATTTGTCAGGGCAAAAGCATCGGCAGGCAGGTCGTCGAAGAACTTCTTCTTGGCTTTCAGGTAATTCTCTACCGTCTTATGATAATCCAGATGGTCGCGCGTCAGGTTGGTAAAGATACCGCCATCGAACGACAGGCCACTAATACGTTTCTGGTCGATTGAATGGGAGCTGACTTCCATAAAGGCATATTCGCACCCGGCTTCCACCATCTGTGCCATCAGGCTGTGGAGAGTGATCGGATCGGGAGTGGTATGTTCCGTCGGTATCGCCTGCCCGTCGATATAATTGCAAACGGTGGAGATCAGGCCGACTTTATGCCCCATCTTGCGGAACATCTCATACAATAAGGTTGCGATGGTTGTTTTACCGTTCGTTCCGGTAACTCCGACCAGCGTCAGCTTATCCGAAGGATTGTCATACCAGGCCGATACCAGTTTGCCTAAAGCATCCGCAGAATCCTTCACCCGAATGAAAACTACTTTTCCTTCGGATGCAATTTTACTTCCGTCCGAAAGGACTGGCATTTCCTCGCAAACGATCGCAACAGCACCTTTCGCGATGGCTCCGTCGATATAAGCGTGTCCATCGACTGCCGTACCTCTTACCGCCACAAACAAAAAGCCGTTTTCCACCTTGCGGGAGTCGGACTGGATACCTGCGATTGTTACATTATCTGCCCCGACTGTCTCCAGCACGTCCAACGTATGAATCAAATTCTTCAGTTCCATATTCTATCTATTAACAGACACAGGCCCGAAAGCCTGCCCCCATGTTATTTTAATGTTAATCTAATGGTTTGTCCCTTGGAGATCCTTGCTCCCGCTCCGATAGACTGGGCGGAAACCCGTCCCATTCCATCCAGGGCAACACGCAAGCCGGCACTCTCGAGCAGGTAGACTGCATCTTTCGCACCCATACCGATTACACTCGGCACCAGGCCTTCGCGGATCGTCAAATCACGCAAGTGAAGCTCTTCGTCTCCCTCCTCCCGTTTGGTGACTACCCATTTTGTTTCCAGACTGTCTGTATTTGCTTCGACATCCAGTTTTCCCAATACATTTTCCAATGCCTCCAGATTACCGTTCTTCGCAGCCGGAAGCAACACGGCTAAAGAATCGCGCTCCATATCCCTCACATCGAACGACATATGGCTGGCATATACTTTTTCTGCAATTGCTTTTACTACACCTCCCGACATGGTACCACCGGACGGATAACCGATGCGCGGACGACGGATCACCACGATACAGGAATACTTCGGTTCGTCTGCCGGGAAATATCCGCAGAAAGCCACCTGATGACCGCTCGTACGATACACACCTCCTGTTGCAATCTGTGCCGTACCTGTTTTACCTGCTATACGGATAATATCCGAATGGACGGCTTTACCGGTTCCCTGCTCAACCACGCCCAACAACATTTCTTTAATAATATCGAGCGTCTTATCTGAACAGATGGATGATTTCAGTACCTCTGTCGAGAAACTTTGTACCGTTTTCCCGTTGTGCATGATCTCTTTGGTGAACATCGGGCGCACCATCTTTCCACCGTTCGCAATGGCATTGAAGAAGGTCAGCGTATAGATCGGCGGTATCTGGGTTTCATACCCGAACGACATCCAGGGCAACGTGGTCTTCGACCAGTACAGCGTCGTATCGTTCGGCATACGGATCTTGGCACGTCCGGCTCCCGGTATTTCCAGGTTCAGCGGGATAGTCAAGCCCAGTTTGTAAAGTCCTTCCACATATTTGGTCGGGTTCTTTTCGTATCCTTTCAGAATGATCTTGGCAACTCCAATATTGGATGAATACCAGATGGCCTGTTCCGCAGAGATACGTCCGTAACCTCCTTTGTTCATATTATGGTCGGTCATGCGGGCTCCTTTATACATATATACACCTTTACCGACATCTATCGTATCACTGGGCTGGCATACACCGTCTTCCAGCGCAACCATCATAGAGGCAACCTTGAAAGTCGAACCCGGTTCTATTTCATCGGCAACGGCATGGTTCTTGGTTTCCGCATAAGCGCCTTCACGGATACGTCCCATATTGGTGATGGCTTTTATCTCGCCTGTCGACACTTCCATGACGACAGCCGTACCCGACTCGGCATCGATCTTCTTCAGCATATCCACCAGCGATTTCTCGGTGATGTCCTGTATATTGATATCGATCGTCGTACGGATATCCATCCCGTCCACAGGTTCTACCTCAACGACATTTGTCCATCCTCCACCGACACGGCGCACGGAGCTTAACCCGGCTTCGCCACGGAGCAGCGAGTCATACTGCAATTCCAGGCCGTTCTTTCCTTTGGTCACACCTCCGGCTTCGATCTCACCGTAAATATCCCCGATCGTACGGGAAGCCAGTGTTCCGAACGGTTTCTGGCGCTGCACCATTTCTTTCGTATAGAACCCGCTTTTATACCGGCTCAAACGCAGGAACGGATATCTCCTCATTTCCTTCAGGTCTGTATACGAGGCACGGCCTTCGTACACCGGGTATTGGCGGCTTTTGCTTTTCAGTCCGCGAAGCAGGTGTGCTTTATAGCCGGCCGGAGTACGGTTCTTAAACTTACGGGATAAATAAACCGATAGCGAATCGACTCCATTTATCTTCGAATTGAGGAACGTATCGACAGAAAGGCCGTCGGCACGAAAGTCGATATAGGTATAATAACGGGGCACACTGGTAGCCATCAGCTTTCCATCGGAAGAGTAGATATTTCCACGTCCAGGTAATATCAGACGGTTCGGGCGTTTCTGGCTTTCCGCCACCTTTTCCCATTTCTCTTTTTCCACGAAAGCCGTATCAAACGTCCGCAGTAATATCCCTACTGCAATAAGCCCCAGTAAGAGCACAACAAGGAAGTAACAGAATAATATCCGGTTACTTTTTGGCGCAGCTTCTTTTGGTTCTATTTCTTCTGCCATATTTATTTATGTAATTCATACGGCGGAGTTTTGGCTCCTTCCAGTTCAATACCTTGTTCTTCAATCAATAATTCAACTTGCGACTGACGGCTGTTGCCTGTCAGCTCCGATGAGATAGAAAGTGCCTCGAAACGCACATCACGCAAACGTTGTTGCAGGCGGTCTATCTCACGTAGTTTCTGCATGCAGGTGTAACGGTTTCCGATGAAGAAAAATATCATTATCACAACAAGCACGATCATCCGTGTGTGTTTAACGATAAAATCCTCATTCAGGATACCACCGCCCAGCACATACAAGAGAGAAAGACGTTTCTCTTTTTTCTTTGACTTTTTACGTTGTTGTTTTTCCTCCATAACCCCTATTTTCTGTTGATAGTTGGCAAATGGCTGTTGACAGTCAAATCAACCGACCGGGCCTGTCCATAGCCAACTGCCTACTTTTTCTCTGCAATTCTTAACTTGGCGCTCCTCGAACGGGGATTTCTTTCGATCTCCTCGTCGGAAGGCACAATCACTTTATTGTTCACCATACGAAATGGTGTTTGTATATTTCCGAAAAAGTCTTGTTCGCTTTTTCCTTCAAAATTTCCTGTCTTAAGGAAGTTCTTTACCAGTCTGTCCTCCAGAGAGTGGTAAGTGATTACAACCAAACGTCCGCCGGGCTTTAAGACCTGCAGGGTTTGTTGCAGCATTTCTTTCAATGCACGCATTTCGTCGTTTACTTCGATACGAAGTGCCTGGAAAGCCTGTGCAAGGAATTTCTTTTCTTTATCCTTTCCGGTGAAAGGTTTGATCACCTCCAGAAAGTCGCCGATTGTTTCTATTTTCTTGCTTTCACGTGTCCGGACGATCAACGAGGCCAGTTTACGTGCCATCTTCAGTTCGCCGTACAGGTAGAATACGTCTGCCAGTGCTTCTTCGGTATAGGTATTTACGATATCGGCAGCGGTCTGGCCCGCACGGGTATTCATCCGCATATCCAGCGCCCCGTCGAAACGGAAGGAAAAACCGCGGTCTTTGTCGTCGAAGTGATGGGAAGAGACTCCCAGATCGGCCAACAGGCCGTCTACTTCGCCGGCAACGCCGTGATATCGCATAAAATTATACAAATACCTGAAATTACTGCGAACAAACACAAAACGGGGATCGGCAGGGATATTATGTTCTGCATCAGCATCCTGATCAAATCCATAAAGTTCTCCTTCGCTATCGAGCCGTTTCAGTATCTCGCGCGAGTGTCCTCCCCCACCGAAGGTCACATCGACATAGATGCATCCTTGTTGAATATTCAGACCTTTCAGGCTTTCTTCGAGCATTACCGGTACGTGATAGCTATTCTTATTCTCTTCCATTCTTGTGTTTCACGTTAAACTTTCTCTTAAACAAAAGTAGCGTACTGCGTTGGCAACGGGCACGTTACTCTATTGGAGGGTAAAATTAAACATTTATCAAATTACCTTCCAAGAAATATAGGAGAAAAGTACAAAAAAGTTATCAACAGGTCATTATCTTACTTTTCTCTTGATAGAAAAGTAAGCAAAAGATCAAGGCTGCACCGGCTTCGCTGAGGCCTTTCTTAAAACGCTGCGCGTTTTGTTGAGAATAGGTGAAAGGATAGTTGTGATTTCTTTAGGATAGTTGTTTTATAGCTATTCAGGCACAAATTTGTTTCATTGGGATGAAACTAGTGTTTCACCATAGTGAAACAACTGTTTCTCCCTTATGAAACAGTTGTTCCAATAGGGAGAAACTTCTGAAACTATTCAAGCCGGCTATGGAAGCTTTACGGAGATAATCTCTCCTTCCTTGAATGTTTTATGCAGGAGGGTTTTACCTCCGGCTTTGACTGCTACTGATTGCTTCCCGTTTTCACGGGTTACTTCGATATCGAATGTGGCGTTGAACGCCTTTATATTACGCAGGTTCATCTTGTTCCACTCTGCCGGTAAGCGGGGAGTGAAGGTGAAGGATTTCAATCCGGTCGGACGGATGCCGAATATTCCTTCGGTGATGATGCGGCAATACAATCCGCTTTCCGCAGAAAGGTGACGCTGACTTCCTTCCGGCCAGGCTTCGATGGCGTATGGGACATGGTCGCCCAGAAGACGTTGGCTGGAATAGAATTTCAGGTATTCGGTAGCTTTCTCCGTTTCGCCACAGGCATATACGCCACGCAGGGCATAGAGGGTGGAACGATCCCAGAAGGTTTCACTGCCGGCTTGGGTCAGCAATCCGTTCTTTGTCCATAAGCGGGGTGAGAACAGGGCGTCGATCGTTCCGTCTTTACGATCGTTGATACCGACTGTCAGCGGGATACAGATCCAGGAACGGAGGATGTCGTTACCTTCGTAATATTGATAGGTGTCGAAGCCTTCGACTTTTGCTCCGAAATACTCTTCCATATTCTTACGAAGGTCTTTCGCCTGTTTCTCATAGTCTGCCAATACGGAGAACGGTTTTTGCAGGTCTTTGCCGAGATAGGCAGCTGAATGCAATGCGTCATAATATAAGGAAGAGGTGCAGAGGTTGGCTTTTCCGGCAGGGAAACGGCCTTCCAGCTCGTCGGCATCGGAAGCCACAACACCTTTGTCGTTCAGATTACGGCGGCAGTATTCCAGACACCATTCGATCAGCGGCCACAACTCTTCGGCTTCCGCCTTATCTCCTCTTGCCAGGGCATAACGGGTGGCTCCGTAAGCGACCATAGCGGCATCGCCCCGGTCGCCGGCTCCACCCCATACATCCAGTCCTTCTGCAACAATGGAACTGGGGATCTTCTCATATTCCGGGTTCATGAAACGGGCGAAATGCTTGAATGAGTTCAGGGCTGAACCGTTTCCGACTTTATATCCCAGGAATGGGAAAAAGGGGTTGATATATTCAGCCTGGTCGTTCGCCCAGATAGCTGCATAGTAGGACTCACCGCCCGGGCCGTGCATCAGCCCGCCTTTCGTATCGTAGATGCTTTCTGCGCCGCGTATCTTGGCAAAGGCGAACATGGTGTTGACTACAGGATCAGGGGTTTCCAGGATCAGGTTATTCCAAAAACCGGCAATCAGGTCTTTGCGTGCCTGGAGTTCTTTCTCTACATCGGGTTTTAATTCGGCTTCACCTTCCTTATAGCCGGTCAGAGCGGCATAAAAGACCAGTTCTTCTTTGGGCTGAAGCTGTTTGGTTGCGGCTCCGATGATTTCCGAGACTAATTTATAACTACCGTCCACGCCTTTTGCCGGATCTGTATGGCTCACGGCATGCGACTCGGGGATCTCCACTGCCAAAGGGGACGTACCTGTATTCCGAAGGATATACTTCTCATAAACAGCCGGGCTGGAGACTGCCGGGAAAATGATCCGTGTCAGCTCAGCTTTCGCATTACGCGGCAGTTCGACAGTACTTACCACGGTCATTTTTCCATCCAGTGTGATCTTACTTACTTTCTCACCGGAAAGGGATTGTCCGTTCACAGAAACCATATCGGATGCGTTCCAGGCAAAACGCCGCATCAAGCTGGCATGTGTATCATTCGGGATCGTCCGGAGCATCGGCCAGATCATGCTTTTATTCAACTCGAAAGAGCCGTCGGCATTCACCCCGTAACGCAAAACAGTTGACACTTTCAACCCGCTCATTTCGATATGGTCATAATGGGGTACACGCCCTTTCACCTCCCACGAGATACTGCCATCGTGGTTGATCGACCAGCGGGGTTGAGCATTCATTGGAGCAACACACAAACCAATGAACAATAATAGACTAAAGATTAATTTACTCATCATTCTTACTTATTTAATGATATTTATCCAACTCAATCATAGGAGATATTCCCCAATTTTTCAATTTTCCCGGTCTGCACTTTCGAAGAGAAAAGCTCGATGAGCTCTTTACCTGTCAAGTTGAAAGAGGGAGTAAACTCAGGGCTGTTCATATATTGTAATATACTTTTATAAAGCTGACGCGTTTCTGGTTTATCCCAGGCTGCCTTCAAATCGGACATGCAAACCATCAGGCTTCCCTTCTCTACCTTGAACTCAAACAAGAGTCCCAACTTATGATTACGCTCTACATTATCTATAACCTGGACAAGCGGACGATATTTGTCAGGCAACCGATCCAGTATCAGCGGGTAGCTTTGCTTGATGATTGGGAACCATTGCCAGTTGGTATGGAATTCTGTCGGGAAATCAGCAAAGACCGGATGATTAGGATCGGTCAGCAATCCCATTGTACCAGGTGAAACAGGTTTGTTTTGTCCTTCACAGATCGTTTTGAACATACGGTAATTCCAGTAATCCGTCTGGAACAGCCCACCGACGATTTGTGCCTGAAGCTTTTCCTTAGGGGGGAATAAAAGCACCTTACCTCCTTCACGCAGTTTATTTATCACTGTATTATCCAAGTCGTTGGCAATATAGATATCGTTGGCAGGCTCGCCCCGGTTATCCACCGGATAAATCCATAACGGATAACTATTCTTATATCCTGTTCCATCGACAGATAAAGTGAGGTTGACCCGCTCGGCCTGCTGAATAGAAGAAAGAGAAAGTTGCAAAGTTCCGATTGTTGTCAAGTCTCCCTGCTTTGCTTGTAATGGTATTGTTCCCCTTTCGAGAACCTGCTGCTTACTGTCGGTCAATGCCCACGACAATTGTTTATCTTTCAGGTCACCCACGGAATAATTCGCAACCTCGATATCTCCGGTCAGGACTTCCGCATTCGTCCAACAGAACTTTTCCGTACAAAAGAGAGGAACCACTTCCGAACAGAAATTCCTCCATTCCTCCGGCGTGATCAGTCCTTTGCTCTCCATAAAAGCATTCAGGATACCGACATAAGCCGAACCCTGTCCAGGATAATCCTGTAAATCCAATAGTTGGAAACCACCCCATCGAGGTGTACGCAGGTTCATTTCAATATCAGCCCTGTACAATAAAGCCGACCACTTGCCCGATGCCATCAGAAAGTCTTTCGCCTGATCCCCCATGCCGGCATCCTCCAGCCGCTTTTTAAATACCTGGAAGTTGCGCGGCAACAATACTCCTGTATATTTCTGCATTTCATCGTAGTCTGGATATACCTGATACTGTCCGGTTTCATGCCCAATAACCGGCACGTCACACAACTGTTCGGCACCGGAAAAATTCATCTTCGAATTTGGATAAGTATGGTTCAGATAACCACCGTCGTAAGCATCGGCAAACGAAAAAGAGGCACGGGCATGAGTATCGAATTTACCTTCCTGCTCGCGGCCAACCCGGCAAGTAGTAAAGTATTGCTCACCCGGTAATTTACCATCCAGCCCCAGGAAGTTATTCGATCCGGCAGCATACAGATGTCTGTTATCCGCTTTCCTGAACGACTCCATCAACATAGTCAGCCCTTCTTTTCCTGCCATCTCATTTCCTAAGGCAAACATAACGAATGAGGCATGGTTACTATACGCCTTATGCAGATTATGACCTTCTTTCAGTAAGAAATCACACAACTCCTGATCATCGATATCCACATATCCCCAGATCGGCAACTCCGGTTGCAGATAGATACCTTCTATATCGGCAGCCTCAAAGCAAGCTTCCGGAGGACACCAGGAATGGAAGCGGTAATGATTAATGCCATATTGTTTAGCCACCTGGAAATAATGCCGCCAGGAGTCTACGTCCATCGCGACGTGTGCTATCAGAGGGAATACACAGGCATCATGCTTTCCACGAAGAAAAGTCGTTTTATCATTTATCATAAACTGTTTTCCTTTCGCTACAAAGGAACGCAATCCGAAAGTAGCTTGCTGTGTATCGACAAACTCACCCGATTTCAAAGAGACAGTCAAACGATATAAAGCAGGATCAAACTCACTCCACAACAAAGCGTTCTCACCCATAGGCAATTCACAACTTTGTTCCGGCTGTGTCAAATCCACTTCGATCGTTTTTACCGGTATATGATGTTTTTTGTCGGTATTCCATGCCTCCGCATAAAAAGACAACTCACCTTTCGATGCCAGGGTAGCCTTGTTACGAAGAGCCACTTTTACTGTTACCGACTTCTTTACAGCATCCGGATAAATCTGAATATCTTCTATACCACAAACAGGCATGCTTTCCAGATAAAAGTCACCGATAATCCCATTCCAGTTGGTTTGTGTAGAGCTGGAATAGGCATGGGAAGAGTTCATTATCTTATTAGGGACAGCCCCCTGTCCGTTATCCACCTGAATGGCTATTGCATGGATTCCCGGAGACAGATAATCCGATACGTCATATAGCTGAGGGGTAGAAACGTCGTTGTTCGTTCCTACTTCCTTACCATCGATCCATACTTTGGTCGGCTTTGTCCGTTCCATCAATAAACGGATGGATGTCCCTTCCCAACTTTCCGGTACTTCGACAGTTCTGGTATATAATGCTTTGCCCTCAAAAATATATTCACGGGAAAGCGCATTCGTCTGGGTCATATCTATATTATAACGACCTTTTTTACCGATATCGGTGGTGCCGGGAAGAAGGAGAGAATCCGTGCAAATTTCTGCCAATCGGTCTGATACAAATCCGGAACTTGTAGTATCGAGCCGTAATCCCCACTGTCCTCCCAAAGAAATACGGCTACGCGTATCAAAGGGAAGTTTTCTTGTACAAGCAAAACACATTCCCGCAATAACAAACAGAAATACCAACTTTACATTATTTTTCATGATCCATATCATTTAGAATATATAACCATTTTCTTCTGAACATAAGGAACAGGATAAGCTGATAGCCAAACCTCCGGTTTAAAATTAAGGTTATCCTTATCATATCCCAAAACAAAAACTTCAATCTTTTTATTCTTCATATCACTTTTAAGTGGGAAATAATAGGTATAATTCGATGATGATTTAGAGTTTACATACTCCCAGGTATTCGATGGGTATGAAACAGCTCTTGAAGGAGAGCCAACCAATTTACCATCTATTTTTAATGCAACATAAGCACCCTCCACTCCATGCTCTCCATTTAATGCAACAGATAAATAACTATTTGCAGCTATTTCATCCAAAACAAATGAAGCAGTTTGTATTTTCTCACATTTCATTTTTTTTGAATCAGCAAATAAATTATTTACACGAAACATCTCATCATTTATTTTATTTCCATCTGCATAAACCTCTATTTCTGATATCGCTTGCGGGAAGTGACTCATCTTAAAATAACGAAATGAGTCATTTATAGTGGCAGTCATACAAGTACCGGACAACATCGTTATCGTTTCCCAATTCTTCAGATCGGATGAGATATCAGCAAATACACCCTCTTCTATTAAAAGAGGCTCCATGGAAAATGTATTATTCATTCTGAATACAATACTATCCACATGCAATACATCTCCTAAATCCAAGCGAAAACAACCTCCTTTAATCCGTTGTTCCAATGCATATTTATGAGTTGGCCAAAAGCCTGTCCTCATATCTCCATCAAAAAGATAACGATCCCAACAACCTCTGTCAACAAAAGCGTCCTGTTCCAAAAAGGCTTTCCGGGTTAATTCTACTTCTTTAATCATTGTTTTTCCAGAACGTTCTAAGGAACGAATTTCCAATGCATTATTATCTGCAGCAAAAACAGTTGCTTCATAAAGAGCATTTACATCTTCATCCGTTTTTAAATCAGAAAAAGCCGCCAATCTCCGATGATAATTGCTTCTGAGTAGTTCTCCTTCAAAATGAACTTTAGCAGACTTACCCTGAGCTAATTCTAAAACCTCATTACCACCAACAAGCACTCTTTTTGCTTTCATTTTATCCGGCAATCTTATCTCTGCATCAGTTCCCGGCATTCCTAATAAATTAATCTCAACAGGCTGTCCCTCTATATTTTTAACCACTTCAAAATCGACACCTTCTACCCCCGGCTCTGCATAAGTATCATTTGTTGAAACATAAAGAAGTGCAGAGCGAAACGGCGGGACTGTCAATTTGACTTTTTCTCCCACCTTGTAAATACCCATAATTCTTTCCACAGGATGGAAAAGCCGGACAGTTGCAAAACTGCCTTTTATCAATCCTATTTCATCATCAAGACTGATAGAATATTCTTTATCCGTCCATTCCAAATTTCTCAACGTGATCAATCTCGTAGAAGCATCACCTCTGGAAACGGGATAAAGTCCATAAGATTCAGGCAATATAATAGCATTGGTAAGAATTTCACCGAATTTACGATGCAAATTATAGATACGAGCTAATTTAGGAAATTCCTTATCAGATAAAAACCATGGGTTTCCATATATTTGAGGAGCTAAAATCATTGACCGGTTAAAAGCCTGCAAAACCAAATCATCATCCCAGTAGTCCAGACAAGAAGAAAGACAAACTCCACAATCTTCCACCAATCTCTTCATTTCCGGAGGAAGTCCTCTCATTAATGCACCTGCTCTATTATGAGGAGCTGTCATTCGGTTTGAAGTAAAGACATCAATATACGTTTCTTGTCCTTCCCATAAAAAAGTTGTAGTATAAGGCATTCCCTTTCCCAGTTTGAGACGATGGTTAAGAACAATGAGATCTGGTGAATATTGCCGGCATCCTTCCATCATTTCCACAAAATCATCAACTTTATCCGTCCGTAATTGTCCACACACAGCATCAAATTTAAACAAAGCCCACTCATAATCCTTACATAAGGAAATCATCTCTTTCTTTCGTAATTCAGCACTTTCCTGTGTATTACCAAAACCATCCGGGCCACCCCAGCATCCAAATCTTATCTGAATATCTTTTGCTTTCTGAGACACAGCCTTCAAGCCGTTAGGGAAATTACGGGTAAATCGGTCTGATTTCATCGAACCATAAAAGTTTTTACCATCAATCAAACCTGCATCAAAAGCATAAATATCCAGTTTCATTCCATACACTTTATTCAACCAGGCAAAAAAGTCCAGATTTATTAATGTTTGCTTCTCATTAGCTCCTTCATTGGTATTATTAATCCAAGTTGAATATTGTGCTTTCGAAGGGGTATGTTCATTTATTTTTTGGTGTCCATCTGTTTGGGCTATTATATCGAAACACAGACATAAACTTCCTAAAAGGGAACAGCAAGAGATCGATATTAATCTTATTGAAAAGTTATTCATCATAAATCAAATATAGAAAGGTTATAAAAAAATTCGCCTAACACACTAAGGAGTTGTAACAAAGATAATTATTTTCTGTTACAACTCCTTGATCTCTTATTATTTACTTCCAACCGTCATTCTGAATAATACGACCTTTATTCAAGTCGATTTCAGCTTGAGGTATCGGCCACCAGAAATCTCGAGCTATGTAGGCTTCTCTCTCAGCCGCGACATGAACTTTGTGAGTTGGCGTTCCACTTGAGAAATCACGATATTCTATACCCTCTATCGGTTTATTCATCACGTCCAAAAGAATATTCCATCGACGGATATCATAAAAACGAAGTCCTTCCTGAGCCAATTCAATGCGTCTTTCATTACGTATTAATTCCAACAGGCTGCCATTATATTTTTCAACAATGACTTTATCAATATCATTCGTATTACCAGCACGATCACGAATTATTCGAAGCATACTTTTAGCTTCATCTATACTACCGCCAGTTTCCACCAATGCCTCAGCTCTCAATAAATAAGCTTCAGCATAACGAAAAATGATAAAAGAATTGTAAGTAGTCCATGTTTCCGGCTCCTGATAATATTTTTTCCATGAAAGGCCAGTTGGTGTTTTATTCCATTCACCACCCCCACCTTCAGCCAATACATCGCCTACACTGACTTCTTTATCCTGTAAAGAGCCATAATCTTTATTCGGATCAAAGAAAGTCTTTCCATCTCTTTCTACAACATTATTCGGAATAGAGTTAAAATACTTTCCTCGCATTTCCATACCCGGAGCATAAATTGTCTCATAAAAACGCGGATCCTTATGTAAATAAGGCATCTTTTCATTCCTTTCTCCTATATATTCATACGCATCGGCTAATGCTTTTACCGGAGTGGTTACACAATAACCACCAATCGACTGATTGTACCAATCACCCCAGCCATTCTTCGAGTCCAGCGAATATCTTTTAACCAACATCACTTCATCCAACGTTTCACAACCAGACACAAACAACTCACTATAATCAGCTAAAGTTGGAGCTGAAGCGACCAACTGACTCGTCTCATCCAAAGTTATCTTAAAATAAGACTTATCATTCAAATAGCCGGCAGCAAATGCCGCCGCACGTGCCCGAAGTAAACGAGCAGCAGCCTTTCCCATCTTAGACTTATTAACAGCCTTTTCTGGTAATCCCTGAATTGCTTTTTCCAAATCGTCAAGAATAAAATCAAATACTACTTTTGTATCCTGTATCTGTTCTATATTTTCACTCTCTGCTACCGTAGCAGGATTTTCTGTATAAAACATAATATGGCCAAAAATAGAAACCAGATCCAGATAGAAATAAGCACGCAATGCCTGAGCTTCCCCCAATACTTGGTTACGATCGGCATCATTTTCTCCTCCAGGCCATTCATATTTGTCAATATTATTAATAACATTGTTTGCACGCTGAACAGACACATATCCGTTATTCCATTTATCTGCAGGAAAAGAAGAGGCTGTATTACCTATTCCACGCCCTAAATCATACCCTCTATTCCAACTGTGAGTAACAAGACCATTATCAGTAACAGCATCCATCCACAAATCATAATTATTAACATTCAGTCGCTGATATAAAGCATTTAATGCCTTATCATAATCTTCAGCAGACTTAAAATAGCCACTCGCTGTAATAATACCTTCCGGTTCAAGATCAATATTACTATTACAACCGCCAGATATATAAAGCACTAAAGAAAATACTCCATATAATAACGCTTTCTTATATATTTTCATAATACTCATTTATTAGTTAGTTAAAATACAATATTCACGCCAAAATTGATAATTCTCAACGGAGGAAATGCTGTCATACGGCCACTGTCGGCCTCCGGATCTAAGCCCTGATCCATACTACTGATCGTAAAAAGATTAGAACCTGATACATACAATCTCAATTTACTGACTCTCAACTTATCTGTAAGATTATTTGCAAATGTATAACCCAGTTGTGCATTCTTCAGACGAAGATAATTTACCTTTTGGAGGAAGAAAGAATTATAAGTGGAAGCATTCCGGTTATTGGCAGCCTCCAAACGAGGCATTTTTGCATTACCATTTTGATTTTCTTCCGTCCATCTGTCGCGGAAATGAATGCCCGTATAAGTTTCGTAGCTTGGTCCTTCAATCCACTCACCATACATAAAGCGATTGGCACCACTCGAACCTTGAAATAACAAAGTCAAATCAAACCCTTTATATTCAGCACCAATATTCCATCCATAGGTAAACTTCGGTATATTGGAAGTGAATACTTGACGATCGTCCGGGTCAATGGTCCCATCTTTGTTGGCATCTACCAGTTTAACATCGCCTGCATGTAGATCTGACATACCACGAGGATCTGATTTATATTTAGCTTTATATTCCTCCAGTTCTTTCTCATTAGCTATCAAACCATCAGCCTCATAAATATAAAAAGCATTCAAAGAAGAACCCACACGTTGAATTTTCCATCCGTCGATGTTATCATCATCACCACCTCTATCTATCCACCGGTTCTTGTTGTAGGCAAAATTAACAGACGTATTAAATGTCACGTCACCAAATGTTTTACGATAACCTACCATCGTTTCAATACCCGAGTTACGAACAATTCCCGCATTCTGTTCCGGAGCATCCAGACCTATAAATTTAGGAATACCCAACGCCAGCAAAATGTCTTTAGTATCTTTCGTATACCAATCTAACTCACCATAAATAGAGTTATCCAGAAAACCAAAATCCAAACCAATATTTGTCTGCTCCACAGTTTCCCATGTCACATTCGGATTAGCCATTTGTTTTTGAAAAACGGATGTTACTAAATTTCCATCCATTATCACTTTTTCCGAATTACTTACTTTTTCCGTTGTATATTGAGGCATGTACATGAATGCATCAATGCGTTCGTTACCGGTCTGCCCCCAGGATGCTCTTAATTTTAAATTATCAATAAATCCCAGGTTCTTAATGAAACCTTCTTCGGACAAACGCCATGCGGCAGAGAAAGATGGAAATACTCCCCATTTATTCCCTTTTGCAAAACGTGAAGAACCATCCGTACGAATATTGGCCTCAAATAAATATTTATCCATGAAACCATAATTTACACGCCCAAAGAAAGAATTGATACCCCAACGCTCCGGATAACCTTCTGCAAACTGATTACCGGCCGAACCAAGGGTAACATCCGGTAATTCGTCAGAAATCAAATCATTACGCCGAGCCATTGAATAATAATTACGATAAGAAATCTGTTCCATACCATATAACAAAGCTAAGTCATGCCTTTCTGCAAAACGTTTTTTATAATTTGCCAAAAAACGTAAAGTCATCTGGTAGCTGTTATTGCGTTCATCCTTCACTCCGTTCGGATTATTACGTTGTGTAATCAGTTCACCAGCTTCATTATAATATTTATGATTCTTATAATGAACTTTTCGTCTGTCCCATGAACCGTTCAACGAAGCCATACCTGTAAACACTAAATCTTTAACCGGTTCAAAATCCGCCTTTACCTGTCCATATACAACATCATTATTATAACGGTCTTCACCTACTACATTCAAATCGGTATAAGACACAGGATTCAAATTTTGACTATCCAATGCATAGTCACCATTTTCATATTTCACAGGAGTTGTCGGACTCATACTCCAGGCGCGATACTGAGCATCTCCTAAGCCTTCCGGCCAAAGACGATCAATATGACGATACGTCACATCGCTACTAACCTTCAACATTTTACCTATATTCAAGTCTGTATTTACACGATAACCGTAACGTTTATACTCCGTATTCTCTGTTAAACCCGGTTGATCGAGATAATCAAACGAAACCAGATAACGTCCTACTTCACTACCTCCTGTCAGATTCAGAGTATGTTGGGTAATATAATTACTACTGAAAACCTTATTCGGATAATCAACATAAGCATGCCCATATAGATCTGATCCTTTTTCTGTCATAAGCATATCTTCTTCCGAAAACTTATTTACACCACCAGCATTAACCAATGCTTCATTTACCATTGTCATATATTCGCGGGAAGAAACCTGTTTTGCTTTTACAGCTCTGTCCTGGAAACCGATCGAACCATCATACGACAATTTCACTTTCCCTTCTTTTCCACGCTTGGTAGTAACCAAAATGACTCCGTGAGCCGCACGCGAACCATAAATAGAAGCTGATGCAGCATCTTTCAAAACAGAGATATTATCGATTTCAGAAGAAGGGATCTGACTTAAAGACATTTCAATACCATCAACCAATACTAATGGTTTTGCATTTCCTGTCGTACCGACACCCCGCAGATAGATTTCAGGATCATCACTTCCGGGAGCTCCACCACGGTCGACAATCGTGATACCCGGACTTAATCCTTGTAACGCTTTTGTGACATTAACTACCGTCATCTTATTCAATTCATCGCCTTCCAGTTTTGTAACGGCACCAGTAGTAGTCACCTTACGCTGAACACCATAACCGACTACAATGACTTCACTCAAGGCCTGTGTATCCTCCGATAGTTTTATAGAGAGGAATAATTGATCTTTAACAGTGACCTCACGACTCATATACCCGATATAAGAGATTTGCAGGACAGCTCCTGCATTCACATTGATGGAAAACTTTCCGTCCAGATCAGATATTATGCCATTAGTAGTACCTTTCTCTATCACATTTGCTCCGATAATCGGATCCCCATTGGTATCTGTAACAACACCCGTTATCCGAATCGATTGTTGAACAGACATAAAAGCCTCTTTTTTATTCAAAACGATTTGCCGGTCACTGATCGCATAAGAGATTCCGGCATCTTTGAATAAGTTATCCAGAACGTCTGTGATGCTCCCGTTCGTAGCCGAGACATTCACTTTATGTTCCACATCTACTATTTTCTTATTGTACAAAAAACGGAACTCCGTTTGCTCTTCGATACGGTTCAATACATTCTCAATCGTTGTATTATTCATCTGGAGTGTCAACGTAGCAGATTGGGAATAAGTAGCCGAACCAAAGACCTGTGTTACACTTAGAATTAAAAATAACAGATAAAATCTCATAACATGAAGAATTTTTAGGGCAAAGCGATGCCTTTCGATTTTTTTATCCGGAATGGAATTCATACTTTTGTTTGTTTAGTTAGAAAATAAGGTTGCTTAAAAAACTTTTTTTAGAGCTAAACTTTTGAAAGGAAAGGTCTCGTACACCTTTCCTTTTTTATGTTTTAGCCACCATTGATCTTAAATTGCATAAGTCACTCCATAGGCAGTAGATTTTTAATGATTAACAATATATTTCAGCTTAATACATAACTAAGACGTTTCAGCTGTTTTTTACCACATCCGAAAAACCACTTTTTTTGAAATAACTTTGATTATTATTTCTTTACTCTATAAACTTCTATCTTCTGCTTGTTGTACGCACTGTTTGAGTTCACAGTCCGTTTGCTGTGTTTAAAGCGGATGGGGGCACTCATTTCCAGCAATCGCAATATTTCATCCAAGGGTTCATACTCGAACGTTGCACGATAGGGAGCATTTGCCAGGGTGGCATCTTTGAGTTCTATATCTACATTAAAAGTAAGTCCCACTCGTTTGAATACATACCACAAAGGATCATCACGAAAGATCATCAGACCATCTTTCCAGGCATACCATTTATAAGGATCCGTATGGGTGATCAGACATTGTTTGGTCAGGTTGTTGAAAGAAGCACGTTCGCCTGGAACCATTGCAACGGGAGAAGAACTCCCGAATGCAACATCGATCTTTCCATTTGCCATCGTCACAGAAGTAATAGAGTCGGTTTTATAGGCCTCGATATTAAAAGCCGTTCCGGTAGCTCGAAGTGTGATCTGCTCTGTTTTTACGATAAAAGGATTCTCTTTATCCGAATGGACTTCAAAATAACCTTCCCCGCTCAGGAAAACACTCCGTTCACCCTTCCTGAAGGTTAAAGGATATTTCAAAGAACTTCCACCATTTAGCCAAACATTGGTTCCGTCAGGCAAACGAACTTCCGAGAAGGTTCCATGAGGAGATTTCACTTCCTGGTATTCGACTGTATCGTATAGATTGTTATCCTTGTTCAGATACAGATAAGCACTGATAATCAGTAAAGGAATAACAAGTATAGCAGCTATGCGTTGCCAGTAAACCAATAAAATACGGGTAATATTCCTCTTTGTGGCTTCGATATTTGCCAAGATATTTTTTTCGGCTGCATATACGTCAATCTCAGAGGGATTAAAAGGCGGATTCATAACCTGCCAGATATTACGCATTTCCTGAAAATGCCGGTTATTCTCAGGAGATAGTTTTACCCAATCCTCCAGTTCACGACGTTCTTCAACTGTCGCCTTACCAGATAGGTAAGCGGTTATGATAGGTTGTATTTGATCTTTATCTGTCATCTCTCTTCATTATAGTATTAAGACGTTCGGGAAGCAAACTTCCACATTGCTTATAACGTTTTTTAGTGAAAACCAATTGAAAGTAATAACATAAAGAAATCTTTCAACTGTTTTCGCAAAATCTCTAATGTTTTACTTACCCGAACTTCCACTGTTCGCTCCGATACATTCAACTTCATTGCTATTTCTCTATATTTCAGCCCCTCAAAACGATTCATTTCAAAGGCTTCCCGGTATTGTTCAGGCACCTGTTCAAGAGCCTGATGAAGGTGATCGTGCAAATCGGAATATAACATATAGTTTTCCGTATCATAACAATCCAGTACTGAATTTTCATATTCCGACTCATATTGACGGACGATTTCCTGATGACGGAACGCATCGAAACAGCTGTTACGAACCGATTTCAGCAAATAAGATTTCAAGGATGTTTCTATTTGAATGATCTTTCTGTCGTTCCACAGCTTCAGAAAGATCGACTGTACAATATCCTCGCAGGCACTCTTGTCTTTGATAAAGTTACCACAGAATAAAACAAGATCAGTATAATAGGTACGGAAGAGTAATGAGAAAGCCTCCTGGCTATCTTGTTTCAAAGCAGACAGAACAAAGTATTCTTGTTGTATATCAGGTTTTCCCATATCAGACCCGGGCATTGGAACATCCTCCCATGCGGCTAAAATAGTCACATTTTTTCACTTCCACCACAAATATGGCAATAAAATCACTACAACCAACAAAGCCTCTACGACACAAAGATCGCAGAGGCTGTTTTTTTCTGTATTCCTTCCTCACGGGAGAAATTACAGTAAGAACTTTATTTTATTACTTAATATTAATAACGCCACTTATTCCCCTATCGCAGGTTACTGAGTGGCTCCTCGAAGGGAGCCACCACGCAGCATCATTTTAGAATTATTTGATTACATTTTAATCAAATGTCTTGAATATCTTATTTAACGATTGCTTTAACAGCAGCTTCACCTTCTACAGCTACAACAACTACACCAGCAGGAACAGCGATTTCTGCATTATCAGAAGAAAGAACTGTGTTAGCAATTGTCTGACCAAGTACGTTAGTGATAACAACTGTCTTATTAGCTGCACCGTTGATAGTAACTGTTCCGTTACCAGCAACTACAGAAACTGTCTTAGTAGAAAGTCCAGGTTCGTTTGCAGTCGGAGTTTCAGAAGTCTTTTCTACATTGAAGATTTCTGCTTCGTTAGCTGCATCACTAAATGCTGCATAAGAAATTACAGGAACACCATTCTGGATTTTCACCCAACCACCTTGCATAGGAGCAATCATTTGACCATCTGTCTCAGCTGATTCAATCAAGAAGTTGTCAGATCCTTCTTCCAATAAACGGAATGAGAATACTACATTCTTGTGAGTGTTGTCACCAAGATATTTCTTTGAAGCCACTGGTAATTTTGTGAAATCTACAGGGTCTGTCAAATCTGCATTGGCACCATCCAAAATATACAGAGTATCTGCTTTGTGGATAGCTTCAACGAATGCTAAACGAACCTGATTGTTCCAGATATAATTTGCATCACGAACTGCACCAGCATAAGCACCATTAACTTTTGCAGAGTCAACCGTATTGATCAAGTAACGACCTCTGATATAGCCATCAGTACCCGGAGTTGCATGAGAACAAGTCCATTTATCAAGCGGGTTACCATCTTTGTCATAACCATGATTATGTTCTAACGGACATGGTTCAGCATCAATACCCGGAACAACATTTACACCAACAGCCAGCATATATTGCGGTTTGATATAACCTGTACCACGGTCTACATAAGCAGTATCAACATAGATAGCACGTTTTGCATCCGGATACTGGATGTTGTTGTTAACGCCTAAGAAGTTAATTTCTTTATCTTTTGAATATACGCTATGAGCATCTTCGAACAACATGTCTGCAGTGTTGTTAACACGGAAGAATTTCAATGTATCAGGATCATCTGATGCAACAGTATTTTCTTTTGTTGTATTGAATCTTCTATACAGAGGAGAGTCGTCAACTTCTACAGAGAAAGCAGAAGTACGAGATTCAGTCATAAGCTGGCTCTTCATCCACAAGTTGTTATCATCTGTACCAACTTTTACTGTATCAGCACCTGTTTTGATGAATGCATAGAACAATGTTTTTTCATCGATTGCTTTCTCATTGTTAGCTTTCAGCAAGAATGTGATCGGAGTTACTTTTTCAGAAACTGCGAAACGGCCTTCTTTGTCTAATACTACGCTATCAGCTTTAGCACCAAAGATTAATTTTGCATTACGAATCTTCAAAGTGTAAACCTTACGATACAAAGGCTTCAAGTCAGCTACTGCTGTTGAAGTATAACCATATGTTTCATCAGTTGCAGATTGTTTCAAAGAGAAACCAGACTTAGCACCAACATACAGGATAGAGTCATTTTCTTCTGTATTTACACCTGCATAATAATCATCAGAGAATTCGTGCAGGTAACGGAATTTGTAACGAGTTACCAACAGGTCTTCATTATCTAAGTATTTATAACCAAGCAGGCTATCACTCTTGATAGCAGAAGTAGCAGCAGTAAAGCTTTCTACGTTAACAGCTTTTGAAACACCCTTACTGTCAACTACAACAGCATATTCATCTTTGTTTGTATCCAACTGAACGCCTACACCTGTAAAGTTTTTAACCAATTTACCAAATTCACGGTTAGTAATATTAATCTTAGATGTTTCTGATCTTTCATTCTGCTTTTCAACTACCCATTGGAATGCCGGCATTGTCCAAACATTTACATTCTTTTCTAAAGTAACCCACTGTACAGTTGAGTCTCCATGGATAGGAGCAGCCAAATATTTACCGTCTGTGCTCTTAATTACATACAAGTCACTAGGAATAGTAGTCTTAGTAGAAGCAGGAGCTTCGCCACAAGTTCCAAATCCTAATTTAATATAAGTAGAAACAGAGTCAGTACCAACTGTCAATACTTTTGAGCTTACTAAATCTTGAACATATACGTGCAAGCTATCACGATTCGTAGACTCATAAGAATCAGCCCAGCTTTTACCATCTTCTTTTATAAGACGTGCACCCGCAACAGTAATATATACACTATCAGAAGTCGGAGCATACTCGAAATGGAATGCATATTTATTTCCGTTAGTTGGAACAGCTTCATCAGCAAGATATGTTGCGGCTGAAGTCGTATCTGTCAACTGAACAAACTTAACACCGGTAGTATTGTTATAAGCACTATCAACACGTAAATACTTACCAGTACTCTTATTTGCCAGAATAACATAGTCCACAGAGCTAATCACAGTATCTTTAATAGCAGTCAACTCATTAGCGAATACATTAGGTTCAGCTGTCTGTTCGAAACTCAACTTAAATGACTCTGATGTAGGATTCATCCCTAACAGCGTATTCAAAGCTTCTTTATCCAAGATCATACGATCCGGTTTTTTCAGTGAATAAGTGTAAGTCGTCAAATTAGAAATCTCACGGGCATGATATTTAGTTGCCACAATATTACCGCTACCATCTCTTTCCAAAGCTACAATTGAGTCAGCAGCAAAATAAGAAAACAAAGGCTTATTATCCTCAACTTCATCAGCATAAGTAGAAGAGAATGCCCAACCGTTGATATCGGCATTGTCACTAAGCTCTAAACCCTGAGACTGTTCAGCCTCACCCAAACCAGTCAGAACATCTTCTGAAAGTTCCAACAGACGAGCTTCTTTTTTATTTGTAAAATCAAACTTTGGAGCTTGTCCCTGGACATAAGTGTCCACATTTACACACCACAAAGTAGAAGCGACCTCATTTGCAGCTACAGGCAAAACTTTAAACACGAATTTACCATTATCAATAGCCAAAACACTGTCTGCAGTGGCATTTGTAATCTGGTACAACTCCTCGTTAGGTCCTAACTCCAACTTAATGTCGGCAGCAGAAGCGACTGATGAAACCAACGCTAAGCCAGCCAAAAGAGTAGAAAACTTTTTGTTCATAATAAATAATTTAATATTAATACTAAAGTGTAATAAGTTCAATTCACAAATGGAACGTCCCACTATGCAAATACATGACGAGTTTAATCGTTCCTTTATTTTAGTCAACAATTTTTGGGGTGAAGTTGATTCGTTCGATTAATATTAAAATTTTTTTTTTCTTTTCTATTCTTTTTTTACAAATGTATATAGATGTAAGTACAAAATTTAAATTGAATCATACGTACCACACACCCCCCTAAATCTAAAGACTAGAAAAAAGGAACGATTTCATTAGTCATCACCCCCATTACCCACACACCTGGTTCACAACCTTTTAGACACCCCCAAAACAATAGATTTTACCATTTATATTATAATGTACGCGTACATCTGTATAAATAACCATTATCCCTTTAACACAGACTATTAGAGTTCTTTTCTGCTAATGCTGCAGAACTAAGAAAAAAGGTCATAACTATTAAGTATTTATATCAGGAGAATTATTACCTTTGGTACGGACTTTTATTTATGTAATACTTACGTTGCATAAAAGAAACGCAAGCCTTACATATTTGCAGACATAGCCTTACATTTACGTAAGACCTGCCTTCCTTTTTATAGATTAGGGAGAAAAATCCTTAGAAGTCATGACGTTACACCTTAAAGATCAGGAAGAAGATGAGTATAGAATATGATCTGTTTGCTAATCCGCCCCAGGAAGGGCAGGAGAAGCCTACTTTACATGCCAGAGCGATCAATACCGAGACCGTCCATACCGACGAACTGGCCAAAATGATCGAAGGCATGAGTACTTTCACGGCGGCCGATATCAAAGGTGCTATCAAGGCGATCGGCGACCGGATGTTTTACTATCTCAGTAACAGCCAAAGCGTGCATCTGGAAGGGATCGGGACATTTTCGGTGACACTAAAATGCAGGCCTGTCGAGAATAAAAAGGATATACGCGCAGCTTCCATCTCATTCAAGAACGTGGAGTTTCGCGCCGATCCGGAGATGAAAAACCGTTTCCGGGGCGTAAGGATCGAACGACGGGAAGGCACCAGCGAGAAGAAAGTGTATACCGACGACATCCGCCAGAAACGCATCTTATGGTATATCAAAAACTATGGGACGATCAATCTGACCGTAGCTGCCAGCATGAATCACTGCACGCGCCAGAAAACCAAGAAAGACCTGGAACAGTTGATCGAGGACAATCAGATACAAAAGAGCTGGTGCGGAAAGCGGGCGTTCTACATCCGGCGGTCGGCCGACCAGAAAACTCCTGAAGCGCCGTCCAACGATTCAATAGAATAAAGATGGAATTATATACCTATATTCCTGTTCCCAAAGCCCCTTTTCTGTTCTCATGTACGGAGCGGATGCTGTTGCTAGGCTCCTGTTTCGCCGAGAATATAGGGACAAGGCTTGCCGGGAATAAATTCAATGTAGATATAAATCCGTTCGGCACGCTGTATAATCCCGCATCGATTGCTGCGGCATTGCGCATGTTGCTGCACCCGGAACGGTTCACTGCCGGGGATTTGTTGCAACAGGGGGGCGTGTACCATAGCTTCGCGCATCACAGCCGTTTCTCTTCCACTTCGGAAAAGGAGTGTCTGGAGAATATAAACGACAGGCTGTTCGCCTCGGCCGGCAAGCTACGTTCGACGGCATATCTGGTAGTAACGTTGGGGACAGCCTACGTGTACCGGCTGAAAAGTTCGGGAGAAGTGGTTGCCAACTGCCATAAACTGCCGGAGAAAATGTTCGACCGTTCGATGCTGTCGGTTAGGGAAATCGTTTCGGAATGGAAGGAGCTACTGCTCTCGTTGTGGGAACAGAATCCGGAACTGAAGATACTGTTTACCGTCAGCCCTATCCGCCACTGGAAAGACGGGGCACATGGTAACCAGCTGAGTAAGGCCACTTTGCTGCTGGCCATAAATGAGTTGCAGGCGGCATACCCCGAACGGATCGCCTACTTTCCGGCTTACGAGATCATGATGGACGAGCTGCGCGACTACCGCTTCTATGCGACCGACATGCTCCATCCGTCGGAGCTTGCCATTGATTATATTTGGCAACGTTTTACGGAAAATTTCTTATCGGATGAAACCAAAGGGATCCTTAAAGAATGGGCAGAGATACAAAAGGCTATTAATCACCGCCCGTTTCAGCCCGAAAGTGATGCCTATAAACGGTTTATCTCGCAAACTTTGTTAAAGATGGAACGAATTAACGAGAAATTTCCTTCCTTTGATCTAACCAAAGAGAAGGAAATAATAAAGTCTAAACTAATGTAAAGAATGGAATACTCAATAAAAGAAATCGTTGGAATTATTGGTGCCAAAGCAAACAACCTGCAAGACAGCACTATCAGCATATTGCTGACCGACAGCCGCCGGCTCTCTTTTCCGGAACAAAGTCTTTTCTTTGCTCTCAAGACAAAGACCAATGACGGACACAGATATATAAAGGAACTCTACAAACTGCGCGTACGCAATTTTGTGGTAAGCGACATGCTCCCGGAGTTCGAGTCGTTGCAGGATGCTAATTTCCTGGTAGTAAAAGATACGTTGAAGGCGCTTCAGAAACTGGCAGCCTACCATCGTAAACGGTTTAATATTCCCGTGATAGGTATCACCGGAAGTAACGGGAAAACGATTGTGAAGGAATTCCTTTATCAGTTGTTGCATAGGGAGTTCAACATCGTTCGTTCGCCACGCAGCTATAACTCGCAACTGGGTGTTCCGCTGTCTGTCTGGCAGATGAGTGAAAAGAACACGCTGGGGATTTTCGAGGCGGGTATTTCACAACCGGATGAGATGGAGAACCTGCGTCCTATCATCGCACCGACCATCGGTATCATTACCAATATAGGGGAAGCGCATCAGGAGAACTTTATCTCCACAACGCAGAAATGCCTGGAGAAGCTTACGCTTTTCAACGACTGTGAAGCGATTATTTATGATGGCGACGACGCCTTTATCTCCAACTGCATAGAGTCTGCCTGCCTTTCCCATAAGGCAATTGCCTGGAGCCGTACGGATTCGGAAGCCCCGCTTTATATCGAAGCCATCGAGAAGAAAGAGAATGAAACGGTTATCCGTTGTACGCTGCTCGGGTTAACCCAGAAGTATGTCATTCCTTTTACCGACGATGCTTCTATCGAGAATGTGATCCATTGCTTGGCCGTCATGCTTTTCCTGAAGCCGACCAGCGTAAACGGCGTGGAAAAGTTCGCACAACTGGAGCCTGTCGCCATGCGTCTCGACGTGAAACAAGGTATCAACAACTGTATGTTGATAAACGATACTTACAATTCAGATATCAACTCACTCGATATCGCCCTCGACTTCCAGCAGAGCCGCCATGTGGATAAGAGCCTGAAATGCACGTTGATCCTTTCCGACATCCTGCAATCCGGCACCTTGCCGAAGTCCCTTTATAAGAAGGTGGCCGACCTGGTGCGCCGTAAAAAGATAGACCGTATCATCGGTATCGGGCGCGACCTGAAGGAATATGGCAGCGTGTTCGATATGGAGAAGGAGTTCTATAATACAACGGATGATTTCCTTAAATCGCCGACATTCAGACAGTTTAAGAATGAACTGATCCTGCTTAAGGGGTCACGCCACTTCCATTTTGAACGTATCTCCGAACTGTTGGAGAAGAAGGTGCACGAAACGATCCTCGAAGTTAACCTGGATGCAGTGGTGCATAACTTCAACTATTACCGTTCGAAGCTGAAGCCGGAAACGAAGATGGTTTGTATGGTAAAAGCTTTCGGATACGGAGCCGGTTCCTACGAGCTTGCCAAGACGTTGCAGGAACATCGTTGCGATTATCTGGCCGTAGCTGTTGCCGACGAAGGGGCGGAGCTACGCAAGGAGGGTATTTCTATCCCTATCATCGTCATGAACCCTGAATTCAGCAGCTTCAATGTCTTGTTTGAAAATAATCTGGAACCGGAGATATACAGTTTCCGTCTGCTGGATGCCATGATAAAGGAAACGGAACGCAGAGGTATCACTTCCTACCCGATCCATATCAAGATCGATACGGGAATGCACCGACTGGGCTTCCAACCGGGTGATGTTCCAGCCATCTGCGAACGCCTGAAAGAACAAAGCGGCGTTACGGCACGCTCTGTCTTCTCCCATCTGGTAGGCAGCGACTCGTCCATCTTCGATGATTTTACAAAGAAACAACTGGAGACATTCAGCGCAGCAGCTGCCGAACTGGAAAACCTTCTCGAATATAAAGTGATCAAACATATCCTGAACTCTGCGGGAATAGAACGTTTCACCGATTACCAGATGGATATGGTTCGTTTAGGCATCGGACTTTACGGGGTAAGTGCTTCCGGCATGAAAGGGCTGCGCAATGTAAGTACACTGCGTACTACCATCCTTCAGATACAGCATGTCCCGGCAGGGGATTCGATCGGTTACAGCCGGAAGACATACGTCGACCGTGACTCGCGCATCGCCATCATTCCGATCGGTTATGCCGACGGGCTGGATCGCCACTTTAGCAACCGGGGAGGCGAAGTGTCTATCGGTGGTAAACGTTGCCCGATCGTCGGCAATATCTGTATGGATGCTTGTATGATCGACGTCACCGACACCAACGCCCAGGAGGGCGACCCGGTAATCGTATTCGGTGAGGAACTGCCTGTTAGCGAACTGTCAGACAAGCTAAAGACGATACCTTATGAGATCCTGACCTCGGTTTCTCCGAGGGTGAAGAGAGTATATTACAGGGAATAATTGCTCATCTTGCACATTTTATGTACTTTTGTGCCGTAAATAAATTAAATAAAGGTATGAGTCATAATTTATTGAAAGGAAAGAGAGGCATTATCTTCGGTGCGCTGAATGAGATGTCGATCGCCTGGAAGGTGGCAGAAAGAGCTGTAGAAGAAGGTGCAATCATTACGTTAAGTAATACACCGGTTGCCGTACGTATGGGCGAAGTGGATGCCCTGGCAAAAAAACTGAACGCAGAAGTATTGCCGGCGGACGCTACAAGCGTTGAAGACCTGGAAATGGTATTCTCAAAATCAGTAGAAATACTGGGAGGTAAAATAGATTTCGTATTACATTCTATCGGTATGAGTCCGAACGTACGTAAGAAACGTACTTATGATGATCTGGATTACGGAATGCTTGAAAAGACGTTGGATATATCTGCCGTATCTTTCCATAAGATGTTGCAGGTAGCTAAAAAGCAGGATGCTATTGCCCAAGGCGGTTCCGTTCTTGCTTTATCATATGTGGCCGCCCAGCGTAGTTTCTTCGGTTACAACGACATGGCGGATGCCAAGAGTTTGCTGGAATCGATTGCACGTAGCTTCGGATATATCTATGGACGCGAGAAGGGTGTTCGTATCAATACGATCTCTCAGTCGCCGACAATGACAACTGCCGGTAGCGGTGTAAAAGGTATGGAGCACCTGCTGGACTTCTCCGATAAGATGAGCCCGCTGGGTAACGCTACGGCCGACGAATGTGCAGACTATTGCGTGATAATGTTCTCCGACCTTACCCGTAAGGTAACGATGCAGAACCTTTATCACGACGGTGGATTCTCAAGTATGGGTATGAGCCTTCGTGCCATGAACCAGTACAGCAAAGGATTAGAAGAGTTTACCGACGAAAACGGTAATATCATTTACGGCTAAAAACCGTAAAAAGCTGACAGATAACAGTTGACAGACAACAGGCACGCGGCTTTCTGCCGACCGATCTCCTGTTTAACTGTCAACTGTCACTTGTCAACTGCCAACTAAAAAAGCTATGTTAATAAAGATCTACCCGGAAAATCCCAATCCAAGGGAAATAGACAAAGTTATCGAAGTTCTCCGCGACGGAGGTCTGGTAATTTATCCGACCGACACGGTCTACGCGATCGGTTGTGATGCCCTGAATGTGCGTGCTGTCGAAAAGATCTGCCAGATGAAAGGTATCAACCCGCAGAAAAGCAACCTGTCCATCATTTGTTACGATCTTTCAAACCTGAGCGAATATGCCAAAGTGAACAACGCGGCATTCAAACTGATGAAGAAGAACCTGCCGGGCCCTTTCACCTTCATTCTTCCGACAAGTAGCGAATTGCCTAAGATATACAAGAACAGAAAGGAAGTCGGTATCCGCGTGCCCGACAATAACATCATCCGTACACTTGTCAAGGAACTGGGTAACCCGATCCTGACCATGTCTGTACACGACGATGACGACATGATCGAATATACAACCGATCCGGAACTGATACATGAAAAGTATGAGAACCTGGTAGACCTGGTGATCGACGGAGGTTTCGGCGGTTTCGAAGCGTCGACGGTCGTAGATTGTACAACGGACGAGTTCGAGATCGTACGTCAAGGAAAAGGAATATTAGAATAGTTTCCGTATTATCCTGATTTATTCTTTATATTTGGAAATAATCAGGAATTATATGAAACAAATCTGCAAACACCTCATTTTGTTAGCCTTATTCCCCCTTTGCATACATGCACAAAATAAGGCTTACCATTTCGACCGGAATGGAATAGACCGTGAAGTACTGGAAAACTATCTGGATCGTTCCATCACGCTCTCCTGCGTATTAGCTCCAGGGAAAAACAGCGAAGAAGTATGTACGGACGATATCCGTATGATTAAAAACACCGGAGCCAAACTGATAGGCCGGGCAATCTTCCGTTGGGAAAACGAACGTATCCTCAACGATCCCGGATTCTGGTCTAAAGCACAAGCTATTGCGCAGGAATTACATGCCTACGATCCGGATATCATCTTTCAGGGATGCCTGTTCGAAGCCATTTCAGAAGATGTTAATACAATCCCTATCCCCGAATGGGTCTTCCAGTCGTACGGTATGAAACCGGAGAAGCGCAATTTTTCTTACAAAGACATGCTGAGTAAAGAAGGTAAATATGTGGATCACTGGCACAAAGGAGGCAGTGTTCCCGATATCAGCCGTACGGAAACCCAGCTATGGTTTCATTTTCTGGCCTGTTCTTATATCAACATCGGTTGCGAGGCTTTCCATTTGGGACAGATCGAACTTATCGGTATGCACGATCCCAAGCGGGAATATTGGGCGAAGGTAATCGACCATATCCGCACCTATGCCGCGACTCACGCCCGCCGCCACTGGGTGCTTCTGGACGCACATACACCGAAAGGCGGAATGCTGAAAGACGGTAAAAGCCTGATCGATTTCAACTCTTTCCCCATGCGCATCTGTGCCATACCGGAAAATGTGAAAGCAGGAGAAGCACAACGGGCTGAATTGCGCGTCAATCATCTGGATGGTATCTACGGAAAGAGCCTGGGATGTATTACGCCCAGTGGATGGACATGCGAATCGTTACCCTACCTGGTGGAAATAGACAATTACGGGAAAGAAGAACCTGTCAACGTAGCCGATACGACATCTTACTTCCCGTGGGGCTGGGATGAAATATCCTGGTACGCCAAACAACCTGAAACATACCGGAACGAATGGCTTTGGTACGTCTGGAACTGGATCAAACAAGCAGACCCGAACGGTCATATCGAAATGCCCGGCTTACGAGGTATCTGCTGCCCGAACGAAACACAAAATACATACCGGGCAAACACCCGTAGCAAAGCCTGTCCTCTGGGATATAATCAGGAAGAAACGATAAAAGCGATCTGGGCTTCCGACACTCCGCGTCCATCTGAATAGGAACAACAATATTACAAAAACAAAAAGGCTTCCTGCTGTAATTGCAGGAAGCCTTTTTTATATTCAATCTATTACAGAACTTCTTTACTAATTAGAAGTTTGCAACGTTTGCTTTATCCCACCAAACACGAGTACCACCGATATCACCGGTAAACTTAGAGCTGGAGTTCTCCTGATTCAAGATCTGGATACCTTTCTGCAACTCTTCATTGTTCGTGTTGATTTCCACTTCTGAATAGATCAAACGACGGATCTGTTCGTCTGTATCGATCGTACCGTTACTGCTGTTTACGCGGTTAGGGAACAGTTTAGGATAACCTGTACGGCGATATTCAGCCCATGCTTCTGTTGACAACGGGAAGTTGGCAATCCATTTCTGGGTAATGATGCGTTGCAGCTTTTCTTCGTTGCTGGCACCATCATTCCATTTTACGGGAACAGTATTCATAGCCTTAATGCTATTCTGAGCATCAACCGGGTCTACAAAATCAATCTGAGTAGTCGTACCATTGATATAGGCATCTATTTCCTCATCAGAGATAGAAGTTATACCGGCATAGACACCTTTGTATTTCAATTCGTTCTTGATAGAAAGACGGATACCTTCTTCATACAGATCCTTGGCACTTCCACCCATATTCCAGCCACGCAAAGCACCTTCTGCACGCAGGAAGTAAGATTCAGCAGCCTTCATTACCGGCATAGGAGTTGAATAAGTACATACTACATTAGAGAAGTTACCCCATTGGTTCGGTTTGTTCGGCAAATTACAGCCACCACGGATACCCAGATATTTAGAGTCTTTAGCAACAACTACATTATCACCCACTTTAATATCGCTTGTATTCTTTGTGAGATAAAGAGCGATACGCGGATCGTTATAACCTTCCATAATGGTAACCAGGTTTGCATTCACACCACAGTCACCCCATTCGAACATACGGGTCAATTCGTTGCTCAAACCCTGGTCGATCAAGATATCCTTATCGGCAGCAGTCAATACACCACCAGCTACAGCTTCTTCGGCTTTCTGTTTTGCCAGGCCCGGATTAGCTTTTACGATACGCATTGCCAAACGCAGTTTGAATTGATTGGCCACCTTCACCCACAATTCACGGTTACCCTGGCACCAGTAATCAAACTGTTGCATATTAGCCACATCGGACGTTCCGTTCTTGAAACCGGTTATCGCTTCATCCAGCAATGCAAACATAGCATTATAAATGCTTTCCTGAGAATCATAGTAGAAAGAAACGTCGTTTCCATCCAGCACAGACTGATAAGCAACAGGGCCGTAAGTATCTGTCATTGTAGACAAGGCATACACCTGAACCACACGCATGATCGCAGCATAATCGACAAGGCCTTTCTCGTCACAAGTCTTGATCAAACGGCGTGTATTGTTGAACATATGCAGGTTAAAGTTTTCATACATACCGCCGCAGAAACCACGGTTCAGTTTGTAATCGACATTACCGTTACCGCCGAAGTTGTGCGGAGTCATGAAATAACCACTAAACAAGTCCGTGCTCAGGTTAGTCCAGAACTGGAACATGTTCTGCTGAGGAGCATAGACGTAAGTGATCGGCTCTACAAACTGAGACTCAAAGGGCAAATTGTCCGGATCTACTTCATATTTATTCGTGTTCAGATCTTCAAAATTATCGGTACAGCCCGTCATCACACCGCCAGCAGCCAATGTAAGAGCTGAAGCGATAGTATATGTCAAAAATTTATTTATCTTCATAGGAACTAAGTTTTAGAAATTAAGTTTTAAATTAAGACCAAAGCTACGAGAGGTCGGCAATGAGAACATATCGAATCCCTGCCATCCGTTGTTTGTAGAAGCAGAAACTTCCGGATCCATCGGAGCATCTTTATAGAAGAAGAATAAGTTACGTCCGATCAGGGAAGCATTCAGGTTCTTACCTGCACCAAACAAGTTACGGAATGTATAACCGAATGACAATTCACGCAAACGTACGTTGGTTGCATCATAAATGTACAAACCATTCGCATACTGTGAGTTGAAGTTTGTTGCACCGACTGTGGAATAGAACTTCTGAGGATCAAAAGATACTCCTTCAAACATGACCTGTCCTGCATCACGTGCATCAGCTGAGCGTTCTGAAACACCCCAACCGTCTAATGTTGCTTCTGTCATCGACATTACCTTACCACCGACTTTAGCATCGATCAGGAATGACAAAGTGAAATCTTTATAATGGAATGTGTTTGTCCAACCCATGTTTACCTTAGCGTTCATATCGCCTGCATATTCCAGGTCGGCAATACCGTCGCCACCTAACTGGGGAGCGCCATTTTCAACAATAGGTTTACCGCTATCGTCTCTTTTGATCTGACGAACATACAGGTCACCATAATGTCCGCCTTCTTTCAGGATCACTTTAGCACCACCGTAGTTAGCCAATGACAAACCGTCAGGCAATTCGTCAACCAATTCTTTAATCTTATTGGTATTATATGCGAAATTAAAGTTAGTAGTCCAGCTGAAATTGTCTGTGAACTGATTATACCAACCTAAAACAACTTCAAAACCGGAGTTTTCCACATTACCGGCATTCACATAACGCTGTCTCAAACCCGTTTCCCAGGGAGCATCGATAGCAAAGAACTGGTTCTTTGTGTTTGTTTTATAATAAGTCAGGTTCACATTCAAACGGTTGCGGAAGAATGTACCGTCGAAACCAACTTCCAGGGAGTTTGTCTTTTCAGGTTTCAATGTCTTGAACGGAGCTTTTTCCGGAGGAGTGATAGAACCTTGATCTTTCAATGTATAACGCAGGTTAGTCATAAATACCGGAACGTCGTTACCCACAATAGAATAAGAAGCACGGAGCTTGAACATATCCACATTCTTACCGAAATCAATAAACTTGTCTAACAAAGCACTTGCACCGACAGACGGATAGAAGAATGAAACACCATCGGTAAATGCCAAAGCAGAAGACCAGTCATTACGAGCCGTTACATCCAGGAACAAACCTTCTTTGTAACCGAACTGAGCTGTTGCGAAAACAGAATTCAAACGTTTTTCTGATAAAGATTCAGACGTTCTGGTCTTATAATAGTTGGCCGGAGAGAAGATATTCGGATAATAAGTATTACCAGTCGGTTTACCGTCGACTACAGAAAACTTGGCACCATCACCAATAATTTCAATACTGGAAGAATTAGTTTTCGTGAAACTGCTACCAGCCGTTACAGACAATGAATAAGTTTCATCCCATATTTTATTATAGCTAACCAATACGTCTCCATACATCTGTTCGCTGAACACACGGTTATCCTTGATCTGTCCCATAGCGTTACGGCCACCGGTACTGGAAGCATATTCATTCTGGATAAATTTATCTTCACCACGTTCGTAACGCAAACGTCCGGCAATGGAAAGACCATCCATAATATCATATTTCACGCTACCACCAAATTCATAACGGTTACGGTCGGATATCGGAGTTTGTCTGTTCAGCATCCAATACGGGTTAGAGAACTGTTCCTGACCCAGGTTTGTCCAGTTCTGAACATTTGTATTCAAGGAAGGATCATACACTTCAAAATTATTCTTATAACCATTCCAGTCTTCCCCTCTCGGGAACAGATAAGCACCGGTAATCGGGTTACCCAGGAAACCGGCCATAGCCTGGTTCTCAATATGCTGGTTGTTATAACGGGCATTTACGTCAACATGCACCTTCTGCCAAAGGTTGAAACCTACTTTTGCCAGTAAGTTATGACTCATATAATCGTTCTTCGGCATAATACCGTTGGAAGCCACGTTTGCATAAGAGAAATAAGAAGAGATATTTTCAGTACCACCAGCCAGAGAGATAGAGTTGTTGGTAGTGAAACCCGGTCTGTAAAATTCTTTTGCATAATTCGGAGCTTTAGAAGACAACTTGCTGCCCCAGCTATAAGTACCTTCATCACTCATACCGTATGAGCTTTGGAACTTAGGCAGAGACATGGCTGTTTCAACCGTCGTATTGCTTGATACATTGATAGCCACTTTGCCTGCCTGAGCCGATTTTGTGGTAATCATAATTGCACCGTTGGCAGCAACAGCACCATACAAAGCAGCAGCAGAAGCACCTTTCAGCAATGTGATCTGAGCAATATCGTCCGGGTTGATCGTCGACATAGCATCACCACCGTCACGCTGGCTACCATATACCATATCCACCTGAGAAGTAGATACATTCATCATCAAAGGCACACCATCCACAACAACCAGCGGCTGGTTGCTACCACTAATAGATTTATTACCACGGAACAAGATCTTTGAAGCACCACCGGCACCCGTCGAGTTCGGAGTGATCTGCAAACCGGCACTCTTACCTTGCAAAGAGTTGATCATGTTCACATTCTTGATTTCATTCAAGTCCTTTCCCCCTACCGTTTGGGCGGCATACGTCAATGTCTTTGATTCACGTTTAATACCCAAAGCTGTTACGACAACTTCACCCAATTGTTCAGAGTCGGAAACCATAGACACATTGATAACGGAACGTCCATTAACGGGTTCCTCAATTGTCTTCATACTAAGATAAGAAAACACCAGTGTAGCTTTACCATCAACCTCCAATGAATAATTACCATCCATATCAGTTACGGTACCGATAGTCGTACCTTTTTGCAGAACATTCACCCCGGCGAGAGGCTCATTCAGTTCTTTGTCCATTACAACGCCGCTTACTTTACTTTGCGCCCATAGCACATTTGTACATATTCCTATACAGAATAGTATCAACATAACAAAGCTCTTCCTCATAAAGTTAGATTGTTTAGATGAGTTAATAATAAAAAATTTCATAATACTTAATCCTAAGTTTAATAAACGATTTAACATTTTGCTAGGTTTAACCAGCCACAAGAACATAGTTCTATCAGAACTATGGCGGATAATATTAAATTCATGTTAATTATAGATAGAGCGTGTAGGGAGACATACTTTATTTATGTTAATATAAATAAATTTAAAGTCTTTATTCGAACAAATGTTGCTTAGTTCTGTTACAATTTCATAGTTTTGTAGACGGAGGAATGTGAATGTTACATAAGTTCTGATAGAACTATGGCATTTACCATTTATTTGAAGCCTTTATTCTCCGATTCTCCCCTAAAATACCTACCTTTGTAAAAAGACATTAATACAGAACTATGAACTGGACCCAATTACTTTCAGGCAAACGTTTCGGAATGGAAGAGTATCATGAACGCAAACATGAGCGTACTGATTTCCAGCGGGATTACGACCGGTTAATTTTCTCTTCCCCTTTTCGCAGATTACAGAATAAAACGCAGGTATTTCCCCTTCCGGGCAGTATCTTCGTTCATAACCGTTTGACGCATAGCCTGGAGGTTTCCTGTGTAGGCCGTTCATTAGGAAACAACGTAGCCAAAGGATTAATGCATAAGTATCCCGACGGAAGTATCAATTTTCCGGAAATAGGTTCCATAGTATCTGCCGCCTGCCTGGCACATGATATGGGAAACCCTCCTTTCGGACACTCGGGCGAACGAGCCATTTCCGCTTATTTCTCTGAAGGAAACGGCAGTTACCTGGAAGATGAGATACGTTCTAACGGTGGCCGCTGGGAAGATTTTCTTCATTTCGAGGGAAATGCCAATGCCATGCGTCTGCTTACCCATCAGTTTATCGGGAGACGCAAAGGGGGATTTGCCTTAACATACAGCACATTGGCTTCCATCATAAAATATCCTTATGCTTCGATCTACTCCGGAAAGAAAGGGAAGTTCGGTTTCTTCCAGTCGGAAGAAGAATCTTACCTGCGCATAGCTACAGAACTGGGAATAAATAAAAATCCGGAAGATGCGAACAAGTTTGTCCGTTATCCGCTGGTCTATCTGGTGGAAGCTGCCGACGATATCTGCTATCAGATCATGGATATCGAGGATGCCTGTAAACTGCATATCCTGACAACGGAAGAAGCCATCCAGCTTTTATTGAACTTCTTTGAAGGAGAACGCCTCGAGCGCATCATCAAAGTGATGAAAATGGTAGACGATACGAACGAACAGATCGCCTATCTCCGTTCCTGTATCATCGGATTGCTGGTAGATGAATGTTCACGCGTCTTTCTGGAAAATGAAGAAGGAATACTTACCGGCACCTATAATACACCTCTGATCGAGCAAATCAGCACGAAAGCCAAAGAGGCTTATGAAACCTGTTCCAGAACGGCTTATAAAAAGATTTATCGTGCCAAAGAAGTGCTCGACATCGAACTGGCCGGTTACCATATCTTCAGCCACCTCATCGACAGCCTGACAGAAGCGGTTATGAACCAGAGCCATGCTTACAGCAAGCTCCTGTTGCAACGCATACCGGAACAGTACGACACCAATGCACCTACCACTTACGGCAAGGTACAATGCGTGCTCGATTATATATCAGGAATGACAGACGTGTATGCGCTCGACCTGTACCGTAAGATCACAGGGATGAGCCTTCCGGCCGTATAATCAATACTCTTCGCGGTATTTACCTTCTTCCTTGTCTTCGAGGATACTGAGGTAACTCTTGTAGCGCGACTCGCTGATGTAATTTTCTTCGAGCGCTTTAAGCACCGCACAGCCCGGTTCATGCCGGTGTGAGCAGTCGCTGAACTTGCAGTCAGCCGAGAACTTGAATATTTCGGGGAAATAATGGGATATTTCGGCCGTCTCCATCTCAATCGTACCGAAGCCCTTGATACCCGGAGTATCGATCAGGTAACCACCTTCCGGCAACGGGATCATTTCCGAGAAAGTGGTGGTATGCATCCCTTTATTATGATATTCGGAGATATCGCCCGTCCGAAGGTTCACACCGGGAACAAGCTTATTAATGATCGTAGACTTACCGACCCCCGAATGGCCGGATAAAAGCGTGATCTTGTCCTTCAGTTCAGCCTTCAACTCCTCCAGTCCCTCACCCGTCTTCGCACAAAGCGTAGAGCAGGGATAACCGATCGTAGTATAGAGGTTCATCATCGCGTCAAGATATTCTTTTTCTTCTCCTTTATAACGGTCGACCTTATTGAAGATCATTTTAACCGGTACGCGGTAAGCTTCGGCAGTAGCCAGAAAGCGGTCGATAAAAACAGTTGTGGTAATCGGATAATTGACAGTGACGATCAGCATTGCCTGATCGAGATTAGCAGCAATGATATGCGACTGTTTCGACAAATTGGATGCCCGGCGGATTATATAGTTCTTCCGGTCTTCAATATGGGTAATAAACGCAGTGCCTTCATTATTGATATCGATATCGACACGATCGCCCACCGAGACAGGGTTTGTGCTGCGGATCTCTTTCAAACGGAAGTTACCTTTTACTTTACTCTCCACATCACGGCCATCGTCGGTACGCACGGTATACCAGCTACCTGTATTTTTTATTACCAGTCCTCTCATTCCTTCTTAATTGTCTTATATAAAAAAGAAGGGCGAAAATTGTTTCGCCCCTACAAGTTATACTGTCATTATTTCTTTTTCTTTAGCAGCGTAGAGGTCATCTACTTTTTTGATAAACCGATCGTGTATCTTCTGTACTTCCGCTTCAGCATCTTTAGCTACATCTTCGGGGGTACCATCCGCTTTCACACTTTTCTTGATCGACTCGATAGCATCACGACGGGCATTACGAACGCTGATCTTAGCAGTTTCAGCTTCTTGTTTGGATTGTTTCGCCAACGCACGACGACGTTCTTCCGTCAGTGGAGGAATACCCAGACGGATAATCTCACCATTATTTTCAGGAGTGATACCTACTTCCGAGTTCATGATCGCTTTCTCTATCTCCTTGATAAGCGGCTTTTCCCACGGAGTGATGATGATGGTTTTTGCATCCGGTGTATTCACCGAAGCAACATTAGTTAGAGGAACAAGACTTCCGTAATAAGGCACCTTCACGCTGTCAAGGATTTTCGGATTAGCCTTACCGGCACGGATGTGAGCCAACTGATCGTCGAGATATTCTATCGCAAACGTCATTTTCTCTTCTGCGGCCTGTACATACTGCTTTATTTCTGCCATAACTGATTATATTTTTGTTTCTGTTTTTTTCAATAAACAAAAGTAGTAAAGTTTTTGAACCTGACAAACTAATTGCTTTTTTAGCGGTATAATTCAATAGCATAAAGCGTGTTGGAAACGAATACTCCCTATCCGCTTACATAACTGTACCGGATAGGGAGTACGTTTATTCATCCCGAGAGTTGTTTCATCAGGGAGAAACAACTGTTTCACTTAGGTGAAACAAGTGTTTCTCCTAAGTGAAACTCTCATTGCTTCAGCTTCGGGCAGAGGAAAGCCAGGTACAAGACTCCGACACTCAATACGATCACCGCTCCCAGCTGTGAAGCCATTGCATCCGACAGGAAGCCCATAAAGAGCGGGAAGATCGTTCCGCCGAACAAGCCCATGATCATCAGGCCGGATATTTCATTCTTGCGTTGCGGCATCGATTGGATGGCCTGCGAGAAAATAATGGAGAACACATTGGAGTTGCCGAACCCGATCAGTCCTATACATATATATATAACTTCTTTGCTTTGGAAGATGGAAAGGCCGACCATAGCCGCCAACATCATTAGAACACTGATACCGAAAAATACCTTTGCCGACATCCGCGTCAGGATAAAAGCCCCCAGGAAACAACCGATCGTACGGAGAATAAAATAAAGACTGGTTGCAAACGAAGCTTCGTGCAGTCCCATTCCCAGACGTTCCATTAATATCTTGGGAGCAGTCGTGTTGGTTCCCACGTCGATACCGACATGACACATGATCCCAATAAAGCACAACAGGATAAACGGTTTACCGAGCAAGGCGAAGCATTCGCCGAACGTAGAGGGCTTCCCTTCCGGCTTCTCCTCTTCTATCTGCGTAGCTCCAAGCAGAAGAACCGCTATGACGGCTACCACCATATAGATCGGGAAAAGTATCCGCCAACCCATACCGAAGGAAGGGATGGCCGCCGTAGCTCCCCACATGGCGATATACGGAGCCAGGAAAGAGGCGATCGCTTTCACAAACTGGCCGAACGTAAGGCTGCTTGCCAGTTTATCGCCACTGATCACATTCGACAACAACGGGTTAAGTGATGTCTGCATCAAGGCATTACCGATACCCAGCAGAGAGAAAGAAAGCAGCATCAGCGTATAACCGTCACCAAAGATGGGAAGAAGCAGTGAAAAGAAAGTCACTACCAGACTGAGCAACACGGTTTTCTTCCGTCCGATGCGGTTCATCAACATTCCTGTCGGCACCGAGAAGATCAGGAACCAGAAGAATACCAATGAAGGGAAGATATTCGCCTCCGAGTCGGTCAGGTTCAGGTCTGCCTTTACATAGTTGGAAGCGATACCTACCAGATCCACAAATCCCATAGCGAAGAACGCCAGCATGATCGGGATCAACTTAATATAGAGTCCTTTTTCTTTCATGATCAGTTTTTATTGGGGTATTCCGGCCACGCACCTTCCTGGGTACAAACAAACGCTGCTGTTTCTACCGCTGCCTGATGGGCTTCGCGCAGGGATTTACCGGTTAATATGGAATAGATAAAAGCTCCGGAGAACGAGTCGCCGGCACCAACCGTATCGGCTACCTGCACTTTGGGAGTCGGGATGGTGGATGCCTCATCAGCGGTATAGATAGAGCTGAAAGAGCTTCCGGCAGTCAGGATCATATAACGCAGGTTGTATTTACCGATCAGCTGGCGGCATACTTCCTCGTCTGTACCTTCCAAGTCGCACATCGTACGTATCAATACCAGCTCGTCATCATTGATCTTGAACACATTCGCCTTATGCAGCAATGTTTCGATCAGTTCCTTCGAATAATACGACTGGCGAATATTGATATCGAAGAAGCGCAAGGCATCTTCGCGAGCATAGGATAATAAAGTTAAGATCGTTTCCCTCGAAGCGGCAGAGCGCAAGGCAAGCGTTCCGAAACAGATTGCATCCGCTTTCTTCACCAGGTCGATCGCTTCCTGTGTAAGAGGTATATAATCCCAGGCTACACCTTCGATGATGGTATAAGTCGGGATACCATCTTTCAGTTCTACCATGACACTTCCGGTAGGATGTTCCACGATCCCCAGGCTATTGGAAATATGGCTCTTTTCCAGTTCCTGGATGATCTCGGTTCCGGATACGTCATTTCCTACGGCACTGATCGCATATCCTTCCGCTCCCATCTGGGTAGCGTGATAAACAAAATTGATCGGAGCTCCTCCGGCTCTCTTTCCTGTGGGCAGCACATCCCATAACAGTTCGCCGATCCCTACAACTATTGGCTTGTTCTTTTTCATCATTTATATGTTTTTTATTTCCAGATTGAACGTATTTCAGTTATTTTTCCATCGACCAGCTCCACATTACCATTTTCGGTAAAGAGTTCTATCGTATCAAACGGTTCCGAAGGATAGAATACATCCGTCACGACAACGCGCCCTCCTGCTGTAAAGAACTCGACGGAAGCAACATCTATCAGCAATGTCCATTCCACTTCCGGAGTGTTCACGATATAAGGCACCGAATGAACCGAGGCGAACTTATCAGAGAATACCTCGCCGACTGCATTTGTACGGTCTACATAGAACAGCTTGTCCACATTCTCATAGCCGATCGTTATATATTCGCCTTTGTTGTTTTTCAGGCGCACACCATAACGGGATGCAAAGCCCAACTGGGTATTATCCTTCTGATCAAACGTCAGCTTGATCTCTATCGGGGCTTTTCCGAATTCGAACTTATCGGATAAAAGGGCTGATTTGCTGACCTTCATAGCATCGAGGGTGACAGACTCACCGTATAAAGCATCCAGTTCTTTTACAGGTTCGGAAGTTAGCAAATAGATCGACTCGTCTTTTACCAGTCCCAGTTCACGTGGGAATGTGGCAGCACCACTCCATTTCACACACGGTTTTGCACCGGCATATTCCCAGTTGTTCATCCAGCCGATCAGGATCTGTCTGCCGCCGGGTGCATCCGACCAGGTTACTCCGGCATAATTATCTTTGCCATGATCCATCCAGAAGGTTTTCTTCTGGTCGCTGATAAACGTCTTACCATCAAAGTCTCCGACAAAGTATTGAGTAGCGGAACCGCCTGCCGGGCCACCGGGGTTAATATTAACCAGCAACACCCATTTGGTTTCGTCCGAATCTTTTACCTTCAGAGGAAGCAGGTCGGGACATTCCCAAACACCATCGTGGCAACCCTGCCCTTTACCGAACTCGCTCAGGAAAGACCAGTCTATACAATTCTTAGAACCATAGAAAGTGATGGTTTGTCCGGATGCCACAGACATGATCCACTGTCCGCTCTCTTCATGCCAGAAGACTTTAGGATCGCGGAAATCGCGGATACCGGGATTCTTCAGCACCGGATTCTTATCATATTTTATCCAGGTACGGCCTTTATCGATACTGTAAGCCACGCCCTGCGATTCGATCTCTATCTGTTTCGCCTGCTCTATATCCGGGTTATGATAAGTGAAGAAGGCTACTAAAGGTGGATTCTCCGCAGTTCCGAAACCGGACGTATTCTTCCAGTCGACCACTGCACTACCCGAGAATATATATCCCAGGCTATCGGGATAAAGGGCGATAGGCATGTGTTCCCAATGCACCAGGTCTTTACTGATCGCATGCCCCCAGTGCATCGGCCCCCACACGGATGCTTCAGGATAATGCTGATAAAACAGGTGATATTCTCCTTCATAATACACCATGCCGTTCGGGTCGTTCATCCAATGTTCTGCCGGTGAGAAATGGAACTGGGGACGATACTTTTCCTGAAACGCGGCGATATTGTCCCCGGTTTCAGCTTTCGGTTTACTATTCTTACACGATGCCATGCACAGTATAATAACTATTGGTAATGCAAGATATAAAACATATTTCATCAACATAATCCTTTCATAAACAATTAATAATACAATTTACTTCCAAATAGACCGGAGCGTGTACACTTTCAGGTTCTTTACTTCGATATTATTCCCCCAGAAATGGAAGCCTTCCTTATTTTTCAAATCCGGTCGGCGCTCCATAGAATAGGAGTAAGCGCCATTATCGATAAATACTTCGACAGAAGTTTTGTCCAGGATGATATCGGCAGTGATCTCCATGCTGGTCATATCCTCCGGTGAATAGAATACACCATTTACCAGATTGAAATTCATATCATAGTTCAGTAAAGACTGTCCGAATAAGTTCAATCCTGCATTTGTGGCATGGGATAGTTTGATCGTTGTGCGGATACGCAGAGTTCCTGCATCATTGTATTGCTGAAGCAGATCATTTGCCTTGTCGGCAGTCAGCGAACTCCACTGGTTTGCTTTTGTCTGCAACTGTTCAAACTCTTTAATTGGTTTGCTGAACAGACGAACGCCGTCTTTCGTAGTACGCAAAGATAATTCCGTCGGAAGCAGCATCATACCGTTAAAGGGCATACCCGGATGAGAGATACGTCCCCATCCGATCTGTATCCTGCGTCCGTCGCTCTCCGGTATATTGGTAAATGTCTGGGCAGCATAGATAGAACCGGTTGAATAATAATATTTACCAGCCTCCGGTGTAAACTTCTTTCCATCGAACGATCCGATCATATAAGTACCGGAAGCGCCATACATCACCCATTTGGTATTATTCTTATTTCCATCGACAGGCAGCTCGAATAGTTCGGGACATTCCCAAAAGCCGGTTATATGGCTCTCGAAAGTCCAGTCTTTCAGGTTGTCCGAATTATAGATCGAATGGCCGTCACGCTCATTCAGTACAAGCACCCATTTGTTGGATTGTTTGTGCCAGAACACTTTCGGGTCGCGGGTATCTTTGCTGTTCCACTTCGCCTTGGAGTCGATCACCGGATTTCCCTGATATTTTGTCCAGGTACGTCCTTTATCGAGACTGTAAGCAATACATTGTACCTGCTTTTCGGGATTATCGGCCGTATAGATCGCTACCATAGCCGGAGTGTCTTTCTTGCCGAAGCCGGAAGTATTGTCATAGTCGATAACGGCAGAGCCGGAAAACATGGTGCCATGTTCGTCGGGATAGAGGGCGATAGGCAATTCTTCCCAATGTATCAGGTCTTTACTTACGGCATGTCCCCAATGCATATTGCCCCAATCGCGTTCGTATGGGTTATGCTGGTAGAACAGGTGATATTCACCGTCATAATGCAACAGGCCGTTAGGATCGTTATTCCATCCCCTGCGCTGAGTATAATGGATTTGCGGACGGTTGGTTTCGGTATACATACTATCCTGTCCTGCAATTTCGTCTGCCTGATAGATCTTGTTTATTCCGGCTTTATTCCCGTTATAGGATATTTTTATCTCTTTATTCTTCAGGGCGGACATATCGCAGAATACCCAATAATCCGGATTTTCGGGAGCCAGACGAATATCGAACGCCCGTTCCTGCTTACCTCCAACGTCAAAAGTCATCACCGCCCGGTCAGTCTGATGCGAAACCGGAAGGTTGAGATACTTCTTCGTGATTTTCATTGTTAGATCTTGTGCTTCTACCGTAGAGATACAGGTCATCAAAGCACTTGCAAGAATTAATACATTTCGAGTTCTTACTTTCATGGTAAATAAGGATTTAAAATAAAACAATAGTACTATTTATATTGGTCATAAACAGGACACCAGCGACAAAAGCAAATGTCCTGTTTATCGATTGATTAATTTTACCAGCCATAATTTTGCTTGTATAGCTTTTTGCTAAAATTAATCTGATTTTTCGGGATGGGGAAATATTCATCTTTATTTTTAGTAAACTTCGCTTCACCCATATAAGTACGGCGGGTTCTTTCAACTTCAAAGTATTTATTTACAGTCTCCGCAGCAATACCCCAGCGTACCAGGTCGAAGAAAGTCGAACCTTCCTGCGACATTTCCAGACGACGTTCCCAACGCAAAGCCTTACGGGCGAAATCTTGTGTCCATTCCGGACAGTTCTTACCCGGTTGATAAGTTGCAATATTGAATTTGCCTGTAGGATCGCCCTGTACATCCACTAACTTAGCTGTACTGTTAGCCGCTCTTTCACGAAGGGCATTGATCAACGGTAGCGCTTCTGCCTGACGTCCCAACTCGATCAGGGCTTCTGCCTGCCATAGCATCACATCGTCGTAGCGGATAATATCACGATTCTTGGAGCTCGACATAAACGGAGAAGCAAAAGCGAAACACGGACAATCAGGTAAAACAGTTTCCTTCATCGACATAAAACTACCATAAGTATTCGGATCGCGCGTCCAGCTCGTTTCAAAAATAAACTCAGGGTTATATTTATAAGGAGCCCCCGGAATGGCAACCGTATGATTCAAACGCGGGTCGATATTTGTGGCAAGCAAATCGTCAGCAGTCTGTAAATCATGATTATTATAAGTATCGAACAACGGTAATCCGTTTTCATCCGTTTGGAAAGCATTCACCATGTTCTGTGAAGGACTATGGAAACCACAGCAACCATATTCCGGATTCATCGGATAATTCAGCATAGCACCCCAATCCAAACGGCCACGTAACGTTCCATCGTTCACTGAAAACTGAACTGCGAATATCGACTCCGGCCCATTTTCTGTTTCGCAAAGGAAGTTATTGGCAAAATCAGAAGCTAACGAATACTTACCAGACAATCCCTGGCAAAGAGTAACAACTTCCTGCAGTTTTGTTTTATCGATATTCACAACATTATGCTTTTCATCCTGTTCGTAAGCAGCATACAGAAGAGCTTTTGCCAGATAAGCTTGTGCCATCCCTTTATTTGCTCGTGCCAGATCATCGTTTTTATCAGGCAGGTTTTCCATTGCAAAACGGAACTCGGCAATAATCATATCCCATAGTTCCTTATCCGTGTATTCGACGTTCGATATCGTAATATAATCGTCTGTCTTATCATTTTCATCAATCCACGGCATTTGTTTAAACAAGATCTTCAGATCGAAATAGAAGTTAGCACGTAAGAAACGCATTTCAGCTTCACGGATTTTCTTTTTAGGATAAACATCTTCTGAGATCATTTGAATACGTCCCAAAGCGTCGTTTGCACGGGCAATCGCGATATATTGCGAATACCACTTCTTATCCAGGTAACCATTATCATCACGCAGATAGACAAAAGTCTCAAACATATGGAAATCACCCATATCACCTGTTCCGGCACCTCCTTTATAAGCATCACCGCTACGCAAGTCCCCGTAAGGCCAGTAAGCATTAACACCCTCCTGATAGTTATCGTTACCCAACATGGAATAAGCCGAAATCACCATCTTTTCTATATTATCTGCCGTATTCAGGTTATCCGAATCGGCTACCCCCTGTGGAGCTTCATCCAGAAAAGAATCACAAGACATCATCGGGAGTAATAAAGCTGCTCCGAAAGCTATATATTTTAAAGTTTTCATAATTGTATAATCTGATTTATTAAAATGAAACATTGATACCAAAAGTAAAGGCTCTCGGAACCGGATAAGCAAAGTTCGGAGTTTCCGGATCTGCTCCCGTAAAGGCATTATCGCCCCAGCCTTTCTTGATTGTCAGCAGGTTCTGACCGGACAGATAGATACGTGCGCTTTCCATATGGGCAGCTTTCAGTATATGATCCGGCAAACGGTAACCAATTTCAATATTTGCTAATTTCAGGAAAGAAGTATTTTCCACGAAATAAGTAGAGAAACGTCCTTCATCATTTACATTATTTGCAGAAGCTGCCGGAATAGTTGAGCTTGTATTATCCGGACTCCATGCATCCACCAGACGTCTTCCGTAATTCTGTCCTCCGAAAAGTCCGAAGAAGTCCGTAAATGTTTTCTGACCGTTATTTGCATGAGAACCGACCTGTCCGTTCCAGAACATAGAGAAATCAAAATTCTTCCAACCTGCATTCACATTCAAACCATACAAGAACTTCGGGTCTTCTACACCTAACCAGGTACGGTCTTCATCATTGATCTTTCCATCATCATTCAAGTCTTTGTAACGGATACGGCCAACACCTTTACCCGGTTGTTCCACGTGGTCTGTTACTTCTTGTTCATTCTGGAAGATCCCGTCAGCCACATAACCGAAGAGAGATTTCCAGGGACGTCCAAGAATAGTCTGGTCGTTGCCATTACCAGGATAAGAATTGATTACATCTTCCGGCAATTTTGTGATCTTATTACGATAGCTGGCAATGTTACCGGTGATATTTAAGTCTACTTCACCTACTTTTTGATTATAAGTCAGCATGAATTCAAATCCGCTGTTCTCCATGCTTGCACCATTCACCCAACGATCACCGCCAAAGCCTATTGTTGCGATATAAGGAGGTTTAACCAGGATATCATCTGTTTTCTTATAGAAATAATCGATAGATCCGGTAAACATCTGATTAAACACACCGAAATCGATACCAGCATTATTCTGAGTAGTTGCTTCCCATTTCAGATCCGGATTAACGCGTTGCGTACGGATAAAGCCGGAAGGTAATTGTCCTTGCCCTGCTCCGGTAATATCATAAGCTGTACCTTGATCGCGTCCCCAGGTAGCATCTGTATAATAACGAGCCTGATACAGACCGTAAGAGGCATAGTTATCGATTTCCTGGTTACCTGTTTTACCCCAACCGTAACGAAGCTTCAAGTCTGAAACAATATTTTTAGCTCCTTCAAAAAAACCTTCTTCACTGACACGCCATCCCAAAGAGAATGCCGGGAATGTACCCCAACGGTTATTTTTACCGAAACGGGAAGAACCGTCACGACGTACCGTTACAGAAGCCAGATATCTGTTATCGTAGCTATAATTCACTTTTCCAAAGAAAGAAGAAAGAGCGTAAGAAGTTGCTCCACCGGCATTACGCAAGTTTCCGTCACCAACCGACAGATACATATAATCTTCATTTTCCAGCAGGAAGCCGTCACGACCGGCCGACATATCTTCAAGTCTGTATTTCATCATTTCCTGACCGACCAATATATCGAAGTTACTCTTACCTAAATCAACTTTATATTGTAAGGTATTACTCAATACCCAGTTTCCGCCATAGTTTGTATATGTATTCAAGCGGGCTGTCTTATCCGACATGAAACCTGACTGGTAAGTCTTTTGCATATCGCGTTTCCACCATCCGGTATAATCGATACCGAATTTAGAACGGAATGTCAGGCCTTTCAATATATCAACACTCAGGTTCACATCCCCGAAAAGGCGGAACACATCTTCGTGATTTTGTTTGTTATCTTCAATCAAACGAACCGGATTCTGACGGTCGCTCATATTACTTGCCGGGCCTCCCCAACCACCGTCCAACGAATGAACCGGTACGATAGACTGGATATTCTTTGCATTTTCCTGCAGACCTTTGCCATCCAACGTAGAACTACGCGTCTTAGACAGGGATAGATTCTCTCCGATAACCACACGGTCGTTAAACAGTTTATAGTCACTGTTGATACGGGCTGTAATACGGTCAAAATAAGTGCCTTTGACTGTACCGTCATTTCCATAATAATCTGCAGAGAATAAGGCACGTCCTTTTTCATTACCGGAAGTAACAGTTACATTGTAATTCTGAATAAAACCGGTACGGCTGATTTCCTTTACCCAATCCGTGTCTGCTGCACGCATCACAGGATCACCTGCTACATCCAGATATTCTGGAAGGATCATTCTATTTAAAGTCGGTTTGCCATTATTCCAGGCAACATCATACATATAAGTATAGGGATTCATTTTCTCATTAATAGATCCGTTACTTAATGTAGTAGTATTCAAAACGGAGCCATCATTTACCCCTGCACGGAAATTCACAAGTCCATACTCTTCCGTATTTAACAGATCAACTGAGCGTTGCCACTGCTGGGCAGTCAGAGAAGCACGGAATTCAACATGCGTTCCACCTGCTTTTCCTTTTTTTGTTGTTACGATGATCACACCGTTAGCGGCACGTGATCCGTAGATAGTAGCTGCGGAAGCATCTTTCAACACCTGGATAGACTCAATATCAGAAGTTGCTATCTCATTCATCGAACGGGTACTGGGAATACCATCGATGATATAAAGCGGTTTGCTGTTTCCCAGGGTAGAGACACCACGTATCTTAACATCCACATCACCGTTAGGCTGACCGGTATTCGTTACATGGAGTCCCGGAACACGTCCCTGCAATGACTGAACAGCATTACTGGTGTTTATATTCTTTATATCATCCATTTTTACAACCGAAACGGCTCCTGTCAGGTCGGCTTTCTTCTGTGAAGAGTACCCTGTCACCACTACGTCACCTAATGCCTGTACATTTTCTTTCAGGACAATATTCAGTTTCTTGTTTTCATTTGCCGGAATTTCCTGTGTTATATATCCGATATAGCTAATCTGGATAATAGCACCTTTAGTTACTGAAAGAGAGAAATTACCGTCCATATCGGTAATTATACCATTTGTAGTTCCTTTTTCTACAATAGAAGCTCCCACAACAGGATAATTATCAGTTCCTGAGATAACAGTTCCATTGATGGAAACCTGCTGGGCAAACAAAGCTTGTGCCATAAATAACATGGTTATCCATACGCACCATTTACGTAGTTTTAATGCTTTCATTAATCTTAAATTATTTCGTTTAACAATGATTTGGTGAAAGCAAAAGTATTCCCTATGCAAGTAACAGGTGATAAAATATTCATCTTATCGTATCAAAATTGTCACATCTGTAGCATTTTAATTATATAAAGTGACAAATTTGATAGATAGGATACATTTGTTATATCAAACAAAGTAAGGAAAAATCACTGATATTCCGTTGGCGTAACATCGTACACCTGTTTAAAGCATTTGGAGAAATAAGCGGGCGAAGAGAAACCCGTCTGATAAGCAATCTCGCTTACCGTATATTGTTTTTGCTTCAACATAGCGGCCGCTTTACTCAAACGATAATTGCGCAGGAATTCGACCGGGGTCGTTCCGGTCAGTTCTTTTATTTTCCGGTGAAGATGTCCACGGGAAAGCCCCAGCGTATCGCTCAGTTTCTCGACGTTATACTCGGTATCGGTATAAACCTCTTCTATGCATTTGATAAAGTTGTTCAGGAAAACATCATCCATGTTCTTCACCTTTTCCGGCTCGGTAAGCAGCAGCTTTCCTTTTTGTAACTTTTCCAGCAACTGATCGCGCAAGCGCTTTCGCTCCTCGAGGATCCGGATCATTTTAAGTTTGACGAAATTAATCCGGAAAGGCTTCTGAATATATTCGTCCGCACCTCCCGACAACCCAAAGTTACGTTGGCGTTCATCGGAAAGAGCCGTTAACAAGACGACAGGGATATGGCTGGTCGACAAATTCGTTTTGACATAACGGCATAATTCGAACCCGTTCATTTCGGGCATCATCACATCACTTAATACCAGAGATACATCTTCAGTAGCCAACACTTCCAGCGCCTCTTTCCCGTTAGCGGCAAGCAGTATATTGAAGTTATCCTGCAACTCTTCTTTCAGATAGGCTCTTACTTCTTCGTCATCTTCCGTAATCAGGATCGTATAAGGATATCTGACAGACAGCAATTCTTTCTCTACGGAATCATCCAGTTGGGCCGCATCATACGCCAAAGGAGAAATAGGAAGTTCGGTGACATAGCCATCGGTAAAATGCTCTTTTCCTTTCAACAACGTCAGTGTAAAAACAGTCTTTGACCCCGGAATACTGTCTACAACAATCATTCCATGGTGCATATCGACATATTCTTTGACCAGATGAAGCCCTATACCGGTTCCGCTGGAAGTATTTTCCGTATAGAAACGGGTAAAAAGATAAGGTATATTCTCCGGTTTAATGCCCCGACCGCTATCTTCTACCGATACCTGTATCTTATTCTCCAGTTCAGTCAGATTTATACGGATCGTTCCGTTTTCCGGGGTGAACTTAAACGCATTGGAAAGCAGGTTTATCAATACTTTTTCCATCATCACCGGATCAAACCAAAGGTTACACTCCTTAAGATCGGACGTGAAAGTAAAATCGATATGGCGCACCGATGCCATACTATCAAAGTAAGACTTCAGTTCACGGATAAAAGCGACCAGGTCGGTATTGCGTATCTTTAGTTTCTCCTGCTTATTCTCTACTTTGCGGAAATCAAGTATCTGGTTAATCACACGCAGTAGATGTTCCGCATTCTTCTGCATCAATTGCAGGTCACGCAGATAAGGAGAGTCATGCAGTAACTTCAGAAGTTTATCCAAAGGCCCCAGTATCAGGGTTAACGGAGTGCGAACCTCATGGGAGATATTCGTGAAGAATTGTAGTTTCTGTGCCGTCACTTCCTTTATCTCCGCGTTTAGCTGAATAAGTTTTTCGCGTTGTTCTTCTTCTTTCCGGTTGATTTCGCGCAGTTCGTGATTTGTTTTCTTCAGTTTAAAGTTGATCACGAACGTATAAATAGAAAGCAGGATAAAGCCGATCATCAGGACAGAAATGATCAGGAAAGAGTTCTGCAGAAAATTAAAGCGGTTCAATAACGTATCGAGATTAGAACGTTGCTGTTCGATCCTTCTCTGATAGTTCAACAGACGGGCGGATTGTATCAGGAGCGTCTGGGCACTGACCTTATCGATCTCTCCGGTTTGTAAAGGAATATACTTTTCTACCGGTTCGCCATTCAGTATCTTCATGGCAGTACGGATCACCTGTTCACCACCGGTAGGATAAAGGAAAGAAGCATTGATACGCCCATCTGAAACAGCTTCAAGCCCGGCACCAGCCACGGCATCGACCCCGATGATCGGAAGTTGGCTTGCCCACTCCGGCGCCTTTTCCATAAAATATTCGCGGGCGGCGATAGCCATCATATCGTTATGCGAATACACGAAATCGACTTTGAAAGGCCATTCCAACTGTTTCAAACGAACCTTTGCCGTATCATACACCCATTCCCCTTCTACTTTCCTGAAACTCAGATCCGAGCGTTTCACCAGGGCGTCTATAAATCCCTGATGACGTTCCTGTGCGGGAGAAGAACTGGATAATCCCCAGATTTCAAGGATAGAAGCCGAAGGGGGAAGATCTCTTGCGGCATAGCGACCGGCAGCATATCCGATCGTATAGTTATCGGCACCGACAAAGGTAGTGTACAAATCCGTATTCACCTTCCTGTCTGTTATAATGGTAGGAATACCCGCCCGGTAAGCTTCTTCCGCCACCTCTGTGATCGGGTTGGACTGGAAGGGGGAAATGATCAGTACATCCACCTTATCCTTAATCAACTCCTTGATCTGCCGGATCTGCGTATTGTTATCGCTATTCGCATCTTTTACAATGATCTCCAGATTGTCATAATTGGATGCTTCAATTTGCATCTCCTTTACCATAGACTGCCGCCAGGCATCGTCAAGCATACATTGTGAGACACCGATCACATATTTCTTTTCCTTTTCCGAAGTAGTACAACCTACTGTAAATAAGGGAAGAAACAACAACAGCAAAAAGTTTTTCGTGTATCTCATGGTATGATAGAATTGATATGGAAATCCAAGACAAAGATAGGAAAGATCCGGAAGATATCAAGAACTACCTTTCTTCCATTTTATCTTGATATTCAGGGAACCTATATCCGGTTATCTCTTCCAGACCGGATGTATTTTCGGCCTTCGCATCATATTCTCCATACCAGTATATCGTTGTCGCATAATCGACCGTACCTTTTACCCAGCTCAACATTTCTATATCGAAGCGGAAACTTTCAGTAAAAGGAATGGCATCCAGATTACGGGTTCTGAAGAAAGCATTATATCCGGCAGAACTTTCTTTATCCGCACGTGGCGCACCGCCGAACGGAGTATGAAAAGGTACAACCGGAGCCCATGAACTATTATAGTAATCTTCCGTCCCAGTACCAAAATGGGAAGGGAACGTATCATCATCCACCCAGATCTTCTCATCCCCTTCACCGTACCAGGCTGGCGAGTAGTTATACAGTGACAGCAGGTCGCCCATATAAACGCCTTTCCCTTTTATCGTAGCAAAGTTCCATTCCAGGCATTGCGAGTCATTATCATACTCATTGGTAACCGGTATGCCTTGCTCCTGTTTCCACGAAGCATGGAAGTAGAGCGAACGGTCATCCCATTTCCATTGATCGACCTGTGCATTGACAGAAGCATCGATCGTTTCATCCGAATAGTTGATAAGCGTTATCTTAGCTTCTTTCTGATAAGGCATCACCCAACGGCTCGTCACCGTCCCTTTTCCATCAGCGGATAAATACCAGCTATCCACATAAGGTGCACCGACACCGCCCGCCGAGAAGTCACTGAGAGGAGCCCACACCATTGTTTTGTCATCGAATTCAATCTGTAAAATAACACGACGCATGACGACGGCATACGCATCCTTGTTTGCCATATCTATTTGAATATCCAGATTCCGGATAGCCTGGTTACCCTGCGGTAATTCCGACAACGACAAAGACTGCCCGGCGGAAACCTGTTCGGACACAGATACGGTTTTACCCGCTTTATAGGTCGGAGGAGCAAGCAAGGTTTTATCCACCTCGGCAATCTTATCCTGAATGGCCATCGCTCCTTCGGCGGAGAATGTCTCCACAACCACATCTTGCGGATATTTTCTATAATTTATCTGATAATATTTGGGAGTCGGCTCCACCGCTTCGGGATATTCAAAGGTAACCTTACAGCTTTTGGCATAAGGTATCGGAAGGAATAAGGTATTTCCTCCTTTTCCATCTGGCGTGTAACTGGTATGAGGTTGTAATAATCCTCGACCTAACGGGATATTGATCCGCATCAAATCGTAGGCAGGGATTGCCCATTGCGCCTCTGTTGCCCCGTCGAAGTAAAAACGCATCGTACCGCTCTTGTTTATTGTAGTCAGCCAGATACGTGTGATTGCCCCGGGGCCTTCCTCATCAAAGAGTACGTTTTCAATCCGGTTGTTTATCGTATCCGTTCGGACAATACCGAAACCATCATTATTGGCAAACCAGTACGCGGAATCAGGATGGACGGAACGCCTGTCATAACTACTTACCTGGTGAGTCGTATAATAAGGGGACGGCACACGTGCCACCGCTTCCGCCGAAACCATTTCATCCAGCAAAGTCGATAAAGAAACCATTTGAACCTCCTCCTTACAGGAAAAAGACAAGAATAGAAAACCAAGGCATATCGATGCCAGATACAATTGTTTTTTCATGTATTATCTCCAGATTTGTTTTTTACATTGACTTAAAGCACAAAAATAGGATAATATCTTTTCAGGAAGCTATCACAAATGTCGTAAACACGATAACAATTGTATCATCCTTCATTTTCAGGCACAAAAAAAGCCTCTTCCCATGCAATTATGGAAAGAGGCTGAATATCTGTTATACAGAATAGGATACTAATTATGAACCAGCGTGCCTATATTCTCTCCGCTCATTACCTTTTTCAGGTTGCCGTTGGTGTCCATATCGAAGACAATGATCGGAAGGTTATTTTCTTTACACATGGTAGTGGCAGTCAAGTCCATCACTTTCAGGCCACGGGTGTATATTTCATCATACGTGATATCGGAGAATTTAGTAGCTGTAGGATCTTTTTCGGGATCGGCTGTATAAATACCATCTACACGGGTTCCTTTCAGCATGACATCGGCTTCGATCTCGATTCCTCTTAAGGAAGAGCCTGTATCGGTCGTAAAGAACGGGTTTCCTGTACCGCCGGACATAAGCACGACATTGCCTTGTTCCAGCAATTCGATGGCACGCCATTTATTATAGAACTCGCCGATCGGTTCCATACGGATCGCAGTCAAGACTTTTGCTTTTACGCCTTGTGCCACCAAAGCAGAACTCAATGCAAGGCTGTTGATAACCGTTGCCAGCATTCCCATCTGATCGCCTTTCACACGGTCGAAACCTTTGGATGCACCACTCAGGCCACGGAAGATATTACCGCCACCAATCACGATACCGATCTGAACACCCATTTCAGCAATCTCTTTGATCTGTGCTGCATACTCGTTCAGACGAACTTCGTCTATACCATATTGTTTCCCTCCCATCAGCGACTCACCGCTCAGCTTCAGAAGAATTCGTTTGTATTGTGCCATCTTGCTATTTTTTGATTTTTAATTGTTCTTCTGCAAAAATACAGTATTTCGATCAGCAAACAATATCAGCACTGAATTATTCGGGTATTATTTAATAAAACTGTATCGTGTATGAAGCAACATTGTAACGTGCCCACCCTACATTTGCACCAGACATGAAACACGCTTTATTCCTTATTTTGAAAACACTAAGAATATTGGCCAAACCTTCTTCCTAACTTTAGCGTTTCCCTGCTACTTTCAGAGGAAAGAGACAGGGAAACGTTGTTTTGAACAATACAGACCAAACTACTGTTTCATATATAAAAGAAACCAAGTAGAATCATTTAAAAATTTAGTAGTTATGAAGAATGTATTAATAGGTATCGCTGCAGGTATTGCAATCGGTTATGTGCTTCGCAAAATGGAGGACGACGGCAAATTCAAATGTATCCATGATGACATGAGTGAATTGGCTGACAGAACAAAAAAGAAATTCAAAGATGCGGTCGACAAAGGCATCAACCAGGCTGAATATGTAGCCGACCGTGTTGAACACCTGGCCGAAAAAGCAAAACAAAGTAAATAAAGGTACCTTTATAAACGAACGAAACCCCGGTAGATTACTCTATCGGGGTTTGTTTTTTATCTGTGTCCCCTCTTCGCAGAGGTACCGACAGATGAACTTTATTTTATTACTTTAGTATTAATACGACCACTTGTTCGCCCGTCGCGGGGTAATTGGTTGGAGTATAGACGCTGCACGCAACGTCTATACCAGTCAACCACGTGGTGGTAATTTAGAATTTATTTCATTATTTCTTATTTAACGATTGCTTTTACAGCAGCTTCGCCTTCTACAGCCACTACAACTACACCGGCAGGAGCAGCGATTGTAGCATTATCAGAAGAAAGAACTGTGTTAGCAATTGTCTGACCAAGAACGTTACTGATAGTAACTTTCTTACCCTGAGCACCGTTGATGATTACCTGACCGTTACCAGCAACAACAGAAACTGTAGTAGTTGTGACAGCTTCGTTGTCAGTAGCAATTTCATCGTCTGCAACATGTTTTACATTAAATACTAATGCATCATCACCACCAGTTTTAATATCGTTAAAGTTAGAGTCATAAGAAGACAATACTAAACAACCATTCTGGTTCTTCAACCATGAAGCATATTCAGGAGCAATATCCATTTCATTTGCATCTTTCTTCATTGATTCAATCAGGAATGCTCTATCTTCTTCAACCTCTTTAGCGGCAATATTAGGATCCATGAAACGCATTGACCATGTAACCAATTTGTGTTTATCATTATCCAAACGATGGATATAAGATTTACCACCTTTAGCAACAGCATCTTTATCAGCTTTTTTGATTGCATCAAAGTTGATCTTATCATTAGGCAGATTTACAAATTGATCTCTCAGGATGTATAATGTATCAGCAACGCGAATAGCATTAACAAAACCTACACGAGAATATCCCTTCCATTTATAATCACCATTAACTGCTGCTGAATCTGTAAAGTTTACAAGATATTTACCTCTTTCAAATCCCGGAGTTGCAGGAGTACCGTGAATACATTGTGAAGCATCATCAGTGATATTACCGTTAGCGTCAATATGAGGACCAGCTTCAGTACAAGGAGTTCCTTCTTTTGCCGGTTGATCATTACGTTCGATAGAAATCAAATATTGAGGTTTGATATAACCTAAACCACGATTAACCCAAGCTGTATCAACAATAAATGATAAACCTGAAGGAGCTTTATCTTCTGTATAAACACCCAAGAAATCAATTCCTGGTACAACGAAAGAAGGATTACCCTCAATCTGTAAAGTTTCACCACGATAACTTTCAACAAATCTTAATGTATCAGTTGCATCACCTTCATTACCTTCCAACTTAGCTGAATTGAATCGTCTGTATAGAGGAACATCAAGAGGCTCAACAGTAAATGCGGAAGTTCTTGTTTCTGTCAAATCCTGAACTTTCAAAATAGCAGACAGGCCATCATCAGCTACACCTGCTTTCTGTGCATTATCAGCAATTGCATTTGCGCCTCTTGTTGCCTGAATAATTGCATAAAAATCTTTACCTTCAAAGTAGTTATTTGCTTTAAAATAGAAGCTATCAATAGCAGCAACACCAATGTTGCCCATAGCATACTTATCTTCTGCTGCAGCAACTAATGTATCATTATTCATAGCAATCACATACTGCATTCTATGCAACTGAGCCAAACCAGGTACATATTTAACAGCAGTAGGATCAACGCCATAAGTAGCATAGTTACCCTTCTTCAAGGTAAATGCGCCTACTGCATCTTTTACATACAGAACTGAGTCTTTGCTGTCTTTCAGTCCAATATATTTTTCTTGAGAGTACGGATGCAAATAATTGAACTTATACTTAGTCACATCCAGGTCATTTTCATTTACATATTTATAACCGAGATTTTCATCTTTAATAATAGCAGAGTCAGTAATCTGAGTAAATGTAAACTGATCTTTAGCTAAAGAGAACAAATCTGAAGTAGAGGTAATAGTACCATCTTCGTTCTTATACAACTGAATAGTTGCACTCTTTCCTTCAAATTCACGGTTCACTATATTGATTGGAGATGTTTCTTTCAAAGATTCAGCAACCTGAGTCTTTCCAACCAGCCACTGATAAGCCGGCATAAATTTCGGCTCCTGAGTATCCAATGTTACCCATTCAATAACTCCGTTCTTATGGATAGGAGCGGCTAAAACCTGACCCTTCTTATTTGTAATGATATACAAACCGTTATCTGCAGAAGTTCTGTTATCATTAACCGGTGAACAACCCTTATAACCAAGAGTGATATGAGTATTCTGAGCAATAGAATCTACTGTAATAATACGGATCTGATCCGCTTTAACCAAGTCTTGAATAGACACATGTGCATTAGAAAAACCTACTGTATCAGCTGAGTTTGTCCAGCTTGTGCCTGTAGGAGTCTGGAATGTAGCACGATGTACATAAATACTTACACTATCAACAGAAGGTTTATAAGTAAACAAGAATTGATATTGAGCTTTCAAAGCAGACTTGTTCAATGAGTCCTGAGCAGTCGCATTACCATTCAACTTATCTGAAGCCAGATTAGTCCAGTCGTAAGCTAAAAACTTAGTACCTGTTGTATTGGCTAAAGCTGTATCAACTTTCAAATAAGAATCAGCAGCATTTTTCACATAAACATAGTTTACAGAATCACTGGAAGAAGCATCTATAACCTGTTCTGCAAAGAATTTAGAATCTTTATTTGCAAACGGATTTTTCTGACTCACTTTGTTTACATCCGGATTGAAACTTAATGCAACGCCTTTATCTGCATCCTGCTGACCAAAAAGAGTATTGATTTGCTCTGCTTTCAATACGATTTCAGCAGCATTTCTCAAAGTAAACTTCTTGAAATTAGTATTAGACTGTCTGATAGCGTTTTCAGCCAAATCTTTTACTAAGAAAACTCCATCTTCCTGTACAGCTAAACCTACAACAGAGTCTTTTGAGAAATAAGAATAAATGAAGTTATCCTTCGATAAGGATGTTTCATAGTTTCCGGCAAATGCCCAACCTGCAATTTCGCCACCAACTTTTACAGAATCATTTGCTGAAATTAATGCTTCAGCAGGATTTTGAGTTGGCTTAAAACCTGCGATATTACCTTCCATTGTAATATCTAGACGCTGGCCTGTACCTTTGTTAAGGAAGTCATACTTGTAGCTCTGTCCTTGAGAAGAAGGAGCAGTTATACTAACACACCAAAGCGTATTAGCCAAACTATCAGAAGAAAGCGGAGCTGGTACAAATTCCAATTTTCCGGCACTCGTCATGTAAAGTACACTATCAGTCGCAGCTGCAGCACCATTGTTATTAGACAATTGATATAGGCCGTTGTCGTTAGCCTTCAATTTGTCTACTGCAGTGGACTTTGCCAAATTGGTATACAAGTCGGCATAAGCAATCCCCTGTGCATTAACAGACACTGCACTAACTAAAAGCGCAGCACCAGCCAAAAGAGTAGAAAACTTTTTGTTCATAATCTAAATTTTAATATTAATAATAGTGTTAATGAAATAGTTCTTGTTCAATCGTTTACAGACATCAGACTAAATACAGTGACTAGATAAAACGATCGTTTATTCTCGTCATCCATTTTTGATTAAAGACAATTGGTAATCAAAAGAGTGAATTTTGTACAGACTTTGCTATTGTCTTGATAAGAAAGAAGATAAGAATGGAAAATATCTTTATAAAAGAATTGGTGTTTCAAAACTTATAATTACTTTTGTAGACGAGAATAAACGATCGTTTTCTCTAGTCAGTCCATAATCACATTCTAACCATTATATTTCATAGCCTTCAGTGTTATTTATAGATTATTTTATCTATAATAAACATATTAATGTACGCGCGTACCTAAATATATATAATAGTTTTTCCCCTTGTGGTGTCATAGATACCTGCGCAAACATAAGTCACTGTTTTTACAGCACTTACAGATGACGCCACCTTCAAATATGGCGTCACTCATATCCTCTTAGCACTCTTTTTGAGGACATCAGCATAACTAAGCATTTTCATTGGGAAAGCTAAGGTTGAAGGATAGGACATTTTAGGAGGATTGTCCTGTATTTTATAATTGTAAAGCATAAATTACATAATTGCAAAGCATAGGTTACATATATGAAAGGCAAGCCTTACTTTTTAGTAAAGCAAGTATTACATATTCAAAATATGGGAGGAAAACGTTTAAATATAAGCTCTTTTAGGCTTACATATCCTATGAAAAGGGATTAATCGGAACGAGTCAGGACAAGACACTATTAGCAGACAACCTATTTCAGGACAAGACACTTACAGACACAGTGATAGTTGGTGATAGATGAGTGATAGTTGAAAAAAGCAACTATCACCGCCACGAAGCTTGATTATAAAGGCATCAAACAAATTCGTGATAGTGTGATAGTTGTTTTTCGAAACATGTAAGAAATTATTCTTTCGGGATAAACATACTAATGCCAACCGGGTAATGGTCGGACAGGTAATCCGTATCAGAGCCGTTGTAGATTTGAGCATCAACACAGTTAGGACGCAGGCTGTCGGTGACAAAGATAAAGTCGATCCGTTCCTGCTGGCGGCGCAAGGCATCCCCTTTCGGAGAACTGGCTAATATACGCGTTGGGAAGGAATAACGCTGAGCGTCAGCGGTGAACATATAGCAAATGTCGTGTAGCGAGGCGGCCATGAAAGTAGATATTACAGCATAATTCTCCAGATGTTCGTCTGTCCAGGAAGCATCGAAAGGAGAATGGGCGTTCATATCTCCCATCAGCAGGCAGTCGGTTAACCGGTTATCGGCTATATAGTTGACGATATTGTCTGCTTCCTGCTTGCGTTTCAAGCGATCGGACGGGTTCAGGTGCGTCACCAGAAAGTCCATGTTGAGTACTTTGCAATGCAACAGTCCATGTCCGTAACCGTCTATTTTCCGATCGATTACCTGGATCGGGGTTTTAGAAGTAAGTCCCACCGGATAACCATTCTCCTTTACGATGGCAGCGTACGGGTGGCCGTATCCGGCAGCCAGTTCTTTCAGTTTGGCTTCGGTAAAGCCACAAAGTTCGTTCAATGCCAGGACATCAGGCGATTGTTCCTTAACCCAAGCGGTAAAACGGGCGATACGGTCTTTGTCCGCACCGTTACTGAAGCCATCCATGATATTGTAAGAGATGATCTTTATCTTCTGACGATCCGTGCGCCAGTCGCGTTCGTAAGAGTTTGATGTCTGGGCATAGATGCCGGAACAAACCAGTAATAAGAAAAGAAAAAGGACAGACCTGCTGTTGAATAAACGTTTCATTCTTTTAGTTTTTATGTTTGAAAACAAAGGTATATCAAAAAGCGCATAAAACCTTTCGATATACCTTATGACTTATTTAATAACCCGGATTCTGAGGTTTCAGGTTAGGGTTCTTGCTTATTTCCGTATTCGGGATGGGCAATAAACTCATCTTTTTATCCCATGTAAAGCCTTGAACTTTCGCCCATGTCGACTCTTCGATATTCCAACGGCGCAGGTCGTAACCACGCACATCTTCACCGGCAAATTCAACACGGCGTTCGTAGCGCAGCTTCTCCATACCGTCTTCCTTGCCACTGATGGTAATATCCGGCAGAACCTTACTTTCAGGAAGTCCGGCAGGAATATATTTATCCGGATGCGCCAGGGCATAGTTGCGGGCACGGGTACGGATCTGGTTGATATACTTGGCTCCGGTCTGAAAATCACCGGTCTGTATATAAGCTTCAGCCAGATTAAGCAGGACTTCCGCATAACGCATCAGGATATTATTCAACCCTACGTTCGTTTCGTTCGGCCCATACCACAAGGTATTCTTCTGGAAGTCGACACCCCCTTCTTTATTCAGCAGCCAGTCCATCGAATAAACAAGCGGTTCGCCTGTCGTACGATGGGTAGAGACATCCAACGGCGTGTAGAAAGTGATATCAAAGCGGGGATCTCTGTTCTTCCAGTAAGCGGCCGCGTCATACAAAGAATTTACATCTTTTCCTATCGGGTTACCGTCGATCAGGGCATAAGCATCCCTCAGGTTGGCTGTCGGGTTAAAGTGAGTCGTATAAATCTCTCCACGGCAGAAACCACCTTCTACCGTCCCGAAATAACGGGTCTTCCAGTTCTGTTGGTCTTTACTGAAGGATGCTTCAAAGATGGATTCCTTGTTGTACTCATTCGTTTCCATATAAATGGATTCCATATCCGCCAACAACTCATAAACACCTTCGTCCGCCAGCTTCACCACTTCCTCACCCGCTTTGATCGCATTGGTATAGTCCTGACGATAGAGATAGGCAGCCGAAAGAAAGGCATAAGCAGCTCCCGACGTTGCACGCGGGGCATCTTCCGAACCATAAGAAGACGGCAAGTGCTGGGCGGCAAAGGTAAGATCGGGCACAATCACTTTTTCATAAACTTCATCCACAGAGGAACGGGCCGGATGCAAAGCCGCTTCATCCTTCAAATCCACCTGGGTCAGCAAGATAGGCACATCACCATACAGACGGATCAGGTGATAATACCAGTAACCGCGGATAAAACGCATTTCAGCAGCGATCCTGTTTCTGTCCTCACTACTGATCTTATCGTCCGGCATATTTGAGACCTTTTCGATACCGATATTACAGCGGGCAATACCGGTATAGGCATTTACAAAAGAGCCTGTTACCAGATAATTATCGCCCGGATCAAAGCTAGCGCGGGCATAGGACGCATCGATCGAACCGTTTTGCGTGCAATCATCCGAACATAAGTCACCGAATATCTGCACACCGGTCGCCCAGAAGCCGTTCAGGGTCTGCAAAGTTTTATAGCAGGCGTTGGCGGCATACACTGCCTGATCCTTATTCTGATAAAAGTTATCTTCAGAAAGTTCTCCATACGGCTCCCTGTCGAGGAAATCACTGCAGGAAGACAATACGGCCATCAATGCGATTATATATATTTCGAACCTTTTCATATTCTCGTATTTTTACTGTTTAAAACTTAATATTTGCACCAATCATAAAGGTCATTGCAGCAGGGTAACTGTATGCCCAATTGTTATACTGGGCTGTTCCACTTCTTTCAGGGTCGTATCCATAGAATCCTTTACTAGTGATCGTTACCAGGTTTTCACCGCTTACGTATACTCTGAATTTATACTTACTGACCACATCGAACGAATAACCGACGGAAAGATTTTTCAGACGGGCATAGCTGGAGTTCGTCAACAGGAAGTCATTCATCTGATACATGGAATAGGCACCACCCCAGATTACAGCCGGCCACTTGCCGGGCGTTCCTTCTCCGTTCCAACGGTTTTCATACCACCATCTTCCATAGTTTATACTACCGTCGTTCACCCATTTCTCGTATGGCATAAATTGTTTCTTGCCTAAATCGCCCTGCCAGAACATAGAGAAATCGAAGTTCTTATATTGTGCGCCCAACTTGAAACCGAATGTCATTTTAGGAATTGAATTTCCCAGTATCACACGGTCGTCCGCATCTATCTTCTTATCTCCGTTCTGATCTTTGAACTTTATCGAGCCGACAATAGCACTACCATAGGCAGGCGAGTTGTCGATATCTTCCTGGCTGGCATATACACCTTCCATTTCCCAACCATAGAATGAGTCGATCGCATAGCCGACCTTGTTGATGTAAGTGTCACGGTGGCCACCGTCACGCAGTTCCTCATCCTTACCGTCACTCAGTTGGAGTATCTTGTTACGTACCGTACTGATATTGGCTCCGACATAATAAGTGAAGTCTTTATTGATTTTATCCTGCCAGTTGATTTCCAGTTCGACACCCCGGTTAGCCACCTTAGCGAAGTTCACGTTAGGGGCTCCCAGGCCAACTGTCCCCGGAATAACCTGTTGACGAAGGATACCGGAAGTACGCTTATCGTAATATTCGGCTGAAGCCGTCAGGCGATTATCCAGCAAGCCCACATCTACACCGGCATTAGTAATAGTAGTCGTTTCCCATTTCAAGTCCTTATTCACCAGGTTGGCAACATAGTAACCCGGAACAATGCTATGATTATAGCCGCCTTGCCCCATCAGCACACTCATATTGCTCAGCGTGGCAATAGTAGGATATCTGCCTGATACGGACTGGTTACCCAACTGTCCCCAATTCAAACGCAACTTCAGATTAGAGATAGCGGGAACATTAAAGAACTCTTCCTGGCTGATACGCCATGCACCGGAGAATGAAGGGAAGAAACCCCAGCGATTGCCGGATGCGAAACGGGAAGAACCGTCGGCACGAAGATTGAAGGAGAGCAGATAACGGTCGGCAAAGTTATAGTTGATACGTCCGAACCAGGACATCATTGCCAGCTGGCTTTTGGCACCGCTGTTGCGGGAGTCGGTCGGATTCGTTCCACCGTTCAGTATCTGCATATTCTTGGATTCCGACACATAGTCGTAGGCTTTGCCGTAGATATCATCATCGGTGGTAAGCTGTTGAGAGAAACCCGCCATACCGTCGATAGAATGTTTGGAAGAGAAAGTATGATCGAAATAAAGCAGATAATCCGTCAGCCAGGTAACATTCTTGCCACGTGTTTCTTCGTAGCTCGAACGGGTATTTCCATATTTATCGGCAATATTATAAGTCGGGGTAAACGATTTCTTTTCATAATAGTTGAAATCAAGTCCGGCATTGATGCGGAAGCGAAGAAAGTCGAATATCTTATATTCGGCATAGATATTACCCAACACCTTATAAGTACGATGATCCGGATTACTCAAATTTGCCATGTAAACGGGGTTGATACCTGTCTCACCGGGATGTTTGTCATAGCCCGGAGTTATCCCGTCTGCTTCATAAAGCGGAATGGTCGGAGAAACATTATAAGCATCACCCGCAGCATTCGATGTTCCATGCTGCAAACTGGTACTCAGATTGATACTGGTACCGAAGGAAAGACGTTCCCCGTATTTGTTATCGTTGTTGATCCTGAAGTTTGCCTTGTTGTAAGATGTGTTTTCCAGAATACCTTCCTGGTCGACATAACCGCCGGACATATAATAAGAGGAGTTCTGGCTTCCACCCTGGGCGCTGACATTCACGTTATAGGTCGGAGCGACACTGAACAGTTCCTTCCCCCAGTCGGTTCCTTTTCCGTAAGAAGCAGGATCATTTGTAAAATAGGGGGTGATATTACTTCCGCCGATCCAGCGGTTTGCATTGGCTATCGCTTCATTCTGAAGTTCCACGAATTCTGCGGCATTACACATATCCAGATACCGGGTGATGCGCTGCAAGCCGAAATAACCGTCTACAGAGATACTGCTTTTTTCAGAAACTCCTCTTTTTGTTGTTACCAGGATTACACCATTTGCCGCACGCGAACCGTAGATCGCTGCCGAGGCCGCATCTTTCAACACATTGACAGACTCGATATCGGAAGAAGAGATACTTTCCAATCCGCCATCAGCCGGAATACCGTCGATAACGACCAGCGGGGCATTATCACCAAACGTACCCATACCTCTGATACGGATATCCGAGCTTGCTCCCGGCTGTCCGTTGCTCTTCGTAATAACAACGCCCGATAATTTACCTTGCAAGGCTTGTGATACGGAAGAACTGGATACGTCTTTCAGGTCTTTTGAAGAAACGACAGAGACAGCTCCGGTCAGGTTGGCTTTCTTCTGCACTCCATAACCGACTACCACCACCTCTTCCAGGTTCTGTGTGTCCTCTTTCATCAAGATACGGACTGAAGTCTGGTTTTTAACCGGTACTTCCTGTGCCATATAGCCAATGTAAGTAACCTGAAGGGTTGCATTCGGTGCTACATCGAGCGTAAAGCTACCGTCTATATCGGTGATAGTTCCGTTGCTGGTTCCTTTTTCCATCACATTCGCACCGATAATGGATTCACCCTGCGGATCGAGCACGACACCGGTTATAGTCTTGCGGTTGGCCTGTTGCATTATCGCCAACATCCGGTCGTTATTCTTCATCAGGATAATATTGTTGCTTTTCATCGCATAAACAATATCTGTATTCCGGAAGATTGTGGAAAGGACTTCCTCTACCGTCTTCTCACGGGCATCGATCGAAACCTTGCGGTTCAGGTCAATATCCCGCTTGTCATAGACGAAATAATAGTCAGTCTGCTTTTCGATATTGGATAGGATCTCCCCGAAAGGAGTCGACTGTGCTGTTATCGTAACCTTCGCCACCTGGGAAGAAGCTCCGGTAGCAAACAGCCCTGTCACACATAAGAAAAGAGCTAAAAAGGTTAGTTTCATAATATTAATTATTCGTTTAATAGGTTTTAACAGGGCATAGCTGTCCCCATCTGAAATATTTTTCATACTTTTAAAATCTGTATTAGTTAGTACTAAGTTTAACGCAATTACACGGTATTAACTTCTTTGCCGGAAGAACGTTGGCGCGTTTTTCCGGTTTTGTGTTTACTGATGGTATCTACTTCATAGGCATTTCTTTTAAGGTTACTACTATTTGATCTATTACTATTTGATCGTTATCGTATTATTCTCTTCATCCTTTTCGTAGACAAACCGGTCTTTCAGTTGGAATACGTTCAGGATATGCTCGATGCCTTTCTTTGCCTGGAACTTTCCGGTATATCTCTTTTTCTTGAAAGCTTCGTTCTCTACGGTAATCCGGGTGTCGAAGTATAATTCCAGCTTTTCAATCATCCGGTCTACGGGTTCATCGTCGAAACAGATCACGCCGTCTTTCCAAAGCAGGTTGTCGAAATGGGAAATCGGGCCTTTCACCAACCGGTCATTCTCTACATGAACCTGTGTATTTGGTTCCAGAAGTACTTTCTGGTGTTTCGTTTCCGAATAGACTTCCACCGATCCGTTCAGCAAGGCGACTTCAAACATCGGGGCTTTGGCATAGGCCATTACATTGAACTCCGTGCCCAATACTTTTATATTATAGGTAGAGGTTTTCACGATAAATGGTTTCTTTTCATTCCGGCTCACTGTAAAATAGCCCTCTCCGTTCAATTCCACTTCCCTATCGTCTGAAGAGAAATTGTTCGGGAAAGTGAAGGTCGTACCTGCATTAAGCCACACATTGGTTCCATCGGCCAGTGTCAGCTCCACACGTTGGCCAGGCGGTACGGAGATCGTTTGCATGGCTGTCTCCGGCAACTGCCGTTTCAAATCGAATATATACCAGCTCATGCTCAACAGCAGCAGGAAAACGGCTGCGACAGAGGCTATCTTCGTAAACAACGGAAAATTCAGCCTTGTCGTTTTCTTCCGGCCTTTCATAACGTCGCGTTGTTGCCAGAGAGTGACATTATACAGTTTATGCATCGCCTGAAGCTCCGACATGTTCCTCTTGTCACTCTTCGCCCAGGCCAGCACCTGCATTTTCTCTTCTTCTGAAGCCCAACCTGTTATATATTTCTTTATTAGTTCCTGATCCATCTGTTTTGTATAAGATATAATTAGCCTTACAATCATATCGACGATTGATAGCCGTGCATCCCTAAATGAAAAGTCATTTTATTTGAAAAAAAAGAAGAAATAAAATATCGGGAGATAGTCTTTCAAGCTAACGCGCAAAGCCTTTAATACTTTCGTTATATGATATTCAATACTTTTTACGCTTAAGCCCAGTTCATCCGCTATTTCCTTATTCGATTTGTTATCAAAGCGGCTCATTTCAAAAATAAGTTGAGTCTGTTCGGGGAAAGTGGAGAGGGTGGTACGGATTATTTGCTGGATCTCAGTCGTAAAGACCTCTTCCGGATCGCAAGACTCCAGCATGGAGATACGCATATCCAGTTCCTCCTGATGGGCGGTCTTCATATGATTGAAAGCTTCTTCCCGGATCACTTCATGTTTCAGATAATCGAGTGCTTTATTCTTCAGGAGAGTCAGTAGAAAGGCATCAGGGTTGTTTATTCCTCCGCGGCGGAGTTCCGCCCACAGCTTGATAAGTACTTCAGATGTAATATCTTCCGCTACCATTTCGTTATGTACATACGACATGGTAAAAAGGAAAGATTTCCTGTAAAACCTCTTATACAAGTCCTCGAACTCTATATCTGATCTCCCTTCCATACACTTAGTGCTTTTCATAAAAGTTGCACTGACAAATATAATCTTTTACGTCAGATCAAGAAATTAAAATTCAATGATAAAATAATTACAAACTTAATTCGGGAGTTATAACGGTAGAAACTTCTTTAAATGCATAACGTCTTACTTCACCGTCATTCAGTTCGAGGATCAGATGACCGGTCGGCTCTATGCCTCGGATACGCGCCTGAAAAGTTCCTTGTTCATCCCGGTAAGCATGAAAACCTTTCCCACGGTACAAAGCAGCCATATAGTCGTTGCGTATCTCGTCTTCCTGCTCCCGGATCAAACCTAGGTAGCGGTTGTAAAGACGTTCGAGGAAACTGTTCAGTATCTCATTCAGGTCGTACTCCCGGCCTGTGATCTGCGTCAACGAAACGGGATTAGGGGCATTACTCCGGAATTCCTGTTGGTTTATATTGATACCTATACCGATAACAGAACAGAACAGGGATTGTCCCGTAAGATCGTTCTCTATCAGCATGCCGCAGATCTTCCGGTCTTTCCAGTAGATATCGTTCGGCCATTTAACGGTGATGTCGTCCGTATACTGATCGAGCGTTTCTTTTACGCTCAATGCGGCGATCTGGGAGATCAGGAACTGGCGGTTGGCCGGCAGAAAGTCAGGATAAAGGATAACGCTGAACATCAGGTTCCTGCCCCCTTCCGACTCCCATGAGTTACCAACCTGTCCGCGTCCGGCTGTTTGAAAGTCGGTGACTACGACGCTTCCTTCCGGCAATTGTTCCTTACCTACCAATCCACGGAGATAATTGTTGGTAGAGGTCGTTTCCTTCAAACGGATGAAGCGCGACATTTCATTCTCTTCACTCATCGTATGCTTCTCTTATCTTTTTAGGCAATTTGGCTATTACTTCACGGTAGGAATGATGGATCCAGTGACGGATGTCGTCATCGGACAAATCACGTTCGAGGTAAACGCCGTTCCAGTATTTCTTATTGAAATGATAAGCCGGTTCCACTGCCCTGTAACGCTCGCGTAAGTCTTCCGTATAGTCGGGATTACATTTCAGGGCAATATAAGGCTCTTCGGCATCCAAGGCCAGAAGAGCGAACATTTTATTCTCGACCTTAAAGACCAGGGAGACCTCATCGAAAGGGAAACACTCAGTCGTATTTTTCAGCGATAAGCAATATTCGCGGGCTTCTTCTATATTCATACTATTCTCTGTTTTATTTATCTGCAGGGAGCGTAAAAGGCATCGTCCAGATGTTCGATCTTATAGCCGTCACCGCTCTTTATCAGTGTTATAATATCGAAGCGAACCGGACAATCCAGATTAAAATACCGGACGTACGCATCCGCAGCAGCTACGATCCGCCTTATCTTCTTATTGTCGACAGCTTCTTCGGGAGAGACAAGGAAATCCTCGGAACGTGTTTTCACCTCGACAACTATTATTTCGTTGTCTTTCAGGGCAACAATATCCAATTCGTAGTGATGCCAGTGCCAGTTCGAATGTAGAACCGTATAGCCCTGACGAATCAAAAAGTCGCGGGCTGCGGCCTCTCCGTCTCTACCTAATTTGTTTCCTTCAGCCATCTTATTAATTTGCACAAATATACTGTTTTTCTTTTTTATTTGCGCTTTCACTTGTACATTTGCACATTATGGTACAGAAACGGAAATATTCAGCTCCACAACCCAACCGTCCACGGGTACATAAGGTTACTTTTATGCTCAACGAAGAAGAGCAGAAGGCCGTCGACCGCTATCTGGCCAGATATAGCATAGAAAACAAATCCCGATGGTACAGGGAAACCATTCTTTCACACATACTCAAGACGCTTGAAGAGGATTATCCTACCCTTTTCAAGGAAAACGAAATGAGACGATGAATCCATTTAACGACGAATATTTTATGAAGCAGGCCCTCGTGGAAGCACGTGCCGCCGCAGCTGAAGGAGAAGTGCCCGTCGGGGCTGTGGTTGTCTGCAACAATCAGATCATTGCCCGTGCCCATAACCAGACGGAACGGTTGAACGATCCGACGGCACATGCGGAAATGCTGGCTATCACAGCGGCTGTAGGTGTATTGGGGGCTAAATATCTGACCGGATGCAGTTTGTATGTTACGGTAGAACCTTGTATTATGTGTGCCGGAGCGATCGGATGGTCGCAACTAAGTACGGTTGTGTTCGGTGCAAGCGACGAGAAAAGAGGATATCAGGAATATGCTCCGAAAGCTTTTCACCCGAAGGCTGTTGTAAAAAGAGGTGTAATGGAGAAAGAGTGTGCGGAAGAGATGCAGAAATTCTTCCGGCAACGCCGGTAACGGGCGATCTGCTCGCCCGGTTGCGTCTGCTGCTTACTTTACTTCTTCGAAGTCAACATATTCACCTTCGTCTTTTGCGAAGATCTTCTTACGGTTGGCAGTTGCATAATCTTCCTCATTGGTATCATGCGACGACTGCTGTCCGCCAGCGTAACTGCTTGTCTGACGACGTTGTTCTCCCTTCTTTCCGCTACTGCTACCGCTACCGAACAACATATTCTTAAATGTGCGCAGGATAGAGAAACCCATCAGAAAAACTAACAGGATAAAGAAGAAAAACATTACAAACAAAAACTTAAACATAATATTCGTTACTTAGTTGGTTTAAAAGAGAAACACATAGACCAAACCTCTTGTTTAGTGTCTTTTGTTAAAAATAGACAAGAGGATATAGAGAAGAATAGTTCCGGCTATACCAAGCATACCGAAGAAAGCGACGAACAAGACTGCACAAACGACTAATATATAGCGCCTTTCATTGCCTTTCCAGCCAACCGACTTGATCTTTAGCGAGAACATGGGAATCTCAGACACAAGTAATAAAGAGGTAGCCAACGCTACCACCAGCGTAACCACGATAAACAAGACATTATTAGCCTGGCTCAACGGAGCTAAAGAGTATCCGGCCGAAGCCCAGAACAGGGCGTGTGCCGGAACAGGCATACCGATGAAAGAGGTCGTCTGACGTTCGTCGATATTAAACTTCGCCAGCCGCAAACCGGAAAAAGTAGGGATCACAAAGGCCAGATAAGGAATATAACGACCTATTTCCCCTAAAGGAAGACTGGCCTGGCTCAGCATCCAGAACACGATCATACCGGGTGCAACACCAAAACTAACCATATCCGAAAGCGAATCCAGCTCTTTCCCCATCGGAGAGTATGCTTTCAGCAAACGGGCGGCAAAGCCGTCCAGAAAATCGAAAACAGCAGCAATAATGATCCATATAGCTGCCCATAACAAATTTCCCTGCAACGCCACTACAGTAGCTATGCAACCGGATATAAGACTCAGGCAAGTAATTGAATTAGGGATATGTTTTCTGATATTCATTGTTTCGTATATTTTCCGGGTCTCATTCGCACGGACATTTGCCTAATCGTGCGATCGGAGTCTGATTACCGGTAACCTTCTGATCCATTTCGATCAGGACTTCCGTTCCCACCGGTAAATAAACATCTACACGCGATCCGAACTTGATAAAACCCATTTGTTCGTCTACATGACATTTCTCTCCTACTTTGGCGTAGGTAACGATCCGCCGTGCAAGTGCCCCTGCAATCTGGCGTGCCAGTACGTCTACTCCGCTCTTCGTCGTGATAACAACAGCCGAACGTTCGTTCTCGGTACTGCTTTTCGGTAAATAGGCCGCCATGAATCGTCCGTTATTATGGGAAACGTGCTTCACTGTGCCGTTTACCGGGAACCAGTTGGCATGTACATTGAATACGGACATGAAGATAGATATCTGTAAGCATTTCCGGTGAAGGATCTCATTCTCCATCACCTCTTCAATCGCTACGATCGTACCGTCGGCGGGTGCAATAACCAGTCCTTCGGAGTCGTAAGGGAAACGACGGAACGGACTGCGGAAGAAATTCAGTACCAGCAGAAAGAGAATGGTCGATACCGAAGCAACGGAATAGAACAACGTCTCCTTGCTGACGGTATGGTATAATGCGACATTCACGATAAACAACACCGTAAACAACGTAAGTAGTAGACCTGTTCCTTCTTTATGTACTTTCATTCTTTTTCTGAAACTGCGTTTTTATTACAATCTGCAAAAGTATTCATTTTTACGGAATAACAAAACAATTCAGTTGACAATTGACAGTTCGCAGTTGACAGATAAATGAATTGTAACCATAATTACGAACAAATGTCTGTCTATTGCCGTTTATCAGCTGTCGACCGGTACGATTTTTCCCTGTTCGACATACCAGAGGAAACCTTCCACTTTGCCATAATCCATCTGGCGGATCAGCTTCATATAGTTCTTTACCTGGCTATGATGCCGCTTATCCTGTAGGTCTCCGAATTTATAATCGACCACCACCACTTTATCGTCCGATATCATTACCCGGTCAGGACGTTTCGACAACCCCTTGCCGAAAAGGATATCTACTTCGTTCAGCACACGGGCAGTCCCATCGTACCAGGGCAGGACTTCCGGTGTATCCAACAGTTCTTCCAGACGGGCGATCAGCGTTCCTGCTTCATTTTTATTGATCACACCGGCCAGACGGTAACTTTCCACGGCCGACTCTATGTCCGCACAGGTTCGTATCTGGCTCAACACTTCGTGCATCAATGCGCCGTGTTTACGCTTTTCATTATCGAAGAAAAAGCCTTTACCATGCAGGCGAAGTTGCAGACGGTCGTCGGGAGAAATGGAGTTGATACGGATCATTTCAACCTCTTCCGGTGCCGAACTGTCGCTCTTGGCTGCTGACGGATGCCACCAGCTACCCAATTCGAAAAGACCGGCCTTCGTATCGAAGGAAGAGGGCAACGGCATTAGCGATTCTCCCTGTTTAGTATCCGTTACTTTCCAATGCAGGCCGGCCCAGAGAGCGTCGGCGATAGTCGATATTTTTTCCACTTCTCCGGTTCCTTCGTTAATCTTTTTAGGACGCGGGGAAAAGACGATCAGCTCTTCTTTGGAACGCGTAAAAGCAACATACAACGTATTCAGGTTATCGATAAAGGCATGAAGCCGTTCGCGGAAATAGTCTTCCGCAAAGATGGTATTCCCCAGCGACTGGCTGTAACGCACCGGAACCAGATGCAGGCGGTTGAAAGGTTGCGTCTCCGGCTTGCACCAAAGGATAACGGGCTTTGTCGGCTTATGGTCGATCTCCCAGTCTCCAAAGGGGATGATCACCACCTTAAAGCCCAGTCCTTTCGACTTATGGACGGTCAGGATACGGATCGCATTCTGCGCATCGGGAGTAGCGATCGTTTTCCGATAGCCTGCTTCCTCCCACCATTTCAGGAAACGGCTCAGGTCGGCACTTTCCTTCTGGGTATATTCGGATACCATATCGAGGAAGGCTTGTACGAATACCTGCTCATTATCCTGAAAATATCCGGAGAAAAGACGGAAAAGCCCTTCGGATATTTCATACAGCGACTGGCGGGAGAGAGCCAACAATTCAGTGGCGATCTCCGGCGGGAAATCCAATCCGGAAACAGGCACAGAGCAGACAGTCCCGTCTGCTGCGTCCACCGGCTCTCCTTTCAGTATCCGGTAGGAGTATAAGGCGGTTTGTTCGTTAATCTTATCTTCGGGGTTCTTCAGATAACGCAGAAGGGCGATCATAAATCGTACCGCAGGCGAACCGCTGACGAACAGAGCCTCATCGGATATGATATCGTAATTGTAACGGTCGGACGGGTTTTCTTCCTTGTAGGAAAGCAATTTATCCGCCACCATCGCACCTTCCATATTCGTTCGAACCAGGATCGCTATATCTTTCAGCGCATACCCATTGTCCTGCAGTTGTTCGACCACCTGCGGCAAGCGGTCGAGGGCTTCCTCTTTCCAATCCCTGTCTTCATCACCGGAAAGAAATTCGATCCTGACATGCCCGTCCTTCTGCTGGAAGGGGGGCGGTACCTGTTGATAACTCCTATCATAAGCGGACATGATCTTTGTCAGAAAAGCAGCACGCTGTTCATCGCTGAGCGAAGAGGTCAGCAGGTTTTCATTGTATGTTGTCTGTAGGATACCGGGGATGGAAGTGAAAAAGGTATTGTTGAATTCCACTATATTACGGCAACTACGCCAGTTCTCCTTCAATGTTTCTTCCTTTACCTCTTCGGGAGAAAAGTCGGTTTGCACCTGCTCGTCCAGCAGTTTCCAGTCGGAGTTACGGAAACGGTAGATACTTTGTTTCACGTCACCTACGATCAGGTTACCACGGCCGTGCCCCAGGCTTTCTTCTATCAGCGGACGGAAGTTATTCCATTGCATGCCGCTGGTATCCTGAAACTCATCGATCATATAATGATCCACATGGGTACCCGTCTTCTCGTAGATGAACGGGGCGTCGCTGCCACCGATCACCTTGTTTAGCAGTTCGGTGGTATCGGCAATCAGCATGACATTCTTTTCTTCCCGGTAAGAAGCGATCTGCCGGGAAACGTCGGTCAGGATGCCAAGGGTATAATAATAGCGGACTATTTCGCGCGCCGTATTATAAGCAGTCAGGTTGGAGAAGAGGGCGACAATATTCTTGATACAGTCATTCAACCCGTCTTCAAATGCACAGCCGATGATCTGGCGGGTTCCCTGCGGGGTCGTCTTGGCGAAACAACCATCCAGGTTATCTGCCAGGCTGATAAACGTAGCGGAAGGATCTTTCATCTCTCCCCGTTCCAACCGTTCGAGGAAGGTCATCGGCGAACGGCTACCTCCTTTGAAGTCGGTAGTCTTAAGGGCATATTTCCCCAGAATCTCCAGTCCTCTTTCACCCAGACGTTTAGCTTCGGCTTCTACCGAACGGATGATAGAGTAGAGATCGTTCTTATAGTTCTCGAGGGCTTCCTTATCTTGTATATCTTTTGCTACTTCGTCGCTCGAAGCCTTATAGCTTTCTTTAAACACTTCGCGACTCAGCGACATGATATCTTTACGCAGGTTCCATTCGCCACCGCTCTCGATCTTGTCTTCGGCAAAACGGAGAAGCCAGCCCAGAAGTTCTTTGCTTTCCGGCTTTTCCAGGTCGGCCAGCAGGTTGTCGATAGCGGAAGTCAGTACCAACTCCTGATCCATTTCGATGCCATAGCCACCCTGCAAACCGATCTCACGGGTAAAGGCGCGCATGGTCTGCTGGAAGAAACGGTCGATCGTACTGATATTGAAAGCCGAATAGTCGTGAAGAATATCCGTTAATATCTTACCGGCCTGTTTACGTACCTGTTCCTCCGTCAACGAATAGGCAGACTTCAGGGAGTCCACATAATCGGATTTCCGGCCGGACGAGAGGTTATACAACTCCTCTACGATACGGCTTTTCATCTCATCGGTCGCCTTATTGGTAAACGTCACAGCGAGGATACGACGGTATGCGCCCGCACCGGCGAATAGCAAATTCAGATATTCACCCGTCAATTTATGGGTCTTACCGGCTCCGGCAGAGGCTCTGTAAACAGTCAGCATAATTACATTATTCTATATGATCCGGGATTTAACGTATCCCTCTTTTTGCAATATCTCAAGAACTTTCTGGCGGAGATCGCCCTGTACGATAATTTCGCCATCCTTGGCGGAACCGCCTACCCCACATTTCACCTTCAGGAATTTGCCCAGTGCGGTAAGATCGTCCGTTGTTCCACGGAAGCCGGTCACCAGGGTTACGGCTTTCCCGCCTCGGTTACGTTTATCCAACGAGATACGTAAGAGTTGTTTTTCTTTGAGAATCGTATCCTCTTCCGCTTCATCACCTGTATTATATTGAAAGTCGGGGTTGGTAGAATACATCACACCCAAACGATCTTTCCAGTCATTATTCTTCATTTTCTATTATTTTATCAACATCAAAGCTACAAATAAACGGGGAAATAACAAGATGAAACAAACGAAAAATGCCGCCTGAAAGAACAGGTGGCATAACGTACTGAAATCATTCTTAAAAAAGAAAGACGATCAACGGGTGATCAACACGGTAGCATAAGCCGCAATACCTTCCTGACGGCCTGTAAAACCGAGCTTTTCGGTTGTCGTTGCTTTAATGGATATATCTTCTTCGTCCACCTGCATCACCTCTGCCAGTGTTTGTTTCATCAGAGGGATATGAGGATTGAGCTTAGGACGTTCGGCTGCCACGGTGGCATCGATATTGCCAAGTTCATAGCCTGCATCACGCAACAACTTCATGGTGTCACGCAATAATATCTTGCTGTCTATATTCTTATATTCTCCGGCTGTATCGGGGAAGTGATAACCGATATCACGCATATTCGCAGCCCCCAGCAGTGCATCGCAAATAGCATGTATCAACACATCGGCATCGCTATGGCCTAACAAACCCAACGTATGTTCGATCCGAATGCCACCCATCCATAATTCACGGTCGGGCACCAGCGCATGTACATCGTAACCAAAACCTACACGTATCTTCATATTAGTTGACAGTTTCTTATCTGAACAGGTTTTTGATACCGTCCATATCGAACGAGAGGGAGAAACGCAATGTCTGGTCTAACGGGTTACTCTGAACCGTACTTACCAGATAAGCAGCATCCAACTGGAACACACTCATACGGAAACCTGCTCCGACAGAGAAGTACTGACGGTTACCTTTATTGGCATTTTCATAGAAATAACCACCACGCAGGAAGAACTGCTCGTTATAGCTATACTCGGCACCGATAGATACCATCACCTCCTGTAACTCACCTTTGAAACCGTCGGGAGAATCACTGAAAGAACGGAAAATACCGGAGATACCGGATACATCATTATATTCCAGTTTCTTTTTGTCATACTCTTCACGTTCTTCGTCAGTTGCACCTTCCTTCAGATAAGGCAGACTCGGCACCAGATATTTACTCAGGTCGACATATAGACCGATCCGGTTAAAATCGTCGATCGGATAAAGTAAACCTGTTCCCAAACGGAGAGTGGTGGGAAGGAATTCATTGGTAGTTCCACCGTTATATGATATTTTAGTACCGATATTAGACACATTAAAACCTAAGCTCCATAAAGCCTCTGCCTGCCCCAGAACCACATACTTCTCCAGATAACCGGCAATATCGGCTGCAAAAGCATTACCAGGAACACGACTTTCATCTTGCGCATCCTGTCCCATATCCGAACGGATATAGCGCATGGCTACAGCCATAGAGTAAGATTCGGATAGCTTACGGCTATAACTAACGTCGAATGCCATTTCATAAGGACTTACCATATATCCTTGATCTTCCGTATTACCGGTACTATTAGTCGGTACATCCCCCAGTGAGAAATAACGCAACGAAGCGCCTATCGCCTGCAAATCACTATCACCAATCTTATAATATCCGGAAAGGTTTGCCAAGGCAACATCGTTAACCAATTTGCGCAACCAGGGAGTATAAGATAAAGAAACACCTGCTTTACTGTACATAAAAGCATACTTGGCGGGGTTCCAGTATTGTGAGTTTATATCCGGAGTAGTAGACGCTCCATTATCCCCCATCGCACCGGCACGGGCATCAGGTGCAATAGAAAGAGAAGGTACGGCTGTATTAACCGGGGCAAATTTATCTTTCTGTGCCCAGGTAGTAAAGACAGCCAGTAAACTGAAAACTACTATAAGTGTACTAATTCTTAAATTCTTTATCATACTATATTCCTGTTAAATACGCGGCAAGTAACAAACTTACCTTACGAACATATAAACTGATTTTGTTTTACTTTATTGTGCGAGGATTATTAATTTCTTTGCTTCCGTCGCTTCCTTAGAGCCACCGGAGCTGATCGCTGCACGATATATATAAACACCCGGACGCAGCCGTCCACCCCTGTTATTGGACAGATCCCAGGTCACCGTATACGATTTGAAAAGCTCGGAAGAACCTGTTTCCTCATGCCGCCATTGCAAGCGTCCAACCATATCGTAAACCATAATCCCGACAGTCAATTGGCTTTCCGGACGGTTATGGAACAGATGGAAAGTCACCTGTTCGCGAGCCGGCGTAGGTGAAGCCGTCAGTTCCAGCAGATACGGTTTCAATCCTTCCACTACCTCGAACTCAAACTCCTGTGTTGTCGAGTTGTTCTGTATATCCCAGACTTTAAACTCTGCTTTATGCACTCCCGGAGTCAATGCCGGAAGCAGGTATTTTACAATTCCCTCTCCGTCGCTACCCGGTATCAGTTCATAATAACTGTTCAGGTTAAAACTCAAAGACGGATTACCGTCGATGATTAGCATCATATCATGTCCGATACTGCTGCCTGTTATATTCACACCACTCTTATCCCAGAGACGGGCCACAAAGAACGGGGTCGTATTGACCTGACCGCCACTGACAAAAGTAGAATCATTCAGATAAAGTGTACGGATTTCCGGGCCGTCCTGGTCGTCGTCCGCATTATCGTCAGTGCCGCCGACCCGATAATTAAGGTAAGCACCCTGCGCCTCGACATTAGTCGATTCATCCGAGGCATACAGGTTCATCTTTCCAAATTCGTTCGAATAGGAGATATCTTTAGGCACAGTAAAGGTGAAACTGAATTTTCCCGAACGGACGGAGTCGTTACCGATAAAGAGAATGTTCGAGTAGTCCGTATACTTGAAGGTCTTACCTATTTTATTATTATCCAGTGTCTCGTAAGAAACACGGCTATCCAGAACAGTCGGGTTCAGCAGACCGGAAAAGCCTGTTGCCACGTTTCCTTCCGGGTTCAGCACTTCACCTTCTACGGTTATTTTCTGTAATGCTTTAAAAGTAACGGGCTCACTCGTTACCGGGTTTCCGTTTATCGCCGTTATGTTCATACGATACTCCGGATAGGAAAGCTTCAATGCCGGGTCACCGATCAGGGCAAATCCCAACTTATAACGGCTTGAACCTAGACTTTGCTTGGTTGCTTTCATCACTTCCCCCAATGTCAACCGGCGCCCGTTCTTCTTCTCGAACAAATTACGGATCAGGTTATCATTGATCGTGAAGTTCGGACTGGAATAGGCCACACGGGTAGTCGTGAACAATCCGATACCGCCACTTACCTTATTCAGGAAGACCTGCTCACCGGCAGAGGTTACCGGAGCATCAAAACGGCAGAAGTCGCAAGTAGCCGTGATCCAGATCGGCAGACGGGTATAGGTGGATTTGGTAATATCACTTTCCGTCAAGACCTGTTCGTCACTCCAGGAAACGGTATTTCCGTGTCCCGTATAATTGATCAGCAACTGACCGCTCTTAAGGAGTTTCTGGATATCTGTCTTCACGACCGGATACGTACTCAGCCCTCCGGAAATATCTTTCTTATAGGCATCGAAATAAATCTTATTCACCAGGAACTCGGGATGGCTGGTATTTATATATTCTCCCAGGGCATCGGCCTGTTCCGCATGTTGTATCATATAACCATCGGCTCCGTTACCATCGTCCGCCACAAAGCAAACATTGTTTTTCCACGATCCGGTCTCCTTATTATCCATATAATTGATGACCTTATCCACCATGTTGGTCGCCTCGGTCACTGTCCGCACCGGGAAACGCCCGATACCGATATCGATCTTCGAGGCCAGCAGTCCCTTGCCGTTATTGCTATCGTCGAGGAAACCGAAGTAGTCGTCTATCACATACGATTTATCATCCAGCGACTCGTCCGTCTGGTAAGTCAGCAACATATTATTTGTCGTCACATTCTGCCAGCTCGATGTAAGGAAACGGTTATCGAAGGCACCGTCACCGAAAAGAAGCAGATATTTGGGGGCATCGCTCTCGGAAGTCTGACGGTCATAGAACATCTTCATAAAACGGCGATAGGCAGTCGCATCCGGGGTTCCGCTGGAAAACTCGTTGTAGACAACTTCCGGGGTAACTACCTGAACCGACAATCCGTCACGGTCGCGGTGTGCTTCCGCTAGACGCTCTGCCTGGCTCGTCAATCCCGGTTGTGCAAGGATGATCATATCGGTTTGAGGTAAAGCATGCAAGTCCTGGTTTGCCACATCGCCCACTACTTTCGGAGTCGGGAGTGTCTGATTACGCTGTACCAGGGCAAACTCTCTTAATGTTCCCGAAGGAATGGAGAAAGACAATTCGCTTCCGCTCAATTCCGTTTCCATCCGTTTCGGATTTATAGGATCCGTCACATCAAAAACCAATGTATTGGCATTGGCATTCTGAACGACAAACCGGGAAGAATTATTGACAGAAGCCAGGCTGCGGAAGAATGTGCAAGCGCCATAAGGCTGTAACTCGCGCACCATCTGCAAACGGATAAAGTCGAGATATACATTTTTATGCCCGTACTGTCCGTATCTTACATTGACTTTGGTATTTGCTCTTTTCTCACCTTTCCAGTCGGCCACTTCATACGCCAGGTTCGCTTTTGTATATTCATCGCTGGAAGCACTGTAACTGATTGTTCTCGATATCAGTTCACTTCCCCCTATGCTCAAAGTGACACTCCCCGTACCGCTGGTAGGCTTTGCTATAAAACGCAGCGTCACCTTACCGTCGTCATTGGTGATCCCTGTGATGCCATTAAATGAGAAATCCCTCGAAAGGGTCATATCCATTGCTTCGCCAAACAGCTCACGTCCGGAGTTATTCACAGAAACCAGGTCTTTTTCATGTACCCGGTAATCATCGAACGTCGTTATTTTCAGGGAAGCACCTGCTGCGGAAGCAACAGTCTCCATTTCCTTTGTTGCCGTAGCATCCGTCAGGAAATAATAACCATACTGAGAATATGGATTATTAGTATGGACAAAACATCTGTTTGTCGTATCATACGTCCACTTTACCACTCCGCGCCCGTAGAACAGCAGGAAATCGTCACCACGCCAGGTTGCCACAGCCGGTACATCATCGATGTAAGTGTTTGAGAAATCTTCATCCAGTATCCAACCGCCATAACCATGCACGGAGACTTTCGCCGGGTCGGAGAACCCCATCGAACGAAGATCGGAATAAGAAAGTTTATAAATGCCGTCTTCTTCCACCTGCACCTTCACCCATTTACCGGACGATAAAGCCGATTTGGCAGCATAGCGGCTCCCATCAGCCCAGGCGGAAGTAAGAAAACAAATACTTATTATTAACGTATATATTATTCGTAACATACTCTTTTTCAGATGACAGTTAATAGTTATTCCAGCCTTCATTACCGTGCGTGAAACTCAACTGCCGATGTGCTACTTGCCAACTGCCAACTATTTCACGTGGAAATCCAGAAGCTTCCTTTCGCCGATATATCCCTGCAAATGATCATCGATCTTAACAGGCCCTACCCCTGCCGGAGTTCCTGTAAATATCAGATCTCCGATTTTGAGGGTAAAGAAACGGCTCACATAAGCGATGATCTTGTCGACCGGGAAAAGCATATCCGAGGTATTCCCCTCTTGCACATTCTTTCCGTTTATATCCAGATGGAACGGGATACGGTTCACATCCCCCACCCTGTCCAATGGCACAAACGACCCGATAACAGCCGAATTATCAAAAGCTTTACTGATCTCCCAGGGTAATCCTTTCGCACGCAGCTCTCTTTGCAGGTCACGGGCAGTAAAGTCGATACCGACTGTTACCTCACTATAGTAACGGGATGCAAAACGCTCGGCGATATTCTTACCCAGCCGGTCTATCTTTACAACAATCTCGGTTTCATAATGTATCTCCGACGAAAAATCGGGGATAAAAAACGGTTTGCCGTCTTTCAACAAGGAAGAATCGGACTTCATAAAGATAGTAGGCTCCGATAATTCTAACGAATGATGCAGCTCTTTATTGTGCTCCGCATAATTCATTCCTACTGCTATAATCTTCATTTCAGTGATTTATTGAGTTCAAACGATTAAACATGACAGCCAGATGGGCATACATGGAAGTATTCTGCACGACAATATGCTCCGGTACGCGGATACGGAACGGGGTAAAGTTCCATAAGGCCTTGATCCCTCCGGCGATGATCTGTTCGGTTACTTCCTGCGCTTTATCCACCGGCACAGTGATCACTCCGATCGTGGCCCCGTACTCTTTTTGCTTGGCCGGGAAATCATCCAGATGAAAAACAGGTATCCCGTTGATCACCGTACCTGCCAGCTCCCTGCGCACATCGAAACCGGCTACAATTTCCAGTCCGTACTGATTTAATCCGGAGTCCTGCAACAAGGCAGCCCCCAGGCTACCGACACCAAACAGGAACGCTTTATGCTGTACGGTAAAACCCAGAAAGTCTTCCAGGACATCCACCAAAGTACAAATCTCATAACCTACCCGGGTCTTACCGGAAATATTCACAAAAGAAAGGTCTTTTGCCACCTGACTGGGATCTACATTAATCTCTTTAGCAATCTGGGTAGATGATACAAAAGTCTCCCCCTTACCTTTCAAGAGCTTCAGGAAGGCAAGATACCAGGGCAGTCTCCGGAGTGTCGGCTCCGGCAGTTTCCAGGCTTGTTTCATTTCATCATTGGCCATTATCTTTATACTTATTAATGCAGCTCACAAAAGTACAATTTTTTTCTTTCCGACAGGGTCTATCACTAATAAATAAAAAAAACCGCATACCCAGTTACGGATATACGGTCCTTCGTATGACGGATAATCTATTTGAAAGATTATATATTTACATTCTTTCCAGCGCAGCAACAATAAAGTCCCACACTTTCTGTACGGACGGGATACTCACGCGTTCGTCCGGTGAGTGCGGATGTTCCAGATCCGGGCCGATGGAGATCATATCCATCGCAGGATAAGACTCCTGGATGATACCACATTCCAAACCGGCATGCATCACTTTTACCGACGGCTTCTTTCCGAACAGGTCTTCATAGGTCTGCTGCATCACATTCAGGATCGGGGAATTGATATTCGGCTGCCATCCACCGTAAGCGCCGCCGTATTCCACTTTGGCACCAGCCAGAGCGAAGATACTTTCCAGGCTTGAACAAACGGAAGCTTTACGGCTCTCGGAAGAGCTGCGCACCAATATCTTTATCTCGATCAGCTCGTCAGACGACCTGACGATCGCCAGATTGGAAGACGACTCCACCGTACCGGGGAAATCGTTCAACATACTGATCACACCATTCTGGCAACCTTCGATCGCATTGATCAGGTCGTCCTGAATTTCTTCCGGAATCAAGGTAGCAGGCAGATCGACCATTTCAGCAGTAAAACTGATATTATTTTCGATCCCCCTGTATTCTTCGCGGAACATATCCTGATAGTCGGCAACCATTTCCCACAACGACTCTACGTTATCACCGGGAATCGTAATTACGGCAAAAGCCTCCCGGGGAATCGCATTACGAAGCGAACCGCCTTCGATAGACGACAGACGCGCACCGTAATCGCAAACCGCCTCTTTCAGGAAACGGAACATTAATTTATTGGCATTCGCACGTCCGAGATGGATATCCACACCGGAGTGGCCGCCTTTCAACCCCGTCAGGTTCACCTTTACAGCGACATCCCCTTCGGGTACATATGTATCTTCTTTAAACTGTACGGAGATATTCAGATCGGCACCGCCGGCACAACCCACAAACAGTTCGCCTTCCTCTTCCGAGTCGCAGTTGATCAGCGTACCCCCTTTCAGGAATCCGGGTTTCAGGCCGAAAGCGCCATCCATACCTTCTTCTTCATCTATAGTGAAAAGAGCCTCGATCGGGCCATGTTTGATAGTCTCGTCCGAGAGCACAGCCATAGCAAAAGATGCTCCGATACCGTTGTCGGCACCCAGTGTAGTATCACGGGCTGTAACCCAGTCGCCATCTATGTAAGCATCGATCGGATCGGTAAGGAAGTTATGCTTTACGGAAGCATTTTTCTGGGGAACCATATCCAGGTGCGATTGCAGTATAACGGTTTTACGGCCTTCCATTCCGGGGGTTGCAGGTTTGCGGATCAGAACGTTTCCTACTTCATCCCGCAAGGTTTCCAATCCCAATCCTTTACCAAAAGCTTCTACATAACGGGTAACTGCTTCCATGTGTCCCGTAGGACGAGGGATCTGTGTGAGGTCATAGAAATAACCCCAGACATGCTGCGGAAAAAGATTCTTGATTTCTGCTGACATAGTTTCTTCTAAGTTGACAGTTGACAAATGATAGTTGACAGATAAAATGGCAACCGGGATATTGACAACCAGATTAATAAATTATATTAGTAACAAACTTATTCTATAAAAGGATAACCAATGGAGTTTTTTTAACAGCCAACCATCACTCGTCGACTGCCAACTGCACATTGTTATCTCTATTGGTAAGCGGCAGAGCCACAATACCGAACAGACCGCAAATCACCGTCCAGGCCGTTTGCACCGTATGAACCACGAGGGCAAAAGCAGCAGCATCATTTTCATTGACACCGAAGCAAACCAGCGTAGCGATCACCATAAAATGCCAGGCACCGATACCCGCCTGAACCGGAACAGCCACACCGATACTACTCATAGTAAAGGCGATCAGGCCGACCTTTATACCCAGGTCGCGCGTAAAGTCGAAGGCATAGAATGTGATATAGAAATAACAGAAATAACCGCCCCAGATCAACAGGGTCTGCGCCAGGAAAAGGCCTTTCCGCTTCAGTAACCAGACGCTCTTCATTCCGTCCCACACATTCAGCAACAATGACTTTGCTTTCTGCACCAGCGTAAAGTTACTCATATATTTGAAAACAAACCAAATTCCGACCACTAAAATTACTGCAATGACATAAATCCATAGAGAGTCGAACATTTTCCGGAAGCCATCCAGCAAGGCCGGGTTGCGTGCAAAAAAGCTGACAAAGAAGTCGAAATTGAATATAAAGATCAGCAAAGTGATCGATCCGACCACTACCGTATCGCTCACACGGTCTATCAGGAGAGTCCCGAAGAGCTTGGTAAAAGGTATCTTATCATATTTGGTGATTATTCCGCAACGCCATACCTCGCCCACACGGGGAAGAACCATATTCACGGCATAATTACCCAACACAGCATAAACGACGTTGCTCATCTTAAAACGCTCACCCAGCGACGAGATAAGCAGCCCCCAGCGAAGCCCGCGGACAATATTGGCAAACAGGCCGAACAACAAAGAGACCAGGATAATATCGTATCTCACTCCCTCACGGATCACCCGCCATATTTCGGTGACATCCATATTACTGTATAGAAACCACAGCAATAAACAGCCAAAAGCTAAGGGTAGAAATATCTTGACAAACGTTTGTAGGATACTTTTAAAATTCATTCTACGTAGGTTACTTTAAATTATTTGTTGTATTTTTGTGCACCCGCAAAGATAAGCATTATATTTTAATACAAATACTTTACATCAAAGAACTGGATGAGATTAGTTAAGCCAAAGAAAGCATTAGGACAGCATTTCCTGAAGGATTTAGATATCGCCCGGCGCATAGCCGACACACTGTCCGACTACAAGGATTTACCGGTTTTGGAGATCGGCCCGGGGATGGGTGTGCTCACCCAATACCTGCTGGAAGCCGGCCACGACCTGACCGTTGTGGAGTTGGATATGGAGTCGGTAGATTACCTGGAGCAGAACTTCCCCGCGCTTGAAGGACGTATCCTGGCAGAGGATTTCCTGCGGCTGGATCTATCCAAACTATTCCCCGGCCAGTTCTGCGTCATCGGTAACTATCCGTATAATATATCCAGCCAGATATTCTTTAAGGTGCTCGACTTCAGAGAACATGTACCCTGTTGCTCGGGGATGATACAAAAAGAGGTGGCCGAACGCCTGGCAGCCGGCCCTGGCAGCAAGACATACGGCATATTGAGCGTACTGCTGCAAGCCTGGTACACGGTTGAATACCTCTTCACGGTGAGTGAAACCGTATTCGATCCGCCCCCAAAGGTAAAGAGTGCCGTGATCCGTATGGTACGGAACGACCGGAAAGAGCTGGGTTGCGACGAGAAACTATTCAAGACAGTCGTCAAGACTTCTTTCAACCAACGACGGAAAACACTCCGAAACTCGATGAAGCCGTTGCTGGGAAAAGACTGTCCGGATTATGCATTGCCTATCTTTAATCAACGGCCCGAACAATTATCGGTCGAGCAATTCGTTGAATTAACACTGATCACAAACAAGTGGTTGCAACAGACAGGGACAATACAGAAAGAATAAAAACAGGAAAATAAACAAAATATGAAACGAATAGGAAAAATGATCCGGTCGCTATTTCCATCTAACAAGTACGGATGGATGACTCTTTTATTTTTCCTTCTTCTTTTGCCTAACCTTGTAGTGATGTTCCGGTCGAGCGACCTGGCCGGCGACATCCCCAAGCAAGTAGCCTACCTGTTTTTCTCCTGCCTGATCCTGACCGTCCCGGCATTGCTGTTCAAGGCCAGGGTTTATTTTGCCCTGTCGAGTCTTTTCCTGATACTCAGCCCGATCGAGATCGGACATGTCATACTCAACAAGATGCCGATATCCATCGGCCTGATGTCGGCTATCCTGAACACGAACAACCAGGAAGCCTTCGAACTCATCTATTCCCTAAAAGGATATGTCCTTCTTTTTATCCTGATCCTTATCCTCTATTATTGGGTATTGTTCACCCGGATAGAGAACAAACCGATATTCACCGGAAAAGGGAAGATAGTCGTATTCAGCCTGTTTGCCCTTTTCAATATCGCCCTATGGGGAACAATGTGGAAGATGTCGGATTATACCGACGGGGCAGTCTACCGCATGCGGGCGGCCAATTCGAATTTCCTGATGAAATATAAGAAGGTATATCCCTGCGACCTGCTGGCGGCCACCACCGAAGTTTTCGCGATGGAGCGGGAAATAGACCGGATGCAGGAACAACTGAAAGATTTCTCCTTCCGGGCCGAACGACAGGACACCCTGCCCGGAAAAGAGATTTACGTATTAGTGATCGGTGAATCCAGCCGATACGGTAACTACTCGTTGAACGGGTACAACCGTCCCACTTCTCCACTGCTCGACAAACAGGAAAACCTGGTTTCTTACAGCAAAGTACTGACAACATCGAACCTGACCAACATAGCGATCCAACAGATACTCACCCGGGCAACCCCGGATAATCCAGATATCGCCTACAAAGAAAAAGCGCTGCCCGATGCCTTTATCGAATGCGGTTTCAGCACAGCCTGGCTAGCCAGCCAGTCGTCGAGCGACCGTTTCGTGAAACGCATCACAGCCGACATGGACTATACTTTCTTCTCGACTACCGATTTCGACTCTGCCGACAACTACGACGGGAAGCTATTGCCCCACCTCGACTCGGTATTGAGCCTGGACAAACAAAAGCAGCTGATCGTGATCCACACATTGGGAAGCCATTTCCGCTACAACGCCCGCTACCCGGAATCTTTCTGCCGCTTCACGCCCTCACTGCACGACAACACCGGATACGACGTAGTCAGCCCGTCCAACAAAGAAATACTGGTGAACAGCTACGACAACAGCATCTGTTACACCGACTACGTACTGAATGAAATCATCCGGAAGGTGAACGACGAAAAGGCTGTCAGCGCCGTTGTCTACCTGTCCGACCATGCGGAGAACCTCTACGACGACGAACGCAACCTGGCGGTGCACGGCAATACGGAACCCTCTATCTACGAATTGCATATCCCGCTATTTATATGGACTTCCGCCGCCTACCGTGACGCACGGCCAGAAAAAGCAGAAGCCATAGAAGATCATAAAGAGAAGAAAGTAAGCACATCCAATCTGTTCCATTCGTTCCTCGACATCGCCGGCCTGTCTTATCCGGAAGAGGATAAGGGAGAGAGCGTTGCCTCACCGGAATTCAGAGAAGACAGTGTATGGTATATACTAACACCGGACAAGCGTCTGATAAAGAAAAGTGACTTATGATTGAACTAACGAAAGACTATATCGAAAACTTAAAGAGTATCATCTCCGCCAAAGATGATGCCAAAGCACAGGCGATGCTCCACGACCTGTACCCGGCCGATATCGCCGAGTTATACCAGGAACTGAACCTACAGGAAGCTATCTATCTGTATCTGCTGATGGATGGCGACAAAGCAGCCGACGTCCTGATGGAACTGGATGAAGAAGACCGTCATAAGTTACTGAAAGAGCTACCCAACGAATTGATCGCCAAACGCTTCGTCGACAATATGGAGACCGACGACGCCGTAGACCTGATGCGTGAGCTGGACGAAGACACCCAGGAAGAGATCCTTTCGCACATCGAAGACGTGGAGCAGGCGGGCGATATCGTCGACTTGTTGAAATACGACGAAGACACTGCCGGTGGTTTGATGGGTACGGAAATGATCGTGGTCAACGAGAATTGGAGTATGCCCCAGTGTATCGAGGAAATGCGTAAGCAGGCCGAAGACATGGACGAGATCTATTATGTATATGTGATAGACGACGACGAACGCCTGAAAGGTGTTCTCCCGCTCCAACGGCTGATCACCAACCCGTCCGTTTCCAAGATCAAACATGTGATGAAGAAGGAGCCTATCGCGGTACGCGAGAGCGACAGCATCGAAGAGGTGGCCGAAACGATCGAGAAATACGACCTGGTAGCCTTGCCGGTAATAGACAGCATCGGTCGCCTGGTCGGACGCATCACCATCGACGACGTAATGGACGAAGTACGCGAACAGCACGAACGTGATTACCAGTTGGCATCCGGTATCTCGCAGGACGTGGAAACTTCGGATAATGTATTCACCCAGACGGCCGCCCGTCTCCCGTGGTTGCTGATCGGTATGATCGGCGGGCTGGCAAACTCCGTCATCCTCGGCGGTTTTGAAGGGAATCTGGCAAGCAACCCGAAGATGGCTCTCTTTATTCCGCTGATCGGTGGAACAGGGGGAAATGTCGGGATACAATCATCGGCTATCGTGGTACAGGGTCTGGCCAACAACTCACTGAAACAGGATAACATTCTTCCGCAGATATTGAAAGAAGGAATCGTCTCACTTATCAACGCCAGCATTATCAGCCTGGTCGTATTCGTGTATAACTTCTTTATGCTGGGCGACAAAGGGATAACGGCATCCGTCTCCCTGAGCCTGTTCGCCGTCGTCATGTTCGCCAGTATCTTCGGAACCCTTGTCCCCATGACGCTCGACCGCCTGAAGATAGACCCCGCATTGGCTACCGGCCCGTTCATCACGATTACGAACGATATTATCGGGATGATGATTTATATGTTTATTTCTTCGGCGTTAACATAAGGCCTGTTCGGTAAGGTGTGTTGGGTAAGGGCGGTTCACGAACCGCCCCTACGGGTTAACCTTGTTTCTTTCTTCCCAACAGGAACCCCAGTAATTCCATGATAAACTGAAGGATCGTCCTCACCTTGTTTCCTTTCTCACTCATACGCTTTCATTATTTAGATTATACACCAGGGGTACCAGCGACTGTGCAATGCTTTCCAGCATCCTGCAATACGTCTCACGGTTATCCCCGTTCATTTCACTGATATACCGGCTGTAAGCGATCTCACGAGCATACGCCCGGGGGTAATGGCTCACGGCGGCCGCCTGTTTGTAGACAGTAGAGATCAGGCGGGCGAAATCGAGAAAACTGTTTTCAGGCCGGTCGTAACGGCGGAACAACAGACCGTCCGGCTTATCCGGATCCGTCTTGCCGCCATGCCAGTAAGCATTGGTAACGCCATAGCCCGTCAGCCCGAAAAAGTTGTTGTAGCGGGTAGCCAGGGTGCTCTCACCCCAGCCGGTTTCGATTGCAGACTGAGCCAGGATCACTACCGGGTTCAGTCCGTACAACTCACCCGCCAGACGTGCGGCGGGGAAGTACTTCGAGGTAAATGATTGCTTATCCATACGTTGCGACCGGTTCTATGGATAACTACTCGATCACGGGGCGATCGTCTTCACCGCTGCCGCTACCGCCACCTTCCGACGGCTTCGACTCTTCGAGCTTGAAACGTTCGCTCTTGGCCGTCAGGATCAGCTCACGCAACTTCGGCCCGGGGCGGAAACGAAGGCGGGCGCGGTACAACATACTGGAAGAGAATTCCTCCACAGTAACACTTCCCGAACTGGTCTGCACCAGCTGAAACGTACCCAGCTCGCCACATTGCACCACCTCTCCGCGAGCCAGAAACAAGAGAAGGAATTTGATCAGGCGGTCTATCACCACCTTCACATCACCACTCGAAGCGGTGGAGCTATCAGCAACGATACTGCACAACTCCTCGAAGGTACATGTCCCCGTTGCCCGGGTCTGCGCATAGTGGAGTTTCTCTTTCCCCGCTTCCACATTTTTACTCAGGTTCTTTCTAAGAACCAAATGAAATTGTAATGGCATAACTTAATTGTTTTTTAGTTGATTATTAATTACATATCAAAGATACGACCACCACCTCCCCACCTTGTAGACAGAGGTGACAGGGTGTGACGAAGCGACATTTTATTTCCGATAAATTTCTAATTGCCATTAGTGGTAAAAAAGGAGACTCAATGAGGAAACATTAAACCAGAATAATTTCATATATCCATTGATTATTCGTACCTTAGGGGATATAAAACAATCACACAATGGGAAATACATCCTTTGAAATACGAGCCTACGGAGTAGGTGAGCTGGCTGAGCTTTACAGCCCTCATATGAGCCGGAGAGGAGCTATTATGCAACTTTGGCGGTGGATCAATTATCATGGCGTGCTGAAAGCGAAACTGGTCGAGCTGGGCTATCGTCCCGGCATCAGGTGCTTCACGCCTAAACAGGTGGAATGTATCGTCGAACACCTGGGAGAACCCTGAAGAATCCGAAGGGAGAAAAATACACGGAATGACTGCGGCAACGGTTTTCTGTGGCTGCGGCAGCCGGTAAAAATAGCTGCCGCACCCACTGAAAACGGGTGCAGCAGCCACCGGGAACGAATGCAGCAAAAAAGATGAACGAAACAGGAAACAGGGGAAGATGGGGAAGGTTATTTACGAGTTGGTGAACTTACTGTAATACATGTTCCTTGTCCCCCTCCAGCTGCAAGGAACAAGGAACATCACTTCAAGTACTTTCCAGAAACGCAAATTACCTTCCCCATCTTCCCCCGATCCCGCTCAGAAGCCCCTACGATGAGCTTCTACCTGGTCGAAGTTCAACTCTACAACGGAAAAGAGCCACTTTCCATGCTTCTTCTGACATACAAAACCATCTCTTTTCAGCATCTTTCCGATCACATTTACACTGATACTTGTCAACGGAAGACGTGTTTTTTCAGCTATTTTGGCCACAATCTCACTACTTGAGAGCAAAATATAAGCCTCAAAACGCTCCGGTTTGCGAAAATAAGTATAAAATAACTCCACTTCCGGGCTGGTTTGCTGGAAAGGCTCGTTGTTATCGTTCACCTCCATAATGTCGGCATCGGCAAACCAATAACGGAAACCGGCACGAAACAAAGCCAGCGCCTGCGCATAAACAGCCGCATAATCTACCGGAGAGAGATAATCGATCTGCGTCGCTTCGAAACAAAGGAAACGGCGCGAACCGGTGCGGTCGGTCAGGATCTGGTTGTCGTTGACGGTGGCGGCAAAGGATGCACGGCGGTCGTACACTTCGGCATTACGGGCATAGGGACGGCGTTCGCGCACGGCATCTTTCGTGATCATCGCCTTCAGGCGGTTCACCTCCATGCGGCTCTGTCCCGACAACTCATCGAGGATGATCAGGATACAGTCGCTCATCATCAGCGACGAGTCTTTCGACGACGGATCGAGGTTACCCGAATAGACATACTCATGGAGCACAGGGGGCACCAGCCGGCGCAACCAGGTGGTCTTACCCAATCCCTGCGCACCGCTCAGCAGCAGGACGGTATGGTTCTCCTTATGGGGATCGACGGCACAGGCCACGAGTGCCACGAGCCACTTTTTAAAACACTTCCTCCAGAAGTCCGGACGGGTGGTTTCAAGCGTAGCCGCCAGGTCACCGATCGGGTCGGTTTGCCCGTTCCAGGCGGGTAGCTGTTCGAAATAAGAACAGAACGGGTCGTATCCGGGACTGAAATCGGAATGGATCACCGCCCGCAGATCGGAGACATGGCAGAATATCTCCTCCTTCTGCAAAGCGCACCAGACGGAGTTCTCCCAATAATCGGTGACCGCCATAAAAACAGCCCCTTCCTCCCGTTTGTCGCGATACTCGACCTGACGGCGCACCACATTACGGCGCAACTCGTAACGCGGAGTCAGGTATTCCTGTATCCGGCAGACAAAACCATCGCCACGCGACGAACGCCTGGCGGGAGCTGCCTCCGTTGCATGCTGGTCGGCACGTGCATAAGCACTGTCGATAGCCAACGTACATTCGTCTGCCGACAGGTCGGCAAATGTTTTTCCGGCATACTTTTCCACCTCCCTTTTTTCCACGCCCAACCGGTTGCAATGGCTGGCGAAAAGGTGTACGTAGTTATTCCGGTTGCCCTCGGCATAGGCCATTTTGCGGGTGGTACTTTTGCGGGCCATCGCAAGCAGTTTCACCGCCTTATCCGACACGACGACTTCTATCGGCGGCAGTCCGTCGGGCAGGTCGCCCTCCCCTTTCAGCCAGGGCTCGAAGCGGGGAGAGATATAGAGCGCCGGATCGTACGAAACGAGACAGAGCCGCCCGGCATCTTTACCGGAAGCATCGACTTCCACCCCCAGCAGTTTCCCGTACCAGTCTTTCACCAGGTTATAGACAGCGACATGGTTATCGGGCACCAACTCCAAGCCGACAGCCGGATAAACAATGACTTTGATCCCTCGTCCGCGCGGACTGATCCAGCAGGCCACCGTATAGACCGCTTCGCGAAGCAAAGCCAGCAGGCGGGGTAGTTCCTCCTTCGGCAACCCGTCGATATCGAGGATCGTCAGCGGATTGTAACCGGTCATACACCCCGCCACCCGTCTTTTCCGGTAGGTGGCGGAGATGGTGACGGCGGGCAGTCCTTTCTTCAATCTGTCGGCTGCTTCGGTATCGTCTTTGTCCATGCAGAGACGGATACGGTTGACAGCCGGTGCATACTTTCCGTTACGGATATCGTAAAGGACATCGATCAGGTTAACATCACCCATACAGGTTTTAAATTTGGTAAACACCGTTACTTGTAACATAATAAATTGTATTTTGAGATTGGTTTATATCCTACAAGGTAGCGATGATAAACAAGGCGGCCTATTGCTTTCTTTTCTTTTAAGAAAACAACAAGCCGCCCAGGAAACAGACTGCTAACAATTTGTCTTATTGCGTTTTGCGACGCACATAGAGATAATCGAGCACGAGGTTTTCAATCGTTCCCATCGTCAGGCAGTCTTTGTCGGGAGCCGTGCGCAGGCGAAACACGGAAAGGAAGGCTCGCAGGAAGGGTCTGATTTCATGCCGTCCGTTGACCGTCCAGTCCCGGCTTTCCAGCAAAGGGCCGAGCCATTCCAGAAAGGTGGCGGTAGGCATGGTCAGGACAATCAGTTCTTCCTTCACCATATCCTCCTCCCATACGGCATTTTGCAGCAACCGTCCGAGGCTGTTGTTATGTTTCATCACTTTGCGAAGCAGGCTTTCCAGCTCCCCGCAATCGTCTCCCAAAAGTTGCGCCGCCCGGTTAAGCTGGCCGGCATTCAATTTTTTTTCATGATTGTTGAATTTTAAATTATATGTTGTGGCAATATGCCGAGAGATAAGAGATAGTTCAATTCTTTTTAAAAACGAAGCCCCGGAAGATTACTCCCCCGGGGCTTGTTTTTGTCTGTTTTTGCTCTTCACAGAGGTTGAACAGAAGAACTTTATTTCATTACTTTAGTATTAATACGACTGCTTGTTCGCCCTCACGGGGTAATTAGTTGATTCTTGTCCGATATCACCGCGCAGTCAAATTTAAATTTATTGATTATAATAATTTATTATTTTACGATTGCTTTTACAGCGGCTTCTCCTTCAACTGCTACTACAACTACACCTGCAGGAGTAGAGATCGTAGCATCGTCGGAAGAAAGAACTGTGTTAGCAATTGCTTGTCCAAGTACGTTGCTGACAGCAACTTTCTTACCCTGAGCACCCTTGATAATAATCTTACCATTGCCTGCAACTACTGAGACTTCAGATGTTGAGACACCTTCGTTACCAACAGGAGATTCAGCTGCTTCAAGAGTAAATGACAATCCTGAATATGGAGAAATTCCAGCCAAAGTCAGCACTCCATTTTCCTGAGCTAGATATTTACCAGATTTTGTATGCTGAATCTTATATTCACCTTTAGTAGATGTTACAGCAAATGCAAATCTTGAATAGTTGTCAGCCAATTTCAAAGTATCATTCTTTGCAGCTCCATAAACCACCAGTGAATCCAAATCTACACCATATTGTTTAGCTTTGATAAAGTTAACAGTAGAACCATCTTTACTTGACATGTAGAACAATTCGTCGTTAGCGATTTCTTCTTCAGTAAGTTTGCCAGTCTGAGCTGTTGCAATATAGAACTCCGGTTTTTCTTCATTCTTCATAGAAGCAGTATCCAGATACATAGAGAAGTTTTCTTTAGTGAATGCATCTGTCGCTTTCAACTCTGTTTCTGCTTTCAATACTCCACGCAACTGGCTGTCCATAGAGATTGCTAATGTCGGGTTGGCAGCAGAAGCTATTCTCTTATTTGCAGGTTTGTTAGATACATTTACGAATGCAGCATCATCAGGCAATTCAACAGTGAAATAACCCATTGGAGCAGAAGTAAAATCTGTAACAATAATAGCAGAACCTGAACCGGCAACATTGATCTGGCCCATATAAGTACTGTCCACTTTGTAATAACTAAAGTTGCTGCCGACCAATGTCGTATCTGCAGGAATTAACTGATACTGTTTCTCGGTAGCTGTTGCTCTGAACAATATAGCTACTGCAATAGAGTCTTTATTCGATTTCCAGAATTCAGGTTTATCTTTATATGCATCCGGTTTGTTTGTTGTCTTGTCAAAGTCTACCAGTTCTCTCATACCAAACGTTTTTGCTGTTCTATCATAAGCGAAAACAGCATTTTCGTTGCCGGCAAGAGTCAGATAATATGCATTACGTTTCAATTCCTGGTTACCGTATGCTTTAGCATCATACTTTTTATCAGAACCTGACACACCGGTAACAGCTTTTCTTACATTGAATTCAACAGCATCCTGAGCATCAGCGTCAGCAATCGACAACTTGGAGCCACCTACAACATACAGATTATCACCTCCGAATGTAGTGTTGAACTTCAGTTTAACAGCATAGTTTGCAACCTGATCGTCAGTAAAACTCAAATAACCGACTGTCTCATCATCCGCCTTAACATCCATCTTTTTGATCAGATAAACATCGTCTGATCCGGACACCTTATATTCACCATCCTTATCTGTTGCATAGATATAACTCTTCGCAACATCAGCAAACGGATTCAATCCATTTTCACGGTTAGCGATTTTATAATATCCGCTTCTGCCTTTAATCGTAAATTGAGTAGCAGGAACCAATGGGCTTGCAACACTAGCAGTATAGTCACATTTAACTTTTGTACCTGCAACATTCATATCAACCAAAATAGCTTCGGCAAACTTGCCGCCTTTTTTCTGGATAGAATAGATACCGTCTTCCAATGTAGCTAGTTTACCCTGTGCAAAAGATACATTTGCGTATGTATCGGCTACAGCCTTAGCCAGACTTGTTGAATCTACGATAGTAAACAAACCGGGGTTACCTGTACCGGTTCTGGCAATAGCAAAGTAACCGATCGAGTCTTTATCTACAGGGAATTTTTCTAATCCGGAATAAGCTTTTCCCTCTTTCAACTTTCCAATAGTTGGGATCGAGTCTACCTTAACAGTTAAAACATCACCACCGGTTTTACTTACATTCTTATAAATATAGAAACGATAGTTAGCAGCGGCACGACCGGCAGCTACTTTGTCTGCCATATTAATAGAACCAGCAGTAGCACCACTAGTCTCCAGAATACTTGTTGCAGTTTCCTCAAAATCCCAAACTTTACTGCTTGTTATGTCTGCAGTAGATGAAGTCCATTTACAAGTAACAGAGTCTGCACTAATTTTCAGACCACGGCCACCAATAGAATCATTGAAAGCTGTACCGGTATTGAATACTGTATCTACAACAAGGAATACATTCTTATTCTGAAGTTCCTTACCATTCTTATCAACCTGTTTCTTATCTGCTGAAGTATAAGCCTTTTTAGCTCCGTTTACACGCAAATAAACTCCTTTATCAACAGCCGACGCTCCATCGATCAAAGCCGGATAAGCAGTCAAAGTTGCCGCATTGATATAATCGGCACTGCCGTCTGTTACCTGATCCAGAATATTCAACTTGAAAGAACCGTTGCCGATCGCATTCAGTTCTTCAGCAGTCATGATTTTCTGTGCCGGTGTGAACAGATTTGCACTACCGTAAGTTTTACCTGATTCCCATTTTACAAATTCAGCTTTAGTCCCGGCTGAAGAAGAAATATTCAGCACATACTTTACCTTGTCTGCATCGTAGCAAACCAAGTTTTTAGAACCATCTGCACCTTCAAATGTAAAAGAAGAAATAGCGCCTTCAGTTGTTTCTGCCACAAGTTCTGCAGCTGCATTGTCCTTGTTATATTTAACAGCCAAAACAGCTCCGGTCAACTTGTTTGTAAACTTGAAAGATTTTACATTGTTGGTAATTACGATAGTAGGTTCCCACAAAGCAGAGTCCGTAGAAGTAACATACACGCTAGGATCAGTAGACAACGATGCAATAGAGCGTGTCTCCAAATAAACTTTTTTATCATCGGTTCTGAATGACAAATAATTACCAGAAGTACCTAAATGATAATAGTTACCTTCTGCAGCTTTCTCTACAGACACAGTCGCCGCCTTTACATCCTCAAAATGAAATGCATTAGTGCTCTGAGCCATTACCGTAGAAGAAAGTCCACCAACTACCAAGGCGGTAGCCATAAGAGTAGAAAATCTCTTGTTCATAATCTTTAATTTAATATTAATAATAGTGTTACTTAAAAAGCCTTTTATCCTTAGACCGGAAACGCTTCTCAATAGTCAATGACTAGCTTAATCGTTCCTTTTTTCTAGTCATTTTTTAGCGACCCATTTCTCTTCGTTTGGAAAAAGGCTAATTTTATACTAACTTTGCTATCCCGTTGATAAGAAAGCATATAGATTGGAAAAAATAATTCAGAAAAGGATTGTAGATTTAAAATTAAGCAATACCTTTGCATGACTAGAAAAAAGGAACGATTTAATTAGTCAGTGTTTTTTAGGCATCTATCCTTTATTATTCAACAGATAATATACTATTTTTAATCACCCCTATTTATATAGATATGTACCCGCGCGCGTTTCATAATAGTCTGTGTATCAACACCTGTTTTTTCAAGTTTTCGCCGGGAATTGTTAATAGAGGGGATTTAGGCTGTTTTTAGGGGGATAAACGGAGCATTTTCACCCACAAAAAAGGGCTATCGTTTGAAACGACAGCCCCACCATTATTTTAAGAAAGGATCTTACAGGTTATTGACTTCTTTTTCGGAAAGACCAGTACACTTCTTCCATCTTCTCGTCCTCCAATACATCAGGCATAATTAAGTTATCATCTCCTGCTGCATGCATCTGTGATGCGGCAGCTTCCCAATTCCTACGTGAGATAGGCTTAAGGCACTTTAGAATACTAGCAGGTAATATAACGCCTGCACTGTTTCCGATTTGTATGATACGTCTTTTCATAATTAGACTATAACATTTACACTACACAAATATAATAATAAACTTGTTGCGGAATTAATTTTGTTCAGAATTTGACAAATGTGAGTCTTTAATAATAGCGACCGGTTACCATCAGTCGCTACAACAAGACACTTGAAATAGTTCATCATTTTCTATAAAGACTCAATTTTTCCTATAAAGAACTGTCAATAATCTTGTTTATCAGCCAATAAACCGTATATTTGCCTGTACATAATAAAAACATATAACTATGAAGTATTTAAATCCGCGTGCCGACCTCACGTTCAAGAGAATTTTCGGTGAACACCCCGACCTGGTCATCAGTTTACTCAATGCCTTGCTGCCGCTAAAGACAGGTGAAGAAATCAGTGAAATCGAATACCTTCCTTCCGAGATCGTACCCGATAACCCATTGCGTAAATACAGTATTGTAGATGTCCGTTGCCGTGATGTAAAAGGGCGTCAGTTTCTGGTCGAAATGCAGATGCTCTGGTCGCCGGAGTTTCGCGAACGCGTTTTATTCAATGCTTCCAAGGCTTATGTGCGTCAGTTAAATATAGGTGATGGTTACGAGTTATTGCAGCCGGTCTATTCACTCAACCTGGTAAACGAGGTGTTCGAACCGGCGTTGAAGGGGTATTACCACCATTATGCGATGGTGCATGTGGAGCATACTGAGCGTATCATCGACGGCCTGCAACTAATCTTTGTGGAGTTACCCAAATTCACCCCTCATACGTATGCTGAGAAACGCATGCACATCCTCTGGCTGCGTTTCCTGACAGAGATCAATGAAAAGACCCGTGTCGTGCCGGAAGAGTTGCTGGAAGTGCCCGAGATAAAGAAAGCCCTGACAGTGCTTGAAGAGTCAGCTTTCACTGATGCAGAGCTGGCAGGTTACGAACATTTCTGGGATGGCATCAGCGTTGAAAAGACCCTCTACAACAGCGGCAAACGAGAAGGATTAGCAGAAGGACTCGCCGAAGGGCAACGTTTAATTGCTGTAAATATGAAAAAGCAGGGAATTAATGTTGAAACGATCGCTCAATGTACCGGTCTGTTGGTAGAAGAAATAGATAGCTTGTAATTTCATATATCTATATTATACAGTCAGCAAAGTAATCCGGAATACCGAACTACTTTGCTGATTTTTGTTTCAGTTCTTTCTATAAATGAGCCATCAAGTTATAACACACCTGCGTTAAAGGTTGTTATTTGGCATTCTTCTCCAACAAGTATTTATGTTAAATCGATATGTTATAGAACATATTTGATTCAAAGCTGTTATCTTTGCAGTGTCTATTTAAACAGTAAAGAGATATGCTAAAACAAGCATTTTACATTCTGTTCTTCTATTTTACCGGAGAGTTTATCAGCTCCTTTATCGACGGTTTCATTCCGGGAAGCGTGATCGGTATGATATTGTTATTTCTGGCATTGGTGTTTAAGCTGGTGAAGCCCGCCAATGTAAAAAAACTATCCACGATCCTGACTGAAAACATGGGGTTGTTCTTCCTTCCCGCAGGTGTCGGGCTTATGACGTCGCTGGGGGTCATCTCACAATATTGGGCTGTCATCCTTACCGCATCCGTTGTAAGTACTATTTTAGTTATTGCTAGTGTCGCACTTATCCAGCAAAAATTAGGCAATGAGGGCCGAAACAATGAATAACCTGGCACAATCGGAAGTATTTTCACTCACATTGGTTATCGGTACTTATCTGGCGGCATTGGCTTTGTATAAGAAAACACGTATCAGCCTGCTGCACCCGCTGCTGACATCTATCCTCGTTATCATTGTCGTACTCGAAACGATGGGGATCGAATACGAGTCTTTCCAACGGGGAAGCCACCTGATCCATTTCATGCTGGGGCCATCGGTTGTCGCACTGGGGTTTGTGTTATACGAGCAGATGCAATACCTGAAAGGGAATGTGATCTCTATCCTTACCTCTGTCTTTGTAGGCGCCATCGTCGGGATTGTAAGCGTGATCGTGATCGGCGACCTGATGGGAGCCGACCAGGCATTGATAGCTACCCTGCAACCGAAATCTGTAACGACCCCTATCGCAATGGGAATTGCCGAAAAAGCCGGGGGGATCCCTTCGCTAACGGCTGTTATCGTTGTGGCGGTAGGTATATTCGGGAGTATCGTCGGCCCGTTCGTGATGAAAGTATTAGGTATCGAGAGCCGGATTGCCAAAGGGCTGGCACTGGGGGCATCGTCCCACGGCGTAGGTACTTCGGTAGCTATACAGATCGGAGCGATTGAAGGCGCATTGAGCGGATTGGCAATCGGACTGATGGGTATCATGACGGCTATTTTAGTCCCCGTTATCAGCTTTATTATTTCCCTGTTTTAAGTAGTATCCGTTTACGCAGATCATATCAGACTGATTTGCAACTCTTTTCTGAAGAAAAAGGAGACTACGTGTTGGTACTTTAAGAGGAAAACACTACTTTTGTACCCGAAAATTACCGATGACAGTACAAAATCATTATAAATAAAAAATAGATCGTATGATTAATTCACAAGACATTAAAAACGGAACGTGTATCCGCCTGGACGGGAAATTATATTTCTGCGTTGAATTCCTTCACGTAAAACCGGGAAAAGGAAACACCTTCATGCGTACCAAACTGAAAGATGTAGTAAAAGGTGGTATCCTTGATCGCCGTTTCAATATCGATGAAAAACTGGAAGATGTACGTGTAGAACGTCGTCCTCATCAATATACATATAGAGAAGGCGAACACTATCACTTCATGAATCAGGAAACTTACGAAGATGTGATCATCGACAAAAACCTGATCAATGGTGTAGACTATATGAAAGAAGAAGAAATCGTTGACGTTGTTTCCGATGCTTCTACAGATACAGTTCTTTTCGCCGACCTGCCTGCTAAAGTTCAATTAAAGGTTACTTACACTGAACCGGGTGTAAAGGGCGATACTGCTACTAACACATTGAAACCTGCTACAGTTGAAACAGGTGCCGAAGTTCGTGTTCCGTTATTCATCAACGAAGGCGAAATTATCGAAGTAAATACGGCGGACGGTTCCTATTGCGGACGTGTTCGTTCATAAGATACAACACCAAACACAGTAAGGGCGGTTCGCGAACCGCCCTTACAACCAAAACACATCGCTATGAAAATAAAAGAATGGGCAGAAGAAGACCGCCCGCGTGAAAAAATGCTGCTTAAAGGCGTTACTTCCCTCAGTGATGCCGAACTCCTGGCCATCCTCATCGGTTCAGGCAACAGTAACGAGACGGCTGTCCAGTTGTCGCAACGTATCCTCAACAGTGTAGAGAACAATCTGAATGCATTAGGCAAACTGTCTATACAGGATTTAGTTTCCGGTTTCAAAGGGATTGGCGAAGCCAAGGCCATCACCATTTGTGCAGCCCTGGAACTGGGTAAACGGCGTAATCTAGCTGATCCTATCCTACGCAACAGTATCCGGAGCAGCCGCGATGCTTACAACCTCTTTCATCCCCTACTCTGCGATTTACCGTACGAAGAATTGTGGGTAGCCCTGACCAACCGGGCCGGCAAAGTGATCGGCAAAGCAAAGATCAGCCAGGGCGGAACAGGGGAAACGTCCGCCGACCTCCGTATCATCCTTAAAACGGCTATCAATGCGCTGGCTTCGGGGATCATCCTTTGCCATAACCATCCGTCGGGGAATGTGCGCCCCAGCTCGCAGGACGATGCCCTCACCAAGCGGCTGGACAAAGCGGCGGACTTGCTGGAGATAAAGCTGTCGGATCATCTGATCGTCTCCGACGGTACTTACTTCAGCTATGCAGACGAAGGACGGCTGGGCTTGTAAAACATTTTCTCTTTTCTACGGTTTAGTATATAGAAGATATTAATGTATATTTGCATTCAAATTAAAGAAAGATGAACAACGAATTCCTCCAAACAGAAGAAGCGATTGTCGCCATGCTCAAGACAGTGTACGACCCGGAAATACCGGTTAACGTATTTGACCTTGGCCTGATATATAAAGTAGATGTAGACAACGATAAGAATGTCCGTATAGATATGACTCTGACTGCCCCCAACTGTCCGGCAGCCGATTTCATCCTGGAAGATGTCCGTATGAAAGTGGAGTCGGTAGACGGTGTGAATAATGTGGAAGTCAACCTCGTGTTTGAACCGGAATGGGATAAGGAAATGATGTCGGAAGAGGCTAAACTGGAACTAGGTTTCTTATGAATCCCTCCCGAAAGAAAATATACTTTGCATCGGACGCCCATCTGGGCGCCCGCTTTCATAAAGACCCGCTGGCCGTCGAGAAGAAGCTGGTGCGCTGGCTCGACAGCATCAAAGAGGATGCGCTGGCGGTCTATTTCCTGGGGGATATATTCGACTATTGGTACGAATACAAATATGTAGTGCCCAAAGGGTTTACCCGTTTCCTCGGGAAGCTGGCCGAACTGGCCGACAGCGGTGTCGAGATCCATATATTTATCGGTAACCATGATATCTGGATGTTCGATTACCTTCCCAACGAGATAGGCGCAATCATTCACCGGGATGTATTAACGACCGACCTGTTGGGTAAGCGTTTCTTCCTCGGACATGGTGACGAGGTGGACTACCGCAGCAAGGCTTTCCGGTTTATCCGTGCCGTTTTCCGTAATAAGTTCTGCCAGTGGTTGTATGCAGGTATCCATCCCCGCTGGACGTTCGGTTTTGCCCTCGGATGGTCGCTCAACAGCCGCAAAAGCGGTCTGGAGAAAGAGGATGCACAGAAATATAAAGGGGAAGCGGCCGAATACCTGGTCGTTTTCGCCAAAGAATATCTTAAGACACATCCCGATATCAACTTCTTCATCTTCGGGCATCGCCATATCATGCTCGACCTGATGCTTTCGCGTACTTCCCGCCTGCTGATCGCCGGCGACTGGATGACGCTCTTTTCTTATATCGTATGGGATGGGGAGAACCTGCTCCTTGAACAGTTCGAAGCGGAATAACACATAAAAAAACTGCCCCAACCGGTGTCGGGGCAGTCTAAACACTAATCCTGTGTTTTGTAAGCTGTGAGGACTAGTTTTTTAATTACCAATATTTATTTACCTAATATATCCATTGTATCGGAAGCGATCATATATTCTTCGTCGGTAGGAACAACAATGATTGTCACCTTACTGTCCGGAGTACTGATCACCATTTCTTCGCCGCGCATACCTTCGTTCTTCTGAACGTCGATCTTCATACCCATATATTCCATGTTTTCACATACGACACGACGGGTAGCCCACTGGTTCTCACCTACACCGCCTGTCCATACCAGGATATCGCAACCGCCCATGGCTGCAGCATAAGCACCGATGTATTTCTTGATACGATAGTTGTAGATATTCAGAGCCAGAATAGCACGCTTATCGCCATCAGCAACAGCCGCTTCAATCTCACGCATATCGGAAGAGATACCGGAAACTCCCTGTACACCGCTCTGTTTGTTGATCAGGTCAGACAAACCTTTGGCATCCAGTTTTTCCTTATCCATGATGAATGTAAGTGCACCTGCATCTACATCACCGCAACGGGTTCCCATCAGCAGACCTTCAACCGGAGTCAGACCCATAGAAGTATCTACGCTCTTACCGTTCTTCACAGCGGCAATAGAACCTCCGTTACCTACGTGAGCTGTAATGATCTTTTGTTCTTCGTACGGAACACCCAGGATATCGCAGGCACGTTTTGATACATAACGGTGGCTGGTTCCGTGGAAACCGTAACGACGGATACCGTATTTCTTATACAGTGAATAAGGCAGACCGTACATATAAGCATAGTCCGGCATGGTCTGGTGGAAAGCAGTATCGAACACACCTACCTGACGGATGCCCGGGATCAATGCGCTCATGGCACGGATACCTTTCAGGTTTGGCGGGTTATGAAGCGGTGCCAGGTCGATGCACTCAACCATCTTACCGATCACTTCCGGAGTAATTTCCACACTTCCGCTGAATGCTTCTCCACCATGTACCACACGATGGCCTACAGCATCAATTTCGTTATACGACTTGATACAGCCGTATTTGTCATCTGTCAGCACGCTCAGGATAAACTCGATAGCCGCATTGTGTTCGGGTAATTCCTTATCCAGAATTACTTTCTTACCATCCGGCTGGGTGAATTTGAGGAAAGAACCCGGCAAACCCAGTTTCTCAACGCCACCCTGTGCAAGTACTTCGTGTGTGTCCATATTGAACAACTTGTACTTAACAGACGAACTTCCGCAATTTAAAACTAATATCTTCATATCTTACTTGTTGTGTCTTTTTTACTTTTTAGCCGCCTTTAAGCCGATAGACTGGTTGCTGGCGATAGCCACCATCTTATAGATATCGTCTACAGAGCAACCGCGTGAAAGGTCGTTCACCGGAGCAGCCATACCCTGAAGGATCGGGCCTACTGCTTCTGCATCACCCAGACGCTGAACCAGCTTATAAGCGATATTACCTACTTCCAGTGTCGGGAATACCAATACGTTTGCCTGACCGGCCACTTCGCTACCCGGTGCTTTCAAAGAAGCAACAGATCCTACCAGAGCAGCATCAGACTGCAATTCACCGTCGATCTTCAGTTCAGGAGCCATTTCTTTTGCCAGACGGGTAGCTTCCACTACTTTGTCTACCATTTCGTGAGAGGCACTGCCTTTTGTAGAGAAGCTCAACATAGCAACACGAGGTTCAACACCTACGATGTCGCGGGCTGTCGCAGCAGTCGCCACGGCGATACTAGCCAGTTCGGGAGCAGTAGGATTAGGCATTACAGCACAGTCAGCAAAAACAAGAAGGCCTTCTTTTCCGTATTCCGGCTTCTTGGTAAACATAAGGAATGCACCCGATACACAGCTCATACCCGGAGCTGTCTTCACGATCTGCAAAGCGGGACGAAGCACATTTCCTGTCGTGTTCTGTGCACCGGCAATTTCACCGTCAGCATCACCGGCCTTGATCATCAGGCAAGCCAGATACAAAGGATCTTCAACAAGGACAGCTGCCTTCTCCGGAGTCATACCTTTTTTCTGACGTAATTGGAAAAGCAGGTCTGCATAAGCAGCTTTCTTTTCGTGATTTTTAGGGTCAACAATAGTAGCCTGTCCGATGTGATTCAGACCGTAGTTTGCTGCCAAAGAAGAAATCTCTGCGGGATTTCCAATCAGGATGATGTCAGCAACTCCATCGGCCAGTAAACGGTCGGCGGCTTTCAATGTTCTTTCTTCTGTTCCTTCAGGAAGAACGATACGCTGCTTGTCAGCTTTAGCGCGTGCAATAATCTCTTGCATTAAGTCCATAGCGGAAGATATTTTTTATAGTATTTAGTAATTGCTACTGTTTGCGGGTACAAAAGTAGACAAAATGCAACATAGAGTTTGCAAAAAGCACAAACTATTTGCAACCGGAGCTGTCACTTTCAGAACATTTAACAGTAATTCACTACTTCTCGCTCGCCGGAGAGGATTTGTTGCAGATCTTCGGCTGAAATGTTGATATCGAGCTTACCGTTGTGAGCAACAGATATTTTACCCCGTTCTTCCGATACAATAATAATCAATGCATCGGTTTCGAGAGACATTCCGAGCGCGGAACGGTGGCGTAGTCCGAGATCTTTCGGCAAATTGGCATTCTGCGCTACCGGAAGGATACAGCCTGCGGCTTTGATCCGGCCATCGGCAATGATCATCGCCCCGTCATGCAGAGGGCTGTTCTTAAAGAATATATTTTCGATCAGGCGGGCGTTGACATCGGCAGTGAACATTTCGCCCGTATGCTCGTATATCGAGAGATCGACATCCTGCTGGATCACAATCAGGGCTCCGGTCTTTTTACGGGCCATATTCATACAGGCCAGCACCACGGGGGCGACATATTTTCCTTCCCGCTCGTTGTTCGCATCCTTTTTAGAAAAAAGCTTTCCCAGGAACTTCCATCCCCGGTGTGAACCGAGCGCCATCAGAAAACGGCGTATCTCATCCTGAAACAGAATGACCAACACCACGAAACCGACACTGATAAACTTATCGAGTATGGCTCCCATCAAACGCATTTCCAACACCTGCGAAACAAGGATCCATACAATAATAAATGAAACTACCCCACTAAAGATGGCCAGTGTACCTGAACTCTTCATCAGCTTGTAGGTCTGGTAGAGGAAAAAGGCTACCAGCAGTACATCGATCAGGTCTTTTATTCCGAAATGCATCCACATAATATTATGAGTTGATAGTTGACAATTGACAATTGACGGTTTTGGTAACCAGCTTGACTGCTTCGACAGCGGCTTTCACATCATGCACACGAAGGATATCGGCTCCGTTCATCAGTGACAGTGTGTTCAGTACCGTAGTGCCGTTCAGGCTATCGGCCGGTGTTCCACCCAGAAAACGGTAGATCATACTTTTGCGGGATATGCCTACCAGAAGGGGAAGATCAAACACGCCGAACTCCTGCAGGCGGTTCATCAGCAGATAATTCTGGTCGACCGTCTTACTGAAGCCGAAACCCGGATCGAGAATGATATCATTCACACCGAGTAGACGTAATTCGCGGACTTTCGCAGCAAAATAGAGCATGATTTCCTCCATCATATCCGTATAGCCGGTATGCTGTTGCATGGTTTGCGGAGTACCCCGCATGTGCATCATTATATAAGGTACGTTCAGATCGGCTACCGTACTGAACATTGCGGCATCCAGTTCACCTCCCGAGATATCATTAATCATGGCAACACCATATTCCTCCACACACCGGCGAGCCACGCCGGCACGAAACGTATCGACCGAGACCACAGCCTCCGGATAATGGGTATTCAATATTTTCAGGGCAAAAGCCAACCGTTCCATTTCTTCTTCGGGAGAAACTTCTGCGGCATCGGGACGGGAAGAATATCCGCCGATATCGATAATTTGTCCGCCTTCCGAAAGAATGGCCTGTATCCGTTCGTCGATAGCGGCTTCGTTCTGCTTACGGCTGTCGGCATAAAAAGAATCGGGAGTGACATTCAGGATTCCCATCACAACGGGAGTTGCAAGCGACAGGAGTGTTCCCCTAATATTGAGCGTTTTATCTAACATTCTAATCCTTATTTCCGGCAAAGATACACGATTCTCACTTAAATATTCATTCTTCATTCCTCATTCTTCATTTAATTGCTACTTTTGTTCACCAATAATAAGCAAACGAAAAGAAAGCTATGAATATATCAGAACTGTACGAATTGTTTATACACAATCCGAAAATAACAACAGATAGTCGTAATTGTCCGCGCGGCTCCATCTTCTTCGCCCTGAAAGGTGAAAGATTCGACGGGAACCAATATGCAGAAAAAGCTTTGGCTACCGGCTGTTCCTATGCAGTAATCGATAACCCTGATTATATCATCGGAGAACGTACCATTTTGGTCGATGATGTGTTGACAGCTTTGCAACAACTGGCTCACCGGCATCGTAAAATGCTGGGTATTCCTATTATCGGGATTACCGGAACCAACGGCAAGACTACGACTAAGGAGTTGCTGGCCGCCGTATTGTCCACTAAATTCAATCTGCTCTATACGGAAGGTAACCTGAATAATCATATCGGCGTTCCGCTTACCCTGCTCCGTCTGACACACGACCATGAAATGGCGGTGATCGAAATGGGTGCCAGCCATCCGGGCGATATCAAGGAACTGGTGGAGATCGTCCTGCCCAACTACGGGATCATTACCAATGTAGGCCGTGCGCATCTGGAAGGGTTCGGTTCATTTGAAGGTGTAGTGAAGACCAAAGGCGAGCTGTACGACTACATCCGCCGTTCCAAAGGAAAGATATTCATCAAGAAAGAAAATAAAGAGCTGCAGGCGATAGCCAGAGGCATCGAGCAGATCACTTACGGCAGTGAGGATAGCTCATTTGCTTCCGGCCATATCATCAGTTGCAATCCTTACCTTACGTTCGACTGGAAGCAACAGGGTAAGATCCATACGGTAGAGACGCACCTGATAGGCGGTTATAACCTCGATAATGTATTGACAGCTGTAGCAGTAGGCCGTTATTTCAAGATCCCGGCCGAACGTATCAGCCGTGCCATCGCTGCTTATGAGCCGACCAACAACCGTTCGCAATTAAAGAAAACGGAAAATAACATCTTGCTTATCGATGCCTATAATGCCAATCCGAGCAGCATGAAGGTGGCTATCGAAAACTTCACATCTATGCCTGTTTCCCCAAAAGCCGTTATCTTAGGTGATATGCGCGAACTGGGCCCGGCAAGCGACGAATTGCATGCGGAAGCCGTTGCAGAAATCAAAGCCGGTAAATTCGATAAGGTATTCCTTTGCGGGGAACATTTCCGGAAAGCGGGTAAAGAGTTTGCCACGTTCGCGACAACGGAAGAGTTGATCGAAGCATTAAAAGCCAATCCCTTAAAAGGATATCATATCCTGATCAAAGGATCGCATGGGATGGCGCTGGAAAAGACGGTGGATGTTTTATAGGTTCGGAAATTTTTGATTTATAATCTTACACAAAGGGCAGGTTTGAAACCTGCCCCTACGAAGTCGTCATATAGGTTTTGATCCATCAATATCCGATTCATTCTTCTTTGATCAGTTCCTTCTTCCCTGAATCAAAGACCACATACATCTTGTTATCTTCAACCAGGACACCGCGTCCGCGTTTCTTTTTCATATTCTCTTTGTTGTCTACATTGACTGCAACTACCCGGTATTTATAGAAAGTAGTAATATCATCGAAGATCGTATGGCCGACAAACAAACGTTTAGCTTTATATTTATCGAATATCTTCGGCAAATCTTCCGGATATAGGGGGTGATATCTATCGGCACTGTGAACCATACCGCGATACCAGATCGGGCCATAAGTAGCATACATGAAAGCAATATCACCAGGGGCTTCCTTGCGTTCCTGCTTACTGAGGAACAGCCCCTCGCTCATGATCTTGTTCACCTCCGGGATACTTTTGTTCTTATCCAGAAAGTTCAGGCTCAGACCGGCATGGACGAAAAGGTTTTCACCGATCAACTGCATGGTATTACGTGTACCCAGCCAGCGTCCCAGTTCAGTCTGCCGGTTCCACAATTCCTGATAAGGAATATTCAGGGTATCAGCCAGATGGATATATTTACTTTTTGTATATCGTAAATCACCCGCCAGCACCATTCCTTCATGATTACCCAGTAAAAAGACCAGCTGTCCTCCGGCATCGGCCGCCTCTTTCTCCAGTTTATAAAGCAGCCAGTAGATCGGAAGCACATCTTTTCCACGATCGAACACATCACCGATCACAACCAGCTGGTTCTTACCGAAAGTCCAGCGATAATCCTTATCCACGACCTTCCATTCTTTCAATATGGAAGAAAAACATTCCCAATTGGCATGCGGATCGGATAGAATAAGCATTTTTCCGGCTTGTTTGCTTTTCCATTCTGGGCGTTTTATCTTATGCAAAATAACAGGGAACAGCTTCTCTCCTTCATCCGAATAAACATCAAAAGAGAAACCCTTCGGAACAGATCGATAGGTTTGGTCATTCAGTAACCCGGCCGTATCCACTGAGATCGAACGGAAACCTCCGTCGGCAGTGTATAACAAATACGGCCCGTCCGCAGAAAGTTTATGCTTCTCCTGCTTTTTGTCCGCCCCTGACAGCTGCGTTAAGCAGCTTGCCAAGAGAACGAACAATAATATAAATTTATATTGGAAAGTTTTCATATTTCAATTATCAGATTAATAACCCGGATTCTGCTGTGCAGCAATGCTCGGATTCGTATCGATCTCAAATTTAGGAATTGGAAGTACAACTTTATAATAATTCCAGTCGAATTTCTGCGCATCGTCCGTCATAGACAGATGTTTCGTACTTTTTATAACGTCTATCTTCACATCCTTACGCTCGATTGTCTGGTTATTACGCAAAGCATCATACAAGCGATGTCCTTCGCCGAACAATTCCTTACGACGTTCGTTCAACACGCGTTCCAACGTGACCGTTTCACCCTGAACAGTCATTTCCGGATTAGCACGGTTGACAATCGGATCGAGATACTCAACAGCTTTAGCATTATTACCCAGCTTAACCGCTGCTTCCGCCGCATTCAGATAGAGTTCGGACAGGCGCAATAAAGGGATATTGGCATCCGCCCGGTTTTCACCCTTCTGCGGCTGGTATTTATCAATATAAGCTTTAGCCTTATAAATTTCATATACTTTGTTACGGACATCGTCCGGATCTTCGCTCAACAACTGAAAAAAAGTGCTTGTCAGTATCATATCCGAATAACCGCTACGCCAGCAAAGGTACCCCATACTTTCCTTACCCGGACTATCCACTGTTGTATTCACAATCTCAAACAACACTTCACCGGGATCGGAAGCACTGCGTTCGTCTCCCCAGGCCGTCGGGTATTCTTCATTACTCCATAAACGGTATTTGTATTTGGCAACCCCGGCGATAGCTTCCTCTGCTATCTTCAACGCATTTGCATTATCTCCTTTATACAGATAAGCACGACTTAACAATAGCATCGCTCCCCAACGGTTCATCTTCCCGAAATTAAACTCGGGGCTTAACTGAGGTATTGCATCATTCAAATCCTTAATAACAGCTTCATAACACTCTGCCACGGTATTACGAGCCGGCTTACTGTCAATCTGCCGTACATCCTGTACGATACAGGCTCCCCAGGATGCACCGTTATCTTTCGCATACGGATAACCGTAGATACGGGTCAGATCAAACAATGATAAGGCACGAATAGCCAATGCCTGGCCGATAATATCAGCGCGCTCCTCTTTATTATCTCCTGTTTCCGGGACATTTACAATCTCTTCCAGAATGATATTCGCATTACGGATCAGCTGATACGGAATTTTCCACAGGGTGGAAGGTGCATTATCTTTCGTATATTTCAACAGGTAATAAGTACCCGTACGTTTGGTTGCACTGGCTGCTTGTATATCGTCGGCCGTTACATCTCCATAATAGACGATACGTCCGGTATAACCGTCCGAACTTTGCATAGCACTATAAATTCCGTTCAACGAATACTGAAAATCTTCCAAACGTTCCAAAGAGCCTTCGGAAGGTATCTCTGTTGAAGATTCCAAATCCAGCCAATCGTTACCACAGGAAGTAACCGACAGAACTAATATACCGGATAATATATAATTTAATACTTTCATTATGCTGTAGACTTTATAATTAGAAATTAACATTTAACCCAAAAGTAACCGAGCGTAAAGGCGGGGTTCCCCAAATAGCAGTTCCAGCGCTAACGGCTTCCGGATCATAATAATCGTATTTCGCCCAAGTCAACAGGTTATTACCTGATACATAGAGACGAACCTTGTCGATACCGGCTTTGCTTGTCCAGGCTTTCGGCAATGAATAACCGAATGTCAGGTTTTTCAGACGGATAAAGTTTGTACTGTGCAGGCGGCGGGTCGTAGCATACGATTTCATCGATATATCGCCATTCAGAATGAAGCGTTCGATATCTGTATTGTCTCCCGGATTCTGCCAACGATCGCGGTAATAAACCGGAATGTTTCCTTCCGGGTCGTCGCCGCCATGTTCTGTCTTCTGTGCCCAGTTATCATAGGAATAACCGCCGAACTGGTACGACAGCATGAAGTTCAAGTCGAATCCCTTGTAGCTCAACGTATTCGACAAACCGCCCTGTACTACAGGATCAGCATGTTTGGTGGCAATACGATAAGCTTCGCTCGGATCTTCCGTAACAGTTTTATCCAGGCTACCATCTGCGTTTTCCTTATTGGTATAGAATTGAGGAACACCTGTTTCCGGGTTAATACCGGCAAACTCGATCAGATAGAATGTGCGGTAAGGCATTCCCACTTTACGTATCTGCGAGCCACTTACAATCTCCGTCTGTATACCGTCCAGACGAACGATCTCATTCTTATTATGTCCCAGGTTGAATGTTGTATTCCAACTAAAATTCTTATTCGTGATATTGGTTGAACGAATTTCCAGTTCCACACCGTGATTCTTCACTTCACCGATATTCATCAGGAATTTGTCGAAACCAGTCGTCATCGAAACCGGACGATCCATTAACAGATTCTTTGTCTGGCGGGTATAATATTCCAACGTAACATTCAGACGATTGAATATTCCAAAATCCAACCCCACGTTAAAGTTATAGTTGGTTTCCCACGACAAATCTTTGTTTTCCAGTTGAGACTGCAAAATACCCGGTTCTTCCAAATAGCCCTCTTTGATGGAACTCAATCCCATATATCCGTAATAATCAGAAGGAAGCGTACCGTTCACACCATAAGATGCTCTCAGTTTCAGATCACTCAACCAGTCTTTAGCATCATTCAGGAAATCTTCTTCGATCGCTCTCCATGCTCCCGAAACCGACCAGAAACTACCCCAGCGGTTTTCGCTTGACAAACGGGAACTGCCGTCCAGACGATAGCTACCACCTAAATAATATTTATTCCTGTAATCATAATTCACACGTGTCAGATAAGAAACCAGTCGATAAGCACGGGCATAGCCGCCTACTCCTTCCAGCTTCATACCATTCTCCACATCATTTCTATCGTAACGGGCAAAGTTGGAAGATTCACCGGACAAATGGTCGCGTTCGAACATATCCGTTTCATAGCCGACCAGCGCATCCACATGATGATTGTCAGCAATAGTTGTCTGATAGCTCAAAGCATTCTCCCAAACCAACTTCCGGTATTCATAGAATACTTTCTTCATATCTCCACCCAGATCATCGCCGTTGGAGGTACGCGGATCATACCAGCGATCGCCTTTCGATAGAGTATAGTCGTAACTTAACGTACTTTTCAGTCTCAGATTATCGATAAACTCATACTGAGCATATACCGTATTAAATGCACGGGTAATATGTTCACGACGATAGTCATATACTGCCGATAGCAAAGGATTGCGATCGGCGATGCGAATTAATTCGCGGTTCCAGCTACCGTCTTCGTTATAAACCGGGTCGGATGGCGTAACAGCACTTTTAGATGTATAGAAAGGAGATGTATAAGAAGTACCTTCATCGTTTACATCCTGGTTTACGTTGGCAAACAGGGCTTTTACACCCAAGCTGAAACGTTTGGATGCCTGGTAATCCACATTTACACGACCGGTGATACGTTCGAGCCCGGAGTTCAGGGCAACACCATCCTGTTTCAGGTAACCTAAAGAACTGTAATATTTGAATTTGTCCGTACCACCGGTGATAGATGCTTCATAAGTCTGGTGGCTGCCTTTCTGGAACAATACATCATCCCAATCGATATATCCGCACCAGGGTTTCGGTGCATAGCTGTCGATTTCACCATCGGCATACTCACGGGCTTCTGCTTCCGTCATTTTTTTATGAACCATTCCGTCTGCGATCAGTCCGTCGTAAATCAGGTTACGGCGTTCTTCCCCACCCATTACTTCGCGGAAATCCATCGCAAAATCAGAGAAACCCCAGTCGGCTTTCAGCGATACGGCAGGCTTACCGGTTTTTCCCTGTTTGGTCGTGATCAGGATTACCCCATTTGCAGCACGTGAACCATACAAGGACGCTGCCGCAGCATCTTTGATAACGGTAATATTTTCAATATCCGATGTATTGATAGTAGACATAACGTCGATACCTGCATCCGATCCTGTACTGCTTATATCACCGGAAGTAACAGGTACACCGTCAATTACATACAACGGTGAGTTCGAGGCATTGAAAGATCCCATACCACGAATATTAATAGAAGCCGCAGCTCCCGGCTGACCGGAAGAAGACGAGATCTGGACACCCGGAGCGGCTCCCTGCAATACCTGCGAGAAAGAAACTGCCGGAACATCTTTCACTTCCGAAGTCTTTACCGTCGATGCTGAACCGGCATAGGCTGATTTCTTAAAGGTACCGTAACCCGTAACAACCACCTCTTCCAATTGCATATCTTCCGATTCCAAGACAATCTTTAAAGGGCTATTGCCGGTAACACGCACTTCTTTCGGGCTATATCCCACAAAAGAAACAACGAGCGTTATGTTTTTACCATCTTCCACTTCCAAAGCAAAGTTTCCATCCATATCGGTAGTAGTACCTTGTACCGTGCCTTTAATAAGGATATTGGCTCCGGGAACGGTCTCACCTGTTTCATCAAAGACCTTCCCTTGTATCATCTTTTTCTGTTGTGTGGCGGAAGTGCTTCCCGATTCGTTCGTATGGCGAATGGCTACCACGCCTCCGTGAACCGTATAGGTCAGGTTCGTATTGCGCAGACATCTGTCCAACACTTTATAGACATCTTCATTGACAACGTCTACTTTACTCACTTTCACATCTTTCACATCAGGAGTACTGTACACAAATGTAAAGTCGGTTTGCTTCTGCAATTCCCAGATCACATCTCTCAGTGTGGCATTACTGAAAGTAACGGTTACTGTTGCAGTAGCATTGCGTACAGTTGAACGGGCAGGTGCTTGTGCAAGCCCGGTTGTCAGAAATAAACAGACCAAACCGGATATACAGAGGACTCTCTTCCCACTGCTTTGCCTGAAGCTCTCTTTGTCTTTTCCCATAATAATAATATTTTAAATTAAAAAACTAAGCAAAACTTATACAGATTAATAGATTGTTATTTCACGTCCCTGAACCTTTGTCTTTACTCTTCCGGTAGCATTTAGCAGTTCCAGAAAAGGTGCGATCTCTTCATACCGGTTCAGGTTACATCCGAACCTCAGATCCTTCTTACTCTTGTCGGCAAACACAACATGAATATCATACCAACGCGACAAGGTGTTCATTATGTCTTCCAAGCGTTCGTCTTTGAAATAGATTTTCCCGCTTACCCAGGATGTATAAAAAGTGACATCTACCTGGCGAACGACCAGTTCGTGTGATCGATTATCCAGTTCGGCCTGCTGCGAGGGCTTCAGCATAATCTGTCCGCCTTCTTTAGTATCCACCCGGACGGATCCGGCAACTAGAGTAGCCTGAGTATACTGATTTTCAGGATAGGCAGACACATTGAACGTGGTTCCCAAAACGCGGATATCCACACCTTTAGTCTTTACGATAAAAGGTGTTTGACTTTTGCTTACCTCGAAAAAAGCTTCACCGGTCAGTTCCACCTCGCGCACTTCTCCGGAAAAACGAACCGGATAACGCAAAGAACTCATGGAGTTCAGGTGTACCATACTACCATCACTCAAGCGTAGCTTATATTCTCCGCCACGCGGAATATCTATTTTATTGTAAACGATTTCTTCGGAGGTTACTTCTGCCGGAATTGCTTCCGCTTCTTTCTTATCATAAGCCAGTTCCGCTTTATCTACATTGATCTGTATACCTGATTCATTCAGCTCCTGCCGGGATTCGGCGTTAAGACCTACCACTGTCCCATCACCAAGAGTGAGGACGGCTTTGCTCTCTCCCGGAGTTATATGCACAGACTGTGCTATCACTGTCTTTGACAAAACGGGTTTTGTTTCATGGGTAAAATACCAGGTAAAAACACCAGCCATCAAAGGAAGCAGGAAAATTGCGACGTGTTGCCAAAAAACAGTATAAAGCTTCTTGCGGCGTGTCATGCGGATACGCTTCTGCACTTGCTCCCAACCGACTGTCCGATCATATTTTTCTGCCCGGAGGGAATACTCATACAGGTTTTCTTTCCGGCACATCGACTCGAACAAGCGAAGGTTATGTTCAGAAGCATTTTTCCAATTTTCCAGCTCCCGCGCTTCCTCTTCTGATAAAGAGTTTGTTATCGATTTAGCAATTAATGCTGCAATATAGAAGTCTTGTTCCAACATTCCTGTGATCTTTTATTAAGTAAAACAGGCGAAGTCAAAAACAGGGTGAATGGCGTTGAAGATTTTTTTAACCAAATTAGATAAATAGTACGTAATAGTAGTATTCTTTGAGGAAAGAACGGAGTTTCTTATAGGCTCCTTTCTTCAGTGTATGTACGGTTTCCTTAGATACGGAGAGCTTTTCGGCGATCTCTGCATTTGAATTATTTTCCAGGGCCAGCCGAATTATATTACGGCTTTGGGGAGGCAATTTGTCTACCGCTTCCATCACAACGCGATGCATTTCTTCTTCTATCAGATAATCATGGAAAGTGGATTCTTCCATACGGGCTGCAGTTGTCTCCTGATAACCCGATACGACCTGGCGATGTTCCAACTCATTCAGACAGGAGTTGCGAACGCTGGTATACATAAACGACCTGACCTGATAAACATATTGAAAATTTTTCTGTTTCTGCCAGACCTTGGCAAAACATTCCTGTACAATATCTGAAGCTTGCTCTTCATCTTCCAGATAACGTTCTGCAAAGACACATAAAGGTACATAGTACCGATCGAACAGATCCCGAAAGATCTGTTCGTCAGTTAAATTTATTTTCTCATCATTATTCACACTCTTTTGATAATCGCCGTATATAGTACAAATAGTTATTATCGGGCGGTTAAAGTTACACAAATTTACAAACTTCGCAAGAAAAGAGTGCGTGGTTGTACTAGCTCTTCAATAAAAGCTGTATACAGAGTGCAAACATAAAATAGGCTACATAACAGAATACAGAAACTCCTAAAGAGACAAGTAACTGCAATGGTAAACGTTTTTCACGGCGCATATAGTTGTAAGTAAACGTCGCACCCACAAACCCAAACAGAGCGCCAAGCAATCCTCCCAGGAAGATCAACAGGACAGGAAGGGCACCTATGACATATTCGAGGGTAGACAGTCTCTCTTCCAATGGTATTTTTTTCCCGCGAAACTCTACGACATGTACAAAGTCTAGTCCAAAAACGATTTTCATCTCTTCCGGTTCGCCGGAAGCATTGGTCACAAAGTATTTCGGATTAAATGTTCCTGTCCGCTTAATTTCTCTACCATCCTGATACAGACGTTGTTTGAATGGAGCCAACTCTAACGTCAACTCCCCCTGTACACCCTCAACTGTAAAATGCAATTCTTTTGCCATAATTTTATCTTATTAAAATTAAGTTATAGATATGCGAAGATACAAGAAAGCCCCGGAAATTTAGAACTTCCAGGGCTTTTTTTGTGTCTGTTTTCTTCCTTCGCAGGAATACTGACAGAAGAACTTTATTTTATTACTTTAGTATTAAACTGTCGCTTGTTCGCCCTCACGGGGTAATTGGTATAAAACCGCGTGACAGATTACTTTTTTAAAATCTTATTTTACGATTGCTTTTACAGCAGCTTCGCCTTCTACAGCAACTACAACTACACCGGCAGGAGCAGCGATTTCTGCATTGTCAGAAGAAAGAACTGTGTTAGCAATTGTCTGACCAAGAACGTTTACAATAGAAACCCTCTTACCTTCAGCACCCTTGATAATCACAGCACCGTTGGTAGCTACTACAGAGATACCGGAAACTGTTACTTCGTCGTTTGCAGTCGGGTTGCCAGCATAGTTTTCTTCGATTCCGAATACATCACCGTTGTCAAATCTACCGGTTACTGCCAAAGTACCGTTCACCCATTTCAGATAACCGTTGTTAGTAGCAGCTGCATCGATTTCATCAGCTTCAACTTCCGGAGCATACGGCTTCCACTGAGTCTGGATCTTGAAAATCTTTTCTGAGCTATCAACATAACGGAAAGCGAACTTAGCTACGTTGAAGTCAGGAGTATCCATTCTCAACTTAACAGCTTCACCACCCTTACGAGTAACGATCAATGTATCACCAATATGGTAACCTTCTACGAATGACAATTTAGCCAGATCTTCGTCTGCTTCCACATTGTTAATGTACGGATTGTTATGCAGGTGAGTTGCACCGTAAACGTTAGCAGTATCGATCAGGTTGATCAGGAAGCGACCGTAAACAGCTCTATGTTCTTTTGCATCGGCACAAGGACCACCGTTAGCTTCTCTCCATGCATCCGAATTATGTTCTTCGTTGTACGGGCAATAGTAAGACTTTTCAGGATCTACATTTACAGCTAGTAAGTACTGGTAGCAAGTGTTCAGTTCGCCGTCAGCATCTACACGGTTGATATAAGCAGTATCGGCAAAGATAGCCGGGTTTACTTTGAACTGATTTACATTGTCGATGTTCAGGAAGCTCAATGTGTCGTTTGCTACAACAGACTTATCATCACGTTTTTCGTAAACGACCTGTGAGTTGTTTTCGTCACGGAACAATTTGATTGTATCTCCCCATGCAGCAGCAATCTTATGATATTCAGGAGCATCGGCTTTTTCTACAACCATCAGAGAGTTCTGATCTTCAGCATAAGTCAGCATGTTCTTCAAAGAACCCTTGTCAGCACTGTTGGCAACAAATACTTTGTTATCGTCCAGTTGAGTTGCATCGCCGTTTGTTGCCGGAGCAATTCTTACGAAGTTGTAAGTATCGTTCGGTTTGATCTTAAGAGCGAAGCGAGCAGCATCCTGATCTTCGTTAGTCTTGTTGTCTGGATCACAGAAATAGAAATCGTAGCCTTTACCAGCTTTGAAATCAACGAATTCGCGGTTAGAAGCATTCTGGAATGCATACGGAAGAATAGCTAATGTATCTCTCAAAACATCGTCGCCAGCAGTAATGATCTTACCATCTTTCAATGTAGCGAATGTAGTGTAAATGAATACAGTATCAACTTCCGTATATTCACCTTCATTGTCAGCTTTCATTGCGAAACTCAAGTTCCATTTCTGAGCATTTTCCTTTTCAGCAGTCATACCGATCTGGTGGCTTGCTTTGTCTGTATGGTTTTCTACGAAGTAAGCATTGTTGTTACCTTCGATAGCGTGATACTGACCCAAATAGAAATCTTCATTTCTCAATACATTTGCAGTTGTCTGCATATAACCGTCGAAGTTGATCTGGCCTTTTGCTGCTGTTTTGTTCAGCGTTACAAGGTCATCATTGAATATTGTATTATTTGATGTTACAACAAATTTATCGCCATCTTCTTCACGTAATTGTACATTTACAATCTTAATACCACTTTCACGGTTTTGGATTGTAAAGGTATTAGCATCTTTATCAGCAGCAACTACAGCCCACTGTGCTTCCGGAGAAGACAATAATACTGTGTTTGCTGGTACATAGTCTGCAGCATTTTTAGTTGCATCTTTTCCATCTTCGTTAGTTATAGCCAAAACGCCGGCATACTTATACTCTTCGCTATTTGCTTTTGCATTAGCTCTTGTATCAGCATAAGAGAAGTTCAGATATTGTCCTAACAACTTCGTAACGTCATAGATGTTGCTTGCACCCAACTTGATGTACGGCAATTTAGCGTCTTTAGATACAGATGTTGTCAGATAATATTTGCTGTCATTAAACAGGATAGAAACATTCCCTTTATTTACAACTACCAACTTAGAGATTTCACTAGAATTACCCAAAGCATGCTGCAATTGGAAATCAGACAGATACTGACCAGCAGCACCCTTGTCGATTTCTTTCTGAGTTAACCATTTGAATTCGCCGGTAACGTCGCTACCTACAGTTGCTTTAGTATCCAATACTAATTTCTTAGCATTTTTACCTTGGTCTAACTTTTCGTTATTCCACAACTCCATTGTAGTAACAGTAGCGTTGCCTTTCGGATACATCTTCTGCTGCAGAACGTCTACTCCTTCAATCGTTTTGTCTTTCTTTGCATCTTTTTCATACTTAACAGTCAGCTCGAAGCCCGGTTTAAGTATGTTATTCAATTCAGATTGTGTGTAAGCCAAAGCGAAAGAGTTATAGAAACCGATAACGGCAGTAGCATCAGAACCATCTGTATTTGCATCTACTTGAATTAACTTACCACCAGCAGACAAAGTAATACCCTGACCAGCATATACTTCATTTGCTTCAAAAGCAGTTTCAGTACCTACTGTCCATTTATAAGGTTTTTTACTTGCATCTTCTGCTAAACTAGTGAAGCTATAGAAAACTTTTCCGTTTACTTCTGTTTTTGCTACAGACCACAAGAAGTTCTTGTAACCATCAACATCAGTTGCAGAAATAGCAGTTTCAGCAGTTACTGTTGCACCAGCTTTCAGATACTTGTTAGTACCCAATGTAACAACGCAATATCCAGAAGGAACAGATGTTACCAGATCATATGCACCACCAACAATATTCTGACTACCTGTTACATCAATTTTCGGTTCAGGAGCAACAGTTGCGTTTACAGCGGCTGATGCATAAAGAGCAGTTCCAGCTAATTTGCCAGCATCAGTAGAAGTAATAGCTCCACCTGTTACAGCAAAAGTTGAACCTGTTTTAGCCAATGTGTAAGTTACTTCACCTGCTGCTTTTGTACTTGTATTTACTACCTTCAACTGAGCAGCTTCCTCTGCAGCTTCAGCAGCAACAGAAACCAATTTACCGGCTTTCCATACCCAAGAAGCATTGAATGATTGTGCAGCAGTAGGAGCGTCTGTTAATGTTTTTACTACCAATTCACCTTTTTCAGATACAACTGTCAGATAACCATCTGCTGTTTGGAAATAAACAGGAGCTTTGTAAGTTGCAGAAGCATCAAATGCTCCTGGTGTCAGCACTACCTGCCCTGCATCATTCGTATTCAAATCGAAGCCAGGAAGAGCATTTTCATTGTTTGAAGCATAAACACCGAAGTCAACAACAACACCTGTAGCATCAAGAGAACAGCCAGAAGCTTCAATCTTGAAGAACAGGTCACCTGTAATATCAGTATTGTTTGCAAATGCATCAACATTAGCCAACTTTAGCTTACCAGCTTCCATAGTAAACAAAACTGGCAGCGAATTTTCAATTGCGTCGGCAGACAAAGTTAAATTTTTTCCACCAGCGGTTTCAGTCGCTCCATTTACAGCATAAAAAACCTTACCATCTGCAGCCTGCAATTTATACTGCCCCTCGCCTGCATCGGCTAATGTCCAAACAGGAGATTCAGCTGTTACATCCTCTGCTTCTGCTTTTGCAGCTGTACCATCAGCGGCTAACAGCAAAGTGTACTCAGTACTTTCATCTGCATTAATGCCCGTACCGACCAAATAAGAACTACCAGCTGCCGGTGTTGAAACTTCAATCACCTTAGCATCCAGCGTCGTCCAAGCACCGGCTGCCAAGAGGACAGCCACTAACGTAGAAAACTTTTTGTTCATAATTCTAAATTTAATATTAATACTAATTGTTAATGAAAACTTCTTATCATGCGTCTTAGCCCTAAATGACTAGCTAAAACGTTCCTTTTTTCTAGTCATCTTTATCTGGTTCGTCGTCTGAACGCTACATTTCGTACAAACTTTGCTATTCGGTTGATAAGAAAGCATATAGAGAAAGAAAATATTTTTAGAAAATGGTTGCAGAAACGAAACTTATAGTTAATTTTGTAGACTAGAAAAAAGGAACGATTTCTCTAGTCATTCCGACGCATTCGTAATTTTCTTTAATTTAATCAATTAGGGCATATTTCTATATATATAATGTACGCGTGTACATTATATATAAGTAATTTAATGACATCTCATTTCCAGCACTTTACAAACCCAGTTTTTTCAGATTTTGTAGCCACACCCGAAATTTGCTCTAAAAGTGGGGAATTTATCCTGTTTTCAGGGGCCATTTCTGTTATCTGCAGAGATAGTGGAAACACGCCAGCAAGTAATAAGATTCACATGCCAGATAATAGAAAAAAACATCGGTAAGTAATTGCTTGCCGATAATCATGAGCAAGCTTGTCGATAGCTATGGGTAAGCTTACTGACGACTATCGGCAAGTTTGTTAATAATTATGGGCAACAGATTTTATATTGAGGCATCAGCAGAAAGGTGCTGATCATAAACTATTTAGAATCGACAGACATCTACCTGCAATTATAAAAGCATTTATTCTTTTGTTAATAGATTTTCATCATTATCCATAAAATAATCCTATCTTTACAGAGTTAAAAACAAAACCATAACAATATGACTCACACAAATGCAATCAAGCTCTTTGAAGAAAAGAAAGTTCGTACCCTTTGGGACGACGAAACGGAAGAATGGTATTTTTCAATCGTTGATGTAATCGCTGTTTTAACAGACAGTAAGGATCCAAACGCCTATTGGAGAAAGTTAAAACAGAGACTAAAAAATGAAGGAAATGAAACCGTGACAAACTGTCACAGTTTGAAAATGACTGCAAATGATGGAAAAATGCGCTTAACAGACGTTGCCACCACCGAACAACTATTCCGCTTAATTCAAAGTATCCCATCTCCTAAGGCTGAACCATTCAAGTTATGGATCGCCCAAATCGCTAAAGAACGTTTGGATCAGATACAAGATCCGGAACTATCGATCAATCAGGCTATGCAGGACTATAAACGGTTAGGATATTCGGATAATTGGATCAACCAGCGTCTGAAAAGCATTGAAATACGTAAAGAACTCACCGACGAATGGAAACGGCATGGATTGCAGGAAGGGGTACAATTCGCCACGCTCACAGATATTATTTACCAAACATGGGCGGATAAAACAGCAAAAGAATATAAACAATTTAAAGGGCTGAAGAAAGAGAATTTACGAGATAATATGACTAACACTGAACTAGTGCTTAATATGTTAGCCGAATTGTCAACCACAAAAATATCAGAAACACAAAATCCTGATACATTCAATGAACATGCCGATGTAGCACGCCGGGGCGGAAATATTGCACGGGATGCCAGACTAAAACTGGAAGAAGAGACCGGTAAAAAAGTCGTTACCCCCTTAAATGCCAAAGCTGTAATACAATTAAACAGCAATGATGAGAATAACAAAAAAGAATAATCAATATCGAGGAAGCTGGATCAACCAACTTCCTCTTTATTATCCATAAACAACACCTTCTTCAGTTTCTGATACAGGAAAGATAATACTAGCAGGATTACTCCCAACATAATAAAGACAATGATCTTCCCGACTGTTGGCAACAACCACAAATCGACAATGACCAGCTTCAGAAGGACAACACCAAAAACAGCCAAACTGATCATACGCAGAACTTTCAGATGCAGACGCATACCAAACGCCATCTGCACAAAGCCCGCAATACTCAGGGAGATTGAAAGAACTGCACTCGATTCATTCTGCCAGCCGAAAAGATACAACATATTATATGCGGCAACTGCAAACAGGATAGTAGAGACAACCGCAATAAACAAGGTCATCCTGTCCGCACTTTTCTGCCGGAAGTTAAACGAACGGTAAAACCATTTTCCCAGGAAGAACAGATGGGCAACGACAATAAACAGAGAAGACCATTGCAAGATGGAGAGAGAAGACTCACCACATTCATTCGCCACTCGTGAAAGCCAGATAAATAAACTGCCCGAAAATCCTGCCATCACAGCATAAACAACAGAAAAACGTGCCATCGGAAAACGCTTCCTCAACCCGATCAATAAAAGTAATAGAGCGAAATTGGTAAATGCCAGGCAAACACAATTACTTAACGGCCCGTCCGTTATATTCCTATAGAAATCGACTATAAATGAAAGATAAACGATACCGCAACCCATCAGCAACGAAATAACACTAAAAGGAATATATTTCAGATTCGACGTTTCAGTAAAGAATACCTTCTCCCGCTCCATCAGCCAAACGAATACACCAAAAGCTAATCCGGTAAAGATTCCGGTGGCAAATGTTCCATTCCACAGTAGTGGCTGGACAAAGCCGTCAGTCAGCACATCCTCCACATCCATAAGGAAAGATACAACCGTCAGGAAAAGAAGCAACTGCGTAAAATAGGCATAGACAGGTTGGCGGAACTTAATGAACAACCAAAGGACAACCACCATTTCTGTCGCCCAAAGTAATGTAATAAAACTACCTTCCAGTTGGATAGGTATGCTTATCGAAATAAATGTCAGAAACATGCCTACCAACGCAGTAAACAGATAACCGGTTTCCGATTTCTTCCCCCGTATCGCATAAGCCAGACAAACATTCACCAAAGCGATAAACATAGTAAACGCCCCCTTAATATTATACGGCAGATGCAACTCATGCAGATACCACAAGGCAAAATAAAGATAGATGAAATTATTCAACACAACGATCATCATCAACGGTTGATTAGCCTTCTTATTATCCGTACGCAACACCGAAACGACCGGTAACAGGAATATCAGATAAAATAATGTAGAGAAAAGCAGCAGCTGTATCAATTGCATATCCCCGGCAATATCCAGGTCAGCCACCAGCGAATACCCCAACATGATCACATAAGTAGCCACAAAACCGATCACCGGCAATTCTCCCCACTTCTTATAGAGCGACAATCCGAACATTCCCACATTCAGGATCGTTAGATAAGTAAACAGCACCAGATAGTTACCCATTCCGTTACTAACCAGGAAAGGTGCGATAAACCCACCCACCAAACCGATCACCGCCAGTTCACGCCGGTTATAAACGACCGACAACAAAGACATCAGCACCGTGAGAACCACCAATATAACAAAAGCGGCTGTCTGACTGAACAAGCCATAATAATGATAAGCCATCGCCACCGTCACATAGAAGATGGCAAATGCACCACCCGCCAGCAGAGAACTGAATGTACGATAGGTATTTTTCAGTCTCTGCGACAAGACCAGTAATCCGCCACCAACTACAAAGCCCAATACCGTACGGAAAACTTCATTGATCCAATTCTTATCGATCGCATATTTAACGAACAATCCCATGCCGACCACCAATACAAGGATACCGATCTTCCCGAACAGATTCTCTCCGATATACTTCTCATAATCGACTTTCTTTTTCTCCTTAACCAGTCCAAAGGGTTTGATGACAGGCTGTGGAACGACCTTCTTCTTTTCCGGTTGTACTTCGGCAACCGTTCCGCTCACCATCTCTTTCTGTAAGTATTCGGTAGCGGCTTCTACAGGAACCTCAACAGGCACCTCAATAACAGGCGGCACCAATTCCTCCACGACAGTCTTTTCCGGCATCTCTTCCGTCAATTCCGTCACACTTGTCGTTTCCGGCCGTTTTATCTCTTCCAGCCGAGACTCCACCAGCTTTTTCAGACTATAAATATCTCTCCGGAGAGCATCCGTGTGAACATTCATCTTACTTATATGTGAATACAAGCTGACCCAGACGACAACGATCAGTACAACAAGTAGAAATTCCATAACGTTATATTTAAAGACCGTGCCTAAGATACGGATTTATTTGGATTACAGGCTACCAATGATCATTCTTTGCTTCTCAAAGAACAAAATCCGTTGCTTTTCCCCGCTGACAGAGATCATGGTTGACGATTTCAGCAACGCTTGCATCCAGTTATGAAATATCTCATACGCCTTCTCATCCAGCGAGACAACCGAGTTCAGTATAAATGCCCGGATCATGCTGATACGCATTTTTTTAGTCTCCAGATAACTATAACTGGCATCAAAATTAATATTGGAAACATAGATCTGTATCGGATTGCCGGTTTCACTATACGTCCCCCTGGAAGCAAGCGTCTCCATATAGTTAAGGAAATGCATCAACTCTTGTTTTAGCTTCCGGACATCTTCCGGATCAATCAACCGGATACTACTGTAATACAATATATCATTCACAATATACTGAAAGATCAAAGGATCCCAAACATGAACCGTTTTCCTGACATGCCTGGATTCCATAGCCGTAACACGTTGAACAGCCTGCAATTTCTCAGCCGTTTCAATATCCCTGAAATGAGCAGTCTTGTCCGAATGGCCATACTGGTTGTACCATTTGAACAAATAAAAGCGGGTGATGTATTCATAATCCAACAAAAAAATAGAAGGTAGAACGTTCATACATTCCACACTACAGGATGTCGGATCTTCCCGTGCTTCCTGCAACCGTTCGTTATACAGTCCCCACATCTTGTAGTCGTCTTCAATTGGTTCTACATACTCCACCAGACTCAACTGATAAGGACGGCTCCTAGCCGAGTGTGCTCCGACCAGATTATCCAACGAGATCCCTAGTTTATGGGAGATCGACGCAATCTCAGCAAAGGAGAAAGCAACATCGCCCCTCATACGGCGATAAACAGCTTCTTTTTCCAGGCGCAATAAATCAACCAATGTGTTAGTTAAAGTTGCTTTGTGTGGTATCTTCTCTCTGATTGCGCCAACGAACTTTTCGTGAATCAGGTCTTTACTCATAACCACAATTTTAATGATTGTCAATAGACAAAAATAATAAAAATAAAGAAGTAGTTCCTATCAGTGGCAATTTTGACTACTTTTGTATAATAAACAATCAATAATATGCATGATCTTTGCTGTATCGGGCACATCACACTGGATAAGATTGTGACCCCTAAAAATACTGTACACATGGCGGGAGGAACCGCATTTTACTTCTCCCATGCGATCAAACATTTCAACGATATAGATTATACGCTGATAACCGCTCTTGCCGAGTCTGAAATGAAAGAGGTCGACAGATTGCGGTCGGAAGGCATCGACGTAGCTGTTATGCCCAGTAAACATTCCGTTTATTTCGAAAATATCTATGGAGAGAATCAGGATAACCGTACGCAGCGGGTGTTGGCCAAAGCCGATCCTTTCACAATCGATTACCTGAAAGAGGTGGAAGCAAAAATATTCCATCTGGGTAGCCTGCTGGCTGACGACTTTTCGCTGGATGTAGTCAAATACATGGCAACCAAAGGGTTTGTTTCGGCCGACTCACAGGGATATCTGCGCGAAGTAAGAGACAAGAATGTTTATGCAACCGACTGGATCGGAAAAGAAGAAGCCCTGAAATATATCCATTTCTTAAAAGCCAACGAGCTTGAAATGGTGGCATTGACCGGGTATTCGGATGTAGCCAGCGCCGCGAAGCAGCTATACGACTGGGGAGTAAAAGAGGTACTGATCACTTTGGGAAGTCTGGGATCTGTTATTTATGATGGCGATACATTCTATAAAATACCCGCCTATAAACCCCGGGAAGTAGTTGACGCTACCGGATGTGGCGACACATACATGACCGGATACCTGTACCAACGCGCCAAAGGTGCCGGCATAGAAGAGGCAGGTCGCTTCGCTGCTGCCATGTCGACCATCAAGATCGAAGCATCAGGGCCTTTCAGCGGAAGCAAAGAAGATATCATCCGCTGCATGGAGACGGCGGAACAAAGGTATGAGGATACTGTCTGCATTAATTCCCCACACAAATAAAAATTATGGGGAATTTTCCCCAGCAAGGGTGGGAATAATCCCCATTGCAATGGGGAAAAATACCCATTCTAAGGGAACTAAAATAGCCGAGTTACTTAAACGCCTTACTAAACGTTGTCATCAACAGGATGCAAAGCCCTAAAAGTCCTACCACCATATAAGCATACTCCATATTGAATGCCTGCGAGATTGCGCCGATCAGAAGCGGTGCGATCAGCGATCCGATAAAACTGATACTGGACAGAATAGTCAGAGCAATGCCGACCGGCGTCTTAGACTTCGCGCCGACCAGACTATAAATAGTAGGAACCATACTGGAAATACCCAACCCAACGAGCATAAAACCCAATGAGTTTACGATCACCTTCAATGCCATCGAATCAAAACGACTTCCCAACAGGGCCGAAATAAAGAATCCGATAAAAATAAAGGCACCGGACAACTGTAACACTCGTTGCTTACCTAATATCCGATATGCATAATTTGCCAGGAAACGCCCTACCGTCATCATCACCATAAAGACAAGAAATCCGATCTGTAACGATTTAGGCACCTGCAAGACCGACTCAAAATAGACCCCGCTCCAGTCAAACATCGCACTTTCCACGATCAAGGCAAATAAACCCACCAGTCCCAACTTGATAAGCAGCATTTCCGGTCGCCGGATATATTTCCACTTTTCCGATGATTCTTCTTTCACGACCGCTTCTTCTGCCTGTTCCTGAGCCGTATCTTCCTGGAGATATCTCCGACCGACCATTGTTATAAGAAAGATGATCACCGCAATCATCGTAAAATGCCAGAAAGGAGTGATACCCGAAATAATCATAATAAAACCGATCAATGCCCCCATACAGGCCGCCAGGCTCCAACCTCCGTGAAAGGAAGCCATGATTGTCCGCCCATAAAAACGTTCAATGCCGATCCCCTGTGTATTCAGCGATATATCACACAAATTCCAGAATACTCCGAAAGAAAAAAGACATACTCCTAACATATAAATATTCACAGCCGTCCCGATAGAAAACAGCGAAAGAGCATATCCCATAATACTGACCTGCACCATGATCCGGCTTCCCAGTTTCGACACCAGATAACCGGCCAGCGGAATCGCTATGAACTTTCCGACCGGAATCATAAACAACACCATTCCCCAATAGAGAGCATCATTTACAGTAAAAAGTTCCTTTATATCAGGAATACGGCTCGCCCAACTGGAAAAGCAAAGTCCCTGAGCAAGAAAGAAGGAAAGAACAGCATAACGTATATGTTCTTTCGGGTAAGCGACATGGTTATTAGAATACATTTTCGTGATATTTTTTATTGAACAGATAAAAGTAAGTATATTTTTTCATGTTGACTATCTTTTTTAAAAAATCATTTTAACACAAGAAATTCAAAAGGAAAGACGAGAAAGTCAAATTTATGTATATCTTTATCGCCAAATTCGATTATACATTCATGCAAGGCAAACCTGAAATATACTCTTTTAATCAGTTGTTTACTGATTATAAAAGCCGTTTTATCCATTTTGCCAATACATACGTAGGCGATAGCATGATTGCAGAGGACATTGCAATCGACAGCCTAATGTATTATTGGGAAAACAGGGACAATCTTGCGCCCGATTCAAATATACCCGCTTATATCCTCACTATCATTAAACACAAGTGTTTAAATCATCTTCAGCGTCTGCGTACACAGGAAGACATAGTTGAATATTTAAGAAATTGCGACCTTTGGGAACTCAACCTCCGTATTGCCACACTGGAAGCCTGTAATCCGGAAAAGTTATTTTCAAACGAACTTCAGGCTCTTGTCGATGAAGGATTAAAAACATTACCGGAGCAAACCCGTGATATCTTTATTCGTAGCCGCTATAATAATCAGAGTCATAAAGAAATAGCGGAATCACTGGGCATTTCGACGAAAAGTGTCGAATTTCATATCACTAAAGCCTTAAAAGTGCTGCGCGTGACATTAAAAGATTATTTCCCCTTATTGTTCTTTTTACCACGGTTATTCAACTAACGGACAACTCTTCAAAAGATAAATTCCGTCTCCTGAACTTTTTTTTCAAAAAGTTTCATTTTTCGTTAGGGATGTTTCCCGCTTATTTGCTTTATAAACAGAAACGGAAAAAATGGAAAAGGAAACACTATACAATTTTTTTGAAGGGAAAGCTTCTCCAAAAGAAAAAGAAGCTATCCGTATATGGCTGGAAGCATCCCCCGATAATGAGAAAGAGTTATTCAGGGAACGCGAGTTTTTCGATGCAATGATTGTATCAGGTTCTGCTCAGAAAGAAGCTAAGGGGAAAAGTTCCCGTCCCTTCTATCTGCTGGCGATGTTAGAATTTGTGAAGTTCGCAGCTGTACTGGCTATTACTGTCACTTGCGGAACTTATCTCTATAAATCAGAAATTAAGAAGATCGGGGAAGCCATGAATACGATCACTGTTCCTGCCGGACAACGTGTAAATCTGACATTGCCGGACGGAACGAATGTTTGGTTAAATGCCCGCTCTGAAATGAAATATCCCGCTGCTTTTATAGGAAGTAAAAGAGAAATTATACTAGACGGTGAAGCCTATTTTGATGTCACACATAATACAGATAAGCCATTCGTCGTACAAACCAACAAATGCGATATAGAAGTGCTGGGTACAAAATTCAATATAGAAGCATATAGTGATTCAAAAGACTTTTGTACCTCGTTAATGGAGGGCTCCGTTAAAGTCTCCAACAGGAAAAACCCTTCTGAAAACCTTATATTATCTCCTAACCACCAGGTCTCATTGATCAACGGACATTTACAGTCGAAAACGATAGATGATTTTGATCCTTTCCGTTGGAAAGAAGGACTCATATGCTTCAAAAAGATGAGTTTCAATGAATTAATGATGCGATTCGAAAAAAGCTACGGTATACGTATTATTATAGAGAACCAACAATTAGCCAATTACATCTGTAGCGGTAAATTCCGCATATCGGATGGTATTGATAAAGCATTACGTATTTTACAGCAAGATGCTAAATACACATTTGTAAGAAATAAAGACGACTCAATCATTTATATAAAATAATGTCTAATCTTAAAATCAGAATGCCTATGACAGAAAAGAACAGTTAACCTTTCATTAAAATGCCGACAAGTGTGGGGACACTTACCGGCATAAACTTAACACAATTATTTAATTGCATTAATAAACTTGATTTCCAAAGATATGAATAAAAAATCTTTGTCGATGTCTTATTCTATAAAAAGGACTCGATATAAACAATTTTTTAGAATCATGAAAATAACCACTTTGTTATTATTCGTGTTCATTTTCTGCCTGCGTGCAGAACACTCCAGTTCTCAGAATGTGAATGTTACTATCAAAAGAAGTAATACCGAATTGGAGAAAGTATTGAACGACATTGAGAAACAAACAGATTATCTGTTTATTTACAACGATTATGTGAACGTAAACAGGAAAGTCTCTGTTAACCTGAAAAAAGCCCCTTTAAAAGAGGTCTTAGTTAACTTGTTCGAGGGAACCGATGTAAAATATTCCATCGACGACTCATATATCCTGTTATCAGCAGGAGGAACGAGGACAACGATTCCATTGACTACACAACAAGGAAAAACGATCAGCGGAGTCGTTACAGACAGTAACGGTGAACCGATTATCGGAGCTAATGTAGTAGGAAAAGGTTCAAAATCGATCGGAACAGTGACGGACGTTGACGGCAAATTTACTCTAGCATTGGATAATTCGTCAACAACATTGGTTGTGTCCTACATCGGTTATCTTACAAAAGAAGTTCCGGTCGACAACCAGTCTGTCCTGAAAGTAATTTTATCTGAAGATACCCAGAATCTGGAAGAAGTAGTCGTCATCGGTTACGGTTCTGTTAAGAAAAGCGACTTAACCGGTGCTGTTGGTTCCATTCAAGTTGATAAAGTACAGGGTATTAGTGTAAAATCCGTTGATCAGATGTTACAAGGGCGTACATCCGGTTTGTATATGGTACAGAATTCCGGTATGCCTGGTGCCAGTTCCACTGTCCGTATTCGTGGTGGAAACTCTATATCTGGGGGAAATGAACCGTTGTATATCATCGATGGTATGCCGGTTTACCCAAGTGCCAGCGCTAGTCAGACAGCATTAAGTCCGTTAAATTCGATCCCTACGTCGGATATCGAATCTATTGAAGTATTGAAAGATGCTTCTTCGACTGCTATTTATGGTTCCCGCGGTGCCAACGGAGTAATTATCGTAACAACAAAAAAAGGTAAGAGCGGAAAAACATCTGTGGCATTTGATGCTTATTGGGGCATTCAGAACATCTATAAGAAATATGATTTACTGGACTCTCATTCATTTGAGCAACTAGCCAATGAAGCGCTGGTTAATTCCGGAGGGACGGCTATTTATGATGAAAGTATAAATCCGGCTACTACAGATTGGCAAGGGATGACATCCAATGATAATGCCTTAACACAGAATTATCAAGTGACCATTTCAGGAGGAAACGACAAGACCACGTTCCTGACATCTTTAAATTATTTCGATCAGGAAGGTGTTATCAAAGCGACCGAAATGAAAAAATATGCCTTCCGCGCAAATATCGATCACAAGATTTCATCTACAATCCATTTAGGGCTTAGCCTGACAATGACCAAAGTTGACAATAATCGCGTAGGAAACTCTGTTTTACAAAGTCGCCTGACTACCCCTCCGAATATACCGGTAAAAAAAGAAGATGGAAGTTACACCTTTAGCGATGATAACGGCGTTATTACCTTCGATAATCCGATTGCTATTATAAACGAGAAAGTTGATTGGAATGCCAATTTCCGTACACTGAATAATGCCTTTGTTGAATGGGATATCATTAAAGGATTGAAGTTCAAGTCTTCAATCGGCATAGATATCGACTATACAACAAATAAATATTATAACCCCCGTACCGTTTATTCCGGTAGCCAAAAAGGAGGAGAGGCTAAAAAGACCTCCAACAATACGTATACCTGGATCAATGAAAACATCCTTACCTATAATAATACATGGGGAGTACATTCATTTACCGGACTGATCGGTTATACTCAACAGGCATCTACTTACGACGGTTTTAATGCCGGCTCTTATGGCTTCTTAAACGATAATCTACAGATGAACAACCTTGGATCAGGAACTACCTACTCTGCTCCTGGTTCAAGTGTAACAAAATGGGCATTAAATTCTTATTTGGCACGTGTCAATTATATTCTGAACAATAAATATTTACTGACAGCCTCTATTCGAGCTGACGGTTCTTCCCGTTTTGGTAAAAATAATCGCTGGGGATATTTTCCTTCTGCAGCCTTAGCTTGGAGAGCATCGGAAGAGCCTTTTATCAAAAGCCTGAATATTTTCAGCAATCTGAAACCAAGGCTCAGTTTTGGTATAACAGGTAATCAGGACGGAATCGGAACATATCCTTCATACGCTTTATTAGGTTCAACCGGTTATGTCAGCGACGGCCAGAAAGTGACTGGTTATTACCCATCTCAAGTGGCCAATACAAATTTGAAATGGGAGACGACTTCCCAGTTTGATGCAGGTATCGATTTCGGTTTTTTCAATAACCGCTTAACAGTTACACTTGACGGTTATTACAAAAAGACCAAAGACCTGTTGCTGAAAGTCAAAATACCCGGATCTTCCGGATTCTCTTCCGGATTGAAAAATATAGGAGAAGTAGAAAATAAAGGGTTTGAACTGGCAATCAACGCAACTCCTGTAGAAGGAGCCTTTACCTGGAATACCAGTCTCAATCTTACCTATAATAAAAATAAAGTGTTGGATTTAGGGGATGTTTCTTTCATTTATCCGGATCAACCGGGACAGGATGACACAGGCACACATCTAGGACGTATTGTTCAGGTCGGTCAACCTTTAGGCACATTCTATGGATACGTATATGACGGACTTTTCAGTACAACAGATGATATTGAGTCATCCTCCCAACCGACTGCAAAACCGGGAGATATACGCTATAAAGATATCAGTGGACCGGATGGTGTTCCTGATGGAATAATAAATGATCTCGATCGCACGATTATTGGCTGTGCACAACCTAAAATTTTCGGAGGATTCAACAATACGTTCTCATACAAGAACTTTGATCTTAATATAAATACAATCTTTACGATTGGAAATGATGTATATAACGGAACAAGAGTGGTTATGGAGAATATGCAGGGATCTACCAATATGTTCACAACGACTATGGATCGATGGAGTTCATCTAATCAGAACGCAGCCTATCCACGCCCACTCCGATCAAAAGCCGTCATGCGTGTATCGGATGAATATGTTGAAAACGGTTCTTATCTGCGTTTCCAGAATATTACATTAGGATATAATGTTCCTGCAGAATTTCTCAGTTTCACGAAATATGTATCAGGCTTGCGCATCTATGCATCTTTGCAGAACTTCTTTACAATCACAAGTTATTCCGGAGACAACCCGGAAGTGAGTAAATACGGGCAAGACAATCTTGGAGCCGGTTATGATGCATTTTCATATCCGTTTTCAAAGTCAGTATTGTTTGGTCTGAATGTTAAATTCTAAATGAGTCTAAGTAGTTATGAAAAAAATAGTATGTATAATAGTAAGTCTAATCATGATGAGTTCCTGTACAGATATGAATCTGATACCGGAGTCGAACCTTAGTCCTGAAAATTTCTTTAAATCGGAAGAAGATGCCACAGCTGCTGTTTATGGAGCTTATGCCGTTTTCGCTGATAATGATATCTATAATCAATTCTGGGAAGTTTTGCAGAGCCAGGGAACGGATGACAGCGAATGGGGAGGAGGCCGTACGACAACCAATCTGGACAAGAACGCATTGGATAAATTTGAATTTGACGGAAATACAAACCTGGTTTATTCCGTTTGGATCAAACATTATGTAGCAGTTAACCGATCCAATTTTGCAATCGAGAATATATCCAATATGGGAAGCGATCAGGTCAAAGAAGATGTAAAAAGCAGACTTATCGGTGAAGCCAAGTTTTTACGAGCTTTAGCATACTTCAATTTAGTTCGTGTATACGGGGGTGTACCATTGGTGCTACATCAAACAACACAACTTGAAGGACTTGAAGTTACGCGGAATACAACAGACGAATGTTACGAACAGATCATCAGCGATCTTCAGGATGCAAAATCCGTCTTACCTTCTATCGATCAGCTACCGAACGGATATTTAGGACGTGCAACCAAAGGTTCGGCAGCAACATTGTTGGCTAAAGTCTATTTGACGCGTGAAGATTATCAGAATGTAGTAAAGGAAACCAGTGAGGTCATGCAGATGGGATACAAGCTCTGGGACAACTACATTGACAATTTTGATGTAGAAAAAGAAAACGGACAGGAGTCTATATTCGAGATACAATATAAAAGAAATACACCTGGAGTGGCAGGTAGTAACTTCAATGGCTTTTTTCGTCCTCCTTTTGTCAACCTGAATGGCTGGGTCGGATATGGTGATGATCCGGTTACCCGCAATCATTATGAATGTTATGAAGAAGGAGACCTTCGCAGGGATGTAAATGTGCGTCTTTATACAAAAGAAGAATATCCGAATATGTCTTCAAATTATGAATTTCCCTGTTATGTTAATAAATATCAGGATCCGTCTCCATTGGCAGTAAGATCCCAAGGAGGAGAAAATAATTATCCGTTATTGCGTTACTCCGATATTTACCTGATGCGTGCAGAAGCATTGAACGCAATTAACCCTTCTGACACAGAAGCCTATAATTGCCTGAATGTAGTACGAAGACGGGCATTCGGATTCAATATGAATGAATCTTCCGCTATTGATATTAAGACAGGATTGAGTAAGGAAGATTTTCTCGATACAATACTTCTGGAACGTCGCAGAGAGTTCGCCTTTGAAGGACATCGCCGCTTTGACCTGTTGCGTACACATAAACTAAAAGAAGCAATGATGGTACAAAATCCTGTGATCGGTTCAATTGTAGAAGAAAAACATTACTTGTTGCCTATACCTGTAACCGAATTAGATGCAAATAAATTGTTGGAACAAAATCCGGGTTGGTAATTTATGAAAAGAAGAAATTTTTTAAAAGACATAAGTTCTTTAGGCTTAGCATCTGTAGCAATCGGAACGCCATTGGCTGCAGAAACTCCCAGAAGTAGCTTTTTGCCGGGTAAATCAAAAATACCGGTATACGACAACTGGGATGTAATAGTTGTAGGAGGAGGACCTTCAGGATGTGCTGCGGCTACGGCCGCGGCACGCGAAGGTGCCAGAACATTGTTGATAGAAGGCACAGGTGCCCTGGGAGGAATGGGGACTTCCGGCTTGCTGAATGCCTGGTGTCCTTTCACCGACGGAGATAAAATTATTTACAAAGGTATCGCAGAAAAAGTCTTTACGGAATCTAAGAAAGGAGTTCCACATATACATTATGATAACTGGGTTCCTATAAACAGCGAATATTTGAAAGTTGTATATGACGATTTGGTGACCTCTACTGGTGTTTCTGTTCTCTTATTCTCTACTATGGCTGCTGTAGAAATGAAACAAAAGGGAGTTGTTGATGCAATAATCGTTGCGAATAAAGCAGGGTTATCCGCTTATAAAGCAAAAGTTTTTATCGATTGTACAGGAGACGGTGATCTTGCCCATTGGGCCGGTGCGGATTTTGTTATGGGAGACGAAAGCGGATTTGTACAGGAAGGAACATTATGCTTTACCGTATCAAATGTAGATCCTTATGAGTTTTCTCTAATAGGGAACGTTCATACCAGCCGAAAAAACAGTCCGATTCATTCTATATATGGTAATCCCAATTATCCGTTAGTAAAGGATAAACATATGAATGACAAATTGATCGGACCGGGAATGTTAGGTTTCAATGCCGGTCATGTAACCGTCGACAGTACAGACCCTGTCTCTCTGACAGAAGCTATAATGAAAGGGCGAAAACTGGTACGGCAATTACATGAAGGACTAGTTGAATTCGAGCCTAAATCATTTGCAGCATCTTATCTGGCAAGTACAGCTAACTTGATGGGTATACGGGAAAGCCGCCGTATAAAATGTGACTATACATTTACATTAGAAGACTGGCTGGCCCGCCGTGAATTCGAGGATGGCATTGGGCGCAACTGTTATTATATCGATGTTCATAAACAAAATGCGACAGAATATCCCCGTTATAAAAAAGGAGAATCCCACGGAATACCATTCGGTTGTCTGACACCGGTCGACCTGAAAAATGTAATGGTTGCAGGACGGTGTATATCTACTGACTCTTATGCACATGGGAGCCTGCGCGTAATGCCCCCCTCTTTGGTTACCGGAGAGGCTGTCGGTGTTGCTGCAGGACAGATATACAAATCCAAGTCGCCGGATATTCACAATATCGACATCAAGCAACTACGAAAGCGCTTACAGGAAGTAGGGCAGCTCATATAAAAATAAAATGCCCGTCTATCATTTACTCATAAAAGAACGATAGACGGGTATCTTACTTAAATAAGCATTACAGATATGAAACAACTCTTTCTTATTATATTATTATGCATCATCAGTAGTTCTTTTCTGAAAGGACAGGATACAAATTATTATCGCAATCCGGATAAAATATATTTGGATTCGAAAGAAGGTCACCAAGGAAGCTTCAATTGGAAAATGAAAAAAGCCGGAGAAGTAATGGATGATGCAAAAACTATATCACAACCCGGATATGGAACAAATAGCTGGATGCCCGCCATAGTTCCAGGCACAGTGCTTAATTCTCTTGTTCATAATAAAATATACCCGGAACCCTATTATGGGATGAATAATAAACTGACAAATAATGTAATACCGGATCTGGCCACTGTCGGACGGGACTTTTATACTTACTGGTTCCGCACGGAGTTCACCATCCCTACCGACTTCAAAGAGAAAATAGTGTGGTTGCAACTGGATGGAATCAACTATCGTGCAGAAATATGGGTAAACGGATATTTACTGGATAATATCTCCGGGATGTTCATTCAAGATTACGTTGATATAACAGACTTTGCTCATATAGGTGAAGCAAATGCATTGGCAGTTAAAGTCTATCCGGTTGACATGCCTGGAACTATTAAACAGAAACAATGGGGAGCAGCAGGTGAGTTTCACAATGGTGGTGACGGAAATATCGGATTAAATACAACCATGCTGATGTCGGTCGGCTGGGACTTTACATTCCTGGATGGCATACGTGACCGCAATACAGGAATATGGAAAAGTATTTCGTTATATGCGACTAATAAGGCTGTGATCCGAAACCCATTTATCCGCTCCGAACTACTGAAGCCAGAATACAGCGAAGCAGCTGAAACAGTATCGGTAGAAGTCATAAACCCAACCACTTCTTCAGTAAAATGTCTTGTTTCCGGAGAAATTACGGGCGAAAATATCAGGTTCTCAAAAGAAGTAAATCTTTTCCGTGGTGAAACCCGGGAACTAGTGTTTACTCCAGAAGAGTTTCCACAATTGAACATCCGCAATCCTCGATTATGGTGGCCGATATTTAAAGGTAAACCGGAACTATACGAACTGAAAATGACCGTTTCTGTTAATGGTGAAGTTTCAGATTCATTAAATACGCGCTTCGGTATCCGGGAAATAACATCAGACCAGAATACTCCGGACAAATCGCGTCAGTTCTATGTGAATGGGAAAAAGATATTTATCAGGGGAACCAACTGGATACCGGAAGGGATGTTGCGTCATTCCGACGAACGCACATACGCAGAGTTGCGCTATACCAAACAATCCGGAATCAATCTGATACGTATGTGGGGAGGTGGCATTGCCGAATCCGACTATTTCTTCCAGTTATGCGACGAAATGGGCTTGCTGGTATGGCAGGAGTTCTGGCTGACCGGCGATACCAAACATCCGCATAACCAATCCCTTTATCTGGCAAACGTAGAATCTACCGTAAAACGATTGAGAAACCATCCTTCATTGGCTTATTACGTGTCATCCAATGAAAGTACCGAGGTTACCGGAGCAAAAGAGTTAATCATGAAGTTAGACGGAACACGCAGTTATCAAATGCAGTCGGAGTGTGACGGTGTACATGACGGTAGCCCTTATAAACAGGTCAATCCAATGCAACATTATGAAAATACGGCATCTCCTCGCGGTAGCCGGGTCGACGGATTTAATCCGGAATACGGGGCCCCCACTCTTCCGACTCTCGAAACACTTCGGGAGATAATGGATGAAAAAGATCTATGGCCGATCAATAAGGAAGTCTGGGACTATCATGACGGTGGTGGTTTTCACCTGATGTCCACCATGTATAAAGACCTGGTGAACAACTATGGTCAGTCCCAATCCATAGAAGAGTTCGCTAAAAAGGGGCAGTTGGTAGGAGCCATGAACTCCAAAACGATTTGGGAGGTCTGGAATTATAATAAGCTGGACTATGGAGATCGTTATTGCTCCGGATTACTGTTCTGGTATCATAATTGCCCGGTTCGTCAAGTCTGTGCACGTATGTGGGACTGGTCATTGGAACCCACAGCCTCATTATATCATACACAAAATGCATTGGAGCCTTTACATGCCCAATTCGACTACCTGAAAAATACAGTTTCCGTTTGTAACGACTATTATCAATCGTTCAACAATTATAAAGTAAAAGCAGAGGTATATGATTTGAACAGCAAGAAACGTTTTTCTCACTCTCTACGCATCGATATAGGGGAAGATGAAGTCTTGAACGATTTATTTAAAATAGAGTTTCCATCAGACATAACACCTGTACATTTCATCAGGCTTTCACTATGCGATGATAAGGATAAGGAAATCGCTTCTACATTCTATTGGCGTTCCAATGCTATCTATAAAGGGAAAGAAACACTAACAGGCCCCACGTCATCCGGATTTGAATCGCTGAATAAAATGCCGGAAGCCAGGATACAGACTAAATATAAGACTAAAGTAAGTGATAACCGTTATTATATTGAAGTTTCAGTAAAGAACACATCGCCACAAATTGCATTCTTTACACAACTACAGTTTCTGGACAAACGGGATAAACCTGTCCGCCCTTCATTTTATACAGATAATTTCTTCTCGTTATTACCAGGCGAGACAAAGAAAATACTTATAGATACTTCTGTTAGATATATAACCGAAGGGAAACTTTCTTTAGCTGTAAGTGGCTGGAATATACAAAAGAAGAAGTATGAACAATAATTTGATATCCATTTTTTCAATTATTCTTTCATCCCGATGCAGCCTTTTTGCAATTCCCTACATCTAATTAGTCGTACATAATTTATTAACATTAAAATAATAAGAAAGATGAAGAAGACGTTGAAATGGTCGCTTGTGATGATGTTAGCTGTATTTGGTTTAACCTTTGCATCTTGTAGTGATGATGACGATGAGACACCTACTGTACCGACAGTGGAAGAGGTAGTTGGAGAGTATTCAGGAAAGATGACTTATGATATGGCTAAAGCTGCTGCATCAGAAGAAACTCCGGGTGTAACATTGGATCTGACAGTAAAGAATGATTCTATCAACTTTGACAAATTTCCTTTCGAAGCATTGGTAAAAGCGATTATCCCAAATGAAGAAATGGCTAATGGCATCATTGAACAAGTTAAAAAAGTGGAATACAAAGTAGGATATAAAGCAAAAATGAACGCTGCTAACGATTCTGTATACTTGACGTTAGATCCTAAGCCACTGGCAATCGCTCTAGGTGAGAACATGGCTGTTAGTGTAACGATTACTGCTGCAAACGAAGGTGCTTATGCAGTTAATGAAAAGAATCTGAAGTTCAACCTAACTGCTACTGAAGCTAAATTAGGAGAAACAAATGCTCTTCCTGCTCCGATCGTCTTGTCATTCGACATGAAGAAGAAGTAATTCAGAAATAATATGACCTACATAAAAAAGGAGAATGCTCTTCAGTGAGTCATTCTCCTTTTGTTTTATTTATCAGCGACTTCCCTTTTAAGAAAGTTGAAAAGATATCTTATTATTTACAATTCTCCAAAATCTGTTTAGCCACAGCCCCCGTTACATTTCCGGCATCACCGTAAGCTACATTGGCGGCATTGAAGCGGCGTTCGATCTCTTTGATCGTTTCATCACCGATATTTTCTTCCCCCAGACGGGTAGACAATCCCAGGCTGCGGAAGAACTCTTCCGTCTTTTGGATGGCCTGATCGACGCGTTCGTCCACCGAACCCTCGGTAATACCCCAGACACGTTCGCCATACTGAAGGATTTTATCTTGTTTCTGCTGGCGGAGAGTACGTAAAGTACCCGGGAAAACGATCGCCAGCGTAGCGCCATGTGTCAAGCCATGCAAAGCAGTCAGTTCGTGACCGATCATGTGGGTAGCCCAATCCTGGGTGACACCCATGGCTATAAAGCCATTCAACGCCATAGTGGCAGAAAGCATAAAGTCAGCCATCACATTATAATCCTGCTGATTTGCTTTGATCTTAGGAGCGATCTCAACTACAGTGCTCAGGATACTTTCCGCCCAACGATCCATCAGGCGCGACTGACCCGTTGTCGTCATATACTGCTCCATTACATGCACGAACGTATCAGCCAGACCGCAGGCGATCTGATGAGCAGGCAAGGTAAAGGTCGTTTCCGGATCGAGGATAGAGAATACCGGATAGTTACTATAAAACGGATACTTCTCTTTCGTTTCATGGCGAGAGATCACCGCCCCGTTATTCATTTCCGATCCCGTAGCCGGCAAGGTAAGCACAGCCCCCATCGGGATAGTATCTTTAGCAGCACCTCTTTTTACCAGATCCCAGGCGTCACCGTCATACAGCAATCCGGCAGAGATCAGCTTGGTTCCGTCGAGCACCGAGCCACCGCCCACGGCCAACAGAAAATCTACGTTCTTCTCTTTACCCAAAGCGATGGCCTTACGTAATGTTTCGATGGAAGGATTCGGTTCAATCCCCCAGAACTCCACATACTCCCGTCCTTCCAGGGCTTTTATCACCTGGTCGTACACGCCGTTTTTCTTCACGCTACCACCACCGAAAGTGATCATGATACGTTTACCGGCGGGAATAGCTTTGCTTAATTCCGCGATCATCCCTTTTCCGAAGATCAATCGGGTAGGATTCTGAAACTTGAAGTTGTTCATAGCTTTACAATTTTTCCTTTAAATACTTTCCTGTATACGATTCCGGACACATGGCAACCTCTTCCGGTGTCCCGGCACAAACCAGGTTACCGCCGGCGTTACCACCTTCCGGGCCTAAGTCTATCAGATAGTCGGCACACTTGATCACGTCCATATTATGTTCAATGATCACCACCGTATGTCCTTTATCGATCAGGGCATTAAATGCTTTCAATAATGTTTTGATATCGTGGAAGTGCAATCCCGTTGTCGGTTCGTCGAATACGAACAAGGTAGGCTGTTGCTTTTCCTGTCCCAGGTAATAGGCCAGTTTCACGCGCTGGTTCTCACCCCCCGAAAGCGTGGAAGAGGTTTGCCCCAGTTTGATATAACCCAGACCGACATCCTGCAACGGTTTCAGCTTCTTTACGATTTTCTTTTCCTGCGAGCCGGGATATTGTTCGAAGAACTCAATCGCCTGGTTCACCGTCATTTCCAGCATATCATAGATATTGGCTCCATGATATTCCACATCGAGCACATCCTGTTTGAAACGTTTACCGTGACAGGTTTCGCATTCGAGGGTGATATCCGCCATAAACTGCATCTCGACAGTAATCCGGCCATCGCCCTTACACTCCTCGCAGCGTCCTCCTTCTTTATTAAAAGAGAAGTATGCAGATGTATAACCCATTTGCTTGGCCAAAGGTTGTTCGCCGAACAGTTTACGAATCTCATCGTAAGCACCGATATAAGTCACCGGATTGGAACGGGAGCTCTTTCCGATCGAGTTCTGATCGACAAATTCGATACCTTGTATCAGGATCATGTCGCCGTCCAGCCCCGAGCAATCCACCATCAGGCGGGCGGCATCATCCAGATAATGCTTCACTCCTTCATAAAAGATATCACGCACGAGCGAACTCTTTCCCGAACCGCTGACACCTGTCACCACCGTCATCACATTCAACGGGAACTTCACGTCGATCCCTTTCAGGTTATTCTTGCGGGCCCCTTTTACCTCTATATAATTGTTCCACAAACGACGGAAAGCGGGAACCTCGATCTTATCTTCCCCGGTCAGGTAACGGACAGTATAACTGTTACTGCTGGTCTGCAGGTCGTTTACATCCCCCTGGTAAACTACTTCGCCCCCCAGACGGCCGGCCTTCGGGCCGATATCGATAATATAATCGGCTGCACGGATAATATCCTCGTCATGTTCCACCACAACGACCGTATTACCCAACGACTGCAACTGACGCAAAACCTTTACAAGCAGGTCGGTATCCCGCGAATGCAAACCGATACTCGGTTCATCGAGGATATACAAAGAACCCACCAGGCTACTACCCAGCGACGTTGCCAGGTTGATACGCTGGCTCTCACCACCGGAAAGGGAAGCCGACAGACGGTCGAGCGACAGATACCCCAGTCCTACATCCAACAGGAATTGCAGGCGGTTCATAATCTCCGTCAGCAGACGTTTTGCTACGGCAGCATCCGTCTCATCCAGTTGCAGGTTGTCGAAAAAGGCTTTCGCATCCGTAATAGGCAAAGTCACCAGTTCGGCAATGTTCTTTCCACCGACCTTCACATACAGAGCTTCAGGCTTCAGGCGTGCCCCTTTACAGGAAGGACAGGTCGTCTTGCCCCGATAGCGAGCCTGCATAACACGGTATTGTATCTTATATAAGTTCTCTTCTACGAATTTAAAGAAATCGTCGATGCCGTGTAATCCCCTGGCACCATGCCACAGCAGGTCTTTCTCCTTCTGCGTCAGGTCGTAATACGGACGATGGATCGGGAAGTTGTATTTCTCACTTTTCGCGATAAACTCCTTCAGCCACTCTCCCATCACCTCGCCTTTCCAGCAGACTACCGCCCCCTGATAGAGCGACAGGCTTTTATCAGGCACGACCAGGTTCTCGTCTATCCCGAGCACTTTCCCGAATCCTTCGCAAACAGGACAGGCACCCAGCGGATTGTTGAAACTGAACATCATATCGGTCGGCTCGATAAAAGTGATACCGTCCGCCTCGAACTTCTTGGAGTATTCCTTTACGATCGTCTCTTCGGCGGTATAGATACGGATGATACAGGTATCGTGCCCCTCAAAGAAAGCCGTCTCCGCCGAATCTGCCAGACGGCTTTTCAACGTCTTATCGTCCGAAACGACCAGACGGTCTATCAGCAGTTCGATGACCGGGGAAGCCAGCAACGCCTCGTCCGCCATCACTTCCGTAATGCGGTAAGCCGTATCATTTATCGATAAACGGGTATAACCTTCCTTCTGCAGTATCTCCAGTTGCTCCTTCATGCTGCGGCCTTCGGGCAGCACCACCGGTGCAAATACGGCAAAACGGGTTCCGTCCGGGTAAGACAATACCTCACTGACGATATCTTTCACCTGGTGCTTCTTCACCTCCAGTCCCGAAACAGGCGAGATCGTCTTTCCGATGCGGGCGTAGAGCAGACGCAGGTATTCATAAATTTCCGTGGATGTACCCACCGTCGAACGGGGGTTGCGGGTATTCACTTTCTGCTCGATCGCAATGGCAGGCGGAATACCTTTGATATAGTCACATTCCGGCTTGCTCATACGTCCCAGGAACTGGCGGGCATAAGCCGAGAGGCTCTCCACATACCGGCGCTGACCTTCGGCGTATAAGGTATCAAAAGCGAGCGAAGACTTTCCACTGCCGGATAATCCGGTGATGACGACCAATTTGTCGCGCGGGATCTCTACATCAATGTTCTTCAGGTTATTGACACGAGCCCCCTTGATAAATATAGAATTATTTTCAGACATAAATCTTTCCCTAATAAAGGATACAAAAATAGCAAAAAGAAATGTATCTTTGCCACAAGATTTGATAATGTGTTACAATAATCCCAAACCAACGAAAATTCATGAAGATTCAATATATCCGCCTGTTCCTGGCCATACTCCTATGTGCCGTGACATCCTGTTCGACAACCAAACAACTTCCAACTCAAAAGACCGAGGGAAAAGACAAGCGGGAATTCAGGGGAGCCTGGATACAAACAGCCTTCCAGGGAGAATACAAGGATATGACTCCCGCCCAGTTACGCAAAGACTTCGTTCGGAAACTCAACTACCTGCAGGCTTGCGGTATCAATGCCATCATTTTCCAGGTACGTCCCGAAGCCGACGCCTTCTATAAATCGGATATCGAACCCTGGAGCCGTTTCTATACCGGAGAACAGGGCGTTGCCCCGGCCGGAAACTTCGACGTGATGGCTTTCCTGGTTGAAGAATGCCATAAACGGAATATGGAGTTCCATGCCTGGCTGAACCCCTACCGGGCAAGTACGGCAGGGAATACCCGTTTCGCCGACTCACATATCTACCATAAACATCCCGAATGGTTCGTTACCTATAATAAACAGATACTTTTCGACCCGGGACTGCCCGAAAGCCGGCAGTTCATCTGCAAGGTAGTACGCGATATCGTAAGCCGTTATGATGTGGATGCCATCCATATGGACGACTATTTCTATCCTTATCCTGCGGCGGGGATGCCTTTCCCGGATGACGACAGTTTCCGGAAATACGGCCTGAACAAAGGATATACCAACGCACAACGTGGCGACTGGCGCCGTGAGAACGTAAACACCCTGATCCGCGAACTGAAACGGACGATCCTGCTGACCAAGCCCTGGGTACGTTTCGGTATCAGCCCGTTCGGTATCTACCGGAATAAGAAAAGTACGCCCGACGGCTCGGGTAGCAACACCAACGGCCTGCAAAACTACGACGACCTGTATGCCGACGTGCTCCATTGGGTGAAAGAAGGCTGGATCGACTACAACATGCCGCAGATATACTGGGAAATCGGCCATCCGGCAGCCGACTATATCACCCTGATCCAATGGTGGAACAAGAATGCGACACCCGAAGGTTCACATCTTTATATAGGTCAGGACGTAGCCCGCACCATGAAAGCCGACCAGCTGACCCGTAAAATGCTTTACGAACGTTCGCTCTCGAAAGTAAAAGGCAACTGCTTCTGGCCGGCCAACGAGATCCTATGGAACAACAAAGGCGTAGCCGACAGCCTGAAAAGGAACTATCACCGTACCCCGGCCCTGATCCCGGCTTATACGCATATGCACAACCGTGCCCCGCAGGATGTGAAAAAACTGAAAGCGGAATGGACAGCCGACGGTTATATGCTGCACTGGCAGGCCGAACAAAGCCCGACAAACCCGGAACTGGCTTCCTACTTTGTCGTTTACCGTTTCGACCACAAAGAACCGGTAGACCTGACCAACCCTGCAAAAATCGTAAAAATAACCCGCGAGGCAAGATATTTAATGCCTTATGATAACGGAAAGAAAAAATATCACTATATTGTGACCGCCGTCGATCGTTTCCATAACGAGAGTCCGGGGAAGAGTAAAAAGGTAAAGTTATAAGCGTAAAAGGGTAATATGTTCTCACAAGACCTGAGATACACCAAATTCACAGATTGTGCCTCCTGTGCCGAATACAGGAAGCAAATCTTTAAATACCGTTCTTATCCTAAGGGGATCATACTCCCTCAGGAAAGATGCATGCAGAATACACTCTATTTTCTGCTGAAAGGAAGTGTCCTGGTAAACAGCGAAGAACACCCCAATACCATTTTCAGTGAAGGCCAGTTCATTCTGCAGCCGATCGGTTCAAAAGTAGAATTTAAAGTACTCGAGGCGTGCGAATGTATCCTTTACCTGTTCGAACGCCCGATCAACGTATGTAGCGACCGCTTCAACAAAGGGGCAAGCATAGCCGAGACAGCGCGCACCGAGTCGGTAGTGTTGGAGATGTGCCCGCCTTTACGGTTTTTCGTGGAAGGAATGAGGATGTATCTGAATGACGAGTTGCTATGTGCCGGTTTCCTGCAAGCCAAACGGACAGAACTTGTCTATCTGCTGAACTGCTACTATACATTAAAAGACCTGGCTGCATTCTATTCCCCGATCTACCGGTACAGCAAAAGCTTCCGTTACTTCGTCATGCAGAATTATATGAAGGCAAAGGATGTGGAAGCCTTCGCCCAGATGGGAGGCTACAGTACACCTACTTTCCGCCGTCTGTTTAAGGAAACGTTCGGCGAACCGGCCTATCAGTGGATGTTGAAGAAGAAACGTGAAGACATCCAGAACGATCTGACCACAACCGAAATGTCTATTTCCGAGATCAGTTATAAGTACGGTTTCGAGTCTCTTTCCAACTTTTCCCACTTCTGCCGGACTAATTTCGAGCAGTCTCCCCGTGCCATTCGTACTCAGAGAGGCGAAAAGCAGTAAAAATCAAAGCTTATTACATTTTTTACAACTTATTGAATAGAAAAAGCAATTTTATGTCTGCTTTTTCCCGATACATTTGCGCCATAGAGAAAAAGAAATGAAAATCAACGATTATTAGACGATGATAAAAGGAGAAGTCGGTTGCTCGTGTGGCATAGCAGTCTGCATATTATTGATCATTACATGTTTCATAAAATGCAGTCCCGAAGATAAGTCAGAACAGACCTCCTATGGCTTTATCTCGTATTCGTTGAAATGGGAACAGGCCATGAGCGGCTACGAAGCACCCCGGAAATTACGTTATTGCTTTTATCCCATGGAAAAGGGAGCGATGACACAGATCGAAGGCGATGCCGAAGGTTTGAAGTTCACGTTGCCACCGGATAAATACCGTTTGCTGATCTTCAACTGTGACGCGGATAATATTCAGTTCCGCAACATGGAGTCGTTCGAAACGGCAGAAGCATACATCCCGGAGACAAAAGCATCGGGAAGCGTAGTATCGGGACAGATTCCTTTATACGGGATCGCCATCAATGACCTGGAAGTGGAAGCCGACGAAGGCACACAAAACAAACGTGAGTTCAGTCCGGCCCCCTTGATCCGCGAAGTAACGCTCGACATCAAAGTCGACGGTATGGAGTATATAAAAGACTGCAAAGGGATGTTATCGGGAGTACCGGCAGCTTTCAGCCTGAGCAAGTTAGAGATCGTACCGGACAAAACAACCACAGTAAACTTTGAAGCCGCTCCCTCAAAGGAAGGAGTAAAAGCAAACATCATGATACTAGGAACCGCCCCCAAGCCCGGAGAAACTCCTCCCGCCACCCCCACAAACGAGGTCAAGCTGGATTTCACCCTCACTGACGGCAGTACCTCTTCCGCCACAATCGATTTGGGAGAGTCGATCGGTAGCACGGAAGGCAACAACGTAAATGTAGACGTATCCGTAACGGTAGAAAAGACCGCTTCCTTCACTGTAAAGATCAACAACTGGGAAGTCTCCGCCGGCGACAACATGGTCATTGAATAGACATTAACAAGCAACGAATAAAGTTCAAACAATTTAATTTTTATAGTTATGAAGACATTAGTATTAAGTATGATTTCAATTGCTGCAACAGTTGCAGCAATGACCGCTTGTACAAGCGAGAGTGATCCGATAGATGAGATTGTTAATCCGAAGGATGCGAAGGTGGAGATAAAATTGAATGCAGGCGTAGTTGATGTAACGACTAAAGCTGCTGATCCAACAGATAGTGACGATAAAACTAAATTTGCAGCAAATACAAAGATTAAGCTTTTAAGATGGGATATTACAGGAACAACTCCCACACTTGATTGGAGTCAAGTCAAAGAAGTAAATGCGACTGCCGGGGCTAATAATATTACATTTGACGAATCACAATATTATCCAACAAATGGTGACCATACATATTTTATGGGACTTTATCCTGCACCTGATGGAACTAATATAGTATTAAATAAAGAGAATGGTAGCATAGAATTTAAAGGGCTAGATGGATATACTGATATTCTAAATGCAAAACTTATTGATGCTGGAGATAAAACTAATACAACATCAAAGAATATTCAATTTAAACATGTACTTTCTCAAGTAAATATAAATCTTACTGGAAACGAGACTGCCCAAACGACTTTCGGTGATATAAAAAAGATTACATTAACAGGTATTCCCAGTGATATAACATTAACTTTAGGGATCGATGCTCCATCTGTAACACCAGGAAATACAACAAAGGATATTACGGTAATGGAATCAGCTGAAGGTGAAGCTTTAACTGCTGGTGGAAAAAACTACCCAGTTATGATCTTACCTTCATTAGGATCTGGAGAGGCTAACAAGATCGTAATTAAAATAGAAACTACTGTCTATGACTCTACAAACCCATTAGAAGTAGAAGTTAAAGACATTACTGGAGGAACTGAGTCCGGTGTCGCAAATAAGATCAATCTAACATTTAAAGACAAAATCACTGTAACAACAGGTATTATAGATTGGGAGAACAATCCAACTGATAGTAATCATGAAATAGAAAACAAATAAAACCTCAATATAGAACAGGCTTAGTATCAAAGCCTGTTCTATATCCAATCATAATGAACCTACTAGCACATTTACAGCCAATTACTAATCAAACAAATATACATCAAACTGTTATTTCTATATCCTATCTACTATCACCCTTAAATTCAAGAAGGCAGATAATATTAAAGAAGAAATGATCTTGCAAAGCATTTCGCTGGAGAATTACCCCTCGTCTATACAACTAAACGTACAAACTGGTAAATTAAGTGCCGCTCCCTCAACCAGTCCTTATACAATTATCAGCGGACAGAACACGACAATGACAGCCACCGAAGTCACTATCGTGACAAACTACCTTCTTTATCCCATAGAGAAGCCTGTCTTTATTGTTAGGATGAGCGACAAAGATTATCGCATCGAATCAACAAAAGCATTCGAAGGAGGGAAAAAACAAACTTATTCATTTACTATACAAGCGAAAGACATCACTATTTCCGGGAGTATCAATCCTTGGCTGGATGGAGGAACAAGTAACGAAACAGTTTATTTCTAGCCTATATAGTATCGACTTATACCCTATATCCTGTTACTCCTTATCCTTAAGGGGAAAGCCTTGCGGGGTATAGGGAAAAAACGTACAGCCTTTCGCTGAAAAGCTTGCGACTTTATGAAAATGGGTAGGCATCGGTTCCTCAACGGGTAGGCACTCAAAAAAAATGGCTGCGGCACCCATTTTCAGTGACTGCCGCAGCCATTTTAAACCACTGCCGCAGTCAATATTTATGGTTGCCGCAGCTATCTGATACTCACTTCAAATAAGTTTTGTAGAATATTGGATTCATGCATTCATATCTGCATATATGCCTGATAATAGGACTATTGCAACAACCTTCTGGGTTCATACAGCCTTCATGTCGGGTTCATATAGCCTTCATGTGATAAATGTTATCCGATGAAGGCTATATGAATCCGATATGAAGGCAAAATGAAGTCACTACAACGGATATAGACATTGTATATCAACGAACAAACGCAGATATGAACGCATGAACCCTATTCCTGCCGGATATTCAAATCATCCGTAAGGACATCCGTATAAGTTTGAACTGGGATATCATCATAATTATTCAGTTCGCCGACAAGGATCAGTTCGGCATGTTCCATCCAGGCCTGAAAAGGCACCTCTTTCTTATAAGTAACCTCCTGCAACAGAGCCGGATCACTCTCCAAAGTCACATAAGTGTTACCATCGGCTGCCATCTTACCTTGAAGTGCCAGTGTACGTTTATACATCTTCTGCTTGTTAGCACCGTTTACCCGGATAGGTTGCAGACGCAAAGACTTATCGCCGTTACGCAACACCGGAGTCAACAGCAGGCTTTGATGGCGTGCCACCGACAAACCACACAGGCTGACGTTCATATCCAATGATAAAACACCCTTTTCAAGTTCAATCTTATTCGGCTTGATATTAACCATTCCCTGGTAAACAGCCGTCTGCGCCTCAGACGGCAGCACCTGCATGATCAGGAAGAAAAAGAATATGTAGAATGAAGTTTTCATTGTTCGCTTATTTAATGATATAAGTAATACTTACGCCAAGCTTAGTCGGCCCGAAATAATTATTGCGGTATTTGGCGGATACGTTATCATCAGTAGCAGGAAACGCCGATTTATCGTATTCGAAATGCACAAATCCCACACCGGCAGAGAACTCCAGGTTCCAGCGCGGAGAGAGATATAACTGATATCCGTACGAGATACCGCCCCCGTAAGCATTGCCATCATAGGCAAAGTCTTTTTTCATCACCGACATGAAGTTCACGTTAGACATATCATAATCCATGTAAATGCCATGAACGCCGAAATAATGCCCGTTAAACTTCTCATGCAGCCAGTAACGGCCCTCGGGTTGCACCAACCAGTGTTTCCACGATTTGTCGCTGGCAACCTCCCAACCATTATAGTTACCGGAAATATCCAATGTCCAGTGTTTATTGAAAGCGACCTCAGCCCCGAGGTTGACAGTTGCTGTCGCATCATAAAGCAAGTTGGTCTTTACAGCTACAACTTGTGCCTTTACCCCTATCCCTATACACAAAGATGTCAGGAATATCAACAAGAGTTTATTCATACCAGTTATTTAATCTTTGATTCTCAATTCATTTAAGTTCACAAATATAAACAAAAAGTATATTCAGATAGATAGAAATGATATTAAATTCAGCGTCTGGATAAAAATTATCCGTACCTTTGTAATCTTCAGCATACATAACATAATATGAAGAGTAAATATTTTATATATATCCTACTTACCATACTCACTTTTGGTAGTTGTACGAAAGAGGAATTTGAGGAACAAGGGCCCAAACGGACAGTTCTGGTATATGTAGTAGCCAGTAATCTGGGATCGTATATCAATAAAAATATTGACAGTATGATCTCTGTTGCCACTCCCAAAAACCTGAATGGTGGAAATCTCATTATTTATTATTCCAAGAGTGATAAGACAGCAGAACTCTATCAGATCAAAGAAGGTTCGAACGGCGTTGTGACCAAGCATCATATCGCTGATTATACCAATCAAAGCGCAATCGATCCGGAGGTAATGAGAAATGTTATCAATAAAGTAGTTACCGATTTCCCTGCTGAAAGTTATGGTATGATCTTCTCTAGCCACGGCACTTCGTGGTTACCTTCCGGTTATAATAAGATGCTAAAATCATTCGGAGAAGAAGGAGGTAAAAATATGGAAATATATGAACTGGCTGAGGGCATACCCGATGAATATCACTTTGACTTCCTTCTTTTTGATGTTTGCAGCATGGGAGGTGTCGAATGTGTTTATGAGCTAAAGGATAAAGCGGATCATATCATCGCATCCCCGGCAGAAGTTATTGCAGCGGGCTTCCCTTACCAGACTATATTACCTTATTTCTTTGAGAAAAATGTAAACTTAGAAGGGATAGCAAAAGGCTTTTACGAATTTTATAAGAATAATGAAAGTCCTTATGGTTGCATTGCCGTGACAAATACAAGCGAATTGGATAATCTCGCAGCTATCACCAAAGAGATCATTTCCGCTAACGGAGGGGAGGATGGAATATATTCGTTACCACTTGGAGAGATACAGACTTTATCTTATCTTCCGAGTGCTCCTACAAGACTTTACGACTTCAGCGACCTTATCAAACATTTAGCTACGGACGAGCAGTATGCACGTTTTACGGCCTGCATGGATAAAGCTGTAACGAACAGATATAGTACTGATTATATTTATTGTACAAAAGGCGGAACAACAAAAGTAGATACCTTCTCCGGCTTATCCATTTATCCCCCACAGGAAAAATTGACTCAACTAACCGATTGGTACAGGAATAATACACAATGGTATAAGGCGGTTTATAAATAAAAGAATTTAGTTGCTATATCAGAATACATGGTTATCGTACTCTAATATAGCAACTTTTACTACTTATCCACACGTTCTCAGCGAACCAGGAATACCTGTTTATATCTTTTTACCGTACCGCTGGTATGATACAGTTCGGCATAGAAAATATAAACGCCGGTTCGTAAGTGGCTACCAGCCAGTGACGCGCCATCCCAGGTTAACTCACCGGAAAGTTCCAGCAGTTCATGGTTGGCTATCTCGGCTACACGTTGCCCGATCGTGTTGAAAACAAATGCACGGCAACTATATCCCGGTTGATCCAGATAGTAGGTGATTTTGTAATGCTTTGAACCGGGAACCCATTCAGGAGCTTCGATACCGGTTGGCTTATCCGGTTCATTCGGGAAAGAAATATCAGATTGGGAATTACGATATCCTGGAGTTCCATAACCTGCTGTGGCTGATGCAGAAGTCCAGTTGGAAGGAGATTGTGTTTCGGCTTCGGGATCGATCCGTTCAAGGGCGACTCCTTTCTGATCTTTTATCGAAGAGGCATGCCATTTGGAAGAGTAGGACACTTCGTCGATTATCGTTCCATCTTCAGTACGGAACAAAACAAGGGTAGAAGATGTATTTGCCAATATAGGTAATTTTGAGATTTCAAAGAGGGCTGCAGGGGATGTCACCATATAGAAATCAGCTACTCCCTCAATACTCTTGGTTAGTACGGCATAACCATCCGGCTCGATAAGCGTATTTATTGAAGATAATGGGTAGCGTGTGCTCAACGTTCCATCCGTTTTACGCACAGCGACAGACAAACCGGACAAAGGCAAAGAACGGTCGGAACGGTTATATAACTCGAAGTATTCGCTACCTCCGGCAAAGGGGTTGGGAAGAAGCTCATTAAAGATAAATTCTTTCGGTTCAACTTTGATAGTTGGCGAAACTGAGGGATCGTCGGGGATTTCGGGTTCTGCCGGCTTATCGGGTTCAACAGGTTTTTCCGGTTGTTCCGGCTCTCTTTGTCCGGAAGAGTTGGCCGAACCGGGTGTTCCTCCTCGGGGATCGGAAGAAAGATGCCAGCCATCGGATGAACGTTCCCATGATTTGCCAGGTTTGGCTTTATCGTAAGTTACTTCGTCGATCAGATTACCCGAAGCATCGAGTAATTGCAGTTGCTTACCTGCATTTGCCAATTGAGACGGGAAATTATCTAATGGTACTTTTATAGCCGAAGGATCAATCTTTATATCACGTCCGGAACGGAAAAGTATAGCATAACCGTTTGCCGGAATTTCAAACGAGCCCATAGATTTAGCTTTTCCACCATAGGAAAACTGCCAGCCTGCCAAACTGATCATATTGGCCGTTTTATTATATAGCTCTACATACTCCGTTTCAGGTAATTCTTTCAAGCCTTTCGGATCTGCCATTATTTCGTTTATCCGAACAGAACCGGAAGTGGCTTCTTCTCCCTCTTCTTCCAGTTTAAACTCTTGTGAGAAAGAAGAAAGTTTGTTTCCCTCCTTATCAGTAATCCCTTTATAAGAAATTGTATATTCTACTCCCGCAACCATCTCCTTTGGATAGCGGGTATTCACAATCGTCATTTCTTCATCGTCAGTATATGTCACACGATTAGCCTTACCAATATCAGATATGGAGAACTCGGCCTCTGTTATATTCACCGCTTGATCAAAAGTAAACTGAAGTTCAGACAAACTTAACGGTTCGACAGAAAGCAGTTTCGGCAAAACAATATCAGGTGGCAACGGTTCTTCCGGATCAGGATCAACAGGAGTATCGTCAGGAATTGTATCAGTAGGAGTAATATTATAAGATACATTCAGATTATCAATTGCAAAATGCTGATAACGTGTTTTTGTATATTCTATGTTAAGCGTCAACTCCCCACTTTCCTGAGGCGCTTTCACGGGGAATTTAGTAGTACTACCTTCCAAACGGTAACAGGATTCTCCTTGTCTTCGGGAGTACAAAGTCCATATATTATTGTTCTCCAAAGTAGCTTTTATATGGAGCAATACCGGTTTTTCTGTTATAGCACTCTCCTTTAGCGGAAACAATATCTGCTTATTATTCGTACGAAGACTAATCTTTTTTGCTCCGGTATGCCCAATTTGTACATAATAATAGGTTCCATCATCTTCCATATACAAATATAGACGAAGGTAATTACTTTCACTCGGGACTTCTTCCATACGGACATCAAATTCCCATTGCATAGTTGAAGCGTAAGGAATTGTACAATGCAAGCCTACTTTACCGGCTTCATTTTCTACCCCATTCAAATGCAACCAGCCATCTTTATCGATTATAAACTTATCCAGATTACCAGACCAGGGATTAAAAGAGTTTACTTCAGGCCCATCAAACGTTTCTGTGAACTGTGCAAATGCACAAACAGGAAGCAATACGAGGAAAAATAGAATGAATTGTTTCATAGTTATATAGTTTTGTTATAAAATTATCTATCTTTGCACGCTAATAGCTTACAACTATACGCGTGACCGATTTTGGATGCGGTAAAGTTATAACAATTTTTTTATATCACAATTAAATTAGTGCTCAAAATGAAAGTAGCAATTGTTGGTGTGAGTGGAGCTGTAGGACAAGAATTCCTGCGCGTACTCGACGAAAGAAACTTCCCGATGGATGAGCTTGTGCTTTTTGGCTCATCGCGTAGTGCCGGACATGTTTATGACTTCCGTGGTAAACAGTATACCGTGAAGGAACTTAAGCATAACGACGACTTTAAGGGAATCGATGTTGCTTTTGTTTCGGCCGGTGGTGGTACATCTATCGAATTTGCAGAAACCATTACAAAACATGGTACTGTGATGATCGATAACTCCAGCGCATTCCGTATGGAAAACGATGTACCTTTGGTAGTTCCAGAAGTGAACCCGGAAGATGCACTGAATCGTCCCCGCGGTATCATTGCCAATCCGAACTGTACTACCATCCAGATGGTCGTTGCATTGAAGGCAATCGAAAAGGTATCGCACATTAAGCGCGTACAGGTAGCCACTTATCAGGCAGCCAGTGGTGCAGGTGCAACAGCTATGGCCGAACTGATCAAGCAGTACGAACAACTGTTGAAGGGCGAAGAACCTACTGTAGAAAAATTCGCTTATCAGTTGGCATACAACGTGATCCCTCACGTAGATGTGTTCACTGAAAACGGTTATACGAAAGAAGAAATGAAGATGTATAACGAAACACGCAAGATCATGCACTCCGATATCGAAGTGAGCGCAACCTGTGTACGTGTTCCGGTTATGCGTGCCCATAGCGAAGCAACCTGGATTGAAACAGAACGTCCTATCAGTATCGAAGAAGCTCGCAAGGCATTTGCCGAAGGCGAAGGTATCATCCTGCAGGACGATCCGGCAAACAAAGACTACCCGATGCCTTTGTTCGTTGCCGATAAAGAACCTGTTTACGTAGGTCGTATCCGCAAGGATATCAGCAACCCGAACGGCCTGACATTCTGGACAGTAAGCGACCAGATCAAGAAAGGCGCCGCCCTGAACGCTGTTCAGATCGCCGAATACCTGATCAAGGTAAAGAACATAGGATAACAACTTTACAATCTTTCTATATAAGAGAGGGACGGCCTGTTGGAGACCGTCCCTTTCGTTTTTTATACCTAAATAAACACCATTGTTATATCACGTTCGCCTGCTTACAGAATGAAAAAGGCACATTCATCTTTTATAATCGACAAAATAAACAAACTTTTATCTTTTATAGTCGATAAAATCACAGTATATTTGCCTGTATAAAAGATAAAACGACATGGAAAAGGATGTGATAAAGTCTCTAATTATTGAATATCAAAATTTCGTAGAGAAAATAACACTGATAGAACGAGATATTCATCTATCAGACCAGCTAAACTATGTGTTTGTCGGCCTTCGCCGTGCCGGAAAGTCTTATCTGATGTATCAACAGATACAACATTTATTGAGAGAAGGACACCAGATAGAGGAAATTCTTTATTTCAATTTCGAGGATGACCGTCTGGTAGGCCTAACAATCGAAGATCTGGATCTTATCAAAGTCTGTTACGAAGAGCTTTATGCACATCATCCAATCTTCTTTTTGGACGAAATTCAGATAGTGGAGCATTGGGAAAAGTTTGCCCGTCGGCTGGCCGATCAGAAATATAGGGTATACATCACCGGAAGCAATGCCAAAATGCTAAGTAGCGAGATTGCCACAACACTTGGTGGTCGGTTTCTCATTCAGAATGTATATCCTTTTTCATTCCGGGAATATCTGAAAGCTAATAGTATAACTGTTGAACCGGTCTGGTATTTCAAAAATCGTACTGAAATAGTCCGTGCATTCTCTGCATATTTCTACTTTGGCGGGCTACCGGAACTGGAACTGATAGAAGAGATAGAAAAACGCCAATGGTTAAGCAGCTTATTCAATAAGATATTTTTCGGTGATTTAATAACACGGTATTCTATCCGAAACGATTTAGCCATGAAAGTCCTGATTCGCAAGTTGGCGGAAAGCGTAAAACAGCCATCCTCATTCAATCGGCTGTCAAACATCGTTTCGTCCACAGGAGTTAAAGTCACCACAGATACTGTTATTGATTACCTGGAATTTCTACAAGCGACATGGTTGATTTTTTCTATTGAGAATTATGCCAGCAAATTAGTAGAGAAAGTATCCAATCAGAAATACTATTTTATTGACAATGGCCTGCTGAACCTATTCCTCATTGATCCGGTCACTTCACTATTGGAAAATCTGGTGGCTGTCAGTTTAAAAAAGAAATATGAAGATGAACTTTACTTTTACCATCAAAATATTGAAGTTGACTTTTATATACCGACAAAGAAACTTGCAGTACAAGTATCATACAGTCTGAAAGAGGAAGCAACACGTAAACGCGAAATAACCGCTCTATCGAAAATAGCGAAAATTATGGATGTTGATAAATTACTCATTATCACTTACGATGAAGAAGAAATAATCATGGAAGACGGAAAAGAGATCGCCGTCGTCCCTATCTGGAAATGGTTACTTGAATAAGTCTAACCAGGCCTATTCAAATAACCATTCGTCTATTATCAATTAATGATGGAACAACCGCACCCCCGTAAAGGCCATTGTCATACCATATTTATCGCAGGTATCGATTACATTATCGTCACGGACGGAGCCACCTGCCTGTGCAATATATTCAACGCCGCTCTTGTGGGCACGTTCGATATTGTCGCCGAAGGGGAAGAAAGCATCCGAACCTAAAGCAACGCCGTTCATCGTATCCAACCAGGCACGTTTCTCTTCGCGGGTCAGCACTTCCGGTTTTTCGGTGAAGAACTGTTGCCATACACCGTCGGCCAACACATCTTCGTGATCGTCGCTGATATACACATCGATCGTATTATCGCGGTCGGCACGGCGGATCTTTTCAATCCAAGGCAAATTCATTACCTTCGGATGCTGACGCAGGAACCAGATATCCGCTTTGTTACCAGCCAGACGGGTACAATGGATACGGCTTTGCTGGCCGGCACCGATACCGATAGCTTGTCCGTCTTTTACATAGCAAACAGAGTTACTCTGTGTATATTTCAATGTAATAAGGGCAATGATCAGGTCGCGTTTGGCTTCTTCTGTAAACTCTTTGCTCTTGGTCGGGATATTCGTCAACAGGCTTTCATCCAGTTTGATCTCATTACGTCCCTGCTCGAACGTGATACCGAATACATCCTTATGTTCGATAGGAGCCGGTTTATATGCGGGATCGATCTTGATTACATTGTAAGTACCTTTCCGTTTGTTCTTCAGGATCTCCAAGGCTTCCGGCGTATAGTCGGGCGCAATGACACCATCCGAAACTTCACGGTTGATCAGGCGGGCGGTAGCCTCGTCGCAGGTATCGCTCAAAGCGATAAAGTCACCGTAAGAAGACATACGGTCGGCACCACGGGCACGGGCATAAGCAGTAGCCAAAGGAGTAAGCGGCAGGTCATCCACGAAATAGATCTTTTTCAGCGTGTCGCTCATTTCAATACCGACAGCCGCACCGGCCGGGCTTACGTGCTTGAAAGAGGCTGCTGCGGGAAGGCCGGTAGCCTCTTTCAGTTCCTTTACTAATTGCCAGCTATTGAAGGCGTCGAGGAAATTGATATATCCGGGACGGCCGTTCAAGACCTCAATTGGCAATTCCCCTTGCTGCATAAAGATGCGCGACGGCTTCTGGTTGGGGTTACAGCCGTACTTCAGTTCCAGAGAGTTCTTATTTTCTGTACTCATATTACTTATTATATATATGATTTACGATCTCATTTCTTCCATTCCTTCTTCCAGGGAATGCGGGTTATACCCTAATTCGCAACGGGCTTTTTCGACACTCAGCCCACTGAACCGCGGACGTGGCGTTGCTTCGTTCATTTCTTCAGTAGTGACCGGAAGGATCAGCGAGCGATCCAGCTTGAAATAATCCGCTACGCGATAAGCTATATCTGCAATGGAAAGGCATTCGCCACCGCAAATATGCCAGATACCGTTTTGGGATATATGCATCAGCTTTTCCACTCCGTCAGCAATATCATTGACCCAGGTCGGCGTGCGGTACTGATCGGAAACGACCCGTATCTCCTGCCCTGCCTGCAAACGGTTCTTCACCAGTTGCAGGATATTGCCATGCTGTCCGGGGAAGGCTTTGCCATAAACAACCACTACGCGGACATTCGCATAACTGCTGCAATTGGCTGCTACCGCCTGCTCTCCCTGATATTTGGAGATACCATAATAATTTACCGGATCAGGCGTATCTTCTTCAGTATACAAAGTAGTTTTCTTCCCGTCAAATACGAAATCGGTAGACAAGTGGATAAAGCGGCTTCCCTGTTTTTCGCAACAGCGGGCTATATTTTCGACAGCCAGCACATTGGCTGCATAAGCTTCCTCATGATGCAGTTCGCAATAATCGGGAACAGAAAGAGCGGAACCATTGATCACAACCTCCGGGCCGATTTCATCCACCAATTGCGCAATCATGGCGTGATCATTAATATCAGCCCGGACAAACCGGTAATTATCTCCCGGAGCGATATCTCCGTGCAAAGAGCAACCTGTCAGTTCATACCCTCCACGTCGGGACAGATTCTGCAAAATCCGTCTCCCCGTGAAACCGTTGGCTCCGATTATCAGTGTTTTCATCAGAATGAATAGATTAAGACACCTAATATACGGTGATTCGTTACAGAGTGTGTATCACGGATACGTCCGTCAGCCAGTGTTTTATCGCCATACCAGGCCAATGACGGGCTGTATTCAAATCCCAGTTTCCAGTGAGGTAACACATACGACATTTGCAGATTGGTTGTAAACACCTGATCCACATCCAGGCCGACACCATAGGTCGCTCCGACAATATCTTTACCGGCTCCGAGGTTCTTCAGATAACCGACAAACAGACCGGGCTGCCATTTCTTTCCGTATACGACATTCAGCCAGGTCATTGAATGACGGTAAGGCGTATATTCCTGTTCGCCGGTACGTTTGTCGATACTGCTGACACCGTAACCACCCAACATACAGAGGTGAGCCAGGTTCTCTCCCATAATTGTCTTGGCGGAGATCTTCCAGTTATCATCCGTATAGCGGGCGTGCGCCTCCACCGAAACGGAAGTAATGCGCTCCTTTACCTTATATACTTTATCGTTAAATTCAGACTTCACCCGGGGAGCCAGCGAAAGGACATCCACCCCGACACCAGCCGTCCAGTTCTTATATTTATAATCGATGCCGCCATAAAATTCGGGCACACAACTATTCTTTATATATTCCTCGCTTTTCCCGTTGGGGCCGGTAGAGAGATACTGCAACTGCCAGATAGCCGCTCCGGTCAGGCTCCACCCGCTATCCGTATAGCGGTAACGTAGCATCGGGTTACGGCTGAACGCCTGGAAAGGAGCACCGGTAGAAAGGTTCAGCATCTGCGGAAAAATATCGCCAAACAGCGGATGCCAGGTCTGGCCGATCAATACGGCTGATTTGCCCCAATCGAGATTCACATAAGCATGGCGCACACGGATCATCGCAAAGTTACTACCCGAGCCACGAAAGTCAACTTCCAGCTTGGCCGTTGTCTTCGCTTTCCCCACATTCGGCCCTGCCGCATCTATCCCCAACCGGGAATAAAGCAGGTAGAAACTACCGTTTGCCGTAGCATTCAGGTCGTTGCCATCGGCATCCAAGTCTACATCTTTGGGATAGAGATGGAACAAACCGTCTACTATCTCGGAGTTTGCCCGGGAGTTATAAAACAAATCACCACGTACCTGTCCGTAAAACTTATACGAAAAGTTTTTCTTCTGTGCATAACCGGTAGTTACCGCTAACAGTCCGGCCAGTAAAAGCATGCTCAGTTTCGTTCTCATTCAAAAGCGTTTAATTTAGAAATAATACATAACTAATCCCAGTATCCGGTGATTGGTTACGGCGTGGGTGTCTCCCACTTTCCCGCTCTTCTGGTTGATCGTACCATACCAGGCCGTTGCCGGCGAATATTCAAGTCCGATCTGCCAGTGAGGCAGGTTATATGATAAATTCAGATTCACAGTAAACAACTGATCGATATTCAATCCCATACCATAGACCGTTTTCGAAGCAATCAGTTCGTCGTCCGTCCCCAGGTTCTTGGTATATCCCATAAAAAGCCCGGTCTTCCATTTCGTACCGTAAGTAAAATTAGCCCAGGTAGTTGAATGACGGAAAGGAGTGTACTCCTGTTCCCCTGTCCGGGGATCGATCGAGCTGATACCATAACCACCGATCAGGGCTGTTTGATCCAGACAGGATGCCATCAGGCTTTTGGCTGCAAAGGTATAATTCCTGCCGGTATATTTCAAGTGAGCTTCGTATGAATATGTGGTCATCCGCTCATTTACTTTATACGTTTTACCGTCTACCTCCGAGGTCGTACGGGGTTTCAGGGAAATCAAATGAACACCGGCTCCGGCCAACCAGCCATTGTCGGAAGTATAATCGCCCCCCACGTAAAATTCCGGTACGCAACTGTTCTTAATATAATCTTCACTCATTCCTTTCGGGCCGCTCGACGTGTATTGCAGCTGCCAGATAGCAGAAGCCGTCAGCTTCACCTTACCGGCCTTGTATTGGTAACGGAGTTGCGGACTACGGTTAAACGGTTGAAAAGGTGCCCCTGTAGACAGGTTAAGCATATCCGGAAAAACGGAACCGAACAGTGGATGCCAGGTGTGACCGATCAATACATTACTCTTCTCCCAATCGAGCGCCACCCAGGCCTGGCGGATACGAAGCATCGTGGTGCTTCCCGAAAAGCCGCCGAAGTCGGTTTCCAGACAAGCCGAAGTACGGGCTGTACCCACATTCGGCCCTGTTACACTGATCCCTAAACGGGAAGTAAAAGTATAGAAGCTACCATTCGGGGTCGCATTCAGATCTTTCCCGCCTTCATCCGGATTCTTATCCAGCGGGAAAAGGTAAAAGTTTCCGTCTACCGGAGCCATATTGGCACGCGTATTGTAGAACAGGTCACCACGTACGAATCCATAAAACTTGTAAGTAAAGTTTTTCTTTTGGGCAGTTGCGGAAAACAAAGTCAGTGCACTTACCAAGAGCAGAGCTAGCTTTTTCATTGTTGTTGTTTGTTACCTATTTGTCTAGTTTGAAGCCGCAAAGGTATATATTTTTGTTCATTCAATTTGAAGAACGAAATATTATTTGTTACTTTGCTTCCAAGTTGTAAGCCTTAAAGGCCAAATTTGATTAATAATGTAAACTACATAAAGAATTATGAGTACGAAAAAGTTTTTACTAGAGGAGAAAGACATACCTACAGCCTGGTACAACATTGTGGCTGACATGAAGAACAAACCACGCCCTATGTTAAATCCGCAGACAAAGCAACCGTTGAAGGAAGAAGACCTGTATCCTTTATTTTCCAAAGGGGTATCCCATCAGGAAATGAACACCACGGATGCATGGATCGAAATTCCGGAAGAAGTACGTGAACTATATAAGGTATGGCGTCCTACTCCGCTGGTTCGTGCTTATGGCCTGGAAAAGATGCTGGATACTCCGGCTCATATCTATTTCAAAAATGAAAGTGTCAGCCCGATCGGTTCTCATAAACTGAACTCGGCTCTCGCACAGGCTTACTATTGCAAACAGGAAGGCACAACCAATATCACGACCGAAACAGGTGCCGGACAATGGGGTGCAGCCCTTTCTTATGCAGCCAAGGCATTCGGGCTGGAACTGGCCGTTTATATGGTAAAGGTCAGCTATCATCAGAAGCCTTACCGCCGTTCGATCATGCAGACATTCGGTGCACAGGTGATCGCTTCTCCGAGTATGAGCACAAAAGCAGGACGCAAGATCCTGACAGACCATCCTAATTATCAGGGGAGCCTGGGTACAGCGATCTCGGAAGCTGTTGAACTGGCAATGCAGACACCGAACTGTAAATATACTTTAGGTAGTGTATTGAACCATGTCATGCTCCACCAGACCGTGATCGGCCTCGAAGCTGAAAAGCAGATGGAAATGGCCGGCGAATATCCCGATGTTGTGATCGGTTGCTTCGGTGGCGGTTCAAACTTCTCAGGTATTACATTCCCCTTCCTGCGTCATAAGCTGACAGAAGGAAAAGAGATACGTATCGTTGCTGCCGAACCGGCTTCCTGCCCGAAGCTGACACGCGGACAGTTCCAGTACGACTTCGGCGATGAAGCCGGTTATACCCCGCTGATCCCGATGTTCACGTTAGGACATAATTTCGCTCCCGCCAATATTCATGCCGGCGGCCTGCGTTACCACGGTGCCGGTTCTATCGTCAGCCAGCTGATGAAAGACGGTTTGATGAATGCCGCAGACGTAAAACAACTGGATACATTCCAGGCAGCTACTATGTTTGCACAGGCAGAAGGTATTATCCCGGCTCCGGAATCTTCTCACGCCATCGCCGTTGCCATCAACGAAGCGCTGCAAGCAAAAGAAGAAGGCAAGCAACGTACCATCCTGTTCAACCTGTCCGGCCACGGACTGATCGATATGGCCGCCTACGACCAGTATCTGGCTGGCGACCTGGGCAACTACGAAGTTACCGATGAGGATGTAGCAAAGAACTTAGCAGAAATAGAAAAGATTATCTGATCGACAGATAATCTTTTAAATAGTAAAAGTGGCGCTAATAACAGGGACTCACGTCTTTTGTTATTCGCGCCACTTTCGTGTGTGTGTGTCTATGAAATGTTTTAAAATAGGTATTATGAGAATATTTCCTCATAACTGGTTGCTGGTACAACCATTTCTTGTGTATTCAAACTAAAATCTTTTTTCTTTTTGTTCCACATTCCGTATACGGAATTTATTTCTCCCTTTGCCTCGTTATACTGATAAGAAATCAGATAATAAGGATCCCAGGTTTCTTTTGACTGATTCCAGCGGTACGCTTTCTTTTCAGCGACTTTGCCGTTATCATTATAGGTGAATTCATATTTCACCTGCTTGTTTAAAAGTCCTTCTTCCTGCAGGAAGATAACTTTCGATACGATCTTACCATTCTCCTCCTTTGTATCATAAAGATAGTTTCTCGGAGAGGCTGCATTCATTGCCAAACTACATACGAACAAGACAACCAGTGTCAAAATTTCTTTTCTCAATAATGAAGCTTTCATAAAATATATTACTTATAAGATTTACTTTCAAATTGCGTGCAAATGAACACAGTTTTCCGGTATCAACCAAATATTATTTGACAATTTGATAGTCAAAATAGCATATTTAACCATTTTAAACCAATATCAAATTAGAACGAATCGAACACCAACTTACAATTTATAAGAAATCAGGTCTATTAATGCCAAACAAAGTCCTTTTATGCCTGACGCCTCTTAAAAAAACAATAAAAACAGTCGCGCCACTTACGAATTGACACAAAGAGTTTTTTCATCATCATCTACATTTTTTAAAACTAAATACCCCCTGCAATTTGTTATTTACAAATAAAGGAAGGATCTTAGCATCCTAATTAAATCGGTATATCATGGAGAGAAATATTTTTAAACTAGAACAGGAGCAATTGAAGGAAATTGCCCTTACGTTACAGAAGAAAGTAGAAGAAGGTCTGGCAAAAGACAATGCAGAAATACAATGTCTGCCAACATTTATTACTCCCAGGAGTAAAGGTATCAACGGAAAGGCTTTGGTTCTCGACCTGGGCGGCACCAATTACAGGGTGGCAACAGTCAATTTTGCAGACGACAAAGCAACTATTCACCCTGATAACGGATGGAAAAAGGATCTGTCCGTTATGAAAACACCCGGTTTCACCCGTGAGGAGTTGTTTAAGGAACTGGCCGATCCGATCGGAGAGATCAAACGGGACGAAGAAATGCCGATCGGTTACTGTTTCTCCTATGCAGCCGAATCCCTTCCCGATGGCGACGCCCGGTTATTGCACTGGACGAAGGGTGTTGAAATAAAGGATATGATCGGAGAACCTGTCGGAAAACCTTTGCTCGACTATCTGAATGAAAGGAACGACATCAAATTCACTGGTATAAAGGTACTCAACGATACCGTAGCCAGCCTGTTCGCCGGACTGACCAACAGCGGTTATGATGCCTATATAGGACTGATTGTCGGAACCGGAACGAATATGGCCACTTTTATCCCTGCGGAGAAAATAACAAAACTTCCTCCCTCCTGCCAAGTCCAAGGACTGATCCCTGTCAATCTGGAATCCGGTGATTTTAATCCGCCTTTCCTGACCACTGTCGACGATACGGTAGATGCCTGCACCAATACCCGTGGATACCAGCGTTTTGAGAAAGCTGTTTCCGGCATGTATCTGGGCGACATACTTAAAGCGACCTTCCCGCTGGATGAATTCGAAGAAAAGTTCGATGCGCAGAAACTGACTACCATTATGAACTATCCGGATATCCATAAAGAAAAATATGTACAGGTAGCCCACTGGATCTACAACCGCTCGGCACAGCTGGTAGCCGCATCGCTTGCCGGTCTTATCCGACTACTTGTTTCCTATAATAAAGAGACCAAAAAGATTTGCCTGGTAGCTGAAGGCAGTCTTTTCTGGAGTCAAAACAGGAATGACAAAGACTATAACATTCTCGTAATGGAGAAATTGCAGGAGCTTCTGGATGAATTCGGACTGGGAGACGTAGAAGTTCATATCAACAAAATGAACAATGCCAACCTGATCGGAACAGGTATCGCTGCATTGTCCTGATCATATTGTAAAAGGTTCGAAACGAGTTGAAATTTCGAACCTTTTACCTTTCCATACAATCCGGCTGATGATTTATCATAATATTTTTTAAAATTCATCGTACAAATTAAGGTTCAATCTGCTATCTTTGCCCATACACACTAGTTTTAATATGAATGCCATGATAACAGAAGTTTTCAGAGAAAAGTCGCCTCTATCCATTAAGGACAGTTTCATACTATTCGAACGCACAAAATCTTCTTTCACTTTCCCAATACATGTCCACAATGTTTGGGAACTTAACTTTGTAGAAAATGCTAGCGGTGCCCAGCGTATTGTCGGCGACTCGGAAGAAACTATCGGCGAAAAAGACCTTGTACTGATCACCAGCACTGAATTGAAACATGCCTGGATGAACGGTAACTGCCGGTCGAACGATATTCATGAAATCACCATCCAGTTTCATCCGTCCCTGTTTTCTAACCCGGCTTTCCAGAAGAACCAGTTCGATTCTGTCATGAAAATGATGGCAAAAGCAGAACATGGATTGGTATTCGGCCAGGCCGATATCAACCGTGTGCTTCCTATTATGCGAATGATCTCTACTGAAAAAGGGTTCTATTCGGTCATGAAGTTCTTTATTCTGCTACATGAGCTCTCCCTGTCGGAAGATGTGCGCGTTTTATCCAAAAACGCTTCTCCGCAATATACGGAGACTGACTATCAAATGAAAAAGATACTCGATTATATCAGCAAAAACCTGGCTGAACCGATCACGATAGACGAACTGGCCCAATATATGGGAATGAGTCTTTCCACACTTTCCCGCTTCCTTAAAAAGAATACGAACCATAATTTCACAGACTTTTTACAGGAATATCGTATCAATTCTGTTGTCCGCGAACTGAACAACAATGAAAAGGAATGTATCATGGACATCGCTTCCCGGTGTGGTTTTGTCAGTCAGTCTTATTTTTACAAAGTATTTAAGAAATTCAAGGGCGTTACCCCGCAGGAGTACCGCGAGAATTACCAACGTATGCGAGTTATCGTCTGAACAAATCAGCGGCTGATAATTATCGGCCGTATGGTTTACAATTATCAGCCAATCGGCCGACGATCATCAACCATACGGCTGACGGTTATCAACCGTTGATTAGTCGCCGTAGTAATTCTATTTAGTACGTATAGTAAATTCGATTACATAGTATAGTTATATCATTTTGACCATAGAAGATTTTACCCTTCATTAAACCATTCCTCCCATTATTCCCCCCACTATATTTTCAAATCCGAATTAGAAAAAAAGAACCTCCCTTATTCCGTTGACCGAATAGAGCAATCACTTTTGACTTCACAGTGCACTTCCACACCTCTAAAGCAATTGGAAAACAATAATTTAAGTACAATAAGCCTCAGCAATCATCGCCTACAAATATTCACATATATTCGGTTTTTATTTGTTAACCTAACGCCTATCAGACAGTCATACTGTTAATTTATGCAATTTAAAGACAGTTGCAAGAGTTTTGATTTAATAAAATTGACAGAAACGCGCAATAATTTGACTGAATAAGACACTTCCAGGATTCTTCCAATCTCTACATTTGCAATGAAGATTAACATTAATGCCATTCATTATGAAAACACGTCGAAATTTAACCTTAGGATTATTCGCTTGTTTGTTCCTGTTAGGATCTTGCACAGACAACGAATTTGCAGACCAGAAAGCTGGTAGTTCCATTGCGACAAAAGCCGTTGCAAATACTGATGTAGTACTTCATTGGGATAAAGAAGAACAAAATATCGATGGTTTCGGGGTGGCACAAGCCGGATGGGCTGATTATCTGTATGCACACCGAAAACGTGATACAGTATTAGACCTGATGTTCGGAAAAGATGGATTGCACCTGAATATCTTAAGAGGTGAAGTCTATTCTCATTATTGGAAAAAGGAAGGAGATACCTCTTTCTATTTAGATGAAGAAATCGATATGCCGCTCGACGACCCATTTTTCGATATCGACTACAGTGCCGATGGAAATGAAACAGCCGAAGAAATGGCCCAACGCAAAGGTCAGCTATGGATCAACCAACGTGTCAAAGCATTATATGATGTCGATAAATTCGTTTACTCCGTCTGGAGTCCGCCTGCGTATATGAAAAGTAACGGCAGCGATTCGAAAGGGAATTTAAAATCTGCTTACTATCAAGAATATGCCGATTATCTATCTGCTTTTTGTGATGCTTACGGTTCAGTAGGTTTAAAGCCTTATGCCATATCACCAGCCAATGAGCCGGAATATGCAGCCTCTTGGAGTTCTTGTCTCTGGTTACCGGGAACAACTACCCTGGGACGTTTCATCGTCAACAACATGGGGCCTACATTCGCCAGCAAGCAACCGGATGTGAAGATTATCTTTGGAGAAAATGCACAATGGACAGGTATTTTAGGTTTTATCATGGGTAGTAAAAACTATGTACGTGATATTCTAAATCTCAATACTCGTATTACCAACTACCCGATCATCGCAGCAGGACATGGCTATGTAGACCCGGTAACGAAAAAAGATCCGGCTATCGAACCGTTTACCAAAGCTGAATCGAAAAACGTTCCGGTATGGTTGACAGAGATCAGCGACCCGCATAACTCATACAGTACTTCCATAGAAGATGGGCTTAACTGGGCAGTTAAATTCCACCGTTATCTTTGTGAAGCCAATGTAAGTTCGATTATTTGGTGGGCAGGAGCGTTGCCTGACAGCGGAACAAACGAAGGGCTGATCTATATCGCCAAGAACCGTACGGACTACGAAACAGGTAAACGTTATGAGACATTCGGAAACTTTACACGCTACATACCCGTAGGCAGTAGACGCATATCAGCCGAATATAATACGGATCAGGGATATATGGTATCTGGCTACAAAAACGGTAATTCATTCACTGCGGTTGCCATCAATACCAATGACACAGAAAAGACTCTAGATCTACTGATCAACAATACTCAAACTACCGGTCCGATAGTAGGCCATCTGACTGACGCCACACACAAATGGGCAACTCTTGATACAATACAACCGGTAAATAATACATATGTAGTTACGCTCCCGGCTAAGAGTGTTGTAACATTTACAGGAAACGTTGAATAACTTTAAATTTATAAGATCATGAAAAAGTTTTTTACACAAACAGTATGGATGCTAGTTGCTTTACTTGCAACGGTAAGTGCAAATGCATTTACAGTAAATGACATTTCGTTAGAAATAAGAGGAATCAGCACTTCGACAGGATCTTTTGACCCGATAAATGAATATGTATCTCCTTCCGGCAAAATTTTCACAACGAACGGAGACATATATGTATCTGGTAGATTTAGAAATAATACAGGAAGCATAATTGAAATGGATGCTTCTAAATTTAAGATTGCATTTGGTTATGGTGAATCACCATACACTTCTCAAGTCTATTCTGGAGGAGGAGGAAATCTTACCACTATAAGTGTTTGGGGACATGATTATACAGATGTTATATTTAAAATACCGACTAATTGGGATTGGCATATTAAAAACAATACTTTGGGTTTGTATTTCATTTATACAATTAGTAACCCGATACATTTCTTTAATGAAACTTATAATATAACCACTTCTGTTGTTCGAACTAAAGCTACAAATCAGGCAAAAGCCGTTAGTTATAAGATTGACGGGCCGAGTGAATTAACAACTAATGCAGTATACAGTATCGTTACTACAGATGGTAGCAGTTTACCTTCAGGGCTAACGGCAACTTGGGATTATCCATCGGATTTTTATCGGATTAATTTTACGAATACTACTATTGAGCTAGGAAGGAAAACTGCTGAAGGTTATTATACTTTATCAGCTCGCTTAAGTAATGGTACTTATGTAAGTAAAAGTATTGAGGCTGTTAAACCAGTATCTCCCGATCCAAACCCAAAACCAGAACAAGGTCTTTCCCAAGGTGATATAAGATTAGATTTATATCGTATTAGTGATCTAGGTAATGGAGGAGGTAATCTTTTAACCTCGCACACATTAGAATCAAGAAATAGTTTTGTAACAACAACTGGTGATATATATGTATCAGGAGAAATTTGGAATACAACAAGTAACGTTATTACGCTGGATCCGACAAAAATATTAGTCGCTTTCACTAATGGAGATTCACCATACACTCCTATAGTATATAATGGAGGAGGGGAGAAATTAACTTCATTAACGTTACGAGCTCATGATTACAGCATGGTTATTATCAAAATACCAGCTAATTGGCCTTACCATACAAAAAAGACCTCTGACGATTATACATATTTAGATTTCTATTTTAAATATGTAAACAATACTCCAGTCTTACAAATCTTCACAGGTTCTTATTGCGTTACGAATGGACAGAAGTCTAAAATAGCAGAAAAAGAGTCTTCTATTGCTGTTTCATACTATGATGCGTCTAATGTTACTGTTAAGTCAACAGATAATGTAGCTATTAAATTAATCCGAGTTATCGGAACAATGGGAGATTTGGTTAAGTCACAATCATACGGTAACAACTGCACTGAAACCAACTTCGACCTCTCTAATTGCAAAAATGGTATCTACTACATTCAGGTAGAAAAAACGACAGGGGTTGAAACTGCCAAGATTATTAAGAAGTAATCACAGCAATACAATAAGTTTACTTTCACTAAATCAAAGAAAGTAAGCTTATTGTGAGCTCTATACATAAAACGCAATAAATATCTTACAATGAATTTAAAACATAATATTATGAAGACTTTCAAAATTGTATTCGTAATTTCTCTTTTATTATTAACTGGAATCAACGTTTATGCTGAAAACCCAAACAAAACAAATCAGTCTGTAAATGAACAAAACAAATCTGGTTATTATATCTATGGTAGAGATGATATTTATAATCAAATAGGTAGAAGATATACTATCATGGGAGACAAACCAGCAAACGTTCGTGTAGAATGGGATTTGGATGATCTCCATCAAGTTACAAATATGTTACAGTACATTGTCGTAGTTCGTGAAAAAGCACTTGGAGAACAAACGATCAAAGCTCATGTTACAGGAGATAATCTTGATATTGTTTTAACAAAGAAAGTTATTGCAATTGATGGTGTAGACCCAAATCCTTCCGATACCGGTTATATTCCAGAATGGTGGTAAATCTAACTTAACAATTATTATTTAACTATATTATCATGAACAGAAAACTAGCTTTTTCTCTATTACTAGGAGCCTTCGCTCTCTCCGGATGGGCGCAACAGGCAATTACCGTGAAGGGTACGGTAAAAGATGCGGAGAATAATCCCGTTATCGGAGCAACAGTTGTTGTAAAAGGAACCACAATAGGTACAACAACTGACATTGATGGAAATTACACCATCAATGTCAATCCAGGACAGGTCCTGGAATTTTCTTACGTAGGTATGCAACAGTCATCTATCACTGTTGGTAACAAGAATGTAATCAACATCACAATGGCTGATGGCGAATTATTGGATGAAGTTGTAGTAATCGGTTACGGTACAGTAAAGAAAAGTAACTTGACAGGTGCAGTAGCTTCCGTATCCAACAAGGATTTGATGGCCGATGTAGCACGCAGCGCTTCCAGCGCTTTGCAAGGGAAAATTGCAGGTGTTAATATCTCCAATGTGGGTGGTCAGCCGGGTTCTGGCATGAACATCAACATTCGTGGCGTAGGGTCTGTAAATAACACAAACGAACCTTTAGTCGTGATCGACGGTGTATATGGTGACATCAATATGGTCGACCCCTCCGTTATTCAATCCATAGAAGTATTGAAGGATGCTTCAGCGGCAGCCATCTACGGTTCACGTGCAGCCAACGGCGTAGTGCTGATAACAACCAAAGGAGGCCTCAAAAATTCCAAAGCTAAGATTTCCGCCAACGTGTATACAGGTTTTCAAACTGTTACCAAGAAACTGGATGTCATGAATGCCGACCAGTGGATTGGATTCATGAAGGATAACTATTATTCTCCGGGTGGTGAACCCGAAGCAGTAAAGAACTGGAAAGGCGGAGCAGGGACAAACTGGCAAGATGAAGTGTTCCATACTGCTCCTGTAACCAAGGCTTCCCTTGCAGTGAACGGCGGTGCTGAAAATTCGACTTATAGTCTGGCTGGAGGTTATCTGAACCAAAAAGGTGTATTGCGTACCACAGGTTACGAAGCCTTCACCTTGCATGCCAAAAATACATTTTCTTTCTTGAATAATCATCTGCGTATGGGATCCTCGATAATGGCGAAGTTCTACAATAAGGATTATGACGACTTTACCATTACGGATGCGTTGCGGCAAAACCCGATCATTCCTGTATATGATCCTAATAACAAGGTAGATGGATTTGGTGGCATCACGAACAGTGGATTCAAGAACCTTTCCAACCCGTTGGGTTATCTTTATGTCAACGACTTTGAGCGTCACGGTTCAGACCTTTTGATCAATGCCTGGGCAGAAGTAGATCTATTCCTCAAAGGCTTGAAGTATAAAATAAATGCAGGTATCAACCGTAGTGAATATAGCGATTCAAAGTGGAATGGTAGTTATAACTGGGGTGACTTGGGAAGTAGCGGTAATTCCAAATTGAATGAAAACACCTACAAATCTGATTCCTGGTTGTTGGAACATACACTGCACTATGACCGTACATTTGGACAACATGACCTTTCTGCAATGGTTGGTTATTCTGCACAGGATTTCAATTCACGTTCTGTTTCTGCATACCGCGAAGGTTTTGCACCGGGAGCTCCCCATACCCTTGATGCTGCTCCTAATTCCAGTATGACTAACTCGGGAAGCAAGCAGTCCAATTCATTGGTCTCATTGTTCGGACGCGCAATGTATAGCTATGCAGGTCGTTATATGGTGTCTGCCTCTGTACGTCGTGATGGTTCTTCCCGTTTTGCTGACGGACATCGCTACGGATGGTTCCCTTCTGCTTCTGCAGCATGGAACATAGCCAGGGAAAACTTCTTTGAGGATTGGAAAGAAACGATGAACAACTTTAAAATACGAGCCAGCTATGGTGTATTGGGTAATCAGGAAATCGGCAACTACAGGACTCAAGCAGGCTTGGTAACAGGTATGAACTATATTATAGGAGACAAGTCTTGGCAAGGTGCCATTACCAATGCAAGCTGGGTATCTCCACAGAATTTGACTTGGGAAAAATCCAAAACTTGGGATATTGGTACGGATTTAGGATTCTTCAACGACAGATTAACTTTGACTGCCGACTACTATGTGAAGCGTTCAGAAGATATTTTGCTGTCTATCAACATGGCTGGTAATGCCGGTTTGAAAGGCTCTCCAACCATGAATGCCGGTACTGTGGAGAACAAAGGTTTTGAAATAGCGGTAACTCATCGCAACACGATAGGTGATTTGTACTATTTCGTAGGCGTGAACGCTTCTACTCAAACCAACGAACTAAAAGAAATCACCATTGGCCAAGTACAAGAGTATGGAGGTTATAATCCGCAAGGAGAAGGAATTATCACTCGGGCAAAGGTTGGTTATCCCATTGGCGGTTTTTGGTTAACGAAAACAGACGGATTATTCCAAAGCCAAGACGAAGTATTAGCACATAAAGACAACAATGGCACTGTGCTTCAACCGGATGCCGAACCGGGAGATATACGTTTCATAGATATCAACAACGACGGAAAGATTTCAGATGGCGACCGTCAATATTGCGGTTCACCTTTCCCAAAGTTCAATTTGGGCCTTAATATGGGAGGTATGTGGAAAGGTTTTGATTTGAATCTCTTCTTCGATGGTTCTTTCGGCCAAAAGATTTACAATTATACCCGTGCCCGCATGGAGTCTACTAACGAACTCAACAACTATTCGGTAAGAGTACTCGATTCATGGACTCCCCAGAATACGAATACGGATATGCCTCGATACGCTAAAAAAGATGAGATGAACTACACTCGCTGGACCGATCGTTGGCTGGAAAATGGAGACTTCTTCCGCTTGAAGACTTTGGAATTCGGCTATACATTACCAAGCGCATTGACACAGAAAATCAATGTGAATAAACTCCGTTTCTATACCACAATGGACAATCTCTTTACCATTACCGGTTACAAGGGATATTCACCTGACCTAGGAGCTAATGACGCTACAAATGGTGGTGGCGAAGGTATCATGACCAGCGGTTGCGACCACGGACGTTATCCGTTGGCACGTACTATATCTTTCGGTATACAACTTGATTTCTAATCTTTTAAAGTAAATAAACATGAAAAAGAATATATTAAACTTGACTCTGGCTTCTTTACTTGCATTATCATTCTCTGCATGTAATGAAGCGGACTTCCTATCCAAAACAAATCCCAACACTCCTACAGATGAAGGTTTTTGGGATTATCCCCAAAATGTGGACCAGGCACTATGTACCATATATGCCCCTATCAGGAACCAGTCAGAAGGTTATTATGGTGCACATACTCATTATCTTACCATGACTAGCCGTGGCGATGATGTGTTTCTTATCCCCAACGAAGACGGAGATATCAAGTTCTATTCCACTTTTACCAATACAGCCAATATGGATCCGGGTATCTGGGGTGATTTGTACAAAGGGATACAGCGTGCTAACATGGTTATCAGCAATTTGCAGTCGGGAGAGATTGAATGGGAAAAGCCCGAATTGAAACAACAATACCTGTCAGAGGCATACGGTATGCGCGGTATGTATTATTTCCTTTTAGCAAGCAATTATGGGGCTGTACCATTGCATTTGGAACCGGTAGTCAATCCGGAAGACACCTACATTGCCTCCTCTCCGGAAGAAACTGTATGGAAACAGGTGGAAGATGACTTTATCGAGGCAGCCAAATATTTGCCGGTAGAACGCGCAGCATCCGAAAGACAGCGCATCAGCAAAGGTATGGCATTGGCCTATCTGGGCAAGACATATGTGTTCCAGAAAAAATATGCCGAAGCGAAGGAGGTATTGGGACAATTGTTACAGTCTCCTTATAATTATGATTTGGTAGAGGATCCATTGGAAAACTTCCACAAAGACAACAAATTCAATAAAGAATCGGTTTACGAGATTGATTATGTGAATGAATTAGGCGGTACAGGTACATGGGGCGGCGACGATGCTAATGCCAGTATGGGTATGAATCTTCCTACCTATTTAGGTCCGGAAGGAACGGGAGCTTGGTTTAAGATGGCTCCGGCCTCAGAAGCATTACGCGAATTTATCAAAGAACCTCGTCCTGAAGGATCGGATAGCAAATTCGATAAGCGTATGTATGCAACTTTCTACTTTAACCAGAATGAAGTGGGAGACAACAAGCCTTATGACAATCCTTATGACAAGACCTTTGCCGAATTATGGGAAACTCCGAGCAAAGGTAAGTTAAACAGGGATCCGGAACATTCTTACATGACGAATCCGAAAGCGGATAATGGCGTTCAGTTCCTGGCATTGGGAAAGAAATACACCAACTTCTTTGGCGGTGACAATGATGCCATGTATACTCCGTCTAACCGTAGCAACAGTTTGCGTGTATTCCGTTTTGCTGAAGTATTGTTGCTTCACGCAGAAGCCTGCGCCATGACCAATGACCTTGCCGGTGCCAATGCCGACTTACAGCGTATACGTAATCGTGCCGGATTGGCTCCTAAGGATTTTAGTGCAATGTCACAAGATGCTGTAATGAAAGAGATAGAACATCAGAATTTCCTGGAATTCTGTATGGAAGGGCATCGTTTCTATCAGTTGAAACGTTATTATACAGCAGCCGAAATCAAGCAGCATTTCATTGACTGTGGCAAGGTAGGCGGTGAAAACTTTGCAGAGAAATATTTCTACTATCCTATCAGCGAGGGAGAGAGGAACAATAATCCGAAAATAGAACAGAATCCGTTGTGGAAATAAACTGAAATAAAGGAATCCTGTCCACGTGTACTTTGTTTGCGGAGGATAGGATTCCTTTCCTAAAACACTACCGATATGAATAAAACGGGAAGCTACTTATCCTTTTGGATGGTAATACTCTGTGGAGGTTTGATCTGTTCTTGTGAAGAAGAGGAGGAACAAGAATACAATGAAACATATATTCAAATGGATGCTTGTATCCAACAGAACAAGCTGCTCCTGAAAGTGAAGCAGGAAACAGAAAACACCTGTTTCTTTTTTGATGGAGATACGGTATTCATACCTACAAAATCCATTGCATCCATAAATACGGAAGCAACCGCTTGGCGGACTACGCTGACAGACGTAGATGGCACAACAATTATCATACCGACTTTAGGCAATTCATTAAACTTGTCTAAGGAAAACATAAAAGTGAATCCTACGGGATACGCCCCTTGCAGTATGCAGCTTACTGTTCCCTTTCCGGTAGAAGGGAGATTAAAAGTCTGTGTAAAAGGTAAACATGGCTCGCATGGCGATTTGTCGCACCTTTTTTCCAAATTCGGATATAATCATCAGGAATATATACATGGTTTGTACCGTGACTCAAAGAATACAGTCGATGTTTCTTTTGTCAATAAGGAAGGAAAAGTCCTACTGACGGAAACGATAGAAGTCGAAACGACTACTCCCGAAGATTTGGTACCCGATTTCTTTTCCGCCAGACAAACGGTCATAAGTAAACCGGACAAGATGGAGCCTGGTGTCACTATTGTGAATGATCAGGGGGGGGGGGAATATGATGCCCATCGTGCCTATATGCTGGACAGCGACGGGGAGGTACGCTGGTACCTTTGGTTACGTAATCATCCGAAATTGAATATCACGGCTCATTGCGGATTCAAGCGTTTGGAGGACGGCAACTTTCTGGGTGGTGATGCCCGGAAAGGGAACTTATTCGAGTTTGATATGGTTGGCAATCTTGTGAAAGAGTGGGATATTGCTTCGAGAGGTTACACGTTCCACCATGATGTGATAGAAATGCCTAATGGAAATCTTCTAGCGACTGTCACTAAAGCCGGAAGCACAAATTCACAAGGGACTTACACCCGTTTCGATTATGTGATAGAAGTAAACCGTGAAACAGGCGACATTGTAACCGAATGGGACTTGAAAAAAAGCATGGATCCGAACCGGAATGCGTTGTTAAGCATACAAGATATGGACGATTTCCAGCATAACTGGGCACATTCCAACGCTGTTGCATACTCACAAGATGATGATTGCATACTGGTTTCCAACCGCTACCAAGGATTAGTGAAACTAACGCGTGCTAATCAATTGGTATGGTTTCTCACGCCACATCGTGGAGCAGAAAAAAACAGAAATTCATTGTTAACGCCTTTGGATACCAACGGGGCTTCAATTACGGACAAGGAAGTGCTGGATGGAAAAACATACCATGAAGATTTCGACTGGGTGTGGGGAGCACATTGTCCGGTCATACTTGACAACGGACACATACTCATCTTCGACAACGGGTATCATCGTCGTCATGAAGAGATAGACCTTCATAGTCAAGTCGGATATAGTCGTGCTGTTGAGTTTGAGATTAATGAGAAAAACAAGACCGTACGACAGATATGGGAATACGGACATAAAGAACAGGGACGCAGATGTTATTCTGTAGCACTTTCTTCTGTGCAATATCTTCCACAAACGAATCATATATTATTTGGTCCGGGAGTCGGCACTCCCAATGTGAATGGGGCTGGAGGAAAAATAATAGAGATAGATTATAAGACCAAGGAAGTTGTATATGAAGTGCATATTTCCCGACCGGATTATTTAGTATTCCATCGGGTAAACCGCATCTCCCTCTATCCGGAAAACCTCTAAAAACGGAATGCTGAACAGTGATTAACAATATACATAGATAAATAAAGAACAATACGATAATGGAAATCAGTTTCTCAGATACGATCGAAAAGTTGCAGATACAACATGAAATACTTCTATCGGCAGAGAATGCCCCTCTGGATGCTCCCCGCAGCATCGCTACACGTTATAAGAACCCTGTCGTAACAGCAGCACATGTGCCGCTCGAATGGCGTTACGACCTCAACCCGGCAAGCAACCCGTACTGCCTAGAACGGATCGGAGTGAATGCCTGTATGAACTCCGGCGCCATCAAATGGAACGGCAAATACCTGCTGATGGTACGAGTGGAGGGATTCGACCGCAAATCGTTCTTCGCCATCGCCGAGAGTCCGAACGGGGTGGATAACTTTCGGTTTTGGGAACGTCCGGTCAATCTGCCGGACATCGACCCGGAAGAAACTAATGTGTACGATATGCGCCTGACGGCACATGAAGACGGGTGGATATACGGTATCTTTTGTAGCGAGCGGCATGATCCGGTTGCCAAACCGGGTGATCTGTCCTCGGCGGTAGCCAAAGCAGGGATTGTCCGTACCAAAGATTTGATCAACTGGGAAAGGTTACCCGATCTGAAATCAAAAAGCCAGCAGCGCAATGTCGTGCTGCATCCGGAATTCGTGAATGGGAAATATGCATTGTACACCCGTCCGCAGGACGGCTTTATCGATGCCGGTAGCGGCGGCGGTATTGGCTGGTCGCTCATCAATGATATTACACATGCGGAAGTCATCACGGAACAAATAATAGATAAACGCTACTATCATACAATCAAGGAAGTAAAGAATGGAGAAGGGCCTCATCCGATCAAAACGCCGCAAGGCTGGTTGCATCTGGCTCATGGAGTCAGAGCATGTGCCGCCGGACTTCGTTATGTACTCTATCTGTATATGACAGCCCTCGAAGATCCTACAAAGGTCATCGCACAGCCCGGCGGCTACTTCCTCGCCCCTGTGGGGGAAGAACGGACAGGAGACGTGTCGAATGTGCTATTTTCCAACGGATGGATTGCCGATGAAGATGGAAAGATATTTATATATTATGCATCCAGCGACACCCGGATGCATGTTGCAGTCTCTACCATAGATGTACTGGTGGATTACTGTATGAATACACCAGAAGACGGACTGCGATCTACCGCTTCTGTTGCTAAGATTAATGAACTGATTGATAAAAATAAAAAGTACAAAGAAGGTATTATTTAAGGTAAGGTTTCAGTTTTTTAAAGGCTTTAGTCGAACTCTTTGGTTGGACTAAAGCCTTTTACTATTTTATACCCGTCCCAGGAACTCATCTACCGTATAGTTCAGGAAGTTATTGAACGGCAACAGCTCTTCAAACCGTTTCAAAGACTGCTCCATCCAGTCATCCGCCATAAAGAACTCGTCCGGCAAGTTGACGGCAAAACAGAAATCCTTATGTCTCAGGATCTCATCATACTTGAAATCGGTTGGATAACCGGCCGGCATACGCTTCAGCACTTCCCCTTCCATCACCGGAAACGCTTCCTTAAAAGAGGGCTTTTCGATAATACCGACAAACTCGTCGATATGATCGTAAATATCCTGACGAAGCATTTTCAGCAGTTTGGGAGGAGGACACCACACACCACCGGATAACATACAGGCACCCGGTTCAAGATGGATATAATATCCGCCCCGCTCACTGGCTCGTCCACCCTGCGCCATATAAGCCGCAAAATGAATTTTATAAGGCGTCTTATCCGGTGAGAAACGCAAGTCCCGGTAAATACGGAACTGGCAGTCTTTCGATTCCAGACCTGCTACCTGCGGATCGAACAACGCTATCCGGTTGATGATTTGCTGAACCTCGTCAATAAACCCTTTATGCAATACGTCGTAGCGGTCTTTGTTTGCCTGAAACCACTCCCGGTTATTGTTCTGGCTTAATTCCTTCAGGAATTGTATAATCTCTGCATTCATAAATATCCGTTTGTTTTACAGGCAAAGATACGTAATAATATCATTCGTTATTCCAGTTTCTGTCCGTACGGAAAGGAGCTACCGGCAAACCTTCTTTATTGAAGAGGTTTCCGACGGTTGCATCATCAAAACAATAACGTACCGTAACAGGTTGCTTCACACGCGGAGAAGTCACGATAACGGTATTGTCTTTGATTTGCGCTTTACCCGGCTCAAAAACACCGTCTTCACCGGCAATCATGAAACCGGCTATCTGTTTATCCTTACAGACCAATCCGTTTTCGGCATGCAGGAATGAGATAACCGCCTTATTCTTATTAACTGTCATTCTGTTGAATACCGGACTTTCGTATCCGGAGGCAAGCTGTCCGTACGTCTTTCCCATAGCCAGGTTTGCCAGACGTAAGCCGACATTCTGCTTATTGGTGGGATGGATGTTCTTTATATCTGCCACACAGTCCGATACGACAACCATTCCGGTTTCCGGGACTGTACGGGACACCCATTCCTGATGCTCACGAACTAGAGCGGCTCCGTTATCTCCTGAATTATAAGTATGAGGGGCGATCTGCACCAGGTAGAACGGGAAGTCTTTCTTAAAACTCTTCCGCCAGCTCTCGATCATCGTTTTCAGCAGGATACCGTACGAGTCGGGATGATCACGGTTCGACTCACCCTGATACCAGATGGCACCGGCCAGACTATAAGGCACGATCGGATTGATCATCTGATTATATAATACACCCGGTTCTACCGGCCACCAGGGATACGTTTTATCCGGCATGGCATCACGTATCTGCGGATTTTCTATCACACGTTCTTCCGGCGTCCAGACCTCTGCCGGAGTACCGCCCCAGGCCGAAACGATCAGGCCGATAGGGACATTCAGGTCTTTTTGCAGATTACGTCCGAAGAAATAGGCAACCGCACTGGTATTCTTCATTACATCCGGAGTACAGGTAGCCCAGGAAGCTTCGCAATTATTCTGTGGAGTTATTGCTCCCCGTTTAGGGATATGGAAGAAACGGATATCCGGATGGTTGGCGGCGGCAATCTCCTCGTCGCGGTTATCGATATTGCTCATGGGTGTCCATTCCATATTCGACTGCCCGCTGCAAAGCCATACTTCCCCCAGCATGACATCTTTCAGTTCACGGCTCCCGTTCCCCAAGATAGATAAAGTATAAGGGCCTCCGGCCTCAGTCGTTTTTAAAGTCGTCTCCCAGGTTCCATCCGAACGGACAACCGTAGTCGCCGTATCTTTGGGAGCCCAGCTGCCAACCACTTTGATCGTACCGCTTGCTACTCCCCAGCCCCATACGGGCACATCACTTTTTTGTTGCAAAACCATGTGGTCGGTAAAAACAGACGGTAGGCTGATCTGCGCCTGTACACCGGCCACCAGCAGGGACAAGCCGATCGCCATCCCAGTAATTCGTGTAAGCTTCATGATTCCTATGTATTTGATTGATTAACTTATCAGCAAATGTATAATAAAAATCAGAACGAAAATCCCAGATTCAAATAAAACTGAAGATTTGTATTCTGGTTGGACATGCTGAAATTGGCACTCAGCGGCCCGGCAATACTGTTATAAGCATACCCGATGCTGCCTCCCCACACGCTTTTGCCACTAAACAGATGAAGGAAGTCGTCATGGTGGATGGCATAGTTACCGATCAATGAGATATAATTGCGTCCGGCGATACGCTGGCGGAAATGCAACCGGGCCACAGCCAGGGCATTGTCGAATATCTCCACGCGGTTGATACCGGCAAAAGGTAATTGCTGCGGGACATATCGCCCCTCCACTTCACCACCTACGGCATTCAGGAAAGGATAAGCCAGGTTTCCACCGATCAGCACACGCCCGTATAGAGACGGCAACACGCTCAGATGGGAAGTGATCGGCAGGACGGACGTAAAGTTCAGTCCTACGGCCGAGAAGGGAGCATGACCGTTATAACTGACAAAGTTATCCGTATAGAACGAATAGTCAGCTTTTAGGGAAACCCCTTTTGTCGGGAAATAGCGGCGGTCGAATGTCTCCAGATGCGCCAAGGCAAAATAACTGATGAACCCTTCCGGCTTCACCGCATACTCGTTGTTATTATCCCCCGTGTACAGGAAAGAAGTATAGTTGAAGTATTCGTAACGAAGGCCGACCTTGAACTTAAAGTTCAGCCAGTTCATATCCGAATACCCGAACTCCGCCAGATGATGCGTGTAGCTGGTGTTGAACGTCTTATCCCCTTTCTTATAAATATCCAGGTCATTGTAGGTAAACTGGTAAGCCAGATTAAGGTTACGCAACGGATTCCGCTCGATCGAATAATCCAGCCGGGCAGAAGATATCTTTCCTCCGACACGTCCGGTGAACGCCAGTTTCGAATGGTTGCGAGTCCGGTAATCGAACGTCGCGTTCAGCAGCACACCGATGATCTCTTCCGAGTCAAAGCGGACGCCGGCATTCAAAGAACTGACCGATTTCTTCTGAGCCATCAACACCAGATCCTGTTGATGCTCGCCTGTCAGTTTATAATTTACATTCGAATAAGCATTCGAACCTACCAACACCGACATGGCATGATGGAGCTCATTCAATGTGATATGGCTGTTCTCCCGAAGGCCGCTGATTTTCATCAGCCATTTTTCATCCCGCGAGTCAGTTCCGGTAAACAGGATATGGCGGATATAAAAGCTGTCGGTCGGCAATACGGGATAGGACTTCCGCATATGCCCCTGCTCCTCCGATTGGTAGTTGTCCGGAATACCGATCTTCTTCTTTAAAGCGCAAATCTCGTCCCAACGGGCATAGGCTTCCCGTTCGCCGCGCCGGATCAGGGTATCGAGGGCTACCGTACTGAAGCTGGCGGCATTATAAGGTGTCATGTTTGGACGGAATAATAAATCTGTCTGTTCCTTGTTTCTGGCATATTTCTCATAACCATGCAAGGCGATGATCTGCCCGATCAGGTCACCGGGCGTATTCAGGTCTTTCAGCTCTTTCAGGTCGCTGGTACCCAAGTCGACCCCGATAATGATGTCGGCTCCCATCTTCCGGGCCACATCGACCGGGAAGTTATCGTTCAATCCGCCATCGACCAGCACCATGCTATCCAGTCTCACCGGCGTGAACACAGCCGGTATGGCCATGCTGGCACGCATCGCCAGCGGAAGGCTGCCTTTATCAAACACATAGTCTTTCCCGTTCACGGCATCTACCGCTACACAGGCAAAAGGGATATTAAAATTCTTGAAGTCCACGGAATCATGATATCCGATCGTCAGGTTCGAGAAAAGGTTTTGCAGGTTCTGTCCCCGGATCATACCACTGATCACACGGTCTTTCTTATCCTTGCCGAAAGGAAGGGATACGATATATCGCTCGGAGTTCTCTTTCTCCGGGAAGGATAGGCTGGTACGCGTCACCCGGTCACTCAAAAGCATTGTCCAATCTTGTGCAATCACCATGCTGTCGATCTCGGCCGGCGTATAACCGATTGCATACAAACCGCCTACAATAGCCCCCATACTGGTTCCTGCCACATAATCGATCGGGATACCCGCCTCTTCCAGTACTTTCAACACCCCAATATGAGCTACTCCTTTTGCACCTCCACCTCCCAATACCACACCTACTTTCTTCCGTTGAGCATACAGCGAAGGGAAAGTGAACAGCACCAGGAGCAAAAAGTAAAGTAACTTTTTCATCTTCACATTATTTGCAGCAAATGTAGTTGGTTTACGCTAAAGATACAAATGAAATAAAGTTTACTGTATTTAATAGATTTACTAATAAAAACACTAAGTAATAACCACACTCTCCGATAATTGTATTATTTTTGAGGCTGTTTCTCACCTTAAGAAGAAAAACTCAATATGCAAAAACTAGCATTATGTCTATTACTATGCAGCTTTACATTGCAAAGCTTTGCTACAGTAGATCCACTAAAAGGCTATCAGTATGCCGCAGAACAGGCGCCGAAAGGGAATGAATGGGAATCGCCCGAAAACCTTGCGCTGAACAAAGAACAACCTCGTGCCTGGTTCTTCTCTTTCCAGGATCAGGAAAGTGCCCGGAAAGTATTACCTGAAAACAGTACGTACTGGCAGTCACTCAACGGTGACTGGAAATTCAACTGGGTACGAACTCCCGAAGAACGTCCGAAGGACTTCTATCAAACGAACTTCGATGTATCGGGATGGGACAATATCCCGGTGCCTTCCAGTTGGAACATCGTCGGCCTTCAAAAAGACGGGACACAGAAGTACGGGACACCTATTTATGTGAACCAACCGGTTATCTTCCAGCATAAAGTAGCTGTCGACGACTGGCGCGGCGGCGTGATGCGTACCCCGCCGGAAAACTGGACAACCTTCAAAGACCGTAACGAAGTCGGTTCTTACCGTCGTGAATTCACCATCCCCCAGGATTGGGAAGACAAAGAAGTCTTTATCAATTTCGACGGGGTAGATTCGTTCTTCTATCTCTGGATAAACGGGCAATACGTCGGTTTCTCCAAAAACTCGCGTAATACGGCCAGCTTCAATATCACTCCTTATCTGGTGAAAGGGAAAAACATCGTAGCTGCTGAAGTGTACCGCAGTTCGGACGGTTCTTTCCTCGAAGCACAGGATATGTTCCGCCTGCCGGGTATCTACCGTACCGTATCATTGACTGCCGTTCCGCAGCTACACGTTCGCGACCTGGTTGCCACGCCTGACCTGGACGCAACCTACACGGACGGTTCACTGGCTATCCGGGCGGACATCCGTAACCTGGGTAAGAAAATGGCGAAAGGATATTCGATGGTCTATTCGCTGTATGCCAATAAACTCTATTCTGACGACAATACGAAAATAGAGAACGTAACAGCTACCGCCCCCATCGCCCAGATTCCTCCGGGCTTGGAGATGAATGCTGAAACAGTCCTGAAAATACAAAACCCGAATAAATGGTCTGCCGAACAACCATACCGTTATACATTGGTAGGCGAGTTGAAAGATAAGAAAGGCCGTACGGTAGAAACAATCTCCACCACTGTCGGTTTCCGCAAAGTGGAAATAAAAGATACGCCCGCTTCGGAAGACGAGTTCGGACTGGCCGGACGCTACTATTATGTAAATGGTAAGACAGTCAAGCTGAAAGGCGTGAACCGCCACGAAAGCAATCCGGCCGTAGGCCATGCCATCACCCGTAAGATGATGGAAGAGGAAGTGATGCTGATGAAACGTGCCAATATCAACCACGTTCGTAACTCGCATTATCCGGATGATCCGTACTGGTATTACCTGTGTAACAAATATGGTCTTTATCTGGAAGATGAGGCCAATATCGAGTCGCATGAGTATTATTACGGCGCGGCTTCCCTGTCCCACCCCGTGGAATGGAAAGATGCCCATGTGGCACGTGTCCTGGAAATGGTTCACGCCAATATCAACAATCCGTCTATCGTGATCTGGTCGCTGGGCAACGAAGCCGGGCCGGGACAGAACTTCGTGGATGCTTATAATGCGTTGAAGAAAGCGGACTTATCACGTCCTGTACAGTATGAACGTAACAATAAAATTGTGGATATGGGTTCCAACCAGTATCCGTCTATCTCCTGGGTACGCGGCGCCGTGAAAGGTGATTATGATATCAAGTATCCGTTCCATATCTCGGAATATGCACACTCGATGGGGAATGCCTGCGGTAACCTGATTGATTACTGGGATGCGATGGAGTCGACCAACTTCTTCTGTGGTGGTGCCATCTGGGACTGGGTAGACCAGTCGCTCTACAACTATACGCCGGACGGTAAACGTTACCTGGCTTATGGCGGTGACTTCGGCGATACGCCTAACGACGGACAGTTCGTAATGAACGGTATCGTATTTGGCGACCTGGAACCGAAACCGCAGTATTACGAAGTGAAGAAAGTGTACCAGCATATCGGTGTAACAGAAGTGGATGCACAAAAAGGCCTTTTCGAGCTGTTCAATAAATACTATTTCAACGATCTGTCTGACTACGATGTGAAATGGTCGCTTTACGAAAACGGTAAAGAAGTGGAAAGTGGCTCACTGAACCCGGGCAAGGTTTCACCGCGCAAACGTACGCAGGTAGCCATCCCTTACAATTACAGTCAGCTGAAAGCGGAGAACGAATATTTCGTCAAAATACAGTTCCTGCTGAATGAAGACAAACCCTGGGCTGCCAAAGGTTATGTAATGGCTGAAGAACAACTCCCGGTAAAAGCTTCCGCCGGCAAACCCGCTATCAATGAAGTGGCCAATGCCTCAGCAGGAGAATTATCGATCGAAAAACAGTCAGACCCACGCTTCTCAACGATCAAGGGTGATAATTTCAAAGCGACATTCGATAACGAAACCGGAACGATCTACAGTCTGAATTACGGTGGCGAAACGATCATTGCCGACGGTAACGGCCCGAAACTGGATGCTTTCCGAGCCTTCACCAACAACGACAACTGGTTCTACGGCAGCTGGTTCGAAAACGGCTTGCATAATCTGAAACATAAAGCGACCGCATCCAAAGTAATCCAGCGGAAAGACGGTTCTCTGGTATTGTTCTACACCGTAGAATCGCAGGCGCCCAATGCAGCCAAGATACTGGGCGGAACCTCGAGCGGTAAGAACAAGGTGGAAGAAGAAACCGACAAGGTATTCGGTGAAGACGACTTCAAGTTCACGACCGACCAGGCATGGACAATCTACCGCGACGGCTCCATCGAGCTGCAGGCAAGCATCACTTCCAACAACCCGAGCCTGGTACTGCCGCGTTTAGGTTACCGGATGATAGTGCCTCAACGTTACGAAAACTATACGTACTACGGACGCGGCCCTATTGAGAACTATGCCGACCGTAAATCCGGACAGTTCATCGAGCAGTATCAATCGACCGTAGCCGACCTGTTCGTGAATTTCCCCAAACCGCAGGACATGGGCAACCATGAGGACATACGTTGGTGTGCCCTGACCGACAAGGCCGGCAAGGGAGCTGTCTTTGTAGCAACCAACCGCCTTTCTACCTCGGCTTTGCAGTATTCCGCACTCGATATGGCCCTGGCCGGACATCCTTACCAATTGCCGAAAGCCGGTGATACCTACCTGCATCTCGACCTTGCCGTTACAGGCCTGGGTGGTAACAGTTGCGGACAGGGTGGCCCCTTGATGTACGACCGTGTATTTGCCGGACAGAACAATATCGGCTTTATCATCCGCCCGGCAACACAAGACCTGTCTGCTGCGGCACAGGTATCGCCTGCCGGTGAGATTCCTTTCTCCATCACCCGCAGCCGGGTAGGTATGGTCGAATTGTCGTCTATCGATAAGGACGCTGTTTTCTACTATACGATCGGCAAGGAAAAGAAAGCGAAAGAATATACCGGAGCCATCCCGATGCGCGAAGGCGGAACAATCACAGCCTGGTTGAAGAATAATCCGGAGATCAAGTCGACAAAGACTTTCAACAAACTGGAAAGTATCCAGACAGAAGTTATCTACGCCAGCAGTGAGGAAGTGGGTGAAGGCGATGCCAAGAACCTGGTAGACGGCGATCCGAATACAATCTGGCACAGCATGTATTCGGTTACGGTAGCTAAATATCCGCATTGGGTAGACCTGGATGCCGGCGAAGAAAAAGCATTCAAAGGCTTTATCTACATGCCTCGCAAAGACAGCAACAACGGTAATATCAAGGAATATTCCATCCAGGTCAGCTCCGACGGCAAGAACTGGGGTGAGCCTGTCTGCAAAGGCCAGTTCGCAAATAACCGGGATGAAAAGAAAGTCCTCTTCGACCAACCAGTGAAAGGACGTTACATCCGTTTCACCGCACTGAGCTCACAGAATGGACAGGATTTCGCAACGGGAGCAGAACTTACTATTCTGAGTGAATAAGAGATTTGTATCCAAAGATATCTCTAAAAAGAGCGGGCAATTGCCCGCTCTTTCTATTTTATTTCAAATAAACAAGCATCAACACCGGGTTATCATCTTCGTCTATCCCTTTCAATTGTTCTAATTCAAGGATAGCCGGATTCTTTTCTGCTTCCTTAAATATATCCTGCATTTCCCATACAGACAATAGCGTTTTACTGTCTAATGCAGCTACAGGACGAATAGGCAATTCACTTCCCAGGTCATTCTTTATGAAGCCATCACCTGATACTTTATAACACTCCCCGGTTTTCTTGTCGAACAGAGCTAGCCGCCGCTTGCGTGCTTTTTCACCTGTCCAATTCGTATAAGGCATGAACAAATACGATTCTGTCTCGATCGCCTGATACCTCAGATAAGGTGCTGCCAACTCCTGGAAACGTTTGCCATCCCCGTTCAGGTATTCAAAACGACAATCAATAGGCAAAGAGTATTTCCCCATTTCAAAGATATACCGAGGTTCGAGTAAATCTTTCGTTACGGTAAACAGGGTATCGTTGTAATAGTCTTTACAGCAAACCATATCTTTATAATGGAACATATAACGATCCGTCGGGCTACTCATCATCCACGAATACTGGCTATTCAACTCAAACAGATCCGACCGGGAGAAGGCATTCATGGTATCACCTTTGGCATCAGCGATATAAAGGCGTATCTTCCTTTTGCCGTTCGTATTACGAACGAATGTAACGGATGTCGTATCATTCAACATCGCAAAGTCCCCCGACTCAATATCCGGGCATTTCATCGATCGCAGGAACTTTCCGGACTCCATATCATACACATTGATCCGCTGCGAGGTCGTTTGCATAAAAAGCAATCCCTTTTCTTCATCAGCATCAATCTGGGAGATCCAGACAAACTCACCGGGGCCGCTTCCTTTACGTCCTATCTTACGGACAAACTGACCATCTGTAGTATATTGGAACAATGTTTCCACCCACGGTAAAAAGAAGTATTTGTCAGTCTTCAGGATATTTGCCTCTTTTATTCCTCTGATCAAAGATTTATCGCTTGTCTCCAACGGTATAAACCTTACAGAATCGGCAATCTCGCTTAATAAGACTTCGCGCTCCGTCTCTATACCGGTTTCAAACGGAACAGTCATAGGATATGTGGGAGCTTTTGCTACCTCCACTTCTTCCGTCTGTTTCTCTGCTTTCTTCCCGCCACAGGAAAACAAAAGAGAGGAGATAATAACGAATGATATGGTACTAAATCTATTCATACTCCTAAGTATTTAGTTGATTATTACTTGTTCAGATCATTTCAACCGAACGATCATCAACACCGGGTTATCATCTTCTTTCAAATTCTTCAATTGCTCATAGTCCAGGATCGAAGGATACTCTTCTGCCAGTTCCAGTACCTCGGATGCTTCCAGGTAATAAAGCAACACATCATCTGCGATGCGAGCTTCCGGATAAAAAGGTAAACCGCCCGGCATATCGTTCTTGATCCGGTCGTTCTTCACCTTACAGCAAACGCCTTTCTTCTTATCATACATAGCCAACCGGGGCGACTCATCTTCACTGGTCACATCCCAGGAAGTATAGGGGAGAAACACCCATTGAGAAGTTTCCTGGAAATCCGGGCGCAGATACGCCTGTGCCGGTTCTGAATAGACCAGCCAATTTCCTTCGAGGATTTCAAAACGTCTTTCCTTTGGAATTTTATATCTCCCCATATCCAGGATATAACGGGGTTGAAGCTGCTCCGGTGTAACCGTAAAGACCGTATCATTATAATACTCTTTGCAGCAGGCTTCCTCCTTAAATGAATAGACATAACGGTCGTAACGTCCCCACAAATAATAATTCAAGCCGCTGGCAATGGTAAACTGATCATACTGCGGAAAAGTATTCCATGTCTCACCTTCCTGATTTATAAGAAGAAGTTTATCTTTCTTCTGTCCCGTATTATTATAGATATAGCCGACAAACGTACTATCGCCTAACACGGTGAACTGCCAGCAGAAAGGTATTTTGCACTCTCTTATATACGTTCCATCGACAGAATAAGTAAGGAGTTTTCCGTGATCCATCAAATAAACCTGTTTCAGCCTGTCATTTGCAGCAATAAACCTGACTGCCGCATATTCTCCCGGCCCTTGTCCCCGCTTGGCGACCGAGCGGACGAACTTACCGTCATCCGTAAACTGCAACAACCCTTCACTGCATGGAATAAACAAGTTATGATCCACCATCTGTATCATCCCCTTATTCACTTTGGCAACCAGACATTCGGGCTTCGTCTCCAGCGGCACGATCTTTACTTCCTTAGCGATCTCACTCAACAGTACTTCCTGCTCCGTCTCGATCCCTTTCTCAAAAGCGATCGTTACCGGATATCCGGATACTCCGAAAATATCTTCCGCCTGTTGATCACCGGACTTCTGTCCTCCACATGAAAGCAGAAATAAGCAGACAGGAAGTACACTTGCCATTCTGATCTGTTTTACCATATGCATACCTGTTAGGTTATTCGGATTTTTTCTCTTGGGCAGCTTTCCTGCCGGCATTGAAGTAATGATCGGACGAGTCCTTCGAAGCCATCTCTTTCTGTTCCCGTTTCTTCATGGCAGCACGCATCTGTTCGTAGTGTTGCTTTTCTATATCGGGTGGTTCAGGCAGGCTGTTGATCAGAGAACGCAGGTCGATCAATGAGAGTTTACTCTTTTTCCCGTCGGGTGCCAACATTGTCAGCTCGCTGACACTACGGAAGAAGGCGTCCTGATACAGGTCTTCGAGGAAAAAGCGGTAGCTATGGAGTCCCTTCGACGATTCATTCCGCTTCATATATTCCGTCAGGTAGGTGTACTTGCTGAAAAGCGTTTTCTGCAACTTCACCTCATCCTTAAACAGATCCGGTTCTATTGCCCAATAATTCTTACTGATCTCATATAGGAAATTCAGCTGCGTCGGATCTTTCTTCCAGGCTTCATAATATATCTTCTCCGCTTCGTTGAAACGGCCGTCACGTTCCAGGGTACTTCCTCGGAAAGCAGTCAGCAGATTGACAAAAAAGGGCTTCGGCTTCATGCACTCTTCCGCCTGGTCGAATAAACGGTACGCTCGCTGCCGGTCGTATGTTTTCCCCAGCGAAGCACCGTAGAGAAGAACCGTCTCCACATCGGTAGAGTCGATCTCGTAAGCGAACTCCAGAGGGTCGACAGCATCCAGTGCATGTCCCGACATATAACGGGCTGCTCCTGCATATTTGAGGTTGATGAAAGAGGAATCGCCTTCAGCCAGCAAACCGGTGTAGACCGTATCCGCTTTCAGGTAATTCTTCGTCATATACAAAGCCATCCCCTGGCTCTGCCGGATCTGACGACTATCCGGGTTATAATACAAAGCGGTATCGCATACCTGCAACGCCCCTTTTCCATCCCCCATCCGAAGCAAGGTGTTGATCAGGGAAGAGGCGACACGTATATTTTCCGGGTTTATTTCCAGCGCACGGGCATACAGGGAAAGGGCAATCAACGTGTTCGGCCCGGTTCCTTTCTTGACATGGCAATCGGCGAGGCCGGCCAGGATAGAAGGATTATCACTCTCGAAAGAAGCCAACGTATGGTAATATTCCATCGACTGCCCGTAATCGCCCAACTGATAATACAGGCGGGCCAACTGATTATTGGCATAGAAGTTTAGCGTATCCGTTTCGAGCACTTTCTGAAAACAACGCTTCGCTTCCGCAATCTTACCGAAGTTGATGGCTGCACGGGCAACCGCATTCAAAGCATCTACATTCGTCGTGTCCATCGACAGACAATGGCGGAAACACTGGTATGCTTCCTTATACCGGAGCACGCCTTCATAAGCCTGGCCGATAGCCGACATAGTAACATAGTCGGCAGAGTCTGCCGCCGTAAGACTATCGGCCAGGGCAATCACTTGCGTAAACTGCTTTCTGTTAACCAGTTCCTGTAGTGATAAACTCTGTGCCTGCCCCATCAGGGACAGGACACTGAGAAGAAGCAAAACAGTATATTTATGCATCATCAGCTTCGTATTATTTGGTGGTTACTGCAAGGTGAAAGTCAGAGGAACGGTATATTTAACCCGAACAGCCTTTCCGCGCTGTGTTCCCGGAGTCCATTTCGGCATCACACTAATGACACGCAAAGCTTCCTGATCCAATGACGGGTCGATACCCCGAATTACTTTCGTATCACTGAGCGAACCGTCTTTCTCCACAATAAATGAGCAGACAACACGTCCTTGAAGACCTTTCTCCTGTGCTTCCTTCGGATATTGTATTGTCTTTGCCAAAAACGCAATCAAGCCGTCCTGTCCACCGGGAAATAGCGGCATCTTTTCCACCATTGCAAAGACCTGGTTAGAATCGGCTACTTTATCAGCCTCGTCGCTACCATAACCAACAACGACTATATCATCCTTGCCCGGAGTGGGTTGATTCTCTGTTTTTCCCTGCAAGCGGAAAGTAACCGGCACCGTATATTTAACGGCCACATCCTGTCCCCTTTGCTTTCCGGGTGTCCATCTCGGCATTGCAGAAAGTACCCTGACAGCTTCCATATCGAGTGACGGATCGACACCACGGATCACTTCGATATCACGGATAGAACCGTCTTTCTCTATGATAAATGAAGCCGTAACACGTCCCTGAATACCGTTCTCCTGTGCAATCACCGGATATTTGATAGTCTTGGCCAGAAATTTAAGCAATTCACCTTGTCCGCCGGGAAATTCCGGCATCACTTCCACAACCGTAAAGATCTTATCCGATACCATTTGCGGTTCATCAGACTGCCGTTGAGGAGTAGAAGATGCAGTACCCGACTGAGGCCGCTGAATGGTTCCGTCGGAATACAACTGCACCTTCAGGTCACCCAGCACATCTTTCACTGCCACTTCTTTCGCCTTTGTTCCCGGGAAAGAGAATACAAGGACGGCATCTTTTGTCGTTTCGAGTACAAAGTTACCATCCATGTCGGTTATTGTTCCGACATTGGATCCTTTTACAAGCACATTCGCACCGATGATCGGTCCGTTAAAATCGTCTATTACCTGACCTTTCACTTTCACGGCTTCTGCCGGAACCAGGCTGATCTCGGTCGCTTCCTTTACTTCGGCAACTGCATCGGCTGCAATTTGTCCCGTAATGCGGGCAACCGCCTCAATATTACTGAGTAGCATCAGGAATGCCGCCAGTGGAATGAATATCAGGTATTTTGTTCTTCCGATCCCATTGGATCTCTTTTTGTTCATCATACTAATTCTGTTTTTTAGATGTAATACATTAAAGCTATTATATAACGTTGCTGCAGCCTGATGGTGATGGGCAAGACCTAACAGGTGATACTGGTAGCTCCTGCTGTCGTATCCGGATTGGATAACGGTATTATCTGCCAGGTATTCAAGGTTATGGCGCACTTCCCGTTTGAGAAGCCATGCAAAGGGATTCACCCAGCATATAACGGTAATCAGCTCGCAAATCATCACATCTACCGAATGCCATTGGAATACGTGGGTACATTCGTGTGTAAGTATTTCATCTATCTCTTTATCCGAATGGTTTTCCGGATGTATGAATATCATTTGGAAGAACGAGAAAGGCCCGGCGGGTTTATCCAGTTGATAAACAGGCACGCCGTGTATGACCGTCCGCCGACTACGGTAAGCCAGTAGCAGGATACTGCCTAACTGAACGAGGAAGCGGACTAAAAGAAGGGCCACAACACCCCAGTAAAAATAAGAACTTGCCGAGAGCAGGATACTCTTCCAGTCTGTTTCGACCACCACTTCGGGCGTCACGGTTATTTCCGGCAGGATAGCCGAATACATCTGTATCACTTCCGTCATGGGCTCCTGCTCCTTCACCCATTCCTGTATGTTGAGCAGGGGATAAATCAACGCCAGCCCAAAGAAAGCAAGAAGAGAGAAGCGACGCAACTTAAAGAACGTGTCCTTATAAAAGAGCAGTCGGTAGAAGGCATAAAAGAGTACAAAGGCTACATTCACCTCCAGAAAGTAGGCAAATTCCGGTGTCATGGTAATAAGGTATTAAAAGGTTTATTCTTTTCCTTTTTCTATCAGATCGATGATATCTTTCAAATCATCCGTAGAGATCTTCTGCTCTTTGGCGAAGAAGGAAACCATCTCTTTGTACGAGTCTTCAAAGTAGTTGCGTACAACACCGCTCATGAAGGTACGTTTATATTCGCTCTCCGGTATCTGGGGAGTGTATTCGTACGTATTACCATAGCGTTTGTTCTTCACATACTTTTTGCGTTCCAGATTTTTCACGATAGAAGCAAGCGTGGTGTAAGGGGGCTTCGGATCCGGATACTTCGCCAGTATATCTTTAACGAAACAAGGACCAATCTGCCATATCCAGCGCATTACCTCTTCTTCCTGCATTGTCAATTTTTCCATGATTTCTATTTATTTACGATTGTATCGCAAACTTACGAAATAATCGTAAGCAAGCAAGAGAAAAGGAGTTAATAAGTATTAAAGATGAAGTTACCTACCAGATAAAGAGCATTACCCGGCGGGAAGGGAGGATGATCCCGGACATATTTCCAACTATCCGGGAGGGAATTACCGATCAGCGCGGTCGCAATTTCAGCGGGGTACGGAGGAAAACTTTGTTCGACGGGTGTGGGACAGCTGTTCGACACTCGTCAGACAGCTGTCTCACACTTGTCGAACAGCTGTCTGACGAAGGTCGAACAATGTTTTATTGCGGAGGTAAATAAGTTTACATCGGCTCCAGGGGAAGTTATCTCCCAGGCCATCCAGTTTCTCTAGGGGCAAGTTCCAGGCATTGAACTACCGTTTGTTCTCTTCCTTCCACTTATTACGCATCTTCATCCGCTTGATTTGCAGATAACGCAGCAGAAGGATGACGAACACGGATACTCCCATGACAGCGAAATACTGTACCCAGTCGGGGTCGGGTTGCTTTCCGGGCCAGCCCCATACGCTCATTACGATCAGGTAGATCAACAGGACACCGGTTGTAATATTAATCTTCTTCATACCGATTTTCTTCTTTATTACTTTGAACAGGCAAAGATACAAGATAGTTCCGGCTTTTATTGGGTCAGAACGCATTTGTGTTGGGCGCGATAACCACCGGCTTCAATAATAATAATGTACAAGCCGGACCGGAGAGACAAAGGCAACACGGATGAACCATTTAATACAGCGCGGTAATATACAACGCGTCCGGTAACATCTATCACTTTTACTTTTCCGGCAGACGGAAGATTGTCGAGATAGAGTGTATTGCCTTTTAAGAAACTTTTCCCTGTTTCCTTTTCGACTTGGGATATTTGGGTCTTAACTTCTGTCGGCTCTGCCAACTCTGAACGCAAAGAGAAATCGGATTTCAGCAAGATTGCATTTGCCGCAGATAGTTCACCGATAATAGTCAACGCGGTAGCAGCCGTCGCCTTGACAAAGAAAGCGGCAAATGGCGGAAGTGCGTAATTGCTGCCTATCGGATAGGGCTTATAGGTATTCCCAGCGTATAAATAGATATTTCCATCCAGTGCCGGATCAGTTTTTATCCGGGAAAGTTCCAACGGTGCGGGCAGCGGGTTACCACAAAGATACCAACCGCTATGATCGGTATCAACATCACCGGAAGATGATATATTTATAGGTATAGAGGTGGCCTTACCGAAATTGTCCGGTATATTCTCTTTATCGACAGAAAAGGTCAATGTATTGTCAGATGCCGCAGCGTCTAATGCGACCAGATAGCCTTTTCCTTTCTCAAAGATAAGAGGATTCTCTGAAGAGGACGGCATAGGAAAGACTTCCCAGTTTCCGGTAGCCTGTTGACTGGAAGCTCGTTTGTCGCTGTTATAAGTTTGCACATACAGGTAATTTCCATTACCGGAAAAGGCATCATCTTTCAACTGAAAACGGGGATCGAGCCCTTTCAGGGAAACATCGAAAGGGAAAGAGAGGAAGTACCATTTACCTTTTTCAGGGAAGGTATAGTATATCGTTATCTGCTTATTTACTGTTAGCTCTCCGGCTACTGTCAGTGAAATGTCAGTGTTATGGAGAAACAGTTCATCCACAATGAAATGACCTTTATCAATAATACGTAAGCTACCGTCAGCTAAACCAGCCTGGTTACATTGTACCAAAGAATTGATTTCTACGCCCCCATTTATCAAAGCACGCCGGTGACGAAAAGGGGGAAGATGAGACCAACGAATTGTATCGTTCCAGTTCCCATTACCGGAAAAAAGAGAATATTGGGGGATCTGACCAAAGGCAAATATTTCACTAAGCAGATAATATCCATTGTAAGTCTTTTCTGCCGGGTCAGCTGCAATAAATTCCATAGAATAGGGAGAGCCTGTTATTTGTGCATTAGTATAATTAAGGTCTACATTATCAACCTTTGGCTCATACAACTTTCTCGTCTTTAATAGCCCTCCGTAAAGATAACGCAATGTCATAATCTCCTTTAATGCAAGCGATTTGGCCGCACAGCGCATTTGTATTATTCCATTTCGATAGTTATCTATCTTAAAAGAATCAAAAGCAACACCACTACCAAGAGGTATCACCAACGCTTTTTGTATTTCCGACACATTAGTTTCTCCTATAACTGTATACTCCCAGTTATCACCAGCCGCCCCCGAAAACGTCTGCATACGAAACGTATCGACAACTACCATATTCCCGCTTCCTTTCACAAAACCAGACCATTCAGACGGATTAGACACTTGTGCCCGGACAGGCACTAAAACTGTTAGAATTGCAGTCCCGGCTAAGATGCGCCGAAACATACGTAAATGTTTCTTTTTCATAGTTAATACTATTTTGGATTGATTTATGTTCGCAAATATAAAGAAATAATTGAAATGATTATCTTTGTCGCATGAAAGAATTTATCATATCAGAAGCGCTGACAGAAAAAGCGGTGCTCGTTGGTTTGATTACCCCCGAGCAAAACGAACAGAAAGTAAAAGAATATCTGGACGAATTGGCATTCCTTGCCGATACGGCCGGAGCCGAAGCCGTGAAACAATTTTATCAGAGACTGGACTATCCGAATCCCGTTACATTCGTCGGAACCGGTAAGCTTCAGGAGATAAAAGAGTATGTGATCGAAAATGAAATCGGACTGGTTATCTTCGATGACGAACTCACCCCCAAGCAGCTCCGTAACATTGAGAAAGAACTTCAGGTGAAGATACTCGACCGTACCAGCCTGATCCTCGATATATTCGCCCATCGTGCACAGACCGCCAACGCAAAAACGCAGGTGGAGCTGGCCCAATATAAATATATGTTGCCGCGACTGACCCGTCTGTGGACTCACCTGGAACGCCAGCGTGGTGGTGTCGGTATGCGTGGGCCGGGTGAAACGCAGCTCGAAACCGATAAACGTATCATCCTGGATAAAATAGCCAAGCTGAAACGCGACCTGGTAGAGATCGACAAACAGAAAAGTGTGCAGCGGAAGAACCGCGGCAAGATGGTTCGTGTGGCATTGGTCGGATATACCAACGTCGGCAAGTCTACGCTGATGAACCAGTTGAGCAAGAGTGAAGTATTTGCCGAAAACAAGCTGTTTGCAACACTCGATACGACTGTCCGGAAAGTGATTGTCGAGAACCTGCCGTTCCTGCTGTCAGACACGGTCGGTTTCATCCGCAAACTACCTACCGAACTGGTGGAGTCGTTTAAATCGACACTCGACGAGGTGCGCGAAGCCGACCTGCTTGTTCATGTGGTAGACATCTCCCACCCGACTTTTGAAGAACAGATCGAGGTGGTAAACAAGACATTGGCCGAGATCGACAAGAGCGAAAAGCCGATGATCATGGTATTCAACAAAGTCGATGCCTTCACCTTCGTTCCGAAAGACGAGGACGACCTCACTCCGCGGAAACGTGAAAATATCGACCTGGACGAACTGAAACGTACCTGGATGAATAAGTTGCAGGATAACTGTATCTTTATCTCCGCCAAGGAACGTACCAATATCGATGCTTTGAAAGCATTACTATACGAACGGGTTAAACAGATACATATCACCCGTTTTCCTTACAACGACTTCCTCTTCCAGCAGTACGACGACGAAGAACAGGAGTAAGCCGGAAGAAATACAAACTAGTTGACCAATGGATAAAATAAGAAACCTGCGGCCGGAAGAGATTGCGATCCTGAAATCTCAGGACTGCCGCGCAGAGAGCTGGGATCAGGTATTAGTCCCACTTTCCTTCGATACGAAGTATCTCGTTAATGTTCGCTTTTCGGGAACGGTTATAATCGGTCTTTTCGAAAAGGAGTTTACGCTGCCCGGCGGAATAAAGAAGCATAGCGGGATCAGGAATGCGACTTTGCATAATTGCTTCTTAGGCAATAATATCCTGATCGAGAACGTACATAATTATATTGCGAACTACCGCATTCACGATAATTGCTATATAGAGAATGTCAACATAATGGTCGTGGAAGGGGAAACGACGTTCGGCAACAACGTACAGGTATCGGTCTTAAACGAAACCGGCGGTCGTGAAGTACCGATCTTCAACCGGCTTTCCGCCCCTTTGGCTTATGTGATCGCACTTTACCGCCACCGCCCGAAGCTGATCGGCAAGCTACAGGAAATGATTGCCGATTATACTAAAAAACTGACTTCCGACTACGGGACAGTAGGTAAGGATGTAAAGATAATCAATGCCGGAACGATCCGCAATGTCGATCTAGGCCCATACACCACCATCGAAAACTGCACACGCCTGGAAAACGGAACGATAAACAGTAACGAAGAAGCTCCTGTATATATCGGCGATAGTGTGATCGCCCAGGACTTCATTATCTCTTCCGGAGCGGTTATTGCCGATGCAGCAAAGATTATCCGCTGCTTTATCGGACAGGCCTGCCATGTGACGCATAATTTCTCGGCACACGACTCCCTGCTGTTCAGTAACTGTTCGTTCGAAAACGGGGAGGCTTGCGCAATCTTTGCCGGTCCGTTCACGGTATCCATGCACAAGAGCAGCCTGCTGATTGCCGGTATGTATTCGTTCCTGAACGCCGGCAGCGGTTCCAACCAGAGCAACCACATGTACAAACTCGGCCCGATCCATCAGGGAATTGTGGAAAGGGGCTCCAAGACAACCAGCGATTCTTATATCCTCTGGCCGGCACGTATCGGCGCTTTCTCGTTGATCATGGGACGGCATCACCATCACAGCGATACATCCGACATGCCTTTCTCCTACCTGATAGAGCAGGATGACGAAACTTATCTTGTTCCGGGCGTTAACCTGCGGAGCGTCGGAACGATCCGTGATGCCCAGAAATGGCCGAAACGCGACAAGCGTACCGACCCGAACAAACAGGATATGATCAACTACAACCTGTTAAGCCCTTACACCATCCAGAAGATGATGAAGGCAGTCGACATCCTGAAGAACCTGCAAAGCCTTGTCGGTGAGACTTCCGAGATATATTACTACCAGAACACCCGTATTAAAGGCTCTTCCCTGCGGAATGCCCTGAAACTGTATGGGATGGCAATCAATAAGTTCCTGGGTAACTCATTGATCAAAAGACTGGAAGGCACCCGGTTCAAGAGCCTGGAAGAAGTACACAGTCAATTGATCCCGACAACCGAAGAGGGAGAAGGAGAATGGGTAGACCTGGCCGGCCTGATCCTTCCCAAAGACCAACTGGATGGACTGATCGAGGATATTGAAAACCAGGAGACAACCTCGCTGGGTTTTATCGATTTGTTCTTCCACACCATGCACTATCTGTATTATGAGATGGAATGGACGTGGGCTTATAAGAAAATAGAAGAATACTACGGCATAAAACTTGACTCCATCACCGCTAACGAGATCATACAACTGGTGGAGACATGGAAGTCTTCCGTAATCGAACTGGATGAGCTGCTGTACAAGGACGCACAAAAGGAATTCTCGCTTACTTCAATGACCGGCTTCGGCGTAGACGGTTCCAGGAAAGAGAAACAGGAAGACTTTGAAACCGTTCGCGGCGCATTCGAACAAAACCCATTCGTTACAGCCGTCAAAGAGCATATCGTGACGAAACGGGCGTTGGGAGACGAACTAATTGAAAGGATAAAAGGCATTCATTCCCTGTAACGGCTCCGGGGATGATGCTCCAGGATTTCTTTACGCAGGAATTCCCGGTCGATATGGGTATAGATCTCTGTCGTCGTGATCTTTTCGTGCCCGAGCATATCCTGAATGGCACGAAGGTTGGCACCGCCTTCCAGTAAATGGGTGGCAAAAGAATGGCGGAACGTATGCGGACTGACATTCTTTTTTATGCCGGCCATCTCCGCCTGCTGTTTGATCACATGAAACACCATGATACGCGAAAGCCCTGTCCCCCGGCGGCTCAGGAAAAGAATATCTTCATACCCCTTCTTTACCGCGACCAGATTCCGATCCAGCAGATAATTCTTTATCTCCCGGATAGCCGTATCGGAGATCGGGACAAGACGTTGTTTGCTCCCTTTCCCTTCCACTTTGATAAAACCTTCATCGAAATAAACATCCGAATAGCGCAGGGAAGTTAGCTCGGAAACACGCAATCCGCAACTGTACAACACTTCCAGCATCGCCCGGTTACGCTGGCCTTCAGGCAAGGACAGGTCGATAGAATCGAGTATGTCATTTATCTCGTTGACGGTCAGAACTTCGGGCAACTTCAATCCGATCTTGGGCGATTCTAACAATTCGGTAGGATCGACTGTTATATACTCGTCCAGCAACATGAAGCGGTAGAACGACTTAATACCCGAGATGATGCGAGCCTGTGAACGGGGATGTATGCCGATATCACGCAACTGGGCGACGAACTGCTGTAAATCCTGATAGGTTATGTCGGTGTAATCCTTTCCCTCCGATTCGATGAAACGGGTCAGTTTATCTAGGTCGGTCAGGTAAGCCTCTATCGAATTGGCAGATAACGACTTCTCCAGCCGGAGCCAGGTCTTATATTTGCCGATTATATCTTTTCCTTGCTGCATTGTAGACAGGTAATTATGTATGTGTCAAATAAAATCACTACCTTTGCCGGATATTTTCAGCCCGTACAAGGTGGTACAAAGGTAATAAAGTTACAGCAAAATGAAGAAGATTCAGATTATTAACGGTCCTAATCTTAACCTGTTGGGCAAACGAGAGCCGACAGTGTATGGTAGTGCTTCATTCGAAAGTTATCTGGACGAACTACGCGCCCGATATCCTCAGTGCGAAATAGCGTACTATCAAAGTAATATTGAAGGTGAAATGATAAACAAAATTCACGAAGTGGGTTTCGACTATGATGGTATTATAATGAATGCGGGAGCATATACACATACATCCATCGCATTACATGACGCCATAAAAGCTGTAAATACGCCGGTAGTAGAAGTACATATTTCAAATGTACATGCACGCGAATCATTCCGCCATGTCTCTATGATATCCGCTGCCTGCAAAGGAGTGATCCTCGGGTTCGGTCTGGATTCATACCGGTTGGCGCTTGAAGCGCTTATCTAGTTGACTGTTGTCGACTCTTACAAGGAATAATAGGTTATAATATTTATAAGGTTATATGTTAAAGCATACTAAGATTGTTGCTACGATTTCTGATCAGCGTTGTGATGTTGAATTCATCCGTTCGCTGTATAATGCAGGAATGAATGTTGTGCGCCTGAATACGGCTCACATGATGGAAGAAGGTTTGAACCGTGTCGTAACAAATGCCCGTGCCGTATCCGACCGCATCGGTATCCTGATGGACACAAAAGGCCCTGAAGTTCGTACTACGATATGCCAGGAACCGATCCCGTTTACTACAGGTGAACGTGTAAAGATCATAGGTGATCCGAACGGTGAAACTACGCATGATTGTATTTATGTATCATACAAGAATTTTGTCGGCGACCTCATCGTCGGAAGCGATGTCCTGATCGACGATGGCGACCTGGAACTGAAAGTGATCGAAAAACATGACGATCACCTGGTCTGCGAAGTCCAAAACGATGCCGTACTCGGTAGCCGCAAGAGCGTGAACGTGCCGGGTGTACGTATCAACCTGCCTTCACTGACAGAAAAAGACCGTAAAAACATTCTTTGGGCTATCGAGAACGACCTCGATTTCATCGCCCACTCTTTTGTAAGAAACAAACAGGATGTATTGGATATCCAACAGATCCTCGACGAACATAAAAGCCCGATCAAGATCATCTCCAAGATCGAGAACCAGGAAGGGGTCGACAATATCGACGAAATCCTGGAAGTGACTTACGGTATCATGATCGCCCGCGGTGACCTGGGTATCGAAGTTCCGGCAGAAAAGATCCCGGGCATTCAGCGTGTATTGATCCGCAAATGCGTGGAAATGAAGAAGCCGGTAATTGTGGCTACCCAGATGCTTCACTCCATGATCAAGAACCCGCGTCCTACCCGTGCGGAAGTGACCGACATCGCCAATGCTATCTATTATCGTACGGATGCGTTGATGCTGAGCGGGGAAACGGCTTACGGTAAATATCCGCTGGAAGCTGTCCAGACAATGACGAAGGTTGCCCGCGAAGCTGAAAAGACCAAGCTGGCTGCAAACGATATCCGCGTTCCTATCGAAGGAAACGACCTGGATGTTACTTCATTCCTGGCAAAACAGGCGGTGAAATCATCCAACAAGTTGCACGTAAAAGCGATTATCACAGACAGCCATACCGGACGTACAGCACGCTATCTGGCTGCATTCCGCGGTACATCCACTGTTTTTGCGATCTGTTATAACCAGCGTGTAACCCGCATGCTTTCTTTGTCATACGGTGTATGGGCTGTTTATCAACCCTGGGACGACAGCCGCCGCGGTTATTTCTTCAGTGCGCTGAACGAACTGATCAAAAGCGGACGTATCACACGCAACGATATGGTAGCTTATCTGAGCGGTAGCTTCGGCGAAGGTGGCGGAACGACATTCCTTGAAATCAACAACGTAGGTAAAGTGTTGGATTCAGGAAGCAACTATTCCCTGCCGACTTTTAAAGAATAATCCGATAAAGATAAAAGAAGGTGTTATAAAAGTCGAAGTGCGGTGACGGATCAAGTCTGTCATGGTAAAAAGACTATTTGTAACATCTTCTTTGTATATTTGACCCGTAAACATCTTTATTTATAATGACATTAGACGAATACATTCTCTCCCACAGTGACGAAGAAGGCGAGTTGTTATCCTCCTTAAACCGGGATGCCAACGTAAACCTCCTGCGTCCGCGTATGCTGTCCGGCCATTTGCAGGGAAGGATACTGAAAATGTTTTGTCGCATGCTACGCCCCCGGCGCGTATTGGAAATCGGTACTTATACCGCTTACGCCACTCTTTGCATGGCCGAAGGAACTGAAGAAGATGCACTGATCCATACCCTTGAGATAAACGATGAAATGGAAGATTTCATCATGAAGTATCTTTCCCGTTCTCCTTATAAAGATAAAATAATGCTGCATTTCGGTGACGCGATGGAAATCATCCCGCAGCTCGATGAAACGTTCGACCTGGTGTTTATCGATGCAGACAAACGACTATATTCAGCATACTTCGATCTGGTATTTCCGAAAATCCGTCCCGGCGGCCTGATCCTGGCCGACAACACGCTTTGGGACGGTAAAGTATTGGAAAAACCTCACCCGGCAGATAAACAAACCATCGGTATTCTTAGTTTTAATGATAAAATAAAAGCAGACCCGCGGGTGGAGAAAGTGATCCTTCCGCTTCGCGACGGCCTGACAATGATTTGGAAAAAGTAAAATTACAACGATATGGAAAGTACAAGACTGAATAAGATTGGTCGTCTGATCCAGAAAGAATTAGGCGATATTTTCCAGAAACAGACCCAGGGAATGCCTGGCATTCTGATTTCTGTAAGTGCAGTGCGCGTTAGCCCCGACCTGGGTGTAGCCAAAGCATACCTGAGCATCTTCCCTTCCGAAAAAGGCGAAGAGCTGCTGGAATCGATCCGCGCCAATACCAAAGCGATCCGCTTTGACCTGGGCAAACGCATCGGTAAGCAGGTACGTATCATTCCCGAACTGAGCTTCTTCATCGACGACTCGCTGGATTATATTGAAAACATTGATAAACTGCTTCAAAAATAAGACATCCGAACTTTGAATCTCCCGTTCTATATAGCCCGGCGGTACCTCTTTTCGAAGAAATCCCACAATGCGATCAATATCATATCGATGATATGTGTTTGCGGGGTGGTGGTCGCTACCATTGCATTGGTTTGCGCCCTGTCGGTCTATAACGGGTTCAATGATCTGGTTGCAGGTATGTTCAGCAGTTTCGATCCGGAACTGAAGATCACGCCCCGGACAGGAAAAGTATTCGATCCGACAACCTCCGATATGCAGAAAATAAGGGAGTTGCCGGATATTGCTTTTTTCAGTGAGACATTGCAGGACAATGCCTTGATCCGCTACCATGACCGTCAGGATGTAGCTGTCGTGAAAGGGGTGGATGATGCTTACCAGCATCTTACCATGATGGATAGCGCGCTGATAGACGGCAATTTCACACTACAAGACGAAGTGGCAGACTACGCCTTGCTGGGAGTTGGCCTGTCGTCAAAACTAGGAGCACGGCCGGGCTTCGCCTCTCCTCTGGAATTGTATGTGCCTAAACGGGATGTGAAGGTCAACTTATCGAATCCTTCTTCTTCGTTCAACTGGAAATATGCCTATACCGGCGGAGTCTTCATGATCAATCAACAGGTCTACGATGAAGGCTATATGATTGTACCTCTCTCGCTGGCCCGCGAACTGTTCCATTATGATAAAGAAGTCAGCGCCATAGAATTGAAGCTGACAGATAAAGCAGATCTTTCTTCCGTAAAAAAGCAGATAAAAAGCATTTTAGGGGATGAGTTCATTATCCGGGATCGCTTCGAACAACAAGAGGCCTCGTTCAAAATGATGCAGATAGAGAAATGGATGACTTTCCTGATCCTCTGCTTTATCCTGGCAATCGCTTTATTCAACGTAGTAGGTTCGCTGTCGATGCTGATGATCGAGAAGCAGGATGATGTACGCACACTCCGCAACATGGGAGCAAGCGACAGCCTGATTCGCCGTATATTCTTATTTGAAGGTTGGATGATCTCCGGCTTCGGAGCGTTGATAGGGATCATGATCGGCCTGGTTCTTTGCCTGTTGCAACAATCGTTCGGCCTTATCAAACTGGGACAGACGGCCGGTGCCTTTATTATCGATGCTTATCCCGTACGTGTTATCTTTACGGATATCCTGGTAGCGTTTGTAACGGTAGCGGCCATTGGATTTATGGCCGCCTGGTATCCCGTTCATTATCTGGGGAAGAAATGGTTTAATTAAATTCCGCCCCGTGTTTTATTTGCGCATCGGCAACAAACTGTTTGATGCGTTGCTCATCGTCTTTCTTACAAATGAGGAGTACATTTCCTGATTCAGCCACGATACAATCATCCAGTCCCTGTACAACAGTCAGCCTTTTAGGGTTTCCTACTGCGATCACATTGCCCGAACTTTCATACAGCAGCGCATTACTGTTCTTCAATACGGCATTGTTGTTCTCGTCTTTCGGAGCCAGTTCGAACAATGATCCCCAGGTTCCCAGATCGGCCCAACCGAAGTCGGCACACAACATATATACGTTATCCGCTTTCTCCATAATACCGTAGTCGATGGATATCTTCAGGCAATAAGGGAAATTCTCACGGATAAAGTCACGTTCATGTTCCGTATTGAATTTATCTTTACCCAGGTCGAAACGTACAGCGATATCCGGCAGGTATTTGCTGAATGCATCCAGAATAGCATCTACATTCCACAGGAACAATCCGGAGTTCCAGAAAAATTCGCCACTCTCATAAAAGACCTTTGCCAGCTCCAGGTTCGGTTTTTCCGTAAACGTCTTTACTTTGGTAAATTCTCCCAGCATAGAGTCGCTGCTCTGAATATAACCATAACCGGTTTCCGGACGACTGGGCTTGATACCCAATGTAACCAGTGCCTTATTCTCCTTAACAAAATCCAACCCGCGCTGAACATCATTCAAGAACACATCTTCTTTTAGGATCAGATGGTCGGAAGGTGCTACAACGATATTGGCATTCGGATTACATGCTTTGATGTGATATGCTGCGTATGCGATACAGGGTGCCGTATTTCTACGTGCAGGTTCCAAAAGGATCTGGTCTTCTTTTAACTCAGGCAGTTGCTCTTTGATCAGATCGGCGTAAGCTTCATTTGTGACAATAAAAATATTCTCTGTTGGAATGATTTTGGAAAAGCGGTCGAAAGTCATCTGCAGCAAAGAACGTCCGGTTCCGAAGAAATCCAGGAATTGCTTAGGATAACTTTCTCTGCTAAAAGGCCAGAAGCGACTGCCAATCCCTCCTCCCATGATAACGCAATAATTATCTTTCATGATACACAGGTTGTTTTTATATTATACTCTTACAAAGTTAACGAAATAATCCGGGATTTAGTCTCCCTATCTTGTATTATTAGCCTTCCGTAACAGATAATTTGAAAAAAAATAGCTGAACGCTTGCAAGAATAAAAAATATGCGTACCTTTGCAACGCATTAGAAAAAAACAAATGCCCAGATGGCGGAATTGGTAGACGCGCTGGTCTCAAACACCAGTGGATTCACTTCCATGCCGGTTCGATCCCGGCTCTGGGTACTTAAAGCTCCTGATAAAATTTTATCAGGAGCTTTTTACTTTGAAGTATTTCAAAATTAAACATTGGTATCTAGCATGAACTTCCACTATAATAATTTAGAAATGAATAAAATCCGCCAAGCAAACCTATCAGATATTCCGGCTCTGAAAGAGTTATATCAGAATACCGTTCTAACTGTAAACCGAAAAGACTATACAGCTGAGGAAGTGAAAGACTGGGCTTCTTGTGGAGCAGATGCTGCACATTGGGACGAGCTTCTCAAAGAGCAACATTATGTAGTGGCTGAAAATGAAAAAGGAGTGATTGTAGGTTTTGCGTCTGTAAACGATGCTGGCTATATGCATGCGTTGTTTGTACACAAAGATTTTCAGCATCAAGGCATTGCATCATCTTTGTATAAATACCTCGAAATATATGCGAAAGAAAAGGGTGCGAAAAAATTAACATCAGAGGTTAGCATCACGGCTAAACCATTTTTTGAAAAACAAGGTTTTCAAGTCGATGAAGAGCAAAAGCGGAAAGCAAATCAATTGTGTCTCATCAATTACAAGATGAGCAAGGAACTGCATAAATAAGGCGGCGCAAAAAATAGATTCACATGGTTTTGCAAACAAAGATTTGTTTCTCTGATTTGTTTTCAAATCGTTCTTCTTCAAAACTCCCAAACTTATGGATAATCTCAAATCCAGCCCCCTCCAGATAGGAGTCTAATTCCTGCGGGAAAAACAATCTCATATCCAAGTTTTGGATTGAATGAAACTCACCATTTATAAAATAATGCCATTCTATGCGATTAATTTGGGTTGCGCTTTCATAACGCATTGTTTGTTTGATCAATACTGCCCTTCCATCTTCAGTTGTATATTCAGCAATTTTCTTCTGTTCTTTTTCACCTTCAACAATATATTGGATATTAGGGTTAAAGCAATCCAACAGGAATAAGCCCCCTTCTTTAAGATGATTTTTAACCCCATTGAATGCCTTAAATAAATCTTCATTTTTATATAAATGATGGATCGAATTAAACGGAATAAATATAAAGTCGAATTTTTCTTGCAAGTTTAACGATCTAATATCTGCTTCAATAAAATTGATCTCTAATCCTGCTTCAGAAGCTTTTACCTTTGCTTGTTCAAGCATTGATGAAGTATAATCGACTCCACAAATGTTGTATCCCGCCTTTGCAATTGGAACTGTAAGTCTACCTGTGCCGCAGCAAAGCTCTAGTATTTTAGCCTCTTTATTTTTCGGCAGCCACTTTTTGTAAAATTGCAAATCAGACAGGAAGGTATTTAATCCGTCATAAATATTTGCGTCATAAATCAAATCGCCCACCTTGTAATCTGTATTCATTCTGTTCTTCAAATTATATTTTTATGTATGTCTCCAGGTAAACCTGTTTCCATTAAGACAAAGCTAATATCTTTTTTGGTTGAAGCGGAAGTAATGATAGAAAATATTCAGTGTAAATAAAGCAACATACGGTATTTCTGATTTTACAGATTATCAAAATGTCATTTCATCCCCTTCGTAAAGATTCCATACGAGAAAGAGTAAGTGCTCGTATGTTATTACTTGGCTCCTGGAGAGTTGTATACATACAAAATATCGCTATTATTGAATATTATCGCACATAATAACACTTATCAGCCACAACAACACCCCCAGACATAACTTTTATGCATATTTCAAGTTACTATTGATATTCATAACCCGCACACTTTTTCAGTCATTCTGGAAAGAAAACATGTTCAAAAACACACCTTTCAGCCACAAAAAAGCTTCAAAAAGAATACACGCGCGTCTAAATTAACATATTTTCGCTTTAAAACAAACCTATTTTCTACTTCAAGAGAATTTCATTTCGTTTTAAACGAACTTGAAATTCGTTTAAAACGAAATGAATAGTTGAAACCCAAGAACCAACTTGTTAATTAATGTATATAACAATTATACAGAACAACTATTTGAGCATATACACCTGTTACGAAAAACGCATATATACAGACATATCAACATGTATTTAGCGATATTTTTATCATTATGACAGCTCTTTTACTCATCCCTCAACGCTTTAACCGGGTTTCCGGAAGCAGCCCTGAAGCTATGCCAACTGACAGTTAATAACGTTATACCGACAACAATTAATAGTGACAAAATATATGTCCAGACGCTAAAACTCGCCCGATAAACAAAACTTTGCATCCATTGATTAAGCAGCCACCAGGTTATAGGGACAGCAACAACGAAAGCGCTCCCAATCCATATAATAAACTGACGATTGAGCAGTTTTATAATCTGCCAGGTAGTCGAGCCGTTTACTTTTCGGATCCCGATCTCTTTTGTTCGTTGTTCGATAGCATACAGCGCCATACCAAAAAGCCCGAAACAGGTGAGCAGAATACTGATAACCGAATACATCATCAACAAGTCAGACAATTCGAAAAGTTTCTTATTATTACCCAGCACTTTGTCATACAGGCTCTCATGTTCAAGGTATTTCCCCGGATAAAGTTTATCCCATTCCCTATAGATTTGTTTGATAACCGAAGTATTTCCGGGAGCGATACGGATTTTTAAGTTAGTTCCATCCCTGGTATAGCCAATAATACCTTTATCTATAGGCGTCTCAAGACTATTAGGGATATAAAGCTTAAAATAATCTTCAACAACCCCGGCAATAACATGATCATCTCCAAAAGGAGGACGATCCTTCAATCGGGGTTCGTATTCTTTTATAAGACTCCCGACAGGCAGTTCTCCATCCGGGAACAAGCTTTGAGCCCATGTACGGTTTAGATAAACCGGATGCGGATACCTTTCTATCGCCTCTTTCCAGGGCAGACCTTTCAATAGCTTATAGCCCATAACTTCCATTATTTCTTCATCGCCATCCTCTGAAGTATAAGATTCATATGTACCATCCGGCGAAAACTCACCGAGAGGCCATTCATATATGGGATTGCTTAATGCCACCGCCTGTATGCCCGAAAGAGAACCGATATTTTCTTTAAGCCGGAACATAGATGTCTCGTTATCTCCGACTGAAAAAGTATAAATTCCTTTATAATTTTCAGCCTTATCATATAAAAGCGAGATTTGCCGCCGCACGGAAATATTACCGATTATCAGGATAAATGAAATAATAAACTGAACGATAGCCAGAGAGGTAATGATACGCCCTTTTGCTTTTCCCCGGTAGAAATTGTTATACATGGAAACCGACATATCCGGTAAACGCCGGCTCATATACAAAGCAGGAATACACGCCAGAAAAAGAATAAACCCGAATGTAACCGGCAACATCTGACTACTATACAGGAAATTGACCGGAACCTGAATAGACATGATGCGATTCATTATCCCCAACAGGTCGAATTGTATCAGTTGTGCAATCAGGAAACCGAAACCAACAGTCATAAATGTATCAGCAAATAATTGCATGCTCAATTGTCCGCTTCCTGCACCCATCAGTTTCTGTATATGCAGGGAGTATAACTGTTTGAATACACGTGAAAAGCTCAGATTAACATAATTGAAACAAGCTATGACCAATATCAGAATAGCAGAAAAAAGAGCGATAAACAGTAATGTCGTATTTGGTTTCTTCAATGATGACGGGAGCGTTACCGTATCAAAACAGGCCTGTTGAATAGTGAAGAGTTCATTTTCAAAATCTTGACCATCACTTCTCTGAAGAACCAAACGCCCTGTTTTAGCCTGTAAGTCGGGAACAGAGACATTCTTTTTCAGCAGAAAGAAATTTAATCCGGAAGAGGGATCGCCAAAGAATAAAGCATCAAAGCCGAAAGCAGCCTGACTGTTATCTTTTATCACAGCAGAAACAGTAAAAGTCAATAAACCTTTTTCATCCCCGAAATCACTAGGGCCAAATAGTATCTGAACCGTTTGTCCTATCGGGTCACTCTCTCCGAATAAACGTTTTGAAAAAGATTCTGTCAGGACGATCCGATCCGGCCCCACCTGGGCATCTGCAAAACTCCCCCTTACAATTTTCTGAGGAAAGAATGAAAGGAAAGCACTATCCGACTCTATTACTTTGATGTCTTTGAAGAAGTTCTCTCCGGCTTTACAATAGGTAACCATGAAATAAGGATGTACACGGCACGCCTTATCCAATTCCGGGACACGCTCGAGTAACTGGGAAGTGATATCCCGTGAGACCGTATTAAAGGCAGTCATTCCTGCCCCCGAAATAGTTTGTTTAACCACTACCATCCTATCCTTATTCGGATTCTCCTGTTCTATATTGTACTCATGGATAACAAAAGCGGCCAGTAAATTGGTACAGGCGATACCTACTGCCAGGCTGAGAATAGAGATTACAGTAAATGTTTTATTACGTAACCAACTCCGAAATATAAGTTTGAATGATATGTTCCTCATGATATTTCTGTTTTTTGTCAAAACTAGTCAGTCCCTGTCTGCCTGACAACAAAAATAGCGTTCCTCTATAACAAAGAGGTGAAATCGTCTAAATTTTAGACAATTTCGGGAAGTGGCTATCCATAAATCAGACATTCAGCCGAAAGCAGAGTACTTTGAATGCATCATGTTAGTTTAAATTGTACTTTTGCAATAAAGGATATGCTGAATCGCAGATTACACCGGGTCATTATCAGCGGGATAACAGGAATTGTGTTATTCTCAATTTCAGGTGCCTGGCTTTTGATCAGCCGGACTTCCCTATTCTTTGCTTTTGTCTGTATCTGTATGATCATAGCTTTGGCTATTATGCTGATAAGGAAAATGGACAAGACAGACCGCCAGTTGGAAAGCTTCTTCAGCGCAATCAATAATAACGACTTCAACGCCCACTTCACGGAAAAAGGGGACGACAAATTCCTGAACGGATTATTCCGGGAGATGAACCGGATCATCACACAATTTGAAAACAATCATACCGAATTAGAGGAACGGCGATTCTATTACGAGAGTATCATTCGGGTATTGACGCATGAAATCAGAAATTCCATTACACCTATAGCCTCTTTGTCGGCCGACCTGATTAAATATAATGATGAATACGGAAAAGAAGGAACAATTGACGGACTGCAAACCATTAACCAGCAGGTACAACAGCTGAATACTTTCCTGAATGCCTATCACCGGTTAACCCACCTCCCTGACCCGGTCAAAGTAAAAGTAAAAATCAGCACTTTGTTTGATAAACTTGACCGTTTATTAAACTCGGAACAAGGCAGTGAGAACATCCGTTATATTTCACCGGAAAACATAGAAATCCTACTGGATCAAAACTTAATAACACTAGCACTCATTAATCTTATCCGCAACGCCTTACAGGCCACCGCAAATAACCCGGAGCCACAAATCAGGGTTGAGTCAGGAAAAGAAGCTACCTTTTCATTCATACAAGTAACTGATAATGGGGAAGGCATTCCGGAAAACCGACTGGAAGATATCTTCACCCCCTTTTATTCCACCAAAAAAGAAGGAAGCGGAATAGGATTGCCACTATCCCGCCGCATTATGCAACTCCACGGCGGAGAACTTATTGTGACCTCAGAGCCCGGAGAAGGAACAGTGTTCCGCATGGCATTCCCCGGCTTTTGACACCTGTCAAAATCATACTAAACCTTTAAATAGACTAAAAATACCAAGTTACATTTGGAAAGCAGAATATTATTCGTAGTTTTGCGAACAACAAACAGCAAAGGAATAATGAGAACGAAACAGTATACAAAAGAACAAGAGCAGATTGCCCGTTTTGCTAAAGCGATGGGACATCCGGCACGGATGGCTATTCTTAATTTTTTAGCCAAACAGGATAGTTGTTTCTTCGGAGATATCCACGAAGAACTACCAATTGCTAAAGCAACTGTTTCACAACATTTAAAGGAATTAAAAGATGCCGGATTAATCCAGGGAGAAATAGAAACTCCTAAAGTCAGGTATTGTATCAACCGGGAAAATTGGGAACTTGCCCGCAATTTATTTGCTGCTTTTTGGAATAATTGTAATTCTACAAATACATCGTGCTGTGAATAACAGCACCTTTTTTTGAAAATATTGTTCGTTTTTTTACGAACAACCTAATGGGTTTAATTTAAATAAAAAAGAATATGAAAGAGAATCAGGATTTAAAAGAATTGGTAAAACAGCGTTATAATGAACTAGCATTAGATTCCGACACGCTAAAAGGTTGCTGCTGCGGCAAATCTCCGGCAACCCCATCAAAAAAAGTATTCACTATAATGAGTGAAGACTATAAAAACCTAAAAGGATATGAACCCGATGCTGATTTAGGAGTTGGATGTGGATTACCCACCCAATATGCCAACATCAAAAAGGGGGACACCGTTATCGATTTAGGTTCAGGAGCAGGAAATGATTGTTTTATAGCCCGCTCGGAGGTTGGTGAAAGCGGCAAAGTCATCGGCATTGATTTTGCTCCTCAAATGATAGCTAAAGCACGAGCCAATGCACTCAAGCGGGGATATACGAATGTTGATTTTTTAGAAGGAGATATTGAAAATATACCTTTACCGGACAATACTGCAGATGTGATTGTCAGCAACTGTGTATTAAACCTGCTTCCTCAAAAAAATATTATTTTCAAAGAAATCTACCGTGTATTAAAACCGGGTGGACATTTTTGCATCTCTGATGTCGTACTGAATGGGATATTCCCCAAAGAGTTTACCGACAATGCCGCTATGTATGCAGGCTGTATCGCTAGTGCCATTCAAAAAGAAGACTATTTAGCAGAGATAGAAAAAGTGAATTTCACAAATATCCGTGTGGAAAGGACTAAGACAGTAATTATCCCCGATGAAGTACTATATGAACATCTGGATGAAAATACAATTCAGAAATATAAATCAGGAAATGTCGGAATCTACTCTATTACAGTAACAGGAGAGAAACAATAGATAATGATAGTTTTAACCTTATATAGATAACGGTTATCAGAGTTTATCAAATATCTCTCTAACTGTTATCTACAAAGGTTAAAAGGACCATTCTTGAATATAAATTGTTGCCATTCAACTCTCTTTCTCTTCTGTTTTCTTCAACGCAGAAAAGACTGCATAATCTTATGTGTCAAACATTTTAAATTTTGATATCTTTGTACACTCTGACTAAAACAGCAGAGCCACAAGAAGATAATCATGAGAAAATTCATCACACTCATCATATCCGGATTAATCCTTATTTCCTGTTGTCCCATTTCATACGGACAAGAAGTAAGTATTTCTGAAAACCTCAAAATAATAAAGTTAACAGAACATACTTACCTGCATACGAGCAAGGACAATAATGGTATTATATTTATTAATAAAGGAGAGGCTATCATTGTTTCCACACCGGAAACAGAGATAGAAACCAAAAATCTTATTAATTGGGTTAAAAACCAAAAACTAGAAATAATAGGATATGTTATAGACCGGTGGCATCCCGATGCTATGGGTGGAATCAATGCAGTAAATAGTTACGGCATAAAAACATTTGCAAATGAACTCACCCGAAAGATATGTAAAGAGAAAAATTTACCTGTTCCTCAAACAGGGTTCAATCCAAAGTTGGAGCTAACCGTTGGTGGAGAGAAAGTTATCGCACATTACCTGGGAGCGGCACATACTGAAGATGGCATTGTCGTATGGATCCCTAAAGATAAGGTATTATTTGGGGGAAATGAAGTGCGAAGTATCGGAGGTTGGTATGGCAATATAGGTGATGCTAATCTAAAAGAATGGTCAAATACAATACTAAAAGTGAAAGAAAATTACGGAACCGCAAAGATCGTAATTCCCGGGCACGGAAAATATGGAGGTATCGAGTTACTTGATTATACAATTAATATATACAAACCTAGTAAATGGGGGCATATTTTAAAAACAAACCAAATACAAGCACAACCTGTATTCAATGATTATGATGATATATTTGAAGTTGCACAATCAGATTCCATCGTAGGGAATAAACGCTATTTAAAGAATGCCGTCGTTTTTGTCAATCACAGTAAAAAATACCTGAAAGTGACCTCTCCGGAGATTATGCATAGTGTAGATGATAAAATGATTTTTTCCGATTTCGGTTACCTACAAATATTCAACAAAGAAACAAATGAGTTGATTGAAGAATTGTATTATAAGCAACTCTATGTAAATTTGAGAGAAGATGAAGTTGAATGGACAATTATAATAAAAGAAGCAATAAGATGAGAACAATATATTTACTCCTGATTTTTACTTTTTATATCTGCGGGTATATCAACTCACAGTCAAAGTCCAGAGCAGATTATGATTATCTGGTATACTTACCTAAAGATTATTCCGGGCAAACCAGAAATTATCCTCTTGTAATCTATCTTCATGGAGGATCGCATAAAGGGAATGATTTAAACAAATTGAAGGAGTACGGATTGCCTTATTTAGTGGATCAGGGTAATGAATTTGATTTTATTATAGTATCACCCCAATGTCCTGATAATAAATATTGGTCTTCGGATAATTGGTTTGAACCGTTATATGAAAAAATAAAAGCAAAGTATAGGATCGATCCCGACAAAGTTTACCTCACCGGTATAAGTATGGGAGGATATGGTACATATATCGTCGCGATGGATCATCCTGATAAGTTTGCAGCAATAGTACCCTTATGTGGAGGTTGTAATGACAGCGATACAACCCGTATATGTAATCTCAAAAATATTCCAATATGGGCGTTTCATGGAACTGCCGATAATTTGATACCTATCACAGAAACAGAACGAATTGTAAACACATTAGATAAATGTGAAGGAAAAATTAAGTTTACAAAATTAGAAGGTGAAGGACATGGCATACAGTATCTTTACGAAAAGCATCCTCAAATATATGAATGGATGCTTAAGCAAAGTCGATCCAATAATCCGCAAAAACAAACGTCAGGCGTTAACTAAAGATTCCGCTTGTAATTCCATTATAGCCTCCATCGCCTGCCCGGCTTTCTCCTTTTGAATAAATATATGGTCGTGATAATAAGCCGCTACAACATTAGCACTGATATCTTTTGATGCTAGTTTTGTGGCTATGGCAGCGGTTAATCCCACAGCATTAAGACTTGAATGAACTGTGAGTGATATTAATTTATAGACAGTATCAAAACGGATACCGTTCGATAACGCATCATCCGTTGTAATAATTAATGTCAATCCCTCTTTTTCCCGGAAAGTACCAATCGGGGTTAAATCCGTTATTACCTCCATAGAAAGGGGATTATCAAACGTACAGAATACAAATTCCCTACTATCTAATTCCGGTTTCATAGAAGACAATAATATCTTCAAATCCTCAATTCCTGCCATAAGTTTATTCATTAGTTTATAGTATACTTACAACAAATATAATACTCTTACGGAAAGAAACATAAGAAAGATACTCAAATAGATGGTTGTTAAAGCAAATTCGTTAAAGTAACACAAAAACGCGTTGAATACTATGTTCCGAACGGACGAATATGTATTTTCGTACCCAAATTCAGCTGTACATTATTGCATGGCATTTACGCAACATACGATTTATACTGTCAAAGCACGCGCAATCTGTATCATCATGTTATTCCTGGTGTTACTCGATGTATTCGGATACGTTGTGCCCAATTATGATACACATACAGCAGACCAGACGGAAATTTCCAACCAGGCGGAAGATACCGACGAGCCGGGTAATACAGACGAACTGTTTTACCGCAACGGGAACCGTCCCGTTCATCCCCTGATTCCGGTTTGTTCCGTACCGCTTCCCGACCTGTTCACACAGTTGGTTCATATCGATTACTATATCCCCGTTAACAACAGGCCTGCCCCACGGCAGATACATTCCTTGTTCTGCACATTCCTTATTTAGTACACAGCCATATTCTTTCACCGGACGAAAGCATAATATCATGTCTTATACTGAATAGGGTTTACACCCAGTGTAACCATAAAGTGTAAAAAAATGCAAAAGCGTAAGAAATGTCATTATGAAGAAAGTTTCAAATTAGAGGTTCTAACAGACTACTATGCCAGTGGCAGCAGTGTTCGTTCAATAACATTGAAGTATGGTCTAAGCTGTACCCGTGTGCTTTTATCCTGGCTGCAACGCTATCCTATTGATGGCAAAGAGTTATCTTTGTCAGAAGAAGTAATAAGCAAGCATATGGCAAAGATTGAAGACCGATCAAATCCCCGGTCCGAAAAGGCGTTAAATCAACGTATAGCAGAGCTTGAAAAGGCTCTGTGGTATGCCAATCTCCGGGCTCGCGGCTTGGAGCTCCTCATTGATGTAGCAGAGAAGAATGAGGGCATAAGCATCAGAAAAAAGCCTGGTGCCAAACAGTAACTCTCCTGCGTGAAGAGTATCAGCAAGAAAGTGTTGAAACTCTTTGCGGATTGTTTGGTAATAGTAGGCAAGCCTACTATCAGTACAAGAAAGAACATGCTGGCCAAGAGATCGTGGAGAACATGATTTGTTCGGCTGTAAAGGAATATCGAATGGAAGATCCCGGCATAGGTGCTTTTAAACTGTATCTAATCCTTTGTGATCTCTATGGGCGTGATCAAATGATGGGACGTGATTCTTTTTACAAGCTTCTACGGCGTAAAAATCTGATGCTCAAGCCTTCCCAAGGACGTCGGACAACAAACTCCAATCATCGGTATCGCAAGCATAAGAACCTGATAAAAGGCTTCACACCGGATGCGCGTAATCAATTGTGGGTAAGCGACATAACCTACATACCATTAAAAGATACGGTTTGCTATCTGCATCTGATAACTGATGCTTATTCTCATAAAATAATTGGTTGGTGCATGGCTCCCGGGCTTCATGCCGTTTATACGTTAAGTGCTTTAAATCAGGCCATAAAACAGGTTGGTAGTGAACCTCTGTCAGGACTGATTCATCATTCGGACAGAGGCGTCCAGTATTGCTGTGACTTATATGTGCAGACATTGACTGACCATCATATAGCTATCAGTATGACAGAGGATTACAAGCCAACAGACAATGCTGTAGCCGAGCGGGTTAATGGAATAATCAAACAGGAGTGGCTTTACAAGATGGGGGTGTTTGAGAAGCTGGAAGAGATAGAAAAGAAAATGTGTCAAATCATTGATTTCTATAATACCAAGCGTCCTCATATGAGTAACAATATGCTTACTCCCGAGAAAGCCCACCAGGGCACAGGGGTATTGAAAAAGTACTGGAAAAACAAAGTTTATACACCTAAAGAGGCTATGAATCAGGATTATGTATAACTTTGCAAGACCCGGAAAGAATAGGCGATGGTTTATGCCATTGTTATTCCTAAACAAGAGGAAGGGCATCGAGCCCTCCCACTTGTTCCCCCGGAAAGAAAGAGGCTCCGGATTGTCCATTGTTGACCGTGTAAACTTTTTTAGTAAGACACGGTTAGCTACTGTAAAGAGTATCAGTATGAATAAACTTATTTTGACAAGTTTTTTAGTATTGAAGTAATTAATTTGTAAACCTATTTCAGGTAAAGTCATCATATATTATAAGACTGCTGTATCATATATTGTGATACTCCATTCTCATATATTATAATATTCTTGTATCATATATTATGATACTACCACCGCATGCAAACCATCCGACCCCGCCCATAAGACATTTAAATAATAAACTAAAACAGTATCATTTTCATGAACGAAATAATAATAATCATTTCACTTATCCTATTGAACGGCATATTTGCCATGTCTGAAATCGCATTAATCTCCGCCCGCAAATCGAGCCTGAACACTGACGCAAAGAAAGGCAGTAAAGCGGCTAAACTGGCCCTGAAACTGGCAAATGAGCCGGACCGTTTCCTCTCGACCATTCAAATCGGCATCACACTGATTGGTATCCTGACCGGTATCTATTCCGGTGCAGCTTTGACGGACGACTTCTCGGTTATCCTGAAGAATTGGGGAGTATCCCCTCTCTACGCATCCCTCATTGCCCAGGGGTTGATTGTTGTAGCCGTCACTTACCTGACCTTGATATTCGGCGAGCTTGTCCCTAAAAGAATCGGTTTGAGTATTGCAGAAAAAGCTTCCAAAGTTGTTGCCCGCCCGATGTATATATTATCGCTGGTAGCCGCCCCGTTTGTATGGCTGCTGTCGAAAAGTACTTCCTGCATGTTCAACCTGCTGGGCATAAAGGACTCGGATAATAAGGTGACGGAAGAAGAAATCAAATCGATCGTACAGGAAGGAAAAGAAGGCGGAGAAATACAGGAAGTAGAGCAGGACATCGTCGAACGTGTTTTCATCCTGGGCGACCTGAAGGTCAGCTCCATTATGACACAGCGGAATGAAATCATCTGGCTGGACTTGGATATGGATAAGAAGCAAGTGAAAAAGACTATCGAACAGGAATTATATGAAATGTATCCGGTGACCGGCAAGAAAAAGGGAGACGTGGAAGGAGTCATCTTCCTGAAAGACCTGGTTCTTCATCTGGATACACCTGATTTCAATCTGGAATGTATCGTCCGCCCGGCTTTCTATTTCCATGAGAACATGAGTGTATATAAGGTGCTTGAAGAAATGAAAGAACAGGGAATAAGCCGCGCTCTTATATGCGACGAATTCGGTATGTGCCAGGGAATTATAACACTCAGGGATATTCTGGAAGCCTTGTTAGGCACCATCAACGATACGCAGAAGGAACCGGAGATTATCCAACGGAGCAACAACGACGGCTGGTTGGTCGACGGACAGTGTTCTTTTTATGATTTCCTGTCTTATTTCGATAAAGAAGATTTATATGAAAGATGTAACTATCATACGGTAGGAGGATTATTGCTGGAACAGTTGGGACATATCCCTCAATCCGGAGAACAAGCCGAATGGAACAACTTCCGCTTCGAGATTGTTGATATGGATGGAGCCAGAATAGATAAAATCCTGGTTCAGGTACCCAACGATAATAATGCATAAAATACCCTATGGACTTTTCAGATCTGATCCAATGGTGCCTGGAGCACCTCAGCTATTGGGTGATTTTAATCCTCATGATACTTGAAAACTCGCTGGTCCCGTTACCATCCGAGTTGATCGTCACACCTGCCGCCTACAAGGCGGCAAACGGTGAGATGAATATTTTCCTCGTGATACTTTTCACAACCTTGGGAGCGCTCATCGGGGCGTTAATCAATTACCATCTCGCCCTCTTCGTCGGCAGACCCATCATCTATAAATTTGCCGACAGCCGTTTCGGCCATCTGCTCGGCATAAACCGGCAAAAGATAGAGTATGTGGAGGCATTCTTCCTGAAACACGGCAAGATATCTACTTTCTTCGGAAGGTTAATACCGGCCGTGCGACAGTTCATTTCCATTCCTGCCGGACTGGCACGAATGCGGCTTCCCGCCTTTATCCTGTTCACAACGCTCGGTTCGGCCATCTGGAACAGTATCCTGGTGCTGCTCGGATATTACCTGGCACAGATACTTCCTGAAGACCGGTTACTGGAAGAACTGGAGAGATACAGCAGGGAAATAAGCTATGTTTTTGTGGCATTGGTAACACTCGCCCTCATTACCTGGTATCTGAAAAGGAAACTAAAAGCATGTCGATAATACTTGCATAGCCCTGCATAACCCTATATCTTTGTATGCTTAACAGAAAGATATATTTATGCAAAATACAGAACTTATCATACTGGGAACGGGTAATGCGACAGTTACCCGTTGCTATAATACTTGCTTTGCGTTGAAACAGAACAACGATTTCCTGCTGGTGGATGCCGGTGGAGGAAACGGCATTCTCACCCAATTGGAAAAAGCCAATATCCCTTATTCCGCGATACATGAAATATTTGTAACCCACGCCCATACCGACCATATCCTGGGAATAATATGGATGATACGCATTATTGCTCAACAAATGAATAAAGGGAAATATCAGGGAACATTAAAAATATATGGGCATGATAAAGTTATAAAAGTTCTGAATACTATTTGCGAACTGATATTGCCCTCCAAAATAACGGCACATATCAGCCGGGATATCCAATTATGCGAAGTACACCATGGTGAAACCTTTACAGCAATCGGCTTGGACTTCCAATGTTTCGACATTGGCTCGACTAAAGAAAAACAATACGGATTCCGTACCGTACTTCCAGATGGCAAGAGCTTGGTCTGCCTCGGAGACGAACCGTACAATGAAGCCAACCGCCCATTTGTTGCAGATGCCGATTGGATGCTATGCGAAGCCTTTTGTCTATACGAAGACAGAGAAACCTTCAAGCCGTACGAAAAACATCACAGTACGGCTCTGGATGCCGGAAAGCTCGCTCAACAACTGAATATCAAGAACCTACTGTTATACCACACGGAGGACAAAACCCTCGCTACACGTAAAGAAAAATATACGGCCGAAGCACGGGAGAACTTCTCCGGGAATATTTTCGTCCCGGAGGATATGGAGGTCATCACATTATAACAGCACCCGACAGAGAAGAGGCGATGATGAAGCGGCTAATGATAGAACGTGCCCAAAAACGAATCATACTTGCAGACAGCTACAAACTGAATACGGCAGAAGCCTATACGGTAGCCTCTTTGGGAGACATAGATTATCTGGTTACCGAAGACTGTAAAATCGATTATATCAAACAACACTGGCCCAAAGGTGATTATATTGTTTTATAACTTATAAAACAAAACGTTTGTATCTATCTGCCTCCTTTTCTATTTGCTCATCATCCGGCTTTTGATATTCACCGAAGAAAGAGGTTTCAATGGAGATATCTCCTTTCTTTACTGTTTTCTTCCAGTTACCGATAATCCTTCCGTTGTGTAATATGACCGGATAAAATATACCGAAATTATTAAATGCCTTAGGATGATGCTCCTTATCCATTGCCGCCGTACGATCCTTATAGCTGATCAGATATTCGTCGTAAGGCGGTAGGAAATGCAACACATCACTACTTTTTATCCTCTTGCCCCACTGTTGATGTACAAATAAGTTTTGAGAGGCAAACTTCTCTTTTATCAGTTCCGCATCGATCAAGCCTATGGCCTGTCGGGCATCAGTGACAGGTAGGCCGGACCACCATACAAAATCCTCCAAGCTCGCAGGAGAATGGCTACAGAAATACTTCCTCGCGAGTAAAGCCAGCGCCTCTTCCCGAGGCAAATCTTTTGCCATCGGAGCCCGCTCTTCAAGCAGTGCATAAGTAAACTTACCGCCTTTATCATTGCCACTGCATATAATTCCTTCCTGTTCTGCCCGTGTGAAAAGATAGCCTAACTTAGGGGAATCGGGAAGAATGCCGGCCTTTACGATCTCGTCTTCCAGTTCTTGCTTTGTTAGGTGATTATTTCCCTCCAATATCTTTACAAACAAATCATTGGCTTTTGTATAAACACTTTCCGCGATATCAACTCCATTCCCTTTCGCAAACGAATTGCAGGCAGCTATGATCCGCTGCGAGGAAAGTTTCAACATCCAGCGGATATCTTCGGCAGTAACAAAATGCCATGTAGGCCGCATCACATGGGTACGGAGAATGTCACCTCGCCGGATAGCCTCATCAACGGCCTTGATCTTTGGCGATTTTAGCCTGATACCCAGTGCCCATTTCACCCTCGGATAATCCTGCGCCTGCATAGCTCCCATCCACGATACAAGATCTTTCGGATCATTGAATTCAGGCTTCACCAACTGTTGGCTTCGTAAACGGATATCAGTAATCATATGGATCATTGGTATTTACTAAAATTATATTTCTCACGTAAAGCCTGTTGTTCTTCGATGCTTAACGAAAGAAAATAGGCTTTCCAACCCGGACAAAAATTAATGTGCCAACGCCAGAAACGCCCCATTAAAGACTGCGGTTTTCTATCGTGCTTCGCCCGTAACGGGCATTCATTACAATGGTGCTTCATAAATTTGATTTTGTGGATATGCACAAATGTAGTAAAAAACCTTATTTAGTCGGTTCATTTCTGTTTGTTTTCCTAATTCTTTCTATTTTTGCACTCAGTATTCTTCGGGGCAGGGTGAGATTCCCTACCGGCGGTGACAGTCCGCGACTCTTCTGGACGTATGAACAGGAGACTGATTCGGTGAAATTCCGGAACCGACAGTTAAAGTCTGGATGAGAGAAGAAGACAGTATTTATCGATATGACATTTCTACCAACATAATATATATGTAGGGGAAAATGTTGCATCTGCCTCCCTTTGCCCTGTCGCATACCTTAATTTATAAACAACTACTTAATAACAGGGTTTGAAAATGAAAACTATCAAAGATTTCGGCGTTGACTACAAGGCACGCGTAGAAAAAGCAATCAGCTATTTGCAGGCAGGAAAAGGTATTTTACTAGTCGACGATGAGAACAGGGAAAATGAAGGGGATATCATCTATTCCGCAGAAAAAATGACCGTAAAAGATATGGCCCTGATGATCCGTGAATGTAGCGGAATAGTATGCCTCTGCCTCACTCCTGAAAAATGTAATTCGCTCGGGCTACATCAGATGGTAGAAGACAACACAAGCAAAAACCAGACAGCCTTTACGATCTCCATCGAAGCGAAAGAAGGCGTTACCACCGGTGTCTCTGCTGCCGACCGTATACAAACAATCAAAACAGCCATCGCCCCCAATGCCCAACCGGAAGACCTGTCTCACCCGGGACATGTTTTCCCTTTACGAGCCAGAGAGAATGGAGTTTTAGAAAGAAGGGGGCATACCGAAGGAAGCGTCGATCTGGTAAAACTTGCCGGTCTGGGAGACACGGCTGTTCTTTGCGAACTGACCAACGAAGACGGAACAATGGCACGCCTCCCCGAAATCATCTGCTTCGCCGCTCACCATGATATGACCGTCGTTTCCGTAGACGATATATGCAGATACAGACAGTAATATCACCTGTTAGCTGATATTTCCGGTTAGTGTCTGCGGATATTAACCGAAAATATCATTTTAACACCAAACAATCACATCATACGCATTTCAAATAAAACATTGACACATTTTAAATACGCCAAAACATTTTTTGATTTCAAATTGACATTTCATATCTTTGTCACGTAAACAAAAGACATTCGCATTTTACATGCATTTAATATAAACATTATAAAACTACGTATTGATATGAAGACTGAATTTACAGGCAAAACCCGCACCGAAAGCGACCTGATCGGTGCACGGGAAATACCGGCCGAAGCATTATATGGTGTACAGACACTCAGAGGAATCGAAAACTTCTCCATCAGCAAATTCCATCTCAACGAATATCCGCTATTTATCAACGGACTCGCAATCACCAAAATGGCGGCCGCCGAAGCAAACTTCGCCCTGGAACTACTGACAGACGAACAATACCGTGCCATCACACAGGCCTGCCGCGAGATATTGGACGGACAACACCATGAGCAATTCCCAGTCGATATGATCCAGGGGGGAGCCGGTACGACCACCAATATGAACGCCAACGAAGTCATAGCCAACCGTGCCCTTGAAATCATGGGACACCAGCGGGGAGAATATACTTATTGTTCACCCAACGACCACGTGAACCGTTCGCAATCGACCAACGATGCCTATCCGACAGCGATACATCTGGGTATGTATGCCACACATATCCGGTTGATCCCTTACCTGGAAGCGCTGATCGCTTCTTTCCGTAAAAAAGGAGAAGAGTTTGCCCACATCATCAAAATGGGACGTACCCAGTTGGAAGATGCCGTTCCTATGACATTGGGACAGACATTCAATGGTTTCGCCAGTATCCTGCAGGATGAGATCGCTCATCTGGATCATGCGGCAAATGATTTCCTGACCGTCAATATGGGAGCGACAGCTATCGGTACAGGAATTTGTGCAGAACCGGGATATGCAGAAAAATGTATCGAAGCTTTACGTAAAATCACCGGATGGGATATCAAATTGTCTGCCGATCTGGTCGGTGCCACTTCCGACACCTCCTGCCTGGTAGGTTATGCCGCTGCCATGAAACGGGTAGCCGTCAAAATAAATAAGATATGTAATGATCTTCGCCTGTTGGCCAGCGGCCCGCGCTGTGGGCTGGGTGAGTTCAATCTGCCGGCAATGCAACCGGGATCTTCCATCATGCCGGGAAAAGTAAATCCGGTTATTCCGGAAGTAATGAACCAGATCGCCTACAAGGTGATCGGCAACGAGCTTTGTGTGACAATGGCCGGTGAAGCTGCCCAAATGGAACTGAATGCGATGGAGCCGGTAATGGCACAATGCTGTTTCGAGTCTGCCGAATTACTTATGAACGGTTTTGAGACACTTCGTACCCTTTGTGTAGAAGGAATTATAGCCAATGCCGAACATTGCATCGAAGAAGTACATCACAGCATTGGTGTAGTAACAGCTTTAAACCCGGTTATCGGTTATAAGAACTCCACGAAAATAGCCAAAGAGGCATTGGAGACAGGTAAAAGCGTGTATCAGCTGGTACTGGATCACGGCATCCTGACGAAAGAACAACTGGATACGATTTTAAGCCCGGAAAATATGATCCATCCGGTAAAGCTGGATATTCATCCGGCCAAATAACTTATCCATCGATTTGCTATCACTTAAAAGGAAGTGTATCTGAATATAGACAGATACACTTCCTTTTTTCTGTCATTTTCTTATATTTGTACCTTCATTAATTCTAAACCAGGAAAAACAATTAATCAATCGATGAACACGCAACAATCTGCAATCACAAAAACGTCCCGTATAGAGGTCGTTGATGCTCTTAGAGGCTTTGCCGTCATGGCAATTTTACTAGTTCACAGTCTGGAACATTTTATCTTTCCGGTTTATCCGGATGCTGCCACCCAACCGGGTTGGCTGAATATCTTGAATGAAGGAGTATTCAGTATCACCTTTTCTCTTTTTGCCGGGAAAGCGTATGCGATCTTCGCCTTATTATTCGGTTTCACCTTTTATATCCAATATACCAACCAGCAAATGAAGGGGAAAGATTTCGGATACCGCTTCCTGTGGCGTCTGCTTCTACTGGCCGGTTTTGCAACATTGAATGCTGCCTTCTTCCCGGCTGGCGACGTATTACTCTTATTCAGCATCGTAGGTATATTTCTTTTCCTCGTGCGCAAATGGAGTGACAAAGCTGTACTTATCACGGCCATTATCCTGCTGTTACAACCGGTAGAATGGTTCCATTATATTGCAAGTCTCTTTAACCCCGAATACACCTTGCCTAATCTGGGAGTCGGAGAAATGTACGGAGAGGTTGCCGCCTATACCAAAGAAGGTGACTTCGGAAAATTCATCCTCGGAAATATCACCTTAGGACAAAAAGCCAGCTTGTTCTGGGCAATAGGAGCCGGACGTTTCCTGCAGACAGCCGGATTGTTTATGCTCGGATTCCTGATCGGCAGGAAACAGCTATTCGTCACATCCGACAACAATACTCGTTTCTGGATAAAAGCCCTGATCATTTCAGCTATCGTCTTCTGCCCGTTGTATCAGCTAAAAGTCATGCTATATGATAACAGCGACACCCCTATTATTCAACAAAGCGTCAGCGTCATTCTGGATATGTGGCAGAAGTTTGCCTTTACGATCGTACTGGTAGCTTCATTCATTCTGTTATATCAGAAAGAGGCGTTCAAGAAACTGACTTCCGGACTGCGGTTCTATGGTAAAATGAGTCTGACGAACTATGTATCACAATCTATATTTGGTGCAATTATTTACTTCCCGTTCGGATTATATCTGGCACCTTACTGCGGCTACACAATCAGTTTGCTCATTGGCTTCGTCCTGTTCCTCCTGCAGGTCAACTTCTGTAAATGGTGGCTGAAAAGTCACAAACAAGGGCCACTTGAAAGCCTGTGGCATAAACTTACCTGGATCAATTCCAAATAAACATGTAATGAAATGGCATTTCGGTACGGGAACAAACTATTTTATCGAACTCTCCCGTACCGACAGATGGGTAGGAACAACGATCTGGCGGGGTTTCTCCCTTTTTTTTATCTGCTTCAGTAACAGGCAGCAACACTCCTCTCCCATTTTATAAGTCTGGTGAGTGACGGCGGTAAGGGCTGGTTCCACATAGTTGGAATGTAGCTCATCGGTATAACCGATGAGCGAGATATCGGAAGGGATACGCAAACCATGCTTCTTGATTTCCTTCATGGCGGCAAAGGCCAGCGTATCATTCATGGCAAGGATCGCATCGGGCGGCGCCGGCAACGAAAGCAGGCGGCTGCATCCTTCACGTCCTTCGCTGTAAGTCATCTTTTCACAGATTATCAACTCCTCTTCAACCGGAATACCCAGTTCGGCAAGTGCTGCCAGATATCCGGCTTTACGCTGTCGCACGATCTCCAGATGATCGGAACCACCGAGAAAAGAGACCCGTTTAGATCCCGTTTGTAACAAATGTTTGGTCGCTACGAGAGCCGACTCCATATTATCCGCCACCACCGAAGGGATAGCGTTCGGCATGCATACCCGGTCGAAAAAGACCAACGGGATATCCATATCGGACAGAGAAAGGAAATGGGAATAATCGATCGTTTCCTGTGAGAGACAAGCCAATATACCTTCCACACGCATATTCACCAGGTCTTCCACACAATGCAGTTCCTGTTCGTACTGCTCGTATGAGGAGGTGATGATAACCGAATAACCGTTCTGCCGCGCCACATCATTTATGCCGCTGATGATGGAAGAATAGAAATGAGTAACCAGATCGGGCACGATAATACCGATAATACGCGGTGTATTCTTCAGCAGGCTAAGGGCAAAAGGGTTGGGACGATAGTTCCACTGCTCGGCAAGCGCCTTTACACGCTCCCGCATCTCGGGACTGATCTCATAACTGTCGTTCAGTGCCCGTGAGACAGTCGAAACAGAGACTCCCAGTTCGTTTGCGAGGTCTTTCAATGATATGTGTCTTTTCCTGGCCATCGGGGTTTATTCAGTGACACAAATATAAGGTTTTTCCGATAGCAAGGTACTGATTTCCTGCTTTTATTACGCAAACGTTTGCGTAGATTTTTATGTATAATGCGGTTATAATCAATACATAAAAGCTATACATTTGGCTTCTGACAACTTTAATCATACAAATTATGAACTATTCATATTGCGGAAAAACAGGAATGAAAGTCCCTATCCTAAGCTACGGCGCATCGTCGTTGGGCAGTGTATTTCACGAAACGCGCGAAGCAGAAAGTATCAAAGCTGTCTTCACCGCTGTAGAAAACGGGATGAACTTTATCGATGTCTCCCCTTATTATGGACACTATAAAGCTGAAACAGTCTTAGGAAAAGCACTGAAGCAAATCCCGCGTGAAGCCTATCTGCTCTCCACCAAAGTAGGCCGTTACGGGAAAGACGGAGTGAACACCTGGGATTACTCTGCCCGCCGGGCCACCGAAAGCGTCTATGAAAGTATGGAACGGTTGCATATCGAACAGATCGACCTGATCAACGTCCACGATATCGAGTTTGCCGACCTCAACCAGGTCGTTAACGAAACACTTCCGGCTCTGGTAGAGCTGCGTGATAAAGGCATCGTGAAGCATGTCGGCATCACCGACCTGCAACTGGAGAATCTGCAATGGGTAATAGACCGTGTACCGGAAGGAACTGTCGAAACCGTTCTCAACTTCTGCCATTACTGCCTGAATGATGATAAGCTGGCTGATTATCTCGACTATTTCGAAGCGAAAGAGATCGGTGTGATCAATGCTTCCCCTCTGTCGATGGGTTTGTTGTCGTTGCGCGGCGTACCCAACTGGCATCCGGCTCCGGCATCACTGGTAAAGGCTTGCCAACAGGCGGTACAGCATTGCCAGTCGAAAGAGTATCCGATCGAGAAGCTGGCTATTCAGTATGCTATCAGCAATCCACGGATCGCTACGACTCTGTTCAGTTCGGCCAACCCGGAGAATGTACTGAAGAATATCCGCTATGCAGAAGAACCGATCGACTGGCAACTGGTACGCGAAGTACAGGAAATCATCGGAGATCAGAAACGCGTAAGCTGGGCGAACTCATGAACAGAACAATCATAGATGCCCACTCCCATCTGTGGCTCCGGCAAGATACCACTGTCGACAACATGCCCATCCGCACACTCGGAAACGGCCGTTCGCTCTTTATGGGTGAAGTACGGCAGATGCTTCCCCCCTTTATGATCGACGGGAAGAACAGTGCGGAAGTTTTTCTATCGAACATGGACTATGCACAGGTAGCAGCAGCCGTTGTAACGCAGGAGTTTATCGATGGGATACAGAATGACTACCTGTTGGAAGTAGCTGCCGAATATCCGGAACGCTTCTTCGTCTGCGGACTTTGCGAGTTCCGCCGTCCCGGTTATTTTGTACAGGCACAACAACTCATCGCACAGGGTTTCAAGGCAATCAAGATACCGGCACAACGCCTGTTGCTGAAAGAAGGACGTATCTTCCTCAACTGCGATGAAATGATGCGTATGTTTCACTATATGGAAGAACACGGGATCATCCTGTCTGTCGATCTGGCGGATGGCGACACACAAACAGCCGAATTGGAAGAAGTAATACAGGAATGTCCTGCGCTGAAGATAGCCATCGGCCATTTCGGGATGGTGACGCGTCCGGATTGGCTCGCACAGATACGTCTGGCACGCTATCCGAATGTGATGATAGAATCGGGGGGCATCACCTGGCTGTTTAATGACGAGTTTTATCCGTTCGATGGTGCCGTTCGTGCCATTCGCGAAGCTGCCGGACTCGTAGGAATGGAGAAACTGATGTGGGGTTCCGACTATCCGCGTACAATCACGGCCATCACCTATAAAATGTCGTATGACTTTATCGTCCGCTCCAAAGAACTGAGCGAACAGGAGAAAGACCGTTTCCTCGGAGAGAATGCGATTGCTTTCTACGGATTCCGGGATCTTCCGGTGTTACCTTATATAAAGAATATGTCCGAGTAGAATACCTTAAAATAAATCACCATGAAAAAGAACAACTACACATTACCACTGGCTCTGATATTCAGTCTTTTCTTTCTATGGGCGATAAGCAGTAACCTGTTGCCTACGATGATCCGGCAGCTGATGAAGACTTGCGAACTGAATGCTTTCGAAGCTTCTTTCACCGAAACAGCCTACTGGCTGGCTTATTTTATCTTCCCAATACCGATCGCGATGTTTATGAAGCGATACAGTTATAAATCGGGAATCATATTCGGTCTCTTGCTGGCTGCATTCGGCGGATTGCTGTTCTTTCCGGCCGCCATCTTAAAGGAATACTGGGGTTATCTGACAATTTTCTTTATCATTGCTACCGGTATGTGTTTTCTGGAAACGGCCGCAAACCCATACGTAACGGCTTTAGGGGATCAGGAGACTGCCCCGCGCCGCCTCAACCTGGCACAATCATTCAATGGGTTGGGGGCATTTATTGCGGCTATGTTCCTTAGCAAACTGGTATTGAGTGGCGACCACTACACTCGCGCTTCCCTGCCTGCGGATTATCCGGGCGGATGGGAAGCTTATATCCAGTTTGAAACGGATTCGATGAAGCAACCGTATCTACTCTTAGCACTACTCTTAATAATAATAGCGGTTGTCTTCATCGTTTCCAAACTTCCTAAAATACAGGATGAAGAACCTTCAAAAGGAAAAAGTAATACCGGAAAACTGATCGACTTCGGCGTACTGAAACGTTCGCATCTCCGTTGGGGAGTGATCGCACAGTTCTTCTATAACGGTGGGCAAACAGCTATCAATAGTCTGTTCCTCGTGTATTGTTGCAGTTATGCCGGATTACCGGAATCTACGGCAACTACATTCTTCGGACTTTATATGCTGGCTTTCCTGCTTGGCCGCTGGATCGGGACATTGCTGATGGTGAAGTTCCGCCCACAGGATATGTTGCTGGTATATGCCCTGTTGAATGTTGTTCTTTGCGGGGTGATCGCTTTATGGGGTGGTACGATCGGGCTCTATGCCATGCTGGCGGTCTCTTTCTTTATGTCGATCATGTATCCGACACAATTCTCACTGGCGCTAAAAGATTTGGGTGATAATACCAAGAGCGGGGCAGCTTTTCTGGTGATGGCAATCGTAGGAAATGCCTGTTTGCCACAACTGACAGCCTATGTGATGCATCATTTCGAAGCTATTTACTATGTAGCTTACCTGATTCCGTTGATTTGTTTCCTGTTCTGTGCCTGGTACGGCTGGAAAGGATATAAAGTAGTTGATTAATCTATAATATATAATGTATATGAAAGCAATTCAAATTCCGGCTCCTGCCGACTTACGGGTAGTCGATATAGAAAAACCGGAAGTTAAGAGTGGAGAAGTTCTTTTGAAGATCAAATATGTAGGCTTTTGTGGTTCCGACCTGAACACTTTCCTGGGGCGTAACCCGATGGTGAAACTGCCTGTTATCCCCGGACACGAAGTAGGTGCAACGATTGAAGCAGTAGGCACGGATGTGCCGGCCGGCTTCATGGCTGATATGCCGGTAACCGTCAATCCTTACACCAACTGCGGTACCTGTGCAGCCTGCCGCAACGGACGGGTGAATGCGTGTGAACACAACGAGACTTTCGGCGTACAACGCAACGGCGCAATGAGCGAATACTTATCCCTACCCTGGCAGAAAGTAATCCCCGCCGACGGTATTTCCCCACGCGATTGCGCCTTGATCGAGCCGATGAGCGTGGGCTTCCATGCAGTTTCACGCGGACAGATAACCGATATCGATACTGTTCTGGTAATCGGTTGCGGGATGATCGGCATCGGAGCTATTGTACGTGCCGCATTACGAGGTGCAACTGTCATTGCCGTAGACCTTGACGATGATAAACTGGCGTTAGCCAAACAGATCGGAGCAGACTATACGATCAACTCAAAGACGGAAAACCTGCATGAACGTCTACAGATAATTACCAATGGCTTGGGGCCGGATGTCGTCATAGAAGCGGTAGGAAGTCCCGCCACTTACATCATGGCCGTGAACGAGGTTGCCTTTACCGGACGCGTAGTGTGTATCGGTTATGCAAAAAGTGAAGTAACTTTCCAGACAAAATACTTTGTACAGAAGGAGTTGGATATACGCGGTTCACGTAATGCATTGCCGGAAGATTTCAGGGCTGTAGTACGTTATCTCCAACAAGGTGATTGTCCACTGGAAGAGTTTATATCCAATATAGTACACCCGGAAGAAGCACTTAACGCGATGCAGCAATGGAGCGCCGCTCCGGGTAAAGTATTTCGTATTCTTGTAAAGTTCTGAGATATCAAAAATTTATTTACCTTCGCACGAATCAAGAATCGAGATAAGTAAAATGAAAAAGCTAATCAATCTGATCGTATTATTCCTGCTCGTCAGTCTTAATGGATGGGCGCAGGACGCTGCCGAAGTGATTCGGGTGGCATGTGTGGGAAACAGTATTACTTACGGTGCCGGGATAGCGAACCGTGACCGTGATAGTTATCCGTCCGTACTCGGGCAAATGCTCGGACGGGAGTATGAAGTGCGCAACTATGGCTTCAGTGCCCGAACGATGCTGATGAAAGGAGATCATCCGTATATGAAAGAACAGATGTTTAAGGATGCACTCGGTTATAATCCGAACATCGTTGTGATTAAACTCGGAACAAACGACTCAAAGTCATTCAACTGGAAATATAAAGCAGGATTATCCGGAGATATTCAGACAATGGTGAATGCATTTAAGGCATTGCCTTCGAAACCGAAGATATATCTTTGTTATCCACCAAAAGCCTATGTCAGCGATCAGGGTATCAACGATAGCATCATTGCTGCCGGAGTTATTCCTGTTATCGAACAGGTTGCAAAACGGAATAATCTTCCTGTGATAGATTTGCATACGGCATTAAGCGGAATGAAAGAACACTTTCCTGATAATGTGCATCCCGACCCTGCCGGAGCGCATAAGATTGCAGAGACAGTTTATAAAGCGATTACCGGAGAAGAGACGGCTCATCAGATGCAAGCCTTCCCCGGTTTCAAAAGTGAATGGAATGGTTGCGACCGCTATGATTTCCAGTTTAGAGGACGGGATGCGATTGTTGTTGTTCCGAAACAGGCGGCTAAAGGCAATCCGTGGATCTGGCGTCCGGCTTTCTTCGATGCTTTTCCAAGTGTAGATAAAGCGTTACTTGAAAAAGGTTTCCATGTGGCTTATTACGATCTGACACATGCCTATGGAAACCCGCGTGCAGTCGCCCTGGGTACGGAGTTCTATAATTATATGAAGGATTATTATAACCTCTCTCCTAAAGTAACACCGGAAGGTTTCAGTCGCGGCGGACTTTATGCATTAAACTGGGCAAGTAAAAACACGGATAAAATAGCCTGCATCTATATCGATGCACCGGTATGTAATGTTTTCAGCTGGCCGGGAAGAAAAAATACAGAGCTATGGAACGGTTTGCTGAAAGAATGGAACCTGACAGACGAAGAGATGAACTCGTTCAAAGGCAATCCGATCGATAACCTGGAGCCATTGGCTAAAGCGGGCATTCCTATTATCAGCGTTTGCGGAGATAGCGATCAGGTCGTTCCGTTCAAAGAGAATATGGACGTGGTGCGTTCCCGTTATCTGGCATTGGGCGGCCCGGTAGAACTCATTATCAAGCCGGGAGTAGACCATCACCCGCATAGTCTGGAAAATCCTGAGCCGGTTGTCGACTTTATCATCCGTCACCAGCCGGAATATGAGAAATACTTACATTATAATATACGCGGCAGCCTGCAAAACTCATTCGTCAAGTTTGAGAAAGAACGTAAAGGGCGTGTCGCCTTCCTCGGGGGATCGATTACAGAAATGAACGGATGGAAGAACATGATCGAGAAGCAATTGCAACAACGTTTCCCCTACACGACTTTCGAGTTTGTGGAAGCAGGCATCGGATCTACCGGAACAACGCCGGGATCTTTCCGTATGCAAAACGATGTTCTGTCGAAAGGAAAGATCGATTTGCTGTTTGTGGAAGCTGCCGTGAACGATCATACCAACGGCTTCAGTGCACTGGAACAGGTACGCGGCATGGAAGGCGAAGTTCGTCATGCCCTGACAAGTAACCCGCAGATGGATATCATTATGTTGCATTTCATCTATGATCCGTTTATCCCGATGGTTGCCAAAAGACAACAACCGGATGTAATACTGAATCATGAACGGGTAGCAAACCATTATCTGATTCCTTCCGTCAACCTCGTTCAGGAGATAGGCGAACGGATGCAGGACGGTGAGTTCACCTGGGAACAGTTCGGCGGCACTCATCCCCTGCCCTTCGGACATAAATTCTATGCAGCAGCTATCAACCACCTGTTCGATAGTATGTGGAAAGGAGTTACTCCCGATATGCCTGTCACAGCACATGAGATACCGGAACAACCGCTTGATGCATACAGCTATTATAACGGCGACTTTATCGATCTGCAGGAAGCAAAGCTGAATAAAGGTTGGAAGTATATCCCTTCATGGCGTGCGGATAATACATATGAAAAGAGAAAAGGCTTCGTCGATGTACCGATGCTCGAAGCTACCCGTCCGGGAGACAAGCTGACGCTCGACTTCGAAGGAAAGGCGATCGGTATCTTCTGCACCCCGGGCCCGACAGCAGGGATCATTGAATACAGCATCGACGGTGCACCGTTCAAAAAGCTGGATACATTCACTGAGTGGAGTAAATATCTTTATATCCCCTGGGTATATATGTTGGAAACAGAATTAAACGATACAAACCATAAGCTGGTACTCCGTATCTCGAAAGAGAAGAACCCCGATTCTTTAGGGACGGAATGCCAGATACGGAACTTTGTCGTGAACAGATAAAGATCAAAATGAAAGAATTAAACAGGCAGCATGTCCCGGTCGTTACCCGGCCGGAACGTATCATACAGTTTGGAGAAGGTAATTTCCTTCGGGCATTCGTGGACTGGATCATCCGGAACATGAATATGAAAACAGACTTCAACAGCAGTGTCGTAGTCGTCCAACCCATCGAGAAAGGGATGGTCGATAGGCTCGGCAAGCAGGACAACCTGTATCATGTCAACCTGCAGGGACTGGATAAGGGCGAAGCCGTCAACAGCCTTGAACTGATCGACGTGATCAGCCGTTCGCTAAATCCATATACGGATCACGATGCCTTTATCCGACTGGCGGAACAACCGGAAATGCGTTTCGTTATCTCCAACACGACCGAAGCGGGAATAGCCTTCGATCCTTCCTGCAAACTGAATGATGCACCGGCTGCCTCTTATCCGGGCAAACTGACGCAACTGCTTTATCACCGCTTCAAAACCTTCAACGGAGATAAAAGCAAAGGACTGATCATCTTCCCCTGCGAACTGATCTTCCTGAACGGACATAAGCTGAAGGAGACAATCTACCAGTATATCGACCTCTGGCAACTGGGCGACGATTTCAGAAACTGGTTTGAAGAAGCTTGCGGTGTTTATGCCACGTTGGTAGACCGTATCGTTCCCGGTTTCCCGCATAAGGACATCGATGCGATCAAAGAGAAACTACAATATAACGACAACCTGGTGGTGCAAGCCGAAGTATTCCATCTGTGGGTTATCGAAGCTCCGCAGGAAGTGGCAAAAGAATTCCCTGCCGATAAAGCAGGTCTGAATGTCCTGTTCGTTCCTTCCGAAGCGCCTTATCATGAACGGAAAGTGACCTTACTGAATGGCCCGCACACCGTTCTCTCACCGGTGGCTTTCCTTTCGGGAATCGATATCGTAAGGGAGGCCTGCCAGGATGAAGTGATCGGGAAATACATCCATAAAGTCATGTTCGACGAATTAATGGAAACATTGAACCTGCCTAAAGCTGCACTCGAACAGTTCGCCAACGATGTATTGGATCGTTTCAACAACCCGTTTGTCGATCATCAGGTAACTTCCATCATGTTGAATTCTTTCCCTAAATTCCAGACACGCGACTTGCCGGGATTGAAAGAGTACCTGAAACGAAAAAGGGAACTCCCGCAAGGACTCGTCCTGGGACTTGCCGCCATCTTAACTTATTACAAAGGTGGTAAGCGTGCAGACGGAACAGCAATCATCCCGAACGATGACCCGAAGATCATCTCTCTGATGAACAATCTTTGGGCGACAGGTTCCACCCGCGAAGTTGCCGTTAATGTATTGGCGGCAGAAGATATCTGGGGAGAAAACCTGAACGAAATCCCCGGCCTGACAGACCGGATTGTTTACTATCTGGATGCGATTCAGGAAAAAGGAATGCGTGAAGTAGTAAAAGAAATCCTCTGATGAAAAAGTATATCCAAATAAATCCTGCCGATAATGTGATCGTAGCTATCGATCCGCTATCGGCAGGAGATAATATCACCGTAGGAACTACAACGATCACCGTCAGTGAAGACATTCCAGCCGGTCATAAAGTAGCTCTGCAGAATTTCAGAACTGGCGATCCTGTTATCAAGTATGGTTTCCCGATCGGGCATGCCTGGAATGATATCCCCATAGGCTCCTGGGTAAATGAGAAAAATATCAAAACAAACCTGGAAGGATTGCAAGACTATACCTGGCAACCGCAGGAAACTGTTCTGAACATTCCCGACCAGGGTCTGACCTTTAACGGCTACCGTCGAAAGAATGGTGATGTGGGTATTCGTAACGAGATTTGGATCATCCCTACGGTAGGCTGTGTAAACGGTATCGTTAACCAATTGGCAGAGACTCTCCGTCGGGAAACTTCCGGCAAGGATATTGACGCCATCGTCGCATTCCCCCACAACTACGGCTGCTCACAACTGGGCAACGACCATGAGAATACCCGCAAGATCCTGCGTGATATGGTAAAGCACCCGAATGCCGGTGCCGTGCTGGTAGTCGGTCTGGGATGTGAAAACAACCAACCGGATTCCTTCCGTGAATTTCTAGGCGAGTATGATACCGACCGTGTCCGCTTCCTGGTTTGCCAGCAGGTGGAAGATGAACAGGAAGAGGGAATGAAACTCCTGCATGAACTATACGCCATCGCTTCCGCCGATAAACGCACATCCGTCCCGTTGAGCGAGCTGCGTGTCGGATTGAAATGCGGAGGATCGGACGGCTTTTCCGGCATCACCGCCAATCCGTTACTGGGAGTCTTTTCCGACTTCCTGGTTGCGCAGGGAGGGACAACCGTATTGACGGAAGTGCCCGAAATGTTCGGTGCCGAAACACTCCTGATGAACCGTTGCGGAACGGAGGAGTTATTCAACAAAACGGTTCACCTGATAAACGACTTCAAAGCCTACTTTCTGGAAAACAAACAACCGGTATACGAAAACCCTTCCCCCGGCAACAAGGCGGGCGGTATCTCCACCCTGGAAGAGAAATCCCTCGGTTGCACACAGAAGTCCGGCAAGTCGGCAGTAAAGGATGTCCTTATGTATGGCGACAGGCTTTCAACCAAAGGGCTGAATCTGTTGAGTGCGCCGGGAAACGATCTCGTTGCCAGCACAGCCCTGGCTGCATCGGGTTGCCACCTGGTTCTGTTCACCACCGGACGGGGAACGCCTTTCGGTACTTTCGTCCCGACCGTCAAGATCTCCACCAACAGTCCGTTAGCGAAAAACAAACCCGGATGGATCGACTTCAATGCCGGAACATTAACAGAAGGTGTATCTATGGACACACTCTGCAAACAGTTTATACAATTCATCCTGAACGTAGCCGAAGGTAAGCAGACAAACAACGAACAGAAAGGTTACCGGGAGATTGCCCTGTTCAAATCGGGAGTGACTCTATAAATAATCAAAACGTCACCCTCGCCTTAGTTGTAGAGTCACCAAACTGCGTTCATGCATTCATAACACCTTGCAGGTATTGATTAATAATGAATAGATTGATGAAGCCACTTTGCTTTTCGCTTTCATAGAGCTTTCATCATTAGAAATGACAGAAATAAGAAATCAGCAAAGTGATCCAATGATTCGAACACTTTGCTGATTTAATATCGTACGAATAAATTACAATTCACCAATTTCTTCAACAGACAGACCGGTACATTGGGCGATCGTTTCGATATTGACTCCCTGCTTTTTTAAATTGGCAGCGATCAGACGTTGTTCTTCAATTTTACCTTTTTCCATCCCTTCCTCATATTTCGTCTCCATGCAGGCACATAGATCGCGCTCGGTGGACAGGCTGAGTTCATAGGCTAGACGCTCATCGAGAGTCATGCGCTCTATCTCCACGATGCTTTTAAGCTTCTGGAAAATCTGTTCGTTCAGTTCTTTGGGTAATCGTTCCAAGATATCGATATTGTTTAGTACGAATAAAAACTTCTTATATAATGTATCACATTCGGAGAGCTTCAAGCCAAACTTGGGCATCTCCAGATAAACTTCCGTCAGCGTATCACTGAAAGGTATTTTCAGTTCACGATCCATACGGATCACATCCCAACGATATTTATCGGGGTGGTTCCGGTCCATGATATAGTTTAAAACACAAACGACATACACACGGTTCACCGCATAATTCCAGCGAAGCCGTTTCGGTGGCGTTTGGTTACCTGTCTCCCGGTTATCTTTCTGCTCTTTCAACTCCTGTTCCAACTGCTCCTTTGCATAAGAGGCTTGTTGCTGGATGGCGAAGGAGGCATAATATAACACCCTGTCGGAGAAATACTTTTGTGAACTTTTCTGCATCTCGACGATGATCATTTCCTCTTTATCGGTCTTGCAGAAGATGTCGAATACCGCTCTGCGGTCATTCCGACTCAATCCCAATGCTTCCACATTGCGAAAGGTGATGTCGGTAATCGCTTCGTCAAGCAGACTGTTCAGGAACTTGATAATTATGTCCTTGTTGATCTCGCTTCCGAAAATCATCTTAAACCCGGTATCTGTATAGGGGTTGATAAACTTCTCCTTTGGAGGGAAAAACACTTCGTTCATAGCTAAGATAATTTATATGGTTGACTCCTGTTGCCACTTTGACAACATGGGATGCAGCAAATATAAATATTTCGCGAACAATAACAAAGAGAAGGGATACATTTATTGATACGAATATGATTTTGACGCGGATGGCACGGATAAACATGTTACTAATCCGTGTTTATTACTGTATCATATATTGTGATACTAAATTATCATATATTATGATATTAAAGTACCATATATTATGACATAACATTGTCACAATATATGTGACTTACCAGTCAACAATCCTTCCGGATGCAAATGGCACAGGTGACATGGATTTAGAAAATACTGAACCCAAATGACAGGTTTTGTAGAGGCGGGGTTTGCCCGCCCTTTGCGACAATAATATAACAATCGGTGAAAAAGGGCGGGCAGACTCCGCCCCTACAAACGACGCTACATTCAAATCTGGCAAGAGCTGAAACATTCATATTTGGCAATAATAGCGCCAACCGACAACTTAAAAAATATTTTTCCGGAAATCTTACATATTAATCTTTTCTTCGTACTCCTTAATCCTCATGTCACAAATCCGTATCGTAATATTTCTGAGCAATTCTACTTTCGGGACAAGCTTATCAATATCCTCTTTAGTAACAACAAAGTACGGATTATACCGAGCTTCTACATAGGCTGCCTTAAGTAATATAAAAAGTCGTTTTTCCTCAAGTGTATCCTGAGGAAAAACTGTTACTAAATCCTCTGAATACCTTTTAGTGGAAGAGGATAGTTTAGAAAGGTTATGTTGTTTATTATTTCGCAATGTAAAAGTTAAGCGGATAGCATAGTAGTAATTCTCACAAGCTTGGTGAAGATAAAAAGAAGCTCTTTTATAGTTTTCTCTATTATATGCATTGATAGTATCTACTAAAAACTCATTTGCTTCATTTAATTTCTCATTAAAATACTCCTGAGCCTGCTCCTTTATCTCCGCAAAGTTTAATTTACGACGACGAGCCAGCTTATATTTCCCGCTGTTATACAAGACTACTCCTTCCTGCTTAATTTGAGTATAGAAATATCGTCCCTCTTCTAAGTATTTATTAAGCATCTTAATATCATCGTTGATAAACTCAACAGGAGTGTCACGGTCAAAATCCTTTCCGGCGAAAAAGATATCTTCAACGTTATCCAGAACTGTTTCCACCTTCTTACTGTTAATGCCGCTTGTTATCACATAAATATCATAATCGGATATTTTGACGGTAGGAATACCGCCGTCTTCAATCCGAAGACTACGACGTACATAATTACCTCTTGCATAACTACCATACAGAATAATAAACTCTGTCTGAGGTAACCGCTTTAATATCTCTTTAACCAGAAAGTTCAGATCTTCCTGTTTGTCTTTCGGTAAATAAGTTATCGAGTCCTTCATGATGTCTTTATTATATCGATGTTAAACGTACAAAAGTACAAAAAGATTATTTCACATCTGCCAAGAACAGAGCATTATGAATCTCCCTTTTTTTCCTATCTTTGTTTAGGAAAAGGAGGGTCAGACGGAACGTAAAATCATACATATAGATATGGATGCATTCTATGCATCGGTCGAACAACGGGATAATCCGGAGCTGCGCGGAAAGCCTTTGGCCGTCGGTTATTCGGAAGAACGCGGTGTGGTTGCCGCTGCCAGCTACGAGGCACGCAAGTTCGGTGTACGTTCTGCGATGTCGTCGCAGAAAGCCAAGAGGTTATGTCCGCATCTGATCTTCGTTCCCGGAAGGATGAGTGTCTACAAAGAAGTTTCTAACCGGATACACGAAATATTCCATGATTATACAGATATCATAGAACCTCTCTCCCTGGATGAAGCCTTTCTGGATGTCACCGTCAATAAGAAACAGATCCCGCTGGCCGTCGATATCGCCAAAGAGATCAAACAACGTATCCGCCAGGAGTTAAACCTGGTTGCCTCAGCCGGTATCTCCTACAATAAATTCCTTGCCAAAATAGCCTCTGACTACCGCAAACCGGACGGCCTATGTACTATCCATCCCGACCAGGCACTCGATTTCATCGGCCGTTTACCGATCGAGTCTTTCTGGGGAGTCGGCCCTGTCACCGCCAAAAAGATGCATACGTTAGGCATCCACAACGGCGTTCAATTGAGAGAATGTTCTTTGGATATGCTGACCCGCCAGTTCGGGAAAGCGGGTATCTTGTATTATGAGTGCGCCCGAGGGATAGACCTGCGCCCGGTCGAAGCTGTCCGTATCCGTAAATCCGTCGGTTGTGAGCATACGCTGGAGAAAGATATCTCCCGCCAGTCGTCCGTTATCATCGAGCTTTATCATGCGGCCACCGAACTGATCGGTCGTCTCCAGCGAACGGGTTTCAAAGGAAATACCCTGACATTAAAGATCAAATTCCACGATTTCACCCTCAAAACCAAAAGTATCACACAGCCCCGTGAACTGACCACCCTGAACGATATTCTTCCCCTCGCCAAACAATTGCTAAAGGAAGTCGATTACACCACCCACCCCATCCGCCTGATCGGCCTTTCAGTTTCAAATCCCCAGGAAGAAAGGGATGAAGAGGAAAGAAAAGAGCGCTGGGAACAGTTAAGTTTGGAGTTCGGGGATTGGAAAGTTTCATATTAAAGCTATATTTGCACAAAATCTAAAAGAGATACTATTATATGCACAAGCGGTTCCTCTCCATATCCGGGCAAACCGATGACGAATTACTTATTCTTTTGCAAAAAGGAAATGAGAGGGCTTTTACTGCAATTTATGAACGCTATCACAAACTTCTCTTTGTGGTGGCATATAAGTACTTAAAAGACAATGACAGTGCTAAAGACGCTGTTCAGCAGATATTTCTGAAACTATGGGAGTCGCGCACACTCTTCAGTATAAGTATCAACCTGAGAAATTATCTGTATACTATGTTGAAAAATCATCTGCTAAATGAGATCCGAAATAATTACACGGCTCTGGAAAAGAATTATGAACTGGCACAGGAAGCGATCGAATATGAAAATGAAATATTATCGAAACTGGAAGAAAAAGAAATGACCGAGCAATTATACCGAGCCATCAACGATCTTCCGGAGCAAAAAAAGGCAGTCTGTCTGTACAAGTTAAGAGACAACTTATCAAATCTGGAAATTGCAGAGAAAATGCAGATATCCATACCAACTGTCAAAACCCATTACTCGCAGGCTATCAAGCTGCTTCGTGAGCATTTCGATAAATTGTTAATCTTGTTACTTTCCTCCCTTTTCCTCTGAAAAGAGAAAAAGAGTAACAAACACTCATACTATCAGCTCAGTTATGTGTCAATTAAGAAAACAAAAATAAAAATGAAAGCACCGGATAAACATATCATCGACAGAACTCTCAGTAATACGGCTACCCCGGAAGAAGCCCGTCAGGTAATTCGTTGGTTCTCCACTCCTGAAGGTGCAAACTATCTGTCTTCGTTAATGGATGAAGATATTGATACAATTCAGCCAGGTAATGAAGAACTATATGCAGAGCGGACTATTCCTTCTGATGAAATGTATCAGTACATCATGAAAAGAATCCATCTGCAAAAAAGAAAACGAATGCTTTTCCGTGCAGCCGCCATTCTAATCCCTTTTCTCTTCCTTCTCGGCCAGTTCTGGTATATAGATAAACGTATCGATCTTTTTGCCGACTCCGGTTATGAAGAAATATATGTACCCAAAGGCGAACGTATGCAACTGATCTTCCAGGACGGCTCCAGAGCCATGCTCAATGCCGAGACACGCATCAAATACCCGCGGAAATTCGGTTTCTCCGAACGCAAAGTCGAATTGGAGGGAGAAGCGTTTTTTGAAGTGTCTCCAAACAAAGATCGCCCATTTATTGTAGATCTGAAAGATGTCAGTGTAAAAGTATTAGGTACAACATTTGATGTAAAAGCATATATTACAGATCCGAATATTTTTGTTTCACTGGAAACCGGGAAAGTAGCACTAGCTAACAATACTCGTCCGCTTGGTCATCTAAAACCGGGGGATAAAGCAACATACAATCGTAAAACAGGCTTATGTAAAATATCCAGACCCGAAAACATAGAACAGAACTCTGCCTGGAAACAGAACCAGATCATATTCAATAATACTCCTCTATCTGAAGTCATAGAAACTCTGTCACGCTGGTATAATGTAGAGTTCACTGTTGTGGATTCTTCTGCTCTATATTACAACTATACATTGACTTCGACCAATCAGGAACTTCAGATAATACTTAAAGATCTTGAGAAAATAACGCCGATACAATTTACAGAGGAAGAAGGAATTATTAAAATAAAGAGAAAAAAATAAGACATTTTACATTTCTGACTCATACTTTTTCTCTTATCATGTGTCTATTATACAAAGCACTGGTAAGACTCATTCTTATCAGAGGAAATCGAGATAAGACTATTTTGTTTAACCTTTTAAAATAAAGACTGTATGAACAACACAACCTAACAAGCTCAAAAAACAACCGGAAATGTCCCCACATTCCCGGTTATTCGCAGTACTGAAATTTAGTTCAATTTCTAATACATTAATTCATTTCAAAAGTATGAAAAAAAACTATTTGTGCCTCATATCTAGGTACCTTTTAATATTAATTGAGAAAATTCCGAATGCAATGAAACTGACATTCTTTTTTCTGGTTATTTCTTTGTTAACTTTCACAGTAAAGGCTTCTGCTCAAAAAGTGTCTATTTCCTTTAATAATGCAAAGGTAGAAAAAGTACTATCTTCCATTTCCAAGCAAACAGGACTTAGTATAGCATATAGCAAACAGATTGTAAATCTGGACAGAAAAGTTAGTATTAAAGTTGAAAATGCAGATGTTAATCTGGTATTGGAAAAACTTATAGCAGATACTAATTTAAATTATGAAATCAAAGACAACAAGATCTATCTTTTCGAGAAGGAATCGGACGGATCGACTCCCGTAACGACACAAAAGAAAAAAATAACCGGAGTTGTTACCGATTCCAACGGAGAGACGATTATTGGTGCTAACATCATCATTAAGGGAACAAACATCGGTACAACTACAAATATCGATGGTAAATTCTTTCTGGAAGTCTCCCCCAACGATCTGTTAGTGGTTTCTTACTTAGGTTATGAGTCTCAGACTATCTCTGTCAGCAACAAAACGAATTTTACAATTAAACTGTCTGAAGATCAATTAGCATTAGATGAAGTTATCGTTGTTGGATATGGTGTTCAACAAAAAGCGAATCTATCCGGAGCTGTAGCCCAATTAGACAGTAAAGAACTGAGCAATCGCCCAATCACAAACATCTCATCCGGCATTCAAGGATTAATGCCCGGTGTAACCGTTACGACATCGGAAGGACGTCCGGGACAAGATAACGGTTCAATCCGCATACGTGGTGTAGGGACATTAAATTCTTCAGACCCTTATGTTCTTATTGACGGAATAGAAAGTGGCTCTATGAACTCCATAGATCCGAATGACATTGAAAGCATCACTGTTTTAAAAGATGCTTCTTCTGCTGCAATTTACGGCTCCAAAGCATCGAACGGTGTTATATTGATCACTACTAAACGAGGAAAAACCGGTAAACCTCAAATATCTTATAATGGATATATTGGGATCCAGAACCCTACAGCAATGATTGATCTTCTTTCTTCGGCTGATTATGCAACATTATACAACCAGGCATTAACGGCAGAAGGAAAAAACCCCCGTTTCGATGAAAAAGAAATACAGAAATTCAGAGACGGCTCAGATCCTTACAAATATCCTAACACGGACTGGCAAGATCTGGCATTCAGGACTGGGGTGCAACATCAGCACAATGTAAACGTTAGTGGAGGTACCGATAATATAAGATATCTGGCATCTGTAGGATATTTAAATCAATCAGGGATTCTGAGAAACTCCTCCAGAAACCAATTCAATGCACGGACAAATCTGGATATAAAACTTTCAGAAAAATTAAATATCCGAATGAATATGGCTTATTTTAACAACACATATTCTGATCCAAATAGTTGTCTTATCCCTGGTAATTCGGATTTACTGATTCGTGAAGTGAACATTGTAGCTCCTTGGATCCCATACAAAAACGAAGATGGCAGTTATGGAACCGTTTCAGATGGAAACCCCATAGCATGGTTGGATATGGATCAAACAGTAGACAACAATATTCAGAATTTCTCCGGAACTGTAGCTGTAGATTATCAAATAATTGATGGGCTTAAGGCCTCTGTACAGGGAGCATATATCACAAATAACCAGCACTACAAATCGTTTGTAAAAGATATACAGTATAACCCGATTAAATATCACGGTCCGAACGAATTAACAGAAACTGTTTATAACTGGAACCGCTCCAATCTGGATGTGCTATTGAATTATGATAAAAGGCTCAACCTACATGGATTAAAAGTATTACTAGGTTATCATTTGGAGAAATATAATTATTATGAGAACACAATGTTCCGTAAAGGTTTTCCAAACAACGATCTTACAGATATGAATGCCGGTACAGCCTCTACACAAACCAATGGTGGTTTTACACGCGAGTTAGCCATGTTATCCTATTTTGGACGTATCAACTATGATTACGACAATAAATACTTATTCGAAACAAACATCAGAGCTGATGCTTCTTCCCGCTTCAGCCCGGATAATCGTTGGGGATATTTTCCTTCTCTATCAGCTGCCTGGCGCCTAAGCGAGGAAGATTTTATGGAAAACGCGAATGAATGGATGAACAACCTGAAAATAAGGGGTTCATGGGGCTTTTTAGGAAATCAGGATGCACTAAATGATTATTATCCATGGATGAATACCTATTCTATTGGGGCAAATTACCCGTTCAATAACAATTTATCAACAGGATATTATCAGGAAAACTACAGACTTGCAAGTATATCCTGGGAAAAGGCACGTACATGGGGCATTGGTCTTGACATGACCTTAATGAATAAAATAAATTTCTCTATGGATTATTACGACCGCAAAACGACAGATATCATCATGGATGTTCCTGTTCCCTCTGAATTTGCACTAGGTGCATATAAAGATAATGTAGGAGCAATGGTTAACCGTGGTATTGAAATTGCACTTGGATACAATAACAGATGGAAAGACTGGAGCCTGTCTGTCAACGGTAATTTTACGTACAACCGGAATGAGATCATGAATTTGGGAGGCGTACAACGTATGATCGACGGAAATGATATTAAACAAATAGGTTCACCGATTAATTCATACTATGCATACAAGGCTGTTGGATTTTTCCAGTCAGATGCAGAAGCACAAGCATATATGGATAAATACAAAGGGAAAGAGGGTTATCCGTTTACATCAGACTTCAAAGCTGGAGATATTATATACTCAGACACAAACGGAGACGGAAAAATGACCTCAGAAGATCGCGTTATTTGCGGTAGTAAAGACCCCAAATTCACCTATGGTTTAAATATTAATGCAGGATGGAGAGGGTTTGACCTTTCTGCCATATTTACAGGAGCTGCCGGAGTTTCCCGCTTCTTCAACACACAAATGTATGGTGAATTTTCCGGAGATACCACTCATCCGTCTACAGCATGGTTGGATGCCTGGTCTACAGAAAACCCTGATGGGAAAATGCCCCGGGTTGCAGTAAATTCACCCAGTAGCTCTATGAATACAGTCTCTACATTTTGGATACAAAATGCAAACTTCCTCAGAATGAAAAGTATTCAGCTAGGTTATACAATTCCCGCTGAATGGATAAAACCATCAGGATTATCCAACTTGAGAATATACTATTCCGGTGAAAATCTTTTTACAATCGATAATTTAATGATCAATGTAGATCCGGAAGCTCCGGAGGGACGCGGATCACATTATCCACTGGTACAAACTCATTCTATCGGTGTTAATTTAACATTCTAAATTACATAACTATAAATTATACATCATGAAACATTTATTATCATATATATTGATCAGTTCTACCATTGTTGTATCTACTACATCCTGTTCAGATTTTCTCGATACTGCACCTTATGATGCATTATCTCCAGCTACTACCTGGAAAAGTGAAACTGATGCCAGAAGTTTTGCTGTCGGTTGTTACAATAAATGGCTTGACGGATACACAATTCTCTATCAGGACTGCGCTTCCGATATTGGTTACAATAATTTCCCCTGGGAAAAATGGACTGTACACGGAAATGGAAAGCTCAGTGCTTCCAATACTGGTGCCAGTTTCTACGATTTCACAACAATTCGTCGTTGTAATGATTTCCTGGAAAACATAGAAAATATATCATTTACTGACGATGCGGAAAAAAAAGACTTGATTTCCCAGATAAGAGCAATACGGGCCTATAAGTATTTTGAAATGAACTTCTGGTATGGCGGTGTTCCCATTATAGCATCCTATATTACTGCAGAAGAAGCAAAAGTTCCCCGCAATACGGAAGAAGAAGTAAAAAAATATATTTATGATGAATTGGATGCTTTGATCCCAGACCTGAAAGAAACACCTTCTGAATCGGGGAGAGTGGCTAAAGCTACCGGCTTGGCGATCAAAATGAGATCTGCTCTCTACTGGGGAGATTATCAACGTGCTAAAGATGCTGCTCAGGCAATTATAGACATGAAAAAATATGATCTGCATCCTAACTATGCAGAGCTATTCACATTAAAAGGGAAAAGTTCGAATGAAATAATCTTGTCTGTGCAATATCTCGAAAACCTCCAAGGATTAGGAGTTATCGGACAAATGTATAACAACGCAGATGGAGGATGGTCGTCTATCGTTCCAACCCAGAATTTAGTAGATATGTATGAAATGAAGGATGGATCGACAAAAGAGGAATCAGATATATACGACCCTAAATATCCCTTCAAAGATAGAGATCCTAGAATGGAAATGACAATTTTGTTCCCTGGACAAATGTGGCAGGCGCAAGGAAAAGATGCTGTAATTCTTAATACTTTAGACAAAGAAATTAATGGCATCAGCAATGACAATTATCCTGAAGGATTAGATAATGCATCTAAAACGGCTCTTTCATGGTCTAAGTATCTGGCACCAATGGATCAATATAGCAATATATGGGACACAGGTGCTTGCCCAATCGTATTTCGCTATGCGGAAGTTTTACTTTCCTTTGCTGAAGCAGAAAACGAACTGAATGGTCCATCAGATGATGTATATAAAGTACTGGACAAAATCCGTGCCCGAGTAAGCATGCCGACTGTAAACCGGACTAAGTACGGAACTAAAGAAACACTTCGAGAACTGATCAGAAGAGAAAGAACAATAGAATTGGCAGGAGAAGGCCTTCGCAAAGCAGACATCCTCCGATGGAAAGATTCCTCGGGGAAAATGCTGGCAGAGAACTTGCTGAATAGTAATTTATACCGTATTACGGGGACAATAAATTACAACGAAGCAGATCCATATAAAAGAGCTGTAATCGAACCAGGAGTTTTATCTCTGATCGAAACCCGGAAATTCGCTCCTTACAATCGATATTTGCCTATTCCACAGTCAAGTATTGATAAGAATCCGAATCTTAAACAAAATCCAGGTTATTAAAATGAAGATACAGTTAATTGCAATCATGCTATTACTCTTATCCAATATCAATGGAAAAGAGCTTGACAATGTATTCCAACTAGTACCTACACCTCAAAAAATAGAAGTAAAAGGAGGAAAGGCTTTACATTATGGAGAGTTAACTTATTTAATATCCACCCATAATAACAAGATTCCGGTGCTTCCCCCCATATTAGATGCTTTGCCACAAACTGAAAAACCAGGTAAAGGTGTACAATTAATAATTACGGAAGAAGGAGTTCCTTCTTCCGTTGAAGGGTATGTATTAGATATTAGTTCAAAAGGAATTACTATAGCATCCAAAGATAAAGCTGGAATTTTTTATGGTTGTCAGACATTAGAGCAGTTATTGGAAGATAGTCGGGATTTCAAACGCAGTATTCCAGAAATGATCATCACTGATTATCCAATCTTAGCTTACAGAGCCATTCACTTCGATACAAAACACCATCTAAATCGGATGGAATATTATTACAAGGCGATGGATCGGTTGGCCAGATATAAGATCAATGCTGTAATTTGGGAACTGGAAGATAAACTCCGCTATATTCGCCGCCCGGAAATAGGAGCACCTAATGCTATCAGCAAAGAAGAAATGATAGCCCTTTGTCGTTATGCACGAGATAGAAATATTGATGTTTCACCTCTTGTTCAAGGTTTAGGCCATGCTTCTTATATTCTGAAACACCATTGGGAACTACGGGAAGATCCGGCAAGCGACAGAGACTTTTGTCCTGCAGATCCCAGAACGTATGAACTCCAATTTGATTTATACCAGGATGCCATCGAAGCAATGCCCTATGGAAAATATCTTCATATAGGAGGAGATGAAGTTCAGTCTATCGGTATTGATGAACGATGCAAAGCTACAGGTAAGACTCCTTTTGAATTACAAATGGATTGGTTGCAAAAAACATGTAGCTATGCGACAGGGCATGGACGCACTCCTATCTTTTGGGATGATATGCCTCTGAAGCACGCAGGTTTATGGGATATTCTCCAAAACGATACTCTTCAAGGGAAAGAATTGGATATTCAATGGAATACCCAGAAACTTGATGAAGCCATTAATCTATTTCCTAAAGATTGTATTTATATGCGTTGGAAATATGAACAAGCCGTGACTCCTATCCATCAGAAACTTCTAAATTGGTATAAAGAAAAAGGCCTGAAAGTAATGGCTGCAACAGCCGCTGCTACCGGAAACAGTCTTTACCTTCCCAGAGAAATTGAAAGAACTGATTTCATAAAAGGGTTCTGTGGTATCACTGCAAAAAATAATTTGACAGGGATTCTGGCTACAACCTGGGATGACGGTTCGCCACATGCAGAAGCCGTATGGCGTGAGTTTATTGCTCTGGGAGAATATAGTTGGAACCCTACTGGCAAAGACAGGAAATCTTTCAGCCTGGCACATGGTCAAAGAGAGTTCGGCTTTTGTCCGGCTGATTCATTAACGGAATTTATAAATGATCTGAAAGCTTTAGCAGACTTTTTTGACGAAGCGCTGGTCACAAGTGGAAGAAGAAATCCGGCATGGGGTGTTACGCCTTTTACCTTATTAGATATGCCTGATCCTAATAATCCGGGAAAATGGAGTTTAAATAACGGCAAAAGGGTGGAAGATGCAACAACAGCAATCAAAAGATATGAAAAGATTGATTCTATCCTCAATCTCGGGGAAAAAGTTGCTTTAAGAAACAGATATACACTTCAAGTATACAGACAAACAGCCCATTTGTTCGCATTTTCTGCAAAAGTTATAATTGCTCTTCATAAATATGATTTAGCAAGTACTTCTGTACAAAAAGAGCTGGCTCTTTCCGAAATAAGCAATTTATGCAATTATTTCAATGTAATGAGAAGTCAATTTGAAAATGTTTATTCTGAAATACGCTTCCTATCCGTAGCAGACGGCTATATAGAGGAGGTTGATTCTAATAAACATCTTTCGGCAAGGACAAATAATAGTGACTGGATGTTTTACTTTGAAATTCCTATGGTAAAACAATTGAAAAAATGGATTTCTAATTTATAAAAATACAATTTAGAGAAAAGGAGGAAGTAAAGTCCTCCTTTTTTGTAAAAACGATTCCCTTTCTCATATAGCTCATACAAGCTTATAATCTACATTTTCACAAAAGACTTTTTCTCCACCATATCATCTTTCTATTTTCTTTATATTTACATCCGAAATAAATGATACCTAAAAAACACTATCTATATGAGAAAGATTTTAATTCCAGTCTGCGCACTGGCTTTATCTACCGCATGTTTCGGACAATCTAAAAAGAAAGCGCCGAACGTCCTGTTCATCCTTGTGGATGATATGCAGAGTACATGCATCCATGCTTATGGATGCGATCAGGTTTATTCACCCAACATCGACCGGATCGTCGATAACGGAGTATCATTCACCCGTACTTACACGAACGGTTCCCTGGGAGGTGCCCTGTCGATGCCGAGCCGGGCTATGATTATGACAGGACGAGGTGTTTATCAGGTCATCCAGGATGGTGCCCAGATACCGGAACAACATGTTACTATGCCGGAGCTATTCAGACAAAACGGATATACTACTTTTGCAACCGGGAAATGGCATTCCGACTATAAATCCTTTACCCGTTCATTCAGCATCGGCGAAAATATTTTCTTCGGAGGAATGCATACCTATGAGACAAACGGGCATGTATCTCCCCGTCTGCATCACTATGATCCGAGCGGAAACTACAGTGAGAAACCCTTTATAGGAGAAAAGTTTTCTTCCGAAATGTTTGCAGATGCTGCCGTCGACTTCCTGAAAAGCCGTAAAAAAGAAAAAAATCCGTTCTTTGCCTTCGTATCCTTCACTTCCCCGCACGATCCCCGGATGCAACATCCCGATTATGCCCACGGATATAAAGCGGATACGCTAAACCTGCCAATAAACTTCCTGTCTCAACATCCGTTCGATAACGGAGACATGAAAGTACGTGACGAAGTACTGACTCCTGTTCCCCGAACCAGGGAAGCGACTCAGAAAGAGCTAGCCGGTTATTACGGTATGATCAGTGAGGTTGATACGCAAATAGGCAGAGTCATACAAGCCTTGCGGGAAAGCGGAGAGCTGGACAATACGATCCTTGTCTTTGCATCCGACAACGGCCTGGCAGTCGGCCAGCATGGTCTTCTGGGTAAACAAAATTTATACGATCATAGCGTACGCGTACCTCTTGTCATTTCTGCTCCCGGCATGGATAAGGAAAAAGGAACAAAACGAGATGCCAATTGTTATCTATACGACATCTACCCGACTCTGTGCGACCTGACCGGTATCCGTCCGGCTCCTTCCGTAACAGGAAAATCCTTACTTCCTGTTCTGAAAGGCGCCGACAAACACAGAGACTGCCTGTTCCTTGCCTACAATAGCATCCAACGCGGCCTGGTAAAAGATGGCTGGAAATATATCGTCTATAACGTCGGTGGCTTCAGAACGGAGCAACTATTCGATCTGAAAAATGATCCCTGGGAGATGGTCAACCATGCACAGGAACCGGCTTACGCTTTCAAACTTTCTGCTTATAAGAACCTCTTAAAAGAAGAAATGAAACGAAATAATGACTTCTGCAACCTGGATGATTTCTATTGGTGGGGGAATGGAGAAATGCTTCCCTGGAATAACGCGATGAAACTTTATACGGATCCAAATAAATAAACAAAAAAACCAGACACGAGGCTATATGTTCTCATGTCTGGTTTGATAATAATCATTCGATATGGAGAGTATTTCAGAGATAAAAGAATTCAACAAACTGTTTACGGACTATCAGGGTATTTTCATCCGCTTTGCACGCACCTACATCCAGGATACAGATACCGCAGAGGATATAGTAGTCGACAGTCTGGTTTATTATTGGGAAAACCGAAATTCGCTCTCCTCCAATTCAAATATCCCTGCGTATATCATGGAGGTTGTCAAACACAAAAGCCTCAATTACCTGCGCAATCAACGGATACGGGAGGATATCGAACAAAATATTCGGACTCACATGGAAAGAGTTAGGATGTTAAAAATCACCACACTGGAGGCATGCGATCCCGAAGAACTGTTTAGCTCGGAAGCACAACGTTTGGTCAATGAGGCTCTGGAAAGCCTGCCGGAAAAGACACGAACAATCTTCATTATGAGCCGGTATGAGAATAAATCGCATAAAGAGATTGCCAGCCTTCTCAATTTGTCAACTAAAAGCATTGAATTTCACATAACTAAAGCATTGAATGTACTAAGGAAAAGATTGAAAGACTATCTTCCGTTCTTTTTCTTCTTTCTAAATTAACTGACCACCCCCATATTTTTTCCTGAAAAAGATAAGTTATTTGTTAGGGATACCTATTATTTATGTGCTTATTAAGTATGGAAAAGGAAACATTACATCGTTTTTTCGAGGGAAAAGCTTCTTATCGAGAAGAGGAAGAAGTCTGCAATTGGGCGGAAGCTTCTGAAACTAACATGCAGGAATATATCAAGGAACGCAAGTACTTCGATATGCTGCTTGTTCATGATAAAAAGAACAGGAAACCGCATATTTCATCAGGAAATGCGTATCAACTGAATATTATACTTAAATATGCAGCTGTTATCGCCTTGTTTATCATGTGCAGCTTACAGGTTTACCAGTTGATACAATCAACAACAGAACAGGAAATGAATATGATATCGGTACCAACCGGTCAAAGAGTCAATATCCAACTATCTGACGGAACAAATGTATGGCTCAATTCCGGTTCAAAGATGGAATATCCGGCCGCATTCACCAAAAGAAAAGGGAAAAGAGAAGTCACCCTCAACGGAGAAGGCTATTTTGAAGTTGCTAAAGATGCAAAGAGACCATTCGTTGTACAAACCGGTAAATATGATATAGAAGTATTAGGAACTAAATTTAATGTTGATGCCTACAATAAAGCTTCGTCATTTTCCACTGCATTAATGGAAGGTTCCATACAAATATCAGATAAAGCCGAACCTACAAAAAAAATAATATTACATCCTCTACAAAAAGCAGACTATATAAATGGTCAGTTGGTAGTTGAAAAGATACAGAACTATGATATTTACCGCTGGAAAGAGGGTCTACTCTGTTTTGAGCATATCGCTTTCAATGATCTGATGAAAGAATTCGAAAAGACATACGACATACAGATCATTAATAAGAACAAGAACCTGGAGAACTACATCTGTAGCGGTAAATTCCGTATTTCGGATGGACTGGATTTTATCCTACATGTTCTTCAACGGGATGTCAAATTCAGTTTTAGCAGGAATGAAAACAATACGATTATCTATATAAAATAACATGTTGAACCTTTAAATCATATTGCCTATGAAATAGCACTTAAAGAAAAAGCGATAAATGCGGACACATCTATCGCTTTATGACTAACACAATTATCAACAACTGTATTAATCTCTAATAATTACAAAGTTATGAATAAAGTATCTTTGTCGGGAGCCTATTATCTAAAAAAATCACGACATAAACATTTTTTCAGAATTATGAGAATAACCTCATTCCTTTTGTTTGTACTGATATTTTCATTACATGCAATCAATTTGAACTCTCAAAATACGAGGGTGACCGTCCGAGCCAGCAATACATCTTTAAAAGAGGTGTTGAATACGATAGAAAAACAAACAGATTATCTATTTGTATATAATAATAATGTAAATACAAACTTAAAAGTAGCAGTAAATGAGACAAATCAACCTGTAAAGCAAATTCTCGATAACCTTTTACCATCAATTGGGCTTAGTTATGTGCAGGAAGGTTCCTATATTGTGGTATCCTCTTCCCCAAAAGACGACGTGAAACAGCAAAAAGTAACGATCAAAGGTATTGTTACGGATACAAAGGGGGAACCGATCATTGGCGCAAATATCGTGGAAAAAGGTACAACAAACGGAACTATTACGGACATAGATGGCAAATACAGTATAGAAACCGCATTATCATCCATACTGCAAATTACTTATATCGGATATAATTCACAAGATATTCCGGTTAATAACCGAAAAGCGATTAATATCCAACTAAAAGAAGATACACAGGCCATCGATGAGGTGATTGTTGTCGGATACGGGGTTCAAAGAAAAGGGAATCTCACAGGGTCAGTCTCCGCTATCAAGACTGAAAAGCTGACTACTGCCCCTATTGCAAATGTTACCAACGCATTAGCCGGACAATTACCCGGTCTGCAAGCCAAACAGAACAGCGGTAAACCCGGTTCAGACGATACGTCGTTAAGCATTCGGGGATTCGGTAATCCGCTGGTTATTGTTGATGGAGTAGAATCCAGTTTCAATAATATTGACCCGAACCAGATTGAATCGATTTCAATCTTAAAAGACGGGGCTGCCTCTATTTATGGTGCCCGCGCAGGAAATGGAGTCATACTGGTTACGACTAAACGCGGACAAGACCAAAAACCGACAATTACGTATAACGGTTCCTTTACTCTGCAAGGGGTTACCGATATGGTCAAACCGGCCAGTTCCGGACAAAGAACCCTAATGGAACGCGAAGCTTACCTGCAAAGCGGCCAACCAGAAGCCGGCGCTCCCTGGACCGCGGAAGCTGTGGAGAAATTCTTTGCCGGAAACGATCCCGCCTATCCTAACACCGATTGGTTTGATTATGTATTCCGCAAATGGGCTCCCCAGCAGAATCACAACTTATCTGTCAGAGGCGGTAGCAACAAGATAAAATATATGGGATACTTCGGGTATACAGACCAGCAAACGATGATCAAAAAGAACGGAGGGGATTATAAGCGTTATAACATTCAATCAAATATGGATGCAGCAATTACGGATCGTATCAATCTGTCTATCGACTTGACTCTAACGTACGAAGACCGTAATTTCCCGGTCAGAGGAATGGAGAACGATGGATATTTGTGGCAGGATCTTTACAATACCAAACCCTGGTATCCTTCCCAGCTTCCTGACCCGACTAAATTGGCATGGGGAGGCATTGATGTAGGAAGTGTTGCCGCTACCTCAAACTCTGATCTGACTGGCTACAATCACAATAAGCTACGTGACTTGAGAGGGAGTGTATCATTATCCTACGACTTCAAATACATCAAAGGATTGACTGCTAAAGCTTTCATTAATTATATCGACAATGAACAGTATGTAAAGGAATTTACTAAACCGATAAAATACTATACTTATAATACTGCTACGGATACTTATAATTATGCCGGTAATTTTAAGGAGAAAGCAGAACTTAGAGAAAGGATGTATCGCAATAGTATATTAACTCAACAATATTCTTTCACCTACAATAATCTTTTCAACGATACACATCGCATCTCTGGTCTGGCTTTATTTGAGAGCATTGATTATTCCAATAACAATTTCATGGCTTACCGGAAAGATTTCCTGACACCTTCTATAGAGCAATTGTATGCAGGTAGCACATCAGGGATGAGCAACGATGGTTCCGCCAGTGAAATGGGAAGAGCAAGCTTCGTTATGAGAATTAACTATGCGTTCAAAGACCGTTATTTAATAGAAACCATTCTGCGCGCGGATGCATCCGCCAAATTTCCTAAAGATAGCCGATGGGGATATTTCCCCGGAGTATCTCTGGGATGGGTCGCTTCACAGGAAAGTTTCTTCAAACAACTGACATTCATTGACAACCTGAAATTAAGAGTCAGTTACGGTCAATCAGGAAATGATGCAGTAGGAAATTTTCAATATTTATCCGGATATGCGATGAGAGGAACCTATCTACTAGGAGATACACCTGTTTCAGGACTTTATTCTACCGGTCTTGCCAACCCCTTACTTACCTGGGAGAAAATGTCTATCTATAACGGAGGTGTCGACTTTTCATTCCTTAACCGCAAAATACATGGATCGATCGAAGGTTTCTACCGGCAACGGGAAGGCATACCGGCAACTCGCATTCAATCGCTGCCTTCCACATTTGGTTCCGCTCTTCCCCAGGAAAACCTGAATAGCCTGAATGACCGCGGATTTGAATTAAATCTGGGAACAGCTGGGAAAACGGGGAATCTATCATACGATCTCAATGCCAATATATCCTGGTCACGTTCGAAATGGGACCATTATGAAGAACCAGACTACGAAGACCCGGACCAGAGACGGGTTTACCAACAGTCCGGTCAATGGACGGATCGTGTTTTCGGATATGTCTCTGAAAAATTATTTACCAGCCAGGAGGAAATCGATGCTTTGGACTACACGTACAGTGCCTTAGGCGGCAACCACTCACTCCGCCCCGGAGATATCAAATACAAAGACCTGAATGGTGACGGTGTATTGGACTGGAAGGACCAAAAAGACATCGGTATGGGAACGATGCCGCATTGGATGTATGGATTCAATGTAGAATTAAGATATCGTGATTTCGATTTCTCTGCATTGTTCCAAGGCGCATTCGGATACTATACCAACGCATCTTTAGGCTTCGAAACAGAAGTCAAATACAATGAACGATGGACACAGGAGAATAATAATCCGAATGCATTGATCCCCCGTCTCGGCGGTTCGTCATCCAATGGATGGACTTCTGATTATTATTACAAATCAACTTCTTATCTAAGATTGAAGAATGCATCTTTAGGATACAATATCTCCGATAGAATACTGGACAAAGTGGGAGTCAATCAGGCACGCATCTATGTTGCCGGAACAAACTTATTCACCATCAGCAATATACGGAAATACGGTATTGATCCGGAAGCCCCTAATATTGGAAATAAACTAATGTATTATCCACAGCAGCGGACATTCAGTTTTGGATTAAACTTATCATTCTAACAGAAACTAAAGTATCAATAATATGAAAAAGTCATTATTTATATTTTTAATCGGATTATGTAGTCTCACTTCCTGCCTGGACGATATCCTGGATAAAAAACCGCTGGATATCATTTCAGACGATGTTGTATGGAATGATCCCGTGATGATCGATGCTTATCTGGCACAACAATACATGTTGACAACAGTTTTTACCAATGAGGCCAGCGACTATATAGAAAGTTGGTCGGCAGGTTCTCCTGTCGATGGGAAGTGGGAAATCCATACAAGTGAACATGGTTATGGACCTTTAATCATCAACAATATTGCAGACGAAGGAAAAGGAGGATGGGAAATTTCCGGTAATGCAGGTAGTTACAAAACCGGGAAATTAAACATCGACGGAGGATTTCTTGAATGGTGGGAATATCCATACTATATCATTCGAAATCTGAACCAGTTTATCGAACGGGGGCCTGATTCACCGATTGAGAGCGAAGTAAGAACGCTACGGGTTGCAGAAGCACGTTTTATCAGGGCCTTCAACTACTTCTCGATGGTAAAACGTTATGGTGGAGTTCCCTTGATAACCAAAGCGGCTTCTCTGGATGATCCCGAAGAAGTTCTTTATCCCAAACGTAATTCTGAAAAGGAACTTTATGATTTCATTATATCGGAGATGGATGCGATAGCAGAAGACCTGATTGGAACAACTGATTTCGGACGCCCTACAAAATGGGCCGCACTCGCATTAAAAAGCCGGGCGGCTCTATATGCCGGGAGTATAGCACAATTCGGTTCTATGCAATTAAATGATTTGCTGGGTATTCCGCAAAGCCAGGCTTCAGACTATTACCAGAAAGCGTTCGATGCTTCCCAGGCAATCATCAACAGTGGGGTTTTCCAATTGTATGATCAGGATAGCGATAAATCCCTTAACTTCAGAAATATCTTTATAAAGAAAAGAAATAGTGAAGTTATATTTGCCAAACAACACAATTATGTAGATGCTTTAGCCGGAGGAGGAAACACCTGGGGATACGATTTCTGTCAACGTCCCAAACCACATGGATGGAATCTAGGTATGGGAAATACTCCTTATCTGGAAATGGCAGAAGAATTTGAATATATCGACGGGAAATCAGGTAAACTAGACAGAAAAGCCATTCAGGAAGGATTATGGAGTATGGAGGAACTATGGGGCAATAAAGATCCCAGGTTTTTTGCTACCATATATACGATGGGAAGTAGCTGGAGAGGTGGCATTGTTGACTTCCACAAAGGTCTCATTGGCGGAGATGGAAAATTGTATGAAAATGATGGGGAAGGCTACGAAGGTATAAATGCCCTGGGAGATCAAAACATCAATGCCGGTAACTTCGGTACAGGTTTCGGAGTCATGAAATACTTGGATGAGAATGTTGATATTGGCAGTACATGGTCTAATTCCGGTACGGATTTCATCGTATTTCGCTTTGGAGAGATCTTGTTGAACTATGCAGAAGCCGCTTTCGAATTAGGAAAAACAGGAGAAGCTCTTAACGCAGTCAATCAGATACGGACAAGAGCAGGTATCACAACTAAACCATCAATCGACCGTCAGTCAATACGTCACGAACGAAAAGTTGAACTTTCTTTTGAAGGGCACAGATATTGGGATCTGCGTCGTTGGAGGGAAGCTGAAACTACTTTGTCCCAATCGTTTTCAGGGTTAAGGTATATACTTGATTTTAATACAAGAAAGTATAAACTTATCGTATTGGAGGATATTGACGGGGTAAACACACCTCCACGTTTTTACAAACAGAATTACTATTTCCCTATTACATTGAAAAGAACCGGAGCAAACGCTAACCTCTTAGAAAATCCTGGTTATAATTAATCATAAAAGATCTTTCCGCATATTGTGGAAAGGTCTTTTATTCTCTTCAATAACACCTATCTATTAAAATGAAGAAAATACTTTTACTTTTAGCTATAATACATCTTTTATGTATTAATTGCATGAAGGCCCAATCGAGTAAAGTCGAAGATTTGTGTAAAAAAGCCTCGCTACAACAGTCAAATATGTGGTGGAAGAACTCTATCAAAACCAAATCGCCTTTAATCTTCGCAGTACAAACAAACAAGTATGCATTTGAGTTCGATTATGAAAAGCTCACTTTCAATAGCTTTTCTATTGCCAATAAAAATATGGAAGTAACCGATGAACCACCCCAGATATCTTTTGGCATTGAGACTTATGGCACACTTTATCCATGTACGCATTCCTCCTTACGAACCGAAGATTGCCAACTTGTTCACACCGGAAGGTTCCTGCAACATCGTTTCATCAACTGGATACCGGAATTAACGGGTTGTGACCCTTATAACAGCGGTCTGGAAATCATTTCCTGGAACGACCGCTTAACACTTTCTTTACGCGTTGTTCCAACAGTGATACAACGTTCCAACGCGATTGTTGTAAAATATTCTATCCCCCCCACTTATATAAAACAAATTTCACCAGAAGGATGGGCAATATATAAACATAGTACAGGTACAGACGGATATATAATAACCGGATCGAACGATAACACGCATCTTTCATTTTCCGGAAACAGTATAGAAGCACGTTTACATTCTGTTCAGAAACTACAACCTGACCAACTCTATCAGACTGGACTTATCATCTATCCGGTAGAGAATCTGGAGAAAGAGTTAGAGAGTATTATCAATCAGGAAACAAATCCGCTAAAAGTAACTGCAATACAGACCGATCCTGTTAATTCTTCTCTGGAAACTCAATACGATCCGGTCATGGGATGGCATTCGATTCAACTTCGCAATGATATCTCAGGAGATATAACAAAGGATAATGACCGGATGGAACGGATCAAATTTACAATTGAAAATGATGATTCCAAAGAGGCCACCATCAGATTAAATTTTTCAAAAGAGAAAGAGGTTTATGCCGTTCCCGGCATATCCGGAATAATAAGAGATAAAGAAGGTTATCCTACTGGAATCCCTGTTCAGTTATCAAAAAACTGGCATACTACCGACTTTAACAATTATGAATCTCATCTCTATAAAGGCCCCTGGTTTCATGGTCTCAGCGTTCTTCAAATACCAGCAAAAAGTAAAATTACGCTTGAATATTCTGGTGTTAACGCACATTGGGGAGGTTTACCTGCAGCATCTCATGCCCAGCTTTGTCTTGTTGGTTGGGGAAGTAATCAACAATGGGATCAATCGGCCATCGGAGCATGGGGAGAAAGTATATGTTATGAACCGGATCTGGATCAGGCCTCAGCAACTGTTTTAGATATTCGTCCATTATTAGTTATCGATCCTAAAGGGGGACAATGGAATTGGACAGGCAACGTAGGGGGGGCTGACATTCTTTATCTCCAACAACACAATGGTGGCAGGGCATGGCATACAGGAATGAAAACTGATTACAAACGTTATTGCCCGAATCTGACAGAAGTTATATACTCTGGTAATATGTTAGATAATAAAATTGAATTCCAGTATTCGACATCCATTACTCGGTCAGATGATATCAACAGAGGAATCTACAAAATCCAAATGAAAGTAAATGCAGATGTTGAATTTGAAAAGTTAGATATATTCCAGTTAGGAGCCGCCACGTATCATTATGGTTTTTCCAAAGAAATAGCCTTAGGAAACGAAAATGGCTTAATAAAAAAGTGGAAAGCCAATAACAATACAAATCCCGTATATGACAAAAGTATAAAGCCTTTTAACGGGAATACCCCCTGGGTGTTCCTATACGACTCACCCATCAGCAAAGATCAGGAAGGACGTTTTGTTTCAGGTAACCGTGGTTTTATAGTCCGAAGTTGGAAATCAGTGATTAAAGGAGAAAATAATATACCTCCCCATTGGCGCGAATACAATACGACAGAAGGAAATCATGGAGATCCTTGCTCTATTATCACAGTAACTCTTCCTGAGACATGCCGTTCTTTATCTGCCGGAGACTATATAGAGGCAGAAATAGAACTGATCGTTACACCTTTAGAAAGTAGTGATTACTATGGACCGAATGCCAATTTCAAAAAAGCTTCGTCAAAGTTTACAAACAAATGGCCACTTGCTCACAGAGAAGCAAAAGGGAATAACATTCTCATAACACCGTTAATAGGAGTGGTTGAAGCTAGTTATCCTATTATTATATCGGCAACAAATAATATTGTCCACTTTAAAACGAAGGGGGGAATTGGCTATGTCCCTATCACGATCCAACAATTATCAACTTACAAAAATCCTGTCTTATATATCAAAGAAGGAAAACAATGGAAACAGATAGATCAGTCTAAATACGGTAACGACTACTGGCAAACAGACTTCAATCCTATATCCGGCACCTGGGAAATCACTTATAATATCAATATGGATTCACCGGGAGATAAAGCGATAGAAAGAGAATACAAATTTGAAATGAACAACAATTAATTCTCACCCACCACCTTTCTTAAAAAAGAAAGGCTATTAATACAAAAAGCGAACTACCTAATAATAAGATAGTTCGCTTTTATATTGTGGTCCCACTTGGGCTTGAACCAAGGACTCCCTGATTATGAGTCAGGTGCTCTAACCAACTGAGCTATAGGACCGGTATTTCAGAGGGTTACTCTGAAATCGGGTGCAATATTACGACTTTTAATCGGATTTTGCAAGTATTCTTGTAAAAACTTTACTTTTCAGCAGTTTCCTCACCACCAAACTCCATCAGATAAGCCTTGATAAATTCGTCGATCTTACCATCCATTACACCATTTACATCAGAGGTCTGATAGTTGGTACGGTGGTCTTTCACACGACGGTCGTCAAAGACATAACTACGGATCTGCGATCCCCACTCGATCTTCTTCTTACCGGCTTCGATCTTGGCCTGCTCAGCCATACGATGTTTCAATTCCTTATCATACAGGATAGAACGCAACTGACGCATGGCGTTCTCACGGTTCTTAGGCTGGTCGCGCGTTTCCGTATTCTCGATCAGGATCTCTTCCTCCTCACCGGTATAAGGATCTTTAAACTGGTAACGCAGACGAACACCGGATTCCACCTTGTTCACATTCTGTCCACCGGCACCTCCTGAGCGGAACGTATCCCACGAAATAGCTGCCGTTTCAATCTTAACCTCGATCGTATCATCTACCAACGGAGTAACAAAGACCGATGCGAAAGAGGTCATTCGTTTTCCCTGTGCATTATAAGGAGATACACGAACCAGACGATGTACGCCGTTCTCGCTTTTCAGATAACCGAATGCATAATCACCTTCCACATTGATCGTGACTGTTTTGATACCGGCCTCATCCCCTTCCTGCAAGTTGGCGATAGATACTTTATAATTGTTGGATTCCGCATAACGCAGATACATACGCATAAGCATGGAAGCCCAGTCCTGACTTTCAGTTCCACCGGCACCGGAGTTGATCTTAAGAACACAACTCATCTGGTCGGCTTCATCACGAAGCATATTCCGGAATTCCAGATTTTCTACCAGTTCCAACGCTTTGCCATAAGCGGCATCGACTTCGGCTTCGGTGATAATTTCTTCCTTTACATATTCATAAGATAACTGCAACTCCTCTGCCGCATCATGAACCTCATTGTAAAGTTCAATCCACTTTTTCAGCTCCCTTACTTTTTTCATCTGAGCTTCCGCCCGTTTGGCATCTTCCCAGAAACCGGGATCCTGTGTACGCAGTTCTTCTTCTTCTAACTGGATGGTCTTACCATCTATGTCAAAGATACCCCCTCAGCGCGAGCTCGCGCTCCAACACATTCTGTAGTTGGTCTGATGTTATCATACTCTTGTTCTTCTTTTAAATTTTGTGCAAAGATAGGAAATTAATCGTCAGTTTACTCAGCATACATTGCTTCAATCTCATCGGCATATTTTTGCAGGACAACCGGACGACGTAATTTCAACGTATCGGTCAGCTCCCTTCCTTCCATCGTAAACGGTTGGGGAAGCAAAGTAAACCGCTTGATCTTTTCATAAGAAGCCAGGTTCTTCTGATGTTCCTCAATATGCGACTCTATCAGACGGATAATCTCGTTATGGGCAACCAGTTCTTCACGGCTACCATACGTTATACCTTTCTTCTCTGCATACTCTTCCAATAAGAGATAAGCCGGCACAATCAAAGCACTGACAAACTTACGCTGGTCGCCGATAACCGCAATCTGCTCGATATACCTATCGCTGCTCATTTCCATTTCTATGGCCTGTGGAGCAATATATTTCCCATTGGAAGTTTTATAAAGGTCTTTGATACGTTCAGTAAAGAATAGCACATTACCTTCCAGACGTCCGGCGTCCCCGGTACGGAAAAAGCCGTCTTCCGTAAACGAACGGGAGTTTTCTTCCGGTTTATTATAATATCCGGTGGTAACCGTTTTTCCTTTCACCAGGATCTCCCCGTTACTTTCATCTATTTTTACTTCAACCCCCGGCATAATCTCACCGATCGAACCAAACTGGAAGCCTATTTCCGGATAGAAACACACAGTAGCCGTAGTTTCACTCAATCCATAACCATAAACAATAGGGATATTAACAGACTGCAGGAATTCGTTCACCGTATCAGACAGCGGAGCCCCGGCAACAGGGAATAAACGTCCCCGCTCAATACCCAGGACTTTCTTCAGCAAGGTAAAGACAGTCTTATCATAGAATTTAAATTTGGACTTCAGGCAGAAAGGAGCCTTTAAACCTTTATTCTTATATTCCAGATTATACGAACGACCGGTCTCTATCGCATCCAAAAAGATCTTTTTCATAAAAGGAGCGGAAGAATTGATCTTCTCATGGACTCCCACATATACTTTTTCCCAGAAACGGGGAACATTACACATCAGCGTAGGATGAACTTCCGGCAACGTTTTCTGGATCATCTTCGGATCCTGGTTTATAGCGATCTTCACCCCTTTATGCAGACAGTAATACGTCCAGGCTTTCTCGAAAATATGAGTCAAAGGAAGAAAACACATGGAAGTATCTTTGTCGTTCACCATCGGCAAACGAATATCATGGATGCGCATCGCTTCCAGATAATTAAAATGATGGAGGATAACACCTTTCGACTCGCCGGTCGTACCGGATGTATACATGATCGTAGCTATATCATCGGCCGTAGCCTCATTGGTACGGATCTTTACGGTTGTCTCCGCATGAGCATTATCTCCCAAACGCAGGAAATCTTCAAAATAAATAGAAGTTTTATCTTCCGGATTCAATTTAACGGCTGAGTCAAATACCACCAGACGCTTCAATACGGTCGATTCCTTCTGAACTTTAAATGCATTATTATACTGCAATTGTTCGCCCACAAACAAGGTATGTATATCCGCATCATTAATAATATATTCTATCTGGGCCGGAGAGTTGGTGGCATACATCGGGATAGAGATCACCCGGTTTCCATAAGCCCCGAAATCAGTAAACAAACATTGAGGCATGTTCTGAGAATAGATACCGATTTTCTCCTGTACCTCTATTCCAAACTCTGCCATCGCTTTAGCAGTAAGCATTACACACTCAGAGAAATCTTTCCATGAGATCTTTAACCATTTTCCGCTTTCATGATCGCGGTATTTCAAAGCTGTACGCGAGCCATATTTTTCAGCCTGCCTATGAATTAATTCAGCATAGTGGTAATAAACCATAAATCTTCTTTTTGAGTTGATACAACAAAAGTACGGCTTTCCTACTGAATAGCAACAGATTCCCTTCTTTTTTTACACACAATCGCACTTTTTGTGCAAAAACATAAACTCCATATCAGGGCCATCCGGAAAAAAGCGTGTTAAAATAGAATAAATATAGTAGTATGTATTGCATAGTACACAGGCAATACATATATTTGCATCATAAAACTATAAAATATGAATGCAGAGAACGTAAAATCACAAATGAGAAAAGGGACACTGGAGTATTGCATCCTCCTGCTTCTCAAGAAAGAGCCGGCTTACACCTCTGACATTATTCAGAAGTTACAGGAGGCTAAATTGATTGTAGTTGAAGGCACCTTATATCCCCTTTTAACACGATTAAAGAATAGTGAGCTATTAAGTTATCAGTGGATAGAATCGACTCAGGGTCCGCCCCGCAAATATTACCAACTCACTCCGACGGGAGAAGAATTTCTCGGAGAACTGGAAAACTCGTGGCAGGAACTAAATGATACAATAAACCACATCAGAAACAATTAAAACAGCAAAACAATGAAGAAGACACTTACTGTTAATTTGGGAGGAACAGTTTTCCACATTGACGAAGACGCATATCAACTATTAGATAAGTATCTCTCGAACCTGCGCATACATTTCCGCAAAGAAGAGGGCTCTGAAGAAATTATGAACGATTTCGAAATGCGTATATCCGAGCTTTTCGGCGAACGGGTTCGTCTGGGTCACGAAGTGATCACGATCGAACATGTCGAAGAGGTGATCAACCGCATGGGGAAACCGGAAGAAATATTCGAAGAGGAAAAAAAGGAAGAAAAAGAGACTACGGGAAAACGTGTTTATCAGGAACAAGTAATCTCCGGTAAGAAAAAACTGATGCGCGACCCCGACAACCGCGTAATCGGCGGAGTTGCCGCCGGTATTGCCGCCTATATGGGTTGGGATGCCACAGCAGTCAGATTAGCGATGATCCTGCTGCTCTTCATTCCGTTCGTACACTGGATGGCTTTATTATACATTATACTCTGGTTGGTAATGCCGTTAGCAAAAACGGCAGCCGACCGGCTGATCATGCGGGGAAAAAGCGTCACGCTTGAAACGATCGGACAAACGGTTACAGACGGTTTCGAAAAAGTTTCAAACAATGTGAATGACTATATAAGTTCTGATAAACCCAGGAGTTTTTTTCAAAAAATAGCTGACCTGTTCGTCACAGTGTTCGGCTTCCTCTTAAAATTTGGAGCTGTCCTGGCTGGTATCATTTTACTGCCACCTCTCCTGCTGGTCGTATTTATATTGTTTGTTATAACAGTTGCCTTGATTGGAGGAGGGGCAGGAATATTATACCAACTTTCTCCTTTCGGAATGGACCTTTATAACGGAGTCCCTGTTTATATAGCGGTAATAGGCTGTATCGGCATCATCTTACTGATCGGAATACCTGCAATAGCACTGCTTTTCGCCATATTCGGACAATTATTCAATTTAAAACCGTTGCCCAATCCTGCAAAATGGACACTACTAGCCATCTGGGTACTTGCTCTTATTGGCTGCATTATTTATTTTGTAAACCTGGGATTACCGGCACTTAGTCCGTACCTATGGCACAATTCTAATTTTTCAATACATATATAGGGAGATTAAAGACTTTTGTTTATAAGTAAATGTGTGTTTAAAAAAAGAAGGCCGCTCTGTCTCAGAGGGGCCTTTCTTCTAAGGTTAACAAATTTATGAGTAAAAACCACTAATGAATCATTAAAAAAACCACTACTTCTGCAGTTCAAAAACTAAGCAGAAATAGTGGTTACAAATATACGTATTATTTTGAATAAAAAAAGACTTTACCCAATTATTTGTACGCTTTTCTTATCAAGGCGGCAATTGAAGCCAATTCTTCCTGGCTTATTGTCATTTTTTCACCGCCGAAGTACATATCCGATTCCTTGGTTATAGGGATCAGGTGAATATGGGCGTGAGGTACTTCCAACCCCATCACAGCCAACCCTACGCGCTTGCAGGGAATAGCAGCTTCCTGCGCACGGGCCACACGCTTGGCAAATGCCATCATTCGCCCTAATGATGCGTCTTCCACGTCAAAAATGTAATCAATTTCTTTCTTCGGAATCACCAATGTATGCCCTTTTGCAACCGGGTTGATATCCAGGAAGGCAAAGAACTCTTCGTCTTCCGCAACTTTATGACAAGGTATTTCACCAGCCACTATTCTACTGAATATTGTTGCCATATCTTATTGTATTAAATTGAAATTTCCATTATTTCGAAAGTCATCAAGCCTGACGGCACTTTGATTTCTACAACGTCACCAACTTTCTTACCCATCAGTCCCTGAGCGATCGGAGTACTGACAGAAATCTTACCTTCTTTCAGATTTGCTTCCGAATCAGAAACCAAAGTATATGTCATCACAGCGTTATTCTTTGTGTTCTTGATCTTTACTTTATTCAAAATCTGCACTTCGTTTGTTTGAACACGCGTTTCATCGATCAGACGCGCATTAGCCAACAGGCCTTTCAACTGAGACAACTTTGCCTCCATTATACCCTGAGCTTCTTTTGCAGCATCGTATTCTGCATTTTCAGATAAGTCTCCTTTATCTCTGGCTTCAGCAATCTGGGCAGAAATCTCCGGTCGTTTCACGGTTTCCAAATAGTTGATTTCAGCTAAAAGCTTATTGTAGCCGTCTTCTGTCATATAACTAACAGCCATACTAAATCCTCCTAATTATTGATTATTAAATTAATATTTATACCACATATAAAAAAAGAATCCCGACCAACAGCCTGGCCGGAACTCCTCTTTCTCTTTATTTTAGACTAGGCAAAGATAAGACATCTTTTCAGAATGTACAAACCCTTGCAAGTGCTTTAAAACATATAAATCTGATTACTAGCAAAATACATTAAAGTACAGCTTTCACATCGGCTTCCAGTGTTTTAGGATCATCCACACGCTTCACCAGGTTACCTTTGCGATCGAGTATGAAAATCGCCGGGAGTTGCTTCACATTATACAATCCGGCAATCTGCGAATAAACCGACTGCGGATCGCGCACTGTCACCCAAGGCAAATTCGAAGCTGCATTTTTCCAGAAGTGAGCATCAGAGTCCAGAGATATCTGGTAAATATCCAATCCCTGTCCGTGATACTTCGTATAAATCTCGCCTAATGCCATATTCAGTGCCGGCGACCATTCTGCCTGATAAGCCGTGAAGTTAATCACTACCGGTTTTCCTTCTGCCACACCCGACAACTTCACCACTTCCCCTTTCAGATTCGGCAATTCGATATCGAGGAAGCTTATTTCGGTTGTTTTCACATCATCAAAGTTCACCGGACGTTGTGCGCGAAGCACTTTCATAGATTGCAATGTCAAGTTGTACAGATGTTTGGAACGCGGGCTACCCGGATAGAAATGATCGTAGCTGGTCGCTACCGCACCATAGGCTTTCACATCATTCCTGTCGTATAAGTCAAAGAACAATAAACCGTCAATTTGCTGGAATAATGCAAAGTAGGCAGCTGTAGACATCGGAGCCGAATAAATATATTTACGGGCTACCTCCTTATATGCCTCTGCTGTTTCCAGCATCTTTGCACGATAAGTCGTATCCGCTATATGCTTATCTTCGTATTCCTTACGCAATCTGCCGATCGCCTGATTTGCATCCAGCTGTGCCAGCGTGATCGCTTTGATCGCCTTGGAGTTCTCAGAACCTTCTACCGTATAGGAAGTTGCAAATGTCCCCGCATCGGCAGCGATAGTAACCGTTTCAACCGAGTCGATCGCAAAATTGATCAACTGATTATTCAACCGCAAGCGGTAAAAATCAGGAAATCCCGGACGTTTATGATTAAATTTAAATTTGCCGGCAGCCGTCAGTTTGACAGAGTCAAGAGTTTCGACATTCGATATACCCACATTCTCCAGGTACATGGTCTGCCCATCAGCTCCGGACACCACACCTTTCACTGTAAAATCGGATGCATTGTTACATGCAGTGAACAACAGCATACATATTCCGATAACAAGCAGTAACTGCGCAGATATTTGTTTCATTCTTTCTTCTTTACAATGTTCGTAATTCCGATGCAAATATACATTATTTTACAATTGTGGCACTATTATTCTCAAAATCTTCCCTTTATTTTTATAAAAAAGAACTTTTCTGATGTTTTTTATTTTCATTTTCATGCATTTACAGGTAAACTTTCATTACATTTGCACCAATTTTTACAGATAGAAAAATAAGAAAGAAGATTATGCTTAATCCAATTAACAAGACGATCGAGTTGGCTGATGGAAGAACCATCACCATCGAGACCGGGAAGTTGGCAAAACAGGCGGACGGTGCGGTTACCGTTCGTATGGGCAACACAGTGTTGCTGGCTACTGTTTGTGCCGCAAAAGATGCAAATCCCGGTGTTGACTTTATGCCGCTGCAAGTTGAATACAAAGAAAAGTACTCCTCATTTGGCCGTTTCCCCGGAGGTTTCACAAAAAGAGAAGGAAAGGCTTCTGACTATGAAGTCCTTACATCACGCCTGGTTGACCGCGTGTTGCGTCCGTTATTTCCGGACAACTACCATGCTGAAGTATATGTAAACGTTATATTGTTTTCTTCTGACGGCGAAGACATGCCGGATGCACTGGCCGGTTTAGCCGCTTCTGCAGCCTTGGCTGTTTCAGATATTCCTTTCAACGGTCCGATCTCCGAGGTGCGTGTAGCACGTGTCGATGGTAAATTCATTATCAACCCGACATTCTTAGAATTGGAAAAAGCAGATATCGATATGATGGTTGGTGCAACTATCGACAACATCATGATGGTGGAAGGTGAGATGTCTGAAGTACAGGAATCTGAAATGCTTGAAGCCATTAAGGTTGCTCACGAGGCGATTAAAATACAGTGCCAGGCACAGATCGAACTGTCTGAAGCTTGCGGCAAGCTGGTAAAACGTGAATATTGCCATGAAGTAAACGATGACGAATTACGTAAGGATGTACACGACAAATGTTTCGCTAAAGCATATGCTGTTGCGACATCAGGTACAGACAAACACCAGCGTCACGATGCTTTCGAGGCAATCGTAGAAGAATATAAAGCCAACTTCTCTGAAGAAGAACTGGCTGAAAAGGCTGAAATGATCGGCCGTTACTACCACGATGTAGAAAAAGAAGCTATGCGTCGTGCAATCCTCGACGAAGGTAAACGTCTGGACGGCCGTAAGACAACTGAGATCCGTCCGATCTGGATCGAAACAGATTATCTTCCGGGACCTCACGGTTCAGCAGTCTTCACTCGTGGTGAAACTCAGTCACTGACAACTGTTACGCTTGGTACCAAAGCCGACGAAAAAATGGTTGACGACGTACTGAACCACAGCAAAGAACGTTTCCTTTTACACTATAACTTCCCTCCGTTCTCTACCGGTGAAGCAAAAGCTCAGCGTGGTGTAGGACGTCGCGAAATAGGTCACGGAAACCTGGCCCACCGTGCATTGAAGCGTATGATACCGGAAGATTACCCTTACGTTATCCGCGTAATCTCTGACATCCTCGAATCAAACGGTTCTTCTTCTATGGCAACAGTTTGTGCAGGTACGCTGGCTCTGAGAGATGCCGGTGTTCCGATGAAGAAACCGGTATCAGGTATCGCAATGGGGTTGATCTCTGAAAACAAAGGTCAGAACTATGCTATCCTTTCCGATATCTTAGGAGACGAAGACCACCTGGGAGATATGGACTTCAAGGTAACAGGTACAAAAGACGGTATCACTGCTACTCAGATGGACATCAAGGTAGACGGACTGTCATACGAAATCCTTGAAAACGCATTAGCTCAGGCAAGAGAAGGCCGTATGCACATCTTAGGTAAGATCATGGAAGCTCAACCGGCAACCCGTGAAGATCTGAAACCGCATGCACCTCGTATCGAAACGATGATGATCGGTAAAGAATTCATCGGAGCCGTAATCGGCCCGGGCGGAAAGATCATCCAGGGTATCCAGGAAAAGACCGGTGCTGTTATCACGATCGAAGAAGTTGACGGATTTGGTAGAATCGAGATTTCAGGAACAAACAAAGATACTATCGATGCTGCTATCAGAGCAATCAAAGGTATCGTTGCCGTTCCGGAAGTAGGCGAAGTATACGAAGGAAAGATCTCTTCTATCATGCCTTACGGTGCATTCGTTGAATTCATGCCGGGCAAAGACGGTCTGCTTCATATCTCTGAAATCGACTGGGCTCGTCTGGAAACAGTAGAACAGGCTGGTTTGAAAGAAGGCGATACGATCCAGGTTAAGCTGGTAGACATCGACGCAAAGACCGGTAAGTTCAAACTTTCACGCAAGGTATTGTTGCCGAAGCCGGAAGGTTACGAAGAACGTCCGCCGAGACCAGAAAGAGGCCTGAGACCAGAACGTGGCGACCGCGGTGACCGTGGCCCTCGTCAGGATCGGGGAGATCGCAATAACCGTGGCGATCGTTAATAAACGACTTTCTTATACATTATATAAAGAGCTATCCGCAATTCGGGTAGCTCTTTTTTTACCTCGTTCCATTAAACCTGCTTGCTCACAATTATCAGCAAGCCTGTCGATGATTATGGGTAAACCTGTCGATAATTATCAACAAGCTTGCCCATAATCATCGACAGCAAAATACAATAAAGAAAAAACCTGCTCCTTTAACAGAGAACAGGTTTCTTACCTCTTATAATTAATTGTTTTTATTTACTGCAAGAGCAACGCGGTTTCAATTGTTTGAAGAAATCGTTTCCTTTATCGTCAACCAGGATGAAGGCCGGGAAATCTTCTACTTCGATCTTCCAGATTGCTTCCATTCCCAGTTCAGGATATTCCAGACATTCTACCTTCTTGATACTTTCCTGTGCAAGGATAGCAGCCGGGCCACCGATACTTCCCAGGTAGAAACCACCATGTTTCTGGCAAGCGTCTGTTACCTGCTGGCTACGGTTACCTTTAGCGATCATAATCATGCTACCGCCGTTGTCCTGGAACAGGTCGACATATGAGTCCATACGACCCGCAGTTGTCGGGCCAAACGAACCGGAAGCCATTCCAGCCGGAGTCTTGGCCGGGCCTGCATAATAAATAGGATGATCTTTGATATACTGAGGCAGACCTTCCCCCTTATCGATACGTTCTTTCAGTTTTGCGTGAGCGATGTCGCGGCCCACCACGATTGTACCGCTCAAAGAAAGGCGGGTTGAAACCGGATATTTGGTCAGTTCTTTCAGGATATCTGCCATCGGTTGGTTCAGATTGATCTTAACTGCGTTACCTTCACCGGCTTTACGTAATTCTGCAGGGATCAGACGGCCTGGGTTAGAATCCATCTTTTCGATCCAGATACCATCTTTATTGATCTTACATTTAATATTACGATCCGCAGAGCAGGAAACACCCATACCCACCGGACAAGAAGCACCGTGACGGGGCAGACGAACGATACGTACGTCGTGTGCATAATATTTACCACCGAACTGAGCGCCCAGACCAATGTTGTGAGCAGCTTCCAATACTTGCTTTTCAAGTTCGATATCACGGAAAGCACGTCCGCCTTCGTTGCCGCTTGTTGGCAAATTGTCATAATAATGAGTAGAAGCCAGCTTAACAGTCAGCAGGTTCTTTTCTGCTGAAGTACCGCCGATAACGAATGCAATATGATAAGGAGGGCAAGCAGCCGTTCCTAATGTCTTCATCTTTTCAACCAGGAAAGGAACCAGAGTTGTCGGATTCAGGATCGCTTTTGTTTCCTGGAACAAATAAGTCTTGTTGGCAGAACCACCGCCTTTTGCTACACAAAGGAATTTATACTCCATACCTTCAGTTGCTTCCAGGTCGATCTGTGCAGGCAAATTACATTTTGTATTTACCTCGTCATACATATTCAACGGAGCATTCTGAGAATAACGCAGGTTTTCTTCTGTATATGTTTTGTAAACACCCAACGACAACGCTTCTTCATCGCAATAACCTGTCCAGACATGCTGGCCTTTTTCACCGTGGATGATCGCTGTACCTGTATCCTGACAGAAAGGAAGCTGGCCTTTGGCTGAAACTTCGGCATTACGAAGGAAAGTCAGGGCAACAAATTTGTCGTTGTCGCTGGCTTCCGGATCACTCAGGATCTTAGCAACCTGTTCGTTGTGTTCGGGACGAAGCATAAAAGCCACATCACGGAAAGCAGCGTTAGCCATTGCCGTAAGTCCTTCTTTTGCAATTTTCAGCATCGGTTGTCCTTCAAATTCGGATACCGACACATAATCTTTTGTAAGCAGATAATACTCTGTAGTATCCGGTCCCAGTGGGAACGGTTCCTGATACTTGAAAGGAGGTGTTGCCATATCTTTATTATTTAATTATGTAATATTGGTTTTATAATTCAAGAATGATCCGTTTTCGCATGGCAAACTTAGATAAAAATCACGAAATACGGGAGAGGTTTTGAAAAGAAAAACATATATTTGCATGAATATGAAAAAGCTTACCATATTTTTCACATTGTGCCTGCTCATAACCAACCATTTGACAGCACAGATAAGTCACGGAGGCAAACCACTTCCGATGACGGAAATCAACACCCGCTCCGGTAGCATATTCAAAGAAATGCCATCCTTTGATATAAAAGAGCAACTACGTATCGACTCCCTAAATGAAAGTGATTTGCGCAGTGGTTATCACTTTGCCTATAAGTTTATGACGGACTTTACACCGGAAAATTCGGGTACTCGCTTTACACTGGGGGATGGTACTCGGGTATGGCGTCTGGGTATACGCTCAGCCGGGGCTTACTCTATTAATGTATTATTCTCGGAATATGAAGTGCCGGAAGGTGCCCGGCTTTTCCTTTATAATCCTGATCAGACACATATATTGGGTTCATTCAACCAGCTTAATAATTCGGAACTGGGATTATTGCCTGTTGCACCGGTGAAGGGAGACAAATTGATCATCGAATACCAGGAACCGGCAAATGCTCCGTTTCACGGAAAGTTAAAGGTTGGCGAAGTAAACCATGATTATCGGGGATTTAAAAGATATGAGCCCAAAGGAGAAGATCCTTTTTTATGGTGCATGAAACCATTGGTCTACCTGCAAGAGGAAACAGATAAATATGACGAGATCGGGCGAAGCATCATTCTGATCGTTATCAATGGAGAAACAGCTTGTACGGGTACATTAATTAATAATACGGAAAATGACGGTAAACCTTATATTCTGACAGCCTCCCATTGCCTGAACGATCGATTTCAGATTCAACCTGACTATGAACAAGTAGCAGGCAATATCGTTACCTTTTTCAATTATGAAAGTCCGCTTTGTGACCCCGTTATGAGAGGCACAGAAGAAATGTCAATGGCATCAACTCTTTTCAGGGCGACCAATGAAAATACAGACATGGCATTACTAGAACTAATAGAAACTCCACCAGTTTACTATCAGCCTTATTATGCTGGATGGAATGCAAAGAATCAGGGAACTGCGCCTTATATCAGTATACATCATCCAAAGGCATCCGTAAAAAGATTTGCAAAAGCAGAAAGTGTTGTATTAACTTCTTTTTCTTTTTTTGAGAAGAATGGACACTGGCATGTCAAGGAATGGGCAGAAGGAAGTACACAGGACGGCTCTTCTGGTTCTGCCTTATTCGACAACAACAATCAGATAATCGGAGGACTTTCCGGAGGAGGAGCAAGTTGTTCACAGCCATACGACGATTACTATTTCGCATTAGCCAAAAGCTGGGATTTTTCCTCTGATGCCGACAAACAATTAAAAGCATGGCTCGACCCTGCCAGCCGAAACAAAGAACTTACCTGTAATGGCCTCGACCCTTATAGTACCACACCCGCTATCCGCCTGAGTAACATTAGTGAAAGCGGTAAAACAAGCACGATAGAAACGACAGCCCTCCCCTCACCCGGAACAGGGCCGGCTTTCGGAAACAACTCATTAGGCATGACCGAGTTTGCAGAGATTTACAAAACGACTGGCGATGCGACTGTTTTCGGCACTTATATAGTCAATCCGGCTATCAGCGACTCTAAAAACATCGACATAGAAATAACCGTTTACAGTGGCTCCGACAAACCGGAAAGGCTTTTACACTCCGAATCATTCCAACCGAAATTCACAACGTTTGAGAAAGAAGACTTCGAAAGTGTTTCCAAGCCATTGAACCGCGATCAGGAATCATTTATTACATTTTCCGAACCGGTAGCGGTGTCCGGAACTTTCTTTGTCGGATACAGAATCAAGTCTTCTACAGAGAATGTTTCCTTCTCGGCATTCAACCTTCCGAAAGGAGAAACCACCAAGAACACCACATGGATCAATTATAAAGGGCAATGGATAGAGGCAACCGCTCACCCGGCATCACCGATGAGCACATCCTTGTTTGTGGATCCGGTCATTCAGTATAACACGGCATCAGCCAATGCTTCGATCGAAAAAAGTAATCCTATCCGTATCTTTATGGGGGCAAATCCCGGAACAGTTCATGTCCTGCTACCGGAAGATATCCGGCAAGCCCGGTATACTTTATTCACGGCAGATGGAAAAACATTGCAGGGCGGCACGGTCTACGCCGGGCAAAATACAGTGACAACACCCTCTGCCACAGCAGGGATCTATCTGATACAGGTTACTTACAATAATGAAAGTTTCACGCAAAAGATATTATTTTAATCAAAAATACACAATAAGTGAGTCGAAAATACCAGATTGTTGTATGATCAAAGACAAAGCAAATACAAAAAATTAACCTAATTACATCGGAGTGGTCGCCTTAAGAAAGGCCATAAATACTACTATTTGCATCCATTTCAGCCAAAAAGAGGTTGCCGATTCATTAATAAGTATTAATTAGAAAGATTTTATTGTATCTTTGCTATTCATAACAAAAAAATGCTTTAGTTTTGCACTTTGATGGCTAAGGGACAATTGAAAGTGAATATATAAACATAGTAACATTTTAAACTTACATCAAATTATGAACAAAAAGTTTTTATTGTCATTCTTCGTAATGGCAGCAATTTTAACCCTTTCTTCTTGTTCTAACAAGTTGAAACCGCTAGCTGAAGAGTATATCAAAGCTGAGCCGCAGCCGCTAGAGGCTATCGGAGGCAAAGTTCCGGTAACTATCAACGCAACATTCCCTGCAAAATGGTTCAACAAAAAAGCTGTTGTAACAGTAACTCCGGTTCTTCGTTACGCAGGTGGTGAAGCATGGGGAACATCTTACACTTACCAAGGTGAAAAAGTAAAAGGCAACAATCAGGTTATTGCACAGAAAGAAGGTGGCAACGTAACTATGAAGTCTGCATTTACTTACAAACCGGAAATGAAGAAATCTGAATTGTATTTGACTTTCGACGCAAAGATCAAGAACAAAACAGTTAAATTGCCGGACGTAAAAATCGGTGAAGGTGTAATCGCTACTTCTGAACTGGCTGACGCTGCTACTGCAACTGCTGCTATCGCTGCTGACAAATTCCAGCGCATCATCAAAGAAGCTCACGATGCAAACATCATGTTCCTTATCCAACAGGCTGAATTGCGCGCTAAAGAGTTGAACTCTGACGCAATCAAAGAATGGAAAGAACTGGTTAAAAACGCTGACGAAGCTCCTAATCAGAACGTAGCAATCGAAATCTCTGCTTATGCATCTCCTGATGGTGGTGTTAAGTTGAACACAGGTCTGGCAGAAAGACGTGAAGGTAACACTTCTAAATATCTGAACAAAGAGTTGAAGAAAATGAAAGTTGACGCTCCGGTTGACGCTCGTTACACTGCTCAGGACTGGGAAGGTTTCAAAGAATTGGTATCTGCTTCTAACCTGCAGGACAAAGACCTCGTATTAAGAGTTATCTCTATGTATCAGGATCCTGAAACAAGAGAAAAAGAAATCAAAAATATCTCTGTTGTTTATTCTGACCTGGCTGAAACTATCTTACCTCAGTTGCGTCGTTCTCGTTTGACTGCTAACATCGAAATCATCGGTAAGTCTGACGACGAAATCAGCGCATTGGCTAAGAGCAATCCTTCAGAACTGAACATCGAAGAAATTCTGTATGCTGCTACTCTGACTAACAACGATGCTGAAAAGATGGCTATCTATACAAAAGCTTCTGAATTGTATCCTAACTGCTACCGCACTTGGAACAACATCGGTATGATGGCGTTCAAGGCTGGTGACCTGGCTAAGGCAGAACAGATGTTCAACAAGTCTAACTCTGTTAAAGCTAACAACGAAGCTAACATGAACTTAGGTCTTATCGCTCTTACTAAGGGTGACCAAGCTAAAGCTCAGCAATTGTTCGGTAACGCTGCTGGTGTAGCTGAATTAGGCGAAGCTCTGGGTGTTCTTTACCTGGAACAAGGCGAATATGCTAAGGCTGTTAACTCTTTCGGTTCAGTTAAGACAAACAACGCTGCTTTGGCTCAGTTGTTAGTTAAGGATTATAGCAAAGCTTCTCAGACTTTGAACGCTGTTGCTAACCCTGACGCTACTACTTCTTACCTGAAGGCTGTTGTTGCAGCTCGTACAAACGATGCAAACGCAGTTATCAGCAACCTGAAAGCTGCTATCGCTGCTGACAAAGCTATGGCTAAAGAAGCTGCTATCGATCTGGAATTTGCAAAATATGCAACTAACGCAGATTTCGCTAGCTTAGTTAAGTAAGTAAGTTTACAACCTACATACCAAAGGCTGCTTCCATACGGAGGCAGCCTTTATTTTTTAATGCATAACTGCCAAAAGTCCGAAACAAACAGGACATAAATATGGTTCTTATTATATAATTTAAGACAAAATGTTTTGTCATTTTGCCAACCTTTTACACCTTTGCGTGCTAATTTAAATAAACAGACGTTTTACCAGATGAAAGGATTACTATCTATACTTGTTTTTATATCTCTGATACTGCTAGGTACTCAGGATGTTACAAGCATAGACACCTGTATTCCGGATGGAAGCGTACAGATAAGCTCTGCCGAAAAAACCATTAAAGACAGAGCCTTACAGCAGCAACATGAGTTAATATTCGACCTGGCGGAGAATTGTAACTATGTACATATCCTATCCAAACTGTCGCGGGAAAGAAGTAACTCAAACAATTCACTGCGTCTGGAAAACAAATCGCATTCGGATCGATTCCTGAAAGAGTTCAATTTACGTCAACGTACCAGTGAACTGATATCGACCTTACAAATTATTGATGCATCATCCCTTCATTACCGCTTCGCGCATTTTATCTACGAACTGCGAAGGATTATCATTTGAATCTATTCCTTACTGACATCTTATAAGCTATTCCTGTAGACAGGAACGGCACAAATTACTATTGCCGGAAACGCTCACCCTTGCCCGGCAACAGGTTATCTACTTTTAATTAATTCATAACAGATATGGGAGCTATATCAATTTTACTAATGCTGTTCGCCGGCATTGGCTTTGCCGGCTTGGCTATCGGAGTAGGCAAACTAGTGTCAACGAAACGCAGCAATCCTATCAAAGGAGAAGCATACGAATGCGGACTTCCCACGGAAGGAACCTCATGGGGACAGTTCAATGTCGGCTATTATCTTTTCTCCTTGTCATTTCTCATCTTCGATGTGGAAATGGTATTCCTTTATCCCTGGGCCGTCACACTGAAGGAAGTGGGGGCTCCGGCACTGGTCGAGATTATCTTTTTTATGCTATTCCTGTTCATGGGATTGCTTTACGCATTTAAAAAGAAAGCATTACAATGGAAATGAAGAAAGATTTTTTACCCGAGATACCGGAAGAATTCCGGGAGAACCTGGGACGGAATGTCATGGTCACGACCATTGACAAGATAGCCGGATGGGCACGAAGCAATTCACTCTGGCCGTTGACTTTCGGTACGAGTTGCTGTGCAATCGAAATGATGAGTGCCGCATCCGCCAAATACGACTGGTCGCGCTTCGGCTTCGAGGTGGCACGTGCTACGCCACGCCAGGCCGACCTGATCATTGTAGCCGGTACGATCACCAGCAAGATGGCGCCTGTACTACGTCGCCTGTACGACCAGATACCGGAACCCAAATATGTGATTGCGATGGGTGCCTGTACAATAACCGGCGGGCCATTTGCCAAAGACAGTTATACCGTTGTGCGTGGTGTGGATAAAATCGTTCCGGTAGATGTCTATATCCCCGGTTGTCCTCCCCGCCCGGAAGCCTTACTACAGGGAATGATGGCGTTACAACAAAAGATAAAGTTGCAGAGAGCATATGTCATAGAAAAACCTAAAGATGAACCGGAATTATGAACAAAGAAGAATTGACAACATTACTCACCCATCGTTTCGAGGGGAAAGAGATAGGGGAAAGCTTCGGACTTCCGGCTTTGACAGTCGATAAAGAAGAGCTTTTGAACACCGCCCGCCTGCTAAAAAAAGATGAAGCACTCGGCTTTAACCAATTGGTTTGCGAAACGGTTACAGACCGCACCGGTTATTTCGAACTGGTTTGTCATCTGCGTGCCGTAGGGAAAGGGCATGAAATGATCCTCAAAACACAAGTAGGAAGGGAAGCGACTCCCCTCCTGCCCTCGCTTTACGAATTATGGCAGGCTGCGGAATTGTTTGAAGACGAGATATACGACCTGTTCGGTATCCGTTTTGAGAATCACCCGAACCTGCGCAGACTGTTCCTCGACGAGGATTTCGAAGGTTATCCGCTGCGGAAGGATTTTGTGAATACGCTGGATTTGTAAGCTACACCATTTAATCGGTATTAATCATGGACAAATATATAGAAATAACACCTGACGAATCGGAAGGTTTCATCATCAACATAGGGCCGCAGCACCCATCTACACACGGTGTGCTTCGCCTGCGTACCCAGCTGGATGGTGAGACGATCCTGAATATGAATCCGCATCCGGGTTATATTCACCGGGGCATCGAAAAGATGTGCGAATCGTTGGGATACAAGCAATTTATCTATCTGACGAGTCGGATGGACTATCTCTCAGCCCACATGAACAATCAGGCCTGTGCTCTCTGCATCGAAAAGGGAGCCGGACTTGAAGTTCCGGAGCGTGCGCAGGTGATCAGGGTTATCATGGCGGAATTACAACGTCTCGCCTCGCACCTGCTCTGGTGGGGCTGTATGGGATTGGATATGGGAGCCGTTTCTCCCTTCTTCTATGCTTTCCGCGAACGGGAAATGATACTCGAGATCTTTGAAGAGACAGGCGGCAACCGGTTGACGATGAATTACATCACACCGGGAGGCATCATGCAGGACCTGCATCCCGATTTTGTACGTAAAGTAAAGGAAGTCATGGCCTCTTTAAAGAAGCATGAACATGAATACGGCGAGTTGCTGACCGGCAATATCATCTTCCGCAAACGTCTGGAAGGTGTCGGTGTGCTGACTCCTGAACTGGCCATATCGCTGGGTTGTACAGGGCCGGTGGCAAGAGGTTCCGGCATTTCGTGCGACGTACGTAAACATGCACCGTACGATGCTTATAGCCAGGTAGAGTTCAAGGAGATCCTCTTCCCGGGCGGAGATTGCATGAACCGTTATATGGTTCGGATGGAGGAAATGAAAGAGTCTATCTCTATTATCGAACAGCTGATCGACCGTATACCGGAAGGATCTTTCCGGAATAAACCTAAAGGGATGCTGAAGCTTCCCGAAGGAGAATATTACCAAAGGGTAGAGACGGCACGCGGCGAACTGGGTGTATACATCGTTGCCGACGGCACTGCAAAACCTTGGCGTGTGAAGTTCCGCACCCCTAACTTCAGTAACCTGACGGCACTCAAACCCTTATCAATAGGATCGAAGGTTGGAGACCTGGTAGCCATCATGTCGACACTCGATCTGATTATCCCTGATATTGACAGATAAAACACTAAAAGAAATGACAAGTTTACAAATAGATTTTACAGGTCTTACCCAATGGATCGGGCAAACACTGTCCGACTATCTGTCGCCAGGCTGGGCACTGACTGTCGAGTTGATCCTCGCAGCTCTCGCCCTCATCGTGATGATCGTAGTCCTGGTTATTCTGATGATCTACGCAGAACGAAAGATCGCCGGCTTCATGCAACTCCGCCTCGGGCCAATGCGTGTAGGCTGGTGTGGTTCGGTTCAGGCCATTGCCGATGTACTGAAACTGCTCCTGAAAGAGTGCGTTACACCGTTCAAAGCAGATAAGTTCCTCTTTGCCCTCGCACCATTCATCGTACTGACCACCAGCTTCCTGGCTTTGGTTCCATTCTCTTATTCACCGGGGCTGCAACTGTGGGATATTAATATCGGGGTACTTTACATAACCGCCGTCTCTTCCATCAGCGTGATCGGGGTGATGATGGCCGGATGGGCTAGTAACAATAAATACTCGCTGTTGGGAGCCATGCGAAGCGGTGCGCAGATTGTCAGCTATGAACTATCGGTCGGCATGTCGCTGATCGCCGTGATCGCCATGAGCGGATCGCTGTCTATTCTCGACATTATAAACTCACAGGCTGACGGCTGGTGGATATACAAGGGACATATCCCGGCGATCATCTCCTTTATGATCTTCATCATCGCCTCAACAGCCGAACTGAACCGTGCCCCCTTCGACCTGGCGGAAGCCGAACAAGAGCTGACCGCCGGGTTCCATACCGAATACTCGGGTATGCAGTTCGCCATGTTCTTCCTTTCGGAATACACCAATATGCTGATCGCTTCGATGATGGCGGCAACAGTATTCTTCGGAGGCTGGCAACCGCTTTACATTCCGGGGCTCGACGGCTTCAATGCTGTCATGGATTATATACCGGGATTCATCTGGTTCTTCGGAAAAGTATTCTTTGTGGTGTTCCTGATCATGTGGTTCCGCTGGACATTTCCCCGTATCCGTATCGATCAGCTGCTTCGCCTGGAATGGAAATATCTCCTGCCGATCAGTATTGTCAATGTGCTTATTGCAGCTACTGTTGCCGTATTTGAATGGTATATATAAACAAAGAAAGGAGACTTGAACATGAATAAATGCATTAACTATATATATTCTATCGGCGCTGCCATCGGATCGCTCGGTAAAGGAATGTTTCGTACATTCAGCAGTTTGATACATCCCACCCGGATACTTACACAGCAATATCCGGAAAACAGGGAAACGACACTCTATATCCCGGAGCGCTTCGAGGGAGAATTACACCTGATAGAGGACGAGAACGGCAAACTGAAATGCACCGCCTGTACACTTTGTCAGACCGCCTGTCCGAACGACACGATCCGCATTGAAGTGGAGAAGGTAACTACTCCCGAAGGAAAGACCAAGCGTGTACTCAGCCGCTACATTTACGACCTGGGACGCTGCACTTTCTGCGGCCAATGCGTGGACTCCTGCAACTTCGGGGCACTGGAGATGACAAACCATTTTGAGAATAGTGAATATGACAAACGGAAACTGGTGAAGCTACTCAACGCACATCACCTGCCCGATAACAGAAAGGAGGAACAAGCATGAATGCCGAAGCAATTCTATTTTACGTACTTTCAGCAGGAATACTCACACTGGGTGCCCTCTGTGTCTTTAGCCGGAGCATCTTCCGGTCGGCTGTCTTCCTGCTACTCTGCCTGATAGGGATAGCGGGATTGTATATCATGATGGAGATAAACTTCGTAGCCGCCTTGCAGATCATGATCTATGTGGGAGGTATCGTGGTACTGATCATCTTCTCCATCTTCCTGACGCACAATACAGGTTCGAAGCTGCCATTGCCTATTCCCCGAAGGATGTTCTGGGCGCTGTTTTTACCCTTCACCGGTTTTATGCTGGTGTTGTGGGTATTGCTGCACCATCCGTTCCGGTCGGAAACGATCTCCCCGAAGATTCTGGACATCCATGAGATCGGACACCAGTTATTCAATCTCAATGAGTACGGCTACATCTATCCGTTCGAAATAGTCAGTGTCTTACTGCTGGCAGCTTTGATCGGAAGTATTGTAATTGCACAGAGTAATAAAAAGAAATAAGATTATGGAACAAATACCTCTTTCACATATACTGATATTGAGTTCGGCACTCTTCTTCCTGGGAGCTTACGGCTTCTTTGCCCGCCGGAACCTGATCACAGTCCTGATGTCGACCGAGTTGATTCTGAACAGTGTGAACATCAACTTCGTGGCATTCAACAAATATCTTTATCCCGAGCAACTCGAAGGCGTCTTCTTCACGCTCTTCATCATCATTGTTGCCGCCGCCGAGGTGTCGCTTTCAATTGCGATCATTATCAACCTCTACCGGAAGTTCAAGACCATAGATATCGATGACACAACGACAATGAAATACTGACCGATATGAATAATTACGAACTATATACGGGATCGATCCTCTTACTGCCGCTGGCCGGATTTATTATCCTGTCACTGACCGGCAAACGATTTGCTCCCCGCGGAGCCGGTATACTGGCGACCGTGTTACTGGCATTTACCACACTCTTGTCATGGATAGTGGCTTATGGCTATTTCTTTGAGTTCGGCAAACGGAGCGGTATCTACCAGCCCTGCCGGCTGATGGACTTCCAGTGGCTACCTTTTACCGATACGCTCTCGATCAATGTCGGAATGACCCTGACGCCGATCATCGCCATGATGCTGATCGTTATTTCTACAGTCTCCCTGCTTGTCCACTTATACAGCATCAGCTATATGAAAGGGGAAGAACGACCGGGCAGTTATTTCGCTTACCTGCAACTGTTCACATTCTCCATGCTGGGGTTGGTGATGGCCTTCAATATCTTCCAGGTCTATTTCTTCTGGGAATTGGTAGGTGTCTCTTCCTTCCTGCTGATCGGGTTTTATTTCAAACTGCCTGCGGCTATTGCAGCAGCTAAGAAAGCATTTATCGTCACCCGCTTTGCCGACCTGGGATTCCTGATCGGTATCCTGATGCTTGGCGCAGGAGCAGGTTCATTCGATATAGAGCAGATCATCAGTCGCCTGACCGATCCCGGATCGCCCTACCTGACAGCTTTCACGAGTGGTTCTTTCCTGGGATTCTCCACACTGACATGGGCATTGCTGCTTGTCTTTGCGGGCGGAGCAGGCAAATCGGCCGTCTTTCCACTGCATGTATGGCTACCGGATGCGATGGAGGGACCAACACCTGTCAGTGCCTTGATCCATGCGGCCACGATGGTGGTTGCCGGTGTCTTTCTGGTGGCACGTTTGTTTCCGGTATATGCCATTTCCGCTCCTGCAGCCCTGGAAGTGATAGCGATACTAAGTGCTTTCACGGCTTTGTTTGCGGCAGTGATAGCTTGTACACAGACTGAATTGAAGAAAGTGCTGGCTTACTCCACAATCTCGCAGATCGCCTATATGTTGCTGGCTCTGGGTGTTGCCGGATGGGGACGGGAAGCGGCTGAAGGTTATACGGCTTCCATGTTCCACCTGTTCACACATGCCTTCTTCAAAGCGGCTCTCTTCCTTTGTGCCGGAGTTATCATCCATATCGTTCATTCCGGAAAACTGGAAGATATGGGAGGACTGCGGAAGCGGTTGCCTGTTACGCATATTGCTTTTCTGCTGGCGGCTTTGTCTATCTCCGGGTTTCCTTTCCTGTCGGGTTTCTTCAGCAAGGAGGCTATTCTGGCAGCAGCCTGGGTACATCATCCGGTCTTATATACCGTTGCCTTGATCACCAGTGGATTGACTGCTTTCTATATGTTCCGTATCTATTTCCTTGTCTTCTTTAATAAGAAGGCGACAGAAGAAAAGGCGCACGAACCCTGGCAGATGGCTTTACCGCTGATCGTGCTGACCATCGGCAGCGTATTTGCCGGATATATTCCCTTCGGAGAACTGGTGAGTGCAAATGAATTGCCATTCGAGCTGCATGTGAGCGTGCAGTCAAGCATACTGCCTGTTTCAGCGGCACTGGCCGGAATACTGGTTGCCGCCTTATTCTACGCTGTCCGCAACGACAGACCGGCAGCCTTTGCCAAGGGGCTTGGTCACTTCTACCGGTGGGCCTACCACAAGTTCTATGTAGATGCGATCTATCTTTTCTTCGCCAAACAGGTGATGGATAAGGGCTTCGGGGGATTATTCTCGTACATCGACACACACGTCATACAGGGCGGACTCAGCGAGCTGGCAGACGGCACCTATTCGTTCAGCATACTGATCAAACGAATGCAGTCCGGACGTATCCAGACGTATGCATTCTTCTTCCTCGGAGGAATTCTTCTAATGGCCATATTGCTAATCATTCAATACATTTGATAAGATGGACTTACTAACAATACTTTTACTCATACCCGGCATTACGCTCATCTTGCTATTCATCGTCAGGAAGGAGGAGCTTATCCGGACAGTGGCTACAATCGGAGGAGCTATCCAGTTACTCTTTACGATCTTTCTGGCCTATTGTTTTATACGGGAGAAAATAACAACGGGCAATACCAGTGCCTTGCTCTTTTCCGACTCGTTCAATTGGTTCGAACCGCTGAACATTAACTTCAGCTATGGCATCGACGGTATCTCACTTCTGATGATACTGCTTACTGCACTGGTGGTATTCAGCGGCGTACTGGTGTCCGGGAATATCCGGGAGCAGTCCAAAGAGTTCTATGTCTTACTCACGTTGCTGGGCTTCGGTGCGTATGGCTTCTTCATTGCAACAGACCTGTTTATGCTTTTCTTCTTCCTTGAGATAGCTGTTATTCCCAAATACCTGCTGATCGGTATATGGGGTTCGGGAGCCCGCGAGAAGAATGCCATGAAACTAGCCCTGATGCTGATGGGAGGATCGGCGTTGGTCTTTATCGGCATTGTCATGCTCTACTTCTTTAGCGGAGACTTTTCCGGCAACTACACCTGGAATCTCCATGAGCTGGCTCAAACGCATCTGCCCCTCTATATCCAACGTCCTTTATATCTACTGACATTTATCGGCTTCGGTGTCTTTACAGCACTGTTCCCCTTCCATTCCTGGGCGCCCGACGGACACTCGTCGGCTCCTACTGCCGCCTCCATGTTCCTGGCCGGTGTTTCCATGAAACTGGGAGGATACGGCTGCTTGCGGGTAGCAACCTTTTTGTTTCCGGAGGCTGCCGATGAGCTATCGTGGATATTCATTATCCTGGCCTCGACGGCCATACTCTACGGGGCGATCGTTACCCTGAGGCAGAAAGACTTAAAGTATATGAATGCCTTCTCCTCTGTCAGCCATTGCGGATTCGTCATACTGGGTATTGCCATGCTTACCCGGACGGCCATTACAGGGGCGGTGATGCAAATGGTCTCACATGGGATAATGACGGCCCTCTTCTTCGGCGTGATCGGCATGATCTATCAACGGACGCACACCCGGCAGATCAGTGAGTTAGGGGGAGTGCTTTACCAAGCACCTTTTATCGGCTCGGCTTTTCTGATAGCAGGGCTTTGTTCACTGGGCTTACCGGGCATGAGCGGGTTCGTTTCTGAAATGACGATCTTTGTCGGTTCCTGGGAACGGACAGGAGTATTCTACCGGGTGGCAACCTTGATTGCCTGCTCATCGATCGTGATTACGGCCGTCTACATCCTGCGTGCAGTTGGCTCGGTTATCTGGGGAGAAGTACGTAACAAGGCTGTCCGGACAATGACAGATGCAACCCCTGCGGAAAGACTGGCTTCAGTCCTGCTGATAGCAGCTATCTTCCTGATCGGTACATGTCCTTTCTGGGTGATCCGTTTAATTGACAGTGACAGCCTGGCAATTGCCCAACGGCTGCTGACACAGGCTTTTCAGTATTAACTTATTAAACTAAATGATTATGAGTACCGAACTCTTCACCATATTACGATTCGAACTGATCGTTTGTGTCCTGATCTTTCTCTTGTTGGTAATGAAACTGATGGATGCGGATCAATCGTGCAAACGATTACTTCGGGTAGTCAATTTCCTTCTGTTCATCAACTTCGCAGCAAGCTTCCTGCATATACCGGACGCAACACTGTTCGACGGCTTCTTCCGGACTAACGACCTGATCGAACTGGAAAAGACGATCCTCAACCTGGGTGTTCTGCTGATCCCGGTGCTGGCTTCCCGGTGGCTTTACAAACATGCGGAGATCAGTATCGAATTCTATATCTTGATGCTCAGTAGCTTACTGGGTGGTTTTATCACCCTGTCGAGCGGACATGTGCTGATGTTATACCTGGGGATAGAAATATCGACCATCCCTATCGCAGCGCTGGCGAACTTCAACAAACACGAACGACGTTCGTCCGAAGCGGGCATTAAGTTCATCCTCTCTTCGGCATTCTCTACCGGAATGCTGCTGTTTGGTATCTCCCTGCTGTATGGTGCATACGGAAACCTCAGCTTCGACTACCTGCAGGCCAACCTGACCCCAAACCTGCTGACATTACTGGCATTTGCCTTTATGATGGGTGGTTTCTTCTTTAAGATGTCGGCCGTACCTTTCCATCTGTGGGCTGCCGATGTGTACGAAGGGGCTCCGATGGCGGTGACCAGTTATCTGTCGGTCGTATCCAAATGCTCTATTGTCTTTGTATTTGTCTCCATACTGATGACGGTATTCCAGCATCTGTCCGGTGAATGGCTCGAGATCATCTCGGTAGTCGCCATCCTTAGTATGACAGTCGGTAACCTGTTCGCCATGCGCCAGCAGAACCTGAAACGTCTGCTGGGGTTCTCGTCTATCTCACAGATCGGATTTGTACTGGTAGGTATCACGGGTAACAGCATCCTCGGTCTTGACTCCACGCTTTACTTCATGTTGATCTATGTATTGAGTAACATTTGTTTCTTCGGAGTACTCGGAGCAGTGGCCGACGCTACCGGCAAGGAAGACCTGAATTCATTCAAAGGCTTTTACCGTACGAACCCGTTCCTGGCTTTGATGATGGGGGTCAGCCTGCTCTCATTGGCGGGTGTCCCTCCCACTTCCGGGTTCTTCGGTAAGTTATTCCTGCTGGCTTCCGCAATGGGTGACCGGATGTATATCCTGATCGCATTTGCCGGGGTCAACCTGGTTCTTTCGCTCTATAACTATCTGCGTGTTATCAAATATATCTTTATCGATACACCGGAAGAGCGGTTATGTGTTGGCAGAACAAGCGTCATGACAATTACGCTGGCATTTTGCTGTATCGCTATCCTCTCCATAGGATTCATCTCCTCCGTCTACCAGTATATCGACTGGGCGGGAAAGCTGACATTCTAACCGGATAGAAAAAGAAAAGGCTGATAAGGATACGGATTTCTTATCAGCCTCTTTTTATGTCCTAAAATATACCTGTATCCTATCGGAATGACCCATAAATAGTTTATATTTACAGCAGGAAACAAATGGATCAGAAACCACTTAATAGACTAGTTATGAAACGAATTCTACTCTTTTGCCTGATTTGTATCGTGCATACTACCGCCCTTGTTGCTCAGATAGACAGTACACAATTTCTGTTGAAAGGTTTTCAGGATGGATACGTCTTTTACAAAGACGGCCGTCAATTCCAGGTTCCGATGAACTATAGCTTGCTGATCAAGAAATTCCTCTTTCTTGACCCAAACGATAATAACAACATAAAAGAATTCCTCGAACCGGAGATGGTCGCAACGATCAAGATCGGGGACAGGATCTTCCTGCCTACCAAAGACGGAGCCACGGAAGTGCTGCAAATGAATCCTCCTCTTTTCGTCCAATACAAAGGTTCGATGCGTTGGGAAGGGAAACAGGTTGGATACGGTGGACGTTCGGAAACCTCGGCCGTAGAGTCTTATTCCACCTTCCAGGCCGGAGCCACCGTACATAAACTGGAAACAGAAAAACTTATCCTAACCAGCATATTCAAGATATTTCGTATCGAACGAGGTAGCAAACAATATCGTTTCTCCAGCGAGAAACAATTCCTGAAAGCTTATCCGGAACATAAAGAGGTATTAAGGAAATACATTAAAGACAATGATATAAACTTTGAAGTAATAGAGGATGTGTTGCAGGTTTACAACCATGCGGCGACCTTGTAGAATGTTTTACCGGTTAAAATTCCCCACTTCTTTTATTCATGTGGGGAATATCCCCCACAACAACGGGGAATGTTCCCCACTGCAATGGGGATAAACTCCCACTGCAGTGGGGAAATCTAAATTAAGCTTTGCAATCAACATGGGAAAAGTATCACTCGCTACGCTATAGCGTAGCTGCGCAGGGTATAGGGTAAGCATACAGTCCGTAAAAAGCGTAAGAAACAAAAACGGATGGTTCTTTGCAGAGCCATCCGTTTTCTATTATAGTATATTACTTCTTATTATCTACCCTGACGCTTACGTTCCGTTTCATCCAGAATGATCTTACGCATACGCATATAGTTCGGTGTGATCTCTACATATTCATCTCCTTTGATATACTCCAAAGCATCTTCCAGACTAAATACGATAGGAGGAGCCAATGATACTTTATCATCAGAACCTGAAGCACGCATATTGGTCAGTTTCTTCGACTTCGTTACGTTTACTACCAGGTCACCTTCCTTGGTGTGTTCACCAACCACCTGACCGGCATAAACATCTTCCTGCGGAGAGATGAAGAAACGGCCGCGCGACTGAAGGTTGTTCAACGCATAAGCAAATGCCGTACCTCCTTCCATAGCAATGATCGAGCCGTTGCTACGACGTTCGATCTCCCCTTTCCACGGTTGATATTCGAGGAAACGGTGCGCCATGATCGCTTCACCGGCAGAAGCAGTCAGAACAGCATTGTTCAAACCGATAATACCACGTGAAGGTATATTGAATTCAAGATGCATACGGTCGTTCTTGCTTTCCATCATTGTCATCTCGCCTTTACGCTTCGTTACCATATCGATGATACGGCTGGAAGACTCTTCCGGAAGATTGATAGTCAGCTGTTCAACCGGTTCGCATTTTACTCCGTCAATTTCTTTAATGATTACCTGCGGCTGACCAACCTGCAATTCGTATCCTTCACGACGCATTGTTTCGATCAACACAGACAAGTGAAGTACGCCACGGCCATATACCAACCAAGAGTCGGCCGAATCGGTAGGAACCACACGCAATGCCAGGTTCTTATCCAACTCTTTCTGCAGACGCTCAAAGATATGGCGTGATGTCACGAACTTACCGTCTTTTCCAAAGAACGGAGAGTTGTTGATGGTAAAGAGCATAGACATGGTCGGCTCATCGATCGCGATCGTCGGCAATGCTTCCGGTTCATTTACATCAGCAATTGTTTCACCGATCTCAAACCCTTCGATTCCGATAACAGCACAAATATCACCCGACTGAACTGAAGATACTTTGGTACGTCCCAAACCTTCAAACACATCGACTTCTTTTATTTTTGATTTCACCATCGTTCCGTCACGCTTACACAGCATAACATCCTGACCTTCCTTCAACTCTCCACGGTGAACACGTCCCACAGCGATACGTCCCACATATTTAGAGAAGTCGAGCGAAGTAATCAACATCTGGGGAGTACCTTCCAACACTTTCGGTTCCGGAATATATTCGATAATGGCATCCAGCAACGCCAGAATGTCTTCCTTCGGTTCCTTCCAATCGGTCGACATCCAACCCTGTTTAGCTGAACCATAGATTGTCGGAAAGTCCAACTGTTCTTCCGTTGCATCCAGACTGAACATGAGTTCGAAAACCATTTCCTGCACTTCCGACGGACGGCAGTTCGGTTTGTCTACCTTATTAATAACAACAATCGGCTTCAGCCCCAGTTGAATTGCTTTCTGCAACACGAAACGGGTCTGAGGCATCGGGCCTTCAAACGCATCGACCAAAAGCAGACAGCCATCAGCCATGTTTAATACACGTTCAACTTCACCTCCGAAATCGGCATGCCCCGGAGTATCAATAATATTGATTTTATAATCCTTATAATTAATAGAGACATTCTTGGCTAGGATCGTAATTCCTCGTTCACGTTCCAAGTCATTGTTGTCCATAAACTGATCCGGCTCTGCCTGTCCTTCACGGAAAAGCTTACCGGCTAATAACATCTTATCCACAAGCGTCGTTTTGCCGTGGTCTACGTGCGCGATAATCGCGATGTTTCTGAGTTTTTGCATCGAAGACTAATTTATTGGCTGCAAAAGTACGACAATTTTACGATATGTATGTGATTTTCATGTTGCAAAATATAAAAAAGATACTGAAAACAGTTGTCAAACAAAAAAGTTATGCATATCTTTGTCGCCGCTTAGATAATATAGTATCAATTTATTAAAGTAAAAAGAATCATGCAATTAGATTCAGCAAAGAAAAAAGAATTATTCGAAAAGTACGGCAAATCAGCAACAGACACAGGTTCTGCAGAAAGCCAGATCGCTCTGTTCACAGTTCGTATTTCTCACTTAACAGAACACTTGAAAGCTAATCACAAGGATTACAGCACTGAAAGAGCTCTGAAAATGTTAGTAGGTAAACGTCGTCGTTTACTGGATTATCTGATCAAAGTTGATATCACAAGATACCGTGCTATCATCAAAGAGCTTGGTATCAGAAAATAAGAAACAGCTTCTCCGGAAGTTCGTAAAAGGACAACTCTTTATTGGGTTGTCCTTTTTTTCTTTCAGTAAATTACATGGTAAAATAAAATATTAATGTAAATTTGCGGCGTTTAGTTACAAATTAAAAGATATACTAATAAAATCATACTTATGGGAAACAACAAAATTATCGGAGCCAAGATTAAAAGTATCCGTGATTCTAAACAACTTTCCATCGAAGAAGTGGCCGAACGTTCCGGCCTGAGTGTAGAACAGATCGAACGCATCGAAAGTAATGTAGATTTTCCTTCGCTCGCACCACTCATCAAAATAGCACGGGTACTGGGAGTCCGTCTGGGTACATTCCTCGACGACCAGTCTGAACTCGGCCCGGTAATCTGCCGTAAGAAAGACAGCAACGACTCTAACAGCATCGGTTTCACCAACAATTCGATGGAGAACCGCAAACATATGGAGTATCACTCTCTGTCGCAGGATAAGTCAGGCCGCCATATGGAACCGTTCCTGATCGATGTGGCTCCGTCGGAAGAGGGTGTCGACTTTGTTCTTTCTACCCATGAAGGAGAAGAGTTTATATATGTGCTTGAAGGTATTCTCGAAATAAACTACGGGAAGAACACATATATATTGGAAGAAGGCGATAGCATTTATTACGACTCGATCGTTGCCCACCATGTACATGCGGCTGCTGAAAGTACAGCTAAGATACTCGGAGTCGTTTATACCCCATATTAATTGAAAGAAGGATATGGAAATACAATTGCAAGACAAAACACTGGGGCAATGGTTGGAGCATTGGGCCGAAACCATCCCGGATAAAGAATATCTGGTTTACTCGGATCGCGACCTGCGTTTCACCTGGAAAGAATTCAACAACCGTGTAGACCGGATGGCAAAAGGAATGCTGTCTATCGGAATCGAGCATGGCACACATGTCGGTATCTGGGCAACCAATGTCCCCGACTGGCTGACTTTCCTTTATGCAACTGCCAAGATTGGGGCTGTTGCCGTCACAGTAAATACGAACTACAAGCAGAATGAACTGGAATTCCTGGTAGAGAACGCCGATATTCATACGATGTGTATCACCGACGGTGTCTTCGACGGCAGCTATATCGACATGATGTATGCTATGCTTCCCGAGCTGAAAGAATCACAGCGCGGCTACCTGAAAAGCAAACGTTTCCCGAAACTGAAGAATGTCGTTTATATCGGCCAGGAGAAATATCGCGGTATGTATAACACACCGGAACTGTTATTGCTGGGAGAAAACATCAGCGACGACAAACTGGAAGATGCCAAGAAGCTCGTTACCTGCCACGATGTTGTCAACATGCAATATACTTCCGGCACGACTGGCTTCCCGAAAGGTGTCATGCTGACGCACTATAATATAGCCAACAACGGTCTGCTGACTGGTGAGCATATGAAGTTCACTACCGAAGACAAGCTTTGTTGCTGTGTTCCCCTCTTCCACTGCTTCGGCGTGGTATTGGCTTCCATGAACGTACTGACACATGGTTGCACACAGGTGATGGTCGAAAAGTTCGATCCGCTGGTGGTGCTGGCGTCCATCCACAAAGAAAGATGTACGGCACTTTACGGCGTTCCGACCATGTTTATTGCCGAACTCAACCACCCGATGTTCCCGATGTTCGACCTGACTTCGCTGCGCACCGGTATCATGGCCGGTTCACTGTGCCCGGTGGAACTGATGCGTCAGGTAGAAGAGAAAATGTATATGAAGGTAACCAGTGTATATGGCCTGACGGAAACATCACCCGGTATGACCCATTCCCGTATCGATGATCCGGCAGAAGCACGTCACAATACGGTTGGCCGCGACTTTGAATTTACGGAAGTACGCGTCATCGATCCTGAAACAGGCGAGGAATGTCCGGTTGGCGTACAGGGAGAAATGTGTAACCGTGGTTACAACAACATGAAAGGTTACTATAACAATCCTGCCGCGACTGCCGAGGTGATCGATAAAGAAGGCTTCCTGCATAGCGGCGACCTCGGTATAAAAGACGAAAACGGTTACTACCGTATCACCGGCCGTATCAAGGATATGATCATCCGTGGAGGCGAAAATGTCTACCCGCGTGAGATAGAAGAATTCCTTTATCATCTGGAAGGTGTAAAAGACGTCCAAGTGGCCGCCGTTCCGTCCAAGAAATACGGAGAAGAAGTCGGTGCGTTTATCATCCTGCATGAAGGCGTTACGATGACTGACGATGTGGTAAAAGATTTCTGCCGTGGAAAGATTGCCCGTCATAAGATACCGAAATATATCTTCTTTGTCGACACCTTCCCGATGACGGGTAGCGGAAAGATACAGAAGTTCAAATTGAAAGACCTCAGCCTCAAATTGCTGGCCGAACAAGGTATCACTCCGGTATAAAACAGATGGCTTTTACTTATAAAATAGCCGTTGGCATTGCCCAACGGCTATTTTTATTCAATATACCGACGCGGAATAATTTGCTATAAATCGGTTATAGGAATCGCTTTAATACTTTGAGTTCCACGATCTACCACAAGCAAAGTTCGGCGGGAAACCATTATTTTTTCAGGATTGGTAAAAGAAGCAGTATAGTTTTGCAGCAACTTACCATTAGACGGATCTATTTCCCATAGTTCAGACTGTTTACTATTGATACGTAAAGTTACAAATAATCGATTATCAATAAAAGCCAATGATTGCGGCGCATTTTCGAAACCGAGAGATACGCTGTTATACATGAAGCCACTATTACCTTCCCGTATGTTTTTCGGATCGAAAATATGAATTTCTTTCGTGTTTTGGGCAGTTACATATATGAGGCCCTCTTCGTTAACAGCAATTCCATATGTTCCGGCAGCTTCTTTTAGATTGACACTTCGACTGTAAATAGGAATCCGTCGTGCCGTCCCAGATTGTACGTCGTTTTCCAAAACGACGACCAGTTTACGTTTATCCCGAATCAGGATGCTACCTTGACTGGCTGCCACATCAAAAGCATGCACAGTCTGATAAGCACCTTCTCCCCAAGCCCCGGTTCCGATACATGTTATAAATTCATATGTGGAAGCATCGAACACATCCGTTCGACTTCCTGCATTTGTCACGTATATCTTATTGAAAGAACGGGTTACACCAGTAGGTTCTCCGGCAAAAGTCTCTGCTGTATTGTTATCTGTCCATTTCCGAATACTCCGTATATGGCGGATACCGGAAGAAACGTCAAAGATTTCGAGACTGTAATTGCCGGGAGCACTGTTGGCCACATAGAGTGTATTTTGATACAAGTGAGCGGCTTTAGGTTGAAACGTTTCAACGGTGGCTCCGGGAACATCCAGTACAGAAATGGTAAAGGAAAGCGGAGAACCCTCATTGCCGGCTTTGTCTGTTTCTGTAAAAGGAATACTAAGTCCGCCATCTATGGCATCCAGCTCCGGATCTTCAATGATATAGGCCGAAGCGGTATAGATATTTTTATTCTCTATCAAGTTCTTGTTTCGCCTCGTATGCAAGAAACGACGTGAATAAACCGGCAATTTCTTTTCCCTGGATAGTTGCGAATACACTTTCATACAAACGGTCGGGAATCCCCCTTCCGCCGGATAATAAGTCATATTACCACTGTGTCCGTAGCCGAGACAATGTGCCATTTCGTGATAGGGAGTGTCACTCCCGTTTGCATCGTCGGCATAATGGGTTAGATAAACATATTCACCTAATCCGTAGGTATTTCCTCCTCCCAGTCCTACCACATTTACGACACGTCCGAAACAAAACCCTGAATGATTAGTAATTTGTTTCTTCAAAATGTTGATGTCAACAATGTTTCCATTATTAATCAGTTTTCCCTTCCATTTATCTAACTCCTGTTCAAACAAAGAAGTGGAGAACATTGCCGCCATATTCAGGGACAAGGCTACCGCTTCACGAGCAAGATGCGGACCAAAGCTCCCCCAGTTGGAACCGGAATATTTACCGAACCAGATGTTCCATTTAGGTTTGACATTGATCATGCCCTGATAGACCGGATCGGCAGACTCGATCCTGAACTTAAAATCTTTAGCATTGATCTCGGGAGTTGCCGATACAATCACTTCTTCACCCTCCCGGGTAGAATAGATTTTATCGTTATTGATAAAAGGTATCTTTATCCGGAATTCTTGAAAAGGATGTATATGTGTAAATTCCGCAAATCGCAATTCCTTTTCATATCCTTCTATGGTCGCCCACACAATTACATTTTTGATTCCTCTCGGGCTATAAAAGCGGAAAAGAAATTCCTGGTTTTCAGTTACAGAAATTTGTAAAGGCGCGTTTACACAAAAGCTACGTTGGTTGCGGTTGAAAAGTAAACTATCCGGTTCGCCATCCTGCAAAATATAAGCCGTATTGTCGGAATTATAATCATTTTCTGACATTCGGATAAGACCGTATTTACTTTCCGCCGGCCCATCGTTGTCATTATTGTCCGTACATCCGAAAATGAGAATAAAACCAATAATCACCCCCAATACCCTGGTGATATTATCCCTTAATTTGATACTCATAACTATAAAACCCTATTTGTATTTTCGACCTGCAAAATTATAAATTTATTACAGGTAATTAGCGTGTTCTTCTTATCTTTGCCACACATTCAAAATAATTATTATTTATGTCACAATTATTTCCAACTAATCTGCCTTACAAAGTGGCAGATATGGGTTTGGCAGAATTCGGTCGCAAAGAGATTGAAATCGCCGAACACGAAATGCCGGGATTGATGGCGCTTCGCCAGAAATATGCCGATCAGAAACCTCTGAAAGGTGCCCGTATCACCGGCTCACTGCACATGACAATTCAGACTGCAGTGTTAATCGAAACATTAGTTGCGTTGGGAGCGGATGTACGCTGGGCAAGCTGTAACATCTTCTCTACACAGGATCATGCCGCCGCAGCTATTGCTGCAACAGGTGTTCCCGTTTTTGCCTGGAAAGGTGAAACACTGGAAGAATACTGGTGGTGTACCGATATGGCACTCCGTTTCCCTGACGGAAAAGGCCCGCAGATGATTGTTGACGACGGAGGCGATGCTTCTCTGCTTGTTCACATGGGATATCGCGCTGAAAATGACGCTGAGACGATCAACCGTAAAGGTGGAAACCATGAAGAACAGGTTATTCTGGATACACTGAACAGTATCCTGAAAGAAGATAACCAGCGCTGGCATCGTACGATAGCTGAAATGAAGGGTGTTTCGGAAGAAACGACTACCGGTGTTCACCGTCTGTACCAGATGATGGAGAAAGGCGAACTGCTGGTTCCGGCTATCAATGTGAACGACTCTGTAACAAAATCCAAATTCGATAACCTGTATGGCTGCCGCGAGTCGCTGGCCGACGGTATCAAACGTGCAACCGACGTAATGATTGCAGGTAAAGTGGTAGTCGTTGCCGGATATGGTGACGTAGGTAAAGGTTGTGCCCACTCCATGCGCTCTTACGGAGCCCGCGTGCTGGTGACTGAAATCGACCCGATCTGTGCACTTCAGGCTGCAATGGAAGGATTTGAGGTGACTACGATGGAAGATGCCGTTAAGGAAGGAAATATATTCGTTACGACTACCGGTAACTGTGATATTATCACGATCGGACATATGTCGCAGATGAAGGATCAGGCAATTGTTTGTAACATCGGTCACTTCGACAACGAAATACAGGTAGACAACCTGGTTAACTACCCGAATATCAAGCATACCAACATCAAACCGCAGGTGGATAAATACACATTCCCTACCGGAAATTCTATCTTCCTGCTGGCTGAAGGCCGTTTGGTAAACTTGGGTTGTGCAACAGGCCACCCGTCGTTTGTGATGAGTAACTCATTCACCAACCAGGTATTAGCCCAGATCGATTTGTGGACAATGCCTTACGAAATAGGTGTTTACCGCCTGCCGAAACGCCTGGACGAAGAAGTTGCCCGCCTGCACCTCGAACGCATCGGTGTGAAACTGTCTACGTTGAGCCCGAAACAGGCCGATTATATCGGAGTGCCGGTAGAAGGCCCGTACAAAGCTGATCACTACAGATATTAACAGGCATTCAATCCCGACCGCGATCGACACATCCTCTCGGTCGGGATTGATACCTCATCTCGGTCGCAATTGACACCCTATTACGGTCGCAATCGATATCCTATTACGATCACGAATAAATAAAACTCCTGACAACAGTTATGTTATACCGAAGTAAAGCACCTTTCAGATTGGGTATTGCCGGAGGAGGGACAGATGTATCTCCTTATTCAGACCTCTATGGTGGTGCTATCCTCAACGTTACCGTCAACTTATATGCCCACGCCACTATCCGCCCGCTTAATAACGGGAAGATACGGCTCATCCACATCAACGAAAACATCACGGAGGAGTTCGATGCCGTCAGCCAGCTTCCACTGGAAGGCAGATTGTTGCTACAACGGGGCATCTACAACTCGATCGTTTCGCGGTATAACAACGGAAAACCTCTTTCTTTCGAACTGATCACCCAGATGGATGTGCCTTCCGGTTCCGGCCTCGGCACCTCTTCCACCCTCGTTGTCGCTATTCTCGGAGCATTCACCGAATGGCTGCGACTGCCGCTGGGTAAATACGACATTGCACATTACGCTTACGAAATAGAGCGTATCGACCTCAACATGGCCGGTGGTAAACAAGACCAGTATGCGGCCACCTTCGGAGGTGTCAACTTCATGGAGTTCCTGGAAGACGACAAAGTAATCGTCAATCCGCTCCGTATCAGTGACGATATCCTGCAGGAATGGGCGATGAACACTGTCCTTTTCTATACCGAACAGCAACGTTGCTCCGGAAAGATCATCGAAGAACAGGCCGAGAACGTCAAAAACAACAAAAACGATTCGCTGGAAGCCATGCACAACGTGAAGCATGAGGCTTTCCGCATGAAGAATTGCCTGCTAAGGGACGAACTCATCGAATTGGGAAAAGCCCTGAACACGAGCTGGACGAACAAGAAGAAGATGGCACGCAATATCTCCAACGAATTTATCGATCATATCTACGAAACAGCCATCGCCAACGGTGCCCTGGGAGGAAAGATCTCCGGAGCCGGAGGGGGAGGATTCATGTTTTTCTATTGCCCCGGCAATAGCTGCTATAAAGTGTCCGAAGTATTGGAGAAGATGAATATCGGACATATACAACAATTTGAATTTTGCAAGAAAGGATTGAACACATGGACAGTAAAGGAATAATCAGAAAACGGTTGGAGCAACACCGCGACGTAATCGAGCAGATCTTGTCGGATGAGAAGTTGCAGGACATGATCGCACAGATCACTGAAACGATTGTCACCTGTTTCAAATACGGGGGACGGGTCTATTTCTGCGGAAACGGGGGAAGTGCCGCCGATGCACAACATCTGGCTGCCGAGTTCTCCGGTAAGTTCTATCTGGAACGGGATATCCTGCCGTCCGAAGCATTACACTGTAACTCTTCTTACATCACAGCCGTATCCAACGACCTTAGCTTCGAGATCATCTATTCCCGCCTTATTTCGGGCATAGGGAAAGCCGGTGATGTCCTGATAGGCTTATCCACTTCGGGTAATTCGCCCAATATCGTAAAAGCATTCGAGACGTGCCATGAAAAGGCGATCACGACGGTGGCCTTTACTGGTTCCGACGGGGGACGGATGCGTGAATTATCCAAACTCATCATCAATGTGCCGTCTACCGATACACCGCGCATCCAAGAAGCGCATATCACCATCGGACATATCATTTGCGAGCTGGTAGAAGAAGAAATATTCGGTAAAAAGAAATAAGATGGAATGTATCATACTGGCAGGAGGAATGGGGACACGGCTACAAAGCGTAGTATCGGACGTTCCTAAATGTATGGCGCCGGTGGCCGGACATCCTTTCCTGTATTACCTGATTACTTCCCTGATTGAAGCGGGATTCAACCATATCATCCTTGCCCTGGGATACAAGCATGAAATTATAGAGGAATGGATCGAGGCCAATGCATTCCCCATCCATATATCTACCGTTACGGAAGAGACTCCGCTGGGTACGGGGGGGGCCGTCAGACTGGCTTTATCTAAGGCTGAAACCAACGAAGTATTTGTCTTAAATGGTGATACATTCTTTGGCGTCCGTTATCCGGAGATGTTGAACTTGCATAAGGCTACACAATCGGCGGTTACCGTTGCCCTGAAAAGAATGAAGAAGTTCGACAGATACGGAGTGGTCGATATAGAACAGCCAACCAGCCGTATCCTGCGCTTCAACGAAAAGCAGTATTGCGAATCAGGCCTGATCAACGGAGGTGTATACCTGATCAACCGTCACGAACTGGATAACTTCCCGATAAAGTTCTCACTGGAGAAAGACTTCTTTGAAACGGCTGTTCGTACCTCTACCCTTTCCGGCTATATATCGGAAGGTTACTTTATAGACATCGGTATCCCCGAAGATTACGAACGTGCCCAAACAGACTTTAAAGATGAAAAGTACAAAGCCATATAGCACGTTATTCCTGGATCGCGACGGCGTTATCAACAAACAACGCCCGCATGATTATGTCAAATCACCGGACGAGTTCATCTTCCTTGACGGAGTATTGGAAGCCCTCGAACTTCTTTCCCCCTTGTTCGATCATATCGTGATCGTTACTAATCAACGAGGGGTTGGTAAAGGGGTTATGAGTAGGGAGACATTAGAAGAGATACATGCCTCTATGTTGGCTACGATAGCACTTCACGGAGGAAGAATAGACAAAGTATATGTTTGTACGGCAACCAGCGATTCCCATAAAAGCCGGAAACCGAATATCGGCATGGCTCTTCAGGTTAAACAGGACTTTCCGGACATCGACTTCTCTACCAGTTTTATGGCCGGCGATAGTATAAGCGATATGCTCTTTGCAAAGAATGCAGGGATTACAGGTATTTTTATTGGAAATAAATATGGCCCGGGAGAGATTTCAAAAACACTCTACCAGGCCCATTATTCTGATTTATTAAGTTTCGCTCAGGCTTTTTTCTTGTAATGTTTCTTCAGTTCTGCTTCAACATCGACCTTTTGTTTCAAAATCACCTTACGAACAAACGCATAGATAAAGCCATTACCATATCCGCCTAACTGTATAAAGCTGGTTATAATAGACAGCAACGCGATAGACAAACTCTTATTTACCCACAAAGATTCCAGGAATAATGCCAGGATATATATACCTAAAGGTAACAATGCCCAAAGACAAATAAATGAGGAGATCAGCAGGAACAAAACTCCCAAGACAAAAACAGCAGGGAGCAGATGTACAAATTTCAATGAGTCCGGATGCATCAGATATAAATCCACACGAGCCATACCAAACACATAGACCTGTTTGTAGAAAGATTTCAGACTCACCCGACGCTTATGATAGACATAGGCTTCGGGGAACAACTCTACGGTGAATCCGGCTTTGCGGATACGGGTGCTTAAATCAATGTCCTCTCCGAACATATCCTTAAAACCACCGACCTTCTGATAAACCTCCCGGGAGAATCCCATATTGAACGTACGTGGGACAAACTTCTCCAATCCTTTTTTACTCCCCCGGATACCACCGGTTGTCAGAAAAGAGGTCATCGAATAACTGATAGCTTTCTGCATCAGGGAGAAAGACGAATGTGCCCTATCTGGCCCACCGAAACAATCGGCATTTGTTTCCTTCAGATAGTCTGTTACCTTTTGAAAATAATCGGCAGGAATAATACAATCCGAATCAAAAAAGATCTGGTATTTACCTTCTGCACGCTCCATCCCATAGTTACGGGTCAGGCTTCGTCCGGAGTTCGGCTTAAAGAAATAACGTACATTCAACCTGTCCGCATATTCTTTAACCACCTCATCACACCGAACGACAGAACCATCTTCTATAATTAAAACCTCAAAGTCTTTAAACGTCTGCACCAACAGACTGTCCAACAACTCGCGAACTTCAACCGGACGGTTATATACGGGTATTATGATTGAATAAGAGATCATTTGTCTTTTATATCTGTAGTATTACGAGATTCTTGCCAGTATTTCCAACCAGACCAACCAACTGCAGCTATCAGCAACAACAGGATCAGGAATGAGCTGTAAGACGAGACATAGGCCGCTGTCACATAAGCTTCCGGACGGAACTCAAAAACTATCGTATGCTCTCCTGCCGGAACTAACATTCCCCGCAATATCCAATCTGTACGGAAATGAGGAACCTCTTTTCCATCGATCATAGCTTTCCAACCTGGTTGATAATAGATTTCAGAAAAAACAGCCAGCTGTTCCGAATCGGCTTTAGTCTTATAAGTTAAACGATTGGGACGATATTTTTCAAGAACGATCGTAGCCGTAGAGTCTTTATGCGGTGTAAAACCTTCCAGATCTTTTGCGAAGCGTTTATCGACAACAGCTGTCTCCAACGGATTGATCACATTTAAAGCCTCTATTTCTGCATCCGCATTATCTACTATCTCAACCTTGTCTACAAACCAGGCATTGCCAAAAGCATACGGATTACGAATCGGAGCCTGATCCGGATTATAGATAATATAACGCATGTTCAGCATATTCAAAGAAGGCGACGCAGCCAGAACCGACATTATATCATCAACAGATCGTGCCTTTTGTAAAGCTCCGATTATATTCCGGTACTCTCCATCTAACCGATGGTCGATCAACTCCTGATATCTGCGCAATTTAACAGCATGATATCCTCCAATAGAATGATGGAAATAAGAGACATTTGTATCCTGCCAAGGATTATTCAGACCAAATACACGGAATGACTCATCCATATCTTTAAATATTTCTTTATCGGCAACACTTTCTTTGTATGTTTCCTGTGCAGTTTCTTTCACGTAATTACTATCATTCAGGTAACGACGATCCACACTCCACAAATCAACCAGGATCAGCACAGCCATACCAGCACTCACAAACATAGAAGTCCTGGTTTTATTCTTCGACTTCCAGAACCACACAAGCAATCCGGCTCCCAAAAGAATAAAAATCAAAGAACGTAATGCATCAGCAGAAGCCAACGAAGCACGATCCATCAACAAGGCAGTGTAATACCATTCCGGAACCTGATTCTGGAACTGGGCATCATAAAGCGAATGGAAGTTCAATAATAAGGAAGGCATTAACCAAAGTATCAAACAAATACCACCGGTTATTCCCAGCGACCAAAGAAAACTCTTTTTTAAACGTGCCTCTTCAATCTTTTCTGTCAAAATTTCTCTCAATCCCCAGATACCGACAAGAGGGAACACCAATCCCGGTATTACCAATGCCATCTCCACAGTACGGAACTTATTATATAAAGGCAAATAGTGGAACATGATATCATTAAAGGCATCAAAATTCCTACCTAAAGCCAGGAACGTCAAAAAGACAGAGCCTCCTAACAGCCACCATTTCATCTGATTACGGATCACAAACATACCCAGGACAAACAAGAAACAAACCAACGCCCCGAAATAAACCGGCCCGGAAGTAAACGGCTTATCCCCCCAGTAAGTATAAGTTTGTACTTCCTTCCCCACTTGTGCCCCATTCTTCTTAAGTTCTTTGTATAATTCAGAAGAACTATCCAAAGTTCCTCCGGAGCCACCTCCATATACGTCGGGAACCATAACCGTCAGCAACTCTTTCCAGCCATAACTCCATTGGAAAGCATAGTCTTTATCCAGCCCTGTAGAAGCTTTCTCTACTTTTCCTGTTTCATCAGCTTTGGGGGTCAGCTCAGAAGCTCCACGGATGGAGTGTTGACCCAAATCCCAGTTTGAATACATATGTTTGGCGTTGGGTAGCACGGCCAGAATAACACAAGCAGCCATAATCAAAGATGTTTTCATCCACTCTCCGTAGGCCTTTTCTTTAAACATCTTTATCGCATATCCCAAATAGATGAATAAACAAAGTAGTACTAAATAGTAGGTAATCTGGATGTGTCCGTTATATAAAGAAAACGCAACGCCAAGAAGGAACAACACAGCTCCCCACAACCATTTACGTTTGAATAACAGGAACATTCCAGCTAAAGTAACAGGCATATACCCAATCACATAAGCCTTTACTATATGCCCTGCTTCAATGATAATAATATTATAAGATGCAAAGGCGAAAGCAATAGCCCCGGCAATTGCTAACCACCAGTTTACCCCCATGATGCACATCAAAAGATAAAAACAAACCAGGCCTACAAAAACCATCGCAGCATCTCCATATCCTACTGTTTTCAGCCAACTATCCACTATACTGTAAGAAGGTAACTCCGGAGCCGGATTTCCATATCCGGGACCATAAGGCATACCCGAAAACATTGCATCCGACCAAACGCTAAATTCTCCAGGCTCGGCCGTTTTTGCATATTTATCAGCTTGGCTTCCTCCCATACCCGTAGCTTTTATATTATCCCCCTGCATGATGACCTTACCATCAAATACAGCCGGAGAGAAATAAGCCATTACTAACCCTAAAAACAAGATAAGGGCAGCGATATGCTTACCCACATTTTTCATAATACTATGCATATTATATATTATTTGTTTATACTCTTCCTTTAAACCATTTGGCCGCGTAAAAACGTATAGCGAACCATATATGAAACAGCGATGTCGACACTATTCCATAATACTGACACATAATATCGTACCTCTCCTTTAATGACGCTTTTCTTTGTGTTGTACTCACGCCACCATCCAAAAAATTAGAGAGAACCATTCGTGTATTATATATTCTCCGTGCATTTTTCATACACCGAATACACCATTCGAAATCAGCCGAATAACGGTATTTTAAATCATATAACGGAGCAATAGTACGTTTTGTTATAAACGACTGATGACAAACTAACATCCCCATCCTGAAACTTTTCCATGTAAGTTTCTCGGGAGCCTTCAATCTCCGTTTCCCCAATGATTTACCATCTTCATCAACAATAAAGGTTTCCCCATATATAATATCAGGCAGAATTTTCTTTTTCTGTACCAATGAGGCAACTCGCTGTACGGTATCTGAAGTATACAAAGAATCCCCTGCATTTATAAACCAGACATAATCTCCAGTCGCTTTTTGAAGCCCCTTGTTCATCGCATCATAAATACCTTTATCCGGTTCACTGACCCAATAAGATATACCAGAAGCATATTGTTTTATTATATCCACTGTTCCATCTGTCGAACCTCCGTCAATAACAATATACTCTATATTTGAGTACGACTGGCTCAGCACATTAAGAATAGTCTGCTCCACCCAGCGGGAAGCATTATATGTGATTGTTATAATTGAAAAAAGAGGTTGTTGCATATTCATTAATGAAAAAGAAACTATAAATTAATCATTGCCAACAAACGTTCGGCAACTTTCCGGGGTGTATAATTTTCTAAAACAAACTCCCGACCATTCGTAGCAATCTCCCCTAAGACCGACGATTCATCAAGACTTTTTGCATCCTGGCTTAAGAGCTTATCTAATCGATCCACGTTTTTAATATCTATACCAATATAATGCTTACCATTCTCCGGCATTACAGGTAATACACATCCGTATTTTTCCAAATCCACATGAATTACACAAGCTGCAGCAGCCCAAGCTTCCCACAAACGCCAGGAATCCCATTGACGAACTCTATCCCATTCATAAATATTCAAGACTCCATTTATTTCACGTGCAATTTTAGCAGTATATTTATTATAATTACCCACAGGAATAGCAAAAACCCCTCCGTAACAAGCACAAGCCATACTCGATGACAGTTTCTTGTAGTATTCAGGATAATGCCTTGCACCGGTCTGCTTCCAGTATAAAAGATCATCTCCCTCCAGTCCCTCATTAGAGAAAGCATCACACGATGTGTTCCAAATCATATACTTTGAAAAAACAGGAGCAACCAAATTCCCGACAAAATCTCTTAATTGATGCTTTGCTCTAAAATTTACCAGAACCTGAGGGACACGTTCCTTATAAGGTAAAGGAGATACAGCTTTTAATATTCTATTACAAAGACCAAACTGCCAAGGATGGAAATTTTGAGGATATTTGTATAGTTTATTATAATGCGACTTCAAAACAATATCACACGAACGGCCGCCTTTTCTAAATCCTGGAGTACGTAGGCCATCACTGTCATCCAGAAAAACCGTAATATATTTTCTCGGTTTCTTATTCAACCGGATTAACGTTTCGTCAGCTTGAGGATCCCGCTCATATATAGTATAATGGATAATTACAATATCAGCATCAGAGAGGGAGTGCTTGTCATCATATTTTATTAAAAAATCTTTTCCAATGCCAGTAAGGCAATTGGAAAAGTCTGAATAGCATGCTATTCCCATTTCTGTAAATCCTTCTGCAAGGCAAACACAGGAATGATAAATAACATCTCCCAAGTTCTTACCCCAATAAAAATAAGCCTCCATCAGAATTTATTTATCGTCTCTACTACTTTATAAATATCATCTTCCGTATGACCGAATGAAATAGGGAGGCTCAATGTCGTTCTATGGATTTCTTCCGATATGGGATATTCTCCAATAATAATTCCTTCCATAGCTTTCTGCTTATTCGGAGGGATCGGATAATGAATATCTGTTTTAATGTCATTTTTCAGAAGATATTCTTTTAACTCATCCCGTTTTGGATGACGTATATTAAAGATATGGTATACATCAAAATAGTCTGAAGAAACCGACGGTTTTATAAAATCATCTTTTAATTCTTTCAGATATATTGCTGCCAAATCTCTCTTATGCCGATTAATCTTATCAAGATATTTAAGCTTTACACTTAATAAGCCTGCCTGAATTTCATCCAAACGAGAGTTATAACCTATATAATCATTCTGATATTTAATTTTAGACCCGTAATTTCTTAAAGCCATAAACAGATCTTTCTTTTCCTGATCATTCGTTGTAATAGCCCCCGCATCTCCTAAAGCACCTAAGTTCTTAGTCGGATAAAAAGAAAAAGCCCCGATACCAAAAGTTCCGACTTTCTGCCCTTTATACATTGCTCCATGAGCCTGTGCACAATCTTCAATAACGGGTAACTTATATTTGCCGGCGATCTGCATAATAGGTTCCATATCACATGCCTTCCCATACAAATGAACAACCATGATCGCCTTGGTATTCTTTGTTATCTTTTCCTCTATTTTGAGAGGATCGATATTGTATGTATGGATATCCGGCTCTACCAACACTGGCTTAAGACCACATTGAAGAATAGATAGGATAGTTGCGATATAGGTATTCGAAGGGACAAGTACTTCACTTCCTGCAGGAAAATCATAACAACGTAAAGCCAGCATTAAAGCATCCAGTCCAGAGGCAACCCCTATACAATGTTTTGTTCCGCAGTATTGCGCGAATGCCTCTTCAAATGTTGCAACCTGTTTACCAAGAATATACCAACCACTATTCAGTAACTCTCTAAAACATTGCACATATTCATCTTCGAAAGATTTATTCAATCTCCCTAAACTTTCATATTCAATCATAAGGTTCGTAGATATAATCATTTGAATCAAAAAACTCAGATGCTATAACCATAAGGATAGCATCCTTACTGAAATGATGCATGATATGCCAGTCTGCCGGTTCCAATATCAGGCATTTATGGGGAGAATCCAAGACAAAGACTTGTTTCTCTTTCCCTGTATTATTGGATATTGTACAATGACCTTGCAGACAAATTGCCGCCTGTACTGTCTTATGATGACGATGACCACCTCTCTCTGAATCATCAACACCATATATATAGAATATTCGTTTCATATCAAACGGTAATACTTTTTCTATTACAGTCAGATTTCCACGATCATCTGTAAACGTCTTCAAATCTATGATATGAGCCATATTTTAGTTCTCATGTAATAATTTAATATATTTTTTTTCCTTCAGTCCGCGACGAACAAGAAGCTCTAGCAGATACTTATAATATTTCCATCCATGCAAATATAACTCAGAAGTTTGTATCGCAGGGTAATTAATTCTTATTTGTTTGATTTCTTTCACATATGGCTTGAAAAGCAAAACGATTGAAGTTTCGTTTCTTTCATAATAAGGCCGGGGAGAGAAATAGTCCGGAGTAACAAAGACAAAAGAGTGAAAATGAAAAAAGATTACAGGAAATCTTTTATTTGTTTTCAGTTCGCGCCCTCTTATGCAATCATTCAACTGTTCAAACTCATATTGTTGCATATTCCAAGGGGCTACTCCGCCCCCCAAATTTCGGGAGACATAAACACCTTCAAAACGCTCAGGCCAATCATCCAGATATTTCTGATCTCCAAAACGTCCTTCTTCAAATCGATTATAGCACCAATCCAAACAAGCATTACGCCACCATTCAAGTACAACTCGTCCTTCTTGATTATTTTTAAAGGTGACAAATTGAACACAATAGATTCCGGTTTTCTCACTCTGATCATATTCCGGAGTATAGCGATGAGGCGTTATCAATACAGAATTATCTCCCATCTCATCCAATAAGACCTGAGGGGAAGAAAAAAAGTACAAATCCGAATCCAGATAAGTACAATGATCCACTTTATAATTATTAAGTACGTATAGAATCGTTGAAGAAGAACATGTCCAACAATATTCCGCTCGAGTACGGGTAGGTTTCACCTTCAATAACTCTTCGTCTTCAAACTCAGATAGAGAAATCACTGTAGCATTTACTAACTGCAACGATTTCAGGATCGAATAGCACTTATCATTAAAAGCAAATATATATAAATGGAAATCTTTACAATGTTGACTCAGCGAATTATACATTGCTAAACCTCTTGAAAGATAGACAGAGTCAAAAAGAGTACAAAAATTAAGCATTTTCTTTATATTTAAAAACAAGGCCTTTATATTTTGAAGGTATATTAACCTTATCTAATGCATCAAAATCATACATTAGTTCATATCCATTATCTTCAAAAAACTTAACAAAAGATCTCCACGCAAAAAAGCGACAAGGATATGAAGCCTTATAAATAGAGTTCGGAACCTTCTGGACAGTAATTCGCTCTTTATCGTTCAATGTAAATCCTGTTCTATCTATAATTATAAACTTAATCTTATAACTAAATACCTCTTCTAATATATTATAAGGAGTTTCTAAATATGGAAGGACACTGGAAAATAATACAGTATTTATTTTTTCTTTAGCACTAAATACACATTCCTCTACAGAATTATAAAACTTCAATGTCTCATTTTCAAAATACAATTTTCCTTCTTTTACAAAGTTGGGCTGTTCAACTACATTCCATTTCAAAGAATACAAGCCTTCTAAAAAAAACGATTCTGATAATAAGTACTACCTAAAGAACCACCAAAGTCTATTATATTCAAAGAATTATTATGCAAACTTGCTATAAATAATAATGACGAAACTAGCTCCCAAGAATATTTTACTTCATTGAAAAGTACAGAATCTCTTTCATAAGCAGCTTCTCCTTTTACTACTTTAAGTAAAGAATCCTTTACTTGATCTACTATATTATCGCATTCATAACCTGTTGTTAACTTTTTAGCAGCACCCCAAGTTGCAAAGTTGCCATACCAGCCATAGCCTTTCAGCAGAATAAATAATTTCGCCGGCATTTTTTGAATCAGGATTTCTTTCATTTAATCATTCTTTTTATAAATGAGCGAAGCTTTGCTATCTTCATCGTATATCTAAAATAATAAGTAAAAATCTTTTTTGCGGACAAAGTCTGTTCAATTGGAATTTTAGATATATTTATGGGCCTATCAAGTAATTGAACATCAAATATAGAATTAGTGTCACAATGGGTTCCACTTCCATCCATTCCTATTTGAGAAACTAACGAAGTCCCTGGATACAGAGTCAGTCTATTATTCAAAAAAGCAGAAGCATACCAACGAATAGCCCAAGAGTTATTATTTCCCTTGACTTGCTCCCTAAGCATTTTATAATATGGATAAGATCCTTCAAAATCAAATTCTTTCTTCAGATTATGCTTGTTTATCCTATCAAGTAAGAGCTTTCCATCTGGACAAAACAAATCCCATCCACGCTTCCATGTAGCCCATCCCCAACAATCAGCACCTTTTATAAAAAAGGTTTCAGGTAGTCTTTGTTTTACCGGATATACATATCCATGAATACAAATAACCTGTTCTTCTTTTTCATAAAAATCAAGTGCTTCATTCATGTATTTAAGAAAATAGGGAGAAACAACTAAGTCATCTTCCAGAACAATTACTTTTCCATATTGATTAACAACAGATGTAACGCCATCAATGATATTTCTCGCTAAACCGAAATTTTCCAAACGTTCAATGATTTTTATAGATTTAAAACCTGAAACTGTACTTAAATACCGCCGTACCAATTGAACATCCTGAACGGCATTATCATTTTTAGATGCATCCGAATAAATAATTAAATCAGTATCCGAAGCATACTCATTTTTCAACAAGGCTTTTACCACTTGTTGAGTATGATTAACGCGATTATAAGTAAATAGAACAATAGGAGATCTCACATTTATTTCTTTTGATAAAAGTTTCCCAGTAGAAAATCTATAAAACCGCTACAGACAGCTTTACATAAAGCTGTCTGTCCCTGTAAAACAAGTTTTACTAACAATATCGAATTTATCACAAACAACTGATACCCAATAGATAAAAATCGTGTTATACCTTTCAAATTTCTTTTATACAATAAAAGTCTATTTCGAGTATTATAATAATAAATTAAAGGAGATCCTTTTCCTGTGCTTTGGCTACCTATATGATACACAACTGAATTAGGTTCATACCAAATAGAATATCCTTTTCTATTCACATGCAATGATAAATCTATTTCCTCCGAATACAGAAAATATATATCAGGCCACCCTCCTACACAATCCAAAAGATCTCTTTTTATCATTAATGCAGCTCCATGAGCTAAAGAAACTTCTTGCAAAGTATGAAGTCCATTTTCAGGATCGCCATTCAAATAATGTATTTTTAATAAAAAATGTCCTATTGGCTTACAACCTCCATAACATAAAGAGCCATTTGTATTCAATATTTGAGGAGACACTATACCCACCTTCTCTTTTTGAGAAAAAATATCTAACAACGGAGTTATGAAATCAGAAGAAATTATGAGATCATTATTTAAAAACAACAAATAATCTCCTTTAGAATATTTGACACCCAGATTATTTCCTCCTGAAAATCCTAAATTCACATCACTCCTAACAGCTTTAATCTGAGAAAATTCCTGTTGCAATAATTCAGCTTCATTTTCTTTAGAGCCATTATCCACAACAATCATTTCATACTCAATATCTACAATATTGTTATATAAAGAATTTAGCAAATTCCTCGTATCAACAATTCCATTATAATTTACAGTAATAATTGAGATCATAAATTATGACAATAACATATGAAGCTTAAGAAATATTATCTTTATCCAATATGGAGATTTAGATAATAAATAGCTTAAATACAAAACCCCGCTATTATTTAAATAAAAAACATTGAGTTGCTTGCCCAAATAAGCATTAATATATTTTTCATAATCATACAAATCAGAAATTGCTCTTTCTGAAACACTCACACGTAGCCAAAAGAGTTTTTTAAGAACTTTCCTCTTCAGTTGAATAGATAATTTACTTTTTTTCAACAAAATCAATTGATCAACAAATATATCATACCATTGTTCGAATACTTTTATCGACCACAAATTCCCTGTTGTTGAAGAGGTTGCTCTCAATATATAAGAATATGTAATATCAGGAATTATACTATAAGACCTGGCATGTAATAGTACTTGAAATGTAAAATAATTATCTTCAATCGTTTGATTATCTACACATGCTATATTGAATTTTTTCAAAAAATCCAAATCATATAATTTATTCCAAGTATAAACAGGAAAGCGCCCATCAAAAAAACTCAATATTATACTCTCCTTATTTATCTCTACAGTTTGCTGCATACTGCAATCTATTGTATTGATAGGAGTTATTTTCTTATATGAACCACTAACAACATCGACTTTTGTACGATAAATCTCTTCATACAACTTATATATACAGTCTGAAGATATCTCGTCATCACTATCCATAAAATAAAGAAATCTTCCTTTTGCATTTTTTATTGCAGTATTTTTAGTTGCGCCTGTACCTCGATTACAATCATGCTCTATTATCCTAACATATCTACCTCGAGGATGTTTTAATATAATATCCTTTACTATCTCTATAGAATTATCATTTCCTTTATCATCAACAATAATAAACTCCAGGTTTTCATACGATTGATTTAATGCAGAAAGTAATGCTCTCTCTACACACTTTTCCACATTATATATAGGCATTGAAATCGTTATAAGATCCATACTTATTCTTTTTTCTTCCCTACGAAAATATAATTTAAAGTATACTTACTAGAGTCTTTATGCTTATTGTCTAAAAATAAAAATAAATTATTACACAACAGAGACATAGATCGCCTTAATAAAGTGAAGAACTTCCGCTTAAACAAAGCGGAAGTTGGATTATGCTTAATCCAACAGATCTGTAATAATAACTGTCCTAAAACAGCCCATTTTCCTCCATTAGCAATCTCCTCTACAATATCAAAACCGCTTTTTTCTAATAATGCTCTAAAGCCATATCTTGTAAAACGATAATAATCATAAGGTACCTCATGCATTTCCCAAACAAAATTACTACTTACAATAAAAAATCCTCCGGGCTTAAGAAGACGATTTGCCTCTTTAAAGACCTTTATATGATCAAATATATGTTCAATAACCTGAGTACAAATAACAATATCGTAAGAAGAAGAAGAGGCAGGGATATTTGTTGCATCACAAATTATATCAACTTTATTATCAGAAGATTGAACAACATCACTTCCAATATACATTGCCGGAATATCATTTTTCAATAATGATCGTATATATTGTTCAAAAGGTTTATTTCCACAACCAATATCAAAAACAAAATTATTTTTACAAATGTATTTATCAAGTACACCTTTCATATCAGTCAAATAACATTTGTAATAAATGTACTCCCTACTATATTTTGAAGGTATTTCAATATTTGATAAACGCATCAGAGCAATCTCTCTCTTATTATCCATCACTTTCTACTTTATTCATAAATCTACTTACTAAAATCAAACAGATAAGATAGTACAATCTATTTTTGAAATATCTGCTGCCAAAGTTGAATATGTACTAGCAAAAGAACCGTATATTTTTTTGGTAGAGGACAAGAGATATAATTCAATAATAGCATCTGTTATGCCTTCAAGAGAATCTCTTTTTTGTACGCAATCTAAAAAATAGATTCTGTCAAGAAAAATATTTTTAAGTTTCTCTTTTTCTTCTTTAGAGTCAGAAGCTACATAAAATTTCACATCAGGATTATCTTCAATGGACTTATACATAGAATCAATATATAAATCCAGAGGACTCTTACCTATAGATAAGGCATTATCAGTCCTACGAATATGTACACCTATCACATTTTCACCAAATGAAGACTTTAAATGTTCAATTTTTTTTCTTATATACAAATTAGGCCGCAAATAGTGCAACATACTATCCTTTGAATAAATAGGATAAAATGCAACTAAATAAGAATTACCTCCTTTTTTCAATTTTTGAAAACAAGAGACTTCCTCATTATAAGCATCTTTCTCAAGCAATATTTGATCAAATATTGCTTGTTGCCATAACCATGGCAACCACAAATTCTTTTTTCTTGGCCTATCATAAATATAATGGTACCATTTAGCATCTATTATTTCGATATTTGATTTATTTACATCTTCAGATAGTTCAAAAAGAGAGTGGAAATCAGCCCCCATTCCTTTATCTTTGAACCAAATCACTTTAAGCTTTAAATTATAATCCTGACAAAATGCTATCGCTGAAGTTATCGCATAAAATCGATTGGCTAATCCCCCAATAGGCACTAAAGTTAATGTCTTCATACAACTATTAATTCTGCAGCTTTTTAATAAATCTATTAACTAAAGTATTTACCTCTTCCGAAATATTCAACACATAGATTAATGAAGAAAGACAAAGACTCACAATGATAGTCCTATATAGTCCATCAACTATAACTATATGATATTTAGGCAATAATGAATTAACACCCAACACTAATATAAATAAACCTATCAATTTAACCAGTTTTAAAGAGATAGGATTTGTTTTAATTTTCACCTGAACCAACCATTGTTGTGCACTATAGCTGATCAGACAAGTTAATGTTGTCGCTACCCCAGCACCTGTTACACCTAAAATTGGTATTAACCAATTATTAAAAGTAATAGCTATAGCCGTAATGAAAAAAGTAAAATACAATCCCCAATAATAATAACGAGAATAACTAATCAAATTATTTCCAAAACTCAAAGTCACTTCTATCAACTTTCCTAAAGCCAAAAAGAATACAACCCATTTACCCTTACTATACACCTCGCCATTCGGTATCAGGGCGAAAATGTTATCAATATTGATCCATATCAACAAAAAAACAAATCCGCCAACCATCAATTGGTGTAGTGACACTTTACGATATAATTGAGTCACAGCATGTATATCACCTTCTTTTAAAGCAGAAGATGCTATAGGAGAAGAAATTGTAGCTATTGAACGAGAAGGAATCTCAATAACAGCCACTATATAAAAAGCAATCGAATAAATACCTGCATAATCGAGCCCTAATTGTGAACCAACCATAAATAAATCCAATCGACTTACAATATTCGAACCTAAAGCACCTATCATCCAAACCAATGTATAACTACATATTTGCTTTCGCAAATCGGTACTTATAAAGGAAAAATTATGTTTTAATGATATCGATCCGATTTTGGATACATATAAAAATGCAAACATCATCGATATGGCATATACGGAGATATAACATGCTACAAAACCGTCCATATCAACCACATCGAATGCATACAACAAATAGGCTACGATTAATAACAATCTCAATATTACTTCCCGTATCAGTTTTGGAACAGCTATACGCATTAACAAACTCGAGTATACCTCAAAGACAGTCCAATATAATAAAAATATCATAAAGGGAGGTACACTATCAAAATAATTGACAAACAATTCCGAATTCTTTATAAACAAAGCGGTAATAGGCTCTCGCAAAAAATAATACAAAGTAATGAATATAATACTACCAATTATAGGTAGTAACATCAAATAAAAAAAGAATCCGTTATTCTTCCCGTCCTCACTTTTGAAATACGGAAAGAAACGAATAGCAGAAGACGAGACTCCAAACAAAGCAAAACTACTTAACAATGATGCAGCTTCAAACAATACGCGGGTCAAACCGATCTCTTCCGGAGTTAGAAACTTCGTTAAGATAAAGAACGTAGTTAAAAAGCCGATAAAAGCTCCTATATACGTAACAACAGTCCCTTTGATACTTTGTCTTATAACAATTCCCATCTACCTCTTTTTCTCAACACTACACACAAATAGCAGTATTTTTCAAAATAACTGTCACACTATCACCTACAATCTCAGATTGATTGAAAATCAATAATTACAGATCGTGATAGGATGCGTGACAGATACTTATTCTCCTATCATACTATCACAAAAACAGCATTCTATTTACCGATAGTATACTACTTATTTTCAACAACATAACTATAAAAACTCATTGAGACCTGGGTCTCGAACACCTTCACACCCGGGTCTCCGCATCGTTCAGATCGGGGTGTAAAAAGCATGAAAAGAGGGATCTCGAACAACTTTTCTCCTTGTTTTGTCTTAAAAAGGTAACTTGTTCGATATGAAAAAGTGTATACTTACACAAAAATAGAGACAGTGATAGTTTGTGATAGATCAGTGATAGATGACTTTATCAACTATCACCATTAAATCACTTATAAATCAAAAGATACATAAAAAAGGTGATAGTGTGATAGTTCTTTTTCAAAAACTCTTGAGAACAAACACACCATCCTTTTTACTATCGAATGTCCTGCATTTACCTCCCTATGCAATGATAAACAAACCCATTCTCCTCCATCTCCTTAATGTCATAGATATTACGACCATCAAGTACCAGCGGGGTAGCCATCAGTTTCTTAATGGCAGACCAGGAAGGCATACGAAACTCTTTCCATTCCGTAACGAGCATCAGGGCATCGGCGTCTACAACAGCGTCATAGATGTCTTTTGCATAATGTACAGACTCTCCGATACGACGTTTAGACTCTTCAACCGCTACCGGATCGTAGGCATATACCTCACAACCTGCTGCCAATAACTTTTCTATCAGTACTAATGATGGAGCTTCACGCATATCATCTGTTTCCGGCTTAAATGCCAATCCCCAGATAGCGATGCGCTTACCTTTCAGATCTCCATTGAAATGTTTTTCCAGTTTACGGAATAACAGAGATTTTTGCTCATCATTGACATCTTCTACCGCCTGCAAAATACGCATCGGATAGTTATTCAGTTTCGCTGTATTGATCAGCGCTTTTACATCTTTCGGAAAGCAAGAACCTCCATAACCGATACCGGCATATAAGAAACGATTACCGATACGGTTATCCGAACCGATACCTTTACGCACCATATTTATATCGGCACCGACAATCTCGCACAGGTTAGCCACATCGTTCATAAAACTGATACGGGTAGCCAACATAGCATTTGCAGCATATTTGGTCATCTCTGCGGATGGCACATCCATAAAAATCACACGGAAATTATTCAAAAGGAAAGGACGATACAGACGAGTCATCAACTCTTCCGCACGCTCCGATTCGACACCGACAACAACGCGATCCGGACTCATAAAGTCACTGATCGCCGCCCCTTCTTTCAGGAATTCAGGATTGGAAGCAACATCAAATTCGATCTGTGCTCCCCGTTTATCCAATTCATCCTGAATAGCCTGACGAACTTTCTTCGCAGTACCGACAGGAACCGTACTCTTTGTCACCACCAAAATATGTTTCTTGATATGGCGACCAACCGTACGAGCCACTTCAAGCACATACTTCAAGTCGGCACTACCATCTTCATCCGGAGGTGTACCTACGGCACTGAACAAAACTTCCACATCGTCCAGGCACTCTGTCAAATCGGTTGTAAAATGTAATCTTCCGGCCTGTTGGTTGCGATGAACCATATCTTCCAGCCCGGGTTCGTAGATAGGAATTATGCCTTGTTTTAGGTTCTCAATCTTTTCGGTATTTACGTCTACACAAAAAACTTCGGTACCCATTTCGGCAAAACAGGTTCCGGTTACCAGACCTACATAGCCTGTACCTACTATCGCTATTTTCATAATTTATAATCAAATACAAAATTAAAGACTTTTGAAATACTTAATCGTCTCAACCAACCCTTCTTCCAAACGGATGTTCGGTTCCCAGCCATTCAGCTTTTCCTTTGCCAAAGAGATGTTCGGTTTGCGCTGTTTAGGGTCATCAGCAGGAAGCGGTGTAAATATTATTTTTGATTTTGAGTTAGTCATTTTAAGCACAACCTCCGCCAGTTCTATCATTGTAAACTCTCTGGGGTTACCTAAATTTACGGGGCCGGTGAAGTTTTCTGAAGCCATCATACGAACCATGCCTTCGATCAGGTCATCCACATACTGGAAGCTACGGGTTTGTTTTCCGTCTCCATAGATAGTGATATCTTCCCCCTTCAGAGCCTGCACGATAAAGTTTGATACAACTCTACCGTCGTCCGGACGCATACGCGGACCATAGGTATTAAAGATGCGGATGATTTTGATGTCGACTTTATTCTGTCTGTGATAATCCATAAACAGAGTCTCCGCACAACGCTTGCCTTCATCGTAGCAACTCCGGATACCTATCGGATTCACATTACCCCAATAACTTTCTTCCTGAGGATGAACCACCGGATCCCCATATACTTCACTGGTCGATGCCTGAAGGATACGGGCTTTTGTACGTTTAGCCAACCCTAGCATATTGATAGCACCGATAACAGATGTTTTAGTCGTACTCACCGGATCGAACTGATAATGTATAGGCGACGCCGGACAAGCCAGATTATAGATTTCGTCAACTTCTACATAATAAGGAAACGTCACATCGTGGCGGACCAGTTCAAAATATGGATTGTCCAATAAGTGGATAACGTTTTGTTTACGACCTGTAAAATAATTATCCATGCAAATCACATTGTTTCCGTCTTTCAGCAGGCGTTCACAAAGATGAGAGCCGATAAATCCGGCTCCTCCGGTAACTAAAATCTGTTTCATGCTATTTGTTAAATTTGAGTTTCCCTATATATCTCAACATGCTTCAAAAAATGAAAGCACACAAAGGTTCGTCAGTCCCATGCCGAGAATGACTAAACTGTCACAAAGATAGGAAATTGAAGGGATTCTACCCCTATAAAAAAACTTATTTGTACAAAAGCAGCCGGAGTGACTTACTAAAACTACTTATGTTATTAATACTAGTTATGCAATTATTCTTTCTGTGCGTAAATACGCTGTATCATATCGACCACCTTCATACCTTCCAGGACATTGGTAGTAATACTTTCAGATCCTAAGCCCGAAAGCACGCGAACGACATTGCGGATCACGAAGTTATGGTTCTGCGCCGAACCCTTATAAGGACCATAATCATTACCCGGATTAGTCGGAGCCAGCTCCGGCATTTCATAATCTTTCACATGACAATATTCCACTTCATTCATATATTGACCGCCGATCTTTACACTGCCATTCTCGGCTACGATCATCATACTGCTTTCCATATTCCTGTTCCATACAGAGGTTGAATAATTCAGACTACCCATTCCTCCGTTCACGAAGTTGAAGTTTACGAAGCCTGAATCTTCAAAAGCAGTCAGTTTCTCATGATTGAAATCCGCGAAACGAGCCTGGATATTGCAAATATCGCCAAACAGCCAGTACATGATATCGATAAAATGGGAGAACTGGGTGAAAAGCGTACCCCCATCCAATGCTGCATCCCCATGCCAGCCGCCCGGTTTATAGTAACGGTCATCACGGTTCCAATAACAATTCAACTGAACCATATAGATCTTACCGAGTTTACCGGACTCAATCATTTCCTTGATCCATACAGAAGGAGGAGAATACCGGTTCTGCATCACACAGAACACCTGTTTATGATATTTCAAAGAAGCATAAACCACCTTCTCCGCATCTGCCAGCGTCAGTGCCATCGGCTTTTCTATGACCACATTACATCCGGCCTCAACAGCCTTTACCGCCATAGAAGCATGCAAGCCGTTCGGCGTACAGATGTTAACTACATCTATCTGCAGACCGCTTTGCAACAAATCCTGCAGATCCGTAAAGAAAGGGACATCATAAGCCTCTATTCCCAACTCCCCACGAGGACGGATATCACACAAGGCAACCAGTTCAGCGTCCGGATCGCGGGTCACCATTTCGGCATGGCGCTTTCCGATATGCCCACAACCAACTACGGCAAATTTTATCTTATTCATCATATTTAAAATTGACTATAGCATCAATTATATATTCTTGTTCTTCTTTCGACATTTCGGTATGGATAGGCAGTGACAAGACGCATTTGCTCAAACGAGCCGATTCATCGATACATCCCGGCGTACGGGCCATCCATTTATAGGCATCCTGTGCCTGCAGAGGTAAGGGGTAATAAACCATCGAAGGAATACCTTTCTCTTTCAGGTAACTCTGCAACAGCTCCCGTTGCTTCGCCATCTCTGAAAAACCAGCCGCAGGCTTCAACTGAATCGTATACTGATGGTATACATGGGTAGAAAAAGCAGATCTCTTCGGAATGATTAACAGATCACACGAAGCCAGTGCTTCATCATACCTTCCGGCAACCACTCTGCGGGCTTCCGTGAATTCATCGATATGTTTCAACTTCACATCCAACACAGCAGCCTGCAAAGTATCCAACCGCGAATTACATCCGATCAGTTTATGATGATATTTACGTTCCTGCCCGTGATTGGCGATCATACGGATACGTTTAGCCAGTATCTCGTCGGAAGTCATCAGGGCTCCCCCGTCCCCATAACAGGCCAACGGCTTGGAAGGGAAGAAAGAAGTCGTTCCGATCACTCCCATCGTTCCGGTTTTCTTCACATGCCCGTCTGCAAAAGTATATTCAGCTCCTATCGACTGGGCATTATCTTCTATCACATACAAGTGATATCTTTTGGCAAGTTGCAGGATCGGCTCCATATCACAGGACTGTCCAAACAAATGCACGGCTATTATTGCCTTCGTATTACGGGAGATCGCCCCTTCTATTTTCTGCGGATCGAGATTGAAAGTCTGCGGGTCGACATCCACCAGGACAGGCGTTAACCCCAATAAAGCAATCACCTCCGCAGCAGCCACATAAGTGAATGCAGGAACGATCACCTCATCCCCCGGCTGTAGTTCGAGCGCCATCAGTGCGATCTGCAAGGCATCCGTTCCATTCCCACACGGGATCACGTAAGGGATCTCCAGATACCCGGCCAAATGATCTCCGAAGGTTTTCACCTGAGGGCCATTGATAAAGGCACTGCTTTCGATTACTGTTTGCATCGCAGTATCTATCTCCTCTTTCAGGCGATGATATTGTCCATGCAAATCGACCATTTGTATCTGTTTTTCAAACATCTTTATTCTCTTGTACCCGTTTTGTTTTTCCTTGCATTTAATAACGTAGCAACTGCTACATTATTATAAAAAAAGTGTGCCATTCATGCGGAAACAAGATGACACACCTTTGATACCTCTTACGCAAGGTTTATTTCTCTTATTTTACTTCACTACCAGGTTTCACCTCTTTTTCCGGAGTGATGACAGCCAACTTACCGTCAAAGTTTTCCGCAGACAGGATCATTCCTTCCGATACGATCCCTTTCAGCTTACGGGGAGCCAGGTTTGCGATAAAGCAAACTTGTTTTCCTACCAACTCTTCAGGTGCATAATGCTGGGCAATACCGGAAACGATCGTACGTTTCTCCAATCCATCATCGATACGGAACTGCAACAACTTATCAGCCTTAGGCACTTTTGTACATTCCAATATCGTACCTACGCGGATATCCAGTTTAGTGAAATCGTCGAATTCAATATTTTCACGAATTGGTTTCGCTTTATAACTGGCTTCCTCGTTTGCTTTCTTCGTATCCAGCAATTTCTGAACCTGTGCTTCGATCACGCTGTCTTCGATTTTCTCGAACAGAAGCTCTGATTTACCTAACTGATGACCGGCTTCGAGCAAGTCTGTCGAGCCCAGACGCTTCCAACCCAACGGCTCTACGTTCAACATCTTATTCAGTTTCTCCATGCTGAACGGCAGGAACGGTTCGAAAGCGATCGCCAGGTTGGCTGTGATCTGCAAAGCGATATTCATGATCGTTGCCACACGTTCCATATCTGTCTTGGCCAGTTTCCAGGGTTCTGTATCCGCCAGGTATTTATTACCGATACGGGCCAGGTTCATAGCCTCTTTCTGCGCATCACGGAAATGATACGTATCCAGCAGACGTTCCACATTGGCTTTCACATCTTCAAAATCCTTCAATGTCTGACGATCGTAATCGGTCAGCTCACCGGCGGCAGGCACCTTGCCTTCGAAGTATTTCTCTGTCAGTACCAGGGCACGGTTTACAAAGTTACCCAGAATAGCAACCAGTTCATTATTATTGCGAGCCTGGAAATCTTTCCAGGTAAAGTCATTATCTTTCGTTTCCGGAGCGTTGGCCGTCAATACATAACGCAACACATCCTGTTTACCCGGCATATCCACCAGATATTCATTCAACCAAACCGCCCAGTTACGAGAGGTAGAGATCTTGTCGCCTTCCAGGTTCAGGAACTCGTTGGCAGGCACATTCTCCGGCAGGTTGAAAGAGCCTTCGGCTTTCAGCATAGACGGGAAAACGATACAATGGAACACGATGTTATCCTTACCGATGAAATGCAGCATCTTGGTTTCAGGATCTTTCCACCAGGTCTCCCAGCTATCCGGCAGCAATTCTTTTGTATTGGAGATATAGCCGATTGGCGCATCGAACCATACATAAAGCACTTTACCTTCAGCACCTTCCACCGGCACAGGAATACCCCAGTCGAGGTCGCGGCTTACCGCACGTGGTTGCAATCCCATATCCAGCCAGCTCTTACACTGTCCGTATACGTTTGATTTCCATTCCTTATGATCTTCAAGGATCCATTGACGCAGGAAAGGCTCGTGCTTATCCAACGGAAGATACCAGTGTTTGGTTTCCTTCATCACCGGCTCGCTACCGCTGATGGCAGACTTCGGATTGATCAGGTCTGTAGCATTCAACGAAGTACCGCAGGCTTCGCACTGGTCGCCATACGCTTTTTCGTTGCCGCAATGCGGACATGTACCGGTTATATATCGGTCGGCAAGGAATTGTTTAGCTTCCTCGTCGTAGTATTGCTCGCTTGTCTTTTCGATGAATTCGCCTTTCTCATACAGGGTACGGAAGAAGTCCGATGCCACCTGTCGATGTGTCGGCGAAGTTGTACGGGAATAGATATCGAACGTGATACCGAAGTCCTCAAAAGATTTCTTGATGATGCCATGAAAACGATCCACCACATCCTGCGGTGTAACCCCTTCTTTTTTAGCGCGAAGGGTAATAGGCACACCGTGCTCGTCCGATCCCCCGATCATCAAAACATCCTCTCCCTTCAGGCGAAGGTAACGGGCATATATATCGGCAGGCACATACACACCAGCCAGGTGCCCGATATGTACCGGCCCGTTCGCATACGGCAACGCCGTAGTAATCAGCGTTCTCTTAAACTGTTTTTCCATACCTTGTGTTCTCTTTTTGAGGGGCAAAGGTACGGAAATTATTTTAGATATTATCGAATTATAATCTTCCTTGCTCCCATATCTCCCACTTTCACGAGATATCCACCGGCAGGTAAGTTCAATGTGTATGCTCCGGCCGGTATCTTCTGATTACGGAACAGGGAGCCTTTGTAATCCCATATATATAACATCGACTCTTCTGCAACAGTAACCGATAACGTTTGTCCGGATACCATGATCTGGGCATTTTCTTCTTTTTGGATCGATTCGTTATCGACAGTCAAGCCTTTCCCGATAAAGACGGCACTTACACTTGAATTATCTTCAACTTTATACGGATAAGGATTTAAAGTATTTCCATCACTCCATTTAAGAAAAATATAACCTGGATCGGCAATAGCCTTTAATGTTATATCTGTTCCATAAGCTACAGAATCAGATGTAGAGACAGAAATTTTCCCACCCTTTGTTTGCTCTACCAAAGGCTTATATTTATTAAGCATAAGTCCCGTAATTTCTACTTTAGTATCTGCTGATAAATTCTCCAATGTATAATAACGCGTAGTCAACTCCGTTGCAGCTCGTAATTCCACAACAGGCTGCAAAACCTTATCCCCTGCTTTAACGATAACAGGACTTTGACTATATTGAGGTAATAAAACCACTTTAAACTGGAAATTCTCTCCTTTTAGAACAGCAGAAGCATTTCCAGCATTAACAGCAGCAACGCCTGCTCCTGCACTCAACATAAAATCAACTTTATGTATTCCTTCAGAAGCTTTTTTCCAAATTGGCAATAAATGTGACGCACTGGATGCTCTTGTTATTCTAGGATTCTCCTTACTTCCATCATTCCATTTATCAAAAACCTGTCCATCAGGAGCATTTGCGTAAACCATTACTTGTGCTTCCGGAAGAGTCGCTGCATCAATCAGACTTTTTCCGGTTTCCAGATTTATTCCGGTTACATGCTCAGGCAATGTATATATCTCTTTATTGCGTTGAATCCCCTCTACTGCAATACTATAATGCGTATGGATATAATATAGACTATACACATCTTTAGTTGGCTCTAGTTTTTCTCCATTCGCATAAACAACCGGGGTAGACTGATTATATTCTTCCGTCAGACGTAAATAGAATTTACAGGTTCCACCATCCTCAACTTCATTTGAATAAGCAGACAATGTTTTAACTGTTACTCCTTGAATCTGAGGGAACACGACCTTATAAACATATTTATTAGCAGAAAAGACTGCAGACAAGTTCCAATCGTTCTTTACTATAATCTGACGTAAGATATCAGTATTACCATCCATCCATTTCGTGAAATAACATCCCGCATTAGGTATTGCTTTCACGATAATAGTATCACCATAATTTACTTTACGGGTTGCCGTTGTTTCATCATCAGCAAATACAATTTGCCCATTCTTCGTTTGTGTCAAAGTAACTGTTACACCTTTCTGAACAACTCCTGCAATTGTAATTTTCACATTTGCTTTTTGTTCTTCCAATGTATAAACGCCAGCAGCATCAGGATATATTCGCAAAGTATCGTTAACCAATACTTTCATCTGACTTGTTGAAGGGATTACGCTCTCATCAACATCCAGAATAAACTCAAAAGTACCACCCGTTGCCACAGCCGAAACCACTTCTCCGCCATCTGGGTTAACAGCCGTTATACCTTCCGGTAAATCGAAAGTAATTACAATTTTCCCTGTTCCGAAAGTTATCTGACGAGTTGTTACACCATCCCTATATCCTTCTTTACGAGCAATAGCCTTCACTTCCATTTTTTTTGCAGTCGTTGCAGAAACCATAAACGGCTGTGTATAAGCTTTTTCTTTCGAACCATCGACTGTATAATACAAGATAGCATCCTTATCAGTATTTTTTAATGTAACTATTACTGATTCTCCTACGGGAATATAGTCTGTATTTACCGGATTTGTACTCATCTCTGGCTTAGAAGCAGATGGACGTCCGTCTACAAAAATAGCAGAAACAGTTAAACCACAAGTATCCGGCATAGTTACAGTTTGCGGCACAGATGTATACGATTTCCCATTTATCAATAACTCACTAAATTTATAAGTCGAAGAAGTAGCTACCGCAGAAATTTCCAGACTTGTACCTTTATCTATTGCAATACCCGATTCTACCTCTTGATTATTCGTTTTATTTTTGACTGATATCTTCCCGCCTTCCGACTGTTGAATCGTTAAAATATGTCCGCCTTTCCATTCGGCATAAAATGTCTTATTACCGGTTTGGTCTTTTTGATCATTAAAAGTAAAAGGAATAACTCCATGACCTGCCTCCGACCAATCTTCCGATTCATCTACTGCATGCCAACCTACAAAAGAATAGCCTTGACGAGTTGGCATTGGTAATAGGACACTTGTTTCAATGCTATACTCTTTAGGAGCATCTTTAGGCAATGTAGCATTATACAGATAATCATACGAAATTGCATATTGTATGGGAATCCACTTGGCATAAAAATCTTTTTTACCTGTTTGTCCAACTGCAACTTCTGTATATTTAGTACCTGTCAATTCTTTATTATCATACCAACCACCAAAAGAGTAACCGTTCTTTTTTTGAGCACGAGAAGGCAATGTTCCTCCCAATTCAGATGTGTAATATATTTGTTCTTTTTCCAAATTATCTGCATTCCAATGCAACACGATAGGATATGACTGGGAAAGTTTTCCATATAATACATAATCATGCAAATGATCCTTCGATATTGATTCAACCAGAGTCCCAGAATAATTAGAATCCTCATACCAACCAGCGAATGCATATTCTTCTGTATTAAAAGGTGTTAGACTTGGTAAAACATAAGGACTTCTTAAATCATCTTCTACATAATTTTTTAAAGCTGTTGAAATTAAAGAAGCTTTGTTCGAATCATACTTATACTCAATAGTATAAATAGGTAACCATTTTGCATAAAGAGCAATATTGCCAACAGAGCCTTTCGGAATTGCCGTTATTTCGCTGGCAGTTGAAAAAGTTTGTTCTTTATACCAACCCATAAATTTATATTGACGACCTCCTTCTGTTTTCGTCGGTATTGGTAGATTTATTGTTTCTGTTTCTATGTTGTAAGAAGAAGGTATAATTGTATTTTCAAGTGTCCCTCCATTAAGTTTAACGGTGATATTATAATCGACTAGGGTCCATTGTGCTTTATAAATAATTGTTCCAGTAGCCTTACGATCTGTCAAAACTGGTTTTTCATTTATCATTTCTACTGTTTGGTCAGTATTCCATCCTTTAAATATATACCCTTTTTTAACAGGTTCTGTTTCAGGCCAATTGAATTCTTTATCTAATCTATAATTAATATCATTCGGAGTTGGAGTATCTTTCGAATCTGTCTCAAAACGAGCTATATAGTCAGACAATGAGACTTTAGTTGACGAGGCTACAATATTTTTTACATCATAACTATCATCTCTACCAACGACATAAGCACCATAAGGGACTGCTCCTTTAACATTGGCTCCATTATTCGTGTCTATAGTATAGGCTATACCATCTTTACCTGAAATAATACCTGCACCTTTAGTAGCAATAGCCTCAAACTCTGCGCTCCAAATATCAAGAGCCCCTCCATCATAAGAAATCGCAACAGCATCATAACCATTCTTCCCTGATCCCCAAGTTCCAGCAGTAGTTCCTTTAGCCGTAGCAGAAACTTTACCATCTCCCTTTAAAATAAGGCTACCGCCCTTTATAGAGATGCAAATAGATCTTCCATCACTCTTTCTTGTTGAAGATAATGTATTCCCTTTTAAATCAAGTATTATTGAACCTTGAGTAATTGATAGAGTCTCATCATCCAATTCAATTGCGTTCGTAAGATGAATTTCCACTGAGCCGGACGTATTTACAGCACTACGTAATTCATCTGCACTTCCGACAGTAATTATAGTTTGTGCTTTTATGCCACCGATCATCAATAGAAACAAACATATAATATATAAACTTTTCTTATCCATTATTCTTCTATCACAAATTACTCAAACACTAACTCACACTCATCTAACAACAACACACTACTTGTGCTTCCTGTAAAGTAATCACCATATTTACTAGCGGATGCAACAATCAGAATATAGGTTGGTTTAGTTGTATAATCACGATATTTTAAACGGATTGTAAACGGAGTATAATCTTTGATTGTTTCGCCGTTAACCAATTCGCCATAAGCTACCATATTTTCATTATTCCATGTACGATCGACAAATGTACCGGTACTGGTATTTACAGGAAAAGGTTTATCCCATGTAAATAGGCCTACATAGATATGACAGGAGTCTTTCTGTCCGATCAAATCTTCATAAGGAGTTTTTGCCTTATCTATTGTTCCTGCATTGTATTTATAATACCCTTTTAAAGCAGAAGGACGGGAAGAATACGGACGACCAAAATTCAAAGAAGCTCCGCTTAATCCCTCAACCTTGCCAAAGGTACCTGTATACAAACTTCCAGCTGCAAAAACGCCGGCAACAGTTTTACTTTCCAAGCGAGCAGCTTTTCCTTTTACTACATTGCTCGTTTCCGGAGATGTCGGATTTGCTTCTCCTACAGTATTTGATCCCTTATTTCCGGAATCCCAGAAATAATTATCCACTGTTAGGTCTTTATTTGCATACCAACTTTTACCGTCTTTAAACCAATCATCAAATGAGAGATTGGGAACTTTCTCCTCTGGTTCAGTTGTAAAGGTTTGTACATTATCTGTTTTACCATCTACAGTTAATTCATATTCATAAGTAGCTCCGGGCTTCAAATGAGTAAACGTCAACACAAAACGTCCATCCTCAAAAATCTCTATTTCATTAGATAAAACAGACTCCCAAACACTTTCATCGTCTGCTTTTGTTTCCGTTTTCGACAGCTCACGATACCGGGCAGAGACATCGCCTGTTTTTGTTGTCCCTTCTATATAAGCACGTTTTGTCCATGCAGAAAGCGTAGATGTCTGACCTTCATCTCCCGACGGATAACGGACACTGACTGTCCATTCTTCCATTTCGCCGAAAGCCGTTATTCTAAATACACGTGGTCGTGTAAAATCCGTCACCGAACTAGGCTCTGGTTCTGTTTTAGCAACAGATGATCCCAGTTTCAATTCTTCTATTTCAATATTAGTTAACTTGGGTTGCTTCGCCGAATCGACAAGTATCACTACATTATGATTGACTTCGTCTATTAACGCCGGACTTACCATATTATTGACTTTCACCACACGCTCAATATCATGCAGTACTGTTATCGTCCATGGATAATCCTGATACAAACGAAGCAATACATTAACCGGTTCTTTAAAACTCATTCGTGTATTAGCTGTAGCAGGCAGACTGTCTACTGAAACAAAACCTGTATCAGGGAAATGAGTAAAATCAATACAAGCTTTTTCATCCGGTATAACAGTTGTTTTTTCTGTTACTTCCAAACGGTTCACTCTCAAATCGCGTAAATCCAATGTATCTACCACTTTTGCCACAACCGTACGAGCACTCGCATCAATCTTAACCGAAGTCATACCATCCACACCAAAGTCGGTAATTGCACACTTAATAGTTGGATATGGAAAATCATTCTTCACACAACCTAAGAGCAACAACAAACAACCAATTATCATTGAAACGATCCGCATACTTTCTTAATAATTATAAATAAAAAACAATACCTAGGTCTATTGACAAAAGATTGATTTTAAAATTAGCAGAACTGGCTGTACGAGAACCTTTATTCACCTGATCGCGAGTTTGGTCATACCAATTAAAATTAAGTCCTGCAACACTTACCGAAGCCTCTACTGCTGTAAAATCATTAATAAAACAAGTAAGACCTGGAGCAACACTGATATTCAGATTATGTTTTAACTGATACAGTCCGCTTAAATCAACACCTTTACCTGTTGATCCAGAACTTTCTGAATAACCATAAGACACACGGGCTTCATTGAAAAGTCCAAAGCGTTTACTATCACCTAAGTTCAGGTAAGTACGAAGAAAGACCGAAGCCGTATATGTATTGGACGTACTATGATAGTCTTGTACTTCAAAGCTCAAATCATCCCCCAATTCTAACGATATATTATCTAATTTTGTAAATGAGCGAGAATAAGCAAAGCGTCCTCCTATACTGATATTATCTTTTATAAAATAACTGACAAGAGGAGTTACTTTAAAAGTATACCCTTCGCTATTTATATCTTTCAACACAGAAAGAAATTCGAAATTATCATCTACATGTTCATTATATGAAAAAGTAGCACCTACCATCCATTGCCCTTTAGGAATAAACGTTTTCATCACAATATTCCGCTCATATTTTTCTTTCTTGGCCATCACAGGCAAAGAGAAGAACAGGGCTATCAATAACAGGTAAAAAGGTGTTCGTTTCATTTATATTATTTATTTAAAACAGTTTTCATCGTATTCATATCCTAACTCAAATTCATCTAACTTCAAATTACTAGAAGTACTTCCAATAAAATAATCACCATATTTACCAGCGGCACAAACTATTGCAATATAATATTCAGACGCGATATAATCCGGTTGAAGATATTCCAATACTAAATTAAACTCTTTATAACCATCCGTTTTGATACACATTTCTTCAGGCAATTCAGCATAAGCAATCACATTTTCTTTAAATGCATCTTCGTTCAGATCAAACAATGTACTAGGATGATTCGTATTAATTGTATAGGTTCGTTTACATATCGCTATATATATGGAACATTTATCCTGACTATTTCTAGGAACTTCAACACTTCCTCCACTTGGAAAATTCACAGTACCATTAGCATCTACATCCCCTGGAGTATACCAATAATAACCTTTCAAAGATGTTGGACGAGAAAATAAGGGTCTCCCCATCTTAATTTCACCACCAGTTCCATCGACCTTAAAATCACCTGTAAATAAATTTCCTGCTGCTAATTTGACAAAAGCTGCTGGCTTAGTAGATTGAAGATTCGCAGCTTTAAGATTATTATTTACAGTTGTTACTCGTTCATCTGTAGATGACAATAAATAAGGTGTACCCATACCTAAATAGTTATTATTGCCACTACTCCAAAAATCATATGTAGATGGTTCCGGATATTCCATATCTTTGTTACTTTCCTTTTTTGTATACCATTTATCAAAACCTCCATTAGGTAATAACATTGCGGCTTCAGTTGTAAATTCCATAATATTACTTTCTGAATTACCTGCTAGAGCCTTATAATAATACTTAGTACTAGGTTTCAAACCCATTATCACAGCTTGAAAAAATTCATCAGCTACAACCTCTATAGTAGATGTTTCATTTTCTTTCCAGTAAACAAATCTCTGATTTTCAGAATCATCTGAAGATCCTTTTAAAAGAGCAAAAGTAGAAAACGCGTTTACCTTTGATTCAACATCTAAATCAGGAATAATTACAAAAGAAAAAGAAACAACTCCCTCTTGATTGAGATTATCTATAATTGTTATATTAAAAGAATGTGTTTCAACAGACTCTAGCTTTTCCCAATCATATGCTTTTTTTAATAATGCATTTAAGTTAATTTCTTGCCCCTCTTTTGTAATCTTTTCAGTATCTATTCCCAGATCTACCTCATTAAATCGAGTTGAACTAATATTTACCTTTATGTCTTGAATACCAACAAGAGCTTTCAACGTCAAAATTAATTCCGGATCGGGCAAATCCTGCTGTTCACCTTTCTTTATAGGTTTCCATGTTAGTACATTTTCATCGTCATCGAAACCAGTAACTTTCAATTCTGGTACACCTTTTCCAAACAAATCTTCTTGCTTGATAAAAATATAACAATTAATCTCTGTTGGATCTGTTGGATCTACAGAGATATCAAAGCCTGAGCCAGCTTCATCCTCACCACTTTCATCCAAACTGTAAATCAGATTATAATGGTATTGAGGCTTAATATCTTTCACAATACGTTGCAAAGTGAACTCATTACCATCTTTATTCTTTAAGTAAAGCTTTGCAGTCAGATTGCCTCCTGAAGTAAAATATCCTGCTCGATACTCATCGCGGGTATAAATTAATTGTCCTGCCGATGTGCTAACAGTATCACAATAATCAATAAAATACTTTTTCAGGCTCTCTTTATAGGATACTGTCACTTTCGTATTTGCAATTTTGCATGTAATAGATGTATTTGTAATTTCTCCGCTTTTTACAGCAATCGGTTCTTCTGTTTCCCCTACATAGAAAGGAGAATCCCATGCAGCTCCTCCATCTTTATTAGAACTGACCACAACTTTATAATTTCCAACCGGAAGTATTAACTTCTGTCCTTTAACATCTTTCAAATAATCAGCATAAGATTTTACTGTATCTCCTGATGTTGACATTATATCCACTCGTAGCATCTCATCCGTAACAGGTTTTACAGTGCGGGTAATTGTAACATCATCTTCCTCTACACCTAAATATAGATACCCAACCGATGCTACAGTATTCTTTTCATCATTACAGGAAATCAGTCCCCACATCAACTGTAGAGCCAAAACAAACCATATACTTATAATATATTGTCTCATTAGTCTTATTTATTTTACAGTCAGTTTTAAAGTTTGATTGACACTTTTTCCATTCTTGTCTTTCATTGATACAGCAAAAGAAGAATCTCCACCTACTTGTACTAACAAATCCAGAAACGGAGAAATATCAAACTTCTGATTCCCCTTAGCTCCTTTAACTGGCGTCAACAATACTTTATCCATTCCTGATAAAACACCTTTTATCTCTATCAGATTAGGATCATCTTCATTCAATAAATCCAAAGACAAATCTATCGGTACATTAGGTATATTTACTCTGACAGTTAAAGATTCCAACCCAGTAGGTAAATATAAATTAATCACTACACTATTGGTACTTACAGAAATTGTTTGCTTTGCATTCATATCAAAAGACTTACCATCCATCGTTCCTGCAATAGTCGGACTTTGTTCACTCGGATCAACACCCGGTTGCTCTTCTCCGCCACCTGTATTATCATCACCTCCACTATTTAAGATATCCGATGGTATCTCTATAATAAAATCTTTTTCGACCAAAGATACATCTACTGAAAGAGTCGGTTTTCTGGTAGGTATATCCGGAGGGGTATCACCCGGATCTTCCGGTTCATCATCATCCCCTTCACCGCCTCCATCTCCCGGATTATTATTTCCGCTATCGTCATTATCATTGATAAGACCTAAATCAATCACAACATTGTTATGCTGATTTACTTGCTCATTTTTTGATACATCATAATTATAGATCAGTTGCTTTCCTGCTTTAGAAGTAACATAGACTGTAAAACGCAATATTCCCGTATTTTTCAGAAAAGCACTACGTGTCTCATCTTTATCTAAAGTCAAAACTCCGGATCCATTATCCACCACAACAAAATAATCTTCCTCAAACTGTTTTTGAAAATCTTCTGAGTAACGGAACGTCACCTTCTTATTTTCTAATTTACATGAAGTTATCACTTTTTCTATAACTTGGGGTTGTATGATGCATGTATCCACTCCCTTGTAATATGGTTTATCAAAGCCGGCATTCAAATCATTTCCTTTTTCAGCCTTGATAACATAAGTTCCGGGAGATAGTAATAAACCACCTGTTTCCTTTAGTTGAGCATAATTATCATATGACTCAACCAATCTTCCCTCTTCATCATAGATGCCAACAGAGAAATCCGCCGCATCAAGTATTTCATCACTACCTTCTATTTCATCTCCTTTTGAAGTCGGAATAACCACCTCTTTTTCCGGATTTAGCTCCAGATCTAACATTCCGGCATCTTTAGGTAACTGCGGATCAGTCGGCTTCTCAATTCCACCTAATAAATCCTTTTTCATTTCACATGAAAATATAAAAGGCAGAAATATCAGGCTTAACAGACAGATGTAGTATTTCTTCATTTTCAATTTTCCTCTATGCTAAAAGAATCCAACATAACAGCTTTGGCATCTGGCCCGGCATCCAGATTAATCACATAATATTCACCGACTTTAGGTATTGATCCTTCTTCCGGTAAATAGAAGACTCTTTCCGGGTACCAGTCTGAACTATCCAGACGGACACGCACCTTTACTTGTAACTTTCCGTCTTCCCTTGTACAACCAGTCAGGAAATAACCGGTATCAAGACTCTTCTCCAAATCTTCCCCATCTTTCTGCCGCTGATAAAAAGACCATTTGGTATCACCGTCACCATTGTATACATCCATCTCAAAAGCATAAGCCAAAGGAGTATCTTCCAATAGCTTCCGAAATTGCTCGGATAAACGAAGCTCCACAGCCATGCTTGCATATTTACATGTTACATCTGCCCGGCTAACACGTTTTTCTTCAACAGCAAATGGGGTAGTTCCTTCAAAATAAGGTTTTTTGGAAACCTTTTGGTCTTTCTTCTCAAAAGAGGAGGCCAGCAACTGATACTTTCCAACAGGCAGTTGCAACGGTAGACCTGAATCAACCAATGCATTATATGAAGCAAACGTTTTATAAGGCGTTGAAGCCCCATCTTCATAAATAGCCAGATAGAAAGTATTCGGATCCAAATCAAAATGATGCGTAGCACGCGTCATAAAGGTAGGAATCTCAATATCTGTAGGAGCCTTCATGTTAAAATAAACGACTCCCATGCCATCGGGGATACCTGACAAATCGTCACTTTCATTCACATTCTCCTGACTACAAGCTATCAGCAGCCAAAAGGGTAGAAAAAAAAGGAGTAAGAAAATATTTCGCTTGTTCATATTCTTTCGATTATTCATAGATTAATTCAACATTATCGATATATAATTGACTTCCAACATATTCTCCTCTTGTTAAATTAGCACCAGAAGGGTATATTAGCAAATCGTCTTTACTTGTTGATGTACCAGATATAAATGATATACGAATTCTTTCTGCTTTCATTAAACCGCTAGAAACACTATAGTTTACTACCAGCTTTTGATTAGACCATGTTTCTGTAGGAGTAGCTAATCCTTCCTCTAATACCGTATTTGTTATGACATCACCATTCTGATTCCAAGCAGTTAACTTCGCAATAAACGTATCTTTATTTTTTCTTACATATTTATAATCAAAAGAAAGGGCAGTAGGTCTTGAGATAATATCTTTTCCAAAACGAGTGTCTTTCACATCCATATCCAAATACAATTCTCCTGGTGTGCAGTTCTTTACTGTCCCCATATTTCCAGATGTGAGAGCTGCTGTACTACCACTTCCCCAACCAACTGTACGAATTAATGCTGCACTTCCATCTTTACCAGCCTCTTTAATCACAGCAGAAGTTGCAATATAACGCATCCAACTACTTATACTAAAACCACCATCTTGTGTTGTATAAGCATTATTAGTATTCCATCCTTTTGTATCTTCACCAGTCCAAGGCTGCCAAATCTCCCAAAAACGTCCTGGAGGATCATTAGGACTCTTTCCAAGACCAGAAGGTTCCGGAGCACCTTCCAAAATACTTCCATTTGCATCTGGAGCAATGCTCCACTCTTCAAATCCAGCATTAGGGACAAAGGTATTTGCCTCTTCCGTTGTAACAGTTACAGCCTGACTTTTTCTGTTATCTTTATTGTTATATTTCGCCAGTAAGGTATAAGAACTATTTGGTTCTAAACCTGTTAAAACCGCTTGGTAAGTCTGATCATCAAGTACTATATCCGAAATATTAGCAACGGTTCCGTTACAAATAAAATTCAACTTCTTCGGATCCCCTTTTTGAATTGTTCCGTGCAGAACAACACGTTTGGCAAATGCTGCCCCCTCATTTGTATCAAATGTAAATACAGGTGCATAGACAGATATAACTTTCTCTAAAAACTTTTCTTTTCCATTCTTATCTTTTAGTGTAACTACAAACTTATAATCCTTACTTCCAGCATCCGGAGCAGTTAACATTGCGGAAAATGATTTTGTAAAAGTGATTACAGCTTTTGCCTCACTATCAAAACGAGTATTAATACCATAGCTATCCTTCAATGTTGTAGCATCAGTGGATAGATTATATGCCTGTTCATTAATCGTTAATGAAGTTACATCTTTATCAATCAAACCGGAAGCTTCTAATACATATTCTACCTCATCACTCAGTTCATCTCCTTCTACAATAGAAAGTGGTAAACTACCCTTTTCTATTATAATTGGAGCACTGGCATTCTGCATAATAATATTATAAGTCAAATTATTAGACTCATGCTCTTTACCGGTTGCATCTTTTCCTGAAAACTCAAACTTATACAAATAAGTTTCATCTACTGCTAAAGGAGCCTCAAGGCTATTAATAGCAGTACCTAGAAATATATATCCCTCCATCCATTTCTCAGTAACAGGATCCGTTACCGCTTTCTCCGGGTCATCTGTTTTAGACCATTTGAAGTTCTTTGCAGCAGCCACCGCCGCTCCTTCTGTCGTTGTAATATCAAATATATCGGGATCTTCATTATCTTTCGTTATTTTTATAACCAAAGAACTCACCCCACCCTGCATGTTAAAATGAACAATTGCATTACTATCATAACTTCCTGGACGTGTTTCTTTTTCATCGCCATCCTCAAAATGAATCGGACGTAATTCAGCATCTCCCATCGGCTTATACATATATTCCGGAATCTTAGTATCAACAGGAAGATAAGTCAACTCGTCATCCAGCATAACATCCAAACCGACTCCCTGATTTCCATCGCTCAACTTCAGGATTAATCGAACATTCTGGCGACGTTCCAGTTTTAATGGTGTTTGTACATGAACTGCTGTTGAGTCCGTATCTCCCGCTTTTTTCACATAGACAGTAATATTGGTATCTGTTCCTTCTGTTACAACCTGCAAATAAGCTGGGCGCACTTCATCTTTTTTCTTTATTCTGAAAACAGTATCCATCAATGCAGTTTTCAAATCCACATTGTAATCAGTATAGACTTTATTGAAATCGTCAGTAGACTCCACTGTTACTCGCGCATTACCAAGTGTACAAGTCATATCCAACCGCGTACTCATACCATCCTTGACAGTAAACGCCGTACTCCCCTCAAAATAAGGATTCTCAAATGCAGCAGGAAGGTCGTTGCCTTTGGATGCAACTATTGTGTAGGCACCTTCGGGGAGTTCGATCTCGGAAGGCATTTTGTCGAAGCGGTCGTAAGATTTTACTGTGTCTTTGTCGGTGACGATACGGATCTGGTAATCCTCTACGGTCAGGAATTTCTGGAACTCATCCGAAACAGCTTTCGTCAGATTCGAGTTCACACCTTTCTTCAGAGAGGTTGTATCAGCAGTCAAACTTAAACGGAGTTTTCCCGAATGGGCGGAAGAACCGTCTTTCCGGTCATCACAAGCAAACAAACCTATTATTAATACAGAAATACATGCAAATAATACCATAGTTCTTGCAGAACTATGTCTTTTCGTCATTTCCATTTCCCTCATCTACCTATTTTTGCGGTTATTGTCTAACCTTAATATTATATACTAATGTGATATGCACTTTTTATCGGGTGCAAAGTAACCTTGAATTATAAAATCCCGCAAGGTCTATTTATGCGATTTACTGTCCTTTTTATTAGATATGCCTTAAAACATATTAACTAACTCACTTTATTATATACGATATGGCACCGGAAAGGATAAATCCGGTGTTCTATTTATAAGAAAAAGACGACATCCTTTGAAAAATAATAAATACATTTGCATCCAGTAAACAAGCAAGCAAATGAACGCAAATATACCCAAGGAGCTACCCAACCTGGACATACCCGAAGACTGGATCGTAGGGATGGATATCAGCCGGGAAATACTGAATATGTACACCAATTTTCCCTGCCGACTGAAGGCCGGTATCTTCGTGCTTTGCATGGGGGGAGAGATCGAGGCTTCGATCGATATGACCCAATATAAGGTAAAAGAGAACGATTTCGTGACAATCATCCCCGGCAGTATCCTTCAGATACACAAGGTGGAAGGTGATCTGAAGATCTTTTTCCTGGGATATTCCTCGCAGTTTATCACGGAAGCAAACGTGATCAAGCCGACGCTCGATATCTTCTATACAATAAAGGCCACGCCTGTCGTCCCGCTGAAAGCGGAAGTCGCCGCCATCATACAGGATCATCTGGCCTTGCTTGCTAAAACGTACCTTACCTTTTACGGGAAAATAAGTAAAGAGGTAATCAAACACATACTTTTCACACTGGTTTACGGACTGGGGGAATTGTACAAAGACATCCGGACGATAAAAACCGTACAGGGCAAAAGCGAAAAGATTGCACACGACTTCACACAGCTGGTCATGCAGTATTACAGCCGGGAACGGAATGTGGCCTTCTATGCCGATAAACTGGGTATAACACAGGCACATCTGAGCACCACGATACGGCAGGTCACAGGGAAAACATGTATGGATATCATTGCGTCGATGGTCATTATGGATGCAAAGGCGCAATTGAAATCGACGGATGTTTCGGTACAAAACATCGCCTATTCGCTCAACTTCACCAATATGTCTTTCTTCGGTAAATACTTTAAACGACATGTCGGCATGGGGCCGCAGGAATACCGGAATAGCTAAGTTCTGCAAGAACTCAGGTACATAATCGCTTTTCCAAGAAAAGTGCGTTCATGCCTTCATAAGCTTCATATTCAACTAATACAAAGCAATTTGCAATATGAATGCACTCCATGATCGCATTCATACCGGCCTTCATTCCGCCTTCATCCGAAAAGACTAATCCGTGGTGATATTCGAGTCGATGATCAGGCTAGCCGGCTCCGGTTCGTTGTTCCCGGCGGGACGGGTATAGATCGCTATATGGCGGGTGCCGGTCTCTTCGAGCGTGCCATTCTCTACAAACCCGGCCAGGTCTTTCCGTGCCGAATAATCCGAGCAGCCGTTCAATCCGCGATATTTCATAACGGTGATATACGGGTGGCGATCCATATACCATTGCAACCGGCGGTATTTCTCGTCGTCGTTGAAAGTACGCAACTTTTCTTCTTTCAAACGGGTAAGCGGCATTGTCTTCAGCCTGTCTTTCAACGTCTGGCTGCACCTGAAGTTTACGTTCTTGAAATGCACCGACTCGCTTCGCAACTCCTTCTTATCCATCACCGGGCGCGACTGAAGCGAGACGCTGAAAAAGCCCAGCCCTTCGATCTCGACATTATTTCCCGAACGCAGATTTTCCGCCACCAGATCCGTTATCAGTCGAAGTGCACCCGCAATATCGGCCTCCGAGTAAGTAGACCGCTCTTTGCCGTATCGCATCAACTCTCTAATATTGTATGTATTATGAGGAATCAGGCGGGGATGCAACGGCATCTCATCGTTCTCGCCTTTGGGGTTGGGGTTTCGCTCCATCCTGTAATTAGCTTCCATATAGTATTCAATTATAGGTTAATATACTAGTGCTTATTGTTTTTGTCCCTACTTAGTAGTCTTTTGACAATTGTCGAAAGATTATTTGCCTATTGCCGAAAGATTATTCGACAGCTGGCAAAAGATCTTATCACAATTGGCGGAAGAATAAAAAGTCGGCATCTAAGATATAAAATATAACGAACAAAACCATAAGATACAACGACTTATTTATTAGTAGCGGACAGAGCAAAAACCGGATAACTATCGGTCGGAGCGTTCTTTAAACCGAATATCACGGTTGTATATTTGCTGACAGAAACATCAAAAATCAATCAATATGGAAGCAACGATTTACAAAAGCACGAACAAAAAGATGAAAAAGATTGCCTTGGCAACCTTACTGGAAGAGATGCGGACAGCGCAAAAACAAATTCCGGTAACGGCATTTCGCGAAATGCTGGATTATTGCATGCCGGAGAGCCGGCCGGCCGAAGTGGAGAAGTTACCGGTGACTGTTTTCAGCGGAGTTTACAACCGGTCGTCGGGCAACCCCGTCCTAAAGCGGTATACCGGTATCATCCTGGTAGAAATCAATCGGCTTGCCAACCGCTCCGAAGCGGAGAAAATTCGGGGAAAAGCGGCGGAAATTCTCCAAACTTTGGCGGCCTTTGTCGGTTCGAGCGGTAGAAGCGTAAAAATACTGACGCGCTTTACGCTACCAGACGGTTCATTGCCGGACGAAAATCGGCAGATCGGATTGTTTCACGCGCATGCCTATCGCCGGGCGGCCATCTTCTACGGGGAACAATTACAGCAGCCGGTCACGCCGACCAGTGCTTCGCTGTCGAAAGGGGTTCGCTACACGTTCGATCCCGGACTTTATTATAATCCCGACGCGATCGCGATCCGTATGCCCCAACCGCAACAGGAACCGGATGAAATGCAGGCAGAAAGCAGGGCAAAAGAAAAGAAAGAGCCGCTTTACCACCTGATGCCGGGTTACGAACGTTACCAGGTCATCGCCCGATTGTATAACGTGGCACTGAAAAAGACACTGGCAACGACGCCGATTCCCCAAGCGGAAGCCGATAAGCAGGCGTTTCTGGTGAACCTGGCCGAACATTGTTTCCGCAACGGGGTGCCGGAAGAGGATGCCGTACGCTGGACGTTGCTACATACAGGTTTCCGCAAGTTCGAGCCAGAACTGCGGGAAACGATACATACCTGCTACCTGATGGAGAAGAATTTCGGCGGCAAGCCGGAGCTTTCGTCCGGACAGGTATTGATGGCGCAACTGGATGATTTCATGTTGCGCCGTTATGAATTCCGGCGTAACAAACTGAGGGGTGATATGGAATACCGGGAGCAGTGCTCCTTCTGTTTCCGTTTCCGCCCGGTGACGGACGAGGTGATCAACACGATCAGCATAGAGGCACAGAAAGAGGGAATCGAGCTGTGGGACAGGGATGTGAAACGTTTTATCTTTTCCACGGCAACACCTTCTTATGATCCGTTGGATACTTATCTCGAAAATCTGCCGGCCTGGGACGGAAAAGACCGGATACGCAGCCTGGCCGACTCGTTACCGGTGGAAAACGGGAAGTGGCGCGACCGTTTTTATATCTGGTTCCTGGGAGTGGTTGCCCAATGGCGGCAGATGGACAGGATGCATGCCAACAGTGTAGTTCCGCTTATCGTGGGGCCACAGGGATGTGGCAAGTCCACCTGGTGCCGATCGCTCCTACCTCCGGAGTTGCGGGAGTATTATGCCGAAAGCCTCGATTTCAGCAGTCGGCGGGAAGCGGAAATGACGTTGGGACGTTTTGCGTTGATCAACCTGGATGAGTTCGATTCGATCAGTTCCAGGCAGCAGGCTTTCCTGAAACATTTATTGCAGAAGCCGGAAGTGAAGATCAGGCAGCCGTACGGGCAGAGTATTCACAGTCGACAACGGTATGGCTCGTTCATGGCGACCTGCAACAACCTCGACCTGCTGTCCGACCCGACAGGTAGCCGCCGTTTTCTCTGCATCGAGCTGAACGGGCAGATCGACAACAGCCGGACAATCTGTTACGAGCAATTGTATGCACAGGCACTCGAAGCATTGAAGCGTGGCGAACGGTATTGGTTCACACATGAGGAAGAGGTCGCTATCATGCAGGACAACAGAAGATTTCAGCAATGCCCGGCGGAAGAGCAGTTGCTCCTTCAATATTACCGGAAGGCGGAATCGGGAGAGGAAGGCCTTTGGCTGTCGGCCACCGAGATGCTGCTGGATATGCAAAAACGTAGCGGCGTGCATCTAAGCAGAACCAATATGAACACTTTCGCCCGCGTCCTCATAAAGAACGAAATAGCGAAAAGACATACGATGCGAGGCAACCTCTGGCATGTAATAAAAGTTTGATGAAGCCCCCATGAAGGCTCCATGAACCCGAAATGAAAACCGGGTTCATGGGCTATTCCTTATTAATTAAAAGCTAGAAGAGAGATGAAGGCACTGAAGGCTGAAAGGTTATGTGCTATCAGGGAATAGGCTTCAAATCAACCGTTAGCCCTAATGCATTCGCAATATGCAAAAAGCTGGATAGTTGCATATCCGTTTCACCTTTCTCGATTTTTGCAATATAAGCACGTTCTTTTCCTATGCGTTCCGCCAGCTGTTTCTGAGTCAAATTCAATTCCTTCCGACGATCGCGAAGTATCTCGCCATAATACCAGGCTAAGGCCTTTGCCTGAAAAGCTTCACGCTCCGGAGTGCCGTATTCACCATACTCTTCTACCAGCCTTTTAGTAAAGCTCAACAGCTTGGTTTTATTTTCTACTATTATATCTCCCATAAGTTATATTTATCAATAAGTTTCAATGCTTTCTTTATTTGCTTTTCATAGTCCTTGGTTGACTTTTTCAGGAAACCATTCAAAAGAACAACTTTGGTTGAGAGGATAACATTCCTATCGTCTACTGTAAACAGTATTGTCCGATATTCATTATTGCCTATCGAAATCCGCATTTCATACAAAGGTAACTAATTAATTACATTTCACCCGATAAAAACAACTCTATTTTTCCTACAATCCCCAGCTCTCCCTATCCAGATTACGGTAATTGATAGCCTCGGCCAGGTGGCGGGCTTCTATCTTTTCAGAGCCGTCGAGGTCGGCGATGGTACGGGAAACTTTGAGGATACGGTCGTAGGCACGGGCGGAAAGGCTCAGGCGTTGCATGGCTGTTTTGAGAAGAGCCAGCCCGGCAGCATCGGGGACAGCATATGTATGAAGAAGTTGAGTGCTCATCTGGGCATTACAATAGATACCTTCGTGACCGGCAAAACGTTTTTCCTGGACGGAACGAGCTTTGATCACCCGCTCACGGACATCGGCACTCGACTCGGAAGGACGTTGTTCGGAGATCTTTTCGAAAGGAACAGGCACGATCTCCACCTGTATATCTATCCGGTCTAGCAACGGCCCCGAAACACGGTTCATATACTTTTGCACCGCACCCGGTGGACAAAGACAGGGACGGTCGGGATGGTTGTAATATCCGCAGGGACAGGGATTCATGGAAGCAACCAGCATAAAGCTGGCCGGATAATCGACCGAGAAACGGGCACGGGAAACCGTTATCTTCCGGTCTTCCAACGGCTGACGCATCACTTCAAGGACACTCCGGTTGAACTCCGGCAATTCATCCAGGAAAAGCACACCGTTATGCGCCAGGCTCACCTCTCCCGGTTGCGGATAAGCACCGCCGCCTACCATCGCCACATTCGAAATGGTATGATGCGGGGAACGGAACGGCCGTTGCACCATCAGGGATGTCTCCACCCCTATTTTCCCGGCAACGGAATGGATCTTTGTCGTTTCGAGCGATTCGTGCAAAGTGAATGGGGGAAGGATTGTAGGCAGGCGTTTCGCCAACATCGACTTACCGCTCCCCGGCGGGCCGATCATGATCAGGTTATGACCGCCTGCCGCAGCTACTTCCAAGGCACGTTTCACATTCTCCTGTCCACGTACATCGGAAAAGTCGAATTCGAACTGTTGCTGACGGGCGTAAAACTCTTCCCGTGTATTGACAACGGTAGGTTGCAGGTCACGTCTGCCGGCAATAAACTCGATCACTTCTTTGATATTCTCCGCCCCATACACATCCAGGTCATTCACGACAGCCGCTTCACGGGCGTTCTGCTTCGGAAGGATAAATCCCTTAAAACCCTCCTCCCGTGCTTTGATCGCTATCGGAAGGACTCCTTTTACCGGTTGCAGACTACCATCCAGCGACAGTTCACCCATCAGCAGAAAACGATCCAGACGCGACGCATCCAGTTCTTCGGCAGCCGCCAGTATACCGATAGCCAGCGGCAGGTCGTACGACGAACCTTCCTTCCGGATATCGGCAGGTGCCATATTAATAACGAGACGGTTGCGGGGGAATTTATACCCGCTCACCTGAAGTGCGGAAATGATACGTTCGTGACTTTCGCGTACAGCGACATCGGGAAGGCCTACCAGAAAGAACTGGATGCCTTTTGTACAATTCACCTCAATGGTTACGATGGTTGCAGAAATGCCCTGCACGGCAGCAGCGTAAGATTTTACTAACATAATTAAAAGGTTTTTGGTTGAAAGTTTATAATTCGTTATCTCATCATTCTACCAGTTTTTCGAGTGTTTGTTCGATTTCCAGGCCGTTGTCCGTTTTCATGATGATCTTACCATCCTCATCGATCAGGAAACAGCGCGGAAGCGCATTTACATTATACAGGTCGACCAGCATAGTAGCCTGACCGGCCGAGTCGGTCACCAGGTTCCAGTCGATACTGTCTTTAGCCAACAACTTACGGACTTCCTTCGGATCATCATCCAGACTGACCAGTAACATTTCGACCTTGTCTTTCGGATATTTCATAGCGACCTTATCCAAAAGCAGATCTTCCGTCTGGCACATATCGCACCACGGAGCTGTAAAAGCCAGTAATAAATAACGTTTAGGGAAAGAATCCAGACTTACGGTATGCCCGTAGATATTCTTCACATTAAATCCCGGAGCTTCAGCCCCCAGCGAAGTACGCTGCGCCTTGGCACTATACTCCTGCAATTTACGGATCAGGTAGAAATCCTTCAACTTCGGACTCAGCACCGCCAAGAGTTCGTCCATCTTGCGGGTATCGTCCGGATTCATAAAGAAATACTGCAAAAGGACAGCCGAAGCTTCTTCATCCGGATGCTCCTGGATATAGGCCTGAGCACGCTCACTCAGCGAATGGGTTACATTCGTCAGGCGGGAAGGAATATCCGTCTCCTCTATTGTATTGGTATGATTACTCTTATTATTCAGGATATTGATCAAATCAGCCTGTTCCTTCAGCAAGGGGTTGACGCTTTTACGGAAAACCGTCAACTGGTCGTTAATACGTCCGCCTTTTACCTGCAGCAGAGCCGGATAAAGGGCATCGCCCGTTATCGTCACTTTCTCGCCCGGTATCAGGTAAGCCGTTGCCCAGCGCTTTTTATGATCGAAGAAAATTGTTACCGTATTGAAGTCGCCTTCACTCCGTTTGATAGAGAACTGTCCGGGTTTTTCGCAGGTGATGGTATCGACTACTTTATAACTGTCATTCTCAAAAACGGCATATAGCGTCTCATCTTCCAGATTAGACAATTTGCCTTCAATCCGGTAAGGGACGTCCCCGCCGCATGACGACAAGAACAATACGACTCCGAAAAACAGTAATAAACGTTTAATCATTATACCTTAAAACCCCACATTAACAGATAATATGCGGTAAAGATAGCAATAGAAATTAAAATACGCTAACAATTATAATAAAATTCATTCAAATATATAAAAAAAAGCGTAGAACATGATGTTCTACGCTTTTCAATAGCTTTATTCTTAACCTTTGATAAAAACTTATCTCCGGTAGGGAAATTACAATTTCGGACCAGCAGCAACCAAAGCCTTACCAGCTTCGTTACCAGTGAACTTAGCGAAGTTCTTCTGGAAGCGGCCTGCCAAATCTTTAGCTTTTTCGTCCCACTGAGCAGCGTCAGCATAAGTGTCGCGAGGATCAAGGATCTTCGGATCAACACCCGGAAGTTCTGTAGGAACAACGAAGTCGAAATAAGGAATAACCTTAGTCGGAGCTTTGTCGATAGAACCGTCCAGGATAGCGTCGATGATACCACGAGTATCTTTGATAGAGATACGTTTGCCGCTACCGTTCCAACCTGTGTTAACCAGATAAGCCTTAGCACCAGCCATTTCCATTTTCTTAACCAGTTCCTGACCGTATTTAGTCGGGTGCAATGACAAGAAAGCAGCACCGAAACAAGCTGAGAATGTAGGAGTCGGTTCAGTGATACCACGTTCTGTACCAGCCAATTTAGCTGTGAAACCAGAAAGGAAGTAGTACTGAGTCTGTTCCGGAGTCAGGATAGAAACCGGGGGTAATACACCGAATGCATCAGCAGACAGGAAGATAACCTGTTTTGCGTGCGGGCCTTTAGAAACCGGCTTAACGATGTTTTCGATATGATAGATAGGATAAGAAACGCGAGTGTTTTCTGTAACTGACTTGTCAGAGAAGTCGATAGCGCCGTTAGCGTCTACTGTACAGTTTTCCAACAGAGCGTCACGTTTGATAGCGTTCCAGATATCCGGCTCGTTTTCTTTGCTCAAGTTGATAGTCTTAGCGTAGCAACCACCTTCGAAGTTGAATACACCGTCGTTATCCCATCCGTGTTCGTCATCACCGATCAACAGACGTTTCGGGTCTGTAGACAATGTAGTCTTACCTGTACCTGACAAACCGAAGAAGATAGCTGAGCTCTTGCCTTCTTTGTCTGTGTTAGCAGAACAGTGCATAGAAGCCATACCCTGCAGCGGCAACAGATAGTTCATGTAAGAGAACATACCTTTCTTCATTTCACCACCGTACCAAGTGTTCAGGATAACCTGGATCTTTTCAGTCAGGTTGAATACTACAGCAGTTTCTGAGTTCAAGCCCAGTTCTTTGTAGTTTTCAACTTTAGCCTTAGAAGCATTCATGATAACGAAATCAGGTTCACCGAAGTTAGCCAGTTCTTCAGCTGAAGGACGGATGAACATGTTTGTTACGAAATGAGCCTGCCATGCTACTTCCATGATGAAACGCAGTTTCAGACGGCTGTTTTCGTTAGCACCGCAGAATGCGTCAACAACGAACAATCTTTTGTTAGAAAGTTCTTTTGTTGCTAATTCTTTACAAGCCTTCCAGCATTTTTCGTCTACTGGTTTGTTATCATTTTTATATTCTTCAGATGTCCACCATACAGTGTTTTCGCTGGTAGCATCCTTTACAAAGAATTTATCTTTAGGAGAACGTCCTGTATAAACGCCAGTCATAACGTTTACAGCACCCATATCAGTTACCTGACCTTTTTCGAAACCTTCCAGACCTGGTTTTGTTTCTTCTGCGAACAGAACTTCATAAGACGGATTGTGTACAATTTCTGTTACACCGGTAATTCCGTACTTGCTTAAATCTAAATTAGCCATTCTTGATAATAATTTAAATGATTGACTTTATATAACTTTTCTCTCTCTCGAAATTAAAAACAGCAGGGCTCTGATACCTACTTGTAACTTGCTGTTACCCCGCCTTGTTAAGACCGGTACAAAAGTAATATTTTTTTTAATTGCTGATACTCTATTAAGGAAATTTTTCAGTAATAATTGCTCTTTTCCATGCAATTAACAAATACACTAGTCTATTTGCAAACCAGACCTTACAATATAGAACAAAAATGTCAGTTCAAGTGTTCAGGCACAGTACTATCTGAAATAAAAAAGGCGATCATCCGACCGCCTTTTCCATCTTATTTTACTTCCCAGATCTCACCCTGCATAAGCAAATCTTTCAGCTTACGGGTCGGATTTTTCGTCTGTACTTCCTCGATCTGCTGATGAACGGCCTGGTCGTATACCGGAGCTTCCACATCGCGGATAACTCCCAGTGCGATAGGCATATCGTCTTTCATCATAGCCAGCATCATATGGAGAGTCGTATCTTTCTCATGGGCATCATGAACCAGAATATCATCCATCGTATAGCCGTCTTCGCCGATCGTAACAGCTTTCAGCTTCAAGCCGTCCAATACGAGGCCTTTATTACCGTCTTTTCCGAAGACCATCTTTTCGCCGTGACGCAGGAAGATAGTACGGTCTGCACGGAATTCCTTATCGACGATACTTTTGTGGATACCGTCGTTAAAGATCACACAGTTGACCAATACTTCGGTAACGGAAGCACCTTTATGGCGGGCTGAAGCAGCCAACACTTCGGTTGTATTCTTCAGGTCTACATCGATCACACGGGCAAAGAAGTTTCCGCGTGCACCCAAAGCCAGTTCGGCCGGGATAAACGGATCTTCCACTGTTCCGTAAGGAGAACTCTTGGAGACGAAACCGCGTTCGGATGTCGGAGAGTATTGACCTTTTGTCAGACCATAGATCTTATTGTTGAACAGAACAATGTTCAAATCGATGTTACGGCGTACGGCATGGATGAAATGGTTACCACCGATAGCCAGACAGTCGCCGTCACCTGTGATCAACCATACGCTCAGGTCGGGACGAGCCGTCTTTACACCTGTTGCAATAGCAGCACCACGTCCATGAATGGTATGGAAACCGTAAGTATTCATATAATAAGGTAAACGGGAAGAACACCCGATACCCGAGATAACGGCCATATTGTGAGGAGCCACTCCTACTTCAGCCATTGCTTTGTGTAAGCAGTTCAATACGGCATGGTCTCCACAACCCGGACACCAACGTACATACTGGTCGCTCTTATAATCTTTCGGTTCGAATTTTATATCTGTCATTTTTTAAGCCTCCAATATTTTAGTGAATTCCTCAACTAATCTCGCAACAACAAAAGGCTGGCCTTTTACGCGATTGAATCTGTACGGATTGAATCCGGAAACTTTACCACGCAGGTAGTTGGCAAACTGTCCGTTATTCTGCTCGGCAACAACGACTTTCTTAAACTTGGAAAGTACTTCAACCGTGTTCTTCGGCAGCGGGCTGATAAACTTGAAGTGAGCCATCGCAACCTTCTTGCCTTGTTTCTGCATGGTCTCCATTGCTTCATACAAGTGTCCGTAGGTTCCGCCCCATCCTACCAGCAGCAGGTCGGCATCGGAGTCACCGATCACTTCCAGTTCAGGGATATAATCGGCAATCTTGTCGATCTTTGCCTGACGGGTAGAAACCATCTTCTGGTGGTTGATCGGATCCGTTGAGATCGCACTTGTTTCGTAGTCTTTTTCCAGACCACCCAAACGGTGTGCGAAACCTTCCATACCCGGGATAGCCCAGTAACGAACCAGACTTTCTTTATCACGGCGGTATGCTTTCCACACCTTTTCTTCCGTATAGTTAGATACGTAATTCGGTTTGATTTCCGGATACTTGTCCAGATCAGGCAGTTTCCATGCAGACGAACCGTTTGCAATGAAAGCATCTGTCAACAGGATAACCGGAGTCATATGTTCAACGGCCAGTTTACCTGCCCAGTAAGCAGCATCGAAACAGTCTGTCGGAGTAGAAGCGGCAATCACAACCAGCGGACTTTCACCGTTACGGCCGTAAAGTGCCTGCATCAGGTCGGTTTGTTCACTCTTGGTAGGCATACCTGTAGAAGGGCCACCACGCTGTACGTCGATGATCACCAAAGGTATTTCGGCTATAACAGCCAGACCGATAGCTTCACTCTTCAGAGCCAGTCCCGGGCCGGAAGTGGAAGTAGCAGCCAGGCTACCGGCAAAACTGGCACCGATAGCAGTACAGATACCGGCTATTTCATCTTCAGCCTGTACAGTAACGACTCCCAGGTCTTTGCGTTTTGATAATTCATGCAGGATGTCTGTAGCGGGGGTAATAGGATAACTTCCCAGGAACAACTGCAAGCCGGACTTTTCGGCAGCGGCAATCAACCCGAGGGAAGTAGCCTTATTTCCGTTTACATCCGTATAGAATCCCGGTTCTGCCTTTTCGCTTTCGATACGATAGGTGGAAACCGTTGCGTGGATATTGTGTCCGTAGTTATAACCGTCGGTCAAGACTTTGATATTAGCCTTTGCGATAGCCGGCTTTTTAGCGAACTTATTCTGGAGCATGTTCATAGCCTCTTCCAGAGGACGGTCGAACAACCAGCAAACAAGTCCTAAAGCAAACATATTCTTACAACGCAGAGCAGCCTTATTATCCAGGCCGTATTCAGCCAGTCCGTCTTTCACCATTGTGGAGATCGGGGCGGCAACCACCTGCACACTTCCCAGACCTAATTCCTTGAATGGATCGTCGGTAGTGAACAATGCTTTGTCGAGATCAGCCTTTTTGAAAGAATCGGTATCTATGATAACAATCGCATTCTGTTTGATATTCTTTACATTAACCTTCAGGGCGGCCGGATTCATTGCTACCAATACATCTGCCTTATCTCCCGGAGTAAAGATCTTGCGCGATCCCAGATGCACCTGGAATCCCGATACACCACTAAGTGTTCCCTGTGGAGCACGAATTTCTGCCGGATAGTCGGGGAATGTAGAGATCTCATTTCCGAGGATAGCCGACAGATTTGAAAAGATTGTTCCGGTCAACTGCATACCGTCTCCGGAATCTCCGGAGAAACGAACTACAACCTGTTCCAAAGTTGTTACTTTTGTCTGTTCTGCCATAATTACTTATATTAGCTTTAATCGCTTGTTTGTAGTTAGATTTCCGCAAAGTAAAGAATAAACTTGGCTAGTTCAAAACTTTTGGGGCTTAAAAAGCAGATAGATATAGATCCAGGTTATTAGATGATAAATTAAAATGATTAGATACATAACTGCTTACAGGTTTTCCACAATACATGTAAACACCTGAACGAAAGCCATCATCTGTCTTTATCATATTCTGGACTGACCCGGCATCCCCCAACGAGAGGAAAACGGGTACGAATATATTACTGAAAGCCATTGAAGTGGTACGTGCCACCCGGTTACTGATATTGGGTTTGCAGTAATGCAATACGCCATATTGTTCAAACACGGTCGGATCTGCTTTACCCAAACAGCAGGTAGTCTCAAAACATCCTCCCTGGCTGATACGCAGATCGATCACCAGTGAGCCCCGCTTCATGGTACGGATCAGTTCCTCCGCAATCACGTAACGGTAACGGGTATTGATATAACGCATAGCTCCGATCACCACATCGGCGGTACGGAAAGCGTTGTGCAATACGTTCGGATGAAAGTTGGAAGTAAAAAGTCCCTGCCCCAACACCTGCTGAATGGTACGGAGCTTATTAATATCATCGTCAAAGACTTTCACCGAAGCTCCCAGCGCCAGGGCGGCACGGGCAGCAACTGTCCCAGCATTACCGGCTCCGACAATAACGACCTCGGTCGGTGAGACGCCGGGGATTCCACCCAACAGGATCCCTTTTCCCCCCTGCGTATTGCTTAACAGCTCGGAAGCGATGGTAATCGAAGCGGTTCCTTCTATCTCGGATATGATATTCAATACCGGACATCTTTTCTGGTCGTCCGACATCAGTTCGTAAGCGATAGCCGTAATACGCTTGGCCATCATCAGTTCGAAGGCTTCAGCGGCAAAAAGGTTGAGCTGCACCATCGAGAATATGGTCGAACGGGGTTTCATCAACAGGATTTCTTCCGGCAACGGGGGAAGGATTTTCAGGATAATATCGGCCTGGAATACTTCAGCCGGGGTTGCGACTATCTGAGCTCCTGCCTCGGAATAATGGTTATCGGAATAGTTTATACCCAGTCCGGCTCCGGATTCTACCAGCACATGATGTCCGCGATCGGTCAGCATATCGACAGCTTCGGGAGTAAGCACCAAACGCTTTTCCCCTTCTTTCCGTTCGCGAGGGATACCAATCAGTAAGCGGTTGCTTACCTTATTCAATTCCTTCAACAGTTCCTGAGGGATATATGCCCCCTGTACCTGCTTGCCTCCTGTTGCTTCCATAATACGACTCCTGTCGGCAACTCCTGCAATTGCCTTTACCTTATTATATATAATATATTTTCTAATGCTTCCGATATTTCATGTACATCCGACTCTGTCAACATCACTTCCGCATCAAATACGATTGAAGCTTTCGTATAGAAAGGGGTTCTCTTCTCCAGGCTTTCGGCAATAAATGCAACCAGTTCCTCTCCGGAACGTCCTTTCAACACCGGACGGGTACCCTTGCAGGCTTCCAGGCGTTTGGCCAGTTCTTGCACCGATACTTTCAGATAGACAGTCGTCCCGTTCGCGTTCATAAATTCCATATTATCAAAGAAACAGGGAGCACCGCCGCCTGTCGAGATCAATACGTCTTCAAACATCGAGACTTCCTGAAGCATCCGCCGTTCAATATCACGGAAAGCTTCTTCTCCTTTCTCAGCAAAAATCTGCCCGACAGTTTTGTGATAGCGGGCTTCGATATAACAGTCCAGGTCGATAAAAGAGAGTTTCATCCGTTCCGCCAGGTCTTTTCCGACCGTCGTCTTTCCGGCTCCCATATAACCTATCAAAAAAATACGCTTCATCTCGTATATGATTGTTTACCGCAAATGTAAAGTTTTTTTTCCTCATAACTATGATTTCCTTAAATTATAGTTGGGATCTGAAAAAGTCGTTCCGATGTATTACCTTTGTACTCTTATCTGAATAATAGCAGACAATGGCGAAGAACAAATATTATGTAGTATGGAAAGGGCTGAACCCGGGAGTTTATGACAACTGGGCGGAGTGTAAGATGCAGGTTGAAGGACAGGATGGTGCCAAATACAAATCGTTCGAAACCCGCGAAGAGGCTGCCGAGGCTTTCGAAAAAGGGTATTCTTATTACCTGAAAGCTGCGTCATCAGCCAAAGCTGCTTCCAACCTGGCTCCACAGGCTCCCATCGGAAAGCCTATCAATGAGAGTCTGGCTGTCGATGCTGCCTGCAGCGGTAATCCGGGGGATATGGAGTATCGCGGCGTTTACACGGCTACCGGACAGGAAATCTTCCATATCGGGCCGTTGAAAAAGGGCACCAATAATATCGGTGAATTTCTGGCCCTTGTACATGGCCTGGCGTTGCTGAAGCAGAAAGGAAGCGACCTGCCTATTTATTCAGACAGCCGCAACGCCATTATCTGGGTAAAAAAGAAGAAATGTAAAACATTACTCGAACGCGAACCAGTCAACGAACCGATCTTCGAGCTGATAGAACGTGCCGAGAAATGGCTCAACTCCAACACTTATACCACCACCATCCTGAAATGGGAGACGGCGGTATGGGGTGAGATACCGGCTGACTTCGGACGAAAATAAAACGGATCAGAAGCAACGGATATAAGCCAGCGAGAAAGTATCATACAGATAATCCTGCAAACCGTGCTTATATCTGAACGAGACAATGTTTTTCTTAATCTCATAATTTAGCTTGGAACGGAAAACCATCGGCTTATCCCCTTCTCCCCTGTAACCACGAAAACCGGAATAATCTACATCCAACGTAAAATTATGGCAGGTTCCCTGCAAGCCGAGCCCGTAACAAAGTGCATCATTCTGCCGGTTCTGAATACTGTTTGTCATCCAGCAATAAAAGCCGACCATTCCCTGTGCACGGACAGAAAGCGTCTTTTCCGGATTATTCCATAACGTACGTCCTATATTGCAATCGAACCAATAAGAGGCGGCATCCGTATAACGGGCATCACACAAGCGTCCTCCGCTGGCCGTTTTCAGATTGGCACTTACGATGATATCCATCCACTTTTCACTGGTAAGAGCCTGATAATGGAAACCGAAAATAGCATCCCCATGACAAGGGATAGGCTGTTTTACCTCCACGGCATTACGTTCGTCACGCACTTCCGGTGAAGTCTCATACCATTCCTGGATCACTCCCTGAACCGTAACACCGGCACGTCCTTTGGCAATGGGGATATACAAACGGGCAAAAACATCTTTGGTCTTATCCCCCGGCATCGTATGATATTCACCCCTGAGTTCGACTTCCCAACGGGATGAAAGCTTTCCTCCCAACATCTCCGGTATAGGAAAGGCATTGGCTCCAAAATAGCGGGGAGTATAGACTAATAAGGGTACTTTATCCCACCAGTTGCCAGCCTGTACGGAGGATAGTGATAACAGGCAACAAATAAAAATAGAAAAGAGCGTCTTTGTTTTCATTCTATACGTTCTGTTTGTTATTTTGTTAGAGACGATCGTCTACCCATTCCGGGTTCAGACAACCTTTCACGTCATATACTACATGGTTTTCTTTTACAAGCGACGGTATATCGAGGGTCATAAATTCCTTATGTGCTACCGCCAGCACTACGGCATCGTACTTTTTATTACCGGATAAAGAGACAGTCAGATCAATGCCATACTCCTTCCGAACTTCCTCCGGACGAGCCCAAGGATCATATACGGAAACGTTTATTCCATAATCCTTCAAAACACGGACAACATCGCCCACTTTGGTATTCCGCACATCCGGACAGTTTTCTTTAAAGGTGAAGCCCAGCATCAATACCTCTGAAGACTTCACAGGAACATCTTTCTTGATCATACATTTGACGACCCGGTTGGCTATATATTCACCCATCGTATCATTAATACGGCGACCGTGCAGAATCAGTCCGGGATGATATCCATAATCCTCCGCCTTACGGATCAGATAATAAGGGTCGACACCGATGCAATGCCCTCCGACCAATCCCGGTTTGAACGGAAGAAAGTTCCATTTCGTTCCGGCTGCCGCCAGCACCTCATTCGTATCTATATCCAACAGATGAAAGATTTTAGACAACTCATTTACAAAAGCTATATTGATATCGCGCTGGGTATTTTCAATCACCTTGGAGGCTTCCGCCACACGGATGCTGGATACAGGAAATGTTCCTCCCGTAATTACAGAGCGATAGAGCGCATCGACTTTTTCTGCCGTCTCCGGTGTCGAACCGGAAGTTACCTTCATAATCTTTTCTACCGTATGCTCCTTGTCTCCCGGATTGATACGCTCGGGAGAATAACCGGCAAAGAAATCCCGGTTAAAAGCCAGACCGGATGTTTTCTCGAGAATAGGAACACATTCCTCTTCCGTCACTCCCGGACAAACGGTAGACTCGTAAATCACAATATCATTCTTCTTCAGCACCTTGCCGACTGTTTCACTGGCACGGTACAAAGGGGTCAGATCCGGACTGTTGTGGCTGTCCACCGGTGTCGGAACAGCCACTATATAATAATTGCAGACAGCCAGATCATTTATATCGGAAGTACAATACAAACCTGTTTCGCCATCAGCCGGCAATCCGGGAAGGAGAACGGCGGACAGGCATTCGTCCGAAATCTCCTGCGTGACATCCTTTCCGGCTTTCAGAGCCGCCACCCTTTCTACCTTTACATCGAAACCAATGACAGGATAACGCGTTGCAAACAATCTTGCCAACGGCAATCCTACATATCCCAAACCGATAACGGCAACTTTTATATTTCCCATTGTGCGATTTCTATTTTATTCGCTATAGTGCTTCTGTATTTTATCAATTAATTTCCGGTTCGCAGAACTGAATTTGCGTGCAAAAAGCATATCCGAACCGACCAGTTCTTCATAATCCGTATTCTGCCACACGTAAGGTCTTCCGCGCTCCCAGTCTATTTTCCTCATAGAACTGTCATCCGTCTCTTCCTTCGAATATAAATTGAAGCGGAATGGCGAATTCCACAAAATCGTTTGCAGAAATATCTCATCCGGACAAAGCGTATACCGGAAGCGTTTCAAGACAAAATCCTTCTTTGTCATAAGATACTCTACAAACTCATGCGTGACACTGACCCAGTTTGCCCCTTTCCTGAATTCCAGTTCATGATACCTGCGATATTTGGAAACTTTCTGCAAACATAATACGATATTACGACTAATAGACGAAGCAGAGTGCAAAAAAATATTTCCACCCTTAAAACGCCGTGTGAACAGATGATACCGGGACACCTTACGATCCATATCTTTTTGATGAAAAGAGCTCTGCCAAAAGCCCACAAATTCTTTTCCGGCATTCTCCCGGAAAAACGTATGAATATAATCCTGACGTTGTATAGGCAAATCTACTCCCGACAACAAATGATAATAAGCATACGGCCCATTCGACAAAGCCGTCTCAAATAACAGGTACTCAACTTTAACCTGGCTGATATCTCCCCAATGCACTTTCATAGGTTTCTCCAAAAGATAAAAACCGGCTTTTCTCATCCGAAAGAGACCCACTTGGCGGGATAACTCGTATGAACGCTTATCCACATGCAGAAAAACATCGTTTCTTTCATCATCCAGCATCGACAAAAGAGCTTCTAATACGAGATACTCTCCATGTGCTATAACCAAATATGCATGTTTCATTTTATCGTTTTTTCATCCAATCGCCCAAACCATTCCGGTATGGTTGTATCCGTTCGGATAAACCCATCTTGTTTAAGCTGATCGAACGATGTCGCTCCTATCACTTTATCATATTCGGCTTCCAGCAAACCCTCTTTATAAAGCTGATAGAAGTAACGCCAGTGACGTCCTCCATGCTTTTTAGGGTTTTGTTCCAACTGTTTGCCACCGTTGATCATCTTTTCTAAAAACGGTTTTTTACCCCGAATGTTATAATGATAGATACGAATATTACTCTTTGCCACCTTTTTCGGGAACATAGTCACCTTGTGATTACCCATCGATATCTGTATATAACCGGCTGTACGATGAATCACTTTCTTATTCTGACGGGCAAAAAGAGAATAACGGGAAAGGTTATATCGCTCTAAATCGTTTACAACTTCGACAGTCTGCCCCCATTGCCAGAAAGGCTTACCCTCTTCGGGATAAACGCACTTCATCTCGCAGGTCAGGACATTTGCCCGGCTCGAAACAAGTTCTGTCTTCAGGTCACCGGAAGGAGCATACCATATCTCATCGGCATCCGCATTAATAACCCAATCTGCTTTATGCACCGATTTTGCCTTCCAGATCATGCGATCTACCCATTTTTTCTGTTGATAATCCGTCGCTTTCTCTTCAATGGCTTCTACTATCCACCCTTTCTCTTTATATTTCCGGATAATTTCCGGCGTACGATCGGATGAGTTATTATCTGTAATGATAAACCCATCCACACCCATTGCTTTATGGAAAATCAGATTTTCCTCCAGCATATCCTCTTCATTCTTAACCAGCAACGTCATGATCAACCTGGGCGTGGATTTCCGTTTATTTGTCCGCACACCACCCTCAACAACTGCAAGAACGATCTTTTTTATAAGAAAAAGATAATCCATATTCAATTCTAATTATAGGTAAACACTTTATCTGTGCCGACAGAACAATACTAAAACCTTATTGTTGCGCCAACGTATATTTCATAATCAACCTGAAACATTCATCCGCATCAAAGCCTCTTGCTTTTGCATATTCATCCGCCAGAACGGCAAACATTTCAGGCGTACCGGGCAAACGCTCAAAATTCTTACAACCTTCATCCATCCCGATCTCTTTGAAGCGGATCCGGTTCAAATCAATGATCTCGACCTTTATTTCCTGTTCCGTATCCTTAAACAGGATGTTACCCCGTGAATAATCCTTATGTAAATAGCCATGTTCATGCATAGCAGCCGTTGTACGGGCAATTGCACGAAGTATCTGTTCCTGGTTAGAGAAGCTATTTTTTACCAGATCATAATAGGTATAAGGACATTCCGACTTCAGGCTGACATAATAACTGCGTTCAAACAATAAACCTGTACGCTCCGTATAATAACCCACCGGTTGCGGAGAGCCGATACCCGACTTCAACAACATCTCTGCATATTCATACGAACGCTGTGCCTTGGAAGAACGGAACAAGCCGTAAACGATCTGATTGACAAGATTCGGTTTACGGAAAGATTTTATGACCAAGTCCTGTCCTTTATAATTAAATTCGCGCAGTTCATTACGCCCTTTATAAATAACTTCGCCATCTCCATTCCTAAAATGAACAGGGAGAGTCTTTATAAAATAAGAGAAACTGCTATATGCTTCATTTACAAATGAAACACGAGGATAGAAAATCCGGTATATTCTATTGATCAGCTTCGACCAGGTTCTTCTGTACCGGAGAGGGCCGCCCAACTCCCGTTCGAAAAATTCAGGATGACGCTTGTTCAGCACATCAATTACATGCTTTTTCAGTAAACGGTCCGTTACACGCTTCGAGCTGTTTCTAATCCGGTAATGCAGAGATATATCAGGAAGCTTTACTACTTTCCCTCCATCCTTCAATACAGAAATCCAGAATTCCCAATCTTCACGTGCGACAATCTCCTCACAATAGCCTTTTACCCGTTCCCAATCCGATTTACGATATAAGGCACAGGTATCCATTATATTCTTCCGTGCCAGCAACTTTAAAGAGAAAGAGGGCAAAAGCCATTCTCCCGAACGATCGCCAAAAAAGTCCGAATGCGGGCAAACGACTTTAATATCTTCATCTGTCATGATTACCTCTACGGCTTTACGGATAAAATCGGGTTCAATAGTGTTATCGGCGTCGACGGGTAAGATCAATTCACCTTCCGCCAGCGAAATCGCATGATTACGGGCAGCACAGGCTCCGCCATTCGGTTGCGTAAAAGCTTTTACCCGGGAATCTTTCCGGGCATATTCTTCCGCTATTTGCAAAGAGCCATCTTTAGAACCATCGTCCATGACAATAACTTCAAAAGAAGGATAATCGGAAGCCAACACCGAGTCGAGTGTCTCTCCCAGATATTGTTCCATGTTATAGACAGGTACGATGACCGAAACCAACGGCGAATGTTCCATAAGCAAATCAGATTTTATCCAGCCCTTTCGTAAACTTCAGCCAGTAATATTTTAGAGGATTTGTATATTTAAGCTGTTTCCAGGGCCGGCTACCATGCGGACGATGCCACACAGTCAGGGATGTGAACAGGTAGTTTGTAAATCCTTTTTCCTGCGAACGGTGCGAAATAGTGACATCATGCCAATTTTTCTCCGGATTCAGCAAATGGAAATCAAAAGCCTTCAGAAAAGATAAGGTAAGCAGGGAGCAACAAAAGCTCAAATGCTTTTTCTCCGGAAAGACCTGGCCCTCCTTTCCTTTTGCATATAAATAAGGATAATTGATATTTTCCTGCTCATCCACCGTCACGGCTGCGGCAATACCACAATCCGGACGAGTCGAAGCTCCGTCAAACAGGGCTTGCAGCGTATGCTTTTTTACGATCACATCAGATTCCACTATCAACAACCCGGCATTAGCATCAATCGCTTTTTGCTGCGCAGTCTGAAGGGTCAGCAAATAGTTCGGTGAAGGATGATCTGTCAGGTCCGAAAGATTGACCAGTTCAAAGCCCAATCGCTCCGAAGCCTCATGCAACCGCATTGTATTCTCCTCGGTACTGAAATCATTATAAACATAATAATGGTAAGGCACTGTGAAATCAGACGCCAATATTGACTCGATCGTTTGCAATGCCAACTCTATCGAATCTTTTACCGGGGTAATGATATGTAATTGCTTCATCTTTTCTTTCTTTATTTTCAATACTTGAAATATGGTTGTTGTCCGTCAGCTAATTCTCTTCCAGCGCAGCCAATACCCTTGAGACAATAAGTTCCGAAGGCAATTGCGTAAGACATCCCCAGTCTCCCCGAGGACATTCTTTTTGCCCGAACTTCGAACAAGGACGGCAAGGCATGGACAATTGGATCACATCATCCGGCCGCTGGCGATAGCCATAAAATCCGGTATAGATATGTGTAGCTCCCCATACGGATAACACCCGTGTCCCAACCAGTGAAGCAAAATGCATATTGGCGGAATCCATACTAAGCAGCAAGTCCAACTGACTTATTAACGCTAATTCATTGTCAAGCGTATATTTACCTACTACATTTTTTACACGGGGATAACGATAAGCCCAATCTTCCAGTACAGCTTCTTCATATCCCCTCGCCCCAAACAGGAACAATGTCAGATCTTCTCTTTTAGATAGTGTAGCAACAACCTGCTCCATTTCATCGATCGGATAAACTTTACCCCGATAACGGGCAAAAGGGGCGACTCCCAGCCACTTACCTGTCTTGACCCCGGCAATAGCCTCCATTTTTGACAAGTTGGCCGGATGTGATTCGTATAAAGAGGTGAACGATTCGGTATAAGCCAGCCCGGCAGCACGGAATACATCGGCATAACGTTCGAGCACGGAAGGCAGAGGTTCCAGTTTTTTGTTTTCCCTACGCATAAGCGGAGGGTATCTTTTCCGTATCTTGTCCAGCACATAGACCGGTTTACCTTTCATCCAGAAGGAAGTACGAATAATCATAGTGCGAATCACATTCTGTAAATCCAGAACGATATCAAAATCAAACTTCACCAAAGCGGAAGTAAACCGTAACAGACCGATCAACGTTTTCTCAGCACCTTTAGTACTAATACCTATCACTTCCACATTGGAAGGACGATTCATGAAAACCGGCATCATAAATGCCTGCGTCAACACCGTAAACGAATCCTTCGGATTGGCTTTAGCAGCCGAATAGATGACCGGAAGTGTCATCGCCACATCGGCAATCGCCGCGAGTCGTATCACTAATATCTTTGCCATCTCTTATCGTACTTTTTCGTTTTCAATCCGTTTTTCTTTCTGTAAATACAGTCCACAAAGGTAGGAAATCTTTTCTGATACCCAAAGTGTAAACTTTCAACGCATTTGCTGCAAAGTGGTGGTGGGTCCCTCCACATACAAATGTCCGTCTTTGTCAACGCCCATCTTATCGATAAAAACGACCCGTTCTTCACCAGTAGCCTTTGTACGACCGTGATAGACACAATACATCTGTTTCCCGTCTTTTGAATAAGTCACGCTGTTATGACCGGTTCCGGTTACTATTCCTCCTTTTTCCACATTCTTCTGCAATACCGGGTTATTCGCTGATTTGACAAACGGGCCAAGCGGAGATCCGGAAGTAGCATAACCGACGGCATAGTTCTTACCTCCGAAATAATTCGCCGAATACATCATATAGAAAAGAGCACCTTTCTTGAATATATAGGAACCTTCCGTCCATCGGCGATTCACCTCACCGGAAGTAACGGAACGGCTCTCCCACTCTGCCTGCGGATCGTCATTCGTTACAGGCGGACGCAGAATCAAAACAGGTTCACCGATAATTCCGCTCAGGTCTGGTTTCAGCTCGACTCCATAGATCCAACTTTCTTCTATCTCTTTAAACATACCTTTTTCACGTGCCCAGGTAGCCACTTCGCTCTCAACCGGATGCTTATAGCAGCAACGGGAATAATACAGATAAAGCCGTCCGTCGGAATCTTGCAGCAGGTTACCGTCGATAACCGGATAGCCGGGATCGAAAAGAGGGCGGTCGCTCATCTCTTTAAAAGGCCCGGTCGGTTTATCGGCCACAGCAACACCTATACGGAAATTTTCCAACTCATTCGTGGGATTCTCTTTCCAGTCTGCACTGAAAAACATATAATACTTACCGTTCCGCTCATATACTTCAGGAGCCCAGAAGTTGGCAACAGCCCACGATCCGGGAACATTTCCCCGATAGACCTGTCCTTCCGGCTTCCAGTCTATCAGATCATCTGAAGAATAAGCACAAAAACCATCCACAGCTCCGGCACCCGTACCATACATATAATAACGACCGTCTGAAGCCAGCAACACATACGGGTCACCGAACTTCACCGGCAGCGGATTCGTATATTTATCCTTACCATGGACAGACAGACCAAAGGTTAACATAAAAAGTAACAGACTCCAAAATACATGTTTCATAATCTAATTTCTTATATTAATAAAACTCTCTCCTTTACACAGAACCGAAAAATACTGTGTATTATGCGTTCTAGGCATTATATAGTACAAATATAAATCATTTTCAGATATGTAGCTATAATAAACAGGTCCGAACAAATATTGAGTCCGGACCTGTAAAAAAGCTATTCGTAAAATACACAATTCTATCTATAAATAAATTCTAAACTACGATTAAATTCATATGCAGAAGATCTCCCAGTAGGTTGAAATGATGCCAATTGATTTGATTTCCAATAATAACTACCATTTGAACTTCCATCCCATCCCCAGTTCATACGAAAATAATCATTTGTTTCATATTGATTATTAGGATTTAAAGTTACTAAATGTTCCCATCCTGTAATAAGCCATGCATGTCCACCTTTATCGCAAACACCTCTTATATATACAGGTTTATTATTGAGAATATTTTCGCATATATAATCAGTATTATAAGATCTTACACCTTTAGTTGAATATCCATAACCACGTAAAGCTGCTTCTGCACTGTAAATATTTGAACCACTTCCATCACAATCATAAATCATTGATACCTTATCACCAATATCAAACATAAGTCTTGCGATTTCGTTTCTTCTTGATTCAGAATCATTTTGAGAGACAATAGGACTAGACAATAATAAATTCCAATTAAATGATGAAGGTTGTTTATGATACGCCATCAGCTGTGCTAATGCAACAGCAACACATCCTGCAGGAGCTTTTCCACCATATTTAGGATCACCATTTGGACAAGAATATGTAACCTTATTGTTATAAGGGCTCCCTTGTCCCCAAGTTACAGGAGGATTACAATAATGTCTAAACGATTCTTTCGTTGGGTCATCAGCTTTCGTTAATACATCAGTATCCTTAGTATAAGTATATGCCTCTTCCAAATCATTTTTGAGACAATCAGGTATAGTTTGCACAAAGAATTTTAATGGTAAATTGAATACTGTATCATTTAAAGATCCATAACTAGAATAAGCCAACACTTTTTGAATTCTTTTATCTGCTACCACTAAAGCAAAACCGCTTTTACCTTCATTTTCTGTGAAAAACTCGTATACTGGCACATTACCACCTATTGATTCTCCAGATCTTGTTTTCACAGAAGTTTGAATAGAATATTCTGTCTTTTTTTGTCCTACAATCCTAATTGTTCTATCACTCTTTGTTACAGAACTTCTTACAAAATCATAAACCATTTTTTTTGCCTCTTCTACTGATAATTCATAAGATTCATCACTTGAAGTAGATATAACAGTTATATCTTCTTTAAGAATATCTCCATTACTACAAGAAAATAAAAGACTTAAGACAATCAAATAAAACAAACTACACTGTTTCATACTTTGTAATATTTTAATTAGCCTACTCTATAAGTTTTTCGGCATCTACTTTGAACTTTTATATCTTTCCTTTAGGAATTAAGGCTCATATATTCCGCTATAAGGATTCTGGTCACCAGCCGGCCAGATCTCATCTACCAGTGCCTTATTGTTCTTCATTTCCGTACCCGGAATCTGATAGATAAAACGCCATGAGCGGGCCGGAAGCGGAGTAGCGCCTCCGTATACAACATGGTTTCCTGTACGCAACAATGGTTTCTGATTACGAATCAAATCGAACACGGCAAAACCCTCTCCGTACAGTTCTTTCCGTCTTTCTACCAATATATCTTCAATCAGCTGATCACCGGTCGATTCTGTCCGTTTGGCATTTCTCAGATCCTGCAACTGCCACAATAACTCTTTGGCTTCTCCTTCTTTGCCCTGACGTGCCAAAGCTTCTGCCGCATTCAACAACATTTCATCCGAGCGCATAACAACCATAGAACCGCGGCAATCTTCATTATCACGGAATTTGAACGATACCCAGAATTCTTTTTTATTCTCTCCTTCTCCTTCCGACCAACGTTCCAGTTGTTTAAAACGAATATCATCTTCATCAAACAAACTGACAAAATCATCAGCAAGAATAAAACCACCGAAAGTCCAGCATTTGCGGGTTCCGTTGTACCACATGGCAAACGGGGAATAGTCGCCCATATTCTGTTCTTCTGTTTGCTTGATCGACCAGATCCATGATGCTGTTCCATGATTATTGAAACCATTTGTATAATCTTCGGTTGTCGATAGCGGATATTGAGCCAATACCTTTTTCGCATATTCTTCCGATTTTGGCCAGTTATTCATCACCTGGTAAACTTCGGACAATATACCTTGTACAATTGCCTGATTGAAAACGTTCGGATAATTAGTACTACGGACAAATCCTTCCAGCATCGGTTCGGCAGTAGTCAAGTCAGACAATATCTGTGCATAAGTCTGTTCCAATGTCCCACGCGGCTGACCTTCCGTATTCTCAGTTGTCGGTTCCGTATAAAGAGGAAGTCCCGGCATATCTTTTGCTATTGCATAAGTCTGCTGAAATAAACGCGACAGGCTAAAATAAGCCCAGCCTCTCATAGCCAGAGCCTGACCTTTAATATATTGTTTATCCTGATCGTCTCCCTCCGTTTGATCCACATAGGCAATGACGGAATTTAAGTTGTTTATCAAACGATAATGGAATGTCCAGAGTTGCGGAGCCCTGAATATATTCGCTTGTGTCTCTCCCCAATAGTTATAATTCCACACATACCATGCTCTCCCGTTATTCATCATATCTTCGCCACACATATCGGATATCATTTGTATGGAAGGAATACCATAATCATCATCCCGGTCTGCACCGCCACTATTACGGGCACGCATCTGAAAATAGCATCCATTCAAAGCTGATTGCGCACCGGCTGTTGTCGTAAAGACATCATCATCTGAAACCGCCGTAGATGGTTTCGTTTCAAGGAAATCGCTACAAGAGATTAACCCACCGGAAAACACACCTGCAGCAAATATCGACAAAATATATTTTATTGTTCTCATATAACTTTTCATTATTAATTAGACAATTCTTACAAATTCAACTGTAACCCGAAAGAAAAAGATTTAGTTGTCGGGAAACGGTTATCTGTTGTTCCCGAAATACTTTGTTCCGGATCCGTACCACGACGAGCCGCACTACCAATAGTTATCAGGTTATCACCCTGAACAAATAAACGTAATGTATTTATTCCGTATTTTGATGTGAAAGACTTCGGTACCGTATAACCCAAAGTTACATTTCGTAAACGGGCAAACGAGTTATTAAATAAGAACTTGGAAGTATAAGTCCCTAAATAATTTGCATATGCATTAGACAAACGCGGGAATTTAGCATCCGTATTTTCCGGAGTCCATGCTTTGAGCATGTCCGGATGCATACTATAACCGGTACGATAAGACATCATCTGAGCATAATCGCTATCATACAATTTGCCACCGATACTGTAATAGATCATGAAAGACAAGTCGATACCTTTATAAGAGAAGTTATTAGTTACTCCTCCGAATAAAGCAGGAATAGCATCTCCCAGGTATTTCATCTGACTATCGCTCGTCACTTCATTATAATCATCCGTAAGAACCCGTTCTTTAACAACTTTCTCGCCTTTTTCATTCGTTTCATAGATATTCTTCCAATATTGATCGTTACCGGTTTCCTTATTTACACCGGCATATTCAATCCCCCAGAAATTATAACGGGATTCTCCTTCCCTCCATTTGAATACACCGGAGTTGATTTCCGCCTGTGGTAATTTAGTAATACGGTTTTTATAAGATGTCCCGTTCAGGTCGATCGACCATTTGAAATTTTTATTTGAAATAGCGGCATAATTCAAAGAGAACTCTACACCATGGTTCTTCACATCACCGATATTACGATCAATGCCGCTAAATCCGGTAGAAGGAGCCATTGGCAATGAGAATAACAAATCTTTAGATTTACGGCTAAACCATTCTACACTACCGCTTAATTTATTAAATAAAGCGAACTCCAATCCGACATTCAACTGCATATTACTTTCCCATTTCAAATCCTTATTAGCCAAACGACTAACCATAACCCCCGGATCTGTATAATTATTCATACCGGTTTGATACAAGCCCTGATAAGCATAATATGTACCAAGATTATCATTACCAACGGCACCATAACTGGCTTTCAGCTTCAGATTATCCAACCAACCGCTATAAGGTTTTAGAAACTCTTCATTAGATAATCTCCAGGAACCACCTATAGACCAAAAACTACCCCAACGATTATCCGGATGGAAACGGGAAGAACCGTCTGTACGGAAACTTCCTGAAACATAATAACGATCTTTATAATCATACTCTACACGACTTAACCAACTCAATAAACGATAATTATCCTTATAGGAATTCATACTGTTCATCACTGCAGCCGAACCGATCTCTTCCACTCCGGGGAAAGGGAAGCCTCGTTTGGAAGCAGACAGATACTTAAATTGCATGGAATAAGCTTCCTGTCCCAGCAATACCGATAAAGAATGATCGCCGAAAGTCTTTTCATAAGTCAGCAGGTTATTAACCGTATAAGCGAAATTACGATCGCTTTCTTTATAAGCTTCTCCCTTATAGCCGGCAGCATACCCATATTGGCTATTTACATATCCGTCATAATTATATTGATAGAAATCTACACTCAGATTGGTACGCCATTTCAAACCCGGCATGAAAGTAATCTCAAAATAACTCCGGTTGGAAACATCATCGTGTGTCCATGGAGCATTATTATATTCATCATCAGCTAATGGATTCGAGCCCTGCCATGATTTACGATAGTCACCATAGTCATAAATACGATTTCCATTTTTATCCAGAATATATTCCCCTGTAGTCTGGTTTGTTTCATAAATAGGATAAACAGAAGGCATCGTACGAAGGAACCATACAGTATTTGCACTAGCAGAACCTTCGCGTACACTATGGGATAGACTAATGTTAGTTCCGACTTTCAACCATTTGTTAACAGAATAATTGAAGCTGGCTCGTGTTGAATAACGCTCGAAACGTTGTATCGAAAATACTCCTTTATCATTCAGATAACCGGCAGATAAGTAATAATCGGCTTTCTTGGACTTACCGCTAAAGTCTATCGTATATTCCTGACGCAGCCCTGATCTAAACAATTCATCCCGCCAATTCCCGGAATATAATAATTTTGCATTAGGATCCATTTTTCCATCCGTCCCCACAGGAGAGCCCACATTATAAGGATTACAACCGAACTCCCCAGTCAGGTAAGCAGAAGCCCAGTTTCTTGATTCATCTTCTGTATATCCCCAATCTTTATATCCATTATATAAAGAACGCCATGTTAAAACAGAAAACTCATCCGGTGTTAATTCACGAGGCAGGTCAACAGCCAGACTGGCAAATCCCCAGGTAGAACGGAAATTGATCTGTCCTTTCTCCGAAGCTCCTTTACGGGTGGTTATCATTACAACACCATTCGCTGCACGGGAACCGTACAAAGCAGTGGCAGACGCATCTTTCAGAACTGTCATCGATTCAATATCAGCCGGATTAATCGCATTCAGATAACCATTATAAGCTGTTCCGTCCACGACGTACAACGGATCGCTGGAAGCATTCATTGAACCGATACCACGTATCATGATTTTGGCATCCGCCCCAGGCTCTCCGCTATTATTAAGAACTTGTACACCAGAACTCTGCCCCTGCAATGCTTGTGTCACGTTAGATGCACGTATCTTTTCCAAAGATTCTTTCTTAACCACTGTTGCCGAGCCCGTAAAAGTCGATTTCTTTCCGGTACCATAAGCAACTACCATAACCTCATCGATGGCTACCACATCCGGTTCCATCTGAATCGACAGGTTGTTCCCAACAACAGGAACTTCTTTGGTTTTGTAGCCCAGATAAGAGACATGAAGAACTTTAGTGCGGGCAGTCACTTCAATAGAGAACTCTCCATTCTCGTTCGTTGTCACTCCGTTCATGGTTTGTTTGTCCATGATCGCAACACCAATCATCGGTAAACCATCTTCCGAGGATGTAACGACACCCTTCACCAGCTTACCCTGCGCTACCACCAGTTGAGTACACAACAAAATGGCGCAAAGAATTGAAAAGATTTTTTTCATAATCACATTTATTAATATCAACACTAGTTTTTTCATCTACAAAACACAAAATCCGATAATTCAAAGCAAACAGAGTTCTGGTAGAACTCATGCTATTTAGTGTAAGGGGCCTGTTTCTGTGCGATATAAGCCTCTTATGTTTCTGTGTTGTAGAATAACGGTATCTTTTTTACTCAATTTTTAGCCTTTGATTGCTTTGTCTTTGAAAGAAAAAGACTTTTATTTGTAATTTATTAATATTTATTTGATGGTTTAAGTATAAATTTAATATATTTGCCATCAAGACTATGATTTGACAGAGTCCTACCAGAACTAACACCCCTACTACCCAACTTGATTCTGCAATAAATACATTAATCACCCTCATTCCTCTTCCTTATAAAAGAAAGCACTACCTTTGCACACAGATAAAACAATAGGATTTCTCTTTTATCACAGCAGTTAATACAAAGGCAAAATGAAGATAATAGCAGATAACACCGTCCCTTATCTAAAGGGAATAGCAGAACCGATTGCAGAGGTTAAATACCTCAATTCAAAAGAATTCACTCCCGGAAATATCCATGATGCAGATGCACTGATCGTTCGCAGTATAGATAAATGTACACGCGAGCTGCTGGAAGGCAGCCGGGTAAAACTGATTACCACAGCAACCATCGGTTTCGATCATATCGATACAAAATATTGCGACGAAGCCGGTATCACATGGAAAAATGCTCCAGGGTGTAATGCGGTATCGGTTGCCCAATACGTATTGGCATCGCTAATCACGGTAGCACTCCGCAGAAAAGAATCATTACAGGGAAAAACAATCGGGATAGTCGGTGTCGGCCATGTGGGGAAAGAGCTCGAAAAGCTCTGTACAGCTTACGGACTGCATGTTTTACGCAATGACCCGCCGCGTGCCGAAGCAGAAGGAAGCAAAGGTTTCGTTTCTTTGGATACAATCGCCCAAGAGTCTGATATCATCAGTTTCCATACGCCTCTAACCAAAGAAGGACGCTTCATGACACGTCATCTGGCTAATGAAGATTTTTTCGGTAAAACCCGGAAGAAACCCTGGTTTGTAAATGCCTCAAGAGGAGCCGTACACGATACGGGAGCACTTCTCGCAGCATTGAAATCCGGACAGATCAGCGAAGCCATTATAGACTGCTGGGAAAACGAACCGGCAATCGATCGCGAACTGCTTGACCGTGTGTCCATCGCGACTCCGCACATTGCAGGTTTCTCTGCCGACGGTAAGGCAAACGGTACCCGTACCTGCCTCGAAAATATCGAACATTTTTTCAACGTAAAAATAGAGAAGTTGGGAGAAGTGATCCCGCCAGGCCCGACCGATCCGGTTATCGACCTGGATGGTGTGGCGGATCAACGTATCGAATATGCCGTTCTCAGGAGCTTCAACCCGCTTGCCATAGATCAAATGCTACGGGAAACGCCGGATAAGTTTGAATGGTTCCGGGCAAATTATCAGCACCCACGGGAGTTTGCAGCTTATACAATAAAGAATGCAACTGCAGAAGAGCGGAAACTTTTCGATCAGTTGGGTTTCCGGTAACTTCAGTATTTTATTTCGATACATACGGTAATTAATCCAACGACTCACAACAATGACGAAAGACAAGTTATTATCACCCGGTTTTTGCTACATATTGACAGCAAATTTCCTGCTGTTCTTTGCTTTTTACCTGATACTTCCGATCCTGCCTTTCTACCTGCAGGAACGGTTTATGACGGATAAGTCGATGATCGGGTTTATCCTGTCCTGCTATACGATCGCCTGCCTTTGTATCCGGCCGTTCTCGGGTTATTTACTGGATACGTTTGCACGCCGGCCGTTATACCTGCTGGCTTATGGTATCTTTATGGTCATATTTGCCGGATATATGGTGGCTAGCCTGTTGAGTATATTCATTGTGCTGCGTATCCTGCATGGGTTTGCTTTCGGTATGGTGACAGTTTCCGGTAATACGATCGTGATCGACATCCTCCCCTCTTCCCGACGTGGCGAAGGGCTTGGATATTACGGGATGGCAAACAACCTGGCAATGAGTTTCGGGCCGATGATCGGATTATTCATGCACGAAAGTTTCAGTTATGAGGTGATCTTCTCCTGCTCGCTTATTTCCTGCTTCCTGGGATTCATTATGGCTTATCTGGTAAAAACACCTTACAAGCAGCCGGTCAAGAAGGAACCGATCTCGCTCGACCGTTTCTTCCTGGTGAAAGGGCTTTGGGCCGGGATTTCCTTATTATTGCTTTCCATCCCTTACGGCATGACGACTACTTATGTGGCGATGTATGCCGACGAGATCGGTATTTCCGTACATTCCGGACTTTACTTCACCTTTATGGCGATCGGGCTGGCGGTATCACGCCTGTTCTCCGGGCGACAGGTGGATAAAGGGCGTATCACGCTGGTTATCCTGTTGGGAATGTTCCTGGCATGTGCCAGCTTTTTCGCACTGGCGTCACTCGAAACATTGATGAAATGGAACCCGGTATTCACCTCCTATTTATTTATCGGGATCGCCTTGTCGCAGGGAGTCGCTTTCGGAACGATGTTTCCGGCCTTCAACACCTTGTTCGTGAACCTTGCCCCCAACAGTCAGCGCGGAACGGCTACCTCCACTTACCTGACAAGCTGGGACGTAGGTATCGGTATCGGCTTGATGATTGGGGGAAGCATTGCGCAAACCTTCGGCGGGTTCAATTACGCCTATCTTTTCGGCGCCTGCCTGACAGTCTTATCGACACTTTTCTTCATGGCAAAAGGCGGGCCGCATTTTAACAGAAATAAACTGCGGTAAAAAAGACGAAATACAAGCCGGATTCATCACGCCAGAGACTCTATGTAATCACATAGTTTCTCTATACCTTTTTCGCTCTTTATCTGTTCAGCGACAGCGGCTGCATTCTTTTTATAATCCGGATTAGTAACCAAGTCGCTCATCTTTTCTTCCAACTCTTCTTCCGAAACCTTTGCGATCTTTACCCTTGCCGGGCCTAATCCCAGAACCTGCACCCGGTAAGCCCAATAAGGCTGGTCGAGCAATAAAGGAGTGATCAGTTGAGGAACTCCTGCACGTGCCACGCTATGTGTCGTTCCGCTTCCTCCGTGATGGATAACAGCATCGCAATGGGGGAAGATCAAATGATGAGGGATCGGCTTGTCCATCAGGAAGAGTTGCTCGCTTCCCTGTAACGAAGCTCCGGTCTTTGCCCAACCCGAACCGACCACCAGGCGGTATTTCTTCCGTTCACAGATACGGGCCAGCATCCCGCAGAAACGTTCGCGGTCATTGGTCGTACAACTGCCTAGAGTGAAGAAGATAACCGGTGCCTTGTCTTTGTTTATAAACGCCATCAGTTCCTGATAGGCCTCTTCATCATACTCGAAAGTATCATTAAAGCAATAGCCACCGATATTCCAACGGAAACGTTCATCCCAAACCGGATCGGTATGTCCCAGGTATTGGCTATACAACAGGAAGTTATCACTATTCTTCGCGGCATCCTGTCCGAAGTTCTTGATAGGAGCCAGACCATATTTCGCACGGTTCTTGTTGATTGTGTCTTTCACCATATAATTGGATACACGGTTCATCATCAGCCAAAGCAACTTAGGCGTGAAGATAGGATTGGGTTTCGGATATGGGAAAGCGGGCGGCGGCATCTTCTCCCCGGGCAGGAAAGGAGCGAACGCCGTACGGATAAACGGCTTTTTACAATATTCCGCAATGCCGGTTGCCGCAAATTCGGTATTGGCGGCAACCAACACATCGTTTTGTTCCAGAAGCGGTACGACCTGCACGAACTGCTTGTCTATCGCATCGCGCGTCCATTCGACGATCCGTTTAAAACTTTGCTTATTCTCTGCGGCATCGGCCATCATTCCGCCTATATTGTCGAAGTCCTGCAAAACCACTTTCACAGGATATTTTTTTGCCATCTCCTCAAAGACATGGGGAAGATTCATTGTTACTTCATGGCCGCGCTCAACCAGTTCACGGGCAATAGCCAGATAGGGCAATACATCCCCCTGCGATCCTCTTGTTACTAATAATATTCTCATCCGTTCAATATTTTACATGTAGTTTTTCCACAACAATTCAGACTTCTTTGCCTTCACTGTCATCCACGAGACACTGTTCTTTCACTTCGTATCCCTCACTTACCTTTTTACTTGCCGCTTTCCGTTTAAAGAGCATGCGAACCAAAAAGGCTAAAAAACCTAATAATAGACTCATTAACATAATGAGAACAAAGAACGTACTTATAAATATATCCGTCAATCTCCATTTTTCACATTCGATATTCTATTATTAATAATATCTCATTGGCATATATTAATATACAGATAGTTATACAAGAATAAAAGGTCATTTCTTAAGAATAGAATATTGATTCCGAAAGATAGCTATTGTTTGATTTAAAGTTATGTCGGTACTTTGTAACATCATTATATTAAACAATAAAAAGAAAAGTAAATGAACAAGTATTTATTGCGCAACTTTCTTTATGCCATCTGTATGGTCGCCCTACTTACCGCCTGCGATGACAATGATGATTATGATGGACCCGAAATGAACGGAACCTATTCTAACAAGTTGAGCGCACCCGAGGGTGGCGACGCACTGATCCTGACTTACAGCGGACGAGAGTTCATCGGTAAGGATGTCGCTTTTAAAATGACTAATGACAACACAGCCAACATTACCTTACACGGTGTCTTACCGGGAGAAACTGCTACCCCGCTGGAGAATGTAGCACTCACTTCCGAGACCAACGGCTATTCTTTTGCCGGGAACGGAACCGGAACCAATGGAACAACCTTCGCCTACAAAGGGAAAGTGGAGAAGGGAAAAATGACACTGGACCTGACTGATGTGAAAATCGCAAGCAACCAGCTGACATCCAACAAGACCTGGTATCCGGTGCAAACCGCTGTCACCGAAGAGAAAGACCCGGTGCTGGGAAACTACACCTTACGTCATTATTCTTTCCATCTGGTAACCGACAACCTGATACTGGCACAGGCCGCTCCCATGCTGGAAGGTATGCTGAGCAACCTGATCACGTGGTTTATAAATAACGTCACTTTCAATCCGGATGGGAATATCACAGCCAGGTATGCCACTATGCCGGAAGGGAAAGCGATCGGCGACCTGATCAATGCAGTTCCCGACAGAAAAGACAGCGAATGGATCTCCTCTCCGATCAACCTGGCTTCTTATTATGTAAAAGACGATTCAGAGCTTTACATCGTGCCTAATATCGACATGATCCTCTTCCAGATCCAGCAGAACAAGACCAAGGCGGACGACAGGTTAGACATGGCACTTATCGCCGCTGTTTATCAGCAGCTCAATAAATGGAGTACGACAGGTATCAAGATGAACATCCGTAAAAACTCGGAAACGCCCACCAACAGCATGGGCAATATGATTGCCTACAAGGGAGACATTTACCTGTACCTCGACAAGGAAGAAATAGAGGCGTTCATTCCCCTGCTTTCTTTAGTAAAAGGACTTCTTCCGGAAGAAATCCTGAACGGCCCGATGGGGCCGATGATCGGTACCTTACTCGACCTATTGAGCGGAAGCCTGCAACAAACCCAGACACTCGAACTGGGTATGATGCTGACCAAAGAAAAACAGACATTATAACAAATAAAAACGATAGAAATGAAAAAGTTATATGTAATAGCATTCCTACTAACCTTTCTGGCCGGGCCTGCATTCGGGCAGATAATGAAAGGACATATTTACGATCAGGAGACAAACGAACCGCTGGCCGGTGTCAATATTACTTATAAAAGACTGAGCGGGGAAACAGACGGAACCGTCTCGAATGCCGACGGTTTTTATCAGATCAGCCTGCCGGAAGGTGGCGTCGACTTGTTGTTCAGTTATATAGGATATGAGAACGAAATGGTGCCGGTAGTGATCAACCGGAACGAAACGAAAACCCGGGATATCCGGATGCGTATCAAAGCGAATCTGCTGGGCGACGTAGTAGTCAGTGCCGGACGCTTTGAGCAGAAGCTGAGCAACGTAACCGTTTCAATGGATCTTCTGAAGGCGGAAGATATCACCAAACAGGCACCGACCGACCTGAGCGCAACGCTGAATACGATGCCGGGTGTAGATATCAACGACAAACAGCCATCTATCCGTGGCGGTAACGGCTGGACATACGGTGTCGGTTCGCGAAGCCTCGTTCTGATAGACGGGATGAGCGCCCTTACTTCCGGTACGGGTATTATCAACTGGAATATCGTCCCGCTTGAAAACATCGAACAGGTAGAGGTGATGAAAGGAGCTTCATCGGTTCTTTACGGCTCGTCGGCCTTGAATGGGGTGATCAATATCCGGACAAAACGCCCCAGCCTGACACCGGTAACCACCCTGCGTACTTATCTGGGTATTTACGGCGATCCTGATAACGAAGAATACCGTTGGAGCGACAAATCGTTCTGGAAAGAAGGTAAATATGAAGTGGAACCTTTCCTGCGTAAGAATGTATTCTCCGGTATCCGCAACCCGATATACGAAGGGATAGACTTCTCCCATGCCCGCCGTATCGGGAATTTCGACGTATCGGCCGGACTGAATATGTTTACCGACGAAGGATACAAGGAGCAGGGCTATAACAAACGTTTCCGTGCCGGTGGTAACCTGACTTATCATCAGCCTATGACGAACGGCCTGTTGGTAAACTATGGTTTCAACGTCAATTTCATGAGCGATAAATATGCCGACTTCTTCCTCTGGCGTTCACCGAAAGATGCTTATGAGCCATCGCCTATCGCCAATATGGGACGCGAAGCGAATACATTCTATATCGACCCGTTCTTTAACTTCACGAACCCGTCCAATAATACGTCACATAAGATCAAAGCCCGTTTCTATTATCGTGGCGACAACATTGCAGACGGTTCCAACAAAGGCAAGTCGATCACTGAAATTCTCGGAAATATGGGAACGGACGTCAATGCCATTACAGGGATTGTGCAGAACGTACAAAATGGCGATTACAGCATGCTCTACCCGCTCATCCAGCCGGCACTGCAAGGCGATGTGAACGGACTGGTGAACGGAGCGACCGGTATGCTGGGCCAGATCTTCCCGACAGCAACTACGGCCGATTATGCCGACCTGCTCTCGTGGGTGATGAAACGCGGTATTCCGAGCAGCACATCCGACCTGATCCCGTGGTTATCGAATGCGATCGAACCGAAATCCGATCCGGTCAGCATCGATAAGAACTATACCTATTATATAGACTACCAGTTCAATAAGAAATGGGACAACGGAACACAGATCACTGCGGGTGCCACTTACGAGCACATGCGCAGCACATCCGTCACCACCGGTAACCATGACAGCGACAATGCCGCCCTCTTCTTCCAGTACGACCAGCGTTTCTTCGACCGCCTGAGCGTATCGGCCGGTATGCGTGCCGAATACTACCGTGTAGACGACTACCTGCGTGAAGCTGATACCAAGATATTCGGTGCAAAAGTACCGGTTAAGCCAATCTTCCGTGCCGGTCTGAATTATCAGTTGGCCGATTACAGCTTTATCCGTGCCAGCTTCGGGCAAGGTTACCGCTATCCGTCTCTGACCGAGAAATATGCCCGCAAGGATATCGGCGGAGTCGGTGTATTCCCGAACAACGATGTACAGCCGGAAAAGGGAGTCAACGCTGAATTAGGTATCAAGCAAGGCTATAAACTGGGAAATCTGCAAGGCTTCTTCGATGTAGCCGGTTTCTATACCCAGTATACCGATATGATCGAGTTCCGCTTCGGATTCTTCGACCCCAATACATTTGCCTATGCCAACAGCACGAAAGAGATCCTGGGTATCCTTGCCCAAGGCCAGATGCCGGGTATCGGAGCACAGTTCTATAATGTATCGAAAGCACGCATCTACGGTGCGGAAGTAAGCACGACCGGTGCTTATAACTTCAACCCCGACACGCGCTTAACCTACAATCTGGGATATGTATTTATCGAACCGGAAGATGCCGACTATAAAGAAAAGAACGAGATCGAAGCACAATACAACGACCCGCTCCGTGCCAAAGAGAAATCAAACGACTCCAAATATTTAAAATACCGCCAGAAACATACGGTAAAAGGAGTTGTCGATTTTGAATGGAAACGTCTGAACCTCGGTCTGAACGTCACCTGGAAAAGCAAAATGCTGGCAGTGGACTATCTGATGGTAGATGAACGCGAAAAGGATCAACCGGATGTAATGGAATATATCCGCCAGTTCCTGTATGGCAATATCGGCGGAGAGACATTAAACTCTTACTGGAAAGAAAAGAACACGGATTATTGCGTGGTCGACTTGCGCGCAGGTGTGAAAATCACAAAAGATATCCTTTTCCAGTTCTCCGTAAACAACTTATTCAATAAAGAATATTGTACCCGCCCGATGCTGGTATGTGCACCGCGTACTTACGTGATGCAGTTGAATATGAGTTTCTAATTTTACTATACACATATTGAAAAGCAACTATCACACTATCACGAACCTTCTTGATACTATTATAATCAAGGGATATGAGAGTGATAGTTGCTTTTTTCAACTATCACTTAACTATCACTCATCTATCACCAACTGTTAACTGTCTTGTCCAGAAATAGGATATACCCATCCTTACAACGCTACCGGACTCTGTTTTTATCCTGTATCTTATCACAGTATCATATATTGTGATACTGCATTCTCATATATTATGACACTCAAGTATCATGTATTGTGGCACTCAAGTATCATAATATATAAGAATTTTCTCTCCTGAAGAGCAAGCACTTACAGTACAGTCCGTTTCATTAATCAAAATCACTTGACTGTTACAGGATAGTTAATATAATAGGAAAAAAGCGAACCGGTTCTGTCTGTTCATCCATTAATATATGTATCTTTGTGAATTACGTAACACATAAAACACTTAATTATGAAAAATTTAGATCCTAAAGTCATGGCAGAGAATGAAAGAAAAGAGTTGCAAGACCGGTATATCCGCTTCGATTGGGCCATCAAGCGTTTGTTGCGCCAGAAGGCCAACTTCGATGTGCTTAACGGTTTCCTGACAGTCGTGCTTAGGGAAGAGGTTCGTATCCTTGAAATCCTCGAAAGCGAAAGCAACCAGGAAAGTGCCAGCGACAAGTTCAACCGTGTAGACATCAAAGCATTGAACAGCAAAGGCGAGATCATCATCGTCGAAATCCAGAACACCCGCGAAGTACATTATCTCGAACGTATCCTCTACGGCGTGGCCAAAGCCATCACCGAGCATATCTCGCTGGGTGAAGGTTATCAAAAGGTAAAGAAAGTCTACTCCATCAGCATTATTTACTTCGATCTCGGTGTAGGTACGGATTATTTCTACCACGGACAGAATCATTTCACCGGTGTGCATACAGGCGACCGTCTGCGTATCAACATGCGCGACCGCGATGCAGTCATCACCCGCCTGCCTGCAGAGATCTTCCCTGAATACATTCTGATCCGTGTAAACGAGTTCGATAAAGTAGCCACAACGCCTTTGGACGAATGGATCAAATACCTGAAAGACGGTACGATCCGTCCCGATACGACAACACCCGGCCTTCGTGAAGCCCGCGAGAAACTAAAGTACTACTCCATGTCCTCGCAGGAGCGGCATGCTTATGACGAGCACCTGAATGTAATCATGATCCAGAACGATGTCCTCGACACCGCCAAATGGGAGGGCCGGATCGAAGGCCTTGCAGAAGGTAAAGCGGAAGCCTTACGTCAGACGGCAGTTAATATGAAACGTATGGGTATAGAGACTACCGACATTGCAAAATGTACAGGATTGTCGGTTGAGGAGATAAAGGCATTATAATCCACACATCGAAAACATTCAAGTCTAGAACAGTTGCAGGTAGCAGGCGATAAGACCGTGCAGTTGCAGGCCGGTTTCTATATCGTCCGCATCGGTAATTATACCGCTAAAATGATCATTCGCTAAGCGGAATTAATACTGGTTTCCAGAAGAGTGCACCGCCCGGATCTTCATCAGTCCGGGGTGCACTCTTTTTTATTAAATCTTCTTTAATACCTCTTCAATTACATGCGGATAATGGGCATATTCGAGTTTATGCACCTTTGTGGCTACTGCATCGGGCGAGTCGGTAGGCAACACCTCACATTTGGCCTGGAAAATAATATCCCCCTCATCGTAATTCTCATTGATATAATGTATGGTGATACCCGACTCCTTGTCGCCGGCAGCCACTACCGCTTCGTGCACATGCATGCCATACATACCCTTTCCCCCATGTTTCGGCAATAGGGCCGGATGGATATTAATGATCTTCCCCGGATAAGCCTTCAGCAATGCATCCGATATTTTATTCATAAAACCAGCCAAAACGATCAGGTCGGCCTGATATTCCGCTAATTTCGCCAAAACGGGCGTACCTTCCACAAACTCCTCACGGGAGAATACAAAGGAGGGTATTCCCAGATTATTGACACGGGCATGGACCCCTACATTTTTGTTATTCGACAAAACAACCGCCACTTTAACGGTTTCACTTTTAGAGAAATATCGGGCGATATTCTCGGCGTTTGTACCCGAGCCGGAGGCAAAAATTGCTACGTTTTTCATATTTTCCTATGTTTTAGTGCACACGAAAAGAAAAAATGTGCAGTTTTCCGCATTTTTAGTGCATTAAATTTGTTTTGTAACATAAAAAATTCTTTTCTTTGCACTGCAAATTTAAAAAGTATATTCGTATTTATTAATCTAAATTGAAAAAGTTATGTCTGAAGTTGCATCTAGAGTAAAGGCTATCATCGTTGACAAGTTAAGTGTTGAAGAAACAGAAGTTACAAACGAAGCAAGCTTTACTAATGATTTAGGAGCAGACTCTCTTGACACTGTAGAATTGATTATGGAATTCGAAAAAGAATTCGGTATCTCAATTCCTGATGATCAGGCAGAAAAGATTACAACAGTAGGCGACGCAGTTGCTTATATCGAAGCTAACGCGAAGTAATCAATCCTTTTAATTAAAGGTATGGAATTAAAAAGAGTTGTAGTAACAGGTCTTGGTGCCATTACTCCTCTTGGTAATACCCTCGCAGAAACATGGGAGGGTATTATCAATGGGAAGAGTGGAGCCGGCCCTATTACACAGTTTGATGCATCCAAATTCAAGACACAATTTGCATGCGAAGTTAAAGGTTTCGATCCGTTGTCAGTAATGGATCGCAAGGAAGCCCGCAAGTGTGACCGTTATAGTTTATTTGCAATAAATGCCGCAAAACAGGCAATCGAAGACGCTGCTATGGACTTGGACAATGAGGACAAGAACCGTATCGGTGTTATTTTTGCTTCAGGTATCGGCGGTATCAAGACATTTGACGAAGAAGTTTTAGGATATGCGAAAACCAAAGATACGATCGGCCCGAAATTCAATCCGTTCTTCATCCCGAAGATGATCTCGGATATTGCAGCCGGACATATCTCCATGCTTTATGGATTTCATGGTCCTAACTTTGCAACAGTGTCGGCTTGTGCCTCTTCTACCAACGCGATCGCTGACGCATTCAACTATATCCGTTTGGGTAAAGCCAATGTGATCGTAACAGGTGGTGCGGAAGCTGCTATTGCAGATTCAGGTGTCGGTGGGTTCAACTCGATGAATGCGCTGTCAACCCGTAACGATTCGCCCGAGACAGCTTCTCGTCCATTCAGCGCAAGTCGCGACGGTTTCGTCATGGGAGAAGGTGGAGCTTGTTTGATTTTGGAAGAAATGGAACACGCTTTGGCTCGCGGTGCTAAAATATATGCCGAGATTGCCGGAACAGGAATGTCTGCCGATGCATACCATCTGACAGCGTCTCATCCTGAAGGATTAGGTGCCAAGTTAGTGATGCGTAATGCACTGGAAGATGCAGAAATGGCTCCGGAAGATATCGACTATATCAACGTTCACGGAACATCTACTCCGGTAGGAGACGTTTCAGAAGTAAAAGCGATCAAAGACGTTTTCGGAGATCATGCTTACAAGCTGAATATCAGTTCAACGAAGTCAATGACAGGTCATTTGTTAGGTGCAGCCGGAGCTATCGAAGCAATGTTGTGCATCATGGCGATCAAAGATGGAATCATTCCTCCGACAATCAACCATGCAGATGGCGACGATGACCCTGAAATAGACTACAAACTGAATTTTACATTCAATAAAGCTCAAAAAAGAGAAATACAGGCAGCACTATCCAATACTTTTGGATTCGGTGGTCATAATGCTTGTGCTATTGTTAAAAAATTTGTGAAGTAACGTGTTTACACAACTATACAAAAAGATAAGGCTCCTGAAACATAAGAATAAGGAGCCTTATTCTTCTTTATATAAGATACTGGGATTTTACCCCGACAACATCCATGTTTATGAACAAGCCTTCCTTCATAAATCTTCCTCTGTAGAAGATAGTGATGGTAAATGGTTGAATAACGAACGATTGGAGTTTTTGGGTGATGCCGTATTGGATGCTATCGTAGCAGACATTGTGTATAAACATTTCCAAAACAAACGGGAAGGTTTCCTGACCAATACCCGTTCGAAGATCGTACAACGCGAAACGCTCAACCGCGTGGCGGTCGAACTCGGTCTCGACAAAATGGTCGTTTACTCGGCTAAACTGAGTTCACACAATAATCACATGTACGGAAATGCATTGGAAGCGCTGATCGGGGCAATCTACCTGGATCAGGGATATCGTGCCTGTTACCGTTTCATCAATGATGTGATCATCAAGAGGTATATCGACCTGGATAATATTGCCCGCAAAGAGGTCAACTTCAAATCGAGCCTGATAGAATGGAGCCAGAAGAATAAGCTGGAAATAACATTCGACCTGATCGAGTCGTTTTCCGATAATGACGGTAATCCGGTATTCCAGACAGGCGTAACATTAGCCGACATGCAGATCGGCGTCGGTATCGGTTATTCCAAAAAAGAATCCCAGCAGAATGCCGCCAAGATGGCTATCAAAAAGCTGCGTACCGACAAAACTTTCCAGCAGTTTATCTCCGACCTGAAAAAGAAACAGACGGGAGAAAATACCGCTGCACATGAGTTTGAGGATCTGCCGGAAGAAGAGTCTTCTGCGGAACAGACATCTTCTGAACCGACAACAATCAACAAGACAGCATGCATTGATGCCACCATCAATGAAGAAGTCCGGTAATTACTTACCGAACGAAATCCCCATTCTTTCTCCCTGAACGATCAGATCCTGCTCCGGCGTGACCACTTTCAATTTGCCTGCCACTTCCGATAGGGCGATCGATTCCACTTTATCCCCTTTCATACACACCATACGTCCGAATTGGCGGTTTGCAATCAATTCCGTGGCATGTCCTCCCAAGCGGGTGGCCAGGTTACGGTCGAATGGCGAAGGGTTGCCACCGCGCTGGATATAGCCTAATACGGTATCACGGCATTCGATACCGGTAGCCGCTTCTATCGTGCGGGTGATATAATCGGACGGGCGTTTCTTATCGGGTGTCTCCACTCCTTCGGCAACGACAACAATTGAATAGGGCTTACCACGGCGGGCACGGTCGAGGATAGCTTCATTCACCCGGTCGATATCATAACCGAGTTCGGGCAACAGGATAACATCCGCTCCCCCGGCCATTCCGGCATATAAGGCAATCCATCCGGCATGATGTCCCATCACTTCCACCACCATTACACGTTTATGCGAACTGGCGGTCGAGTGCAGGCGGTCGATCGCTTCTGTAGCAATGTTAACAGCTGTATCGAAACCAAAAGTGATATCAGTACCCCACACATCGTTATCGATCGTTTTGGGAACACCTATAACGTTCAGTCCCAGGGCAGAGAGCATACCCGCTGTTTTCTGCGTACCGTTTCCTCCGATACAGACAAGGCAGTCTAATCCTAATTCTTCATAATTCTGTATAATGATCTGAGGCTTTTCGCTTTCGCCCGAAGCGAGTAGTTTGCGGAAAGGTTTCTCGCGGGATGTTCCCAAAATCGTTCCGCCCAGATTAAGGATACCTGAAAGGCTTCGTTCGTCGAACGATTGAATATCTTTGTTCAGCAGTCCTACAAAACCACTATGGATACCTATTACTTCCATGCCATAATGCATGATGGCTGTTTTACCTACACCGCGAATCGTAGCGTTTATACCGGGACAATCACCTCCGGAAGAAAGGATTCCTATTTTCATTGTTTTGTTAATTATGTATGCAACAAAGATATAAATAAAAAGAGAATGCCTACATTTGCAGCCTATACAAAGTAAAAGGAGCATGGATATTTTAACAAATACGATATCACTACTCTTCCGTCACCGGCAGAAGGACATAGAGAAATACGGGCAGGACACCGACCTGCTCCAGCGTAAGCAATTGCGCACTCTGTTGAAGACCGCACGTAATACGGAATGGGGTCTGACATACGATTACAAAAGTATCCGTAACTACAGTGACTTCTGTGAGCGGGTTCCGCTTCAGCTCTATGACGATATCAAGCCTTATGTGACACGGATGATAAACGGAGAAAGGAACATTCTGTGGCCTTCGGTCGTCAAGTGGTACGCTAAAAGTAGCGGCACCACGAACGATAAAAGCAAATTCCTACCCGTTACCCGCGAGGTGCTCCACGGCTGCCACTATCAAGGTGGCTTCGACACAGTGGCTCTCTACCTCCGAAACAATCCCGAAAGCCACTTCTTCTCGAAAAAAGGCCTGATACTCGGAGGAAGCCACAGCCCCTCCCCCATCAATCAAAAGTCCCATTGCGGCGACCTCTCGGCTGTTCTTCTACAGAACCTGAACCCGTTGGTCAACCTGATGCGTGTTCCGGCTAAAAAGATCATCCTGATGGACGAATGGGAAAGCAAGATTAAAGCAATTGTAGACTGTACCTGGAATAAGGATGTGAACAGCCTGTCGGGTGTCCCTTCCTGGATGCTGGTGCTTATCAAGTCGATCCTGAAGAAGACCGGACGGGAATACCTGAGTGACGTATGGCCCAATCTGGAAGTATTTTTCCACGGAGGTATCAGTTTCGAGCCTTACCGGGAACAATACAAATCGCTGATTCCTTCGGACAAGATGCATTATATGGAGACTTACAATGCCTCGGAAGGTTTCTTCGGCATACAGGATGATCCGGCAGACCAGAGTCTGCTGATGATGCAGGATTATGGTGTTTTCTACGAATTTATCCCCATGTCGGAAGTGGGTATGGAGAACCCGACGGTTCTTCCCCTGGAAGCAGTAGAGACAGGAAAGAATTATGCGATGGTAATAACGACATCCGGCGGACTGTGGCGTTATCAGATCGGCGATACGGTTCGTTTCACCTCCCTTTTCCCTCATAAGTTTATTATTTCGGGCAGAACAAAACACTATATCAACGCTTTCGGCGAAGAGCTAATGGTAGACAATGCCGATAAAGCGATCAGCCGGGTAAGCATCCAGACGGGAGCAAAAGTGAAGGAATATACAGCCGCCCCTCTCTTCATGCTGGACAAGGCAAAAGGCCGTCATCAATGGTTCATCGAATTTGAAACAATGCCGCCTTCGCTGGACGAATTTGCATCCCTGCTGGACAAGACTCTGCAGGAACTGAATTCCGATTATGAAGCCAAGCGTTACAAAGAAATATCTCTCCAACCGTTGGAAATCACAATAGCTCATGAAGGAGCTTTTTACGAATGGCTCAAAGAAAAGGGTAAACTAGGCGGACAGCACAAAATACCCCGCCTCAGCAACGACCGTACACACATCGAACAATTACTGGCCATCAATAAGCGGTTGTCCTGATTAGATTCTCCAAATCTGACATGTACCCCCATTAACTATATATTCAGAATTCATTGAAAGTATAAAATTTGGTTTACCGTTGAATTTTAGGCTTTCAAAGATTATAATACCCATCTCGAAGATTTTGTTTTTCAAACATGAAAAAACAATGCAACTTGCGCTAAAATTTAAATTATACAAGCATGAAAAAACAATCCTTTTATCTATCATTATTCTCTTTTATTCTAAATAAGCCAGGTAATATTATCGTATTGTTACTGTGCATTTTGTACGGAGCAGTCAGCTGTGGAGATAAAGAAGAGGACGATGGTACGGAGATATATGATATACCCGATATATATTATACCAATTATAGGTTCTCGACTATAAATCCTCTTGAAGAAAACGATACAATAGAATTAAAGGTAGGTGATACTATTGCAATATATATGAAATCCGCCATAGAGTGGAATGTATTAGCTGAAGACAACTCTGCTATTAATATAGCTGATAAAGGTAATGTCGGATATATGGTTACGACTAAACAAGTCGATTTTGTTACAGCGGGTATACTGTCTGACTCTTTCAATTTCATATTCTATATAGATATCCAATCACTCAACTCCGAGATTCAGGTATTAGAGCCTCCTACATACCAGATAGATATAGAAAATGGAAATCTGAGAAACACAATTCAGGAAGAGTTAGAGTCCTCGTATGCCGTTCGGCTTTTAGACAAGTTTGAACTTACATATACAACAATGAATGTAGGGTCTGTCAAATATACTAATAGAGCGGATGTTGACACCATAACCGGGACATTCAAAGATAATGGTAATGATTTAAGCATATATATCGATAATCATCTAAAATACAATTTCACTTTTGAAAAATATGAGCCTGCTTCTCTAATTTATTCACACTATATATGCCAGGATCTTACCGAAATATTCCGGATCAAGTATCCGACAGAACAAATAAATAAAGTTCTTGTCACTGCAGAATGTCATAAAACAGATCCTAAATAAATTATAGATAAATACAAAACGAATAAGCGGAGGGGTTTAGGTATTATTAAAACGAATAAGAAAAATAAACTCCTCCCCCCTGTTCGTTGAAGGTCGGGGCGATCACCATGTTTTTAGCTGACTTACGATTTATTTTGCGGGCTATGGCGTTACGGAGGGGGAAATAAGCCAGATAGGATAATTCGACGGAAAGAATACCGAAACCGGCTCCCGCCACGACATCGGCCACCCAATGGCGGTTATTATACAACCGCGAACCGGCGACAAACAAAGCGATCGCATATCCCGAATAAGCCAGTACCGGACTACTGTCCTTAAACTCTTTATAAGCCATGTGAGCCCCCAGAAAAGCATTGGCCGTATGACCGGAAGGAAACGAATAAGGCCCTCCGTCAGGACGGGTCTCATTGATGGAATATTTCAGGGCACGGGTCATAACGGCATTCATACCTTCCGCCATAGTCACCAGAAAGAGCTGGTCTACCCAGTTATGCTTCTCCTTCCCCATCAGGTCGCAGACGAAAACCCATCCCAACATCCCCCATTCCAGATAATCGTCCACACGAATCTTCTTCACATCGCTTTTCCTGGAGAAAAGATGGAAATCATTCATCCCGTCGATAGCTGTTCCGACTGCTCCGACGGTGATCAGAGAAGCCGGGAGAATCAGGTGTTTCGGATTAAATTTATATTCGATAACCGGCATCTTTTGTTTCAGGCTATCGGGTACAGACACCTCATGCTGAGCTTTCAGTGGCGACAAACAGATAATCGTCAAGAGTGCAACGATAAGTACGGATATTCTCATTCCTTACAGGCTTAATCTTTTTTATTCAAACCACAAAGGAACAAAAAATAACTTATCTTTGTTTCATACACTAGTATAGATCTCCGTTTATAAACAAATTAAAGACATTCATTCCGATGAAAAAAACAAACAACAGGCACATGCTGGCTGCCTTTATTCTTTGTGCAGGATTGCTTTCTGCCTGCGGACAAAAGAAAGCACAACAAGAACCACAGTCAGAAAACGAATCTGCCGAAATGGTTGGAAATGATAAAGACGAACACGGCTGTATTGCCTCTGCCGGCTATACCTGGTCGGAAGTACAACAAAACTGCATACGCCTTTTCGAGTCGGGAACACGCCTGGAAGCAACAGACGGTAAATCGTCTGCTTACCTCGTATTCAGTCCGGACTCGCTGAAAGCCGAATTATTCTTCTCTACCGGCGCTCCGAGTGAAGTACTCGACCGCCGTTCACTGCCAGCCGGAGGTTATGCCTGGAATGTAGAAGACGATGATACAAAAAACGTACGTATGGTAGACGGCGTATGGACTATCAGCCAGCGTCAAACTGAAATCTACCGTCAGGATAAAGCGGAAGCAGACAACTCCCTGGGAGCTATGCAGACGCTTACTTATGAAGGTCTGCTTCCCTGCGCCGACTGTCCGGGTATCCGTTACGACCTGACTATCCGTAGCCGGAAGCATAGCGGGGACGGCACTTTCTCTCTTTCACAAACATATCTGGAAGCGGAAGACGGCAAAGACGCTACATTCGTTACTAACGGGAAACGTCTCACACTCAAAGGGATGCCAGGAGACGACAATGCAACTATATGGCAACTGGTATCCGATAATGGAGACGAAGTGATGAATTTTCTTTGTGAAAATGACTCTACACTGACTCTTTTGGGAGACGATTTTACTAAAGCAGAGTCGGAACTCAACTACAGCCTGAAGTTAGTAAATCAACAATAATAAGCATTATCCTTGATTTATTTATTCTATTCATACAATTAAAACCAGGAATATATTTAATTTTGCCAGTTATAGACCTCCCGAAATTTATAGGCTATGGCAAACGACAAAAATGCTCTGACAGGGATGAAGCAGTTTCTGAAACTGCTTCCCGATACGGTTTTAATAGTAAACAAAGAGGGTGTAATCGAGGATTTACTCAATTACCAGCCTGAAATATCTCTGTCCCTTACGCCTCAACAGCAAAAGGGACAGACGATACAAGAGTTGTTTCGTTATAAGAATTTGAGAGGAGGCTCAGGGGCTGAACTGCTGAATGCATTCCTGGATACAATAAAAACACGTAAACCGAATATAATTCATTACGAAGTAGAGAACGAAGGGCACACAGGCTATGCCGAAGGATATATAATCCCTTTTGAAGAGGATTACACATTCGGCATCTTCCGTAATATGACCGAACGAATACAGGCCCAGCATGAGACGATCGAGCAGAAAAATAAACTGGCGATGGCTCTGAAGGCAGGTGGACTATCCGTCTGGTCATACCTCCCCAATACCGACTCATTCGACCTGGCCGATGAAAACACAGTGCCTCAACCCGGCATGAGATTACGGGATGTCACCAACCAATTAGTTCCGGAAGACCGGAAAAGGCATGTTAAACTCGTTACCGATATTGTCGAAGAGGTACACGAACAGAGTTGCGAACAATTCCGTCTCGTTACTCCCGACGGCCAAATCCGCTGGTATGAGATCTACTCGATGGGGATACGCGGAGAAAACGGAAAAATAGACCGTTTGATTGGTACCCAGAAAGATATTACCGACCAGAAAAACAAGGTGCAGGAGTTAATAGAGAATAAACAGCAACGAGACCTGCTGCTCCAGATCACGAATATGATCATCTGGGAATACGACCATAAAACAGGAATATCTACTTCGGCCGGAGAGTCAATGTTTTTCGATAAGGATATCAAATTGAAGGATAGCTATAAAATCATCGCCCCCGAACATCGGTTAATGTATCAAAAAGCATTCGACAATATCCTGAATAAGCGTTCTGACCAGATGAACATAAAATTCCGTGTCAAGACGCTCGATAATTCCTACCGATGGGTTCGGCTCATTGCAAAGGTATCGAACTATGATAAAGAAGGTAATGTGGCCAAACTGATCGGAACCCGCGAAGATATTACAGAAGAGGTAGAACGCGAACAACGTTTCAAAAACTATATCCAGCGAAGCGAACTGGCTATTCAGGCTGCCAACATCATCCAATGGGATTTCGACGTCGATACGCAGGAATATACCCGCCTCTATCCCGACCCGATCGATCCCGGAGAGTTTATCCGAAAAGAATTGATTTTCACTATCCATCCGGATGATCGCTTGATACTGAAGCGGGAGCAGGAAAGACGCGCATTGGAAAACAAAGGATATAGTAATCTACATTTGCGCATTATGCTAGAAGGCGATACAAACTACCGTTGGGCAAATGCCTTTTCCGTCCCTATGGAGTTCCACCTTAACGGGAATCTGAAAAGCGTTACGGGGTTGCTGATAGATATTACCCACATCGAAAAAGTAGAAGAAGCCAACCGGATGAAGATGACTTTCCTGGCAAATATGAGCCATGAAATACGTACGCCGTTGAATGCCATAGTAGGATTCTCCCAGCTACTGGCCGAAACGGACAATCACGAGGAAAAAGGAGAATTTGTCCGTATTATCGAAGAGAACAATGATCTGCTCCTACAGATTATTAACGATATACTCGATATATCCAAAATAGATGCCGGGAAAATGGTATTCAATTACACTAACTTCGATATTACGGAAGTTATCGTCGATTTGAAGCAGGTCTATGAATCACATTTGTCACCGGAAGTAAAGCTTATCTGCCATTTACCTCATAAGAAATATGTGATCAACTCTGAAAAGAACAGACTGACGCAAGTTATCACGAATTTATTGAATAATGCTGTTAAGTTTACTTCGGAAGGATCGATTACGATAGGCTATGAGGTCATCCCCGGTGGATTGGCTTTTTATGTAACCGATACAGGAAAAGGGATCGATCCGGAAAACCTGAAGCGTGTATTCGAGCGTTTTGCCAAGTTCGACAGCTTTGTTCCCGGCACGGGGCTGGGCTTGTCTATCTGCCAGATGATCGTAACAAAATTAGGAGGTAAAATATCTGTTGAATCGGAGTTGGGAGTCGGAACGACTTTCCGCTTTACGATCGCTTGTGAATCGACTACACAAGCAAAATAAACAAAAGCCACTTGTCCCTATGCTTTGCATGAGACAAATGGCTTCTGCCAGATTTCTTCAGATTTCAGATCAATTCTCAACCTTCACATCCCTCTTCTCATCGAACCCGCCATCGAAGGTATTGTCCTTGATTTCGGAATTAACTACACGCTGGAAGAAGAAACGGTGATTATTCCAGTGGAAAGCAGGATACTGGTTATTCTGTTTGACCGTATTGTTGCGGAAGATCAGTCCGTCCACCGATTTCGCATACAGGATCGGAGCATCGAATGTTTCGAACTCATTATTCTCGATCACGATATTGCTATGGAAATACTTTTTCTGGTCTTTCAGGTCGGGTATTTCGGGATAGATCGAGATAACTGCATTCGTAAACTGGAACATATTGGTCAATGCATTGATGAACTTGTTGTTGCGGATCAGCACATCGTGGCAGGCTCCTGTTTCAAACCAGCCGTTACAGTCACCGCACAGCAGGATAGCCGTACCGGAAGTATGGTCGAAGACGTTGTTTTCCACCACCGTCTTTTTCGGCGTGCTGAACAAGGAACCGCGGGCACGGTTGTTGCGGATCAGATTGTCGGCAAAATAAACTTCCGGTGTCCATTCCAGATTCTCGATACCGAATGTTCCGGCTTCGCTGATTGCCGGGTCGATACTTTCTTCAAAGACGATCTCAAACTGTTTTGCGCCGTGTGCAGTCGGTTTGTCCACCGTTTTGATAGAAGCGACTTTGTTGGGATTACCGATAATCTCCATTGTCTTGGAGTCGATGAACTGTACGGCATTACCCGGAAATCCCCATTCAAAGCCATAACTCTGCGAATGCATATACTCGCCTACCAACGTCTTATCATCCACACGCTTCTGGACTTTCAGATAGGTGCCGTGTACGTTGATCGCGTCATCCATCATCCCTTCATACAGGCCGCCTACAGAGACGATTTTACCTTTACAACCGGAGAAATGGGTTGCATCCGCCTGCGTTGTAAAATAACGCGGATCATTCTCACCGCGAAGGCATACAGAGAATTTATTAAGCGTGATGTTCTCGCTCATCTGTGCCAGTAAACCCATGCCCTCGGCATAATGAACCTGGATATTATCCAGTGTCGTATTCGTATCGTAAGAGATAAAGATACCCGGTGTCGGGCGCCCCCAGCCACGCATGGCAACAACTGTTCCGGGGATCAGTTTCTTATTATTCCATTTAGTCGACTTAATTACACGGGGAGAGATTTCCGATACGCCTTTCGAACCGACAGCAATATCGCTGGTCGTATAGACGAGGCGTTTGGTGTCTCCTTCAAAAGCAATTCCCCAAGCAGGGATATGCTCCCAACCTTCTCCTTTGGCAACAAATGCACTGTCGCGTATTTCATACTCGACCCAGGGAGCCACCTCATACGTTATAGCTCCGGCTACCGTATCATTTTCCAGCACTTTCACCTGGCTGATATGCGGGTTCTCGAAGTCGATGCTGAAATTCTTCAGTGTACAGTTTTCAGAACGGATCAACGAAACGGGTAACATTCGGCCGTGGAAGATCAGCTCCGAACCTTGTCCGTCGAAAACGACGTTCTTCATATTCTCAAAAGGAAGTCCTACCAGTTTCGGGTTGTCCTGATCGTGGTTGGAGATAAAGTATTCCTTCTGTGCGGCTCCTTCCGGATAGAAATCATAACGTCCTTTGGGCAGGACGATCGTGATCGTGTCATCCGAAGTGTGGGAAGCGGCGATCTGTTCCAATGCCTTTGCCATCAACGGGGAGGCATTTTCCTTGTTGTCGGGAACAAGACCGAAATTCGACAGGTCATACGGATTCTTTGTCTGCGTACAGGAACACAACAAGGCAAGACAGAACAAAGCCCGAATAGCAGTGAGAGTTTTCTTCATATTGTTTATTATCTAGTTATTAACCGGACAAATATACGAATTCTTTGCAACCCTGTTGCATTTCTTTCTGTCTACCTTTGTATCAGTAAACGAATAAAACAGATAAAGATATGGGACATTCTTGCAGTTGCAATTGCCAGGGGCATTCCGAAGAACAACATCGTTTTCCACCTTATATACTTCCGGCCGTTTCTTTCGCCATGTTGTTGACCGGGCTCTATATGCAGCATACCGATGCAGAGCTATTCAGTAAAGAGATTGTACGGTTCGCCTGGTATCTGCTGGCTTATCTGCCGGTCGGGCTTCCGGTGATCAGGGAAGCGATAGAAAGTATCCGGGAGAAAGATGTTTTCAGCGAGTTTACCCTGATGTGTATCGCTACGCTCGGCGCCTTTTACATCGGGGAATATCCGGAAGGGGTTGCCGTTATGCTATTCTATTCCATCGGAGAGATCTTTCAGGAGAATGCGGTGGCTAAAGCTCGTAAGAACATCAGTGCCCTGCTCGATGTAAGGCCGGAAACGGCAACGGTGATCCGTGATAACGAAGCGGTCACATTCGCTCCCATGGATGTTCTTCCCGGAGAGATTATCGAGGTAAAGGCCGGAGAAAGGGTTCCACTCGACGGGAAATTACTCAGCGAGGTCGCAGCCTTCAATACTGCCGCCCTCACCGGTGAAAGTACGCCGCGTAATATCCACCGGGAAGAGGAAGTACTGGCGGGAATGATCGTCACAGACAAAGTGATCCGGATAGAAGTGACAAAGCCCTACAACCAGAGTGCGCTGGCCCGTATCCTCGAACTGGTGCAGAACGCATCGGAGCGGAAAGCGCCGGCAGAATTGTTTATCCGCAAGTTTGCGCGTATTTATACACCGATCGTAACCGGGCTTGCTTTCCTGATCGTGCTTATCCCTTTCATCTATTCGTTGATACAGCCGGATTTCCTGTTTGTCTTCAACGACTGGCTGTACCGGGCACTGGTATTTCTCGTAATCTCCTGCCCTTGTGCCCTGGTGATCAGTATTCCGCTGGGATATTTTGGAGGGATCGGGGCGGCTTCACGACAAGGTATCCTGTTTAAAGGAGGAAATTACCTGGATGCCATCACCAAAATAAACACGGTGGTATTCGATAAGACGGGGACGCTGACTAAAGGGATCTTTGAGGTACAAAGCCTGTCTGCTGCGAATCATATACCGGAAAAAGAACTGCTCCATATCATCGCTTCTGTCGAAAGCCGGAGCAATCATCCTATTGCCAAGGCGATCGTGGCATACGCCCGGGAACAACAGGTGGAAATCGACACAACCATCGATACAACCGAACTGGCAGGTTATGGACTAAAAGCAGTAGTCGACGGGAAAGAGATATTGGTAGGTAACTCCCGTCTGCTGGACTCGGAAGGAGTTTTGTTTCATCCTAATGAAACAAGTGTTTCACCTAGGAGAAACAACTGTTTCACTAGGATGAAACAAAATTCAGATACCGTGGTTGTCTGTGCGATCGACCGGCAATATGCCGGCCATATCCTGCTCGCCGATACGCCCAAAGAGGATGCGGTGAAAGCCATCAAACAATTAAAAGAATTAAATATTAATAACCTGGAGATATTATCGGGAGATAAACAGATAATTGTTTCTAAATTAGCTACCCGTTTGGGAATATCCCGGGCTTATGGCGACCTGCTGCCGGAAGGAAAGGTGGCTCATCTGGAAGAACTGAAACGTAATCCGGAGAACCGGATCGCCTTTGTGGGCGACGGTATCAACGATGCTCCCGTCCTGGCTCTCAGCGATATCGGTATTGCTATGGGAGGACTCGGCAGCGATGCGGCCATCGAAACGGCGGATGTCGTGATACAGACCGACCAGCCGAGCAAGGTGGCTACGGCGATCCGTATCGGAAGGTTCACACGCAACATCGTGTGGCAGAACATTTCGCTGGCATTCGGAGTCAAGCTGATCGTCCTGATCCTGGGAGCCGGAGGTATCGCCACCATGTGGGAAGCCGTTTTTGCCGATGTGGGTGTCGCCCTGCTGGCGATCCTCAACGCTGTAAGAATATTAAAGACTAATAAACCGGATTGATATGGATGCTTATTTAGATATACTCAACAAAAGGAAGATCAAACCGACTGCCATCCGCTTGCTTGTACTCAAAGCGATGATGGAGTTTGAACGGGCTTTCAGTCTGCTCGATCTGGAAAACTATCTCGATACGGTGGATAAATCGACTGTATCACGGACGATCAACCTCTTTCTCGACCATCATCTGATCCATTGCATCGACGACGGGTCGGGCTCACTGAAATATTCGGTCTGCGGCGAGGATTGCAGTTGTTCGATAGAGGAACTGCATGCACACTTTTATTGCCTGAAGTGTCACAAGACCTTCTGCCTGCGGAATATTCCCGTCCCGACCGTGCAGCTGCCACGCAATTTCACCCTGGAAAGTATCAACTACGTATTAAAAGGTTGCTGCGAAGATTGCTCAAAATAGACAAAGACATTATCTTTGCGGTTTAAATGATAAAAAGATATGGAACATCCGTTAAGTATTTACAACACGCTCACAAGAAAGAAGGAACAGTTTATTCCGTTGCATGAACCCCACGTAGGCATGTATGTCTGTGGACCGACGGTTTACGGCGATGCGCATCTGGGACATGCCCGTCCGGCGATTACATTCGACCTCTTGTTCCGTTATCTTACCCATATAGGATATAAAGTACGCTATGTACGCAACATAACCGATGTCGGCCACCTGGAACATGATGCCGACGACGGCGAAGACAAAGTGGCTAAAAAGGCCCGCCTGGAACAGTTGGAGCCGATGGAAGTGGTGCAGTTCTACGTGAACCGCTACCATAAGGCGATGGAAGCCCTCAATGTGCTTCCCCCCAGCATCGAACCGCATGCATCCGGCCATATCATCGAGCAGATCGAACTGGTGAAGAAGATACTCGACAACGGATATGCTTATGAAAGCGAAGGTTCCGTTTACTTCGACGTGGAGAAGTACAACAAAGACCATAACTACGGTGTCCTTTCCGGCCGTAACATCGAGGATATGCTGAACACGACCCGTGCATTGGACGGTCAGGATGAAAAGCGTAACCCGATCGACTTCGCCCTTTGGAAATGTGCACAACCGGAGCATATCATGCGCTGGCCTTCACCGTGGAGCGACGGTTTCCCGGGATGGCATTGCGAATGTACTGCGATGGGTAAGAAATACCTCGGACAACATTTCGACATCCACGGGGGCGGCATGGACCTGATCTTCCCGCATCACGAATGCGAGATCGCGCAGGCTGTCGCTTCACAGGGGGACGATATGGTTCACTACTGGATGCACAATAACATGATCACCATCAACGGTCAGAAGATGGGTAAATCGTTGGGTAACTTCATCACGCTGGATGAGTTCTTTACAGGGAACAATAAAACGTTAAGCCAGGCTTATTCGCCCATGACGATCCGTTTCTTTATCCTGCAGGCTCATTATCGCAGCACGGTAGACTTCAGCAACGAAGCGTTGCAAGCTGCCGAAAAGGGATTGAGCCGTCTGATGGATGCTTACAACCATCTGCAAAAGCTGACCGCTTCGGACGCTTCGACAGTGGATGTGAAAGACCTTCGCAAGAAATGCTACGATGCATTGAACGACGACCTGAACTCTCCGATCGTTATCTCCCATCTGTTTGATGCTGCCCGCGCCATCAACTCTGTAAAAGATGGTAAAGAGACAATCTCCGCCGAAGACCTGAAGGAACTGCAGGAAGTGTTCCATACATTCCTGTTCGATGTTTTAGGCATGAAAGACGAAGCGGCTTCCGCCGGAGGCGATAGCTACGAGACATTCGGTAAGGCGGTAGACTTGTTGCTCACCATCCGCCAGCAGGCGAAAGCCAACAAAGACTGGGCCACTTCCGACAAGATCCGTAACGAACTGACCGCTATGGGCTTCGAGATAAAGGATACCAAGGACGGGGCTGAATGGAAGTTAAGCAAATAAGGTTATGACAATCAACGAATTTCTTCAGGGCGACAAGTTTGCCCTGTTTGCCGGAGTAGAATTGTTAGAGACGGGCAACGGCTATGCTAAAGCCCGTATGGAGATCAAACCGATGCATCTGAACGGCGGCGGTGTCTGTCAGGGTGGTGCTATCTTTACACTGGCCGACCTGGCCTTTGCAGCTGCCACAAACAGCCATGCACGACTTACGTTATCCATCACTTCCAATATCAACTTCTTCAAAGCCGAAAGCAAAGGGTTTCTTTATGCCGAAGCACGCGAGGTATTCAGCCATAAAAGGCTTGCCAACTGCGAAGTGAATATTACAAACGAAGCGAGTGAACTGATCGCCACATTCAGCGGCTCAGGCTACCGGAAGGATACGGAGTTGCCGTTTGCACCGATAGAGTAGACAAAACAGATACAAAAAGTCCCGGCATACAACCGGGACTTTTTATTTGGTTACTATTCATACCGCAACGACCGGGCAGGTTTGCTAAGGATTGTTTTAGCAGTCTGCCAGCCTATGGTAAGCAGGGAGATCACACACAACAAAATCACCGGAACGAGGAAGAACCAGGCTTTCCAGTCGGTGCGGAAAGAGTAATGACTCAACCAGCCGTCCATCACCCACCACGACAGCGGAAGGGCAATGACTATCGCAATGCCGATCAGGATAAAAAACTCGCGGCCTAATTCATAGAACAATTGTGGCTTCGACGCCCCCAATACTTTACGGATACCCATTTCACGTACACGGGTCGAGCAGGAGAACATCACCAGCACCCAAAGCCCCATGCAGGAAATAAAGATCGCCAGTATGGCAAAGAGAGCAACGATCAACCCGAATACTTCGTCCTGGCGGTACTGCTGGTCGAAGAATTGGTCGAGGAAGAAGTAATCGTAGCTAGAGTCGGGGAAATAACGGTTCCAGACCGCTTCCGACTGTTGTACCAGTTCGCGGGGATTACCGTTTTCCATCACAACGGAGATATAACGCTGTTTCATCCAACTCAATTTATCATGTAAGGCAAACAAGATAGGCGTATAATCTTTGTTCAGGGATTGCTGGTGATAATCCTTCACCACCCCGATGATCTGCATAGGCTGATCGACCGTCTCCACCGAAAGACGTTCCCCCAGCGCGGCGTCGGCAGAAGCAAAACCGAGTATACGGACAGCCGCTTCATTCAGGACGATATTGTAAACGTCGCCACCGAAATCCTCGGCAAAACCACGGCCGGCAACAAACTCCAGGTCGTACGCATCCAGGTAATACACGTCGCAGCTAAGCATTTCCAGCAGACGGGTCTGCTTGGTGGCATCGCTCAGGCGGACGATCGAAAGGAAGTCGGCAACCTCCGTCCCGGGAACAGCACCGGAGACAGTTACATTCTTCACGGAAGGCAAAGACTTCAACTCTCTCTTCATCGCGGCCAGCTTCGTAGACAGCTCCTCGCAATGAGCCGGGAATTTCAGCACCAACGTCTGATCCGTACGGACACCCAGCGAAGCGTTCCGCATATATTGCAATTGAGCATATACGATCAACGTCCCGCACAGCAAAGCCAGCGACGCCGTATACTGCAACACCACCAGCACCTTGCGGGTGATCGTCGCATTCTTCGTATGCGTAAACTTCCCTTTCAGCATCCGGATCGGCTTGATACCGGACAGGATCGTTGCCGGATAGAAGCCGGACAGGAACACACCCAGGGCAAAGATCAATAGCAGCATCCATCCCAGCGAGGTCGTAACCCAGACAGAGAAACCCAGGTCGCGTCCGGTCAGGTTGTTGAATGCAGGCATCAGCGCTTCCATCAATCCGATGGCGAGTACAAAAGCGATCCCGTTCGTCACCAACGACTCAAACAGGAACTGTGCCACGATCTGCCGCCGTCCGGCTCCCGAAGCGCGGCGTATGCCGATCTCCTTAGCCCGCTCCATCGAACGGGCCACCGTCATATTGATATAGTTGATCCAGGCGATACAAAGGATAGCCAACGCCGTACAGATCAGCACCAGCATGGAGGAGCTGTTGCCTTTTGTCTCCGGCTCGTAAGCTTTCTGAGGAGTCAGGTGGATATCGCGCAGGTTGGTCAATTCGATAGCCCAGGTCTTATTCTTCAGGGCTTCTTCCGTCTTATACTTCTCCGCCATCGCCGGGAAGGCATCTTCCACCTGTTTCTTCAGGGCGGACGATTTCAGCAGGACGTACGAATAGACTTCGTGGCGGTACCAATATTCATCCATCCATTTCGGAAGAGTTTCATACGAGATCATCATGCTGTAACGCACATGCGAATTGATAGGCATATCCTTCATCACACCGGTCACTTCACAGGCTTCTTCACCGATATTACTACGGAAGATCAGGATCTTTCCGATCGGGTCGGCTCCCTTGAAATATTTACGGGCGATGCGTTCGGTAATGACCACTTTGTTCGGGCCGGCCAGACAGGTGTTCTTATCTCCTTTCAACAGATCGAAGTCGAAGAAGTTAAAGTAGTTCTTTTCGCCGTAGCCGATGTTTGTTTCGCGATACAGGAGTTCGTTGTATTTAACGATCTGCTCCGGATAATACTGGCTGCCTACACGGGTGTAATCCTCTATGCCGGCCAGGTTGCGTTTCATGGCTGTGGCATATCCGGCGGAGCTGCTGGCCCAGTTGTCGGTCAATTCCCCGTTCTCATAGAAGCGGGCTTCCACGCGGAAGATACGGTCGGCGCGGCTATGCATGTCGTCGTAGCTGTACTCGAAGGCCACATAGGTCAGGATCAGCATGGCGGCGGCCATACCGATTGCCAGGCCGAGTATGTTGATTGCGCTGAAGCCTTTCTTCTTCGTCAGGCTGCGGAGTGCGCTATTCCAATAGTTTGATATAATCATGATACTAGTTTTATTGCTTGTTACTTAGATACGACCCGTCCGTCGAGCAGATGGATCACGCGATGGGCGTAGGTGGCATCCCGCTGCGAGTGCGTCACGATCACGATCGTTGTTCCCTGGTTGTTCAGTTCGCGCAACAGCTCCATCACTTCGACGCCGTTGGTGGAATCCAGGTTACCGGTCGGCTCATCGGCCAGGATCAGCGGACAGTCGGTCACCACGGCACGAGCTATGGCTACACGTTGCTGCTGTCCACCCGACAACTGCTGCGGGAAATGACCGGCACGATGGGCGATGTTCATCCGTTCCAGCACTTCCATCACCTTCTTTTTGCGTTCGCTCTTCTTGCCGTTCAGATAGACAAGCGGCAACTCCACATTCTCGTAGACGGTCAGTTCGTCTATCAGGTTGAAATTCTGGAAGACAAAGCCGATATTCCCTTTACGGAAAGCGGTGAGCTGGCTTTCGCTCATCTTATCGATCTCCTTATCGTCAAAATAATATTTGCCGGAAGTAGGCGAGTCGAGTGTCCCGAGGATATTCAGCAGGGTAGATTTACCGCAACCCGAAGGCCCCATAATGGCAACAAATTCGCCTTTCTTTATCTCAAGGCTTACTTCATTCAATGCTTTGGTCTGTACATCTTCGGTGGTGAAGATCATAGACAGGTTCTCTGTTTTAATCATATCATGTTCTGTTTTATAAATTATTCACTCCTTAATATATGCATCGGTTTCAGGCGGATGATACGCCATACCTGACGAACCACCGTAAGGAAGGCGATCAACATCAGCAAGGCGAAAGCGACGGCATACACCCACCAGGGCTGCGAAATATGGAAAGCATAGCCTTCCAGCCAGTTGTTCATCAGAAACGCGGAAACAGGGATACCGATCACGGAAGCCAGCACCGTAAGGAGTAATAATTCACGCGTCAAAACTACAAAAAGATTTGCTTTCCCTGCACCGAGCACCTTCCGGATGCCAATTTCTCTCACCCGTGCCAAGGTAGAGAAGAGCGTCACCACCCACAGCCCCAGACAGGCAACGAAGACGGCCAGCAGGGCGGAACAGGCAAACATCCAACCGAAGTTCCTGTCCACCTTATATTGGTTATCATTAAAATCATCGAGGAAGAAGTAAGAGAACAGCGAAGTCGGGAAGAAATTGCGGTAGGTCTGTTCTATCTCCGCCAGGCGGGCAGCATCGATCGTTCCGTCCATGCGGAGGGATATATAAGGTGTCCCGATAAACGGCACGCGTTCTTTGATAAAGAAGATGATCGGTTTATAAGGGACAGCCAGCGACTGCTGATGATAATTCTTTGCCACACCGATTATCTGGAGAGGTTCTTCCACGACTTCCATCGACAACTGCTTGCCTAAAGCGGCTTCGGCGGAAGGGAAACCGAGCAGGCTGACGGCTTCTTCATTCAGGACGACTTTATTCAACTCATCCCCGTATGCTTCGGAGAAACCTCTGCCGCACACCATTTCGGGCGAATACGTCGGCAGATAATCATAATCGACGGCAAACATCTGGATCAGTTTGCTCTCCGTCTGGTCGCTTCCATAAAGTCGGTTGGTGAAATAGTTGGCGACCTCCACGCCCGGGACGGCACCGGATACTGTCACTTGCCGCATATAGGATTTCTGCAATAACTGCTTCTTAAAGCTCTCCATCTTCACAGACATATCGCTGGTGAAAGAGGGATATTTCAGCACCAGTATCTGTTTGAACGAAGCGGATGCCGTCTCATTCTGCATATACCGCACCTGACCGACGACAACGAACGTTCCTGTTATCAGGATAAACGAAGCGACGAACTGCACGACAATCAGCGCTTTCCGTATCGTATTCCCTTTCCGGCTATGCAGCAATTGCCCGCGCATAATGGCTGAAGGACGAATACCGGTCAGCAGATAAGAGGGATATAATCCGGTAAACAGCGTCCCCGCCACGATCACAGCCAGCACCAGCCCCCAGAAGCCGGGTTGCAGCAATGAATCCGCTCCGAAACTCTGCCCGGCCCAGGTATAGACGAAAGGGAGCAACACTTCCAGCCATCCCAGAGCGATCAGGGCTGCCAGCAGGTTGACGATGCCGGCCTCTATTAATCCCTGGAAAAGCATCTGCCGGCGGGAAGCGCCGAATGCCTTCCGCACACCGAACTCTTTCCCGCGTTCCAGGAAACGGGCGACCATCAGGTTCAGGGCATTCACCCAACCGATCAGAAGCAGGGCGATCGCCATCACAGAAAGGATATAGACTGCTGTACGGCTCCCCTTCGTCTCTTTTTCGTACGATTTCTGCGGGGTTAGATGGATCTCTTTCAACGGGATCAGTTCGACCCGCCAGTTCTTATGCTTCAGTGCCGCTGTCTTATATTTGTCGGAGATAGCACGGAAAGCCTTTGCGATCTCTGCTGGGTCTTTTCCCGGTTCCAGGCGGACATAGGTATAAACGCCATGGATGTACCAGATATCCTGCCGCTCCTTTGGAATGGTGGCGTACGAAAGCAGGAAATCATAATGCAGGTGCGAGTTGACCGGCATATCGGCAATCACACCGGTCACTTCAAAATGCTGTTCTGCCGTGGCGGTGCGGAAAGTCAGTATCTTTCCCAACGGCTCCGCCCCGCCGAAATAACGGTGGGCGGCACTCGCTGTCAACACCACAGTGTTAGGTCGAACCAACTGACCTTCCTTCTCCCCTTTCAGGATCGGGAAATTGAACAATTCGAAGAATGAAGGTTCGGCATAACAATACCGCTCTTCGGCAAACTGTTTATCCTGGTATGTAACCACCTGTTCACGATCCTGTGCCGTCAGCCGGACATACTTCTCGATGCCGGGAATTTCACGGCTCATGGCCGGGGCATGCCCGAAAGAGGTGGTTGCCCAGTTATCGGTCAGCGTTTCCCCTTCATAGAGGCGGCTTTCCACCCGGTAGACGCGATCGCCGTCGTGGAAAGTATCATAGCTCAGTTCGAAACGGACATAGAGCAGGATCAGCAGGGCGGCAGAGATACAGACGGACAGGCCGAATATATTGATCACCGAAAGCGACTTCCGCGCCCGCTGGCTTTTTATGACTTGCGACAAGTAATCCATATTATTGGGTTATTATCTGATTATTAAACGCTCGTTCTCACCAAACAGTTCATACCCGGAAATGATCACTTTCTCGCCCGGCTTCAGACCTTCGGTCACTTCATAATACTGCGGGTTCTGACGGCCTATCTTCACCGGGCGGCGGCGAGCGGTCGTTTCATCTTCATCCACGACATACATATACAGGCCTCCGCTTGCCTGATAGAAGCTACCACGGGGAACCAGGATGGCCTGTACCGGATCACCCAGTTGCAGGTTAAGGTGATAGGTTTGCCCGGCACGGATATTCTCCGGACGATCGGAAGTGAAATGAAGGTCGGTACGGAACTGTCCTTCGCGCACTTCGGGATAAACTTTGGTCACTTCCATATTGAACAGTTTGCCTTCGCGCTCAAAGCTGGCAGGCAGGCCGGGCATGACGCGCTCCACATAATGTTCGTCTATCTTGGCTTCCACCTTCAGTTCCGGAGTAATGACCTGGCCGATACGTTCCCCTTGCGCGATAGACTGGCCGATCTGGGCTTCCAGGTTACCCAGCTGGCCGCTTACGGGCGCTTTCACCTTCAGGTTCTCCAGACGTTCGCGGACAAGGGCGAGGCTTCGTTTCATATTGCGGATGTTCTCGTCCAGGCTCTCCAACTGGCTGCTGCGGAAGAGGTCGTCCTGTTTGATGCGTTGGTCTACCACATCCAGTTGGTCGCGGGCGGCATCGTAGTCTTCTTTCGCCTGCAGATAATCTTCGCGGGCCAACAGTTGTTTGTTATAAAGGCGTTCGTATTGCCGGTAGCGGCGTTCCTTCTGAACCAGTTCTTTGCTGAGGCCGATCCGATCCTGTTTCAGACGAAGATGTTCCTGTTCCATGCTCAGGCGGGTATTGCGGAGTTCGTTTTCCTGATACGCCAGGTCGGCTTCGCTTTGCAGGATACCGATATTCAGGAGCGGGTTGCTCAGACGCAGGATCACGTCACCGGCTTTCACCTGTGCCCCTTCCTCAATCAGACGTTCTTCCACACGCCCTCCTTCGATGGCATCCAGATAGATGATACGGTCGGGAATGACCTGCCCGATCACGCGGATATAGTCGTTAAACTCTCCCTGGGTGACGGCCGAAATAGTCAGCCGCTCCTTATCCACCTTCATGGAAGAAGTCGTGTCGCGAAAGATAAAATAGAGGATGCAGACGATCAGGAAGCCACCGCCCGCTATCGCATAAATATGTTTCTTCTTCAAACGGGATTTCCGTTCGATCCGGGTATCCATGTTGTTGTTCATAGTATATTATCGTGTTTATTTTATTCCTAAAAATGATCCTGACTGATAGAAGCGCACCATACGTTCTTTCAGGTCATATTGTAATTGCGTGCGCATCAGTTCGGCTTTTGCCAGGATATATAAATTCCGCTTTTCCATCAGCTCGAATACGGAGATCATGCCTTCCTCCCACCGCTGTTCATTCTCTTTCAGCGTAGTTGTTGCCGTGCGAAGTTGTAACTCAGCCTGCCAATGTTCCTGCGCGGCGGCCTGCAACGACAGGCAGGCCTCTTCTATCTCCTTATATAAAGAGATACGCTGCTGGTCGTTGTCATTCCTGATCTTCCGAAGACGGAAACGTTCTTTCCGTACTGAAGTAATACGCGAAAGCCCGCTAAAGATCGGGATAGAAACCCTGACGCCAATATATTTATTCAGATTATTCTTCATCTGGTTGCTAAAAGAGGTTATATTCCCCTGTTCGTCCCGCTCCGTATCGTAATAACCGGAATAAAGGCTGAACTCCGCACGGATAGAGGGAGAGAAAGCCCCCGAAGCAATAGCCAGCGACTTGCGTGAAGCCTTTTCGCGTAGCTCCATGATACGGAACTGGGGCAACGCCTCTTCCGACTGCAAATAGACATCTTCTGCCGAAAGATCTTGTAGAAGGGGGATTTCCCGGCCGGTTATATCCTCACCACCGATCACCAACGTATCTGTCCCCCTCATCTGCAACAGTTCTTTAAGAGCCAGCAGGGAAAGGCGGCAACTGTTCTCCTTCACCGTTTCCTGGTAGATATCAGACTGTAAACGGGCTTTTACCTCCTGCAAGTCGGATGGTGCACGCAATCCGAGGTCAACAAATTCGAGCATCTGCTCATGATACCGTTCGCTCAGTTTCCGTTGCTCGGAAGCCAGCTCATACATTTTCTTATCAAAAAGAAGCAGATAATAGGCGTCCATCACTTCAAAGGCGATCCGGTTTTCTTCCACCTTCTCCGTCAATCCGCCGATCTGTTTGTTCAAGCGGGTAAACTGTGCACGGTTCACACGGGTGAAGCCATCGAACACAGGCAACGAAATATCCAGTCCCATCGTACTTTCCAAGAAAGAAGAGGAAGTGTACATATTCGTCTTGGGATCGACCGAACGCCCCAAACGTTTCCCTAGAGCGCCGGATGTACTGACCGAAGGCAGAAAATCGCCGATGGCAGCAGCAAAGTCTTCACCGGCGATACGGGTGTCGAGCCGGCTGTTTTTCAGGCTCACATTCCTTTCTATGGCATACTGCATACAGGAGTCGACCGACCAGGAAGTAGTCTGAGCATGTATTCCCGGCATACAGCCTGCAAGTAGCAGGATGGCAAGCCGCAATCCATATTTTGTTGTTATTTGTGTATTCATCTTGTAAATGAATAGGCAAAACACGTGCCACAAAAATGACATCCCAATAATCAAGGCATGCCATTCCAACGCCTCCGTCAAGTGTCAAAATATTTGACGCCCGATTGTCAACTATTTTGACGGTGCGCATTGCGGTCGAAACCAGAAAAAGGTAAACAAAGATGACTCATATCTGGCAATAGGTGAAACACTCATATCATTTCCTTTTTACATGATAAAAAAGCATTAAAACCGTTCACTGTTCACCTGGCAGAGTGCGACGGCATGCAAATCAATGTATAAGACGCTTATTTCCCAGGTGAATGGTCACTCAAAAAGGTGAATGGTTTATACGAACCTTTCACCCTCGTCTTATCCGGATTACTTATTTTTACAGCTTATACTATTGCTCAGTAAATAAAAGGTCTGAACTGATTAAGGTCAATATTATAGCTTATTTACTTAACGACTAACGTCGATAAGCTTGCTGAGCATCGTCGCAAAGCTTAACAACTAAGGTCGCAAAGCTTAACGATGGCGGTGTCCGGATTTATAAGTAATAACTAAAGAGTTAGTTTGCAATAGGTTTAATGGTAATGGATAATAAGGGGAAAGATACTTTTTAAGTTGCCGGATAAATACTTATATATAGGAAGGTGAATGGTTGGATCCAACCATTCACCTTTTTATCCAACCATTCACCCTGTATATATGTTGTTAAACAAAATATAATCAATAAGTTATTATGTGCAAGGTGAAGGGTGAAAGGTTTATTGCCTGATTTTGCATGAATAGTTGCTCCGAAGCAAAGATTGCAACACTGATAGCTCAAATCGGGCAGTAAGTGAACCTTTTTTGTAACAAGAAAGTCGATATATCTTGTTTCGTCCTTACAGGACTTAAGAAAAGAGGATAGACTATCAGGAACCCAGGGTTAAAAACCCCGGGCTGATTTTGTGATCAGGCTTACAGCCTTCAAGACAACGACATCGTAAGGGCGGTTCGCGAACCGCCCTTACCAACGACACTACATTCAAAACTGGCAATACGTGAAACATTCAAATCTGCCAAGAATTGAAACATTCAACCCCGCCAAACCTTCCAGTCAATATCTTTCAGCTTATTGCTTTTACCTTTCATTTTTTTGTAATGCATTAAAAAAGACATGTGGCAAGTTGCGGCTCTGTTGTTTGAGGTCGCAAATTGCGACTTCAAAGAGGGAAACAACGAAGTAAGGGCATTAACAATAATAAATTGAAATAACAGACGGATTATTATAGGTTAAAATAGTATTAATATGTATATTTGCATTCGAAGAAGGCTTTTGAATTGAAGACTTCTGTTGCGTGTGATATTTGTGCGGCTAAATGAAAATCGGCTAAATTTTCTAAATAACGAATGCACAAAGAAAGCCCCCGCAACCCTTTACCAAATATACGTGTTATCTATGCTACTGTGTAGTAGGGATATATTATTGTATACAGATAAAGGGGGGCGTGCGGCTGACTTTTATTCGTTGTTGGGTCTTAGCCGAACCTTCATTTAGATAAAAGTTCAGTCCGCCGCCCTTTCTTTTTTTTATGAAAGGACTACTCTACTGCATAACGCCATCTAACATCCGCATATTTTAAGGACAACCGTATATGTTTTATTAATAACCTTATTAGTATGCCTGAACATATTAGCATTGAAAAAGTCGTCGAAATGACTAGCTTCCCGAAAGAAGAGATTCAAAATGGGCGAAATCCAGAAAGATAAAACTCGAAGTCAATAGGATATGAAAAAGAAAACACTAGTACAACTCCGCCACATCACCGACCGCATCCCCAAGCAATGCCCCTGCGAGATCGCTGCCTTCCTCTGCCCCATCTGTGATGAGTGGAAATTTGCTTTTTTGAACGGTTGCCTGGTATTTATGCCGGATGGAGATCCTGTCCTCGTCATGCCGCTAACCACTATTTATGGGACATTAAGAATCGGCAATACCCTCTATATCCTTTGTAATAACGGGGTACTGCATTATTTCGACCAGAAGACACACCAACATTGGGTCACTTTCCTCGACAATACGGACGAAGATATCTTCAGTAGTATGTTCAACTGATGCGGATAAAACGAATAAGCAAAGTGAAAAAAATTGACAGAGTTCGTTCAGAACTCTAGTAGTCTTATTGAATATTAAGCTATCACCGATTTCGATGTATTTGGTTATCTGATAATTCGCCCTTTATCGGATCTGTTTTCTAAGGAATAGTTTCGGGAGGGTATACCGACACGGTACCCTTTCAGAGTACTAAATAATGCTTTTTTGAAGTGTTATTTTAGCTTATTCTTTGATATCTCCGATGTTGCATTGTTTTTAATTGCCAATATTTATTACCTTTACCGCCATAATTGACAAAGTTCTGAACGAACTCTTTTAAATTGATTGTTCATAAGCCCAAAAGCCCCAGAGATACGCAGGGGCATATATTTTCAAATTGCAAAGGAAATGCAACCGGCGTGATTCATTCAATTTTTAGGTTCTTTACAGTGCAGAATAGCACCCTGCTTCTACCGTAAAAACAGAATGAGAATCAGTAGTAAAGCATATATTATAAAATAAGGTTTAAAATCATGAACAAGAACGAGTTGATCCAATACGTGACGGAAGACACCGGATTAAAGAAAAAAGATGTCAGAGCAGTGCTTCAATCCATACTCAGTGCATCTACAAAAGCCTTACAGCAAGGTGAACCGGTAACGATGATAGGTTTCGGAAGCCTTCACCCGTGGAAACAAACCAGCCGTCCGGCCAGAAATCCTAAAACAGGCGAGCCGGTCATAATCGCCCCACGCACATCCGTCAAGTTTCGTGCAGGAGTAAAGCTACTGGAAGATCTGAATAAATAAGTGTCAAATATTTTGACGCTTGCTTGCAAAGTATTCCGGAAGCGAATACCTTTACGAAAAAACAGATCGTATGCAAGCAGGAACAGTTCTTATAGTAGATGATAACAAGAGCGTACTGACATCGCTCGAGTTATTGCTGGAAGACGAATTCGAACGGGTGGAGACAGCCTCCAACCCGAACAGGATACTTTCAGTACTCGACACTATGCCCGTCGATCTCGTTATCCTCGACATGAACTTCTCTGCCGGCGTCAACACCGGCAACGAGGGCTTATTCTGGCTCCGCCGCATACAGGAAATCGTTCCCGGTCTGCCTGTTATCATGCTAACCGCTTACGGGGATGTGGAGTTGGCTGTGAAAGCCCTGAAAAGCGGAGCAGCAGACTTCGTACTCAAACCGTGGGATAACGACGTATTGCTCGACAAGATACATACCGCACTGCAAGCCGCCTGGGAAGAACCCAACAAACAGGGTATCGGAAAGAACACCGCCCCCCGACCAGCCGAACCGGCCATGATCATCGGGCACTCACCCGTTATGATGAAGCTGATCAAAGTGGTCACCAAAGTGGCTAAAACAGATGCGAATGTTCTGATCACAGGCGAGAACGGGACAGGCAAAGAAATGCTGGCTCGAGAAATACACCGCCTCTCCCTGCGCAGCCGACGGGAAATGATCAACGTGGATATGGGTGCCGTCAGTGAGTCGTTGTTTGAAAGCGAGCTGTTCGGGCATGAGAAAGGAGCCTTTACCGATGCCCGCGAAAGCCGTCCCGGTAAATTCGAAGCCGCCAGCGGCAGCACCCTGTTCCTGGACGAGATAGGCAACCTGCCAGTCGGCCTGCAAGCCAAACTGCTGGCAGTCCTCCAGAACCGTGAGATCACACGCCTGGGAAGCAACCGGAAAATACCTGTCGACATACGCCTCATTGCCGCCACCAACCGGAACCTGCCGGAAATGGTCGCCCGGTCTTCTTTCCGCGAAGACCTGTTCTACCGCATCAACACGATACAAATAGAAATACCGCCGCTCCGGAGCCGACGGGAAGATATTCCGCTATTCATCGACTATTTCCTGAAGAAATATATCGCGCTCTACAAACGAACCGGGCTGACCCTGCATCCGCAGGCTGCCGCCAAACTCGAAGCATACGACTGGCCGGGAAATATCCGTGAGTTGCAGCACACCATCGAAAAGGCCGTTATCCTGGCTGAGAAGAATATGATCCGTGCCGGCGACCTGTTCATCCGCCCTGGAAAGGCTGTCTCCTTCACCGAAGTACCCAACCTCAGCGATGTGGAACGCCAGGCTATCGAAGCCGCCATCACACAGAATGACGGGAACCTGACTGCTGCCGCCGAACAACTGGGAGTAAGCCGGCAAACCCTGTATAACAAACTGAAACGGTTCAACCTGTGAAGCGCATGTTCAGCCTACGCATCTACATACGCATTATCCTGCACGTCGCCCTCGTCATCGTGGTGGCCGGGACAGGCGTTATCGGTATCATAAGCGGCAAAGCGATTATTCTGGGGTCGGTAGCACTACTTATCGCCTTATGGCTGGCGGGAGTGCTCGTTTACTATCTCAACACCTCCAACCGGCGGATACAGCTTTTCCTGGATGCGATCGAAGACAATGAGTCGATGCTTTATTTCCAGGAGAACACCGGCACCGACGAACAACGCCGCCTCCATGCCGCCTTCAACCGTATCCACAAATTAATGACGGAAAGTAAACAAAGGGAATTCGACCGCGAGCTCTACCGGAAAGAATATGAGTCGTACGACAAACTGATGCACGTGCTGACCCACGAGATCATGAACTCGATCGCTCCCATCGTCTCCCTCTCCGGCACGCTTCTCTCCTATTTCCAGACCAAAGGAAATGCCCGGAGCAACGACGAGATCACCGATACGACCATCCGCAAAACCATCCGCGGACTCGACACCATCAAGAGCCAGGGACAAAGCCTGATGAACTTCACCGACTCTTACCGTCAGCTGGCCCGGCTGCAACCGCCCAAGCCCAAGCCTTTCTCCCTGTCGCGCCTGATAAGGAATATCGAAATACTGTTTCAATCAGACCTGCACCGGCAGCATATACAATTCCGGGTAGATCTTTTCCGGGAAGAGATAGAAATAAACGCAGACGAAGAACTGCTCTCGCAAGTGCTGATCAACCTGTTGAAGAATGCCATGCAAGCTCTCGAAGGCCAGGACAACGGCAAGATATCACTGACAGTAATACAAGTCCGGACAACTACTTATATAGAGGTGAAAGACAACGGCCCCGGCATTCCCCACGATATACTGGAAGACATCTTCGTCCCTTTCTTCACCACCAAAGACACAGGTACAGGCATCGGCCTCAGCCTCTCGCGGCAGATCATACGCATGCACGGCGGCGAATTGCAGGTCAGCTCCCGTCCTTACAGCGAAACATCATTCACGATCTCCCTGCCGCTAGCGCCTGGGAATCTCTACGCGTGAAGTAAGCGGATAACGTAATCCTTTGGATGATTTATAATAGACTTCGGCCGCACCGATCTTCAGCTTAGCCCGTATCTTCACGGGGATATGGTTTGCATCGTCACCGATCCAGATCTCGGCTGCCGCCTTACTTTGGGTAAAGGCATCGTCATAAATATCGATAAAGAAATGACGGGTACGGTATTTCAACGTCTCGCTACGTTCCACGATCTGCTGGCCGGTATACCGGAAACTTATATTGATCCGGTCGCGCCCGATCGCCACATGAAACGGGAACTCATCACCCTGCTTCATCTTTTCCCAATCCAGCGAACGGAGATACATGGTGGCACCCAGCATATCGAACATATATTGTTCGGAGACAAGCAGGGTGTCGATCTTCGTCCGGCTCGGCGTGTAGCGATGGGAATGTGCGGAGGTGTGTCCGTCGGTATACGAGAATTTCAAATCGTCTATCAGGTAATAATCATTCTCATTCACCCGTTTCTCACTGCGGAGCAGTAACATCTCGGGAGAGAAATAACAGTCGATGGTATCGCGCATCGCAAATATCTTCTCAAACATGCCCGACGTACGGAACAACAGGCGGTAATGGTAAGCTGGCTTGCTTTCATACCGGGCATCCTGCACAGACAAAGAAGCTTGTCCCGCACGAGGCATCAGAAGCCCCCATTTGAAGTACAACTCATACTGTACCGTCTCGCCGGCGCTGAACCGATCTTTCACCGGAATGGCCTGTGCCTCTGCCATTGTCGGAAGGAATAGCCATAAAGCCATCACTCCTAGGCAAATCAACCTAAAACGGCATACCGCTGCGGCCACTGTTGCTCGTGCTACCACTGCTGTTGCGTGAAGAAGATTGTTGTTGTCCTTCATTTTTATAGTCTCTTTTCTTCTTGGTTGCTTCTTTTGGTTTATTCTTCGTGATCTCGAGCGGCTTCTGTTTAGCCCACGGAGTAGCCTTCACATCCCAGGTTTCTTCTACCTGCCAGTTCTGCATCACATCGTATTTTACCGGCGAATAGAACACTTCTTCCGGCTGACGCTTTGCAGCATAATTGCCGGTATCCCATTTCCCGTTGCCGTTGAGGTCGACCACCAGACGAAGATAATACTTATCCGGTTTCAAGTCCATGAAAAGGGCACCCCCGTCTTTCACCTTCACTTTTCGTATCGGAGCATCGCTGCCGTTCAGTAGCTCGACATAAGCAGTCGTATCGACCCCTACGATATTGATATACAAATGGCCGTATTCATCTTCTTTCTTGATCTTGAACTCACCGGAATAGGGTTCGTTCCATTTGTCATAGATGCTGAAGATCGTAGCCGAGTCGACTTCCAAGCGATATTCCTCACCATATTTCCACGGACGGCGTATAAAGTAATTCAGGCTGTTCGTCGAGTCCGGGAACAGCTCGAAATCGACCGGAGTCCACACCGTATCGACTTTCTGATCCAGGTAGAACAGCTCTTTCGACAAATCGAGCACCGGTTCGTTGAATGTAACAGACACCGTATCGAACAAGTCCATCGACCCCGGAGCATCGACCTGCATACCGAGGAAGACAATCGGTTCGGGCTCATCATCCTTCTTCTTTTTCTTCTTCTCCGGACGGCGGCGCATCACAAACTGAAGCGTATCCGTTTGCGGACGAAGTATATTCAGCGAATCGCTCTTCGGATAAGACAATTCCACCCGCAATGTATCCTGTTTCCAGACAACCGAGTCGGTCAGCCAGAAGTTAACGGCCGTTCCGCCTTCCGTCTCCTGCATAAAATACCAGGATGAATCGGACGGGGTGAAATTAATCGGACGGGGAAGCGGGATCGTATCCAACGGAGAGTTGAAACGGACTACCAACAGGTTTTCCTGCTGGCGCTCGGGCTTCAACAGATACTGGCGTACAAAATCTTCTTTGAACAGACGTAGCTCGATATCATTGGGAAAATAGCGGGTAAAGGCTACCGTCTTGATCGTGTCGATCGTCAGGCTGTCTTTCCAAAGCGTATCCTGACGGCTGGTCAGCTCGAAGGAAGGGATGATGATAGAGTCGTTGAAAGCAATCTCTTCGCCCGGCTGGTCGAACTTATAATCGCGGTTCACATCATTCAGACCGAATATGCGGTAGCTGCCCGGAGAGATATTGCGGATCGTAAATTCTCCTTTATCGTTCGTACGGGAAGTACGGTCGAACGGCATTTTCACGAAAGCCGAGTCCTCCAGGTTGCGGTGCAGACCGATCGTGATACCGGGCATCGGTTCCAGGTTCTCCGCATTCAACAAGATACCCGACACTTCCAGCGTATCGATATTCTCTCCCGTAGAAAAGGCGAAAGAGTAATTCTCGAATACATTCTTTTCATTATTGTCGGAGATCGAATTGGTAAAATCGATCGTATAGGTCGTATTCTCTTTCAGCGTATCTTTCAGCTCGACAATGACTTTCTTTCCGGCTGCACGGATGATGGGCAATTGCAACTGCGGCGGCGTGACGATCACATTCTCCGACGGCTTATCGAGTTGCACCAGTTCGTCAAACAAGATCTCGACTCTTTTCCCTTTGTAGTTCGTCTGGTTCGGAGCCGGCGTACTGCTGACGTATTTAGGCGGCGTCTCATCATAAGGCCCCCCGTTCGGAGAAGCCATATTCGCACACGAATACATCGTGACCAACAGGAATACCCCACAGACAGCCAGCAGTAAATCTCTTATATATCTATTTCCCATTCAAATCCTTTTTAATCAGAGGGCAAAAATAGGGAAAAATCCCGTGACTAATAGTGATATATACGCTAAATAAGAAATCTTTGCATTCTTAAGAAGATGAAAGAGGTTGTTCCATGTTAAGATTCTCCTCGTTGTTTTTATTTCACCGACTCCTTTTGTGTAATAACCACGCTCTCCGACGAACTCAAAAAGCCTGCGACATCAATAACAAGCTTCCGTTCATAGGGAAACTTGTTCTGTGCGATGTCAACCTGAAGATCTCCGGCCTTGTTTTTAATGATTTTAAACCAGTCGCCGGCCAGTGTATCCCTATAGAGAATAATATCCTTCATCCGTTCGTCCGAGTATTTGTAGGTCGTATTATGCAGAGTCGAGCTTTCGCCATTGACCATAGTCCGGCTACGCAAAACATACCAGGTGATCCTATCGGCTCCCACTCCGACAGTCACACAGCTATCCGAAGAACCGACAGTGAGATTATTTTGTTCCAGATTAATCATTGATAATCTTCCCGGAGCTTCTATGGTATCATCACAGCTTATCATGCCAAGGATGCAAACTAAATATACGGCGATCTGTTTCATAATGCAATATTTACAGTTTCAAAGATATAAACACGCCAACACATGAATTATATGCGACGAATATAGCAAATAATTCTTAATACACAAGCGATTACAGCCATTCTTTATTAATTAAAATCAGAGGCCGGATAGCATGCCTGCCAGAAGGGAAACGCCAGGGTATCTCAACGTTTCAAATACCTGAATCCGATCCGGCAATACAGGCACTTTTTCTTCTCGCAATATTCCCGTTTCAACTGGATAAGCGCCTGGCTGTCTCCGGCATGGCAAACGTTGATCCCTGCCCGGGTGAAAGCGGTTACAATCGTATTCTTCTCCGGGGGAAGCGTTTCGAGGATACGGATGGCACGTTCGCAATATTCCGGACGTTTATTTCTCACTCCATAGGCAAACATTACCGGGACAACCGTGTTGATCAGCAAGATACACAGAGAGTTCTCTCCTATCGGCTTATCTTTCTTTTCCGAAACACTGCGAAAATGATAATGTGTTTCCCAATAATCAGAAGGACGAACCCGGAAACACTGTTTGATCTGCCCGACATTCCCCGCTTCCAGGATAACGGAAAATAACGTATCGTGCTGCACCCAGACGGAAGCCAGTTGTGCCAGTTTCAGGTAAGGGAAATTGACCGGACGGGTGCGCAGGCTCCTGAACTGCGAGTCATCCAAAGGAGTCAATCCGAATTTATGCCGCAGGAACTGGTATTCGCGTTGAAGCAAACGGTAATAATGGCAATCGCCCGGTTCTTCCAGCATGCCGGCCTGGCCGAATAGCAAGGCTTCAACCTGCGAATGGCTTCCGCGTTGCTTCTGAATATATCGTAAAGGCAGGCTTTTGGCCAGACGCTCGAAGATATCATTATTCACTCCAAAGCCGAAATTACGGGTTAAAGTAATATAAAAGACCTCATTCCAGTCATTCCCATACTGATCCAGGAGACGGAATATATCAGCCGTTTTCCGTTCCAGCCGTTCGCTTAAGAGGGCACTCAGCCAGGAAGTTACATGAACAGGTTCTATCTGAGGAATATAACCGGCACAAGGAAAGGAGATATCACGGTATAACAACCAGTCGATATTCTGCGCGACCGACTCCGGCACGGCCAACTGCATTTGTGGAATAACCTCTCCATTCGTGCGGTAAACGATACAATCGGAAACTTCCACAAGATGAAGGATGACCGCATCATAGGCCTTATCTTTATCATGGCGATGAAGCAGCCAGTCGGAAGCTTTTGTATGGATTTCAATACATCCGGCCCAAAGCGTACCGTCTATCTTCACCTTGGCATTGAAGAAGTCGGGGCCCGCATCGGTATTGGGTATTCCGGGGTCGATCACTGAGATTATACTTCCGTCGGTAGTAAGAAGCGTAGTGGTTGGATACAGCCTGTATTTCCAAACATAATGTAATAAACGTTCCATATTATTTTCAGAGTTAAGATTTATGCCACAAATCTAATTCATTTTCTTTATATTTGCACCCCTGAAGGCTAAGTTATTAGCTCTATTTATTCATTTTATTCTGAAAAGATATGAAGATTGCACTTATCGGCTACGGCAAGATGGGTAAAACCATCGAACAAATTGCATTGAACAGAGGACACCAGATCGTCTCTATCGTAGATATAAACAACCCGGAAGAATTTCAGTCAGACAATTTCAAAAGCGCAGATGTCGCCATCGAGTTCACGACTCCGGCCACGGCTTTCGACAATTATATGAAAAGCTTCGCAGCAGGTGTCCCGGTTGTTTCCGGCACCACCGGATGGCTCGACCGTATCGGTGAAATAAAAGAGAAGTGCGCCAAGGAAGGAAAAACGTTCTTCTATGCGTCCAACTTCAGCATCGGCGTGAATATCTTTTTCGCATTGAATAAATACCTGGCGAAAATAATGAATAATTTCCCCGTATATAATGTCAGCATGACGGAGACCCACCATATCCACAAGCTGGATGCTCCCAGCGGAACAGCGATCACGCTGGCGGAAGGTATTCTCGAAAACGTAGACCGGAAAGAACGCTGGACACTGGAAACAGCCGAACAGCCCACCGACCTGCCTATCCATGCTATCCGCGAGGGAGAAGTGCCGGGTATACATGAAGTCACTTACGAATCAGACGTCGACTATATCAGCATCAAGCATGATGCCAAGAGCCGTGCCGGTTTCGCTCTCGGGGCAGTTGTCGCTGCCGAATTTACTGCCGGGAAAAAAGGGTTCCTCGGTATGGATGATATGCTTAAATTTTAATTCCACAGAAGTCTACAAATGAAAAAGTTTTCCAAGAAACAATGGATCAAGTTCGGCATCGCAGCCGTATTGTATATACTCTTTTCAATCTGGATGCAGAACCTTTGGCTGCTGCTGGGATTGATCGTACTGGTGGATATTTTCCTGACGCATTATATTCCCTGGGGAGCATGGAAACGGTCGAAGAATCCTGCCGTACGCAATGCGTTGGAATGGGTGGACGATATCCTGTTCGCTCTGATCGCAGTTTATTTTATCAATCTGTTCGTTTTCCAGAACTACCAGATACCGAGTTCTTCGCTTGAGAAGTCGTTGCTTGTAGGCGATTATTTGTTTGTAAGCAAACTGAGCTACGGGCCGCGCGTGCCGAATACGCCGCTGTCTTTCCCGTTGGTACAGAATACACTGCCGTTCTTCAACTGCAAATCGTATCTGGATTGGTCGGAATGGGGCTACAAGCGTGTGAAAGGCTTCGGCCATGTGAAGCGCAACGATATCGTGGTGTTCAACTTCCCTGCCGGCGACACAGTTGCCCTGAAACAGCAGAATCCAAGCTACGACGAGCTGGTGGCTATGTACGGCCGCGACCGTATCTGGATGGATAAAAACACTTTCGGAGATGTGATCTATCGTCCGGTAGACAAACGAGAAAACTATGTGAAACGTTGTATCGGTATGCCGGGTGATACCATCGAGTTGCGTAACAACCAGGTTTATATCGACGGAAAAGCCGCTAAAAATCCGGAAAACATACAGTTCAACTACTACGTGGAAACAGACGGTTCACCGATCACGGAAGAACAGTTCCGCCTGATGGATGTTAGCAAGGACGACCGGATGTTGGCATCCAACAACGGATATTATCAAGATGCGATGTCTTTCTTAGGCTTCAAACCTATCGCTTCCGGCCAGTTCAACCCGATCTACAGGATGCCTCTGACACCGAAGGCACTCGCCATCGCAGAGAAGTTGCCTTCCGTAAAGAAGATTGTTATCGAACCGGATGCCTTGGGTGGGCCTACTTATCCTGCCTGGTATGAAACAGGTTGGACACGCGATAACTTTGGCCCGTTATGGATTCCGAAGAAAGGTGCTACAATTCCTCTGAACGAACGCAACATCGCCTTATATGGCCGTTGCATCAAGAATTACGAAAACAATACGTTGGAAGAAAAAGACGGACAGTATTATATCAACGGTAAACCGGAAACAAGCTATACCTTCAAATACGACTATTACTGGATGATGGGCGACAACCGTCACAACAGTGCCGACAGCCGTTCATGGGGATTTGTTCCGGAAGATCACATCGTAGGTAAACCGATCCTGATCTGGCTATCGCTGGATAAAGACCGCAGCCTGTTTGACGGTGGTATCCGCTGGAACCGCCTGTTCAGGATGGTGCATCCGGATTAATAAAATATGGCAAAACGTTCCTTTATATCTGTAACGAGATGGCTGGCAACTATTGTGTTGCTGGCGGGGATCGTAATGGCAGTCCGGTACTTTTGTATGGAGTCATTCCACGTCTCCACCGACTCGATGGAAGTGGCCTTGCATAAAGGGGATTATATCCTGGTCAATAAACTGCCCCTGAAAGATAATCCGGGGCGCAACCGGGTAGTGCTCTTCACCAGTCCGCTGCTGAAAGACACCGTATCGAATCCTTTATTCCTCAGCCGATGTATCGGTATGCCGGGCGATACCATCCGGATCAGCAACGACGGATACCGGGTAAACGGCAAACTGATACCGCATTCTCCCCGGTCGCTCAGTACTTATATCGTGACACAGGATGCGCTGGACGAGGTGTTGAGTACCCAGAAAAAACTTAACATCCCGCTCAGGAACCTGAAAGAGGAACCGTTCGGTATTTCCATCAGCCTGACATCTTTCGAAGAATATCAACTCCGTGAAGAATTGTCGGAAGAGGCCAATATCCGTTTCCTTAAAAACCCGATGGAGAGCTATGAACTGATCGTTCCCCAAAAAGGAAGAGCCTACCGGCTGGATGCCGCTGCCCTCACTGCTTGTCGTGAAGCGATCCAGACGGAAGCCGGAGACAAAGCCGTTTTCCGCGATGGCAAACTGTTCCTCGACGGACGCGAAGCCGCTTTCTTCTTTTTCGATCAGGATTATTACTGGATGCTTTCGGACAATGCCAATGAAGCGGTCGATTCACGCCACCTCGGATTTATCCCCCGCAACCATATCATAGGAAACGCCTGGCTTTGTTGGTACAGCAAAGAGCGGCAACGAATTTTAAAACCCGTAAACTAAACATGCAACCCGTATATATTTCATCGGCTTATCTGGGCCCGGTACAACAATATTGTAAACTTTTCCAATTCAAAGAAGTACGGATAGAGACGGCAGAAAACTATCTGAAGCAGACCTACCGTAACCGTTGTACGATCGCAGCCGCCAACGGCCCGTTATCTTTGTCCGTACCGATCGTCAAGCCCGATACACTGAAATGCCTGACGAAAGATATCCGTATCTCCGACCACGGCAACTGGCGCCACCTGCACTGGAATGCGTTGGTTTCAGCCTATAATATGAGCCCGTTCTTTGAATATTACGAGGATGATTTTGCCCCGTTCTACGAGAAGAAGTTCGAATACCTGTTCGACTTCAATGAGGAATTAAGAATATTGGTTTGCCGTCTGCTGGATCTGCCGGCAGAGGTCGTATATACCGAGGAGTATCATCCGGAAGTACCGAACGATTTCCGCGAGATCATCCGTCCAAAACACGAAGGGGAAGATCCCGCCTTTATCCCGCAACCCTATTACCAGGTATTCCGGGATAAATTCGGATTCCTCCCCAACTTAAGTATCGTAGACTTACTTTTCAATATGGGGCCGGAAGGGATTCTGGTCTTACGCGATTCTATTCACCGGCTCCCTTGATCAAATCAGGCGACAGGCCGGCAATATTTTCCAACAGCTTTTCCATGTCTTTGGGAAAAACATCCCCGATATTACCGATGCGGAAGGTGTCGGCATCCGAGATCTTACCCGGATAGATCACAAATCCTTTCTGCTTCAGTGCCTCGTAGAATGCGACAAAGTTGAAATCGGCGGAAGGGTACAGGAAAGAGGTGATGATCGGGCCTTGCGATGCGTCGGGAAGCAGCGTCTTAAATCCGAGGGCACGCATACCGTCAACCAGCGTACGATGATTTTGTTTGTAACGCTCGTAGCGGGCGGCAATACCTCCTTCTTCGTTCAGCTCCTTCATGGCCTGGAAGAAAGCGCGGACAACATGCGTCGGAGAGGTAAAGCGCCATTTACCTCCGCCCTTCTCCATCGTTTCCCACTGGGCATAGATATCGAGCGAGAGTGAACGGGCTATCCCTTTGCAGGCCATCAGTTTCTCTCTCTTTGCAATGATGAAACCGAAGCCGGGAACGCCCTGGATACATTTGTTGGCACTGCTCACCAGAAAGTCGATACCAAGCGCTTTCATGTCGATAGGCACACCGCCGAAGCTGCTCATCGCATCCACGATAAAGGTGATACCACGGCCACGGATTACATCGGCCACTTCTTCGATGGAGTTCAGCAGTCCGGTAGTCGTTTCACTATGCACCATAGAAAGGTGAGTGATACCGGGATTGGCTTCCAGTGCACGGCGGGCCACTTCACCGGTGATCAGTTCCGTTTCATGGAGCGACACCAATACATGATCGATATGATAATAACGGGCTATCTCGGCCATACGTTCACCGTACGCACCGTTGGCGAGGATAAGCAGTTTATCGGAAGACTTTACGGTTGCGCCGATAGTTGCTTCCACACAGTAAGTACCGCTGCCTTGCAACAAGACAGTCGTATATTCGTCTTCGCTGAGTCCGGAAATGGCCAGCAGGCCTTTGCGGATCGGGGTCACGATACCTTCGTTATAATCTTTATCCCAGGTACACCAATCCTGGAGCATGGCTTCGCGTACTGTCTGTGAAGTACTTAAGGGGCCGGGAGTAAGCAACAGATAATTTCTCATTTGGATGGATATGTTATGTTTTTGTCTTATTCTTAATTAATGATCTTAACGGTTGATCTTTTCGATACAAGCCGGAAGTTCGGTGATATTGTCGAGTACGAAATGTGCTCCGGCCACCATCATACGTTCGCGGACTTCCTGCTTCAGGGCAGCCAGTTCATCGGGTGTACGGCGGTTGTATTCTTCTTCTGTAATGCCCATTTCATTACTACCGGTGATGATGCCGATACTCCATACTTTAGCGTTAACACCTTCCTTGATATCGGCAATCGTATCGCCCACCTTCACGACGTTATCGACGGAAGGGATAGCGAGGTCGATCATATTCTTATAGATCATATAAGGGGCAGGACGTCCGGCAGGCAAGTTATCCGGAGTAACCAGATTGTCTACGACATAGCCTTTAGCTGCGGCACCGGGGCGCACAACATCCATCATGGCCTGTGTATAGCCTGTAGTTGAGCCGATCTTGATACCGCTTGCGCGCAGTTCCTTTATTGTATCCAGTACGCCGGGGATCGGGGTGGTGAAGTTGCTTAACGAAGCGAACAGGTGCTTTTCGAAGCTCATGTACATTTCGTTTACATCTTCCATATTCCAGTCGCGGCCATAACGTGCACGAAATTTTTCGTTCACTTCCGGCATGTTGAGGATGGCTTTGATATGGTCGATCTTGAGCAGTCCCATCGGCTCACGTGCCTGGCGGTAGGTAATATCTATTCCCTTTTCTTCAGAGAACACTTTCAGGAAAGCATTCAGCGGAGCGAAACAACCGAAATCGACAGCCGTTCCGGCCCAGTCCATAATAACACACGAAATCTTCTTCATAACTAACTTATATATTTATATTATTATACTAGTTTATCTGTCAGGCAACAGTGATGGCATTCTGCGGAGTGGCTTCGATCGTCTCTTCACGGGGGCTGTCACACCTGTTTCCTTCCGGAAACGCTGGTGCAAATATACGAAGGAACAAACGAAAGTGACACAGCAAAAGATACCTACATATCCGGCAAACTGGTTATAAAATACTGCCCAATCGATATCCGGGTTACAGAATTCTTTCAAGACAAGCACCAGCACTGTCCCGGTATATCCCAGGAAGTCGGTCGTTACGATAAAGAAGCCTACATTACCGCGAATCCTGAAACAAGCGATGAAACGGTCGAAAAAGATCGTCTGGAAGGTCAAGTAAGCAATATACAGGCACAGGCTCTGGATAAACAGCCATATAACAGGTGAAAGGCGGAGTTGCTGCTGTCCGAAAGAGACGACCGACATAACGATCATCCCCGCGATGATCAACCCGAATAAAACGGAAAGGGCTTTCAGATTATCCTTCACCAGCACCATCAACCCGAATATGCCGAGGATGATCAATGTAACTACACTGTCGATCTGGGCAAAGAGCCAGGGCGAATAGGCAGAGACATCGATAATATTCACCAGAAAATCTTCTTTTATATCACGCAAAACGACAATCGCAATATTAGCAATGAACAGCATACTCAGGAAAGGCATAAAGCTTTTGAAGAGTTCCCAGCGCTGCTTGCCATTCAGCGTTTCGCGTTCCGACTTCATGGCGATATCTTCTTTGTTCGGCTCCGGCAGTTTGTTCAATGCCCAACCGAGCAACAAGAGAAGAGGGAGAGCTACAGCCCCGATCAATGCCGGCATCCAGAACTCGCTGACATGAAGATGGTTCATTACATACAGTCCGACAGACTTGGCCGTACCCGAACTGATCACCATGCTGACACCCAGCAGACTTGCCAGGATATCAGTCACCCGCCGTCCTTCGATAAAGCTGAAGATCACTCCCCACATACAGCCCAGTGATAAACCATTCAGGAACATGGCTGCCACATTGAACGGAGTGGAAAGCAACCCGAACAGGATCAGCGAAGCCTCAGCCAGCAATACGGAAGTCAGGATAAACTTAAACCGCTCTTCCGACTGCAGTTCGGATATGAGTTTAATGCCGATAAATTTGGAAACTACATATCCCAGGATCTGTGAGATCGTTACCACCACCTTATAATCCATATCGAAAAATTCTGCATTCTCGAAAGAAGCAGCGGTAAAAGGTTTGCGGAGTGCATAAACCAAAGAATAGGATAATAGAGCGGCGCCTCCGGCCCATAAGATGAAGAGAAAGTCGGAAAGACGCTTCCGGGTTGTTTCGTTTATCTGCAAAAAGTTATTCATATTCATGCTGTCGTTTTGTTTCCGGCAGCAAAAGTATTCCAGCGATATTACAGGAATATTACTGAACGCATGAATCTATATTATTAATATATAATGCATTATCAATAAATTATAAAGAAATATTTATGTAACATTCATGTAACCGGAATGCAATATCACGGCGGTTATTTTGCATAATAATTACAAACAACAAACGCATGACAAACAACTTCCAGGAGTTTTATAAACGCATCGGTTATTTGCGTAGCAGTGGGGTAAAAATGAAGGAAATAGCCGACTGGATCAGCATTGCCCCGAGTGTTCTTTCTTCACTTTATACAACCGTATTGCCCGATTATTTCGAATCGATTAAGACCAATCATCCCGACGAGGCGCTCGACCACGCATTGGCACAAGTGAACAACGTTTCCAAAAGACGGTTACTGGCCAATATGGAGAAAATGCTTACCCGGCTGGAAGAACTCGAACCATCGCAGCAACCCGGCAAGAAAGAAAACCCTTTTATGGAACTGCTAACGGAAGAAATGCAACTGACTACCGGCAAGGTATCGAGTATCTGCGGATTATATACCAGCTACAGCCTCTCCTCTTCGTCCGATTGTCTGAAAATGGAGCCGTTTATCATCGCTTTATCCGAAAACAACGACCATGTCCGTATCGGCCGGCTGAATGCCTACGGGGAAGCTCAATGGGGCATTGGCGTCAGCGGAGATCCCCAAAACTTCTACTGCATGTTCAGCGAAAGCCGGACTTCGCAGTTCATCCCCGTCACGCTATACTTGCAAATACCGTTCTTCAACCAGCCCAGGCAATTAAGAGGTTTATATATGGGATTGGATTACAACCGTAATCCGGTTGCCCGGCGAATCGTCCTGATAAAAGAATCCGAAAGCACTTCCACCGACGACTTCCTGGCGATGAAAAGCGGCCTGGTCGCCAAAGAAGATTTCACACCCGAACAACAGGCTTATTACGACTACACCTGCCAGACCGGCGACTATATAAAAATGTGTACCGTGCCTTCCCTCCGCATGGACGAAAGCGACCTTATAAAAGAAAAGAAGATGCTGGCACTGTAAGCAACAGGCTGGAACAAATGCAGCAAGCCTGTTGCAATACCTGCAACTACCCGGCGGAAGTTCCGCGAGCTTGTTGCATTAGTGTAACGATTCGGCGGAATTCCCGCGAGTTTATTCCTTCTGGAATTTTCGGCTCACCTTAACCAGGTTGGCAGTAAATGAAACCACATTCTGTGCTTCCTGTACCATATTCAGATAAACCATGCTGACTTTCGTGCTGCCGCTTTGTCCCTGGATACGTTTCAACTCACCTTTCTTTAAGGCTGTAAGCTGATTGGTCAGTGTTACGGATTCGGCCACTACATCGTCCAGACGGTGGTAATCGTTCTTTTCAATCATAGAAGCACTGCGTTTGAGGTAGGCAATGATACTTTCCGTCATCTTGCCGAAATCGCCTTTCTGCACTTCACTCAGCGGACTGAAGTTATTATCGACATGTTCCTTGCTCGGTTCTGTGAGGCGGCGGATACTGAAGATGATCTCGCTGGCAAAATCATTTCCCTGGTAATAGTACAATCCTTTTTCTACGGCAATATCATGTTCCAGATGGGTAACGCCCAATGTTCCGACACGTTTTACCTGCTTCAGGTGAACCTTCTTCTCTTCCACCTCATTCAATACTTTACGTAACTCACGGAGATTTTCATTCATAAAACCGTGAACCGACCTGTCGAGTGCGTCAGCGGCAAACAATAAGACAGAATTTAATTCCTCGCGGCTGTGTTCACGGAATAAAGAAAGCGCTTCGTGGCTGTCTGTCGTATCGCGCAGTTTAGCTACTGTTGTGTTGACTTCTTCTTTCAGGGCTTCTTTCTTTAGTTTTTTCTTGTAAGCCATCTGGCTGCGGATCAGCATATAAACTGCCAGTCCGACCATTGCAGCCATCGCCGCAATCCCTCCGAAATAAATAATGATAGCTACCAGGAAGCAAATCGTGAATGCTGCACCGGCCGTAATAAACCATCCACCGATAACGGACAGTACGCCGGTAATACGGTAAACCGCACTTTCACGTCCCCAGGCACGGTCTGCCAGCGAACTACCCATTGCGACCATGAATGCCACATAAGTAGTAGAGAGCGGCAACTTCAACGAAGTACCCAGTGCGATCAACAATCCCGAAAGCACCACGTTTACCGAGGCACGAACCAGGTCGAAGCTGGCTCTGTCTTCCAAAATGATCTCATCATTATTAAAACGGCTGTCTATCCAGTCTTTTACCCGGGGAGGAACTACACTGAGAAGAGTGCTCGATGCATTATTGCAGGTACGCACCAGCATACGTGCAACCGGCGAAGTTCCGAAACTCTCATTACCTTCCGACTGACGGGCCAGGTCGAGCGAAGTCTTTACAACGCTGTGTGCCTTTTTGGAAGTGGCCAGCGCGATGACCATCACCAGTCCCGAACCTACCAGGAAATACCAGGGCGTTTGTGCCGGAGCGAGCAACGATTCCATCAGGAATGTATCTGTAGTGGTCGTTCCGCCCTGCGCCATCAGGTCTATATATGAGGAATATCCAACGAGGGGCACACCGATAAAGTTCACAAGGTCGTTACCGGCAAAGGCCAGCGCCAGGGCAAACGTACCCATCAGGACAATCACCTTAAAGACATTTACTTTCAGCCAGTGAAGCACCTGCATCAGGATGGTGAAAAAGATAAATGCCCCCCAAACGACCTTATCTGTATTACTATATATCAGAGTCTTCAGTTCGCCGTCCATGAATGCGCTTTCCTTCAACCCTTTTATCAACATAAAATAAAGGATTGAAGTGGCTGCAAGTCCGCCGAACAAGGCTATAAAATATTTTGTGTGTTTCTTATAATTAAAGGTGAAGATAAGACGCGACAAATATTGCACGACCGTTCCGAAAAAGAAAGCGATTGCCACCGAAAGGAAGATCGCAAGGATTACGGTAAAGGCCTTATCCGTATTCAGCAGGTTTCCCAGTTGTAAAGCGTCGTCGGAATGGGCAATCTTAACCAATGCAATAGCCACCGTACCGCCTAACAATTCAAAGACCAGAGAGACTGTAGTGGAAGTGGGCATCCCCAATGAGTTAAAGATATCCAGCAATACCACGTCCGTCAGCATAACGGCCAGCAGGATACACATGATCTCGGAGAAAAAGAAGTGTTGCGGCTGATAAATCCCGTGCCGGGCAATATCCATCATACCGTTTGACAAGGAAGCGCCGACAAATATACCTATCGCGGCGATAACCATAATAACTTTGAAAGATGCGGCCCTCGAACCGATTGCAGAGTTTAGAAAGTTTACTGCGTCATTACTGACTCCCACCGACAGATCGAACACCGCCAGCACAAAGAGAAAAATTACGAGGAACAGATAAAATGTTTCCATAATTGATTGTTACATATTCGACTACAAAGGTCTGAAACAGATATTTCACATGTGTTACATGGATGTTACAAACATGTTACAGCCGACATTTTTGTATTTCATGTAAAAAAAACATTTAAAATAGGATATTGCACTAAGGGTTTTTCAATTCAATTACGACTTAATTATTATATTTGTTAGCTTTTAATCATTGATAGGATACAAGGAGAACATAACACAATGGATCTGCGAAATGGCATTAACCGATTCGCAAACGGCACTTAAATCGTTATATCTGGCTTACTTTCAGAGGCTGATGCGATTTACGAAACTTTATGTTTCCTCTTCAGTAGAAGCAGAAGAGATTGTATCCGACACTTTCCTGGCTGTATGGAACAACAGAAAATCACTCTTAAAAGTATCCAATTTCGACTCTTATATTTATTCCATTGCGCGGCATAAAGCTATCAGTTATTATCGTTCCATCCATATGGAGCAAATTGAATTGAATGAAATACCGCTCGATCTTTTTACTCAAACAGATACGACACCGGAAGACGATTTGATCTCGAAAGAAAGGATTAACCAACTGAACAAAGCCATAGACGCCCTTCCTGCGAAATGTAAAATGGCATTCAAATTAGTGCGGGAAGATAAACTCAAATATAAGGAGGTGGCTGAGATACTCGATATTTCCATAAAAACCCTCGAAGCGCATCTGGCAAATGCAGTTAAAAAACTACGCGATTCACTCGCTTCAGAGCAATAAACAAAAAAGCCAGACATAGCAATCAAACCCTCTTATTTCGAAACATCGCGAACCGCGGTGTTCTCTATTTCAAAACTACATTAAACAGGCAAGGCGTACTGTAACGATCAGCGAGCATCACATGAAGATATGGAATGAAATTTGATTGGTTATCAGCTAAAATTGGCTGGTTTATGAAACAAATCATACTGACAAATAGGTTACATTTGCTTCTGAAAACTTATTGGGAAATAAGGGGGTCGGTTAAGTTAGAGAGGGAAAGGCTTGGAGTTAAATCCAAACTTTCCCTTTCATTGTTTTTGTCTCTTCCGTAAAAGTGATATTTTTTCTTCTCATCCAGTAGGGGTATTTATGGATTTCCTGTCTTATCAATAGAAATAGAATTCAAGTTTTTAGCCAATATCTTTACAATATCACTTCGATTTTTCCATTTTTTTCGTTCCTTTACAGTATCAATTACTGTAAAGGAACATTTTTTTCATGAAGCACATAGCAACCTGAATGATTTCAGCAGCAATACAATGGGAGGAAGCCAGCATGACTTATCGATCGGTGTCAACTACTATTTTAATAAATACATATCTTCCCGCCTGAACTATGCACATCTTTGGATGGATAAATACTCGGCATTAGGTAAATGCGGGATTAATATGATGCAACTCAGGCTACAAGTTCGGTTTTAAATAATTATTTCTGTTTTTTTAAACTCCTGTCTAGGGGTTTTTCTCATATGCTGCGACTATAATTATAGAATCAAATGATAGCATGGAGAATAAAGTAGATCATATTATAGCCAGAGTTCTGAATGGGGAAGCCTCTTCGGAGGATATCTTGTTCCTGAGTAAATGGTTGAATGAAGACGATAAAAACCAAAAAGAATTCTGCGAGCTGAAAAACTACTGGAATGCGGAGGTAAACACGCATACCGAAATATATCCGATCGTTTCTGCTGAAAAGTTACAACAAAAAATCAATAACCAGACCAAGCGGACTCAGAGCAGGCAATTACTGAAATCTATAATCCCATTGGCTGCCGCAATAGCTTTACTATTCGCTCTTTCAATAAACATGCTGCTTCCGAAAGAACAGCAACCGCCTACCGAATATTATACATATCTGACCAGCGAAAGTACCGGTAACCTAACGATGGATGACGGAACTAAAATTACCCTGAATAAAAACAGCCGCCTGACCTATTCGAATGAGTACGGAAAAGAGGATCGTTCTGTGAAGTTAACCGGAGAAGCTTTCTTCGATGTGGAAAGAGACTCTCTAAAACCTTTTAAGATAGAAATGGGAAATGCTTCTGTCACGGTTTTAGGAACGACCTTCAATATTAAAACGGAAGAAAAGAGCAACAAAATCACAGCTACACTGATAGAAGGCTCGATCCGCTTCAAAGCGGCTGATCAGAATATCATCCTGAAGCCCGGCCAGCAACTGACTTTCCATCAGAATACCAGCCATATCAATATCGAACACGTAGATACGGATATGTTTACATCCTGGACCAGCGGATTGTTGAAGTACAAATCGATCCCGTTCGTAAAACTCATATCTGAATTGAAGGAGAAGTTTCAGGTGGATATTATCATCCGGAATAAACAGCTGGCCAATCCGGCTCTTGTTGTTTCAGGAACTTTCAGTGAAGATCAGAGCATCGGAGATATACTAAAAGTTATATCGAATAGCCTACCCTTTCAATGGAAAAAGACAGATGATACGTATATTATTAAATAACACAGTTTTCAACCTTTAAAGATAATGCCTATGATACAAAAGAAAGAACATAGCTAACCAAAAAACCGGCCATACAAAAGTATAACCGGTTCTATTCCTAAAATTAACATTGCATCCGCCACTCCGCGACCAAACATTGTGGCGATGCAGATTATTAATCTTTAAATCAATACAAAAATATGGAAAATGTTTCGTATTACAAGTCTTTCCTTTCCAAAGACTTAAAAAAAATCTTTGCAATTATGAGAATCACTGTTCTTTTCCTGTTTACAGTTTTGCTTCAGGTGATGGCGGTAGAGTCGTCTTATTCGCAGTCTGCTAAATTATCGGTTAAAGCAGAAAAAATGTCCCTTGCCGATCTTTTTACACAGATAGAGAAGCAAAGCGAGTTTCTGTTCTTTTATGTCGATAAAGAAGTAGACGACATCCGTGTAAATGTGAAAGTATCCGACAAGCCGATAGAAGAAATTCTCTCTAATGCGCTGAAAGGTACCGGCCTTACTTATATCATCAACGACCGGAATATCAATATTATTAAAAGAAATACTACCCTGCAGCAATCCAGAAAGAGAATAACAGGAACGGTAGTCGATCCGGCAGGCCTTCCTGTCATCGGAGCGAATGTTGTGGAAAGCGGTACATCAAACGGAACTATTACAGATATAGATGGAAACTTCTTGTTGGAGCTGCCGGAAAATGCAACTATACAAGTCAGCTATATCGGCTATAACCCGCAATTCATATCTGTAAAAGGAACATCGACATTCAATATACAACTGGAAGAAGATACAAAGGCATTGGATGAAGTAGTTGTTGTTGGATACGGCGTGCAGAAAAAAGTATCTGTCACAGGTTCATTAGCCACGACAGCCGGTAGCGATCTGGCGAAAGTTCCGACCCCAAACGTAACAAATACACTAGCCGGACGTATGCCGGGACTTGTTTCTTACAACCGTAGCGGTGAACCGGGCTACGACGATGCCAAACTGTTGATCCGGGGAGCCAGTACAACCGGAGACTCTTCACCCCTCGTTGTTGTCGACGGAGTGGCCGACCGTGCAGGCGGTTTCAACCGTATCGACCCGAATGATATCGAAAGTGTCACGATCCTAAAGGATGCCTCAGCAGCCATTTACGGATCACGTGCAGCCAACGGTGTGATACTGGTAACAACCAAACGCGGTAAAGAAGAAAAAGTAACGATCAATTACAATGGAAATGTAGGTATCAGTTCACCGACTATTCTACCTAAAATGGCATCTTCAGCCCAATATGCCGAGTTGTTGAACGAGATCAATCCGAATACTTATTCAGCCGAACAAATCCAGAAATTCAGAGATGGTAGCGATCCGGTCAACTATCCGAATATCGATGCTTTCGACTTGCTGACCCGCCAGGCTTTACAGACACAGCATAATGTATCTGTCTCCGGCGGTAGCAAGATTGTTAACTTCTACGCCTCGTTAGGTTATCAATACCAGGATAACTATTATAAAAACAGTGCAAGTAACTATAATCAGTATAACTTACGTTCGAACCTGGATATAACACCGCACAAGAATGTAAAAATCGGTTTGAACGTTGCTTTCCGTCAGGAAGACCGCAACTCTCCTATTTACGGTTCGGAAGACATCTGGCGTTATATGATCAAATACAATCCGATGGTTAATGTCTGGTGGCCGGGCACCGATTACGGTAATAACGCTTCCAAGCAAGATAACTTCGCACCATCAACAGGTCTGGATAATACGATGGGATACACAAAAGATAAAAAATCATATCTGAACACCGATATCACCCTGCACCTCGATCTACCCTGGATCACGGAAGGTTTATCGATCGATGCCGGTGCTTATATCGACCGCAGCGATTTCTTCTGGAAGAAGTTCCAGCACAAATATAACCTGTATAACTACGATCAAACGAACAACGAATACACAGCTGTCGAACAAGGTTCAAATATTCTCGAACAGAAAATGGAACAAACGCTGGGTATCACCTTCAATGCTCGTCTGAATTATGCCCGTGTATTCAACGATATACACAACCTGAATGTCTTCGTGGCATACGAACAGTACAAAAGCCGTTACGACTATATGCAGGGACGCCGGCAAGATTTCATCTCCACGTCGATCGACGAACTGTTTGCCGGCGACAGCAACAGCCAGACGAACGACGGTACGGCCAAAGAGACAGCCCGTATGAACTATTTCGGCCGTGTCGATTATGGTTTGATGGATCGCTATCTGTTCCAGTTTAACTGGCGTTACGACGGTTCCGAAAACTTTCCTTCAGGTAACCGCTTCGGTTTCTTCCCCGGCGTATCGGTGGGCTGGAGAATATCGGAGGAAGATTTCTGGAAAAATAATATCTCCTGGATGGACTATTTCAAAGTCCGTGCATCCTGGGGACAGATGGGTAACGACAAAGTAGATCCGTTCCAATATATGACAGCTTATGTATTCGACAATCCCGGCATTTTCGGCAACGGCATTCAGAATGGTGTATGGCTGAACCGTACAGCAAACCCCAATATTACCTGGGAGGTAGCCAACACTTACAATGTAGGTATCGAAGCAAAGTTCCTGAATGATTTCAATTTCGAAATAGACTTTTTCAAGACGAAACGTAACAACATCCTGGCAAAGCGTGATGCTGCCATCCCTGATTATGCAGGTCTGACACTACCGGACGAAAATATCGGGGAATGTTCCAATATGGGTACGGAGTTACTCTTAGGTTACACTAAACAACTGAATAAAGACTGGCGTCTGAATCTGAGCGGCAACTTCTCTTACAACAAAAGCAATATCGATTTTATCGACGAGCCATCGACAACGCTCGACTGGCAGCGCCGTACCGGATTATCGATCGGAACGAATGCCGACCGCTACCTGATGTATCAGGCCGACGGTATTTTCCGTACTCAGGAAGAACTGGATGCCTATCCTCACCTGTCGAATGCACGTGTAGGGGATGTACGCTTTGTCGATGTAAATGGTGATAAAGTGATCGACGGTTCCGATAAAGTGCGGCAGGATAAACCCGCCATCCCCCGTATTATGTACGGTATCAATCTAGGTGTAAACTATAAAGACTGGAGCCTGAATATGCTGTTCCAGGGAGCCGCACAGGTTTGGCAGTATACTTTTATGGAAGCCGGTACGATCGGCAACTTTACCCAGGACTTCTATGACAACCGCTGGACAGAAGACAATATCAATGCTAAATATCCACGCACTTATAACAGAGATGCAACCGTAACAGGCGGCGGCGACTTCCGCAACTCATTCTGGTTAAACAACGCTTCTTACCTGCGTCTGAAAAGCGTCGAGTTATCCTACACTTTGCCGCGACAACTGCTAAGTAAAACACCGTTAAGCAATGTCCGCTTCTCTTTAAGCGGCTATAACCTTCTAACCATTACAGGCATTAAGAATATCGACCCAGAAACTGAAGAAAACGATCAGGGATGGGCAGCCTGGAATACCCCTCAGTCTAAAGTATTTAATTTCGGAGTGAACGTAACATTTTAATAACTACTATCATGAAAACATATATAAAATATATCCTGGCAGGGCTTCTCTCAACTTCCCTGTTTCCATCCTGCTCAGACATCCTGGATAAAAAGCCGCTGACAGAGATTTCAGAAGATGACCTATGGAATGATCCGGCACTGGTAGAAGGCTTTGTCAACTCCCGTTATAACCAGGTCGGACATGGCTGGACCGAGTCGATGCAAAGTTCGGCAGTAGATGAAACGGAACTGACCTGGCTGCGTGGTTGTGAGGTAATCAATTTTGCCCGCGTAAGTCCGACCGACTTGGGCCGCATGAATGGTGGCTGGTGGGGCTGGGATAACCGCGGATGGTCTACCAAATGGGCCAATATCTCCAATTGTAATATCTTTTTCGAACGGATCGATGAAGTCCCGTTCACCGACGAAGAGCGTCGAGCCCGTCTGAAAGGAGAAGTACGTTTTATACGTGCACTGGAATACAATGACTTGATTACCCGTTGGGGAGCAATGCCGCTTATCACTAAAAGTTTCACTCTTAACGATGTAGATGAAATCCTGACACTCAAACGTGCTACTTACAAGGAATGCGTTGACTTTATGGCAGACGAACTGACCCAAGCAGCCCAAGAGCTTCCGGCCGCTTACAGTGGCGATAACTACGGACGTGCGACAAGTGTTGCCGCCCTGGCCCTCAAATCACGTATCCTGTTATACGCAGCCAGTCCGCTAATGAACGAGAACGTCAAACTTGAACAGGTAGGTTATACTTCACCCGACCCTGACCGCTGGAAAAAGGCGGCAGACGCAGCCCAGGCAGCTATAGATGCCGCATTGGCAGGAGGTTATGCTTTGTTCAATAACTATTCAGACCCGTCCGAAAACTATCAGAATATATTTCTGGACGCAACTTCTTCCAATAAAGAAGTCCTGTTCGCACGTATGGGTACAGCCAGCAATCTGGGAGAAAACCTGTCCAGTCTCGAACAATGGAACTTCTCGAACGGTTTCGGAGGCTGGGGTGGCAACTGTCCACTTCAGGAACTGGTAGACGATTACGAATTCCAGGATGGAACGGCTTTCGACTGGAATAATCCTCAACACACTTCCGCCCCGTACGAAAACCGCGATCCGCGTTTTTATGCCACTGTATTGTACGACGGTGCATCGTTCAAAGACCGCACACTGGAAACATACTGGGATGTGGATGCCAGCGGCAACGAGGCTGGTACAGGCGGTAAAGACTCCAAGTTTGGCGTAGAGAACTGGAATACTTCCATGACCGGGTATAACCTGAAGAAATTCATCGACGAAACCTATGTCGGCAACTCCTGGAATTTCACTAACAAGAAGAACTGGATCTGGCTGCGTCTGGGCGAACAATATCTGAACCTGGCAGAAGCCCTCTACCATACAGGCAACGAAGCCGGAGCACGCGCAGCGGTCAACACGATCCGTCAACGTGCACAAATGCCGGATATCACCTCTTCCGGCACCCAATTACTGGAAGACATCAAGCATGAACGCCGTATCGAGCTGGTATTCGAAGAACACCGTTACTTCGATGTACGCCGCTGGAAAGAAGGACCGAAGTACCTCGGCCGTACCGTTCATGCCATCACTATCAAAAAATATCCCGACGGGCATAAGACTTATGAGGTAAGTCCTTTGAGAAGCGACGTAGGCGGCAACCGTGTTTTCCAGGACAAAATGTACTGGTTACCGATCATGAAGTCAGAGATCGACAAGAATCCGAACCTGGTTCAGAACCCGGAATATTGATCTTACCCATAAATATACGGAAAGGCATGCCGCTCAAAAGGCAAAGCATGCCCTTTCCTATTGAATAACGAACGTTTTTATTCAAACTACAATTTAGAACAATATGAAGAAATTTCTTATTAGCCTGGCCGTTTTGCTGGCCACATCTCCGCTTTTTGCACAGGATATGGCCGTTTCCGGACCAGACAAGAACCTGACAGTCACTGTAGCGGTAGAGAAAGGATCCCCTGTCTATTCTGTTACCTATAAAGGGAAAGTCATTCTTGAAAACTCTCCGCTGGGCGTTGTTACAAACATCGGCGATTTCAGTCGGGGAATGACATTGTACGGACACGAAACCGGAAGTGTAAATGAAGAATATACATTAAACCGTTGTAAAACCTCGCAGGTTCACTATAAAGCGAACCGTCTGTCCTGTACCTTCGAAAACACCGGCCGGAAGAAGATGGATATTATTTTTCAGGTAAGCAACAATGATATCGCCTTCCGGTACGAGTTTCCTCAATATGGGCATACAGCATGTATGGTAATTGAAAAAGAAGCCACAGGCTTCGACTTTCCTTCCCATACAACTACTTTTCTGTCTTCACAGTCAGCTCCGATGATCGGTTGGGAACGTACCAAACCCAGTTACGAAGAAGAATATACATTCGACGAACCGGTAGGAATGCATTCCCAGTACGGTGCCGGATATACCTTTCCTTGCCTGTTTCATGTAGGAGACAACTGGGCTCTTGTTTCCGAATCAGGTGTAAGCAGCTTGTACTGCGGTTCGCATTTAAGCGAAGGGAGTAAAGACGGGCTTTACAGAGTTGCCTATCCTTCGCAGGAAGAGAACAACGGCAACGGAACAGCTACCCCCGGACTGGCTTTACCCGGAGCTACCCCGTGGCGGACTATCACAATAGGCGATAACCTGAAGCCGATTGTGGAAACAACCATTCCGTTCGATGTCGTAAAACCATTGTACGAACCTTCGCAGGATTATAAATTCGGTCGTTCCACCTGGAGTTGGGTAATGTGGCAGGACGAAAGCATAAACTATGACGATCAGATTAAATACATCGACCTGGCTTCTACTCTGGGATACGAATATGTACTGATCGACAACTGGTGGGATACAAAGATAGGTTACGAACGTATGGCGGAACTGATTAAATATGCCAAATCTAAAAATGTAGATGTATTCCTATGGTATAACTCCAACGGTTACTGGAGCGATGCTCCGCAAGGCCCAAAACAACGGATGTCCACTTCCGTTGCCCGCAATAAAGAGATGAAATGGCTGAAAGAACAAGGCGTGAAAGGACTAAAAGTCGATTTCTTCGGTGGCGACAAACAGGAAACCATGAAATTATATGAAGATATTCTGGTAGATGCCAACGAATACGGCCTGATGATTATATTCCACGGTTGTACACTACCCAGAGGTTGGGAACGCATGTATCCGAACTATGTCGGCAGTGAAGCAGTGCTGGCTTCCGAAAACCTTATCTTCAACCAACATTTCAATGACAACGAAGCATTCAACGCCTGTTTGCATCCGTTTATCCGTAATACGGTCGGCTGCATGGAATTCGGAGGAACTTTACTGAACAAGCGATACAACCGAAACAACGATGGCGGAACAATTCGTATCACAACAGACATATTCCAACTGGCCACCGCCGTACTTTATCAGAACCCGGTACAAAACTTTGCCATCGCACCTAACAACCTGACAGATGTTCCTGCATTCGTTATCGATTTCATGAAGCAAGTTCCGACCACCTGGGACGAGATCTGCTTCATCGACGGTTATCCCGGTAAATACTGCGTACTGGCACGACGTCATGCCGAGACATGGTACGTAGTCGGCATCAACGCAGGCAAAGAAACATTGAAACTGAAAGTAACACTCCCCATGCTGGCCGGACAAAAAGTGACAAAGTACGACGACAATAAAAACCGTTCGCCGCGTATATCAGAGTCTAATGTTAAAACAAACGGTGAGTGCCTACTTGAAATTATACCTGACGGAGGTATTATACTGGTAGGTAGTTCTCAAAAATAAATCATTTCACCTCATACGACTCTAATTAACACAACCTTAACGAATGAGCTCAATGCCAGGCCTGCATCCATCGGATAGATATAGTTTTGGTGTTGGGCTCATCTGTTTTCGGAAATTTCAAATCTTTCTTTATAAATCAATCAAAGAAACAAAATAAAGGATTACTTTTGCGCCCGATTTGGTGATACAGCTACATTCCGTACCTGTATAAAAGGGAATCCGGTTAAATGCCGGAGCAGTGCCCGCTACTGTAACACCCATTCCGAAGAAAAGCATCTCTTCATGCCACTGTTTTCGTTTGCAGGAAACGGGAAGGCGCTTTTCAGGGTGAAGCCAGGAAACCTGCCGGTCAGACATAAATAATCAAGTTTTCCCGGGGTCAGGAAAGCCTTTATTAATTCTTAGAAGAACTTCGATGAAAAAGAAAGTTTCACTTACGGCATTATTATGCTGTATGGTAGTATCTATGTTCGCTCAGATATCATTGAGCGGTAAAGTTGTCAATGCCGAAACAAACGATCCGGTGGTAGGAGCCAATATCCGTATAGACCACAGCCTGGCCGGGTGCACGACCAACGGGAAAGGAGAATTCACCATCAACAACCTGCCGGAAGGCGAACATCTGCTAAGCGTCACACATGTCAGCTTCCTTCCCCAGAAATATACTGCCAATACCGGTGAAAAAGATATCCTGATTAAAATGACCGAAAGCTATATCAACCTCGGACAGGTAGTAATAACCGGAACAGGAACACACCGCCGCATGAGCAACTCGCCCGTTCCTATCCAGGTCATTACCGCCAAAGACCTCGGTAATGCCAACGTGACCAGCCTCGAAGACGCCTTGGTCAAGCTCACTCCCAACGTCACGACCATGACGAACGGCATGGGAACGACCCTGAGCCTGAACGGGATGAACGAAGATTATATGCTACTGCTCGAAAACGGTAAACGACTGACTGGCGACGATCGCTATACCCGTATCAACATCGGGAATGTGAAACGCATCGAAATCCTAAGCGGAGCCGCTTCCGCTCTTTATGGTAGCGACGCGATCGGCGGTGTTATCAACATCATTACCGACGATGCCAAGAATACGGTCAACGTATCCAACTACACTCATTATACCAGCAAGGGACGGTTCAGCGAAAACATCAACGCAGATATCAACTCCGGCAAATTCTCTTCCTACACCTCTTACCAGCGCCGGGAAGCCGACAACTGGCAGGTGAACGACACCGACGAGAACGGATACAAGACCGGCCGCCCGATGTCGACAGGCTTCATATCCGACAATATCAGCCAGCGTTTTGCCTATAACGCAACCGACCGCCTCTCCTTCTATGTACGTGGTAATTACTACAATTACAACACACGCCGTCCGGAAACGGCTACTTATTTTAAAAAAGGTAAAAAGAAGGATGAAGACGGCAAACCGATCTACGAAGAGACGCAAGCTTATACTTACAACATGCTCCACGACACCTATACATACGGTGCCGGAGCCAAATACATGATCAATAAATCAGCCTATATAGATGCCGACTTCTTCGCCGACAACTATACATCCAAATACGACTATTTCCTGAAAAGCGGTGATTTCGAACGTGGAGACAAAGAAACCCGTAAGAAGACAAGATATTATAATGCCACCGTTAAAGGGATCTTCAAACCGAACAGCTGGAACAAGGTTTCTACCGGTATCGAATATATCAACGAGAACTTCAGCAGCGAGTCGGACAATATCAGTTTCAAGAACATGTACACATTCGCCCTATTCGCACAGGATGAAATCACCATCTTAAGGGACTTGCAGGCCGTAGTCGGTGTACGCTACCTTTATAATGAGAATTTCAAGAACTACGCGACACCGAATGTCGCCCTGATGTATAAGATCGACCACTTCAATTTCCGTGCCTCTTACGCAACAGGCTACCGCGCACCGACACTCTCCCAGCTGTATGCCACAGACGAGGCAAAAACAGCGAGCCGTTATACCATCGGCAACCCCAACCTGAAGCCGGAGAAAAGCAATTTCTTCTCTCTGAACGGAGAATACACATGCTCACGCTTCTCGATCGCAGCGACCGGATTCTATAACGATATCAAAGACATGATCAATTATCGTGTGTTGAGTGATGAAGAAATACAACAGATGGGATTGGGTGAGCTGCATGAACAGTTCTCGACCATCCGCCAGCGCGACAACGTAGACCGTTCGAAGATCAAAGGGATCAGCGTCAATGCCAACTTCTATCTGGGTGCCGGACTCACCCTGGGCGGCGGTTATATCTATACCGACACCGAAGCCAAAACACTGGAACACGACAGCAAGACCAATAAGGACGTAGTTGTAATCACCCCCGTAGACAAAAGTGTGAAGAACGCCGCCAATGTACATGCCCGCTGGGATCACGACTGGAACAACTACCACCTCAACGTCAACCTGAGCGGCCATATCCAGGGCGAACGTTATTCAAGCACATACGGTTACGCCCCCAAATACCAGCAATGGGATCTGAACACGCGCCACACGTTCAACCTGGATGCCTTTATCCTCGAACCGGGTATCGGTATCGAGAATATCTTCAACAAACGGGACGACCGCCCCTGGAACAGTAACTTCTCGACCATTAATCCGGGACGCGCTGTTTATGTCAGCTTGGCTGTTAAATTTAAAAAGTAAGACATCAGCTTGTATAGCTACTAGGCTTAACGTCCTTTCCAACTAAACACAAAGTAGGGACTAAGTAATTCAAAGCTCACTATCCATTATTGCCAGGGTGTACAGGGTAATCGACTAGGGTGTACACCTTAGCAAATCAACCTGTACACCTTGTTTCAACAACCTGTACAGGGTAGCAATAAGGAGTGGTAGGCTTTGAATTACTTAGTCCCTACTTTCATATTAAATATAGATAAGCCAAACAATAGTTTCTGCCTATACACAAAGTTGCTTCATTGTATCTGCCACCTATTCTATATAAAATATTAAAAACAACTATCACTACTGTCACTCATCAATAAACGCCAACATAATCAAGGCTTACAGAAGTGATAGTTGTTGTTTTTAACTATCACCACTACTATCACACTATCACCTTGTCTTGTCCTGAAATTAGGCATATATTATTCCTTTCACTCAATTAAAAGACTTATTTTCAGAAACATACAAATCAACCTTACTTAATTCCAGGAGATTAGCACCTTCGACATTCAGACATGAGCATCGTCAATACAGAAGCATAAAACAAGCCAAGACGGGCATTCAGACCTCTATCAATATATTGTTAGCGATACTGCGATGAATAAAATATGAACCAAGAAAACCTGTCCCTATGAAGCAAGTTTTCCTGGTTCAATTCAGTTAATCACAACTATATTTACTTGCAGTAATTCAACACTTCCACATTCTTTACCGTACTCTTGAAATCTCCGGTCTTTTCCAACGGGAATACCAAGGTACGGACATAACTCATCGAGTCCTTTCCGCCGTTGAAGAAGCGTTTCTGGATATTCAGCTCCTCTTGCAGTTTACCGTTGATGTATAAACGGGTAGACTTTTCATCGCCACTGATGGCAACAGATGTCTCCTCTTCAGGATAGAACTGGTAATTGAATGTATTCAGGTAACCGTCGCGGGCAAAACCCAGCTTACCGCTGACCGGATCGGACAGATAGAAAACAGCATCCGGCGAACGGAACAATTCTGTTCCGGGAGTTTCCTTTACCGACTGAACATCAAACGAGACCGTGTAATGGTAACCGATCTCTTTCAATCCGGTCTTTGTATTCGGTGGCAAAACATCCTGGTTGTAGATGGCACGAGGCTTGTTACCCATACGGCCAGCCACGTTTACGCCCGGGCCTTCGCTCAGTTCCATCCGTTGCGTATTGAAGGTTTCATAAGGGACTTTACAATCCTTGCCTGTCCACATCTTCACAGCCAATGTCTGCAAAGCAGGGAAAACACGGTAATGGATATCCTTTGTACTGATGCCGTTGCCCGCATGGTCATTCCATACGGCAAACATTCCACCTTTGATCTGTTTATGTTTCTCGGGGAAAACCTCTTTACCGATATGCGCTGGAGTCCATTCCTTATACAGCATTTCCGTATTCAGATAATCGTAATAATAACCGGCAGCCGGGACGATATACAGATAGCCGTCGGGCACACTCACCAGGTCGTATCCCTGTTTGATCATTTCCTTCGGGTCGGCATAACCGTTATACCAGGCACTCATCAGAACGTTTTTCGATTTGACGGGTGTCTCACCTTTGGCATGGGTCAACGCTCCCCAGACACAAGCCTGCTTGCCGAAGCCTTCAACAAAACGGATATAATGATCGGTGAATTCGCGGAATTTCTCTACTACATCCTGCTTCTTATTCGAATATTCGTCTGTCCCGATATGTACACGTTTTCCGATAAAGACAGGATTACGGCCTTCCAGATATTCGCGGAAAAGACTGTCGACAAACTGGTAAGTTTCCGGTTTGAACAGATCCAAGTGATCCATACCGTATTCCGCGCTACCGATCTCCGGACGGTAATGTGTCAATGCCAGCGAATGGGCGGGAACGTCTATTTCGGGGATGATCTCCACGCCGAGGCTATCCGCCATCAACTGGAAATCGATAAATTCCTTCTTCGTATAATAACCGTCGCGGGCAGTCAGTCCCGGGAAGAATTCGCTTTCCAGACGGAATGCGCCATAGGTCTTGTTCCAGTCGTGTTCGAAGTATTGTTTGAAAGCGTTATCATTCAGGTGAACCTGCAACGTATTCATCTTATAATAAGCCATCATCTTTACATAATCGCGCAGGAAATCCATCGGGATAAACTTACGGCCGCAATCCATCATAAAACCACGGATGGCATAATCCGGATAATCACGCATCGAACCTTTCGGCAAAGCCTGGTTACCATCCTGTTCCGTCATTTGAAGAATAGTACGGGTCGCCCAGTACAGACCTTTTGCTTTAGGAGCCGAAACGGTTACACGGTCGGCAATTTTCACGGCATAACCTTCTTCACCCAATTGTTTGTCTCCGGATAAGGAGAAAACGAAATCACCGGCGGAAGCTCTACCCTGTACGACTGTCAGTCTACGTCCGAACATCGTTTCGTAATCATCGGCAAACTGATTGGCGATCTTGTCGATGGCCGGATCTTTACCTACACAGACAATGCGGGAAGTCGCGGAAGGAGTAAACATTCCCTGTCCCCCTCTCCATTCCTGCAATTCGGGTATTACAAACGGTTTTTCGTTATTAGCGGCATAGCCTTTACCCACAAAGAGCGTACATGCCACCATCAGCATTAAATAGCGTTTTATATTCATTGTATTTTAAATTAAGCGCACAATATTACAGCTTTTTAATCATCCTTACAAGCTTAAAATGAAGGAATAGTTAAAAGATAACTAATTAAAAGGCGGTTTCTGAATGATTTATTACTTTTGTGCTCAAAAACATATTAATGAGTTACAATTGGAACACACGGACGGAGTTATTACTGGGGGCCGACCGGATGGAGTATTTGTCACATTGCCATGTTTTAGTCGTAGGATTAGGGGGCGTCGGAGCTTATGCCGCCGAACAGATTTGCCGTGCCGGGATAGGACACATGACAATCGTGGACGCCGATACCGTAAATGCCAGCAATATAAACAGACAGTTACCGGCATTACATTCCACCATCGGAATGCAAAAAGCCGAGGTGGTAGGACAACGCCTGCTGGACATCAATCCCCGTTTAAAGCTGACCGTGCTGAACGAATTTTTGCGTGACGAGCGGACAGAGGAAGTATTATCTGCAACAAAATACGATTTCATCGTGGATGCGATCGACTCACTCAGCCCGAAAGTCTATCTTTTATACTATGCCAACAGACGCGAGATCCCTATCGTCTCCTCTATGGGGGCAGGTGCAAAGGTCGACCCGTCGCAGGTTAAACTGGCCGACATATCCAAAACCTGCAACTGCGCACTGGCGAAAGCCGTACGCAAACGGCTCAGGGGACTGGGATTGAATAAAGGTATTCCGGTTGTTTTCTCAACAGAGATAGCCAACCCGGAAGCCGTAGTGGAAGTAGAAAACGAACAGTGCAAACGGACAACTACCGGGACAGTTTCTTATATGCCCGCCATATTCGGCTGTTACCTGGCATCGTATGTAATAAGAAATATATAATCAGGAATGATACAGACACAAGGAATTACCAAGAGTTTCGGCAACTTACAGGTATTGAAAGGCATCGACCTTACGATCAATAAAGGTGAAGTGGTAGCCATTGTAGGCCCCAGCGGAGCAGGGAAAACGACTTTATTACAGATCATCGGGACATTAGACACTCCGGATGCGGGCAAACTGTATATCAACGAGACTGAAACCGGTAAACTTTCCGAAAAGGAACTGGCGGCTTTCCGCAATAAGAACATCGGTTTTGTATTCCAGTTCCACCAGCTGTTGCCCGAATTCACCGCATTGGAAAATGTAATGATCCCGGCATTGATTGCCCGCGAGAAAGCATCCGACGCCGAGAAGAGGGCAAAGGAAATACTCGATTTCCTGAAACTGTCCGACCGTATGACGCATAAACCGGCCGAGCTTTCGGGGGGAGAGAAACAGCGTGTGGCTGTTGCCCGCGCATTAATAAACAACCCGGCAGTGATCCTGGCCGACGAACCTTCAGGCAGCCTGGACACCAAAAATAAAGAAGAATTACACAGCCTCTTTTTCGAATTGCGCGACCAGATGCACCAGACTTTCGTTATCGTTACCCACGACGAACAGCTGGCATCGAATACGGATCGTGTGATCCATATAAAGGACGGGGTTGTTTTAGGATAAGTATAAACAAGTAGAATTATTTATGGCAAACAAAGATAGAGTAACTTTTGGTAGTAAAATCGGAGTGATATTGGCAACAGTAGGTTGCGCCGTAGGCTTAGGTAGCATCTGGCGTTTCCCTTATATGGTGGGAGCCAACGGAGGGGCGGCTTTTCTGTTGGTATTCATGATATGCACTGTCCTGCTCGGCCTTCCGATCATGATTACGGAATTCTTCATCGGCCGCCATTCGCGCAGTAATGCTGCCGGGGCTTTTAAAAAGCTGGCTCCGGGCACCCAGTGGTCTTTGATCGGTTACAACGGTGTGCTGGCGGCTTTCCTGATATTGGGTTTCTATTCCGTAGTTTCCGGCTGGACTTTAGAGTATATCTGGCAGGCTATGACCGGTTCGCTGGCCGGAAAAACAACGGCTGAATTCACAACCGCCTTTGAGACATTTTCATCGAGTGCACTTCGCCCGATAGGTTGGACAATCGCTTTCATCGCATTGACGCACATCGTTATAGTGTCCGGAGTAGAAAAGGGGATCGAAAGGGCTTCCAAAATTATGATGCCGGCGCTCTTTATCATACTTCTCATATTATGTATTCGTTCCGTCACTCTCCCGGGTGTACAAGAAGGGCTTTCTTTCCTGTTCAAACCTGATTTCGACAAGATAACTTCTTCCGTCATATTAAGTGCAATGGGGCAAACGTTCTTTTCATTAAGTATCGGTATGGGATGCCTGATTACTTACTCCTCTTATTTCGGGAAAGATACGAACCTGCAATTAACGGCTGTACAGGTCACCGTATTGAATACGCTGGTGGCATTACTGGCCGGTATCATGGTGTTTCCTGCCGTATTCAGTTTCGGCATCGAACCAACGGCGGGCCCGGAGCTGGTATTTATCACACTCCCGAATATCTTCGAACAGTTGCCGTTTGGCAATATCTGGTCGTTCATATTCTTTATCTTGTTGGCTTTGGCCGCCCTGACATCTACTATCTCCCTGCATGAAGTGGCTACGGCTTATGTGCACGAAGAATATCACATGACAAGAAAGAAAGCTGCCTGGATCGTTTCAGCAGGTGTCGCTGTCATCGGAGCGGTTTGCTCACTCTCTTTCGGCTTGCTGAAGGAATACACGATCGGCGGCCTGATCATTTTTGATGCATTGGATTATCTGACCGCTAAGATTATGATGCCTCTCGGGGGGATGATGATCTGCGTTTTCGTTGGCGTACGCATTGAAAAGAAAGTGCTAAAAGCCGAACTAACCAATAAAGGCACCATCACTTTCTATTTCTTCAACGCATACGCATTCTTCATAAAATACATCGCCCCTGCCGCTATCGGCCTGATCTTCCTGAACGAACTGGGACTGATCAAAAAGATCATCTCCTTGTTTTGATAAATAAAAGGTATAAGTTACTTGCTTATTTACAGGTAACTTATATCTTTGCAAAAGTTTAACATTAACAATACCGAACTATGAACTGGCGTGATTTATTTTATTTCTCCCAAGGAGAACGCAGAGCCTTGACTCTCCTGCTCTGTCTTATTTCTATTTCCTGGATCATTTTATTATTGACAGACAACAAACCGGAACAGATCCCTAAAGAGAATGCTCTGATCATTGAACCGGCTAAACCGGCTCAAACAATCGCTTCAAACAGGCCGGAGCCCGAGAAGGCCAAAACACCTGCATCCGAAAGAAAAAACAATTCCTTCCGGGAGAAAAAGGAATTTCATCCGAGAGGAACTCCAAACATACCCGGAAGAAAGACTTTCCCAAAAACAGAGAAATATCCAATCGGAACAGTGGTCGAGTTAAATACCGCCGATACAACTATTTTGAAGAAAGTTCCCGGAATAGGAAGTACTTTTGCCCGCCGTATCATCAAGTATCGGGATCTGCTGGGCGGCTTTTACTCTGTCTCCCAACTTTGTGAAGTATATGGGATCGATGAAGAACGGTATAATGCGATGAAATCGTGGTTTTCGGTAGATGTGGAAAGTATTTGTGAATTATTTGTGAACCAGGTGCCAATCAAAAGCCTGTACAGACACCCTTATATAAGCAAACAACAGGCAGATATTATCGAACAATTACGTAAACAGAAAGGAAAACTCTCCGGTTGGGAGAACCTGCAACTGCTGGAAGAATTCACCGAAGCAGATAAAGAAAGGCTGACTCCTTATCTGTCATTTGAATAAAACAGGAAGTTTATCTACATTTGTAAAAAAGAAAGCTATGATTTACCTCAAACAAGTTCAATTGCTCAACCCTGAAGAAGTAGAAGGGCCGCTGGAAGATCTTAAATATCCGTTTAAGGCCGCAGCAGTACGACATATAGACTCGATCGTATTCCGTAAACCCGTCACTTTTCTGGTCGGTGAAAACGGAGCCGGCAAATCGACCCTACTGGAAGGGATCATGTTCAAATACGAAGAACGGGATGAAGGCCAACAAGGTATGCTTTACGACGGCGTGGAAGCATGGAAATCATATTCAAACGTCCTGCCGCAATGTATTCGCCTGATTGAGGAACGGAAACCTTTCGACCATTTCTTCTTCCGCGCCGAGTCATTCTTCGACCATGCAGCCGAAATAGATGCCAAATCGATGAAAGACATACTCAAATACGGACGCGATTATTCGATGGGAGCTTACGGAGGACACCGCCTGCTGGAACAGTCGCATGGCGAAAGCTTTCTCAGTACCTTCCTGAATTATGCAGGAAGAAACACGCTCTTTATCCTCGATGAACCGGAAGCAGCCCTTTCACCTCAACGGCAACTGGCATTATTAGTCCGTATCCGTGAACTGGTTGAACAAGGCTGCCAGTTGATTATCTCCACCCACTCGCCCATTATCATGGCTTATCCGGAAGCGGATATTTATTCGATCGAAGAGGACGGAGCATATATCACCCCGTATGAGGAAACACAACATTACCAGTTAACGAAGTATTTCCTGACTCATACGGAGCAAATGCTCAGGGAACTGGGAATAAAGTAGAATTACTTTTCCCAGGCATTTACGATCTCTGCAACATAAACGTTATGCGGATTACCAGCCATAGCGCTGTACCATTTTTCAAACAATGCCGGATCGACGAAAGAATCCTTATCCATCTTGGTCACATAAAGAATCTTACACTCCAATGTCAACCGGGATTCCTCAAAACAAGGGTTTCCTTGTTCGGTGAAGCAGGGAGTCAGCCCCGTTGCCGCCACTTTATCTATATCGCGGCCCGACTTGGAGCCACAGATCTTATGGGCTGCCTTGTGCTCCTCACCTAGGAAAGAGAGCGTAAAACTTCCCTTTTCATCGATGAATTCGCGGGTATAACGCTCCGGGCGGACAAATACGAATACCACCGGTTTGTTCCATAGGAAACCGACACCGCCCCAACTGGCTGTCATCATATTAAACTTCTCCTTGTCGCCGGCACTGACCAGCATCCACTCTTTCCCGATAATTTCAATAAAGTTATCCTTTATCAGATTGGGTTCAATTGCTTTCATACTCTATACGCTTTAATTTCCTCCAAAGATACAAAGAATATCATTTACCGGTACTCATTACACCGGAGTCGTTGTCGGCATTGTTCAGACGCTTCTGCCCGGCTTTATAAGTACGGCCGAAAGAGAAGTTATACGTGACGGAAGCGACGAACAGACGGGAGCTTTCCTTGATGTACATCGCTTTCTTGTAGGAAGCATACTGGTTCCAGTTCTCTGTCTTCACCTTATAGTTATCGGAGAACGGGTTGAATGCACCGACACCCAGCGATAAATTCTTATGGCTGTAACGCACCATGAACAGCTGGATATTCTCGCCTCCTTCCAACGTTTCGCCCCAGAACCAGTTCCAGTTCGTATTCATCTGATACATCAGCATGAACTTCTTCCAGGTAAGCGACGCCTGTGCTTCACAATACCAGTTGGTATAACGGTGGGAATAAGTATTCCCGTTACTGATATAATGGTTTACACCGCCGGTAAAAGAGAATTGCAGGATATCTTTGATCGGCCCGATACGGAACATGGCGGAACCGGTCACACGCTGCCAGTTTTTCTGGTTATTCCAGGTTTGGATGATCTTGTTCCCTTCCTGGTATTTCTCATCCATAATAGGATTAGGCAGATATTCGTACGCACCGTCGAGGTTCGTATAGAAGATGCCTTTCTGATATTCGTAAGTAAGTGCCAGACGGTAGCGCATATAGGCTTCCAATTGCGGGTTGCCGCGTTGTAGCTGAAGGGAGTCGATCACCTGTTCGATCGCACTCAGGTTACCCAGGGAAGGAGAAGAATTACCTACATAACCTCTCAGACGGAGAAATGACTGTCCGGGCAAAGCGTATTGCAGAGTAAAACGGGGATTAAAGGTATAATACTGGTACGAGTCGTCCGTCCCTTCCTGTTTGTAGAATGAACGCGATACGCCGACACCCAGCGTATAATCCAGTTTCTTAACCTTTCCTTTAAATTCCCCGTAAAGGAAGCTTTCCGATTGATCCATGTGTGTATCATAATCATGCCCGTTCCGGTATTCGTTATCGGAGAAAGATTGTGTGTGACGGATACCGCCGCTCAGACGATTTCCGTTAGTCAGCTTCTTTTCATAGATCGCTTCACCGATCAGGGAATATTTATTTCCGGAAACACGGTTATTGATATCCGTCAGTAATTCCTCACCCCGGCTTTCCTGGTAGAAACGATGGGAAGAAGTGCGGTTGTAAGTTCCCACCACGTTGAACACCAATGTCTGGTCATTCTTCAGATTACGCTGGTAATATAAGTCCAGAGCCGGAACCTGGTTATCGCTGCTATTCAGGTCGACCATATCTACATAATCCGCTGGATTATCCTGGTTAGATAAAACCCCGCGATAATCCCAGTGCGGCTGATGGTTATTCCAATAACGGAACGTAGCGTTGAACAGATACTTTTCAGGATCCTGCACACTGTAATTCAGGTTCAGGTTATGCATGAACATACGCCCGTGTGCAGGGTCACCCTCTTCTTTCCGGTGTAATACAGTGCCGTCGGCCAGATGGAATATTTCTTCATTATCTCTGGAAAGGCCATAGAAATCGCGCGGCCCGATCCGGTAAGAAGCACCAAACTCCGATTTCTTATGATTGATCTTTCCTGAAACCCGGTGTTCTCCCCATAAAGCATTCAGTCCCTGGCTCATATCCACACTGAGACTTCCTCCCGTTTCAGGCCGGCGAACGATATAGTCGAGTACGACTTCGGCATTTCCATAACGCAAACCCGGATTATCATGGAATTCGATACGAATAATATCAGCAGGTAACAAGGATTTGACTTCATCCAACTCCACCTTCACTCCATTGATGCGTAGCTGAACTTCTCCATTTCCCGGTACTTTAATCTCGTTCGAGATCGGGTTTACCGTTATCTTCGGCAACATCAACTGTTGCAACAAATCCATTCCGTTAGTAGATGCTTTTACCTGACGGTCGGAAGGAAACACCAGTTTACGGTCGGAGCGGCTACTCGTGTTGGAAGCACTGACGGTTACACCATCCAGTGAGACGGCCGCATCTTCCATAGGGATATCATTCAATGTTATACTCTTATTAAATCCCTTCAAAGCAACATATTGCGTTTCGTACCCCAGGCTGGAAATAGCCAGCAGGTAATCGCCCGCCTTTACCTTATCCAAAGCAAAATGCCCCTTTTCATCGGTAGTTGTTCCGGTTATAAAGACAGAGTCTAGCGTTTGTAGAACCACATTGGCAAATTCAAGCGGCTCTTTATTCCGGCCGTCTTTCACCAAACCTTTTATCCCTAAATTTTGAGCAAAAGCTCCCTGCATCATGCAGCCGAGCAGCATGATCCCGAATATAATCCGTTTCATAAGTTTATTGTTTATTTCTTTCCGGCAGGGTGGCCTATCCTGCCTTTTTGTTTGTTTCTGCTAGTAAGACGAAACAACCCGGAAAAAGGTTACACCATTCAGCAGGAAAAAATGCAACTATTTTTTCACACCTGTTTAACATCTTAATCTACAGAATAAAAGAAAACCTGTATCTTTGAGACAAAACGAACAAAACACATGGATATATTAAACACCTGGATTAGCGCCATCAACGATGTATTATGGTCGTACATACTAATAATCATGCTGTTGGGCTGTGCAATATGGTTTACCTTCAAAACCCGTTTCGTACAGTTCCGCATGATTAAAGAAATGATAAAATTGCTTGGCGACTCCACCGGAAAAACTAAAAACGGTGAAAAACATATTTCTTCCTTCCAGGCTTTTGCGGTTTCATTGGCCAGCCGCGTAGGAACAGGCAATCTGGCCGGAGTAGCCACAGCAATTGCAGTCGGTGGCCCGGGTGCCGTATTCTGGATGTGGATCATTGCCTTATTCGGAGCTTCCAGTGCATTTGTCGAATCCACACTGGCTCAACTGTACAAGAAAAGAGGGAAAGACTCTTTCATCGGCGGGCCTGCTTATTATATGGAGCGCGGACTTGGATTACGATGGATGGGCGTATTTTTTGCCGTATTGATCTCTATCACGTTCGGCTTTGCCTTTAATTCCGTACAGAGCAATACGATTTGTGCAGCATGGGAAGGAGCATTCGGGTTCGACCACCGGATCATCGGCGGGATACTGACCGTACTCACTATCCTGATCATTTTCGGAGGTATTCAGCGGATCGCCAAGGTAAGCAGCATTATCGTTCCGGTGATGGCTCTCGGATACGTTGCGCTGGCATTAGGGATCGTACTTTTCAATATAGGAAAACTTCCGGCTGTACTGGAACTGATCATCGGTAATGCTTTCGGTTGGGAACAGGCTCTCGGCGGCAGTATCGGAGCAGCACTGATGCAGGGAATCAAACGAGGATTGTTCAGCAACGAAGCCGGTATGGGTTCCGCCCCGAACGTGGCCGCAACAGCAGATGTTTCTCATCCGGTCAAACAAGGCCTGATCCAGACATTAGGCGTTTTCACCGATACACTGATCATCTGTACTTGCACGGCTTTCATCATCCTTTTCAGTGGTGCCCCACTCGACGGAAGCGTGAACGGCGTGCAACTGACACAACATGCCCTGACCAATGAGGTAGGAAGTATCGGCAGCATCTTCGTCGCTGTAGCCATTTTGTTGTTTGCATTCAGCAGTATTATCGGTAACTATTATTACGGAGAGGCCAATATACGGTTCGTCACCCAAAAGAAAAGCGTATTGCTCACCTACCGTCTGTTAGTCGGTGGAATGGTGATGTTCGGTGCTTTGGCAAGCCTCGACCTGGCCTGGAGCCTGGCCGATATAACAATGGGATTGATGACGATCTGCAACCTGATTGCCATCTCCCTGCTCAGCCGCCAGGCATTCCTCTTACTCAACGATTACATCACCCAGAAACGAAAAGGAATAGCAAGCCCCGTATTCACAAAGGACAGCATCCCGGAACTGAAGGACAAGGCGGAATGTTGGTAAACTTCTTACTGATAAATCAGGCTAAACAACCGCTCCGGTGCAAATACCTCATTCGCCACTTCCTGTATCTCTTCGGCTGTCAGGCTTTCGACCTTGCTGAAAACTTCCGGGAGGGTATCATAGCGGTTGTAGTGGAGGAAGCTTTTTCCCAGTCCGAGGAAAAGCCCTTCTTTGTTATCTCCCGAAACACCCAGCTGACCGATTACCTGTTTCTTGGCAGCAGCCAGTTGTGTAGCGGACAACTTAACGTCACGTATCTTACCTAACTCTTTATGAACCAGCTTCAGCGCTTTCTCCATATTCTTCGGATCGGTACCGAAGTAGATGCTGGCTAAACCGGTATCGGTATAAGAAGTAACATTCGATTCCACATTATAAACCAATCCATGCTTCTCACGGAGTGATACATTCAGGCGGTTGTTCATGCCCGGGCCACCCAACATATTATTAAGCAGGAATAACGGTATCCGTTTTTCATCATGCATACTATAAGCGCGGCTACCGATCAGTACATGTGCCTGGTGCGTATCCTTATGCACCTTCTTCACACACGGAAGGATTTCGGCAGGCGCCACCCGGTTGCGGGAAGCAATCGGGAAAGCGATATCCGACAACAGACTTTCCGCCAGTTTCACGATCTTCTTAAAGTCCACGCGCCCCATCGAAAAGAATACCATATTCTCCGGTGCATAGAAACGGCGCATGAACGAACGGCCCGATTCCGAATTAAAACTCAGCAGGGAAGCCTCGTCTCCCAATATATTATGGCCTAAAGCATGTCCGTCATAAAGTAAATTCTCGAATTCATCGAAGATAAGTTCGGAAGGGCTATCCTCATACGAATTGATTTCATCCAGAATCACATCCACTTCCTTCTCGATCTCCTGCTGCGGAAACTGGGAGTGGAAGATCAGGTCAGTCAGCAGTTCGAAAGCACGCTGATAATGTTCTTCCATAAAGATGGAATAAACAAATGTCTCTTCCTTGGTGGTATAGGCATTCAATTCGCCCCCTACATTCTCCATTCGGTTCAGGATATGCCAGGATTTACGCTTTTCGGTGCCTTTAAACATCATATGTTCTACGAAATGCGCCAGGCCGAACTCGTTCGCTTCTTCGTCACGTGTTCCGGCATTGACAGCAAAACCACAGTATGAAACCGGCGATTCCATCGGCAGGTGTACCATACGAAGACCATTAGGTAAGATATGTGAGAAATAATGCATTGCTTCTTTTTGCTTAATTGACCCGCAAAAGTACAACAAATATTCGATAACAGATAATTATCTCTGCTTTAGACAAAGTCACCGACTGAAACTACATACCTGCGTTAAAAAAACAACGAGATACAGTAACCAACCGATTAAAATCGTATTTTTGCAAACTGTTAGAGATTATTGTATAATTAATAAAGTATCTATGTCAAACGAAGCAATCGCCTGCATCCTGCAGCAGGAAGCTGCAGCAGTCCTGAATATTCCCGTTAGCTCCGGCTATGAAGAAGCTGTAACCCTCATTGTAAAACATGTTCACGAACTGGGGGGGAAACTAATCACCAGCGGAATGGGGAAAGCCGGGCAAATTGCAATGAATATTGCCACAACCTTCAGTTCCACAGGGACACCCACCTCATTCCTACATCCCAGCGAAGCACAACACGGCGACCTCGGGATTGTACGGAACAACGATATCATGCTGCTGATCTCCAATTCCGGAAAGACACGCGAGCTGATCGAGTTGGTAGACCTGACCCGCGGACTCGTGCCGGATATGAAATTTATCGTTATCACCAGCAATGCAGACAGCCCGCTGGCCAAAGAAGCGACCGTACAGTTGCTTACCGGAGCCCCCAAGGAAGTTTGTCCGCTGGGCCTTACTCCTACCACTTCCACGACTGTGATGACAGTTATCGGGGATATCCTGGTAGTCGGTACGATGAAAAGGATCAATTTCAGCAATAAAGATTATGCGAAACGCCATCACGGCGGTTACCTCGGTTCGAAAAGCCGTGAACAGAGCAAGCACGAATAGTCTATAAACAAACCAACATATATGAGAAAAGTTATTGGCATTGGAGAAACCATTCTCGACATCATTTTCAAGAACAACCAGCCGCATACAGCTGTGCCGGGCGGATCAGTCTTTAACGGATTAGTATCGCTGGGTCGTCTGGGAGTTCCGGTTTCTTTTATCAGCGAAGTCGGCAACGACCACGTCGGCGATATTATCCGTCAGTTTATGGAAGAGAACCATATCTCAACGGAATTCGTAGACCGTTTCCCCGATGGGAAAAGCCCTATATCGCTGGCTTTCCTCGACAACGAGAACAATGCCAATTACACATTCTACAAAGATTACCCGAAGCAACGGCTGGAAGTACCCCTGCCTGTCATCAACGAAGACGACATCTTTATCTTCGGCTCCTATTATTCCCTGAATCCGGTTTTACGTGAACGGATGGTAGAATTTCTGGAATATGCCAAAGAGCGGAAGGCCATTATCTATTATGACCCGAACTTCCGCAAGGCGCATGCGCACGAAGCAATCTACCTCACTCCTACTATCCTGGATAATCTGGAATATGCCGACATCGTACGCGGCTCGGATGAAGATTTCTTCAATATCTTCGGTAAATCGGATGCTAAACGGATCTATACGGATCATATCAAGTTCTATTGCGACCGTTTCATCTCCACCCACGGAGCCGATGGCATTAATCTTTATACCGGTAAGCTGGAAGAACATTTCGATACCGCACCTATCCAACCGGTCAGCACCATCGGAGCTGGGGATAATTTCAATGCAGGCATCATCTACGGGCTACTGAAATATAATATCGGATACCATGATCTTTCAACCATGAGCAAAGAAGCCTGGACAAAGGTCATTCGTTGCGGTATCGACCTGGCCACCGAAGTATGCCAGAGCTACGATAATTACATTTCTAAAGAATTCGCCGCCTCATACGGCCGGTAGTCTTAAATATCATTAACTCTGGTACTATAAAGAGCTGGATTTATTATCTTTGTAAAGTATGTATGCTAGAAAGACAATATTTGTAAGAGTTTCATCATTGCTCGCCTGTGTAGCACTATTGATAGGCTGTTCGTCCAACAACCCTGAAATACGGACGATATGCCTGCGCGATGGTATAGGGAACTATATTATCAAGTGGGAAACAGAACCGCAGATAGACGGCATCCTAAAAATGTATGTGTCCGATGATCCGGAAACATTCAACAAATCCCTTCCGGCAGGATACGCCAATATCAACGACGGCGTTTTCACCTACATTACTAACGACAATATGTCGCGTAAATACTTCCTGCTGTCTTTCAACGATAAATACTTCAAAACAATCGGTGCCCGTTCCGTCGGAATGGACAGCATACAGAATGTACGCGAGATAGGCGGTTACGGAACCGTCCACAACCATAAAACAACCCGCTGGGGACAGGTATACCGCTCCGGACAGCTCAGTTCCCTGAGCGAATGGGACTCTATCCGCCTGAACAATCTGCATATAAAGACTGTTATAGACCTGCGTGGAAACGATGAAGTGGCCGTCAGTCCACTGCGTTATTCCAATGCAAACATTGTCCGCATCCCTATTCCTATCAAGAATATGGATAACGTGGTCACCCGCATTCAGGAAGACCGTATGCGTAAAGGAGACGGGATCCTGTTTATGCAGGACACCTATTTACAATACGTGACCGATTACAGCGAGCAATATGCCAAGGCTCTCGATGTTTTTCTGGATAAGGACAATTACCCGATCCTGATAAGCTGTTCGATGGGGAAAGACCGTACGGGTTACCTGACAGCCATGCTGCTGTTCGCCCTCGGGGTACCGGAAGAAACCGTAGTGAAAGACTATATGGCTTCCAACGAGAATATCAACATCGGACACCTGGCCTATATGGCGCGCGACCTGAGTACAAATGCGCAGGAAACGATCACAGCACTGCTCACGGTCAATGACGGGCTTATCGACCTGGTTCTGAAACGGATCAGGAAAGATTACGGTTCGGTAGACAAATATCTGTCAAAAGGCTTACACCTGACCGACAAGAAACGGGATACATTAAAAGATATCTTACTATATTAATGTGAATCCGAATAATTTATCTACCTTTGTGCCCTCTGAATTTATTATATATACATATATCACATTTTGAAAACATTTGAAGAATTAGGAGTTGCCGCCCCCATATTGAAGGCAATTCAAGAAATGGGTTATGAATCACCCATGCCGGTACAGGAAGAAGTGATTCCTTTCTTGCTGGGAGAAGACAACGACGTAATTGCATTAGCACAAACGGGAACAGGAAAAACAGCCGCATTCGGTCTGCCCATCCTGCAGAAGATCGATGTGACAAGATATCAGCCTCAAGCACTTATACTTTGTCCCACCAGGGAACTTTGTCTGCAAATTGCGGACGACCTGAATGACTACTCCAAATATATCGACAACCTGAAGGTACTGCCGGTATACGGAGGATCAAGCATTGAAAGTCAGATCAAGACTTTAAAACGCGGCGTACACGTAGTTGTAGCGACTCCGGGACGTCTTTTAGACCTGATGAACCGCAAGACAGTAGATCTGGGCACCGTGAAGAGTGTCATCATGGATGAAGCAGACGAAATGCTGAACATGGGATTTACAGATAGCATCAACGCTATCCTCGCTGAAGTTCCGCCGGCTCGTAACATGTTACTTTTCTCCGCTACCATGCCGCAAGGTATTGCCAGCATCATGAAGAAGTACATGAAGAACCCGAAAGAGATCGTTATCGGGAACAAGAACGAAGGCAACAAGAACATCAAGGATATCTATTATATGGTACAGGCAAGAGATAAATATCTTGCACTGAAACGTATCGCCGATTTTTATCCGAACATCTACGGTATCGTTTTCTGCCGCACCCGTAAGGAGACACAGGAAATTGCCGACAAACTGATACAGGACGGTTACAATGCCGACTCTCTGCATGGCGAACTGAGTCAGGCACAGCGCGACTATGTAATGCAGAAGTTCCGCGTAAAGAACATCCAGTTGCTGGTTGCTACAGACGTGGCTGCCCGCGGACTCGACGTAGACGACCTGACACACGTAATCAACTACGGTCTGCCTGATGAAGTAGAATCCTATACACACCGCCGCGGACGTACCGGACGTGCCGGTAAGACAGGTATTTCTATCTCTATCTGCCACGTAAAGGAAAAAGGTAAGATCCGTCAGATCGAGAATATCATCAAGAAGAAATTCGAAAAAGGCGTTATGCCCAGCGGACACGATATCTGCGAAAAGCAGCTGTTCAACCTCGTCGACCAGATCGAAAAGGTAAAGGTAAACGAAGAGGAAATCGAAACGCTGATGCCGCAGATCTATCGCAAGCTCGAATGGCTGGATAAGGAAGATATCATCAAACGTGTTGTTTCTCTGGAATTCAACCGTATGATCGACTATTATAAAGATGCCGACGAAATACAGGATGTGGATGAACGCTCAGCCCGTATGGATCGCTCTGAACGCAGCGGTGAACGTGGCGAACGCCGTACTTTCACGGCAGAAGAAGGTTACTCCCGTTTCTTCCTCAACTTCGGTAAGGCTGACGGTTTGTATCCGAACCAGTTGATCGAACTGGTCAACAAATGCGTACCGGGTAAAGTACGTATCGGAAAGATCGACCTGCGCGACAACTTCTCATTCTTCGAAGTGGAAGAAGGCGAAGCACAACGCGTAATGGACAGCATGAACGGCTTCGAAATAGACGGACGCCGTATCTCCGTAGAGCCTGCACAAGGTAAAAGCGAAGGCAGAGGTAGCCGCGGTGGCGGTGGATTCAGCCGGGGCGGAGGTAGCACACGCGGTGGTGGTGCCGGTTCCAGAGGTGGTTACAAAGGCGGTGGCGGCTATAAAGGTAAACGCGAAGGGGGTTTCAGCGGTAGCACGACCGATAGACGTAACGGCGAAAAGCCTTGGAGACGCGATACGGCCGACCGTACTGCCCGTAAGAAAAGATACTAATCTATACTATACATAAAGCCAGAAGGGCGGAGTTCGGAACTCCGCCCTTTTTATTTGCATTTAACCGTTCTGCAGTACATCTTCTTTCTCGGGCGCATCCGGCTCGGGAGTAGAATCGGGATTGAACGGATTAAAATAATAGATACCGAATGTATCAAGGTATTGCAGGAAGTAAGGCAACTTCTTCATAAAGAGACTGCTTTCTTTCGCTTTTGCAGGTGTCCAGGCCGACTCGGCGACAGCCGCCAGACGAGGGAATGTCATATAATCCAACCGCTTCGCATCTGCTACACGTTCTGTCCACAAAGAGAATTGCATACCCATCACTTGGTCTTCATAATCTTTCGTCAGGTGAATGATCGGATCGGGGAAACGATAAATATCCTCGATAGGGTCGTAACCGTTCCACAGGCGTCCTACCTTATGGGTACTGTATTGTACAAAGTCGGCATACAACGGACGACGCGGGGTCATAATCACACGGAAACCATTCTCCAACGCCTTTACCAACTGATGCTTACGGTCGTGGCGCCACCACATGATAACGGCTTTATCAGGAGAAACGCCTGCATCGATGATTTCATCCCAGCCGATCATTGTTTTCCCTTTAGAGGCTACGATATCGGCTGCACGTCTTACGAAGTAATGTTCCAGCCCTGTCTCGTTCTGTAATTTCTTATCCTTAATGAACTGCTGAATCTCCGGGTCGGTGAACCAGCTTTGATTGCCGTAATGCACTTCATCCCCTCCGATATGGATATAGGGAGACGGGAATAAGGCCACGATTTCGTCCAGTACATCACTGATAAACTGGTAAGTCGTCTCTTTACAGGGATGGAAAGTGAAACCGTCCCATTTACCTTCTCCCCCGCCCGACAGCTCCGGATAAGAACGGCAGACAGCCGTTGCATGCCCCGGCATATCGAACTCCGGAACGACCATGATATGGCGGTCGGCTGCATAGGCAACGATCTCTTTGATATCTTCCTGTGTATAGAACTGTGCCGGTGCTTCCGGATCGTGCCAGTTACCGATAGCGCCGACGGACGTCAGCTTCGGATATTTCTTGATCTCAATACGCCAGCCCGGTTCGTCGGTCAAATGCCAGTGGAAGACATTCATACGGAGAGATGCCATAATATCGAGATATTGTTTTACCTTTTCTTTCCCGAAGAAGTGACGGCTTTCGTCCAGCATGAACCCTCTCCATTCGTAACGGGGCTGGTCTTCGATCCGGCAGGCTTTCAAGGTACCGTCGCCAAAACGTACCAACTGCAACAGGGCTTCTTTGGCATGGAACAGACCCGACTCGGAAGAAGCTTCCAGTAAAACCGTTTCCGGTAAGATATTCAGGGAATAGGCTTCGTCAGCCATCCTCAACTTCTCGTCCAGCACCAGACGGATCTCTCCTCCGGTAGCGGAAGATTGTTTTCCTGTGGCCTTCAATTCTGATTGTAGTTTCTTTGCGAGGACATCGGCATACCCGCCATTCCCGCTGATCTTCGGATTTATTCCTACCGTAAACGAGCCCTTTTGCCCCACCACTCTGGCTGGGGTAGGAAACATCGCCAACTGTGCCAAAGCCGGCAACGTAAGGAATGCCAGCAATAAAACGACTGAAAATAGTTTTCTCATGGTAATTATTATTGTTGTGTTATCGTACACATTACAGATTTGGGCAAATATATGTAATTATTCCGATACAGTTTGTATCTTTAACGGATAAATCAAATGACGAACACATGAACAAACTGTTTATCTTAACTCTTACACTTATCTGCCACTGCCTGATCTCATCTGCGCAGGAGATAGAATACTCCCAGCCGGTGAACAGCCCGGAGAGTTGCACTAGTATTATGGTCGGTAAAAAAGCCTCGGCAGACGGCTCCGTAATGACCAGTCACACCTGTGACTCCAACTACCGAACCTGGATGGATATCGTTGCCGCCGCCACTTACGACCGCGACACCACCGTTGCCATCTACACAGGCCGGATGCACACGGAATATCCGGGTGATGAAACGAACGTCAGGCTGAAAGGAACCATCCCGCAGGCCCGTTCCACGTATCAGTTCCTGAACACCTCTTACCCCTGTCTCAACGAAAAGCAATTGGGCATCGGCGAGACGACCATCTCCGGCCGCAAGGAAATGGTTAACGAAAAGGGAATGTTTATGATCGAAGAGCTTCAAAAGATCGCATTGCAACGTTGCTCGACAGCCCGCGACGCTATCCGCCTGATGGGTAAGCTGGTGAAGGAATATGGCTACAGCGACTCCGGCGAATGCCTGACGATTGCCGACCCGAACGAAGTCTGGATCTTCGAGATCTTTGGAGAAGGGCCGGATAAGATCGGCGGTGTATGGGCTGCCGTCCGTATTCCGGACGACCACGTCAGCGTATCGGCAAACGTTTCCCGCATTTCTACCTTAGATTTAAAGGATAAGGATAACTATATGGCTTCAGACAACGTGTTCGATGTAGCCAAAAAGATGGGCTTCTGGAACGGAAAAGAACCGTTTCGCTTCTGGAAAGCATATAGCGGCGGAAACTATTTCGGCGAACTCAAATCGTACAGCCTCCGCGAGTTCTTTATATTAAACAAACTGGCTCCTTCCCTGCATCTGTCTTACGACTCGGAAGAGCTGCCGTTAAGCGTAAAGCCTGACAAGGCCGTTTCCGTAACCGATGTAATGGCACTTTTACGCGAAACATACGAAGGCACCGAATGGGACGTGACGAAGAACCTGAAAGTGCTGGCCAAGAAGAAAGACAGCCAGGAAAAAGACTCGATTACCAGTGCGTCGGCTAATCCGTGGATGACAACCGATATGATCAATATGCTGAACGGCGTGAAAGAAGGGACAGTAACCCGCAACCGCCTGGTCGCTGTGCCGCAATGTTCCTATTCCCACGTGATCCAGTTACGCAGCTGGCTGCCCGATGCTATCGGCGGTATTGCCTGGATGTCGTTCGACAACCCGGGACAAAGCCCGCGTTTCCCCATTTTTGCCGGTTCCACCGCACTTCCCCCCTCTTTTGCGATCTGCGGACAGCACCGTCACCGCGATGATGCAGCGATCTGGTCGTTCCGTGAAGCCAACAAGCTGGCGACCGTACGCTGGGGACTGACCAAAGAAACTATGCAAAATGCAATCATGCATTTTGAAGACAAAGGACAGCGGGAATTGCCTTTCGTAGAAAGCCAGTACAAACAGATACAGCAAACAAAAGGGGATGATGCCGCCAAAGCATATCTCACCGGCTACACCTCCGACTTTGCCGGAGCCACCATGCAACGCTGGGAAGACATGGCAGACGAATTCTGGAAGATGTTCGCAAGAGGTTTCTAAATTATAAACACAAACAATTAAATCATATCTTATGAAAGCATTATTTATTTCCTGCGCCTTGCTGCTTTCCGCTTTAAGCGCATTTGCACAAGGTTATCAGTTTACCGAAGTGGTAACGGTTCCGGCCACTCCTGTAAAGAACCAGGCGGCAACCGGTACTTGCTGGTGCTTCGCCACAACTTCATTTATGGAGTCGGAATTGTTGCGCATGGGAAAAGGAGAATACGACCTTTCCGAAATGTTTATCGTACGCCAGAAATACATGAACCAGCTACAAGATAACTACCTGCGCCGCGGGGAAGGCAATATCGGACAGGGAAGCCTCTCGCATACCTTCATGAACGCTTACCGCCAGGTCGGTATCGTGCCGGAAGAGGTGTACAAAGGTATCAACTACGATTCCGAACGCCATAACCACAGCGAACTGGTTCAATACATGAAAGCAATCGCCGACGTTGCCGTAAAGAATAAGAAACGCAGCCCCGAATATGACAAGCTGATCGAAAACCTGTTCGATACTTATCTGGGCAAACTTCCGGCTAAGTTCACCTACAAAGGGAAAGAATATACCCCGAAGTCGTTTGCCGCTTCCCTGGGACTGAATATGGACGACTACATCGAGCTGACCAGCTTCACCCATCATCCATATTATGTAAAGTTCGACATGGAAGTACCCGACAACTGGGAACATTCGCTGATGTATAACCTACCGCTCGATGAAATGATGGAAACGGTAGATTATGCCTTAAACAATGGTTTCACCGTATGCTGGGATGGTGATGTAAGCGAGAAAGGTTTCTCTTTCAAGAATGGCGTAGCGATCAACCCGGAAGTAAAGAAGGTAGAAGACTTCTCGAACACCGACCGTGCCCGTTTTGAAAAGATGGACGAAAAAGAACGTCTGGAAGAAGTGTATAAATTCGAACAGCCTTATCCGGAGATCCAAGTAACTCCCGAAGTCCGTCAGGATGGTTTCGAAGCATTCGTCACTACCGACGACCACCTGATGCACCTGACCGGTATCGCTAAAGATCAGAACGGCACAAAGTATTATATCACCAAGAACTCCTGGGGTACAGACCGCAACAAGTTCGGTGGTTACCTGAACATGTCGGAAAGTTTCGTCCGTGCCAAGACTATTTATGTAATGGTACACAAGGATGCTATCCCAAAAGCAATCAAAACTAAATTAGGTTTATAAGGGAAGTGCATTCATTGGATTCATTCAACGGATCTCCCTTTAATTATCAATTCATAGCAGATGAAGGCATCTCTATATAGTGCCTTCATCTGCTTTCATTTTGGGGTTCATTGTCTTGTCCTGATTCCGGTTAACGGCTTATTCCCGTGAACCACTCTTTTTATATCACATATGTTTCAACCGCCAGTAAACGCTCCGCCTCTTTCTTCATTACATCCGGAACCATCATCACGGCACCATCATCGATCGACCGGATAAAGTCGGGGAATTCCCTGCGATACACATCGAGCATATGGTTGACAAAGACGAACATTGTCGTGTATTGTATATTGGCTAACCGGTCGCACATCTTGATAAACGAAGCGAATCTAGTCTCACGGATTCCTTTATAATAGCGTTCGTCCGCACGTTCCTTCCGGTTTCGTCCCTTCTCATTCGTCAGTGCATAGACAATATCAGGTACCTGTTCCTCTATCCGGTGCAACAGGTCTTCCGGCAAAGCAATGTTTCCTTCACGAAAATCCCGGATAAACTTTACGACATCATTATAAGTCATTCGTGCATCCTCTATCGTATCGTGGAGATAAGCGGCCGCATACAGGATCAGGACATCCGCCTCACACTCCGCCATCAGATACCCATAGCGGGAGACGTACGAAGCCGTCATCTTCAGATGAAAGCCATAAGGTAATACATAATCATATTTCTGATTCACATCCTCATGTATCCTAAAAGCGGCTTTTTCCATACAGCTGATCCAGGAGTAATAACGCTTTGCTATAGCAATAAAAGACTGCTTCTCCATTTTTCAATTCTTACTGATTAACCAATAATAAACAACCGGCAAATATATCACTTAAAATCAATATCCAATCGATATAGGCTAATAAATTCAATCAATCCGACCATAACACAATTATCCTGTACCCGAACAACTAATCGCAACGTCCTATCCAACTAAATGTAAAGTGCCGACCCACTAATTCAAGACTCCCTACTCACTAAAACCAGAGTGTACAGGATAACCGATTAAGGTGTACACCTTAATCGGTTATCCTGTACACTTTGATGAGCCACCCTGTACACCCTGGCAATACGAAGTAGTAAGCTTTGGATTACTTAGTCCATACATTAGCTTTAAAAAGGGCAGGAGTAAACAATAGTGGCTGTAAAAGACAACATCTCATTGTTAGGAAAAAGCGAGGCTCAAAACTAGAAAAAACTGAGCTATCTGATTTGTGACTGATGGTAACCAGCTCCCCTCTTGAGAGGGGGTAGGGGGTGTGTAAATGCCAGTAAATAAAACCGGCAAAAACATAGGGATGGCTTAAATATATTTATGTGTTATTAATTAAAGCTCGTTTATAGGCGGGACTATGACACACCCCCTTCCCCCTCTCAAGAGGGGAGCCAGATACAACCGGTCGCTATTATCAAAGACTCACTTCTGCCAAATAGTGAACCATTCATATCTCTAAAACTTACACGATGAAGGCCAAATGAAAGCAGAATCAGGAATGGATTCATAGTTCTTTTGATTGAATATCAAATACTACATTGCCTAAATGAACACTGACAGCAAAAATCATTCTTGCAGTATTAATACCTGTTTTCTGAAGGGTGTACCGCCTGGGGCTTCTTCACCCTTTTTGCATATGCAGCTCAATATAAGCAGAAAGCATTCCGGACAAACAATACGGCATATTTATCAGAGTAAAACTCTTTCCTTCAGAAATCTTAATTTCCTCCTGATGATACCCTCCGGCATACAAACGAACAGCCAACGGAGCTCCTGACAATTCCATGTACATCAATAACGATTTCAAGTGACCGGTAGCACCCGCTTTCACTTCCACAGGTATATGACCATAGGTAGAAGGGTATAAGAAATCTACCTCTGCATTGGAAGTTTTCTGTTCTCTTACCCAAAACTGAAGGGGTTGCAGATAATTATCAGAGTGGGCGATCAGTTCCTGCCCTACGATATGCTCGGCAATCCGTCCTTTGTAAAGATTATTCAGATCCTTAGATGTAAACACTTCCTTCTGTATATTGGAGAAATAGTTAAGCATCCCCGTATCTAATACTTGTAAACGCGGCGAACGTTTAATATCCGGAATAAAAGGAAGCATCGTCTGCGTTGTCGGATAAGTAAGATGCAAAATTAATGCCTTACGCAAAGTACGCATCGCTTCGCCCACCTCTTTTGAAGAATAGGCAGACTCCCCAAACCCGGCAAACTTGATACGCTCACCGGCTTCTGCAAAACAGGAACGGATACAGTGGCGCATTACTTGTACCTGGTTGGTCGTCGTCGCATATTTCTCCACGTCATCCAAATAAGATAAAAGAAGCGTATCATAAACCGGTTTGACCTGCGCCAGATCCTTTGTGACAACATAACGATACACCGCTTCAGGCATCCCCCCGACCAAAGTATAGGTATGAAATAACTGCATCAATTTATCAACAGCATAATCAGGAACCGGGACTTGACGATAAGCACTCAGCACATTCTTTTCATCCAGTGCCTCCAGGAATTCATCAAACGAAAACGGATACATATAAAGATAATCCACACGCCCCACCGGAAAACTGACATCCCGGTCAAAAAGCGATTCCAACAAAGAGCCGGCAGCAATTACATGATATTCCGGATATTCTTCATAAAAATAACGAAGCATATTCAAAGCAGACGGAACTTCCTGAATTTCATCTATAAAGATTAATGTATCAGCCTTCCCCTTTTCTGCATCTTTCAAGAAGAAGATCCGGTCAACTATTTTGTGTATATCACGTTCGCCCTCAAACGATTTTGCATCATCTGTCTCCAGATTCAGGTAAACAAACTGTTCGTAATTGACAGCAAACTGCTTTACAGCCGTAGTCTTCCCTACCTGCCGGGCTCCCCGTAAAACCAACGGTTTCCGGAAAGGAGACTGGCTCCATGCCTTTAGCTTATCTTCTATGTTTCTTCGAAATGCCATGTATCATACTGTTATACAATGACAAAGATAACAATTATATCCATTGAAAGCACAAAGTAAGGGTAAATTATGCGCCGAAATGGAACAAAGTAGGGGTAAATTTGCCCGGACAATGGCACAAAGTAAGGGTAAATCTCAATCCGAAGGAAAACGATACTCTGTGATATGCTGGTACTTTTCCGTTTCATCGATCAGGATGGAAGGGAAAGAGGGTTGGTTGGGAGCATCCGGATAACCCTGGGGTTCGATGGCGATACCGGCACTGGCATAGTAGGGAGTTTGATCCTTTCCAATATCTGTTCCGTCCATAAAATAACCGTTATATACCTGGACAGAGGGTTGATTGGTATAAATCTCCATCTTTCTTCCGCTGATTTCATCCGACAGACGGGCAGCAAAGTTTAATCCGCCGTCCTCCGCTCCGTCTAAAGCATAGGCCAGAGAGAAACCTTTACCCTTTTGTATTTGCGAATGTTCCTGCGTTAACGACGAGGCTATGGTACGGGGCGCACGGAAATCCAGCAACGTATTATCAACCGGAAGCAGCCGGCCTGTTGGGATCAGCTCGCTGTCGCAGGCAATGATAGCAGAAGCATTAAGGGTAAGCAGATGGGATAAGACATTCTTTTTTCCGGACATTTGAGAAGAGGATTGCAGGTTGAAGAAAGCATGATTCGTCAGGTTAACGGGGGTCGGACGATCGGTCGTTGCTTCACATTCCATCCGGAGAGTATTATCTTCCTTCAGTAGGTACGTAACTTTTACTTGCAGGTTGCCGGGATAGCCCTCTTCACCGCTTTGTGAACTATTTGTGAACTCGACAGCTTCCTCTCCAGAGGGAGTAATATATGTACGGGATTTCCAGTAACGGTTGTGAAAAGCATCGATTCCACCGTGTAAATGGTTACGAACAGGTGTACCGTATGCATCGTTGGAAGCAAGCAGATACTCCTGTTCTCTTATTTTGAAACGGGCATTACTGATCCGTCCGCAAACACGGCCAACGATAGCACCGTGATACCTTTCACCCGCTGTCAGATAACCATCGATCGTATCGAAACCGAGGATAATATCAGACAGGTTCCCGTTACGGTCGGGTGTCCACATACTGACCCAGCGGGCACCATAGTTGGTAAACTGGGCAACAAGCCCGTTACGGTTCCTTAATGTAACCAATTCAGCGGAAGAAGACTGGCTTCCTCCGCTGAAGGTTGATGCAGATAGTAATTTCATCAACGAGACTATGCTTTATTGTTTTACTATTTTAAATATCCGGCTCTTGAATGCACCATGCAAAGGAAATTCCACACCTATATTCATCAGCTGGCTACCTTTACAAAGACCTTCCATTCCTTCGATCTGATAGGAAGCATCCGGTTGCAGTCCACGTAACTTAACGTTTTTAGGACGTTTCGTTTCCAGTATCGCGTTATTGGGATATTCTGCCAGATTATATACGAACACGATGGATTCGGACTTCGGCTTATTTACAAACTGAAGTACGCTCCGGTTATTCTCATAAGGTGAAACCAGGCGGTAATGATCCCCTTTGTGAACAGTTTCACGGATCTCTTTATACCGGGCGATCTTCTCACGTGCCACCTCTTTCTCCTTATCTGTCCATTTCGTTATGTCATAGCCAACACCCAGTACACCGCACATGGAGACATCGAACTTAAATTCGAGCGGATGGTTCTGGCCGTGCCAATCTTCCTGTGTCACCCAACTGATCATTGAGTTAGCGGGAAAAACATTCAGGAAGGAATGTTGTATAAATGTCCTTTCCACCGGATCGGTATTATCACTTGCCCAACAGAAATCAGTACGGGCCATCATACCCAGATCCACTCTACCACCTCCACCGGCGCAATTCTCAAACCATACTTCCGGAAATTCCGACCGTAATGTTTCAAGCAGACGGTACAGGTTCTCGACATACTTAATACGGACAGCACGTTGTTCATCAGTCGGAGCAGCAAGGAAACCGGGCTCAGTAACGCCCCTGTTCATATCCCATTTGATAAACTTGATATTGTTTTCACGCAATAATGTAGAGAAACAGGTATATAAATACTGATAGACATCTTCACGGGCAAGGTTCAGCATCAACTGGTTACGCGTTTCATGACGGGTACGGTTCGGATAATGGAACACCCAGTCCGGATGCTGACGATACAGGTCGCTGTTGGGATTAACCATTTCCGGCTCTATCCAGATACCGAAATCGAGTCCCATATCATTGATCTTCTGGATCATGGGCTGCAAACCGTTGGGGAACTTGTTCTTATCTACTGTCCAGTCACCCAGACCGCCTTTATCGTTGACACGGCCTTTAAACCATCCATCGTCAATCACAAAGATCTCCACACCCAGATCTTTTGCAATCTTAGCCAGTGCCAACTGATGTTCTTCGTTTACATCGAAAGTAGTGGCATACCAACTGTTATATAAAACCGGACGAACCTGGTCACGATGCGACGGATAAAGAACTTTTTCACGAGTATAGGAAGCTAGGTTCTGAGAAGCGCCTTCCATTCCACGATCAGAATAGCCGATGATCATTTTAGGAGTAGTAAAACTCTTACCGGGTTTGAGCATCAACGTCTGATCCCAGAAGTTGATACCGCAGGTAGCCTGAAGTTCACCCGGTGCGAATTTTTCAAGGTCAACACGCCAGTTACCGCTGTATTGCAACGTACCGAACCATACTTCGCCACAGGTCTCTTCCTGTTCCCCCTCGGGGCGTATCGCAAAGAAAGAAGAACCATACGAACGCAGGTCTTTTGTTTGAAGCGTTTTCAGTCCCTGTGTTAATTTTGTTACATTCTGCTGATACTCATATCCCCATCTACCGGACAGATGCGTCAGTTCGTAAGCATTTTTCGGAAGGAAGAAAGTTCCCGATTGGGCATTCTCTATTTCAATATCACCCTTCTTCCCCGTATTTCTGATCTCCACCCATTTCTCTAACAGGTCGTATTCCGGCAAAACACGGATATATTCCGTTACAGACAATGGGTAAAAGTTATCTTTCTGATGGATAGCCAACACTGTATATCCATCTTGCGTCTGTATTTCAGAACCTGCATAAGTCAATTCGATATCCCGCACACGGTCTTTAAAGATCGCTTCCAGCATAGGGGTTGTAGCAGAATAGCCACCACGTACAGTTACTTCTTCACCTAACGGGTTATTGAGCATATCCGGATTCTGGTTCTTATCACCAAAATAAAACATATTCACCACCCCCTGGTTGGAAACACGGATCTGATAAATAAACGAATTTGTCGTCAACGTCCAGGATTTCCCATCATTGCCGACTGTGACAGGCGACTTCTGCGCCCAGGTAATTCCTGTCACAAAAACAAATAACACAACTAAGAGCTTTTTCATATAACTTCATTCTTAATATTAATAAATATCTTCCGGTTTGCTCACACCCGAAAGTGCTCCACCCAGACGTAATTGAGATAAAACATCCGATTCCATCGCAGATGACGGATGGAAAGCGTCACTTTTCATGTACTCCAGCAGGCTGAAGTATAATTGCCGTGCTTCAGGACGTTGTGCCCAATCGGACAGCAGATCCATAGAGCAGAAGATCAGTTTACCCTCTCCCACTTTTGCCTCAAAGAGATTGCTCAGTCGGCGGTTGTTAGCGAAGTTGTCGACAACCTCTACTAGCGGGGTTACGGAAGAAAGACTATCCAGTACGACTGTTTTAGACTGTTTCAGAAGCGACCACCATTGCCAGTCGGTATAGTTTCCTGTCGGGAACCGGCCGAATGCCGGATGGTTGGCATCACATAAGATGCCCATCGAACCGGCTTGTTTCGGGAAATGTACGGGGCTCCAGAATACCGGAACGAATTTTCCTTCCAGACCTGCGGTCTTCTTATAATCCGGATTATACAATACTTTCTTTCCACCGGCCAATGCTTTCCGGGCTTCATCCAGGTCACAGGTAACAACGATTCCCCCTTTATCCGGACTCAGTTGGGCCGGATATACCCATACGCTCCATTCATTTTTGTAAGGAGTATTTTCCAAAGCAAGCGATAAGGTTAACCGTGTTGCTTCAGGCTGATCCAACGGGCTGACGATCGTTCCGGACAATTTGTTCAAACCGATGGAGAGTGACGGACAAGCAATCGTCCCTTTATTCACTTCTTTTCCCTTTTCATCCTTCAATGACCAGGAAAGGGTCTGATCTTTTAATTCCCGGTCTGTAAAGTTGGCAACCTCAACCGCAGCCGTAAAAGACTCGTTATTGGTATATACTGCTTTCGGGAAACGCACCAGAGGAACTACCGGAGAGCTGGCCTGACGGAACGTAGCCGCATCCGTTACCCCCTTACTATCCCAGAAAGCATCCAACAAACCGACCAAAGCCGTTCCCTGTCCGGGGAAATCATGCAGGTCGAGCAACTGGAAACCACTGCATCCGGCCGTTTTCATCGCACGTTCAACTTCTTCTTTATATAGAATAGTTGCCAGGTAACCGGACGCTTTCAAATAATCGTCAGCTTTATCCAGCAGGCCTTTCTTTTCCAGTTCTTGCTTCACTCCTTTAAAGTTCAGCGGATCGAGTACACCGGTGTATTTATCGATCTCCTTCAGATTCGGGTACACTGAATACTGGCCGATCTCATGCGTTACCAGTGGAACGGTCATTCCTTCTACGGAAGCCACATAATCTTTGTCGAACGAAGGAGACTCACTGTCGAATACACCCTGACCGCGCACCCACCCTTTCTTCGTTCGTTGGGTGATAAAGAAATCGTCGCCCGGCTCAGGCCAGTCACCATGCCCACTCTCAAAAGTGAAAGCGGTGGTTGTATATAAATGACGTGAGTCTTTTGCTTTTACATAACCCAACAACTGAGACAGGAAATTAAAGTCAGGCTGCAACTCATTCCCCAGACAGAAGAAACTGAAAGAGGGATGATTGCCATATTCAGCCAGGATACGGTCAGCTTCGGCATACAGAAATTCATTCATATTCTTATCCCGCCCAACATTTACCGACCAGAGCGGAAGCTCTACCTGCAGATAAAATCCCAGTGAGTCAGCCACCTGAAAAGCAGCTTCGGGCGGACACCAAGAATGGAAACGCAGATGGTTCAACCCCCATTCGCGGGCAGTCAGGAACACTTTCTTCCATCCTTCCGGCTCCATCGGCGGACGTCCGGTAAGCGGGAAGATACAACATTCGAGCGTTCCACGCAGAAAGACCTTCTTTCCGTTTAACAACAGATCTGATTGGTTTCGGCTGAATTCGCGCATACCAAACTTAGCACTCCCTTTTGCCTTCACCGAACCGGCCTCCACCTTCAGATCCAATTGATATAATGTCGGAGTAAACTCACTCCATACCTGCATCGAGTCACCCATCGGACAAGTGATATCCACCAGTGTTTCTCCCGATGGGAATTCCATATCACGCGTTACGGTTGTAATAGGGTTATTCTCCTGTTTTTGTACTACAGCCTGTAAAATACCTTTCGCAGCTTCTCCCCGGTTGCTTATCTTTCCTTTCACATGGATTTGCCGGCCGGTAACATCCGGATAAACCTGCAAATCCTCGATGGAAAGGGCTTCTTTTGCTGTTAGGGATATTTCGCCAATGATACCGTTCCACATGATCTGTGTTTCGTTGGTATAGGCATGAGCCATATCATTGACAGTAATATCATATCGTTTCCGGTTGTCTACACGAACGGTCAACTGATGTTTACCGGGTGTCAGATAGCCTGTCAGGTCAAAATAATGCGGGCTGATCAGGCTTTCGCAGCTACCCGGAACAGGATTTCCGTCCACCCAGACCGAGGTCTGCCAGATAACACGTTCCAGCTTCAACTCGATGGATTTGCCTTTCCAGTCTGCCGGGATCGTTACTTCCCGCGAATACCAGGCCGGCCCTATATAACTGTTCTTACGGGTAAGATGAAGGATCTGCGGTTTCTCTACCGAAGGCGGCAAGCTGTTAGGAATACCGTACCCGGCTTCGTCGGTCGTTCCCGGTAGCCGGATCTTATCGGCAAACGAACGGTCGAACCATTTCTCCGATAGACCGACATCCGTACTATCCATCGCAAACTGCCACTCCCCGGCCAAAGAGATCACCGGTGATGTTTCCTTACAAGCAGAAAACATCAACAAGCTTATACATACAAACAGAAATTGCTTCATCTTACTTTTCATAATTCAAACCCTTATTTAATCATTTCCCGGTGTATCTGCACGCCCTGATGGTTATTATCCATCCCGGCAGCGGCATTGAAATAGGTCATAGCCTTTTCATTATTCCCCAATCCCAGATGTCCGAGTGCCATCAGATAGTTGCAATGGATACGGTTCTTCTTATTCATATCATCTTCCCATATCTGCAAGTCAGGCAAAGAAACGGCAAAGTAGTCCATCTTAAAGACATCATACAAATGTTTCTCTCCGTAAGAGATCAGGTTATTGAAACGGCCGCAGGCTTCCTCCTCACGTCCCAGTTTGCGCAAGGCCAATCCCTGGTAGAATATCTTATCCGGCTTCTGGTCATTGTAATACATGGCGGCGGCCGGCTGGCTGTTTCCTACACTCGCTTCCAGGAAAAGAGCTTGGGCTTCTGCCTTCTTATCCAGACCTTGCAGTGCACAGGCCTTATAATAATTGAAGTCGTTCTCCTGGGCACCGTACAGTTTTCCTTCTCCGAGGTTATGCGGATAGACGAAACATTCTTCGATCAGGGATAATGCTTCCGTATATTTTTCTTCAGCCAATAGTTTCTTAACCAGTTCGACACGTGCCAGTTGGTATTGTGCCGGCACCTTTCCTTCTCCCCCTTCCCACGGATGGAACTTACGGGCATCGATCATGCGGATCGCTTCTTCATAACGGCCGAGCTGATTCAACAAGGTCAGGTATTCCAGATACAGGTCGTCACGGCCAAAGGCTATATCCTTATATTTGTCCAGGAACGTCAACCGTTCGGCATGCGGACGATTCAACCGCTTATATAATTGATCGAGCTCCATCAGGATGCGGGCGTCGGTTGTATCCAGGGCGAAAGCTTTCTCCAGTAATGTTACGGCTTCCTCCTGTCTGTCCAGCTTGTTAAAGTAAGCCAGCGACAGGTTACGCAATACGGTCGGGAAGGTATCATCCTGTTTCATGGAAGTCTCCCAAGCTGCAATTGCTTCCGGGTATTGGCGTTTATCGTACCATAAATTACCCAGATAATAGAGCGCCTTCGGTGTTTCAGCGGTAAAATCGATCACCGCCTCAAGAGCAAGGATAGCTTCCAGCACATTGGGGAAACAGCAATCCGGAATCTGCTGTTCTGCCTCATGGATAGCGGCCAATGCCTCTTCCTTCCGATCCAGACGGATCAGGAACCAGGATTTGTAATAATGCAGCATTGTCTGACCCGATACATTCAGGCGGATCGCTTTGTCAGCCACAGCCAGTGCTTCTTCCCAACAACCGGCCGAAGCATAGTCGAGTGCCAGTTCTTCATAATTATGAGCTTCCGGACGCATCAGGGAGACCAAAGCTTGCCAGTCGGCATCACTTCCGGTGAGCAAGAACTTCTCAAAACCGCAACCGAAGTTGAAACGGTCGATACGAAGCGATTCCTCAATTAGTGACAGGGCTTCCTCTTTCCTTCCCAAGTGGCGAAGGATAGCGGCTTTCAAATGACGTCCGCGCAAGTTATGCCAGTTGCGGAGCAAAGATTTGTCGATTTCACCGAGTGCTTCTTCCCAATCACCACGGGCGGCAGATAACTGTGCCAGCGAATAATATCCGGCATCCTGCCAGGCTGCATTCCAGCAAGCCTTGTAGAAAGAGTCGTAAGCTTCTTCCGTCTTGCCCTGGTATTTCAGTGAAAGGCCGAGGTTATACAACGGTTCGCCGTCGTAAGGGTTCGGATTCCGTTCCGTCAAGGTCTTTACTGCCTGGCGCAAATAAGGTTCAGACTTGGCGAACTGTCCTTTACGGATCAGCCACAAGCCCATCGCATTATTGTTGCGGACATCGGTCGGGTCACGGCGGATAGCTTCCGCGTAATAATCGGTGGCCGAATAAGTGGCATGGCGATATTGTTCCAGGTGCAGACCTGTCAGGTACAATTGTTCCGTGGTACGGACATCTGCCGGATCGAGCGCCGCTTTGGCCGGTTCGGGCACTTCCTTGATCACATCGGGCTCCGGCTCCCAGGCAAGCATCTGCTTTCCTTTGGCATTGGAGATACACACTTTTACATCTGTGAGGCTGTCGATAGGGACAAACGCTTCGAAGATGTTTTCGGGGGTGATGTCGCCAGTCATATCCAGGCAGATCTCGCCAGATTTCTCCACTACGATATGCAAGTCCTTCTGTACGGAAGTAGCAAATATTTTTAGTAAAGACCCCTTTCCATCGGGTTCGATATTCATCAAAAGCTCGGAAGAAGCATTCTTCACCACACCCAGTTCCCGGTAAGGCATAAAGTATTGGGTAAAGGTTTTCTCTTCGTAAGGCTGCAACCAGGTGAAGTCGGGCTGATTGTCGGTATAGACACCGGTCATGAGCTCGATATACGGGCCGTCCGAGTCTGTCAGGTTACGATCCCAGGCCTGGCCGAAGTCACCATTTCCCCAAGTCCATTGCTTCTTACCCGGTGAGATATGATGGTTTGCCACGTGTAATACACCGGCACGGGTGTCATTCTCATAACCGCCCACAAAGTTGTAGTTGGAACGGATCGCCATATAAGAGGTAGGAACCGGGATATTCTTGTAACGGGAGATATCCACACCCGCTGAATAATCCATCTTATAATACGTGCCTGTTGCGATCGGATAACGGGACACATCGCGTTTGCCATGATCGAACACCGCATTTACGTCAGCGGGGAAGACCGATTGATAGGCATCGTTCACAGCCACCGCCGGATTCGCCCACCAAAGGAACGTCTGAGGTATCGGAGTGGGATTGTACAGTTTACCCTGTATCTCCAGCACGGCCCGGCCCGGGCGCAACGTAAAACCAGCCATTCCTTTCTGGTGGAACATACGTTCGCGTTCGCTCACCCAGACAATGGCACTGCCGTCGGCACAACGTTCGATTGTAAAGTCAATCGGAAGGAACGTGCTCGGACGGTGATGCTGCGGCCAGTTAAACTCGATACCACCGGAGATCCACGGCCCGGTCAGACCGACCAAAGCGGGTTTGATAACATGGTTATAGTAGATGAAATGGCGTTTTTTGATCTTATCGTACGCCATCTGTACACGTCCGCCCAGCTCGGGCAGGATCATTACCTTTATATATTCGTTTTCCATCCATACGGCATGGTAACTCTTATCTTCGCAGGTATCTTCTATCTTTTCCACTACCGGATAAGGATAAACCACCCCGCTGCTTCCCTGGTAGACACGTTTCTCCAGGAACATCGGATTCTTTTCGGCTTTGCCAATACCGTAGGTAGGAAGAAGGATATCTTCTTCCCAAACTTTCACATTTTCAGTCATTTCAGTATATTTATTTTGTTAATTCCTTTTCCAGTTCTTCCAGAGTCTTACCTTTTGTTTCAGGGAGTTTGGCACGGATAAAGAAAAATCCGGACAGGCAGATAATGCCATACAACCAGAAGGTTCCCGAAGCTCCTACCGCTTCATTCAATATCGGGAACGTATAGGTTAGCACGAAGCAGGCCACCCAGAGGAAGAAAGTCGAGATCGCCATCGCCATTCCGCGTATCCGCACCGGGAATATCTCGGAAAGCACAACCCATACAACCGGGGCCAGCGACATGGCATAGCAGGCAATGGCCATCACCACCAGCAGCAACATCGGCCAACCGCTTATCCCGAAGAAATAGCAGGTACCCAGAATAGCATATATGATCGCCAGTCCGGCCGAGCCGACAAACATCAGGCTTCGTCTGCCCCATTTGTCCACAGTATAGATGGCAACGAAAGTAAAGATCACATTCGTCACACCCGTCACCACGATATTCATCAGGACATCAGATACGGCATAACCGGCTTCCGAAAAGATCTCGTGTGCATAATTAAAGATCACATTGATACCGCACCATTGCTGGAAGATGGCCAGTACGATCCCGATAATCAGCACATTCCGTACTCCCGGCTGAAGCAAAGCGTTCCAGTTGACTTTCTCTTCCTGCTTACCCGTCAGTTGTGCCAGTTCGTTCAATGTCTGGTCGGCATATTGGTCGCCGCCAATACGTATCAATATATTCCTGGCCTGGGTCGTCTTCTGAACCGTTGCCAGCCAGCGGGGACTCTCCGGTATAATAAAAGAAAGCACGAAGAATAATCCGGCCGGAACCAGTTCCGCCCAGAACATCCACCGCCAAGCCCATTCCACACTTTCGGCACTCAGCACTTCACTTCCTTTGGTAAAGTACTCTCCGATCTGCCAGTTAGCCAACTGCGCCATCAGGATACCCAGCACAATAGTAAGCTGGTTCAGCGAAACGAACTTTCCGCGAACCGATGCCGGAGCCACTTCCGCAATATATACAGGAGAAATATTCGATGCAATCCCGATGCCGAAACCGCCAAGAATACGATAGATTATAAACCAGGTGAAACTATCGACCGCCCCGGTTCCGTAGGCCGACCATACAAAAAGGAAAGAAGCGATGATCAGCATCTTTTTACGTCCGTACTTATCGCTCCATTCGCCGGACAATAAAGCACCTGCCAGGCAACCGATCAGTGCACTACTCATCGCCCACCCGCGGAGAGCGGCAGAACCTTCCAGCCCGAAAAACGGTTCATAGAATATTTTAGCGCCACCGATCACCACCCAGTCGTAACCGAATAGCAATCCTCCCATAGCTGAGACCAGACAGATAAGTAATAAGTAAGCAGTTGTACGCTTCATGGTAGTAGTATTAAAGTTATGGTGCAAAGAAACAGTCTTTCAGGAAACTACAAAATAGATAAAACCGACTTGAAGATGGATTATCTTACGATTTCCCTCCCCAGGCCGGTACTAAAATGAGCGTCTTTGTTTCTAGCCGATCACTCCATTTTCTTAAAGCTTATCCCTATCGGCGATCCGTCCACAGTTACGTCAGCTTCCAGCTTTCCGGCCTTCTGCTTAAATGAGATGTTCACATCACTGCCTTCGATATTCAGGTCGCATTTGTAAGTATCCCCCGCTTGCTCTATCTGATCGATGGTGATCTTATTATAACTGATACTAAGGATCACGTTCAGTTTACCCTCTTTCGTCTGGAATTCGATATTCCCTGTTTCATATCCGTAAGGAACATCCGTGGCGCTAAACTCCCATTTACCGGATAAACCGTCTGTTTTGTCCTGTGCCGACACAGTCAGCGAGAATAACATACAAAATAAAATACATACGATCTGTTTCATAACAATTCACTTTTTAATGATTACTAATCTTGTTGAACTCAACAGCGGCAAAGATAGAGGCCTTTTCCTGCAATGAAGAGGTTTTCGGGGTAAACAGCACCATTCCGGGACGAATGGGCAAAGGGGCAAACAGGCTATATCTCCAGCGCCTCCTTCACCAGTTCGACATACCCCCGGGAGACCGGGACAGTACGTTCCATCCCGCTGATCTCTATCTCATAGGTACGCCCTGACTTCCGCAGACAATGTATGGCTTCCCTGTTCACCAGATAGGAACGGTGGCAACGAAGACTACCCAAAGGTGCCAGCATTTCCTCCATATTCTTCAATGAGTTCCTGATCAGCTCCCTGACGATCCGCTGTTCCTTTCTGAAATAAACCAGCACATAGTTGTCGGCCGATTCAATATACAGCAGGTCGTCCGGCTTGAGAGAAAGACGTAATTGGCCGTTTTCATCGGTAATATTGATCCTTTCCGGCAAAACCGGCTCTTCTTTGAACGACTCGGCTTTCTGCAAAGAAGCCTTCTGTTCCCTCCTCAGCTTCAGCAAAGCCAGCAAGTTGAGCCCGACCAGATAATATAGGAACAGGATGGGTATAACCATCCGGGCTGTCTGGAACAGATTCGTTATCCAGGGATTATCCGGACTACGGTATAAGATCCCCAAAGAGACGATCAAAAAGAGCGCATCCAAAAGGTATCCCAGAAGAAGGTGAAGCATTATCATCGGTTGCTTTCTCCAAAGAAAAGCCTGCAACAACTGTGAAAACAGGATGGCCAGGCATCCGATAGCCAGTAAGCCGACTAAAGCGAACGACCGGAAAGGAGACAGGTATCCGATCCAGGAGATTATATTGAACGGAGAGAAAAGATAGAGAAAGAAGGTACAGAATATCCCCATGCCGATAGCAAAAAGCATCCGCATCCGCAAAGACTCCAACAAGTCGAATGGTTTATTCAGTAGTCGTATAACCGGCTTCATTCTTCTCTTTTATTAATCGGGGATAAAGATAAATAATATATCTTTGCACACATCTATAAATCCGGTACCATGATCAAACGAAAAGACGGTTTTAGCGGCGAACGCGCGCTTGTACTTCCCCAATCGGTCGTACAGGAGATGGAGAAAGATGCGCTTTCATCGATCCTTCACATTACAGACATCGGCTATTATCCAAAGGCGTTGCATCATTTTCGCGAACGCCTGGAGCCGGTCAGCCAGTTCGTTTTCATCTATTGCATAGAAGGTGCCGGATGGTTCCGCATCGGTGATCAGGAATTTACGGTTACGGCCAACCAGTATTTCATCCTCCCGGCCGGCGTGCCCCATGCTTACGGTTCCGACGAAACGAATCCCTGGACGATCTACTGGATCCATTTCAAAGGGAAGCTGGCTTCTTATTTTGCAGGACAGGCTGCCCGCCCGGTCGAGATAAAGCCGAGCGTGCAGTCCCGGATCAGCAACCGCAACGATCTTTTTGAAGAGATATTCCGCACGCTGGAAATGGGTTACAGTCACGAAAACCTGTTGTATGCCTGCTCCGCTTTCCACTATTACCTGGGTTCTTTACGTTACCTGCAACAATACCGCGAAGCCGCCCGCAGCGAGTCCGACAAAAACGACATCGTAACGGCCGCCATCCACTTCATGAAAGAGAACCTGGAGAAACGGCTCACACTGGCCGACCTGGCAACCCATACCGGCTATTCCCCCTCCCACTTTTCCGTGCTGTTCAGCAAACGCACCGGCTATGCCCCGCTCACCTACTTCAATCAACTGAAGATACAGCAGGCCTGCCAACTGCTGGACTTCACCGATATGAAAGTCAACCAAATCTGCTTTAAGATAGGAATCGAAGACACCTACTACTTTTCCCGCCTGTTCAGCAAGGTGATGGGGATGTCACCGCGGGAGTATAAGAAGCAGAAGAAGGGGTAAGTATTTATATCCCCGTTAAAAATAAGAATAAACGGAATAGTTTTATTCTCTTCATCTCAGATCATTCTTTGAAATTTATTCATCAAATGACAAAAAGAAATCACTGATCCAAGAAACCAGAGGAAAAGTATTGATTTCATTCGGCATATTTAGCTCTTGGGGAGTTGGTGGGACAAATTCTGCAGTAGTACCCTTCATATTTATTCCATTTTTATCAACTGTAACAATCCCATATAATGGTTTTGTATAAGCCATTGAATATTCCATTAAAGGATATTTTTTATTAATCTCTTCCGGATAACGTTTTTCGGTCATTGTCGGTTTCCCGATCCAAACATAAGAGGCACTGTTCATTTGCACATAGGTAATGCCATTGATCTCTTTCGTATAATTACTGTGGTTATGACCGCTAAAAGCTACAACGACTTTTTTAAATCCTGACTTTTCATTCACTTCTTCCAATACCCGCTGTACTTGTTCACGGTTTTCCATTTCCGTATCTATACTTTGATGTGAAAATAAAATGCATCGCTTATCGGTAGACATTAAATCTTTTCTCAACCATTCCAATTGTTCCGGATCCATAAAATCCCGTTTATCTATATCCACATAATAGTTTCCTTTATTATAAGGTATATAAACCCCATCGTCACATAGATTGTTTCCATCTAAAACAACAAAATGAAGATCTCCTTTATCAAAGGAATAATAGGACCCTGGCATACCAAATCCTTTTGTGAATTCCTCTTTTGAATATCTATCCAGATCATGGTTTCCTAAAACATGATACTTCTCTCCGGGAAAACCATTCCAAACCTGCATTAAAGGTTTACTGATACTATCTAAACGAATAAAATCTCCCAACTGAATAATAAAATCAACCTTTTCCTGATTCGCAGCATCTACAACCGCCTGCATACGCTCTTTCCCATCTGGAACATCCGGAGCATGCAAATCGGAAACAAGAAGGAATTTTACAGGTTTCTCGCTTTTCGTACAAGCAATCCAAGATATTAAAAATAAAGCAAGCATTCCATAAAATGATATTTTTTTAAATCTAATCATCCAATAATTTTTCATATCTATCGATTTTATAATAAACAATTTATTTTTAGTGATATACCTATGCTAGTAATAAGCAAAACAACTAAATATAAAGAGCCTGTTAAATGTTTAAACAGGCTCTTTATCATATTCAACTCTATTATTCAATTACCAGCCTGGGTTATTTTCTGTTATATTGGCATTCTCATCCAATACGAACGAAGGTAACGGCCATAATTCACATTTACCTTTCTTCCATTGAGAATTTGGAATTTTACCTAATGTCTCTTCCTGGATACCCCAACGGATAATATCCCATCCCCGAATATCCTCGAATGCAAATTCCACACGACGCTCATGTCGTATTGCCTTCCGCATTTCATCTTGACTATAGGCACTTTTCGTTTCCAGTCCAGCCCTATCCCGAATTCGCTTCAATAGCGGAATGGCCTCATTCGTTCTTCCCATTTCATTCAATGCTTCAGCTCTAAATAATATAACTTCCGCATAACGCATGATAATAGTATTGATACCTATAATACGAGGTTCTCCATAATAAACATTCCCTTTCTTAATACAATGACCTGTACCGCCAGGGGCGGCCATTTCCGCCTTATATACAAACTCATTCAATCCTAATGTAAACTTTTCTCCATCAGAAAAAAATGTTGTTGCAAAACGTTTATCTCCTGGTTCAAATTCTTTTACTATACTTTCTGAACACTGAACCCAACCATAAGAGGCATCTCTCGCTATATTAACATTTCTTGGACTCATATAAACAGGCCTCATGTTCTTTTTGTGTTCTGTTGAGTATTGTAATTCCAATATAGATTCTTTATTATTTTCATTAGTTTCCAAATGAATAGAGGCAAAATCTTCCAATAATTGATAAATACCCTGATCTTCCAGCAACATAACTTTTGCTGCCCACTGCTCAGCTTTATCCCATTCTTTTAGATTTAAATAAACTAACGACAAATAAGACATAGCACCCCCCTGTGTGATTTTACCAACTTCAGCATCAGGCCATTCCAAAGGTAAATTTTCTGCTGCAAATTCCAAATCTGATATAATCAAATCATATACATCCTGGACTGATGCCCTTGGAGGATATAAATTATCCAAGGATGTATAATCTTTTGTAATCAGAGGAATGCCTCCATACAATCGTACCAATCGAAAATACCAATAAGCTCTAATAAAATGAGCCTGTCCTAAGACTTTATTTTTGATTTCATCACGTATTTCCATAGGAGAAACATTATCAATGCAAGTGTTACAGCGAGATATTCCTTTGTAGGCAGCTTTCCATACACCTTGTACTGTTTCGTGGTTCCCGTCAAATTGATACGTGTTCACCAAAAGTGTCCAACCCAAATAAGGCATAACATCATCAGATTGTATATCACCAACTGCATCTAGACCTGCCGCCCAGAAATCGGTGGGATTACTCATTTGCGTATAACAAGAAGTTCCTGCCATAATCGCGTCATTTTCTGTCTTATAGAAAGTCTCTGGAGTTACTGTTCCGTAGGGTAACTCTTCCAAAAAGTCAGAACAACTACTCAACAAAAGCAAATTTGCTAACGCTATCAATATATATTTATTCATAATTATTCAATTTAGAAATTTAGATTTAAACCAATTGTATAAGAACGGGCCTGAGGGTATGTAACAGGAGAACCTACTCCGGACATTTCAGGATCAATTCCTGGGAACGGAGTAAATGTCAATAAGTTTTGTCCTGCGACATAAACACGCGCTTTCATTATCTTTTTTAGATTAAATGTATATCCCAACGAGATATTTTTTAACCGGAGATAATCCGCACTCTTAATATGGAATGTTGAAACATCAGCATAAGCTTCTCCATATTTAGGTTTGGGCATTTCATTAGTTGATCCCGGACCTGTCCACCGATCTAGCCATATCGTATTTACATTTCTCCAATCAGTTACAGGATACATACCTCCTCTTTCACCACTCCAATAAAGTTCTCTACCAAATTCGCCCTGCCAAAACATAGAGAAATCAAAGCCCTTATATTGCATAGACAAATTGACACCTAATGTAGAATGAGGCATCGCATCTGCTATGTATGTACGGTCTTCTGCATCAATTTTATTGTCATTATTCAAGTCTTTAAACTTGATTGACCCTACTTCTGCTTTTGGCCAAGAAGGAGAATTTGCTATTTCTTCTTCTGTTTGATAAATCCCCTCCATGACATAACCATAAATAGAATTGATAGGATGTCCTATTTCACTTCTCCTTACAACATTAGAAGTTGTAGTTGTCAAAAAGTTTTGTTCTTTAATCAATCCTCTTACTTCATTATGGTTATATCCATAAATTAAAGAAGCATTTAAGGACAAATCACCAAACCGATTATTGTAACGTAGTTCCATCTCGAAACCCGTATTGCGAACTTTTCCCGCATTCACTGTTGGTGCATTTTTGCCTACGGTTGAAGGAATCGGATAGGATAATAAGATATCTTTGGTATCTTTAATATAATACTCAGCGACCAATGACAAAGTATTGTCCAAAACTCCTAAGTCTATTCCAATATTAGTGATCGTTGTAGTTTCCCACTTAATATTAGGATCTATCAAACTTAAAGACGAAACGCCAGGAGTTCGTACTGCACCATCTCCAAATAAAGCCCATTGATTAACATCGAGCTGATCCAGGAAAGAATACAAGCCAATCTCTTGATTACCTAAAGAGCCATAACTAGCACGCAATTTTAAATTGGAAACCCAAGAAACATCTTCCATAAACTCCTCTGAATTGATACGCCAAGCCACTGATCCGGAAGGAAAATAACCATACTTGTTATTTTTACCAAAACGGGATGATCCATCCACACGCATATTGAAAGAAAACAAATAACGAGACATGAAATTGTAATTTACATTTCCAAAATAGGATAGCATTGACCAACGTTCCAATCCTCCGGTTGCACGCCAATCTCGTTGTCCTGCATTCAATATCTGCATATATTCTTCATCATTCAAAAAACCACGAACTATACCATTTACAGCTTTGTCTTGATTTGCTTGTAGTGACAAACCCGCCATTGCATCTAAATGATGTTTTTCCCAGTCTTTATTAAAATAAAGCAAGTAATCATTTTGCCAGGTATATCCCAAAGACATATTATCTTCAAGTTTCTGGTCTGAAAAATCAGTATATTCACCAATTACTGAAACTTTGGGATAATAAGCTCTCTTATTGTTTGCTGTAAAGTCAATAGCACCAGTAACTTTAAATTTTAATTCATCTAATATTTGATATTCGGCATATAGATTAGCAAGGGCTCTCCAAGCTTGTGTCTTATTCCCTTTATATAATTCAGACATGTAAACTGGATTCACACCACCTTCACCTCGGCCTGGTTCTCCCCAAGAGCCATCCTCTTTTTTAACTGGCATTGTGGGAGGGGCAGCCATAGCAGTACCTAAAACAGAATTGCCGTAAGACTGATTCCAAGTAAGAGCAACTGAATTACCAACTTTTAATTTCGGCAAAATTGTAGCATCTCCATTAAAGCGGAAGCTGGCACGATCATATCCCGTATTTTTAATGATTCCATCTTGCGAGTAAAAAGTTCCGGAAATATAATAGTTCGATAAATCTGCCCCTTTTGAAAAGTTTACATTATATTCTTGAGTAATTGCGGATTGAGTAATCTCATTCATCCAATCCGTGCCTCTCCCATAAGAAGCAGGATCTGCAAAAACCGGAGTAAGTCCTGCATTTTTGTAGGCTTCATTCTGCAACATTGCATACTCCTCCGCGTTCAACACATCATAATCTTTAATCATAGATTGTACGGAAACATATGAGTTTACAGATAATTTGCCGATACCTTTTGCTCCTCTTTTAGTTGTTAATAAAATAACACCATTTGCGGCTCTTGAACCATAAATAGCTGCTGAAGAGGCATCTTTCAATACACTAACCGACGCTATATCATTAGGATCAATCGTTTCAATACCATAATCTACAGCCTGGCCATCTACAACAAGCAACGGATCGTTTTTCTCATCAGCACCTAATGTACCAACACCACGGATACGAATGGTAGATCCAGATCCCGGTGTTCCGCTATTTTGTGTAATTTGTACTCCGGATAAATGCCCTTTAATCATAGATGACACAGAGTTCGTTTGTACATCCCCCATGTCTTCCGGACGAACAGAGCCTACTGCTCCCGTTAAATTCACTTTCTTTTGTGTTCCATATCCTACCACAACAACTTCATCCAAAGCCTGAGTATCTTCATGTAAAACTATACGAATCACATTCTCTTTCCCGACTTTTACCTCCGCTGGATTATAACCGATATATGAAATCTGCAACACAGCCCCATCAGAGACTTCTAATACATATTTTCCATCAACATCTGTAATCGTTCCACTTGTAGTTCCTTTTACAACGACATTCGCACCAATAATAGGTTCTCCATTTTTATCTAAAACAACACCTGTTATTCTCTTTCCAGCCTGTTGTAACATTTCCCTTTCAGCAGAAAGAATAATCTTTTTATCCAATACCGAATAGCTCACATTCGTTCCTGCAAAAACACGATCAAGGACTTTAAATATATCACTTTTCTTTTCAGAGACAGATACCCGACGTTGTAAATCGAGATGCCGATTATTGAAAAAGAAAGTGAACTCCGATTGATCTTCAATTTCATCCAGAACTTCTTTTACTGTCTGGTTACGAACATCCAGACTGACCGTGGTTTTTTGCGCATAACTGTTCGTGGCTTGTACCAGGCTAATGGATGTGATGATAAAAATAACTAATAGCCTCATAACTAACGGGATTTTTTTTAAGGTTACCCAAAGTGACTTTGTCACCCATAATAATTGGGTACAAAAATAATTTTGCATAATTTTGTTGTGCTAAGTAAAAAAATAGTTGATTACTATGCTTGTCGCCAAACAAGCATTTAAAGTTAACTCATTTCATACGGGATAATACGCCAATATTATTCCGTATGTTTTTCTAAGGCGGACTTCTTTTCATAATGCAAACAGTTTTAATAGATTTCTATCCTACTCTTCTCATTGGCTGTTTTATCCGTATCAATATAACGCCATTTTATTTTTGATGATATTTCAAACACTTCCAATACACGTTCTAGTCTCTGACTTGCAAAAGATCCGGTAAAAGAGTCCTTTGCATATTTTGATGTCGAAACTACAAATTCTACATTATATCGCTTTTCCAACATCCTCAAAGCTTGTTGAAAAGGGGTATTCTGAAAAATAATGCGTCCATCTTTCCAGGCTGTTTCAGATTCACCAGTCGTAGTAAACAATTGAGCCTGCATCCGATTCGAGTCATATACAAGTCTCTGGCCGGGTTTCATTATTATATTTTCGGACTGATTATCCGCAGAATATGCAAAACGGATCTTTCCCTCCAATAAAGTAGTCGTAATCATCGTGTCTTTTTCAAATGCTTCTACATTAAATTCAGTCCCCAAAACTTCTATTTGTGCGTTGTGAGGGGTAGAAACAATAAACCGCTGTTCTGCATTTTTAGTAACTACAAAGTAAGCCTCTCCCGAAAGTTTCACCCTTCTCTGATCTCCTTCAAAATGTGAAGGATATTGCAAAGACGATTCAGAATTCAAATAAACAGTTGTTCCGTCCGGCAAATCCAGTGTAGTTGTCATTCCCGGATTAGTTTTAACATCAACCATATGTACTTCTAAAGTTTCATGATCTGTTATATTTTGTACCAGAATCGTAATCAATGCCGGTATTAATAAAACCGCAGCAATACGTTGTAACCGATTTAACCACACGATGTTCTTTTTCTTCGATACACCAACAAAAACTTTCTTCAAGGCCTTCTCTGTATCAACCTCCTCTAACACTTTTATAGTATTGGTTGCCAGATAGATTGTATGTATCTGTTTTGCTATTCTGTAATTCTCTTCCGATTGGTTTATCCAATCTTCTATAACCTTACGCTCTTCTTCTGTTACTGCTCCTTCGCAATAACGGGGAAGAATTTCATTTATCATATCTGAATATTGCTGATCCATCTGCATATATGTCCGTTTATATATTAGACAGGAGAGATCCCGAAGATTCCTAAACCTAAATCGACTTTTTTTGAAAAAAAGTATTTATAAGCCGATTGTATCATAAAAAAGCTATTTTTGTGTATCAAACGAGAATTGGGATTATGAATAAAAACCTACTTTTAGAAGATAAACACCTTTTGTCGGCCATACGTATGGCCGACAAAAATGCATATGCATTTTTATTCAGGAAATATTATCCCATTCTTTGTGCCTATTGTAATCGATTTATCGAACTGGAAGACGCGGAAGAGATCGTACAAGACGTAATGCTATGGTTATGGGAAAACCGGACAACGCATCAAATTGAAACTTCACTTAGTCAGTACTTATTCAGATCTGTCTATCACCGGGCTATAAATAAGATCGCCAGCAAACAAGCACAGAACCGAGCAGATACCCTGTTTTATGAACAAATGCAGGAAATGTTACAGGACATTGACTACTACCAAATTGAAGAATTAACGAAACGCATAAAAGAAGCCATCGACAAACTACCTGAAAGTTACCGGGAATCATTCGTCATGCACCGATTTCAGAATATGAGTTATAAAGAAATCGGCACACAACTTGGCATATCTCACAAAACAGTCGATTACCGTATACAGCAATCTCTAAAGTTATTACGTATCGAACTAAAAGATTATTTACCGATGGTGCTCCCTTTTTTGATGTGTTGATATTCCTAAAAAATAAGATAAATAAACCTATATATCCAGATATCTACTATGGAGAAAGTAAATAATCAATTCTCCAATCTACCCCCTCGCATTTAACAGGAATATCATCGTTTGTCAATGATAAGCATAAATCCGGATAGTAATTTTTTAAATAAGCCATATCATTCAGAATCCAAAGAGTTTCAGCTCCGGAACGGGCTTGCAACAAAACTTTTTTCAATAAACCGACCGGATTAATATGAGTTGTCGTTGTCAAGAAAACCACAGCACGACTTTGAACCAGGGCACTCGGATCTTTCAGCATTTCTCCTATTTGTGAAGACAACTCAGAAGCCTTGTCTCCCCACCAAACACACGCAGTTAATGCCCAGCAACGTTCAGCCTCATCCGGAGATACAAGAGCTTTTCTTATTTCTTCTTTTGCTTTTGAAAAAGGAAGTAATTGCAAATTTGCAACATTCATCAAACGCTTAAGACGTTTATGCGATTGTGAACCATAACCAACCGGATTTTGTTTCCCTTCTTCCAACCAAATGCTTTCCGGTAACAAGCCCAGATCATTTTGTGTCATGAGATTGTTAATAAGTAGACGACGCATCTTTTTCAAATCGTCCGCATATAACGGATCTGCAGCCAAATTACAGGTTTCATAAGGATCTACCGATAAATCATACAATTCTTCCGGTCCTTGCGGCTCAAAGAAACGTTTCTGAATATCATCCAATTTATTCTCTTTATATAATAATTCCCATTCCCGGAAAGCTTTTTGCTTATAACGGTATGCGGCATAAAGAGACTTCGGATGATAGGGTTGGAAATTGCGCGAATACTTCCACTTCCCTTTCCGAACCGTCCGGTTAAAAGCATATAATTCATCAAAACGATCGCCATATCCATATACGATATCCCGGCTGTTCAGTTTCTCTTCGGAAATATCCGGCCCCAAAAACGGGGTTCCGTCCATTTTCATTGGAACTTCCAGTCCAGCCAAGTGTAGAAGGGTCGGACCAAAATCCATAAAACTCACAAAACCATCCGTACGACTATTAACAGATAACGGGATACGGTCACGCCACTTTTTCGGGATGTAAACCACCAACGGGACCTGTAGTCCGGTTTCTCCAGTATATCCTTTGGAACCGGGTAAACTTCCCCCATTATCCCCGAAATAGAAAATAAATGTATTATCCAATACTCCATCTTCTTCCAACATATCCATTAATGTTCCCAATTCATCATCGACCCGGCGTATCTTATCATAAAAGGTTGCATATGTATAGCGGAACGTCCGGGTGTCTGGATGAAAAGGCAGCAAGTTCACTTCTGAAGGATCATGTTCCGTTTGTTTTATGTTCATCGTTCCTTCATCAAAATGCAGGCAACTCTCATGACTGGCGGCATTGGTTCGTACAAAAAAGAAAGGCTGATTTTTATCCGGACGACTACGCCATTCTCCCATTTTACCCTTTACCTGATCCCAGGCATTCTCATCCATAAAACAGTTATAGTCAGTCTTTGCTGCATTTGATGTATGATAACCGGCTTCCCGCAGATAGGATGGGAACATCTGTAATCCTTCAGGCATAGGTACTTGCTCCAGTTTACGATGCCAACTGACTCCCAAGCGGGGAGCATAACAGCCTGTTATCAAAGTGGAACGAGCCGCCGAACTGACCGGAGCATTACTGTATGCATTACTAAAGATAACACCATCCCTGGCCAAACGTTCCAGATTAGGTGTCTGAGCACCTTTACCATCATTATACAGTCCCATAAATTGCGGGGCAATATCTTCTGCCATAAACCATACAAAGTTCGGACGTTCTTCTGCACAGATGATATTTGCCAAAGAAGGCAGAGAAACTGCAATCCATATAATATTAATCTTATTCATCCTGTTTCACTTTTTCTTCCAACTAAACCAACTACTTTCCGAACGGGCTGTTGAAGTCAGCTTTCGTAACTCCTCTGCCTTTTCGGGATGTAAATCGATCAAATTATGTTTTTCTCCGATATCTTCATTTATAAAATACAATTCTTCTACTAACCGGTCCTGACTATCCATATTCAAACGGATCAGTTTCCATCCGTCTTTCAGAATAGCCTGTTTACCCCCCTGTTCGTAAAATTCGTAATAAAGATAATCATGTTTATGTTGCGACGATTCGTTATCTTTCAAAACCGGAAGATAAGAGATGCCATCTATATCCTTAGGAGCCTGTGAACCTATCAAATCGCATACAGTCGGAAGAAAATCCCAAAATGTCGCTGTATGCTTTGTTTTACGAGGTTTATCTATAACAGTCGGCCAACTGACAATGAAAGGCACATGAATTCCCCCTTCGTAAAGATCCCGTTTATATCCCCGGTAAGGTCCGTTACTGTTAAAATATTCAGGATCGTGTCCTCCGACATTATGTACACCATTATCGGATGAGAAAATAACCAACGTGTTTTCTTTTAGTCCTAGTTCTTCCAGTAATGCAAGAACTTGTCCCACATTATTATCTACTTCACTAACCATAGAGGCATAAGCTGCACGAGGTTTCAGTTGAGTTTTAAAACCTTTTCCTTTTTCATTTATAAATGGCTTTTCCTCAAATATACCATCATACTGACTCAAGTCAGGATAGTCCAGATCTGCATGGGGTGGAGTGATTGAAAAGTAGGCAAAGAACGGAGTATCTTTATGTGTACGAATAAAATCCAGCCCTTTCTCCATAATGGCAAAGTGACTATATACTTTTCCTCCAAGCCTGATTTTCTCCTCATTCTCATACAAGTAATCCGGATAATAACGATGTGCCGCCCCTTGACTCAAATAACCAAAGAAATAATCAAAACCCTGATTAACTGGACTTCCGGTGGTTCCTGGACCACCTAATCCCCATTTACCGACGCACATTGTTGCATATCCCTTTTCTTTAAAAAGCTCGGCAACAGTAATTTCCGATTCCGGCAAATGCAAGTCGAAAGTGCCTTGTTCACTCTGCACGCCTTTATTTCCCCTTACATAAGCATGTCCTGTATGCTTTCCTGTCATTAAGCAACAGCGAGAAGGCGCACTGACAGTAGAACCACTATAATGATTCTCGAACAACAATCCTTGTGCTGCCAGAGCGTCAATATTAGGAGTTTTGATCTGACGCTGTCCATAACAACCAAGATCGCCGATTCCCATATCATCAGCCAATATAAAGACTACATTAGGCTGCATATATTCTTTTTCCTGTGCATTACCCTGAACTGCCAAAGTAACCATCAGAGGCAATATAAACATTTGTTTATCCATGATATTCAATTTCTAACCGATTAACAACTAATCATCATTCCAGTTGACTTCCAATCCGGAAGCTTCCGGCTCGAAATCCGTAGAATTCACATATCCCAATTTCATTTTTTCACCGGCTTTCATCCGGTCCCAGACCATCCGCTCCGCACCCTGATACTCAAATGTATCAAAAATCGAACCATCTGCAACAATACGAGGATCTTCCTGCAAACGTAACTGCTCCAGCAATTCTTCACGCATCTGACCTTTTAATTCAGTAAATTCGTCCTTGCCCACCAAGTTTGTCATGCATTCACGATCCGTACGGATATTATACAGCTCTTCTTCTCCTCTTTTCCCAAAAGATAAATTCCAATAAACATCATCCGGCTTTCGACGGCTTTGAATAACTTCTGTCTTGGTTGGGCTTCCATCGACATTCAGATATCCTGTTTCCGGATTACCTGCCGGCCAGCGCCTTGTCTCAAAATTAATCAGATACAGATAATCACCTCTCAAAATGCCACGGATCGGATATCCCTGATCATGAGGACGTCCAACATCATGACGCTCTTTTCCTATCAAGACGTAGTCCCGGTCTGCAATAACCGGATCATCCTTTAACAGATCAGTAAAACTACGTCCTGTTATCGGTTGCATTCCCGACGCTTTTTCATCGACTCCGGCTAATTCCAAAAAAGTCGGAGCCAAATCGATCACACTGATTTTCTCATTAACTATCCTTCCCGGATTTTTTATACCATTTTTCCACATTACAGCCAAAGGTATATGGTTGGAATATTCATATTCCTGTCCTTTACAACGCGGGAAAGGCATGCCATGATCGGCCGTAACAACAATAATCGTATTATCCAGTTCCCCTGCTTCTTCAAGCGTTTGTATGATCGACTGCAAATGCTTATCAAAATGTTCGATCTCCAAGGCATAATCCAACATATCTGTTCGGACAATCTCATTGTCTGGCCAGAAGGATGGAACGGAGTCGATTTGATTCACTGATTTTCCAGATCTGATAGAAGACGCATACTCGTATCCCCGGTGAGGCTCCAATGCTCCATACCAAAAGCAAAATGGCTTATCTTTGGGACGGTTATTGAAAAAAGCCTTGAAGTTTTCTGCATAATTAACAGTAGAAATACCTTTCGTCGGCGCTTCCTGCTTAATTTCACTCCATCTTTTCCCTGTCAAATTCCGATTCTGTCCGGTACTATCCTTAGCAACCCCTGGTCCCCAGCCTTTTCCGGTAAACCCGACATAATATCCAGATTCTGTCAATACTTCCGGATACGACTTGAATTTTGCCGGGAATTTCGGCCAATGGTTACAGGCCTCTTCCAATTGCCAGGAATTGCGTCCGGTTATTATGGCCGAACGAGATGGGGCAGATTTCGCATTACAAGTGTATGCCTGCATGAAAATCAGACCTTCCTGAGCCACACGGTCGAATCCGGGAGTATTCACCCAAGGTGTTCCGTATGCACTCATATGAGGGAAAGAAATATCATCCGCTATACAAAACAAGATATTCGGTTGTTTCTGCTTTGCTTCATCAGAGCAGCCTGTTATAAAAAGGCTTAATGAAACCGATACCAATATATTGGTATAACCTGGATCAGACTTTATATTTTTCATGGCTTATAATTTTTATATTGAGGATTTAATTCTGTTGGGACCGGAGCTTGTACTTGTTGCTTCCAATTTGACAATAACCGACGTAACTCCTCCCGCTTTTCTTTGTTCTTCTGTGCAAGATCTTCCTTTTCGGATATATCCTCATTGATATTATACAGCTCCAGATCTCCTGTTTCATAATTTTCAATCAACTTCCAATCTCCCTGTCGAACAACGGAAACAGGGCGGGTACGAAAATATGGCCCTGTCTGTTCCGTATCCTTTGCATTCCCTTCCAAATAAGCCGGGAAATGCCAGTAAATCGGTCGGTTTTGATATTTTTCTGTATTCTTTTCCGATAATAGAGGTAACAGACTTTCTCCATCCAGTATCAAATCTGATCGCTTTATACCTGCAATATCCAAAAAGGTAGGAAATAAATCTATTTGCGATACAGGAATATGCACAATCTCTTTTGCTTCAAAACGTCCTTTTTGATAAACAATCATAGGGATTCGGATACCTCCTTCATAGAAAGAGCCCTTGCCCGCTCTTAACGGCCACTGACAAGAGACACGATACAACCCACCGTTATCAGAAGTAAACACTATTAATGTATTATCCTCCAAGCCCTGTTTCTTTATTTCAGCCAAAACCTTCCCCACATTGTAATCCATATTTTCAATCATTGCAGCATAAACAGGATTATCATGTCCCGCAACCGTTTGCTTCCTTTTATACTTTTCAACCAAACTGGAATCTGCCTGCAAAGGTGTATGTACGGCAAATGTCGCTAAATACAAGAAGAATGGTCGATTTTTGTCAACCGCGCGTATGTAGCCGACTGCTTCATTTCCCAGCCGATCCATCAAATATTCACCATTAGGCCCATCTTTCAGGTCTTTATTCGAATAAGGTGAAAAATGGCTTTTTGTACCTCCGGCATTATTCCCTCCAATATTGAGCTCTACCCCATTTTCTGCAGGATTATCCGTCACATGCCACTTTCCAATATGACAAGTTTGATATCCGGCCTCTTTTAAAACCTGAGGTAGTATTTGAATATCCGGTTCCAATACCCGCCGGTTGGGAATTGTAATGAGTTTTCTTTTACTGGTATCTCCTCTATCGGGAGTCCCCACCGTATAAATTCCATGACGGGGAGTGTACATTCCCGTCAACATACACGCCCGACTTGGCGCACTGTTAGAGGATCCGGAATATGCTTCATTAATCCAGATACCCTTTTTTCTTAAATCGTCGATATGAGGAGTCTCATAATAAGTACAGCCATTTGAACTTATATCCGTCCATCCTAAGTCATCAATATTGATCAATACAATATTGGGAGACCGCTGTGCTATCAATATTCCCGGAAAAATTAATCCGGCTGATAATAATATTTTATTCTGAATTTTCATACTAGACACTTGTGAGAGAGAGGCCCATCTTATCATCAGAACGACGAGACCTCTCCTGATTATTTCAATATATTAATTCCATCCCGGATTCTGTTCCAAATTCGGATTCAAAATCATATCATTAGACGGTATCATATATAAATAATATTTATCCAGCCATCCCTTTCCTTCTTTCACCGGATCATTAAATAGATAAATATATCCTTCCGTCGCATTCGGGTCAGGTAACCCTGTTTCCAAATTATAAATCTTACCCGTTCCGACCTCTTCTTTTGTCGCCCACATTCCATATTCAGGACGATTGACAAAATAATCAGCTTTTTTCCAACGGCGCACGTCATAGAAACCAAATCCTTCCCCCATCAATTCAATAATTCTTTCCCGACGAATTTCCCACAACAACGGTTCGACAGCCTTATCCCGCTTCGGATCGAAGTTATCATTAATTTCCGCAACTTTCATGTTGGCAACATTTGCCCTTAGACGCAGTTTATTGATTGTCCGGTCGGCTATGTCCTGCGTGAATCGACCTAATTCATACATGGCTTCTGCATAGTTTAATAACACTTCATCTATTTTGAAAATGGGTTTATCCGCTACATTGGCAGCATACTGGTTACTGTTTTCATCCCATACACAGTAATTCCTATACACATAATATCCGCCACGGCAGGTCAATATCTGCTGTTTGGATTTTGTCGCTATATTCGGAACTTTCAGAACAATCCTACCACTCCACTGAAGTAAAGGCAAAATCTTATGCTTCCCTTGTTCCCCCGGGTTTGCAATAACAAAATTAGCCCCCATCATATCGATATATTCTCTATATGCCGGATTACTATGATAATCCCAGCTCTTTTCACTCGAAGTTTCCGCTAACTCATAAGGAGGAGCAACCGTTTCCAACAAACGATGATCACGATTTCTGAATACAGAATATATCGATTTATCCTTCTTTCCCCATTCGTAAACAGCACTGGTCGAAATCGGCTTTCCATCCTGACATAAATACATATCGACTGTCAACTGCGGCATCTCTACTCCATGATACTGATTACGTTCTAAGTGCGAATAACGATTGGTTATTATTTCAGCAATATATTCTTTATACAAAATCATTCCCGGAATCACGGATAAGTCCGGAGAAGTCCATTCCTCTCCCCAATCCGAATGCAAAGTCGGATAGACTTTCATTAATTCTTCTGAAACACGAACACATTCCTGCAAATAACCGGTTTCATCTCCCAACCCATGATACTTTCGCCATGTCCCTTCAAACAGAGTGAATCTTGAAATCAAAGCACGTACACAATGTATATTTATCGTATTCAATCCGTCTCCCCCAGGCTTGATATGAGTTTCTGCATATAGAAGATTTTCCAAAACTTTATCCGCCACCTCTTTCCGAGGAGTTCTCGCTGCATAAAGAGTTTCGTCGTCATCCGTAAGAACATGTTCCAACCAAGGCACATCTCCAAAACGTGCAATCAGTTCCATGTAATAGTATGAACGGAAAAAATATCCTACAGAACGCCAATGCTCTTTATCAGCCTCACTCAACGATGAACTTTCCAGATTCTTAAGCATCACATTTACTTTGCGGATATAACTAAAATCCCATCCGTTTCCGGTCGTCGAGTTAACAATCGTTTGAAAAGCATAAGGATTATAAGAGTTTACACCTTTATTACTAAAATATCCGGCATACCGATCACTCGTATACAATCCGTCAGTAGCACTGTTTCCCAACCTTTTCAAAATATTTGTATTTTCAAATACACCATACAAAGACCATGCATAAGTTTTAAAATTACCATATGTTTCAAACGAAGTCTCCTCCGTCAAATCTTCAACTGGTAGCCGATCCAGGAAACTGTCATTACACGAACTGGTCATCAAAATGATTGCAATCAATATTATAATTTTATTCTTCATAATCTATTCATTTAAAGATTCAAATTAAACCCTAACGATATTGTACGATAAAAAGGATATCCCCAGCTTAAACGTTCCGGATCAAAACCCATCGGCAAAGAGCTGAAAGTATGCAGATTCTCTACACTGACATAAAACTTTACCGCATTCAACCGAATCTTTTCTACCAGTGTTTTAGGCAGTGTATAACCCAATGTTACATTTTTTATACGCAAATAAGAAGCGTCCAACATATACTTTGTTTGAACTCTGCTGTTATAACTGTAATTTTCATATTCATCATAAATACGTGGTAACTTGGCTCCCGGGTTTAGAGCCGTATAATTACCATTAGCCTCATCAACCGGTTTCCAATAATCCAATTGTCCCTCATACAAACCTCCGAATTCACTCCCTCCGAACGGGAATATCGCCGTAGCAGAATAATAATCCCTTTTCCCGACTCCCTGCAATAAAACATCCAACGTCAGAGTTTTCCAGCTAACCCCCAAATTTATGCCGTAATGATAACGAGGCCGGGTATTACCAATAATTTTTCTATCTCCCGGATTATCCAACGTATTATCGCCTACATCAATTTGATTAACACTGTTTTTATCATCATGTAAATTTTTATACTTTATATCTCCGGGCTTCACTTTGACTCCTTGAACAGAAACGACTCCCTCCTTCAATTTCCAGGTATGTGTATCTTCAAAATCATCTACCGTATAGAATCCGTCTGTTACATATCCCCAAAGTTCTCCGATCTTCCGGCCGACATAATTAGTATGCTTACTGTCATCCGTATTCATCGGACTTCCTAACAAGTAATTTTTATTATCAAACCTCGTTATTTCTGTTTTAGAATCATAAATATTGAATCCGACATTATATCCCCAATCACCGATCTTATCTCTCCAACCAAGCGTTATTTCCCATCCTTTTGTCCGCAAATCCGCAACATTCTGCTCCGGAGCACTCGCACCTAACACAGAAGGTAATTCCATTCCCGGAGCCAACATATCTTTCGTATCCCGGATATACCAATCCGCAGTCAGATTCAAACGATTATTAAGCATAGATAAATCAATACCTATATCCGTTGTTTCAACCGTTTCCCAGGTAAAACTACTGCTGACCAATGCAGGAGTCCCCAATGTTGTAGGTTGTTTTCCTTCATAAATCCAAGAAGCCAAAGAAGCGCCCATTGTCGGAACAAAAGCATAATTACTGATTGACTGATTACCAATCTGTCCCCAGGAAACTCTTAGTTTAAGCTCACTCAACCATGTATCATAATCAGCCATAAAGTCTTCTTTTGCCACATTCCATCCCAAAGAAAAAGAAGGAAAGAAACCAAAGCGGCTATCTTTCGGAAATCTTGACGAACCGTCGTAACGGCCATTCGCCTCAAACAGATAACGTCCTTTGTAATCATAATTGAGGCGATAAAAAGCTCCTCGAACAGCATATTCACTGTAATCGTCTATAATCGTCCTCTCGCCTGTTGCACTACTAAATGAAGGATATTCCTCATTTATCATTCCTAAACGCTCCACCTTCAATTGCTCTTTGCGACTCGATTCTTGATTATATCCGGCCATCAGTTTAAAATTATGATCCTCTCCTATGTTAAATTGATAAGTTCCATACAGATTTATAGCATTATAATTAATTGTATATTTGGTATCTTCATATCTCGATGTTTCATAAAGCGGGACATTACCTAACTGCATCGATGTTTGATTATAAGGTTTGTCATAAATTTTCCGGTCATATACTGTTTTATCATAGGTATATTCAAAAACAGCATCTAACCCTTTAACAGGACTGAAGGTTGTTTTAGAAAAAATACGTGGATTCTCTATATTCGTTACATCTGGAGTCGCATTCAACAAACCATTCTTAGGGGTTCCTACAGGGAGCATAGTACCGTCCGCTGCAGCCATTTCTCCTTCAGGTGTCAAAGGCATATGTCCGGTTCCATAAATACCACTTCCATGCGGAACGGATTTTTTAGAACGAGCATACCGCACATCTACTTCTTGCATCAACCAGTCCGTCACATCTAAAGAAACATATGATGATGCGGTTATACGTTTATAACGATCTAAATCCGTAATTAAAACACCCTGTTCGTCATTATACCCCAAAGACAGACGATAACTCGCCTTATCAGTACCACCTGATGCCGAAACATTATGACTTTGCAAGAAACCAAAATTGTCTAATATATTCCTCGTCAAATCTTTTTCATTCAAATAATAACGTGTTCCTGCCGGATTATCTTCCGTCGGAATATAAATTCCATCTCCTACTACATTAAATCTACTCGGATCTTTTTGATATTCAGACAAATATAGCATCCACTTATCCAAGTTTTGCCCATAAACAAAATGACCAGCCAACCAATCCGTATCTTTATATACCCTCAGGAACTCCATTGCAGAAACAGGCTCCAACAGATTCACAGACTTTTGGAAACCAAAATTATTATTATAGTTCAATTGGAAACGATCTTTCTTTTTCGCTTTTTTGGTAGTCACCAATATAACACCGAATGCAGCACGTGCTCCATAAATGGCAGAAGAAGCTGCATCCTTCAATACGGATACAGATTGTATGTCTTCCGGATTCAACATGTCGATATCACCAGGTACATTATCGATCAAGACCAACGGACTACCTCCATTGATAGAGGTCGTACCACGAATATTAAAACTTTTACTTTCACCCGGAGTAGAACCTCCTGAAATATAGAGCCCCGGCATCGAACCTTGTAACGCACCCATCGCACTAACAACCGGACGATTGCCTAAAACATCTTCCATCTTTACCTGAGAGACTGCTCCGGTCAGATTCTCTCTTTTCTGAGATCCAAAACCAACAATAATAACCTCATTCAATATTTCACTATCTTCTTTCATTGTTATGGTTACAGAACTTTTTCCTTCCATAGATATCTCACTTGAAGTATACCCAATGTAAGAAACAATCAATGTTGAATTCAGCGCGACATCTATAGAAAATTTACCGTCTATATCCGTTATAGTTCCATTTGTTGTTCCTTTTTCTACCACGTTCGCGCCAATAACAGGATCACCCGACTGATCAACAACCTGACCTGTTATCTTTTTTAATGATTGCTGATCAACCATATCTCTATCAGCAATCTTTCTATCCTTAATAAGGGTTATGTTCTTACCAACCAGTTTATAGATCACACCTGTACCCTCAAATATTTTATTTAATACCTGAGATACAGATTCATTATTAGCATTCAGGGTAACTTTCCTGTTTACATTTATTTCATTCTTATCATATACAAACAGGTAATCAGTCTGTTTCTCGATCTCACTAATCACTTTCTGGACGGAAAAGCCATTAGCCAGTATCGATACTTTCGCATTCTGCGAGTTGGCTTCAACCGCAAAGAGCGTATAAATACAAGTAAACAAGGCTACAATAGTGATCTTCATAATACGAAATATATGTTTAATTTCAAGTATAGATTGTCTGTACAAAATATAATTCATAATTTTGTAGTTAATAAGTTGTTAGTACTTCGATAAATATCCCAGTTCGGGGTTCTAACCCATAACCGGTGAGCGTTGGCGCGCTTGCCGGTTTTTCATATACTTTTTACGTTTGTATCATAGGCTATCAGATTTAAAAGGTTACACAATAAGCTTAATTAATAATTATCAGATTCTTCTCCTCATCTTTCTTATAAGTGAAATGATTTGTCAATTGCAAAACACTCAGGATGTGATCCAGGCCGTCTCTTGTACGGAATTTACCGGTACAATGTCGCTTGTTCTCAAGTACGGATTTATTATTTACATCGATATTTACATCAAAATATAATTTCAATTTATCCAAGACTTCTGTCAACGGCTCATCAAAATAGAGAATACCTTCGCGCCACAGGAAATAATCCGTACTTTCTATGGGGACAACAGACAGGCCGTTATTCATAAGCACTGCACGATTATTCGGGGTAAGAGAAATGGTATGGTCGGTTATACGATCAGAAATTTCCACTTTTCCTGTCAACAAAGCGGTTTCAAATTCCTTCGATTGCTTATAGGCATTTACATTAAAGGAAGTACCCAATGCCTTAATATCATAAGTAGATGTCGAAACAATAAACGGCTTTTCCTTATTGGCCTTTACTTCAAAAAAGCCTTCACCTTCCAGAGTGACCCGCCGTTTTCCCTCAACAAAACGAGTCGGGAAATTCAATGTACTTCCTGCATTTAGCCAGACTTTTGAACCGTCCGCCAATGTCAACTGCGCATTCTGTCCGGCCGGAACATGTACGGTCTGCATAGAAATATCTTCCTCTACACCCTGATTGAGCCAATAGTTCAATGTAAATCCCAGAATAAAAACAGCTGCAATTTTCACCGCTTCGCGTAGAATAACTCGCCACCTGAACTTTTCTTTCAATGAAATTACGGCTATTTCCGGTTCTTCGTGCCAGAATCCTATTTCATACAACCGGCAAAGCTGCTGATAATGTTTCATATTTACCACATCAGCATCCAGCCATTCCGTGATCAGACGGGACTGTTCTTCCGTTGTACGACCTTCAAAATATAATTGTAATAATTTATCGTCCATATTTTATTGCTTTACACATATAAGACGATAGCCGGAGAAAGTTCACTAGTAACAAATCCGCTTTTTTTTACTGTATAAACAAAAAATAAGCCAAAGGCAGATAATCCTTTAAAGAAACACGCAAGGCTTTCAATGCTTTTGCTATATGATAATCAACTCCTTTTACCGTAATACCCAGCTCTTCGGCAATTTCCTTACCGGATTTCTGCTCGAAACGACTCATCATAAAAACCTTGCGGGTCTGCGAAGGCAGTTCTTCTAAAGTCCTGGTTAGGATCTGTTGGATTTCTTCTGAGAAAATATCATTGGGGTTACATGCTTCGAGCGTTGAAATGCGGATGGACAATTCCCGTTGTTGCCAGGCTGCCATCGCTTCAAAGGCTTCTTCTATACTAACTTGTTTTTTCAGATAGTCGAGTGATTTGTGTTTAAGTATAGTCAATAACAGGGCAAGGGGCTTCTCCACTGTCTCCTTTTTCATCGTTTCCCATAATTTGATAAGAGATTCCGTTGCTATATCTTCAGCCACCTGATCATTACGAACATACAACCGGGCAAAGCGGTATGTCTTATCATAATGCTTAATATATATGTTATTAAATCGATCGATCTCAGACATTGTTATATAATAAATATAGGAAATGCAAACTTACATAAATATCCCAGACTGCAATACAAACACAATCAAATATAACAGGGAGATAACGCCAATTACCTCCCTGCAAGATAAAATTACCCGGCAGACAGTATGGATTTCCTGGGATATATTGTACATTTGTACCGATTCTCTTTTCATACCACAGCTGTGGTATGAAAGAAACTCAACTGTGGTATGAACGGAATCCAATTGTGGCATGAAAGAAAAGCAGTTGTGGTATGCAATAGAGAAGCAATGCAAACCTTTTATTGGCTATTATTATGGGAGCAAAATACGCATTATATGAGAATCCGAATCCTAAGGGCGATGGAAAGAAACAGCCTTTACATGCCCGGATCGTGCCTAAAGGAACTATCCACACGCCTGAAATTGCAGAAGAGATAGCCGATAGCTGCGGTTATTCCACTGCAACCACCAAAGGGATGCTGGATGCCCTGGCAAAAGTGATCTCCAAAAATCTACGTAGAGGATATACCGTAGAACTGGATGATCTCGGCTCGTTCTCCATTTCCCTGAAATGCCGTCCGGTTATGGACAAGAAGGAACTTCGTTCATGGTCGGTACATTTTAATAATATCCATTTCAAAGGAAGTAAAAAGTTGAAACAAAGACTGACGGCCATTGATCTGGAGCGGGACTCGGATGCCGGTGCAACTTCTTATTCTCCCGAACAACGTAAAGGCCGGATGTTACGCATGATGGATGATAAAGAATATTTCACGGCTTCTGAATATATGCGTCTTAATGGTTGTAACCGGACAACTGCCATACGCGACCTGAATGAACTGATGGAAGACGGAAGAATAAAAAAGCTGGGACATGGAAAAGCTGTGCTATATGTACCTGTAAATAAAAAAGAAGAAGTATGACTAGCTTCCCCCAAACAGAGAATGCCGCATTTTCGAAAATATACCGGATATATTTTCCTAAACTCGTGCGCTTCTCCCGGGAATATGTAGTCTCGACCGAAGATGCGGAGAATATCGTTCAGGATATCTTCATGTATCTGTGGGAACACCGCGATATGCTGGAATCGCTGACCAATCCGAATGCCTTCCTGTTTACCCTGACCAAAAACCGGTGTATCGACTTCTACCGGCATAAAGTACGTACCGAAAGCAAGAAAGAGTCGCTCGACGCCCTGTCGGAAAGAGAGCTTAAACTGAAGATGGAGGCTTTACAGCAGTTCGACGAGAATATGTTCACCGTAGATGATATCGATGCGCTCCTCAACAAAGCGATCGCCCATCTGCCGGAAAAATGCCGCCAGGTATTTATTCTCAGCCGGATGGAAGGGATGAAGCACGAAGAGATAGCCACGCAGCTGAATATCTCCGTTAATACCGTCCAGAACCATATCGTAACCGCCCTGCGCAAACTGAAAGTCGAGTTAAAAGACTATCTTCCCCTGTTCTTCTTCATCATCTGAAATCATCAATAAAAAATAATTTACTTTTTTTGTTGTTGCCACTAGTAGATGCCCGAAACTATTTCGTCATAATAATAGAACAAGCATAATAGTATGAACGAACAACTAGATAAATATTTCCTCGGAGAACTTTCTGATGCGGAAAAGGTTCTGCTTTTCGACCGGATAGAGTCTGACCCGGACAGTAAAGCTGAATTTATCCGGATGCAGAATACCGTCACCGTATCGAAACTGGCCGGACAAAGCGAAGACGCCGAATGGAGCGGTAAGAAGATGAAGGAGCTGGAAACACGGATCAACCGCAAGCAAGCCCGTCGCCTTTATCTCAATCTGGCAAAATATGCGGCTGTCATTGCCATCCTGTTGGTAAATGTCTGGTTACTTACCGACAAATTCATTCCGGAAAAGAAAGTACCGCTTTACACGCAAATAAAGGTTCCGACCGGTCAACGTATATATATGACACTTCAGGACGGAACGGAAGCGTGGCTGAGCCCTCGCTCTGTCATCAAAATCCCGAGCGAGTTCAGTAAGGAAGAGCGTTCGGTGGAACTGGATGGTGAAGGATTTTTCTCGGTAACGAAGGATGCGAAACGACCTTTTATTGTAAAGACACAGGGATATAATATTAAAGTTCTCGGAACGAAGTTCAACGTTTTTGCCTACACAAAGAGCAAGCGTTTTGAGACAAATCTGGTGGAGGGTAGTGTACAAGTGATCAACAACAAGCAGCCGGAAGAGCATATGATCTTGAAACCGAATGAAATGGTGTCTTTAAAGGATGGCGTACTTGTAAAATCGATTGCTGCATTCAATAATGAAGAATACCTGAAAAGTGGAATATTCTATTTCAGCAACAAGAAATTCTCAGAGGTACTAGACTATCTCACTTTATGGTATAAGGTCAAATTTGAAGTGAAAGATTCTGCTCAAATTGACAAGTATGTATCCGGAAAGTTCAGGCAAAGTGATGATATAGAAAGGATACTGAAAGCATTACAAGGGGTACATCACTTCCGGTATAAAATAGAGAACAATGAAGAAATCAAAATATACTAATATAATATTCATTTAAAAAAAGCGAATGCCTATGAAGTAAACACAATCATTTCAGGAGGAATGGTATAAAAATGGGGCAAGTGTTACCAGCACTTACCCCGGAGTCAATACCTTTCTTTTATGTATCCACAAAAAATCAAAAACAGTATTAACTTTAAAAGTACAAGCAAAGTTATGAAAAAAAACTTATTGCTATTATTCAATTGTGCCTTTTATCTTGAATTAAAGCATATAATTCGTATTATGAAAATCGCAACAATTATCACGTTAATCGCAGTCTTCCAAATAAGTGCGACCACTTTGCATTCACAAAATGCCAAAGTAAACATCAGTAAGAGTGATCTGCCGCTCAAAGAGTTCATTCAGGAGATCGAGAAGCAGACGGACTATTTATTTATGTATAGTGAAAAGGAGATCGACATGCAACAACAAGTGCATGTAAACGCTAAGAACAAGCCTGTATCAAAAGTACTTGAGGAGGCTTTGGCCGACAGTGAAATCAAATATAATTTCAACGAAGGATATATTTCACTGAGTAAAGTCAAGAATGTAACCGTCAGTCAAGAAGGTAGGAAAGTAACCGGTATCGTAAAAGATCCCACAGGCTATCCGGTAATCGGTGCTAATATCATGGTGAAAGAAACCACCAATGGTACTATTACCGATATAGACGGAAAGTTTACTCTGGAAGTACCTGCAAATGCTACTTTGTCAATCTCTTATATCGGTTATCTACCGCAAGAGATCGCTACAGGTAATCAGTCTGACTTCTCCATCCTGCTGAAAGAGGATACACAGGCATTGGAAGAAGTAGTAGTTGTCGGTTACGGTCAGCAAAAGAAAGTCAGTATAACCGGTGCTGTCGGTAATATCAAGAGCGACAACATCAACCGTCTGGCCAATAGTACCACAGCTTCTATGCAAGGTGTATCACCGGGTTTAACGATCCTGGACAAAGGAGGATCACCGGGTCGTGCCAGCACTACACTTCGTATCAGAGGTATCACTACTATTAACAACGATAAAAATATTGACCGTAATGAGGCTTTATTGCTGGTAGACGGTGTTGAACAGCGTATCTCCGATATCAACCCGGACGATATTGAAAGTATCTCTATCCTGAAAGATGCTTCTACGACAGCCATCTACGGTTCGCGTGCCGCTAACGGAGTTGTGCTCGTAACAACCAAACGTGGAAAAGAAGGAAAGATCAGAATGGATTTCAATACTTACTGGGGGATCCAAAGTGTGACCAACAAACCGGAACACATGGAAACAGTCACTTATATGCAGCAGCAGAATTATGCTTTCCAGAATGCCGGACAAGCTCCTCGTTATTCCGACACTTTTATCAAAGAATGGCAGGCTAATCACAAAAGCGATCCTATCACATACCGTAAAGCCAACCAATGGCAGGATGCAGTTTACAGTTCTGCCCTGCAACAGAATTACAGCCTTACCGTAAGCGGTGGTAACGAAAAAGCAAGAGGTTTGATGGCGTTGCGTTATTACGATCAGGACGGTGTTGTTCCAAACTATAAATCCGACATCAAAGAAATCCGTGTAAACACAGACTTTAAACCCTTCGAACGACTGAAGATATCGGCGGATGCCAATTTCAGAAGCAGTTATTCCAAAGCACCTATCGATGCCTACGAATACGATAAAAATGGTGGTGGTATTTTCTACTCCATGTATCATGCCACACAATTCGTTGTTCCGCAATATCCTGACGGCAGCTACGGATTGGGTAACAAAAATGCCAACCCGCTGATGCTGGCCGAAATGGGCGGAACAGACAAGCAATGGAACAATTTATTCATCGGAAACATTAAGGCTGAATTACAAATTATCGACGGCCTGAAGTTTACAGCCCAGTATGCACAACGTTACGGCTTCAATAAGACCGTTAAATTCGAAAATGCCTATACGGTAGTGGATCATCAATATCTGGACTGGACAGCTACGGCAAAAGACGAGCCTTATAATCCGAGCAGCAACCGCCAGCGTACCAGAAATATTTCACGTAACAGCATGGACGACAAACGGGAAGATACCAACGAATATACACTCAACCTGTTGTTGAACTACGAAAAGCAGCTAGGTAAACATAACTTACAAGCCCTGGCCGGTTTCTCGCAGATAAAGAATGAATGGACACACAACCAGGCACAACGCTGGGACTTCTATAACAACGATGTTCCTTCCATCAACATGGGTTCCGAAAGCTCCTGGAAAAGCTACGGATACAACAATGAATTCGCCCTGCGCTCTTATTTCGGTCGTCTGAACTATAATTACGACAACCGTTACCTGCTCGAAGCGAATCTGCGTTATGACGGAACATCCCGTTTCACCGGAGATAATCAATACGGAACATTCCCCTCCTTCTCCGCCGGTTGGCGCATCTCCAACGAAGCATTCTGGAGCGATGAATTGCGTAATATCGTTTCTGACCTGAAGCTGAGAGCTTCCTGGGGTAAAACCGGTAACCAGACTGCCGATCTATATGCCTTCTACGAAAGTTATACCTCTACCTCTTATAATTTTGGCGGTAACCTGGTACAAGGCTATATGCAGAAGGAACTTGCCAACAAAGACCTGAAATGGGAAACAAGTACACAAACCGACGTCGGTATCGATGCTGGCTTCCTTAACAACCGCCTGACGCTTACAGCCGACTATTATTATAAGAAAACAGACGGTATCCTGGTGAAACTACCGATCTCCGGAACTATCGGCCTCGATGCTCCGGTACAAAATGCTGCCGTTGTCGACAATAAAGGTTTCGAGTTGGCTCTCGACTGGAAAGATAATATCGGTGATTTCTATTATGGCGTCAACTTCAACATCTCCAACAACTGGAACAAGGTGATCAGCCTGGGTGGTGCAAATCCGACCCTCGACGGAGGAACAGCCGACGTTATAACAACTGTCCGGGAAGGTTATCCGATCAACTCTTACTGGGGTTACCAGACAGACGGATTCCTGACACAGGAAGATCTCGATAGTAATTATCCTGTTTATGATAGTAGAATGACATTGGGTGATGTTAAATACGTAGACCGCAACAAGGATGGCAAGATTGATGCAGAAGATATGACCGTGATCGGTAACGAGTTCCCGCGCTACCCGTTCGCCTTCTCTGCCAACTTTGCTTATAAAGGTTTCGACTTCTCCTTCATGTTCCAGGGAGTGATGGATGCCCAGACCCGCGTATCAGGAGCATTGGCTGAAGGTGGTAACTTCGAAGGCTTCACCCTCGATATATTCAAGGATTACTGGACACCGGAGAATACGAATGCTCGTTTCCCCCGTCCACGTAAGAGTGTGGATTACAACTCTATGATGTCTGACTTCTGGGTAATAGATGCCGGTTACATCCGTCTGAAAAATGTACAGTTAGGCTATACGCTCCCGAAGACATTGAGCCAGAAAGCTTACCTCGACAAAGCACGTATTTACCTGGCCGGAAGCAATCTGCTGACATTCTCGCCGCTCAAGGAATGGGGACTGGACCCGGAATTCGTATCAGGACGTTTTCTGTATTATCCTCAGACTTCGGTATATACAATCGGAGTTAACTTGACATTCTAAATACTATTAATATTGAAATATAATTCATTATGAAGAAGATTTTTATATATCTAGCCTTACCATGTATCGTATTCGGATGCGACGTACTCGATACGATACCGACCGACCGTATTTCTTCTGAAGTATTCTGGAAAACCGACAAGGATGCCGAATATGCATCTAACGCCATCTATCGTTTCCTGGAAGACCACGGTACTTTACTGAGCCGTGACGAGATGTCGGATATTGCACGTGCCACTTTCGAAACCTCAGACGAAACAAAGATAGAAGCCAGTATCGCAGACCCGCAAACCAACCTTTTCCAAAATACCTGGAATGATCTGTACAAAGGTATCCGCCGTTGTAACGACTATATGGCCAACGTTGACAAGATAACTTCTGAAAACGAATCCAAAGTAAATACCTATACGGCTGAAGTTCGTACCCTACGTTGCTATTTCTACTCCCGTCTGGTAGCCTATTTTGGTGATCTTCCCCTGATTACTACACCGATCGGCATCAGTGAGTCGAAAGAACTGACACGGACTCCTGTCTCTGAAATATACGATTTCATCTACAAGGAACTGACAGAAGCAGCCAATGATCTGCCGGTAAAAGCCAGCGAAACAGGCCGTGTAACTAAAGGGGCGGCTCTCGGTATACTGGCACGCACCATGTTGTTTGCTGCAGGCAATGTGACGGGTACGGACGACCAGGCGACATTATACTATCAACGGGCTAAAGAAGCCGCTGATGCAGTAATCGCCTCCGGAACTTATTCATTACTGCCTACTTATAAAGAATTATTTACGTACGAGAATGAAAACAATCAGGAGGTTATTTTCGACAAACAATTCATGAAGGATGTATACTCCAACTCGGTTATGAATAATTTCGGAGCCGTATCATTGGGTAACAACGGTTCGATGATGTCGCCTACTGCCGTACTTGTCGATGAATATGAAACGACCAACGGAAAGAAGATCACGGAAGACAGTTCTTACGATCCTACGAATCCTTACGAAGGTCGTGACCCGCGCCTCAGTTACACACTGTATGTACCGGGCGACGAACTGCCTAACGGAACGATATACGATTCCCGTCCGGGATGGAGTACTACAGGCGATGTGATCGGAGCCAGTTACCAGGTTTCCAAGACCGGATTACTTCCGAAGAAATATATCAATGCGGAAGATATCGGCCAGAGTAACCGAACCAACTGTGGTATCAACCTGATCATCATGCGTTATGCGGAAATCCTGCTGACTGCAGCTGAAGCCCGTATCGAACTGAACACAGAAACGGATCTGGCCTTGCAATATATCAACCAGGTTCGCCAGCGTCCGGATGTAAACATGCCGGTATTATCAGGTATCACCTCGCAGGCTGCCCTACGCGAAGTCGTACGGCATGAAAGAACAGTTGAACTTGCATTGGAAGGCCACCGTTTCTTTGACATCCGTCGCTGGAAAATTGCTGAAGATGTATGCAATATGGATCAGATCGAAGGTATGCGTTATGTAGATAAAGAAACAGGAAAACTTGTAACGGTTACCACCGACTATAAGAAGAAGTTCACATCCAGAGATTATCTGTGGCCTGTTCCATACAACGAAAGACAATTAAATAATAATCTAACCCAAAATAATGGCTGGAATTGATCATGAAAACAGTTGTATTTAAAACATTACCCATTGCAGCGTTGGCCTTTTCGGCCAGCGTGTGCAATGCACAGGAAAATAACAAAGAAAGTAAACCCAATATCCTAGTGATCCTGGCGGATGATATGGGATTCTCCGACCTGGGGTGTTATGGTGGAGAGATCCATACTCCCAACCTGGATAAGCTGGCAGCAGAAGGGCTTCGCTTCACTCATTTTTATAATACAAGTCGTAGTTGTCCGACCCGTGCATCGTTGTTGACAGGGCTTTACCAGCATCAGGCAGGTATCGGGCGTATGACCTTCGACGATAATCAGCCGGGTTATCGCGGTACGATGACACACAACGGAGTTACCATCGCCGAAGCTCTGAAGGAAAACGGTTACCAGACAGCCTGGGTCGGTAAATGGCATATTGCGGAAACACCTTTGCGTCCCGATCAGCGTCAGTGGCTGGCACACCAGGTGCAGCACGATGAATTTGCACCCAAAGATAACTATCCGATCAACCGTGGTTTCCAGGATTGTTACGGTACGATCTACGGAGTGGTGGATTATTTCGACCCGTTCAGCCTGATCAGTGGAGATAAACCGGTGAATTCTGTTCCGGATGATTATTACAGCACGATCGCACTGGCCGATACGGCAGTCGCCTACGTGAATAAATATGCGGAAACCGATAAGCCTTTCTTTATGTACCTGGCTTTCCACTGTCCGCACTGGCCGTTGCATGCATTGCCTGAAGATATAGAAAAATATAAGGATACCTATAAAGACGGCTGGCAGGCTATCCGCGAAGCCCGTTACCAGCGGATGAAAGAGATGAAACTGTTCGGTGATGCCGACAATTTCCTATCTCCCCGTCAGTTCTCCGACTCCTGGGAAGAGAACCCGACCAAAGAGTGGGATGCGCGTGCGATGGCAGTCCATGCAGCGATGGTAGACCGTATGGATCAGGAGATCGGCCGTGTGATAGAGACGCTCCGCAAAAATGGGCAGCTGGATAACACGTTGATCCTCTTTATGTCGGACAACGGTTGTAGTAACGAAGACTGTCAGAATTATTCGGAAGGGGAAAACGACCGTCCGGCAGAAACACGCGATGGCCGTAAGATTGTTTATCCGAAAGAGAAAGAGGTAATGCCCGGCCCGGAAACGAGTTATGCTTCAGTCGGAGCAAGATGGGCGAATGCCGCCAATACCCCATTCCGTTTCTGGAAAGCGAAATCGTATGAAGGAGGAATTTGTACCCCGATGATCGCCCACTGGCCGAAAGGGATCAAGCAGCCGAAAGGAAGTGTTAATACGCAAATGGGGCATGTGATGGATATCATGGCAACTTGCCTGGATATCTCCGGTACAAAATATCCCACCGAATATAACGGCCATAAGATAATTCCCTTGGCAGGCGAGAGCTTGAACCCTATATTTAAAACCGGTACACGTAAAGGGCATGACGAATTATGCTTCGAGCATTTCAACGAGAAAGCCTTGATCGATGCTTCAGGCTGGAAGATCGTCTGGCCGAACAGTACGAAAAGCTGGGAACTGTACAACCTGAACGAAGACCGCAGTGAAATGCATAATCTGGCTGACCAGTATCCGGATAAGGTGAAAGATATGGTAGCACGGTATCTGGAGTGGGAAAAAGACTATATGGTTGTTCCCCGTCCGCAATAAGAATAAAGTAACAAAACCTGAACCTCTGAATGAACTGCATTTCGTTTGTTTGTACAACTTTCGAAGTGCAGTTTGTGTTTCTAAAAATCACAGAAAAGACATACTTCCCTTACTGTTTTACCAGTAAGCATTTTGAATTATCCGGTAGAAACATTTATTATCTCCATAAAAGGCCTATTATTACTCTGATAATACCGAATTATGCAAAATTTCCACCTCATTTTATCAACTATAACAAAATTCTGTTCTTTAATTTTACACAGTCCTTATTTTACTATCTTCATACAGAAGTAATATTAAAGGCAATGGTGGGTTTCCCTGATTATATCCATAAGAAAATTAATAAGTTATGAAGAAACAATTTAGAAGCGTAGCATCTGCCATAGGTATTTTTTCTCTCTGTTTTACCGCCTGCTCGGTAAAACACCAGGATGCACCATTAACATTATGGTACAACACGCCTGCCGACGCAACCGTCGCAGATAATCCCAACACGGGATACAAAGACGATCCGGAATGGCTGAAGGCTTTACCCCTGGGAAACGGTTCACTCGGAGCCATGGTATTCGGAGATGTCCATAAGGAACGCATCCAACTGAATGAAGAGACAATGTGGTCAGGAAGTATGCAGGATTGCGACAATCCCGAAGCTGCCAAACATGTGGAAAAGATCAAACAATTATTATTTGACGGTAAATATAAAGAAGCAACAGAGCTGACGAACCGCACACAGGTATGCACCGGAGAAGGTTCCGGCCACGGACAGGGCAGCAACGCCCCTTTCGGATGTTATCAAACGATGGGCGACTTATGGATCGACTTCGATAATAAATCGCCCTACACCGACTACCGAAGGGATTTGAATCTGAACGATGCGACAGCTCGGGTTTCTTACAAGCAAGGAGAAGTCCGTTTCAAACGTGAAATCTTTATCAGCCACCCGGACCAAGCGATGGTCATGCGGTTATCGGCAGATAAGAAGCAACAACTCTCTTTCACTTGCCGGTTGAACCGCCCGGAACGTTATTCCACCTATGCGGAAAACGAGCAATTGATCATGGCAGGGGCTCTTTCGGACGGCAAAGAGGGCGACGGACTCCAATACATGACGCGGTTAAAAGCTGTGCCGATAAATGGTACCGCCACCTATTCCGATTCGACACTGACCGTAAAAGGTGCCGACGAGGTATTGCTTTTCCTGACCGCCTCAACGGATTACAAAATGGAATACCCTTCCTACAAAGGGCGCGATTTCCGTGGTATTACCGAAGCATCCCTGAATAATGCCGTCGGCAAATCATACGACCAGCTTTACAAAGCGCATGTAAAAGAATATGCCGATTATTTTCAAAGAGCCGACCTGTTGCTGACCGATGCCCCCGACACGATCCCGACCGACGTAAAGGTACAGAACGCCCGAAAAGGGACGATAGACCCTCACTTGTACGAACAGATGTTCCAATACGGCCGTTATCTCTTGATTGCGTCGTCACGACCGGGAACTATGCCCGCCAACCTGCAAGGCATCTGGGCGAACAAGCTGCAGACGGCCTGGAACGGCGACTATCATACCGATGTCAATATCGAAATGAATTACTGGCCTGCCGAAGTAACCAACTTGTCGGAAATGCATCTGCCAATGTTCGACCTGATTGCATCGTTGGTTGAACCGGGAACGAAAACAGCACAAATCCAATACAATAAGAAAGGATGGGTAGTACACCCTATCACGAATGTATGGGGATATACTTCGCCGGGCGAAGCAGCTTCCTGGGGCATGCATACCGGTGCTCCGGCATGGATTTGCCAACATATCGGCGAGCATTACCGGTTTACGGGCGATAAGGACTTTTTACGTAAGACCTATCCGGTCTTAAAAGGGGCGGTTGAGTTTTACATGGACTGGTTGACCGAGCACCCGACAACCAAAGAGTTGGTTTCCGGCCCCGCTGTTTCTCCGGAAAATACCTTTGTCGCTCCCGACGGCAGCCATAGCCAAATCAGCATGGGACCTGCTCACGACCAGCAAACCATCTGGCAGCTATTTGATGACTTCGCGATGATCTCCAACGAATTATCCATCGATGACGACTTTACCCGCCAGGTCGTAGGTGCCCAAAAACGTTTGGCAGGTACGAAAATTGGTTCCGATGGACGTATCATGGAATGGACGGATGAATTCCCGGAGGTAGAACCCGGTCACCGTCATATCTCCCACCTGTTCGCCATCCATCCGGGGTCGCAGATCAACATGCTGCAAACTCCCGACTTGGTCGAGGCAGCCAACCAATCGCTGGATTACCGCATTCAGCATCGCAGAGGGTATGTCGGCTGGAGTTCCGCCTGGGCAATCAGCCAGTACGCCCGCTTGCATCAAGCCGAAAAAGCAAAAGAAAACCTGGATGATGTTATCGGGAAATGCATCAACCCGAACCTCTTCACGATATGCCCGCCTTTCCAGATCGATGCCAACTTCGGAACCACAGCCGGTATAGCCGAAATGCTGTTGCAGAGTCATGTGTACGATCAGGGAGGTTATATCATTCAATTACTTCCCTCCCTTCCTGCCGATTGGAAAAAAGGAGAGTTCTCCGGCTTAAAAGCCCGTGGTGGATTTGAAGTGGCTGTGAAATGGGAAAACGGACAAATTGTAGACGCTTCCGTTAAATCGTTACAAGGGAATAAATTCCGTATCTGGTACAACGGTAATTATTTGCAGGCAGATGATTTAAAAGAAGGAGAAACTTGGAAATGGAATAAACAATAGATAAAAAAGCGCAAAGGTTTGCGTACATTTTTCATTAAGGAAGTGAAGTTATGAACAATATATTCCACTACCTTTGATAGCAAATCTTCTTACTTATACTCACGACATAATATGAAAAACTCAAGAAGAAACTTCTTCAAAAAAGGTTTGGCAGGAGCTGTTGCATTAGGCACTGCATCTATTACCCAACCCGTAACGGCAATTACAGCAAAAGTAAACGCATCTGCAGCAAAACGCATCGTTTTAATATCACTCGATGGCATCTGCGTTGACGGATTTCTGAAAGCAAAAACTCCCAACCTGGACGCATTACTGGCAGAAGGTTCACTCTCGCTCGATACCCGTGTGGTTATGCCCTCGGTCACTTTGCCAAACTGGACAAGTCACCTGACCGGAAGCGGCCCCGAACAGCACGGTGTCGTGGATAACAGCTGGGAAATCTCCAAATTCATATTGCCTGCAATAGAAACTGACAGCGAAGGTTACTACCCTTCGGTATTTAAAGTACTGAAAGAGGCACTTCCGCAGGTAAAAACAGCATTTTATTATAACTGGATCAATTTGTTCTATCCCTATAATAAACAGTATCTGGACGAAGTAAGCTACCTGGAAGAAGATGCTTATGTGCCTAATTATGAAAAGGCTCTTTCCTTTCTGAAGGAGAACCGGAAACATCCGACATTGGTCTTTCTTTACTCTGTCCATACCGACCATGCCGGGCACAAATATAAATGGATGTCCCCAGAATATATAAAATCCATCGAGGAAGCGGATGTTGAGATCGGGCGATTCATTGACAAAATGAAGCAGGAAGGATTATATAATGACACCCATTTCATGTTCCTTACCGATCATGGCGGTATCAATTACGGACATGGCGGAGTGAGCACGGATGAAATGATCGTACCCTGGGGTATCACCGGGCCGCGAATAAAAAAAGGATTCAAAATAACAGAAGCCAACAATACCGTAAACACAGCTGCTACTATCCTGCATCTGTTCAAGGTGAAACAACCCTTATCCTGGACAGGAGAGGTAATAGAGTCTATATTCAAATAAATCTATAACAAAAAACTATGACAACACTCAAAAGTTTTCTACTTCTTTTGTGCATCAGCTTCTCTTTGCAGGCTTATGCACAGGAAAAAGTAACCACCCGCGAAGTCCTGTCTTTGGATAAAGGCTGGAGCTTCCATTTGGGAGATATTCCCTACCCTGTTATCAAAGGGCATAACGCTACTTACCGGAACGCCAAGGCCGGATATGTGAGCGGAGCCGCTTCCCCGAACTACGACGATTCTTCCTGGCGCATCGTAGACCTTCCTCACGATTGGGCGATTGAAGGAAAGGTGGATCCGGAAGCCAACCTTTCGCAAGGATACTACAATCGTGGTTTCGGTTGGTATCGCCGTAAATTCAAATTGTCTCCCGAAGATAAAGGAAAACATCAGGAAATACAGTTTGACGGTATCGCTACCCATGCAACGATCTGGGTAAACGGAACCGTACTGCATCGTAACTGGTGCGGCTATACTTCCATGTATATCGACATTACTCCCTATGCGACTTATGGCGATGATGTAAATACCATTGCCGTACGTGTGGATGCGGATGCACAGGAAGGCTGGTGGTACGAAGGAGCCGGTATCTACCGGCATACCTGGTTGGTAAAACGTTCGCCGCTGCATATCATTACCGATGGCGTATTTGCCAACCCTATAAAGAAAACAGAAAGCCAGTGGGAGATACCTGTAGAAGTTTCCTTATATAATTCAGGTAAACTTCCGGCAAATAGTGAATTTGAAGTGTCTCTGTTTGCTCCTGATGGCCAATCGATCACCACACAAACCCAAAAACTCTCCGTCGGAGCATTGGGAGAAGAGATTGCCAAACTGTCGATGACAGTTGAAAACCCTCAACTTTGGTCACCGGACAGCCCTGCACTTTACAAGGTGAAAACCGTTGTCAAACAGAATGGTACTACAATGGATAAAGCAGAAACCAACTGCGGTTTCCGAACCATCCGCTTCGACAACAAGACTGGCTTCTGGCTGAATGGGGAGAATATTAAGATAAAAGGCGTATGTAATCATCAAGACCATGCCGGAGTAGGCGTAGCTGTTCCGGATGCCTTATGGGAATTCCGTCTCCGCAAATTAAAGGAAATGGGGGTTAATGCTTATCGCGTTGCCCATAACCCGGTAGCCAAAGAATTTATGGCGGCCTGCGACAGCATGGGGATCATGCTACTGGATGAAAACAGATTATTCAATACATCCCCCGAATATGTTCGGCAGTTGGAATGGCAGATTCGACGCGATCGTAACTGCCCGAGTGTAATCCTTTGGTCGGTATTCAACGAAGAGCCGATGCAAGGTACCGAAAACGGAGTTGAAATGGTACGCCGCATGTACGACGTCGTGAAGAAGATGGACCCGACACGCCCCATCACTGCTGCCATGAATGGTGGATTCTTCTCCGAATATAATGTATCGCAAGCCGTAGATGTCGGTGGATTCAACTATCAGATCGAAAGTTATGATCGTTTCCATGAAGAAAATCCGGACCTGCCTCTAACCAGTACTGAAGACGGTTCCGCTTTCATGATCCGGGGCGAATATGTCACAGACCGGTCGAAAAACCTGATGGACTCATACGATACACAATGTGCCGACTGGGGAGCTACCCACCGCAGGGCCTGGAAAGCCGTGGCGGAACGTCCCTGGATGGCCGGTTGCTTCTACTGGACCGGATTCGATTATCATGGCGAACCCACTCCGCATCGCTGGCCTACAGTCAGTTCTTTCTTCGGCATTATGGACTTGTGCGGATTCCCCAAAATGGCTTATCACCTGCATCAGGCACAATGGGTAAAAGACAAACCTGTCCTGGAACTGGTACCTCATTGGAACTGGCCGGCCGATTCCATCGGAAAGCCGATCAAGGTAATGGCATTAAGCAATGCCGACAAAGTAAAATTGTTGCTGAACGGTAAAGAGATCTCTGAGCAAACGGTAGACCCGTACGAAATGAATACCTGGTCTGTCCCCTATAAACCGGGCAAGCTGGAAGCTATCGGCTACAAGAACGGAAAGATCGTTTCACGTACCAAGGTAGAAACGACCAAAGAGCCTGTACAGGTTCGCCTGACACCCTACCGTAACAGCCTGGCAGGTGATGGCCGGGACGCTATGCCGGTGACCGTTGAGGTTGTCGACTCCAAAGGCCGTCATGTCCCGACAGCCGATAACATGATCGAATTCACCGTTATAGGCCCTGCCGAAATCATCGGTCTGGGAAATGGTAATCCGAACTGCCATGAACCGGAAAAAGGGAATAAACGCAGCTTGTTCTATGGTCTTGCCCAGGTTATCATCCAGAGCAAGGAAGGTTCGGGGCCAATCACCCTGACAGCCTCAACACCGGGATTAAAACCGGCTACCATCACGATCAACGCCGACCAGGTAGCCCCTGTCCCGTCCATTCCGGCTGAAAACCCGCCGATGTTGCTGAATAAATGGGTAGCTTCTCCCCTTTCCACCGAAAAGCCCGATGCCACCCGTCAGATAGCAGATAACGACATGAACAGTTGGCAGCCTATCTCCGGCGGCGACCTGATCAAATTGGAGAATGCCAACTTCGTTATTTTACGTGCTACATTCAATCCTTACCAGGCTCACCGGCAAGAAGGCGGAAGCATCCTCTTCAAACAACTGACAGGGAAAGCCGAAATCTGGCTGAACGGCCAACTGATCGGCTCTAAAACGACAGACAAAGAAGAAGACTTCACCGTTGAATTCCCGGCGATCAAGGATAGATGCGACCTGCGCGTCCTGCTGAATGGTACAGCTAATGAGTCCGTAGGCTTAAAAGGCAATGTAACAGTTCGTACGAAACGTTCGGCATCAGTTTCCGATTAGAACATGTTCGTGCCGGCAAACTAAAAAAGAGGGATGTGTCAAAATGTACATATCCCCCTTTCTTATATTGCAAAACATGTAAAACAAGAGGCTGAAACGTAAAATGAAAATTACGACACAGCCCCTTTAACTTATCTGCAAGCAATCAGCAATCGAACAAACTTACAGATGAAAGAATGAAGAATTATTCGGGGAAAGTTTCCAACAGACGATCTTTCTCATTGTTTAATTGCCGGTTTGTCGAAAATACTTTCTGCCAGGGTAAACGAACTTTTGTAAGAATCGGCCATTTCAGTCAATTCCTTCACAATGTCCGGATATTTATCAGCCACATTGTACAACTCTTCGGGGTCTGATCCCAAATCATAAAGCACAGGGGTTTCATACACCACTTTTTCCCCGGGTCCGTAGGCCGGTCTGTAGGAGAAATGGGCTTTGTAGTTTCCTTTTCTGACAGCGTACAGCTCGCTTCCTCTATAAAAATAATAGGAATCGCGTCTGCTGGCGGATTTGTTTGTGATGACATTCAACAAGCTGACCCCATCATAAATCCTGTCGGACGGAAGAGAGACACCTGCCATTTCGCAGAACGTGGGTAATAAATCCAACGTACTGCCCATGTCTGTAACCAGTCCGGGCTTGACCATGGCTCCCCACATAATACAAGGGACACGGAATCCACCTTCAAAAGAGGAGTTCTTGCCATCTTTCAACGGACCTGCGGAACCTCCAAGCTGATGATACATTAACCAAGGGCCATTGTCAGAGGTGAAGATAACCAGTGTGTTTTTATCCAGTCCTCTTTGTTTCAATGTCTCTAAGATATGGCCGGTACTCCAGTCCAATTCCTCTATGGCGTCACCGTATTTCCCTCTAGCTGATTTGTTTTCAAAATCGAATGAAGCGTAAACGGGAAAATGAGGCATCGGATGGGCAACATATAGGAAAAACGGTTGGTTCCCCTTCGATTGGATGAAGCGGACGGCAGCATTCGTTACCTGCTGAGTCAACTCGTGCTGATTCGGTTCTCTTTCGATGACTTTTTCTTGTTCATAAAGCATATATTCATACGGATAGTTGGAACCACGTTCCCTTTTGCTCATATCATTGGAATAAGGATATCCGTAAAAATAATCGAATCCGTGGTGCAATGGCATGGATTCAGGACGATGACCCAAATGCCATTTGCCGATACATCCGGTCTGATAACCTGCTTGTTTTAGTAATTCTGCAATCGTATATTCTTGAGAGGGAAGACCTTCAGGAGAATCAGGAAATAAGACTTCTCTTCTATCGCCGTACATACCTGTCCGTACACCTAAACGGCCGGTTAACAAGCCGGCTCTGCTGGGTGAGGAAACCGATGAAGATACATAAAAACTGCTCCATTTCTGACCTTCCAAAGCCATACGGTCCAAGTTCGGTGTTTTAGTGGTAGGATTGCCGAAACATGAGAGGTCTCCGTATCCCATATCATCGCAATTAATGACAATGATGTTGGGTTTTACATTCTTTTTAGGTTTTGCGAACGCATTACATACAATCAATCCCTCCGCAATGACCAATGCTACTTTCAATTTATTCATCGTAAGTTTATTTGAGAAATCGGTCATTTGAAGAAAACAAACGACCGATTTTGAGTTGATACTTAATTAGAGAAAACGGTTACCAACCAGGATTTTGTTCCAGATTGGGATTCAAAGAACGTTCTCTGTCAGGAATTGGGAGTAAATCATAATGCTTTAAATATCCATTCGGGAAGCGAGTTTCGATAATAGATCCGTTGTGGTCTTTGATAACCATCGGATAAAGATCTTTACCGATTTTCCATCTCTTCACATCAGCCCAATAACGGCCTTCTAAAGCCAATTCGATTCTTCTTTCATGTCTTACCCGTTCACGAGCCTCTTCTCGGCTCATCGAGGTCGGGAGCAACGAAATCTTCACGTCGTCTCTTTCTGTACGAATACGATTCAGAATAGAGATGGCATCAGCCACATTTCCATTTGTTTCGATGATAGCTTCTGCTTTGGAAAGTAAAACATCGGCATATCGTAAGATGATGTCGTTGATGTAAGACTGTCCTGCAGGAGGCAGATCTTCTTGTTTTTGGATTCTGTATTTACGTGTGCTCAAATGTTTCAGCCTATTGCCTGAATGGTTGAATGCACCATTAGGATACAGATAATTAGGGAATCTATAGCCAAGAATGTATGAACCCGGCAAAACAACGGTGAATGCTAAACGCGGATCTCTGTTTTCATACGGATTCGCGGAGTCGACAGGGGAGCCGTCGATCGTTTCGTAGGCTGCCACCAGATCGTCGGTCGGCACGTAGCGACTTCCACGTGTGTAACTGCCTGTTCCTGTGCCGCAATATTGGTCAAGATAGGTCCCTTGCGAATTTTCACCTTCCATATACTGAATGTCGAACAATACCTCCTTGTTGTTTTCATTTGCAGGATCAAACAATCCCTCATAGCTATGGAAAAGCCCGTATTTACCCAGTTTGTCTATCTCATCGACACAGGTGAGGACACCTTGGTATTTACCTTGATACAAATAAGCCCTCATCTTCATACCCAAAGCTGCACCTTTAGTCGCTCTTCCCGGTTCTGGAGCATCAACGCCTAGATTAGCGATAGCTACATCATAGTCTTTTTCTGCTTGTGCCCAAGTCTCTTCCAGGGTCGCACGTGTTAATGTACGCGCTTCCTGAGCCGAGATGTTTGTCAATATGATAGGAACTCCGCCGTATGTTTCTGCCAATACAGAGTAGGCCAATCCACGCAAGAAATGACTTTCGCCGAGGTATTTTTTATTTACTTCATCAGACAATCCGACAGATTCCAGGCATGACAGCAAGTAGTTGGCACGCGAGATTATCTCGTAGCATCTGGTCCAACGGAAGGTAACAATTTCCTTATCGCCGGAGGTGATTTCTCCACGTCCTAATTTGTTTAAAACGACTCGTGTCTCCCAATTGAAAGCGTTAGGAGTTGCTCCGTCGGTAATACCAAATCCAAACAACCCTTGGAGATACAGATCACTTTCCCGTAATTGGGAATAAATGCCATTCAACATCATTTTGACTTCTTCCTCGTTCTCAGGAAAATTAGCTGATGATATTTTATCTTCAGGAAATACATCCAAATATTTATCCATACACCCTGTAAAGGTCAGACAGGACAATAGAAACAAACCGTATATTATTTTTTTCATGACTTAAAAATTAATATTTAAACCAAATGTGAATATTCTCGGAATAGGATAATAACCAGCTCCGTTGTTGAAAGAATCTTTTTCAGGATCATAGCCTTCATATCCTTTTTTCCACATGATTGTAAACACGTTTTGAGCATTGGCGTACAGATAGAGGCGACTCAAACCTAATTTTGAACTCAGCTTTTCAGGAAATGCATAGCCTAACTGTATATTTTTCAACTTAAGAAAGTCGATTCTGTGCATCCAGAAAGAAGAATCGTACCAATCCCAACTGGAGTCAATGCGCAACATCGGAATCTGGGAATCAGGGTTCTCGGGACTCCAGGCATCTTTCCAAGACTCGGTTAGGCTCATAATCATCAACATAGGCTGCGTACAATCGTTTCTTGTCAGTACATTGGCTTGCCCCATACCTTGAAACAAGAGATTCAAGTCGAAACCTTTGTAACTCAATCCGGCAGTGATGCCATAAGTAATCTTGGGAATGGTGTTCCCCAAAACCTGTTTATCTTGGTAGTCGATCTTTCCGTCGTTGTTGACATCTTCGTATTTCAGATTTCCGACTTTTGGCTTGAAAGAGTTACTGTACATATGCTCATTGATCTCTTCTTCCGACTGATAAATGCCGACAGCCTTATATCCGTACAATGACTTGTAGGAATAACCTTCACGGATCAAATAGAGTTGGTCAGGAGATTTACCTCCTTGAAACTTCGTCACTTTATTATCCACAAAAGTGAAATTGGCACCGATGTTGAAGCCCAGACGATTGCGGTCTCTTACCTGATTGTCATAGTTGACCACCAATTCAAAACCGTTGTTTCTCATTTCCCCAACGTTTTCGAAAGGAGCAGTCTTGTTACCCACAATGTTGGATATCGGTAACTGAACAATAATATCTGATGTTTTCTTGTCGAAATAATCGGCTTCAATACTCAGTTTGTTATCAAAGAATCCCATATCGAGTCCTAAGTCATAAGAAGTAGTTGTTTCCCAAGAGATGTTTTCATCCACTAATTTGGTTACTGCGGCTCCCGGTGCCAAATTACCGCCGTAGCTGTAACTCTGATCAAATTCCTGATTGAAAACGGACAAATAAGGCCAATAACCATCAATGCGTTGGTTACCCAATTGCCCCCAAGATGTACGCAATTTCAAATTTGAGAAAGCATTCAAATCCTTAATAAAGTTTTCCTCGCTCAAACGCCAACCTACGGAGAAACCAGGAAATACACCCCAACGATTTCCTTTTTTGAAACGAGAAGAAGCATCAGCTCTCAAGTTCATTTCAAACAGATATTTGTCGTCATAGGCATAATTCAATCGTCCAAAATAGGACCCCATACGCAATCTTGATAAGTTACCTTCCGCTTTGATACCATCCGTACCGGAGTCGATCTGTGTCAAACCGTCTTTGGCGGGATCTGATCTACGTCCGAAAACATTTCTTTCATTATAGTTCTCCAACTGTAAGCCTGCCACACTGGAAACAAAATGTTTGTCTCCAAATTTGTGACTGTAGTTTAATGTGGCATGAAAGTTGTTGCGCATTGTCGAAACTTGCTTTCTGCTGACAATCATTCCACCTGAATTATAATTGATATTCTGTGTTTCTTTTCCGGAATCGGTATATCCGTAAAGCGTTTCATTGTAACGGTCTGTCATTTTCCAATTTCCGATAGTAGACCATGTGACTTGCAAATTCAAGTCTTTAGTGAAGTCTACTGTGGCAAAAGCGTTTAAAGACAAATAGTCTGTGGTTGTGTTGTTTTTACCGTTGGCTGCTTCAATCAAAGGATTGTGGTTTTCATACAACAATACCCCTTTTTCATCGGCTGCTTCAATAGAACCAAATCGGCCATCTCTCGTGTAGGCCGCATTGAATGGCACTGCTCCTTGAAGCATAATCCACACTCTGCTTAAGTCAAAAGGTTCAGTTGCATCGTTGCGTGAAAAGCTCAATCGGCTTCCAATTTTAAACCATGAATTTACCTTGTACTCCAAGTTGGCTCTGATACCGAATTTTTCAGCGTCCGTATAACGCAGGATACCGTCTTGTTTTAAGTAATTCAAAGACAAAAACGAGGATAACTTGTCAGAACCTCCCCGAATAGAAAGGTTATGGCTCGTAATTAGTGCATTACGAAACAACTCATCATACCAGTCCGTATTGGGATATTTATAGGGATCGGTACCGTTTCTAAAGTCGGTAATCAACTGTTCGGAGAATAAAGGCGAAGCTCCGTCATTCTCGAATCCTTGGTTGATCAGTGTCATCAAGTCGGCGCTGTTGGTCACAAAATTGTATCTATGTCCTAATTGTTGGATACCTACGTAAGAATTTAATTCCACTTGGGTTTTTTCTTTGTTCTTACCCATTTTTGTAGTCACCAAAACGACTCCATTAGCAGCTTTTGAACCGTAAATGGCGGCACTTGCAGCATCTTTCAAAACAGAAATGCTTTCAATATCGTTGGGATTGACTTGTCCGAAAGAACCTTCCACACCATCAATAATAACCAAAGGGTCGGAATTGTTCAAGGTACCCCATCCACGTATTCTAAGTTGTGCTTCATCGCTTCCGGGTTTTCCAATATTTTGGCTGACCCATACTCCGGAGACTTTGCCCGAAAGGGCTTGAGATGCATCGGTAATTGGACGATTGGACATCTCTTCGTCAAACTTGACAGATGAAACAGCTCCTGTCAAATTCACCTTTTTCTGCGTCCCGTATCCGACCACGACCACTTCTTCCAATGCTTGTGTATCTTCGTGTAATGTTACATTAATCACACTTTCCTCACCAACTTTCACAATTTGTTCATTAAAACCAATATAAGAAATCTGCAAAGAGCTTCTTGGTGCGACCGTCAATGTATATTTTCCATTCATATCCGTCACAGTCCCATTGGTTGTTCCTTTTTCAATGACATTTGCACCGATAACCGGCAGACCGGTTTCGTCTACGATCACACCTGTAACTGTCTTTCCTACTTGCTGGGCAACAGAAGAAATTTGTTTCTCACCCCGTTTCGTCAATACGATATAATCGTCATCAAAAACATACGTGATACCGGAGTTTTCGAAAACACGACTCAAACAATCAGCAACGGAACTGCTCCCGGCTTCCAGCGAAACCGTCTTGTTTGCATCCACTTCTCGTTTGTTGTACACAAACATATATCCCGTTTCTTTTTCGACTTGTTCAATAAAAGCTCCAATGGTCATACGGGAATTCGTGATTTTTACTTTTGCCGTTTGTGCATCCATATCTACCGCATAGGTGGCAAAGGCACAGGCGAACAATCCCAATATTGATAATCTCATAATATTAAAAAATTTATCAAGATACAGTCTTTTGCATAATAAATGTATGGGTAAAGTATACTTTTTCATACTTTTGTGAATTATATATTTAATACTTTTTTTCGACTAAGAGTGTTAGATTTCACGACCGTCCGGTGCGGGAACACCGGACGGTTTTTTTATATAAAAACTTCTTCTATTCAAACCATAGGCATTATCTTTATAAGGTTATACATATTTTTTCCTATATTTATAAGTTTAACCCCTCACAAGCGGAACACCACTATAAGAGTTTACATATTAATATTATTTAACAATTTGAGATTCCAAAATAGAAACAATACCGGAGATAGCCATAGCTGTGCCATGGCGCAATACCCTTGTTTCCATTTATGAAGATTTACCTACTGCAACACGATCAGGTTCTTATCGTCATCTTTCGTATACTTGAACGGATATACGATCTGAAGTTTTCGCAAAACGCTTTCCACTCCATCCCGTTGCCTGAACTTACCGGTATAGCGGTAGTTGCCAAGTTTTGTGTTTTTCACGACAATCGACACATCATAATAAAGTTCCAGTTTTTTTATTATATCTGTCAGCAACAAATCGTCAAAGATGAATATACCCTCTTTCCAAGACATAAAATCCGTTTTCTCAAACTGACAGATATTCAATGAATTATCTGATACTACGATCTGCTGCTGAGGACGCAAAACATAACGATGGTTCTTATCGAACGTCCAGGAGACAGAGACAGAACCCTCGACCAAGGAGGTCACAAAGTATTCTTCCGTGTCGTAAGCATTCACATTGAACTGCGTTCCAGTGACCTCGATGTCCATCTTTTTTGTCTTGACAATGAAAGGCTTCTCTTTATTTTTTTCCACTTCAAAAAAGGCTTCGCCATGGAGTTCGACCTCTCGCCTTTCCGAATCGAAACGTTCAGGATAACGCAACCTGGAGTTGGCGTTCAACCAAACTTCAGTGCCATCGGCAAGCAAGACTTTAGCACGCTGTCCGGCCGGAGTCGAAAACTCCTGATAACGGACAAGCTCATCCTCTTTGTCTCCCGCATAATTCATCAGCAGATAAGTCGACAGGACGGAAAAGAGCACGATCGCGGCATAACCCGCCACTTTACGAAGACCGAATAATAACGCACGTTTCTTCCGCATGCCAACAAACGAGCGATATTGTCTGTCCGAAGCAATTCCATCTTCATTCGCAATAGAAACAAGCGCGGACAGATTTTGTATCCCAACCGCCTCCTTCCTAAGCTCTTCATTTTCTTTCAACTGCTGAAAAAGTATTCCTCTTTCTTCAGTTGAAATCTCCCCTGCCAAATATTTTGATAACAGATCGTGCATACTTTCTTTTGTCATTATATAAGTTAAACCCTCATCACGGAACGTACCACTATGACCCAGTCTAAAATAAACATTAATTAACCAGAAACAACAATAACGGTAAATAGTCTTTCAGTGCCACACGTAACTTTTTGAGAGCTGTGACCATTTGATTCTCTACCGTATTCACGGAGATTCCGAGTTCATCCGATATTTCCTTGTATTTGAGTCCTTCGATGCGGCTTTTGATAAAGACTTCGCGGCAACGTTCCGGCAAGGTGTCAAGAGCACGACGGATAATCTCCTGCAACTCCTCTTCCGACTGATAGGAATAGTCGAACGCCTCCAAAGCATACAGTTTGAATCCCAGTTCCTCTTTCACCTGGCTGTTATACTCTTCTTCGATCAACTTGTGCCGCAGGAAGTTCAGACAGCGGTTTTTCACCAACGTAAATAAATAAGTCGTAAGCGTAAAAGAGATCTCGATTTCCTCCTTTCTTTCCCAAAGTGTAAGAAACACATCTTGTACTATATTCTCCGCATCTTCGTTTGCCGGAACATAGTTTTTGGCAAAAGCGAACATCTTCGGATAATACAGTTTATATAGCTTCTCAAAATCTCCTTTAAGGTATAACATACCAGTCAAATTTAATCTTTTTAGCAAAAATAGTATATTATTTCAGAGTTTAAACATCTACCCGCAAAATAATCTCATTCATACCGGTAACCTCCGAACATAGTAGAAGACAGCACTATATAGAGAAGAAGCTAGGACAATAGTATCTTTCTGCTAATATTACTGTTCCAAACGAACAACACAGTAGTGCTGGCACTTACCAATCGGCTAAAACACTCTGTAGGAGACTGTTTTAGCCTTTACATTTCATCTATCATCGCTTTCAGTCGATTGATAGATAGCAGATTATGATGACAGGATATTGCTTTAATCTTTTTAAAAAAAGTCAAACATACTACATAAGATACCATCTATAAAGAAACGGATAGGTATCGAACGGTAAAGGAATAGGCACCGGATGACAAACGGAAAGGCACCCGTTTTTAAAGGTCAGGTGTTTTGAAATGTTAAGACCTTAGTTCTGATTTCAAAAGAAGGGACTTTTGATTTTAAAAGACCGGTCTTTTTTTCGGCTTACTATATAGCATCGGTGAAAGCAATAGGTGTCATCTGTATGTATTATTTATCAATGTTTATAATGTATTTGAAAGATGAAAGCAAAAGATTGAAGATATCAAGAGGAAGGTTCGGGCTAGGTTGAATGTTTCACTTACTGACAGATTTGAATCATAAAAACGCCTTCAGACATTGAAATGTATAAAATATTACCTACATTTGTTCCGTTGCCTGTTATTAGGTAATAAACCAATAAAACCATTGACATATGGAAAAGTACGTAAACATTATGTTAGATCGGGCTTTTAAAACCGTATTCGGTAAAAAGCAAGTAGCAATCGACTTTATCAATGCCGCACTTGAAGGCGAGCATCAGGTGAAAGACCTGACCTATCTTGATAAAGAAATCCAACCGGAAGTAATAGAACAGCGCACAGTGATCTTCGATCTTCTTTGTGAAGATGTGGACGGAACTAAATTTGTGCTTGAAATGCAGAATTGCCCCCAACGTTACTTCTTTAATCGTGGGTTTTATTATATTTGTCGGATGATCTCCCGTCAGGGAGAGATAGGTTCTGACTGGAAGTTTAGCTTGCTTCCTGTATATGGCATCTATCTGCTGAACTTTAGTCTACCTGAATTTCAGAGCTGGCGTACGGACGTGGTGCTGGCTAATGAAGCAACAGGTAAAGCTTTCGGTGAGGTCAAACTGAAACAGATTTATCTTTCATTCGACCTGTTCAATTTAAGTGAAGAGGAATGTCAAACGCCTCTTGAAAATATAGTTTATATATTGAAGAATATGAATTTATTTGATATGTCTCCGTTTAAGGAGAAAAATGATGCCTTCAAACGCCTGCTCGATGTGGCCAATCTGGATGCAATGACTTCTCACGAACGGGCTGTCTACGATGAGAACCTGAAAATTTATCGCGACTGGCGCAATACGCTGGAATACGCAGTGGAGGAGGCTGAAGGGAAAGGTTTGAAAAAAGGGAAAGCAGAAGGAAAACTTGAAGGTAAGGTTGAAGGTAAGGTTGAAGAACAACGTCTTATTGCTGCTAAATTAAAAAAGCAGGGAGTCAATATTGAAACAATCGCTCAATGTACCGGTCTTTCTATAAAAGAAATATACGAATTGTAGGCAGTCATTGCAGGAAAGCCGTACGCACGGATTTCACGGACAGTTAAAAAGTTAAAGGCCTGACGGAACAAATCCGCCAGGCCTTTCTTGTGTATCTTATTGAAAGATTATCTAACCAGTTTCAGTTCTTCGATCAGACGCGGGCATTTACCCCATTTGTCGATCATATACAGCACATAACGGATATCGACAGCAATACAACGTTGCAGATCCGGTTCGAAAGCGATGTCACCGCTCATGGCTTCCCAGTTTCCATCGAAAGCAAGGCCGATCAAACGGGCGTTTTTATCGAAAACAGGGCTACCGGAGTTACCGCCTGTGATGTCGTTGTTCGACAGGAAGCAAAGCTGCAATTCCCCCTTTTCGTTGGCATACTGGCCAAAGTCTTTGCTACGGATCAGATCGAGGATTTCTGGTTGTACCCAGAACTCGTCATCTTCCGGATTTTCCTTTTCAAGGATTCCTTTCTCTGTTGAATAATAGTCATACCAAGCGGCATCGTATGGACGGTAACCACCGATGGAACCGTAGCTCAGACGCATGGTAAAGTTGGCATCGGAAGAAAGAGCTTTGTCAGGATACATTTCCTTCAAGCCTGCAAAATACAAACGTTCGCCTTTTTCAATATCGTAATGGGCATCTCCCATCAATTGCTGCAATTCAAACAGAGAGATCAATGTAGACAGACTCAGTTCCGCTGCCGGATCTTTCTTCAGCTTGGCATATAGTTTCGGATTCTTCAGCATCTTCTCTATATTGTCATACGACAAAAGGGAAGTCTTTTTAAAGACATCGGCCGCATACTTGGCGTAGTTACCTTTGTATTTCTTATCCACTTTCTTATAGATGTCCGGAAGATACTGAGCCGGGACACGTTCTTTCGCTACCTTCATCATGGCAGCCAGCACCTTCTGATCGAGCGCCGCATCATAATCTTTAAAGAACGGTTTGATCTTATCTTCCAGAATCAAGTCTATTTCTTCCGGAGTAGAACCGCTAATGTCCACACTCTGCACCATACGTGCCAGACGTACGATTTCAGTACCGCTGACAAACGCTTCCATCAAATAGGTCGAAACATTCTTATATTCGTCAGTCGAAGTATAGCCTTTTTCCAGCAGGCTCAACACTTCGCCGTATTTCGCTTTACGTTCCGGAGTCTGGTCTACCCACTTAGCAAAAGCGGCTTCTTCCTCCTTCTTACGATCCAGTACATTCAGATTAGCCAAACCACGGTTCATACCGATAGAGTTTTTCCAGTAGTTGGAGCTACCGGCATATTTAGAGGCATATTTGATACGCACTTCATCGCTGGCCTGCATCGCTTCTTTCCAGATAGCCTGTTTAGCACCACGAACATCGATACGGGGTTTGTTACTGTCCTCGATACGTTGTTTCACACCCCATGAAGACAGATAACGGTCGGTACTTCCCGGAAAACCGATCGTCATAGCATAATCCTTATCCTGATATCCCTGAAGAGACACTTCGGCAACATACTTCGGACTATAAGGTTTGTTATCCTTGTTATATTCAGCCGGCTTGTTATTTGCATCGGCATATACACGGAAAACAGAGAAATCGCCTGTGTGACGCGGCCACATCCAGTTGTCGGTATCACCACCGAACTTACCTACGGAGCTGGGCGGGGCAAATACCATACGGACGTCGTTGAATACGTCGTAAACAACCAGGAAATACTTGTTATTATTATAGAAAGGCACTACATCGGCTGCCTGGAATTCCGTATTACCAATAGAATCACAAATAACCTGTCCGATCGAATCGGCAGCGGCCAGACGAAGATACTCTTCCTCAATATTAGCGATTTCACCATTAATACGATCACTTACATCGACTGTTTCGCGCAGGTAACGTACGCTTAATCCCGGAACAGGCAGTTCATCGCCTTTACTCTGAGAGACAAAACCATCTTTCAGATAATCATGCTCAACACTACTCAACTGCTGGATCGAACCGAAACCACAATGGTGATTGGTAAAGACCAATCCTTCTTCCGATACGGTAATACCGGTACATCCGCCACCAAAAATAACAACAGCGTTGGCCACACACGGGTCAGTTTCACTGTAAAGCTGCTTGTAGGACGGGACAAATCCCAGTTCCTGCATTCTCGCCAGATTCTGTTTGTTTAATTCCTTCAGAACCCACATGCCCTCGTCGGCATACATCTGGCCTGCAGCAATAAGAAGCAGTAAAACTGCCCACACCTTCTTCATAAAATTCATTCTTTTCTTTTATTCTATTAGTAATTTAATATTCTTCGCGTTCACACGTGCTCCGAGCCACTCCCGGATCTTTTGTTGTTCTTTTTCATTGATACGTTCTTTGCTTTTCAGGTAAACCAACATGACTGTGTCTTGCTTCATGCTATCGGTACTCACAATATAGGTATTTGAACAGGATGCCTCGAGGACAGCCGGGAACAGGACTTTCATTTCAGGGATCAGCTCCGAAGTAATACGTGAAGCGGTTTTATACCGGTCTACCGTCCGCTTCAACGAATCGATCTGTATGGATTGTACGCGGAGCACTTCTTCGCTATTCTTATAAAGATCCTGCATCAACATACTTTTCAACTCATTAATATCTGTCGCTTCCTGGCCGAAACCTTGCTGTACGACTAATGAAACGTCTTTCAAACCATATTTACGCAGTCTGCTCCGGGCAATTTCAATCATCGGGTCAGGTACACTTTCGCCGATCAATACGACCTTTATCTCTTTCTTTTCACTTGTATCCGTTACTGTTTTATTGAGTATCTGTGTATTCGGAAAAGCCAGTTCCTCTGATACAAAATTGGCAACCCGGTCATTGAAATAACTGGCGCGGATCAGGTTATAACTCAGAAAAAGGCTGGGTACGATCGTAAAAAAGACGATGACACCGACATAACGTGTCACAACCTTCTCCCGCTGCTTGTCGAGGAATACCTTTTTAGGATACTTCAGCAGGCGAACAACCAGGAAGGTTGCCAGACTGATAAACACGGTATTGATAAAGTAAAGATAGAAAGCGCCGAAGAAATAATAAAGATTCCCGCTTGCCAGCCCGAAACCGGCCGTACAAAGTGGCGGCATCAACGCCGTAGCGATAGCCACACCCGGAATCACATTCCCTTTACTTTTGGTGGAGCTGGCTACAATACCCGCCAATCCACCGAAGAAAGCGATCAGTACATCATACACGGTCGGTTGCGTACGCGCCAACAATTCACTCTGTGCTTCGCTGATCGGAGAGATAAGAAAAAACAGGGTCGAAGTGATCACACTAAAGACCGTAGCTGTGGCAAAATTGCGGAAAGAGCGTTTGATCAGTTCAAAATCATAGATCCCCAGCCCCAGACCAAACCCCATGATAGGCCCCATCAGCGGAGAGATCAACATCGCACCGATAATTACCGCTGTAGAATTTGTATTCAGACCCAAAGAAGCAACAAAGGTCGCAAAGATTAAAACCCAAAGATTAGTACCTTTAAACTCAATACCCTTTTTTATAGATTCAACGGTTTCAAGTTCATTTTCCTTCTCCTGACGGACATCAAAATTACGAACAAAGAAGTCTCTTATTTGCTTGTGTAACACCCCTTTTTCCATCACAATAACTTGTATTGATAATTACTCCGACTAATAGCTACGCCTTAATCGTGCAAAGATAGAAATTGTATCCCGAAATAAAAAATAAGAAGAACAAACAAGAATAAGTTCCATAAGTTCAAAACAGTAGTTGATTTTCATTAACTTTGCAGACGATCGTCAAATGGGTTCCCTAAAGGAGCTTACCTAAAATATTTATATAAAAATGAAACGCTGCTTAATTCTGATGTACATGCTCGTTAATATGCTCTTTGCTGTAGCTAACAACGCTACGACAAAAGATTCTTTGAGCACAAGCCTAAAGTCCGCATCCTCAACAGAAGAGAAGCTGGAAATACTAACCAACCTGATGGATATTTCCCGTCAGGAAGAACAGGTTGCATACGCAAAAGAATTATACAAAGAGGCACTCGCCAATAACGATGATTACTATAAAGAGATAGCACTTACCGAGATACTCCGTTTTTATGTCAACAACGATATTAAGGATAGTACCAATGTGTACATGGAAGAAGCCAAACAGGAGTTGAAAGGAAAAGCGCGCGACTTCCTGGTGACTTACATGCAAACGATCGTCGATGTACGTATCGTCTTTTATACGGAAGGGGAAGAGAGAAAGAAATTGATAGAACAATACCGGCTCAAACTGGAAACAGATAAGAAACTTTCAGCTCTTGAAAAAATGTCGATCAACTATCTCCTGGGGATGGCTTACAGCAACCGGGTAGAACCGGGTAGAGAGAATGAGTTACAAGAAATGGTAAGCGAACGCTTCAGGGAAGTGATCGCCCTTTCGGAAAATATGCCGTTACGATATTCATATCTGTTCCGTTTGAATTCATTCAGCATCCTGACCCTTTACCCACAAGATGATTCGGAGAAGGTAAAATATGCAATCCGTTACCTGGACATGCAAAAAGAATATGCAGAGACAAAGGAAATGAAAAAGCGCCCTTATGTCACCAAACGGCATTTGTTGAATGCTTACTCTTCACTGGCCCTTTCCGCCAAAACGCTGGGAAAAGATATAGCAACTTCCTATTATCAGCATTTCATGGCTCTGAACAGTCAATATCCTGAAGCCGCTGCCTTCTCCCCCGAATATGAACGTTATTTTACCTCGCTGAATTTCTATCGGTTGATAGACGAATATCCTAAAGCCATCAAATATTGCGACTCGGTTATCCATTATTTCCGTAATTCCGGTTTGAAGATCGACCTGTCGGAACATGTCGTATCGACGCTCAAAGATAAAATCGACATGCTGGACAGTCTTCATTTGTATAAAGAAGCTTTCTATGCCCACAAAGAATATGCTGCCCTGTTAGACTCTGCACGGCTGAAGAATATCAATGACAAACTGGAAGACCTCGAAATACAAAAGCGGGTAGATGAACTGGTGATTGAGAAAAAAGCACTGGAAATCGATTTGCAGAAGAGCCGCAACCAGCTTTACATGTTCCTGTCTTTATTTATCCTGGCTATCAGTTCAGCTGTTTTCGTTGCTTTCCGTTTATGGAAAATCAATTCCTTATATAAGAAGTTGCAGGAATCGAACCGTCTGGTTATTCTCGCCAGTGAAAAAGCACAGGAAAGTGAGAAGATGAAAAATGCGTTCATTAAGAACATGTGCCATGAAGTCCGTACGCCTTTAAATGCAATCAACGGCTTTGCAGAACTGATCACGACCGAAGATAATACCCTAGAGGAAAAACAAGAGTTCAGTAAGATCATCTTTGAAAACTGTAATCATATCACCTCCATGATGAACAGCGTACTGGAGATCGCCCAGTTGGATAGCAACAAAGACGACCTTCCGTTATCGGGAGTCAATATACACCTGCTTTGCTCCTGTGAAATGGAACAAATTAAAAGGCTTTACGGCAAACCGGACATTGAATACAAACTTGAAGGTAACCGTGAAAAGGATCTGGCCTTCACCAACCAGAGCCATTTCAGCCTGATCCTGTCGCATCTATTGAACAATGCCAATAAATTTACCGAGAAGGGAAATATCACACTCTCCTACGAGCCGGATGAAGAGCAAAACCGGATGGTCGTAAGCATCACGGACACCGGCTGCGGCATTTCACCGGATAAACGCGAATGGATATTCGAACGGTTCACCAAAGCAGACGATTTCGTTCCGGGTTCAGGACTGGGACTATATCTATGCCGCCAGATCGCCCATCGTTTGAAAGGTAACATTTACGTAGATCCGGATTATACAACCGGCCTGCGTATCATTCTGACGATCCCGCTCAAACCGGAATAAAACTATTTCTTTTTGGCGAAATAACGTCCTACATAAGGTAGTTCCTGCAACGGAAGATCTCGTTTGATCACAATGCCGACAAAAATGCAAAGCAACAACGTACGGTAACCCAGACGCAAAATCTCCGATTCAATCGCGGGTAGCATGCCGGCCAGATAGAATGCTGCTGCCAAAACGGAATAGATCACAGCCGATTTAATATCATATTGGATCGGAAATTTTTTCTGCCCGATAATATATGAAAGCGCCATCATAATAAGGTTGCTTGCGAAAGAGGCCCAGGCACAAGCCATATATCCGTATGTCGGAGCAAACAGGACAATTATCAGGATCGTAGCAACACATCCTATCGTAGAAAAATAGGCCCCCCACTGGGTCTGATCGATCAGTTTATACCAGAACGACAGGTTAAAATAGATTCCGAAGAACAGTTCTCCCAGCATGACAATGGGGACGACACGCAAACCCGGATAATAGGCCGCCGCTACAAAATGTTTCAGGATATCGATATAGAACATTACCCCCAGGAAAATGATCAATGCGAAGATAATGAAATATTTCATCGCTTCCGAATAAGACTTTTTACTGTCGTCGTCTTTGTTCTTTGCAAAGATAAACGGCTCGTAGGCATAGCGGAAAGCCTGGGTAAACATGACCAACACAACCGCAATCTTAAAGCAGGCACCATATATTCCTAATTGTGTATTTGCCAGCTCTTTATCCTCAAACAGAAACGGAAACAAGATCTTATCGGCCGTTTGATTGAAAATACCGGCGATTCCCAGGATCAATATAGGGAAAGAATACCTGATCATCTGACGGAGTAGTACGAAACTGGCTTTCTCACGCAAGCCCGGAACCATGTCCGGAATAAGCAGGATGAATGTGACCGCAGAAGTTATAACATTAGCAATAAAGATATATCCCACCTGATAATCCGGAATATAGAACCAGTCCACCAAAAGCGGAGCATGCTCGGCCAGCCACGGACAGGCGATTAAAAAGAAAAGGACTAATATTATATTCAGGAATATATTGAACAACTTGATGGATGCAAAGCGAATCGCCTTCCCCTGATATCTCAAAAAAGCAAACGGGATACAACAAAAGGCGTCTACCGCAACAATTCCGGCCATCATCCCGACAAACTCCGGATTAGAAGCATATCCCAGTGAACCGCTGATCGGATTCAGTGCATTAAAAACAATAACTAAAAACAGGACAGAGGTTGAAGCAATGCTGAACAATGTCGTTGCATAGACCCGCATGGGAAGAGTGATCTCTTTCTTGTTCATAAAACGGAAAAACCCCGTTTCCATCCCATAAGTAAGTATGACCATCAGTAGTGCCGTCCAGGCATATAGATTCGTTACGATCCCGAAATCACTTTCTGTTGCCAACACCCGCGTATACATCGGCACCAGCATCCAGTTCAGGAACTTTCCGACAATACTACTAACGCCATAAATCGCAGTCTCTCCTGCGAGCCGTTTCATTCCTCCAGCCATAACTTTTTCAGTCAAATAAAAATCCTTGTTCTTCGCCCCTTTTCCGTCCGAGATGTGTATAGGCAAGGTCGGTGACCTCACGTCCCCGTGGTGTTCGTTTGATAAACCCTTCTTTGATCAGGAAAGGTTCGTATACTTCTTCCAATGTACCGGGGTCTTCACCTAAGGCTGTCGCAATCGTTGTCAGGCCGACCGGGCCACCGTTGAATTTATCAATTATTGTTGTCAGTAATTTATTATCAATCTGATCCAGACCATAACGGTCAATATTTAATGCTTCCAAAGCATAACAAGAAATTGCCTTGTCTATTTCGCCCGAACCTTTCACCTGTGCAAAATCACGTACGCGGCGAAGTAATGCATTGGCAATACGAGGCGTTCCACGGCTGCGGGAAGCAATCTCTTTGGCTGCACTCAACTCGCATTTCACATTGAGGATATCGGCACTACGAAGCACAATCTTCGTCAACGTCTCCATCTCATAATATTCCAGGTGCATATTGATCCCGAAGCGGGCACGCAACGGGCTGGTCAGCAAACCGCTACGGGTCGTTGCACCAACCAGTGTAAAAGGAGCCAGGTCTATCTGGATGGAACGGGCACTCGGCCCTTTATCGATCATAATATCGATCCGGTAATCCTCCATTGCCGAATAAAGATATTCCTCGACAATCGGACTCAACCGATGGATTTCATCGATAAAAAGAACATCATCCTTTTCCAGCGAAGTCAACACCCCCGCCAAATCACCGGGTTTATCCAGCACCGGCCCGGAAGTAACTTTAAAGCCGACTCCCAGTTCATTAGCTATAATATTCGACAAAGTAGTTTTACCTAACCCGGGAGGGCCATGCAGCAACACATGATCCAATGCTTCTTTACGCATACGGGCCGCCATCACAAATATCTTCAGATTTTCAACCACTTTGGCCTGTCCGCTGAAATCATGAAATGAAAGCGGGCGAAGTGCATTCTCATACTCACGCTCACTTTCCGGCATACGGCTATCCCTTATATCAAAATCGTCTTCCATATTCTTGCTCATTGACTGGCAAAGATAATAAATATATCGAATACAAATTTCCTGCCTATGTATTTGCATTTACCCTACGTACTAATTTGAATTAGTACGGCGACTAATCAACGGTTGATAACCCTCAACCGATTGGCCGACAATTGTCAACCGTATGGCTGATGATTATAAACCATACGGCTGATAATTATCGGCCACTAAAATATTCCGTTTGTTTGATAGATATGTATAGGATAAGCATTGATAATGAAAGGTATGGTTTCATAGCCGAAATATAGGGATAATATCCGTTGGATACAACAAAAAAATGAACTTAACGTTTACAGAAACAATAAAGACTTATATTAGAAAACAATAATCTTATAACAAAATGAAAACTATTAGAAACCTGTTATCCGTGTTTACCCTTTTTGTTTTAACCAGTTGTGCACCCAAAGTTATAACAGATATCGTTAAAGTTTATCCGGTGACGACACCTCCTGAAAACGTACTCTTATATGAAGTAAATGATACAGTACCGAATACGGCAGAGGTAATCGGAAAAGTATCCGTAGTAGATAATGGTGCCTCTACAAAATGTAATTATGACCAGGTACTGGCACTGGCCAAGAAAGAAACATCCAAAAATGGCGGAAATGCGCTGGCACTTACCGACCATAAAGAACCGTCTATCTGGGGAAGCAGCTGCCATCAGATAGCAGGAATGATGCTCAATATAAGTGATACGGTAATCGATAGTTACCAACCAAACTCATTTATCGAAGCGAAGGAGATACGAACAGAGAAAGAAAGAAGAATGCGTCCCACAACAAACACCATCTATGCCAATATCGGATATGCCGGGATAACAAGTAAATTCTATTTACCATCGGGAGCTTCCGGAAATCCTAAAAGCGGTTTAGACTGGCAAATCGGGTATGAATGGGTTTCAAAAAGCGGTTTTGGCTGTGGTTTGTTATATTCCGGCTACAAATCATCATACGATATATCGAGCAATACGATCAATGTAGGTCTTACGTACATTGCTCCTCAGTTCGTACTTAAACAGAAGGTCAGTGAGAAATGGCAATTGCGTGAAAGCGTCGGACTAGGTTACTTCAGCTACCGGGAGTCCTATAAAGGAGAAAGCGCCTCATTATCCGGCCTCGGATACAACTTTTTGTTTGGAGCGGAATATCTGTTGAGTAATCATATCGGTATTGGTGCCAATATAGGATACGTCGGAGGTTCCCTGCCTAAACAGGATACGAACTACAATACTTCAGATGACGAACGATCCGGTATTTTCCGCTTTACCATCGATGCAGGAATTCGTTTTTACTTTTAAAAGTAATAAATAAAAATTCCCTACATTTGTTTCGGACATTTTAAACACCTGTATATGAACAGTGCATTCCTTCGTTTCCGGCTCCGTCAGTTCGGAAAGTTTATCCGTGAGATACCTGTTATCTATCTGATCATACTGACAGGTATTTTACTGATAGCCGGGATTGCTTTGTACGAACTCACAAAAGAGTTGAAAGGGTGTTTAATTGCCGGAACCGTGTTACTGGCTCTTTTATCTTTGCTACAACTGAACCGGAAAGATTATCATTTTATTTTCCTTGCGGAAGAAAAGGCATGGAAGGTATTTTATATGGATTATCTCCTGCTCTCCTTCCCTGCCCTCATTATTATACTACTACATGCTTACTGGTATATTGCTCTCGGCATTCTGTTCGGATGTCTGGGAATAAGTTTCCTAAAACAGCCTTTTCACCGTACAAAACAGGGTGTAGCTCCTCCCCGATGGATACCTGCAGAAGCCTTTGAAATACGTTCGGGAATACGACAATACGGTGGTTTGCTGATGGTTCTTTATATCAGTGCCTGGATCGGCTTGTTATTGCCTTTTGCTTCATTAGCTTCACTCTGGTTTTTCACGGTTTTCTTCTCCGAAATGTTCCGCTATTCGGAATCCCAACAGATACTCTTTTATATGGAGAGGCCCGCAAGAAGCTTTCTGCACCGGAAACTGGCATTGAATCTGAAATTATTCTTATGTGCAATATTACCTGTCTGTCTGGTATATGTGTTGATATATCCTGAACACTGGTGGCTTACACTCACCTTTCTGGTAGCAATCTCATTGAATATCCTGTTATTCATAACAACGAAATATGCCTATTACTGGCCAAACAGCAAGATTACAGCAGGGCAGATTCCTATTGCAATAGCCATGCTGAGTATGTTCCTGCCAGTACTTTTGCCCGTTATCCTGTTTTTCCTGATCAGAAATTATCTGGCGGCCTGCCGGAATTTAAAAACTTATTTATATGCTTACAATCCGTAACTTACAAGTAGAATATAAGAAGCAATCACTGATACTGAAAGGGATCACCCTATCGATGGAATCGGGTAAAATACACGGTATTGTCGGTTTAAACGGTGCAGGTAAAACAACCTTGCTGAATACGCTTTACGGATTTATCCGTCCGGTGAAAGGTTCTATCCTGTATAATGACAATCCTTTGCACAGACGGGATATTGCCTATCTGGAAGCCGAAAACTATTTCTATCCTTATATGACAGGCCGCGAATACCTGGATCTTTTCCCTGCAGGGGAAAATGGCTTTCAAGTAGATAACTGGCAGAAACTGTTCAATATCCCGCTGAATGATATCACGGAAAACTATTCAACGGGAATGAAAAAGAAACTGGCTCTATTAGGTGTTCTCAAACCGGATAAGCCTATTCTGATCTTGGATGAGCCTTTCAACGGATTAGATCTGGAAAGTGCACATATACTCACGCTTATCCTGCAACAACTCCGGGAGAAAGGGAAAACAGTACTGGTTACTTCGCATGTTTTCGAAACATTGACTTCCGGCTGCGACTATATCCACCATATCAATAACGGAATGATAGCTCGCAGCTATTCCCAAGATCAATTCGGAATGCTCCAGCAACTACTCTACTCCACCATAGAGTACCAGACTGCCGACCAGATAAAGGGGCTTATCTAACAAAGGCATTTTTTACAGCCGCCGGGCCCTATTTTATTGCTGCCTACCTAATAGAAAAAAGCTGCCGGGCTTTTTGAAAAAAGGACGGCAGCTTTTGGTGCAAAAGGAAGCAGGTTTTATTCGGTAGTGATCGTCAACTGTTTTCCCTGCTTCAATAAATCGTGCGAGATAAACCAACCATCGATCTTCCGACCGTCGTAAGAGATATCCGTTATCTTTTGGCCGTTGCCCTTTTTAACGATTATGAACCGGGTTTTATCGCCCAGCATAAATTTCACCTGGTCGAACAAAGGAACAGTTACAATATATTCCGGATCTGCCGGCGAATAGGTGTATAAACCGATTGCGTTGAAGACATACCAGGAAGACATCTCACCGGCGTCATCCATTCCAGAATAAGCCAGTTTGTCCTTACCCATATCATAATAATGATTCATGATACTATCCAGCACACATTGTGCCTTTTCCTGCTTATCGATAAAGTAATAAGTATAAGGAATACTATGTCCGGGCTGGTTACCCTGGCAATAATTACCGATGAAACCGGTCAAATTGTGCGCTTCATAGTTTCTCCAAGGCTCGGTAAAGAGTGAGTCGAGCTTCTGTTCAACGGCCTTTTTGCTGGGATAAAGGGCAATCATACCTTCCGGATCATGGGGAGCGAAGAACAAAGACTGCCAAGCATTCGCTTCACGATACATATAGGCATAATAAGGATAATACGGATCGAAATCTTTGATCCAACTGCCATCGGCTATCTTTCCACGCCAGAAACCGGTACTCGGATCAAACAGGTTCTTATAGTTATCGGTACGATCCATCAAAGTCTTATATGTACTGTCATCACCTAGTTCTTTTGCTAACAGGGCGGTTGCATAGTCGTCGTAGGCATATTCAACGGTTTTTGTTACTGCCGCTTTGTATTCATCCCAGGTAGGAACATCGGTCGTATCCTTTTCTGCTATCCAGCCTTGTTCGATATATTCGTCCAGATACGGCCTGCCGCCTTTTCCCGGAACAGTCGCATTGTTCACCAATAATTTATAGGCACGTTTCAGATCGAAGTCTTTCAATCCGCGCAGATAGTTACCGGCTACAAAAGCAGAAGCATGATCGCCGTGGAAGAAGGTCGGCATATAGCCACCACGCTTTTCCCCTTTATCGGTAATCGATTTGATCACGTCTACCGTTACATCCGGAGAGATCATTCCCAGTAAGATCAACTTATTGCGGTAATCGTCCCAGAAAGACGGGTCAGTATAATAACAGAAACCATTATTTACCACATCGCCCTTCACATCCGTATATTCCCCGTTCACATCGCTACGCAACACCGGCCAGAGGAAAGAACGATAAAGGCAGGAATAAAAAATACCCTTCTCACGTTCCGTACCGCCTGTCACTTCTATATTAGACAACAGCTTTTCCCAGATCTTATCAGCCTCTCCGCTAACCTGTGCGAAGCTTTTATTCATCATCTCCTTTTCCAGGTTCATCTTTGCATTATCGACGCTTACGAAAGAGAAACCGATCTTTAGTTCCAGGGGCTTGTTTCCTTTGCTGTCGGCAAAGTTGACGACCGAAACCTCGTGTTCACCGTTCTTCACCTGTTCGATATTATCGATCTTATAGTTAGAAACGGCATAGAAACGGATATTTCCTTCCGCATCCTGATTACCAGAGAAGGTATAATCGTCCACTTTCTGAATGCTCCAGTCTCTCACTCCGTTGTTCGTACGTGTAATATCGACCAATACTTTCTTATCGTCTTCCGAACGGAAAGTATATTTATGATAAGCGCAACGAAGCGTAGAGGTCAGCTCTGCATTGACTCCGTATCTCTCCAAAAATACCTGATAATATCCGGGGCGGGCCGATTCGTTGGTATGACTGTATTTTGAAGCATAATCGTCGGAAGAGATATCGCCCGTCACCGGTAGGATCGGAAGGTGTAATAAGTTCCAATGTCCTTTGTTAGTATGCGAGAAACCATAGATAACGGTATCTTCATACTGGTAACCGGCTCCGCTACGAAACTGGGTGACGGGGCTCAACTGAACCATCGCATTCGGGACGGAAGAGCCGGGAAAGACTTCCGCTCCCCAGGTTCTCGTCTTCAGGTGACGTTCGTACCCTAAATCTTTCGTTTCCCAAAGGGTTGCCGTCCCCAGGAAAGGATTCACATAATTTGTCAGTCGTTTATCGGGCTGGCAATTTACCATAAAGGCTAATGACAGGAAACCCGCTAAAAAATAGTTTTTCATGTTATTTATTATTTAATAGTGCTGCTGCTTCGATCAGCATACAACCGCTTAACTGCTCGGTCAACCCGGTAGACGCTCCCGGGGCCGTCCCCCAATTGGTTCCGAATAAAACATTCGATTTATTTGTCCCCCGCATCCAAAGCGCTTCTGCATTTACGTTCAGAAATTGCGTATAACGTCGTTTAGCCCCAACATCCAAACGATCCTGTTGGATCAGTTCTACAAAATAACGAATAAAAATCCCTTTAAATAATCCTCCATCCCCTGATCCTTCGTCTTTGAGGATAGAATTATTCACTAACGTGCTGATTGTATAATCAGCCGCTAAAACGGCATCGTTCAGATAGCTTTTTTCTCCTAAGATCTTATACAATTCTACTGCCGAACCGATGAATGTACCTTCGTTGTAAGTAAATATCCAATCTTTCTGTATCTCTCCGGTATTACTGTTTATATTATCATACACCATCCCGTTTTTGCTGTTGAACAAGGTACTTTTCTCCCAGTTATATATCTTAAGAGCCCATTCTTTATCGGCTTCGTTTCCGAATTCCTGAAACAGACGGGCTGCCAAGATACAGGCCGGACCGTTCGAACAGGCATTTTTACTGTACTCCTGCCCTTTTACCCAAGTAATACCTCCACCGGCATTCATGTTCCAGCCGACTTTGATATACTCCCAGATCTGCAAGGCCGCTTCTTTGTACTTCTGATCTTTAGTGACCTGATAGGCACGAAGGATAGCCAGTGCATTCCACTCCATGTCATCATAAAAGTCATTCCTGAAAGTGTTACCGTTCTTTACCTTTACACCTTCAATCCATTGATCGAAATAAGTCTTGTACTTCGTATCTCCGGTACGCAGGCTGGCATCTACCAACACATCCAATGCGTGGGCCTGAGGCCAGTAATGGAAGGTCTCATTCCCGTTACTGTCATAATTAAAATACTGTCCTCCGGTATTCCAGAAAGAGTTGACCAATGCTGTGGTACTGCTATCGGCAGCGGCATACCAGTTGATACCTTCACCTTCATCCGGGCTCACCGGATTATTGTCGTCACCACCACATGCACCCAATAAAAGGGGAAGAAATAAGAAAAGGAGAATATTCTTCATGTTATTATCTTTACTCAAGTAAAAAAGAAGAACCGGAAATGAGGTAAACCTCTTTTATTGTACCAGAAATTTCCGGATCTTCTTGTCTTTCACTCTGGATTATTTAACTATCGTATGTGTATAAGGCCGATCAGCTGTCAGATAAATAGTATAAGTTGCCGGAACACCATCAAAGTCTCCCATCAGCTTCCACTTATTTTCCCACTGAGAAGTCTCATTAAACATTTGCAGGTAGTAATACGTTTCCGGGCTGGATGCCGTCGGACGTGAGTCGGTCTGGTTCAATGTTCCCCAGTCGACTTCTTTCTCTGCATCGGCACCATTATTTTCCTGGATAAACATTCTGAACTTATAACGTTCGTCTTTACCCCAGCTTTCTTCCTTGAAGTTCACGGTTGCCTTTGTCTGGAATACACCATAACCGACGTAAGGCAGTTCAAACAGGATTTCATCATTCGGACAGAAATAGAAACCGATCTTATTTACCAATGTATAAGTACAAGCACCGGTGTTAAAATCTAATGTAATCCGGTAGATACCATCCTTAGGAACTGTTGTCGTTCCATTTTCCTTAATAACACCATCGGCTGTATAGAACACTCTTGTCGTCCCTGATTTGCCGTCAGTAAAATTGAATGATTTACCGGCTGCCAGCTTCGTATAGACTTCAAATTCGCCACCTGCTACTGCTTTCATTTTATGTGCTTTTGCCAGGTCTGCACCGCCTTCGGAAGCTTCACCGGTTACATATACATCGATAGGAACATCTTCAAATCCAGCCAGGCGGGTAACTGTGATCTTGTTTTCCACACTCGATTTCATGCTTTGCATTCCTTTGGTAGAAAATACAGTCCATTTGAAAGTACCTGTATCGGCAGGTTTAATACCTACTTTACCGGCAATCTGGTTCAACAGTTTATGTGTAACGGTTGCAAAATTGTTGTACCCGTTGTTATTAGCAGACACCACATAAACAGGTTTTGAAAAGTCACCGTCCGCTTTATCAAAAGCAATCTGATAAAGAGCCGTACCGGCTTCTTCCACACTGGCTGCTTTCCATTCAAAATAGACACTTGCCGATGCGGAAGCTTCCAGTACAACCGATTTGCCGTCCGTAGGTTCGAGCAATGTATTCACACTTGCCAGACGACCGTCAGTGTCTCCCATATTATCATTACATCCCATGAATACCAGCGCAACAGAGCTGACAAGCATCAGTTTTTTAAATATCGCTTTCATAATTCTTCCTTTTTATTTGATTACTAAATTATGAGTATATTCACCTTGCGTATTCAAAGAGAATGTAATATCATATGTTTTATCGCTCCAACCATCGGTAGCCGGAGTTTTCCAGACTTCATTGTTCGTCCACTGTTCTACATTCGCCTTTTCCGTCATATAATAATACTCATCGTTTCCGGTCGGCTTGCTGTCGTTATTGATGGCAGCTCTCCATTCGGTTTCTCCATCGGAGCTTTCCATTCTGAACTTATACCGGTCGTCTGTATTATCACTGTCCGTCAAACCAGTAACCGTGTAACCGTTCAATGCCCAGACTCCAAGTCCCTGGTAATCGAGTTCGATCTCTTTCTGCGACCAGTTCAGGAACCATTTTACTTTGGTTACTTCTTTAGAGGTAAACGAACCGGCATTGAAATCGATGTAATATTTATAGATACCTGTCTTAGCCGCTGTAATGCTACCGCCTTCAACCAATTTCTCACCGTTCAATGAATATTCGGTCGGAGTTCCTGTATTGGCACTAACGAACTTGAATGATTTGCCTTCTGTAAGTTTAATGAATACTTCGAATTCACCGTCGGCAACCTTCTTCATAACCATCGCTTTGTCCAGATCGGCTCCCACTTCCGTAGCTTCACCAGTGATATACAACTGGCTCGGCACTTCGGCGAATCCTGCCAGGCGGGTAAGAGTCAGCGTACGTTCCTCTTCTGCCCTTACGGGATCGATACCTTTAGAGGCATATACCGTCCACTTCAATGTTCCCTGGGCAGCAGACTCGATACCGGCCAAAGCGGCGATCTGGTTTAATTGTTTATGTGTAATTGTTGCATGATTACTACCACCATTATTGTCTGCCGTAGAAATATAAACAGGGTCCGAGAAATCGCCGTCTACCTTATCGAAGACTACTTCATACAACACTACTCCGCCGTCTTCGGCTAAAGAGGGTTCCCATTCGAAATATAAAGAAGCGGATGCTGATGGTTGCAGAACGACTGACTTACCGTTATCCGGTTCGTATAATGTTTTTACTGCGGTCACGCCCAGATCTCTCACTTCGCCGTCACTGCTACAGGCAGTAAAAGTCAGGATGAAAGAAAAGAGCATCGCATATGTTATAGATATTGCTTTCATATCTTTTTCTGAGTAATTAGATTTATAATTTGATTAATATCCCGGATTCTGAGTCAGGTTCTTGTTAATATCCCGTTGTGACTGCGGAATAGCGAACAAGTAATCCCTGTCTTTACTGAACTTACGGGCATCCAACTCAATATATTGTGTGTTATCGGCTGCGAATTTAGCTCCGTGAGGACGACCATTCAATACGGTTTCGATGGTTTTCCAACGACGGATATCATATATCCGCAAGCCTTCGATGGCAAGTTCGCAACGACGTTCACGGCGAACGATCGACTGCATATTACCAGAAGCAGGATAATTCAGGGCGGATGCATCGGTAAATCCGGCACGTTCACGAAGAGGTTTGATCGTCTTGTTCCAGACAGCTTCGTTCATCTGGCCTAACTCTGTTTTAGCCTCAGCATACATCAATAAAACATCTGCATAACGCATCAGCATAATATTCAGTCCTGCTGCAAGTCCTTCCGGAGCAGTCGGATCGAAATATTTGCGGATATAGTATCCGGTACCTGTCGAGTTCTGCCCGGGGCCTGCATATTCATCCAGGTTAGCGACACCGGCATCCGCAGAAGAACCCGGTTTAATGTAGATAGTAGAGGTTACGCCTTTACCATCTGTCCACTGATATCCATGATAAACGATCGTAGCTTTAAAGCGAGGGTCTCTGTTTATATAAGGATCATCTTCCTTATAGCCTGAACCGGCTTCATTGATCGCTTTACCATTCTTCATCAGGTAATCGTCCACCAGTTCCTGGGTAGGTGCAAATGCATTGATACGTCCGCCTACGGAAAGCGGGATTGCGTCGTACATTTCAGCCCATGTTCTCAGGTTCAGCAAATATCCCATATCCAGGATCACTTCACTGTTGTATTCATTTTCCGGCAGGAACAATCCCTCGTAGCTGGGGAACAAGGTATATTCGCCGTATTCTCCATTGATAATTTTCTCACAAACAGAAGAGACATTCTCCCAGTCGCTTTCATACAGATAGGTACGAGCCAGTAACGTCATGGCAGCTCCCTGGGTTATACGGCCATTATCAGCTGCCGTATATTGCTGTTTGGTTGGCAACATCTTTACAATATCGTTCAGTTCCGTACGAACAAAATCGAGCACTTCGCTTCTCGGTGAACGGGCTATTGTATTTGCCTCTTCAATTGACAATCCATAATCGAACAAAGGAACATCACCGTAATGGTTGGTCAAACGGAAGAACAGATAAGCACGGATAAAACGGGCTTCCGATTTCATCCTGTTCTTCAATGTCTCATCCATATTCGGAACGCGATCTACATTTTCAAGGAAAGTATGGCAGGTTTTAATTCCTTCATAACATTTTTTCCAATCTTCTGAAAAACGACCTAATGCAGCATTAGCCTGGCCCGAAGTAATCAATTTTTCATCTGAGCTGCCACGACCTTCATATAAGTTGTCGGATAGCTTTTCATCTTTGAAGAAATACTCAGACGACATCATTTGTCCATAAGCCTTGCTCAATACGGCAGAGGCTTTTGCTTCGGAGGTCCAATAGTTCAAGTCTGTAAATTTATTGGTCGGAGCCAAATCCAGATCATTACATGATGTAAAGGTTGCGAGTACCAAACAAGCAATACCTGTACTATATTTTAAGAAATTCATTTTCATAATAAACAGATGTATTAAAATTCTATATCTAAACCGAACCCATAATAAGTAAGCGTCGGATAGTTACGGCCACTATTACCGCCGATACCACTAATACCTCCCATATCACTACCAAATTCAGACGATTCCGGATCGATAAATGAGTTTTTACAGAAAGTCAGCGGGTTTTCCGTATTCACACTGACACGTAGTTTCTGAACTCCGAATTTCTGAGTCAATGATTTGGGCAAAGTATATCCGACCTGAATATTCTTTACACGCAGATAAGCCGCATTTAATATATGATTATCACCGGCCAGGCTCCAATTGTTAGTAGCAGATGCAGAGCCTGGAGCTGTCAGGCGCGGCCAACGGGCGTCCGGATTAGTCGGTGTCCAGAAGTCCAATTGATGTTCATAGATACAATATGAATAGTTACTATGGAATGGTTCCATTAACTCTCCACGGAGGAACTGAGAACGTTTTCCAACACCCTGCAACATCAGGTTCAAGTCAAATCCTTTCCAGGCTAAACTGTAAGTAAAACCGAATGTGTAACGAGGAAATGCATTTCCCAGTACGACACGGTCTTTCTCATTAATAACCTTATCACCATTCTGATCGACATATTTCACATCTCCCGGTTGAACGGAACTACCTACAGGCAGTGCACTGTTAGCAATTTCTTCATAGCTCTGGAACAAACCGTCGGTTTTATAGCCATAATAAGATCCCAACGATTCGCCTTCACGGATCAGCTTGTATAACTCATCAAGTCCGTCGATACGTTCCTGACCGCCAAAATCAGTGACCTTATTCTTAGAGTCTGAAATATTGAAGTTAAAATTATGGTGAAAATCACCATGATTTAGCTTATAGTTGACAGTCAACTCCCAACCTTGGTTTTTCATTTCGCCCGCATTTTCCTTAGCAGTAGTTCCTCCATAAATGGTGGATACTTCGGGAGTCAACAGGATATTGGTTGTTTTTTTATTGAAATAATCGGCAGATACATACAAATTACCATTCAGGAAAGTAGCATCCACACCGATATTGAAGTTGGCAGACTTTTCCCAGGTTAACAAAGAGTTTCCATCCGTAATTTTCGTACCGGCAATAGAGGTGTTATTGAATACGAACTGGTTGTTCTCTATCAAATAAACCGTCTGGTAGGAATAATTATCTACATTCTGATTACCCAATACACCATAAGAAGCACGCAGTTTCAAATCGCCGATATTGCTCTTATAAGTATCCATAAAAGCTTCTTCCGACAAACGCCATCCGGCAGAGAATGAGGGGAAGAAACCCCAACGCTGATCTTTAGCGAACTTGGAAGAACCGTCATAACGGAAAGAGACATCTCCGTAGTATTTATCCATATAGCTATAACCTACACGGCCGAATACGGATGTGATACTTGTCTGGTCTGTATCATTATTCGAGTTCTTATTTTCTTTATTCTGCACGGAGTCGTCTGTTGTCGGTAAACCCAGATCTTCGTCTGTATATTCCCAGGCAATACGACTGGCTTGCTTTGTATACGATTCGTTAGAAGCACCGAACAAAGCTGTTACATGGTGAGCTTCTTTAAATGTACGGTCATAATTCAACAGGAACTGGGAACTGAGTGTATATCGTTTTTCATTATAGTCTTCCGTCATTGTATTAGAATGCATATACAATACCGGATTTGTCAGATCGGCAGAAGAATATAAAGGTACTTTCTTATCACGGCGATAACGATGATGTTGCGTAAGATCCAAACCGATCAAACCAGTGGCTTTTAACCCTTCCATGATCTTGAAGTCGAGATTCATACTACCGATGAAATTATCCTCATCTTTCTTTTCATAACCTCCATCCTGCAGCAATGCCAGCGGGTTGTCATCACCTACAATATCGTTTACCAGATATTTGTCGCCTTCCATGAATTTATAATAGTAGTAAGAAGGTACGCGGGAAGAGTTGATAATCGCATTACCTGTACCACCGGCAACGGTACGGTCCTTACGGCGGTTGTAGGCCATCAGTGAAGTCAGTTTGAAGCGTCCGTATTCCGTGCTTAAGTTCGTACGGAAGTTATAACGTTCCATGCCGAAATTACCCTTAAAGTTACTTTCCTGATTAAAGTAGCTGGCCGATACCATATATGTTGTATTCTCGCTACCGCCCGACACATTAATGTTGTAGTTCTGCTGAAGACCTGTCTGGATGATCTGATCGTACAGCCATTCTTCTTCGTCGCGGTGATCATATAAGTCGCGAATAGCGGTCGGGGTAAATTGAGGGGCATTTCCTACATTCACATTTGCCTGGTTTCTCAACATGGCATTCTGCCAACCTTCAACCGGAGAGAACAAAATACGCGGGTCCTGCATACCGACCTGTCCGTTAAATGTAACTTGAGGTTTACCTCCCTTAGATCCTTTCTTGGTTGTAACAAGGATAACACCATTCGCTGAACGTGAACCGTAGATAGCTGCACTACCGGCATCTTTCAGGATAGAGACATTCTCAATATCGTTCGGGTTCAGATTATTCAGTGTAGAAGAGCTGGAGATCAAACCGTCGATAACGATCAGCGGATCGTTGTTACCCATCGTACTGACACCACGGATGTTGATATTCATACTGTTGTCATTCGGATTCATGTTCTTGCTCTGGATAACCAGGTTGGCTGAAGCTCCCTGCAATGCCTGAGTTGCATTGGTTACAGGACGATTCTCGAAAATCTCGCTGTTCACCTGGTCTACCGAACCGGTGATACTTTTGCGTGAACGGGTTCCATAACCGACAACCACCACTTCATCCAGTTTCTGGCTATCTTCTTTCAGGGTAATACGGAAATCGTTCTTTCCTTTTAAAGAGATTTGCTGTGTCAGGAAACCGATATAAGAGATTTCCAGCATTCCGTTTTCAGGAACTTGCAAGGAGAAGTTTCCGTCAAAGTCGGTAACGGTTCCGCTTGTAGTTCCCGAAACAACTACATTAGCACCGATAACAGGCAAGCCCGTTTCATCGACAATAACTCCTTTTACAGTTTTTTCTTTCTGATTGACTGCATTTTTAACAGGTGCGGAAATGACAACATAATCTCCTTTAATCGAATAAGTATACCCTGTATCAGCCAAGATCTGCTTTAATACATCCAATACTTCTACGTTCTTTTGATTCAGTTGTACCCTTTTGCTGACATCCAACTGCGTACCATTATAAGCAATTTTGTACTTGGATGAAGCTTCGATCTTCTGGAACGCTTCCTTTAGCGAAACTGTTCCTTCATTAAAGGAGACCTTTTGTGCATTGATCTGCAGATAACCTGCGATCAGAAAACACAGACAATAGGTTCCAATTCGTCTGGATTTGTGTTTATTCTTCATATGTAATTAAAAAAGTTAAACAATAACACGATTTTAAGTGCGTACTCATCTATAATGACAGATGGAAAAAACGTTGCACCCAATCGAAACTAAAACTTTTTTTAATTACATCGCAAAAAAATACTTTTTGCCTATTTCAAAAAGATATCTTTATTTTCAATCCGATATTCAAGTCCGGGAATTAACTCCTTCAAAAGCATGAATATATTTTCCAACGATTCATTCTTATTAAAATGTACCGTTATTTTGTTATTATTATAAACAGATGTCTGCAAATGTACATTTACTCCGTATGTACGTTGCAAAATACGGATGATATCCGAAAAAGAGTAGTTGTCAAATAATAAACCTCCTTCGCGCCAGTCGGAATAATCAGCAGAGACTACCTGTTTTATATCCGCTATTCCGGAGTCTATATTATATACCAACTGTTCATCGGGCACCAGATGATATACTTTCTTATCGTTATCCTGCAGACATACCCTTACGGAGCCTTCTTCAAGTGTGGTTGCAATCTGTTTTACCTCCGGATAGGCGAGAATATTAAAGCGCGTACCCAATACTTCTACATTCAATGTACGGGCTTTCACGATAAAAGGTTGTTCTGTATTTTTTTCAACCTCGAAATAACCTTCACCAGACAGATAAACATCACGTGTCTGTCCTATAAAAGTAGAAGGATAAATCAATACGCTACCGGAGTTCAACCAAACCCGACTACTGTCCGGAAGAATGATCTGTTCACGTTTGCCTGCCGGAACAAAATGCTCGATCAGCAAAACATCCGCTACTGCATCTTTAGCTATATTTGCCTGCCAATAAAAATAAACGGAAGAAGAAAGCATGATCAGCGGTAAGAGCCATATAGCCGCCAGTTTCATAACAAATGACATCGGCCGTAAAGATTTCCGCACGGGTTCTTTTTGTTCTGAGAAACCTAACTGTCTGCTTAATTGAGAAAAAGCCTGTTCTGAATGATTTTCGTTCATCTCCGGGAACCCCATAGTATCCCAGACCGACAGCAGCGCATCGTCTACCTCCGGCCTATCATCTTCCTTTGTCAATCGTTGATGCACTTTCCTTATCGTCTCTTCCGAGAAGTCATGATGAAAGAAATAATCAACTATTTTTTTTATATAACTCATTCTGTCCTTAACATTATATTATAAAGACTCCTTTTGGGCATTTCGCCCCCAATATTTTAACACAAATAAAGTATCAATAGATATAATAAAACTTTTCTCAATTCTTTTAACGCCAAATTCAGGTGATTTTCAACTGTTTTCTTACTTAATTGTAATTTCTCGGCAATCTCCTGGTTGGACAATCCAATCTCACGGCTCAACTGATAGATCAATTTACGCTGTGGAGGCATGCTTTCTACTACCATATCGATCAAAAGCTGCAGATCCTTGGCTATTAAATCTTCATCCGGAGAGTCATTGGTCTCTTCTTCAAATGGTTTTTCTTTTAATCTTTCGATACGTATTTGTTGAGCTTCCAAAAAATTGAAAGTGGTATTTTTAGATAAGATGAATAGATAAGCGCCAAAGTTCTTTACATCGGCAAACTTATCCCGGTTCCCCCATACTTTAGAGAAAACTTCCTGGGAAATATCCTCTGCATCCTGCTCCGATTTAACTAAACCGTATACAAAACCACGGATCTTAGGATAATAGCGCATGAATAGTACCTGAAAAGCTTTCTGGCTTCCCAAGGTCAGTTCCTTCACTAATAGTTCCTCGTCGATAGATTTTGTTAGCATGGAGGCAAATATACAAACCTAATGTTTAAATCAGAGCGAAGATTGGCAATTTGTTTTTGCCAAAATTGATTTTCCTGTATTGTTACTTTGGAATTAACATTACAGGCATATCACTAAATTATTTTTAAGCAAATAAAATTGCCGGTATATTAAATTGACAGAGTTCGTGACAGACTCTGGTATATTAAGATGCAAGAGAGGATTGTTTTTATATTTTTTGTTCTTTTCATTATTGCAGACAGAAAAATGTCCATTATTTAAATACTGCGCAAATATAAATAAATAATTTTAATAACAAACAAATAGTAAAAAAATATATTTTCAATATAAAACAGCCTGAACTAAAAACATTCTTAATTCAAGCTATAGATATAAATATTCACAAGTAGTAGTAAGGGGAAGAATCAAAGTTTTGGTAAATCTGTATAAAAAGAGAGATTAATATCGTATCATTCCTAAAATTTTACTTCGTGATAACAAGCAAGCTCCCAACACTCCAGCTCGTTCGCCTAGTTTAGACAATCTTATTTCAGTATCCTGACTCACTAAATTAAGGGAGTATTTCCGTATAGCACTCTTTATCGGGAGGCTGATGTATTCTCCAGTCAGAGATAATGCACCACCTAAAACAACCAGTTCCGGATTGAATATATTCATTAAACCAGCAATCCCCCTGCCTAAATTCAATCCCATTTCTTCCAATATTTCAATACAAAGCACATCTTCCTTTTGTATGGCTTCAATCATATCCGCCAAAGTTATTTTTTCATTTTTATCTATTTTAGCCGCAAGGATCGTGCTACTGCCCTCTTTATATCTTTCTAATAATTTACGATGCAAAGCTGAACCTGAGGCTTCAGTTTCAATGCATCCCTTCTTTCCGCAGTGACAGAGAATCTCGTTATCAAAGAAACAAAAATGACCGAACTCTCCGGAAAAACCGGATTTGCCATAATACAATTCTCCATTAATAAAGATAGAAAGCCCTAGACCCCAGTTCAGATTAATAAATAAAATATTCTTTTCACCTTTAACAACTCCCTGCATATACTCTCCATACAACATGGCACGAGTGTCATTCTCAATATATATCTTGATTTTTATGCGCTCTTCCAATATTTGAGATAAAGGCTTTTCTTCAAAGTAAAAAATACTGTAGCTGTAACCTGACTCTGGTCTAACACGACCGGAAATATTGACTCCGACTGCTAACACTTTTTCACGTGATACAGGTAAAGAGTCTATAAAAGTATTTATCAAAATACATAATGACTCAAGAGCTGCCGGAGTATTTTCTAAAACAAATGGAATGTTTTCTTCTATCCTCAATTTTTCTCCTTTAAAATCAACAGCTGCAATATTGATCTTATCCCGAAAGATATCCACTCCCACAAAATAGCCTGAAGTTGGGTTCAGTCCGTAAATATTAGGTTTACGTCCACCACTGGTTTCTTGCTTCCCAAAATCCAGTATATAACCGTCTTCTTGTAACTCGCCAATCAGCTTAGTTACGGTTGGAATGCTTAAGTCCATTTCCTTACAGAGTTCTGCTATCGTAGCATCACCATTAGCAATATAATAATGTATGATTTTCTTTTTAAGAGACTCATTACGGTTATTGTCGGTAGTGATAAGAAATTTTGTATTCATGGCCTTATTTTTTGCTATTCATTGTATGATTGAACAAAAGTAAATAAATATATTTCAAATATAAGCTTGTTAAAATAAAAAAAGCACAATATTTCAACTCTTCACTTGACTTTCCACATAAGCTAATACTTATAAGATATTTTTTACACTCTTTTTAAATCTATTTAAGCCATTATTTACCAGAGTCTGTCACGAACTCTGTCAATATACGAGATAAACTCATATTTATCCGCAAGTTTCAACCTTGGTTATTAACAAATAAAAGTAATTTATTATGAAGAAAAATTTCCTGATTTTAGTGCTTGTTATGCTGCTTCCTGCTTTTGCATGGGGACAAGAGCAGATAACTATCACAGGAACGGTTATGGATGAGTCCAATTTCTCCGTGCCGGGCGCCTCTATTGTGGAAAAAGGAACCACAAATGGTACAGTGACTGACCTTGATGGTAATTTCTCCATTATTGTATCTAACAAAAATGCAATCTTGCAATTTTCATTTATCGGCTACAAAACGCAGGAAGTTCCATTAGCCGGAAAAACAAAAGTAAATGTTATCTTACGCGAAGATGCAGAGCAACTGGATGAAGTTGTTGTTACCGGTTACGGTGGACAACAAAAGAGGGCAACCCTAACCACAGCTATTTCCAAGTTGGACAACAGAGCGCTTGAAAATGTAGCAATCTCAAATGCCGGACAATCACTGCAAGGTACAGTGAGTGGTTTACGCGTTGTAAATACATCCGGTAAGCCGGGAGAAGCACCTAACATCGTTTTGCGTGGGGGAGCTACTATTACGGGTGACCCTGCAAACAATCAGGCACTGGTTGTAGTTGATGGTATCGTACGTTCCATGAATGACGTAAACCCCGCCGACATAGAATCTATCCAGGTTCTAAAAGATGCGGCTTCCACTGCGATTTATGGAGCTCGTGCCAACAGCGGTGTTATCCTTGTAACGACAAAAAGAGCCAAAGAAGGAAAAGCGACTGTTTCTTACAAGTTTAAAGGCGGTATGAACTTTGCCCGCAAAGGCTATGAGTTCCTTGGAGCCAGAGACTTCCTGTATTATAATCGACTAGGCAATAAATACATCAATGATGCCGGCTATACCAGAACATTGCAACAGGTAAATAACACAACCGGTTATGGAACCAATGCCGGAAATCATTTCTCTGTTCATTATCTGACAGATGAAAACAAACATCTTCTAAATGAAGGATGGGAGCAAATGACAGACCCGTACGATGGCGAAGGACAGCTGATCTTTAAAGACTACGGTGGTCAAATGATGGATGCAGCATTCAATGATCCTTCATTTACACAGGATCATTATTTCAGTGTAACCGGAGGAAATGACAAAGCAACTTTCCTGACATCTTTCGGATATTATAATGAACAAGGACAGGTTGTCGGTACTTCTTATGAACGTTTCACCGGAAATATCAATGGTTCTTATAAGGTTCGCGACAACATTAAAATCAATGCAGGAGCAACTTATTCATTTTCAAAAAAACCAGGGTTATGGATCAGCGAAGCACAGCTGTTCTATCGCTCCATGAGTTTATGGCCGACCCTAAATCCTTATGATGAAGATGGAAACCCTGCCGCCGGTGTCGGATCTGCTGACGGGAATCCTCTTTATTGGAAAGACAAACTACAACGTATCAATAATGTACGCCGGACAACCTTCAATATTGGAGGAAGCTGGGAAATTATTCCCGGACTGGCATTGAATGAAAATAGTTCAATTTACTATATTGATAACGAGCAAGAAGATTTCGATAAACAATATCAGACACAGAATAGCTCAACTCCCAACAATACACGCAACGCCCGTGGTATGTATGAACGTCAGTTCCAACAGCAACATAGTGCCACATTGACTTACAATAAATCATTTATAGAGAAACATAATCTGGATGCAATGATCGGTGGCGAGTATTTCGACTACAACCGCTTCAAGCTACAGGCGAAAGGAAATAAAGCCCCCAGTGACGATATTCCTACACTGAACGGATCAAGTGACAAAACGGAAGTCTATTCTTATAAAGATGGTTATCGCATGCTATCTGGCTTCGCCCGTGTCAATTACAACTATGAATACAAATATCTGTTCTCTGTTGTTGCCCGCTATGATGGCATATCCAAACTAAGTGATAATCGCTGGGGATTCTTCCCGGGTGTTTCCGCTGGTTGGAACCTGCACGAAGAATCATTCTTTAAAGATACAGAAGTGGCCAAATATGTATCTACTGTTAAACCACGTGTCAGCTACGGTGTAAATGGTAATGTCGCCGGACTAGGCAATTATGAAGTATATGGAGAATACAACACGATCAACAACAGTTCCAGTATTCCTATTCCTTATAATGGCAACGTTGGTTTCCTGAATACCGGACTGATCAACAGCGACCTTCGCTGGGAAAAAAGTAATTCTTTTGAAGTAGGTCTCGACCTGGGCTTCATAAACAATCGCTTCAACCTGATCCTGGATTATTATAACCGTACCACCAGCGACTTGCTGACCAGCTTGGAATTGCCCGGATATACGGGTTTCAGCAATATCAGAACAAACTTGGGTAGCTTGCGTAATACCGGTTTCGAAGCAGAAGTAAAACTTAATATCCTTTCGAACCCCAAAGCATTCAGTTGGGATTTCTCATTCAACACATCGTTGGTGCATAATAAAATCATTAAGTTGCCTTACAATGGTAACGAAAATAACCGTCAGGGAGGTATGGAAGTATATGATCCTAAATCCGGAAAAGTGACCTGGGTAGGCGGATACCAGGAAGGACAACCTCTCGGCGAAGTATATGCTTATAAACAAGAACGTATTTTCAAAGACTGGGATGACGTAAAAGCTAATGCCGGTGACAGATATGACGCAGTCGCTGAACTATATGGGCCAAACAAATGGGCGCAGATGAGTGATAAGGAAAAGATTGGTAAAAAACCGATTGAACCGGGAGATGTTATGTGGGCAGACCTCGATAATAACGGTGTGATCAACGAATATGACCGTGTAAAAGTCGGAAATGTTTTACCTAAATGGACAGGAGGATTTTCTACAAATCTTTCTTATAAAGACATCTCTTTATTTGCTCGCTTCGACTATGCATTAGGGCATATTATTTACAATGACCTTGCTGCACGTTCACTGGGACAATATCAAGGTTCTTTCAACATAATAAAAGACGTTTATAACACTTGGTCTCCCGAGAATGTCAATGCTGATCTGCCTAAATTCTATTATGCAGACCAGTTAGGAAAAAAGAACATAACACGTTCAAACAATGCGAATCCCAATATCAATAATAACAGTTCCCGTTTCTATGAAAAAGGAGACTACCTGGCATTGAGAGAGATCACATTAAGCTATCGTTTACCTAAAAAAATTATTGAAAAAGCGACACTGAGTGATGCCTCTATTTACATAACAGGACAAAACTTATTCTATATTACCGGTTATACGGGAATGTCACCCGAACCGGCAGTCAAGAAAGATAATGCCGGAGTAGACGAAGGTAGATATCCTATGCCACGAACTGTATTATTAGGTGTTTCTGTTTCATTCTGACAACTTCTTTAAATTAAAAGCAATATGAAAAAAATATTTTTATCAATAGCCATAATATCATCGCTCTTCATAGGAGGATGTACATCTTTGGATATGAAGCCAATCAGTTCCATATCAGATGCAAATTACTGGAAATCGGCTGACCAGTTCGATGCTTTCATGACCGGATTGCACACTCGTTTCAGAGAACATGCCTATAATTTCTTCCTTTTAGGGGAAGCACGAAGCGACGTTTTTGGTGATTTACCATTCGGAGGTGAGGCTTCACAGGGCATGGAGCGCTTTCCGTATAATACTTTAAACGAAGAAAACCCGGGTATTTCCAATTACGGTAAATTCTATGAGAATATCAATCAGTTAAATCTAATGATACTTCGTACCAGTGAAACTGAAATATTGACCGAAGAACAGAAAAACTATTACCTTGGGCAAGCTTATGGTATACGGGCATTCTATTATTTCCATATTTTACGGTCATGGGGGGATGCAGTCATTACAACTGAACCGACATTTACAGTAGATGTTTCCAATATGGCAAAAGAAGCATCTCCGGCAGCCGATGTAATGACACAAATAAAAGCAGATATTGAAGCTTCTATAAATGCATTTGGTTCGGATTATACCATCAAAGGACAAAAAAGCATGTGGTCAAAAGCGGCGACATTAATGTTAAAAGGCGAAGTATATCTTTGGTCTGGAAAACAAATGGGAGGAGGTAATGGAGATGCAACCGTTGCCAAAAGTGCCTTGACAGATATACAGAACAATGTTTCTTCACTTGGTTTGATGGAAAAATTCAGTGACATTTTTGCCTATACAGAGAAAGGAAATAAAGAAATCATTTTTGCTTTCCGGAATCAACTCAAAGAATATGATTTGTGGAATGGTTCTTTTGGCGGTAGTTTTCTCCCCCAAAGAAACTACTTATCCACCTATTACGATGCTGCAACCGGAGAAAAATTCGACCTGACAAAAGAAAACAGATTAGGCCTGATCCGTCTGGGTATTAAAAAAGACAATATGGATAGATATGACGATAAAGACAGCCGCAAACTAGCAACATTGAAAGGTGCTTACAATAAACTGGAAGATGGAACACTGGATCTTATAGGCGTATTTAATTATAAATACCAGGGAGTACAGGATGCTGGTGACAGCCGCTCTTTATGTGATGATTATCCTATATACCGCTATGCAGACCTTTTGCTTATGCTGGCAGAGGCAAAAGCAATGTTGGGAGAAAGTCCGGCAGAAGAAATAAATGCGATACGTCAACGGGCTTATGGGGAAAACTACGATAGTGAAACAATCGGTTTCCCCAATCAACCGAATGATAAAGATATCAACGAAACTATTTTAGAAGAGCGTTTTAAAGAATTTATCATGGAAGGCAAACGCTGGTATGATTTGCGCCGTTTTGGTAATGAATATGTATTCGAACATACATTGGCAGAAAATGGAAATACTGACAAGTTATTATGGCCGATCGATAAAACGACGCTGACCAACAACCCTGCCTTGAACCAAACTCCAGGTTATAAAGTTGCAGGAGCAAAATAAATTTAGAAATAATCTTGAGTTCCAAAGAAGGATTGTTGTATATAAAGCAACTTTCCTTCTTTGGAATTTTATTTTCCTCCAACCAAGACTGTTTCCACAAATTTCCACACACCTAACATAGTTGAAAACAAATTCCACTTATTAGGAAAATATTTCTCAAATCACTATCCATTTATTAAAATATTTTATTTATATTTGCCATGTATTTAAAATACAGTATATAATAACTACTAAAATACTACGTACCATGGAAAGAATTAAAGGTCTTATCGATGCTCCTTTTACTCCGTTTTATGAAAATGGAGAAGTGAATTACGAACCCATTGAAGCTTATGCCAAGCTACTTGTTAACAACGGATTGAAAGGCGTTTTCATTAACGGATCATCCGGCGAAGGATATATGCTGAATGAAGAAGAACGCATGAAACTGGCTGAAAGATGGGTGGAAGTTGCACCTAAAGGATTCAAAGTTATCGTGCATGTCGGAAGTACCTGCGTGAAGACAAGCCGCAATCTGGCTGCTCATGCTCAAAAGATCGGTGCGTGGGGTATCGGTGCGATGGCTTCTCCTTTTCCTAAGGTGAACCGTGTGGAAGAGCTGGTAAAATATTGCGAAGAAATTGCCTGCGGTGCACCGGAACTACCTTTCTATTATTATCATATCCCGGCATTCAACGGGGCATTCCTTTCTATGGTTGATTTTCTGAAAGCGGTGGACGGACGCATTCCAAACTTTGCCGGCATTAAATATACGTACGAAAGCCTGTATGAATACAATCAGTGCAGATTGTATAAAGAAGGTAAATTCGATATGCTTCACGGACAGGACGAAACAATTCTACCATGCCTGGCTATGGGCGGAGCACAAGGCGGTATCGGCGGAACGACCAACTATAACGGAAAAGAACTGGTAGGAATTATCGAAGCATGGGAAGCCGGCGACCTGGAAACAGCCCGCGAAAAACAGAACTTCTCACAAGAGGTAATCAACGTTATTTGCCATTACCGCGGAAATATCGTAGGGGGAAAGCGCATCATGAAACTGATCGGTCTCGACCTCGGTAAAAACCGTACTCCGTTCCAGAACATGACAGATGCCGAAGAGGTAGCCATGAAAGCAGAATTGGAAGCCATCAATTTCTTTGAAAGATGTAACAAATTCTAAGGCCTTATGGATGCAAAGACAAATATAAACCAACCGGCTGATTACCTGGGTTACTGGGGAGACGTCTATAAAAACGACTTCTTGAACGATATCATGCCTTTCTGGCTGAAATACGGTATCGATAAGGAGAACGGAGGATATTTTACCTGCCTGAACAGGGATGGCTCACTGATGGATTCAAACAAGTCTGTCTGGTTTCAGGGACGGTTCGCTTTTATACTGGCATATGCCTACAATAATATAGAGAAACGCGAAGAATGGTTGCAGGCATGTAAAAACGGGATCGATTTCATCGAGAAATACTGTTTCGACACCGACGGACGCATGTTCTACGAAGTAACGGCAACCGGTGTTCCGGTACGCAAAAGAAGATATGTATTCTCTGAAACATTTGCTGCCATTGCCATGGCTCAATACTCGATCGCTTCGAGTGATAAGAGTTATGCAGAAAAAGCGGTTAAACTGTTCAAGCAGGTTCTTCATTATAAAAATACACCGGGACTGCTGGAACCTAAATTCAGGGAAGGTTTCATAGCCAAAGGACATTCCCTTTGTATGATCCTGATCGATACGGCCGCACGTATCCGGGAAGCGATCGACGACGAAGTCCTGAACCGACAGATAGACGAATCGATCAGCGAACTTCGACGAGACTTCATGAAGCCGGAGTTTAAGACAATCCTCGAGACGGTAGGCCCGAATGGCGAATTCATCGACTCGATTCCGGGACGTACCATCAATCCGGGCCATTCCATCGAAACAGCCTGGTTCATTCTGGAAGAGGCCAAATACAGGAACTGGGATCCGGAGCTGAAGCAGATGGGGTTAACCATCCTCGACTGGGCCTGGGAATGGGGTTGGGACAAGACCTACGGCGGAATCACCTATTTCAGAGACTGCAAGAACCTCCCTCAGCAGGAATACTGGCATGATATGAAATTCTGGTGGCCCCAGTGCGAAGCCATTATCGCCACATTATATGCTTATGAAGCTACCGGCGACAGCAAGTATCTTGAAATGCACCAAATGATCAACGAATATACCTATGCCCGTTTCCCGGACAGAGAATATGGCGAATGGTACGGCTATTTCCATTACGACGGAACACTGTCGCAGCCGGCCAAAGGTAATATGTATAAAGGCCCGTTCCACATCCCACGGATGCTTCTGAAATGTAATTTGCTTTGTAAAGAAATTCTTTCAAAATAAAAACTTACACCAAACTTTGTTTTCCCTATCCAAAATAAACGATATGAATAATAAAAAAATCTATCCCTGGGTAGTTGTCGGTCTGTTATGGGGCGTAGCCTTACTGAACTATATGGATCGCCAAATGCTCTCTACCATGAAAGATGCGATGATGATCGACATCACCGAACTGGAATCGGCGGCAAATTTCGGCCGCCTAATGGCCGTATTCCTCTGGATTTACGGATTCATGAGTCCTGTAGCAGGAATGATTGCCGACAGGGTAAACCGCAAGTGGCTGATCGTAGGAAGCCTGTTCGTCTGGTCGTTCGTTACGCTGATGATGGGTTATTGCACTACCTTCAACCAGATCTATTTCCTCCGTGCCCTGATGGGGGTAAGCGAAGCTTTATATATCCCTGCCGGATTATCGCTGATCACCGATTATCACCAGGGAAAGACCCGTTCGCTGGCCGTAGGTATTCACATGACCGGACTTTACACCGGACAGGCCCTGGGTGGCTTCGGTGCCACAGTGGCAAGCGCTTTCACCTGGGAAACGACCTTCCATTGGTTTGGGATTGCCGGAATAGCATACAGCGTGATCCTGATCCTGTTCCTGAAAGATAAGAAAGATCATATCGTCCATAAGATAAAAGAAGTAGGAGCTGCCGTGGAAAACCCGGTCAAAGGTGCTCTCAAAGGAATGGGAATGCTGTTTACGAACATTTCCTTCTGGATCATCCTGCTCTACTTCGCAACACCGAGTCTACCGGGTTGGGCTACCAAGAACTGGCTACCTACATTGTTCTCGGAAAACCTGTCGATCGATATGTCTGAAGCCGGCCCGCTATCGACAATTACGATCGCCTTGTCTTCATTCATCGGAGTTATTGTGGGCGGTATCTTATCAGACAAATGGATACAGACAAACGTCCGGGGACGCGTTTACACGGGAGCCATCGGACTGGCGTTGACCATTCCATCGTTATTATTGCTCGGTTTCGGGCATAACTTCCTGATGATTGTAGGCGGTGGTCTTTGCTTCGGTATCGGTTTCGGTATCTTCGATGCCAACAATATGCCGATCCTATGCCAGTTCATTTCACCGCGTTATCGGGCTACAGCTTACGGAATCATGAATATGACCGGAGTATTTGCCGGGGCAGCCATCACAGATCTATTAGGCAGATCGACAGATGCCGGTAATCTCGGACACGACTTTGCGATGCTGGCAGGACTCGTGGCGATCGCCCTGATCATTCAGATCTGTTTCCTTCGTCCCAAAGTGGCTAATATGACGGATTAATTTTAACAAACAACACAATAGAACAATTATCATGAAGAAAAGCATCTTTTATCTCTGTCTTCTATTCATCGCACAAACCGCCTTTGCAGCAGACAGCTTGTACGTAAGGGAACAGCAGATTCCTATTCTGATCGACCGTACAGACAATGTGCTGTTGGAAATGCGTATTCCCGCACAGAAGGGGGATGTATTAAATAAGTTCACCCTACAGTTCGGTAACGAGACAAACCTGTCGGACATCAAAGCGATCCGGTTATTTTATAGCGGAACGGAAGCGCCGGCAAGGGAAGGCACGCATTTCAACCCGGTTACCTATGTGACAAGTTTCACACCGGGAAAGACACGTGTAGCCAATCCTTCTTATTCCGTAAAACAGGATGAAGTGACCACACCGGCAAACACCATCACACTGACTTCCAAACAGCCGATGGTAAAAGGGCCGAATTACTTTTGGGTAAGTATCGAGATGAAACCTGAAACGTCTTTACTATCGAGAGTGTCCTTCACAATGCCCGAAGCAGTCATCAACAATAAACCGGCTGCAATAGCCTGGAAAGGGAAAGCAGAGGCTCCCCGTCGTGTCGGTGTAGGAGTACGCCAGGCAGGAGACGACGGTTCTGCCGCTTTCCGCATCCCAGGAATGGTTACTACCAATAACGGAACTCTTCTGGGGGTATACGACATCCGCTACAACAGCAGCGTCGACCTTCAGGAAATGGTCGATATAGGCGTAAGCCGCAGCACCGACAAAGGACAAACCTGGGAACCGATGCAGGTAGCCATGACATTCGGTGAAACCGGCGGTTTACCCCATGCCCAGAACGGCGTAGGCGACCCGTCCATCCTTGTGGATGAAAAGACAAACACGATCTGGATCGTTGCCGCCTGGACACACGGAATGGGTAACGGACGTGCCTGGTGGAACTCGATGCCGGGTATGACTCCCGATGAAACGGCCCAATTAGTGCTGGTAAAGAGTGAAGACGACGGTAAGACATGGAGCGAACCGATCAACATCACTTCACAGGTAAAAGACCCTTCGTGGTACTTCCTGCTGCAAGGGCCGGGACGCGGTATCACTATGCAGGACGGTACACTGGTATTTCCGATTCAATTCATCGATGCGACACGCATTCCCAACGCAGGGGTAATGTACAGCAAAGACCGCGGCAAAACATGGCATATCCATAACCTGGCCCGCACCAACACGACCGAAGCACAAGTAGCAGAGGTAGAACCGGGAGTGTTAATGCTCAACATGCGTGATAACCGTGGCGGCAGCCGTGCCGTGGCAACGACCAAAGACCTGGGCAAAACATGGACGGAGCACCCTTCCAGCCGTAGCGCGCTTCCCGAACCGGTATGTATGGCCAGCCTCATCAAGGTAGATGCGGAAGACAACATCACCGGAAAGAAACTATTACTGTTCTCCAACCCGAACACGACAAAAGGACGTAACCATATCACAATCAAAGCCAGTCTCGACGGAGGTCTGACCTGGCCGGCAGAACATCAGGTATTACTCGACGAAGCCGAAGGATGGGGTTACACTTGTTTGTCTATGATCGATAAGGAAACTGTCGGGATCTTCTATGAATCGAGTGTGGCACACATGACTTTCCAGGCGATCAAGATCTCCGACCTTATTAAAGAATAAGGATGAAACACAAACTGTTCATAACACTTATACTCTGTTTATGGCTACCGGCGGTCTATGCTGCCGGTAGTCTGAACTTACTCCCCTGGCCGCAGCAGGTGGACTGGACAAAGCAAACATTCTCCGGAAAAGATATTTCGGTATCACTGGCTGGCGAAACCCGACAAATGGTTACCGACTGGTTGCAGGAAAGCAATATCAAAGTAAATCCCGCCAGCAAAAGGACTTTCCGGGTAACATTGGTGGAAAATCTGCCGGAAGCAGCCATCAACCAGAACGAAGCCTACAAACTACAGGTTTCATCGCAGGGAATCTCTATTGAAGCAACAACGGAACAGGGTGTTTACTGGGCCATCCAAACCCTTCGGCAGTTGACGGAGAAGAAAGGCGACAGATCATACATCACCGGATGCCGAATAACCGACTGGCCTGCTTTCCGTATCCGCGGTCTGATGCAGGACGTAGGGCGCTCTTACATCTCGATGGAAGAGCTGAAACGCGAAATAGCCATGCTGGCACGTTATAAGATCAACGTATTCCACTGGCACCTCACCGAAAACCAGTCATGGCGACTGGAAAGCAAGATCTTCCCGATGATCAACGACAGTATCAATACCACCCGTATGCCGGGCAAGTATTACACACTGGAAGAAGCTAGGGAACTGGTTGAATTCTGCAAACAACATCAGGTATTACTTATCCCCGAGCTGGACATGCCGGGACACAGCGCCGCTTTCATCCGTACTTTCCGCCACGACATGCAAAGCCCGGAAGGGATGAAGATATTGAAGCTATTGATCGAAGAGGTATGCGAAACATTCGACGTTCCGTACCTGCATATCGGAACGGACGAAGTGAAGTTCACCAATCCGCAATTTGTGCCTGAAATGGTTGCATTCGTACGATCAAAAGGCAAAAAAGTGATCTCCTGGAACCCGGGATGGCATTATCAACCGGGAGAGATCGATATGACACACCTGTGGAGTTACCGCGGCAAAGCCCAGCCGGGGATACCTGCCATCGACTCCCGTTTCCATTACTTGAACCATTTCGATACCTTTGCCGACATCCGCGCCTTATATAACAGCACGGTTTACAACCATACCGAAGGCAGCCACGATATGGCCGGTGTCATCCTGGCCATCTGGAACGACCGCCTGGTGGAACCGGAAGAAAACATAATCCGGGAAAACGGCCTTTACCCGAACATGCTGGCCATAGCCGACCGTTCCTGGCGGGGAGGGGGCTATGAATACTTCGACAAAGAGGGTACGAACCTGCCTTCCGAGGATAGTCGGGCATATATCTCCTTTGCCGGATTCGAGAAACGTATGCTCTGGCATAAAGAACACAATTTCAAAGGATACCCGTTCGCTTACGTAAAACAGACAAACGTAAAATGGCGTATCACCGATGCATTCCCCAACAACGGTGACCTGAGCAGCACATTCCCACCCGAAGCAGACCTGAAGGAGAGCTATGTCTACGACGGAAAAACATACGGAACAGGCGAAACCATCGGAGCCGGAGTCTACCTGCGCCATGTATGGGGCAACCTCATTCCCTGCTTCTATAAAGATCCCGAAGAAAACCATACGGCCTACGCCTGGACATGGGTCTATTCCCCGAAAGAACAGGAAGCAGGTGCCTGGATCGAATTCCAGAACTACGGCCGTTCGGAAATGGATCTGGCACCGCCACAGGGACAATGGGATTACAAAGGAAGCCGCGTATGGCTGAACGACCGGGAGATACTGCCACCTGTCTGGACAGCTACCCACAAAGAAAAATCGAATGAAATAGCCTTGGGCAACGAGAACTGCGTAGCCAGAGATCCTATCCGGGTACATCTTCAGAAAGGCTGGAATAAAGTATTCCTGAAACTTCCCGTAGGCAAATTCACGCTGCCGGAAGTCAGACTGAACAAATGGATGTTCACCTTCGTATTCGTTACACCCGACGGTGAAAAGGCGGTAGACGGACTGATCTATTCGCCCGATAAAAAGAAATAAACAGATCATTATACGATGAAAAGGACTCTTTTATTCTTATGCCTGTTGCTTTGCACAGTGACCTATGCCCAGAACAAGGTAAAGGTTGCTTGTGTGGGTAACAGCGTAACATACGGTGCAGGCATAGAAAACCGGGAAATAAACGCTTACCCGGCTCAGCTTCAGCGTATGCTGGGAGATGGTTACGAAGTAATGAACTTCGGCAAAAGCGGTGCGACGCTCCTCAACAAAGGACACCGTCCTTACCGCGAACAGGACGAGTATAAAGCAGCACTCGGCTTTGCCGCCGACCGGGTCGTTATCCATTTAGGACTGAACGATACCGATCCGCGCAACTGGCCCAATTACAGGGATGATTTCGTAAGCGATTATCTCTCCCTGATCGATTCCTTCCGCAAAGCGAATCCCAACTGCCGGATATGGATCTGCCGGATGACACCGATCTCACACCGCCATCCGCGCTTCAAATCAGGAACACGCGACTGGTACCGGATGGAGCAGGAAACGATTGAAGAAATAGCCCGTCTGGCCAATACCGGACTGATCGACCTGCAGGCCTGTCTCTACAACCGTCCGGATCTGTTACCCGACGCTCTTCATCCGACTGCCGAAGGTGCCGGGATCCTGGCTAAGACGATTTATCAGGAACTGACCGGCAACTACGGAGGTCTCCAAATGCCTGTCACTTACTCCGATAATATGGTTCTGCAGCGGGAAAAACCGCAACAAATCAACGGCACGGCCAATGCCGGCGAAAAAGTAACCGTTCAGATCGCCGGACAAAAGCGAGAGGCAACAACAGCCACCAACGGCAAATGGTCTGTCACACTCGATCCGTTACAGGCAGGAGGGCCTTATGAACTGGCTATCGAAGCCTTTTCACCGACAGATAAAAAGAACAGAAAGAAAACTCCGGCTTCCCGGAAGCTGGTTTATAAAGATGTACTGGTTGGCGAAGTATGGCTTTGTTCCGGACAATCCAACATGGCATTCCGGGTAGACGAGCTGATAGACAGCCAGCATAAGGAATTACTCGAATATGCCGGCAAGCAACCGCAGATACGCCTTTTCAACATGCAGCCCCACTGGTATACAAATGCGGTGGAATGGGATGTTTCGGCAATGGACTCTCTCAACCGCCTGCAATATTACCACGATACGCAATGGACGACATGCAACGAACAGACAGCCGATCGATTCTCAGCCATAGCTTTCGCTTTCGGACGAATGTTGTCGGACAGCCTGCAGGTTCCGGTCGGACTTATCCTGAATGCCATAGGCGGCTCGGGAACCGAAGCCTGGATAGACAGGAAAACACTGGAGTTCGATTTCACCGATATATTGTACGACTGGACACAAAACGACTTTATCCAGGATTGGGTACGCGGCCGTGCCATGCTCAACACCAAAAAGTCGACCAATAAATTGCAGCGTCACCCGTACGAACCCTGCTACCTTTATGAGACAGGCATCGAACCGTTGCAACAATACCCGATAAAAGGCATAATCTGGTACCAGGGCGAATCGAACGCACAGAATATCGAAACACACGAACGCCTGTTCCCGCTACTGGTGAGCAGCTGGCGCGAAAACTGGCAGGAAGAGCTTCCGTTCTATTACGTCCAGTTATCCAGTATCGACCGCCCCAGTTGGACATGGTTTCGCAACAGCCAACGCAAAATGATGGAGACAATACCGAATTGCGGCATGGCTGTCAGCAGCGACCGGGGAGATTCCTTGAATGTACATCCAAGATATAAACGTGAAATAGGGGAGCGCCTGGCCCGTTGGGCATTGAACAAGACATACGGACAATCGGTAATTCCTTCAGGCCCCTTGTACCGTTCTATCGAATTCAAAGACGCAGCAGCTTATATCTCCTTCGATTATGGAGAAGGTCTGCACACCTCTGACGGACAACCTGTACGCACATTTGAGATAGCCGAACACGACGGCCTGTTCGTCCCTGCCCAAGCAGAGATTATCGGCGGCAAAGTCAAGGTATGGAACGAGAAGATTACTAATCCGAAACTGGTACGTTACGGCTGGCAGCCTTTTACCCGCGCCAACCTGGTCAATGGGGAAGAACTTCCTGCATCAACATTTAGAACTGAAATAAAACCGAAAGAGATCATGATTAACTGGAGTAAATTACCCGACCTGCCCGGAATGGCAGATACGGCATCCCTGGGAGTATCGGCTCCGTTTGTCGGCATCAGTAACGGAAAACTATTGGTAGCCGGCGGTTGTAACTTCCCCGACAAACCCGTTACGGAAGGAGGAGCCAAGAAATATTACAGCGATATATTCGCCCTCAACCTTTCTGCTCCGGCTGCCGGATGGAAGAAAGCAGGCAACCTGCCTCACCCGGTAGCCTATGGCGCAGCAGTCACTACCCCCGAAGGCATCGTTTGCATCGGAGGCAACAACAGCGATTCATTCTTCCCGGATGTCTACCTCTTGTCATGGAACAAGACCGATGAAAAGGCGAATATCCGCAAACTACCCTCACTTCCGGCTCCCATGGACAATCTTTCCGCCACATACATCGACAACACGGTTTACGTAGCCGGAGGAAACGAAGACACGCATCCCTGCAATACCTTCCTGTCAATGGAACCGGCCACGGAAAGCAACTGGAACAGTCTGCCCGGCTTCCCGGGAGCAGCCCGTGTCCAACCTGTTTTAGCCGCCCAAAAGTCAAAAGACGGTACCCGTATCTATCTGGCCGGCGGTTTCCAGCCGATACAAAACGATATGGACGCGATCGTACCGACAGATATGCTCTCGTACCATCCGGCATCAAAAACGTGGAGAACGGAAACGAAATTGCCTGTATTTGCCAACGGAGATCCCCGTACCTTTACCGGAGGTTGTGCCGTTTCATACGGTGACAGTTCGATCTTGCTGATGAGTGGCGTCAATTACGACTGTTTTTTTAACGCCATCAACCGTCCGAAACGAATGGCCAGGGCGGTAGAGCAATTTGACACAACCGGTATCGATTGCCTGGAAAGAGAAGCGAAAGAATACATGCATCATCCGGTGGAATGGTACAAATTCAACACTGCCTTGTTGCAATACAATACCTTTACCAAAGAATGGAAAGAGCTGGGTAACTACGAACAATTAGCCCGTGCCGGAGCCGGTGCCGTACTGACAGACGACAGCCTGATCATCGTCAACGGCGAACTGAAGCCGGGTATCCGTACCCCGCAGGTGAATTGTGCACAGATCAAATAGTTTATACACAAAGTTTTCAGAAAACATCTGTCATCTGTCACACAAACAGATAAAAGACTATAGATTAAGACATAAAGGGTTGCAGATAAAATAAAACATCTGCAACCGCATCTGCCACCTGTCACACAGCAAACATCTACGGCAACAACTAACCGGAATATAGTATACTACTAATTGTTAAGTGCCGACCTACTAGCACAAAAGTCCTTACCTACTAAAACTACCCTGTACAGGATAATCCACCAGGCTGTACAGGCTGAAAAGCTAGGGTGTACAGGATAATCAGCTAGGGTGTACACCCTAGCGATACTTAGTCGGAAGTTTTGAGTTAGTTTCTCCCTTAGTTGGATTTAAAAGGTAGTAAGCTTGATGATAGTTTCCCTTGAAATCATTAAAAAAGGCTGATCGAATGATCAGCCTTCTCTTCATATAATAACCTTTTATTATTTAACGTCCCACCATACACGTGAAGTGAAAGAATCACCATTATCCAGACGGCCGACAGCATCATTGTAGTTAGTCATATTAACCTGAGATTCTGTTGTCGGATAACGGAAACGACGAGGAATAGAACCGTCGGTAGCACATTCGGGATACGGGTTAGAAGCTTTCTGAGTCGGTGTTAATTCAGGATAACCCGAACGACGCCAGTTCGCAAAAGACTCATATTCATCGCAGAAACAAGTAATCCAGTATTGCGTATTGATCTGTTCCAGAGCTTTGCTCTGATTAAACGGATTTTCCTGCAAATAAGTTGCAATTGCACTCGGTGTTAAATACTGATTGTATAAAGCTGACGCACTTGAATACTGACTGAACTGTTCCATTGCCGCACGTACACCCTGTTCATAATAAGTTTGAGCATTTCCGCTTACCCAACCGCGTACGGCTGCTTCAGCCAGTAACAGTTGTTGCTGAGCATAAGTTAAAAGATAGGTATGCGATGTCGGATTGGAATAAGTATAACGGTTGACTGTCGAATAGTTACTTTGATAGTTATTCAAATAATCAGCTGTATTAAATTCCGGATAATCACGACCTATAAACCAATTATTTGTAGGGTCATTACTATATCCGCAAGGAAGACCTTTCTGGATGGCAGGATCTGAGTTTCCATATTGGAATGAGCTACCAGCCTGATGGGAGATAGTAGGATCTTCACAAACCGTTCCGATCAAAGCTAAACGGGGATCGTTGTCACTTTTCAGCATATCTACAAATACGTTACTCAGAAAGAACTCGCCGCGAGCTTCATGAGCAAAGATCTTGGCATACGGTTCGGATGAATCATCTGTTGTTACAGCTCCCGGATGATCCAACTTGACATTATCGGCAACCGATTCAAGTAAACCGTTGGATACAGCAGTCTGTACCCATGTCTGGGCTGTTGTCGGATCCACTTTCGACATACGCATAGCCAGGCGTAGCATCAAAGAATTGGCAAACTTACGCCATTTCTCAGTATCTCCCTGGAAGTATACATCATGTGATTCTAACGGAGCCGTACCGCCATTTCTCAAATTAGCCTGTGCCTCATTCAGCTCCTTCAACATATCCATATAAATATCCTGTTGTTTATCATACACAGGGTAGGAATACTCTTTTGGCTGACCTGCCTGTGAATAAGGAACATCTCCGTAAAGATCGGTCATACGGTGCATGATATATACACGTGTAACGCGTGCTATATTATAATCCAATGCATGCTTAGGATCATCTTTCCATATATTCAATACAGTTGTTACATCACGCACAGCACCACGATCGCCGGCATAAATGTCCCAATAAGCAGCAGAATAACCATCATTCCAACTGTAAAAAGCATATGTCCACCAATTGTAAATAGAAGCAATATGTTGCATCCATTGTCCCGAATAAATACAACCGGTACGCCAGATATCCCAATCAGAGCCTAAACCCTGATGCTGAGCATTAGTAAATAACATTTCATAAGGGGCATTCCCCTCGTTCATACTCTCCGGGTCGATATTCACATCGCCAAAATCACTACAACTTGTGGTAGCAGCCATCAACCCTACTGTCGCAAATGCATATTTAATATATTTATTCATAATGTATCAATCTAATTAAAATTTAACATTGACATTGAAACCAACACTTCTGGTTGCAGGGTAACCGTTCAATTCCAGACCCTGACCGTTTGAGTTGTTATAGGCAGCTTCCGGGTCAATATTGTCCGTATGTTTGATAATAGTCCACAAGTTACGTCCTACCAACGATACGTTCAAACCTTTCACGACTTTCAGTTTTGTCAACATTGTCTGTGGGAATTCGTAACCGAGAGATAGTTCACGTAATTTCAGAAAGTTCGCATTGTATACGAATTCTTCTGCAATATTATTTCTACTGATGCCACTGTAATACGTTTGTGCATCCACCGCAACCGTATTAGGTACATAATTTCCGCTTCCATCCAGCATAACACCTGCACCGACTACGCTTCCACCTGGGTTTTCAGCAGTACGTCCAACCAATGTATTCTTGTGCAAACCTTCGCTATACAGTGAATAGTTCGTTCCAGAGAACAATTTTGCACCGACCTTGAAGTCTAACAAGAATGAGAGAGAGAAGTTTTTATACTTGAATGCGTTACTCCAACCACCAGTAAAATTATAAACACCATTACCCAAGCTTGAAAGCTCATCTGCTCTCTGAGGAATACCGTTTTCATACACAATCTGTCCGTTATGACGTTTATATTTATAACCGACCAATTCACCATAGGAAGAACCCACGATATTCTGGACAGTTACATTTCCTGAGCGAGAGGAAGCACCGTCGATCTGCAAACGATCTACTCCTTCACCCAGATACTTTACTTCACTATCGTTATAAGCAAAGTTCAATGTAGTATTCCATTCAAAATCTTTTGTATGAACCGGAACTGCATTTACCATAAATTCAAAACCCTGGTTGCGGATTTCACCGACATTCATAATCATTGATCCGTAACCGGAAGCGGTAGAGGTAGAAACCACAGCGATATCATCCTTCGTATTCTTCACATAATAAGCCATATCGAATGATAAACGGTTATTCAGGAATGCCAGGTTCAAACCACCTTCCCACTCGGATATACTTACAGGTTTCAAATTAGCATTCGGATACTGGTTTCCGTTATTCTGTGTTATTGTATTTTGTCCGTTTACCGTATAATTTCTTAATTGATAAAGCAACAGATTTTTATAAGGGTCTGTACCATTAGAAGCAGTAGCAAACGAACCACGTACTTTACCGAATGTGAACCATTCCGGCATTTCAAATGAATCGGTAAATACCCAGGATAGAGTAACCGACGGATAGAAATAGCTGTTGTTATCCGGAGACAGGGTTGAGAACCAGTCGTTACGACCGGTCAGATTCAGGAATAACTGGTTTTTCCAACCGAAATCGGCTGTTGCATATACTGAGTTTACACGATATTCCGAATAATCCTTGCTGGCGCGTTTGTCTCCCAGGTTATTAACAGACCACAAGCCATCTACAATAAACGGACGACCACCATCTGACGGAGTATATTGTTTGGTTATGGTACGCTGACGGTTACCACCCAACGTTGCACCTATCGACCAGTCGCCAAATTCCTTATTGAAAGCAACCAGGTAGTTCAGGTTCATTTCAGAGAAACTCTTGGAATACTCTGTCAACCAACCGGCAGGGTCGGCAGCAGCACCAGTCGGCTGTACCTGCTTGAAGTCCATATTGAAACCATCACGCTGAATAGCTCCCTGAACAGACAACCAGTCGGTAATATCATATTTCAAGGTCATAGATCCCGTCAAACGGTTCTTGTTCATATCGTTGGTCTTGCGATACTGCAACCAGTACGGGTTATTGAAATAAATATTCGTACCACCCAGTAATTCGGATCCGTCTTCAGCCGTACCCCAGTCGCTATCGGCACTACCTCTTTCCAGCCAGCGGATATCGAACGAATTACCACGGTGTATCAAAGAAGCGTTGGTATTACCGTTACCATCCGATAAATTAGAACGACCATTTGCTTTTTCAAAGATATAGTTAGCATTCACCATCAAATGCAGATTTGACAAGATATCGTACGTAGTGTTCAAATTAATACCCTGCTGCTGGTTACTGGCATTAGGCAAAATACTCTTTTCATACACATTGGATATACCGAAACGATAGGTGATCTTATCCGCTGCACCGCTGATAGCGACAGAAGCCGATTCATTGATACCGGTACGGTAGAAATTATCCCAGTTATCGACGTAAGAATAGTTATAATTATTTCCTAAGAAGTTAACGGCATTACCGCCATCCAGAACTTCACCCCAGCTGGATTGTTCCGAAGCCTTGGCCGAGTTGATATCGGTCGGACGGCTACCATACGTACCCTGACCGAATACTTTCTGATAATCGCGGTAATCGTAAATAGCAGTAAATGTCAAGTTATTATTGAATTCGATTGAAACAGGTTTACCCTTTTTACCTGATTTAGTAGTGATCAGGACTGCACCGTTACCGCCACGATAACCGTATAGAGCAGAGGCGGCTGCTCCTTTCAATACCTGAATCGATTCAATATCATCCGGGTTGATGTTGTTCAAACCGTCACCCATATCCATACCACCCCAAGTTCCGGCGCTACCCAGGTTCTGATTACTGAACGGGACGCCATCCACTACATACAACGGCATATTATTACCTGTCAAAGAGGCATTACCACGAATAATAACGCGAGAAGAACCACCGGAGCCGGTAGCATTACCAGACACACTAACACCAGCTACTTTACCAGACAACGCGTTACCCAAGTTTGGGTCACGCGCTAAGGTGAAGTCTTCACCTTGAACTTGCGTCGTCGAATAACCCAGGGAACGTGATTGACGTTTGATTCCCAAAGCAGTAACCACTACTTCATCGATCTTCTGTGTGTCTTCCACCAACTTGATGTTGAAATTGGTCTGACCTTTCACCGGGATCTCCTGAGTGGTATAGCCAATGTAACTGATTTCAATAATAGCACCATCGGGCACTTCCAAGGAGAAGTTCCCATCCAGGTCTGTAATTACTCCATTGGTAGTTCCTTTTTCAATGATGTTGGCTCCAATAACAGGAAAACCTGTTTCATCCACCACTACACCTGTGATTTTCTTTGTTTGCTGTGTTACAGCTGAAACATAATTTGATGTTTCCATTGCATTGTCGGTCGGTGCGGCTTGTGCGCCTACAGCAGCGCAACATAATGTTAGACCAACGCACAAATGCTTGACAGAAGTAATGTTATTACTCTTTTTTTTCATACGTTTTTGTTTAAAAGATTAACCGATACTATAAAAAATTAACAAGAAGCCAGTAGGGCATTCATTTTAGTGTTTTCACATAGGCATTACTTTTTAATTTATTTTTGTCGTTTAGCAAAAATAGTAATAAATATATTCAATGCAATAAATCGATATGTTAATTTACTGTACAGGAGACACTCTGTCGCAAATAAGAATTGAATATCAACATCTACATAAATAGACAAAGTCAAACATTTAACATTTTCAAAATAAATAAAACTTTCTGTCTAACTATACGTTCATTAAAAGTAATTGTCAAAAAGATAGCGAAACAGTCAAACATCACAGTCATACCCAACTAATTAATTAATATTTTTTCCTCTTAATCGTTTGCTTTTATACCTAATTTTTCTGAATTTTGCACGCGACATCAATATGTATTTAATACAATAAGCATATTTAATATCATGAAACCTACTAATTTATTATTATTATCGATCCTTATTCTCTGTTCTTTCGCTCCGGCCAGTGAAATACCACCTTACAAAAATCCGTCACTTCCGGTAGAAGAACGAGTGAAGGATTTATTAGGGAGAATGACGATCGAAGAGAAGTTCTGGCAAACATATATGATGCCAGGTGATCTGGATAAAGGGAAAGACCGCTTTTCCCACGGTATCTTCGGATTTCAGGTTTCTACCGTAGGAGCCAGTAACCCGGAACTCAAACAATTGCTGCAATACAACCCGAAATTGACAGCAAAAGAAATGGCTAAAAAAATCAATGAGATCCAACGTTATTTTGTAGAAGAAACCCGTCTGGGCATACCGATTATTGCCTTCGATGAAGCTTTACACGGATTGATACGCGGGGGTGCCACAGCATTTCCCCAATCCATCGCATTAGCCGCCACATTCGATACAACTCTGGTACGAGAAGTTTCGCATGCAATCGCCATGGAAACCAAAACACGCGGTATCCGGCAAATATTATCGCCCGTGGTTAATCTGGCTACAGATGTACGCTGGGGACGTACGGAGGAGACATATGGGGAAGATCCGTATCTTTCGGCATGTATGGGTGTCAATTTCGTGAAAAGTTTTGAAGAAATGGGAGTGATCACCACCCCCAAACACTTTGCCGTCAATTCCGGTGACGGAGGACGGGATAGCAACCCGATCCACTTCACCGAACGGTTCCTGGAAGAAACGCATCTGATTCCTTTCAAAGCTTGTTTTCAGGAAGGAAAGTCACAGTCTGTAATGACAGCATATAATATGCTAGATGGAACACCTTGTACAGCCAATCACTGGCTATTGATCGATAAACTCAGGAACGAGTGGGGATTCGACGGATTTACGATTGCAGATGCAGACGCCGTCGGTATCATCCATAAGTTACATCATACTGTCAATAACTTCTCGGAAGCGGGAGCAGATGCCATTAACGGTGGCCTGGATGTGATTTTCCAGACAACTTACGACGAACACCGACCATTCTTACAAGCTTGCCTGGATGGTTTAGTTACGGAAGAAGCACTAGACAGGGCTGTGGGACAAGTATTAAAAGCAAAATTCCGCTTGGGCTTATTTGAACATCCTTATATCAACGAAAACGATGCAGAGAGATGGAACGCTTGCGCCGAACACAGGGAGCTAGCGCTCGAAGTCGCCCGTAAATCAATTGTATTATTGAAAAACGAAAACCAGGTTTTACCTTTATCCAAACAGGTAAAACGCATTGCTTTAATCGGTGAAGATGCTGCTGAAGCCCGCTTAGGGGGGTATAGCGGACCGGGAGTAGACAAAGTAAGTATTCTGGAAGGATTAAAAAATAAAGTAGGAAATCAGATTGTTATCAGTTACGAAGAAGGGTGCAAGCGGGTAAACCCGGAATACCTGACCGTTCCAACCGATTATTTATTTACTTCAGACGGGCAACCGGGACTGGAAGGACACTATTTCAATAATATCTCCTATGAAGGAATGCCGGATTTAATACGGATCGACGAACGTGTACAATTCTCCTGGACGTTGTTTGCCCCGGATTCCTGCCTGGCTGTCGATTGGTTTTCTGTCGAATGGAACGGGAAATTAAAATCTCCTGTCTCCGGAACATATCGGTTAGGGTTGGAAGGGAATGACGGTTACCAACTAACCGTTGATGGAAAAGTGCTAGTGGACAAACCACATAAAACCTCTTTCGGCCATACTTTGGTTCCTTTTACTTTTGAAAAAGGGAAAGAATATGACATTCGTATCCGGTTTTATGAGAATACGAAAAACGCACGTATCCGGTTAGTTTGGGACGTAGATACGAAAAATGAAGACCAGTCCATCGAGCAAGCCGTACAAGCTGCCCGCGAGTCTGACATCGCCATCGTTGTCGCCGGCATTGAAGAAGGAGAGTTCCGCGACAGAGGGTATCTGACATTGCCCGGCCGACAGGAAGAGTTAATCCGTAAAATTGCCGCGACAGGTAAACCCACTGTTGTCATTTTGATCGGTGGAAGTGCCGTTGTTATGTCTGAATGGCTGGATCAGGTTCCGGCTGTACTGAATGCCTGGTATCCGGGAGTAGAAGGAGGTAACGCGGTTGCCGATGTTTTATTCGGCGATTATAATCCGTCGGGCAAACTGCCAATCACTTACCCGATCGACGAAGCACAGTTACCACTCAATTACAGTCATAAACCGACCGGACGGAGCGACGATTATCTCAACCTGACCGGTGAACCGCTTTTCCCCTTCGGCTACGGATTGAGCTATTCTAAATTTGATTATTCAGGGCTGAAAGTGACGAAAGCGGCACAAGGCACAGCCTTCCATGTTACTTTCTCTGTGAAAAATACAGGAAAATATGCAGCGAATGAAGTCGTACAACTCTATTTACGCGACCTGATCGCTTCCGTAACCCAACCAATTATACGGTTGATCCACTTTAAACCGATATCACTGGCACCGGGAGAAACAAAAGAGTTGCACTTCACCGTAAACGAGAATGACCTGTCTATGTTGGATAAAAAGCTGAACCGCGTGATCGAGCCGGGTGACTTCAGGCTGATGATCGGCCGTTCATGCAAAGATATCCGGTTGAAGACAACACTTACGGTAAACCATCCAACGGCTTTAGAGACTAATCATAAATACAAATAATTACCATGAAACAATTGACTCAATGCATGAGCGTTCTCCTGCTGTTACTTTGTCTTTCGTTCAGGACATCAGCACAGATAACTCTTGTGAAGAATGGCAAAGCCACTTCACGTATCATATTAATTGAGAAAAATGAAGTAAATAAGCAAGCAGCCACCTTGCTGCAAGACTTTGTCAAACGGATCAGCCAGGCTACGCTTCCGATTGTTTCCGATACAAAGACTAAAAGCGGGGATATCCTGATTGGCGGAAAACAAGTTTCAGCCGGTGAAGACGGTTTCTTGCTGAAAACGACGGCAAACGGACAACTGCAAATATCCAGCGGAGGAGATAAAGGCGCCATCTATGGTGTTGTTACCTTACTGGAGCAATATCTGGGTGTATCCTATTTTGCAAAAGAGGTTTATACATTGACTCCGATGCAAACGATCACCCTTCCCGCCATCCACAGGGAAGAAACACCGGCATTCCGCTACCGCCAGACTTACAGTTATAACAATGACGATCCGATCTATAAACTGTGGTTTCGCCTGGAAGAGCCGAAAGATATGTTTATCGAAAACATGTGGGTACATACGTTCAACCGTATTCTGCCGTCCGACCGGTTTGGTAAGGAACATCCCGAATATTACTCATTCATCAACGGTGAACATCGTCCGGGACACAACAGCCAATGGTGTCTGACCAACCCTAAAGTATTTGATGCAGCTGTACGCCAGCTAGATTCGATCTTTAAAGCTCATCCGGACATGAATATGATTTCGGTCAGCCAGAACGACGGTAACAACACGAATTGTTCCTGTCCGGCTTGTAAGGAAGTAGACGAGTACGAGGGTTCACCTTCCGGTAACCTGATCCGGTTTCTGAATAAACTGGCCGAACGTTTCCCAGATAAAGAATTTTCCACACTGGCTTATCTGTATTCCATGCAGCCGCCCAAGCATGTGAAACCGCTACCCAACGTTAACATCATGTTGTGTGACATCGATTGTAAACGTGAAGTTCCATTAACCGACAATGCCTCCGGCCGTGATTTTGTGAAAGCACTGGAAGGATGGTCGAAGATATCCAACAATATATTTGTATGGGATTATGGCATCAATTTTGATAACATCGTCTCACCGTTCCCCAATTTCCATATCCTGCAAAAGAACATCCAACTATTCAAGAAAAATCATGTAACAATGCACTTTTCGCAGGTAAATGGTATCCGGGGTGGGGATTTCTCTGAAATGCGGGCTTATATGATCGGCAAATTAATGTGGGATCCGTACCAGAATGCCGATTCCCTGATGCAGACCTTCATGAATGGTTATTACGGAGCAGCCGCCCCTTATCTGTATCAATACCAGAAAATCATGCAAGGCGCACTGCTGGCCAGCGGACAACCGTTATGGATATATGATTCTCCGATATCTCATAAAAACGGCATGTTAAACCCTGTTTTGCTGAAAACATACAACGAATTGTTCGACCAAGCCGAAGAAGCCGTCGCCGGAGATACAGTATTGTTGCACCGCGTACAATTATCCCGCCTTCCTCTGCAATATTCGGAACTCGAGATCGCCCGTACACAGGTCGGTACAGATAAAACGAAGATCAGGGAACTGCTCGGGCTATTCGACCAGCGTACCCGTCAGTTCGGCGTCACGTCATTGAATGAACGCAAAAACGCACCCGGCGAATATTGTGAATTGTATAAGAAACGATTCTTACCGCAAAACAAACAAAGCAAAGCCTCCGGAGCTTCCCTCACCTGGATCATCCCGCCTCAAGAACGTTATAAAATATTGGGCGAAACAGCTCTGACGGACGAACTGTTCGGAGGAACAACATATGTAGAAAGCTGGGTAGGATGGAACGGCACAGACGGTGCTTTCATTCTTGACTTGGGAGAAGAGAAAAGTTTTACCCAGATAGAAGCAGATTTCCTCCATCAACTAGGTGGCTGGGTTTTATTACCTCATAGTGTCAGCTATTCTATTTCTTCGGACAATACAACATACAAACCTTTCGGCTCGTTTACATTTGCTGAAGACCGCGACCTGCAGGTTAAATTTGTCGGAGGAAAAGCAGAATCGGATAGCCCTGTCAAGGCCAGATACATCAAAGTTGAGGTCAAAGGGATCGGATTATGTCCAGACTGGCATTATGGTGTAGGTTATCCGGCTTGGTTTTTTATGGATGAGGTAAGTGTATATTAAAAAAATCCGATAAACTGATCCAATTATGAACAGAAAACTATTATTCTATATAACAGCAATCCTGCTTTGCTTTGGGATACTTTCCTGTAATAAAAAAGAATCCATCGCTACATGCAACTATGAAGTAGTACCTCTGCCGAAGTCGATTACTCCGGCCAAAGAAGCTCCTTTTATATTGAGTACATCTACCCATATCGGATATCCGGAAGGAAACCAGAAGTTGAAACAAACAGCAGATTTTCTTTCCGGATATATCCGCGAAATGACAGGCATCGAAACAAAAGTAACAGAAGATAGGGGTTCTTCCAATGGTATTCACCTCGTATTGGATCGTACTGCTGCATCTTCACCGGAAGGCTACCGGTTAAAAGTCAACAAGAAAAATATTACCATCACAGGAAACTCGGAGGCCGGTATATTTTATGGTATACAGACACTTCGCAAATCACTGCCCGTAACGACACAAAAGGAGATAAGTTTTCCGGCTGTACAGATTTTAGACGAGCCTCAATACCGTTATCGGGGAATGCATCTTGACGTAGGTCGCCATTTCTTTTCGACTGATTTCATCAAGAAATACATCGACATTATTGCTCTCCATAACTTGAATACTTTCCATTGGCACCTGACAGAGGATCAAGGATGGCGTATTGAGATCAAAAAATACCCGAAGTTGACCGAAATTGGTTCCAAACGGAAAGAGTCGTTACTGAATGACGGCTCCGGGAAATTCGACGGAAAGCCGTACGGTGGTTTTTATACGCAGGAGGAAGTACGCGACATCATCGAATATGCAGCAGAACGTTATATCACCGTTATTCCTGAAATCGATCTGCCGGGACACATCACTTCCGCACTTGCAGCCTATCCGGAGCTAGGATGCACAGGAGGGCCCTACGAAGTGGCTACTACGTATGGCGTCCATAAAGAGGTATTATGTGTTGGCAATGAACAGTCGCTTCGTTTTGCAAAAGATGTGTTATCGGAAATTATTGAGCTTTTCCCTTCCCATTACATTCATGTAGGAGGCGACGAATGTCCACGTGACCGCTGGCAACAATGTCCGAAATGTCAGGCTTTGATCCATAAAAACGGATGGAGAGATACGAAAGAACACAAAGCGGAAGACAAACTCCAGAGTTATTTTATGACAGAAGTGGAGAAGTTCGTCAACAGCAAAGGACGTCAGATTATCGGCTGGGATGAAATATTGGAAGGAGGATTGGCTCCCAATGCAACCGTCATGTCGTGGAGAGGTACGGAAAACGGCGTCAAAGCAGCCGAAATGCAACACGATGTCATTATGACTCCGGCAGGTGTAACCTATTTCAGTGGCCGCCAGTTATTAGAACTGGGAGGCAACCGGGGTGTTCGCCGTGTCTATGATTTCAAAATTTGCCCGGATACATTACCGGAAGCCGCCGCCAAACATATCATCGGTGTACAGGCCTGTCTATGGTCGGAGCGGATCGATACTCCGGAACGGGCCGAATACCTGATCCTTCCACGTCTGGCTGCATTAAGTGAATTGGGCTGGGCTGATCCGAAACAACACGATTTCGACGCTTTTATGGATCGTTTGTATCGTTTGATTCCTGTATATGACAAATCGCATTATACTTATTCGGAACATGTTTTTCAAATAACTGAAAACTTCCGAACAGACACGGTACAGGGTGCACTTGAGGTTTCCCTTTCCACTATCGGCAACCGCCCGATTTATTATACGATAGACGGAAGCCAGCCGGATACTACTTCCCTGATTTATACGGAACCCCTAAAAATACAGGAAGACACCGAACTAAAAGCCATTGTCATTACTACCAAAGATACCAGTGATATATTTGAAGAACATATCCGTGTAAACAAAGCGACTTTCAAACCTTCCTGGCTGGCCAATGCACCACATGAGAACTATACCTTCAATGGGGTAAGCACATTGACCGACGGATTACTGGGTAATCAGAACTACAACACCGGCCGCTGGCTCGGCTTCCTGAAAGATATGGATCTGACCATCGACCTGCAAAAGCCGACACCTGTCTCTTCAGTATCGCTGACTGTCAACGTATCAAAAGGAGCTGCCGTAATGGATGCCACCGGGTTGGAAGTATGGTGTTCGGAAGATGGGAAAGAATACCGGAAACTAGCTTCAGCCTCTTATCCGGTTTTAGGAAAGGAAGATAAAGATGGTATTTACCCGCATTCACTTTCTTTCTCCGAGGTAGAAACCCGTTATGTACGGATCATTGCTAAAGTAACGCCGAAATTGCCAGCCTGGCACATGTGGCCCGGCAATCCGGCATTTTTATTTGTAGATGAAGTTTGTATAAAATAGATCACTTCTCTCGGCCGGGAGTTTTACCACTTCCGGTTGAGGGATTATTAATATCATACCCAAACAATGCAAAATCCCCCAGGCACGGATCATCGGGAAATACTTTCTTCAAGGCTTCGGTAATCTCGACAGCCGTCTTAAGGGTGGCGACCTTTTGTTCGGTCAACCCTAATTCCAGGGATATCTGGTGAACATGGGTATCTAAAGGAATGATCAATTCATGCGGTTGGATCGAAGTACCCCAGATACCGAAGTCCACAATACCATCTTTTCGAACCATCCAGCGGAGAAACATAGCCAGACGCTTACAGGCTGAAGTGCCGGTTAACACAGGAATACCTTGAATGCCACGAAAGACATCCTGTATTTTAGTCACCGGATTAGGGTAGGGACTGGCAGCCAAAGCCTCTTCCAATGAGTCATACTGCTCGTAGACCGCTTTCAAACGGGCACACAACTGCCGCAGATCGGAATAGGTATAGAAGCGATAAAACGTATCCCGCTTACCTGGCTCCGGCTTACAAACAGGCCACTCGTTGTATCCCTCGTCCATAATCCACTGATAAGGGCTGGGACGCATGGCATCATGCAGTTCGTTAGCCTTCCGCAGAATCAATTCCCGGCGTCCATAAGAGATCCAGGAAGTGAGAAAGGCGGATATTTCAATATCCTTCTTCTCCGTATACCGATGCGGAAACTGCACAGGGTCGTCCGGGATAAATGTACTTACGTTATATTCTTTCGCCCACCGGCGAAGCTTCTCTTTTATTTGTTCATCCATTTTTTCTACCCGTATCTGTCTTTTTCCCTTTCAGTCGTTTTACATCCTCATCCAGTTCTTTAATACTATTCAGTCGTTCTACCGCACGCTGCACTTCTTTATATTGAGTATATTCCTGTCCGGCTTTTTGTACAGCCAATTGATGAGAGATATGGCCCGCATCTTCCAGAATACTTTTTTCGTTCATTGTCAAAACCAACTTCAATTTCTCTATCCAATCTCTCATATACAGCGGTTTATGAGCCATTGCCTGCGCCTCTGCAAAAGCTAGAAACTGTTCGACTATCAGTTTCAACATACTTACTTCTTCTTCATTCAGATAGTTTTTTCCAACGGTTATATCTGCTTTAACAACTTTATCGGGATGACTTGTAGAGGTCAATCCCATCATAGGTAACGAAGCATTAGCCCTGTAATAGATCAACTCCGCTGCAGTTTTACCACTAACAGCCCAAAGTAGCTTGTTTTGAACCTCTTTATAAAAAGAAAGTGTCATTTCATCAGTCGGATCATAGTCGATACTTGTGGCATAAATATCTTTGATTTGCTGGTAAAATACCCGTTCAGAAAGCCGGATTTCCCTGATACGTTCCAGCAATTCCCTGAAATAATTCATGGAAGAGCCCGTTTTGAAACGTTCGTCATTCAACGCAAAGCCTTTAATAATATAGTCACGAAGCCTTTGAGTCGCCCATATACGAAATTGGGTGCCTTGCTGTGATTTTACCCGATAACCGACGGATATGATGACGTCCAGATTATAGTAGTTAGTTTCGTACTCTTTCCCATCATTAGCAGTTGTTCGGAAATTCCGAACAACTGCCGACGGGTTTAGTTCTCCTTCCTCAAAAATATTCTTAATATGCTCACTGATTGTTGATTTCGACTTTCCGAACAAAGTACCGAGTTGTGACTGTGTCAACCATACAGTTTCTCCTTCAAACAGAACATCTACTTTGATCGTCCCATCCTGTGACCGGTATATTAATACCTCATTGTTACTATTATCCATGATATCAATTATTATTTCTTCTTCAGGAAATACTGCCGTTGTTCCTCCGGATAATGTTCGATAGCGTAACGGAGAGCCGTACGGGGGAGACGTGTCGCGTATTCTTCGAGGAATTCCGTTAATGTTTCCCGGTCTTTCTTGCCGACTTCGCGGAGCATCCAGCCAACCGCCTTATGCATAAGGTCGTGTTTATGCGTCATCAGCTTTTCGGCCAATGCCAACGTGTCGGTGAATTCGCGGTTACGGATAAAAGTAACGGTCGAAACCATTGCGATCCGTTGTTCCCACAGACATTCGCTTTCTGCCAGTTCATACAAGCGCGAACGGTCTTTATCCAACAAATAAAGCCCGACCACATACGGACAGGTGACATCTACCAAATCCCAGTTATTGATACGCCTGGCATTATCGAGATAAAAGTCATATAATTTCTTACGTTCGGCTTCAGTTGCCTTTTTGAACTGTTCGACAACGATCAGCAGGGCACAAAGACGTGCTTCGTGGTATTCGCTTTCGATCAGTATCTGCAATTCGTCCAGAGGTATTTTCTTGTTTGCCTTTGCGATACTGCGGGTCAGGGGAGCCACCAGCCCGAGGAAGACATCGCCTTCGGCATACTGCCCGGGGCCGGTCTTAAAGAAGCCCTGCAGGAAAGCGGCCTTCTCCGGATTAGCCATCGAGAGAAGCTCGCTCAGTATAAAAGCCGCCGTCATGGGCGTAAGACGCGTGACACAGGGCGGTCGCCTTCCAGGAACCCGATCACATTATTGCAAACCGTACGGGCCATTACGATACGCACATCCATCGTCTGCGTACCGATGTGGGGAGTTAATACTACGTTATCCATCTCCAGCAATTCCGGCAGGGGATAATCGCCGAACTCGAATACGTCGAGACCGGCACCGTGAATTGTCCCGTCCTGTAAAGCTTTTACCAAGGCATGTTCATCCACCAACGGGCCGCGGGCCGTATTGATCAGGATAGCCGACGGCTTCATCTGTTTCAATTCCGCTTCACCGATGATATGGTAGGTATCGGGAGTATAAGGAGCATTCAGGGAAACAAAATCGGATTTTGCCAGTAGATCTTCCATCGAAACATACGTTACATTCAACTTTGTTTCTTCCTCTACATAAAGAGGACGGCGGTTATGATAGATCACGTCCATGCCACAGGCATTTGCACGTTTGGCCAATGCTTTGCCAATACGTCCCATACCGATAATACCGAGTGTCTGTCCGGTGATGTTAACGCCCAGGTTTTCCAGAACGCCGATCTTCATTTCTTTACCGAGCGTACGCAGTTTGCGGTCGCATTCGGTGATACGGCGGGCGGTATCGATCATCAGTCCCAAAGCCAGGTTGGCGGTAGGGGCGGTGACGGGGTCAGGCGTATTGGCAACAGTGATACCTTTTTCAAGGCAGTAAGCCACATCGATGTTATTATATCCCACCGCATAGTTGGCTACCATTTTCAGGTTCGGGGCATGGTCGACCAGTTCCTTGTTTACCGGGAAGTCGAACATGGAGCATAACACATCATACTCCGGGATCATCTCCATCACTTCTTCATACGTAAAATCTCTTCCTGCGGGAAAAGTTACATCATATTTGCTTTCCAGCTCGGTGAAGCCTTCACGAAACATGTCGTAGGTCACTAATATCTTCATATTCCAGTGTATATTATTTTCTTTATCAGCCGTCAAATTTAAACAAACAGCCCTTTAATACAAAGAAGAATTGCTACTTTTGTCAAAACATTTAGTAAAATAAACGACTATTGATCTATGGTTTTAAACTATATCTGGATTGCCTTCTTTCTTATCGCGTTCGTTGTCGCACTGGGGAAACTGATCTTTGCCGGAGACACGGCGGTATTTACCGAAATTATCAATTCATCTTTTGCCTCTGCCAAAACAGGGTTTGAGATATCCCTCGGACTGACCGGGATATTATCGCTCTGGCTGGGTATCATGAAGATCGGTGAAAAGGGGGGAGTGATCCAGTCGTTCGCCCGCCTGGGGGCACCGGTTTTCAGTAAGTTGTTTCCGGGCATACCGAAAGAGCATCCGGTAACAGGTTCGATCTTTATGAACATCTCAGCCAATCTACTGGGGCTTGATAATGCGGCTACACCGATGGGCCTGAAGGCCATGCAGCAGCTACAGGAACTGAACACCGAGAAGGACTCGGCCAGTAACCCGATGATCATGTTTCTTTGTATCAATGCGTCGGGACTGACATTGATCCCGATCACCATTATGATGTACCGGGCACAGATGGGGGCGGCTAATCCGTCAGACGTTTTCCTGCCGATCATGCTGGCTACGTTTTCTTCTACACTGGTAGCCATACTGGCTGTCTGCATCAAGCAACGGATCAATATTCTTCAGAAAAATCTTATTCTATTCTTCGGTGGATTGGCTGCTTTTATAGGCGGGTTGGTCTGGTTGTTCAATTCGTTGGAGCAGGAACAGGTATCGCTTTACTCGGCTTTGTTTGCAAACACTTTACTGTTTACGATCATCTGCGGTTTTATCGTCAGCGGCATCCGTAAAAAGATCAATGTATATGACACGTTCATTGAAGGGGCCAAAGAAGGATTTAAGACAGCGATAACGATCATTCCGTATCTGGTAGCCATACTGGTCGGGATAGGGGTGTTCCGCGCTTCAGGTGCAATGGATTTTATCATCGAGGGTATTCGTGTGGGTGTTGGCGCACTGGGTGTCAATACTGATTTCGTAGGCGGATTACCGACCATCCTGATGAAGCCATTAAGCGGTAGCGGAGCACGCGGAATGATGTTGGATGCGATGAATACATATGGTGCCGACTCATTTGTGGGACGACTGGCTTCGATCGTACAGGGTTCGACGGATACGACTTTTTATGTCGTGGCTCTGTATTATGGAAGTGTCGGCATACGTAATACCCGTTATACAATACAATGTTCTTTATTGGCAGATCTGGTAGGGGCTATTGCAGCTATTGCATTGACTTATCTGTTCTTTGCCCAATAGGATTTACCGGTTATCAAAATGTCATTACTATAGCGGGTAATCGGGATTAATATAGCGACTAATTAGAATTAGTACCGCGACTAATATTTTTTAACGTATCATTTAGATCAGAAAATAAGAATAACAATAGCAATATGGCAATATCATTTTATGCAGAGGATATCGAATTCCCTGCCATCAAGAAAAGAGCAGTAGGCAACTGGATAAAGGCCGTTGCAGAAACATACGGTAAAAAAACAGGAGATATCAGCTATATCTTTTGTTCCGATGAAAAGATACTGGAAGTAAACCGCCAGTACCTGCAACATGATTATTACACGGACATCATCACCTTCGATTACACCAGCGGCAATAAAATATCGGGAGATCTCTTTATCAGCCTGGATACGGTAAAGACGAATGCAGAAGCATTCAAAACCGACTACAACGAAGAATTACACCGCACCATCATCCACGGGATTCTCCATCTTTGCGGCATCAACGACAAGGGGCCGGGGGAGAGGGAGATCATGGAAGAAAATGAGAATAAGGCACTGGCTATTTTGCCGGAAGAATGCCGGGAGAGTTAACCCCGGCATTCTCTTTAATCTTTCATATTTCTTTCAATCTCCTCAATCGTAGGCAAGCTACTTTTAAATTCTTCGGGCAAAATATCCTTTGGGGACAGATTCTCACCCAAACCCGCCATTCACTCATTTTTCAATCGAGGGAAAGTCTTTCATCTATACTTTTGAACTGTAATCGGATTTTTCATTTAAATTTACAGTTATGAAAGTGAGACTCTTATTTTTATTCCTATGCCTGACATGGAACGGCTGGGCGGACACATTCGTCCCTTACAATCCCGACTCCCTGAAAAAAGGAGATTGGATAACCCTCGAAGCTGTCCATTATTATCCCTATGTCGCCCCGGGGATTAAAGATGAAATTCCCTGGAGGGCGGAAAACATACGTCGGATCACTATACAAGCAACAGTGGCAGACAGAACCGATAAGTCCATTTCTATCGACTATACGCTGGGGAACTTGTATGATTGCCGTAATGACAAAGAGAAGCCAGGCTTTTATTATTTCGACAGCCGTTATCAGCAGGATTTCGCTTTTGATAATAATACGTCAAACAAACAAATTATGCGCGTTACGTACGACCGGAAAAGCCGGAAACCACTTACATCCGATAAAAAGGACTCATTCTATTCCTATTCGAAAACATATGTTCCTTTCGGAGTAAGACAAGAGGGATTACCTGCTTATTCGGAAACATCTGTACGGGATTCGTTAAACCTGGAGGAGCTAATCACCCCGGTAGCCAATGATTTCCTCATCGGCTGGAAAGAAGACGGGATTATCCAAACAACACCGGGTACACGAGTTATCGATGCCTCATTCGCTCTTCCACCGAATACGGAATTTACCTGTAGCAATTTCGATATCAATGCATCTAAAGATTCGACCATTCACAAGAAACTATTTATCGCTTATCCGACAGAATACAAGGTAGGAGAACGAGTAACGTTGTTGCTTACCCCGGGAGACTCCATTACTCAGGACAAAGAGGTATATGCAAATACACATACCTACCATTATGAGGGACGGGGAAATGAACAAAACAACCTCCAATACAACTACCGGCGGTTCTCTTACTACAATACCGATGACTTCAGATCTTCTCCCGACGAACTGGAAAAAGCCTTCCAATCCCGCGATTCGCTTTTTCAAACGGCTTTTGAGAAAGACTTTAAGAACATGGATCCTTATTGGTACAGAGTATTCGAACTCTCGGAACAGTATTTCAAAGGAGCATATATCCTACAACGATATTACTATGCCGACGATAAAGAGACCTGGCACAAAAGCAGCTTACTTGACTGGCAAGCTCCCCACTTCGCATCGGTCAATCCGATTATCGATTATGCATACAGCCTGAAAAAACCGTATGCGGCAAGCTACAATTATTTCCTGTACGCATATGCTATCCATAAAAAACAGGAACTCAAATCAGACAATCTATGTCTGAATAAGCAGAAAAAATTAACTCCGCAGGAAGATTATCTCCTGAATAAACAGATCCTCTCCGGTTATCCCCAATATCTGGTAAACGGAGCAAACCTATCAACTTTAATGTACAGTAAGATGCTATCTGAACTAGAAGAGGATTATAACGATTTTATCACTTCCTGTCCAGATACCAGCTTGACAAACAATGTAAAAAAAATATACAATAAACTATTACCTTTCGAAGCAGGAAAGAATATCAAGGAGACCGGTCTGATTATAACCGATAGTCTGCATCTGGTAAAAGGAAGCGATCGGAAATACATCCTGTTATTTTTATCAGCAAGCAAAGGTCTCTACGGAATAAACCTTCAAAATGCGCTCGACCTGAAACAACTCCTTAAGGAGAAAGGATTGGATTCTACCGTACATCTCGAACTTTACGCAGATTTTGAACGTCGTAATGCAGAAGTAGTAAAGCCATACAAAGCCATTCCTGAGAAGCAAGCACACGATTTGAATTATAATCTGGAAGTCGGTTGGATTACTATCCTGATGCGCGAAGACGGGACTATTCTCTATCGAAAATTCAGCAGTATTTTAGACACGGAACCAATCCTTGGATTAGTTGAAAAAGACCTGAACAGAGAAGACAAATCATTGAATGATTTTATGAAAGGATTCAAAGAAGGTATTCTAGGTGCGCTTTTGATCTCGGCAATCATTGGTATCATATACTATTTCCGGAACAAAAACAAACAGAAACAGGAACGTAACCGCCGCCGTATCCGCGAACTCGAGCTCCGTGCGATCCGTTCCCAGATGAACCCACATTTCATCTTTAATGCACTAAGCTCGATACAGAACCTGATCAATCGATCGGCTAACCAGGAAGCAAACAAATACCTGATCGATTTCTCACGTTTGCTCAGGAAAGTACTGGCAACATCCGAAAAGAAACTGGTTCCTCTCTCGGATGAGATCGAACAGTTGCAGCTCTATTTAAAACTCGAACAACTTCGTTTCCCCTTCTCTTACTCGCTGACAGTAGACGAGAACATCGAACCGGATACGATCGAGATTCCGGGAATGCTGATACAACCCTTCGTTGAGAACGCGGTTAAACATGGAATCGCTCCGCGCGGTACGGGGGAAATCACAATTCGATTATCTTTGCAAAACCAGTTGTTGATAATCGACATTACGGATGATGGCCCGGGATTGAGGACAGAGGCGAACGGTGGTTTCGGTATCCGTGCCGTCACTAACGAATTCGAGATATTAAAGACTTTGTACAATACGGAAATCGGCGTCACGATCGAAAACAGGCAGGAGAAAGAAGCCGTTTCCGGTTGCCATGTCCGGTTATCCATCCCTTTATAAGACGAAATATGGAAACAAAGATTACCGCAGCGATTGTAGATGACGAGCAGGGGAACCGGGAGAACCTGCTCCGCATGCTCGGAACCTACTGTCCGCAAATCAAAATATCGGTCATTTGCAGCTCTGTCACGGAAGCTTGCACCGTGCTACCCGAAGTCAAACCGGATATCCTTTTTCTGGATATCCGGCTGGGCGACGATACCGGTTTTTCCCTGCTGGAAAGTCTTCCGGATGTTCCTTTTGAGGTGATCTTTGTAACCGCCTACGACAGCTACGCGATCCAGGCGATCCGCTTCAGCGCACTCGATTATTTGCTGAAGCCGATCGACCCGGAAGAGCTGGCACATGCCGTAGAGAAGGCCGTCCAGGTCGTCCTGCAAAAACAGGAGAACAAACGGATGCAAAACCTTCTCCAAAACACGCGGGTATTGGATAAACAAAAGAAAATAGCATTGTCCGTAGCCGACAAAATAGAGTTTGTGGAGATCGGTTCGATTATCCGCTGCGAATCGGAAAGCAACTATACCACCTTCTATTTAAAAACGGGGGAGAAACTGGTTGTCTCCAAAACCTTAAAAGACTTCGACGAACTGCTAACGCCCCATAACTTTCTGCGCGTACACCAATCCCACCTGATCAACCTAGATGAAATCAAAAGCTTCATCAAGAGCGACGGGGGATATATCCGTATGAAAGACGGCTCGTCTGTCCCTATCTCACGGCAACGGCGGAACTATGTGATGGATGTACTGAAAGAATTATAATTCTATAACGAAACTAAGCATAAGCAAAATATCCTTCGGGATGGTGAGTAAAAGGCGGAGTATGACTATCTTTGCAAAAGAAACAAAGATAATTACGACAATGACTTTCAATTACGATGTGATCGTGGTAGGTGCTGGTCATGCGGGCTGTGAAGCCGCTTCAGCAGCCGCCAACCTGGGTTCGAAAACGCTTCTTATCACTATGGACATGAACAAGATTGCACAAATGAGTTGCAATCCGGCCGTTGGCGGTATCGCTAAAGGACAGATCGTCCGTGAGATCGATGCGTTGGGAGGTTATATGGGAATTGTTACAGACCGCACGGCCATCCAGTTCCGTATGCTGAACCGGAGCAAAGGCCCGGCCATGTGGAGCCCGCGTGCACAAAGCGACCGTGCCCGCTTCATCGACTGCTGGCGGGGGATCGTGGAAAACCTTCCGAACCTGTATATCTGGCAAGACACCGTTCAGGGATTATTACTCGACGGAAACACGGTCTGCGGTGTAAAAACCAGCATGAACGTGGAATTCCGAGCCAAAAGCGTTGTATTGACCAACGGAACATTCCTGAACGGATTAATGCATATCGGACGCACGCAAATACGCGGCGGACGTATCTCCGAACCCGCTGCAACCGGACTTACCGAACAGCTGGTATCCGCAGGCATCAGATCCGAACGTATGAAGACAGGAACCCCTGTCCGTATTGACGGCCGCAGCATCCATTTCGATGAAATGGGGGAACAACCGGGAGAGAACGACTTCCATAAATTCTCCTATCTCGATTTCCAGCCGCGCCCTTTAAAACAGCTTAGTTGCTGGACTACATTCACCAATGAAGCTTGTCATGAGATCCTGCGCGAAGGCCTCCCCGACTCTCCCTTGTACAACGGACAGATCCAGAGTATCGGCCCGCGCTATTGCCCGAGTATCGAAACAAAGATCGTGACCTTTGCAGATAAAACGCAGCACCAACTGTTTCTGGAACCGGAAGGCGAAACGACACAGGAATACTACCTGAACGGCTTCTCCTCCTCTCTCCCATTAGATATCCAGTTGCGTGCCCTGCAAGCTATCCCGGCCTTCAGGGACATTCAGATCTACCGTCCGGGATATGCGATCGAATACGACTTCTTCGACCCTACCCAACTGCATCACAACCTGGAAACAAAACAGATCAAGAACCTGTTCTTTGCAGGACAGATCAATGGAACCACCGGTTATGAAGAGGCAGGCGGACAAGGACTGATTGCAGGTATCAACGCACATATCAATTGCCACGGCGGTGAACCGTTTGTATTGGGCCGCGACGAAGCCTATATCGGTGTACTGATCGACGACCTCGTAACCAAAGGAGTGGACGAGCCCTATCGTATGTTTACCTCCCGCGCAGAATACCGTATCCTGCTCCGCCAGGACGACGCAGATATGCGCCTGACAGAAAAGGCATACAAAATAGGTTTGGCAAAACAAGACCGTTACGACCTGCTAAAAGAGAAAAAAGAGCACAGAGACGCTATTATTGCTTTTGCAGAAAACTACTCTGTGAAGCCGCAATACATCAACGACGGATTAGAAGCACTGGGTACTACCCCACTCGCTCACGGCTGCAAACTGATCGACCTGATCCTTCGCCCGCAGCTCACGATGGAAAGTATTGCCACCCTCGTTCCGGCACTCCGCGCAGAACTGGACAAGGTTCCCGTTTCACGTAAAGAAGAGATTATCGAAGCGGCAGAAATCCTGATCAAGTACAGCGGGTACATCCGGCGCGAACAGATCATCGCAGACAAGATAAACCGCTTGGAGAATATCCATATCAAAGGCAAATTCGACTACAATTCGATCCAGTCCTTATCCACGGAAGCACGTCAAAAGCTGACGAAGATAGACCCTGATACGATTGCTCAGGCAAGCCGTATCCCGGGTATCTCCCCAAGCGATATAAACATCCTGCTGGTACTGCTCGGAAGATAAAACGCGAATTGTTCCACGTGAAACATTTACTTTAGGTAAAAGAAGGTAAAACACTGGGAATAGGCCAGAAACAATTAAACAAGATGAGTTCAGAAACCGATAAACATATAAAAATGATCCTTTCGATCCTGCCGGACAAGCCTGGGTGCTACCAGTACTTCGACGACAAGGGTACGATCATTTATGTAGGCAAGGCTAAGAACCTGAAGCGCCGTGTATCCTCCTATTTCAACAAGGAACACGACAGCAACAAGACGCGTGTATTGGTGAAGCAAATACGCGACATCAAATACATTGTAGTCGATACGGAAGAGGATGCGTTATTGCTCGAGAACAACCTGATCAAACAGTATCGCCCACGATATAACGTGATGCTGAAAGACGACAAAACATATCCGTCTATCGTCGTAAAGAACGAATACTTTCCACGCATATTTCAGACCCGGAATATCGTGCGGGACGGTTCGCAGTACTACGGGCCCTACCCTTCCGTGTACACAGCTAAGGTGATGCTGCAAATGCTGAAAGAGCTCTATCCGTTGCGCACCTGCAAACTGCCGCTTACACCGGAATCGATTACCGAAGGGAAATACAGCGTTTGCCTGGAGTATCACATAAAACGTTGCAAAGGCCCCTGTGTAGGATTGCAATCCCTGGATGAATACCGGCAGAATATCTCCGAGATAAAAGAGATCCTACGCGGAAATATTTCCCAGATCAGCAAACATCTGTATGAAGAGATGCAGGTATTGGCAGGAGAATTGAAGTTCGAAGAAGCGCAAAAAATAAAGGAGAAGTATGAGGTAATAGAGAACTACCGCTCGAAATCGACGGTCGTTACTCCCATGCTGCATAATATAGATGTCTTTTCCATTGCCGAGAACGAGCGTTCCGCCTATATCAATTTCATGCATATCGGTAACGGGGCCATTGTACAGGCTTATACGTTCGAGTATAAAAAACGGTTGGACGAAACAAGAGAGGAACTGCTTAGCCTGGGCATTATAGAAATGCGCGAACGTTTTAAAAGTACGGCACGGGAGATCATCGTACCTTTCGATCCGGACATGGAACTGGCAAACGTCAGCTTCACGGTACCCCAGCGCGGCGACAAAAAGAAGCTGCTAGAGCTGTCTGAAATGAATGTAAAGCAATTCAAAGTAGACCGCCTCAAACAAGCAGAGAAATTAAATCCGGAACAACGCAGCACACGTATATTAAAAGAAGTACAGGATGCCTTGCACCTTCCCAAATTGCCGATGCATATCGAATGTTTCGACAACTCGAACATACAAGGCAGCGATGCCGTTGCCGCCTGCGTTGTGTTTAAAATGGCGAAACCATCGAAGAAGGACTACCGCAAATACATCATAAAAACAGTGGTCGGCCCCGATGATTACGCATCGATGAAAGAAGTGGTACGCCGCCGTTACCAGCGGGCCATCAACGAAGGTTCTCCCCTGCCCGACCTGATCCTTACCGACGGTGGAAAGGGACAAATGGAAGTAGTACGCGAAGTCATACAAGACGAACTCCATTTGGATATACCTATAGCCGGGTTGGCGAAGGACGGGAAACACCGCACATCCGAATTGCTTTTCGGCTTCCCCCCGATTACGGTCGGCATGCAGATACAAAGCCAGATGTTCCGTTTCTTTACACAGATACAGGACGAGGTACACCGCTTTGCCATCACCTTCCATAAGGATAAGCGCAGCAAGAGCCAGACACGTTCCGAACTGGATAATATCAAAGGGATCGGAGAAAAGACAAAAGTATTGCTTCTGCGCCACTATAAGAGTGTGAAAAGGATACGCGAGGCCAGCTTCGAGGAATTGAAGGAATTAATCGGAGAAGCCAAAACAAATACATTAATAAATGGTTTAAAGTAAACATACAAATGAGGACAGTTATACAGCGTGTACAGCATTGCTCCGTCACGATCGACGGAGAAGTCAAATCTAAGATAGGAAACGGGATGCTGGTTCTGGTAGGTATCGAAGACCGCGATACGCAGGAAGATATCGAGTGGCTATGTAAGAAGATCACCAACCTGCGCATTTTCGACGATGAAAACGGGGTTATGAACCGTTCTGTGATCGAATCGGGGGGCGAGATAATGGTGGTTAGCCAGTTCACTCTCCATGCGTCTACAAAGAAGGGAAACCGCCCTTCCTACATCCATGCATCCAAACCGGATATCGCCATCCCGATGTACGAAGCCTTTTGTGAAGAGATGGGGCTTCAGCTGGGCAAGGAAGTGGCTACCGGGACATTCGGTGCCGATATGAAAATAGAGTTATTGAACGATGGGCCGGTCACTATCCTGATCGACTCGCAAAACAAAGAATAAGATGGCGGATATTACCTTGCAGGAAGCCCAGGAGAAAGTAGACCACTGGATCAAAACATACGGTGTGCGCTACTTCAACGAGCTTACCAATATGACGATCCTGACCGAGGAAGTAGGCGAACTGGCCCGTATCATGGCCCGCACCTACGGCGAGCAGTCTTTCAAAGAAAGCGACAAACACCGCGATTTAGGCGATGAAATGGCAGATGTACTATGGGTACTACTTTGCCTTGCCAACCAAACCGGCGTAAACCTGACAGCAGCATTCGAAAAGAATCTGAAGAAGAAAACCGACCGGGATAAAGAACGACATATGAACAATAAAAAATTATAACCTATGGCACACGAACACAATTGCAGCTGCGGACACGACCATGATCATGATCATGATCACGATCACGATCATGAACACGACGGACAGATGGATAAATATCACGAAGCATTCAGTAAATTCGATCCCGCCGGGACAGAGGAAATAGTAGGCAAACACGTCAACTCGATCCTCGAAAACCATGAAAAGGAGAACTTCACTCCCGAGGTTCTGAAACAGATACACGGTTGTATCGACCTGACGTCGCTGACCAGTATCGATACGAAAGAAAGCATCTGGAAACTGGCGGACAAAGTGAACGATTTCGAAGGTACGCGCCCCGACGTTCCCAACGTAGCGGCGATCTGCACCTACCCTATTTTTGTCGAAACAGTGAAGCAGGCACTGACAGCCCAGAACGTAAAGATCGCTTCAGTGGCCGGAGGTTTCCCTTCATCACAAACCTTTATGGAGATAAAGATAGCGGAAACAGCGATGGCCGTCATGTCGGGAGCAGATGAGATCGATGTCGTTATGAACCTCGGCTATTTCCTGGAAGAGAACTACGAAGAGCTCACCGAAGATATCCAGGAGATCAAAGAAAGCTGCCGCGAAGCCAAGCTGAAAGTGATTCTGGAAACCGGAGCTTTGGTTACTCCGGAGAATATCCGTAAGGCAGCTATCCTGGCTCTCTATTCCGGTGCAGATTTCATTAAAACATCTACGGGCAAGGGTTATCCCGGTGCCACCCCGGAAGCTGTTTATACGATGTGTAAAGTGCTCAAAAAGTACCATTCCATCACAGGTAATAAGGCCGGCATCAAGATTTCAGGTGGCGTGCGTACAGCAGAAGATGCAGTGAAGTACTATACCATCGTGAAAGAGGTTCTGGGAAATGACTGGCTGAACAGCGAACTATTCCGTATCGGAGCCAGCAGCCTGGTGGAAGATATCGAGCATAGACTGGGGAAATAAAGTTGCCAGTTGAGAATAAAAAAAGGTTCAATCCATCGATGGGTTGAACCTTTTTTATTGGAATATTTACTTATTTCTGTCTTTCCATTATATAGTCGGCAAGTAGCAAAAGCCCCTCGCGGGCATCCGACTCCGGCAGCTCCATAAGGACTTCCACCGCCTTGGCGTGATACTCCTTCATACGCATTTCCGCATATTCGATACCGCCGTTCGCTTTGGCAAATTCGATCAGGGCATCGATATTCTCAGCAGAAAAATCCTTCTCGTGGATCACTTTCAGCAGAGACTCCACTTCCTCTCTCCTGCCCTGTTCAAGCGCATGCAACAGAGGTAAAGTAACCTTTCCTTCGCGTATATCATTACCGGTAGGTTTTCCGATATTCATTTCCTTGTAGTAATCGAAAATGTCGTCTTTGATCTGGAAGCAGTACCCCAGGTATTCACCGAACTTACGGCATTTCAACACCAATTCTTGTGAAGCATCCGCCGAAATAGCACCGATCTCGGTACAGGAAGAAAGCAGCGTTGCCGTCTTTTTCTTTATGACCTGCATATAGCAAGCTTCGTCCAGAATGCTTTCTTCGGCTGTTTCCAGCTGCTTGATCTCACCTTCCGACAGGTCGCGTCCGAGGTTGGATACGATATTTATGATCTGCAGGCTGCCTGTCTGGATAGAACGGATCAATGCGGTAGAAAGGACATAATCGCCCACCAGCACAGAGATACGGTTATCAAAAATAGCATTCAGGGAAGGTACTCCACGACGCTGTTTGGTCTCGTCGATCACATCGTCGTGTATCAGCGTAGCCGTATGCAGCAGTTCCAGGAAAACGGCCGAATTGATCGTATGATCGGTTACTTTTCCACAAGCTTTAGCGGTAAGCAGCACCAGCAACGGCCGTACATGTTTACCGCTGGCATGCAGTATCTGGTCAATAGCCGATTGCAATCTATGCGTCTCACTACGAAGTGAATCCGCAAATTCCTCGTTAAAGCGTTTAAACTCTTCAGCAACCGGTTGTTCTATTTTCGTTCTATCATTCATAATCTATCCAAAGATTCGCAAAAGTAACAAAAAGTATTGAGTAAGCGAGTTTTTTCGTACATTTACCGTCTATTGTCACCCTAAAACGTGTTAAAAGAGATGAAGTTATTCCTCATAGATGCGTATGCACTGATCTACCGGTCGTACTACGCTTTTCTTAAAAATCCGCGTATCAACTCAAAAGGCATGAATACATCGGCCATTTTCGGGTTCATAAACAGTCTGGAAGACGTTTTAAAACGTGAAAATCCGACGCATATTGCCGTGGCCTTCGACCCCAAAGGGCCGACTTTCCGTCATGAGGCCTACGAACTGTACAAGGCACAGCGCGAAGAAACACCGGAAGTGATCCGCCAATCCGTACCTATTATTAAGGATATTATAGAAGCATACAATATCCCTATCCTGGAAGTCCCCCGTTTCGAAGCGGACGACGTGATAGGCACCATCTCCAAGCAGGCGGAGAAAGAGGGTTTCGATGTCTTTATGATGACACCCGACAAAGACTACGGCCAGTTGGTATCCGATCATATATTCATGTACCGCCCCAAGTTCGGAGGCGACTACGAAATTATGGGAGTGAAAGAAGTGCTGAACAAATACTCGCTGACTTCGGTCGACCAGGTGATCGACCTGCTTGGTCTGATGGGCGACAGCTCCGACAACATTCCGGGTTGTCCGGGTGTGGGAGAAAAGACAGCACAGAAATTACTCGAAGAATACGGCTCGATCGAAAAACTGTTAGAGAATACCGACAAGCTGAAAGGCGCACTCCAAAAAAGAGTAACGGAGAATGTGGAACAAATCCGCTTCTCCAAATTCCTGGCAACGATCAAGACGGATGTCCCCATCCAGTTCGACGCCGTGAAATGCGTCCGCGAAAAACCGAACGAAGCCCGGCTGACTGAGATTTACACAGAATTAGAATTCAGAACATTTATTAACAAGTTGACAGCCGAGGAGAAAAAGCCCGCTCCGGCCAAGGTTGCGAAAGGCCCTGTTCAAGGCTCTCTGTTTGATATATTTGCGCCCGAAGAGCCGAGCGTTCCAAAATATTCGACTCTCGCGGACTTAAAATCGATCCCCCACACTTACCATCTCGTTGATAATGAAGAGAAAAGGAAGAATTTAGGCCGTTTTTTATTGAGTCAGGAATTTTTTGCTTTTGACACGGAAACCGATGGCATCGATCCGCTTACTGCCGGATTGGTCGGGATGTCGTTCGCCGTGAAGGAAAATGAGGCCTGGTACGTCCCCGTTCCCGCCGATGCGGAAGAAGCGGCAAAAGTGATCGCCCACTTCTCCCCTGCCCTGCAAAATCCCCAATCGTTAAAAATTGGACAAAACATAAAATTCGATATTCTCGTTCTCCGCAAGTATGGCGTCCGGGTAGCCGGCCCGCTGTTCGACACGATGATCGCCCATTACCTGCTGAACCCGGAACTCCGTCACGGGATGGACTACCTCGCGGATACTTATCTCAAATATAAAACCATCCCTATCGAGAAGCTGATCGGCCCCAAAGGGAAGAACCAGTTATCCATGCGAGATGTCCCCATCGCCCAGATCGCGGAATACGCGGCCGAAGATGCAGACGTCACCCTGAAGCTGAAAAACTACTTTGCCCCCGAGTTAAAGAAGGAAGGACTCGAATCGCTTTTCTTCGATATCGAAATGCCTTTAATATATGTATTGGCAGAAATGGAGGAAACAGGTGTCAAGCTCGACACGGTTGCCCTGAAGCAATCGTCGGATGTACTGACCGGCGAACTGAACAAGCTGGAAAAAGAGATCCACGAACTGGCAGGAGTAAAATTCAACATCAACTCGACGAAACAGGTCGGCGAAATCCTGTTCGAGCGGCTTAAGATCGAAGAGAAAGCCAAAAAGACAAAAACAGGAAGCTACAGCACCAGCGAAGATATTCTGGAGAAAATGCGCTCCAAACATCCTATCGTCGGCAAACTACTGGAGTACCGCGGACTGAAGAAATTGTTGAGCACATACATCGATGCCCTGCCCGAACTGATCAGGCCGGAGACAGGCAAAGTGCACACTTCTTTCAACCAGACAGTGACTTCGACCGGCCGTTTGAGCTCTACGAACCCCAACCTGCAAAACATCCCGATCCGTGACGACCTGGGACGTGAGATCCGCAAGGCATTCATCCCCGACAATGAAGATTGCATCTTCTTCTCTGCCGACTATTCGCAGATCGAACTCCGCATCATGGCGCATCTGAGCAAAGATGAACATATGATCGAAGCTTTCCGCAGCGGAGCCGACATCCACGCGGCAACGGCTGCTAAGATTTACGGTATCCCGGTCGAAGAAGTGACCAGCGATATGCGCCGCAAGGCTAAAACGGCCAATTTCGGGATCATCTACGGCATTTCGGTGTTCGGGCTGGCCGAACGGCTCAATATTCCCCGGGCGGAGTCAAAAGAGCTTATCGACGGTTATTTCAAATCCTATCCGGGCATACGCGATTACATGGATGAAAGCATCGAAGTAGCCCGTGACAAAGGATATGTAGAAACGATCTATAAACGTAAACGTTTCCTACCGGATATCAAGTCACACAATGCGATAGTCCGCGGATATGCCGAACGAAATGCGATCAACGCCCCTATCCAGGGAAGTGCCGCCGATATTATTAAGGTGGCTATGGTAGCTATCTTCAAACGTTTTGAAGCGGAAGGCCTGAAAAGCAAAATGATCCTTCAGGTACATGACGAACTTAACTTCAATGTACTGAAAGAAGAACAAGAAAAAGTAAAACAGATCGTCCTCGAGGAGATGGAAGGCGCCATCAAGCTGGAAGTTCCACTGATTGCCGATTGTGGCGAGGGAGCGAACTGGCTGGAAGCACATTAAGCAGAAACTTTACGAAGTTCCCTGCCTAAAAAGGACTACATCACGACCTTTTTTCACGTAAATAAGCAGAAAAGGTTCCCGACGCCCCCTTTTTACCGCCTTTCAGACCCCCATCTCAAGAGTATCGAGACCCGGGTGTAGCAACTGCCAACACCCGGGTCTCAATATAAATATCTGCCTTATCCGCTGAAAATAAGTCATATACCTTATCAAAATACATCCTTATCCAACGAAATTTCAGTGATAGTGTGATAGTTGGAGTGATAGTTGAATTTGCCAACCATCACTCCTTTTATGCTTTATATTTCAAGTCATACAATAATATTAGTGATAGTGTGACAGTTGTTTTCAAAAACAATTTGGTTATCGATCCCTCATACAGATAAAACACACGATATTCCCTGTTCATGAAGAATATACGAGAAAGAATAGCTATCTTTGCCGACTGAAAATAATAAAAACAACATAATAGTTTATGGCTTTACAATGTGGCATCGTAGGTCTTCCTAACGTAGGGAAGTCCACTCTTTTCAACTGCTTATCAAATGCAAAAGCACAATCAGCAAACTTCCCGTTCTGTACGATCGAACCGAATGTGGGTGTGATCACCGTTCCCGACGAACGTTTGAACAAACTGGCAGAGCTGATCAACCCGCAACGCATCGTCCCCACTACGGTAGAAATCGTCGATATCGCCGGTCTGGTAAAAGGTGCCAGCAAGGGAGAAGGATTAGGAAACAAGTTCCTTGCAAACATCCGCGAAACAGATGCGATCCTGCACGTATTGCGTTGCTTCGACGATGAGAACATCGTGCACGTGGACGGCAATGTCAATCCCGTACGCGATAAGGAAATTATCGATGCCGAACTTCAGATCAAAGACCTGGAAACAATAGACAGCCGTATTGCCAAAGTACAGAAACAGGCTCAGACAGGTGGCGACAAACAGGCCAAGCAAGCTTACGAAGTTCTGGTAAAATTCAAAGAAGCCCTCGAACAAGGAAAGAGTGCCCGTACGGTTACTTTCGATACTAAAGACGAACAAAAGATCGCCCACGAACTGTTCCTGCTGACCAGCAAACCGGTCATGTATGTATGCAACGTTGACGAAGCCAGCGCCGTAAACGGTAACAAATATGTAGACGCCGTACGCGAAGCGGTAAAAGACGAAAACGCAGAGATCCTGGTGGTAGCCGCCAAGATTGAAAGTGAAATTGCCGAGTTCGAGACGTATGAAGAACGCCAGATGTTCCTTCAGGAAATCGGGTTGGAAGAATCAGGCGTAGCGCGTTTGATCAAATCGGCTTACAGCTTACTGAACCTGCAAACTTACCTTACTGCCGGTGTACAGGAAGTACGTGCCTGGACATTCGAAAAAGGATGGAAAGCTCCGCAATGTGCCGGCGTGATCCATACGGATTTTGAAAAAGGCTTCATCCGCGCCGAAGTAATCAAATACGACGATTTTATCAGCTACGGTTCTGAAGCTGCGGTGAAGGAAGCCGGAAAGATGAGCGTGGAAGGAAAAGAATATGTTGTACAGGATGGCGATATCATGCACTTCCGTTTCAACGTATAATAAAAGGTATAAGATCCCATGCCTGATATAGGATAACAGAAGGCCGTTCCGTTTTATACGGAGCGGCCTTTATTTTTAGCATTACGATATTGCATCGGAGTCACCCCGAAGTATTCCTTAAAGCATTTACCCATATAACCGGGGCTTGAGAAGCCGGCTTTCCAGGTTATTTCCGAGATAGTCAGATTGCTGTTCTCCAGCAGGGAAGCACATTTACGGAGTTTTATCTGAAGGATGAAATCATTCAGGGTCAAGCCTGTTATCGCTTTGATCTTTCCCCCGAGACGGGTACGTCCGATGGCAATCTGGCGGCACCACATGTCGATATTGAAGTCTTTATTCTCCATATTCTCCTCAATGATCCGGACAGAGTCTTCCAGCAATTGCTGGTCAAGACGGTTGGTTGCCAGATCGGTCGGAGCCGACTCTGCTTCGGTACGGAAACGTGCCTGCTGACGCCGCAACGTATTGATCACGTTATTACATTTCAATAGGAGCAGTTCCAGGTTGAACGGCTTCATTATGTAATCGCTGGCACCGCATTTCATCCCTTCCAAAGCACTCTCCAGATCGGTACGGGCAGTAAGCAGCAGGATCGGGATATGCGATGTCTCGAACTTCTTCTTCAACCGCTGGCACATGGCTATCCCCGACAGACCGGGCATCATCACATCGCTGATAATCAAATCCGGCTGCATTTCTTCGGCAACGCGGATACCTTCTTCACCATCTCCGGCCTTATATACCTTATATTTGATGGAGAAGGCTTCTTCCAATACCTGCAACAGATCTTCATTATCTTCCACGATCAGGACAGAGAGTGCATTCTCTTTCATTTCCGGCGAAGCTTCTTCAACAGGTTCGGAAAGTATAACTTCTTCCTCAGTATATTGTGGTTGCACGGGGAGGATATCGACCGGGACAGTCTCCTTCGTTTTTTGTTCCTCCGTCAGATGCTGTTCGCCGAGTTTAAGGGTAACGATAAAGGTCGTGCCCTTCCCCAATTCGCTACGCACTTCGATCGTACCTTTGTGTTGCAATATGATTTCGCGGGTCAGTGCCAGCCCGATACCACTGCCGGAAAGAGAGACGCCGGAAGCATTGTCTGCCTGGTAAAAACGATCGAAAATATGATCTTGTTGGCTCTGGGGAATACCAGAGCCAGTGTCGGAGATACGTATCTCCGCTAGATCCTTTTTCTGTATAATAGTAATGGTGATACTACCCTCCTTCGGCGTAAACTTAAAGGCATTCGACAGCAAATTATTGAATACTTTCCGGATCTGTGCCGCATCGAACCAGACAGGGATATTCTCCTCCGCCGTTTCCAGTTTATACTGGATTTGGTTCATCGAAGCGTAATCGCGGAATGAGTCGAAGATTTGCTGTATGAAGGATACCAGATTCTGTTTACTTGCATGGAAGGGCATTTTACCTTGTTCCAGACGACGGAAATCAAGCACTTCCGTAATCAGCTGCTGCATCTGTCCGGTATACTGGCGAACCTTTAGCAACTTGTTGCGGAACGTTCCCCCTAAATCGTAGTTTTGCAGGATCAGGTCGATCTGGCTGACCATCAAAGTAAGCGGGGTACGCAGTTCGTGAGATATATTGATATAGAACTTCAGCTTCATCTGGTTCAGTTTCTCGATACGCAGTTTCTCCCTGTGTTCCATTTCCAATGAAGCTTTCAATACGGCACGGCTCCGGTTGAAGCGGATAAGCCAGACCAGAAATAAGATGGTCAGCAAAGCATAAATTCCGAAAGCATAAACAGAAGCGTAGAAAGGAGGACGTATCCGGATATTTATCGCAATCTGTTTGCCCTCTCCTACTTCACGCACAACCAGGCGGTATTTACCGGGAGACAGAGAGGTATAGATTATCTGTGGAAGCCGGGTACGGGTCCATTGCTTGTCGAGGCCTTCCAGTTTATACTCAAACAGGTTCTTATCGGCATAACGGTAATTGGTGGATGTAAACCCGATCGTAAGGTTGTTACGGTCGTAAGGTAAGACCAGTTCGGAGGTATAGGCAATACCTTCCTTCAATATACTGGAACCGGAAGAAGGTTTGATACGGGTATTATCGATAAACAGGCTATTGAATGAAATCGTATAAGGAACGGAAGCAGCGGACAAACTCGACTCTTTTGTCGATATCAGCCCTTCCACACCGCCGATAAAGATCGTGCTGTCTTTCGGGGAGATATACACGCCGCAGTTTGAATTCAGCCGGTGAAGCGGCGAAGAGATACCCAACAGGGTATGCGTACTTTTCCCTTTCTTTATATCCAGCAGGGTTATTCCACGGATCGATGTGATCAGCAATCGTCCCATTGGTGTAACACAGACTTTGTAAGATTCATTCGTGAGCAGTTGCCCTTGCTCCTGGTTATAGCAAGCCCAGAAATCATTTACCGGTTCATATTGCAATACACCTGTACCGACTACGACAAAATAGAGGTTTCCCTTGCCGTCACCGGTAATGCTTTGTACTACTTTTTTCCCTATCATTCCTTTTACAGAAGGGATTTCTTCCGCCTGGCGGGTTTCCATATTCACACAAACAATCTCCCTGTTAGCCGGAGCCAGCCAAAGCCGGTCCTCCGTATCCAGATAAGCAGCCCGGATAATCACACCGGTCTGGCTTAGCAACCCGGGGTCGGTAAACAACTGCGAAAGTTTCTGCGTTTCCAGATCCAGCAAGTACAAACCACCCTGCGAAACGACGATCAGGTTACCTTTCCAGGGGATAAGGTCTGTTACTATCTGCTGGTTGTCTTCCAGCAACACATCTTCTCCTATTTGTTCAAAACGCCCGGAGGAAGTGGAACAAAGCAGTCCGGACTGGAAAGTACCGACATATAACCGGTCGCGTTCATCATCATACCAGACCGATTTCGTTGTCCGGCAAGGTATACGCGAAGGGCCGGAGTCAAAGCGCTTTATCTTTTGGGTGTTAAGATCCATGCTGTTCAGTCCGCCATGTTCGGTTGCGATATACAAATTACCTTTCGTATCTTCCGCCATTTTACCGAACAGGAAACCATTCAGGCTATTGGGATCGCTCAGTGAGATGCCATAAAAAGTATAATTCTCCGTATCCGGATTAAAATAACTGAGTCCTCCGTAATAAGTACCGACCCACATTCCCCCCTGGCTATCCCGGTGGATGGCATAAACGGACGAATGTTGCAACGACCACGATACCTGCTCTTTATGGGACAAGTGGTAACAATCCTGCAAAGAAGGCCTCACCACCGTTATCCCGCCAAAGGTTCCGATCCATACATTACCATTAATATCCTGGTTTATACAACGTACCTGATCGTTGATAAGCGGACAGAGAGGGCTGTTCTCCTGCAAAGAGATCCATACTCCGTCGTTATACACCTTAGCTCCATTCGAGACGGTTCCTACCCATAGCCGGTTCTGTACATCCATAAATAAGGAAGAAACAGACTCATTCTCCAATAGAGTATGGAAAGTCCCGCCGGAGTATTTATACAGACCTTTGGTTGTACCCAGCAGCCAACCGTCATCAGATAAAAGCACAGACTTTATCGTGTTCGTCGAGTCCTGGAAAGCACAGACCTTTTCGGGACTTCCGCCGGGGCGGTAACGATAGAATTGATTTCTGTATGAGTAGTACAAATACTCATCCTGCCAGGTTAATGTACTCGCAGAAATATCCGTACGTTTAAACTCTTCCGTACGTATATTGTAAGTAACCACCCGGTTATTGGCCAACATATAGATAAACGACTCGCTATCTCCACAAATAGCATGGATATTATTATCCTCTACACCGTCCATATAAGTTGAGAGACGAAAAGAACGGACAATTCTTCCATCGTATAGATTGAAGTTATCATTACCAAACCAGATATAGCCCTTCGCATCCTCATAGATGGAGATAGCCGACGGTTGTGTAATGCCATCATTCAAATCGATATGTTGAAAGTAAAGCTCCTTCGCCGATAAAGGAAATACCAGTAAGAGGCAACAAAATAATTGATGAAGGTTCTTAAAACTCATACACACTATATTTACATACAAATGTAGCTTATTTCCAACTAGTAAGCAACAATAAAAAAAGGTAATAAGCGATAATCCCAACAGGTAATACCGCTAGTATTAGACTTGTTTTCGTAAATGAACACAAAAAATAACGAAACGTTGCACGGGCATGATGGTAATATCCGTCAAATAGATGGTAAAATCCGTCGCTAACAGTATTTACCATCCTATCAACAGATTCTAATACGGCTTTAACACAACACCTTAATAGATTTGCAGCATTGAAATTAAATTTTCTTGAATCTAATTAAAGATTTGTTTATGAAAAAAGTATTGAGACCTATCGGACTTATTTTACTGTCCGGCGCTCTCTGTTCTACCGGTCAGGTATTTGCAACAGGAGCTACGTCGGAAGCTGTAACTAACATCGCTCAACAAAAAAAGCAAGTAACAGGTACAGTTATTGATGCATTTGGCCCAGTAGCCGGAGCTTCTGTTTCCATAAAAGGAACAAATGAAGGAACTATTACAGACATGGATGGAAACTTCTCCATCGCTGTAGCTCCCGGAAGTACCCTATCTATTTCTTTCATCGGATATGTAACACAAGATATCAAATACACCGGACAAGCTACTCTGGATGTAAAATTGATGGAAGATAGCCAGAAGATCGACGAAGTAGTAGTAACCGCTATGGGTATTAAGAAAGAAAAACGTGCCCTGAGTTACGCTATGAGTGAATTGAAATCGGAGGATATCCAGTTAGTTCCCGTACAGAACGTAGCCAACTCATTATATGGTAAGGCTGCCGGTGTACAGATCCAGCAAACGGCTGCGGGGCCAACAGGAGGTACCAAGATCCAGATCCGTGGTATCAACTCCGTGGAAGGTAACACGCGTCCGCTGATCGTTGTGGATGGTATACCTATCAACGACACTGATTCCAACTGGGCTGGTCGCGAACGTAGCGAAACACAGCAAGGTTCCGCCCTTAACGACATCAACCCGGACGATATCGAATCGATGTCTATCCTGAAAGGTGCTAACGCTGCTGCCTTGTACGGTTCTCGTGCAACTAATGGTGTGATCGTAATCACCACTAAACGCGGAGGCTCAGGTAAAGGTTTAGGTATCCAGGTCGGTACTTCTTATACGTACGACCAGCGTGCTTATATGCCGGAACTCCAGAACGTGTTCGGAGGAGGAACAAACCCTTACTTCACGACAAATGCAGACGGACAACCCATCTATAACGGGGATACTTACCGCAGCTTCGGCCCGCGTATGGACGGAACGGAAGTGCTTTGGTGGGATGGTGTAAAACGCCCCTACTCTCCACAGCCAAACAACTATCGCGACGTATTTAAAGACGGTTTCACCAATAATAATAGTATCGCTATTACCAATGGCTCGGATAAAAACAGTATCCGTCTTGCCTATACGAACATGAACTACGGCGGTTACCTGGAAAACTTCAAGCAGAATAAACATAACTTCAGCTTCTCGGGTAACTTCAAGGTACACGAACGACTGACTTTCGATGCATCTGTTTCGTTCAATATTTCAGAAACAAAGAATCCTCCTACACGTATCGACCGTGTATCGAACTATCCGATGCCTCGTAACGAGATCACACAATTGTGGAAAGACAATTATAAGGACGAAGATGGCTACTTCTTGACCGATAATATCTCAAATATCAGCTCAGGAAACCGCGATAACATCATTAAATACCTGATGTGGCAGCAGAATGAGAACGAATATACACAGAACCGTGAACGTTTGATCGCTTCTCTGTCTGCAAACCTTAAGATATTCGATTTCCTTAACTTCCGCCTGCGTGGGGGTACGGATCGTTACCGCGACGATAAAGAGAACAAAGAATACTTTACCAAGTATGCAGATCCTTCGGATATGAACACGCTGGAAGGTAGCTACCGCAAGGAAGATGCCCATTATCAGAAGAATTATATAGAAGGTCTGTTGATGTTCAATAAAGCTTTCGGTGAAGACTTCGATGTGTCCGCCAACTTGGGTGTTTCCGGTGAAGATATCACAGAATCGAAAGTTATCTGGGAATCCCACGGATTGAAGTACAACGGAATGTTCTCTTCTAATAATAACAAACGTGACCCGAAAGCCGCAGGTAGAGATAAGGTAGTTAACCAGGGTGAATTCCTCGGTGCTGTATTCGCTTCCGCCCAGTTAGCTTACAAACGCTTCCTGTATCTGGATTTGACAGCCCGTAATGACTGGTCTTCCCGTCTGACTGCCGGTAACCGTAGCTTCTTCTATCCTTCTGCCGGTTTGAGCTTCGTATTTACGGAAGCGTTGGATCTGCCGGATTGGTACAATTACGGTAAAGTAAGAGGATCATACGCTATCGTGGGTAACACGACACCATCTATCTACTTTACGAACTCTGAATATCAGTACGGATCATACAACAGCTCGATTATCACCAATGAATTCAAAGCCGACGTACCTCCGACCAATGTCGTTCCTGAAAAGACTTATTCATGGGAAGTAGGTTTGGAAAGCCGCATACTTAATGGCCGTTTGGGATTAGACTTTGCGTTCTATACCAATAAAACGAAGAATCAGATCATCACCGTTCCGGTTGCTCCTTCAACAGGTGCCACAGGTATGAGAATGAATGCCGGTGAAATCGGTAACCGTGGTGTGGAACTTCAGGTGAGCGGTACTCCGGTCGAAACAAAGAACTTCAGCTGGGAAGGCGTGCTTAACTTTGCCTATACACACAATGAACTGCTTTCTTTGATCGATGGAATGGAAGACCGTCAGATCAGTAACCCGTGGAGCGCAGCTATCTTCAAAGCTGTTCCGGGATATGCAACTCCAAGCGTATTTATCCGTAAATGGGTACGTGACGATCAGGGAAGAATCGTTGTCGATAAGAACGGTAACTATCAGCAAGAATCGGAATTTACGTATGCAGGTAGTGCAGCTCCGAAATTCACAGCCGGTTTCACGAATACGTTCCGTTACAGAGACTTCTCTCTGAGTGTACATATCGACGGATCGTTCGGTGGTAAATTGCTTTCATTTACCAACAATTATCTGAAAGCATCCGGTGCAGGTAAAGAATCTCTTTGGGGACGCGACGAAGAATACGGTGGTAAACCTTATTATATCGACAAGAACACCAACCAGAAGATCGCTTTAGACAATCATCAGGCATCAGCTCCGGCCAATGCACTCGACGGACGTGTTCGCCACGATGGTATCATCGTAGACGGTGTAAATGAGAAAGGTGAAAAGAATAACATCATTGTATCGGCAGCCGATTATTACAACTCCCGCTACAACCGCGCCGGATCGGAAGATAACCTGTATGATAATACATACATCAAACTACGTGAGATGAAACTTTCTTACCGTGTTCCGAATAATATCGTTTCAAAGATCGGTTTGCAGAACCTGAATGTTTCGTTGGTAGGAAGCAACCTGTTCTTTATCTATAAGAATGTTCCTAATGTGAATCCGGAAGCAACACTGGGTACAGGCGGTACCAATCCCTACGTGGAATATACCTCTTATCCGTCAGCAAGAAGCTTTGGTTTCGCTATCAATACCAGCTTCTAAACATAGTAACTCATTCATCATAAAAAACAGAAAACGTTTATGAAACACATATTATATAGCCTGCTTTTAGGCACTGCCATCACATTCTCCTCCTGCGAAAGCAAACTGGATGAGAAGCACGACAATCCCGATGGGTTTACATCGGCCGAGATTGGATACCTTTTTACCAAAGGTGCTCAGAAAACAATTGAAATAGACTATGCCGATACCTGGAATTACAACTTCCGACTGATCGGAAACTATATCCAGACCACTGCACGTCAGGCGGGAAAAGACCGCGTCAACCTCTATCAGAATATTCAGGATGATAAGGCCCGTTGGGAAAACTATTACGTAACACGTATGAGTACGCTGACCGAAATAGATAAGATGTATGCCAACCTTTCGACAGAAGAGCAGGCAAAATATAAGATCTATGTAGAAGCAGGCAAGATCCTGAAAGCATATAACACGGCGATTGCTACCGATTTCTTCGGAAATATGCCTTATTCGGAAGCTTTTACCGCCCGTAACGTGATGTACGGCGGAAGCGTGATTTTCCGTCCTAAATATGATACGCAGAAAGACATATACTACGCTATCCTCGACGACCTGAAGTCGGCAGCCGCCTATTTCCAGACAGCAACGTCGAACGATGGTTTCAATCAGCAGGATATCGTTTATCAAGGTAACTGCAACGGTTGGTACAAATTTGCCAACTCCCTGCGTCTGCGCTATGCCATGCGTATCTCGAATGTAGATCCTGATAAGGCTAAACAGGTATTGGCCGAACTGTCGCTCGACCAATTGATCACCACCAATGCCGACAATACCTATATTAAGACGGATAATCAGAGCACTGCTCCCGATGGTATCTGGCGTGCTATGCGTGAAAGTCATTCAAAGGCACAAAGTTATTATATGTATCCCCCTGAATTCACCGTTAATCTGTTGAAAGAAGCTACCGACCCTCGTCTGGTTGTATTCTATCAGCCGGCAACAGATGATGAAGGAGATGTTTACGAAGGCAGCACGGAAATACTCGGTTATCCTTCTTCGGCCGACGAAGCAATCAAGCTGGTGAATGGCCCGGACGGTACACGTCTGTTTGAGATCTACGGATGTCTGAACACAGTAACTTTCCGTAAAAACTTTAAACTTCCTGTGGGAATCGGTATGACGGCAGCCGAAGTTTACTTCTGTCTGGCAGAAGCAGCACAGCGCGGCCTGAAAAGCGGTAATGCTGAAGAGTATTATAATAAAGGGGTGATCCTTTCTATCCAGAACTATTACGAATATTACAAAAATAGTGATGCTCCGAAAGGAAAAGACGCGAATATTGCCAACAGAGACGTATCCGATGCCACATTGGGCAGCTGGTTGGCCGCTTCAAGCTTCAAATATAATCCGGCAAAGGCATTGGAACAGATTGCTACCCAGAAATGGTTGCATCTCGGCTTCCTGCAGATCTATGAGAACTGGGCTGAATATCGCCGTACAGATTTCCCTATATTCGATGACGACCGTGAAAATGGTGCACTGCTGAATAAGGAAAATGCACCAGTACGCTTCCTCTATCCATCGAAAGAAGCTTCCATGAACACAGAAAACTATAACGCACAGTCAGCATATAACAAAATAGACGCACGTCTGTGGTGGGATGTAAAGTAATACAAACCCCGGAATAGCTACTAATCATTGACCGTATGGTCGATAATTGTTACCTTTGCGCTAATGATTACCGACCATACGGTTTTTACATTACTACAAATTACATAAATCTATAAAAATATGAATTTCAAATATTCATTACTAGTTGCGATCTGTCTTGGTACCGGTACCATGCAAGCCAAAGACTCGATCTACAAAAAAGGATGGATAGATCTCAACAAGAACGGCGTAAAAGACGTATATGAAGATCCTTCCGCCCCGATCGATGCCCGTGTACAGGATTTGCTGAATCAGATGACCCTCGAAGAGAAGAGCTGTCAGATGGCTACCCTTTACGGCTTCAGCCGTGTCCTGAAAGACTCGCTTCCGACGGAAGGCTGGAAAAATGAGATCTGGAAAGACGGTATCGCCAATATCGACGAACAATTGAACGGAGTAGGAAGCGCCCGCCGCCGTACGCCTGAACTGATCTATCCTTTCAGCAATCATGCCGAAGCGATCAATACTACTCAACGCTGGTTTATCGAAGAAACACGCCTCGGTATTCCCGTCGACTTCTCCAATGAAGGCATCCACGGACTGAACCATACCAGGGCTACTCCCCTGCCCGCTCCTATCAGCATCGGTAGTACCTGGAACCGTGCATTGGTACATCAGGCCGGAGATATTGCCGGTAAAGAAGCCCACGCACTGGGATATAATAACGTATATGCCCCAATCCTCGACGTAGCCCGTGATCCTCGCTGGGGACGTGTACTTGAGACCTACGGAGAAGATCCTTACCTGGTTGGTGAACTCGGTATACAGATGGTAACCGGTATACAGCAGAACGGCGTAGCTTCTACCCTTAAACATTTTGCTGTATACAGCATTCCGAAAGGCGGACGCGACGCAGCGGTACGTACCGACCCGCATGTAGCTCCCCGCGAACTGCATGAAATCCATCTTTATCCCTTTAAAAGAGTTATACAGAAAGCACATCCCAAAGGTGTAATGAGTAGCTATAATGACTGGGACGGTGTACCCGTAACAGCCAGCCATTACTTCCTCACCCAGCTGCTGCGTCAGGAATATGGCTTCCGTGGATACGTGGTGAGCGATAGCGAAGCCGTGGAGTTCGTACAGACCAAACATCATGTGGCCGATTCGTACGAAGAAGCCGTTCGCCAGGTAGTTGAAGCCGGATTGAACGTACGTACCAACTTTACCCATCCGGCCGACTATATCCTGCCGGTACGCAAGCTGGTGAAAGAGGGCAAACTGTCTATGAAGTCCGTCGATCGTATGGTAGGCGATGTTTTACGCGTCAAATTCGAACTCGGACTGTTCGATGAACCCTATGTAAAAGATCCCAAGGCAGCGGATAAGATCGTAGGTGCCGACAAACACCGCGACTTCGTGCTCGATATGCAACAACAGTCGCTTGTCCTTCTGAAGAATGAAAATAATCTGCTTCCGTTAGATAAACGGCAAACCAAAAAAGTACTTATTGCCGGCCCGCTGGCTAAAGAGACCAATTACATGATAAGCCGTTACGGCCCACAAGGTCTCGATAACATCACAGTGTATGATGGATTGAAAAACTATCTGGGTAATGAAGTAGAAATTGCTTATGCCAAAGGTTGCGAAATAAAAGACGCCAACTGGCCCGATAGCGAAATCGTACCGACTCCATTGACCGACGAAGAAAAGAATACTATCGCTGAAGCCACATCCGCTGCTGCCGATTGCGACGTGATTATCGCCGTACTGGGAGAAGATGAAAGCTGCACAGGCGAAAGTAAGTCGCGCACAGGCCTCGATCTTCCCGGCCGTCAGCAACAACTGCTGGAAGCGCTGCATGCTACCGGAAAACCGGTCGTTCTTGTTCTTATCAATGGTCAACCGCTCACAATTAATTGGGCAGACCGCAATATTCCTTCTATCCTCGAAGCCTGGTTCCCCGGTCAGCTGGGCGGTGAAGCCATTGCACAAACCCTGTTCGGTGATTATAATCCGGGCGGACGTTTGTCTGTAACCTTCCCGAAAACAATCGGACAGATCGAGTTCAACTTCCCGTTCAAGCCGGGTTCGCAGGACGGACAATACTTCAGCGGCCCTAACGGTTCCGGGAATACCCGTGTAAACGGCGCTCTTTACCCATTCGGCCACGGATTGAGTTACACTACCTTCAATTACTCCAACCTCGCTATCAAGCAGGAAACTCCCTATTCGCAAAGCCCCGTGCATGTAACGGTAGACGTAACCAATACAGGCAAACGTGCCGGCGACGAAGTAGTACAGCTCTACGTTCGCGACAAGGTAAGCAGCGTGATCGCTTACGAATCCGTATTGCGTGGCTTCGAACGTATCTCCCTGCAACCGGGAGAAACCCGCACCGTTTCTTTCACGCTTCTTCCCGAAGATCTCGAAATTCTGGATAGAAATATGGAATGGACGGTCGAACCGGGCGAATTTGAAGTCCGCATCGGTGCATCTTCTACAGATATCAAACTGAAAGATACATTTGTTGTAAAGTAACAACTTAATGATATATACAAGGCAAAGGGTAGAGTAGTTAATGCTATTCTACCCTTTCTTTTTCCTTCCTTTTATACTTTATTAAAAAGAATCCTGCCCTCATTCCCAATGATTTGAATACCTTAGCAGAAAATCAATTATCTCGATAGACTGACTGTTTATGGATAAACTGCAAAGATGGAAAACACAATACCGGTTTTACCGGACATTCTTCCTCAGTACATTAAAATTCAGTGTCCTGATCGGTTTTCTCTTTGCATCTATGGGTAGCATTACTTCCATTATTCTATATAACGGAAGTATGATGGATTCCGTCAAACTCTGGTTTCGCCTCATCCCTACGGTCGGACTAGGATTCGATTATATCTACAAGGAACTGACACACAAAGAAGAATACTTTTTCTATTATAATCAGGGAATCAGCAAGTATCAACTCTGGATCGTTACGTTTATCGTCATGTTCATCTGCTGTAATCTACTGAATCAAATCATCGAGCTATGCATACAGGCCTTGAAATAGATAGTGTACTTAAATCGTTCGGAGAACGAACCATACTGGCAGATGTTTACCTGAAATGCTGCCGGGGAGACATCATTGCCCTTTTCGGACGAAACGGGACAGGCAAATCAACCCTGCTGAATATCATCTTCGGGACACTTAAAGCTGACCGGAAATTTATCCGCATCGACGGAAAGGTCATAAACGGGCCGGCCTTCCGCTCCGGACTGATCGCCTACCTGCCACAGCATCCATCCTTTCCCTCACATCTGAAAGTATCACAGATAGCAGAACTTTGTATCGCTCCGGAAGACAGGAAACGCTTTCTTGCCGACAAAATGCTTCTCCGCCTCAGAACCTCGCGTATCTGTGAAATCTCGACCGGAGAACAACGTTACCTGGAAATCAAAACTACCCTTTTCAGTCCGGCTCCTTATATCCTGCTCGACGAACCTTTCAGCGGCGTCTCCCCTGTCGTAGCCGAACAGCTCCGGATACTTATGACCGAAAGCGCCAAAAATCATGGAATTATCCTGACAGACCATAATTTCCGCGAAGTACACAAAATAGCCAACCGCCTGACTTTGCTTAACGAATGCTATCTTAAAGAGATCAAACAAGTAGAAGAGCTGATACCTTACGGTTATTACCAACCATAAAGTAAATCCGGAAAAATGGAAATAAAAAAGGGATACCCTCACGGACATCCCCCTAACACTGAAAAGATTTCTTTTATTTTATTCCATACTTCTGCATCGCATATTCACCCAGTATCTCCAGGTATTTGACGCATTTACTAACTACTTTTTTCATAGCGCATTTCTATTTATTTAAAACGATCTCTTAGTAAAACATGTCACATAAATATGTTTTACAACACAAAAGTAGTAGTAATACGCATACGTTATACCTGCATCACCCGGTTTTAACATCATTTGTACAAAACCGGATCCCTATTTGTCGAATGCCTTTATCCTATAATGTATTTTGAATAAGGCAACTTAGACAGCAACCAGACAAATCCCCAGGTCGCAGCCAGCGTAAAGACAGCCGAAACAGGCACGATAGCCGACACTGGTATTCCCAGCCAGAGAGTCAACAGATAAGAAGGCCCTACAAAGAAATAATGCACGCAATAGACTCCGAATCCCAACTTTGTCAGATTAGCCAACGCGCGACAGATCAAAGGAGACGAAATACGTACCTTCTGTACCAGCAGGAAGATAGCAGCCGTCATCAGCATCGCATTCGGCGAACAATAGGTGAAAAACAGCTCCATCCCCTCCTCGCTTACATTCGGATCGGAAGTCATATAGCGGAAACCGTTAAAAGTGATCAGGAAACCGACCACAAACAGCGGAATAGTGATTGTCAGCGTCTTTGCAACCGACCAGTTATTCCCTTTCCCCAGATAATGGCCCAGCAGTAGGTATCCGTTGAATCCGGCGAAATAATAGAACAGCCCGTAGGCATTCCATGAACAGGTTCCGAATAGATAATGCGAGACAAACTCCATCAGATAAGGTATAAACAGCGAAATACCCCAACCTATCAGAAACCAGCGTTTTGCCTTATCGGAAGCTTTCTCTACCCAGGCCGAAAATACCGGCATATACAAATATAGCCCGATCAGCGCATAGATATACCACATCGGCGTAGCATAAACCGTAAAGTTGATCGGGATCATGGCTATATCTTTCAATCCGTCTGCCAGAGATGCCGAAGGATCGGGTGCCCAGGGGAAGAAATCAGTCACCAGTTCTGCACTTCCTCCTACCCATTGGATAAACCACGGAGCCAGATTAAAAAGTACCGACCAGATCAGGAAAGGAAAGAATACGCGTGGAATGCGTTTCTTATAAAAGACGGAAGCCTCCTGCTTCACCGGCAACAACAGAAAGCCTGTCATCATCACAAACAGGGGAACACAAGCCCTCAACATAGAGCCATAGGCCGATCCCCAGAAATTAATTTCCGGATTGGCACGCGACTCCGGAGAGGCATTAAACGGGTCTGTACAATGACAGGCTATGACCATCAGGATAGCAACGAAGCGAAGTGCGTCCAACCATACGATATGCGGACGCGCGGTAGTAGTGTTATTCATGATAAGATTATTTTCTTTATTCAGGATGTAAAAGTAAGTAATCTTATCAGATTCTACAAGACAGAGGGTTATCCTCGCTTATATTCGGAAGGTACAATCCCGGTTTGCTTCGTAAATGCCCTGCGGAACGTACTGATGGAATGAAAACCGGAGCGTTCGGCAATATCCTGGATGCTGGCCAACGGTTCGGCATCCATCAGGCGTTTGCTCTCTTCCACCCGGAACTGATTGACATAATCGGAGAAGGACATTCCCAGCTCTTTGTTGAATAACTGGGAAAGATAGGAACGGCTGATAGGGAATACCCGTTGCAGGTCAGTGAACCGCAAATCGTCACGCAGGTAAGGTTTCTCTTTCTCGAACCAGGTGTTTACTTCTTCTGCATAACGTTTAAACAACATGCTTTGCTGTTCATCGTCGTCATCATTTTCTTCGTCGTTCTCATCCACAGGCGAGTTCCACCCATTCCTGAAAGTACGATCTAATTGGATATTCTTAAGAAACAGGGCATTATAAAAGAAATAAAACCAAACTACAAGGAGCACTGCCTTATCAATAACATAAAGAATCGGAATATCCGTAAACAGCAATATCAGGTAAAGAACATAAAGGATCAACAAGACGATCATAGTTCTTTTCAGCCAGATCAGGTCGTAATTTTCAGGGTCAGACACATTTTCACTAAGATATTCCGAATACTCTTTCCCGTATTTCATGACCAGATAAATAGGCAACGCCATATAAACGACAGTCAATGCAAAGACAAGCAAACGTAGACATACATCAAGATTCAAATCATTAAAAACGTCCCGTACGGAATAATAAACATGGATTTCTTCGCCACACAAGCGGTAAGTCAGATAAGATAAACCACCTATAATAACAGGAGAAAGAAAGATAGAAAAACGCTTAAAAGTAAGATATCCGGGGCGTAGCTTTTCAATCACATAAGCGGCCAGACAAGCTACTACGAAACAACTGGCAATAAGTACATCCGGATGGAACGCTTCTTTTGCATCGTGCAGGTAAAAATTAACTATATTCCTGATTACGGCCATAGCGGCCCACATAATCATACTCCAACCCAGAATATGTCGTGCCCTGTTGCCGAATGATCTCAATAGCATCATAATGCCGCCTAAAATGCATAGGCCAATTATTTGCATACTCAATAAAAACTGTATTTTTTCCAACATACTTCTTCCCCTCGTTTATCTATAAACAAATTGCTCTCTCAAATAGTTGATTTGCACCATATTTAGACAATTTGACGCATTTAGATTATTTGCTTCATGCGTTTTTATACGATTTCATCGTGGTTTTATACCGTATGATCTCTTATTTTGCTCAAACCGCCGGATATTTGCAATATGAAATTTGATACAAAAATAGCATAAAAGTATGAGAAATTTATTACTATTTATTACACTGATTTTCTGTTTGGCAGGTTGCTCCAACGAGGGCAATATCGCAGCCATTGAGAGTATTAGCGCAAAAGAGAAACCATTAAAAATTATTACACGTATTTTAACTACCAAGTCTGCAAATTTCATCCAGGAATTTAAAGACGGATCGGAAATCGGACTGCTGATCACCCGCGAAGAGGACGGCGGATTGTATGACGAGGATAGTGATTATGTAAACGTAAAAGCGCACGCAAATTTAATTAGTAATAAAATCTCCTGGCAGCAAACGCCGGAAGTCACACTTAACTTTGATCCGGCCACCGTGTATGCCTATTATCCATATCAGTCGCAGATGCGACTGAGCGTAGCCAGTATTCCTGTAAGGCTCTACTCGGATGCAGCTCAGACTCCCGACTATATGTATGGCACACACGCTGTTGGTCAGAAAATAGTGAACAGTATATCACCCGTGGTTCTCCTGAATATGAATCATGCCTTATCTCTCCTCTCCTTCCAGGTCAACCTGCAAGGAAGTGGCAACGAAGATTATCAGCTGACGGCTATCCAGGTAGGCAATAAAGCCGGAGGAAGTGCCCTGATATGTAAAGGAATGATGGATATACGCAGCGGTGAAATAACCGGTACGGCAGGCTGCAAGACCTCGACCCGGCTACATCTTCCGGAACCTGTCACATTGACAAAAGAGTTCTGCGATCCGCAACAGATCATGGTGATCCCAACATCGGCCCCTATCGCTGAAGGAGACATTGAAGCGCTGTTCACCATAAATGGAAATTCGTACAAGTACAAGATCCCGGCTCAAACCGTCTGGGAGAAAGGACATAAATACCTCTACAAATTAACTCTCAGCGGAGAGGCTCTTACATTGAAAGAGGTATCCGTTACCGACTGGATACAGGGTAACGGTGAAGATGCTACAGGCAGCATTATGTAAGTTTTATTTTATGTTTTGGTTATGGTTAGAATCTCTGGATAACTGCATTTTGTTGTGATACCGACGAGGGCTGCCCGGATGTACGGACGATAAGTCTGATAGAGCATACCCCCGGCATTGCAAGAAGAAATACAGTGATCGTTAAGAAGGAAAGTCTCCCTCATTAATTACCCGACATCCGGTAAAGAGGCCTAAAAAACATCCTTCAAACAGGATTCTATAAGTGTAAACGCCGTGGCAAGTTGTTCCATGCATCTTGCCACCGGCCACTACACCGAATCGACCATCCGGGATACGGCAGCGGCCAATCCCTTGAAAAAGAATTAACGAACTAACTCGTGAGAGTTACGTATACATTTAATTAATACTAAAATAGTAGTAATGAAGCCGGCTCCGAATACCGCGTCTTGCACTCAACAAGGCGCATATTCCCTCTCAACTTATCGCCGACAACACTCTTTTATTTGACCCTAACCTTACCGGAGCCGGTTTCATTATGCTACTATTTTTTTCCTCTGTATTTTATCAATCAGTATCATTATTATCATTATTCTATTAAAGAGATTTGAATTTTGTTTATTTTCCCTACATTTGCCCTCAAACGACTATTGAGAAAAGATGATCGGGACTGAGATACATAATTTCAATACTTTATACACTAAATTCTACAGAAAATCTTTTCTGTTCACAAAATCCTATGTACATGATGAATGTATTGCCGAAGATATTGTGTCGGATGTCCTGATCAAATTATGGGAAATATTGAAAGAAAAGGAGATCGAACACATTGAAGCTTTACTACTGACCACACTAAAAAACAAATCGCTCGACCATCTGAAGCACGAAGCGATCAAGACCGAAGCCCTTCACTCGCTGACAGACATGAAACAAAGAGAACTGGATATCCGCATCTCTACCCTGGAAGCATGCAATCCCGAAGACATATTCTCTACCGAGGTACAACAGATCATCACAACTACTTTAGCCCGTTTACCGGAACAAACCCGGCGTGTTTTCGAAATGAGCCGCTTCGAAAACAAAACAAATAAAGAAATAGCCGAAGCGCTCCAATTAACAGTAAAAGGTGTTGAGTATCATATCACTAAAGCTTTAAAACCACTACGGGAGAATCTGAAAGATTATCTTCCTCTTTTCTATTTCTTCTTCTTTTTCCAATAAATCTTCATTTACACACTAGGGTTATTACTTTATGAATCGTTTTAATAGTAACGGGGCATAAAACATGCCCATAAAAAGAAGTAAATGAACCAGGAGACACTACATAAATATATTGCAGGTGAAGCAACATCGGAAGAAAAGGAAGATGTTGCCCGCTGGCTGGATGCTGACAAGAAAAACATGAAAGAATTTCTTGCCCAGCGCAAATTATATGATATATCTATCTGGCAGCAGGAGCAAGAGCCCGTTTTTGTTGCCGGGAGTAATAAACGATGGACATTACGATCTGCTTCCATCGAATTCTCCAAGATAGCAGCCATCTTCCTGATTACTTTCACCGTCTTATATTCATTTATGATGAATAAAGGTACAATCGACCCGGCAAAAATGCAAACAATCTTCGTTCCACCTGGCCAACGGGCCGAACTGACATTGACCGATGGTACCAAAGTATGGTTAAATGCAAAAACGACTTTCACCTTCCCCGATAAATTCACAGCTTGCAGTCGTGATGTTACATTAGATGGAGAGGGTTACTTTGAAGTGACCAAAGACATAGAAAAGCCTTTCACCGTTAAGACCGATAAATACAATATAAAGGTACTGGGTACGGAATTCAATGTAACAGCTTACTCTACTTCTCCTGTCTTTGAAACTTCCCTATTAAAGGGAGCTGTCGAGGTCTCTTCGCCTGCAACAAATACCAGGATCAACCTGGAACCCAATACCCGCACATATATTGAAAACGGGATATTGAAGAAAGGAGTGATTGAACATCAAACCTACTTCTTATGGAAAGAAGGTCTGATCTGTTTCTATGACGAACCGGTCGGCAAAATGATAGACAAACTCGAATTATACTATGATGTAAAGATCGATGTACAGAATGAAAAATTACTCAAAAACCGCTATTCCGGAAAATTCAGGACAAAAGATGGTGTCGAACATGTATTGAGAGTTCTTCAGTTAAGTAACAAGTTTACCTACATAAAAGACAATGACTTGAATCTGATCACCATTAAATAAATTAATCACAAAAACAGTTAGCCTATGACGTAAAAGACATGAACAAAACAAAAAACCGGAAAGTGCTCGAACACTTCCCGGTTTAGAGCAAGTCAATACCCGACTTCATTCCTTAAATATCTAAGTATTAACTAACACAGTTTACAAAAGTATGAAAAATATTTTGTACGGGGATTCTTTTATCCCACTTAAACCACATTTTAAATACACATTCCGTATTATGAAATTAGTCTTCGTGTACCTCTTTATTTTCGTATCCGGGGTATTTGCAACGGAAGCGACTTCACAAACAACCAGAGTGTCTATTGTCGCAAAGAATATTTCGACGCAGGAGCTCATGCAGGAGATCGAAAAGCAGACAGATTACCTGTTTGTATACAACAAAAATGAAGTGAACCTAAATCGTAAAGTAACTATTCAGGCAACCAACCAAACAGTTATTGAAGTCCTGAATAAAGCTTTCAGTCAGACAGATATCGCTTTTGCTATGGAAGGTTCAAATATCATGCTAATGAAAAAAGAGTCGAAAGAAACTTCTCCTTCTATCCAACAAAAAGGACGTACCATTAATGGAGTAGTTACAGACGAAAAAGGTGAAACGATTATCGGAGCCAACGTATCGGTAAAAGGAACAACTATCGGCACAATCACGGATATAGACGGGAAATTTACCCTGGATATACCGGAAGGAGCAAAGCTCCAGGTTTCTTATATCGGCTACCTGACTCAGGATATCACAGTAGGAAACAATACCTCTCTTAATATAAAACTCCTTGAAGACACACAGAATCTGGATGAGATCGTAGTTGTCGGATATGGTGTACAGAAAAAGAGCAGTGTATCCGGAGCGATTGCTACAATCGCACAAAACGATATTAAGAAAGCGGCAACATCGAATTTAAGTGATGCTTTGGTTGGACAGATGCCCGGCTTGATCGCTGTAAACGAATCCGGAAAACCTGGTTCCGGTTCCAAACTTCTGATCCGTGGACAAGGAACCTGGAATAATAGTGATCCGCTGGTAATCGTCGACGGTATAGAACGTGACTTCAGCAATCTCGACCCGAATGAGGTTGAAACGATCTCCGTCCTGAAAGATGCAGCAGCAGCTGCCGTCTATGGTGCACGCGCTGCTAACGGAGTTATCCTGGTAACAACCAAGCGAGGAAAAGACGGAAAACCTTCCGTAAAACTGGATACTTATTACGGACTGAAAAACGTAACACGTTACCCAGATCTGGCTACCCCTTATGAATGGGCTTCTACCCGTAACAAGGCATACCTGATGGATGGTGTCAGCCCTAACGATAACCGTATTTTTACTCAGGAACAACTGGAGAACTTCAGAACAGGTGGACAGGGAACAGACTGGTATAAAGAGACATTCAATAAAACAGCACCTCAGTATTATGCGAACCTCAATTTATCGGGAGGATCGGAAAAAGTAAAATATTTTGTTTCTTTAGGACACCATTCAGAAGATGGCCTGATCGACAATTTCAACTACAAGAAATACAATTTCCGCTCCAACATCGATGCGAAGGTAACCGAACGGTTCACCATCTCGGCCGATGTAGATGCCAGTACCAGAACTTACAATAGTCCGGGATGGAAAGCAGAAGATCTGTTTCATTACGTAGCTCGTCAAAATCCGACACTTCCGGCTTATCACCCGAACGGTTTACCAGCCAACACAAATGGCGAACACTTACCGGAAATGGTTCACAGTTCGGGTAATAATAAAGAAACTTACAATGATTTCCGTGTTACCTTTAAAGCTGACTACAAAATCCCCGGAATTGAAGGATTGGTGGCTAGAGGGATGTTCTCCTATGGCAAAAACTATATGTATAATAAGAAGTTCTTTATTCCATACTCGATGTATGACGTTAACGAGAACGGAGATATCACGAACACAAAAGTAGTAGGAGAGAAAACGAAGCTGGATGAAAAATTCGATCAGGGTGACGGTTATACTTACAATGTCTCCTTAAACTACAACCGCACATTCGGTAAACATGATGTAGGCTTCCTGTTCCTGTATGAACAAGAGTCTTCCAAAGGCAATGAGTTTTCTGCTTTCCGCACCAACTTTGTTTCCAATTCGGTACCACAGCTTTCTGCCGGTGGCGATGCAGATAAAACAAACGCAGGCAAAGCAAATGAGTGGGCACGCAACGGTCTGGTCGGACGTATTAATTATGCATTCGACTCCAGATATATGGTTGAAGCCTCTTTCCGTTACGACGGATCCATTACATTCCCCAAAGGACACAGATATGGATTCTTCCCTTCAGTTTCCGGAGCTTGGAGAATATCTAACGAAGCGTTCATTAAAGACAACTTCTCCTTTATCGATAATCTTAAGTTAAGAGCCTCATACGGAACATTAGGTAACGACCAGGTAAAACTATGGCAATACATGTCTGAATTTGTATATTCGGATGTAGCAACCATAGGTGGGAAAAATACCAACAGTATTGCCGTTTACAAAGATTTATTCCCTAACCCTAATATCACCTGGGAAAAATCATCCACTTTCGATGTCGGGCTCGAAGGTATGTTATGGCAAGGCTTACTGAGCTTTGAACTCGACTTCTTCTCCAAAAGAACTAAAGACATCTTAGCTCCTCAGATCAGGACGATTCCGGAAACATTCGGAGCCACCCTGCCTGACGTCAACTATGGTATCCTGGATAATAAAGGGATAGAAATAGCGGTCAGCCACTCACATAAGATTGGCGAATTCACTTATAAAGTAGGTGGAAACTTCAGTTTCGTCCGCAATAAAGTAATCAAGTTTGATGAGAGTGAAAGTACTCCGGATTATTACAAAGTCGTTGGCAGGCCATTTACCCATACATTAAGTACCAGCGGTGGAAAAGTATCATTAATGGATAAAACGACGGAGAAAATTGGCCGTCCTTATGCCGGACTTGTCGGCATGAAAGCGATCGGCATCTTCCAGTCACAGGATGAAATCGATGCGTGGCCGAAGCAGTTCAATGGAGGCCAAAAGCCGGGTGACGTTAAATATGCAGATGTAAACGGTGATGGAATGATCAATGAAAATGACCTGATTGTTGTAGACCGTTACGGCTCAATTCCTGAAATTATTTACGGATTCAATCTTGCATGCGGATGGAAAGGTTTCGAATTGACAGCTTTATTCCAGGGGGCTGCTCATAAATCCATCATGCTGGAAGGATACGGAACTACTATGTTCCTCGACGGCTCAAGTAACTATTACAGCTATTTGTCTGACGGCTCATGGTCGCCCGAAAATACAGGAGCCAAATATCCGCGTGCCTATGTAGGAGGAAACAGCAATAACAACCGTGCATCGAGTATATGGATGAAGAATGGTAACTACCTGCGTCTGAAAAATATTGAATTATCATATACTTTCCCGAAATCGATATTAGAGAAAACGAAAGTTATCAATGGATTACGATTATACATTAACGGCACGAACTTATTAACGTTCGATAAGTTGGATATCATGGATCCGGAAATGACCGGCGGTTCCGCCCAATATTATCCGCAACTGAAATCAGTAAACTTTGGTCTCAATTTCACATACTAAATAAAGAAGGAATCATGAAAAAATATATTCTATTATTAAGCGCAGTTTGCATGTTTTCATGCAACGACCTGTTTGATAAAACAAACCTGGAGTCTATGGGCTCTGATATTGTCTGGAAAGACCCTCTTCTGGTTGAAAGTTATGTAAACAACCTATATGCAAAATATCCCAGCTGGAGCCGTGAAGAAAATGACTTCACGGATGAAGCCAGAAACGGATACCGTACACATAAGGCATGGAATGTAGTAAAAGGAGAATGGGGATTGGAAAGTAATCCGATGGAATACTGGGCTTACAGTTATATCCGCAAATGTAATGAAATACTGCAGAACATCGATGATGTAACAATGGATGAAAAACTGAAAGACAGGATGAAAGGTGAAACGCTTTTTTTCAGGGCTACCGCTTATTTCAAGATGGTGATCCGCTATGGCGGCGTACCTCTAATCTTGGAACCTCAGACCTTTGACTCGGAAGATCTCTATCCCAAAAGAGCCAGTGTCGACGAAATATTCGATTTCGTTACAAAAGAATATGAAAAAGCTGCAGGCTTCCTTAGTGAATTTAAAACACAGGATAGCAATAACTTCGGACGTGTAACCTGGGGAGCCTGTAAAGCGATGGAAGCGCGTGCTTTTTTATTCTGGGCCAGCCCATTGTATAATACTTCACAAGACATGTCCCGTTGGGAAAATGCATCCCAATTAAACAAAGAAGTAATAGACAGCGGACTATACGAATTAAAAGAGAATGCCCGTGATCTGTTTCTGGATTACCAGTCACCTGAAAATATCTTTGCAGTCTACTACAAAATGCCTGAACGATATAATGGAGTAGACGCCATGTGTAAACCGCTTGGTATCGCAAATGGGGATGCAGCTCATTGGGGGCCGCTACAGGAGCTGGTTGATGCTTTCCCAACAATAAATGGCTTGGATATAGCAGATGACAGTACCTATGACCCTACTAATCCATACGCAAACAGAGATCCCCGGCTCAATGCCTTTGTGGTTGTCAATGAAACACAATATTGCGGCCGTACCCAATATAGTTATTTCGACCTGGGGACGATCGATCCTTCTTTCCCCAAAGAGGAAGCAGACAGATACAAATCATGGGAAGCCAAAGGAGAATTCCAGGATGCTGCCGGTTCCGCACACAATTCCCTTACTTCTTATCTTTGCCGTAAGGTAATTAAAGAAGATCTACCCAAAGACGGTTATTCTTATGGTTGGGGTAGCGAAACTCCATTTATTGAAATCCGTTTAGGCGAAGTTTATCTTAATTATGCGGAAGCTTTAAATGAACAAGGCAATATCAACGGGGCTTGTGAACAACTAAAAATAATCCGTCAGAGAGCTGGCATATTGAATCCGGAAGTACCGGCAAAAAACAAAGCCAGTAAAGAAGCACTTCGCAGATTCATCCAGAACGAACGTTATATCGAGTTATGCTTCGAGCAGAAGCGATACTGGGATTTACGGAGATGGAAAATAGCGACAAACCATCTCGGAGGACAGAAATTCTCCGGCATGAAAATATATCTGAACTTGTTGAATAATTCAGATATCATATCTTCTGAACAATACAAAAAAGCATCTTTCACCGAACAACTGGATATGCTGAGAAAAAGCTGGACATACGAACGTTATACAGTGGACGAAGCGCCCTATGTTTTTGATGAGAAAATGTATTTTATGCCTATCCCACGAAACGATATGGAAACAAATCCGAATCTGGAACAAAACAATGGTTGGTAATCGATTTGACAGAATAATAAAACTAAATGACGATGAAACATTTTATATATACTATATTTGTATGCCTGTTTGTATTAACGGGTTGTGACAGTGAAGAGCCTGGTTACGGATATAAAGATCCGGTCGTATATTTCTCAAGAGCAGGCATTCTGGAAACAAAGATCACCGGCAGTGAAATACCGGTATCCGTTTATTGCAGCGGGAATCCGGATCGGGGATCGGTAACAGCATCTGCAGCAGTAGAAAGATCTCTATACGACTCTTTTACGGGGAAATCGGAATATCAATTAGTTCCGGAAGGCTTCTATACCGCCTCTTCGTGGACAGTCGATATACCTAAAAAGGAACAAATAGGAATATTCAATATCCCTATACAGGCTTCTGCCTTAGGTAAAGGGAAATATGTATTGCCATTGAAGCTTACGGACTCGTCTCCTTTCGAACTGCTGAAAGATAAAGACATATTATACCTTACATTCGTAATAGAATAGGAAATACCAAGAATTACCTGCCTTACTTTAAGACAGGTAATTTTTTTATATGAAAATACTGAATTTCATAATCAAAGGCAACACCTTAAAACTCAATATCATGAAGACAAAATTATTTCTTTTCTTATCTATCTTCGTCCTGTCCTTGACAGAAATAAATCTTTCTGCCCATACTCCCTCAACGATCGGCCCTTCCGAAAATTCAGGGAAAACATTAAGAAGGAGCGAAAGCTTCCTGGGATTTCATTTTGATTTTCATGCAGGTATGGATTGTCATGAAATTGGTAAAAGGCTCACAGAAGGGATGATCGACTCCCTGCTTATCCTCACTAAACCTGATTACATACAGGTCGATTGCAAAGGCCATGCCGGTTATTCCAGTTACCCGACCCGGATAGGTAATCAGGCTCCCGGTTTTGAAAAAGATATTCTGGATATATTCCGGAAAGTAACCAGAAAACATCATGTAGCCTTATATGTGCATTATTCCGGTGTGTGGGATACCCGTGCCATGCAATTACACCCCGAATGGGCCATTGTTCATCAGGATGGTTCTTACGACCGCGACAAAGCTGCTTATTTCGGCCCCTATTCTGATAAGCTCCTGATCCCACAACTAAAAGAAATAGCGGCCAAAGATATTGACGGAGCATGGATAGACGGCGATTGCTGGAGTGCCATACCCGATTACTCACGGTATATGCAACAATTCTATACCACTGAAACCGGCAAAAAAGTAATGCCTAAAAAGGGAGAAGAAGGGTATGAGGAGTTTCTGGAACTAAACCGGAAAGCCTTCCGCATATATATGAAAAAATATATCGATGCCATACATCAGGCTTACCCCGAATTTCAGATAACAAGTAACTGGTCATACTCATCCATGATGCCCGAAAAGATTGATACTCCCGTAGATTTTCTCTCCGGTGATGTAGCCGGCAGGAATGGGGTATACAGTGCAGCCTGGGAAGCCCGTTGTCTGGCTTTACAAGGAAAGCCCTGGGATTTAATGTCATGGGGATTTAACTACAATCAGGGGTTGCCTTCTTCCAAATCACTGGTTATGTTACAGCAGGAAGCAGCAGAAGTGATCGCCATGGGCGGAGGTTTTCAAACTTATTATCAACAAAACAGGGATGGTTCATTAAAAACAATCTATTTTGATCAAATGGCAGAACTGGCCTCCTGGTGTCGTGACAGACAAACATTTTGTCATCATAGCAAACCTATACCACAAATAGCCTTATGGTATTCCACACATGCTTGGAAAAAAGCTCAATCAAGCTTATATACCAGCGAACAGAGTTGGCGGATGGCAGAAACATTAAATATGTTACTGGATGGCCGACAGACTGTCGAAGTACTAATGGATCATTACCTGGAAGAGCATATAAACGAATATCCGTTAGTTGTTTTACCAGAATGGGCAGAGATCGGTACGGAGATGAAAAAGATCGTCCTTCAATATGTTGAGAATGGAGGAAACCTGCTTATTTCAGGGGTTGAGGCAAGCCAGGCTTTCGCAAATGAAATAAAAGTCGAATTGACAGAGTATCCGCAAAACAGCAATGTATTCCTATTTGCAGATAATGAATCAGCGGCATTGAATACTCGGTGGCAAAAAGTTATTCCTTCAAAAGAGGTCGTTTCTTTCGGCGTTATCAAAACATGTGATGATCCGAACTATGGTAATGAATCTTATCCGGTAGCTACCATAGCTCCTTATGGAAAAGGGAAAATAGCTGCAATATACTGTGATCTGGCTGAACCTTATCGCTCAAATCGTTCTTCGAATGTCGCTGCGATCTTCAATTCTTTAGTAAGAACCTTACATCCGGAAGCATTAGCAACCCTAGAAGGCAATGGCCGTATGCACCTTGTATTAGCTCAAAAAGAGGATAACTGGATTGTCAACATCATTAATATCGACGGAGAACATAACAACAACCAGGTCTCGGTCTACGATACGGTTCTACCAACAGGCTCCGTCGAGTTAGTAATGAATACAAACAGAATTATAAAAAAGGCAGTCCTTCAGCCGGAAGGAAAAAGACTATCCATAAAAAAAGAAAAGGGAAAATACATTATTCCCGTTCCGCCTGTCGCCATTCATAGCATAGTGGAACTATCCTTCTAAATAAAAAATTATTATTAATCTTTATCGGGTTCATACTGATCTGTAATAAGTATGAACCCGATATTTTCAACTATCATTTTGACATTAGTATAGCGACTAATTGGGATTAATATAGCGGGTAAATGAAATTAGTATTGCGACTAATATTTTTTAACATATCATATAGACAGGTACAAAACAAATTATCTATCAAATTGTCTTTTCGGTGAATTGAAATAATCAGATGAGAAATAGACATAGTTCTAGAAGAACTCAATCTTAAGCGATACGGCATTATATTGATTGTCTGTTATATAGGTATTTTAGTAGAATTATTCTGCTATATATTCATTTTTTTCTATTCTCGGATTTAGTGCACAATATTAACCACTTATACTATAAATAGATTATATTTGCACTGAATAAAATACAATAGTTCTTCTAGAACAAAGTTAACTTATGGCAACAGAAGCATTGACTGATCAAAAAGAAAATATCAAATTTGAAGATATTTATCTTTCTTACTTCTCCAAAATGAAGTACTTTGCCCTGGAGTATGTTATACGAGAAGAAGATGCAGAAAATATCGTTCAGGATGTATTCACCGAACTTTGGGAAAAGAAGGAAATGCTCTCTATGCACATAAACCTGGTTGCATATCTATTCACTACAGTCAAGAATAGATGCTTAAACCACTTACGCCACAAAACAATCGTTCAGGAAACAGCCACTCTGATACAAGAAGAATATCTTATCACACTACGAATGAACCTGAACTCATTAGAGGCATTCGATCAAAATTTATTCTCTGATCAGGATATTGAGAAACTAATAACGCGTGCGCTCGATAGCTTATCTCCCAAATGCAGAGAAATATTTGTTATGAGCAAAATAGAAGGGAAAAAGCAGAAACAAATAGCTGCGGAATTGAATATATCAATCAATACCGTTGAGACTCAGATAGGTATAGCCTATAAAAAATTAAGAACAGAACTAAAAGAGCACCTTCTTTTATTCATATTCTTCCTCTATCTTTAAAAAATACAGAAAAATAGGGTTCGTCCTTTAGCGGATTTTTTCGGCATAGGTGTTTACATTATAACAAGCCGATCATATGGACGAACAAATAAGAAAATATTTCCAGGGAGAACTTGACGCAACCGAAAGGTTGAAATTGCTAAGACAAGTTGAATCCGACCATAAATTGAAAGAACAATTTATCGAGTATAAAAATATGTATGCTTTATTATCCCTCTCTAACGAGGTAAATGATAAAAAAGCAAATCAGGACGGATACATTCGCTTCAATACTAAAATCAAAACAAGAAAAATTAGACGACTATTATTAAATGCAGCAAGTTGCGCCGCTATCGCAATATTATTAATAGTATCAACCTATTGGGTTACCGTCAATCATCAGTCAACCATGTCTTCAATTATTGCAGACAACAGGCTATATGTACCTGCCGGTCAGCGGGTTAAATTAACATTGCAAGATGGGACAGATGTATGGTTAAACGCACAGACCACATTAGTCTATCCGGCCGTCTTCTCTGATAAAGAGAGACGGGTATCCGTTGAAGGAGAGGCATTTTTCGATGTTGCCAAAAATGCGGACAAACCTTTTATCGTTTCTTCACGAGGAATAGATATGAAAGTATTAGGTACTAAATTCAATGTACACAGCTATCCCGGAGAAAAAGATATTCAGACGAGTCTGATAGAAGGTTCCTTACATGTCTATTTTTCACGGCCGGATAAGAAAGGTGTTATTCTAAAACCGAATGAACAGGTAACAATAAAGAATGGAATCATGAAAGTCGGTTCTATCCCGCATTACGATCACTTTTTATGGAGAGATGGCATATACAGCTTTGAGAACGAGCTTCTTATTGATATTCTTAAAAAGTTGGAACTCTACTACGACGTAAAAATAGAGGTGAAAGATCCTTCCATATTCAAATGGGAATACACCGGAAAATTCCGTCAACGTGACGGAATCGATGAAATTCTCCGTATGATCCAAAGGATACACAAATTTAACATCGAGAAAAACGAAGAAAACAATATTATCACTTTAAGTAAATAAAATGTATAACCCCTAAATAGTAATGCCTATGATAAAATCCATGTAAGAAAATAACGGCAGATGCTGTAACATCCGCCGTTAATAAACTAAGTAAACATCAAGTAGTTAATTTTAATATTCACCTAATATTCAGCAAAGATATGAAAAGAAAAGCTTTGTTACCACTCTTTACTGTAGATCATAAACACATTAAAGAATATTACAGAATCATGAAAATATCACTGTTTATACTTTTCGCCTGTGTGTTTCAAATGGTCGCTGTCAATTCAGAGGCACAAAATACCATTATAAAACTTGAAACAGACGTACTTTCCATCGGTCAGCTTATCAGCCAAATAGAAAAGCAAACAGATTATCTGGTTGTATTCAGGAACCGGGAAGTTGATACTGAACGTGCAATTACCGTACACAAAAAGTCCGGTAAAATAATCTCTTATCTGGATGAAGCTTTTAAAGGAACCGACATTTCCTACGAGTTCGATAATAAGTACATTTTATTATTAAAGAACAAGAGTACAGACAAATCGGAACTCATCAATCAGCAAACCCGAAAAATAACGGGTACGGTTACTGACTCCAATGGAGAACCCATTATCGGGGCTAATGTCGTTATAAAAGGCACCACAACAGGAACTGTCACCGATTTTAACGGGAAATACACATTGGAAGTACCACAAGGTGCCGTTTTACAAATCTCCTACATCGGTTATTTGACAAAAGAGTTTGCTATCAATAATAATAAATCGGCAGACATTAGTTTGATCGAAGATATGCAAAGCATTGATGAGGTTGTAGTAGTAGGCTACGGTACACAGAAAAAAGGAGAAGTTGCCAGTTCTATTTCCACAATCAAGTCTGATAATTTTGTTAAAACTCCAACGACAGATGCTGCCCAATTAATTAAAGGCCAGGTTCCCGGTTTAAGCATTATCATGCCGGATGCCAACCCAACATCGACTTCACAAATCTCACTGCGTGGTATCACGACCTTAAAAGCCAGTGCCAGCCCGCTAGTATTGATCGATGGTATCCCGGGTGATCTAAATTCGGTATCTCCCGATGATATAGAACAGATCGATGTATTAAAAGACGGATCGGCTGCAGCTATCTACGGAACACGCGGTACAAACGGTGTTATTTTGATCACCACCAAGAATGCAAATGGAGAAATGCCGACAGAGGTAGATGTTAATGCATACATTTCAACCCAGCAGATAACAAAGACCCTTCCGTTTATGAACGCGGAAGAATATCGCCAGCGCGTTAAGGAAGGATGGCCGGGCGGTCAGGACGACGGTGCTTCTGTCGACTGGTTGGATGAAATTACCCGAACTCCCCTTACACAGATTTATAATATCAATCTACGTGGTGGCAGCCGTACGACAAATTATGTTGCCAGTTTCGAATACAGAGGGCTGAACGGTTTAATTAAGCGGACAAACAACCAGATGTTCTATCCGCGTATTGAAGTAACACACCGGATGTTTAACAACAAACTAAAACTGAATGCCAGTTTAAGTGGATATAAACAGACTTATTTTTCCGGTTCAGATGGTGGCAGTTATAACAGTGAAGTATATAGAAATGCGTTGATATATAATCCTACTACACCTGTATATGATAAGGAAGGCAATTATTCCGAAAGTTCTAAAAATGAATATTACAACCCTGTTTCACTATTAAATGAAGTAGAAGGTGAAAACCAGGCCACAAACTTAAAAATGTTTGCCAATGTGACTTATTCACCGATCGAAGGATTAGATATCAAATATCTGTTTTCTTCAAACACTTATAATCAAACCAGAGGATATTATGAGACTCAAAAACATAAATCCAGCTGGCGGGATGGTAAAAACGGGTATGCTTCACGTGGCGCAACACGGAACACGGAAGATTTATCCGAATTAACCGCTCAATGGAGAAAAACATTGTGGGAAGATCATTCATTCACCTTGCTAGCGGGCTATAGTTGGCAGAAGACAAATTATCAGAATTTCTATATGCAGAACTTCAACTTCCCTTCTGACGATTATACATACAACAATATGGGGACAGGCCAGGCTTTAAAAGATGGACGAGGAACTGAGTACTCAGAGGCTAATGAAAGTAAACTGATCGGTTATTTCGGTCGTTTGAACTATAGCTACAAAGGTAAATATATGTTTGCCGCAAGTATTCGCCATGAAGGTTCTACCAAGTTTGGAGCCGATCATAAATGGGGTAATTTCCCCTCTGTATCCGCAGCATGGAATATAAAAGGAGAAAACTTCTTAATGGATATAGATGCGCTGTCTATCTTGAAATTACGTGCCGGATACGGAGTAACAGGTACAGTGCCGACTGATCCCTACATGTCACTAAACACATTGAACTTTGGTACATATGTTTACTACAACAATGAATGGATCAAGACTATCCGACCGGATTCAAATGCCAACCCCGATCTGAGATGGGAAAAGAAGAAAGAGATCAATGTCGGTTTAGACTTCGGCTTCTGGAATGACCGGATCACCGGTAATATCGATTATTATAATCGTAAGACAGAAGATCTATTATGGGATTATGACGTTCCTTCCCCGCCTTACTTATTCTCCAATATGGTGGCGAATGCCGGTTCAATGAGAAACCAGGGTATAGAAGTTGGCGTCACAGTGATTCCCGTACAGACAAAAGATTTCCAATGGACAACATCCATGAACTATTCTACAAATAAAAATGAATTGTTGTCATTGTCAAACGACCAATTTATTTCAAGTGGTTATTCTGACCAGGGATCAACAGGAGAACCTTTGCAGACAACTACCCACCGTATTCAGGAAGGTCAGCCTATCGGTAATTTCTGGGGATATAAGAGTATCGATATCGATGAAAACGGCCATTGGATCATTGAAGGAGCGGACGGTAACCCCAAGTCAATCTCAGAACAACAGCCTACAGATAAACAAATCATCGGTAACGGCCTTCCCAAGCATTATCTGAACTGGAACAATTCGTTATCATGGAGAAACTTCGATTTTAACGTAACGATGCGTGGTGCTTTCGGTTTTGATATTTTGAATATGCCACGCTTACAGTATGAGGCTCCGGTTATGTTAGCCAGAGGAAATGTCCTGAGTGCCGCTTTCGATAAAAAATTCGGAAAAGTACCTTTGGCAGCCGATCAGGAACTACAGTATGTCAGCTATTATATTGAAAAGGGAAATTACTGGAAAATCGATAATGTAACCTTAGGATATACTTTTAAGTTTAATTCATGGATCAAGAATCTAAGACTCTATGGAACGATATCCAATCTGGCAACTATCACCGGTTATTCTGGTATCGACCCGGAAGTCAGTATCAGTGGACTGAATCCTGGTGTGGATAACAAAAACCGTTATCCGTCTACACGAACCTATACTTTAGGAGTTTCCGTTAAATTTTAATGCGCAATAAATATGAAAACCTATATAAAGTTATTTTTAGCACTATGTTGTTCAGGCTCCATTTTATCCTGCAGTAACGATTTAGATGAAAAGGTTTATTCCAAGATCACTGAACAAACATACAATTATACAACTGAAGATTTTGTCCCCTCTGTGGCCAGCATTTACAGTTATTTACGCAGTTCCACCGATCACTGGGGATATTTTGCAGCTCAGGAAGTAGCAGCCGATGCCATCGTTATGCCGCCAAATGCTTCCGGATGGGATGACGGTGGAGTCTATCGGCGTATGCATTATCAGACATGGAACTCTGAGCAGGATCATGTTAAAAACATTTGGTCCTGGTTCTATCAGGGAGCTTTACTTTGCAACAAAATAATCGAACAGATTGAAACAGGAGTACTTCCTGCTCCTTCTGATGCGGAAAAAACAGTAGGATTAGCCGAGTTACGAGCCATGCGAGCCTATTACTATTGGCAAATATGTGATAATTTCGGTGATGCTCCGTTAGTAGTCACTACCGCAATGGATCTGCCTGCTAAAAACACACGCAAAGAAATTTTTGACTTTGTCGTTAAAGAACTGCAGGAAGTTATTCCTTCATTGAATGAAGAACAAAATGGCAATAATTACGGTCGAATGACCAAATGGGCAGCCAAAGCTCTTCTCGCCAATGTATATTTGAATGCGAATGTTTATGTAAATGAAACCCATTGGGATGAGTGTATCCAACAATGCGATGACATCATCAACAGCAACCGGTTCGCATTGTCGGAAAACTATAAAGATCCTTTCCGTACAACAGGTGTAGAAAACTCCAAAGAGGTTATATTCACAATACCTTTTGATGAAAACCTGGCAGGAGGACAAAGTATCTTTATGTTCTCCTGGCACGGCGAACTAAAGAAAAAATATGAAACGGAAGCAACTCCGTGGGGATGCGGTTCTGCAATGGGAGTCAGCCAGTTTATCGATACCTATAATGTGGAAGATTCCCGTTTGGCAGATTCCTGGTTGATGGGACAGCAACTTGCAGCCGACGGTTCCACCTTATACGGTACCTATGACAAAATGGGAGAACCTCTCATTTATACCAAAGACTTACCGGATGGAAACTACACCAGTGAAATGGAAGGATATCGTATGAATAAATTCGAAGTGGCCAAAGGCTCACAAAGTTCATCCGGTACAGATGTCCCCATATTCCGTTATGCTGAAATATTAATGATGAAGGCAGAATGCCTGTTACGTTCGGGAAAATCGGGGGCAGGTACACTGGTAACAGAAGTTCGTAAACGGGCTTTTAAAAACAATCCTGAACTGGCAGCTGTAACAGATGCTCAACTAAGAGAAAACTCCTCTTACCAGTATGGAACCGTACAAAACTACAAGATTGTCGATAAGGGTAACACCGATCCTGTTGAGTTTGGCAGAATGTATGATGAGTTAGGCTGGGAATTTGCCTGGGAAATGCATCGAAGAAGAGATGCCATCCGCTTTGGTGTATTTACCAAGAAAAGTTGGCTATCACACAAACCTCAAGGGGATTATAGAACTGTATTTCCTATACCGGAAAAGGTGTTGACTTCTAATCCAAACCTGGAACAGAATCCCAGCTACAAGTAAACAATCCATAAATACCTAACATTAATACAGGCTCCCCATCCATACAAAAGATGGGGAGCACTAAACTCTATTGCTTCCATGAATAAATATATTGTATTCATTGCGTTACTCTTATGCAGTCTGGTACGACCTCCTGATACGGTCAGTCATGAGTGTCAGTGGAATGGCCCATCCTGGCCGTACGCCACATCCATGACATTAACGGGTTTGGCCAATTTATTAAATAATCAGGAGCAATCCTTTATTTGTTCACGCGATTATGTAACTTTACTTTCTGTTTATGCGCGAAGCCAATATAGGCAGAGCGTTGACGGTAAAAAGGTAATTTCTTCTCCTTCATTGAAGAAACTAAGTTGTGAATTATAACATTAAATTTAAGACCATGAAACAGTATTTCGTATTGTCTCTAGCTTGTTTGGCTTTATGGGGATGTGCCGAACAAAAACAAATAGCAGATCAGCCCCCTTTGAAAATGATAGACCAAATTGACTTCTCCCATGTCCACATACAAGACAATTTCTGGTCTCCTCGCTTAAGCAAGCATATCTCGGCTACACTGCCCGTTTGCATCGATCAGATAGAAAATCAAACAGGCCGTATGCAGAACTTCGTCAATGCATCTAAAGGGGAAGGAGAACATTCCGGAATCTTTTTTGACGACTCGGATGTTTATAAAGCGCTCGAGGGAATAGCCTACAGCCTGATCAATAACCCGAACCCGGAATTAGAGAAGAAGGCTGACGAGTGGATCGATAAGATCGCTGCGGCACAACAACCCGATGGATATATCAATACATATTATACACTGACCGGACTGGATAAACGGTGGAAAAATATGGATAAACATGAGATGTATTGTGCCGGACACATGATGGAGGCTGCTGTAGCTTATTACCAGGCTACCGGAAAACGGAAACTACTGGATGTAAGTACACGGATGGCAGACCATATGATGAGCTTATTTGGCCCGGGCAAACGCCATTGGGTTCCGGGGCATGAAGAAATAGAGCTGGCACTCGTAAAACTTTATCAAACCACCCAAGAGCAAAAATACCTCGATTTCGCGAACTGGCTATTGGAAGAAAGAGGCCATGGGCATGGAACCAAAGGAGACGAAGGCAAATGGGATCCTGCTTATTATCAGGATGTCCTTCCTGTCCGGGAATTGACAGATATCTCCGGCCATGCCGTTCGTTGCATGTATCTTTATTGCGGAATGGCCGACGTTGCCGCACTAAAGAAAGATACCGGCTATGTAGCTGCACTAGATCGCTTATGGGACGATGTAGTCCTGCGCAATATGTATGTGACCGGTGGTATCGGTTCTTCCAGACACAACGAAGGATTCACCGAAGATTACGATCTGCCGAACCTGGATGCCTATTGCGAAACCTGCGCATCCGTCGGTATGGTCTACTGGAACCAACGAATGAACCAGTTCACGGGCGATTCCAAATACGTAGATGTGCTGGAACGTTCCATGTACAACGGAGCATTAGCCGGTGTATCCCTGGCCGGAGACCGTTTCTTCTATGTCAACCCGCTGGAGTCGAAAGGCGACCACCACAGACAAGCCTGGTACGGCTGCGCCTGCTGTCCAAGCCAGATTTCCCGTTTCCTGCCTTCTATCGGCAATTACATTTACGGAACTTCCGACAAAGCATTGTGGGTAAACCTTTATATGGGAAATACGACACAAATCCAGGTCGATAATAAAGAGGTCACTTTAAAACAGGAGACTAACTACCCGTGGGACGGACAGGTTAAACTAACGGTTACATCTGCACAGCCATTGAATAAAGAACTCCGCATCCGTATCCCGGGATGGTGCAAAAACTATACACTATCGGTAAACGGCAATCAGGTAAAAGCATCGACCGATAAGGGATATGCAGTGATCAAAGACTGGAAATCCGGTGACCGGATCGACCTGAATATGGAAATGCCGGTAGAGATCGTTTCTGCCGACCCGCGTGTAAAACAGAATATCGGTAAACGAGCCGTACAACGTGGCCCGCTGGTATATTGCCTGGAAGAAATCGACAATCCTAAAAACTTTGCCAACTCCAACCTGACAGCCTCCACCTCTTTCGAAGTGAAAGATGAACCCGGCAAGTTGGGCGGGATTAAATCGGTAGAAGCAACCACCGGTGATCAGAAACTCTCTTTAATTCCTTATTACACATGGGATAACCGGGATGCCGGAAAGATGGAAGTATGGATCGACTATAAAGAGTAACTACTTAACCTAAATAATCATGAATATACTAGCAAAAGCATTTATAGCCTCTTTCGCATCCATTGCGATCGCTTCGGCTGCCCCTGTTGGAGAAGTGTCCGTATCAGAGAATTATCAAAACAACCGTCAGCCTTTGTTGCAAAAAACTTATATAGAGTTACCGTTGGGAGCGATAAAAGCAGAAGGCTGGATGCAGGAACAATTAGTTCGTATGAAAAACGGGATGACCGGCCATCTGGACGAAGTCTATGAGAAAGTAATGGGTTCCCGCAACGGATGGCTTGGCGGCGATGGCGATGTATGGGAACGTGGCCCTTACTGGATCGACGGGCTCCTGCCTCTGGCGTATATACTGAACGATCAGGCTCTGATCGAAAAAACAAAGCCCTGGGTGGAATGGACGCTGGCTTCACAAAAACCGGACGGATACTTCGAGCCGGATACCGACCGGAGCTACGAACCGGGACTTCAGCGTGATAATGCCCGCGACTGGTGGCCTAAGATGGTTATGTTGAAAGTCATGCAACAATACTATACAGCCACAAACGATACCCGTGTGATAGACTTCATGACAAAATACTTCAAATACCAGTTAGCTGAATTGCCCGTAAACCCGCTGGGAAAATGGACATTCTGGGGCGAACAACGTGGTGGAGACAACCTGATGATCGTTTACTGGCTCTATAATATCACGGGAGATAAATTCCTGCTCGATCTGGGCGAACTCATCCACAAACAGACGTTTAACTGGACTGATATCTTCTTAAACCAGGATCACTTGTCGCGCCAGCACAGTCTGCATTGCGTCAATCTGGCACAAGGTTTCAAAGAACCGATCGTCTATTATCAGCAAAATAAAGACCCGAAACAGATACAGGCCACTAAAAAGGCGGTACACGATATCCATAATACGATCGGGCTACCTACAGGATTATGGGGAGGTGACGAGTTACTGCGCTTCGGAAAACCGACAGCCGGCTCCGAACTATGTACAGCTGTAGAGATGATGTATTCGCTGGAAGAAATGCTGGAAATAACAGGTGATGTACAATGGGCCGATTATCTCGAACGGGTTACTTATAACGCATTACCCACACAGGTAACCGACGATTATTCCGCTCGCCAGTATTATCAGCAAACCAATCAGGTAGCTGTAACCCGCGACTGGAGAGAATTTTCCACCCCTCACGAAGATACCGATATATTGTTCGGTGAACTAACCGGTTACCCCTGCTGTACCTCTAATCTTCACCAGGGCTGGCCTAAGTTTGTCCAGAACTTATGGTATGCGACAGCCGACAACGGAATTGCGGCCTTGGTATATGCGCCTTCTCAGGTATCCGCTAAAGTAGCCAATGGCATCCAGGTAAACATAAAGGAAGAAACGGCTTATCCTTTTGAAGAAACGATCCGTTTCCATGTCTCTTTTGCAGACAAAAAGGTAAAGCAAGCCTTCTTCCCTTTCCATATCCGCATACCAGGCTGGTGTAAGGAACCTGTTATCAAGCTGAATGGTGAAGTCATTTCCGCCGACACCTATCCGGGTGCTGTTGCAAGAGTGAACAGGGAATGGAAAAACGGTGATGTCTTAAGTATGGAACTTCCTATGGAAGTAGCTGTAAGCCGATGGTATGACAACAGTGCCGTCGTTGAACGCGGCCCACTGCTGTATGCGCTAAAGATGAATGAGAAATGGGAAAAGAAATCTTTTGAAGAAAAAGCAGCCGGTATATATGGCAAATGGTACTACGAAGTAACTTCGGATACTCCCTGGAACTATGCGCTATCAGGCCGTTCACTTTCAGCAGACCGGATTAAAGATGCTTTCAGCGTAGAAAAGTCATCTACCGTTCCTGCCTATCCGTGGAATGTAGAAAATGCCCCTGTCCGCATTAAAACAAAGGCAAAACGGTTAAACGGCTGGACACTGGTACGGGGATCTGCCGGGCCTATCGCCTATTTCACACAACAAGGTATGGATTTCAGCGATGAAGAAACGATCGAACTGATACCTTACGGTTGTACAACGCTCCGTATTACCGAATTTCCGGTAAGATAACAACACTTTAAGCCACCTTCAAATAAAAGAAGGTGGCTTTTTCTTTTATGATCAGCATAAAGCCAAAATGCATAACAATAATATCAGAATTGAAACATTACTCTCCTGATTAGTAAGTACTTTTGTTCCATTACAGATTATAAACTGATCAGCCATGAAAAAACTCTTTATTTTAACCTTATGTGCTTTATCCCAACTTCTTTCCGCCCAGGTAAAACAATTACTTCCGGGACATCCGGATCGTTCTGCCAAAATAGATTTGAAAAGCGGTTTTACAACGCCGCCTAAAGGATACGGTGAAGTACCCTTCTACTGGTGGATGGGAGATACATTGACCCGGGAGCATCTTACCTACCACCTGGATCAAATGGCAGCCAAGAAGGTAACCAGCCTACAAGTTAATTATGCGCATTCAGACAAAGGAGGAGTCAGTTACGGCCTGACTTTCCCGTCCCGTCCGGCTCTTTTTACAGAAGAATGGTGGGATCTGTTCGGCTGGTTTATGGGAGAAGCCAAAAAGCGGGGCATGACCGTCAGCCTCAGCGATTACACACTGGGAGTCGGACAAGGTTCTTATGTGGATGACGCACTGAACGAAAATCCGGAACTGAGAGGAGCCGAACTGAAATTCGAGAGTGATACCATTCAGGGAAACTACGATAAAACATGCCGGAATAACCTGCTTTCCCTATATGCCTATCGATTGGGAACAGACAGTAACATCATAGAAAACTCCGGTATCGACCTGATCAAGGAACTCACAAACAACAGAATACAATGGCATTCGCCGGAAGGTAAATGGATCGTAACCCAGGTGTACAGTGCCGAGAAGAAACCTTCGCTCGATCCGATGCATCCTCTCTCCGGTAAAAGCTATGTCAAACATTTCTTCCAGCGGTTTGAAGACCGTTTCCCCGAACAATCCAAAGGCGGACTGAACTTCTTCTTCTCCGACGAACTGAACTTCAACCTGCAGGGCTGTATATGGAATTCAGTCTTCCGGGACGAGTTCCGGAAACGGAAAGGATATGATGTCGTCCCCTACCTCGCCGCCCTCTTTACCGATATCGGTTCGATCACCCCGAAAATACGGTTGGATTATAACGATGTAATGGTCTCCCTCAGCGAAGAAAACTTTTTTATCCCCGTATACCAATGGCACGAAGACCGCGGCCTGATCTACGGTTGCGACCACGGCGGACGCGGAAGGGATGTGAGCGAGTTTGGCGATTACTTCCGTACCCAGCGATGGAACCAGGCACCGGGTTGCGACCAGCCCGACTTCTCGAAAGACATTATCAAGAATAAAGTAGCCTCTTCCATCGCCCATCTTTACGAGCGTCCCAGGGTATGGCTCGAAGGTTTCCACAGCAGTAAATGGGATAGCAATACGGCCAGTGTCACCGACGCGATCTTTTCAAATTTCGCGATGGGACAGAACCTGCTCAGCCTGCATGGTTTCTATTACAGCACGGTAGGTGGCTGGTGGGAATGGGCTCCGCCCTGCAATCACACCCACATGCCCTATTGGGAGCAAATGGGGCCGTTACTGGAATGTTCCGAACGTCTGAGTTATGTGCTCTCCCAGGGACATCACCGGGCTGATATTGCGCTCCTATACCCGGTAGAACCGGTAGTGGCCGGATACGGTAACGAGTCCGTGCAAAAGGCATTCAGCCTGGGCGACTATCTCTATAAGAAAGGTATCGACTTCGACTTTATGGATTACCAATCGCTGGATAAGGCAACTGTCAAGAACGGGAAACTCCATATCTCCGGGGAAGAGTTCAAAGTCCTTATTATCCCCTCTATGAAAGCCATCCGCCATTCTTCCCTGGAAAAGGCGCTGAAGTTCAAACAAAACGGAGGTATCGTCATCAATCTGGGTGATCTGCCCGAAGCAACGGAAAAGAAAGGGCTGAATGACGCCCGCGTAAAAACAGTACTCGACAAACTATTCAAAACAACTGGTAACAATGCCTTTATCGCAGCCGATAACCAGGAGGTGCTTCATATGCTCGACTCGCATCTCACCCGCGACTTCCGCATTACTTCCCAACAGGATAACCAGGAAGTACCTTATATCATGCACCGGAAAATAGCAGGCAAAGACCTCTACGCCGTCTATAACGTACCGAAAGATACAGAATGCTTTTTCCGTGCGACAGGTAGCATAGAACTATGGGATCCGTGGACTGGAACCTCCCGTGAAATATCCGCCTCATCCGTTAACGGTGAAGGTACCTGTATCCGTATGCCGCTCAACAAACAGGATTTGCACCTTTTTGTATTCGACCCGACAAAAAAAGCAACGATCTCCACACCGGCAGAACGCAAAGTTGTTGAAACAGTCGTTCTCGACGGTGAATGGTCATTCGAACTCAAGCCCAGCCTGAACAATGAATTCGGTGATTTCCATTGGCCTGCCACCCCGGAAATGCTGGGTGCCTATATCTATAAAGCCCGTTACAACCAGAGTTTCACACCGACAGATGGCTGGCAATCCCCCTCTTTCGACGACAGCGACTGGACTGCCCAAACTTTTACATTCGGCTCCCGTTTCATGTTGCTGGAAGCGACTCCTGATCTGTCGGAAGAACTTATTTTCAGCAATCTGCCGGGAACGTCCGCCGGTGTCGTTGCCGATAACAAAGAACACCGGTGGAAACCCTATGAATACTCCTGGCGCTGGGGAGTAGAGAACGATTACGGCCATCAGGGATGGCACGGTCTGAAAGCAACCGTACATGATGAATTTATCCGCCTGGGAGAACTCAAACAGGAATTCAGGGAAACCAAACGGGTAGAAGATCCGAGCGGCAATAAAAACTATTATCTCTATTCCAATATACTGGCTCCGGAAGCAGGGATGTACCAACTCTCACTCGGAGAACTGAAGCCGGCTGCCGTCTATATCAACGGCAAACGGATAAAAGACCTGTCGGCAGGCATCGCCCTGAACGAAGGGCCGAACGAAGTCGTACTGCATTATGATACGTTCGGCGTGACCTGGTGTGTCATACGCAAACAAGGCGACACCCCGCGTGTAATTAAAGAACTAACAACCGAAAAACCGTTGGCAACGAACTTCAGAGGAGATTTGTCGATACTACCGTTCGACACCCGGGCAACCAGAAGGACGACCTACGGACAATACCGCTTCACATCGGCTCCGCGACTCGAAAAGTTCGTATTCTCCGCCTTCGGAAAGCCCGAAGTCTGGGTAGATGGAAAAGCCTGCCCGCTGACCACGACAGGAAAGCGGCCGGACGGTTGCACCACCTACGAAGCGACAATCGCGACCCCCAACAAACGGATATCCACAGTAGCTATCCGCATAGAAGAAGAGTGGGGTAACACAGGAGGAGCCGCCATAGACGGCCCGATCAAACAAATATGCGGAGAGGGGCTGATCTCCATAGGCGACTGGTCGCAGATAGAAGGTATATCCACTTATTCCGGTGGTGCCCGGTACCGTAAGAGTATCCGACTGACGGAACTAAAAGACGGCCAGAAGGCATTTTTAAACCTCGGCAAAGTCGTTTCGACAGCCGAAGTTCGGGTAAACGGCAAAAAGGCCGGATTGAAGCTGATAGCCCCCTGGCAATTCGATATAACAGACCATGTAAAAGTCGGAGACAATGAGATAGAAGTGCTGGTACATAACACGGCAGCCAACTACTATCTCTCCGTCCCGACCCAATACCGCGGAGACACGGCAGCCGGACTTTTGGGTACCGTCTCGGTAGAAATCACAGACAGTAAATAAAGACAAATAAGGGACGGAACCGTTCAGGTTCCGCCCCTCTTTTTAATAGGTAGAATAGAAATTACATAAGTATTTATTATGCTTGTGTATTATTCTTCGTAGTCGTATTTGTTGTTGCGTTTGTACTATTTGTGTTGGCAGTCGGAGTAGCAGCAGTTGTACCGGCAACAGGAGCCTGTACTTTTGCTTCTTCCCAATGGAACGGTTCGAACTGTGCGTTCGGATCGACCCACGATGCTTTCTTGGAAGCAAAGATAATGAACGGAGCAGCCACAACAACAATAGCACCGATAATCAATACGGCAAACCAGACAGTATTACTACCGACAGAGATCTGACTCGGTGGAATAAAGCTCAATATAAACGCCAGTAAAGATCCACAGAAACCAAGACCACCGATAAACCACATCAACCCGTTACCACTTTTACCGATACGGAACGGACGGTTAGCCTTTTTCATCCGGTAACGCAAAGCAATAGCGCCGGAGAACATCAGCAGATACATTACCAGGTAAAGAATCACGGTCAACTGTGACAGGATCTGGTAGAAACTCTGTACGGAAGGCATTACCACGAACAGCAAGCTCAACAGAGTAACGGCACATCCCTGTACCAACAAAATATTTTTCTGTACCCCGATCTTATTTGTTTTCTGGAAGAAAGGAGGCAGATAACCGGCCTTACCCACTGTAAAGATACCTTTTGACGGACCGGCAACCCATGTCAATACACCGGCCAGCACACCGAATGCCAAAGCAACGGCAATGATCGGAGACAACCAGGAAGCATGGATAAATTTAAAGTAATTGTCGAAGCCGACCAGCAAACTCTGTGTCAGGTTAATATCCTTCTCAGGGATAATAATACCCAGCGCAAAAGTACCCAGTACGAAGATAAGAACAGTGATCAACGCACCGATAAATACAGCTTTCGGATAGTTCTTGGAAGGATTATCAACATCCTTTACGTGGATACCGCCCATCTCCATACCTGCATAAAACAGGAAGATACTGGAAGCAAGCACCAGATTATCGAACTTAGAGAAATCGGGGAAGAAATTACCGTGGAAGTCCATGTTGGAATGACCGCCCATAGACAGGTAAACAATTCCGAGAATGATCAACAAGGCAGCGGGAAGGATCGTACCGACGATACCACCTACTTTAGCCACTTTACCAACCCAACTCAAACCTTTCAATGAAATAAAGGTAGCCAGCCAGTAGATGATCAACACCACAGCTAATGTGTACATTTTGTTTGAAGCCAGTGTCATGTCGTGTGCATCGTTCATCCCGATAAAGGCGATGGATACAGCACCGAAGGTCAACACAGTCGGATACCAGATCGTACTTTCAATCCACTGCACCCAGATAGCGAGGAACCCCCATTTCTTACCGTAGGCCTCCCCGACCCATCGGAAAACCCCACCTTGTTTATCCTGGAACATGGCCGCCAACTCAGCTGCCACCAGCGACGTCGGGATCAAAAAGACAATTGCCGCAAAGAGATAATAAAAGGCTGAACTCAATCCGTATACAGCCTCGGCTGGTAGTCCGCGGAGAGACACTACCGCCGTAACATTCATAATCGCAAGAGTAAAAACTCCAAGTTTTACTGCTTTTCCTACATTTGCCATGAATTTACTGTTTAAATGTGAATTTTGTATTGTTTAGTTTCGCTTTAAATATGACAGTAAAACAAATCGGTATTGTGTTAGTTTGTCAATAGGATGTCAAACTAGGTTAATTAACAGAATAGTGTTAAAAACAAAATCAGGGGATTCGCTGTTAGATAACCTAAAATATTTCTGTCTAAACGCCTAAATATGAAACGCAATGAAGTCTGCACTGAATGATTTTATTTATGAGAAGAAAGGGATCTATGGAATACTGCATGTTATCATATTGCTACTTTCATTATTTCTTATTGTAACAATTTCAATCGATACGTTCAACAATATCCCTTTCCTGACACAGGGATCTTACCTGAAAATACAGTTCTGGATCTGTATGTTCTTTATCGCCGATTTCGTTTTGGAGTTTTTCTTATCAAAACGTAAAATATATTACTTGCAGACTCACCTCATTTTCTTAATTGTATCTATTCCTTATCTTAATATTATCAATTATTACGGGATCGAATTCTCACCGGAGATCACTTATTTCCTTCGCTTTATCCCGTTGGCACGTAGCGGTTACGCACTGGCTATCGTGGTGGGATGGCTATCCTCCAATAAGGCTTCAGGGCTGTTCGTATCCTACCTGACCATGCTGCTGGCTACCGTTTATTTCTCCAGCCTGATATTCTTCGTGATCGAACATAAAGTAAACCCGCAAGTAGTAGCCTATGACGATGCCCTCTGGTGGGCGTTCATGGATGTAACGACAGTCGGTTCGAATATTTACGCCGTTACGCCCACAGGCCGAATACTGTCCGTCCTGCTGGCAGCCCTGGGAATGATGATGTTCCCCATCTTCACCGTCTATGTAACCAGCCTCGTACAGAATGCGAATAAAAGAAAGAATGAGTTATATAACGGGGAAGATGCACCGGAAACAGACACAAAACAAAAGTCTCAAAATGGATGATAAAAGTCAAAACAATTTATAATAATAAAGGCTGTGCCCTGATTCCGTATGGAAGGATGGCACAGCCTTATTTATGTAAGAGCAGATAGTTATTCGCTTATGCTAACTTTATAGCTTTGGTCATTCAAACGGACAACGTAAATGCCCTGTGGCAATTGCATTTGGGCATCACCGGAGATCATGGCTGACTTTATCAACCGGCCTTGCATATTAAATACACTTACCTTAACAGGGGCTTCCGGTTGGATATACAAAACTCCACCTGTCACATAGACCTTTGAGCCCGTTGTTATCTTTTCGTTGGCAGTTGCCGTATTCTTAACAATGCCGGTGATTTTGATAACCATATCCGCAGTTACCCTATCTGTTACGTAATTCATATCGGCATCCGGTTCCAACGTCTTGTCACCAACAGTAACAATCGGTTTCGACTCGTTGTATTCTTCATCCAATGTCAATGTGAAGCGGAAACGTTCGCCTTCTTCTATTTTAGATATACCTTCACTCGGCGTGGTTGTTGCACCTGTCAAGAGAGGAAGCGTTACATTGTGCAAGGCTTGTAGAGCTGGGTAATCGTCTTTTCTCAACTGCCATGTAAGAGCTCCTTCCGGCAGATTTTTATTGAGTTCACCAACAAACTCCTGGCTCTTCATCGATGCTTCGCTCGCTTCGTCTTTAGAATAATAACAATTGCTAATCGTTGATTCTCCTGTTGATAAACAGCAAGTAGGGTCAACGTAAGATCCAGTAATAGCTTGACTCTTTAATGCTGGAACAACACTCCAACTATTTGAAAGTATACTCTTAGCAAGTAAACCAGGAACTATCCCTGCTGTATATGCATAAGATGTACCACCCTCCTGTTTGTTTTCCACTTTCGCGGTAAGCGACTCACCTCGACTACCACAGTTCAGGATTTTACTACTGTTATTGGCATAAGATGCGATTCCGCCAGCATAAGCAACTAACTGGTCGGCATCTCCGGAACCATAACTTTCTATCTTACCATAGCTAATGCAATTAATAACTTTCGTACCATTATCCACAATTCCGACAATACCAGAAGCCTCTGCGGTACTGGAACCGCCTGTCGAAATAACTTCACTACGAAAACTGCCATAACTACGACAGTTGTCAATCGTACTATTATATGCTTTAGCAACCAAACCAACAACATCACACCAAGCATTCTTACCGGTTATCCGTACGGAATAAGTACCTTCTGTCGTGCAATTGATTATTTGACCATCCCAAAAATTACCAGCTAACCCTGCTACCGACCAACTGATGCTGACAGCTTTCCCTTCGATATCGATTTTTGTATCAACCATGCGGATGTTTTTAAGGATAGCCCCTTTCGAGTTATTGAATAAAGCTGTAGAGACACTATGATTAGCCTCATCTTCATAAATCCTACTAAATTTTAAATTACAATTCTTTATGGCGTACCCGTCGCCATCATACGTCCCTGCAAACCATGCACCATTACCGATCCTAGGCATATCTTCTCCATCCTCATAAACGATATCAGCAATTTGCTTAAAATAAACCCCTTCCAATATTTTAGGCCAATTACCGGAAGCATCCTTAGCCAATGTCTCAAGACTACTTAAATGTTCCTTGGTAGCAATCAGATAGGGATCCGCTTCCGTACCGGAACCTCCGGCAAAAGAGGAAGCATCTGCCTTGGTTGTGATTTGTGGAATGGCGCTGTCAAACATGACGGGTTCACCAAGTTTCATTGACGCAAATGCACCTGCATTTGTCTGTGCCTGGGCACAATAGATACCCAATACAAGGGTAACAAGCGTTAAAATCTTTTTCATACGCATTAATATATTTGTTGATAAAATAGAGTTAGGCCAACTGTTGAGTGTGGTCTGTTTTAGTTGTTAACATATTTTAGGCGCACTGTTTAACCAACGTTGATTAGACGGGCTGCAAAAAACTATATAATCAGATTCTTACTTTAACTGACTTTTGGTTGATACGGACCAGGTAGATACCTGACTGCAGTTTTGATATTTGTGCTGATCCATTAACGAACGCATTATAATAACATCCACCAAGGATCGAATATACTTGAACCGACATATTTTCCGGAATTTCTACATAGAGAATACCATCTTGACTATAAACACGTACATTCTCCAATACAGGAGTTTCCACCTGAGTAGATGAGTTTTCCGGGTAATAGGTATAAGTCTGACTTGTAACTACCCATTCCGGGTTTTCATTATCCCAATAGTTTTTTACTTTGACAGTAGTAGTTACCGGATTTTCCCCTTCCGTCTCAGTCAATGTCTCTGATAAAAGAGCCAAATCTGCGTCTGCAGAAAATCGTTGATAAAGTTGCATTAATTCACTGTTATCCGTATAACTATATATCCATTTCCCTAATTGATATGTGGCATTATCCAAGCTTGTTTCAGACAACCGTCCCTGATCATCATAAGTATATGTCAGCTTATTATTAAACACCCATTCGTCTTTATCTGCTTCATTACTATTTTTGTTATAGTTTATATAACTCTTTATTTGTCCGTTTTCCATATATTCCGTTTCTATTTTTCCCCGAATAACAGTAAAAGCTGTTTCACTTGTCCGGGTTGTATCAACATATATTTCAACACCATTCAATCCATTATATGTATACTCTTCCACACGATGACGATTAACCAACAGATCTCTCAAATCATAACTCAAAATATGCCCCTGATCATTATATGTAGAAGTTATCTTTATTGAATCATTCCAGACTTTACCATCCCATTTCTGAGTAATGACCGCTGTTTTATTACCAGCTGCATCATAGGTATTAGATGTTTTAGAAAAATTAGTCCAATCCTTTGACAAAGCATTCCAGGTATACACCAATTCTTCCGACACCTTTTTATCGTCAGTATACGTATAAACCGTTTTGGATACATTCTCCGCAGCATTGCGTTGGATAATGCTATCGACATTTTGTGTAGCATTACTTTTTACAAGAGGATTACTGACTTGTGCATTTACAGTTGAATTAAAAGCTAATCCAATAGCTACTAGTGCGATGTAATAATGTTTCATGATAAATTTACTTGATTATTAAATGAAATATATTCTCTTTCTTGTTTTAACATTCTTTAGGCGCACCGTCTAACCAACGTTGGTTAGGCAGGCTAAGTGCCTTTAGTGAGTGTGTGTAAGTGCCGTTGGTTAGACAATCTATCCAACGGCACTGAGGAAGACTATTCAATAACAGGACGGTCATCCTCACCACCGCCACCCGGTTTTTCGCCTACATAAAGCAGTACCGGGAACGTATAGGTACGTGGTTCTTTTACCAGCTTGTTGCCGGCAGCAGACTGGGTAACAATACTTAGCGTGTATTCACCGTCTTCGAGAACAGGCAGCATTACAGTCAGTTCAGAAGGATTGTTGTGAACCAGCAACGGGCTTTTCTGTGCCGTGCCGCCCGCCTTGGTGAAGAAAACACCTATACCGGCATCGTCGCCGGCTACTTTGATGTTCGATCCGGAAATAACGACAGGAGCAGCAGAAGTGAGTTGTGTGTTCATCTCGCCGGTCGTAGAGTCGATAATCGAGTTGATGACCGGGCCGGTGACGGCGGGACGGGTATCTATCTCCACGTTCTTCAACGTATCACGCAGCAGTTTACCGGGGACGTAACTGGCTGTGAGTTTGTTTTTAGCAGGATCGAAAGCGGCTTTTTCGCCTTCGAAAGGGCCTGTGATGGTAGCCATATACTGGCCAACACCGTCAACGACACTTTTACCTTCCGCAATAGCGGTTACCTTTTCCTGATCGCCCATCCCCAGGATGTATTCGATCGTATCCAGTCGCAGTTCGGAACCACGAGCCAGGATGCGTTCGGCGATTTGTTTGTTACGTACTGTTCCGGTTATACGGGGCTTCGCTGTGTAATCGCCTTTACGCTCTGTAACGGCATTGTCGTAAAGATCGGCAGTTAAAATGATTTTTTCAGCCATAATACTTTGAATTATACCCGCTGGTTGGGCAGGGAGTTACCTTTGATACTCAAACCTTATTTGTGAAATAAGGGTCGGTTTATCTTAGGGTTTAATATTGACAGAGAGTAACTTACTCCCCTCTGGAGAGGGGGTAGGGGGTGTGTAATTTGCCGAACTAAAGCACGAACTATATAGATTGAGCGGATTTTATCTGTGATTTTCTATCTGGATAGTCTTTATTTGAAGCTTTAACACACCCCCTGCCCCCTCTCCAGAGGGGAAAAGTTACCCTCCGCCCCACTATGCCCATACCCCACGAAAAACCGCCTGAATTCAGTCTTTTTAGCGAAATCGTCCCCCACCCACCTAAATATAAGCAGACAAGTTTGTTTTGTTTAAAAGAAAATACATATCTTTGCCCCGTTCCCACACTAGTACAAGCCGTGATTTTCAAGATTGGCTTCAAAGGGGGCAACATACCTTATTTCACAAATAAGGTTCCTTAAGCCCTCATCCCTACCAGGCCATCCAGTCCTTTTGTGATTATCTTATTGGCAGCATCAAGCTTCGACTGATCCAGTTTTGCCAGATAGTGCCGTGTCGTGCGCTCCGACGTATGGCCGAGCATCTGACCGATGAGGGCTACCGGTGTGCCGTTGCGCAGCGCTTCTGTTGCCCAGGTATGACGGAAGACATACGAGGTAAGGTGGATCGGGATGGATAACTGCTCGCCGATCTCCGTCAGATAACCGTTATACCGGTGCAAGGCACGTTTATAGGCTTCGTAAAGCTGTTCGCTGTCACCGGTTTCGGGCAATACCGGAAAGAGGTAACAGCTGGCGGGTGAAGCATATCGGTCGAGCAGTCGCTGCATACCGGGGGTGATACGGATGTGTATCAGGGTACCGGTTTTGCAGCGGTTGTACACCAGTTCACCGTCCACGATATTCTCGCGGGTGAGGTGTGCCAGGTCGACAAACGGCATTCCGCAGGCCAGGAAGGAGAAAAGACCGAAATCTTTCGCCTGTTGCAGACCGGGATCACCGGAGACGTCGAGCCGGGCGATTTCTTCGAGCGTCTCGATACGCAGCGCACGTTTGGCGGTCTCTTCCGGGCGCAGGATGAGGTGGGCGAAAGGCGACAGACGACCGACCGGGGCAACGCCTTCGCGCACGGCCGTGTTGCAGATAGCGCGGAGATTGCTCAGGTAGCTGTTTATCGAGTTGGTTTTCAGATGTCCACCGGCTTGCAGCCAGTAGAGGAAGCGATCGATCATACCGGGAGTGATGTCGGCAAAAGACAGTTCGGCGTTGCCGCAGAACCGCCGGAACCAGTTGGAGGAAGCCCGGTAAAGGTCGGCGGTAGCATGTTTGCCCGCCTTGCGTTTGCGTTTCACCAACGTGTCGGCGTAGGTGAAGAAGGTTGTTGTTGTCATAAATAATATATTAATGTGGCAATATGCCGATAATGCGAAAAAGTGAAACAATTTGTCTTGCATATCAATTGAAAATAATATCTTTGCCTTCATATTAACAATCAAAACATATTAATTATGAAAGACAAAGATGAAATCCAATTAATTCAAAACAAGATCTATGAAATAAGAGGCCGGAAGGTTATGATCGATAGCGATCTAGCTGAATTATACCAAGTCGAAACACGCGTGTTAAATCAAGCAGTAAAGCGTAATATAGATCGGTTTCCCGAAGATTTCATGTTCCAATTGACAAGCCAGGAATGGGAAAATATGTCATCACAAATTGTGATGACATCACGTACCAAACGTCCCAAATCAGCTATTCCACTTGTTTTTACCGAACATGGTGTAGTAATGCTGTCAAGTGTACTTCGCAGTAATATAGCTGTACAAACAAGTATTCTGATAACACGTGCTTTTGTTGCTATCCGGCATTTAATAATTGATACTCCTGCAGACAAAGTACAGGAACTTCAACATGAATTGAAAGAACTAAAGGAATATATAGAAGATGTATTTACCGATTACAACGACATCAACGAAGACACCCGTATACAACTGGAACTGATCAATAAAACATTGGCAGAGCTACAGGTACAAAAGGGACTATCCGACAAGCCTCGCAATCCGGTAGGATTTGTTAAACCCAAACAATAACCAAACAAGCCTCCCACCCTCTGAACGAGGGATAAAGAGGCTTGCCAATTAAAAGAACAAACTGTTTATTCAGTAATTGTTACCCGGTCGCCATTGAAAATGGACAGACCCAGTTTATTCATTATATATTTGATAGCCAATTGAGCTTTTACAGAGTTACCTGCACTGTCAATTGGAGGGGCAAAGGCTGAGATACCGAACAGGCCGGGCATCACACCCATCACACCACCACCTACACCTGTTTTTGCAGGGATACCGGAAGTGTACAACCAGTCGCCGGTATGTTCATAGAAGCCTACGGTAGCGATCAGCGAAGTGATCTTCGGCGACAATGATCCGTCGAATATCTGCTTTTTCGATACCGGGTTCAGACCATCGTTGGCAATAGTAGCTCCGCAGACAGATAATTGAGCTACTGTAATTCCCAGCGAACACTGACGGGTATAGAGGTCGAGCGACATATCCGGATCGTCGTAGATACGGTTGTAGTTCTTCAGCAACCAGGCAATGGAGCGGTTGTTGAAGTTGGTGGCAGACTCCGATTTGTATAACTCGTCGATCAGCTGGGGGGCACTGCCGCAAAGGTCGGTGATATTCGCAACAATGGCATCCCATTTCTTGGCGGAGTCGCCTATCGGTTGAACCATACTGTCGGCGGTAATCGCACCGGCATTGACCAACGGAGTAGACGGATGGTCTTTCTCCAGCAGGATCGCCATGATCGAGTTGAAAGGCAGTCCGGTAGCATCGGCACCGATCATTTGCAGTAACTTCTCTGCACCGTATTGGCGCAAGGCCAGTATGGCGGTATGCACTTTCGATACAGACTCTATACCGAAACGGTATTCGGAATCGCCCAACTGGATGAGTGTCCCGTCCATCAGACAGATACTGATACCGAACAGGTTCTTATCTATATTGGCCAGATAAGGGATGTAATCGGCATTCTTACCGTCTGTGTTCGTCTTGAACATCTCATAGGCTTCCTGGGCTGCTTCCTTGATTTGTGAAACGGAAATCTTCTTATCCATACTAAACAAATTATTTAGTTGATTTAGGAGAACCGGTATGAGTGAAGACAGAGCCTTTTACGGGTTGTTGTTTGTCTTGTGCGATACGGGTTGGAGTAGGATATTCCAGTTTTTCCAGGTCGGCGATCGCATTACTGATGTCGCCCAGCAACTGGTCTGCCATGTCGCGGCTGAAGCCCTGACGGACAACGATACGCATAACTACCCAGTTTTCGAGGTTGTCAGGCAATGTATAAGCAGGAACCATCCATCCGCTTTGTTTCAGTTTATCCTGCAAGTCGTAAAGTGTCCATTTGGCTGTCTTGGCATATTCCGGTTTCAGGTACCAGATGAACAATGGATTCACTACTTCTTTACTGTAATTCTGGAACGGAGCGAACTTAGCGATTTCAGCATGCAGATAATCGGCAATAGCCAGACTGTTCTGCTGTACTTCCTTGTAACCCTGGAATCCGAGACGGATAAACTGATAGTATTGTCCCAGAATCTGAGCGGCAGGACGAGAGAAGTTCAAACCAACCTGCGTGATGTTTGCGCCTAAATAATTCACACTGAAAGACATGGAGCCCGGCAGGTATTTTTTATCTTTCCAGACAACCCAGCCCAGACCCGGATAAACCAGACCGTATTTGTGGCCGGAAGTACTGATGGAAAGTACCCATTTCAGACGGAAGTCCCATTTTACTTCCGGTTTCAGGAATGGCAGGATGAAACCACCGGAAGCGGCATCCACATGGATAGGAATATCATAGCCTGTCTTTGCATTGTATGCGTCGAGGGCAGCGTCCAATGCTTCCACATCGTCGTTCAAACCTGTCCATGTAACACCCTGGATAGGAACGATACAGATAGTATTTTCGTCACACATATTCAGGGCATCCTGCGGGTCGAGTGTGATATGTTCCTGTGTCAACGGCACCTGGCGCATTTCGATCTGCCACAACTGGGCAAACTTTTCCCATACAACCTGGAATCCGGCAGAGATCACAAAGTTAGGTTTGTCGACCGGTTTGCCCTGAGCCAATCTTTTTTCACGCCAGCGCAACCAGGCTGCAACACCACCCAACATACATGCTTCGGAAGAACCGATAGCCAAAGCTCCGGCTTTCCACTGTGCCTGTTCGGGGCTGTTCCACAAGTTAGCCATGATGTTGATACATTTAGCGTTCATCACAGCGATACGCGGGTACTCAGTTTCGTCGATATAGTTGATGTTGATTGCTTCGTTCATCAACTTGGTTGCGTAATCGTCCATCCAGGTGGTAACAAATGTAGCCAGGTTCAAACGAGGTTGAGTCTGTGCATAAGTTTCATCTTTTACCATCTGGTAAGCGATCTCCGGAGTAGTTGGTCCGTCAGGGATCACGTCTACTGGAGCCGGGTGCAACATCGCGTTCGAGCCAAAAATTGCGGTTTTGGCATCACCTTCTCTAAAACTTGAATCTTTCATGTCTTTTTGTTTTTAAATTATTAAGAATTGGCGCAACCGACATTCGTGCGTCGATTTGTAGTGCAAAAACAGCCTCTAAAAAGAATTGTTCTTCGATTTTAGTTAATCCTGTAAGATTTGGAGTTTATTATCACAATGTTATATAAAAGAAGTTAGTGCGCTCACCGCACTCGAGAGGGTGCGGTGCATGCGCATTAGTTAGTGCGGTGCATGCGCACGGGAGGGTGCGGCGACCGCACTCGCTGGCCTGAATTTGCAAAATGAACATTCAGCCCTAATAATTGTTTTCTGTCTTATAAAACAGCCATTTAATATGAGAATAAAAACCGGACAGGGGACGATCCCCCTTATCACACTAATAGGCATATGGTCGATCTCGGCGCTGAATGCGTTGCCGGGGCTGGCAGTCTCTCCTATCCTGGGGAAGCTTTCGGCCATCTTTCCGCATTCGACGGAACTGGATATACAGATGTTATCTTCCTTGCCTTCCTTACTGATCATACCTTTTATTATATTGTCCGGCAAACTGACGGAGAAGATCAATAATATATGGTTGTTACAGATCGGTCTGGGGATTTTCGCCGTCAGCGGTCTCCTGTATCTGCTTTCGACGAAGATGTGGCAACTGATTGCCGTCAGCGCCTTGCTGGGAATCGGTTCGGGGCTGATCGTTCCGCTGTCGACCGGGCTTATATCGAGGTTCTTTATCGGAGCTTACCGGACAAAACAATTCGGGTTGAGTTCGGCCATCACTAATGTGACGCTGGTGCTGGCAACCATATTGACCGGTTACCTGGCGGAGATCAACTGGCATCTGCCGTTCCTCGTTTATCTGTTCCCGCTTGTTTCGATCGTCCTGTCGTTCTATCTGAAAAAGAATATAGATCCCCTACCCGTCCACGCAACGACTTCTTCGAAAAGCAAAACAACCCCGACCGATCCTTCATTCGGGAAACGGGGCATACAAATCAGGTATTTGATGCAGATCATGGGGTTCTACGGGCTGGCCACTTATCTGGTGATCATCGTCAGCTTCAACCTGCCTTTCCTGATGAAGGAATATCATTTCACCAGCGGTAACTCGGGCATTATGATCTCGCTCTTCTTTTTGGCTATCATGGCTCCGGGATTCGTGCTGAACCAGATCGTCGATTATTGCGGTAAGAAAACCAAGTTCTACAGCCTTCTTTCCATCGCCCTCGGCATGGGTTTGATCCTTATCTCCCGGACAGAGTGGCTGATCGGGTTAGGTTGTATCTTTACCGGATTAGGTTACGGCATTATTCAGCCTGTCGCGTACGACAAAACGACCCGCACGGCTATCCCGGAAAAGGTGACATTGGCACTGGCTTTCGTCATGGCGATGAATTACCTGGCTATCCTGCTGTGTCCATTCATTATAAATGTATTCAAAGATTTATTACATATAGAAACACAACAGTTCGCGTTCATATTCAACCTGATCATAGCCCTGGTGGCTGCCGCATGGGCTTATATCAAACAAGACTCGTTCCTGTTCAATGATAGTATGTAAATTACTTAAAAACGTCAAACAGTATGAAGAATAAAAAGACAGAAGCCAACCTTAGTATGATCGTATCGAAGACTTTCAGCGGTCTGAATGCGAATGCACTCAAATATCTCCTACCCTTATGGATCGCTCCGCTGACAGGAGTTATGTTCCGTTGCGTATTCGCCGCTGTCGTGTTCTGGATCATCAGCCTGTTCTGGAAACAGGATAAAACGACCCGGCGGGAGAAGATAACCCTGTTCCTGCTGGGGGCGATCGGTTTATATGGCTTTATGTTCTTCTATCTGCTCGGGGTCAGCAAGACGACACCGGTATCCAGTTCGCTGTTCAGCAGCCTGCAACCGATCTGGGTATTTATCCTGTCGGTCATCTTCCTCAGGGAACGGATCACGGCGATGAAGGTCATCGGTATCGTGATCGGGTTGGGCGGTGCACTGCTCTGTATCATGACACAGAAAAGCGATGATCTGGCTTCGGATGCTTTCACGGGTAATATGCTCTGCCTGCTCAGCTCGATCGCTTATGCAGCCTACCTGATTGTGAGCAATGTGGTACTGGGCAAGGTCAGCTCGCTCAATATGTTGCGGTATAGCTTCCTGGGGGCGGCCGTTTCCTCTTTGGTCGTGATGGCTTTTACCGGCTTCGACGGACACCTGTTCAGTCATTTCGAATGGCAACCTTTCCTGATCCTGATGTTCGTCCTGATCTTCCCTACCACGATCAGTTACCTTTTAATTCCGATAGGACTCAAATACCTAAGTACTACGCTGGTCGCTTTATACGGTTACATTATATTGATCGTTGCCACCATCGTCTCCCTTTCCATCGGCCAGGATCGTTTCAGCTGGTATCAGATGATTGCCATCGCACTGATCTGTTCGAGTGTCTACTTCGTTGAAATAGCGGAAAGTAAGGATAAAGCAACCGTCTCTAAATAATCGGCACATTGGGCTGTTAACACATTGCCGCATTATTTTTTTCCCTTTCTTTGTAACAACTTATTCTTCGATCCCGTCTCTCTTATGAAGGCTCTTCACAAAGCGCGCATCAGAGGGGCCGGAACAAATAGAATCAGTAATCACTTAATACAACAGAAAGATGAAAAAGTATATGCTTATCCTGATGTTAATCCTGATCTGCCAGGTAGGAAAGAGCCAGACAATGGACGATTTGTTCAATGAGTTCACAAAAACGGAACAAGTCAAACACGTGAAGATCCATTACGATGAAATTAAAGAGCTAGGCATCAAACAGATAAAAGTGACCACCCCGGATATGGGGATCAACGCAATCGAAATATTACACACCGAAGGTTGCACCCCCAAAACTAAAAAGCGCTTTACCAAAGCAATCCGGGAACTGGACGACCCGCGTTTCGAAACAATCGTCACCTTCAATGAAAAAGACAACCGCTGCAAAGTACTGGTACGTGTCGAAGGGGAAACGATACGCGAACTCGTGCTCCTGCGAACAGGCGGCAACGATGACGATAACCTGATACGCATCAAAGGAAAGATCAAATCTTCCGATATCGACAAGATGATAGCAAGTCTATGGTAACGGATGCCGGTCACTTCAAACGAACGTATCTATCCTTCCATCCCAAACTTTTCCGGATCGCTTATGCCCTTGTCGAAAACAAAGCCGATGCAGAAGATATCCTCCAGGATGCTTACTATAAACTATGGAATAAGCGGGATGAGCTGCCTGACATAGAGAATCCGGAAGCCTTCTGCGTCACACTGGTCAAAAACCTCTGTCTCGATTTCCTCCGGTCGCCCCGTGCAAACCGTCGGGAAGAAGAGATAGAAGAAGCTATTACACAGGCGACCGGCTCCTCACCGGAAAAGGAGCTGGAAACCAAGGACAAAGAACAACAGATCCGCCGACTGATAGAACGATTGCCCGATAACATGCGGCAGATCATCAAGCTAAAGGGTATCGACGATTGTTCGACGGATGAGATAGAACAGATAACCGGCCTGAGTGCCGTAAACATACGCGTGCTGCTTTCCCGGGCACGAAAAGTAATCAGGGAACAATTTGAAAAATTATACGAATATGAACGATAAACAGATAGATGAATTAATCAACAAGGTTCTCCGGGAGGATCAGACATTGCCGGAAGGACTTTCCGAGCGGTTGGAACAGCAGATAGATGCCTGGGCTGCCGCCGAAAAGAAAGAGACGATCCGTTCATCTTTCCGCCGCCGTTCCCTCTACTGGCTCAGCGGAGCGGCTGCCGTCGCACTGTTATGTGTAGGTATCTTCCAGTTTGTTGCCCCCGAAAAGGAACATCAGTTGGCAGACACGTATACCAATCCGCAGGAAGCCGCCATTGCCGCCCAGGAAGCACTCGCTTTCCTGTCTATAAACCTGAATAAGGGCATCGAGCAGGTAAACGAAGCTCAACAGGAAATGAATAAAGTAAACGAGATCCTGAATATACATTTAAAAGACAAACAAGATGAAAACTAAAAATATATTGCTTATTTTCTTTCTATGCTGCACAAGCATCTGCTTTGCACAGAACAAACTTTTCGACAAATACTCCGAAATGGATAACGTCACTTCCGTCTATATCTCAAAGAAAATGTTCCAGATGATGCCCTCTTTCGACACCAACGGACTTAACCTGATGAACATGAAAGGTAAGATAGAAGGCCTGCAAGTGCTCTCGACCGAAGATAACACCAAAAAAGAAAACATGCGCAAAGACTTTAAAGGGTTGATCAGTAAAGACCATGAGGAATTAATGCGTGTAAAAGACGGCAACACCCGTGCTACTTTCTATGTAAAACAAAAAGGAGACTTGATCAGCGAACTGATCATGCTGGCCGACACGGATAAAAGTTTCAGCGTTATCCAGCTGATAGGAAACTTCACCCTCCAGGACATACAGGAGATCACCAAAGAGATGAATAAATAAAAAAAGAACTCATAATAGGCTATCTAACCGCTTCAAAATATTATATTTGCGAAATATAGGGTACCTATCCCTTTACATGAATCAAATAACAAACGAGTGGAGCGGCGTATGGAAATAGAGAGGTTGAAAGTAATGGTCGTTTTGATTACCATGCTTTTCTTGTCTGATATAGCACTTGCAGAAGAAAGAAACAAAGATATTTTACCGGGCGGCGGGGTAGACTCCGTCGCTTATTCACGGCGATTGATTCACCGGCTGGGGATCGACGGCCGGCCGGCTTATATTTTCCCTACCAACTCTTTTCTGCGGGGAGACAATATGGATATGGAACCGATCCGAAAATCTATCTCTGCCCATTTAAAATATTCCTTTCAATATTATCCGAACAGTTACACGGACCGGATCTACAGAGGTTCTTACCAGGGACTCGGACTGGCCATGTATTCGTTTGATAATAAAGAGGAAATAGGAAACCCTTTTGCCCTTTACCTCTTTCAGGGTGCACGTATTGCCCAGTTCAATCCCCGCCTGTCGTTCAACTATGAATGGAACTTCGGAGCCTCTTTCGGCTGGAAGCCTTATGAAGAATATGATAATCCGTACAACAAAGTGATCGGTTCGAAAATCAACGCTTATATCAATGCTAATTTCTACCTGAACTATATTCTTTCAAAAGAGCTGGATCTCACAGCCGGAGTGGATTTAACACATTTCTCAAATGGAAATACTCGGTTTCCGAATGCGGGACTGAATACGATCGGTCTGAAAGTGGGACTGGTATATAACTTCAACAGGAATGGCGATTGCTTCTCCAAACCTTTCTTCCGGTCACCCGTACCGAATTTCCCCCGTCATATCAGTTATGATGTAGTCTTGTTCGGTTCCTGGCGACGGAAAGGGGTGTATTTCGGAGAAGGACAAGTTGCCGCACCAGGTGCTTTTGCGGTAGCAGGATTCAATATCAACCCGATGTATAACTTCGGATACAATTTCCGGGCAGGAGTATCGCTGGATGGTGTTTACGATGAGAGTGCCAATATCTACACTGAAGATTATATCGTTGGAACCGAACAGCCTTTTTACCGTCCGCCGCTCAGTTATCAGCTGGCATTGGGGCTTTCCGCACGGGCAGAGTATGTGATGCCTTACTTCACTGTCGGCATCGGTCTGGGTGGAAACGTTATCCACCGGGGAGGTGATTTGAAAGGTTTGTACCAGGTACTGGCACTCAAGATTGAAGTAACCCGAAGCTCATTCATCCATATAGGATATAACCTGCAGAACTTCCATACTCCTAACTATCTGATGCTGGGTATCGGATACCGGTTCCATAACAAGTATCCGACGTTTCATAGGTAAGAAGAAAAGTTTCATGCTTATGGAACTTTTGTTTCTCTAGGGTGAAACTTTTGTTTCATGCCTATGAAACTAATGTTTCTTCCTAATGAAACAGTTACTACTTCCCTGAAATGATCTTACGGATCTCGCTTAGTTTGTTCAGTGCTTCGATCGGAGTAAGGTTGTTTACATCGAGGTTCTTTATCTCGTCGCGTACCTGGCTTAATACGGGGTCGTCGAGCTGGAAGAAGCTAAGCTGATAGCCTTCGGCGGCGGATGCAATCTCTTTGACAGGCTTTGCTTTCACCTTGCCTTTTCCTTTCGCTTTGTCTTTGCAGTCGATCCCCTCCTGGCGGTTATCCGTTTCCAGTTGCTTCAGGATCTCGTCGGAACGTTTCACGATGCTCTTCGGCATTCCTGCCATCTTGGCCACATGGATACCGAAGCTATGTTCGCTACCGCCGGGAACCAGCTTACGCAGGAAGATCACCTTGTTGGAGACCTCTTTCACCGATACATTATAGTTCTTGATACGCTTGAACGAGCGCTCCATCTCATTCAACTCATGATAGTGCGTGGCAAAAAGCGTCTTGGCACGGGCATTCGGATGCTCATGGATATACTCGACAATCGCCCAGGCAATCGAGATACCGTCGTAAGTACTCGTACCACGCCCCAACTCATCGAACAGCACCAGGCTGCGCGACGACATATTATTCAGGATATTCGAAGCTTCGTTCATCTCCACCATAAAAGTAGACTCACCGACAGAGATATTATCGGAAGCCCCCACACGGGTAAATATCTTATCAACAAGACCGATGCGGGCAGACTCAGCGGGCACGAAGCAACCGATCTGCGCCATCAGCGTGATCAATGCCGTCTGACGAAGCAAGGCAGACTTACCCGCCATATTCGGCCCCGTTATAATGATGATCTGTTGCTTTTCGCTATCCAGATACACATCATTGGCGATATAAGGTTCTCCCAGCGGCAATTGCTTTTCAATCACCGGATGACGACCCGACTTGATATCGATCACCTCCGAATCATCCACCAGCGGACGGATATAACGATTGTTTTCGGCTACCTTGGCAAAAGACAACAGGCAATCCAGCCGTCCGATCAGGTTCGCATCCAACTGGATAGGCGGAATAACCTCAGCCAGGCAAAGTACCAGGTCATTAAACAGACGTCCTTCCAATGCCAGGATCTTCTCCTCCGCACCTAATATCTTTTCTTCGTATTCTTTCAGTTCCTCAGTGATATAACGTTCGGCATTCACAAGTGTCTGCTTACGAATCCATTCTACCGGAACCTTATCTTTATGGGCATTACGCACTTCGATATAATAGCCGAATACGTTATTGAAAGCAATCTTCAGACTGGGGATACCGGTCTTTTCACTTTCGCGCTGTTGCACCTTCAACAAATAATCTTTACCGGAGTAAGCAATCGCACGCAGATCATCCAATTCGGCATTTACTCCTTGGGCAATAACGCCTCCCTTATTCAACAAGGCGGGCGGATCGTTGTTTACTTCCTTTTCTATTCGCTCACGTATCTCCAGGCAGGCATTCAACTGTTCTCCGATGCGGCAAAGACTGGGCTCGTCGCTATTCATACAGGCCTCTTTGATCGGCTTGATAGCGCGAAGAGCCACTTTCAACTGAACTACCTCACGGGGCGATACACGTCCTACGGCCACCTTCGAGATAATACGCTCCAGGTCGCCTATCTGATCGATATGTTCGTCCAGAAGCTCTTTTACCTCCGGGTGACGGAAGAAGTAATCCACCACATCCTGCCGTTCCTGTATCGGTTTCACTTCCTTCAACGGGAAAAGAACCCAACGTCTCAACATACGCGAACCCATCGGCGAAACCGTCTTATCGATCACATCAAGCAGACTGGTTCCTTCATCATTCATCGTACCGACCAGCTCGAGGCTGCGCACGGTAAACTTATCCAGACGCACATAACGGTCTTCCTCAATACGCGACAGGCCGGTGATATGCGAAATATGTTTATGTTCCGTCTGATCCAGGTAATAAAGGATAGCTCCCGAAGCGACGATACCCAATTTCAGATGCTGTACGCCGAAACCTTTCAGGTTCTTCGTTTCGAAATGCTTCAGCAGGCGGTCGTTGGCGGCTTCGTCGGAGAAAACCCAGTCGTCCATCTCAAAAGTAAAGAAACGGGGGCCGAACGATTCTTCAAAACGCTTCTTATTGTTGCGCTCTATCAGCACCTCTTTCGGGGAGAAGTTATTCAGTAGTTTGTCGATATAATCGACCGTTCCCTCAGCTGTCAGGAACTCACCGGTGGAAATATCCAGTAATGCGATACCACAAACATCCTTTCCGAAATGAACGGCTGCGAGGAAGTTATTTTCTTTATGATTAAGAATATTATCGTTGATGGAAACACCCGGCGTAACCAGTTCCGTCACCCCACGCTTCACCAGTTTCTTGGTCAACTTCGGATCTTCCAACTGGTCACAGATGGCAACACGTTTACCGGCTCGCACCAGTTTAGGCAGATACGTATCGAGGGCATGATGCGGGAAACCGGCCATTTCGATAAACTGTCCCGGCCCGTTGGCTTTCTTCGTCTGAACGATCCCGAGAATTTCAGCACCAATCACGGCATCCTCACCATACATTTCGTAAAAGTCTCCTACACGGAACAGAAGGACAGCATCAGGGTGTTTCGCTTTAATATCGAAATACTGCTTCATCAATGGGGTTTCAACGATCTTTGCCACGGGATATATCTTTTATCATTTTATTTAAACCGTACAAAGGTACAATTTTTTACGAGAGTATAAAGGAGGAGAATATCGCTTTACCTTATTGTTGCCAAAAGTTACGGATCGCCTGTTCATTCACGAAAACACCTTCTATGCCCGCAATGGTAATCGTATCCATTAATTGCGACAAGCCGCCAAAGCCATCATTTGCTTTATCTACTATCTTCTGATAAGCTTCTGATGAATAACGGGCATTGGCATCTTCCGGCTTCACCATGAACTTACCCAGATAATAATTACCGTCGAACGTATTATTTGTCGACTCTGTGAAGTTGAACGTTGTGCTTTCAGCCGTATAGAAAATATTATCTTTTACCAGCGTACTGTCGGAGAAACCGCCCCAGGAGTCGAATGTCATCATGCTGCGGTCTACTTTTCCTTCCGGCTTTTTATTCACATGGAGGATGTTGTTACAGATGGTCGTGTTCTTTACAGGGCCTGCCAGATGAATATTAGGCGAGAAGGTTCCTACCCGGGTAAGGCGCGTACGGATACCGTCATTGATACTGATATTGTAGCGGACGATTGTTCCCCGGTTACCGATATTGGACGGCTCGGAAACTTCACCGGAATTGCAGATCAAGACCATGCCGCCTTCGTTATCGTGACTGTAATTATACTCGATCACCGTGTTCGTACAGTTCCAGTCCGAATCGAATCCCTGGGCATCCCAGGGAGCCTTATGATCGCTAACTTCGTTGAAACGAATGATCGTATTGTCACAGCTCCACGGCCAGATACCGGCTGCGGCTTCCGTATCAGGAAGTATGGCCGGACAATTACGCATCACATTATATTCAATCAGCATGCTGTCGCAACCGATCGGAACGATACCGTCGCCGGGTACTTCTTCAATCAGGTTATTACGAACAACCGTATGTTTGCTCGGGTGCCAGTTGCGGCGGTCGCTGTAAGCCGACCATATCATCGCATTACGGGAACAACGGCGTATGCAGCAGTTCTGGATGGTCAGGCTGTCGAACATGGAGATCACCTCTTTTCCCCCGTTGACGATCAGGATACCGCTGCCGCCGCCTTCCGCTTTCACCAACGAACCGTTTACATCCCGTATATCAATCCCATCTACTATAATATTATGTGACACGCCATAGTCGGAAGCTTCTATCTTCAAGCCGGTACGGAAAGGTTTACGTTCTTTGCCTGTATTCACTATTTCAATATCACGGAATGTGACGTAATCGGAGTTGTGGATACGAACGGCATACAGGGAACTGTCGTTTCCAACAATACATGGCTTACTTCCTTCACCATAAGCTTCTACATATATCCTATTATCTGAAGTTCCCTGTCCCGAGATTTCCAGTTCGCCGGAGTAAGTATCTCCCCTCTTCAACAGGATACGGTCACCCGGTTTCAGTTGGAGAGATTGAAGTTTGGAGAGGCTCTTCCAGGCAGCCTGTTCGGAATGTCCGTTATTATTATCATTTCCGTTCACAGCATCCAGATAGTAGCAGGAGGTATCCGGTGCACAGCCGACACAAAGAAAAACAAGGAAAAAGAACAATAAGTAACTGTTTACATGCTTTGTCATAGCCAAAAGAATATTAGATTAAAACGACAGTAAATATAATAACTATCTGTAACAAAGAACCCAAATGAATAATTATTATTCCGGATAAATAATATAACTTTGTCGACAATCTGACAAGAAATAACTAAAAGATCATGAAAAAAACTATTTTACTCGCTTCCGGCCTTATCCTGGCTGTTCCTTTTGTGCAGGCGCAAAAGAGCAAAGACAAAAAACCAAATGTTGTATTTATCCTGGCCGACGACCTTGGATACGGCGACTTAAGCTGCTACGGACAAGAGAAGTTTAATACACCGAATATCGACCAACTGGCTCAAAACGGTATGCGTTTTACGCAATGTTACTCAGGTACTACCGTCAGTGCCCCTTCCCGCTCTTGCCTGCTGACAGGTACACATAGCGGACATACTCCCATTCGCGGAAACAAAGAACTTGACCCGGAAGGACAATTCCCGTTGCCCGAAGGGGCACGTACCATTTTCCACGTCATGCAGGATGCCGGATATAAGACTTCGGCTTTCGGTAAGTGGGGACTGGGTTACATCGGTACTTCCGGTGATCCTAAAAATCAGGGATGCGAAACATTCTTCGGATATAACTGCCAGCTACTGGCACACAGCTATTATCCCGATCATCTGTGGGACAACGACCAGCGTGTCGAACTGAAAGATAATGTATTGGACGTCGAATACGGAAAAGGTACTTATTCACAAGACCTGATCCACTCGAAAGCACTCGACTACCTGGATAATTTGAAGGAAGACGAACCTTTCTTCATGTGGTATCCGACCATTCTGCCCCATGCCGAACTGATCGTACCGGAAGACAGCATCATCCAGAAATTCCGTGGCATGTATCCGGAAAAGGCACATAAGGGTACCGAACCGGGCAGTCCGGCTTTCCGCAAAGGTGGTTATTGCACACAACTATATCCCCACGCTACATTTGCCGCGATGATCTATCGTCTGGACGTATATGTGGGACAGATCGTGCAAAAACTGAAAGAAAAAGGTTTATACGACAATACAATCATCATCTTCGCCAGCGACAACGGCCCTCACATGGAAGGTGGAGCCGATCCTGATTTCTTCAACAGCAATGGCATCTACCGCGGTTACAAACGCGACCTGTATGAAGGTGGTATCCGTGTACCGATGATCATTTCATGGCCGGGACATATACAGCCGGGAACGGAAACGAATTTCATGTGTTCGTTCTGGGATGTGTTACCCACATTCGAAGAGATCATCCATCCGAAAGCTAAACAGAAAGAGATGGACGGTGTAAGTATGTTGCCGCTACTGCAAAACCGTAAAGGACAAAAAGAGCATGAGTTCCTGTATTTCGAGTTCCAGGAAATGAACGGTCGCCAAGCAGTACGCCAGGGCTCATGGAAACTGGTTCATATGAATATCCGTGGTGATAAACCGTATTACGAGCTTTATAATTTAGCAGCCGATCCTTCGGAAAAGTATAACCTGCTGGACAAGTATCCGGAAAAGGTAGCCGAACTGAAAGAGATCATGGTACGGGAACATATCGAAGATCCGAACTGGCCGTTACTGAAGAAATAAAGATATGATCATTTCGTTGACGTCAACGAAATGATCAAAGCATTGAAAAAAGCAGGCTGAATTGTAATTAATAGAACAATTCAGTCTGCCTTTATTTTATCTAACCATTATATATTACTTCTTTACCACCTTATGGCTACTTCGTCCTTCCGCAGTCTGTACCTCCATCACATAAATACCTGACGGATAGCTGCTGTAAGAAAACGTAACAGTCGAATTATCGCTTCCCGGCTGCTTTTTCAACAGGCGGCCGTTCATATCATACAAAGCGATTTCCCGGATAGCGACAGGAGAAGTTACGTAAGCCGTTCCGTTCGTATCATAGGAAACAGAGATATTCGTCTCTGCTGATATCTCTTCCGTTGAGGTCGGATCGCCGGCTACCAGGATCTCTCCGGTCGTATTGCTGCCACCTCTCACCCATTGCCAATCCTGCGCGTCGCTGCTCTTATATAGCAGGCGGATACGGTCGCCGGGTACCATTTGCTGCGTGATCGTACAAGGTACTTCCTGAGCTACTCCCTGTTCAATCTGTATGCTGACAGGCTCTTCACTCGAAATGAACTCTTTGGTATTACCATCCTTATCGACAAGGGCGACAACCAGGTTACCGGAAAAATCACGGATACTCATATTACCCACATAGCCGTATTCAACACCAAACAGTTTGTTTGGTTCGAAAGTATCCGTTGTTGCTTCGAGGCCGGCAAAGACCGTTCCGCTGTTCTCACCATAGAAAAAGGCCAGTACGTCCTGATAGGTGGAACCTTCCACCGGTTTCTTCATACTGATGATAGCATCCTGGTCGAGCGAGAAACCGCCAATGTTACCACCTGTTCCCTGCTCTTCGGGTTCAAGTACCGCCAGCAGGTAATAACCGTTGGCCAGTCCGCCCCAACCCCAGTTCACATGATAATAATCCGCTTCGTTATAACCGTCGATGATAAACTGGTGGCCTTCGTTCTGATCGTTTTCCCCCCCGTAAATCACAGGGCGGTTATCATCCAGTTCACCTTTGATGATAGACTCCCATTCGGCTGTCTGGTAGTTTTCACGTTGCAGGACATGAAGGGATTTATCGTATTTCATATAATTGACAAGACCCTGGGCGGCTGTCAATGTCAGCGCACCACTGTTTCCGGGGGCATAATTCATATCGGACATAACACCGACATCATACATCAAGGTAGCTATGTTCTGTGCCTGTTCAGTAGTATATTGCCCGGCCGTATAGGTAGAAGGCATGTTATCCCACTGGTAAGGAGTATCGAAGGTAGCCGAAAGGGAGAGGTTGTAAGTCTGGGAAGTATAAGAATGGCTGCCCTCACCCACGTCCGGCCATTTATGATACTGCATGGCAATAGATGTCGAGGTGGCGACACATCCGGTCGGTGTGCGCTGGCTGTTTACCACGGGACACAGATTGTTATAAGGTGTCATTTGATCCCATAGAACGGTTGTCAGGGACACCCCACCCGACTTCAACTGCATAGTTCCCTGGCGAACCTGATTCCAGGCAACTGAAACTTCACGGGATGCTTCCTGCTTATTCTCACGTATCCAGTTGATCTGGCGTTGGTAACTATCAAACCATCCGCGCAGATTCGACGGCATGGAGTCTTTTTCAAACAGTTGCTGCATACCATATCCTAAGATAGGATAAACGGCATCGTCACCCGCCACAACGACAAAGCCGTCGGCATCTTCGCGGTTGAATACGTAAAAAGTAGCATCCTGCACGGAACCGACTGACTTGGTAGTTGTTCCGGCATCCGACCAGACCAGAGTCAATCCGGGTTCTGAAGCTTTTGTCTGCGGAGAATTCGCTTTCAGGAAACTGAGGGCTACACTCCGTGCCTGCTTCACATCAATAGGTGCGGCACTTATCGACATAGTCAATAAGGCGGTAAAGAAAACAATAGTACATCTTCTCATTACTCGTAATTTTTAAGTTTACATTCAGTTTGCGCTTATCAGAGGCCCGGTTAAAGGTGTTTTTATAACAAGGAAAGGAGAGAAATAGTTTCTGTCTTTTCACACCGGCAGATCAACAACTATTGCTTGCCAAAAAACTCCTTCCGGAATCTATCCTGCCCATTTTGAAATGTCGACATTGCAAAATACCCTATAATTTATACTTCCCGATAAATATTATTGTATCTTTGCATCACAATTTAACACATTAGGCAGAAAAATGAAAAGCAAAATTGATTTTCAGCCCAAGCTTATATCGGCGCTGAAAAATTATTCCAAAGAAAAATTCATGACCGACCTGATGGCAGGGATCATCGTGGGTATTGTTGCCCTTCCATTGGCCATCGCATTCGGTATTGCTTCGGGAGTAAGTCCGGAAAAAGGATTGATCACGGCAATAATCGGTGGGTTTATCGTTTCTCTTCTAGGAGGAAGTTCCGTGCAGATCGGCGGGCCGACCGGAGCTTTCATTGTAATCGTATATGGTATTATACAAAATTTCGGTATCGAAGGATTGGCCATAGCGACAGTTATCGCCGGAATTATATTGGTGGTAATGGGAGCTTTAAAGCTAGGAACGGTCATCAAGTTCATTCCTTATCCTATCGTAGTCGGTTTTACCAGTGGTATTGCGCTGACTATCTTTACCACACAGATGAAAGACCTGTTCGGTTTGACGATGGAAAAGGTTCCGGCCGATTTTATCTCCAAATGGATTGCTTATTTCGAACATTTCCATACAATTAATCCCTGGTCGTTCGTCATCGGGATTATTAGCATCGTCATTATAGCCGTTTCACCCAGATTCTCGAAGAAGATACCGGGTTCGCTGATCGCTATTATTGTGATGACAATTATTGTCTATATCATGCGTAACCATCTGGGTATTGCAGGCATAGAAACGATCGGCGACCGTTTTACCATCAATGCTTCTCTCCCACAGCCAGAAGCTATTTCTTTCAATATGGAAACGATCAACCTGTTGCTTCCTTCTGCATTTACCATTGCCATGCTGGGGGCGATCGAATCGCTTCTTTCTGCAACAGTGGCAGATGGTGTGACAGGAGACAAACATAATTCCAATACCGAACTGATTGCACAAGGGGCTGCCAATATCATTGTCCCTATTTTCGGTGGTATTCCGGTTACCGGTGCTATTGCCCGTACGATGACGAATATCAATAACGGTGGCCGTACGCCTGTTGCCGGTATTATCCATGCAATTGTATTACTATTGATCCTCTTATTTCTGGGCCCGCTGACCAAGCATATTCCAATGGCCTGCCTGGCTGGTGTATTGATCATCGTTTCTTACAATATGAGTGAATGGCGCACATTCCGTTCGTTGATGAAAAATCCGAAAAGCGATGTTTCCGTTTTGCTGGTAACCTTCTTCCTGACAGTGATATTCGACCTGACTATCGCTATCGAGATAGGTCTGCTAATCGCCATGTTCCTGTTTATGAAACGGGTAGCTGAAACAACACATGTTTCAGTGTCCAAAGATGAAATAGACCTGTCCGATGAAGGTGAGATACACCATGACGAAGAGGTGTTGACTTTACCGAAAGGGGTTGAAGTGTATGAAATCGACGGCCCATTCTTCTTCGGTGTCGCCAATAAATTCGATGATGTAATGAAAGTCATAGGCGATAAACCTAAAGTGCGTATTATCCGTATGCGTAAAGTTCCGTTCATGGATTCAACAGGGCTGCATAACCTCGAAAGTTTATTCCGCTTATCGAAAGCGGAGAATATCCACATGATCCTATCCGGGGTAAATGAAGATGTACGCCGTGTATTGATCAAATCAGGCTTCGACCAAAAGATCGGTGCGGAAAATATTTGTTCCAATATTAACGAAGCGGTCAGAAAGGCAGAAGAGGCAGTAAGGTAAATCTATTTTTTCAGTTTTGAAAGTTACTAAAGAAATAAATATGTATGAATGGGGAGAACTTTAGGAAAGTCTCCCCATCAATTCTTATAAATTGAATTTATATCCAATAGTTATAGCTACGCTTCTATTCTTATACTTAAAATAATTATCCGGATCAAATTCTTTCCATGTCTTTTTAAGCCCTAAGTCATAAGCCAAAGATAAATTAAACTTATATACCTCGGCACTTAGAGCAAATCGTAAACCGGAATCAAAGCGTTCAAAAGGTTCTATGTATTCATTTTTTCCCGTCTTTAAATCAAAACGTTCAAACGGATTATACCATATCCCATCTGTATTACCGATTCCCGTATGTACAAAATTGGACCCAAACTCTCCATATCCATTTACTCCACAAGCAAAATAAGCCCCTAGCTGAGGAACTAAAGATATATGTTCAACAACCGGAATACGGTAGCCAAACATGACAGGCAATTCCAGATACCCCAAACGAACCATTAATTCACGACTGCCATCCACCAAACCATTGGCACCTTTCGTTGTATGATAGATTCCACTTAAAAGCATTATATTATTCCCTAACTGATAGTCAATTGTCAAACCACCAACAGGCAGAACCTGCCTATGATCTCCTTTCACTCCTAACCTAGCCATATTAACACCAACCTCAGCTCCCAAACGAACTTGAGCACTCAACTTCACTACACTCATACCAATGAGCATACTTAAAATAATACACAACTTTGTTTTCATAATTTTTTATCATTTATATATATGACAGATTCTGACAAAATACCCCTATTCCAAAGTAATTACTTTGTCAACATGGTTTGATCTCGGCAGACAACTCAGCTATATAAGCATTCCTTAAAAGACCAGATATATTTCCAATTACCCTACTTATTAAATAGAATTACTATGGCGACTAATCAGTGGTTAATAACCATCAACCGTATGGGTTACAATTATCAGCCGTATGGTTGATAAATATCGGCCGCTCGGCTGACAATTGTGAGCCATTAAAAAGTACCCTATAAATGGGCAAAAACATAAGGTTGATTGTACTGAAGGTTAGTGTTTTATTTTTAAAATAATATCACCTTGTTCTTTTTTCCATTACATTTGCGTCTTTACAAACCTAAAATCTAAGATATGGCACAATCAGGAAGATTACTCTCGTTGGATGTAATGAGAGGTATCACAATTGCAGGAATGATCATGGTGAATAATCCCGGAACCTGGGAATATGTATATGCTCCTTTACGGCATGCATCCTGGAACGGCCTCACTCCTACCGATCTGGTCTTTCCGTTCTTTATGTTCATCATGGGAGTTTCGATGTTCTTTTCATTGCGGAAATATAATTTCAAACTATCCAAAGAAAGTGTTACGAAGGTATTGAAGCGGACAGCACTTATCTTTCTGGTCGGATTCGGACTGAACCTTTTCTCCCATATCTGTTATAACGGATTCACTCACTTTGAAAACCTTCGCATCCTCGGCGTTATGCAACGCCTTGCATTGGCTTATGGCGCAGGTTCACTGATCGGGCTGGCTGTCAATCATAAATATATCCTGCAAACAGCTACCGTGATACTCTTATTCTACTGGATACTCCTGGCCCTAACAGGAAGCACCACATTATCGGAAGATAATATCATTGCCGTTGTAGACCGTGCCCTGTTTGGCAACACACATATGTATCACGATTATCTGGCCGACGGAACACGTATTGCTTTTGATCCGGAAGGATTGTTAAGCTGTCTCGGAAGTATCGCACATGTATTATTAGGTTTCTATGCCGGTAAAATAATTCTGGACAGCAAAAAGAATAATGAATTAATTATCAGGAATTTGTTTATCTTTGGAAGCATTATTCTGTTTCTGGGATTTCTATTCAGTTACGGTTGTCCGATCAATAAAAAGTTATGGAGCAGTACTTTTGTTTTAACCACTTGTGGATTCGGTTCATTGTTCCTGGCCTTATTGATCTGGATTATCGACATTAACGGTAAAAAGAAATGGTCATTATTTTTCGAATCATTCGGGATTAATCCGTTATACCTGTATGTACAAGGCGATATACTGGCTGTCATACTGGATAAAAGCGGTATAGCATCTTATATTTATACGGATATATTGGCTCCCTTATTCGGAAACTTCGGCGGTTCATTAGTATGGGCTATTTTCTTTGTTATTCTGAACTGGATCCCCGGATATTGGTTATATAAGAAACGTATCTATATTAAATTATAATGAATAGTAAAAACCTCTTTTGTCATTACATTTATATAAGTATTGTCTGTTTATTTTTGTTTTGCACTAATAAGGCAAAATCTCAAATAAGCGAAGGGGGAATGCCAGCCAGTTTCAATGAACAGAATACATTGAAAAGCCAACTACCGGTAGTTGACATTCCTATAAACTTCAGTGTGGAAGATATGAAAGTGGTGGATGCATGGCAAGTAAGCCAGGGAGCACCATTAGCAGTCTCTACCTTGTTAGATACGGATCTGAATATGGATAATGCCGGCCTTTGGCTTACTTTGTCTTCCGGACAAAAAATATGGCAACTGCATCTGCAGGCAAAAGGGGCTATCGCATTAATGCTTTATTATGATACATTCTACATACCTGAAGGAGGAAAACTGTTCATTTATAATGCAGAGAAAACTCATTTACTAGGGGCGTATACTTCACGAACTAATCCAGCAGGGAAATCGTTTGCTACCGAATTCGTAGCCGGCGATAATATCACGTTGGAATATGAACCCTCGCCTTCCGGTGAACCAGCCTGCATAAAAATCAATCAGATAGGATATGGATACAATCATCTATCCGTTTTCTCCGGGCTAAAAAGTACCGGCCCCGGAACATCAGGCTCCTGTATGGTGAATATCAATTGCGAAGAAGGAGAGGAGTGGCAGACTGAAAAGAACGGGGTCTGCCAGATGGTTCAGAAGATAGGAACAGCGGCTTATCTTTGTACAGGCTCCTTAATAAATAACACGGCTTTGGATATGAAACCTTATATTTTATCCGCTTTCCATTGTTCTCAAGATCTTAAGAACAATACCATTGCTTCGGATGAGGATCTGAACCAATGGGTATTTCATTTTCATTTTGAACATTCCGGATGCGATAATTCTTCTCCCGTAACGGAACAGAAATCGATGGTAGGCTGTACCCGTAAAGTCAGTATCCCACTCGACGGTGGTTCCGACGGACTTTTAGTATTACTGAATAATGATATTCCTAAAGATTATAATGTCTATTTCAATGGTTGGGACAGGAGGGACACACCTGCAAATTCAGGTGTAAATATTCATCATCCATCCGCCGATTACATGAAAATATCAACCTTCGGCAGTTATCCGGTTGAAACAGTCACTTGGCTGGATGATACTAATACAACGGGAGCTCAAAATGCACACTGGAATGTAGTGTTCGATCCGACTCCCAATGGACATTCTATAACCGAAGGTGGCTCATCCGGTTCCCCTCTATTAAACCAAAACAAACTGATAGTAGGCACCTTAACCGGTGGTAACTCCACCTGCCGCTATACGGACGGGCGAAATATATACAGTAAACTGTTTTATCACTGGAATAAATACGGTAAGTCGGATAACGAACGCATGGATATCTGGCTCGATCCACTGAACACAGGTACAGTCAACCTCGCAGGATTATCTCAGACAGGTGAGGAGGGGACTTTAATAAATTATCAACCGCCAACGGATGTGACTTCAAAAACCATATCTTCCAATAATATTCTGATCGAATGGAATGCTCCTTTATACAAACAAGTTATCGGATGGGGAACTCAAAATTCATCAAAACAGATAGGTTATACAAACACTCCATTCTATTTCGGTCAAAGATGGGATACCAAAGATTTAAAGGATTTTCATAAGAAAAAGTTGATCAGTGTTAACTTTATTCCGGTTTCCAACGCTTTCTATGCTATTTATATTAAGCAGGGGGAACGTACTTACAGCCAGGAAATAACTAATCCGGTAGCTAATAAATCAAATTCGGTTCAGTTGAGAACTCCATTTGTAATAGATGCCGGACAGGAGTTGATTGTCTCTATTCATGTAAAAAAATATAGTCGGTCGACTCCCGCATTTATGGACGGTGGGCCGTCCATTCACGGAAAAGGGAATCTTATTTCTTTTGACGGAGAAAAATGGGAATATTTGCAAAATGAGAAAACGGACAATAACTTTATCTTATCAGCGGTTGTAACTTCCGAAGAGGGAACCCTTACACGCAGCAGTGCTTTCCCTGTTATCACGGGATATAATATCTACAAAAATCAGCAAAGGCTGGCTTCCGTTTCTGCTTCTACATTACAATATACAGACAGAAACATCACTTCAGGCACACATTCTTACAGTGTTTCAACATTGTATGACAAAAATGAAAGTAGACAAGTTACAGCTGCTAACGAAATAAAAGTAAACTCTGAAAAACTTACGGAAGCTGATGAAATAACCGTCACTCCGACAATATTCAAGGATCAATTACGGATCATTAATCATCAACAGGTAAAATCTATCGAGATCTATACCGCCGACGGAAAAATGATCCGGAAAATAAATAACCCATCAGAACAGATAAACCTATGCAATCTATCACAAGGCGTTTATTTCTTCAGGTTATTAACCGATAAATCAGCAAAAACGATTCGCTGTATCAAACAGTAAAGAAAATATCAATAGGAAACCGTTACATCGAAGCCTTCTTTGCGGGCACAATCGGCTATTTCATCCAATGTTTCTTTTGAAACTTTCTGAAGACCTTTCAGCGGAGTTTCACGTTCGATGGTATAGATCATTACCTGTTTCGGTTTTATTCTCTTCAGAGCCTCGAGCCAGCCTTCCAGTTCCGTTTCTGTGGTGTTATCAACCGACTGACCGTTAACTTCCCCTTTCAGAAACATGGTCTGGATGATCAGGTTTCCTTCGAAACGGCAAAGTTGTACCATCAATCTGTCGAATGTAAATGCGGGAGAATTCGGAACATTCAACTGTTGTATACGGCTGTCCAGTACAGAGTCGAGTTTAAGGATATTATCTTCGATCTTATTCAATGCCCGGAATACACCTTCTTTATGAAGCATTGTCGAATTCGATAAAACCGCAATCTTTGCCTTCGGGAAAAAACGGTTACGGGTAGCAATCGTATCTTCAATAACTCCTTCAAACTGAGGATGCATGGTTGGTTCCCCATTACCTGCAAAAGTAATCACATCGGGAGCAATCCCTTCACTTTGCATAGTTGATAACTTTTGTATCAATGCTTCTTTCACCTCTTCACGAGTCGGCAGTTTAGTATGCGTACGGCGTTCTCCATTCAGGCCGCATTCGCAATAAATACAATCGAAAGAACAAAGCTTCCCGTCCACCGGAAGCAAATTCATACCCAAAGAAACTCCCAACCGACGGCTGTGCACCGGGCCGAATACTATCTTATCAAAGAGAATTGTTGACATAATTATATTGGTTTTTATCTATCAAGTTCTTTATATAACAAAGAACACTCCCATATTTCCATAAATTATGGATGCAAAGCTACAAAAGACGCTAATACTACCAATGAAGAAGCATATAAAAATTAGATAATTATCCATTACTTTATTAAAACATAATTTATTATTAATTAAACAGATGATGAAATTATGTTTCGCTATTTTTGTAATTAAATATAATCGCGCTATCAGCGATATTTATAATAGAAAGCGTCTGGCTTTATTCTTTTCAATTTATATTTCATAGTTTATAGTATTATTTACTCGCTACTATTTCGCGTTTACCTGTTCATAGGTAAGCGTGTATATATTAGCGCGTATAAACTATGTATTATAAATTATGAGAATGAACTATTGAATAAATAAATCTGGTCAATTCCTACGTTTTCTTTCTTAACAATTGTCACTTCAGGGAGTTGAGGACAGTAATTGTTTACTTATTGTGCTATTTAATTCTATAGAGTTTATCTTCTTCCTGCCAATCATATTCCTATTGTATTGGTTAGCAAATAAGAATTTAAAGTGGCAAAACTGTCTTGTTATACTGGCAAGCTATATATTTTATGGCTGGTGGGATGTTCGTTTTCTTCTTCTTATCATACTGACCAGTGCCTTTTGTTTTGTCAGTGGCCTGCTTATCGAACAAGCTGAAGGCCACCGAAATAAACAAAAGATAATCAATACGATTAATATATTACTTAATATTGGCATCCTGGGGACTTTCAAATACTTTGATTTCTTCAGTGCAAATATTAAAGTAGCATTGAATGCACTGGGATTTGGACCGGATTGGATTACATTAGATATACTTCTTCCTGTTGGTATAAGTTTTTATACCCTTCAAGCATTAAGTTATAGTATCGACGTATATCAAAAGAAAATATCCGCTTGTCATGATCCAGTTGCATTTTTTGCTTTTGTCAGCTTTTTTCCACAATTAGTAGCAGGCCCTATAGAAAGAGCTACCGGCTTACTTCCTCAATTTTACAAACAACGTACATTCGATTATCATAAGGCAATAGATGGTTGTCAGCAGATGTTATGGGGGTTTTTCAAGAAAATGATAATTGCAGATAACTGTGCAATAGCAGTCAATGAAATCTGGAACAGCTATCAATACCAAAGTAGTTTTACTCTTCTGCTTGGAGGTATTTTATTTGCTTTTCAAATATATGGAGATTTTTCCGGATATTCGGATATTGCTATCGGATGTTCCCGCTTATTTGGTATCGATTTAATGAAGAATTTCAATTATCCTTATTTTTCAAGAGACATTTCTGAGTTTTGGAGACGTTGGCATATTTCATTAAGTACTTGGTTTCGCGATTATATTTATATACCTCTGGGTGGAAGTCGCTGCCAGAAAACGAAAGCAATAAGAAATACATTTATCATATTCATTATCAGCGGACTTTGGCATGGGGCAAACTGGACATTTATAGTATGGGGTATTTATCATGCACTCTTATTCATACCTCTCCTATTACTCAACAAAAACCGAAGATATACAAAAAACATTGTAGCCGAAGGCAAATTATTACCTTCTTTGAAAGAAACCGTACAAGTACTTTTAACATTCTTCTTTGTCGTTATTGGATGGATTATTTTTCGGGCAAACAATATAACCGAAGCATCTGACTATTTGTTACGGATTCTTTCTCCCTCTTTGTTTGAAATATCATTTCCATACGGTAAACGAGCCCTGATATATTGTCTGTTGTTATTTATCATTGAATGGATACAGCGGGAAAAAGAACATGGTTTACAGATAAATGGGGAAATAAAATCACCTGCAATCCGCTGGGGAATTTATTATATACTGATTTTTGTAATTGTCTTTTTACAAGGTACACCTACTGACTTTATTTACTTTCAATTCTGATTTGTCATGAAAAACTTTATAAAACAATTGGTTATTTTTATCATTCCCCTTATAGTGATATTCATCATATTAGAGTATGCAATCCGGCAAATACCAAATACTTACAAATATAAAAATGAATGGATGTTACAACATGCCGACAATTTGAATACGCTCATAGTGGGTAATTCACATTGCATGTCGGGAATCAATCCTTCCTTTTTAACGAACAATGCTTTTAACTTCGCAAACTCTTCTCAGGATCTGGAGCGTGACTATTTTATATTGACTAAATATGAAGACATATATGCTGAATTAAAACAAGTGATTCTTTCTTTTTCTTATTGTACGCTTCAGGATAAAATGGATTATACAGATAAGCCACGTTTAAAATATTACGGGATTTATATAGGATATGAAAAATACAAATACAGTATGGAAATCACAAGCAACATTACTTATGAAAAAGTAAGGGAATATTTAAGAGATGGTTCTCTACAATGCTCTCCATTAGGATTCAGAGTGAATATTCCTTCAAAAGACGATTTGAACATAAGTGGCATAAAAGCAGCAAAACGGCATACGCTAAATAATCAGGAAAGTTTGACCGATAATCTTAAATTTCTGAATAAGATCATTCAGTTTTGCGAAAACCGGCAGATAAAATTAATCCTCGTTACTACACCAACCTGGCACACTTACTATGAACACCTGGATGAACATCAGCTTAATCAAATATATTCCATAGCAACAGAGATAACTGAAGATCACAAAAATGTATTCTATCTTGATTTTCTGAAAGATATTAGATTCAATGATAAAGACTTTAGCGATGGCGATCATTTATCAGAAGAAGGAGCTGAAAAATTCACTAAAATATTGAAGGACTCTCTTGACCATACCTTCAAAATAAAATTATAAGATTTAGAAATAAAAAAATCATACAATATTTCAGTGAATTATTAAAGCCACAAAACCTATTCTAAAATTTATATCTTAGGAGAACATACATATCTGTTTTATTATGTCCTTCTATTTCTTCCTGGTCTGTACCTATCAAGTCCCGGTCTGTATAATAAGTATGAGCCAATTTAGCTGAAAGGGATAACTTTTTCAACAGATCCCAACGAAAGGAAACAGAAAGTCGGATACCTTTTCCATAAAAAGAAGGCATATTGAAAGCATAAAGAATATTCTTTTCATAGGAACTTATCCGACTGTAATAATCATCAGTATGAAAGTAACCAATATAAAAATCAGACTGAAAGGGAAGGGAAGACGGTTTCCAGCCTGCACTCTGCGAAACCATCCATCCAAAGCTATGTTTACCTTTATGTTCATCATAATAAACACCATCTACCGAAGTTTTCAACATCCATGCCGGTTGCGATCCATATAATAGTTGAAACCGGAAACGTTGCTGTGAATAAGGTAATATACTTTGTGTCGATTCATTTTCCAGTGTCTGGTTCTTTTCCTTCTTTCTATATTTATAACGCACATAAGCTGCAAGATTCTTACCCGAATTATAATCCAATTGTACCATGTATTCCTTCCCAGAAGAAGGTGAGTCAACTCCATATTTTAACCAGGGAAAACGAAATAAGTCCGCATATAAGGATAGTTTAAAATGAGCGAACGGTGTCCATTGCATTCCGGTATAAACACCCTGTTCGTTCTGAACGGTAGAGTTCTGACCAAAAGCATTTCCAAAGAAAGCTTGATAACGTCTGTCATAATAACGATGGAGCAATAATAACGATAAATAGGAGACAGGCGTCAATTGGAAAGCATTCAAAGTAGCTATTGCCTTATTGGATGATACGGCTGTTTCTCCATAAAACTTAAGCTTATTCGTTTTCAACATATAATCTACACTGATGTTCATATTCCTGTTTCCACGAAAATAAAAAAGATTGTACGGTTTTAAATCCGGCTGTATCTGATAATTCCCAAAAGAATAGGATAGTGCGGTTACTCCAAAATGAACATGAGAAGTTGCATATCGAATATTTCCTCCATACGTATGCATAGGTACTGTCCGTAACTTCTCCCGGTCACGTACCAACCGATGCAGACCATCTGTTTTAAACGAACTTACTTCGTAGTTATTAACACCTGCGTCCAGTTTCCTAAAAGAATAGAACAGGCTGATATCAAAATCTTTAATTGAAATGGTAGAAGCCACTCCACGAAAATAGTCATTTTCATTCGTTGAAAAGTGACGGCGAAATCCATTTGTACGTCGTTCAGCCTGAGCTACAATAGAACTGCGGCTAGGAGAGAAATCATTACTGATAACCAATCCCTGCCCAAAAGATATCTTATAATCACCGACTGCAAGACTTTTCAACCACTTATTCATATCTTTCAAAAAAAGATGTACCGAATAATAATCATATCCTTTATGATATTGGTTCCAAAAAGGTTCACCGGCATCTTTTTCCGCTACAACTCCAAATTGAAACCTTTCATCGAAAGCATATGAATAACGAAGGGAATGATAGAAAGGTTCACCCAAATATTTCCGGTTCGGATATTGCTGTAAAATACTATCCGGATATGAACAATATCCCTTTTTCTGTTGAAAACATTGATCATATCTGATTTGTAATTCATTAGAACCATACTTCAACATGTTCTTAACAGAAAATGGACGTTTATCAACAGAAATATCTGCAATATAAACAAAAGAGAGTAAAAGTGATATTGTCTGGAAATCTAACCCTTCGACATTTTTCAGTTCATAAAGAGTTACCAACTTTCCATACTTGTTCCGGTAAAAGATAATCTGTTCTATTTGCTGATCCGATAAAAAGGGCAGACGACTTAACTCCTCTTTAGTTACACTATTCAGTTCAAAAGGATGTTCAGCCAGATAAGAAAGGTCGGAATAAAGATTTTCAATACGAGCTTCATCATCTGTTTCAGAAGCCATTTCTTCTATATATTCCATCCACTTATCAACAGAGTATATATTCTGACTATTAAGATGATAACTGTTTATCAACAGATATACCAACAGGGTTATAAACAACTTTTTCATAGTTATATAGTTTTAAAATGAGTATTTCAAACCTATCCCGGTACTAATACCTAATACAGGGTGATATACGGTCGCAACATCAACAGTGAAACCTAAAAAGCAATATCCGACACCGATAGTGGGTAACAGAGGAATCGCCTTCATCCCTGCCCGCACATAGAATTGTTTATACAATTGATATTCTAAGCCGACACTACCGGTTAAAGTAACCTGTTTATTCGTTTCCATATTTCCTGTTATCAACAAGCTGTTAATTACTTCCCATTGAAAACCTATTTGTAAAGAATATCCTGTAAAAGAATCTATTTCAGTACTTTCTTTCTTAACAGCAACAGAAGGAAAATCCATTATCAACATTCCAATCAACAGTTTTTCAACCGGAGAATAACTGATACCAACATCAGTCGACAAGCGTTGCGGATGTTCTTCCGTCAATTCTGTCTGTATTATTGAATACTGGATACTTACACCTATACTCCATTTCTCATTTAAAGATCTTCCTAAGAAAAGCCGGAACATACTTTCCCTATGCCGATCGTAACCGAAAGAAGAGATATTAACACCGATTGGAAGAGTTTTGTTAGGATAAGAAAATGAGAAGTTAATAATTCCCAGTTCTTTTAATCCATAACGATTAAAATAGTTGATATCAATACTTTGATAGCTAGACAAACCGATTAATGCCGGATTAAAAAGATAAGATTGAGTTACTGCACATTCACCCATTCCCATGCTACGCATGTCCGGTAAACGCAAGTTATTAACAGCATACAAACAAGGGAAAACTCCCAATAACAGGGATAGAATTAATAGTTTCATAGATAAGATATTTTTGGTTGTTAATATATAAGTGCAATTAAATGCTAACAATATTATTCAATGTTCATAGTCAATTTGTTTTGTTATAATTCAGAATTGCCACAAATATAATGAAACTTATTAAGTTGACAACTTATTAACAAGTAAATCATCATTTCCATATAATTAGTCAAATTCTGTAAAACCTGCACAGGCTATTACTAAATCACCTATTTTTGTAGGCTATGACAAAGGTGAGATGGTATAAGATTGTGGTTATGTTTTTACTCTGTGTTACAGCTGGTCAAGCACAGAAACTAAAAATAAACACACTTCCCGAAGGAGTGCAAAGAGCTTATCTGGACGGGAAGGATACGGTTCCCGTTGTCAATCTTCAGGAAGTATTTATATTTCCGCAGATGCGTTTTAAGAACAATCGTGAACAACAGAAATATAATAAACTGGTTCGAGATGTAAAACGCACATTACCCTATGCCAAAATGGTATATGAAACTTTAATAGAGACATACGAATATATGGAAACGCTCCCTGATGACAAAGCACGCCAGGAACATTTGAAACGTATGGAAAAAGATCTGTTCAAAGAATATAAACCGGAGCTTAAAAAGCTGACCTTCTCACAAGGTAAATTACTTATCAAGCTGATTGACAGGGAATGTAACCAATCCAGTTATAACTTGTTGAAAGCTTACCTGGGCGGTTTCAGGGCAGGCTTCTGGAATTTGTTTGCCGGAATGTTCGGAGCCAGCCTGAAATCCGAATACGACCCGAAAGGAAAAGATGCCATGACCGAACGGGTCGTTATTATGGTTGAAAGAGGATTAATCTGATAATTGCTTAAAGAAATCCCAGATAACAATTCCGGTCGTTACCGATACATTCAGCGAGTGTTTAGTTCCGTATTGGGGTATTTCAATACACATATCACAGTTATCAACAACAGATTGTTGAACGCCTTTTACTTCGTTTCCCATGATAACAGCATATTTTTTATCTCTGTCTAACAGCAATTTATCAAGCATAACACTACCTTCAGCCTGTTCTACTGCACAAACGATATACCCTTGTTGTTTCAGGTTATCAACAGCATCATGTGTATCTTTAAAATATTTCCAGTCTACAGTTTCTTCAGCTCCTAAAGCTGTCTTATGGATCTCCGCATGGGGCGGACAAGCCGTAATACCACATAAATAAATAGCCTCTACCTTAAAGGCATCTGAAGTACGAAAGACAGATCCGACATTATTCAGACTCCTAACATGGTCGAGCACAACGATTAACGGTATCTTCTTACTTTCTTTAAAGGCCTCCGGAGTAAGACGGTTCAGTTCTGTTATTTTTAATTTACGCATAACTCTTTTCTTTAGCTGCAAAAGTAGCTAATTAATGTGGATATGCCGTTGAAAAGGTATTGATAAGTAGTGAACAGAAAATGAAAAAAAGTTCTTGCATTATTCAGATTCTTATCTATACTCCTCCTCATTCCGAACACACAACATTTATAACCTATTATTTATGAAGAGCTATTAACAGTGGTTATACACGTATCAACACCCATCAACAGAGATAAACTTTTTCACATGACCAGTTATCAACATAAAACTAATAAAGTCCATAAAATAAAGAAGAACAGTACAAAAGCTATCTTTTATATTGTTGGTATCGTTTTGATAAGTAGTTCATATACTTTAATAACTCCTCAGGCAAGTATTGTAACAAAAATGTATTAACTGTTTCAACAGCATATCATATACATCATATTTTATTTTTAAATTAAAGATTAATATTAATATAATATATAATTGTGGATAACTAGGAGAGAGGCAAGGAAGAACCGGTAGCATTATCGAAGACCGATCTACTCTTTTACAATTTCATATCAGGTATTGAAGTCGGGTAGGATAAGAGTTGTATCACAATATATGATACTCCATTATTACAATATATGCTAAACCAGTATCATATATTGTGATACTATTCTTATAACTTGTGAACATCTGGTTGGTAAACAGTGATAAAATTAGTTTGTTTTAGTCATTGAAGATATTGTATAAGAGAATTATCGGAATGGCTGATAACTATGAATCGATACTTTCCCCGTTCTTTTAAAGATTGTTTTACACTGCTTTCGATGGCTGAAATGAATAAAGTTTTTACCTTTGCACATTATCAACAGTGAGTTGATAAGTATATTAATATAAAGATTATCAGCTATAAAGCCTGATGATAACTTTGTTGATATACTATTTATATCCTCGGAATGAGGTATGGGCGATTATTATATGAACCATTTTAACAGGATATTATATACATCCTATTTATCTTTAGAATTAAAATTAAGAATAATATAATAGATAAATCATGTTGACAAATCAATCGATCGGATATATGGATGCACCGGTTCCCAAAGATATGGATCTGAAGGAAGCCATTGATAAACTTCGCAAAGAAAAGAACGCTATTATTTTAGCGCATTATTATCAAACTGGTGATATACAGGATATAGCAGACTTTGTTGGGGATAGTTTGGCTTTAGCCCAGTGGGCTGCCAAGACTACGGCAGATATAATAGTTCTCTGTGGCGTTCATTTTATGGGTGAAACGGCTAAGATATTGTGTCCGGATAAAAAAGTTCTGGTTCCTGACCTGAATGCCGGCTGTTCTCTGGCAGATAGTTGTCCGGCTCCGGAATTTGCTGAATTTGTAAAGCAGCATCCGGATCATGTGGTTATTTCGTATGTAAATACGACAGCTGCGGTAAAGGCTGTTACGGATGTGGTAGTGACTTCTACGAATGCCCGTCAGATCGTAGAAAGTTTTCCGGAAGGAACAAAGATGATCTTTGGCCCGGATCGTAACCTGGGGAATTATATAAACAGTATTACCGGACGTAATATGTTGCTTTGGGATGGTGCTTGCCATGTCCACGAAGAATTCTCGTTAGAAAAGATACTGGAAGTAAAGAAACAATACCCGGATGCGGATGTGATTACTCACCCGGAATGTAAACAGCCTATTATACAGGTGTCAGACTTCGTTGGTTCGACTGCCGCTCTTTTGAAGCATACTATCAAGTCGGATAAGAAACAGTTCATTGTAGCGACGGAAAGTGGTGTTATTCACGAAATGAGAAAAAAGAGTCCGGATAAAGAGTTTATTCCGGCTCCTCCCAATGATAGCACATGTGCCTGCAACGAATGTAATTTTATGCGTTTGAATACGATGGAGAAGCTTTATAACTGTCTGAAGTTTGAAATGCCTGAAATATTTGTGGACGAAGAGGTACAAAAGAAAGCAATCAGACCGATCAGAAAGATGCTGGAGATTTCTGAGAAGTTAGGATTATAATAGTATAATTGTCCCATCATCCGCAGAACAGAGTCGTATGTTATTTAATTCGATAGAGTTTCTAATTTATCTTCCTATTGTATTTTTGTTATACTGGTTTGTATTCAACAGGAAGATAAAATTACAAAATCTGTTTATAGTAATTGTCAGCTATCTGTTTTACGGATGGTGGGACTGGCGTTTTCTGATATTGATTGCATTTACTTCCTTTTGTAGCTGGTTGAGCGGTGTAGCGATTGAAAAGGCGAGAGAGGGAAACTCATTATCGGAAGATACGCCATCTGTCCGAAAGAAATGCAGATGGATAACCGGAACCAATATTTTCCTGAATTTAGCTATCCTAGGATTTTTTAAATACTTCAATTTCTTTGTTGATAACTTTGTTGAAGCTTTTTCATTTATAGGGATTGCTTTGCATAAATCAACCTTACAGATTATTCTTCCGGTTGGTATAAGTTTTTATACTTTCCAAGCTTTAAGCTATACGATCGATGTATATAGAAGGAGATTGAAACCTACTAAGGACATTGTAGCTTTCTTTGCTTTTGTAAGTTTTTTCCCTCAATTGGTTGCCGGGCCTATCGAAAGGGCTACTAATTTGTTGGTTCAGTTTTATAAACCGCGGGTGTTTACTTATGGGGAGGCTGTAGATGGTATGCGGCAAATCCTGTGGGGATTTTTTAAAAAGATGGTAATTGCTGATAACTGTGCATTGGTAGTCAATGATGTATTCGGTAATTATATGAATTATTCAGCCAGTACGTTGGTCTTAGGTGCTGTTTTGTTTGCTTTCCAGATATATGGGGATTTTTCCGGCTATTCGGATATTGCGATTGGTACAGCCCGGTTGTTCGGCATAACATTAAAGCAGAATTTCAACTATCCTTATTTTTCAAGAAATATTATTGATTTCTGGCGTAGATGGCATATCTCATTAAACACCTGGTTTGTTGATTATGTGTATATACCTTTGGGAGGTAGCAGAAAGGGCCAGTATAAACATATACGTAATATTCTGATTATATTCCTATTGAGTGGATTATGGCATGGAGCAAACTGGACATTTGTAACCTGGGGAATATATCATGGTCTTTTATTTATTCCTTTGTTATTGCTGGATAAGAGGAAACAAGCTGATTCTGGTATGTTTCCTCCCGTTGTTTCGATGTTAATTACTTTTGGGTTCGTTACCCTGGGATGGATCGTGTTCAGGGCAGAAACGCTTTCTGTTGCGTTCGATTATATTAATAATATATTTTCGTCTTCTTTGTTGAGAATACCTAAAGTGAGTGGTGCTAATAATGTAACTGCTATGTTATCACTCGCATTCATCGTTATTCTGTTGTGTGTAGAATGGGTGAACAGGAATAAACCTTTTGGGTTGGATATAGAGAATATACAAAGTTCATTTGTCAGATATTCAATCTATGCCGGTATACTCTTTTCTATTTATTTCTTTGGGGCTGATTCTTCCAATTTTATTTATTTTCAATTTTAAGAAGTTATGGAACTGACAGGTAAGCAGATAAAGAGGTTAGTATTTTTTCTATTATTTGTAATAGTTCTAATGGCCTGTTTGAATAGGGTAACTCCCTGCTTTTTCAGGATGCTGCCAAATGATTATGCCCGTACTAAACTTATACTGAATACAATAAGGGATACAACACAAACTCCTGAAGTTGTTATCTTCGGTAATAGCAGAGGGATGAGTGGAGTAGATGGTTATCTGTTGGAAAGGGAGTTGAGTGATCATCCTGTTGTATACAGTTTTACTTCTACCGGGCAGAAACTGAGTGAGAGTGCTTTATATTATACTTCTTTGCCTGCTTCTGTAAAAACGGTTATTCAATGTCTTGATATAGATGCTTTATCCAAGCCGCTTGATATGGATATACCTAATCAGGTTGCTTTACATATGTATGGTTATAAAATGGATGATCAGACAAAATTGTTGGTACCTGCCTTATATGACGAATTGAATAAATCGGACTGGTACTATAATTATAAGGCCAGGAATTGTTTGTTTTCAGGATTCTCATTTGTTCTTCGTAATCTGTTAGATGATGATGCACCTGAAAATTCTATAGACAATGAATTACGTTATCCGGCGTCTCAGGCTTCCTATAGAAATGAAGCTGTTTATCAACGTGGCCTGGATGAACAGAATAAAGAAAACAAGTTTGAAGCATATGAAATCACTGCTGAATGGAAACGGTTGCTAGAAGAGTCTTATGCTTTTTTTAAAGCGAAAAATATTCAATATTACCTGGTATTAATGCCGTACAATCCTGATATTATATCAGCAAAAAAGACTGAAAAGCAGGAAGCTCTTCAGTCTTATATAAATGAATTGGGATATATTCCCTATATAAATTGTTTTGATTTACTGGAAGCATCCGATTTTTATGATGCAATTCATCCTAATGATAAAGGAGCTAAAAAGATAACCAGGCAGATACTTATTTCACTACCATAATCTTGGTAACTACGCTTTCTTTGGCTTCCGGTGTAGCTGATAATACCAGATAAACTCCTGTCGCAACACGGCCTCCTTTTCTACTTCGGCAATCCCAGGTGAAAGTTCCTCCGGCAGATTTACCCTGATATATGATATTACCTCTCAGATCTGTAATTTTTACATTCGAATCGTTCATTAATCCGACAATTGTAACCCGGTCGCTATGTTCCGGACGCACAGGGTTTGGGTAAGCGTATACATTTGAATAGTCTTCTTTTCCCTCTGTAGCATCGCCCATATAAGATACCAGTCCATTTTCAGTACCAATAAAAACTTCTCCGGTCAGCTGATTTATTGTCAATGAATTAATCTGATTAGATGGGAGAGGAGAGTTAGCTGTTGTAAAGTTCTCAATAGTTTCCATGCCATCTTCGCTAACTAAAAATACACCGGAGCTTTGGGTAGCTATCCATTTACGGTTTCCACCGTCTACAGCAATAGCGTTTATTTGTTCTCCGTCCAGGAAGTTATAAGGAACATCGTTTATTTCATCGGCAGGACGAATAACCCGGCTACATCTTATCTCTTCCAGTTTAGCTTTGGGATTGGTACAGTAAATCGGGCCTCTATTAGTTCCAATCCAGACCTGTCCATTTTTATCTTCAGTAATGCAAAAGTAACCGCTGGCATCGATTGTACCGTTTATATCACTGAATGTTTTTACAAAACGATGTTCGTCATCGCCAGTATCGTCTATGGTTCCATTATCATCAAATATTAAAATGCCGGATTCATTTCCATAGGGAACATTAACCCATTTACGATTATCGGATGTGATTGTTATTTTATCAGCCAAATGGACGTTTGTAAAATCATTGAATTGAAAACTACCCCAGGTTCCGTCAGTTTTTAGTACTTTAAGAACGCTTTCAACTTCACAGTTTGTTGCCCATAAATTACCCTTATTATCAAAAGTTATACCACCTATACGGGTATAATCGTAAGGATTTAAATTTCCTTTGATAGTGTCTAATGCACTGTTTTTATAAGTATAGAGTTGTATAGCTTCTTTATCTTTTAGTTCGGCTATCCCTTCTCCATAAGATGAAATAAAATAATGTTCCGGATCTTCAGGGTCAACTGCTATCCCTGTATAATCCCAAAAATATCTGAATTTATTATTTATCTCATTTTCATCAAAATTAAACCATTTTCCATCTTCATATTCCATAAATGTTCCTGGTCTTCCCCAACGATTTGTCCAGCGACCTCCTCCGATAACTAATAATTTATTTTCATGTGTTGTCATGAAATAATTATAGTTACGTTTCGGATATTGTGTATCATTATTAGTATTTTCCAGAATGACTTGGTATTGATTATTTTTCTTTTGTATACCTTTTATTCCGTTTGTACCTGAAGCTATCCAGAATGTATTAGGATCTTTAAGAGATGCCACACAGTTTATAATACCTACATTGATAACATCTCTGTTAGAATTGGATAAAGAAGAATAAATATATAATTCAGAACTGGTATAAGATATTAGTTTATTGTTTTGAAGAACCATATCTTTCAGGTTATCATTTTTTAATAAACTTTTTACTGTACCGTCTGTCTGTTGATAATAAATACCGCTTTTGTTCTTTTGATTTTGATCGGCTAATAAACAAAGGTTATTTTGAAAGAAACATATTTGACTAATACTATCTGTGTCGAATTCAGATGAAGATAATGCATAAGTTTTCCATTCATTATAATCCAGTAAATTACTATCTAATGAAGCATATATTAAACCAGTAGCAGAAGCTGCATAGATATGGTCATTATTAATAGCAACAGAATATATTACTCTATTTAGTTTATAAGTATCTTTCACTTCTTTTTTATTCATATTCAGAACGATGATTCCAAAATCAGTGGATAGATAAGCAAATTCTTTATATAGGTAGATGCTATTGATAGTTTTATTTGTTACGCTTGAATTATCAAGTAGATAAGATAAGTTATATACACCATTTTCTCCTAATAGATCAATATTTCCGTTACTGTAAGTGATGAGTAAAGTATTTACTTCAGGATTAAAACTTATATGATTTATATCATTATCGCTTAAGCCTGTTTGTCTTGAATAATGAGTAATGCTATTATCTTCTTTGTTATAGCTATATAAAGAACCGTCTGCTACTGCATATACATGATTATTACCTTCGGTAATCTTTGTTGTTGTATAATAAGCTAGATAAGTATTCCATTCTCCTACACTTTTTTGAGCTATAATATAAGGGGCTGTAATACAAATTAATAAAAGAGTATATACTATTCTTCTCATAACTTATTCTGATAATGTAGATAAAAATGCACTCAATTTCTTAACAGCTTCAGCCCGGTGACTGATCGTATTTTTAATATCATTACCCATTTCGGCAAATGTTTGCTCAAAACTGTATGGCTTGAAGATTGGATCATATCCAAAACCGCTTGTTCCACGTTTTTCATTCGTGATCTGACCATTTACTATACCTTCGAACAGATATTCTTTATCATCTAAAATCAGGGCGATAACAGTACGGAAACGGGCATTACGATTTTCTTTCCCATTCATTTCCTGAAGAAGTTTCTTCATATTAGCTTCAGAGTCATGACCAGGGCCGGCGTAGCGGGCAGAATATACTCCGGGTGCATTATTTAAAGCTTCCACTTCAAGACCGGTATCATCGGCAAAACAGTCGTAACCGAATTTTTCTTTGATATAGCGAGCTTTTTGTAAAGCGTTTCCTTCCAGAGTATCAGCTGTTTCCGGGATATCATCGTGACAATTGATAGCAGCTAAACTAATTATTTCAGTGTAACCTGCTGTTATTTTCTGTACTTCATCCAACTTATGTTGGTTATTTGTAGCAAATACGAGTTTCATGTTTGTAAATATATAAATAAAAAAGCACTTCTGTACGATATGTATAACGTATGGAAGTGCTTTAAATTGTTTGAATAATCGTTTTATGTCTTTATCTGATCAAATCCTTCTCCATATACTCCGCGGACGATGCTTTGTGATATGAATGCCTGGTGGTCTATTTGTTTTACCAGGCGGAAGATGGATATGGATTCTGATTTTTTAGCTAACAAGACAACTACTTTGACCGGCTTTTTGGAGTAACCTCCTACGCCATCAAGGATGGTACATCCACGATCCAGATCATGGATGATCCGATCAGCTATCTCATCATATTTTTGTGAGAATATAAGGAATTGTACGGATTGGCGGTTACCGTTTAACACCATGTCGAGGACATAGTTGCTGATAATCATTTCAACAAAACCGAACACGATCTTATCCACATTATGAAATAGGAAGAAAGAAGAGCTGATAATGAAGAAATCACAAAACAACAAGGCACGTCCGATAGATATGTTCTTGTATTTGTTTACAATAGCTCCGATAATATCCGTTCCTCCGGTACTTCCGTTGGCGGAAAATACCAATCCCAATCCAGCACCACAGAGGAGGGCACCGATCATAATGGCCATAAATGGCTGATCATGTAAGATCGGATTTCCTTTCAGCAACCATTCAAAAAATGACAGGGAAGCTGAAAGCGAGAATACTCCAAAGATTGTCTTTATCAGGAACTTAAGTCCTAAAATCTTTAGAGCGGCTAATAGTAAGACAACATTGATAACAAAGTATGAAACCGATACCGGTATGGCGCCGCCAGTGGCAAAGAATATCAATGCACAAATACCACTGACACCACCGGTAACAATCTCATTAGACAGGATAAATGCGTTGAATCCGAAACCGTATAAAATGGTTCCGAACAGAATCATCAGATAATCCTGTATGGAAAAGAAAACTTTATAAAACTGAGCTGTTCTCATTTAGATAACGATATTAACGATCTTACCTGGAACGACAATTACCTTTTTAGGAGTTTTGCCTTCCATCCATTTAGCGGAACTTTCGTGGCTGAGAGCAACCTTTTCTACCTCTTCGCGGGGCATATCAGCCGGGAGTTCCAGATTGAAGCGGGCTTTTCCGTTGAATGAGATGGCGTAAATAACTGAATTTTCTTTCAGATATTCTTCGTTGTGCTGCGGCCACGGAGCATCGCATATCGTTGTGGTATGACCACATACATGCCATAACTCTTCTGCAGTATGAGGTGCAAACGGGGCAAGTAATATGATCAATTGCTCCAGGATAGCACGCTTATTGCATTTCAGGCTGCCTAATTCGTTAATACAGATCATGAAAGCACTGATAGAAGTATTAAAAGAGAAATGCTCGATATCGAATGTAACTTTCTTGATCAGTTTATGTAATGATTTTAATTCTTCAGCTGTCGGTTCAGTGTCTGTGATCTGTAAGCTTTCCGTATTGCCATAGAATAAAGCCCACAGTTTCTTCAGGAAGCGGTGAACACCGTCGATGCCGTTCGTATCCCAGGGTTTAGACTGTTCCAACGGGCCTAAGAACATTTCATACAGACGCAAGGTATCCGCACCGTATTTGTCTACGATCATATCCGGGTTTACTACGTTGAACATAGATTTGGACATCTTTTCAACAGCCCATCCGCAGACGTATTTGCCATCTTCCAGTATGAACTCTGCTGTATGATATTCCGGACGCCAGTTTTTGAAAGCTTCGATATCCAGGATATCGTTGGAAACGATGTTTACATCCACATGGATAGGAGTTACTTCATACTGGTCTTTCAGGTTCAGAGATACGAATGTGTTGGTATCTTTGATACGATATACGAAGTTGGAACGTCCCTGGATCATACCCTGGTTGATCAGTTTCTGGAATGGTTCATCTTCGCAAATGACACCCATATCATACAGGAATTTATTCCAGAAACGGCTGTAGATCAGGTGACCGGTAGCATGTTCCGTACCACCTATATACAGGTCTACATTGCGCCAGTATCCGTTCACATCCTTATCGACCAATCCTTTATTATTGTGCGGATCCATATAACGCAGGTAATAAGCGGATGAACCGGCAAATCCCGGCATTGTGCAAAGTTCCAGCGGGAAGATTGTTTTGTTATCTATTTTGGATGTTTCTACAACTTCTTTGTTTACAGAATCCCAGGCCCATTTAGTAGCATGTCCCAATGGAGGTTCGCCTGTTGCGGTGGGCAGGAATTTATCTACTTCCGGCAATTGCAGGGGCAGTGCTTCCATCGGCAGCATCTGAGGCAGTCCGTTGGCATCATAATACACAGGGAACGGTTCGCCCCAATAACGTTGACGGCTGAAGATAGCGTCACGCAGGCGGTAGTTTATTTTTACACGTCCTAACTTATGCTCTGCTACAAATTTCTTGGTAGCGGCAATAGCTTCTTTAACAGTCAATCCATTCAGTGACAACTCGCAATAAGGAGTTACATCCGGTCTCGGTGAGTTGCAGACGATACCTTCTTTAGCGTCGAAACTTTCTTCGCTTATGTCGCAGCCTTCGATCAATGGGATGATAGGCAGGTTGAAATGTTTGGCGAAAGCATAGTCGCGGCTATCGTGAGCCGGAACAGCCATGATAGCTCCTGTTCCGTAACCGGCCAACACGTAATCGCTGATCCATACAGGCACTGCATCTCCGGTGAACGGATTGATTGCATACGATCCGCTGAATACACCTGTTACCTGACGGTCGGCAATACGTTCACGTTCGGTACGTTTTTTAGTACGTTCCAGATAAGCATCTACTTCTTGTTTCTGCTCCGGAGTAGTCAATTTCTCAACCAGTTCGCTTTCGGGAGCCAACACCATAAAGGTTACACCGAACATAGTATCGGCACGGGTGGTGAAGATCGTAAATTCCAGATCGCTGTCTTTTACTTTGAAGTTAACTTCGGCACCTTCGCTACGTCCGATCCAGTTACGTTGTGTATCTTTCAACGAGTCTGTCCAGTCGATCGTATCCAGTCCGTCCAGCAAACGTTGTGCATAGGCGGATACACGCAGACACCACTGGCGCATCATTTTTTGTTCGACAGGGAAGCCGCCACGTTCGGACACGCCGTTTACTACCTCATCGTTAGCCAATACGGTTCCCAGTTCCGAGCACCAGTTTACCATTGTATCACCCAGGTAAGCGATACGGTAGTTCAGTAATATTTCTTGTTTTTCTTTGTCGCTTTTAGCTTTCCACTCATCGGCAGTGAAGCTCATTTCTTCGCCACAGGCAACGTTAAGACCTTCTGTTCCTACTGCTTCGAAAGCTTCGATCAGGCTATCGATAGGAAGTGCTTTCTTTTCATCGTTGCAATAGTAGCTGTTGAACATTTTGATAAATGCCCATTGTGTCCAGTGGTAATATTCCGGTTCGCATGTGCGGATTTCACGGCTCCAGTCGTAGCTGAAACCTATCTTATCCATCTGCTCACGATAACGGGCGATATTTTGTTTTGTAGTTACTTCGGGATGTTGTCCGGTCTGGATGGCATATTGTTCTGCGGGCAAGCCGTAAGCATCGTATCCCATCGGGTGTAATACGTTGAATCCCTGTAACCGTTTGAAACGGGAATAAATGTCAGATGCGATGTAACCGAGCGGATGTCCTACATGTAGTCCGGCGCCCGATGGGTAAGGGAACATATCCAACACGTAGTATTTGGGTTTATCCTTATTTTCTTTCACTTTGTAAACCCCGTTGGCAATCCAGTATTCTTGCCATTTTTTCTCGATTTCTCTGAAATTGTACTCCATAATATCTAATCGTTTTTTATCGTTTTCAGTTTAAAGCCACAAAGTTAGTTATTTTATTTAGTTTTACTTCACATAACCTATTTTCGGACGGGGGTTATCCGGCTTTTCTTTGTTCTTTGCAGCAAGTTCCGCTAAAGCCAGATAAATATCATCAAAATGTTGTTCGTAATTTTCATGGTCTTTAGTAAGACTTTCCATATCTTCCTGAAGGTACTTGACTTGCTGTTCCAATTCGTTCAGCTTTCTGTTGCAGGGTAACTGGTCACAATTTGTGACTAGTTGTTTTCTCATTTGAACAAAAGCCCGCATGATGTAACGATTTATTTCTATGGCAATGTTACTATTTAGTACGGATGATAACATGGCTACACCTAATTCGGTGAAAGCAAAAGGCATATATTTGAAGTTTTTTCCTCTTCCTGTGTTCAAGGTCACAATTTGTGACCTTGAAAGTTCTTCTTTAGTAAGTTCGAACATAAAGTCTTCACCTTCAAATCGTTTTATATTACGTTTTACGGATTGTTTTAATACTTTGGTTTCAATATTATATAACTCTGCGAGATCAAAATCAAGCATGACTCTTTGTCCTCTGATCTCATAAATCCTGTTTTGTATTACCTGTAAGTTCATAGTTAATGATATTTTGATTATTAATTGGTGTCCAAATATATGAATAATATTTATCTATAGTTCCTATATTATTTTGTTTCTTTGTAAAGCATATAAGAAATATTACAAAACTCTGATTTATATGAAGATATTTGTTAATGTAAAGCAGTTGGGGAAACGACGGAATGCTGTTGAAGATAAAGAGGTGTTATTGGATGCTGTTCCCGGTACGGTTGCGGAATTGATCGTTGCGATCGTTATCCGGCAGGTGGAGGAATACAATGAACGGTTGGAACAAAATGATCTGTTGAAGTATCTTACGGATGAAGAGATAAAAGACAGGGCGACAACGGGAAAGGTTAGCTTTGAATTTAATTATAATGGCCTGCCTGCAGATACGGAGAAAGCTGTTCGTAATGCCTTGCAATCGTTTGAAGACGGCATATTCCGTGTCTTTCTGAATGAAGAGGAACTGGAATCGTCCGATCAGATAATTGATTTGAAAGAAGAAGATAAACTAATTTTTATCCGGTTGACCATGTTGGCCGGTCGTATGTGGTAATAAAGAAGGAGGGAAGCAACATGAGTTTATTCTGGAGAAAAGAATCCAATCAATACGTCTCCGATTATGTAGACAAAATCGTAAGTAACAAAAACAAACTTAGTGAAAACGAACGCGCTTTATTCGATTTGCTGATCAAGCGGATGACGGACTATACCTATGAAGCCGATCATTACCTGTATGGATTAATGCTTAAAGGCAAGTTCAGTTATATCGGCCAACTTTTCGAGGACGATCGCTATCATGTGCTGAAGCATATGTTGGGCGATGAATATGCCGGCAAGTATGTCGCCTGGCTGAATAAGATGGCCTTTATCCCTTATACTTCCGGTTATTACCGCCGGCCGCTTCGCTCTGCAAACGGTGGACTTCATTACGTGAAAGCATTGGATGCCCTGAAAGACTTCCTCGCTATCAAAGCTTCGGGTCTTTCGCTTGAAACCCTTATGGAAGGTGGCCGTTCCGAAGAGGAGCGTGTCTTTATCTCGGACATCAGTTTTCATCACCTGATGAGTGTGGAGATAGACGCCGGAAATAATGCTATCATCCAAAAGACGAAAGATATTATCTGCGGAGAAGAAAACAACGGAAGAATATCATATAGTTTATTGCAGGGAATAGTCACAAGCAATAACCGCGAACTCTATGAATTGGAGGGTAAACTTCTTTTGGCCGCCCGCTTGCAGGAAGGACTTCGACAGTCTATCTGTGAAACAATGGATAGCGGTACGACAGAAGCCTTTATCTATCTTTTCAATATAATCCGGACAAATGACCTGCAACGTTTCTCATCGGTTAAACGTGCTGTGGGAACCTGGACAGGCCTGGTCAATGAAGCGAATGCCGACCGTATCAATCAGAAACTGATCGAGTTGATCCATCTGATGCTGACTGATCCCACCTATGCCGACTCCTGTCTGAAAAGCGAGGATAGCATCGAAGTGTATATGGCCCTTTGGACGAAAGGTTTCTTTAAGATGGAAGACCTCGACGTTTGTGCCAATGAAATCATAAAAGAAGGGGTAAAACATAAGATACAAGTTTTGTTCTATTATCTTGTAGCTACCCAATGCGACTGGCTACGTGAGAAACTATCCAAGCAGGCTTTGGAGTTATATTCCGGTGATCTGTCGCTTGTTGCCGCCTTCCTCGACAGTTATTTGCATAGCGTATCGTTGGGATATTATAGCGATAAGAAGAAAGACCATTCTTATTTCGAATCACTGGCTGAAGCCAGGAAGCATTATGATATACTGAAAGATATCTATAATCAACTACCGAAGAAACAAACATTCTCTCCGTTTATCTTTCCCTGGCATAGCGTGGAATTATCCCGGCAGGATATAACCAGGAAGATGGTTGCCATTGTATATGTGCTGGGAAGCGAAGAACTGTTGAACGATCTGTGTAATTACTACGACCAGATGGATAGCAGTGTGCGTCATTGCGTAATCAGGGATTTGCTGAACGATCCTTCTTCAGCCATACAGGTCGATACAGTCGTAAAAGCATTGGGCGACCGGGCCGAATATCCCCGGAAGTCTGCTTATGAGGTATTGAATAAAATGGAATTATCCGGCAAACAGTATTTGTCTATCGAAGAACTGTTGAAATATAAATCGGGCGAACTGCGTCAACAAGCAATCTCCATGCTCTTGAAACAGGATAAGGAAGCCCTGTCGGGCAGTATCGAACGTCTGCTTACTGCTGCTGTGTCGGAAAAGCGGTTAGCCGGATTGGATATGTTGCTTACCATCCGTAAGAAAGAAGAGTATGCCGGAACTTACAAAAAAGCAGTTTCGTCGGTAAGCACAATAAACAATCCGACCTCGAAGGAACAACTGCTGATCGACCAGCTGACAGAAGAACATTCACCTTCGGAAGCCTATACCAAGGCGAATGGTTTCGGCCTGTATGATCCCGACTCTGCGGTTTCAGTGCCTGACCTGAAAATGGACGATGGTTTTGATATGAAGCAAGTATTCCCCATCCTGCAGGAAGGTTCTTTTCTGAAGAAGCTGTTCGGAAAGAAACAGGAAGATGTCTATACGATCCTGGAAAAGCTGAATGAACTGGTTGCCCGAAATGCCGGGTATGAGTATAAGACCCGTTACGGTTATTCTGTTTTACTTGGGAATAGTTTTTGGGAGACGGAAGGAAGCAATAAAGATATGCCTGAGATAGACCGTTATCCGCTGGCGAATGTATGGCGTAAATTCTATGAAGAGGAGATAGGCGATTTTGCCACCTTGCTACAAATCTACTTCTTTATAAATACTAGCTGGGATGATGTCCGGGAGTCCGGGCGTCCGGATGAAGTAAGCAAATACTATTCTCCGGCTATCCGTTCTTTTTACGGTTTCGATCTGACGGACAGGAAATCCCGGGTGGGTAAACTGAATTATGTGAATATTGTTAACCAGATACTTACCATCTTGTCAAGAGAATACTGGGATAACCAATATGCCCGCAGTGTCGCAAGAAATATAATGATTGGTTTTGGTCTTATCCTCAACAAGAGTAACCTATCCAGAATATATGAATACGAAACATACGGTGGCCGGAAAGAACGTTATACCACTTTCATATTCAGGGATGCGCGTATCGCTTTCTGGCTGACCGATCTCTTCGACTGGGATACCGATGAAGAATTTGTTTCTTATTTTATGCTCCGTTATAAGTTTTATCAGATGGCGGATTATTTCATGACTGATCCGGTCAGTGTAAGTCCGGAGAATAACCCTTCCATACTGGATTTTGCCAAAGCGTACGAAATGGGACTGATACCCGAAGCTGAGGTCATGAAAGAACTGATGGTACGCCGTGCTTCTGAAGATTCGCTTAGCTTCGTCTCCCGCTATTTTACCGACTCATTGAGCTATTGGCAAAAACAGAAGATAAAGAAGTATGAATATACGGAGTTCACGAAATTTCGTGAACTGGCAAACAAAGTGATCGGCCGTATCCTCGATATAGAGCTGAAGCGTGGAGACACACCGACCGAAGTTTCCCCTCTGGCCATGAAAATAGAATATGTGGAAGGGGTGAACTATCTGGTACAGATACTGAAAGCATTTGGCAAAGACACATTCGGCCGTTCCGACTACTATTATAACTCAAGTTATACGAAGAAAGAAGTATTGAGCAAGCTGCTCCGTTGTTGTTATCCGGCTAAGACGGATAATGCGGAAGTGCTGACTACCTTGCTGCAAGGCTCCGGTATTACTGAAGAACGTCTGGTGGAAGCAGCCATGTACGCTCCGCAATGGTTAGATATCATACAGGAATGCATCGGCTGGAAAGGCCTGACCAGTGCTGCCTATTACTTCCATGCCCATATCAACGAATGGTGCGACGACAAGAAGAAAGCCATCATCGCCCGTTATACGCCGATCGAACCGGAAGACCTTCGCCTGGGAGCTTTCGATATCGATTGGTTCCGCGAAGCCTACCAAGAGATAGGAGAGAAGCGTTTCGAAGTAGTCTACGATGCAGCCAAATATATCTCATCCGGTACGGGACATACCCGTGCCCGTAAATATGCGGATGCCGTGAATGGAAAGATGGTTGCCGCAGCAACGAAGGAGCAGATCAAAGACAAACGTAACAAAGACCTGCTGATGAGTTACTGCCTGATCCCGTTGGCAAAGAAAGCAATGCCCGACCTGCTGGAACGTTACCAATATCTGCAACAATTCCTGAAAGAGAGCAAGACCTTCGGTGCACAACGTCAGGAAAGCGAAAAGAAAGCCGTCGAGATCGGCATGCAAAACCTGGCACGCAATGCCGGCTACAGCGATGTGACCCGTCTGGTGTGGAGTATGGAAACCGAACTGATCAAAGAGATGGAACCTTATTTCACTCCGACCGAACTGGAAGGTACCACCGTTTATGTAGAGGTAGATGCCGAAGGCAAGTCCGAACTACGTTACAGGAAAGGAGAGAAGGCTTTGAACAACGTTCCCGCCAAGCTGAAAAAGCATCCTTATATAGAGGAACTGAAAGCTGTCCATAAGAAGTTGAAGAACCAGTATTCGCGTTCCCGTATTATGCTGGAACAGGCGATGGAAGACGAAACGCCTTTCTTCATCAGCGAACTGGCAGCCCTGACCCGTAATCCGGTGATCTGGCCCTTGCTGAAGAACCTTGTCTTTGTCAGCAAAAACGATACCGGCTTTTTCGCTGACAACTGCCTGGTAACGGCCGATGGCGAATGCATTGCCCAAAAGCCGGACACTTCCGTCCGTATCGCCCATCCTGTCGATCTGTATAACCGTGGCGTATGGCACCGTTATCAGCAATGCCTGTTTGAGAAAGGGATACGTCAACCCTTTAAGCAGGTGTTCCGTGAATTGTATGTGAAGACGGATGAGGAACGTCCGATGTCGAACTCGCTTCGTTATGCCGGTAACCAGATCCAACCGCAAAAGACAGTAGCCCTGTTGAAAGGTCGCCGCTGGGTTGCCAACTACGAAGAAGGGCTGCAAAAGATTTATTACAAAGAGAACATCATCGCCAGTATCTATGCGCTGGCCGATTGGTTCAGCCCCGCAGATATAGAAGCGCCTACGTTGGAATGGGTGGCTTTCTATGAACGAAAGAGCTATAAAGCGTTGAAGATAGAGGATATTCCGGAAGTGATCTTCTCCGAAGTCATGCGCGATGTGGATCTGGCTGTCAGTGTGGCACATGCAGGCGGTGTCGATCCGGAAGCCAGCCATTCAACCATTGAAATGCGGCGGGCCATTATCGAGTTCACGTTGCCGTTGTTCAAACTTTCGAATGTCACGCTGGAGGGAAGCCATGCCTTTATCAAAGGCACTATGGGCGAATATACGGTTCATCTGGGTAGCGGTGTTATTCATCAGAAGGCGGGAGCGGCTATCAATGTATTGCCTGTTCATTCGCAGCATCGCGGACGTCTTTTCCTTCCTTTCGTAGATGAGGATCCGAAGACGGCTGAGGTTATTTCGAAGATATTGCTCTTTGCCGAAGATAAGAAGATAAAAGATCCGTTTATACTCGACCAGATACGGATTGTGCGATAGGATAATAAGAAAAGGGGGACAATTACGTCCCCCTCTTCATACACTAGTATTAATACCGTTTAGCGGATAATAACTTTTTGTGATACGTTACCGATACGTACGATATAGAAACCGGCACGCAACTGCATATTGTAGTCGCCCGATACACCACGAAGTTGTTGCTGTAAAGCTCCGGTACCACTGATTACATATACATCCGATGTTTCCGGTACATGTATATATAAGGTAGAACCTACAGTCCAGGCACGAGCGACATCTGCAACATTTTCTTCAATACCCGTTGCGGTATTCTTCACAATACCTGATACAATGATCTTGATATCTTTCTGAATATTCTTGATCGTATAGTTGCCGTCGGCATCTGCTGTGATCGCTTTACCATCTACGGTTACAACCGGTTTCGACTGGTCATAATCTTTATCCAACGTAATCTTGAAGGAGAAGTTATCACCTTCGTCTACCGTAGTCGTTTCACTTTTGCTGAAAGTCGCACCGGTTACCTTATCAAGTGATACGGTGTAAGTAGGTGTCGACGGATTTGACGGCTCAGAGGGCGTACCTTCAGTGCGAAAAGTAACGGTGACAGCCGGGGTGTAAAGAGTGGTGGTTGCAGCATTTTTCGTACTCTTTACCTCGCAACGATACTTTATTGAACCATCCTGTGTCTTGTCTATTTTCAGGCTTGCATCTGTTCCGTTTGCTTCTACCCATTGAGTGGTATATTTCTGCCATTTATAAGTAATTGCTCCGTTTGTCGTTTCGGCAACAACATTCAGTGTAATACTTTTCCCGGTTGTAGACTGGTCTTTGGGAAGGGTAGTGATAGTCAGATCGGCATTACCCTCAACAGTAACAATTGTGGCCGTCTTATCAGTAAAGACTCCGTTGTTTACTACTGTTCCGACAGCACCTTTGTTTGCCAGTGCGGCACGTGTTTCGATAGCCAAAGTACGGGGAGCTATGGCGGCATCCTGCAATACCAGAGTTCCTTCATTGGTAATCTTAGTGATCTCATTGCCTGATTGCAGAGTAAGAGTAGTTGTTTTACCTGTGGCAAGAGTTATTTCCGGGATCATTGTTTCATTTAAGACAATCTCGCCGACTGATTCTTTCAGGTCGAGTTTTTCCTTAATCTCTGCTTTGCTGATAGTAAGTTGTTCGGTAGTAACACCCGCAGCAATCTCAACGCTCTTTACAGTCGTAGCTGTCTGACCGTCACCTATCTTATCGACAGGGTTATCATTTGTGATTTGAACATCTGTTGTCGATTGGTCACCGGTAACAGCCGGCATAAAGTTAGTGACCGTCGTCGTTCCCTGTATCGTTACGCTTGTGGCAGCTTCCAATGCATCACCTTCACCGTCTCTAACGGCCGACCAGCTAAAGACGTTTGTTTTTCCGCCTTCGCTTGAATAATCCTTGCTATTATTCTTACTCTTTTCATACGTCCAGCTCAATTTTGTGGGGATTACACCATTCGTTTTAATAACAACACCATCCATATCTGCCAGCAAAGCGATGGCTGCGGCTTCATCTTTTGCAGCTTCCGTCAGTTTGTAAGTGGCAGGAACGGTTACGGCTGTAATCTTTTCCTTGTCGACTATAAATTTGATGATAAAGTTTTTAGCTGTTGTACCGTCTTCGGCAGTGATGGTAAATTTGAATGCTTCGAGAACCGGAGTTTCATAAGAAGTTACTCCTTCGACCAGCGTTCCGTGCTCATTCGGTTGTTCAGTAAGGCTGACAGTAGCTTTAGAATCAGTCGGAGTGATGGATACGGTAATACTTTTTGTTCCGTAAGCAACTGTAACGTCGTTAGTCTCGGAGGCTTCTTTTACCGGTGCAATTGTTTCTATTGAACCTCCGGCAACCTGATAAGTCAATGTACCGATGCCGGCTTCTGCGCTTACGGTATAGTTGGTAACAGCAGTTGTTCCGGTGACTGTCACCTTTTGATCGGCTGCGATCTCGCTACCGTCTTCTTTTACAACTGTCCAGGTGAAGTTGTTCGACTGGCCGCTTGCTTTATTGAATTCATCTCCACTATATGCCCATTTCAGTTTCAGTGGTGCACCGCTGTTAGCCGTCAGGGTTATGGTTTTCATATCCATTGCATCAAGCAAAGCGATAGCTGCGTTTTCGTCTGCAACAACTTTCGGTAAAGTGTAAGTTTTCGGTACTCCGGCAACTACCGTTACCAATTCTTTTGCGGTGGTGAAATTGATAGTAACGTTGCGGGTTGTGCTTCCGTTTTCGGCTGTAATGATAAGAGCCAGCGATGCTTTACTTTCTGATAATGTAAGCGGGAATTCTGTTGCTGCTTCTTCTCCGGCAAGCTTTGCAGTTGCATTATCATTGCATGCTATATTTACCGTGATCGAGGCATCGGCTGCAGTTCCATACGGAAGTTCGACTGCATAGGTTTGATCTCCGATACCTGACAGGTCTCCGGTTACTGCAGTTGACTGGCCCTCTTCACCTATTTTATAAGTCAGTGATGAGATTACCGTCTTGTCGCTGGCGGCGGCGTTTTGAACGCTGACTGTCCCGGTTACTGCTACGTTATCCGGATTAAGCAGTTCGCCTAAATCATTCAGTGTCCATCTGAAATTGTTTGTGGCTTCGACTGCTGCATTATAGAGGCTGCTTCCATTGTCCGCTTCACTATATGACCAGGTGACAGGCAATGTTGTCACAGTCGATTTCTCACTTGTCACAGTTGCATTTTCATTAGATGCTCCTAAAGCCGTAATTACACTTGATGCATCTGCATAACGTTCAGTTAACTGGGCAACAGTGATAGTCTCAACAGTTTTAAGCTTGTCTTTTGATGTAAATGTGATGGTATAATCTTGTGTTGTTCCGTTTTCGGCTGTAACAGTAATGGTAGCATCGCCCGTTAAACCGGAATAAGAAGCGACTCCAAGATTAGCTGTTACATTAGCTAAACCGGTAGCCGTTACTGTTGGAGTTAAAGAAATAGCGGTTGCATTAGCTACAAACTGATTCAATTCTACAGTATATGTATAAGTTTCGGATTGGAGTTCGATAGCTTGATCTGTAATGCTCATGCTTGCAATGCTATAAGTCAAAGATTTTAAACTGGCATCGTTACTTTTGGGTTTAGCAGAAGCTATAATTACAATGTTACCGTCGATAGTCACTCCTGAACCGATTGTCAGAGTACCGTTCGAATAAGTATAACCGGAAGTTCCATCATTGGCTGTCAATCCTTCATTTGTCCCGATAACAACACTTTCCAATTCGTCAGGGAGCTTGGTATTCGTTCCGTCAGTAACCGTAAGTGTGAATTCTTTTGTATTTCCATCAGTCGTTCCCGGAGAAACACTTAAGCCACAGTTTTCGGCATCGGCTAATGTAACCGTGTATTCCGTAGCCAACACCTTTCCCGACGTCAGCAACGAAATCAATAACAAACTTGCCAGAAACATAAAGTGAGAGAATAGGCCTTTCGCAGTCTTGGTTCGTGCACTGCCGGACGGAGTCGAGTGTCCGGTTGTTGCCATCTTACTTTTCGACGATGGCTGGTCGGTTAAGAGTAAATTTGCTCTTTTCATACTAATGTGAATTATACCCATCAATCCCCGAGTGGATGGTTATAAAAAATAAAAGAGGCGTGAGGACTGTTGATATATCTTCTATCGAGGCCTTCGACTGCCTTGGAAACCGATATAAACAACAGCTCACGCCCTTTTATCTTGTACATCCATACAAACATATGCATATAGCAATGCCTATGAACAGATATAACAAGGAAAGGTACGTGAGCGTTTCATTGTCTATTATCCGGCTTCCATGAAAGTGTCGAAGTTTCGATAGAAGGATAATATATTTTTAACGCTCTTGTAATCAATAAAACGTACTGACCGATAACGCTATACCGGGGTACGGGAGCAAAAGTAGGGAGTCTCGTCGGATAAAACAAGCAAAAAGAAAAAAGTTTTTTAAGCATTGTGGGTTCATCAGCTATTTATATTCAATATCTAGCTGATATTCTGACGGATAGAAGATGAACCCACCTGCCTTCCCGCATTCATCCGGCCTTCATCGGGGCTTCATTTCGCCTTCATGGTTCATATTTTGGCAAATTTGAGCTATACAGCTGTGACTGTTATTGCATCCTTGAGGGCCTCGAAGAGGGCCTACTATGTTAACCGCTGGTGAAGCGAAGCGTAACCTGCGGTAAAAACTGCGTCTGATAACCGTCCTCGAAGAGGGCGAATAGGGTTGCTTTTCTGTCGCTCTTATTCGCCCCCTTCGAGGACGATCTGTCTCTATTGTCTGTTAAGTCAGTTGGCCCTCTTCGAGGGTCGGGATAGCTCAGTTTTTTCTAAATCCGGTAGTTTTTCCAGTGAGTGCGGCAGCCATCATATTTGGGTGCGGCACCTATTTTAAACCGCTGCGGCAGCCACTATTATTGAGTGCCGCAGCCACCGGAAACAGGTAGGCAGTTTTTAAGGAAAAGACTTACGCTTTTTATCTGGAAAGCTTACGGCTCTACTCTATACCCTGCGCAGCTTTACAATATACGGTAGTGGGTGATACCCTATAGGCCGCAAGCCAGCACTATATAGGGAAGAAGTTGGGATAGTAGTACCAGACTGCCAGCACTACTGTCCCAAACGACCAACACAGTAGTGCTGCCACTTGCCAAACCGGCTAGAACCATCCATAAAGAAACGGATAAGCATCGATAAGCCAACGGATAGGCATCGGATGGCGAACGGGTAGGCACCCGTTTATGAAGCCACTATGAACCCATTATGAACCCGGAAAACAAAGTGGCTTCATCTATTACGCATTATTAATCAATGGATATAAGAGAATGAAGGCCATGAAAGCCATTTGAGGAAAACAATGATGCCGTTGTAAATATCGCCCGTGCAGGGAGCCGATGTATATGTAATCAGCGGTGGTACCGGTACTTTGCGGCAATGGTTGCAATGACCGGAAGGAGGCGGATAAATACCGTTTATCGCCCGATAGATATATTTTAAGTAAAAGAATGAATTAAATAATTAAACAATTTCATACTTTTGAGAGTTATTTGAATAGGGCGATTACACAAACTCATTTTATATTACATATTAGCATTATGGAAAAAAGTATTAAAGGTACACGTACAGAACAGAATCTGCTGAAATCATTTGCCGGAGAATCTCAGGCAAGAAGTCGTTACACATTCTTCGCAAGCGTAGCTAAAAAAGAAGGCTACGAACAAATTGCCGCTGTATTCATGGAAACAGCTGAACAGGAAAAAGAACATGCAAAGCGTTTCTTTAAATTCCTCGAAGGCGGTATGGTTGAAATCACTGCTTCTTATCCTGCCGGAGTGATCAGCTCTACAATGGAAAACCTGGCTGAAGCTGCTGCCGGTGAAAATGAAGAGTGGGCTGACCTGTATCCTGCATTTGCCGACATCGCTGAAGAAGAAGGTTTCAAGCAAATCGCTGTTGCTTTCAGAATGATTGCTAAGGTGGAAGCTGAACACGAAAGACGTTATCGTAAACTGCTGGCTAACCTGGAAGAAGGAAAAGTATTCGAAAAGGATGAAGCTATCTTGTGGCAGTGCCGTAACTGCGGTTTCGTATTCGAAGGAAAGAAAGCTCCGGCTAAATGTCCGGCTTGCGAACATCCTCAGGCATACTTCGAACCGATGAAGCAGAATTATTAAAAAATTTCCTTATCAGGATCTAATTCAGGGCGTTCCCATCCAATATATTTTGGTTGGGAACGTTTTTTATTTGTATTAATGCGAATAAAGTATATCTTTACCAGCATTTTATGACTTAATTCTAACTTTCTTGTGAACCTTTGACTGAATGAGTATATCGATAAAGAACCTCAATAAGGTATATCCGAATGGCAACCATGCCCTGAAAGATGTGAATCTGGAGATACCGACGGGAATGTTCGGACTGCTGGGCCCGAATGGTGCCGGAAAATCTACATTGATGCGTATTCTGGTTGCTTTGATGGAACCGACTTCGGGACAGGTGGATATCTGTGGATACGATCTGCTCAGGCAGCGTAAAGAGATCAGAGGGATATTGGGTTATCTTCCTCAGGACTTCCGTTTCTTCGCTAAATATAAAACGTACGAGTTTCTGGATTATGCCGCCCGCCTGTCGGGTATGACCAACGGCAAACAAAGAAAGCAGGCTGTCGATGCCATGCTGGAAAATGTGGGCCTGTTCGATGTGCGCGAACGGTATGCCAATAAGCTGTCGGGCGGTATGAAGCGTCGTTTGGGCATTGCACAGGCACTGATCCATCATCCGAAGGTGATTATTGTCGACGAGCCGACCACCGGACTCGACCCGGAGGAACGTATCCGTTTCCGCAACCTGCTCTCGGAAGTGAGCGAGAATGATGTAACGATCATCCTTTCCACCCATATCGTGGGCGATATATCCAGTACCTGTAATTGTATGGCGCTGATGAACAAAGGGCAGGTGTCTTTCTACGGTTCCCCGCAGGATATGTTGAAGCAGGCGGAAGGCAAAGTATGGCGTATAAAAGTGACGAGCGATCAACTACATGAGGTAGATAAGAAATACCCTGTTATCTCCACTATTCCTTCCGGCTCCGGCTGGGAAGTGCAGGTGGTGGCCGACGAGATCAAGGGATATGAAGCGGAGTCGTATCCACCCAACCTGGAGCATGCTTATGTGTATTATATGGAGAATAAGTTAAACCTTTGGACGAATGATTAGCAATATACTATCGGTCGCTAAATATGAAAGTAAGATCTTGATCCGTAGCTGGTTCTTTAAGGTTTTTACTGTTCTGGCCATCCTTATACTCGGATTCTTCGATTTTGCCCTGCTGATCATGGAAGACTCCGGAGGATTCTGGCTGGTGAAGGCGATACCGGCCAATCTCCCTTATCTGAACCTGCTTTTGTTGAATACCGGGCAGGCAGTGATCTGTATATTTCTTTCTTCGGAGTTCCTGAAAAGGGATAAGAAACTCGATACTTCGGAGGTGTTTTATGTCCGCCCGTTGAGTAATGCCGAATATGTGATCGGGAAGATATGGGGAAACCTGCGTGTATTCCTGATCCTGAACCTCATCATTATGGCGATAGCCCTGCTGTTTAACGTTATGACGTCGGGGATGGCGGTCGACTGGCAGTCGTATATCTTCTATTTCCTGTTGATAAGTATTCCTACGCTGGTCTTTATTATTGGTTTGTCTATCTTCCTGATGTTGGTGTTGAAGAACCAGGCGTTGACCTTTATCATTCTGCTGGGGTATATCGGCCTGACGATCTTTTATATCAGCGACAAGTTCTATTACCTGTTTGACTATATGGCTTACAGCCTGCCGTTGGTGAAGTCCACCATTGTCGGTTTTACCAATTGGGAAACGGTGCTGAATCATCGGGCGATCTATTTCTTTGCCGGGCTTGCCTTTATCTTCTTTACGATCTTTCTGTTCAGGCGGTTGCCTAATTCCTCGCGCAGCAATTACCCGTGGTTGTTTCTTTCCTTCTGTATGTTGTTGGTCAGCGGGGCTGCCGGATATAAACATGTGCATTCCATCTTGGAGGAAAGCGATATGCGTGCCTTATACACTGCCGTCAACAATAAATATGTACATACGCCTAAGATGATCATAGACCGGTATGATATCTCGGTGGAGCAGCATCCGGAGACATTCTCTTCGGAAGTAACGATGAAAGGGACGGTATTGGAACCTGCTTCCGTATTTACTTTCTGTCTGAATCCGGGTTTACAGGTGCAGGAAATAACAAGCAGAGGAAAGAAGCTCGGCTTTGAGCGGGATAACCAGATCCTGCTGGTTGATTTCGGTGAAAAGATCGTGCCGTCGGATACGGTTACTTTCTCTGTTAAATATGGCGGCAGGATAGACAGTAAGTTCTGCTATCTGGATATTCCGGCGGAGGTTTTGCAGAAAGAAAATAAAAACTTCCTGTTCAATATAGACAAACAGTATGTGTTCCAAACCAAAGACTACCTTTTGTTCACGCCCGAAACCTATTGGTATCCGCGTCCCGGCACAGCTTACAGCGATGTCAGTTCCGACTGGCAGCAGACTTATTTCAGCCGGTTCGGCTTGCAGGTGAAACCGCTTCCGGGGCTGGTTCCCTTGTCGCAGGGAGAAGGAGTGAAGGGGGAAGACGGCAGTTATTCTTTTGCTGCCGAATATCCGGCGCAGACGGTCTCACTGATTATCGGTAAATATAAACAGCAAAGCCTGGAATCCGACAGTACCTTATATAGTATCTGGCATATCGAAGGGAACGATTATTATACGGCAACTTTCGATTCTATTCTCGACACGGTGCCGTCTTTCATCCACAATATAAGGGAGAACCTGGAACGTACTTACAAACTGTCTTATCCGTTCAAACGCTTTTCCGTGGTGGAAGTGCCGGTGCAGTTCTCTACCTATCCTCGCGCCTGGTCGCAGGCACAGGAAGCGGTGCAGCCGGAAATGGTTCTTTTCCCTGAAAAAGGTTGCGTGTTCGGACAGTTGGATGTAGAAAGAGCCTGGAAGAACCAGATCAAGTGGTCGAAAAGGGGAGGGCGTGAAATTACCGAGGAAGAAGCCAAGATACGGGCGCTTAATAACTTCCTCTGGATATTTACCCGACTGGAAGGGAACTACAACTTCTCGTCCAGCGGCCGGGGCAATTACAATATATCGTCGCAGGCAAATCCCTATTTCCTGTTTCCGCAGTTGTATAATTTCCGATACAATATATTCTCACCCGAATGGCCGATCGCTAATGCAGCTATCGAACTGTATCTGCAAAAGAAATCGGATAACTCCGGTTGGGAGCGCGATATAAACGGTATCAGTAACAATGAGAAAGCGAGCTTGCTGATGGAGAAGCAGACGTTTAAAGAGTTGCTTACGGATGTGGAACACCGCGACTTGCTGAATAATATCATTAGCCTGAAAACATACCGGTTGTTCGCCGTCCCGGAAATAAATATCGGGGTGGATGCTTTCAGGGATTCCCTTTATACATTACTGGAACGGAATACCTTCCGCAATATCCAGTTCGAGAGCCTGTTGGATACGTTGGGGCAGGTAGGCCATGCGGATATCCGTTCCGGATTTGCCGAATGGGAACGTCCTACACCGCTTCCTTATTATAGTCTCGAACGGTTTGAAGTAACGAAAGTGACAAACAGGGGGGAAGAGAACTTCGTGCTGAAAATACAGATAAGCAATAATTCCGATTATGAAGGTATTGTCCATCTGGAAATACAAGGTGTGCAGCGAGGTGGCCCTGACCTTGATCCGCGTGCTAACCGTAAGATCGTATTGGAGCCGCATCAGACAAAACTGTTGGTGTCCGTTTGGGAGAATGCTCCGCGGTATGTGATAGTCAATACCTTGATATCCGGGAATTTGCCGAGTGTGATCGGTCAGCAGATAGGGAATATAAAAGAAGAAAGAAGGCGGGAGGTGGATACGGAAGGCGACTTTATTATCTCCGGTTCTTCCCGTGACAATAAAGACGAGATCATTGTCGATAATGAAGATACTACGCTGTTCGTCCTCTCCGAACCGGATGTAGTGGGGCTGCTTCCCAAATGGCTGGATAAGGTGGAAGATACCTCATTCAAATATTCCGGTGTGTCCGACTGGCGTCCGCCATTGCAATGGACGGCTACGACCAATAATAACTATTACGGAAAATATATCCGTTCCGCTTATGTGATAAAGAGCGGTAACGGAAGTCAGACGGCTACCTGGAAAGTTCCTATCCCGGCAGAAGGGCAATATGACGTTTATTATTACGTGAGTAAAAGTAATGAGATAAGATATAACAACCGTGCGGAGGGCGAATACCGTTTCAAGGTACGGCAGGGAGAAGAGTCGGAAGACGCTTATATCGATCTCCAGAGAGCGAATGAAGGGTGGGAGCAGTTCGGTGTATATTACTTTACTGCCGATACGGCTTATATCACCCTGACAAACGAGTGTAAATTGAGAAGTGTGGCGGCCGATGCCGTTAAACTGGTCAAACGATAATAATTAATATGATCTTGTATATGCAAAGAGAGTTACTATTGATGAAAAAGATGATCCTTACGATTGTTGTACTGCTGGGAGTTCCGCTGATAGCTCACGGGCAACTGTCTCTGACCATCGAGAAAGCATTGGACATAGCGGAAGAGAACAGTCCGACCCTGCGTCGTTCGCACATGAACCTGGATCGGTATCAGGAGAATCTGGTTGCCCAGCGGGCTTCTCTTAAATCCCGGTTTTCACTCGATCTGACTCCGGTGGATTATAATAAGAACCGCCGGTTCGATAACCGTCTGTCGCAGTGGTATACCAACGAAACGTTCAGTTCGAGCGGCACCTTCCGGGTAGATCAGCCTATCTTATGGACGGATGGTGTGGTATCTTTGATAAACACCTTCGGCTGGCAAGACAATAACTCGGATGTGGAAGGATCGACAAACAGCAATAAGGCATTCAACAACAACCTTTACCTGCAACTCTCGCAACCTATCTTCACATACAATAAGCGGAAGATGGAGCTGAAGCAGATCGAGTATGATTACGAGAATGCCAACATCAGCTATGCTCTGCAACGTCTGAATACCGAAAAGGACATAACGAACCAGTTCTATAGCGTCTATATGGCGCAGAGCCAACTGGCTATCACCCGAGAGGAACTGGTGAATGCCCAGCAAAGCTACGACATTATAAAGAATAAGGTGGAAGCCGACCTGTCAGCCAAAGACGAACTCTTCCAGGCGGAACTTAACCTGGCAACCGCCCGCTCGTCGGTAGAAGAACAGCAGGTTTCACTCGAAAACGCAAAGGATAAGCTCAAGCAGACATTGGGAATGAACCTCGATGAAGACCTGATGGTCTTTGCCGAGATAGATATCAAGCCGATCGATGTGGACTTGCAGCAGGCTATTTCGCATGGCCTGGAGTCGCGTCTGGAACTTCGCCAGCGGGAGATCGAGAGCGATGAACTGGGCTTTGAGATGATCAAGACAAAGGCATTGAACGAGTTCAAGGGAGATATTGCCGTTTCCTTCGGTCTGATCGGTGACAACCGCAACCTGAAGAATATCTATGATAACCCGACACAGAACCCGCGTGTTGCCATCAGCTTCTCCGTGCCTATCTTCGACTGGGGAGAAAAGAAAGCCCGCGTCCGTGCGCAGAAGGTAGCACAGAACATCAATAAGCTGGACTTCCACGAAGACAAGGTAGATATCGAGTTGAATATCCGCCAGGTATGGCGTAGCCTGGAGAATCTCCGGACACAGATAAAGATTGCCGAGCAAAACGTGACGAATGCCCAGCTCACCTACGACCTGAACCTGACCCGTTACCGGGAAGGCGACCTGACCGGTATGGAAATGAGCCAGTTCCAGACACAGCTCTCGAACAAGAAGATATCGTATACCCAGGCACTCATCAACTACAAGATAGAGTTGCTTAATCTTAAAATACTCTCGTTGTACGACTTTGAGAGAAATATCCCTATTGTCCCGATGAAAGACTTAATATCAGCAAAATAATCAGCCATGAAACAGTATAATCATTCCCTCGTTGCTCTTTTATTACTAGCCGTAATAACCACCGGTTGCAACAACCAGCCGCAGAATGCTCCCAGTGATATCGCCACACCGGTTTCTGTAACGGAACTGAAGAAAGGCTCTATCAGCAAGCTGATCAATACGACCGGCACGGCACAACCGACTTACGGCGTGGATCTCAATTCCGAAATGAGCGGCCTTTACAAACTTCAGACCAACCCGAAGACAGGCAAACCTTTCAAGCTGGGTGATCTCGTATCCAAAGGACAGCTGATCATTCGTCTCGAAGATAAGGAATACGAAAACGGCATCGCCATCGACGCCAAGGAACTCAGCCTGGAAATAGCCGAGCAGGAACAAAACAAGCAGAAAGCCTTGTACGAAAAGGGCGGCGTAACACTCAGCGAAATGCGTAACACGGAGGTGAAGGTAACCAATGCCCGCTATGATCTGGAGAACGCCAAGCTCAGCCTTGAAAAGATGAATGTAAAAGCTCCTTTCGACGGTGTGATCGTCAATCTTCCCCATTATACCACGGATGTAAGGGTGGAGCAGGGAAAGCCGATGGTCGGCGTCATGGATTATGCCCGGATGTATATGGATGTCAACCTGCCGGAGAGTGCCATCAGCTATGTGAAGGCCGATCAGCCGGTGTACATCACTCATTATACCCTGCCGGAAGATACCCTGAAGGCGGTGATCAGCGAACTGTCGCCGGCTATCAGCACGGAGACACGTACTTTCAAAGGGAAGGTATTGATCATGAACAATGACCTGAAGCTGCGTCCGGGAATGTTTGTCAAGGCGGATATTGTGGTAGACAGGGCCGACAGCGCCATTATCATCCCGAAAGATGTGGTACAGTCCAACCGCCGCCGCAAATATGTATTCATCGTGGATAAGAATACGGCGATCCTGCGGAATATCAAGACAGGGCTGGAAGACGAGAACAATATCGAAGTGCTGGAAGGATTGAATGAAAACGACAACCTCGTGACCAAAGGCTTCGAGACACTGAAGGAGAACAGCAAAGTGAAAGTACAAAAATAGTGACCGATAGAGTATAATATGAAGAACATCGTCAAATTTGCGGTAAGCAATCCGGTCACTATCTGTATGGTTGTGCTGGCGATTCTCCTGTTGGGGAAGATCTCCTACGATCAGTTGAGCGTCGACCTGCTGCCCGACCTGAATAACCCCCGGCTGTTTATCGAGCTGAAAGCTGGAGAACGTCCGCCGGAAGAGATAGAGAAGCAGTTCGTCAAGAACATGGAGTCGATGGCGATCCGCCAGAGCGACGTCACACAGGTATCGTCGGTCGTGAAAGCGGGTTCGGCTCGTATCACGGTGGAATATACCTGGACGAAAGATATGGATGAGGCCTTCCTCGACTTGCAGAAGGCGATGAATCCCTTCTCTCAGAACAAAGATATTACCGAGCTGAAGATTACGCAACACGACCCGAACCAGTCGCCCGTTATCCTGATCGGCCTCTCGCATCAGCATATAACGGATATGGCGGAGCTCCGGAAAGTGGCCGAAAGCTATATCCGCAACGAGCTGATCCGCTTGGAAGGTGTGGCAGAGGTAACGTTGTCGGGGCAGGAGGAAAGTACCCTGACGATCCGTACCGACCCGTATAAACTTGATGCCTTCGGACTGAAGATAGAAGATATCGCTTCCCGTATCGAGGCAAACAACCAGAGTATCTCCGGCGGCCGCGTCAGCGAACTGGGCTTGCAGTATCTGGTAAAGAGCTCCAGCTTGTTCACCTCGGCCGAAGACTTCGAGAACCTGATCGTCGGTTATAAGGCGATCAATAAACAGGAGACGGCAGCAAGTACGAACAATACCGGCTCTGCTGCGGAAGCGACAGGCGACAAAGCCCCCCTTTTCCTGCGCGAAGTAGCTACCGTGACATTCGAGAATGCCCGTCCCGACAACATCGTCCGCATCAACGGGGAACGGAGTATCGGGTTGTCCATCTATAAAGAAATGCGTTATAATACGGTCAAGGTAGTGGATGGTGTAGCCCGTCAGCTGGCCGTGATCGAGCAGGCGTTGCCCGGTTATCATTTTAAGGTGATAACCAACCAGGGGACGTTTATCAAGAGTGCGATCGGGGAGGTGAAAGACAGTGCCGTGCTGGGTATCGTCCTGGCGGTGGTGATCCTGTTCGTTTTCCTGCGCCGTTTCGGGACGACGCTGATCGTCAGCATGGCGATCCCGATCTCGATCGTGGCTACGTTCAACCTGATGTTCTTTAACGGGCTTACGCTGAATATAATGACGCTGGGCGGTCTGGCGCTGGGTGCCGGGATGCTGGTGGACAATGCCATTGTGGTGATCGAAAGTATCTTCCGCAACCAGGAGAAAGGACTGTCGGTGAGGGAAGCGGCCATCAAGGGTACGTCGGAAGTGGCGGGGGCGGTTATCGCTTCTACGCTGACGACGGTTGTTGTATTCCTTCCGATCGTGTATCTGCACGGGGCTTCGGGCGAGCTGTTCAAGGATCAGGCCTGGACGGTGACGTTCTCGCTCGTCTCGTCGCTTTTCGTGGCGATCTTGGTGATACCGATGTTGTATGACCGCATCTCCGGAAAGAGAAAAAAAGAGACGGAGATAACGGAAACGAAATCTATCCAGATGGCCGGTTACAGCCATCTGTTGCGCCGTCTGATCGGCCATCGTTGGTGGGTGATTGCCGGGGCGGTGGGATTGCTGGTGATCACCGGTTTCCTGCTCCCGCTGATCGGGACGGAGTTTATGCCCCGGATGGAAAGCAAGGCCTTTACCGTCGTGGTGAAGATGCCGGAAGGGACTAGGCTCGAACGTACTTCTTCGGCCGTCTCGAACCTGGAGGAACTCCTTTATACGATATCGGGCGACTCCCTCTTGACGGTTTACAGCCATATAGGTGAGGGCAGTGGCTCCGAGAATGCCATCTTTGAAGGAGAGAACACGGCCATGATGAAAGTGATCCTTTCCCCCGAATGTAAAATCGCACCGGAAGCGGTCATCGAACAGTTCGTACGCACGGCGGAGAATCCCGACGGCCTCGAGCTGACTATCAAACAGGAAGAAAACTCCCTCAGTTCGCTCCTCGGCAGTGAAGGCGCCCCTATCGTGGTAGAGGTGAAAGGAGAGGAACTGGATGAAATAGCCGCTATCACCGAAGAAGTAAAGACCCGCATACAGGACGTAAGCGGATTATATAATATCGTTTCTTCCATTGAAGACGGTGCCCCGGAAATAACCATTTCCATCAACCGTACGATGGCGGGTATCAACAACCTGAGCGTCGCCACCGTTATCGAGCAGCTGAAGCAACAACTGGGTGGCAAGGAAGCCGGAAAGATGGAGTACCGCGGCGAGATGCGCGACATCGTCATCAAGACCCCCGATATCCCGCTAGCGGCTCTGGGCGACCTGGTGATAAAGAACGGCGAACAGGAGTTCCGCCTGCGCGAGATCGCCACCTTCGGCGAGTCGCAAGCTCCGAAAGAGATCTACCGGCGTGGACAGAACCGTATCAGCCGGGTGATGGCGAATATGGATGCCGGCAAGTCGCTGGATAAGGTGGCTGAAGAGATCCGCCAGACGGTAAAAGGCATCGAACTCCCTGCCAACTATTCCATCACGGTAACGGGTGAGGAGGAGAAGCGGCAGGAGTCGATGAACAGCCTGTTGTTTGCCCTGGCGCTTTCTGTGATACTGGTGTATATGGTGCTGGCTTCACAGTTCGAGTCGCTGCTCCATCCGTTTACCATCCTGCTGACGATTCCGTTGGCGGTGGTAGGGGCGATCCTGCTGTTTTTCATCACCGGGACAACCATTAATATGATGGGAGTGATCGGGATCGTGATGCTGGTGGGTATCGCTGTCAACAACTCCATCATCCTCGTCGACCGTATCAACCAACTGAAAACAGACCGCCCCCTGACCGACGCGATCGTGCAGGCAGGCCAGCAACGTATCCGCCCGATCATCATGACCACGCTGACGACTATCCTGGCTTTGCTGCCGATGACGTTCAGCTTCGGTGAGGGTGCTTCGCTGCGTTCGCCGATGGCTATCGCGGTGATCGGGGGACTGATAACATCTACTTTAATGAGTTTGATGGTGATACCGTGTGTGTATTATGTGTTGGAAAGGATGAAAAAGATATGAACTTTTTACTACATAGAAGAATAACGATCTCGATGCTGTTCATCGCACTGTCCCTGTTGGGCTATGTGTCGTATAAACAACTTCCGGTGGAGTTATTGCCGAATGCCGAACTGCCGATGCTCTTTGTCCAGGTATCTTCCCAACAGGACATGGATCCTCAGTATGTGGAGTCGGAGGTGATCATTCCCCTCGAGGGAGCGATCAGTTCGATAGGCGGGGTGGATAAGATACAGTCGAATATCGACAGCCGGCAATCGAATATACAGGTAGATTTTAAGAATACGGTCAACTTCAAGATCACTTCACTGCGCCTGCAGGAGAAAGTGAATGAGTTGGCGGCTACTTTCCCCGAGGGTTTTACGGTGCAGTTGCAGAAAGTGGATGTTTCGCAGTTGGCCAACAACTTCATGGTGCTTCAGGTGCGTGGCTCGGGAGGGATAGACCGTGTGCGTAATATCGTGGATAAAGAGATCCGTTCCGACCTTGAGAATATCGACGGGGTAGCTTCCGTCAATGTCTATGGCGGCCGGGAGAAAGCCATCGAGATACGGCTCAATCCCGAAGCTTGCCGGGCACTCAACCTCACTCCCTCGAAGATAAGCAGTCTGCTGACGCAAAACACACAGGACAAGGCCTTCGTGGGCTTTGTCGACGAGCCGGACAGCAAGTATTTCATTCATGTAAACTCGCTCTATACGGCGGTGAGCGACCTGGAGAACATCGTCGTTGCCCCTGGCCCTGTACTGCTGAAAGATGTCGGTACGGTCTTTTTCGACCTGAAGGAAGAAACCTCTTTCAGCCGTGTGAACGGGAAAGATGCCGTGTCCGTCGCCCTCACGAACGACTCGCAAGCCAACCTGATCGATCTGTCGCACCGCGCTACCGAAGCGATAGACAAGCTGAATAAGAAGCTGGAACACCTCGATGTAGAAGTCGTGGTGCAGGAAAATACGGCCGAAACGATGGAGAATAATATCGACCAGATCATCAACCTGGCTCTGATAGGCGGTCTGCTGGCCGTGCTCATCCTCTGGCTCTTCCTGAAGAACCTGCGGTTGGTGTTCTTTATCGCCCTCTCGATCCCGATCTCGGTCTACACGGCTTTCAATTTCTTCTATGCCTTCGGGATAACGATCAACAGCCTGACGCTGGTCGGCATGGCGCTGGCCATCGGGATGCTGCTCGACAACAGTGTGGTGGTACTGGAGAACATCTACCGTCTTTCCGGCACCGGAGCTACGCCCGAACGTTCCGTGACGCAGGGCACCCGGGAGGTGTGGCGCTCGATCGTGGCCGCTACGCTGACGACGGTGACGGTGTTCCTGCCTTTCGTCTTCTCCGATAATTTCATGATCAAGCTGATCGGACATCATATCGGCGTCTCCATCATCTCGACCCTTACGATCTCGCTCTTTGTCGCCCTTCTCTTTATCCCGATGGCTACGTATACCTTGCTTCGGAAGAAGACGGGGCAAAGCGTGTTCTACGAGAAAGTCTCGATCGTACAGCGTCCCGTTCAGATTTATCTGGTCTTTCTGAAGACTTGCATGCGTAATTCCGGAGTGACGATCATAGGTGCCATCATCCTACTGTTTGCCACGCTGATCCTCTCCATCACGCTGAATGTCCAGCAGATGAAGGATGTCGACTCCGACCGTTTCAACATCTACGCTACGATGCAGACCGGCAGCACGCTCGACAACACCGACAAGGTCGTCAAAGTGATGGAGGAACGTCTGACCGACTTTCCGGAGATGAAAGACCTGATCTGCCGTATCCGTGAGACGGATGCCGTGCTTACCCTTGTCCTGAAAGACGACTATACGAAAATAGGTAAACGTAAGATTGCCGATATCAAAGCCGATGTACAATCGAAGCTGGCCAACATCCAGGGAGTGGAAATATCCGTCAACGAGGCGATGGGTGGAGGAGGAGGAGCTGGCTCGGCCATGAGTGGCCTGGGTAGCTTTATGCGCCTGCTGGGAATAGGCGATAACCGCGAACGGATCGTGATAAAAGGTTCCGACTTCGATGTCATGCAGCTCGTAGCCGAAGATTTCCGTTATTACCTCGATGAGCAGGAGTTTATCCGCAACTCCAACGTTTCCTACAACCGCCGTCAGCCGGAGATACGGCTTGATTTCGATCCTATCCTGCTGACTTCCTACGATATCTCCCGTGCCAATATATCTTCCGGACTGGCGGCGCTCAATTCGGAATACTCGTCCGGCTCTTCCTTCAAGGTGGGAGAGGATACCTATGATATCATTATCCGTAACGATGTCCCCGAAGCCGAAGAAGAGGAGGAGGAAACCGGGAAGAAAGATAAAACGATCGACGATCTGCGTGCCGTGCAGATACAGAATGCGGCAGGGGGATTGCATAACCTGCAGGATCTGGCCTCTATCAACTATGGTCGTGGCCGTTCGCGTATCATGCGTGTCAATCAGGATAAGCAGATCGAGGTGTTCTATAACTTTTCCAAAGATGTGGAGTCGTCGAAAGAGCTGCTGGAAGGCTATCGTTCGGACATCGACCAGTTGGTGGCGGGGTATAACCTGCCTGCCGGGGTGGCGGTGGAGGTATTCCATGAGGAGGATCAGTTTGCCGACTTCAAGTTCCTGATCGTAGCTGCCTTTATATTGATCTTTATGATCCTGGCTTCGGTCTTCGAGTCGCTGGTGACGCCCTTTGTCCTGCTCTTCTCGATCCCGCTGGCTGCTATCGGTTCCCTGCTGGCCTTGCTGCTGACGGGCAACAGCCTCTTGAATGCCAATACGCTGACCGGCTTCCTGATCCTGCTGGGGGTGGTAGTGAACAACGGTATCATCCTGATCGACTACTCCAATATCCTACGCCGGCAGGGATACCGCCGCAATCGGGCGCTGATGACAGCCGGCCTGTCGCGTATCCGCCCGATCCTGATCACTTCGATCACGACCATCGTGGCTATGTTCCCGCTGGCGATGGGGGATGCGGAATATGCCGGGGCGATCGGTGCGCCGTTTGCCATCACAGTGATAGGGGGGCTGGCTTTCTCCGCTTTGCTTACCCTGATCCTGATACCGACCGTCTGCATGGGATTGGAAAATACGTTGCAATGGTATCGTGGCCTGTCCCCTAAAATATGGATACTTCATCTGGTCTTGTTCCTGTTGGGGATTGCCTGTATCTGGTTGTATGCCGATGGTATGCTGTGGCAGTCCATCTATCTGGTGCTACTGGTGTTCGGTATTCCGGGCGTGACTTATTTTGCACAGACCAGCTTGCGCCGGGCTCGCTCGAAGGTGATCGATCCCGGAGAGGAAATACATATCTCTGTCCGCAACTTGGTGAAAATATACGACTGGCCGGGACGCTTCAGCCGCCAATGGAACAGCGGACTGCATATCCGCCGGCATCTGGGACTGGGCAACGAGTACCGTTCCCTGAAAGACTTTGTGAATGTGATCTGGCAATTCGGAATGCTGCTCTTCGGAATCTATTTCACCTGGTTCTTTATCGACAACCGGCTGTGGATATTCCTGCTGTCGTTTGCCATTTATGCTACGATCCTTTACCTGTGGCGGAAAGTACGGGAGTATCTGTATTTCCGTTTTGCAGAGAGTAAGACGGTGAAGTATATCAATCGCGTGATCTTCTGGAGTATTCCGCCGGTTATCCTGTTCATGTTATTCCTGAAGATGGATAATACGAATCTGGTCGGTGTAGTCGGTTTGTTATGGGCGTTCTGTATTGCCGTCTATATCTCCTCTCAATATCTGTATGAAAAGGAGATCAATATCGAACGTATCAAAGGACGTATGGCCGGATTGCGGCGTTCGTGGTTCCGCATGGTCAAGAGTATCCCGCTGATCGGTAAACAACGCAAGCCGTTCAAAGCCCTTCGTGGAGTATCTTTCGAAATCCGCACGGGGATGTTCGGTCTTCTGGGGCCTAACGGAGCCGGTAAGTCTACCCTGATGCGTGTGATCTGCGGTATCCTCGAACAGAGCTATGGCAGCATCTGGATCAATGGCCTCGATACCCGTATCTACCGCGAAGAACTGCAGAGCCTGATCGGTTTCCTTCCGCAGGAATTCGGAACCTACGAGAATATGTCTTCCTGGGAGTTCCTCGATTACCAGGCTATCCTGAAAGGTATTACAGATACCGCACTGCGTAACGAGCGTCTGGAATATGTCCTGAAAGCCGTCCACATGTACGAGCGGAAGGACGATAAGATCGGCTCCTTTTCCGGCGGTATGAAACAGCGTATCGGTATTGCCCTGATCCTGCTTCACCTGCCGCGTATCCTGGTGGTGGATGAGCCTACGGCCGGACTCGATCCGCGCGAACGTATCCGTTTCCGTAACCTGCTGGTCGAATTGAGCCGTGACCGCATCGTGATCTTCTCCACCCATATTATCGAAGATATATCCAGTTCCTGCAGCCAGGTGGTAGTAATCAATAAGGGGGATCTGAAGTATTTCGGCGATCCGATCAATATGGTGGATATGGCTGCCGGCAAGGTATGGCAGTTCCATATCGGACGGGAAGAATTTGAGAAAGTATTGGATAAGACAATGGTAATCCATCATATCCAGGATGGCGATACGATACAGGTACGCTATCTTTCTGCCGTACCGCCTTATGAGGGTGCCGTACAGGTAGAACCGAACCTGGAAGATGCTTATCTCTGTCTACTAAAGAATATGAATGATTGATATGACAACGAAACAACTCATACAACTGCTACCTAAAGTAGTGAAGTACAACTTGAAGATCATCTTTGCCGGGAAGTTCATCTGGTTCCTGCTGGCGGCGTTTGTCTTCTTTGCCTATTTCATGTTCCAGGTGGCCTGGAACCGTTCGGAGATTAACGAAGGGGTGATCTATAACCTGCTGATGTTCCCATGTGTTCTGCTTGTCTTTTATCCGGCTGTATTCGGCATCCAGAACGATGAGGACAACCGGATACTGGAAATCCTTTTCGGTATCCCTGACTATAAGTACAAGGTGTGGGGAGTACGTCTGCTGATGATCTATGTGGCGATCTTCTTTATCCTTGTGGCTTTTTCGTATGTGGCGACCTTGTTGCTCTATCCGGTCAACCCGTTTGAGATGTCCATCCAGTTGATGTTTCCACTGGTCTTTTTCGGTAATCTGGCCTTTATGCTCTCCACGATTACCCGTAGCGGCAATGGGACAGCGGTATTAACGATCATCCTGGCAATCCTTCTCTTGATAACCAGTGAGATGGATTTCATAGAGCGTTCCTTCTGGAATATCCTGCTGAACCCGTTCAAGGTTCCCGAAAACTTCCTTCCGGTGATCTGGGAAAGCCTGATCATTAAGAGCCGTATCTTCCTTTTTACAGGCGGCCTGGTATGGATGATGATAGGGTTACTGAATTTGCAGAAGAGAGAGAGGTTTATATAATAGAAGGCCCGGATAGTAAGTATCTTATGAAGATATCCTGTTATCCGGGCTAAATATTTATTGTTAGCTTAACTGTTTCTCTCTAACCAATCCCTACCTTTCTTAGTTTTAAAAAGGAAGATATATCCTATAAGGGCTGCTGCTCCTAAAAGAGAATATAATAATAAAGCCGGTCCCATAATTATTTATTTTTAAAGATTAATACTATAAATCCCAATATAAAAAAGACTATTGCTATACTGAATGCAATTACAATGATCATTGATTTGCCTGTATTAAGTTGTAGGGATGTTGTAATAACAGCTCCTCCAATGACCAGTTTTGATACATCCAATAAGTATCTTCCCAATTCTTTAGAAATACTTATTCTCTCTTTCCGTATCTGCTCCTGTATGACAGGAACAGGTACAATCCTTGTCTTTCGTCTATTCTTCATAGTTAAATAATTTTGTTACAGGCAAAGATAGGATATATTATTGAAATAAAGCAAGGACAAGTATTAAATTATTCTATCTCATCCGGCCAGGGACAAGGCTTACCGGTCGCCTTAAATGCCGGTCGCTGTGCTTCCATCTTACGTAACTGCTTTCCTAAGTCTTTGGATAGCTTTTTTACCATCTTTGGGTTGGCAGCGGACAGGTCGTTCTTTTCGCCTATATCGTCAGGGATATTGAATAACTCTTTCTTTCCAGTTTCGTAATAGTAGATCAGCTTCCAGTCACCCTGACGGATCGTGCAGGTTGCTCCGATACCCGGGCCGGTATTTCCCCAAAGGTTCGGGAAGTTCCAGTAAAGGCTGCGTCCTTTGGAAGGGTCGCCGGTGTTGGTCAGTAACGGCATGAAGCTGACACCGTCGACAGGCTGGATCGTTTTGTACTTCTTTACGCCTGCCATTTCGAGGATGGTCGGGAAGAAGTCTTCGATGATCAGATACTTGTCGCATTTCGTCTGCGGCTGTACTTTCCCCGGCCAGCTAACGATCATCGGTTCGCGTACGCCTCCTTCATAGGCAGAACCTTTACCGCTGTTGAGGGGAGAGTTTTGTGTATGCGGTTTGCCGTCACGCCATTCCGGTTCGGCAGCCAGGCCACCATTGTCGGACATAAAGAGGATAATGGTGTTATCAGCCAGGTTGTTCTTTTCCAGATAATTCATGATGTCGCCCAGGCTTTTATCCATTCCTTCGATCAGGGCGGCATAAGCCGCTTCCTTTTCTCCCAGGCCTTTATCGATATACTTCTGATAAAAGCGCATATCCTTGTCGATCGGAACGTGGATGGCGTAGTGCGACATATAGAGGAAGAACGGCTGGTCGTATTGCTGTGCCTTATCCAGTGCTTTGGTTGCTTCTTGTGTCAGTGCTTCGGTGATGAATATATCCTGTCCCCAGTATTTATCCAGTCCGGGGACGGCAAACCACGGGCTCGGTTTTCCATCCGTACGGTTACCGAAGTTAGCTTCACCGAGATAGCTCGCCAGACCACCCCCGGCATGTCCGGCGATGTTTACTTCAAAGCCGAAGTGATAAGGGTTTTCGCCCGGGGTATCTACTGCCCCCCAGTGGGCCTTACCGCAATGGATGGTATGATAGCCGTTATCTTTCAGTATCTGGGCCATAGAGGTTACCTGATAGGTATGTTCGATACCCGGTACTTCACAGATACCGTTCACGTTCCAGTCCGGTAGTTCCAGTATATCGCTTTTACGGTCGGTGGAAGCATTCTTGGGATAGGTCCAGTTCGTTACCCGGTGGCGGCCGGCATTCATTCCGGTATAGAGACTGCAACGGCTGGGTGAACTGATACTCGACGCATACGCCTGTGTGAACATCATCCCCTGACGGGCCAGACGTTCCATATTCGGCGTTTCGTAGACCTCGTTGTAATGTGTCTTTTCTTTCCAGAAAGGAAGGGAAGTATCCTGCCACCCCATATCATCCACAAGGAATAGAATGATATTCGGCCGTTCCTGTATCTTGGAAGCTTTTGTCTGGCCTGTCGTCCCTACTAAGGGAAGTGCGGCCAGGGATAGAAGTAGGCTCTTGTTCATGATCGTATGTTTTTGGATTATTGTTTGTTTATTGTTATTTCTCCCGGATGACTGACCGGTATGGTACGTAATTCCTGCTGACTGTTTCCTTCCGCCCATACCCGGAGATTGCCCGGACAAAGAACGTTCAACTTTAACTGCTTGGGACTGGAGAAGATGACCTCGACTGTGGCCGGCGAGAGGAACTTCTCCTGTATTCCCACCACAGCCCATCCGTTACGGATCGGGCAAAGATGGAACAGGCAGTCTGTAAAGCCTTCCAATGCTATCTGCTTATCGGCAGTCAACACTTCTGCCGTTTGCTTTTCCCAGTCGTATAATAAGATACGTTCTGCCTGGGGAGCAGCTCTCCCGCTCATTGTTTCCCGGAGAGAATAATCCGCCGGACTGATTGTTGTTTCCACCTGGTGATGGGAAGGCGATGTATTCAGGTTATAACAGATCAGCGACACTGCTTCATCTCCTGTCGGAGCAAATACCCGGTACGCCTTTCCGTCCTTCAGCGGATTGGTTATCACCGACTCGGGTGTCGGTATGGCAGGCGCTTCGGGGCGGAATATTCTGCCCTCTTCATCGATCAGCGGCAGGATATTCTCTTTTACGAAATCAACCGGAGAGTCCGATAAATAGACCGGACCGCTGGAGATCGCTTTCGAGCGGGCCATCAGACTGCCACAGACAGTATCACTCGAATGAAACATATCATGGTCGGGCCAAACGGTTTGTCCTTGCAGCAATGTATTGGTATAAGACTGGAACAGATGCGATTTGGCCATGTCTTCATCATATTTCTTATAATCGATGCTGACGCGGGCCAGGTTACTGTATTGCGTATGATCGATATTCAGGATATTCTGCGCCATACAATTCATCAGTCCGACCTGCTGGTTGTGTGTTTGTTCTTCCAGCGCCAGGTTGCAGGCCTTGGCTTGCCGTATCACTTCCGTATTACCCATATAAAGAGGTAGCAGGAAAGATTGGTTGTCTATCTTCAGAAAGTCGAAGCCATAGTCTTTCAGCGTTCCGATATAATATTGATAGAATATCCCGATATTCTCTTTGCTTTTGCCGGGAAGCATACTTCCATTGTAGGTATAAAGGGTTTCTTTAATCTTTTCCGGGAAATCGTTTTCAGGCGATATCCCCATCCAGTAACCGCAGAAGTTATACCATAACCCCATCCATTTTATCTTATCTTCTTTCTTCCGGGAGATAATATTCTTCCATCCGTTTGGGAACCGTTCTTTATCCGGCACGAAGCTCGTCAGCTGGCGGTTCTTGTTTGCCAGGTGTCCGTCGTCTATGAGGACGTAACGGATAGGAAGGCCGGATGCCTCGATACCGTCCAGGTCGTTCAGCATCTTGGTCTCGTCTATATCGAAATGATAATGTTCCCAGGAGCACCAGCCCAGGTAGTTGAAGGCCTCGAAGTAGTCTTTGTCCGTTCTTTTCTGCAAAGCCGATACTTCCCGGTTACCGATCAGTGCGGTATATGCCTTATGGATCGCATCGTAAACCGTTTTCCCTTTTTCAGCCAGCAGGACAGGAGCTTGCGAAGCCAGGTTGTCAGTCCCTAACGTAGACAGGTAGGCAGTCAGCGAACCGTCCTTATTCACCTGAAACCAACTGATACTATTCTCTCCGGCCACTACTTTGGCAAAGAGAAACCCACCGTCGGCCAGTTCCAGCAACAGGGCATCACCCAGCACGGAAGGAGCCCCGTTGGACGGGATACCCGGATAAGCCTCTTGTGTCAAATCATCCAGTCGGTTGAATACCCAGGGTAATAACCTATTCGTATTGTTCGGCCATTGGTAATCGCCCGGCCGGCTATCGCGGCTGAAGAAGATACCCTGTTTATAGGCCGGTATCTCTATTCGATAGGAAACTGTTTGCTGTTTCCCCGGAATATTCTTTTCATAATATACTGGTGTTTGCTGCGTTCCCAACCCGATAGAATGCTCCATCTGAAAAGCTGTAACGTCAGTAAACATCTTCCCTTTTTCATAAACAAAGGAAGTCTGTCCTGTAAGACCGGGGCAAACCCATGCTGCACCACTCAGGATCAATGTCAACAGATATGTCTTATTCCTTGTCATTCCTTTGTTATTGAACGTTGAAAATACTGAAGTTACGAATATCCGGTTGTGCAACCGACCGGGAGATAACTAGGCGTAACGCCGAAGCCTCGACTGCCGGGAACTGCTCGATGCGTTTATGACCTACCGACTCACCCTCGCAGACTGTCTGCCATTTGCCATTCACTTTGGCTTCTACTTTATACTGGCGAATACGTTCCCCGTTTTGAATATTTTCCTGGATAATGCAGTGATTGACAGGTTGCACCTTATCCAGTTTCAGCGTCAGGCTTTTCTTCTGTCCGAAGGTTGAAGCGAGAGGGGAGGAGAAACGGCGGTTGATCTCGTCGCCCCATTCTTTCAGGCGTTGCGCATCACCGGCAGGGATCAGCCCGGTCGTATCGGGTGTAAGGCCGACAATCAGCGTTGCGTTTCTTCCCACCGACTTATAATACATGTTCATCAAGCTGTCTACCGGGTAAATGGCCTGCTCGTCATCCGGTTCCCAGAACCATTCGTGACGGCCGTTCATTCCGCGAAGCGGTGTATCAGCCATAGCCGGCACCCAGTAACGACCGTCTTTGTCGCCGTGTTTCAACAGATCGTTATGATTGCGAACCCCTTCCGTATTGTTGCTGTGCGAGAAAGGATAGGGGAAAGAAGACCAGCAGGGATAACCGACAGTTCCCGACTCGGAACCGCCCCAACGGAAGTCTGCCCGGTCTACATTATGATAAAAGAGGCATTCCGGCTGGTACTTGCTGATGATCGGCAATACGTCCGGCCCGTCCCCTTTCGGATCGTCTGCGCCACCGTCAAACCAGATCATAAACAAATCCCCGTAACGGCTGCATAGTTCTTCCACCATGCGCTCGCAGAAATGCTTATACCATTGTTGACGGTTGGCGGCAAACTCTCCTTCTCCCTGTACCTTGAAATTATGAACGCCAAAAAGTGAGTTCCATCGGATGCCGACATAAATGCCCGGCATAATATCGTATTTGCGGCAGGAGTTGACGAAGTCGCGGATGATGTCCCCTTTCCCGTCACGCCATTTCACCGCTTTCAGGCAATACGGATTGACATCGCTCTGATAGATGGCAAAGCCCGTCTCATGTGTGGCCGTCAGTACGGCAAACTTCGCCCCGGCTGCTTTGGCCGCCCGTATCCATTGGTCGGTATCGAGCTGTGTCGGGTTGAAGATATTATAATCCTCTATCGGCTGGACGCGGTTGTTACCCTGACCATACTTGATGCCGTCGAAGACATGCAGGTCATAATGGAAGACAACACCCATTTCCGACTCGTGCCACTTCAGCTGATGAGGTGCCGGGCGCGGAATATCGGTTTCCTGTCCCATTGCCGGGAAGATACTTACTATCAGAAGGATTGCCAGATAAAAATATGTTTTCATGTGTATGTTCGTTATAGACAGTTTACAAAAGGATCATTTGTCTTCTTCAGCCAGTCTTTTAACCGGGAGGAAAACTGTTTAATCAGTTCCGGCTGATCGGGGGCTATATTGTTTAGCTGGAACGGGTCTTGTTCGCGATCGAACAGCAACCACTCGTCAGTCTGAGCGTTTGTAGCATGTACCACAAAGGTATATTTTTTTGTTCGTAAACCCCGGTATCCGGTTGTTAAATTTTCAGGGACGACGTAATAATAGGGCTGTACAACCTCCTGGGTGTTCTCCGGGGAAAGGATAGAAGCCGACAAGTCGAATGTCTGTACCTCTGCCGGTATTTCATCTTTGAAGCCCATCAATGAGAGTAGCGAAGGATAAAGATCGGCAAAAGCGATCGCCAGTGTCGAGTCGCGGCGCGGTGCGATCTTCTCCGGCCAGCTGATCATAAGCGGGATACGCATCGCTTCTTCGTAGTAAATATCTTTCCCGATATGGTTGTGCATTCCCATACAATCGCCATGATCGGAGGTGAATACGACGATCGTATTGTCGAATAATCCCTGTTCTTTCAGCTGGCGGATGATGCGACCCACTTGTTCGTCTACCCCGGTCATGCAGGCATAATAGTCGGGCACGCTCTTCCGGAAGTAATCTCCCGACTCGGTTCCCCGGGGAGGGATAACGGGCGAGTCGCATAAAGTCTCGACATCCATGTGCCGGTATATCTCTTTGTATTTGTCGGGAACCAGCTCATATCCGGTATGCGGCGGGTTCATGGATACGACCAGGGCAAAAGGTTTGCCGCTGTCGCGTAGCTTGTTATCTTGATTGGCGATGTAGTCGATGGCCCGGTCGGCCTCATATTCCGGCCCCCATTGGTCGACGAAATAGTATTCGTCGCGAGAGGCATCCGTATCCCAGTACATAGGTTTCAGGTGATAATCGTACGTGCCGTAGGCGATCCAGTGGCTGAAGCCGTGGCGGCGTTCCTTGGGGCACCATTCGTTCCAGGCTATTTTGCCTTTGTTATTATAGGTATCGATGTAAGGTTGGTGAGGAGAGTCGAGATGCCACTTCCCGATATATCCCAGTTCATATCCCTGGTCTTTCAGCACATCCGACCAGCAACGGGCTTCGGTGGGTAGCTCCACATGGTAAGGAGCCGTGGCTGAATTGCAGTTGCCTGTTACCTTACTGTTTGTCGGGTACATGCCCGTCATCAGCATTCCTCGGGCAGGGGAGGAGACGGGATAGCTGCTGATTGCATCCGTAAAATAGACCCCTTCGGCGGCGAGACGGTCGAGATTGGGAGTCTGTACCGGCTCCAGTCCCAGGCAACCTATTGCCTGTCCGCGCCATTGATCGGCCATGATGAACACCAGGTTAGGTGTTTCAATCTTCTTCTGTGCCTGTGTTGCGTTGATACATAGGCAGGAAGTAAGTAATAAGAGCTGTTGGGGTAACTGTTTCATGGTGAACTTCTATTGTTTAGTACCCTACCTTTTCATCTTTCGGCAGTTGGCAAATGATTTTTTGACTATTGTCGAATAATCTTTTCCCAATAGTCGAAAGATTATTTGCCATTTGCCGAAAGATGAAAGAATAGGGACTTAAATGTTACTTACTCGTATTGTAGCTGTTAGTAGATACCTTACTTCTTAGCACTTGTTCCCGCCTGGACTTCCCAACCCGGGTTCTGGTAGATGTAAGCGGTACTTATGTCGCCACCCTTTTCCGGTGTACTCAGACGGATCACGTCGTAAGCGATAGGAGCCAGGTAATGAGCTTTCATAAAGGTATATCCGTTGAACGCCTTGTTGTTACGGTGTATCTGGTACGGACGGAGATACTTGTTGGCACGGGCAGAAACGTTAGGTTCGTCGGCTTCTCCTTCCGGTTTCAGGTCGTCATACAGTTTGTATTGTTCGTCCCAAAGGTTGAAACCTTCCACCTGGTAATCCTTCATGCGGTCGAGTGCTCTCCAGCGGTACAGGTCGTTGAGGCGTAGACCTTCGGCGATGAATTCCGAACGACGTTCACGACGGATGTTATATAAGGTAGCATCCACCTGCTGATCACCGGAATATACGGCGAAGTCGTTTTCTTTCGAAAGATCGGTTGCCGCGATTGTCTTCTGTATATCGCTGTCTACACCGGCACGGTTGCGCAAGGCTTTCCAGTAAGCGATGCTCTTGGCATCCAGCGAGTTGTTCAGTACATAGTGAGCTTCGATATAATTCAGATAAGCTTCAGCGGCACGGAAGATAACGCAACCTGTGTTGCCCGGCAGGGTTGCTCCCATGTTCGGGTCTTGATTTAAACCTTTACGCAGGCAATAGCCGGTTGTATTCTTATTCTCGGCGATGATCGTGATACCCGGACGGCTGAATATATTGTTCGGGTTGATCTGGTCGCCAGTGATACTCATGGATTCACGCAGGCGGTTGTCGCGGTCGGTAGCCACATCAGTCAGCGTTTTGTCACCTTTATAACCGGAACCGGCTGCATAGATCGGCAGACCGTTCTTCATCAGATAACTTTCTACCAGCGAACGGGTAAAGCCCGTATTACCACAACCGTTGCCACCCGGGTAAACAGCTTGCAGATAAGATACCACATAATGGAATATTTTCAGTCCGATGTCATACTTTCTCCAAAGAATGACTTCGGGCTTGTCTGACAGATCGATGCTGTTGAACATGCTGGAGTAATCTCCCAACGGGAACTTGTCGGCCACTTGCTCTGCGGCATTCTTGGCTTCTGTCAGGAAGAACTGCACTTCGCTGTCCAGGTTGATACTAAAACCGTTCAGGTAACTGGCGTTGGCACCCGGCCATCCCGGTCCACCCGGCACGCGGTCGGTTCCTGCGTGGTATTTCAACCAGGTTCCTTCGTACAAGGCTACTCTCGACTTCAAAAGAAGAGCTGCGTATTTTGTCAGGCGGTTAGCTTCGGGAGCTGTTTCCTTCAACATCTCGATTGCTTTATCCAGGTCGGCGAGGATGAAGCGTGCCACTTCGTTCTGCGGACGGCGCTGGTTGGCTTCGGCCAGTTCGGCATAGTCGTCCGAGAGTGTTTTGTCGACGATCGGGAAGTCTCCATACTTCTTCAGGAAGGTGAAGTACTGGAAAGCGCGGAAGAAATACATCTCTCCGATATAGTGGCGGATGTTTCCGTCTACGCCGCTGATCTTTCCATCTTCGTATTTAGGCAATACGGTTTCAAGGAAATAGTTGCAGTCGCGTATCTTCTTGAAGTCCCATTCTCCGCTGGTCGGTACGCGGCGTTCGCCGGGAACGAAGTTATCTTCTTCTGTTGTGGAACACTGATTGTCACTGTTATTGTCGGTCTTGAATACACCGATACTGTATTCACCCGGTTTATGTGCCGGAAGCGCATCGTATTGCGCGGCTCCGAAGCTGGCCAACTCCGCTTCTGTGTTCAGATAATGCTCCGAAGTTACGGACGATAGCGGTTCACGGTCGAGGAAGTCGTTACACGCAGTGAAACTTAGCGAGCCGACTGCCAGCGATAATATGATGATTGATTGTCTTTTCATGATGCTTTTATTTATTAGAATGAAACATTTACACCGCATGACAGTGTTCTTGATAGCGGATAGATCTTACCGGCACCCATTTCTCCGCCTACTGCTTCGGGATCGAATACGCCGAAGATAGAAGAGATGGTGAACAGGTTATCGCCGGAGAAGAATACGCGTACCTTGCTCAGACCTGCTTTTGATGTCAGGTGGTTAGGAACGGTATAACCGATCTGCAGGTTCTTCAGACGCAGGTATGCTGCGCTTTGCAGGTAACCGGATTGTACCTTCTGGTTCTTTGTCGCATTGGCATCGAAGTAAGGTTTCGGGAAGTAAGAATTCAGGTTGGCACCCATGTCATCGCCTTCCGGACGGAAGTAGTCGAAATGTTCCTTATATCCGATAGATTGCCAGAGGCCGCTGCCTACAGCACCCCAGAAGAAGTTACCGTCCAACCAGACATCGCGTTTGCAAACGCCCTGGAAGAAAGCGCGGAAGTCGAAACCGTTCCAGTCGGCTCCCAACGTGATACCTACCTGGTAGCGCGGAGTCTCGTTACCGATGATCTTGCGGTCGCCCGGATCGCCTACCGTATTGGAACCGGTTGTGATCTTACCGTCGTTGTTGATGTCCTTGTACATGATGTCGCCTGCGCCCCATTTGCTACCGATCTGTGACTGGTCTGTCGTAGCCAGATGATCCTGCATCTCCTTGTCGGTCTTGGCTATGCCGATGGTTTCGAAGCCCCAGATGTCGCCCATGTATCTGCCGTTGTAGGGAACGTATTCCATGATGCCGTCCGAGTTCTTGCGGTCGATGATCTGCGCGTCATTCGGGTATTTGGTGATCTTGGTACGGGCATCCGCCAATGTAAATCCGACAGTATAACCCACCTTACCGATCTGGTCGTTCCAGGTTAAAGCGAGTTCCCAACCTTTGCTTTGCATGGCTGCGTTGTTGATACGCGGCAGTTTGTCGTTGTCGATACCGATAATCGGCGATTTTTCTTCGGGAGGGCCTACCATATCGTCTGTCTTTCTCATATACCATTCAAATGAACCGGTCAGGCGGTTGTTCAGAGCACCGAAGTCGAAACCGATGTTGGTTGTTGTGATCTTTTCCCAGGTCATCAGGTCGCTGACCATCAACGGAGCAGTTGCTGTAGTCGGTTGCTGCCCGCCGATCAACCATTTACCATCTTTCAGTCCGAGTGGCTGAGAGGGATAGAACGGATAGAACTCCTTGGTGTTCTGGTTACCCAGCTTACCCCATGAGAAGCGAGGTTTCAAAGTGCCTACGTATTCCGACAGATCTTCCCAGAATGCTTCACGTGCGATGTTGTATCCCAGCGAGAAAGAAGGGAATACATTCCAGCGTTTGTCACGCAGGAAGCGCGAAGAACCGTCGTAACGAATATTGATCTCAGCCAGGTAACGACCGTCGTAGTCGTAGTTCAAACGTCCGAAGAAACCGGCGGTGGCCCATTCCTTTTTGTTGGCGGACGTATAGTCTTTACCCATACTGGTATCGATGCTCGGCACTTCGTCGCTGATTACATCGTCACGTTTAGCATACACATAGTTCTGCTTGTAGAGTTCGGTGTTGAAGCCGACCATCACTTTAAAGTTGTTTTTGTTGAACGACTTGAAGTAATCGGTATACAAGCTGGTTGTCAACAGATTGTTGTCCTGTGCGGAAGACCATGCATACGTTGCACCAGGACCGTAGCTACCGGCAAATGCCAAAGGTACCGGTTCGTTCTTTGAGTTCCATTCATAGATTTTAGCCAGGTTTTCGTCTTTGTTTATATGTTCTGCCTTCAGGCTTACGTCTCCTCGGATGTTCCAGTCTTTCAACGGGGTGATGGTTACGTTGGCCTGTGTATAAATAATGTCTTTCCGGCGTTTGTAACGTCCTCCGTCTTCTATCTGGATGATTTTGGAATTACGCATGTAATGGCCGTTCGGATCTTTGAGAGGCATGGTCGGCCAGGTACGTGAGATGTCGTGGTAATATAAACCGACCTGGATACCGTTTGTGGTATTGTCCGGATCATCGTTTGCGTAAGTCGGACGGTCGAGTTCTTCACGGATGAAGCGAGTGCTTAGGCCGATCTGCAACCAGTCGTTCACCTTCGAGTTGATCTTGGCTGATGCGTTCATACGTTTGAAGTCGTCATCACCGTAACGCATGTTACCACCTTGATCCATGAAGGCACCCGACATGAAATAGGTAAGTTTCTCAGTACCGCCGCTTACGTTTACATTATGTTCGTGGCTGAAACCCGTTTTGAAATGGTTGCGTGTCCAGTTCTGATTGTCGTTCGCCCTTTGATGGAATTCGTACATGCCGTTACCCGGATTAGGAACAGTGGTTGTCGATAGTTCTCCTTTCTGATAAGCGATAATGCGTCCTAATGTTTCGTCATTGAACGGGCTGTCCTGTCCGCTGTTCAACGCGGCTGCATTAAAGTACTTGGCAAATGTGTAAGAATCCATCATATCAGGCAGATTGGTTGCCGTAGACCAGCGGAGACTGTTATTATAAGAAACCTGTGTCTTTCCGCTTTTTCCGCTTTTGGTCGTAATAAGGATTACACCGAACGGAGCACGTGAACCGTAAATACTGGATGCGGCTGCATCTTTCAGTACGGAGATGTTTTCGATATCATCCGGGTTCAAAGCATTCATATCCCCTTCGATTCCATCGATCAGGATCAGCGGGGCGTCGTTCGAACCTTCACCGATCGTACCTGTACCGCGGATGTTTATTTTCAAGGCGTTACCCAATGCTCCCCCCTGGTTGTTCAGCGAAAGGTTCAAACCGGGAACAACTCCCTGCAGGGCTTGCCCTACCTGTGCTACCGGGCGCGACTCCAATGCTTTGGTATCGACTGTGGAAACAGCTCCGGTCAGGTTCACTTTCTTCTGTGTTCCGAAACCGACAACAACCACTTCATCGAGTGCCTGTGTGTCTTCCCCTAATTGAATGGTGTAAACCTGTTGTGTACCGTCTATTTTAACGGTTTGTGGCTGGTAGCCGATATAGGAGATATTTAATACATCTCCTTTGGAAGCGTTGATAGAAAACTTACCGTCCATGTCGGTAACAGTCCCGTTGGTGGTTCCTTGCACGAGAACGGTCGCTCCGATAACCGGATCGCCCAGGCCTTTGTCAATAACAGTACCAGTAATGGTCAACTGCTGCGCGTATATATAGGATATACTGGCCATCAGCAGCGCAATTAATAATGTGACTCTTTTCTTCATCCTCTTTTAGTTTTAAGGTTGTGAATACTAATTTTAAATAATCTTTGTAAGCAAAAGTATCGGGTATATACAGATGGGATAACAGGTGTTTTATTCATTAACAGCGGGTGTTCTCTTTAATTTACTTATTGATATACAGTATGATGGGTGATTTATTCACAAATGACTGGTGTTTTAATCATTTGTTCTTTTTTGTCAGTTTTATTTACTCCGATTAGGATTATTCTCCCTCTTTTTTTCTTTCTTTGTATGACTTATCGTTTTATGTATGGGGAGATTTATCGTTGCGTTATTATTGTTTGCCTTCTGTCATACTTCCGGATATGCTTTTTTTGAGAAAGATATACGGGTGCTTACCATGCAGAACGGATTGGCTGATAATACCGTTTCCTGTATCCATAAAGACAGTGACGGTTTTATGTGGTTTGGTACGGATAACGGCCTGAGCCGTTACGACGGAAAAAATATGAAGAACTTCGGGCCGGATAACAACTATGTGAAGGTTTCGCAGATACGCGAAACACCCAACGGCTTCCTTTGGCTGATAGCCAATCAGCAAATTTATTGTTTTGACCGTAGACTGGAGCGGTTTGTCCCAATTCATTATGTCGGAAAGAAGGATGAAGATACCAGAGTCCAGGATGTACTAATTCAAAATGACTCTTCTTTCTGGTCGCTTTCTTATGATAATCTTTCTCTGGTTTCAGTAGATTATGTGAAAGATAAAACAGGAAATATTAAAGAAGTGAGCCTGAAAGTAGAAATGGAGTTTACTTCATTGGTTGATGAAGGGACAAACTTTCTGGCTTTTTGCCAGTCGCCGGATGGAGTTATATATATCGGAACGGACTGGGGAAATATTCTTGCTTTCGATCCTGCTTCCTACACCGTTCTGAATAAAGGAGATTTACCCAAAGTAAAGAAAATACATATCAATCGCCTCTTATATTCAGAGGGTTATGTCTGGATCTCCACCTGGGCAAACGGGGCGATCCGCTACAATCCTGTCTTGGATACTTATTCACAATACACGTATGATCCTAAGAACAAAAAGAATTCCTTGTCACACTGGGATGTTTATGAGATCGTTCCGCTCAGTAACGGACGTTACCTGACAGCAACCTGGAATGGATATGCTATCCTGATTCCTGATAAGGAAGATCCTACCCAATATTCAACGGAAGTCTATAATAATACGGCTTCACAGCTTCACCGGAATCTGGAAACCCGTATGATCTCGGCTTATTATGATGCGGATGGGCTTCTTTGGATCGGAACACAGGGGGGTGGTGTGTATTCTTCCGATTTAAGAAAGCAGTTTTATCAACGTTTCCATCAGGATACGCATAATGAAATATGTGCGATGACCACCGACAAGGAGAACTATATCTGGCTGGCAACCTTCCACAAAGGAATTATGAGAAGTACGGAAGCCTTTGACCCGCAACACCGGTTGTCTTTTGAACTGGTTCCGAACGAAGCGGGAAATACCGTATTAAGCGCAATAACTGATAAAGCGGGTGATCTCTGGTTTGGAAATACCAATTCGGAATTGATCCGTTATTACTCAACCGGTAAAACATTTACTGTCTACCCGATACGTTTGTCTGATAATCCGGCATGGAATGGTTCTATATGGTCTTTATTCGTCGATAGTCAGGAACGTTTATGGCTGGGTACGTCGGATGGGTTATTATTGTTTGATAAGTCATCCGGACAATTCACACGTTATGAGGTTCGTCCCGATATAATCCGGGCAATAACGGAAACTCCCGATAAAAACTTATGGTTGGGAACCACGTTCGGGCTAAAGAAATTCAATCCGGAGAAAGAGAGCCTGCAAGCAGATTTTGAGAAGGAAGCGGATATCCCGGCACGCGAGATACGTGCTCTTTTTGCTTCTTCCGATAAGAATCTTTATATCGGATATACGGATGGATTCGGTGTTCTGGATGTTGAATCCAACCGGATCGATACTTTCTATACAACGCACGACGGTTTAAGCAGCAATTTTATCGGTTGTATCAGCGAAGATACGAAAGGACATCTTTGGTTGGGCTCCAGTTCCAGTGTCTGTCGTTACAGCAAACATCAGAAGCTGTTTTATAACTACTATATATCAGGGAATAACCGTTCGGTAATGCTTTATCATGATTATTTGTTCTGGGGTAATAATAAGAATATGACTTACTTTACGTCAGAAGACGTAATGGACGAACGTCCCGTGCCGGATAAAGTGGTAATAACCCAGATAGAGGTAGATAATAAACCAGTTGAAATTGGGGAGAAAATAAACGATCAGGTCATTCTTACGGAAGGAGTTCCTTATGTGCATAATCTGATATTATCCAGTATGAATAATAGCTTCTCTCTGCTTTTCAGTAATCTGACTTATTCAGAAACGTTACAGAAATACAGCTACCGCCTGGCTCCTTATCAATCGGAGTGGCTGATTTCGGGGGAAGGCGAGAAGATTTCCTATACAAATCTTCCTGAAGGCGAATATTTGTTTGAAGTGAAAAGTATCTTTCCGGACGGTTCCAGCGGTGATGTAACGTCGTTTGCTATAAAGATTTTACCTCATTGGTACGAAACGGTCTGGTTCCGGTTGATTGTGTTCATCTTTGTTGTGCTGGCCTTGTATTACTGGATGCGTCGTGTAAAGATCCAGCAAGCCCGCCTGAGGAAAGAGGAACGTTTGAAGCATGAGTTGTTTGTGGCCAATCTGGAACGCGAAAAGGAAAAGCAAATCAACAGGGAGCGTGAGAACTTTTTTACCAATGTATCCCATGAACTCCGTACGCCGCTGACATTAATTCTTTCTCCCTTACAGGAGTTGTTGCAGGCCGATCGCCTTTCACAAACTATGTATGAAAAGTTGTCGCTTGTTTATAAAAATGCCTCTTCATTATCTACTCTGGTGAACCAGCTCCTGTATGTTCAGAAAATAGAAGCCGGAATGGTGCAACTTCATTTGTCAGAAGTTGATATTGTTGACTTAGTTAAGAAGGTTATGGCATCTTTTAAACACATGGCTGAAATAAAAAATACAGAGTTCATCCTGGACTCTGGTATCCGTTCCTTCGACCTTTGGATAGATAGTGGAAAGATAGAATCCGCCTTAAGAAATCTTTTATCGAATGCTTTCAAATATACTTCCAGCAACGGAAAAATAAGCGTTTCATTATCCGAAAAGGAACTCGACGGAATAAAGTACTGTCTTCTTTCTGTTGCAGACAATGGCCCTGGAATTGCCGAAGAGTTGCAGGAACATATCTTCGATTCTTTTATTACAGGGAAGAATGAACCCTCATTTTCTACCCGGATGGGTATTGGTTTACGTATCGTAAAAAACACGATGGATATGCATCACGGGAATGTTTTATTGGAGAGTTCTCCGGATAAAGGGACAGAATTTACTCTTTATATCCCATGTGGAAAAGAGCATTTCAGGGATGATCACTATGAATTGATTGAAAAAACACAGGAGCCGGATGGAAAGGATACTTATTTTGATGTGGAGAAGCAGAGTGAACCTTCCCAACCGAATTCGGGTAAAAAGCTTCTGATAGTAGAGGATAACGATGAAATAAGGGGTTATATCAATACCTTATTCAGCAAGGAATATCAGGTTTTGGAAGCGCATAACGGAAAGGAAGGAGTGGAGACGGCCATAACAGAAATCCCCGATCTGATCGTTTCGGATATAATGATGCCGGTAATGGATGGATTTGCTTGTGTACGGGAGATCAGGCAACATTTGCAGACAGCCCATATCCCTGTCATCATGCTTACGGCAAAGGCCGAGGAGGAGGATCTGTTGAAGAGTACCCGGATGGGGGCGGACGATTATGTGATGAAACCGTTCAACCCGGAAGTGCTCAAAGCAAAAGTCGAGAATCTGATCCGTATGCGGGAGCAGCTGAAACGTATTTATACAAAGACATTGATGCTGAAACATACGGCAGAAGAGCCGGAAGAGGAAGGGAAAGATCCATTCATGCAACAGGTTATCAACATCATCGAAGCCAATCTGACGAATCCCGATTTCAGCGCGAAAGCTCTTGCCGGATTCTTGAATATAAGTCAGCCGACTTTATACCGGAAGATCAAACAGCAAAGTAACCTGTCCATCATAGAAGTGATCCGCAGCATCCGTATCAGTAAAGCGGCTTCATTGATCATGCAGCGGAAGTATTCTGTCCAGGAAGTTGCAGAAATGGTAGGCTATAACGACATAACAACGTTCCGTAAGCATTTTACGAACCAGTTCGGGGTATCGCCGTCACGATATAATGCCTTATAGTCTCCATTACCCTTGGGATATAGTCGATTACCTGCCGGATATTGTCATTTCCCCGGCGAGTAGTGCTACTTACTACTGCATTCCCTTTTCATACCACAGCTGTGGTATGAAAGAAACTCAACTGTGAAACAAACGGAATCCATCTGTGGTATGAACGGAATGCGGCTGTGATATGCAATGTTTGTTCAAAATCTATTTAGGGAATAATACCTTGATCTTGTCATAAGATATACATGTAACTTCTTTAATTAACAAATTAAAAATTGTGAGGTATGAAAAGACTTATTTATTGTTTGGCGACTTTATTCCTGCTACTGTCATCCGGATGTGGAAAATCAAAAGCAAAGGAAATTATTGTTTGTGGCGAAGATCAGGCTCTGATTATTAATGTTGATGAATCGGAAGACCATCATATAGATATTCTGTGGAGTTGGAAAGCTTCAGAAGATCTGGATTCTCAGGTTCCTGTTGAGTATAAAGAGTATATGAAATCATTAGATGAATGTAAACCTGTGGATAATGGTTCAAAAATTTTGTTGACATCTTCCAGTGGAGGAGTTTTGTTGTTGGATAGGGAAAGTAAAAAAACGTTGTTTTATGCACGTGTACCGATGGCACATTCTGCTGATTTATTGCCTAATGGACGAATTGTTGTCGCTTTATCTACCAGCGTGGAGGGGAATAGTCTGGAACTATATGATATTCAAAAACCTGAACAGGTGCTTTTTAAAGATAGCCTTTATTCCGGACATGGAGCGGTATGGCAAGAAAGCAATGAAACTTTGTATGCATTAGGTTTTGATGAACTGCGTGCTTATTCACTGAAGGATTGGGAAACATCTTCACCATCTCTTCATTTGGAAAAAGTTTGGAAAACACCCATAGAGAGAGGGCATGATTTGATTGCTGTTACTGACAACGAACTTATTTTCACAGGGCATAATGGCGTTTACTGGTTTGATATAGCCAAAGAGTCTTTTACTCCATTTGAACCGCTGGCAGACAGGGAGAATATCAAGTCTGTTAATTATAATAAAGAAACAGGATATATGGTATATACACAAGCTGAAATTAATTTTTGGACACATCATATTTATATGGAAAATCCTAAGAAAGTTTTGACAATTGAAGATATAGATCTCTATAAGGTCAGAACATTTAAATAAACATATTCATATTTGTAAGTGACAGACCGTTTATCAACCTTGAAAGAATGGGTGATAGGCGGTCTCTTCTGTGTCGGTATAGAGATATTTTGCAATTTAACTTTGTGATTATCAAATAAAAATTACTTTTGCTGAATATTGCTATCAACCCGGAGAGAGATCGTGTACAATGAGTACTATTAGCTTCAGTGAAATATATACGAATTATTACAAGCGTTCCTTCTTGTTTGTAAAGTCATACATCAGAGATGATATGATGGTAGAAGACATTGTATCCGAAGCTCTTATTAAATTATGGGAAACCTCAAAACAAGAAACCATACAGCACCCCCAATCATTACTTCTGACTATTTTGAGAAATAACACTCTGAATTACCTGAAGCACCAGGAAGTAAGAAAAAAGGCTATCGAAACAATGTCGTCCAAGATGGTGAGAGATTTGGATTATCGTATCACAACCTTGGAAGCTTGCGACCCGCAGGAAATCTTTTCTTCCGAAATAACACGTATTATTCAGGATACATTGCAATCCTTACCTGGCCAAACCCGTCGTGTTTTTGAGATGAGCCGTTATGAATCACTATCTGTAAAAGAAATAGCCGAAGAATTATCTATCTCTCCTAAAAGTATTGAATATCATATAACAAAGTCATTAAAAGCTTTACGAATTGCTTTAAAAGATTACTTGCCGATATTTTATTTCTTGTTTGGGGCCTAAAAATCGTAGAAAAAAGATTTTTTGCTTTTAGGGGTTCTTATTGCTGTGTTGTCTATATTAACAAGAAGCTGATAAAAATATGCAAATGGATAAAAAACTATTACAACGGTATATTGAAGGTAATGTCACGACAGAAGAAATAGAATCTGTTGTCGACTGGCTGGATCAGGATGAAAAGCATGTCAAGGAATTTATGTCTTTACATAAGCTGTATGATATTTCCATCATGAATCAATCGAAACAACAACAAATCCAAAGGAAGATGAATACATCCGTATCCCTGAAACGGATTGCGATCGAGTTGTTGAAGATTGCGGCTATTGTACTCATATTGATAGGAGGAAGGTCGTTATTGGATAAGAAGGAAACCGAAGAGGATATTCTCTTGTATCAGACATTGTTTGTTCCTTCAGGACAGCGTGCGGAATTGACTCTTCCGGATAGTACGAAAGTGTGGTTGAATGCACAATCCAGATTGATTTATCCCGTCACTTTCCAGAAAAACAGCCGCCAGGTCGAACTCGATGGCGAAGCTTACTTTGAAGTTATGCGTAATGAGAAGTCTCCTTTCATAGTAAAGACAGAGAAAATGAATATAAAGGTTTTGGGGACGGAATTTAATGTTTCTGCCTATTCGGAAGTCCCGGAATTTGAAATCTCCTTGTTGAAAGGGGTTGTTGAACTGGCCTCTGTAAACTCTTCCAACACTTACAAGATGAAGCCGGGAGAACAGATACGATTGGTCTCCGGGAAATACATATCCACAGGAATAAAGGATATGGATTATTTTAAATGGAAAGAAGGATTACTCTGTTTTACCAATTCACCGATAGAGGAGATCATTCATAAATTGTGCCTCTATTATGATGTAAAAATCGAGGTGGCGGCATTGCCTTTCCTGAAAGAATCCTATTCTGGTAAATTCCGGGTAAAAGACGGCGTAGAACATGTGCTGAAAGTATTACAGCTGGAGCACAAATTCTCTTATAAGATAGATAATGAATTAAACCTGATAACAATAAAATAGAAAGCCTATGATTAGAAGATAAGAAAGAACCTAAAAAAACCGGATTATGTTGCAACCATAATCCGGCCAAATGTCGGCCTACGACGTAATTAGCGAATTTAAATCAAGTACCAACATTTTAGATCAGTACAAATTTATGAAAAAAAAATGTACAAGGACATGTTATGTCCTGTTATTAAGCGAATTTAAACACCTTTATAGAGTTATGAAGTTAACCTTTGCTTTTATACTACTGTGTGTATCAACGGTTTTTGCTTTTAATGCAAACTCGCAGAATGCGCGTATCCATATTGATGCAGAGAACGTACAGGTACGGGATGTTATTAAACAAATAGAGGAACAGACCGATTATCTTTTTGTTTATAACTATAAAAAAGTGGATTTGAGTCAACAAATCTCCCTGAAACTATCGGATACGCCTGTGTCTGAAGTTTTACGCAGGATATTTGAAAACTCGGATATCATTTATGCAATGGAGGGCCACAATATCATGCTGATGAAGCGGGAATCCTTACCGCAACAACAGAAAAAACGTATCCGCGGATACGTTGAAGACCAGCATGGAGAACCGGTAATCGGAGCTAATATTGTGGAAAAAGGAACCGGCAACGGTACGGTAACCGATGTAAACGGCACTTTCTCTTTAGAGGTAGCTATCAATGCAACCTTACAGATATCTTATATCGGATATAACGAACAAGAGGTTAAAGTAGCCGGAAAAGATCAGATATCGGTTACGCTCAGAGAAGATATGCAGGCATTGGACGAAGTTGTTGTAGTGGGTTACGGAACTCAACGGAAAGGGAATATGACCGGAGCTATCTCGAATATCAAATCCGGAGAACTAACCGTTTCCCCGATTGCCAGTACTTCAAATGCATTGGCTGGACGTCTTCCCGGCTTGGTTGCAGTGCAGTCCAGCGGACAGCCGGGTGCTGATGCTGCTGCCCTGAAAATACGTGGTTTCGGAGATGCTTTAATTATTGTGGACGGCGTTGAATCCGACTTTAATAATATCGATGCCAACCAGATAGAATCTATTTCCATCCTGAAAGATGGTTCGGCTTCTATTTATGGAGCAAGAGCCGGTAACGGTGTTATTTTGGTAACAACCAAACGGGGTATAGATTCGAAACCTATGTTCTCATTGAACGTTTCCGGGACTTTCCAGGGAGTGACTAAAATTCTGAAACCGTTATCGAGTGGGCAATATGTGGAAATAAAGCGTGAATCCCATTTTAATGGCGGAGGTACTGAAGAGAATGCCCCTTATACCAAAGAGGCTATGCAAGAATATTATAAAGGAACGAATCCGCTTTATCCGAATACGGATTGGTATGATGTGTTGATGCGGAACTGGTCACCACAGCAGCAATACAATCTTTCCGTCAGAGGGGGATCCGATAAGATCAAATATTACGGATTTATCGGTTTCATGGATCAGCAAACAATGATAAAGAAGCATGGAGGTAATTACCGTCGGTATAATCTGCAATCGAATATAGATGCAAAAATCAATAACAGTTTATCATTCCAGTTGGATGTAGTCGGTATTTTTGAAGACCAGAATACACCAGCTCGCGATATGGGAGTAGGTGGATATATGTGGGAAGATTACTGGTCTACTTTGCCTATCTATCATTCCAGTTTTCCGGATCCTACTAAGATACCATTTGCCCATGGCGGCGGAATGGGTGGACTACATATCACTTCAAACAGCGAACTGTCCGGGTATTATCAAGGCCGTAATCAGAAGTTCCAGGCTACAGGGTCATTGAACTATAAGGTTTTGCAGGTAGAAGGTTTATCTGCTAAATTCTTCGCGAACTATGTATTGGATTACAAATTCGGTAAAAACTTTACCAAGCCGGTCGACTTGTACACATGGGATCCGGAGAGTGATACCTACACACTGGCCGGAGCATTCGGCGACGTTTCCCGATTAACCCATACTGTCTCAAAAAGCCATACTTTGACTCTCCAGGGAATGGTCAACTACGATCGCATATTCAATGAAAAGCACCATCTGACAGCTGCCGGTATTTTCGAATGTATCGATTATCGTACCGATAATATATCGGCCGGAAGAACAAATTTCCTTTCAACGGAGATCGATTACCTGTTTGGAGGAAGCACGATCGGTATGTATAATGACGGGGATGCCTACGAAATGGGGCGTATGAGTTTCGTCGGCAGGTTCAACTATGCCTATGACAGGAAATATCTGATCGAAACAATTATCCGTGCGGATGCTTCGGCCAAGTTTGCTAAAAGTCACAGGTGGGGTTATTTCCCCAGTGTTTCTTTAGGATGGGTGATGTCTGAAGAACGCTTCATGAAGAATATGGATGTATTGGATAATTTGAAGTTAAGAGCCAGTTATGGGCGTTCGGGTAATGATGCCGTCGGTAGTTTCCAGTATCTGACCGGTTATAACTTCAATAAATTATATATGTACGGGAGCAATATTATTAAAGGACTTGCTTCTACTGGGCTTGCCAATCCTTTTCTCACTTGGGAAACGATGGATATCTACAATGTCGGAGTCGATTTTTCTCTCTTTAACCGGAAGCTCTATGGTGTTGCAGAAGCTTTTTACCGGGATCGGAAAGATATCCCTGCCAAGCGGCAATCCTCTCTACCTTCTTCTTTTGGTGCTGTCCTTCCGGAAGAAAACCTCAACAGTATCAATAACAGAGGATTCGAATTACTGTTTGGTACTTCGGGAAATGTGAAAGACTTTGTATATGATATTAGTGGCAACATATCCTGGTCGAGAGCTAAATACGGTCATTATGAAGAGCCAGAGTACACCGATCCGGATCAAATCCGTATAGAAAAGCGTTCCGGCCAGTGGGTTGATCGTGTGTTCGGATATAAATCGGACGGTTTATTTACAAGCCAGGCAGAAATCGATGCACTTGGTTTCGACCAGGATGGCAGCGGTAATAAAAATCTGAGACCTGGAGATGTCCGTCTGGTAGATACCAATGGAGATAAGGTATTAGACTGGCGCGACCAGGTCGAAATAGGGAAAGGCAGTATTCCTAACTGGATGTTCGGTGCAAACTTCAACCTGAAATATAAGGGATTCGATTTGTCTCTCTTATTCCAGGGGGCATTCGACTATTATTCGAATTTATCCCTTGAAGTGACTCGGGAAACATTCAATGAAAGGTGGACGGAAGAGAACAACGACCCTCACGCCCTTATCCCGCGTGTTGGAAGTATAGCTCCGACAGCCAATTACGCTTCCGATTATTTCTACAAAAGAGCCCGTTATATACGTTTGAAAACAGCATCTTTTGGATATAATCTGCCTAAAAGACTCATCACAGCCATGAATATAGAAAAGGCCAGGGTCTATTTATCCGGGACTAATGTCTTCACTCTTAGCAACCTGAGTAAATACGGTATAGATCCTGAAGCACCGAATATCGGGCATTATTATCCGCAGCAAAGAACGATAAGCCTGGGATTAAATGTAACATTCTAGTACTAATAACGTAAAATAATACGAAAATGAAAAGAACGATTCTATTTGCAATTATATCGGCTTGTATTCTTTCATCCTGCGATATTCTGGATAAAAAGCCGTTAGGATATATTTCAGATTCGGATGTGTGGTCCGACCCGAGTCTAATGGACAGTTATCTGGCCGAGCTATATGCCCAAACACCTGTGTTCACCAATGATGCAACAAGTACCGAATGGGATAAATACAGTGCCATCCAGGTCGGAATGTTCTATGTAAATGAACTTTCCGATGAGTGTACTTATAACTGGGGACTTCAAAACAGGGGTGACATCATCCGGTATAAAGGAGGAAACTGGACTATACGAGGTGGATTACTGGAATACTGGGAGCTGCCTTACAAGACAATCAGGAACATAAATATTTTCCTGGACAATATAAAGATGGCAAATGCCTCTGGCGAATATATTAAAACCCGTGCTGCTGAAGCCCGCTTTTTAAGAGTTTTTAATTATTTTGCTATGGTAAAAAGGTATGGAGGCGTCCCTCTGATTACCAAAGTGCAAGAGTTGAATGATCCGAAAGAAGAGTTGTATCCCAAGCGGAATTCAGAACAGGAAATCTATGATTTTATCTTGTCGGAAGTAGATGAAATCGTAAAAGATTTACCGGAACAAATCGAGTCGGCTGAGTTAGGCAGGATCAGTAAATATGCAGCATACGCCCTTCAATCGAGAGCTGCGCTATATGCCGGCAGTATTGCCCGCTATGGAAAGGTGCAGTTGGACGGCTTGTTGGGAATACCGGAGAATATGGCTGACAGCTATTACCAAAAGTCGTATGAGGCATCTAAAGCGATTATAAACTCAGGTATGTATACCTTGTATGACAAAGAGGCGGATAAGACGGAGAATTTTAAAAATATCTTTTTAGTGAAGGACAATCCGGAAGTAATCCTGGCGCGGAAATACAATGGTGTCTCCGATGGTGGCATTGCCTGGAAATATGATTTTGCCCAATCGCCTAAACCACAGGCATGGAATGCAGGGAATAAAAATGCTCCTTACCTGGAAATGCTCGAGTCGTTTGAAAAGATAGACGGAACTCCGGGAACCATCGACAGGCAAGAGTTAACATCCGGTCTTTATTCCATAGACGAACTTTGGGGAAACCGGGATCCAAGATTTCATGCTACCTTCTATACCGAAGGAACGCCTTGGAAAGGAGGTACGATAACTTTTTATAACGGACTTATAAAAGAAAATGGAGAGATTCAATCCGAAGGTTCATATAACGGAGTATTGGCACAAGGTGACCAAAGTGTAGACGGTCGTTTCGGTACAGGTTTCGGAGTTATGAAATATCTGGATCCGGATGCCAACAATATGGAAGGTATAGAAAATTCGAAAACCGACTATTTAGTGTTCCGCTATGGAGAGATCTTTTTGAATCTGGCTGAAGCTGCTTTTGAATTAGGAAAGCCTGGAGAAGCACTCGACGCGGTCAATACGATTAGAAACAGATCCGGGATGCCTTCCAAAACGAACATCGATAGGGAAGCTATTCGCGCGGAAAGAAAAGTAGAATTGGCATTTGAAGGCCACCGTTACTGGGATTTGAGAAGATGGAGACAAGCAGAAACGGTTCTGACGGGAGGAAGATCCGGTATTCGTTATTATCTGGATTATGCTACAAGAAAGTATAAAGTGGGAATAATAGAAAATGTGGAGATCTCTTTTGGCGATGGAGGAACACTTCCTTTGTTCAGGCCGCATTATTACTATTTCCCTATTACGACGACACGGACAGGGGCTAATCCGGATCTTATTGAAAACCCTGGATATAATTAATGTTGTAGTAAACACGAATATCCGGAAATAAGAAGGGAATGTAATCTGAATGACACTATGGTAATCGGATTACATTCCCTTTATTTTTATTATGCAACTTGTGCTGTTATTTCTTCACCGGCGGATAATCCAACGTATAATGCAACCCGCGGCTTTCCTTTCTTTCTATCGCCTGGCGCATGATCAGATACCCTACATTAATCATATTACGCAGTTCACAAATATCCTTCGAAGCGACCGACCGTTTGAACAAACTTTCCGTTTCCTCGTAAATGATATCCAGGCGATCCCATGCACGTTTCAGACGCAGGTCGGAACGGACGATGCCGACGTATGTACTCATGATCTGCCCCACCTCTTTTACACTCTGGGTGATCAATACCATTTCTTCCAGCGAAGTGGTACCCTCATCGTTCCATTCAGGGATACTTTCCTGGTAACTTAATGAGTCGATGATATTAAGACTATGTTTGGCCGCAGCGTCGGCATAAACAACCGCTTCGATCAGCGAGTTGGAAGCCAGGCGGTTGCCGCCATGAAGACCGGTGCAGGAACATTCGCCTACGGCATACAGGCGGTCGATAGAAGAACGGGCATCCAGGTCTACCTTGATACCGCCACACAGATAATGCGCCGCAGGAGCAACCGGAATATAATCCTTGGTAATATCGATACCCAGACTCAGGCACTTTTCATAAATATTGGGGAAATGCTTCTTCGTCTCTTCCGGATCTTTATGTGTAACATCCAGATAAACATGATCGTCACCACGTGTGTCCATTTCATTCTTGATGGCCCGTGCCACGATATCTCGCGGAGCCAGCGAAAGACGTTTATCGTACTTTTGCATGAACTCCTTTCCATCCAACGTACGCAAAACGCCACCATAACCACGCATCGCTTCCGTGATCAGGAAAGAAGGACGATCGCCGGGATGATACAATGCCGTCGGGTGGAATTGAACGAACTCCATGTCTTTTACAGTCCCTTTGGCACGGTAAACCATCGCGATACCATCGCCGGTAGCCACCAACGGATTGGTGGTAGTCTGGTAAACAGCTCCGACACCACCTGTCGCTATCAGGGTCACTTTCGAAAGGAATGTATCGATCCGTCCGTCCGGATCCATGATGTAAGCACCGTAGCATTCTATATCCGGCGTCTGGCGGGTGACGGTGACACCCAGATGGTGCTGCGTCAGTATTTCAATTGCAAAATGATTTTCAAAGACAGTGATGTTAGGATGCTTTTGGATCGCCTGTATCAGGCTGTCCTGTATCTCGGCACCCGTATTATCCTTATGGTGAAGGATGCGGAATTCGGAATGGCCGCCTTCACGATGCAGGTCGAAGTTCCCTTTTTCATCTTTATCGAAATCGACACCCCAGCTGATCAGCTCTTTGATTTGTTGAGGAGCGTTGCGCACAACCTTTTCAACAGCATCGCGATCGCTGAGCCAGTCGCCCGCAATCATTGTATCTTCAATATGTTTATCGAAGTTATCGACGATCAGGTTTGTCACCGAGGCGATACCCCCTTGTGCGAAATATGTGTTAGCTTCTTCCAGATTAGTTTTGCATACCAGGGCAACTTTCCCTTTACTGGCTACTTTAAGTGCGAAACTCATTCCTGCAATACCGGAACCTATCACTAAGAAATCGAATCTTTGTACCATAAGACATTACTGTTTAGACCGCCAAAGTTAGGAATTAACTTTTATGGTTGTACCTTTAGATGCCCCCTTTCCTTATAAATAAGGCTGAAATAGATATTCTTTTGCTATTTTTAAAGGAATAGCCCTGAACATTCGGGGGCTTCCCCTGTTCTAACATGGCATTGGATATCCGGCTTATTATTAATACTTAAACGTTTTGAAATATGAAATCTAAAGTTTTACTGTTAGCTTTAGCCTCTATGTTGGCAGGCGGGGCTATGGCACAGGATTGTACATTCTTTTTCCCTACGACAAAAGGTACTAAACTAGTGAAAAAGAGTTATGATGGCAAAGGTAACCTGTCAGGTGTGATGACTTATGTAGTGGATGAGGTGGAAAACAAACAAGGCGGACTGGAAGTCGAAGCCGATTACGTGTTCGTCAATAATAGCGGAACGGTTATCGATAAAGGCGAGCTGGAAGCTTTTTGCCAGGATGGCGAATTCTTTATGGATATGAAAGAGATTCTGTCCAACCCGTCTTTTGTTACTACAACGAATACCGCAGTGGCTGCAACTGATGCCGTGATCAATTACCCGAGCGTAGCACAGGGAGCTTCTTCGGATGATGTCTATTTCGACGATGCAGTGATCAACATTTATTCAAAGAAAAACCGTAAGGACAGAAAGAATATCTCGATTTACGACCGCGAATATGTGAAAACGGAAGAGATTACCACTCCGGCAGGAACATTCGATTGTACGAAGGTAAAATTTAAAATCAAATCACGTTCCCCGAAAGAAACAATCGAAGGTTACGGATACGAATGGTATGCTCCTAACATTGGAGTTGTCCGTACAGAACAATACAACAATAATAATGTATTGCAATCTTATTCCGTACTCGAAGAAGTAAAATAAGAGGAGTTCCCGTATTCGGCTCCTGAGTGCCCCGCAGTTTCTTCCGTAGGAAACTCCGGTTTCCCTAGGAGGAAATTACAGTTTCCCAGGGAGGAAACGCCAGTTCCCTATTCGGGAAACTCCAGTTTCCTAAAGTAGAAACTACGAGGAAACTGTAATCGACTGACAATTATCGTTATATCCTTTTTATGGGAATAAGGGGATTCAAGTAAAATATATTCCTTTTTGGAATTGTTTGACCGGTTTAAGTGGATACGCTGTTGCTGTGAAGCGGCGGCGTATTTTCTTGGTATTTTTACCAGAGACCAACAAGAACTAAGGTTTAAATATCCCCCATTTGGGATACAAATCCCCCAAAATAAGGCAGCATAGGTACTTCTTTTCCCTATTTTTCGTGTAAAAAGTAAGATATTCAGGCAAAATAAAGGCTATTATTAGCAAAAACTACCTTAGTTCTTGTTGGACTATGTTATTATTGTTCTTGTTTTCTTCTTTGAACTGGCTGGGGGTAACCCCTTTTATTTGTTTGAATATTGTGCTGAAATAACGTTGGTAAGTGAAACCCACTTCAAATGATATTTCGGAGATACTCAGGTCCGTATGTATTAACATGGAGGATGCTTTCTCTATTCTGAGTTTGTTGATGTAGTCATTTACTCCCATATCGGTGAGTGCTTTTACCTTATTATATAATGAAGCGCGGCTCATTGCCATATTACCCATTAAGAATTTGACATCCAGATCCGGATTTGACAGATTAGTATAGATCAGGTTATTCAGTTTAACCAAGAAAGTCTCATCTGCATTACTGATTGTCGAATCTTGCGGCAGAATAGTAGTTGCCCTCTCTTTGTATTTTTGTTTTATAGCCTCCCTGCTTTTCAGCAGATTGACAATGATCGTGAGAAGAAAATCCAGTTCAAATGGTTTTGACAGATAAAAGTCCGCACCGAGTTTATAACCGGTGGATGTACTATCCTGATCGCATTTGGCTGTAAGCAGAATAATGGGAATGTGGCTGATCTCGACATCTTCTTTGATATGCCGGCATAGTTCGTATCCATCCATACGCGGCATCATAACATCACTTACAATGATATCGGGTTGCCTTGTTTTTATGAGATCCAATGCCGTCATACCATCTTCTGCCGTATAAATATGATTGAATACGTCTTTGAACGAATCTTTCAGAAACATGCGAAGTTCCTGTTTGTCTTCGACGATTAATAATGAGTAGTTGGAACATGAAACGTTTATGGCAGATATATCCAGGGGAATAGGGATGTTTTCGCTGTTGTTGTCGTTCATCATTTCTTCCGGCAAAGATGTATCGGTGAGGATAGGTAATTCATAATAGAATGTTGCCCCTTTATCCGTATTGTTATAGGCACCGATGTTTCCTCCATGCATTTCGATTAATATTTTGGCATAAGACAGGCCGATGCCGCTACCGCTTTTATTGTGTTCTCCTTGGTAAAAGCGACTGAATAATCTGCCGGAATCAACATTCTGTAAACCAATACCCTGGTCTTTGACGGAAATCCGTACAAAGTTATTCATCCGTTGGGTCGATATTGTTATTTCTGTCTGCTGGTCGCTGAATTTTAAAGCATTCATAAGCAAATTGGACAGGATGATCTGGCATTTCCATTCGTCAAACCAGATATATTCGATAGAATCATCCAATTCGTATTGCAAGTTGATCTTTTTCTCTTCATATTCGTTTCTGAAATCCTCGGATACCGAGCGTACCCATTCATTTAATGTATGGGGAAGTTTCTGCAACGGCTCTTCTCCTGTTTTAATCCGGTTCAGGTCCAGTACCATGTTGATAATGTTTTTCATCTGCCGGGCCTGCTTATATATGCTGTTTAACTGATCTTTGATCAGTTCGGGTTTGAGCTTGTCGTTACTTCTGTCGATCAATCTTTTTAAAGGGGCATAAATCAGTGTTAATGGTGTTCGTAGTTCATGGCTGATGTTTACAAGGAAACGTATTTTCTCCTCATTGACAGTCTGTTCATGTTCTTTCATTTCCCATTTCAACTTGTTTTCTTTTTTCCGGATAATCAGATACACTATACCTGATAGCAATGTGAGAAATAATAGGATCATGCTGGAAATAAACCAATTGCTTTTATACCAGGGAGGCGTTATATGGAGTGTGGCAATCTTTATCGGCTGGCTCCAGATGCCGCTTTTTGTATTGCACGATACCAGGATGGAATAACTACCGGGGTTTAATGACGGTAATTCCAGCTTGTGATTATAGGATTCGATGTATTGATTGTTGAGGCCGGAGATACTGTAACGGAATAGAGCCTTGCGGAATACATCTTTTTCATTCAGGTTGATGGCTATGGATAAAGAGGTATAATTCCAGGGAATATTGATATTCTTCTCTTTCTCATCAAATTTGTTCATATAGGAGCTTCCGTTAAATATAATGTCGGCCAGTTCTATCTGGGGTTGTAGTTTATCGTTGTAGGATATGTTTTTATCAATTTTTACTAAGCCGTTTGTTCCTGCCAGATAAATGTTATTGGTTTTTGACGGTTTCTGGTACATGAATAATATTTCATTGGGAGAGAAGCCGTCCGATTCGCTCCACACAACGAATCTGTTCTCATTTATCACATAAGAGAAAAGCATGTTCTGGGCGCATATCCAAAGCCTGCCCTGGTTATCAAGAAATAAATGGGTGATGTTATTGAATAACCTGGTCTCAATCCTGTGTAAAATCTTTTCATTCTTGTTGTAATAGCTGAGTCCCCGGTCGCTGCCGATCCAGAATGTTCCCTCTTTATCGTATGAGAGTGAATGGATTGTTTCGGAAGGGTCGACACTGAATAAGATATGTATACTGTCATTTTTCTGTAATCCTTCCAGCACATAATGTTCTTTGATCAGGTAAGTCAGGGAATCGTCTGCATAAACCAGGTTAAGCGCTCCGGGATCAATTTCTTTCTCATTCATCTTGAGAGAAGAGAATTGTCTGGTGACCGGGTTATAGATAAGTGCACTTTGCGACAAGATATAGATTTTGTCTTCAGCAACTTTATGGGTAAGCGGCATGTATCCGGAATAACACTCCTCGATATTGGTGTCGTGGTCCAAAATGGTAAAAGGTTTGTATTCTCCTGTCTTTTTATTGAAGATAAAAACTTCTTTGCTATATAATGAGACAAGCAACTCAGAACGGGACAAAGATGTAATTGAAGCGACTTTATCTCCGTAGGTGGAAGGATAATGTCTGAACTTTCCTGTAAAAGGATTGTACCGGTTTATGCCTCCGCCATCCGTACCGATCCATAAAATACTGTCTTCGTCTTCGTGCAGGCTGATTATTGCTTTTTCGCTGAGTCCGTTAGTATTATTCAGCGCTACGTCTTTATATGTTTTTATATAGGTCTCTTTGATTCCGAATATGCCGCCTCTGACACTGCCTGCCCATAAGTTGTTTTCACTGTCTTTGTAAAGGACGGTGATGGAGTTTACCGGAAGTGAGCTGATATCACCGGGAATATGTTTTATGCAGCTGATTTCCTGGGTTTGAAGATTAAGTATATTGATTCCTCCTCCATCGGTCCCCATCCAGAGATCTCCGTCTTTCTCCAGGATGTCGAGAACTATATCATTACTTAATTGAGAGTTTTTGGTGGTGTAATTGGCTATTAGTTTTCCGTTCGGGCTATAGCAGAATAGTCCTTTATTGTAGGATGATAAATAGATATATCCGTCTGATCCCAGATATACGTCCAGCAGGGTGGTATGATTTCCGAACGGAAGTTTGTCCGTATGACCGGTTTTGTAATTATAGGTAAACAGTCCGTTGTTTTTGGTCGCAATAAGGACCAGATGATCGCTGAAAGATAGCAGCTTAATGATATCATGCAGCGGCAGATTGTTTGAGTCGAAGACTGCTTTCTGTAATTGTTTGTTTTCGGGATCGTATGTATAGAGACTGCTCTCTGCCCCTAGTAAAAGCCGGTTTGGTAAGTTCAGGTATGAGAAAACCTTTTCCTTGAGAATCAGGTCGAAAGAATTATTCTCAGGATTGTATAGGGCGAGCCCTGTATTGGTAGAGATCCATATATTCTTTTGCTGGTCTTCTGCAATGAACTGGATATAGTTACCGGGTAAGGAGTGAGGGTTTTCTTTTTCGTTGAAATAGTTTTTCAGCTCATACTGGTCGAAGCAATTGAGACCGGATTTGGTTCCGATCCACAGCATTCCCTTGTGGTCGCACAGGATACAGTTTATGCTGGACTGCGACAAGCCGTTCTCTATAGCGATCTGTTTAAAATAATAATTCGTATTGCTACCCCAACTATTACCGATGTATCCGCATACAGAGAACAAACAAAATAAAAATGTAATAATATGTTTAATCATTGCAATTTATTTGCTACAAAGATATATTTAAATATTAAGTTTCAAAGTAATTTCACCTATATAAAATATATCTGCATCTTTAGCTTACTCCTTTGTTTATGGGCTTTTTAGATGAAAATAGACAATAGAGGAACAGATTTAGACAGGATTTGATGCCTTTTCATTCCGAACCGCATACTTTTGCCAGCGTATGGATTATATACATAAAATAATTAAATTTTATAATCTTAGATCTATATGAATGTTCCTTGGTTTTATAAATCTTAAATTGAAATTCTTATGAGGAAAATTGTAATTCTGTATTTACTATGTTTAGTTTGGTGTACAGGTTTTGCGCAGCAAAAGATAAACGGAGTCGTCTATGAGGCTGAAACGATGGAGCCGCTGATTGGTGTAGCGGTAATGGTAAAGGGTACAACGAACGGCCAGACAACTGATCTGGACGGTAAATTTTCTATTACAGCTTCTGTCGGTGAAACACTTTCCTTTTCTTATTTAGGAATGGTGACACAAGAAGTGTCTGTAAAGAGCGGTATGGCGGATCTGACTATTAAATTAGTGAAAGATGCCATGAATATAGAAGAGGTGGTAGTCGTTGGATACGGTGTCACCCGTAAACGTGACCTGGCCGGGGCTATTACTTCATTGAAAACCGATGAAATAAAGGCTGGTGTTGTAACCAGTACGGCACAGTTGTTAAAAGGCCGTGCAGCTGGTGTACAGGTAAAACAAAACTCGACGGAACCGGGTGGAGGTATTTCCATTCGCGTCAGGGGAGCTTCTTCTATCAGTTCGAACAACGAACCATTGTATGTAATCGATGGCTTCCAGACAGAGATCGGAAACCAGATCAACCCCGAAGATATCCAGTCTATCGAGATCCTGAAGGACGCCGCTGCTACAGCTATCTATGGTGCAAGAGGTGCTAACGGTGTTGTTCTTATTACAACAAAGAAAGGTACGAAAGGAGCATTCAATGTCAGTTACTCCTATAATGCATCTGTGAAGAACCTACAGAACCCTTGGAAACTGATGGATGCCCAGGATGTGATGGGTTATAATATGAAAGTGTGGGAAGATAACGGCAGTTCCGGTAACCCTCCGTATACTCAGGAAGAACTTCAATATAAGGGAGCAGGAACGGACTGGATCGATGCAACCACAAGGACAGCAATGACACAGACTCACCAGTTCTCTATTACCGGAGGTAGCGATAAGATGACTATGTCTATTTCAGGTAACTATCTGGATGATCTGGGCGTATTGCAGAATACTAATTTCAACCGTTTCAGTGGCCGTATGAATATGGATTACAAATTGAACGATAGAATTCGTTTCGGTTCAAATCTTTATATGGCCCGTTCCAACAAGAACTTTCTGAATATGGGTACGAATACGACTACCGACAACGTTATTTATAACATCTTCATGATGTCTCCTTTGACAACTGTCACCGGTGATGATGTATTTGGTAAAAAAGGGAAGAAACCGGGCATCTTCAGTGAATTGAACGATGTGGATTTCGAAGATATCACAAATAATATGTATGTTACCCTGTATGGTGAAGCCGATATCCTGAAATCATTGACAGCACGTGTTCAATATACATACAGCAATGATAACGAAAAATATCAGAAGTACTATCCGAAAAGTACGAATGTCGGTAAAGCCAACGACGGTCTGGCAACGATCTGGAACTATAAGAATGATAAACAACAGATGGATGCTTTATTGACCTGGCACCAGCAGTTTACGGAAAAACATGACGTGAAAGTTGTTGCCGGTACGACCTATACCAAACATATCTACGAACAGAACGGAATGCAGGGGTTCGGTTTCTCTACGGACGAATTCTCCTTCAATAATATGGGAGCTGCCCAAACGGTACAATGGATCAATTCTTCCAGGGAAGACAATACGACCACTTCTTTCTTCGCAAGAGCGGAATATGTATTGAACCAGAAATATATTATCAATGCTTCTATCCGTGCAGACGGCGCTTCAAACTTCGGACCGGGTAATAAATGGGGATATTTCCCATCCGCTTCTGTAGCCTGGCAATTGGGTGACGAACCTTTTATGAGTTTCATCAAACCATTGTTCTATGATTTTAAACTGAGAGCCAGCTATGGTGTTACCGGTAATGACGGAATCGGTAATTATCTTTCACAGCGTAAATTTGCCATGACAGACGTATATCTGGGGGGCGGTTCGATCGTGAAAGGTATGTATCCTTCCAATCCGGAAAATAAAGATCTGAAATGGGAATCTACTTCACAGCTCGACCTGGGTATCGATTTTTCTTTGCTGAACAAGCGTATTGAAGTGAATTTCGACTACTACGATAAACGTACGAAAGACCTGTTGAATCCTATTTCAGTATCCAGTTCCACGGGTGGTTTCCAGACCATGACGGGTAATAACGGTAAAATCCAGAACAGAGGTTTTGAATTGTTCATCAAATCCAATAATATCATAAACCATAACTTCAGTTGGAATACGACATTCAACATTTCACGGAATAAGAACAAAGTGCTGGAACTGAATCAGGGGGAAGCCCGTTTCGAATCGGTTAGTCCGCAAGGCTGGTACAACTGGGAAGAATACGCTATGCTGAAGGAAGGTTACCCGTTGAGTTCATTATACGGTTATGTATTTGAAGGTATTATCCAGACTGGAGAAACGTATGCCGCACAACCGGGATCGGTTCCGGGTGACCCGAAGTTTAAAGACCTGGATGGTGACGGACAAATTACAATCAATGACCGTGAAGTGATTGGCGACGGTAATCCGGATGTGATCCTGGGTATCGGTAATAATTTCAAGATCCGTGATTTCGACTTCTCATTCTTCTTCGACGCCTCTATCGGTAACGACTTGCTGAACTTGTCGCGTGTGGTATTGGAAGACAACAACCGGTTGATTGATTCGAAAGACAGATGGACGCAGCATAATCCGTCCAATGAGATACCACGTAACGGATATAGAAAAGATGCCGGTGTTAAATACGGTTCTTATATTAACTCACGGTTTATTGAAAATGCAAGTTACCTGAGATTGCAGAATGTGGAACTAGGCTATACGCTGCCGTTGCAGAAATGGGGAAATATGTATAAGTATGTCAAGAACCTGCGTGTATTTGTCGGTGCACAGAACCTGTTTACCATCACCGGATACACAGGCTTTAACCCGGAAGTAAGTACGAATGGCGGTAAAGCTGTTTCACAGGGACTTGACTTTAGCTCTTATCCTGCTTACAGGACATTTAACTTTGGTGCAAAAATAATTTTTTAAATGAATACGGTTATGAATAACATATTGAAAAAAGGATTGATATATACTGCGGCTTTTCTTTCGGCAGGCATCATTACTTCTTGTGACAGTACACTGGAGGAGGTTGTCTATTCGGAACTGACATCAGAGAATGCATTTAAAACGAAAGACGATGCGACGGCAGCTGTTAACTCGATGTATGAACCTCTCCATGGGGTATCCAACAGGGCAATTTTCTATCTGAACGACATGACGACAGATGCCTGTTTCATGAAAGAAATGGACTGCGAGTTGTTGAATGAACAGAAAATGAGTACCAACCAGGATGTTTCGTCTTCCTGGAACGGTTATTATAAGATTATCAGCCGTGCGAATATCGCACTTGATAAGATCCCTGAAATTCCTGATACAGAATTCGGGGATGACGAGGCTGTCGCTGCAGAACTGAAGAGCAGATTATTGGCCGAAGCTCATTTCATGCGTGGTTTTGCCTATTATCAACTGACGGATTTATATTATACCGTACCATTGGTTGTTAGTAGTGATGTGGCTGTGGATGCCATCCTGCCTCCTGCTTCGATAGAAGAGATCGAAACACAGATCGATACGGATCTGAATGCTGCAAAAGGAGCATTACCCCAGAGCTATAGCGATAAACTGGATGCAGGAAGAGCAACTTATGGCGCAGCAGCAGGTTTCTTGTGTCGCCTCCATATGAGAGCTGCCGGCCGTGCCCGTTTGTCAGGGGGAGATGACGTGTCGGAATGGAGAAAGGCGCTCGAATATGCAAATGAAGTACTGGCGCTGAATGGCGGTGTTTATTCATTGCAACCGAAAGTATGGGATGTGTTCAACCCTGAAACAGATGCAACCTTATATAATAATGAGTTGATCTTTACTGTACGTTCCAGCCAGGATATTCCTTCCGGAAGCTCCGATATAGGTATGAACTTTACTCCGTGGGATTACGATATGGGATGGAACCTGTTCAGTGTCCCTCTGGAACTGACCTGGGTGTTCGATAAGGCGGACGAACGTTACTCAGAATTGCTGGTTACCCAGTTCAGAAACGTTTATGATAATGATGCTACTCCGAAGCCCAGATATTATATCATACCGGAATCAGTAGAAAAGGTAGGTACTGTCTATGCGGATTCAGAAACACAGACAATCAACGAATTGGGAGCTTCTTATACTAAAAAGTATAAATACCTCCGTCCGGGTACTTATAATTATAATACCAAGAATAACATGCCGATGCTTCGTCTGGCTGACATCATCCTGTGCAAGGCTGAAATCCTGAACGAACTGAACGGACCGACACAGGAGGCGATCGATTTGATCAACCAGATCAGAAGCCGTGCGTTCCAGGACGATGCCCACAATTTGTCTTTGGCTGCTTATTCTTCAAAAGATGCTTTACGCAGTGCCATCTGTGACGAACGTCTTTTTGAGTTGAACAATGAAGGTGTACGCCGTCCTGACCTGATTCGTATGGGATTGTGGAAAGATCGTTTGAATAAATATATAGCTGCCATAAAAGTGAAATCAGAATGGCGCCAGAAGAACTCAAAAGATCCGAATGCGGATTACACGTCCGAATGGAAAGTGTATCCTCAGGACCTGACGGATAACGATATCAGACGTTATTTCCCGGTACCGAAAAGAGAACTGGATCTGAATCCGGATCTGGCAAATTGCAGAAGTTTTTCCAAATAATTGATAGACAGATAGGTGCCTGCTTTGACAGGTGGCCTATCTGTAAATTTTACCACAATGAATTATAATAGACTGAATATGAAGAAATATATAGGCAGGATTCTTTTTTTGATGTTTATCCTGTGCACAGTCAACACCTATGCACAACCTCCGAAGAAAAAAGTCTGGAACTTTAATGATCTGGAAGGATGGGTGTATGCGCATCAGGATGATAACCCAGATCACCAATGTGTGTTGAAGAAGGGTAAGTTGCACATTTTTACGCGGGCCGGTTCATGGGACAGGAAGAAAGTCCGTACAACTGATAAAATTTATACGACCGGACGCTATACTTGGAAAACTTATATCCCGGAAATGGGGAAAGGAGATCAGGCCAGTGTCGGCTCCTGGATTTATTGTGATGACCACCATGAAATCGATTTTGAAGTAGGATATGGGAAACAGGCGGTACGGGAAGAGCTGGGAGCCGGACCTGATGAGATGATCGCCTATATGACTACGCAGGATCATCCGTTTAAGTCTGTCCCTGTAAAGATAAAAACAGGATGGCACATCTTTGAAATAGACCTTACTCTGGTGGATGGTAACTATAAAGTCGATTGGCTGATAGATAAGAAGATTGTCAGTACGGTACAGCAAACTTTTGGTACAGCTTTCGCATTTTATATCTTTTGCAGTGTTGAGAATCTGAAGTTTATAGGAGACAATCTTCCGGCACAGGAAAACTATGGTATCTTTGATTATGTAAAATACAGGTATCACGAATGATCCGTTAGCAGGACTCTGTTCAACAAAAATATAATCCCGTGAAAAATATAGTAACTATCTCATTGACGATTCTTTGTATTATATGCCTGGGTGCATGTAACAGTGATCTGGAAATAATAAAATCTGGAAAAAGTGATTATGTCATTGTAGTACCCCAATCTCCTACAATGATAGAGCAAAGAGCAGCAAAGGAACTGAATGAATATCTTAATAAAATAGCCGGAGTGATGCTGCCGGTCGTTGAAGATAACGTTACTCCTGTCGATTATGAAATTTCGATAGGGAATACCAATCGGCTTATTCCTTTGGCCATTTCACTGGATAAGCTGGAACAGGATGGTTTCTATATTAAAACGAATGCACATAAACTCTATATAATGGGTGGCAATAGCTATGGCACTCTCTATGGTGTTTATGAATTACTGGAAAAATATTGGGGATGCAGGAAATATACGCCTGCCGTGGAAGTCGTTCCGCAACGGTCGACAGTCTTATTGCCTGCCAATATAGATGACTGGCAGGTTCCGGTTATTACATCCCGGAATATGCTATATGTATGTGCCAATGACAATGCTTTTTTTGATTGGTTGCGGTTGACGCAGACTCCTACCAGTTGGGTGGACAGAGGCAAATGGGGGTTCTGGGTACATACATTCGACCGACTGGTCCCTCCCGGAAAGTATTTTGACCGGCATCCGGAATATTATGCAATGAATGAAAAAGGGGAGCGTGTTCCTTCGCAACTTTGTCTGAGTAATCCGGAATTGTTGAACGTTCTTTGTAAAGAACTCGATTCCTGCATATCTGAAAAGCCGGAAGCGCTCTATTGGTCGGTCAGCCAAAACGATAATTACAATTACTGTAAATGCGCAGTCTGTAAAAAGGTTTACGAAGAGGAGGGGAGCCCTTCTGGGTTATTGATCCGTTTTATTAATAAAGTGGCGGAGCGCCATTCGGATAAGATAATTTCAACCTTGGCCTATCAGTTTACCCGTAAAGCCCCTAAACTGGCGAAACCGGCTGGGAATGTGAATATCATGTTCTGTAATATCGAATGTAACCGAAGCAAGCCGATTCCTTTGGATACATTGAGTGCAGGCTTTAGAAAAGATATGGACGACTGGGCAAAAATATCTCATAATATACTTTTGTGGGATTATATAGTGCAGTTTAGCAATTTGTATACTCCTTTCCCTAATTTCAGAACCTTGCAGCCTAATATGAAATATTTTGCAGGCAATCATGTCACTTCCGTTTTCTCTCAGGGTAATCCGGAGCCTGCCGGGGAAATGTGTTATTTGAGAGCTTATGTCTCGGCTAAGTTACTGTGGAATCCGGATTGCGATTTGGATGCTGTGATCTATGATTTTCTGGAAGGTTATTATGGACAGGCCGGGAAATACATTAAAGAATATATGACCTTATTACATGATAATCTGGAGAAAAGTGGGGAGGAGCTAAGCATTTTCGGGAATGCTCTGACACCAGTCAATGGTTATTTGTCACCGGAGAATCTGGATGCCTATAACCGGTGTTTTGATAAGGCGGAGGAAGCCGTTGCCGGTGATAAGGACCTGACGGCACGTGTACAGTTTGCACGTCTACCTGTTATCTTTGCTGAGTTGGAACAGGCCAATCTGATGCCTGTCGGCAAAAGAGGATTTCTGGTTGACAACGAAGATGGAAACCTGGCGGTGAATGAAGATTTTATGCATAAATTAGATCATTTTATTTCTTGTTGTAAAGAAAATAATACACGTCGTTTATGCGAATGGATGACACCGATAGATGAATATAAAGAGGAAATGACGAACGTTCCCTTGCAATATCTGAAGTTTCTGGCTAAAGGAAACAAAGCGTTGGGAAAGCCTGTTACAGTGAGCCTGCCGTTAACCCAATATTGTGCAAAAGGTACCGGATCATTGACGGATGGCGTGTTGGGTGCCCGCAATTATGATGAAAACTGGTTAGGATTTAAACACGACGACTTCGAGATAACGGTTGATCTTGGAGAAAAAGAAATTGTTTCGGAAGTCGATGCCCGGTTTATCCAGTCTATTCTCGATCGTCTTTTCCTGCCGGAAGGAATGGAGGTGTTCGTTTCTGTTGATAACCGGACATACAGTTCCGTCGGTCGGATAGTGAATGAGATGGATCGGAAAAAGAATTATAAAACGAAAGTTTATGAGTTGAGATTCACTTCTTGTGAGGCTCGTTATATAAAAATTAAGGTTAAAGTAGTTCCGGTTTGTCCCATGTGGCATCGAGATGCCAGAAGTGATGTATGGACCATGGTGGATGAAATAGCAATTCGTTAATCAATAAATGTGATATTATGAAGCTAATGAAGTATTTGTGTATGATGTTACTGCTCGCATTCGTAGCGTGCAGTAATGATCCGGAAGGTGAGGTGCCTCCGACGGAACTGATTCGGGCGATACAGGTAGCCCCCAAATCGGATAATGTGTTGAGGATGGATGTCAATATAGAGTTCAGGCAAGCCGTGGACTATCAGATCGAGTATTGGAAAAGTGATGATGAAGCATCTAAAAAGATGACGGCACTGGCCGAGGCTGACGGTTCTTCTACCTCTACGTTAGTTTTATTAGAGCCTGAAACCGAATATACTTTTAAGGTAAAGGCTTCGACGGGAGCAGCTTCGACGGTCTCCGAAGGATATACCTTTACAACATCTTCGCTGCCATCAGGTGTTCCAGTCTATTCGATGCCCATCAATAAGATGGAAGAAGATCTTCCCGGTTATATCCTGTTGATGAAGACAGATAAACCCGGTTATATTACGATGGTGGATACTAAAGGTAACATTGTCTGGTATCAGAATATGGAAAAGGCTGTACGTGTGGCTAGTTTTGATGAGAAAACGAATACAATCTCCTGCATCATAGGTGCTTATGCGGAAAAGGATTATACCGGCAATGAAATCGTAGTGATGGATCTGACGGGGAAACGACTGCTGGATAAGGTATTTGATAAATTCTATGTTCACCATGATATCCGTCGCATGCCGGACGGGAACCTGATCCTGGTAAATTATACTCCTAAGACATTTGATCTGACAGAACGTGGAGGGAGTAAAGAAGAGATAGTATGGGGAGACGGCTATACAATCTTCGATATGGAAGGTAACAAGCTCGAAGAATGGGATTGTTTCGGCGAATTGCATCCGGCGGATGATCCTAATATCATGGAAATGGTACCGGTTACCAGCGTATTGGAGAATCCTATATGGTATAAAGATGATTGGCTGCATGCCAACTCGGTTAATTTTGATTCTGAAGGTAATATTTATATGTCTTTTAACTGGAGAAGTGAGTTGTGGAAGATAGAGAGAAAGACGGGGAAAGTTTTGTATAGGGTTGGTAGAGAGGGTAATGTCGATATGCCTGCGGCTGGTTATGCAAACGGTATGCATAGCGTTGACCCGTTAAAACCGAATGAAGTTCTGGTGTTTGATAATGGCATTTACAATCATCTTTCCCGTGCATTGATCTATTCGGTCGATGAAAAAGCCCGGAAAGCGGAGGTGACTATGGAAGTGACTTTACCGGAATACAGCTCTCCTTATATGAGTAATGTCCAGATATTGAATGACAATTTATTGATGTTCGGTTCGACACAAACCAGCACTGTTGTCTTTACGGATAAGAAAGGGACAATTTTACGCACGATCTTGGGATTACATCAGTCCTACAGGTCGGTTTATATACCTGAGATAGAGTATTGAATACGATCGAAATAACCTTTTACAATGAATACGCTGTTTCTGTAAAGTTACAGCGTATTCATTTTTCAGGGGATTTTTCGGATAGGAACAAAGAACTATAAAAATAACGGAATGAACTTGATTATAAGGATAAAAATGCTTAATATTGCTTATTACTAACTTTAATACGTAAAGTTATGGAAAAGAAAGCATTTAGAAAACGGATGATAACTCCGAAACATCTCTCGATTGCCGTTTGCCTGTTAATCATTTTCGGGTTATTCTATTTGAATGATGTGCCCTGGTTTATCTATGTTGCAGTTGTAGCGATCGCTTGCGTTGCCTTCCAGCCATACAGAATAGACAGTAAATACCTGACACAAGGAAATTTTGTGGCCATCCCTGTTGAAGCAATCGATAAAGTCTTTGTAAAAGAGTCGGGTAGCGTGGTAGTATATTATAGTAAACCTTATAAAGACGAAGAATATACGAACACGGTTCATCCGGTCGATACCGAAGGTTTTGTGGCGGCTTTACAACAAGTAAATGAAGAAATGACTATCTTGCGCGAAAATTCGTAAAATGGATAGAGTCTTTAAATCTAAGATCGGTTGGTGGTATCATTTGCTGATCATTGTGCTGGCAGTTTTGTGTGTGGTATCCGTATTGCACCAGAATGTTGCGGCTATTGTTATTTCGTTGGTCGCCAGTGCATTGACATTGCATGTGTTTTTCAATACCTATTATGTGGTTACGACAGACGGCATGCTGCTGCTCCGTTGCGGTTTCTTTCCTAAAAAGGAGATCGCTATTGCCGATATAGAGGCGCTGCAACCTTCTATCCTTCCGGTTTTCAGTTATTCTTTATCATTGGATAGAATCGTTATCTGGAAGAACGGACAGATGTGGATGCTGATATCTCCCCAGAATGAGAAAGAATTTGTCAAGCTGCTGAAGAAGTTTAATCCGGATATCGAGATTAGGAGTAATGCCGGGTTGTTATAACAAGAAAATAGAATCACAATATAAAACTTAATTAAATCTGATAACATGAAATACGATGTTGCTATAATCGGTGGGGGACCTGCCGGTTATACTGCGGCCGAAAGAGCGGCTGCCGGTGGACTTTCTACCATACTTTTCGAGAAAAACGCATTAGGCGGTGTCTGCCTCAATGAAGGATGTGTTCCAACAAAAACATTGCTTTATTCGGCCAAAGTGTATGATACCATTAAACATGCACAGAAATATGCCGTCAAAGCGGAGAATCCGACATTTGATTTTCCTAAGATCATTGCCCGTAAGAATAAAGTGGTAAAGAAACTTACCGCCGGTATCCGTATGAAGATGACGGAACATGGAGTGGTTGTAGTCAACGGTGAAGCTGAGATAAAAGGGCGTGCCGCTGATGGAACCATAACTATTGCCTGTGGTGAAGAAACCTATGAAGCGGCCAACCTGCTGCTGTGTACCGGTTCTGAAACCGTGATCCCGCCGATCCCCGGTCTGGCAGAGACAGAATACTGGACGAGCCGTGAAGCCTTGCAGACAAAAGAACTTCCCGCCTCTCTCGTGATTATCGGTGGAGGAGTGATCGGTATGGAATTTGCCTCTTTCTTCAATAGCATGGGAACGGAAGTACATGTGGTGGAAATGCTGGATAAGATATTAGGCCCGATGGATAAGGAACTATCCGAAATGCTTCAGGCTGAATATGCCAAAAGAGGGATCAAGTTCTATCTGGGCCATAAGGTGACAGCTGTTCACGGTGGTGAAGTCACTGTCGAGAAAGAGGACGAAAGCTTTGTTATCAGTGGAGAGAAAGTCCTGCTGAGTGTAGGCCGGCGTCCGGTGACCAAAGGTTTCGGCCTGGCAACTTTAGGTGTCGAACCTTTCCAGAACGGTATAAAAGTGAACCAATATATGCAGACTTCTCTGCCCAATGTATATGCCTGCGGCGACATCACGGCCTTTTCTTTACTCGCTCATACGGCTGTCAGCGAGGCTGAAGTAGCGGTGAAACATATCTTGGGAAAAGCCCGCGACGGAATGAGCTATAAAGCAATACCGGGTGTTGTATATACAAATCCCGAAATTGCCGGTGTTGGTAAAACGGAAGAAGAACTTCAGGCGGAAGGTATTCCTTATACGGTAAAGAAATTACCGATGGCTTTCTCCGGTCGTTTTGTGGCAGAGAATGAACAGGGAAACGGAGTCTGTAAATTGATCCTGGCCGAAGATGAAACAGTGATCGGTGCCCATCTGCTGGGCAATCCGGCTTCTGAACTGATCGTTATCGCAGGTCTTGCAATAGAAAAAGGCATGAAAGCCGACGAGTTGCGGTCGATCGTTTTCCCACATCCTACCGTTGGGGAGATTATTAAAGAAGCATTGTTCGTTTAATTACTTGGTTTAAATAGTTTCACCCTGATGAAACAACTGTTTCACCTAGGAGAAACAAGTGTTTCATCAGGGTGAAACTATAATCAGCAAAGCATTCGGATTTCCTGTTTTGCTGATTTTTTGTTCTGCCTTATATTATTCCCTATCTTTGCAGAGCTAAATTGCAATGCATGAATATGTTTGAAGGATATGTGGGAATTCGTTTGTGGGACGGACAGTTGGTGGATGATGTGATCTTCTCATTGCTGCTATCCTTGCTGGTTGCTTTTGCTGTTATATTCCGGGCTAATTATCAGCATTTTATAAAGATGCTGAAGGATGTCTTGTATTTAAAGGAACGGCAGAATCTGTTTGACGAAACAGTAGGGAAAAGTGAAACTTTCTTCCGCCATTTTATGATATTTCAGGCGCTTTTTCTGTGTAGTATAGCTCTGTTTACTATTGCCCGTACAAGAGGTATAGCCAGCCATTTAGGTGAGAAAGAAGTCCTTTTTACAATTGTTTTTATTTTTTGTGTGCTGTTCTTGTTCTTCCAGTTTAAGCAATTTTGTTATTCGCTGTTGGGATTTATTTTTGCTTCTCCTGAAAAATACAGATTTTGGAAGAAAAGTTATAATGCAACAATGGGTAGTTGGGGCATTTTATTATATATTCCTGTCCTTTGGTTATTATTCGTAGGTAGTAAAACAGTAGCACCCGTTATATTGTTTTGTATTTTCTATTTTTTGTGTCGTTTTGTAATAATTTATAAGACAATACGGATATTTCACAAGAATAATGCAGGTTTATTATATATTAGTTTGTACCTTTGCACCCAAGAAATTTTACCTCTTATATTTTTGTATGAAGGTATGATTTTTTTGTATAACTTTATCGAGACGAGTACTCTATGGCATTGAACATCAAAAAGTTGTTGGTATCGCAACCGAAGCCTGCATCCGAGAAGTCACCGTATTTCGACATAGCAGAGAAATACGGGGTTGAAATCGACTTCCGTCCTTTTATCAAAGTAGAAGCTCTTTCATCTAAAGAGTTCAGACAGCAGAGAATTTCTATTCTGGACTATTCGGCGGTAATTTTTACTGCCCGTACAGCTATTGACCACTTTTTTCATTTATGTGAAGAACTACGTGTCACCATTCCGGAAACAATGAAATATTTCTGTATGACGGAAGCTATTGCAGTTTATCTTCAGAAGTATATCGTGTATAGAAAACGTAAGATATTTTTCGGTCAGACCGGGAAGCCTGAAGATTTGGTTACCGTTATTGCAAAGCATGCGAAAGAAAAATATCTTGTGCCTGTATCAGACGTGCATAAAGAAGATCTGACCGCTATGCTGGATGCAAAGAAGATTAACTATACAAAAGCTATTATGTATAGAACAGTAAGTAACGAATTTGCAAAAGATGAGAAGTTCGATTACGATATGCTGGTATTCTTCAGTCCTTCAGGTATTTCTTCTTTATTGAAGAACTTCCCCGATTTTAAACAGGAAGATATAAAGATCGGTTGTTTTGGTCCTACTACAGCGAAAGCGGTAAAGGATGCCGGCCTCAGGCTGGATGTGGAAGCACCTACTCCCGAAGCTCCCTCAATGACGGCTGCTTTGGATTTATATCTGAAGAAAGAGTTGGGTGGAAATAAAAAGAATGGAAAATAAAAGGTATACCCTTTCTAAAGAAGAGCGCCTGTCGTGGAAACGTTACATTGACCTGTTGTTTGAAAAAGGACAATCGTTTGTGGCGTTTCCACTGCGGGTCGTTTATTTACCGCTGGAAGAAGAGATGGCTGCTCCTGTCTCTATCCTGATCAGCGTTCCCAAGAAAAAATTCAAACGTGCCGTTAAACGAAACCTGATCAAGCGTCAGGTACGTGAAGCCTACCGGGTACGTAAATATGATCTGATCGATCCGTTGACAGAAAAAAATAAGCGAATGCTCGTTGCCTTCCTGTATCTGGACAAAGAAATACATCCTTTTACCGATATGGAGAAAGCAATGACGAAAGCAATCAAAATATTGCGTGACAAAGAATAATGAAGAAATTCTTTACTACACTCCTTCTGTTGCCGGTCTATTTCTATAAATATTGTATCTCTCCTATGACACCGGCTTCGTGCAGGTACACACCTACTTGTTCCGAATATGCTGTGCAAGCCCTGAAGAAATATGGCCCGATCAAAGGGCTTTACCTCGCTGTTAAACGACTGCTCCGATGCCATCCCTGGGGTGGAAGCGGGTATGATCCGGTGCCGTAAATATGATTTACTACGATATACATACTCATCAACCCTCGGTTCATCCGGAGGATATCGCAATCGTAAATACGATTATAAGGGAGGAATGTGATTTATCCATGCCTGCTCAATGGTGCTCTGCCGGTATTCATCCGTGGTATATACATAATGTAGATAAGCAGATTTCCTGTCTTGAATCGGTTGCTTCTTCCTCTGCTATTGTCGCTATTGGTGAAGCCGGACTTGACAAGCTGGTGAAAACGCCTTTAGATATTCAGAAGAATGTTTTTTTAAGGCAAGCCGTATTGGCTGAAAAGTTGAATAAACCACTTATTATTCATTGTGTAAAAGCCTGGGGAGAACTTATTGCTGTCAGAAAAATAGTGAAACCTCATATCCCCTGGATCATTCACGGCTTTCGTGGTAACGGAGAACTCGCACAGCAATTGATTTTACAAGGTTTTTATCTGTCTTTTGGAGAACATTTTCAGATATCGTCTTTATGTAAAGCTTGGCCGGAACGTTTGTTGATTGAAACAGATGAATCGTCCTGTTCCATACAAGATATTTACCAACGTCTTGCTTCAGGTCTCCAAATCTCTGTTAATGAGTTGGGTAATCAGGTTAATCAAACGGTAGGCCGTTTGTTTCCGACCATATGATAAAGCTTTCTAAGTTGAATAAATGTTACGCTTTTGTTCACTTTATGATTTGTGTGTCTACATAAAGTCGTATCTTTGTCCGCATTAACTATATAATAATGAATAATTAAAACGATGAATTTTGTTGAAGAATTAAGATGGAGGGGCATGATTCATGATATGATGCCCGGAACAGAAGAGCAGTTACAGAAAGAAATGACTTCTGCTTACGTAGGCATTGACCCGACGGCCGATTCATTACATATCGGACACCTTGTTAGTGTAATGATGCTGAAGCATTTGCAGCGTGCCGGACACCGTCCTATCGCTCTGGTCGGTGGTGCCACCGGTATGATCGGAGACCCTTCAATGAAGTCGGCAGAACGTAATCTGCTTGATGAAGCAACGCTTCGTCACAATCAGGACAGCATCAAAAAGCAGTTGTCGAAGTTTCTGGATTTCGATTCAGATGCTCCTAATGCAGCCAAGTTGGTAAACAACTACGACTGGATGAAGGAGTACACCTTCCTGAATTTTATCCGTGATATCGGTAAACACCTGACAGTTAATTATATGATGGCTAAGGACTCTGTAAAGAAACGTCTTAGCTCCGAATCGAGTGTAGGTATGTCTTTCACTGAATTTTCTTACCAGTTGTTGCAAGGATACGATTACCTGTTCTTGTATCAGAATGAAGGTTGCCGCCTTCAGATGGGTGGTTCCGACCAATGGGGTAACATTACTACCGGTACGGAACTGATCCGCCGTAAAACAGGTGGTGAAGCATTCGCTCTTACTTGTCCGCTGATCACAAAAGCAGACGGAGGTAAATTCGGTAAAACAGAATCAGGGAATGTTTGGCTGGATCGCCGTTATACATCTCCTTATAAATTCTACCAGTTCTGGTTGAATGTAAGCGATGCCGATGCTGCCCGTTATATTAAGATCTTTACAGACTTGAGTCAGGAAGAGATTGCGACACTGGAAGAAGAACAAGCAGCAGCAGCTCACCTTCGTCCGTTGCAGAAACGTCTGGCAAAAGAAATCACTGTAATGGTTCACTCTCTGGAAGACTATGAGGCAGCTGTTGAAGCTTCTAATATCTTGTTTGGTAACTCTACCCACGAATCTTTGATGAAGTTGGATGAAGATACGCTATTGGCTGTATTTGAAGGTGTTCCGCAGTTTGAGGTAAATCGCGATGAACTGAGTGCCGGTGTGAAGGCTATCGACCTGCTTACAGAGAAGGCGGCCGTTTTCGCGTCGAAAGGTGAAATGCGTAAATTGGTGCAGAGTGGCGGTATCAGTATAAACAAAGATAAACTGGCTGATGCAGAAACTATTATTGACTGTTCTTCTCTGTTGAATGAAAAATATATGCTGGTTCAAAGAGGTAAAAAGAACTACTATCTTCTGCTTGCAAAATAAGAAAATTGCAAAAAATGCTTGCAGGGTAAGATTTTATTCTTACCTTTGCATCGCTTTAGATAAAGCGCCGGATTGTCTCATGGTGTAATGGTAGCACTACAGTTTTTGGTTCTGTCTGTCGAGGTTCGAATCCTCGTGAGACAACACACAATCGAAGAAAGCCGTTTATTATCAGTAAGATAGTAGACGGTTTTTCTTTTGCGGTAAGAATAGCGGTAAGAATTTCTCCCAACTTACGAACAGCCTCATTCCCTCATCTTGACAAATTGATTTTTAGTGTTACCTTTGTGATATCAATCAGTTAGATGTACAGCGGTACTCGTTGGTTGGTTTAACACATAGCGGGTCGGGGTGGTTCCTGGCCCGTATTTATTAAAACCCTAAATATTCATATAATTTTCTCCTTACATCATCAGTCTCCTTCCCCAATATTTGTGCATTGATTGAAGTAAGAACTTCTATATCATCCCTTAAATTTCTTTTCACAATTTCCTCCATTGATATCCCTTTCCAAGTTCGATACCCAGAACTCCATGCATTAAAGGTTGGATCATCTCCTGCTTCATATTCATATTCCGCATCAATATCATAAGGAATTGTAAATTCAATCAAATCGCAATCTGTAGGAGTTATCACAAATACATCATTCCTATATTGAGAAAAGTCAAATACAGATTTATGCAGCCTCCATTCTCGCAACCACGTAAAATCATAGGATTTTGGTTCAAACTCCAAGCATCGCCACTGTACATCCTCAGGAAATAACTTTAGTTCTTCTCCTTTCCCATATATAATATTTCGCGCGCCAAGGTTATATAGCAAATCTCTTGGTAAACCTATACCAAACTCTGTATACATGGGCCTAGGATACTGTTTCATAAGATCAAACATCTCTTTACAAGAAGTCAGCGGAGCTTCTGTAAAACATATTACACCTTGATCAGACCTCAAGCACTCCTCTGTAAGTATTTTTGAAAGAATAGCCTTCGGAGTATTATTACCTTTAATAAAGTGGAATAAATAAGGGGTAAGATCCTTTCTCTTATTCCTTATTTCAGTTGATCGATTTTCCATCTTCTTAATTGATTTTTCCGTAAAAATACAAATAAAGGCCGAAATGAGAATTCCCATAACGGCCTTATTTCTTTTTAGAATAACTGATACATCAGTCTTATTTTCTCAAAAGCCCAGGTCATTACCCCGGAATTCTCCGGATCTCTTTGCTCAAACCTCATCACCTCCTCGTTATACACCTGCTCAACACAGGAACAATTCCCGAAAACCAACATTGGTTTTAAGAGGTTATCATAATAAATCGTATCGGCGCTTACCAGGTAACACTTCTCGTCAATGGTATGGATAATGAAAAGCAGCTTGCGCTGAAACATGGGAGAGCTCGTCCCTTCTTTGTTTTTTGTGCTTATCTCATTCATGGGTTCACCTCCAATCCTTCGCAAATATCAGAATAAACGGTGTAACCAACCATCTCGCCTAGGCTACTACACAAACCGCCTATCTCCATCTCTATATCCAAAAACTTACTGCCATACAGCTTAGATACATCATTTTTCGCCTCTGCAAGATCACTAATACGGTGCTTAACATTAACGAGGTCTTTTATTGCATTTATCAATATCTCCCGTTCAGACTTCAATGATAAAGGCTTTTTCATAGCTTTACCTCCTTTCCTTCGATTACGTCTGACATGATACTGAACCCAATCATATCACCAAGATCGCTTAAACAAGAAAGCAAACGTTCCTCACAATCTTCAAGTTGCTTGCCATAACTCTCAGAGACATCACTATCTTCCTCTGCTAGTGACAATACTGTATGGCGAGATCTGGAGATATCACAGATCAATGTATAGATTTTATCCCGTTGAGGCTGGAGCGATATATAGTTTCTCACTTCTGACCTCCTTTCTGTGTTTCCAGCTTTTGGTTCAGCTGTACATTTTCCTTCTGCAGGTTCTCGATGAGGTGGCGCTGGTAGCTGATCATTCCCTCGATTCTTCCGATCCGGCGGCCGGCATCATAGGCGGCTTGGAGCTCTAGAGTTGGATACTTACCCGTTTCGTGGGTAGACGTTACAACCGGCTTACTATTGTTCTGCTGGTTGTAAATTTCATTGTTCTTGGTCATGCGAATGAAATTCACGGGCATAAAAAAGGCTGCCCTTCCCTTTTGTCCGACCAAGAACAATTGTTAAACATTAAGCTGTAACAATTCGCAGGAATAAGGCAGCCCCATATCTTTTGATATAGGCAATACATAGCCACGTAGACACTAATCAGTGTTACAAACTTAATATTTATATGTCTTTGTTCTGGTCGGAACGCCGCAAATGTAGGAAAGTTTTTTAATTTGTTCTTCTTTTGTCTTGTTTTTATTCACAGCAAATCGCATATTTGTAATTAAATAGTAAATTCCATCAAAAATAATTTAGCATGATAGATCCTATTTTTTCAATACTATATCAAACGAGCAATAAAGTTATCCATACAGGGACTGGATTTCTTGTATACAAAAATGGGGTATTTATTACTGCAGGGCATGTGTTTAGGAAAAAGGAAATCAATGGAAAACCTATTTCTAATGAATTGTTCAGAGCTGTTTTCTTTCATAATGGAGAACCCGTTATATACAAAATAAAACATACTCATTATAAATCAAATAAAATATGGCAACAGAAATATCCGGAATTCTTAGATATTGCTATAGGTTTACTAGAAGATTGTAATCTCGATTATCTGAGACTGGATAGAAGGCGTCCATTGAAAGGAGAACAGTTATGTGCAAAGGCTTACATAAATCAAGAAACACATAGCTACGGTGATTGTTTTTCCAATTTAAAAAATCTAACTTTGCTAGAACCTAAAAAATTGGATAACATGATAGTGTTAGAAGATAATGCCCTAATTACAGACCTTCCCCAATATTACAAAATGAAAAGAGATGAAGTACCTATTAAATATTTTTACAACAATTGTATTACATTATCAGAGAAATTTATACCATCAGCTAGTGGATGTCCCATTTTAGATGAAAGAAATTACGTACGGGCTATGCTTATAGGTGCTCCTAGTAAAGAGATAGATTTATCAATCACATATGCGTTATTAGCTAAGCATTGTTCAAAATCAATACAACATAGAAGTCCTTACATATATGAGCCTTTTGAATATTTATCGATTGACAAATAAAATGGCTTCGCCTGTCCCTTTGTCCTACACCAACCAAGGCAGTTACGGCCATTAAGCCGTATCAAGGGGGTACGAAGCCGCTATATCTATATCCGCAAAAATACGGATACGAAACGATCGGGCATAAAAAATGCCGACATAAAGATATGTTCGGCAGACGCTTCCACCTTGGTTGATAAAATAGGACGGGGCAAATATAGGAAAGTTTTTGGGGATTTTGTTGGTAGGTGTGAAAAAAGTGAATAATTTTGAGAAAATATAAACAATTGCATACAATGAATGAATTTGTATACCATTACACAACTTTATCTGCAATACCTGGTATTGTAGGAAGAAAGTGTTTGTGTTTTTGGGCAACTCATAGGGCTTTTCTTAATGATCCACAAGAAGGAGTATTTGGTCGTTCGATATTAAAAGATATTCTTCCTGGCTTTTCCTACTATGACAATTTTGAAACATTCATATTGTCTCTTTCTGCTAATATTAACTCAATTCCCATGTGGACTTCATATGCAGATGGAGGGAAAGGAGTAGTGCTTAAATTAAATACTAAGGCTTTATTGGATATAAGGCCCTCAATAAATATGACTCCTTGTTTTTACGGCCAAGAAGCACGTATTGAAGCTCAAAAAATGGTCAATATGACTAAATTGGGTATTATTGATCTTGGACAAGACCCAAATTCATCTGATAATCCTATTAATAATAAATCAAAAGCAGAAGAAATAAGGTTTTATACACAAATGAGAATGTATATAAATTTATTGAATTCTATAAAAGAAGAATATTATCGTTATGAAGAAGAATTCCGGATTTACAATGGATCAGATCCTGATAATGTAAAATTTAGAGAAAGGAAAAATATTTTAATCCCATATATTGAGATGTGGTTTCCTAAACAGGCTTTAAGTGAAATTATTATTGGACCAGCGAATAAAGAAGAACTGACTCCGGCATCAATTACTCAACTTTTGAAATATAGAAATTATAATAATGTGCTTGTAACAAAATCTAAGTTGCAATTTAGAGGGTAAAACTAAATTTTATAGTAATGAAATTAACAGATCAACAATTAAGAAAATTAGGAGCAGTTTTGGTTATTCATAAATGTCCTAATTGTGGCGATGAGAATAGAAGAATTCTTTCACCTGATATTTGTCATATTGTGGCATTGGAAACGACAGAAGGGGAAACAGAGGTTGCTAAAATGGGAGCAATGCCATGTGTAATGGCAACATGTAAGGAATGTGGCTATGTATCACTTTTCAACTTGAAGGTATTGGACGTTCTTAACCTGAATTCAGAATTGGACTGACAAAGATAGTGTAGTGAAAATTTCATTTGTGTCTTTTTTATAGCGTCGGAAAAGTCGGATTCTATGTATTTCACAGAATACAGCGTGAAGACAATTCAAATATGACAGATACAGAAGAATATAACAAATACAACGTATTGACTGGGGACTGGTATAATGTCTATTCCTCAGATTGCGCATACTGCGATTTGCGTAAGGAGAATTTCAGTGCAATGTTTCTTTGTTTAGGCTTAGAAGATGAGGTGCCTCTTAATATTTTATGTGGCCTCGAAAGTTGTTCTGTGTTTTCTGGAACACGTCCCGAATATCTTCAAAAAAGACGAGATATGAAAAAGCTTTGATTGCTTTTTTATATTGTCAAGAAAGTCAGATTTTCGCAATATCTACCTGAACGATTCGTTCCATCAAGTCAAGCCTTAAAGCTATAATTTTGTAGTTTTAGTGAGGCCGGATTTCTAGCCTTGCAATCATCTATAAGTTTGTCGAAGTAATGTTTATAATATCCACTAAATCAGCCAAACTATAATTCTGTAGTTTGACCTGCTGTCGCAAATCACGACGGTAGGTATAGTGGAGTCGTGAAACACGACGGGGTCTCTTTCTACGCCTATCCCAGGTCTTATCGATAGTTCCAATGACTCGCCGTAACATATCGTTACATCAGGGGGCAAAAGAGCCCCCCTGTAATCTGCCTGGAACAATCTTCCGGTAAGGTTAGGACTATTCTTCCGATCCTTATACGTGCTTCACGGAGTAGGAGTTGATGGTTTACCGATCCCTTGCACTTCTGTGGTTATGAGGTATCTACCATTGGGTGCCGTAAAGCAGTCGTACAACCTCGGTGCCGTACACCGTAGTTGTTAAGATTATCTATAAAAACGAAAGTAGTCCGATAGACCATCACACAAGGATGTGCAATCCAAGGCTGAATCTGTCAGGCTACTTTTTTTAGAAACGATGGTGAAACTTCCGTCTCCTTCCCTGTGTGCTTTCGCGCGGGATAACTTGAAGTAACACCTTCTTTTTACAAAAATATAAATAATCTCCTATAACGCAAAATTTCAGGCCTCAACTATTGTGCTCAGTACAACGGTTGAGGTCTTTGTTGTTATGCTGAGCATAATAACCCAAAAGGCCCGGTCACCAGCCCCGTGGAACTACAATCCACGACTTAGTGAACCGGGCCTTTGCTTTTATAGTCAGCCCTCTCGGAACTGCAATCCGGGAACTTTACTAAATACGCTTACACTACAAAGATATAAACCTTTCGCACAGTATCCAACTATTGGCCGGATGCCCATAGTTCTCGCGCGCGTTTTAGGGACTCTAATAATTTCGGATCATTCCAGATCATCGCAGGGTAGATCTGGCTGTTCAATCTCCGGAGCCGTTATGTCCGGACATTCTTCCGGTAAGATATTCCCTACGAAAGGATCTACCGGATCGCAGGCTTTTACCATCATGGCGAACCTCTGCCTGGTTTCCTTTCGTGGGAAAATGTTCTTTTTGGCCATTACCGGCTTTTAACATAAGGTGAACACTCATAATCCCGGACGGTAGGCTTTACCGTGTCGTCCTCATCAATGGTAAAGAAACCGGCCACATCTACGAGATTACTCGTAATCTCGCCTTTTATCATCTGGTAGAATCGGTTTAAGGCTCTCGTTGCCGCCTTATGAGCCTCATACATTTCTTTGGCCTTTGGTGTGGTCACGTAGATACTGTTCGCTTCTCTAAGAGCTTGTATCGCCTTTTCTGTGACGACAATATTTCCTTTCTCGTCAACGGATATGTACTTAAGTAAATCGTAGATCACATAACTATCCAACTTTTTATCCAGCTCCGCCAACGCAGCCGATACCTGTCCCAGCATCTCTTCCGCTTTTCGTCTCGCCTCATCCCGTAAATACATGGAAGGCGTTTCTTTTTCGATTTGCGCCATTATCTCTTTTCGGATAGCCAACATGTTATCAAAAAGGAGATCTTTCAAATATGCACCCGAAATAGGCCCCAATCGCAATCTTTCGAACTCTTGTTTTACTTTTCTTACAGCCGGAAGGATAATGTCTTGAAGTTTACCTAAACTTTTCCGTACTTCGAACTCATCTACATGAATCAGGATAGGTTCCTGTTGATCTTTTGGATCATTGCTTTTCTTTTAACGTTCTTTATTCAAATCTACTACACCATTGTTGAGATATTCACTACCATTCATCAGGTAAGCCCATTCCTCAACCGTCCGATCTTCCGGAACTGTATCTACATGACGGGAAACACGCCTTACATGATCTTCCGGATCATCATCCATATCCAAAGGCATTACACCCGGCGCGTTGGAGCCAGATCCATTCATAAACTCTGTCAGCTCCTGCTGGCTCATCTCATCTAAACTCTTTTCCATAAACTGTCTGTTTTTAATTCTTATTCTTGGTCGTTGACTAACACGACCTTTCTTGTTCTCATGAATGTCTCACATAGCTCTTGTATCCTCTTTCTCGATCGTCGGGATACCGCTCTTATTTCTGCTACCCTCCCAGTCAATCGCAAGGAATGCAATAATTCCACGATAGCAGAGTAAACGATCTTATACGCCTGGTATAGGACTTTCTTGTTCTCTGGGCCCGGCCATTTAGCAAAAGGCTCCCCTGCAAAGAACTTAAAAGTGAATACCCGTCTTTCCAATTCCGTAAGATCCAACCGATCGAATATATACCGAATCAGCCTCATCTCCCGGAGAGCTGTCTCGGCCTTGTCCCGTTCCTGGTCAGTCTCATCCATGATATCCAGATGTTGCCAGTTCACATTCTCATCTATCGGGATCGGTTTGTATTTATGCCGGTATGGTGAGGTTACAGACGTGATATTGAGTTTTATCATCTGAAGTACGAAGTAATCGAGCTCCCGGTATCTCCCTTTCTTTGCCTCATGCATTCTGAGCAAATAAGCCAGATCCTTCTCTAGCAACATCACCAATACCTCATTCAGGACATCTACCGCCTCATCGGGCATACAAGCGAGAGAGCAATGATATTTTGAGTAATCCAGCCATCGATCATATCGGGCTGTTATGTAACTGTTGATAATTTCTGTTCCCATAAGCCACAAGTATTATATTTTCAATTGTCCCTATAAATCTTGTGGTATGGTCAATCCCGGTTTCCGGCCGGGAAGACCGTACTAAAACGGTAACTCTTTATCATAATCTGTTATCTTGGTCAGGTTCTCGTTATACCGGAATCTGATATCCCCAGTAGCTCCATCACGTTGCTTAGCGATACGAATTACCCCAAAGCCTTTCTCTGCTTTTTCACTATAGTATTCTGGCCGATGGATAAACATCACGATATCGGCGTCTTGTTCTATAGCCCCGGATTCACGAAGATCTGATAGCATAGGCATCTTATCGGCTCTGCCCTCAACTTGGCGGGATAGCTGCGAGAGTAAGATTACTGGCACGCCCAATTCTTTTGCCATAATTTTAGCAGCTCGACTACATTGGCTAACCTCTTGCTCCCGGGTATAATTCCGGTTCGCAGAGCGCATATCGATTAGTTGTAGATAATCGATCAATATCAACCCGCATTTCCCCTTTCTCCGTAATTCCCTCGCCCGGGTCTTGATTTGTCGCATATTGATATTTGCCGAATCATCCAAAGAGATAGGAAGACATGAGATCCGGCCTATGGCATGGCATAAGCCCTCCTCCTCTTCCCTCAAGAGCGTTCCGGCCTTGAACCTGTCGCTATTGATTTCAGACTCGGAGAGGAGCGCCCGGTTGGTCAAGGCTTGCACCTCCATTTCCAAAGAAAAGATCACGACGGGGACACCTGAGATAGAGGCGGATTTAGCGAAATGGAGCAACATGGCGGTTTTACCCATAGCAGGACGTGCGGCCAATATGATAAGCTGCCCCGGTTTCCAACCTCCTGTGATATGATCTAACTTGCTTAGTCCGGTGGTCAGGCCTATTTTTCCCCCATTTCGTGCCATTTCCCGACGTTTTTCATATTCGGAGATACATTGTGTAGCCACAGTAGAGATATCAATCATACGGGAATTATACGCCGTGTTTTCGGCTATTCCCTCGATCTTTTTGATTACGGCGGTCAGTACATCGTCAATATCGGCTGTTGGGTCCGTAGCCATCTTGGTTATCTCCATACCGGCAATCGCTAGCTTACGTGCCAACCAAAGTTGATGCAGGTATTGCGCATGGTCCACGATATTGGCTGTTGAGGCGATATTTCCGGAAAGAGTTGATAGAAAGAAAGGGCCTCCCACTTTTTTCAATTCTCCGGACCTTATCAAGGTCTTTGTTACCGTCAATAAATCAGGTTTGATATTGTTCTCATACAAAGAGGCTATAGCGGAATATATCTTGCCTAAAGCCACGTCGTAGAATATATCGGCATTTAATATTCCAACGACTTCTCCGATAGCACCGCTTTCGATCAATAAAGCGCCTATGACCGCTTTTTCCGTCTCTTCACTATGCGGTAGGCTAATCAATAAATCTGTATTTCGTTTCATGCTCTGTCTTGTTTATTGGATCATTACTCGGTAACTCATCGTTCCAGCATTCTTGGTTTAGGAACGTCTCAAAGTTCTTACGATACTGTTTATCGGGAGTAGCCTCAACATAAGCTGGTATATAGGCTAAAACCTTCTCTTTTGCAGTTATGGATAACTTACCCCATTTACGCTCACTCGTTTTCTTGTTGCCTTTCTTTCCATAGAGAGACCAAATATTTTCGAATGATAGTGCAGTCGGTGAATCGACAGATTCGCCAATATTATTATTTATATCTTTATCCTTATCCTTATTAGCTTGTACTTTGGTTGTACTTTGGTTTGTTTTTGGTTGTACTTCGGTTGTATTTTTAGAGAAACGATTATTTTTATTACCCTTAGGTGCACCACCATTACAACCATTACGCCAACGTTGAATATTAGCATCAAGAATAGGACGGATCAACTTAAACAATGCTTTCGGAAACCCTGTTAATTCTGGTTCTTTTAAGTTGAGGCTATAATCAGATATAGCCTCATACATTACCAGTTTATCTGCATCTGAAAGATCGTTCATACAATCCTTGAAAGAACGATAAAAAATAAAAGAATCTCTATTTACCATTCCCCCTCCTTATATTAAAATATTCATTCAAAAGTCCATCATGAACGATCTGATATAACTTCTCCGGAAGGCAAAGAAGACTGTTTTCCGCCCTCTCTTTTGGATTCGACGTCCTCAGTATTCGGATAATGATCTCTTCATCCGGGAGACGCTTTATGCTGTTATCTCCCGGAATAAAAAAATTAAATGTCAACTGGATTGCCCCCTGTTGAGGACGCTTTCTTTTAGATCGGTTGTTGTACCTTTTTCTCATATCAAAGTCTCCTATCCTTTATGGCTGCTTCAACATCAGTTGATAGGTATAGAATGCGGCTACCGATCCGCTTAGATTTGAGGATACCGGTGCGGGTCCAGTCGGCTAACGTTGGCAGAGAAATACGGAGCTTGGCCGCAGTCTCTTTACGAGTAAGGTACTTTACCGGTTCCTGGTTGTTGGCCGGTTGTAAATTGCTTAACTTCTCATCCAATAGCTTGGATAAGGTCGCCTCTATGTCTGACATAGAAACGTTTTGTACTAATACGGCTGATTGCATCATAATTCGTTCGTTTTGAATTTTGATGCAAAGTTTCCCGGTTTTGGTCTCTTAATCTATACCGTATAGAAAACGGTATAGAATTTTGTTTATTCAATCTGTATCCTTTTTCCTTCCATAGGTCTTTCGTTCGCACTGGAACTATTATTCTTCAACATGCCCTCTATGGTTGATAGTTTGGTATTAGCAAAACAATCAAACCCATTTTTGAGGAATTGGGCTATTTCTGGCAATGAGTTTGTTATATAATCTTTATTCTTAGCCTGTCGTAACATATCCGTAAGAACATTTTTTTGACCACACCAGTGTAGGAGAAGATTTTTAATTTGAACATCATCCTCGCTTCGATCGTTGATCTTTAATTTATTTATTTTTGAAATAAATCCATTATACTCTGTTATATATCCTTCTAACATAGCATATTCAGCCCAAAGTTCAGTTCCAATTCCAATGTAAGATATTATATTTTCGATCTTATTTATAGCTTCCGTATATTCAGATTTGTCAAAATCACAACGGGTTAATATACTATCGGAAACTAGTTCTTTTTCCTCTATAGTTTGCTGTTTCCATAGTAGCGACTCTACAATATCAAAATAATAGCCAGAGATACGACCATTAACCCTACATCTCTCTATCAAATTGAATATTGCACATAAATTAATTTTCACACCATCTATATCATCTTTGATATTTTCTATATCAATAGTTTGGCCATATAGACATTCATAGAAGATACTTTTCATTACGCTAATGTATCCAAAAACTCTTTCCATAACAGTGATTTATTTAGATACAACCATCTGATTAAAAAACTTATGAGCTTTCAACTGTATAGCATTCTCCTTGTCGGATATCTTGATATATTTCATGAAAGCGGACTCTGTTTTATGTCCTGTAATTTTCATTATACTGATAGTTGGAACTCCGGCCAGAAATGCGTTGGTAGCAAAAGACCGTCTAGCCGTGTGGCTAGTAACTAAGCTGTATTTTGGAACTGTTTCTGTATAGCTGAGGCCACCTTTGGTTGTTTGCAAGAAAATTGATTCGTCTATGCCGGCAGCTTTCGTTACTTCCTTGATGTAATCATTGAATTTTTGATTGGATAGCATTTTAGGGAGCTCATTATTATATTTTGCTAATATTGTGCGTACAACGGTGTGAATAGGGATAACAACTGTTTTTCCTGTCTTCACAGTTTTAACAGTAATGGTTCCATCTCCACCGATATTGTCATATTTAAGTTGTGACAGATCACTGAAACGTAAACCAGTATAACAGCCGATCAGAAAGATATCACGTACTCGATCTAACTTTCTTTTTTTACTGAAATCACAGTCGTAAATTTTTAGTAGCTCATCATTGTTGAGGTAAACGGAGGTTGTTTCTTCTTTTGGTTTACTAAAACGTTTCTTTTTGAAATCAAGGTTTGTATGTAGATCACGCTCGTATGCTTCATTCATAAATAGCTTTAGCCCTTTCACTCGTGAGCCGATTGTATTGGGAGAATAGCCTTTTGCGGTCAAGAATTCAACGAATCCCAAATAGTAATCCAGATCAATATCATTGAACGTTGGCCGTTTCCTCATCAGTTCTGCATATTCGAATATATTGTTTCGGACTATCTTATATTGTTTGATAGTCGGTTTCTTTTTGTCCGTATTTTGTATGTAGTCGTCAATGAAGGATAAAAAATCGTCTGTCTTGATGGCTTCGACTTCCTTATAGTTCTTATATATCTTGTCTAGTTCACTGATCAGCAATTCATTGGTTATTGGTTGGCCGTCATTCTCTAATCGGCGTAATACGTCTTTTGCGGTAGCTTCAATGTTATCCAGGGCTGCTTTTAACTCTTTGTACTCAATTGAGTTTATTCGTTTGTTTTTCGCAGTTGGAGCAATGGGTGCTCCGGCTTTTATGTCCCACTTCTCCGGAAGAATAGATTCATTGGTGTAGTACTTTAATGGTAGATACTTTTTCTTCCCATTGGGTTGGATGGTAAAAGCACCATAGTTTAGTAGAAAATAAATTGCGGTCGGTTTGTCTGACTGTGGCCGCGTCAAATAAAATTTTACTGTTGCCATATCCGTTGTCTATTTGGTTTAACACGATGGCAAATATAGAGAATATTCTTACCGCAACAAACTTTTGCGGTAAGAATTGCGGTAAGAATAAGTTTTCCTTCTTTTATGTTTCTTTGATTCTTGTATGTTGTTATGTGTTGATAATTAGTGTATAATGTCTTTGACAGATAGAGGTTTAGATAAAGTTTGATAAATATTTTTGGTGTCCTCGTGAGACAACAGAAAAAGGAAAGGTCTGAAATTTTATTTCAGACCTTTTTTTCTATAATTCTCTCCTTTTTATTTACTGAATGTTTTTTGGCTATAACGGAAGAATTGATACTGCATGTAGGGACTGTGTTTCACTTTAGCAGGATTGATACTTTTTTTAGACTTAGTTTTTTAATGAAAGAATAGAGTTCTTGAGGAACTAAGGTACTTTTATAATGTTATATATCTGATAATCAAAATTATAAATGAATTATCTTACTCACTTACAAATACTCGTTTTTAAAGACTATTTTTCTATTTATAATGAAATCGTTGGATTAAAACACTGTAATTAACCATTTATAATATAAATAGTTTATATTTGTCACTGAAGAAATATCTTAGTTCCTCAAGAACTTCGTATTACAACTGATGAGGATTATTATGCAATTAAGTAATTTATAACTTGGGGCCTATTGATGTACATAGAATAAAAGAAGGAGATCAGGAAGCTTTTAAAAGATTTTTTGTTCACTTTTATCCGAAGCTCATGTCGTTAGCTTGCCGTTTCGTAGATGATCAGGCAGCTAGGGATTTGGTACAGGATATTTTTGCATATTACTGGGAACAAAAACATCAGATAGATGTAAACAATGTTCAATCCTATCTTTTTAAAGTCCTTCAAAACAGGTGCTTGAACTACCTGAAGCATCAAATGGTTATAGAAGAATATACAGCCAAAATACGAATAGCCGAAGCTCGTATTTCTTTCCTTAATGACCGGACTGATTCTAATGATGTTTTGAAACAAGTAATTGATTGGGATCTTCGTGAACAGATTGAGACTTCTGTAAAAAAATTACCACCAAAAGCAGCGGAAGTGTTCCGTTTGTGTTACTATGAAGATATGTCCCACAAAGAAATTGCAGATAAACTTGAAATATCAGTGCGCACAGTTGCGAGCCATGTCCGGACTGCAGTCCTTTTTCTACGAGAAGATTTGAAAGATTTGCTGATACTTTATATTGTTTTTCTCCGGATTATAAATTAAGTTGAATTTTTTCCATTCTTTGACTACGTAGTTTTGAATGTCTCAGTTGTCTTCTTTATATAAACGATAAGGAAGATGTATGAATGAGGAAATATTAATACGATTTTTAACTCACCGTTGCACACCGGAGGAAATAGGAGAAGTCGATGGATGGATTGCTGCCGATCAGGCTAATGCCGATTGGTTATTTGAGATGGAACGTATTTGGAGCTTGAAAGACCAGCTGCGTTTTTCTGACAAACAAGAAATTGAAATGGCCTATGCCCGTTTTATGTCCGGATTACAGGAAAAGGATATAAAAGTAGAGACAAGCCGAAAATCGTCCTATCTATTATGGGTAAAATATGCTGCAGCGATTATAATGATTGGATTATTAAGTACCAATTTATATTTTTTATTGCAGGAAGAACCTTCTTCTATGAATATAGTTGAAGTTCCTAATGGCCAAAGAGTTTCTTTGACCTTATCTGACGGAACAAAAGTCTGGCTAAATTCTCATAGTAAATTTACTTATCCTGCCCGGTTCTCTTCTAAGGATCGCGATGTAGAGCTTGAGGGTGAAGGCTTTTTTGAGGTTGCGCATAATGAGAAAGTCCCATTTGTCGTACATGCAGATTTACTTCAGGTAAAGGTATTGGGTACCAAGTTTAATATGAAAGTATACAATGAAGAACCTTCTGCAGTAACATTGGCAGAGGGAAAGGTAGAAGTCGCTACAAATGATAATGAACATAAAGTTACACTAAGACCTAATGAGCAGGTAACTTATTCTAAAGAAAATGGATTGACAGTTAATAAGTCAATCAATGCTTCTTTAGTCAGGTCATGGACAGTTGGTGAAGCTGCTTATGTAAATGAGCAGTTGATTGATATTGTAACTGATCTGGAGCGTCGTTTCAATATTCATATTACAGTAAAAGACCGGGAGCTCGACACTGAATTATTTACCTGTCGTTTTAAAGAAACTGCTAAAATAAATCAGGTACTAACATTATTGAAAGAAACCCGCAAACTGGATTATAAAATTCAGGGGGATCATATACAAATTTATAAACCTATAAAATAAGGATGCTTATGAAGAATACTTAGATGTTGTAAAAAATGAAGAACCGAAGATGCCGCAAACATCCCCGGTTCGGATTAAGCAAGTAACGTATTAGAGATGACCTAAATTTATTACTAACTAATCATTTACAAATGTATGAAATTTATTATGAAAAGCATGTCATGCGATAATAAGAAGTCGCCATGGCTCCGAAAAACATTGTTTATTATGAGATGTATCTTGTTGTTCTTACTATTGGGTACAATGCAAATTACTGCAAGTGTGACTTATTCGCAGTCGGTAAAATTTTCTCTGAATGTTGAGAACTCTTCGGTGCAGGATGTCCTTTCAATTATTGAACAGAAAAGTGCATTCTATTTTACTTATAATGTTAACCAGATTAATACACAACGTAAAGTCTCCATAACCATTGAAGACAAAACCGTTACAGAAGTATTGGATCAGCTTTTTGAAAAAGAAGGTGTAAAATATCTTATTAGCGATAAACATATTGTTTTATATAAAGCAGATAAAGCCGTTCCTGCTTTAGAAAATATCAATCAGCAAAAGGGTATTACTATTTCGGGTGTTGTAAAAGATTCGAATGGGGAACCAATCGTCGGCGCAAATGTCTTAGAGAAGTCTGCAACCAATGGAACTGTAACTAATATGGATGGTCAGTTCACATTGACTGTTTCTGCAAATGCCAAATTAGTTATTTCATATATAGGCTATAATACGCAAGAGATTAATGTAGCGGGAAGAACGGTGATAAATGTTACATTAAGTGAAGACTTTAAGGCGCTTGATGAAATAGTCGTAGTTGGTTATGGTACACAAAAGAAAGTTAACCTGACTGGTTCTGTAGCTTCTGTCAGTTCAGATGATATCAAAGACCGGGTACAGACAGATGTATTAAGCTCTATTCAAGGAACAGTTCCAGGTGTAACTATTATTTCCCGTCCTGGTAAGGACGTTTCTATCAATTTTCGTGGTCGTGGTAATTTAGGCACATCCGAACCTCTTTATGTAATCGATGGTGCTATTGCTGATGCAACTTTCTTTTCAAATTTGGATCCGAACAGTATTGAAAATATTTCTTTTCTGAAGGATGCTGCTTCTTCAGCTATCTATGGTTCACGTGCAGCCTATGGTGTCGTGTTGGTCACAACAAAGCAAGGGAAGGACGGACGAATGGAGGTTTCTTACAGCGGTATGGTGGGTATGAAAGCACCGAGCTATACACAGGATCTGGTCAACTCTTGGGAATATGCAGAATTGTATAATGAGGCATTGTATAATACGAACCCTTCCGCAGGGAAAAATCAGGGATATTCGGATAGTGATATAGAGCTGTTCAGAAAAGGAACTGAGCCTGATCTGTATCCGAATACGAATTGGGTGGACCTGGTATTTGATGATTGGACTGTTACTACCAAGCATTCTTTGAACTTTTCGGGAGGAACTAAGAAGTTGCGCTATTTTGCAGGATTAGGCTATGTATATGATACAGAAAATATCCGGAATCGGGATACCCGACGGTATAATCTGAATTTGAATGTATCATCAGATGTAACAGATTGGTTGACGTTTCGTGGAAGTGTGAAATATATCCAACGTAATAAAGATATTGACGGAGGAACACCTTCGTTTGATAATATGCTGATTGTTCCGAGTACTTTCGTAGCTCGCCAATCTAATGGTGAATGGGGATCAGTAGAGTCGGGGCATGAAGCCAGTGGTACGTTTGCCGGAGGTAATCCACTGCGTGCCTATAGTACGAATGATTGGACTAAAAATACGGTTGAAAATTCAATGTATGAACTGGCATTTGATTTGAAACCGATAAAAGGTCTGGTTATCACAGGCCAAGGTACCTATAAATCGTATGAATACAAAAATAAGGCATATACTAGTTTGAAAGACGATGTACCAAGCTTTTTGAATCCGGGTACGGTAATCGGTGGTACGGGTAATACTGTTAACTCAATGGAAGTAAACTGGAAAAAACACAATTTCTTGACTTATACAGGAACTGCCAGTTATAATTGGACAAAAGATATCCACTCGCTTTCAGCTTTGGCCGGTGTATCTTATGAACATTATCAGGAAGAAACACTAATGGCTTCCCGCCAGGACTTCCCGGCTGATTCATTTGACGACCTGTCAGCAGGAGCAACATCCGGTTCATTATATAAGAATGGTTCCAGTATGCAAGAATATAAGATGTTTTCTTATTTCGGCCGTATCAACTACACGTTGATGGAACGATATATGCTTGAAGCAAATTTTAGAGCGGATGCTTCTTCCCGTTTCCATGCTGATAATCGTTGGGGATATTTCCCTTCATTTTCAGCAGGCTGGAGGATCAGTGAAGAGTCTTTTATGGAAAGTACACGTCACATTATTGATAATTTGAAACTTAGAGCATCTTATGGAACGCTAGGTAATATTAATAATGTCGGTAATTATGATTATTTTCAGAACTATGGAAGTCGTAAGATTTCAGATGTAGATGCTTATTATTCTTTTGGTGATTCACCTGCCAAAGTGATCGAGGAAACGAAACCGGCTAATCCTTCACTGAACTGGGAAAAGGTGGCTTTGACTGATATTGGTCTGGACTTTGATTTATGGAATGGTAAATTGAGTGGTACAGCTGATTATTATATCAAAAATACCAGCAATATTCTGCTGGCTTACAATGTTCCACTGGAAACAGGAATTGCAAATGCTCCTTCACAAAATGTAGCGAAAGTACGTAATCGTGGATTTGAATTTGCATTGGCACATCGTAATACAATAGGAGATGTCTCTTATATGATCAGTGCAAATATTGCAACAAACAATAATGAGATAACTGATTTATCTTCTTCAAACGATATAATCAAGAATCTGGAAAATGGTCATGGTGTGGCTAAATATATTTTGCGTGAAGGAGAATCTATTGGCTCTTTCTATGGTTTCAAGAGTGACGGTTTATATACCCAGGAAGAGATTGATGCCGGACATTATTATACTTATGGCGGAGTTACTCCCAATGCAGGTGATACCAAATTTATCCCTCAACGTAAGTTGAATTGGGGAGAAGAAATTACGGATAATGATCGTACGATTATTGGTTGTGAAGTACCTGATTTTACTTATGGCATCAACCTTTCGGTAAATTATAAGAACTTTGAATTTTCAATTTTTGGACAAGGAATTAGTGGTGCAGACGTGGCCTTTGAAGTTTATCAGGTACATCCATTCTTCCATGGTCAGGATAATCCGAGAAAATACCATATGGGCAGATGGACGGAAGCTAATCCCAATCCTCATGCCATTTATCCGAGAATTTATACGGCAAGTAGCCCGCATACTACTTATAATAGAGCTTTTAATGACTATCATTTGTTTGATGCAGACTATTTCCGTTTCAAAACAATGACTTTAGGGTATAATATCCCAAAGAATGTAGTGTCACGTTTGGGTATCTCTTCATTGAAGGTATATTTGACCGGAGAAAATTTGTTTACTATTCGTGCAGACAAGAAGATGAAGGATTTTGATCCGGAGGCAACCAGTAGTACTGTTCGTGCTTTAGGTAGTAAATCTTTAGCGTTTGGTGTAAATGTTTCATTTTAATAGAAGGAGAATTGTTTATGAAATTACATATAAAAAGTTTAGTTCTATTTTGCACATTAACAGGAGTATTAACCTCTTGCGATATGGATGTGGTTCCACCGGCAGAGATCTCTGCCGAAAATTTCTGGCAAACGGAAAAGGATGCCTGGTATGCTTTGAACGGCTGTTATCAATCTATGCCGGGATTGGATATCTGGGATGAAATGTGTACGGATAATGCACACAGCCATAAGCCTTGGGAAGGTAATATGGAGATGGTTCAGCAAAACGGTATCAACACTGCTGCTACCTATGGTGATTATAAATTTAATGCGATCCGGACAGCTAACTCATATATAGCCCGTGTTGAAGGTTGTGATATGAGTGAAGAACTAAAAGAAAGGACAAAGGCTGAAGCTCGTTTTTTTAGAGCTTTCGCTTATCTGAATCTGACCCAGTATTTTGGTAAAATTGCTATTGTTACAGAAGAATTACCTTATGACGCACCAACTGTCGCTCGCAATTCCGTGGAAGAAGTTCGTAATTTTATCCTGACAGAACTGGCTGAGGCAGCAGCAATATTACCAGAGAGTTATAGTGGTGGCTTCATGAACGAAACAGGTCGTGTAACACGTTATGCAGCTTTATCTCTACGTGCCCGTGCCGCGTTGTATTTTGGTAATTATGCGGAAGCAGAGAAATCAGCTAAAGCAGTAATGGATAGTGGTAAATATTCATTATTTAAACTGACATCATTAAGTGCAGCTCAAGAGCAGGAAGCAAAAGAAATGGACTTGTATATAGATTTTGCAGGATTGGGTATTGATAAGGATAAATATGTGAAAGGCATGTTTAGCTACGAAGCTCTTTGGCAAGGTGCGAATGCAACACCAGCTAATCCGGAATATGTACTGACTCATGAATATATGGAGGATCCATATGCTTACGATCAATACCGTTATACTTATTTTATTCCATTGTCAATGTCTATTCATCATGGTTATTCATCTTTTGAACCGATGCAGGATCTGGTAGATGCTTATTGGAATATAGATGGAAAGAGCATTCCGGAGAAAATCTCGGTGGATACCCGTAAGGCTAATTATGACAAGATATGGAACGACACCAAAGACTTAAGTGCCGGGGATTATAAGGCTTTTGCTACCGGTCCCAACTTGATGACCTATGATTATATGAAAGAGTTCAAGAATCGTGACAGTCGTCTGTATGTGACGTTGATGTTCCCGTTTAAAGGATGGCATGAAACAGCTGTTGGTGAGTTTTATTACAAATGGAACCCGGATGTGATCAACAAGAATGGTAATGAATCGTGGACTGGGTTTAGTTATCGTAAAATGGTATCCTGGAATCCTTACGTTGCTAGTCCATATGGTGCAGCCGAAGATTATCCAACTATCCGCTATGCAGAGGTCCTGCTGACATTTGCCGAAGCTCATTTAATGACAGTCGGTTATGATGATCAGGTTCGTTCTGCTTTGAATTTGCTACGTGATCGTTGTGGCATGCCGAATGTTCCAGTTTCTTTGGGTACACAGGAAGCAATCGATTTTTTACGTAACGAGAGACGTATTGAATTGGCTGTAGAAGGTCATCGTTACGATGATGTAAGGCGCTATGGAAGTGAATATTGCAATAAATACCTGAATGGCCCGTCAACTGCTCCGAATGGTTATATGGTAATTAACAAGAAATGGGACGATCGTTTGATGTTGATGCCGATACCTACTACTGCTATAGATGTGAATCCATTGTTGAAGGATGATCAGAATCCAGGTTATTAATGTATAATCAATGATGAATCGATGAAAAAATATATAGGATATGTAGGACTGTTCTTATGTTTGTTGTCTTGTTCCCCAAAAACAGAAACTCTGAATGGCGATAGTCAGTATCTTCCGTTTGCCCCGGATGGGATACCTTTCATGGTGGCGGATAGTATGTGGAGAGCTGATATGCAAGGTAATCACAGAGCAGTGGTGCAGGTTTCCGATATAAATGGTAATACAGCTGTTAAGGCTGTATTACCATGGCGTCGGCCGGATTTACGTCCTGAAACCAAAAAGATTATAGTTGTTGATGCGCAAACAGGCCAGGAGATCAGGAATGTAGAAGTTTCGGATTTTTCTTCGGAGTCTGGTACAGTTATTTTTGAGCCTGTATCAGGAAAAGGGCTTTACTATATTTATTATTTGCCTTACAAATATAGAAAAGGATGGGGAGATGCCCGTTATGGTAAGCCTTGGAATGACTATCTGTCTCCGGTTTATGAAGCGGATAATACATGGAAGTCTGCATTGTCCGGAGATCTGCCTGAAGCAGAAGTACTCCGTTTTGAAAGCCGTTCTAAATTTGATGCTTTTACTCCGATGGGAATTATTGCAACGGCTGCTGAAACGGATAGTTTACTGAGACAGTATCCGGAAACTCCGATCTTATTCCCGGAAGACAGGGCTTTTCCGATTCGTTTACCTCACCAGCTACCTGTTCGTTGGGTAAAAAACGGACCAGCCGGATCGTTTGCAGGTGTTGCTTTACGAAATGAGTATTATGTTTGGCAGATTGGAGTTTGGGCTGCCCGTGAGGAATTGAATAACGTCAGGCTTTCATTCAGCGATTTGAGAAATGGTTCCGCTACGATTGCTAAAGAGGAAATCACTTGTTTTAATCAGGAAGGCATTAACTGGGATGGTAAACCGATCACTTTTAATATTCATGTGCCGAAAGGAGATATTCAGGCTCTTTGGTGTGGAGTTCAGATTCCTGAAAATGCAAAAGCTGGAGTTTATCGTGGGACTGTCGATTTTTCAGCCGAAGGGATTGCTTCAAAAACAATTCCGGTTAAAATAACTGTTACTGGAGAGATTCTGGCAGATAAAGGAGAAGGTGACCTTTGGAGACATGCCAGGTTGAGATGGCTGAATTCCCGGATAGGTGAAGATAATGAACCGGTTACTCCTTACCAGGCAATGGAGGTCGATGGCGACAAGATTCAGGCTACTGATAAAACGCTGCAAATTGCATCTAACGGCTTGCCTGCTTCTATCCAAATCAATGGCGAACAGGTTCTGGCAAAGCCATTCCGTTTCGTTATCGTTACAAATAAAGGACCTGTTTCTTTTGATGCGACTGACGCTGTTTTGAAGAAAGATGCAAATGGCCTGGTTTCCTGGAAGTCCTCTTATTCTAAAGACGGTATCCATTTTACGAACTATGCTTCTATGGAGTATGATGGATATGTCCATTATGATTTACAAGTTTTTGCAGAACAGGATATGGTAGTGAAGGATGTACGTTTGGAAACCGACTATACACCTTATGCTTCGGAGTATTTCATGGGGACAGGTTTTGGCGGAGGCTTCCGGCCAGTCTCCTATCAATGGAACTGGGAAGGTCCATGGGATAGCTATTGGATGGGAAATGCGAAAGCAGGTTTACACGTAGAGTATAGAGGGGGAGGTTATCATGGTCCTCTGTTGAATGACTACAAACCGGCAGCACCCAGAGCTTGGTCGAACCATGGAAAAGGTACGGTTCAGATATCAGGGGCTAAAGGGCGAAGCGCTAGGGTTGTGGCAAGTACAGGTGTCGATACTTTGTCGGTACAACCTCGGAGTTACGAGTTTGCCTTATTAATTACACCGCTTAAGCCATTGGAGCCAGCTAAGCATTTTTCTGAACGCTATTATCATGCGGAACATACGGGATTTGATAAAGCGGCCGAGGAGGGTGCGAATATCATTAATATTCATCATGCAAAACCTTTGAATCCGGTTATTAATTATCCGTTTATCGTACGGGATTCGTTGATTGGATTTATCAAACACGAACATGAGTTCGGACGAAAGGTCAAGTTATATTATACCATTCGTGAATTGACGAATTATGTACAGGAGATATATGCTCTGAAAAGTTTGAAACATGAGATATTTGTTTCTGGTCCGGGATATGGTTTACCTTGGCACTGTGAACATTTGATCGATGATTATCGGGCAGCTTGGTATTCGGAAATGCCTAATGAGACTTCGGATGCAGCTTTGGTATTAAATGGTTTTTCCCGTTGGATCAACTATTATCTGGAGGGGCTGCGTTGGATGTTTGAGAACTATGATCTGGATGGAATTTATATGGATGACGTTTCATTCGACCGTCCGGTGATGAAGCGTATGCGGAAGATAATGAATCAATATCATCCGGGGGCTTTGATAGATTTACATTCTAATACATGGTATTCCGTTGGCCCCGCAAATCAGTATACAGGCTTTTTCCCATATGTAGATCGGTTATGGTTTGGCGAGAGCTTCAAGTACAACGAAATGCATCCGGATGAATGGTTCGTAACTTTCTCCGGTATTCCGTTCGGTGTAATGAGTGAGATGTTACAGGATGGTGGTAACCGTTTCCTGGGTATGGTGTACGGAACGACTGCACGTCATTCTTATGGAAAATATTCACCGGCTCCGGTTTGGGCTTTGTGGAAATCGTTTGGGATAGAAGAAGCAAAGATGCTTGGTTACTGGGATGAGGCCTGTCCGATCAAAACCTCCGATCCGGAAGTGAAAGCGACGGCTTATGTAAAGCCAGATAAGGTGCTGATATCGATTGGAAACTTCTCCAATCAGGATAAAAGTATTCATCTGACCTTTGACTGGAAAGCGTTAGGCATGAATGAAGCAACTGTTTCATTAGAAGCTCCGTTTGTAAAAGATTTTCAGCAAGCTTCTACTTTTAAACTGGATGACAGGATTCCTGTAAAAAGTAAAGAAGGTTGGCTGTTGGTTTTATCAAGAAAGTAATAGTCTCTGGTTTTATTACGTAAAGCGATGATGACCTTTAGATCTTCATCAAAAATACTATGAAAAGAAAAGGAAGGTCTTTGCTCTGATCCTGTTTGGAGAATATTGGAGAAGAACTTCCTTTTCTGTTTTATATCTCTTCTTAAAAATTTTGATTTACTAATATAGATTATCATGAAAAATAGTATACTACTCCTTTGCGTAGTCATGCTGGTACAGCCTTTGTTTGCACAGCAACAGGCAACTATTTCCGAAAGTGTGGAAACAATTAAAACGTATCCATTCTCCGATCCGGATCCGGTGGCCAATCCATCCGATCTGTATTATCCCTATTTCCGTTTTGACGGTTTCTCTGCTAAAGGGACTGATAAACAATGGAAAGTAGTTTCACTTGAAAACGAGTATATCAAATTGACTCTTTTCCCGGAGATCGGCGGAAAGATTTGGGGGGCAGTAGATAAAACTACTGGGAGGGAATTTATCTATAATAATCATGTCGTTAAGTTTCGTGATATTGCGATGCGCGGTCCCTGGACATCGGGGGGAATTGAGTTTAATTTTGGTATTATTGGCCATGTGCCGACCTCTAGCACTCCGGTTGACTATGTAACCAAACAGAAAGCAGACGGAAGTGTGAGTTGTTATGTCTCTTCCTATGAACTGGTAACTCGAACATTTTGGACAGTTGAAGTTAATCTACCGAAGGATAAGGCTTACTTTACGACAACAACGACTTGGCACAACAGTTCTTCCATTGATCAGCCTTATTACCAATGGATGAATGCTGGCTATCCGGCAGCCGGAAATGTCGAGTTCTGTTATCCTGGAACTAACTATATCGGGCACGGTGGAGAACTCCATTCTTTCCCTCTGGATGAACAGGATCGGGATATTTCCTGGTATGAAAAGAACGACTTTGGTAATTCTAAATCATACCATGTAGTAGGAAAATATAACGACTTTTATGGTGCTTACTGGCATGATTATGATTTTGGCTCTATTCATCATGCAGATTATGATGAGAAGCTGGGAATGAAGATTTTCTTATGGGGGCTTTCCCGTGAAGGTGGTATCTGGGAGGATTTGTTGACAGATACCGATGGTCAGTATATCGAACTTCAATCTGGGCGTATGTATAATCAACCTGCTTCTAACAGTAGCTTTACTCCGTATAAACATACAGCGTTCGGGCCGCAGGTAACGGATCAATGGACTGAGTACTGGTTTCCTGTAAAAGGAATCAAAGGAGTATCGAAAGCAGGTCGTATCGGTGCCCTGAATGTATTGCGTGAAAAAGGTTACCTAAAATTGTATTTTTCTCCTCTGCAGAAACTCTCTACGACTGTAAAGCTTTATGAAGGAGAAAAGGAAGTGGGTTCTTTCGCTCTTAACTGTGGAGTGCTTGAAACATGGAAAGATTCTATTCCGTTGAATGAGAGTGTTGCTGCCGGGAAACTGAAAGTAGTGGTAGGTGAGAACCTGTTGGTCTATTCAGAGGCTCCTTCAGATAATATAACGAGCCGTCCTAAACTAACACCAGTCGATTTCGATTGGAATTCCGTGTATGGTCTTTACACTCAGGGAGAGCAATGGATGAACCAGAAAGTACTTGATAAAGCGGAGAAGTATTTATTGTCCTCGCTGGAAAAAGATCCTTATTTCCTGCCCGCCTTGATTGGTTTGTCTTCTCTTTATTATCGCCAGGGTCATTATGAGGAGGCTCTTTCCCGTTGTAAAACCGCTTTGAGTATTAATACGTATGAAGGGAAAACGAATTATCTGTATGGTTTATGCAACATGGCATTGGGAAATAAAACGGATGCCAAAGACGGTTTTTCGGTAGCCTCTTATTCAATGGATGTCCGTAGTGCAGCTTATGAGAAGTTAGCAGAAATGTACCTGATGGATAATAACTGGTCGAAAGCCGAACATTATGCCTTGAGAAGTAAAGAGTTCAATCGTATGAATCTGAGTGCGGATCATGTTCTAATGGTGGTTTATCGTAAAACCGGTCAGCCGGATAAAGCGAAGGCTATTATCGACCCATTGTTGGAAGACCTTCCATTGTATCATGCCGCACGTTTTGAGAATTACCTGCTGAACAGAATGGATGAAAAAGACTTCGGATCTCTGATTCGTAACGAGCTTCCTTTCGAGATTTACATGGAATTGGCAGAATGGTATGAAGCAGTAGGTTGTAATGAAGAGGCCCTGACCTTATTATCTTTTGCAGAAAATTATCCGATTGCAGCTTATAAAAAAGCTTGGCTATTGCATAAGAGTGGAGATGAGGCCGGAAGCATGATTGCGTTAGAAAAGGCAAACGCTCAGTCTCCGGAAGTTGTATTTCCTTTTCGTCCTACTTCTTTAAAAGCGTTGGAGTGGGCAAAGACGATTCGGCCAGACTGGAAAATCAGCTATTATGAAGGTTTGATTTATTGGGTTAATCAGGATAAAGCGAAAGCATTGGCACTGTTTGAGGGGTGTAGCGGAGCGAATTATGCACCGTTTTATCTGAGTCGTGCTTCTTTAAAAGAGGGTGAATCCCGGTTGACGGATTTGTTAAAGGCAGAGCAGGTAGATGAATCGTGGCGCACCGGATTTGCTTTGATCAACTATTATATCTCCAATAATCAATGGCAACAGGCTGTTGAAATCGGAAAGAAATATATAAAAAAATATCCTTCGAACTATTATATTGGCTTGAAGTATGCAAAAGCATTATGTGAAACGGGCCAATATCAGCCATGTATCTCTTTATTAAGTAAAATACAGGTGTTACCGAATGAAGGTTCGTATGCAGGACGTGCAGTTTATCGTGAGGCCAATTTGTATCGGGCGATGGAACTACTGAGAAGCAAGAATTATAAACAGGTGATGAAAAGTGTAGAAGCATCGAAAGAATGGCCGGAGAACTTAGGTGTAGGTAAACCTTACGATAATATGATCGACAGCCGTCTGGAAGATTATCTGGAAGCAAAGGCGGTTGCCGGACAAGGAGATGAGCAAAAGGCATCTGCGTTGTTATCTGCCGTTGCCGGTTATCAGACATCCCATTCTTATTTCAATTCCGGAAATCTGTTAAGTGCTTTGGCTTTACGTGAGTTAGGAAAAGAGTCGGAGGCAAACCGTATGGTTACTTCTTGGAGTACGGATTTTCCGGAAAATCGTATAGCTGAGTGGTGTACTGCTATCTACCGTGGTGAAAAAGAGAAAGCTGCAGAAATGCTCAAGTCACGAAAGGAACAGACGGATACGACACCATGGGAATCTTCTTTCCGTGATTCTGATTTTGAGCTGATCGTCCGTTTGTTTTAATTTTTATGAGTTATTACTGCCTGTTTGTATGAATTGGCTGTAAGTGCATATCGACCTGGAGTGACACACTTATTGTTGCTTCGGGTTGTAATATGTTTCTTGGGCTTTTGTATTTTCTTTGGAGGATAAAATTATTATCTTTGGTGCTTTATTTCAGGAAGAAACATAAGAGCTTATGTTTAATGGAGGGAGATTGCGATAAGTATGGATAATGAACTTTTATATCGTCTTAAAGAAGGAGACAGGGATGCTTTTAATTCCGTCTATTGGCAGTATAGCTCCAAGGTATACAATACCGTTCTGTATTTGTTGAATGATTCTGATATTGCTGAAGATGTGGTACAGGAACTCTTTCTGACTATTTGGGAAAAACGTGAGAATATCCAGCCCGAGCTTAATTTTGAAGCCTATATTTCAACCATCGCCCGTAATTTAGCTTATAAATATATTGAAGAAGCTCTTCATAAAAATCTACCGGTTGAAGATCTCAATGATGTAAAATGGATGTCTAGCTCAGAAGAAGATGCGATTGAAGCCGAATCACTGCGGGAATACATTTTTAATGTTATCTCGTCATTTCCGGAAATGCGTCGGAAAGTATTTATCATGAGCCGTTTTGAAAACCTATCGCATGCAGAAATTGCGGAAAAACTATCCTTGTCCGAACGTACGGTAGAAGCACATATCTATCAGGCTTTGAAAGAACTTCGTAAAGTGCTTGGAAATAAAGCGATAGCTTTCCTTCTTATTTATCTTTCCATGTAGTATACACTTCTTTTTACTAAATACTTCTTGCTATAAATGATAATCAATCTGTGAATTAAAGTTAAACATGTGCGTATTTTATATTTTGACTAAGTAGTAGATACATTTAACTGACTATTATAATAAACGAGTCAATGATGAGAATAGAATTACTTCACCGTTTGATAGCTGGTTCCACTACCGAAGAAGAAAACCGGGAGCTGATGGAATGGTTCCGGCAGTGTGCATCCCAGGAAGAGTTCTTCATGCTTTTTGAGAATGTATGGAAGGATAGTCCGGATGAGATGCCTAGGGACGTACAGGAACGTATGTATCGCAGGCTGAATCGTGATTTGGGTGAAGAGAAAAAAACGATAAAAATTATTCCGTGGCATTCGTATTTTTCCCGGAAGATCTGGCAACGGGTTGCGGTGGCCTGCATAATCGTTGTTTTGAGTCTGGCTAATTATAATATGTTTCATAAACAAAAACAATTGTCGACACAAAATTTTACGGTATCGGCAGAGAAAGGGCAACGAGCTTTTGTCACCTTGCCTGATAGTACGAAAGTGTGGTTGAATTCTGATACGAAGATCAGTTATCCGGCAGATTATGGTATGAAAGAACGGAATGTGGCATTGATGGGAGAAGCCTATTTTGAAGTAGCTAAAAATCCGGATAAACGTTTTATTGTGGAAACAAAAGGTATGCAAGTAGAAGCTTTGGGAACTGCATTCAATATAAATGCATACAAAAATGATAATAAAATTATTGCATCGTTGTTTTCGGGATCTGTACGAGTGAGTTATGAGGATCATGTGACTATCCTTAAACCGCATGAGTCTGTGAAAGTCGATCTATTGACCCGGGATTTCTTCCAATACGAAGATAATACTATGAAGGATATAGCCCTTTGGCGGGAGAATGAAATCACATTCGATGGCGAGTCGCTGGAGGAAATCGCACACATAATAAATCGCCTGTACAATACGACTATATATATAGAAGATGAATCATTAAAGAAAGAATGTTATATAGGCACTGTCCGAAATAATAGCCTTGAAAACTTTATCGACATCATCAACCTGACTACTCCCGTGGTATATGAAAATAAAGGAGATACTGTATTCCTGAAAAGAAGGGATCCTTAACAGGGCCTGTTAACCATATATAGAAATAAATCTAATGTCTAATCTAACAAAATGCCTATGAGGAAGGAATAAAAGAAAAGAAGAGAGGTAACCCTTTACAGAGTTACCTCACCAATACAGTTTTAGCAGATATCCCTAAAGTTGATATAGCCGATGTAGGAGACCGACTATTATTAACAGGACTCTTCTGCTTACAAAGTTACAAACATTTATTTTATCTACATCTTATTTCTAATTAAAAGAAAAATGAGTAACATGAAGCATTTATTTAAACAGATGGTTATTCTGACATTATTGTTAACCTTTCCGCTATTGGAAATCCACGCTCAGATAACCGTCAAAATGAAAGACAAACCCGCTTCGGAAGTGGTGAAGCAAATTGAAAAAGTAAGCAAATATCGCTTTTTTTATAAGAAAGGTCTTCCTGGTATGAATACCCCGATTACCGTTGAAACAAATGATCAAAGTATCGAAGTCGTATTGGGGCAAATCGTTCAACAGATACCTGTTGCTTATGCCATAAAAGGAGAGACTCAGGTAGTACTTACTGAACCTGAACTTCAGAATACGAATACCAATCTTACTAAATTTGTGAAAGGAACCGTAACTGATGCGAATGGAGAACCCATTATCGGAGCGAATATTATGGAAAAAGGAACGATTAATGGAACGATTACCGATATGGATGGTAACTTTTCACTAACTGTAAAAGAGGGAGCAATTTTGGTCGTTTCGTATGTTGGTTATATTACTCAGGACTTACCGGTTAAGAATAGGGCTACACTGGTTATTCATTTGAAAGAGAATTCGCAGGCCCTGGGAGAAGTTGTAGTTACAGCTTTAGGTATTAAAAGAGAAGAAAAAGCCTTAGGTTATTCTGTTCAAAAGATGAGTGGTGATGATATGCCGATGGCAAAATCTGTCGATATTACTACTTCATTAACGGGTAAAATCGCCGGGTTGAATATTCAGAACAACACTGAATTTGATCAGGATGCAACGATCTCTTTACGCGGTTCCACTCCTTTGTTGATTGTGGATGGTATTCCATATGCCAATTTATCGATAAATGAAATAGCTGCCGATGATATTGAATCCGTAGATGTCCTGAAGGGAGCAACTGCTTCTGCTTTATATGGGGCAAGAGGTTCAAGCGGTGCAATTATGATTACGACAAAGAAAGGATCGGATAAGGAAGGATTAAACATTAATATTAATAGTAATACTATGTTTTTCTCCGGTTATCTGGCTTTTCCGGAAACTCAGCATTCATATAGTGCAGGTACCGGCGGTAAGTATAATAATAATTCAGTGTGGGGAGATAAGCTGGATATAGGACGAACAGCCGTTCAGTGGGATCCGAAAACGTACGAATATAGAGAAATGGAACTTACATCCAAAGGAAAAGATAATTTCAAAAACTTCCTTCAGTTTAGCATGGTAACAAATAACAATGTAAGCGTTACCCAAAAAGGGAAGTATGGCTCCTTCAGAGCATCTGCAACACAGGTTTATAATAAGGGAGAATATCCGAATCAGAAGTTGAATAAAATGACTTTTTCCGTAGGTGGTGAAATGAAATGGCAAAAGTTCTCGATGGATGCAACGGCAGCATACAATAAACGTGTATCGTCAAACACAGTAGGTTCGGGATATAGTAGTAGCTATATCTATAATATGGTAATCTGGGGTGGTACTGAATATGATATCCGCGATTATAGGGATTACTGGGTAAAAGGGAAAGAGAATGAAATGCAGAACTGGTATGATAAGAGTTGGTATGACAATCCCTGGTTTAAAGCTTATGAACAGATTACTTCCTATGATACAGATGTGTTCAATACATCCATCAATACCAGTTATGAGATTACTCCCTGGTTGAAGGCGATGGCTCGTGCCGGTGCTGATGTCTATAATAAACGGGAAGAATCCAGAAATGCGATCAGTGCAAACGGAGCATGGGATAAGAAAGGATATTACAGTATAAATAAAGATACTAAGTTCAGTGTTAATGCGGATGCTATGTTAATGGCCGATAAGACATGGGGAAAGTTTAATTTGAATGGAATGTTTGGCGGTAACATATTTTATCTGCATAATGATGATATGTTGAGTAAAACGCAGGGGGGACTCTCGATCCCTGGATATTACTCATTGAATTCATCTTCCGATCCTGTCAGTGCAACAAGCGGTTTGAAGCAGAAACGGGTAAATAGTCTATATGGGAAGGCTTCTGTCTCTTGGAATAGTACCTATTATTTAGATATTACGGGACGTAATGACTGGTCGTCAACTCTACGTTCTGATGAACGTTCTTATTTTTATCCTTCAGTGGCTGGTAGTGTAATTTTGTCGGAAATATTGCCGTTACCTTCCTGGTGGAATTTTCTGAAGGTAAGAGGATCGTGGACTACAACCAAGCAAGATGCAGAGATATATGCTAATAATAATGTGTACGGCATTACAACGAACGTTTGGGATGGTTTGTCTACAGCTTCCTATCCTGAAACTTTGATTGGAGGGATTGTCCTTCCTCAGAAATCGGAAACTTGGGAAGCCGGTCTGGCTCAAACCTTTTTCCAGAAACGGTTGAATATAGACTTTGCCTATTATCATAAGTTAGAGTCTGATTTTATTATTAATGGAGGCGTAAGTGAGTCTACAGGATATAAATCTATCCAGACGAATAGTAAAGAACAGCGTTTACGTAGCGGAGTAGAATTAGTAGTGGGAGGGACACCCATCCAAACGAAAGATTTCAATTGGCATATTCTGACAAACTGGTCACACGATAAGTATACTTATCATAAGCTGGATCCTGATTATTCGACTAAACGTCCCTGGATTAAAGAAGGAGCCGATTGGGATTGGATTGCTATTAATGATTGGGAACGTGATCCGGATGGTAATATCGTTCATAACGGCGGTATACCTGTGCGGCAGACTTTCCAAAAGAAAGTGGGTAAATATGTCCCTGATCTGGTTTGGGGTATAACAAATACTTTTACTTATAAAAATTGGTCGTTAAGCTTTACGTTTGACGGACGTGTAGGAGGAACATCCTATTCCAAAACACATCAGATGTTATGGAATTCGGGAACACATGTGGATTCGGATAATCAGTATCGATACGACGAAGTAGTAGACGGAAAAATATCTTATGTTGGAGAAGGTGTAAAAGTTGTTTCCGGTGCTGTGAGAAGAGATCCGGATGGCAATGTGCTGGAAGATACCAGAGTCTTTGCTCCTAACGATGTTGTGGTGTCTTATGAAAGTTATATTACGAAATATCACGATTCCCATGCCAGTCCAAGTTGGCAAAATATGTTGAGCCAGACATTCTTTAAACTTCGGAATTTGTCGTTGACATATCAAATACCCTATGCTGTCTGCCATAAAGTGGGCATGAAGAATGCAGCAGTCAGCTTTACCGGTCAGAACCTGCTTTTGTGGGCTAAAGATTTTAAATATGCAGATCCGGAAAAAGGTGGTGAGAAAGAAGAACTGAACTCTCCCTCTCAACGATATATGGGTTTTAATATTAAAGTTGATTTCTAATAAAGTATACAAATGAAAAATATAAAAAGTATCAAAATAGTAAGCTGTTTACTGATCTATGTTCTTTCGTTTTCAGCTTGTACATCGACTTTTGACGATATGAATACGAATCCGGATGCTACGACACAAGTCAAGTCGTCTATGTTGGCAACCAACGTAATAAAAGATATGGTTACAAAGATATGGGAATATAATGAATTCCTGAGTCGACGGATGTTTTGGGGTGAACAAATTAATAATGCCCAGTATAACCGTTTCGGAGCAGATGATTTTTCTTATATTCGGATACTGACTAATGCGAAGCAAATGATGGAGTTAGCTTCTGAAGATGATAAAGATGCCTATTCCGGGTTATTCTATTTCATGAAAGGTTGGAACTTCTGGCGTTGTACGATGAGTATGGGGGATATCCCTTATTCTCAGGCTCTGGATATTGAGGCATATCGTTATCCGGTCTATGACAATCAAAAAGATGTTTTTATTGGTGTTTTATCGGATCTGGAAAAAGCGGATGAGTTCTTCGCCACAGCCAAAAGTTTTGAAGGGGATCCGTTTTATAAAGGAGATCCGGTGAAATGGAGAAAAGCAACGAATGTTCTTCGTCTGAAGGTGTTGATCTCCTTGTCGAAACGAGTAGATGATACACCAGAGTTGAATATTAAGGACACATTTGCAGAAATAGTGGCAGAAGGTAATCTGTTCCAAAGTAACGATGACAATTTGCAGGCTATTTATTCAGATAAGCAGGGGCAGCAGAATCCGTTTCATAATAGTTTTGTGAAAAGTATTAATGAGTATGCAGGTTCTTCTCTGTTAATCGATCCGTTGAAGAAGTTTGAGGATTATCGTTTGTTCTATTATTTTTCTCCGGCTCAGGCTATGACCGATGAACTGTATCTGGCTCCGGGACAGGAACTATTGGAGCCGAGTGACTGGAATGCTTATCAGGGATTGGATGTTGCTGCTGTATTTGGAGAAGAATCTAAAAAGATTGCAAATAAGTTGCATTCGCGCCCTAATGGTGTATACCGCTTAAGTTATGCAGGGGTACCTTATATTCGTTTAGGATATGCAGATATGAACTTTACGATTGCAGAAGCGATAGAGCGTGGATGGATAAAAGGAGATGCACAGAAATATTATGAAGAAGGTATCCGTGCTTCTTTCAATTTTGTGCGTACTACTGTTCCTGCGGAATATCGGAATGGAAGAGAAATAACAGATGAGTATATTGATCGTTATTTGAAAGGTTCTTATGTGGCTTATAATGCGAAAGGGACGCAGATGGATCGTTTGAAACAGGTCTGGATTCAGGCCTATATTGCTCGCTATTATCATATGCAATATGATGATTATTATGACTATCGTCGGAATACTTATCCGGAGTTCCCGATAAATCCGAATACGAACCTGAATGATGATAAGACTAAAATTCCGATGCGCTGGCAATATCCGGAGAACGAATTATTATATAATAAGGAACAATATCTTGCAGCATTGGATCGTCAATGGGGTGGGACGGATAATGTTAATAACGTGATGTGGTTGTTGAAATAGTTTTTATTGAAAAGAGATGATTATATGAAAAAGATATTATTTTTATTACTTTACCTGCTGAGTGTGCCGGTATGGATAAATGCGGAAAAAATAAATGATACTTTTACTGTTTTCCAGATGAACTTATGGCATGAGGGCTCGAAAGTTCCGAATGGATACCAGGGCATTCTCGATGTTTTGGATGAGGTTGATGCTGATGTTGTTTTCTTGTGTGAAATCAGAGATTTTGATGGGAAAATGTTCATGCCTAGAATTTTGAAGGACTTAGAAAAACGAGGAAAGCATTATTATGGGGAGACTTTGGGGATGGTAGTTGGTCTTTTAACAAAGTATAAACCGGATAGTATCGTAAAATGCTGTATTGTCCCCGGTGATGAGAGTAGGGCAATGTTGAAAGCTGCAATTACGATTGCCGGACAACCGGTTTCTTTCTATTCCTGCCATCTGGATTATTTGCATTATGAATGTTATATGCCTCGTGGATACAGTGGTATGAGTTGGGAAAAAATAGATTCTCCGGTAACGGATGAAAAAACAGTTTTGGAGGCTAATCGATTAGCATACCGGGATGAAAGTATCTCTGCTTTTATTCAGGATGCATTGGCTGAAATACAAAAGGGTATTCCTGTTATTATGGGAGGTGATTTCAACGAACCTTCTCATTTGGATTGGCAGGCGAATACCAAAGACCTATGGGATCATAATGGTGCCGTTATTAATTGGGATTGTTCTGTCATGCTGCATAATGCCGGATTTAAAGATGTTTACCGTGAGAAATATCCGGATCCGGTTGCATATCCGGGATTCACATTCCCGGCTGGCAATAAATTGGCTGAAGAGGCAAAGTTGGAGAAGCTGGCATGGGCTCCGGATGTTGATGAACGGGATCGTATTGATTTTATTTATTATTATCCGACCTATGCAACACTTTCTTTGAAAAAAAGTATTCTGGTTGGGCCGTCTGAAACTGTCATCCGTGGAAAGATAGAAGAGAGTGATTCTCAGGACAAGTTCTTCACTCCGAAAGGAATCTGGCCGACAGACCATAAAGGTAATCTGGCAACATTTAAGGTTGTTACCGGAAAATGATAGATAATAATGGGCAGGAAGCAAGGAATATTGTTATACCGGTATCTGATTAGAACGGTAACAATGTGCTGTTGTTTTGTTGTACTATTTTACTGTCGATAATTGTCGGCAAGCTTGTTGATAGTTATCGGCAAGCTTGCTCACAATTATCGACAGATTTGTTTATAATTGTCGACAAGCAATTACTATGACGGGATCTTATCTTTTCTTTGGGATGAAATTCAGGTTATATCGGGTTGTAACCATGAATATTACCCTTTCTCCTTCAATAATTGTTCTAGCAAAGCGGACTTTTCTTTTTCAACGGCCAGCATGCGTTCAAAAAGGTCGGTGGCTTGTTTGTTCAACTCCATTATCTTCTCTAAAGGATGAATGGTATTTTGATTGTATTGATCATTTGAAATTATTCCTGTATTATAGCTTCCACTTTCAAAATTATTATTTTCAATAATAACTGACAGCGGATTTTCATCCAGTTCTTCAATGATCTTGGGGGAAATATTTAAGATGTTCGCGATTTGGATCAAGGTATCTTTTTCGATCACCCGTTGGCTTTCGATACGTGAAACCGCTTGCTGAGTAGTGCCGAGATCTTTCGCTAATGAGCTCTGTTTGATCCCCATTATATTACGTAATTTGCGGACGTTCGAACCCTGGTGAACGTTCTTTTGGATTTTCTCTTCTGTTTCTTTTTCCATATCGAACTTATTTTATTTGAGACAAATATAAGGACAAAACGATAAACTCTTTGCTTGTCATATGGGAAATAACAATCTATCTTGCTTTTTTCTTTTCCTGCATGCGATGTAAAAAACCTAGCTGTTTTGTGTATTTTACCTAAGCATGAATATTGGGGCATGAAGATATACTACTTTTCTTTGTAAAGGTATCGTGAAAGTGAATTGATAAAAAAGGAATAATGGATATTGCCGGGCATTGCGAACTTTTACGATTTGTGGCAGCTTCGGTAAGAGGTGATTGGCGGATCAGAGGATAGTCCATCAAATAAGTAGTTTTATACTATTTTTTATAACAAAAATAAGTCTACATTTGCATTGGATTATAGCGTGCAATTATATAGAAAAAGATTTTAATTAGCTCATACAGCCATATCATTAAGAAATAGTCGTGATAATTACAGAATAATATTTGTTGAATATTTAACTTAATATATATTGAATATCTCTATTACAGATGATAAACTAATTGCTGCAATCGCAAATGATGATTACACCAGTTACAATAAGCTGTTTGTCCGTTACTACAGCCGTCTGTGTTGTTATGCCTATCGTCTGTTAGGAGAGAAAGAGGATGCTGAGGATGTTGTGCAGGAACTATTCCTTACCCTTTGGAACAACCGGAAGAGGATATTGGTTGGAGAGAATGTTTCCGGCTACCTGTATAAGATGGCGAGAAATCTGGCATTGAATCATATTCGTACGCGAACAAATTACAAAACAGTTTTAGAGAACCGGGAAGAAGAACTTCCTTATTACGAAGAAAATCCGCTTGAGACTGAAGAATTTCGCATGGCTCTTTACGATTGTATCAACCTGCTGCCTGGCAGGTGTAAAGAGGTGTTACTCCTTCACCGCGTAAAAGGGCTGAAGCAAAAAGAGATTGCAGACCAGTTATCCATTTCAGTCAAAACAATTAAAAATCAGATATGGGTATCTCTCCAGAGATTGAAAAAGTGCCTTGAAGTAAAAGGTATATAAAATTTTTTAGGTCCGTATAGGACCTTTTTTGTTTTACTGTGTCTTAATTATAAAAGGAAGATTCATGGAAGAAAAAGAACATATAAGTGATCATATAATAGATTACCTGCTCAGCGGTGAAAAAGAGGTCACCGACCCGATCCTACAGGAATGGTTGGATCGAAATGGGGAGAACTGTCAGGAACTGGAGCGGTATCGCAGGATCTGGAAGGAATCCGGACATTATATGGATCCCGGTGTTTTTAATGTGGATCGTGCCTGGGAGAAAGTAGATACGTCTAACAGACAGAAGGCTCTTCTCCGGAAACGTATGAATAATATTTATTATACATTGTCAGGTATCGCAGCCTCTGTCTTATTGATGGTTGTTCTTTCTGTTACCGGAGTATTTGATAGGGAGCAGGATATCTCTGTCAGCTTGACCGCCGATTACGGGAACCGTTCGGAAATAGCGTTGCCTGACGGGTCGGTCGTAAAGTTGAATTCAGGGTCGGATATTACCTATGTGTATAACTCGAAGAAGAAAATTCGGGAAGTTCGTTTCCAGGGGGAAGGATATTTTGATGTATCGAAAAGTAAAATCCCTTTTATTGTGAAAATGACTGATGGAGTAGAGGTGAAAGTATTAGGTACATCTTTTAACCTGAAAGCGTATGCAGATGACCCGACTATACAAGCTTCGTTGGTGGAGGGGCATATTGAACTGGGACATAATAATGACAAACTGAAGATGAAAGCAGGTGATATGGCAGAGTTCGATAAGCGGACTAGTACATTGAAACAGCTTAGTGGTGATTTGTCCCATTCTTATGGATGGCTGAATAATAAGCTTTACATGGATGATATGTCATTGGGGGATGTCTGTAAATATTTAGAAAGATGGTATAATGTCGATATTCATATTCAGGGAGATTTAGGTAAAAATATACATTACAATGGTGTAATACAGGAAGAAACAATTGCAGATGTATTGGAGGCCTTATCCCATTTAAGTAACATAGCCTATCACGTGAAAGGAAAAAATATAAGTATAACCCCTAAATAAGTTTGCCTATGAAGTAACAACCATGAAGCACGAAAAACGGGAAATGCAGCAACACTTCCCGTCCTATTTTTTGATCATTAATACACAGTGTGTCCAGCACTATTGTTAACTAACAATCAAATTACAAATATATGAAATTTTTTAATTTGTCAAGGTCGGAATCGTATCCGACCCTTAAAAAGGTATACGCTATTATGAGATTGACAACATTAGCTTTAATTGCTTTCTCGCTCAATATCTCGGCTACCGTTTATTCCCAAAAGACGAAATTATCGTTGAACGTAAACAATCAGTCCATCAAGGAAATCCTTTTCCTGATAGAGAATCAGTCCGAGTTCCGGTTTATTTATGAGAGTGGAAAAATCAACCTAGATAAGAAAGTCTCTGTCCGCGAGAAAGACCAGAGTGTCGAAACGATCCTGAACCGTCTGTTTGCAAAGGAAGGGATCAAGTATGAGATCACAGAGAATAATCTTATTCTGATCAACCCGGCGGAAAAGAGTGGTGGTCCGGGAATGCCGGTTGTGGCACAGGGGAAAAAAGGAAATATTACAGGTGTGGTTACAGATACTAGCGGTGAGCCGATTATCGGTGCCAACGTGGTAGAGAAAGGAACAACGAATGGAACAATTACAGATATCGATGGGAAATATACTCTGGATAATGTTTCCGGAAAAACTCTTCTGATTTCCTACATCGGCTATATCAGTCAGGAAGTGCCTGTACGCGAAGGAGCTTCTGTTAATGTGAAACTACTGGAAGATACCCAAAATCTGGAAGAAGTGGTCGTTGTTGGATATGGTATCCAGAAAAAAGTGAATCTGACCGGGTCGATATCTTCTGTCAGCGCGGAGGATATTCAAGATTCTCCCGCAGGTAGTTTATCTAGTGCACTTGTCGGTAAGATGGCGGGGGTATTGTTGACACAGTCCGGAGGTAAACCCGGTGCCGGTGCCGATATGACGGTACGTTCTAAAGGAACCTGGAATGATTCGGCTCCTTTATATGTAATTGATGGGATTGTCAGAGACAAATTTGCTTTTGACGGCTTGGATGCAAGTGAAGTGGAAAATCTGTCTGTCTTGAAAGACGGAGCGTCTGCTGCTATTTACGGAGCACGTGCTGCAAACGGTGTTGTGTTGGTTACTACCAAGAAAGGTAAAATAGGAAAGCCAACCATCGCTTATTCCGGTTCTATCGGTTTATCGGATGCAACTATGATTCCGGAAACACAGAATGCTTACAACCAGGCAGTTTTTATAAATGATAACAGGATTGTGGAAAATGTCGATCCTACGGATTTGAGTTATTATACGGATGACGAGTTGGAGTACTTCAAAAATAACAATTATAACTGGTTGGATGAAGCATGGAAGCAACCGTTGGTAACCAGGCATTCTTTGAATGTCAGTGGAGGTAACGAACGTGTCCGTTATTTCATTGGCGGTAACTATTACTATGAAACAGGTTCTTTTGATAATCTGAGTTTCAAGAAATATAATCTGAGAAGTAATCTGGAAGCGAACATAACAAAAGACCTGATCGTTTCTCTGAATCTGAATATGGATACAAGAAACGATGATAAACCATATTGGAGATACGACAATGATTCTGATAAGATGGATAACCTCTACAGGGGGTTGCTTTTCCGGACAGGACAGGTGCCTCCCTATATTAATGGGAAGCCTACCGGAAGTTTTGTGGAATGGCATCCGATTGAGCTGTTGGGAGGTAATACCGGTTATAACAGAAAGAAATATTCCAATTATGAGGCGAATATTTCATTACAATATAATGTCCCCTTTGTCAAAGGTTTGAGCCTTAAATTATTATTTAATAAATATGATAGGCACACTTTTATAAAACAATTCAACCGTCCTTATTCATTATATGAATATAAAATGACAGGCGGCCACAATCATATTATAACAGATGTAATAGACCGTGTCAAAGTGAGATCTGACGGTGACTTCTTGGAAGAGAAGTATGATACCCGTGACAGTTATCAGTTAAATGGATATATTACATATGCTAATAAATTCGGTAAACATGATGTAGGGGCATTATTTGTATATGAACAGTCGGAAGGAACGGTGGATTGGTTTAACGGCGTGAGAAATTACTTTATCTCCTCTGCGGTGGACCAGTTGTTTGCCGGTAGTTCTGACTCAAAGAACTCGACAGTGGACGGAAAAGGTGAAGAAACAGGACGTATCTCTTATATTGGTCGCCTGAATTATGGTTATGATGACAGGTATCTGGTGGAAGCCTCTTTCCGTTATGACGGTTCTGTCAATTTTGCTCCTAAAAACCGCTGGGGATTTTTCCCGTCTGCTTCATTGGCATGGAGAGTATCGGAAGAGAAATTCTTCAAAGAGAATGTAAAGTTTATCAACTATCTGAAATTAAGAACATCTATCGGATTGTTGGGAAATGACGGCATCGTATTGAAAGATAAGAATGCGATTAGCGGATGGCAATGGATGCAGCGTTATAATCTGGTGAACGGAGCATATTTCGGTTCGTTGAGCAGTGGAGTTGCTGCAGATGTAATTCCTAATGTGGATATTACCTGGGAAAAGTCTTTGACATACAATTTCGGTCTTGATGCTACTTTCCTGAACAATAAGCTTTCGATGACAGTAGATGCATTCTACAGGCATACATATGATATTTTGGGAGATCGGGCTGCCAGTATTCCAGCTACTTTTGGCGCGAAGATGCCTTCTGAAAACTATGGAGTGATCGATGCTAGAGGTTTTGAAGTAGAATTGGGCTATAATGACAGAATTGGAGATGACTTTAAGTATTATGTAAAAGGAAATCTGGGATATGCGGTGAATGAGGTGATCACAAAAGATGAGGCGGAGAATCTTCGTTCTTATAAGTCTGAGATCGGTTATAGCACAGATCGTAAAATGGGATATATTGCAACGGATATTATCCGTACACAGGCGGACTTGGATGCGCTGCCGGAAGGATATACAATCTTTGGTCAGAAACCCGAATTAGGTATGCTGAACTATAAGGATTTGCGTGGAGCGAACAGTGATGAGCCCGACGGTGTGATCGATGATAATGATAAAGACTGGATTATAAACCATACGACACCTCCTCTGAACTACGGTATTTCTTTAGGCGGTTCATGGAAAGGTATTTCTTTGGATATATTCTTACAGGGAGTAGCCGGACATGACGTGATGATCGCTATGAGAGGTGCTCAGGCACGTCCGCAGGAAACGAACTTCGATTTTTGGACTGACCACTGGACTCCGGAAAATGTAGGTGCTGCTTTTCCGCGTGCCTCTCGTAATGCAGCTGGTGAGGAATCGACATTCTGGATGCGTAACGGTTCTTTCCTGCGTTTGAAAAATGTGAATCTTTCTTATGCGTTGCCTAAATCGGTGTTGACTAAATTGGGGGTTGCCCAGCTGAAATTCTTTCTGACTGGAAATAACCTGTGTTTGCTTCAAAATAAGGTGAAATATTACGATCCGGAAAGTTCGACGATTTTCGATTATCCTATGATGAAGAGTTACTCTTTTGGTGTGAACCTTAGTTTCTAATATTAAAATTAAAGCATTATGACGATCAAATATTTATTATACGGCTCATTGTTAGCTATGAGTGTGAGTTGTTCAGATATCCTGAATAAAAAGGATTTATCTGCTGTGACAGACGACCAGGTTTGGGGAGATGCCAAATATGCAACAGCTTACCTGAACAGGTTGTATGAAAAGAATCTGCCCAAATGGGAAGGAGAGCAAGATAGGGATGGAGATGGTGCTAATTCTATTTTTTATTCATCTTATTCGGATGAATCCGATGGCGGCGGCGGTGTGATGTACGGTCAGTTAACGACAGCTTCAAGCGATTATTGGTATTATGAAGATATTCGTAATATTAATATGTTATTTGAAAAACTGGAGAATAATGAGGCTATAGACACGGAGACCTGTACAAACCTGAAAGCTCAGGCTTCTATCCTTCGCGCCTGGCGTTATTTCTGTATGGTGCGTGTGTATGGCGGTGTCCCTATGTTGTTGTTACCACAGAAACTGACTGATGACTTACTGGTGTCACGTAATAAAACGTCTGAGTGTATCGATATTATCATCAAGGACCTGGATTATGCTTATGAAAATCTTCCCTGGAGTTGGACTGGTGATGATTTGGGACGGGCAACCAAAGCTGCAGCATTGGCTTTGAAAGGACGTGTTTTATTGTATTATGCCAGCCCTCAGTTCAATCCTGATAACCTGACGGATCGTTGGGAGGTAGCATATAAGGTCAATAAACAGGCAAAAGAAGAACTGGAAGCGAATGGCTACGGATTATATGCCGATTATGAAAAGATATGGTATGATGAAATGAACAGAGAAGTTATCTGGGGACGCAGATACCAGGAACCGGGGGCTACGAACAAATGGAATGCAGCGACCCGTCCTTTGTCTGAGGCACAAAATTATACAGGAGCGAATCATCCGACTTTGGAGATGGTAGAGTCATATCCAATGATAACAGGTGTTCCTATCACTGAATCTACCGATTATGATCCTGTTTTATATTGGAAGAACAGAGATCCGCGTTTCAATATGACTATCGCTTACAATAGCTGTACTTGGGAATTGAGTGGTAAAGCAGGCAGAAAACAATGGACGTATGTGGGGGCTGAATTGAATAATCCCACAGCAACAGGTTTTTATTGTAGAAAGGCTGTTGAGACAAGCTATACCTCTTATTATACAGAAAGAAGTAGTACAGACTGGATCGAGATTCGGCATGCTGAGGTGTTGCTGAACTATGCAGAATGTGCAGCTATGCTGGGTAAGACGGATGAGGCCTATGATGTATTGAAAGCGATCAGGGCAAGAGCCGGTATACTTGCAGGTGATAATGGCATGTATGGATTAAAGCCGGAGTTATCGTCAGGGCAAATGATTGATGCAATCATGCTGGAGAGGAAGTTAGAACTATCTTTTGAGGGTAAACGTTATTGGGATTTGCGCCGCCGTCGGTTGTTTGAGGCTGAGTTGAATGGGAAAGTACGTCATGGTGTCCTGCCAAAACTAAATATACCGGAAGAAGAATTTAATAAGATAAAGGATACGGCTGATTTTGAGAATGATTATGCTACTTACTTCAGAGACTCGCTGGTTATCCTGGATAAGAACTTTACGATTGATTTTAAAGACAATTATTATTTCTATGCGATACCTAACAAGTATCTGGAAACGAACTCCAAAATGGAGCAGACGCAAGGCTGGAGCGGTGGAACGTTCAATCCGTTAGATTAATTTTATAATTACAGAAGGCAGAACCCTGTGATTCTGCCTTCTTTTAAATGAGATATATGAGAAGATATTTTGTAGCAATCTGTACTCTTTGCATTTTGAGTGCATGTAATAATTCTCCTCAAAACAAAGGAGGAGTCGAATGGAAAGAAGAGGTAGCAGGCGTGTGGAATGTTTCTGTCGGTACTCCTGAGAAGATTAACCTGCTGAGTGAATTGAATATTAGTCCCAAGTTCGATGCTATCAGGAAAATGGGAGAAGCCTCCCTGCCTGTCTCCCAAGAGGATATCAGTTTTGAAGTGGTCGATGGGAAAACCTATATCCGTTTCCCTCTGGAAAAGGATGAGAAGATATTCGGTTTGGGCCTGAATTTTAAAACGGTTGAACAGAGAGGACGGATCATGCGTCTGCATGTAGATCATTATACCGGAAAAGATGATGGACGTACACACACTCCGGTTCCATTTTTTGTTTCTTCTAGGGGATATGGTGCCTTTATCAATTCAGCCAGATACATAGATACATGGGTAGGTACGAGTGTGAGGAAAGACAGCAAGAACCCACCAGTCGTAAGAGACCGGAATACAGACAAGAATTGGGAAGCCCAGCCGTATTCGGATAATCTGGAGTTTCTGATTCCGGCAGAAGGAGTAGAAGTTGTCCTGTTTGCCGGACCGACGATGTTGGATGTAGTTCGTCGTTTTAATTTGTATAACGGTGGCGGTGCATTACCTCCGAGATGGGGACTTGGCTTTTGGCATCGTGTACCTTCTTTATTCTCCGATAAGGAAGTGAATGAAGAAGTTGCTCAATTTGAAAAACGAGGTTTCCCGTTGAGTGTAGTCGGACTTGAACCTGGTTGGATGAGCCGCTCCTATCCATGCACTTACGAATGGGATAGAGTTCGTTTCCCGGATCCGGATCACTTTGTGAAAAATCTGAATGACCAGTATATAAAAACGAATGTATGGATCAATCCTTATGTATCACCAGATGGTGAACTGTACGATAAAATCGAACCCTATACCGGATCGCATACGGTGTGGTGCGGGATTGTCCCCGATTATTCGATGCCCGCAGCACAGAAGATCATGGTGGAGCATTTTGAGAAACATCAGTTGGATAAAGGCATTAGCGGATATAAGATGGATGAAAATGACGGTTATGATTTCTGGCTTTGGCCGGATGTTGCCTCTTTTCCATCCGGTATGCCGGCAGAACAGATGCGTCAGATATATGGTTCCCTGATGCAAAGTGTTACAATGGACATGTTCCGTAAACGTAATACGCGAACTTATGGATTAGTCCGTGCTGGGAATGCAGGGACGAGTTCGTACCCTTATGTCATTTATAACGATTATTATGCTCATCGTGATTTTATAACAGCACTGATAAACAGTTCTTTCATCGGTGTTCTTTGGACGCCCGAGGTTAGATCTTCCGGGACGGGAGAGGAGTGGTTAAGACGGATGCAGACCGTTTGTTTTTCTCCTGTAGCTCAATTGGATGCCTGGGCGGACGGAACAAAGCCCTGGAGTTTTCCGGAAGTGGAAAAAGAAGTACGTGAGATTGCGCAGTTACGTATGCAGTTGATCCCTTATCTCTATACAGCTTTTGCCGATTACACCTTTGAAGGAACTCCTCCCATGCGTGCCATGAATCTGGAAGAAGGCTACCAAGCGGATATCCAAACAGAAAAGGGGGTATTGGATGCGACAGCTAATCCGTATGCGATGGCTGTTAAGCGGGAGGTTAAAGACCAGTTTATGGTAGGTCCGAGTTTACTTGTCGCTCCTTTGTTTGCCGGTGAGAAAGAACGCCAGGTGATCCTTCCGCAAGGTAAGTGGTATGATTTCTATACCGGTGAGTTTGCAGGGGAAGGGGAGGTGATAACGGTCTCTCCTGGCTTGTCAAAGATCCCTGTATATGTGAAAGAAGGGGGAATCATTCCTCTATGGCCTGCTGTGACAAAAGTGAAGGATGAGAAACTTCCGCTGGAAGTTCGTCACTATGGTAAAACTTCCTCTTCTTATAATTTATATGATGATGATGGAAAGACATTCGATTATGAAAAAGGAGATTTCTCTCGTATTGTATTGAAAGTGGATGTAAATACGAATGGCGATAAAACAGGAAAAGCTATTATTCCTGAAGGGACGAAAGTCTGGTCGTTCAGTGATTATAATTTTCGTTTTATGACTGGTAAATAAAATAATAGTTCAAAATAAAACCGAAGCGTTTATATCCAGGATTTGGAATACAGTAAAAACTGTACCCTAAATCCTGGATTTTGCAAAATAATGCTCGTATTTTGTGAAGACTTATGCTGGGTTTGTTTCCTATTTTTACCATTTCAATGTTTGAAAATCTAATATCACTTAAAATGAACAATAGTATATCTAAGTTTTTAGTAATTGCATTGCTTTTGTTAAATGTAAATCAGATAGTAAAAGCGAAGGTCGTAGACGCAGTATCTGGTGCTACCCCGGTAAAATTGAAAATAGAGGCGAATGCCGATAAACAATTGGTGCTGGATGTCTCTTATGAGGAAAATTCAGTTATTCGGGAAGCTCCTTTAGGTTTGAATGTCGATCACCGTCAGCTGGGAAAAGACGTTCAGCTGCTTAACAAGGAAAAAAAGGAAAATAATACGCTTGTTTATCAGTTACAGCAAGCCGACGGAAGCCTTTTTTATCTGGATGCCCGGATATTTCCTGATGGTATTGCCTTGCGTTACCGTATTCCGGTAGAAGGTCCTGCCTGTATTTATGGAGAGGAAACTTCATTTATCTTTCCGTCAAAAACTAAGACCTGGTATGCCAGCGGTCCTTTCCAGTATGGCTGGCTGCAACAATATCAGGAACGGGAGACCGATCATATCACTGGTGAATTGCTGGCACCGCCTGCCACTTTTCATTTACCGAATGGAGTTTATGCAGCGATCACGGAAGCGAATCTGTTCAATTATCACGGAGCGGTACTATTTGGAACAGCTCCGAACCGTGTACAATTTGGCTATGTAGAAAATAAAGGGCATGTGGAAACTGGAATAATAACCGGTCTTCCGCCTACGAAATACTGGCATGAAGAAGTACGTGATACGCCATGGATTGTTTCTCCGAAAGACCAGAGTAAAGAAATTGTAACCCCCTGGCGTATACTTATGTTGGCAAAAGATTTGAATGGCTTGGTGAATAACCGGATTATTGAACAGGTATCCGACCAACCGGATAAAACACTTTTCCCTGACGGGGCGAAGACTGACTGGATCAAACCGGGCAGAGCAACATTCACTTGGTTGGTGGAAGGTAATGACCGGCTGAGTGTAGCCAATCATAAAAAATATGTGGACGGATGTGCTGAACTGGGAATCGAGTCTGTTGTTGTGGATGATGGCTGGGAGTTGTGGCAACAAACGGAAAAAGATGCAAACGGTCGGACCAAGTGGGAGATGTTGAAGGAACTGGTGGATTATGCAGGGAAAAAGAATGTAGATATCTGGGTATGGCGTTCCTCGTCTCCTCGGTTTGGAAATAAATCTGATGTGGGTTTGGTCGATGCAGAGGAGCGTGCCGACTTTATGAAGAAGTGTGCGGAAGTAGGGGTGAAAGGGTTGAAAATAGACTTTTTCCATACAGAGAATGCTTTTACGGTCAATCTGATGGAGGATATTCTGAAAGCTGCAGCCAAAGAAAAATTGATGGTTATCTTTCATGGTGTGAATAAGCCTACAGGCGATTCGTATACCTACCCGAACTTGCTGGCGAAAGAAGCTGTAAGAGGACTGGAGTGTGTGGGCGGAGAGAACAGCTGGGCTCCGGGTCCGCCCTGGCCTTATCATAATACGGTATTGCCATTTACCCGCTGGCTGGTTGGGCCGGCTGATTATACACCGATGAATTTTCGTGCTTTTTGTCATCCATCCGTGACCTTTGGACATCAGTTGTCGTCAATTTATATGTTCACTTCTCCGATGTTGATCTTTGCGGCAGATATGGAAGATATGCTGTCGTGTCCGGGTAGATCGTTTATAGAAAGTGTGCCGGTAACCTGGGATGAAACGATCGTATTGCCGGAAAGTGAGATCGGACAGTTGGCTGCTCTGGCCCGGAGAAAGGGAGATGTCTGGTATCTGACCGTTCTTAACGGAGAGACTACCAGGACGTTTGATGCAAAGTTGGACTTCTTGCCTAAAGGTAAATATAAGATAGAAATAGCTTCGGATACTCCCGGTAATCGGAAACAGATCGAGGTGAAGAAAAGTAAAATACATTCCGGACAGCGAATAAAGGAAGAATTGATGTCGGGGGGAGGTTTTGTGGCACGCATCTCCATGCAAAAATAATAAGGTATTATAATAATGAATGTATATACAATATTCCAAAGATCCCGATTGGGAACATCTATGTTTAGATCGTGTATTCTGAAGACTATTTTGGGGTGTATAGTTGTTTCTATGATTTCAATCTCTCCCCTATCTAGTCAGCAGAGAATGGATAAAATGTGGGGTGAGCAGCAAGCGAAGGCGACAAATGTAACAAATGTACGCGGACATCTTTTCGAATGGGGAAATTACGCCATGTTTATCCATTGGGGGCTTTTCTCTCATTTGGGGAATAAATGGCAGGGAAAAACCTATTATGGAATCGGAGAGTGGATGATGGATGTAAATATGGCGAATGCAGATAAAAATGAATATAAAGCAGTAGCCCGAGAGTTCAATCCCTCGCAATTCGATGCCATGAAGATTGCCCGGTTGGCGAAAGATGCCGGAATGAAGTATATTATCATTACAAGTAAACACCATGACGGTTTTGCCATGTTCGATTCACAATGCGATGAGTTCAATATTGTAGATGCGACTCCCTTTGGCCGCGATCCGATGAAGGAATTGGCTGATGCCTGTAAGCAGTTGGGATTGGGCTTTGGGTTTTATTATTCCCACAATCAAGATTGGACTACTCCCGGAGCTTCCGGCGCATCGCGTGTGGATGCAAAAGGAAATCCGAAAACATTTGATGATTATTTCCATGAGAAGTGTCTTCCGCAAGTGGAGGAAATAACAAAGAACTATGGAGATATAGAACTCATCTGGTTTGATACGCCGGGAGGTATTCCTCAGAAGTATGCCGAAAAATTGGTGGAGGTCGTTCATAAGAACCAACCTGGTGCACTGGTTTCCGGTCGTATAGGTTATAATCTGGGGGATTATCAGACGTTGGGTGATATGGAAGTCCCTTTGGAAAACATAGACGGTCTGTGGGAAAGTGTGGATGTGACGAACGATGCATGGGGATATGCCTGGTACGATCAGAATTGGAAAACTCCTAAACAGATCCTGATGTATCTGATATCCACAATAGCACGTGGAGGAACCTATATGATGAATATTGGTCCTGATGGACTGGGAAATGTTCCGGACTATGCGGAACAGACGCTTCTTTCATCCGGCAAATGGATCGGAAAGTATCCGCAAATGATTTACGGTGCCGATCCGTCTCCTTGGAAACATGCCTTACCTTGGGGAGATGTAGTCTGCCAAGATAATAAACTTTATCTGGCAGTATATGACTGGCCTGCGACTGGCAAATTATATATTCCCGGCCTTAAATCGGAAATAATATCTGCTGCCATTATCGGTGAAAAGAAGCCGCATAAGGTAAAGATTTCGAAAGAAAGCTCATGGACAGTACTGGATATTCCTCATAAAGCACCGGACCCGATGATCTCTATTATCGAACTGACAATAAAAGGGGACATTGTAGTGGATAACACAATTGCTCCAGACCCTGAAACCGGTATAGAAGAGCTCTCTGTGAAATTTGCATCTGCTAAGGATTGTACGATACGAAAAGAAAGTTGGATGGAGAAATTCGGAGAGTGGAAGCATGTTTATTGTGTGAGTGATCTGTTTAAAGATGGCAATGTTACTTGGGAAATAGAAGTTAAAGATCCTGGGATATATCATGTTGATTTGAAAGTAAAGGGTAATGGGCGTCAGGTATGGGAGATCAGTACGGATGAAGGTCTCCGGATACAGAATCAGCAAGGCTCTTCCTCTATTTACGGATTTAAGCCTGTTGGTTGGATACGTTTTGATAAACCGGGTAAACATACTGTTTCTGTTCGATTATTAGAAGGCAACCGTCAAGATGTTAGTTTATCCGCGGTCAAAATAAAGCCTGTACGATTCTGATTGAAAACAAGGTTCTGTAAACAATAATAGTCCACCGAATAGGCAGTTATTTGCTATTTTCTAAGGAAACATGGTAATTTATATTTGCGTTGGATAATAAAGTACTACTATATTTATGAAACGAAATCTATTTATCATTCTTTGTTGTACAGTTTCGACCATGTTATCGGCGCAACATCAGGATTGCCGATTGTGGTATGACAAGCCGGCAAAAGATTGGAACGAAGCTTTACCCGTCGGGAACGGTCGTTTGGGAGCGATGGTGTATGGCGATTACCGCCGCGAAACCATTCAGTTGAATGAAGAAAGCCTATGGGCCGGAGCTAAGAGTGACGCCAATGCAGAGTCTGCCGCTAAACTACCCGAAATACAACAATTGCTGTTAAATGGAGAGATCGGAAAGGCGGTGGAACTGTCGGAGAAATACATGAAAAGCGATCCGTTGCGTATTCGTTCTTATCAATCGTTTGGTAATATTTATATAGACTTATTGACCGGCAGCGTCAATCCGGCTGTTTCCGGCTACAAGCGGGAATTGGATCTGGAGACCGGCATCACCTCTGTCTCCTATGCGTTAAGCCAGGTGACTTATAAACGTGAAGTGTTCGTCTCTGCTGAAAATGATGTTGTCGTTATTCGTTTGTCGGCTGACAGGCCGGGGGCTTTGACGTTCCGGTTGCATTATGACAGGGAACAGGATGCTACAGCTTATCCGGTTTCGGCCAACGAGTTGGAGATAAAGGGGCAGATTGTAGATTTGCCGGAAGCGGAAACAGGTGCAATCGGTCCACATATGCGTTTTGCCGGCCGGATTGCCGGGTTTCATAAAGGCGGACAACTGATGACACTGAATAATGGGTTTTATGTGGAAAAAGCCGATGAGGTTGTCTTTTTCCTGACGGCGGCTACAGACTATAATCTGTCGCAACTGGATGTTGACCGGGAAATCAATCCGTCGGAAACTTGCCAACGTATCCTTGCTCGGTTGGGTAAGGATTCTTATGAAAAGATTAAACAAACACATATAACAGAGCATAGTAGTCTGTTCAACCGGGTGACGTTCAACATGGGGGAATCTTCCGTATTGCCGACCGACCGCCGGTTGGAACGGGTGAAGAACGGAGAAACCGATCTTTCTCTTATTACTCTTTATTTCCAGTACGGACGTTATCTGCTGATGAATTCCTCCCGGACACCGGGTGTACTTCCGGCCAATTTGCAAGGATTGTGGAACGAAGATATGTATGCTGCCTGGAGTTCCGATTTCCATACGAATATTAATATTCAGATGAACTACTGGCCGGCTGAAGTATGCAATCTGTCGGAGACGGTAGAACCTTTTTCAAATTTCATCAACGCGCTTCGGGTACCGGGTAGGGTAACAGCTCGCAAAACCTATAATGCCAAGGGCTGGACGATGAATCACCTGACCGATCCTTTCGGCCGAACAGCTATTGCCGATGGAGTAGGATGGGGAACATTCCCGATAGCAGGTGCCTGGTTGGTTTTGCATCAATGGGAACATTTCCTTTTCAGCAACGATAAGGAATATCTGAAGAACGAAGCTTATCCGGCCATGATGGAAGCGGCTGAATTTATCATGGATTATTTGGTGGAAGATAAGAACGGCTATCTGGTGACGGCTCCTTCCAATTCACCGGAAAACAGATACAAGTTGCCCAATGGCGAGCATTATATGCTGACCTATGGCGCAACGATGGATATCGAGATTATATACGAGTTGTTCAATGCTTGTCTGAAGGCCGGCAAAGTGATAGGCTCCGATCCGAAAACCGACAAACAGCTTTCCGCGACCTTGCGTAAACTGCCTCCTATACGGGTGAGCAAACGTTATCAGACTATTCAGGAATGGATTGAAGATTACGAAGAAGTAGAACCGGGTCACCGCCATATTTCGCATCTCTTTGGTCTTTATCCCGGTACTTCGATCAATTCGAACAAGAAAGAGTTGTATGAGGCTGCCCGGAAAACCATAGAACGTCGTCGCTTCTACAATGAGAACGAATCGAACCGGCAAGGTTCTTATACCGGCTGGAGTCGTGCCTGGATGATTAATTTCTACGCTCGTTTGCAAGATGGGGAAGAGGCCGGCAATAATGTACAGATGTTGCTGAGCAAAACTACTCAAAATAATTTGTTCAATATTCATCCGCCTTTCCAGATTGACGGTAATTTCGGAGGTACGGCAGGTATTGCCGAAATGTTGTTGCAAAGTCATAACGGAGAAATTCATCTGCTGCCTGCATTGCCTGCCTGCTGGAAAACAGGAGAGATACGTGGCCTGCGTGCACGTGGAGGATATACGGTAGATATGCAGTGGAAAGAAGGAAAACTGGTTTCTGCCCGGATCTATTCGGACAAACCACAAAAGGTGAGCGTCCGTTATGGTGATAAGGTGAAGAAATTACAGGTTGCTGACGGAACAAATGTAATAATGAATTAAAGAATGGCCGGCAAAAGGTCTTTTATCTTATGAAAACATATTTGAAACTTTTTATGTTCCTTCTTTTGGGAGGTTTCCCTTGGGGAATGATGCAAGCTACGCCTTATAATATTGCCCCGAAAGCCCGTGCGTCGGCTTCCTCTTCCGTGGATGCCGGTCGTGATGCAAGCAAGGCAATCGATGGAGTGATACGGGTATTGGATAAAGGCGAATGGGTATCCAAGAGTACTGAAACTTTCTGGGGGCAGATTGATTATCCCTGGATACAGTTGGACTGGGAGCAACCTGTGAATATCAATAAAATCATTTTGTATGACCGTCCGGCCAAGGAATCTCATATAGCCGGAGGCGTATTGCATTTTAGTGACGGCAGTAAGATCAATGTTTGGGGAATAGCTAACGACGGGAGCCCCAAAGAGGTAGAGTTTGAATCGAGACAGGTCGAATGGGTACGATTTGAGGTGACCGATGCCGCCGGTACTCAGGTAGGACTTTCAGAGATCGAGGTCTTTCCTTCCCCTGATGATTATACGGACTACGTATCCTGGGTCAATCCTTATACCGAGACTGCCCGGGGACGGTACTTCTTCTTTATCACCGGAAATCAACCTTATGGGATGATAGGGGCCGCACCGCTGACAAGAAATAAAAATCAGTATGGCGGCGGATATAATTATAATTCGACGGAAGTGCTGGGTTTCCCACAGATCCATTGCTGGATGCTTTCCGGGTTGACGGTAATGCCGGTTACGGGAGATGTAGACCCGACAGGCGGCGAACAACTCTGGAAATCCTCTTTCCTGCATCAGGGAGAGATTGTTCAACCGGGTTATCACAGGTTGTTTCTGGATAAATATAAAATGTGGGTGGAACAAACGGCTACCGACCGTGTCAGCTTCTACCGTTTCACCTATACGGAAGACAATCCGGCTGATATCCTGCTGAATTTGGGTGGTTATGTCGGCACTTCCACAATGGTAAACGCCCATGTGAATAAGAAAGGGAACAACAGTGTAGAAGGTTATTTCGATACCACCGGACGGTTGTGGGGAGGGCCTGATGTAGTTCGGATCTATTTTGCCGTGACGTTCGATACTCCTTTCAAGGCTTTGGACGGTTGGGTAGACCAACAGCGGCTTACGGATATAAACGAGTTACAGGGGACGAAAGAGAGTACTCCCAGAAACCGGGGAATGAGTTATCATGATGCCCCTACTTCCGGCGTGAAGGCAAATTATCAGGTACAGGCAGGTGAACAATTGCAGATGAAGGTCGCTATATCGTATGTCAGTACGGACAATGCCTGGGAGAACCTGGAGCAGGACTGCAACCACTGGAACTTTGACCAGGTACGACAGAACTCACAACAGGAATGGAATGAATGGCTGGGCCGTATCGATGTGAAAGGAGGAAGCCACAACCAGAAGATGAAGTTCTATACCGATCTATGGCATTCCTTGTTGGGAAGACATAAACTCGACGATTATAATGGTGAATATCCCGATTATACGGACGGAACCCGGTCGGGAGCACAGACGAAAAATATCCGTTTTCATGTGCGGCAACTGGAAAAGGACAAACAGGGAAAAGTGAAACATCATATGTACAACTCCGATGCCTTCTGGTTGACTCAATGGAACCTGAATACGCTTTGGGGACTGGCTTATCCTTCCGTACTGGATGACTTTGCAGCTTCCCTGCTCGAGTACGATGTAAACGGCAACCTGCTTCCCCGTGGCCCTTGTGCCGGTGGCTACTCTTATATCATGTCGGGATGTCCGGCCACATCCCTTATAACGAGTGCTTTCCAGAAAGGGCTTGTGAAGAAGTGGAATCCGCAGAATGCTTTCCGCGCTATGAAACGGAATCACTCCAAAGGAGGTATGCTGGCGTTGGATATGGATAAGGAACTGGACTTTTATGTCCGCAACGGATATTGTCCCGGAAATGCAGGACTGACGATCCAGTGGGCTTTTGAGGATTGGGCTTTGTCTGAAATGGCTGCTAAAATGGGAAAGAAAGGGGATGCCGATTATTTCCGTAAACGGGCAACCGGATGGCCGGCTTCCTTCAACAAGGATTTGGGATTGATTCTGCCGAAGAAGGCCGACGGGGAATGGCTTCATACCGACCCATTGAGCGGTAACGGATACGTCGAAGCGAATGCCTGGCAGGCCACCTTCGGAATTTCGCATGCAATCCCTGTTCTGGCGAAGATGATGGGGGGTAATGACTGCCTTTGCAGTAAATTGGATTATGCTTTCAGGGGATCGGAAGATACCGATTTTGTGTATGGATATGGTAGTGGCTATGTCAGCTATGCGAACCAGCCGGGATGTTCGAACGCCCATGTCTTTTCACATGCCGGAAAACCCTGGTTGACGCAATATTGGGTGCGCCGGGTGAAGGAGCAGGCCTATGGAGCAATTGGCCCCGATAGAGGATATGGCGGACATGATGAGGATCAGGGCCAGATGGGGGGTGTAAGCTCTTTGATGGCGATCGGCTTGTTTGCCCTGGATGGTGGTTCTTCCCGTGATCCGCAATATGACATAACCAGTCCGGTATTTGATGAGGTGACCATTTCGTTGGATGCTGATTATTATAAGGGAAAGTCTTTCAAGATAAAGACTTACAACAATTCGGCAACCAATTGCTATATCCAACGTGCACAGCTTAACAGAAAGGAATATAATTCTTTTCAGATTCCTCATACCGTCTTTTCGGATGGAGGAGTATTGGAATTATGGCTGGGCGATACTCCCAATGAAGCTTGGGGCAAATAAAATGTTCTATGTAACCTATATAGTCTCCGGAGATATTTTAAGTATCTTTGGGGACTTATATATATTCTAACTTTTAACTACCATGAAAAAGATTCTTTCTTTATTTCTCCTTATGGGAGGATTTTTCTTCTCTGCTTGGGACGCAAGTGCCCAAAATACAATTTCTTTGCCTGAGATGGATCTGTCTCTGGCTTATCAACAGTATGGATCACCTATGAAGAATGCAGCCGTTACCGGTGAGAAACTGGCGGTGGCCGGTGAACAGTTTGGACAAGGGATCGGTGTGCAGTCAAATAGTAAGATCAAACTGAGCCTGCGAAAGAACACCGGGCAATTCACCTGCAAGGTTGGTGTAAACGACCGTTCGCTGGATTATAAAAAAGAAGACTTCAGTAAAATTCCGATGACGGACGGGACGATGCTGTTTTACCGTACCGACGGTACCGGAGGGAAGAAACAGTTTGTCGGAGTCGGTTCCGGGGACGGTTCTTTTGATAAAGGAAGTGTTGTTTTCCGTCTGGTAGGTGACGGGAAGGAAATGTATAACAGCGGAATGGTTCGCGGAGGAGAGAAAGCTCGTGAGATCTCACTCGATGTATCCGGAATAGATGTATTGGAGTTGATTGTGGATGATGGTGGTGATGGCGTCAGCGGAGACCATGCCGACTGGATCGATCCTGTTTTCTCTTATAACGAGATCAAACCTTCGCTGGTAAATGCCGATTATAAGGGAGCCGTTGAGACAATGCCTGCTGAAATAGAAAGGACATTGCGAAGTAAGATTGCCACTTTACCGGCGATCGATCTGCCGGTGGTACGTCCCCAAACAGACTGGTTGCTCGATGCCAAAGGCATACAAGCCGGCGTGTATCAAACACATAACGGAAAAGACATTGTCCTTTACAACGGCCTGGTAAGTCGTATATTCCGTATCTATCCGAATCTCGCTACCGTCGATCTGATCAATCAGATGACAGGCGAAAGCATGCTCCGTGCCGTTAGTAATGAAGGAGTTTTGAAGATCGATGATAAGATTTATACGCTCGGCGGTCTCGACGGACAATTCGAGTATGGTTATACACAATATAAATGGATAGACAGTTTAACTATTCTACCGAATTCTTTCCGTGTGACTGGATTTGATATTACAGAATTAACGCCCCGCATTCAGTGGGCAAACAAACGCTGGTCGCTTGTGAAGCCGGGAGAAACATCCGGTAAAGTACTTTCTTTCTACCTGGAAGGGCCGGATTATCTGAAAGGTGTCAAAGTCAAACTGAATTATGCCCTCTATGACGGCCTTCCCTGTATCAGCAAATGGTTTGAGATCGAGAATAAAACCGGAATGCAGATAACGTTGGATGAATTTACACTCGAACAGTTGGCTATGGCCGAACCCGAATCCCCGGTAGAAGCGAAAAGGCCGGAGCAGTTCCTTAAACCGAATATCCATGTGGAAAGCGACTGGGCCTTCCTCGGTTTTACCGAACGGGAAGCGGAACGGACGGAAAACTGGAGCGTGGATCCTCGTTATACTTCTCAATGTAATTATCCCTTGTTGACACCGTGCCTGCTGGAAGTAAAATTGCCTATGGGGCCTGATGAAGATATTCCTGACGGTGGTAAATTTGAAAGCTTCCGTACCTGGCTGATGCCTTTCGATAGCGACGACCGTGAGCGGAAGGGCCTTTTCCAGAAACGGATGTATCGGAAGATCGCTCCCTGGACAACTGAGAACCCGATCTTCCTGCATTGCGTCTCTTCCGATCCGAAGGTGGTGAAAACGGCGATCGACCAATGTGCCGAAACCGGCTACGAAATGGTGATCCTCAGCTTCGGTTCAGGAATGAATATGGAGGATGAAAGTGAAGCGAACATTGCCAAATTCAAGGAATTTACCGAATATGCCAATTCCAAAGGAATAGAACTTGGCGGTTACTCCCTGCTGTCCAGCCGGTGGATCAGCGATGAAGTGGATGTAATCAATCCGGAGACAGGAAAACGGGGAGGTATGATCTTCGGAAGTTCCCCCTGTCTCTCTAGCGAATGGGGCTACGATTATTTCCGCAAGATACGCGGCTTCTTTGAAAAGACCGGAATGACTGTTTTCGAGAACGATGGCTCTTATCCGGGGAATGTCTGCGCCTCTACCACGCATGCACATCATAAGGGCTTGAAAGACTCCCAATGGAAACAACGTAAACAAATAGTCGACCTGTATCAGTGGATGTGTGAAACCGGTATTTATACCAACATCCCCGATTGCGGTTATATGCTGAATGGCGGATCGAAAGTCGGTATCGGTTACCGTGAGGTAAACTGGTCGCTTCCCCGCGAACGTCAGTTGGTGCTGGGACGTCAGGTGATGTATGATGGTTTGTGGGAACGTCTTCCGGGCATGTGTTGGACATTCGTCCCGCTTACCCAATACCACGGAGGTGGAGCGGCCGCTACCTTGGAACCTCTGAAAGATCATATCCCCGACTATAAAGCCCACATGATCCAGAATTACGGAGCCGGCGTACAGGCTTGTTACCGTGGCCCCCGTCTATATGACACCCCGGAAACAAAAGCGGCCGTAGTCGAGGTGATCGACTGGTATAAGAAATACCGTAATATCCTCAACAGCGAACTGATCCACCTGCGCCGTGCCGACGGACGCGATTGGGACGGCTTTATGCATGTGAACCCGGACGAAAAAGAAAAAGGGTTTGCCTTGTTGTTCAACCCGACCGACCGGGCTATCACCCGTACGATCCGGCTTTCGCTTTATTACACTGGTATCTCCGATGTAGCGAAGATCAGGGAAAAAGAGAATGCTCCGGTTGCCTATAAACTGAATCGCGATTATACGATAGATATTACGGTGACTATTCCTGCTCGTGGAAATACCTGGCTGGTGATAGAGAAATAAAAAGGTTCTTTTACTTCAGTATTGTTTAATATAACTATCACACTATCATTCATGGCTTGATATCTGTTGAATAACAATGTGTATGAGCTGTGATAGTTGGTGTGATAGTTCATATTATTTAAAGGATGGTTTGTCTTTATTTTGAGCATCCAGCTTTATGTAAAATAGATCAATAAACGTATTTTAAAGTTAAGCAGGCGTATACTCTATTTGTGTAAAAAGTATTTTATATCAGCTTGTTATTTGAATATTAAGATGGGAACTCGTTGTAACCTTTCTTAAATAAGTGATTTAGTCCGATAAGAACTCTTTCAAAAAAGGGATATCTAAAAAACAGAAATATGTAAAAAAGGCTTTAGAGGTGTTCTATATCATAAAGATTTGAGTGAGAAGAGTATCAAATTCTTATTTTTTTTAATATAAGAAACTGACATTAGTGTATTTTTTATATATTTGGCAAAAAAATGAAAGAGTTCTTATCGAACTCAGGTCAATTGTTGGTATTCTGACAAGTTTACTGTAAAGGGGATGCAATTGTATGCAGATATAAATCTAATAATTTAAATTTATGAACAACGCTTTACTGAAAGAAAATTTTACTGCAAGAGCAGTGGATTCTCAGACGCGGAAGGTGTTATCAAGATCCGGTCTTATAGCTGGATTATGTATATCTTCCCTCGTTTCTTCGTATGCTATTCCTGGTGGAGTGGATGCAGCGAAAGCAAAGAATGAAAGTGTTATGGTCACTCAACAGGCTAAAAAGGTGTCGGGTGTAGTAACGGACAGTGCCGGAGAGCCCATACCGGGTGCCAATGTTGTGCAGAAAGGAACCACAAATGGTACAGTTACTGATGTGGGCGGTAAGTACACCCTAGATGTACCTAATAATGCAACTTTGGTTATTTCTTTTATTGGTTATACTACGAAAGAAATTAAAGTAGGTACCCAGCCTGTGGTAAATGTCAGTTTGGCTGAAGAAGCAATCGGCCTGAATGAGGTGGTTGCGATTGGTTACGGCTATGTGAAGAAAAAAGATTTGACAGGTGCTGTTTCGACTGTATCGGCTGATGATATGGTGATGGGTGGTACGGTAAGTAATGCAGCACAAGCACTGCAAGGTAAAACGGCCGGTGTACAAGTGTCGCAAAGTTCAAAAGCACCGGGAGGTACTATTTCAGTACGTGTCCGTGGTAACAACTCAATCTCGTCTACAAATGAACCGCTTTATGTAGTGGATGGTTTCCCCTCTTCGGAAGGCTTGAATTTGAACCCGAATGATATTGAGTCCATGCAAATACTGAAAGATGCGTCGGCCACGGCTATTTATGGAGCACGTGGGGCGAATGGTGTCGTATTGATTACGACGAAACGAGGAAAAGCGGGTGAAAATAAAATCTCTTACAGTGGTTATCTGGGAGCTCAGAAGGTGGATAATCCGTTCGATTTTATCAATGCAAAGGATTATATGAATTTGCAAAACGCGTTGTATCAGGAGATCGACGGCCAGGCGGGGAACCCGAACGGGGCTTATACGCCGTCGCAATTGCAGTCTACCGTAGATACCGACTGGTTGGATGTCTGTACGCGGACTGCTTTGGTACAAGATCATAACATCCAGTTCCGTGGCGGCTCCGAAAAGACAAAAGTCTTGACCAGTCTTGGATATTATAAGCAAGAGGGTGTTTTGAAGAATACGGATTTTAATCGTATTTCCGGACGTATAAATGTTGACCAAACTATCAACGATTTTATTAAGGCCGGTGCTACGATGTATGCTCATCGTGAACGTTCGAATGCTCAGACTTATAGCGGTAATATTTTGGGCGAGAATGTAATGTTGAGTGTGATGGGTTACGATCCGACGGTAAAGCCTTACAACGAAGACGGCACGTACGGGCGTGTTCCTGGTGGTCGTGGAGATAACCCGCTGGCCAATTTGCTGGAACGTAAGAAAGAGGTGGTAAATGACAAGTTCAACGGGACGGCTTTTCTTGAAATTCGTCCGTTTGAAGGATTTACGGCAAAAGCTACAGCCGGTGTTGAACTGTTACATAATTTCAAAGGCTCTTATTTGCCAAAATCTACTACTTATGCGGGAGAAATAGAAGGAGGTATTGCTTCTACGTATGATTTCAGGGCAACTCGGCAGGTATTTGAAGGTATTTTAAATTATATGAAGACTTTCAACAATATGCACGACTTGAATGTGATGTTGGGATATTCGTATGAGAAGTATAGTGCAGAATCTCGTTCAGCAAACGGAAAAGGCTTCTCTACCGACTTATTCGAATGGAACAATTTGGGAGCTGCTTCCATTAAAGGGGTTTCTTCTGCCAAGACTGAGAATTTGTTGGCTTCATTCTTCGGTCGTGTGAATTATACGTTCAATGATAAATATCTTGCAACGGTAACGGTTCGTCGGGATGGTTCTTCCCGGTTTGGAGCGAATAATCATTGGGGAACATTCCCGTCGGGTTCTTTGGCTTGGCGTGCCAGTGAAGAAGATTTTGTGAAGAATTGGGATGTTTTTAGCAACTTGAAAGTACGTGCAGGTTACGGTGTCACGGGTAACGAACGTATCGGCGACTATGCATCGTATGCTTTGGTTTCTACCAACCATGTCACTTTGGATGGTTCAAGCAATATGCCGGGTACGCATCTTAGCCAAAGTAGTCCTGAAAATGCCAGTTTGAAGTGGGAAACGACAACTCAGTATAATGTTGGTTTCGATATGGGATTTTTTGATAACCGTTTGTCTGTAACGTTGGATGGTTACTGGAAAAAGACAAAAGATTTATTGCTGAAAGTTTCCTTACCTTATTATACCGGCTTTACTTCCGGTCAGCAGAATGTTGGTGAGATCTCGAATCGTGGTTTTGAATTGGATATTACTTCTCATAATTTGACTGGTGATTTCGTTTGGGATACGAAGTTTAATTTGGCACTCAACCGCAATAAGGTATTAGACTTGGGGAGTAGTGGTGACATACGTATCACATCTTCAAAACCGGTGGGAACTGTATCGGAAAATGCTTATGCTATTGTACGTGAAGGAGAGCCTTTGGGCTCTTTGTATGGATGGAAATATATCGGTGTATTGCAGGAAGGAGAGACATATGCTCCACAACCCAATTCCAAACCGGGTGATCCGAAATTCGAAGATGTGAATAATGATGGTAAGATAGATGCCGATGACCGTACGATTATAGGTAATGCCAATCCGGATTTGATTTTTGGTTTGACCAACAACTTTGCCTGGAAAGGATTTGATTTGTCTATTTTCTTCCAGGGATCTATCGGTAACGATTTGTTGAACATGACACGTATGAACTTGGAGTGGAAACGTACAACAGACGCATTGAATCGTTGGACGCCTTCGAACACGAATACGGATATTCCGCGTAACGGTTTCTACTATTCGCAGTATGGTGGATATGTGAACGATCATTTTATCGAAGATGCTTCATTTCTTCGTCTGAAGAATTTGACATTGGGTTATACGATTCCGTTTAAAAAGGTGGTAAGTTCTTGCCGGGTATATTTCTCTGCAGAGAACTTGTTTACAATCACAGGTTATTCCGGTTGGGATCCGGAAGTGGATACGAAAGCTAACGAGGCTGCCCAGTCAGGTGGAAGCCAACAAACGGCGAATGCTGGTGCTGGTATGGATTTCAATGCTTATCCTGCTATGCGTACTTATACGGTAGGTTTGAATATTACGTTCTAATGGAAAGGAGAATTTGAAAATGAATTGTAAGAAATATTTATTAGGTCTGGTTACGATGGGGTTGGTTTCGGCTTGTACCGATCTGGATCCTGAAATATATAGTAATTTGACGACAGCGAATGCTTATGGTACGGAGTCGGATATTGAAGCAGCCGTCGTGGGTTTATATTCGGATATGAATCCTTATCCGGGAGATGCTTGGTTATATTACGGGGGGTATATGATTATGATTACCGATTATGCTACCGATATAGGTTATTCTACTGCGGCTGGCGACCCGACTAAACTGAGTAATATGACGTATGATGCCAGCAACCGTTATTTCAGCAACAACTGGAGGGATATGTATAATGTGGTATCGAATGCCAATACGATTCTGGATAATGTAGATGCTGTCAATATGTCGGAAGAAAAGAAGAACTTGGTGAAGGGACAGGCTAAATTCTTGCGGGCGATGGCTTATCGTGATTTGACAGATGCATGGGGGGCAGTTCCTTTTATCACTTCGTTGGTGAAGAATCCGTTTACCATGAATGATGCGACATTGACTCCGGTAGCCGAAATTGAAGCGACATTGATTTCTGATTTGAAAGAATGTATCAATCTTTTGCCTGCTAGTTGGAGTGGTCAGGATTTGGCTCGTGCCACGAGTGGAGCCGCCGCTACATTGCTGGGAAAGATCTACTTGCGTAATCATGATTATGCGAATGCGAAAACGTATATCGACATGGTGTTGAACAGTGGCCAGTATGAATTGGAAAGTGATTTCAAATATGTATGGTCGGAAAACAACAAGTATGGAAAGGAGATGATCTTTGCTTTATTGCATGAAACAGGGCAGAATGCTGCGGAGATTGCTTGTCACTTTGGTCCTTCGGATCATCCGGATGTACCGGGACGTTGGCAATATTATGGTGTATCCCTTCCATTTTGGCGTAGTTATGACAAAGAAGATCCGCGTCGTGAGTTCTTTTATTATGATTATACGGGGGATGCAAAACGGGATGATCAATCTGATTACGGTTTCCATTACATGGTTCCTGATGAAGGTGTAACGGTTGTTCCGAATGATACAACGAAGTATATGCAAAACGTAGCTACTATGAAATATACTTACGATATGATTTCAGATGCTTATTATGATGGGCGTACGGTTTGTATTTTCCGCTTGTCGGATGTGATCCTTTGTAAGGCGGAAATCGAGAATAACTTGAATGGTCCGGCTGCAGCTCTTCCTTATTTGAATCAGATTCGTGCTCGTGCCGGTGCTCCGGAATATGGAAAGCATAATCGTTTCCCGGCTCCTTCAACGAAAGAAGCAATGAACGATGCTATTCTTAAAGAACGTGGTTATGAACTTGTGTTTGAATTCCAGCGTCGTGCAGACTTGATTCGTTTTGGAAAATATGAGGAAGTCGTAAATGCGCATTTAAAGAAGCTGGGTATCGCTCAGCCGACAAATGTAACTTCTAGTTTGCGGTATTTCCCGTATCCGTTGAATGATGCTCAATTGAATCCGAATTTAGCAGCAGAGAATCCTTCACGGTTACCGAAATAAATAATGGGGGAGGATGTGTGGAAAGCCGGAAAGAGGTTAGGAGCACATCCTCTTTTTATTTAATTTAATAGTTTAAGATAGATATGAAGCGTTTGATTACAATGGTTGGTGTTATAGGTTGTGTCGTGTTGGTATTTTTTTGTTGGATGGAAAAAAATACATTGAAATCAGTTATTTTGACTTCTCCTAATAACACGGCGATGTATAATAAAGTCGATATCTTGTTGGCAAAGCCGGCTCCGGTATATATTGAATATACGGAAAAGAAGACTGGAAAATCGTATCGTACCCGGATATCCCGAACAGACACGCTTCATCATATTGATTTGTTGCTTTTAAAGGCTAATACCGAATATACATATCGTGTTATTATAGATAATTTATTTAAACAGAAATCGAAAGACTTGACTTTTAAGACCCGTGAACAATCACCTTGGTTGGTGAACCATTGGTTTAATGAGGGGCATCCCCATGACACGACGGCTTTGGGAGACGGAATGATATTAGTATGTTTTGGCCGTCTGCCCGGTTATATGATGCTGATCGACAACGAGGGCGAGGTTCGTTGGTATTGGCAGGTTGAAGATATTGGCGTACGTGCCGTTTCACTGACTCCGCGGGGAACATTCCTAGCAATGCTGCGTCCGTTTGTGAAGGATGTAATAGATGATTATACGATGACTCCGGAGCAAGTACGTAACGATGAACATAAAAAACCGATGCGACGCGGTTCGATCGGGTTTGCCGGTGGAACCGGATTGGCAGAAGTGTCGCTGACGGGCGAAACGATGTGGCGTCTTGACTTGGATAAGATAGAAAAGGGAAAAGATTATCAAGTGATTCATCATGATATACTAATGGATGAGGATCATCATATACATACATTGTATCGCCCGAAGAAAGTGGCAACAATTCCGGTCAATGGTAAAATAGAGACGGATACATTAGGAGGTGATGGTATTATGGTTATCGACACATTGGGGAATGTATTGAAAAAATGGTCTGCCTGGGATGTATGGGATATTGAGAAGGACCCATGTATCGCAGAATATCGTTATGACCGTTTTCATATTAATGGGCTTTGCTTTGATAAAGATGGCAATTATTTATTGTCGGCCCCTATTGAAGATCAGATTTGGAAGGTGGATGCCAAAAGCGGCGAACTAGTCTGGCGTTTTGGGCGTGACGGAGACTTTAAAATGGATACAACGGCTTATTTCTCTTTTCAGCATTCGCCTTATATTATGGAGAATGGCGATCTGATGCTTTTCGATAATGGTTTACATAATCAGCGTTCCGGAGGGAAGGCTTTCCGGTTGGATGAAGAGAACCGTACGGCCGAAACAACAATCAATGCTTTATTACCTGCCGATAAATATACTTCACGGATGGGCAATGCCTCTATGTTGCCAAATGGAAACTTGCTACAGTGCAGTTCGAAGACTGGTTCGGTGATGGTTACGGATAAGAAGGGAAAGGTACTTTGGGAAAGTGTTTTGCACTTTGCCCCCTATCGGGCGGTGTACGTACCGGTAGAAACCTGGGATCAATATTTTAAAGAAATCAAGTAAAATGGGACAAGTTTCGCTTCTATATATATTTCTTACGTTCCTGAAATTGGGCGCTACGGCGTTTGGCGGTTATATGTCGCTTATTGCTATCGTACAGAAGCAGTTAGTAGAAGTAGACAAGAAGCTGAAAGAAGAAGATCTGCTGGATGGCATTTCGTTGACGTCCGTATTACCGGGGCCTGTAGCGGTTAATACGATCGCTTATGTCGGGTACCGCCTGAGGGGAATTTCCGGAGCGATTGTCGCTTTTATCGGGATCATTATTCCTTCCTTTTTGTTGGTGATCCTTCTCTCCTGGTTGTATTTTTCCTATGGTAATATTCCGGCGGTTAAAAATATATTCAGCGGGATTACACCGGCTATCACGGCCCTGATCATTACGGTAGCAATCGGGATGATGCGCAAGACTGTGAAAGTTCCTGTGCAATGGGTCATTTGTCTGCTGGCCGCTTTATTGCTGATCTTTATCGGAGGCTTTACGGTTACATTCTTATTGCTTGTAGGTAGTGGAGTAGCCGGCGCTTTCCTGTTCCGTCAGCCTGCCGGGACAGATACGATATCTACCGGTAAGAATTTTATAGGCAGAAAACAACTGATCGTATCCGGTATAGTGTTGTTGTTATTGCTTTGCACGTTGTTATGGGGCGGACAAAGCCCGGAAGCTCCGAAAGATATTCAGATTTTATCTACTTTCTCCGGAATAAGTCTTACCCTGTTTGGCGGAGGTTATGTCGTTATTCCGGCATTACATGAATTGTTCGTGGAGAATCTGAAATGGCTTACTTCGGCAGAGTTTGCGGATGGGATTGCTATCGGGCAGATCACTCCCGGTCCTATTTTTATTACGGCAGCCTTTATAGGCTATAAAGTGGCCGGGGTATTGGGGGCTTTGCTGGCTACCCTTGCCATATTTACTCCACCGGCTGCCCTGACAGTTTTGTTATCCCGTTTTGTAGAAGTGTTAAATCATTCTTCTGTAGTAAAAGCGGCGATGAAAGGTATCCGGGCGGCTGTTATCGGAATGATCTTTGCTTCGGCGATAACGATCGGGCAGACCATTACGCTGTCGGTTGCTGCTGCGGCTATTTTTGTTGTTACATTCTTTATCTCATTTAAATACACAATCAGCCCGATCTACCTGATCCTTGGAGCAGGTGTGGCGGGTTTTATCTTATTCTAATTCTATGAATACAATACAAGGAATACAAATGATTGGAACGCAGCGATCTGGTTCCAATCTGCTGCGTGTGATGCTGGATGGTATAGAACAGATTGTCGCTCCGCATCCACCGCATATTCTTCAGCGTTTCCTGCCCTTATTGCCGAAGTATGGCGACCTGTCGGATCAGTCGAATTTCCATCGGTTGGCAGCGGATATCTGCGAGCTGGTCACGGTAAATCCCGTACCCTGGGAGGGAATAAGCATCCGAACCGATGAAATACTGGCAGCCTGTAAACAGCAAACAGTCTATGAACTGTTCCGTGTGATCTATGAAACGGCAGCCCGCCAAACCGGAGCTTCTTTCTGGCTTTGCAAGAGTATGAAGAATATGTTTTATGCTGAAGGGATCGAGTCTACGGGTATTCAACCTTATTACATCTATCTCTATCGTGACGGACGTGATGTCGCCCTTTCTTTTAAAAAAGCGATTGTAGGAGAAAAGCATATTTATGCGCTGGCTCAAAACTGGAAGAAAGACCAGGAGGCGGCACTTCGCTTAAAAGAAAAGACTGCGGAAGATCATTTTTTTATGCTGAATTATGAAACGCTGATTGCCTGTCCGGAAGAAACGATGCGCCGCCTTTGTGACTTCCTGCATGTCCCTTATTCCGATCGGGTAATGGAGTACTATAAGAGCCGGGAGTCAGAAAATACAGCCGTAGCCGGTAAGATGTGGTCGAATGTAACCAAGCCGATCCTAAAAGATAATACGAATAAGTTCCTGCGTGAATTATCTTCGGAAGATATTACTATCTTTGAATCCGTAGCCGGAGATCTTTTGCAGCAACTGGGGTATTCCTTATGTACTCCCCCTGATCTACTGAGAGATAGCTTTTCCGACAGGGAGATAGCTGTTTTTAATGAAGAAAACAGTCGTTTAAAGAACGCTTTTATTCAGCAGGCCGATTCGACCGACCTCGAGAAAAGGCGTCCGCAGGATGAATTGATCAATCGAATAAAACAATATTAATCGTTAAACACTAATGCGTATGAAACAAATGCTATTTACTCTGCTTTGTTTGTTTACCTTCAGTAACTTACAAGCCCAAACCGTGCCTACCGACGAGTTGTACGGGTTGGGAACCTGGGATGCCGACTCCCTGGGAAACCATCGGGTAGTCGTTTCGGTAGAGAAACCGTCGGATGCCGTGCTGGCAACGATCGAATGGCGTCGCCGTGATTTGAATCCGGAAGATAAGAATCTGATTGTGGTGGATGCTGCTACGGGAGAACGTATTACCAATGTATGCCGTTTTACAGTGAACCGGGAGAAAGGGGAAGTCGCTTTCCAACCGCAGACGGTTCCGGGCGAATATTATATCTATTACCTGAAGAATGTAATGAGCGGCAGCCCGTATTATCCGACCGTTAATTATCCGCCGTTCGAAAATACGGCTTCAGCCGATTGGGTGAAGAAGAATAAATTGTCGGGAAAGAAAGCGCCGTCGCTTCCGGCTGCGAAGGTGGTACAATTCCAAGCTATAAACCAGTTGAACAGTTTCTATCCGATGGAAGTGATTGCTACGGCTGATGAAACGGCCCGCTTACTGAAAGGGCGTTCGGGAGAAAAATATATCCTGTTTACCGAAGACCGGGAATATCCGATCCGTATGACGACCGATATTCCTTATAAATGGATTGCCGACGACCGTCACGACCATTTCAGCGGCCAGGCGGACAAGGGCGAATATTATGTTTTTCAGTTAGGTGTATGGGCTGCCCGTTCAAAGGTGGAGAACCTGCACGTAGACTTCTCTGCTCTGACAAATACAGCTACCGGCGAGCAGATTCCGGCCTCTTCATTTACCTGTTTCAATACGGAAGGAACGGATGTAACGGGTACTGTTTTCAAGAAAGACTGTTCTGTCGAGCAAGGCAAGGTTCAGGCGTTATGGATCGGAACCCAGTTGCCCGAACATCTTTCTTCGGGAACGTATCAGGGGACGGTTATTGTGTCTGCCGCCAATGCGGAAAGTAAGACTGTACAGGTTACGTTGAATGTCTCTAAGAATATAATAGCCAATCATGGGGATAATGAACCCTGGCGTCATTCCCGCTTACGTTGGCTGAACTCACAGATCGGTTTTGATGATGAGGTGATTGCTCCTTACACGCCATTAGTCCTGAAAGATAAAACGATCAGCTGTCTGGGACGTGAAGTGAAGCTGTCTTCTCTCGGACTACCGGCAGATATCACCAGTTACTTTAAAGAAACGATGACCGGTATCGGTACCGATGGCCGTTCTATCCTGGCCGCACCTATGGAACTGGCGGCAGACGGTGGTGCTTGGGAAAATCTGAACTTCGAAATCACAAAACATAAACAGGGAGCTATTGCCTGGAAGGCGTTGAACCAGAACAGCCGTTTTCTGATGGATCTGGAAGGACAAATGGAGTCGGATGGAAATATCGAATATAAGGTGACGCTGGTTGCCCGCGAAAATGCATCCGTCGAAGATATCGGTCTGCGTACTCATCTGGCTCCCGGCATCGGACGTTATATGATGGGACTGGGAGAGAAAGGCGGCTATTGTCCTAACGACCTGCGTTGGGAATGGGATGTTGAAAAGAACCAGGACGGCCCGTGGGTAGGCGATGTAAATGCCGGCCTTCAGATCCGTTTCTACGATAATAAATACGAGCGTCCGCTGAATACGAATTTCTATCATCAGAAGCCATTACATATGCCTCTGTCCTGGTGTAATAACGGAAACGGAGGTATCGACATTAATAACGCTTCCGACGGAACACGGATCAATGCTTATTCCGGCAAACGGGAAGTAAAGAAAGGCGATAAGCTGTATTACTATTTCAATGTGGCAATTACCCCGTTCCGCCCGATCGATACGGATAAGCAATGGCGCGAACGTTATTATCATAGTTATGACTTTATCGAAAAGGTAGAGAAGCTGGGTGCGAATGTGCTGAATATTCACCATGCAACGGGTATCAATCCGTTTATCAACTATCCGTTCCTTCGTACGAAGGAAATGAAGGCTTATATCGATGGCGCACATGCACGGGATATGAAGGTGAAGATCTATAATACTGTCCGCGAGTTGTCTAACAGTTGTGTGGAAATGTATGCCCTTCGCAGTCTGGGAAATGAGATCTTCTCGGAAGGCCCTGGCGGTGGTTTCTCCTGGTTGCAGGAGCATCTGGATCAAAATTATATCGGAGCCTGGTTCGTTCCCCACCTGAAAGATGCTGCGATTGTGAACAGTGGTGTTTCCCGTTGGCATAATTATTATCTGGAAGGACTCGACTGGCTGGTTCAGCATGTCGGTATTGACGGTCTGTATATCGATGACCTGGCATTCGACCGTATGACGATGAAACGTATCCGTAAGGTACTGAACCGTACGAATCCGGGCGCAATGATCGACCTGCATTCCGCTAATCAGTATAATCCGAAGGACGGTTTTGCCAACAGTGCCAATCTTTATCTCGAGCATTTCCCGTATCTGGATCGTTTGTGGTTCGGTGAATATTTTAATTATGACTTCCCGCCCGAATTCTGGCTGATTGAAGTATCCGGCATCCCTTACGGATTGATGGGTGAAATGCTGGAAGGCGGCGGCAACCCCTGGCGCGGAATGTTGTATGGCATGACCGGGCGTAGTCCGCGGGTAGACAATGGACCGTTGTGGCATCTTTGGGATTCATTCGGCATGCAGAAAAGTGAAATGATCGGCTACTGGGTGAAAGATAATCCGGTGAAGACGAACAGCGATAAGACATTGGCAACCATTTACAGCCACCCGGGAGAGAAGACCTTGATCTCGCTGGCTACCTGGGAAGATGGCGATGCTAAGGTCACTCTTTCTGTTGACTGGGCGAAACTGGGTCTCGATCCGTCGAAAGTAACGCTGTATGCTCCGGCCATAGCTGATTTCCAGACCGAAGCAACCTGGAAACCGGGTGATGAGATCACAGTACCAAAAGGGAAAGGCTTGTTAATTATTGCAAAATAACGCAGGCTGATATAGTATAATTGACAGTAAATGTACTCCTTAATTGTATAGGGGGAGAATTGCTCCCCCTATACAATTGTTTATTATTTAAAGAAATTACCATGAAAAAGATTCTCATCCTTCTTTGTGCAACCGCTATATTGCAACCTTTATCTGCACAACAACAGGCTACTGTTTCTGAAAGTGTACAAACGGTTAAAACCTACCCTTTCTCCGATCCTGATCCGGTGGCTGATCCTTCCGACCTGTTCTATCCCTATTTTCGTTTTGATGGCTTTGCCGCTAAAGGGGTGGATAAAGAGTGGAAAGTGGTGGCACTTGAAAATGACTATATCAAACTGACTCTTTTTCCCGAAATAGGAGGGAAGATCTGGGGAGCAGTGGATAAGACTTCCCAAAAGGAATTTATTTATAACAACCATGTCGTGAAGTTCCGTGATATTGCCATGCGTGGGCCGTGGACTTCCGGCGGTATTGAATTTAACTTCGGCATTATCGGTCATGCACCGACTTCCAGTACACCTATCGATTACCTGACCCGGAAGAAAGCCGACGGAAGCGTAAGCTGTTATGTATCTTCCTACGATCTGGTGACCCGTACGCTCTGGACAGTGGAAGTAAACTTACCGAAAGACAAAGCTTATTTTACAACAAAGACAACCTGGCATAACAGTTCTTCCATTGATCAGCCATATTATCAATGGATGAATGCGGGCTATAAGGCAGCCGGAAACGCACAGTTCTGTTATCCCGGAACTAATTATATCGGTCATGGGGGCGAACTATTTTCTTTCCCGCTCGATGAACAGGGACGTGATATCTCCTGGTATGAAAAGAATGATTTCGGAAATTCCAAATCCTATCATGTGCTGGGTAAATACAACGACTTCTACGGCGCTTATTGGCACGATGACGATTTCGGTTCCATCCATCATGCTGATTACGACGAGAAGCTGGGTATGAAGATATTCCTTTGGGGACTGTCCCGTGAAGGCGGTATCTGGGAAGACCTGCTGACAGATACGGATGGCCAGTATATCGAACTGCAATCCGGCCGCATGTATAACCAACCGGCGTCTAACAGCAGTTTTACCCCGTATAAACATACCGCATTCGGCCCGCAGGCAACCGACCAGTGGACAGAATACTGGTTTCCGGTGAAAGGCATAAAAGGCGTATCCAAAGCCGGACGTATCGGTGCGTTGAATGTGTTGAGGGAAGACGGTTTCCTGAAACTGTATTTCTCTCCGTTGCAACAGCTGTCCACAGAGATCAAGCTTTATGATGGTGATAAGATGGTTCGTTCCGTTCCTCTCCGTTGTGGCGTTTTGGAGACATGGAAGGATTCTGTTCCATTGGATAATGCGGTTGCTGCCGGAAAGCTGAAAGTGGTAGTCGGCAACGACCAGCTGGTTTATTCGGAAGTCCCGTCGGATAATATTACCAACCGCCCGAAACAATTGCCGTCGGACTTTGACTGGAATTCTGTTTACGGCCTTTATACACAGGGCGATCAGTGGATGAACCAGAAAGTATATGATAAGGCAGAGAAATACCTCTCCGCTTCATTGGAGAAAGATCCTTATTTCCTTCCGGCTTTGACAAGCCTGGCTTCCCTGTATTACCGGGAAGGACGGTACGAAGAAGCATTGAAGCATTGCCGTACGGCGTTGAGCATTAATACGTATCAGGGAGAAGCCAACTATCTGTATGGCTTATGTAACAAGGCGCTTGGAAATAATACCGATGCTAAGGACGGTTTCTCTGTTGCTTCTTATTCCCCGTCGGTACGCAGTGCCGCTTACGAGAAACTGGCTGAAATGTTCCTGCTTGACAAGAACTGGGCAAAAGCTGAACATTATGCCTTGCAAAGTAAGGAGTTCAACCAAATGAATTTGAGTGCCGATCATGTTTTAATGGTAGTTTATCGTAAGACGAACCAACTGGAGAAAGCAAAAGCGCTTATCGAACCGTTGCTGGAGGGGCTTCCGTTGTACCATGCTGCACGTTTTGAACAACTCTATCAGGGCGACGGCTCCGGACATCCGATAGATGATTTTCAGTCATTGATCCGCAACGAACTTCCTTTCGAAACTTATATGGAGCTGGCTGAATGGTACGAATCGGTCGGTTGCACGGAAGAGGCTTTGTCTCTCTTGTCCTGTGCCGGCAACTATCCGGTTGCCCTCTACAAACAGGCTTACCTGTTGCACCGGACAGGCAATGACGCTGAAAGCCTCCGCGTGCTGCAACGGGCTAATGAAGCTTCTCCGGAGATGGTCTTCCCTTTCCGTCCCAGTTCTTTGGAAGCATTGAAGTGGGCTGAAACGGTTCGTCCCGACTGGAAGATCGGTTATTATCAGGGTCTTATTTATTGGGCAAACCAGAATAAGGAGAAAGCACTCGAACTCTTTAATGGCTGTGGTGAAGCGGATTATGCTCCTTTCTACCTGAGCCGTGCGTCATTGAAGAGCGGCGAAGCCCGGTTGGCCGACCTGCTGAAAGCGGAGCAGACAGAAATGTCATGGCGCACCGGTTTTGCATTGATCAACTATTATATCTCCAATAACCAATGGCAGCAAGCGGTTGAAACAGGAAAGAAATACACTAAAAAGTATCCGTCGAACTACTATATCGGTTTGAAGTATGCAAAAGCATTGTGTGAGACAGGCCAGTATCAGCCGTGTATCTCCTTATTAAGTAAGATACAGGTTCTTCCCAATGAAGGTTCTTATGCCGGACGGGCTGTCTACCGTGAAGCCAATTTGTATAAGGCAATGGAACAACTGGGTAAAAAGAGTTATAAACAGGTTTTGAAGAATGTGGAAACATCGAAGGAATGGCCGGAAAACTTAGGCGTAGGCAAGCCTTACGACAATATGATCGACAGTCGCCTGGAAGATTATATGGAAGCGCAGGCATATGCGGGATTGGGCGATAAGCAGAAAGCGGAAGCTTTATTGGCATCGGTTGCCGGATATCCTTCTAGCCGTTCTCATTTCGGTTCCGGAAATCTATTGAGTGCACTTGCTTTGCGTGAATCGGGAAAACAGGCCGAAGCGGATCGTATGGTGGCTTCATGGGCTACCGGCTTCCCGGAAAACCGTATCGCCCAGTGGTGCGCCGCCATTTATAACGGTGAAAAGGAGAAAGCCGCCGGAATGCTTAAATCCCGTAACGATCAGGCGGATACTACGCCGTGGGAAACTTCTTTCCGCGACGCGAACTTTGATTTGATCGTCCGTCTGTTTTCAAATGACGGTAATAGCTTCCGCAAATAGTTTCTCTATAGTGAAACAGTTGTTTCTTCTAGGTGAAACAACTGTTTCATGCCTATGAAACTTTTCTTTTACCTATAGGATACCGCATAGATATATGGAACCGATGATAGCTGTATAGGCGTTGGAACTTGTCTAATCTTAAATTAAAAATAGTATGTGCAGAATAATTAATCTTCTGTTTGGCTTGCTGCTGGTTTTTCCGGTAATGGGACAAACCGGTCAGAGAACTTCTAATCCGGACGATCCTTCCAGGATAACGACAAACCGCAAAGATGGTCGTTTCTTAAGCTCGAGAGGAACTGTCCAGTATATGTTGAAAGAGATGAAACCGGCGTATGCATTCAATCCGGATTTTACTGAAACTGAATTTAAAGAATGGCAGGCCGGCTTACGCTCTGCAATGCAAGAGCTGATGCATTTCCCGGAGATCGCGGATTCACCCGCCCCTGTTTGTGTCAGGACAGTAAAGCGGGATGGTTACCGGATCGAGAAATGGGAGTCTTATCCGTTGCCCGGTAGCGTTGTTCCCTATCTGGTTTTGATACCGGATGGTGTCGGTTCCGGACATAAAGTTCCTGCTATGCTTTGTATACCCGGATTTGGTGGTAGCAAAGAGGGGCTGGCAGGTGAGACGGAGGGCGATTATGAACTGGCTTCATCACCTGTGGAACCGGTAAAAAAGAATGCGATGGCTTTACATTATGTAAAAAAGGGTTTTGTTGCGGTCGCTGTGGATAATCCGTCATGTGCCGAACTTTCGGACAACGGGCATTTCGACTATCTCAACACCTCGCGTATCCTGCTGGAGATGGGATGGAGTTATCTGGGCCTTACCGCCTGGCAGGACTGGAATATCCTTAACTGGATGAAAACACAAAACTATGTGGATAAAGAACGGATTATTGTCAGCGGTTTCTCTTTGGGAACCGAGCCGTTAATGGTTCTGGGAGCTTTGGATCCTTCAATCTATGCCTTTGTTTATAATGATTTTATGTGCCGTACGCTCGAACGGATACTCGTAATGACCCAGCCGGATTCGAAGGGAGTTCGTCCTTTCCCCAACTCGATCGAACACCTGATCCCCGGTTTTCTGAAGCAATTCGACTTTCCCGATCTGGTTGCCGCTTTGGCTCCCCGCCCGGTGATCTGTACCGAAGGCGGATTGGATCGTGATTTCAACCTCATAAAGAAAGCGTATCGGTTGTCAGGTAAACCGGATAACTTTACCTTCTATCATTATAAAAAGTTTGCCGATCCGAAAGACCGGAAACAACTGGAGCAGGTTCCGGAAGGAGTGGATCGGGATACTTACTTTAATCTGGCGAATGTAGATCCGAAGAATCATTATTTTAAAGAAGAATGGGTATTGCCCTGGCTGGATGAGTTATTGAAGTAGATTTATTTTACTTATATTTGTAGCATCTAATTAATTATCAATTCTAATAGCATGGAAAACATTTCAAGAAGAACTGCAATTAAGACCGCATTAGTTGGAGGAGCAGCGATAGCTGTATCCGGCCTGGAGGCTGCAAATCCGGCAAAAAAGAAAAAAGCGGAAGCTCCCCAACCCCTGAAAGGGAATATCCGCCATTCCGTAAGTAAATGGTGCTTTGGCGATTATGAGTTGGAAGAGTTTTGCGAAATATGTAAGAAGATTGGTATCGAATCCATCGAATTGCTCGATCCGAAGGACTGGCCAATCGTTCAGAAGCACGGCCTTACCGTGGCGATGGCACAGGGTGCCGGCCTGGGTATCGACAGAGGATTCAATGATCCGAAGCTGCATGACGAGTTAGTTGCCAGCTATGAACAGGTGATCCCGTTGGTCGCCGAAGCCGGACTGACCAATCTGATCTGCTTCTCCGGTAAACGGAATGGACTGACAGACCTGCAAGGTTGGGAAAATTGCGAAAAGGGTTTGAAACGCCTGATGCCGCTGGCTGAAAAACATAATGTAGTCCTTACTATGGAATTGCTGAACAGCGTAGGGCATAAAGACTATCAGTGTGACCATACGGTCTGGGGTGTTGAATTATGCCGCCGTGTAGGATCTCCTAACTTCAAATTGTTGTATGATATCTACCACATGCAGATTATGGAAGGAAATATCATTGAAAATATTCAAAAATATCACGAATATTTCTCCCATATCCATACCGGAGGTAATCCGGGTCGTGCAGAGATAGATGAGACACAGGAACTCTATTATCCGGCTATCATGAAAGCGATAGTAGAAACCGGCTATAAAGGATTTGTAGGGCAGGAGTTTGTTCCCCGCCAGCCGGATAAGATCGCTTCCCTTGAAAAATGTATCCGTATCTGTGATGTCTGATCAAATGAGTAAGATAAGAATGATACAGCTTTGCATCCTGTTGTTCGCTCTCGTGTTCGCAGGATGTAAACCCGAAGGATCGTTTACTCCGGGTGAATTGTGGCCGGACAATAACGGCGTGCATATTAACGCTCACGGTGGCGGTATCTTGCATGTCGGAGATACTTATTACTGGTTTGGTGAACATAAGACGGAAGGAACTGCCGGGAATAATGCGTTGGTGGGTGTCCATTGCTATTCTTCCAAAGATTTATATAACTGGAAAGATGAAGGCGTCGCTTTATCCGTTGTGAAAGACGATCCTACGCATAGTATTGCGGAAGGTTGTATCCTGGAGCGTCCCAAGGTGATCTATAATAAGAAGAATAATAACTATGTGATGTGGTTCCATCTGGAACCTAAAGGAGCTGGTTATTCCGGTGCGCTTAGCGGTATCGCTGTCAGCGACCAGGCGGCAGGCCCTTATAAATTTCTCCGTGCCGTTCGTCCGAATGCCGGTTACTGGCCGCAGAATGTGCAGGATGTACATAAGACTAAGGTGCCTTTGACTGATCGTGAAGGTTTTACAGGCGGTAGTCTGCCTGCACATCCCGATAGCCTGAACCTCTTGGGACGGGATATGGAAGGCGGCCAGATGGCACGCGATATGAATCTTTTCGTAGACGACGATGGTAAAGCGTATCATATCTACTCTTCCGAGGAGAATAGTACATTGCATATCTCTCAACTGACAGATGATTATACAAACTATTCCGGTACTTATTCCCGCTTCTTCCCCGGACGTTTTATGGAGGCGCCGGCCATGTTCAAACGTGACGGTAAATATTATCTGATCATGTCCGGTTGTACAGGTTGGGCACCGAATGCCGGTCGTTCGGCTGTAGCTTCTTCTATCTGGGGGCCTTGGGAAGAACTTGAAAATCCGTTTGTCGGACCAGATGCCGATCTTTCTTTCCATTCGCAGAGTACGTATGTATTGCCTGCTCCGGGCAAACCGGGACAGTTCATCTATATGGGCGACCGCTGGACTCCCGAGAATGCGATCGATGGCCGTTATATCTGGCTTCCCATCCGCTTTGAAGGTGACCAGCCTGTCATAGAATGGCAGGATAAATGGAGCTACTGATTTTTTTTATAAATTCATCAGGGCCATATCAATAAATTGATTTAATCTTGATTAATTTTGCAGCTTCGCTTTCGCGGGGCTGCAAAATTTGTTTTGTGGCAATAGATCTTTAATACATAATAAACATTTGAAATGAAACCTTCTTTATCAGTTACTTCACGACAATTAATGTGGAGGGAAATGCATGATTATCTGATGATCGCTCTGGGAATGCTTTCCTATGCCATTGGGTGGACTGTCTTTCTGTTGCCCAATGACATTACTACCGGAGGGGTGCCGGGTATTGCTTCTATTGTATATTGGGCAACCGGCCTGAATGTACAGTATACCTATTTTGCGATTAACGGTGGCCTGCTGATCGCTTCTCTGGTTGTTCTTGGATGGAAGTTCAGTGTGAAAACTATTTTTGCCGTATTGGTCATGACTTTTATCCTGCCTATTATCCAGAGTGCGACATCCGGTTTGCACTTACTTGGTGATCAGCCGTTCATGGCTTGTGTGATCGGTGCTTCTTTTTGTGGAAGTGGTATCGGTATCGCTTTTTCTGCCAACGGCAGTTCGGGAGGTACGGATATTATTGCCGCAATCATCAATAAGTACCGTGACATTACATTGGGACGTGTGATCCTGATGACGGATATGATTATTATTTCTTCCAGTTATTTCGTACTGCACGATTGGGAGAAGGTTGTTTATGGTTTCGCCACCCTTTATATTTCCAGTTTTGTGCTCGACCAGGTGGTGAACAGTGCGCGTCAGTCTGTACAGTTCTTCATCATTTCCAAGCAATATGAAGAGATTGGACGCCGTATCAATAAAGATCTGCACCGTGGGGTGACGGTGATTGACGGAACCGGACTGTACACCGGCTTGGGGATTAAGATGATGTTCGTTCTGGCCAAAAAGCGCGAATCGACCACTATCTTCCGCTTGATCAAGGATATAGACCCGGAAGCATTCGTTTCACAGAGTTCTGTTATCGGGGTATATGGGGAAGGGTTCGACCATATTAAAGTGAAATAATGACTCTCTATAATAACTTTTACTCAGGCACGGATCTCACAAATTCCGTGCCTGAATAGTTTGTTGAAAAGCTTTTGTACATAGTTTTCCCCACTACAATGGGGATAATGCCCCACTATAATGGGTATGAATCCCCGCTTATATGGGGAAAACTCCCCACTCTAAAAAAATAAATGGGGAATTTTGATGACAATTTAGGACATTCATTCTTCTTCCCAATTTAACCTATTATAATAAAAATGAGTTATATTTGCAGTTGTTGGTGTGTTTGTTCTAACAGAAGTATTTCCAAAATTATAGGTAGATATTTATATGCAAATATCCGATGAGAAATTATGGGGATTATGTTTGACAGGGGATAGGGAGGCTTTCAAGGAAATTTATTGCCGTTTCTATTTTTTGTTATTTAACTATGGTTCCAAACTTGTTTCTGATAAGGATTTGGTAAAGGATTGTATTCAGGATGTTTTCATTAAACTAATTCAGAATAGCGGTTCTCTTTCTTTTTCCTCTAATGTAAAAGGGTATCTAATTAAAGCATTGCGTAATAAGTTATACGATGCATTGGAAAAAGAGAGGTTAACCGAAAATATTACTCTTTATGAAGAAATATTTATAACAGATGAACTATTGTTGTTGTTTCCCTTTGACGATTCGGTGTCGGATTATCGTGTTAAACGGTTAATGCAGGTTTTCACCCAACTGTTGCCCCATCAGCAGGAGATAATCTATCTGTATTATGTGAATGAACTTAAGCATGAAGAAATAGCAGAGATTATGGGAATAAATTATCAGTCGAGCAAGAATCTGTTATTTAGGTCTTTATCTGCTCTTAGGAGATTATATCTAGAAAATAATTGATTTTATTAAAATAAAGTGAGTACCAAATAAGATTTTTCCCGTTATAAAAATAAGAGAAGTTTATCGTGGATAAAGAACAAAATATATTAGATAAGAAATCATTTAAACAGGCGAGGTAAGACTTTTAGAAGGTTCATGAGACCGAGCAAGGTGACAGGCAGTCTGAATATACCATTATGGATACGCAAATGGATAAAGATAAATATAATCTACAGTTTGAAGTATTGGATGGTAATACTTATTTACTGACTGATGGCAACAAAGTATATGTCTGTATGTTTTCTCTTGGTGGACCTTTATCAATCCGAAGTTTATTATGTTCCGAAATCTGATTTAAAACAAATATTGAAGCGAATAGTATTAATAACCTGTAAAAACTATTTTTATGAAAAAGGAAGTAATTATTGCTGCGATCACTTGCTTGTTAGGAGTGAGTTTTAATGGACAAGCTGTTAAGTTGGAAGAAAATTTGTCTGTACAACAGAGTGTCGATTTGGAAGAGCGACAAAGGATGACAAGAGTTATTCAATATTGGGTCCCAAGGTGGCATACTGAAGGATATACTGTAGAGATGTATAAAGATTTTAAGTATATGCGAATTTTACCGGATAAAATTATAAGTCGTTTTGAGAGATGTTTGCAAATATATGCGAACAAGAAATATCCTATAGATGAATTTTCTTTTGTTATTTATAAAAGACAAGATTCTTCTTCTACTACTTATAAAGTGATGGGAGTTGAGGATACAAATGTTGCTCCTCCTGTTAAATTTATGGAAGCTGATATATGTACGTGGTTGGATCACGGGCATGAAAGTCCATCTACAGAGCATTAAAAGTTTCTCTGACACTGTTCTCAATATTGTGTAAATAGAAAGCTTCAGGATTCAAATTTTATATTTGAATCCTGTTTTTTTATATAGCCAAAAACTGATTAAAAGCCTCCAGTTCCAATTTTATTTTTGTCATTAATGAAATGAAAGGGGGTTGCTTTCATATGACAGTAAAGGATTGGGTTATTTTTTGTATGTTTTTTGTCTTTCTATTTTTGTGGTCGAATTCAATGTATGTGCATATAAAGAGGATACTTCAGCCTCTGTGGTTCTGGTGAACGGAAGTGTGGAGGTTCGGATGGGTAGGAATAAAAAATCACAGCTTTCTCCCAGCCAGCGGATTGAAATCGATGAGAAGGGTTCGAATATAAGCGAAGTAGATGTATTTGAATATATTTGTTGGAAAGATAATATGATGTTACTGAACGGTCGGAAAGCTGGAGAGACTCTCGACCGTCTTTCGCGCTATTATGGACGTGGTATCTGGTATAATGAAGAAATAGGAAATATTCCTCTTTCCGGAAAACTGGACTTGCGTGAGAACATAGAAGATGTGATCAATATCCTTTGCCAGTCTTTGTTCCTGCAATACAAAACTGATGCGAACAATAACATAATAATATCAAAATAGAATGCCTATGTGAAAGTCGTCAAATGAAAAAACGAACCGAATGATACGGCCATATCACCCGGTTCAATAGTTTTTGTTTAATCTATTAATTTATGTATCAAAGAAAAAACATTACAAATGTATGAAAAAGAATGAAGAATTCAGCCGAAAACCGGCTCATTTTCTTAAAAGTGCATGTCTAGCCTTATGTCTGGTAAGTTATGGAGGATCTGCTATCTGTGCAGCATCAGTCTATGCGGAGCAAACCACATTGACTGTCCGCATGAACAACCGGACTGTAAAAGATGTATTTAATTACATTGAAAAGAACAGTGAATTTATTTTTGTGTACCATGGTTCAAATATTAATTTGAACAGGAGGGTGAGTGTGGACGTTAACAGCAAACCTGTTGAAACCATTTTGGATAATATGTTTGCCGGAACGGATATTGAGTATATTATTAATGACCGTCAGATTATCATCCGTAGAAATGAAACGAAAGTAAAGCAAATGCCTGTGGCGGCTCCTCAACAGGAAAAGAAAATTACTGTAACAGGAAATGTCAAAGATGGGACAGGCGAGCCACTGATCGGTGTGAATGTCTTGGTGAAAGGTACAACTATCGGTGGTATAACGGATATAGATGGTAATTTCTCTTTATCGGAAGTGAATCCCGATGCAACGATCAGTATTTCTTATATAGGTTACAGAACACAAGATATTGCGTTGAAAGGGAAAAGTGCGCTGAATATCACCCTGAGCGAAGATAGCGAATCGCTGGATGAAGTGGTTGTTATCGGTTACGGTACACAGAAGAAAGTGGATTTATCCGGAGCGGTGGCAACTGTTTCAACAAAAGTATTGGAAAACCGTCCGGTTTTGACAGTCGGACAAGCTCTGCAGGGATCGGTTGCTAACATGACAGTTTCGATCGGTAGTGGTCAGGCTACGGATTCTCCAACATTTAACATACGTGGTACAACCTCTATTAACGGTGGTGATCCGTTGATCGTTATCGATGGAGTAGTTTCTACCTCGGAAGAATTAAACCGTATGAATCCTTCCGATATTGGAAGCATCTCCGTTCTGAAGGACGCTGCTTCGGCTGCTATCTATGGTTCACGTGCAGCATTCGGTGTAATTTTGGTGACAACGAAGACGGCAGGACAGGAAAAACTGACCGTTAATTATAGTAACAATTTTGCCATGCGTAAGTTGAGTAGTATGGCAGAGGTGATTACTGACCCTTATACAGTGGCAACGGCACGTAATGATTTCTACTATCCCTGGGGTGTTAATCATAATCAAGAAGAGTTAGAATATGCGAAACGTGTTTCGTCTGATCCGAGCGTATCTCCTTATTTCTTGAAGCCGGATGGAACTTATGCTTATTTCGGTCAGACCGATTGGTTTGGTGAAGCCTATAAAAACCTGGCATTCTCAACGAACCACACTGTCGATGTCTCTGGAAAGACCGACCGTCTGAACTACTATTTCTCTGCCGGTTATAACTTCCAGGATGGTATGGTTTCGCAAGGAACAGATAAGTTCAACCGATACAATCTTCGTTCCAAACTGGACTTCAAACTGACTGATTGGTGGACGTTGGGCAATAATACTAGTTTGGTAATTTCTGATTATGATGCTCCTTACTTTTTGGGAGATGATTATTATTGGGCTGTGAACCGTCGTAATGCATTGGTGCCTATAAAGAATCCGGATGGTTCTTATACTGAAGACGGCGCCGCTATCATGGGACGTTTTGCGGAAGGCGGACGTAAGAAAGAAAACAAAACAACTTTGACAACGCAGTTTACGACTAAGCTGGACATTATTAAAGATGTTCTTTTTGTTAACGGTTCGTTTGCCTATGTCGCTAACCGGAATAATAAGGACGGTGCGCAATTGTCTGTTCCTTACCGGAAAGGTCCGGAAACTCCTATTCTGTATCAGAACTCGGTTTCTTCCGCTTTCTTCGATAATACGGAAGCGTCAACGGTTACTTTCGATGCGTATGCAACTTTCCATAAGTTGTTTAATGACAAGCACGATTTCACGGCGATGGCGGGTTACAACCAGGAAAGCTGGAGTGAATCTTATGAGTATGCTCAGCGCAAAGAGCTGATTACTGACGGACTGCCTACACCGAATCTGGCTACGGGTGACATGACTGTTACTCAACGTATCAGAGAGTTGTCTTTCCGAAGTGTTTTTGGGCGTTTGAATTATACGTATGATAATCGTTATATCTTGGCGGTGAATGCCCGTTATGATGGAACCTCACGTTTCCCGACAGATTCCCGCTTTGTGTTCAACCCGTCCGGATCTGCTGCATGGGTCATTTCACAGGAAGGTTTCTTTGAGCCTCTTAGAGATGTGGTTAACTTCCTGAAATTACGTTTTTCTTATGGTAGTTTGGGTAATCAATATCTGAAAGACAATTATTATCCTTATTTGGCAACGATGAGTTCCGATAAGTCGAAAGTTATATTGGATGGCAAACAACCTGTCTATGTTTCTTCTCCGGGATTGGTTGCCGGCGACTTAACTTGGGAAACGGTGACGACTGCTGACTGGGGTATGGATGTCAACTTCTTCAATAATCGTTTGACGGCAACAGTTGATGGGTATATTCGTCGTACGAAAGACATGTTGAGAAGCGGTGCGAAGCTGCCATCAGTATTGGGAACGGATGTTCCGTTAGAAAATGCTGCCGACTTGAAGACTACCGGTTGGGATTTAACAATCAGCTGGCGTGACCAATTTAAGTTGGCAGGCAAGCCGTTCAACTATGGTGCAAGCTTTAATATTGGTGACAGTCGTTCAAAGATTACAAAATATGCCAATGAAACAGGTAGCTTAGGCGATCATTATGTAGGCAAAGAATGGGGTGAAATCTGGGGGCTGGTGAATGATGGTTTCTTTACTTCTCAGGAAGATATCAATAACAGTGCCGACCATACAGAGGTTGATCCGTATCCCGGTACACCTCCTATGGCTCCTGGTGACGTTAAATATAAAGATTTAAACGGCGATGGCAAGATTAATAAAGGCGCTAACACATTGGCCGACCATGGTGACTATACGGTCATAGGTAATGATCAGGCTCGTTATGCTTTCGGTTTCACTGCTAATGGCGATTGGAACGGATTCGATTTCAGTATATTTATACAGGGTATTATGAAAAAGGATTATTATCCGACTCGTGACCCGTATTTCTGGGGTATGTATTTTGATCCGTGGACAAATCTTACGTATGGTAACTACAATGACCATTGGACAACAGAAAATCCGAATGGATTCTTTCCGCGTGTCAAGTCTTATCAAGCGTATGTTACTGATAGGGGACTTGCTATTCCGCAGACACGTTACTTGCAGAATGCAGCCTATGCCCGTTTGAAGAACCTGACGTTTGGTTATACGCTTCCGCAGAAATGGGTGGAAAAGGTTAATATCAGTCGCCTTCGTATTTTCTTCTCCGGCGATAACCTGTGTGAAATCACTGGTCTTTACAAATACTATAAGATGGATCCGGAATGTTTGGGCGGACAGATTTATCCGTTGCAGCGCTCCTATTCTTTCGGTTTAAATGTTACATTCTAATTTTAGCAAGACATAAGTTATGATCAAGAATAATATAAAAATATGGATGTTCGGGTGCATCGGTTTTTTAGGTTTAAGCGGATGTAACGACTCTTTTCTGGAAAAACATCCGGAAACTTCAATCACGGAAGACGGTTTTTTCAACAATACTAGTGACTTGGAAGCCTATACAAACGGTTTGTATGAGAAGATTACTTCGGGTTATACGGATGCTCCTTCCGATAATATGATTTATACGGAAAGTAAGGATATTTACAGCATGATGCGCGGAGAGGTGAACCCGGATAACCGGAGTACCTGGGATTGGGAAGATATTCGGGATGTCAATTTTATGTTGGCCAGAGCCGACAAGGCACAAGGTGATCCTGCTGAAATTAATCATTATATCGGATTGGCTCGTATGTTCCGTGCGAAACTGTATTATGACAAGGTTTTGTCTTTTTCAGATGTGCCTTGGTATAGTCGTGACTTGCAGACAACAGATAAGGATTTGCTTTATAAAACACAAGATCCCCGCTCATTGGTCGTAGATTCTATCATGGCAGATTTGGAGTTTGCTGTTAATAATATGACAAACGGAACCAGCCGGACTCGTTGGTTTAAGAATGGTGCTTTGGCCATGCAGGCTCGTATTGCCCTGGATGAAGGCTGCTGGCGCAAATATCATCCGGAATTGAACCTGAATGACTCAGAGCGTTTCTTGCAGGTGGTGGTAGAAGCTTGCCAAAAGATTATGGATTCAGGCATGTATGAATTGTCAACAGCCAAATCTGGTGAGATAGATGCTTATGAAGCCTTGTTCTGTAGTCAGGATTTGAGTAACAATAAGGAAATGATTATTTATGAGGATTATGATAAAGCATTGGGACGTACTCATAATGCCGGAGGATCATTATTCGACTTCAATTCCAGTATGTCACGTGATTTAATGGAAGATTATCTGGTGGTAGAAGATGGAAAAACGAAACGATTCCAGGATATATCGGGGTATGCAACTAAAAAATATACAGAGGTGTTCGAAAATCGAGATCCTCGTATGCGACAGACTTTTATGACACCGGGTTTTGTTCGGGCAGATAAAGTAGATGCATATCGTCCGAAGTTAACTATGGGTGGTTATCCGCAAGTGAAATTCTCCCCTCGTACAGCTGATCAAATAACTTGGAATAACTCCTATACAGACCTTCCTTTGATTCGTTATGCCGAAGTATTGTTGATGTATGCCGAAGCAAAGGCTGAACTGGGAGAGTTAACGCAGGATGATATAGATCGGACGATCAATTTGTTACGTGATCGTGTAGGAATGCCACGTGCTTCATTGACTGATTGGTTAAGTAATATAGACCCGGTTCAAGCCAATCGTTATTCGAATGTTTCTTCCTCACAAAAAGGAGCGGTTTATGAGATACGCCGTGAACGTCGTATTGAGTTGGCTTGTGAAGGTTTTCGTTATGGTGATTTGAGACGTTGGGGCTGTGGTAAATTGCTTGCCAACGTTCCGGAAGGTGTTTATTTGGAACCAGGCTATTTGGATGTGACTGGTGATGGACAACCGGATTATGCTATCGTAGCTACAAAGGCAGATGCAGATGCTATTCCCCAGGAGGATAAGGATAAATATAATTTGCAGGTTGAAATATTGGATGGTAATACGTATTCGCTTACCAATGGTGATAAGGGATATGTTCGCATGATTTCACAAGTTGGTCGATGGACCTTTGTTGATCCTAAATATTACTATACTCCGATTGCAACTGAAGACTTGACTTATAATCCGAACTTGGTTCAGAACCAATACTGGAAGTGATGTTTTATTGCTTCTTACTCTCAGTAAGAGCTGATAATTCTTATATCTCAAAAGCTGTATCTTTTGCATTAACAGATACAGACTTTTGAGATATATTTTTGATTCGTTTTTATCTTTCTATCTTTGTGGTTGAATTATATTAATATCGATAAGTTATATACATGAAAACACAAATTCTTACCAGTGTTACATTGGTAATACTCCTTCTGGGCATGTTCACCTCTTGTTCAGAACAACAAAAAGAGCAGCACCTCACCGTCCTCTCCTGGAATATCTGGCATGGCGGACATTCTAAAACCTATGGGCAGAAAGCCTGTGACGGGATTATCGGCGTACTGAAGAAAAGTCAGGCCGATGTCATCCTGATGGTCGAAACCTACGGATCCGCCCCTATGGTGGCCGATTCGCTGGGCTATAACTATCACCTGATATCGGATAATCTCTGTATCTACAGCCGCTATCCGATCGTAAAGAAATATGCATTCCCCGATCAGATCGGGACATTCAACTTCGGCGGGGTGGAGATCGATATGGACGGTACACCTGTCCGCCTGTTCGATACCTGGATACATTACCTACCCGATATGCGTCTTGTTCCGACAGACAAAACGGAAGAAGAGATACTGGCCTGGGATGATGCCGGCACTCGCGACGAAGAGATCCGTAAGATCCTTTCCGTCCTGAAACCGATGATCGCAGAAACCGACAGTATTCCTCTTATCATGGGCGGCGACTTCAACAGCCATTCGCATCTCGACTGGACGGAAGCGACCAAAGATCTGTATAACCACGGTGGTGCCGTTGTCAATTGGACTGTCTCCAAGGAGATCGCAGCCGCTAACTTTAAAGACAGCTTCCGTGAGATCAACCCCGACCCGGTAAAAAATATCGGAACTACCTGGCTGACTGATGCCGACTCGCTGGAAACCGTCAACCGCCAGGATCGCATTGACTTCATCTATTATCAGGGCAAGACCATACAGGCTATCGAGTCTGAATGCTATGATAATATCCTCGGTGAAACGTTTTCCTTCAAGGGAGAAGATTTCTTCTATGCTTCCGATCACGGATTTGTACTGACAACCTTTAAAATCAAGAAATAATCAGATGAAACACTTATTCTTATCCCTTCTTGTCTGTCTGGGCTTTGCCGCCTGCCAGAAAGAAACGAAACCCGTTACGTTCGCCGTCGTCTCCGACCTTCATCAGGATATAGCACACGATGCGGAAGAACGCCTGGGTACTTTCCTGCGTGCAGCCAACGATAACCAGGTCGACTTCATTATCGAGCTGGGCGACTTCTGTATGCCCAAGGAAGAGAACAAACCTTTCCTGAAACGCTGGCTGGATTACGCCGGTGAGAAATACATGCTGCTGGGTAACCATGATATGGATAACTGCTCGAAAGAGGAAGTCATGCAGTTTATCAGTATGAACAACCGCTATTATTCCTTTGATAAAGGAGATTTCCACTTCATCGTCCTCGACCCTAATAATATATATGATGGGGAAAAGTATATCCCATACGAGAACGGTAACTACTTCGGTTACGGTGAGAAAGTTTCTTACGTCGACCCCGAACAGGTCGAATGGCTGAAGAAAGATCTTCAGGCTACCGATAAACGATGCATCATCTTCTCCCACCAGAGCTTTGAATGCTCCTCACAGAACCGCGAAGAGATACGCAAGATCTTTGAGGACGAGAACCTGCGTGCCGGTTATAAGAAAGTAGCAGTGGCCTTCAGTGGCCATGATCATACCAATTATATGAAAGAGATTAACGGCATTGCTTATATCCAGATCAACAGCGCCTCTAACCAGTGGGTGGGAGAGAAGTACGCCTGCCCGGAACGTTTCAGCGACGAGATCAATCAGAAGCGGCCTGCTCTGAAATACACCTTACCTTATAAGGATGCCCTCTACGGGATCGTTACACTGACTGGCGACGGTATGCAGTTGAAAGGCGTAAAGAGCGAATTCATCGCCCCCGGCCCCGAAGAACTGGGTATTACCGACCGTTCGCAACCGCTGGTGCCCTGGATTGAAGACTTACAACTCACATTCTAAATATAAACATTGAGAAACATGAAAAAGACATTTCTGAACATCGCCTTGCTGAGCTGTGTGGCATTCTCTGCCAGTGCTGCTTATACAGGACGTGTATTTGTAGACAAGAACAACAACGGCGTCTTTGATAAAGGCGAAAAACCGATGGCAGGTGTAGCCGTCTCCGACGGCCTGAATGTCGTAAAGACGGCATCCGACGGTACTTTCTCCCTTCCCGGTCACGACCGTGAACGTTTTATCTTTATCACGACCCCTTCCGGATATAAGACAGACAACAAGCATTACCACCGTATCAATGGCGACCAGATATCTTATGACTTCGGATTGCAATCCTACAACGGTGGCATCAAGAAAGACGGTAGCCATAAATACGTGCATATCGCCGACACTGAGATCTTCAACACCGAAAATCACGGTGACTGGGTGAACAACGTCCGCGACTATGTCGCTAATGAACAGGCCGCTTTCATTATTCACACCGGTGATATTTGTTATGATAACGGCCTGAAAGCCCATATCAAACTGATGAACACAGCCAATATGGATTGCCCGATGTTCTATTGCATCGGTAACCACGACCTCGTAAAAGGCAAGTACGGTGAAGAACTTTTTGAAAGTATCTACGGCCCGGTCTATTACTCTTTTGATGCCGGGAGCACCCATTATATCGTCACCCCGATGGCCGGAGGAGACTATCAGCCGGGCTATACCAAGGAAGATGTCTACCGCTGGTTAAAGAACGATCTGGCACAGGTTCCGCAGGGAAAACCTATCGTTGTCTTCAACCACGACCTGCTGACTTACGGCGACCAGTTTATCTTCGGTATCAACGATCAGGAACAGATCAACCTGAATGAACATAACCTGAAAGCCTGGGTCTACGGTCATTGGCATATCAATTATATGAAGAAGCAGGGCGATGTCTATTCCATCTCCACGGCTACGCTCGACAAAGGCGGTATCGACCACTCGACAAGCGCTTTCCGTGTGCTGCATGTAGACAAGAAAGGCGACTTCGTATCCGAACTTCGCTATACGTATCTGGATAAGAACATACAGATCGCTTCTCCCGTAGAAGGCCAGGTACCTGTTCTGGCATCCGGTGCCGTCCCGCTGGCGGTGAATGTATATTCGTCGGTCACTCCGGTAAAGGAAGTGACTTATACCTGTCTGGTAGACGGTAAAGCCATCTTCTCCAACAAGAAGCTGCAACAGGCTACCGACTGGTGCTGGAATACGGAAGTCCCTCTGACCGCCAAGCAGGAAGGTAAAACCGTCACCCTGAAACTGAAAGCCCGCTTCAACAACGGCGAAGTAGCAGAGACGGAAAGCGCTTTCACCTACCACGCCACTCCGACAGAAGTAAAGCTGGCCGGTAATTGGGAGAACCTGCTCGGAAACCCGCAGCACGCCGCCACCGCCCAGCCTGCACTGAACCAACCTTTGCAGCTGGCCTGGATCAAAAACGTCGGTGCCAATATCTATATGACTTCTCCTCTCGTTCATAACGGCAAAGTCTATATTGCTTCCGTCGACGAGAACTTGCAGGGTGAAGGCCATGTATATGCCCTCGACGGTAAAACCGGTGAACTGGTTTGGAAATACCCCGTGCGCAACTCCATCAAGAACACGATTGTGGTAGACAATGGCCGTGTGCTGGCACAGGATGCACAAGGCTGGCTCTACGCCATCGATGCGGCAAGCGGTAAGCTCACCTGGGAGAAGCAGTTACCTATCAATGGCCTGCCCGCCCTGATCGAAGGACTGGTGGCTGCCGACGGTGTTGTTTATGCCGGAACAGGCAAAGGCCTTTGTGCCATCGACACCAAAGACGGTCGCGAGATCTGGCGGAACAAGGGATGGGGGCAAGGCGAAGGTACAACTTCCACCTTCTCTATCGCCAACAACATACTGGTCGGCTCTTCCCAATGGCGTGCCCTCTACGGCAACGACCTGAAAACCGGCGAGCTGAAATGGGAAGCCAACACGAACGGCCTGCGTAACCGCGGTGCCTCGGCTGCCGTTCACGGAGGTCTGCTTTATATTATCTCGGATAAGTCATTCTTTATCCTGGATGCTGAGAATGGCCGTGTGATTGTGCGTAAGGAGTTGCCGTTCAGTGTGGATGTCACTTCTACTCCTTTACTGACGGATAAGGAGATCATCTTCGGTTCGGCGAAAGACGGCCTGATCGCTTTGGATAATGAGACGCTGGAACTGAAATGGAAGTTCGCGACGGAGAATGCTCTTATCTATACTTCCCCTTATTCCCGCAAACCGGCTTCGACTATCGAAACCAGCCCGGTACTGGCCGGAAAGACCGTTTATGTCGGTGCTTCCGACGGTACGATCTACGGGATCAATAAGGAAGACGGCCAGTTGGTATGGAAACATGCCACAGGTGCTCCGGTATTCGGTTCGGTAGCCGTATCGGGCAATGCGCTGATCGCGGTCGACTTCGGAGGGAATGTGTATACCTTCGTGGGGACAATAGAATGATATAATCCTGTCTTGTCCTGAAATAGGTTGTCAGTTAATAGTGTAATCCTTAAATAGGTTATCATTGAAATACTAACTCCTTGTTCTCAAAACCTCCATATCAACCTGTTTTACACCTGTGTCTCGACGATGCTCACATCCGAGCTTCGAGAGCGTCAAGAGCGTCAAGAACCGGATATAAAGCGATATTTGTCATCATATATCTGATAATTAGATATATACCACATATAAAAAGACCGGCATGTATCCGGTTTCAGGACGAGACAGTGATAGTAGGGTGATAGATGAGTGATAGTTAAAATCGGCAACTATCACTGTTGCAAGCCTTGATTATAACGATATTAAATGGATTAGTGATAGTATGATAGTTGTTTCTCTAAATATACTTAGTAAGTATTGTAGACTCACTTCTTGCCGGAAGTGAGTGCCGCACCCAAATACGATAGCTGCGGCAGCTATTTTAAACCGTTGCGGCAGCCACTACTATTGGGTGCTGCAGTCATTGGAAACAGGTTGGCTGTACTTGAGGAAAAGACTTACGCTTTTTATCTAAAAGGCTTACGGTTCATGCCCTATATCCTGCGCAGCTTTACAATATAAGGTAGCGAGTGATACCCTCTAGGCCGCAAGCCGGCACTATATAGGGAAGAAGCCGGGTCAGTAGTGCCAGCTTGCCGACACTACTATCCCGGATGGCTGACACAGTAGTGCTACCCTCTTTGATTTATCCTAAGATACCATCTATAAAGAAACGAATAGGCACCGAACGGCAAACGAGTAGGCATCGGATAACGAACGGACAGGCACCCGTTTTTAAAGGTCAGGTGTTTTGAAATGTTAAGACCTTAGTTTTGATTTCAAAAGAAGGGACTTTTGATTTTAAAAGACCGGTCTTTTTTTCTTGGGCTGGGCTGGATAGCCCAGTTATTTATAGACTCTATAAAAGAAATGCTTACCCAGGATTGAACCGGGTAAGCATCTTATACCTTCTTTATATTTACTCCGAAACAAATGTCACAATTGAACGTGCCGGAATAACGGCTGTTTCCTCTTTACTCAGGACAGGAAGGGGCAAGAGGTTCTCGTTGGCGGCGTCGGAAGTGCGGTAAGGCTGCCAGGCGGTTACTGCCGGATCCGACAGGTCGATGGTGAAACGCTTTTCGGTGGGGGCATAGTTGATAACCACCATCACCCACTGTCCGTTGGCATTCCTGTAGGCGGAACACATCAGGCCTTGCTGGTCGGTATCGCCTTCGCTGATCACTTTTCCCTGTGGGTCTTTGGCCTCTATCGACAGGCGGACGGCGCCCGGGCGAATAAAACGGCTGTAATTGCCCAAGGCCCACATGAGCTTGGAGTCTTCCACACGGCCATCCGACAAGTCTTCGTTGCTGTACTCACGAATCAGTCCGTCTTTATAGTCGCCGCCTACCGAACGCCACCATTGCCAACTGGCGGCATCGGCATACACGATGTCGTGGTGGATGATGCGTGCAACGTAGAGAGCCGTCTTCATGGTGCGGTCGAAGCCCTGGCCGTAGCCGATCTCCTCGTCGTTGCCCATAATACAGGTTTCTGTCTGCCAGAAACCGATATTAAATTTATCGAGGGTATCACGTAACTGGCAACGGATGTTGCGCAGGTCGCTCAGCGGGGTGTTGGTCCAGTAGCTGTGTCCTGCCATCAAGTGCGGAACATTCGGCGTATCCCCCAGATACGTATCCGTGCTGTCGGGGTTGAAGAAAGTTTGTATTTCATAACCACGTTGCCAATCCGTTTCGTGGGTGGCAAACATACAGCGGTAATCGGACGACTCGCTGACAAGTATCTGCGTATTGATACCTCTTTTAACAAACTCCTTGCTCAACAGGCGGACGGTGCGGGCAATCTCGCGGTTGGTGGCCGGGGTACCTTCCTGTTTGGGGCCGATCCAGTTCCAGTGGCCATCCGGTTCATTGAAAGGACAGAGATAACTGAATCGAATGCCATCCTGTTTCTCTACACCTTCTACCACATCTGCCAGGAAGCCGACAAAACGGTCGTAGCAATCAGGGCGGAGATTGAATGTGCCGTCGCGTCCGGTATTCGTAGCCAGACCGTTTTGGGTAAAATGAACGGGAGGTGAGTTGAGGAAAGCCAGAAAACGGGTGACTCCACGCTCCTTGGCCAGGCGCAGGAAGTTACGTTGTCCTTGCTGCTTGTTCCAGTTGTAGGTGCCGTCGGCGTTGAGGAAGCATTCGGAGCGTGTCCAGGGCGAACCGATCTGGCTGGCTTCGCCTTGTTCGGCACTGCCGGCACCTACGTTGAAACGCCAGACAGAGAGACCGATTCCTTTCGGTTGGCCGTTCGTATCGTTTTCGGTGCTGAACAACCAGTCTGCCACCTGGTTTTGTACGGGTTGCGACCAACGTCCGATGTGTTGCATGCTCCAGCAGTCGGATGCACCGAAGTGTTCCATGGTCTGCCGGGGCTGGTCGGGACGTATCTGATAATGCACCGTTTGTGCCTGAAGGCTACCGATGATCAGTAATGATAGTAAGAATGTTTTGTATTTCATGGTGCTATTTGAATTGATAAACGATTGTCACAACAGAGTTGGGTTGGATACTGCACTGGTCATTGTCTAGCGTCTTCTCACTTAAATCCTCATTTTGGGAGGTCGTGTATTGTTTGATACTTGCGATGCTTTTCCCTATTCCTTCAATCGCTGTATCGAGCCCGATCGACTTGGCGGAAAGGTTTGTATAGACTGTTACCAGTTTATCTCCTTCCGGCGAGATATAGGCACTGCCGAAGAAAGAGTTGGACGCATTCGCTATGTTAAGACTGACCCGCTGGTAACCGGGACGAATGAACAGGCTGTAGTTACCCAGTACCCACAAATTCTTGGTAGCTTCATATGTCCCGCTCTCAGCAATGTCTCCATAATCTCCTCCGGCCGGAGTCACTTTTACCAGGTGGAAACGGCATTTCTGGCTCCAGCGTTCCGTATCCATGCTTGTCCAGTATGACCAGGAACTGGCATTGGCTGTCGTGAAGTCCTGATAAATGACTTTCGACATATAAAGGGCCATGTCCAGATAAGAGGCTTTCTCATGCCCCGGATAGCCATCGCTGTTATAGCCGTCACCCAACATGCTCCATTCGGTCTGGTAGACTTTCAGGTTATAAGCAGCGGCGGCCGAAGCCACTTGCTGGCGGACACTGTATAACGTGCTCCAACTTCCGTCGGTCCAGTAGCTATGACCGGCAATGGCGGGGAAAACATGCGGTAGGTTGCCTACGTAATTACGTGAGGCCGGATCGAATAAGTTGTATATCACATTACTGCGGTTGGCGTCGCTCTTTTCTTTGTAGGTATATTCCCAGTCGCCGGCTTCGGCCAGTAAGATACGGGTGTTTGTAAGGCCTTTGGCCTCGAGGGCTTTATCCAGTTCGACTGTCAGGTCCCTGATCTCGCTGTTTTGCCAGGCCGTACCTTCCTGCGAAGGTTCGTTCCAGTTATATTGCGGTTCATTGACCGGGCTGATGAGCGTGAATTCAATCCCTTTCTGTTGTTTGAAATACTGGGCGACCTCTGCCATGTAGTTGGCAAAGGGAGTATAACAATCCTCTTTCAGGTTGCTCCGTGAACCCATTCCCGAGTAGCCTTTCCCGTTGCGGGTGTAGTAAACGGGAGGGGTGTTACTGAACATGACAAACTCCCGGCATCCGTATGCTTTGGCTTTATCCAGAAAATATTGTTGTCCTTGCTGGCGTGTCCAGTTGAGGTTCCCGTCGGCTTGCAGGAAGCATTCTGTGCGTCGGCTCTTGTCTTCGATATTGCTTTCCTCCCCCTGTTCGGCTGTTCCTCCTCCCAGGTTGAAACGCCACATAGACAGGCCGATACCCTGCGGCTGGCCGGAGGTGATATCCGGCGAGAACAGCAGGCGGGCAATTCCCTCTTTACTTTCTTCCGGCCAGTATTTGCCTATATAGTTGGGTACCCAGCAATCGGATGCGCCGAAGCCGTCGATCGTCTGGTAGCGGATAGAGCCGTCAATCGTGATCTGTTTGGTCATATCCGCGGGTTCGGGCGCCGGGATATCGTCGCCTCCGTCGCTACAGGCAACAGAGGCGAGCAATCCCAGTGATAAGAAGAAGTATGCCGGTTTCATACGTTTTAATTATAATTCGGATTCTGTGTAATGCTACCTTCCGACATGGATATTTCGGCATGAGGGAGCGGGAATACCTGGTCGCGGTCTTCGCGGAAGTTGTAACCCTTGTTGCTGTTCTCCTTTTGGTTGGTCAGCTCATACTCGTCGGTAGATGTTTCGAGGTTATATTTAACGAAGGAACCGTTTTCACCCATGACGTTGCAGATGGCTTTCTTCCCGTTGTCGTCTGTCCAGCGGCGCAGGTCGTACAGGCGATTGTACTCCAATGCCAGTTCGAGACGGCGTTCCTGGCGGATTGCATTGCGCAGGGCGGTACCCGATGAGGTGACGTCGGCCAGTTTGGCGCGATGGCGAACCTGGTTGAGGGCTTCGCGGGCCGGAGCGTCTTTGCCTAATGCGTTCTCTACTTCGGCATACATTAATAAGATGTCGGCATAGCGCAACAGGCGGTAGTTCAAAGGGATGTGTGCTGCATCGTACGGGCTGGGGCGCTGATCCACCGGGATATACAGTTTACGGGTTACACGGCCCGATTTGTGTTTGTCCGGAAGGATGATATATGGATTGCTTTCGCTCCAGGACGCGTCGCCGGGGACTTCTGTTGCATTATGTTTGATGATGGTCCATTTCAGACGTTCTGTATCACCTGCATCGAGGAAGGCCTTTTCAAGGTTGCTGGTAGGCAATCCCCACGACCAGCCTGAGTCGTCGCGTGAACCGCAAACAACGGAGATACGTTCTCCCAGGTTATAAGTCAGGTCGCTGTTGGTCTGTACCTCAAACAACGATTCTTTGCTGTTGTTGGTGGCAATGCTCCATACATCGCCGAATTCGGGCAACAGCTCATATTCGCCGGAATTGATGACCTCGGCCAGTACCTGTTCGGCTTCGCTGTATTTCTCCTGGGTGAGGTATACTTTGGCCAGATAACCCTGAGCGGCACCTTTGGTAGCACGGCCCATATCCGAGTCGGCATATTCGCTGCGGCGGGGTAGGTCGGCGATGGCTTCCGTCAGGTCTTTTTCGATCTGTGCATATACTTCTTCCGTCGTGCTGCGGGTGATGCCCTGTACTTCAGAGGGTAGTGCCATCGTCAGGACAACCGGTATGCCACCGAAGTTTCTTACCAGGTCGAAGTAATGGAAAGCGCGAAGGAACTTCGCTTCGGCAATCATGCGTTTGCGCAGTGTCTCATCGGCGATCGGTGCATCCGGTACACGAGTAATGACTACATTGCTGCGAAGGATGCCTTTATAGCGATACTGCCAGTAGTTTTGCGTTGCATCGGTCTGACCGTTGCCGGTGTAATGTGCCAGGTCGCGGTAATCACCGGCATCCTGGGTGGTGTTTCCCATCCACATATCGTCTGTACACATTTCCGAGGCCACAATGAACTTGCATATCTGCCACCAGTCGTCGTAGAAGAGGGTCTGGTAGCATCCGTTGACCTGTTTCAGACATTCTTCCTCATTCTGGAAATAGGTATCCAGATTCTCTTGTCCCAGTACCGGTTGTTCGAGGAAGTCGGAACAACTACTGAAGCCGGCTGCCAGAGCGGCTGCCAAAGTAAAACTTACTATTATCTTTTTCATGATCGTTTACTGATTAAAAGGTTAAATTAAGACCAACGAGGAAAGTACGCGGGTTCGGATAACCTACCCCGTCGATACCTGACTCTGTGATACCTGCGTCGCCGCTCAATCCGGCTCTTTCAGGATCCATACCCGAGTATTTCGTGATGGTGAACAGGTTCTGTGCCGATACCGATACGCGGATGCCCAGACCATCGACAAGCGATTTGGGTAGTGTGTAGCCTAACTGCAACAATTTACAACGGAAATAAGAACCGTTTTCAACGAAGAAGCTGGAAACACGTTTGTAGTTATTGTTGGCATCGTTTACCGACAGGCGGGGAACTTCGTTGCTGGTGCCTTCGCCGTTCCATGCCTTTTCGTAGGTGCCTGCAAATACGTTGGATCCGCCTACACCGGAGTACATCTCACGGGTCTTGTTGAAGATATCGTTGCCGAACGTACCGTAGAAGTTGGCCACCAGGTCGAAATCCTTATAGGAGAAATGGGTATTCAGGCCAAGCATCAGGTCGGGGAGGGCAGAACCCAGATATACTTTGTCCTTATCGTCGAGTACACCGTCGTTGTTCAGATCCTTGAAGCGGATATCACCCGGTACGGCATTCGCTTGCAGCACTTCCCCGTGTTCGCCGGTATGTGCATTCACTTCTGTCTGGTTCTGGAAGATACCGTCGGCAATATAACCGTAGAAGCGGCTGATCTCGCCACCTTCTTCGTTGCGGATGATATAGTCACCGTTGAAACCGCCTGTCAGGATCGGACTTTCACCTAATAACTTTACAGCCTTATTCTTGACAGAAGAGAGGTTCACACCGATTTCATAACCGAAGTCGTTCACTTTATCATTCCAGTTGACGGAAAGTTCCCAGCCGGTAGCTTTCATTTTACCGATGTTCGTCCACATCTGTCCGTTCCACATCGGATAACCGAGGATCAGCAGATTGTCTTTCTTCAATAACATATCGGTTGATTTCTTCTGGAACCAGTCGGCTGTTACGTTCAGACGTCCGTTCAGCATGCCCAGGTCGATACCTACGTTTACATCTTCCACTGTCTCCCAGCGCAGGTTGGTGTTACCGATACTGCTTACGGAAGTACCCAGTACGCGGTCGGCACTGTTACCGAATACATAGTCGCTGGCACCCACCAGGCTCAGGTAAGCGTTGCTGTCGATATTCTGGTTACCTACGCGTCCCCAGCCGGCGCGCAGCTTCATGTTGCTGAAGATATCCTGATCCTTCATAAATTGTTCACTGCTGATACGCCATGCACCGGATACGGCAGGGAAAGTAGCGTATTTGCTTCCTGTAGGGAATTTGGAAGAACCGTCCACGCGGATAGAAGCTGTCAGGTAATAACGTCCGTCATAGTTGTACATCAAACGTCCCAGGTAGGAGATCAATGTGCTGTATGCGTTGGTACCTTCCGATTTCTGGTTCATGGTACCGGCGTTTATATATTGAAGCTCTTCCAGGTTGCTCGGGGTGTTCTCACGGGAACCGAGTACCCAGTATTCAGAGAACTTTTCCATGGTATAACCTCCCATCACATTGATGCTGTGCTTGTCGAGCGTGGTCATGTAGTTGATTGTATTGGTCCAGTTCCAGTCTATCCAGTTATCGGCCTTTCTTTCTACGTAACTTTGTTCTTTCTGTTCGAGGTTATCGATGAAGAATTTGGGTTCGAATTTATCGGCAATACGAAAACGGGCGTTTACACCGAACTGCGAACGGATGGTCAGTCCTTTGATCGGCTCGATATTGATATACGGGTTCATCAGCAGGCCGTATTCGTCGCTACCGTTGTTCATACGGGCTACGTTGGCAACCGGGTTCCATACCTGGCTGTTGTGAGAGCGTGAGTAGTTGTTATATACATTATCTGTCCACTGTTCTTCCGGACGGAATACCGGAGTGGTCGGGTCCATACGCATCGCATCATTCATCAGATTAGGAGTATCATCCCAGCGTTCCAACTTAGGAGAGAAGTCCATACCGGCTTTCACGATCTTGTTGAAACGATATTCAGTATTGAAACGAGCTGTCAGTTTATCCCAGTAACCATAATCGTAGTGTGAATTCTGGCGGAAGTAACCTACACTACCGCTGTATACGATCTTGTCGGAACCACCCTGGAAGCTCAGGTTGTAACTCTGCATGGTGGCTACTTTCTTCACCGTCTCGTCCCACCAGTCGGTGCCCTCCGCATCAGTCATATTGTCTTTGCTGTTCCATACCGGGCTATTCCCGTCGTTGATATAACGTGCTTTGAATACTTTCTCATATTCGGAAGCACCAGCAACGTCGGGCTTTGAAAGTGTCAGGAAGCCGACTGAGGTATTGAACTGGAAAGTCGTTTTCCCTTCTTTCCCTTTCTTGGTTGTTACAAGGATGACACCGTTTGAGCCGCGGGTACCGTAGATCGCGGCAGCTGATGCGTCTTTCAGTATCTCGATATTCTCTATATCATCCTGGTTCAGGAAGTTGATATTCGTGCCGACCGGCATACCGTCTACTACATATAATGGATCGGAACCGTTTACCGTAGTGACACCACGAATAATTACACGTGGAGTGGCTCCCGGACTACCGGCACTGGTGATCTGTACACCATTGGCTTTTCCTTGTAGAGAATACATGGCGTTACCACTGGCCATCTTCTTCAGCTCATCGCCTTTGACGGTTGAAATGGAGCTGGTCAGGTCGCTTTTCTTTGCCGTACCGTAACCGATCACTACCACTTCGTCCAGCGCCTCTATATTTTCGTCGAGTACCACATTAATGACAGTCTGGTTGTTTACCTTCACCTCTTTGGTCTTATAACCGATCATGGAGAAGGTCAATGTACCATTGGCAGGAACTTCGGATAGGGAGTAGTTTCCATCCAGGTCGGTCACTGTCCCGGTCGTGGTTCCTTTTACCATGATCGTAACGCCGATCATAGGCTCCTGATCACTGGAAGAAATTACATTACCGGTTAGCTTTATCTGTTGCGCATAGAGGCTCAGAGTAAAGAACGATAATAGAATGAATAAATATCGTTTCATGTTTTTATAGTATTATATATTAGTTAATCGGATAAAATCTGGAACGTAATAAGTGCGTATCGAACTTGAACATATACTTTCCGTCTTTCTGCACTTTCACCTTACTCATGTTGTTACCATTATTCTTGGTGTTATATTCGTTCTCGCCTGAGTCGGATTCACCGGCTTCAAAACGCCAGAAGGGTTCGAGCCACCAGCCGCCGTCGTCGGTACCTTCGTGAACAAGGTCTTTCGGGGTGATTGTGAATTCCACTTCGCTGCCGGCTTCCAGCTCGACTTCGCCGTAGAATAAATAAGGATTATCTTTGTCGCGTGTCAATACAAATCCGGATCTGGTATCCCAGCTTGGTATTCCGACCATTCCGGCTCCAACCAGACTCATCTGGAATTCTACTGTTTCCGAACCGATTGCTACTGTATAAGGAGCAGGCTCGTCGGTCGGTGTGTAACGGTTGGTTGTGTATTCTCCTGTCAGCACATTGAAGGTGATTTCATAATATCCTTTTTCTTCCAGTACGATAGGTAAAGACATTTCCGGTTCATCGGTCAGTACGGTATTATCGTTCGGGTTGATACCGAAACAGATCGGGGAGAAGTCGGTCTTTTGAGGGACGAAACGTACTTCCGTGCCCGGTGCTTCCGAGTAGTAACGTGCGCGGTAGGTATACGGAGCAGTGCGTTCGATGAGCATCGGAATACCGAATAAGTCGCTGTTCAGCAGGTCGGCTTCCTTCACGTCACTCAGATACATCTTGGAGAAGTCGGGCATTTCGGATACGGTGATCACACTCTTTTTAACTGTCTCCTGACTGAATTTGTCTACAGCCTTTATCTCCAGATTATAAGAAGCGATTGCGGAAGGCAGGCTGATAGCCTTGTCGTAACTCAATGTTTTGCCTTCAACCGGTAGTTTTTCGTAGAAGTCGAGTTCAGGGATACTTACCTCTACATAATCGAGTGCTTTGTCGTCTGCTGCACTGAAACGGAGGTTCAGTTTCGTTTCTTCCTTGATCAGAACTGTCACGGTGGCACCCGGTGCTGCAGGGAAGGTAGGTGCTGTAAAGTCACCGTCCATAGTAACCAGTACTTTCGATTCTACCGTACGGCCGCCGAGGTCGGTCACGGTAATATCGATGTTGAAGCTTTCGCCCTCCTGTGTTTTAGGTGTCTTGAAGCTGTAACTTAAATCATAGGTATAAACAGGCTCTTTGTAGATTTCCAGCAGATCGATTGTCTTTCCCAGGCTCAGCTCTGCATTAGCTAAACGGATAGAACGGATTCCGTCTTTGTCTTCTACCGTACCTTTGATAGTGAATTCACGACCGGTCTCGGTCTGAATGTGATCTGTCGTTAACGCGATAGTCGGGTTTTGCCCGTCGACATCCGGGTAACTATCGTCGTCGTTGCATCCTGTTAGAAGGAAGGATGCGATTGCGAAGCTTGCCATATATATGGCATTGGATGAAAAATACTTTTTCATAAATATTAGTATTAAAGATTATTTGTCAATGAATATTTTGATCCCTTAACACTGCAAAGATATTAGGTGTAAATTTGACAAGCTGATATAAATCGTGCAAATATGGGATACTAATCATGCAATGCCCGATTAGTGTATCTTTTATACCGATTTATTTCGTATTTTTGAATCGGTAAATAAATTAGCGATCACAGCTATGCGAAAAACACTTCTATTCTTCCTTCTGTTAATTTCCTTCTCTATTTCTGCTCAACCTTATACGGTTAAACAATTAGAGATTGAAAAGGGATTATCCAACAATTATGTCGTGAGTATTGCGCAGGATAAATTAGGTTTTCTGTGGTTTGCAACCGAAGAAGGACTGAATAAATTTGATGGTACCCGTTTCATTACTTATTACAAAGAGACGAATAATGCACAAAGTATAACCGGTAATGAATTAAACTGTCTGCTCGATGATCCGCTGGACTCTGTTATGTGGATAGGTACCCAGCGAGCCGGACTGAATGCTTACGATTATGTAAACAATCGTTTCACCTGCTATAAACATGATGAGGATGATCCCCATAGCCTGATAACGGATGACATAACCAATATTAAGGTGGCGGCTGATGGGAATTTGTGGATTGCTACCTATTGGGGAGGAATCGATTACTTCGATAAAAAGACCGGATATTTTACTCATTATAATATCGAAACCGTATCGGGCTTTAAATCTAACAGTATTTGGTCGCTTGCTGACGGCGGCGATGGAAAATTGTATGTAGGGCATGTTCGCCAGGGCTTCAGTATTCTTTCTATAAAGGATAAAACTGCAAAACATTTTATGCACGATCCGGAAGATACTCATAGTTTGCCGGGCAATGATGTGAGGTGTGTCTATAAAGACATGAGTGGTAATATCTGGGTCGGAACCAATAATGGGCTGGCTTTGTTCAATCCGGAAGCGGAGAACTTTGTAACCTTCAGTGGTAAAGGGAATCCGGTTTCTCATTTTGTTTTCGACATCCGGCAAATGGATAACAATAAGCTCTGGATCGCATTCGAGTTCGGGGGCATAGCCATATTAGACCTGACACAACGTTTGTTCTTACTTCCGGAACAGGTACATTTCAATCGGATAAAAGAGGGTTATGATGAGTACGGACTCTCGAATTCGACTGTTCGCTGTGTTTTTCAGGATTCGTTTAAAAATGTATGGGCAGGAACCTGGGGAGGTGGCATTAATTTCCTGAACCATTCGGCCTCTTTATTTAATGTATACGGCTATTCGCCTATCCAGGCATCGGAAAGTAGCCTGAACAATAAAACTGTCGGAGGAGTTTGTGTCGACCGGGAAGGTAAACTATGGATTGGAACAGACGGGGGAGGTATCAACGTCTTTGATAAGGGAAAGCGTGTGGCTATCTATAATGAAGAAACAGGCGATCTGAGCGGAAACTCGATTCAGGTAGGTATGTGCGATTCGGAAGGAAATCTTTGGTTCGGGGTCTTCAATGGAGGGGTATGTTATTATGATATGAAAAGGAGGGCTTTCCGGCAGATTTTCCCCTCTGATAAAGCAAATGCGGATGTCCGTTCGATTTACGAGGACGAAGATCATACGATCTGGATTGGAACCAGTGAGGGGATCTATAAATCCAGTTTGGATGAAAAACGAATTATCGGACACTATGATATGCAGAATAATTTAATCCGTAGTATATCCAGAGATTCCCGTGGACGGTTATGGATTGGAACATATGGCGGAGGATTGAGTGTTTGTTCCGAAGATCTTAGTGTGTTGAAGCAGTTCTCTACTTTTGATCGCTTTCCATCGAATACAGTCAATGACATTTATGAGGATAGTAAAAAACGGATGTGGGTGGCAACCGGTGACGGACTGGTTTGTTTCCCTTCTCTTTCCGGATGGGAATACAATTCTTATGGAAGGGAAGAAGGGCTTGAAAATACCCATATTCATTCTATAATAGAGGACAATAACGGTAATATCTGGTTGAGTACCAATAAAGGGATTAGTTGCTATCTGGATAATAAAGGGCTGTTTTATAATTATGGGCGCTGGGATAATGTACCAGTCGGTAGTTTTATGAGTGGTAGTGTCGCACGTGATAGTCTGGGGGTGATTTATTTAGGTTCTTTGAATGGTCTTTGTCTTTTTCATCCGGAAAGGGTTCTGGAAGAGCGGCAGGCTCCTGCAGCGATCATTACCGACATGAAGATATTTGGTCCGATGAAAGAGAAGGAAAACAACGATAGGATACTTTCCCTGAACCAATGCCCTGTAGTGGATCTGAATTATATGGAGAATAACTTCAGCATCACCTTTACTGTTCAAAATTATGCGCTGACAGATCAAATTGAGTATGCTTATATGCTTAAGGGGCTGGAAGATGCCTGGTATACGATCAATGAGCCTAATAATGTTACTTTTCGCAATGTCCCTCCCGGTAAATACCGTTTTCTGGTAAAAACAAGAATTCGTAACCAGGAGTGGTCGGAAGAGGTTACAGGCCTTGATATTCGCATTAATCCTCCTATGTGGCTGACCTGGTGGGCAAAGTCATTGTATTTTGTTCTGGCAGCTTTGACACTGTTTCTTATTTCGTATGCCTATAAGCGAAAGATCGATATGGAATCGCTCTATTTGCTGGAAAAGAAAAATCATGAACAAGAGCAGGAGCTTAATAATGAACGCTTACGCTTCTACACGAATATTACCCATGAACTTCGTACACCGCTTACGTTGATCCTCGGACCGCTGGAGGATTTGTTGAAACGGAACACATTATCTTCCGGTGATTCGCAAAAGATATCTGTGATTCATCAGAGTGCTATTCGATTGCTGAATCTTATCAACCAGATACTGGAATTCAGAAAGACAGAGACACAAAACAAGAAGCTATGTGTCAGCCGGGAGAATATGGCTGCTCTGATCTATGAGATTGGACTGAAATATAAGGAATTGAACCGAAAGCCAAGCATAGAGTTTCGTATCGAAGTTGAAAAAGAAGATATGACCTTGTTCTTTGATAAGGAAGTAATCATGATCGTCCTCGACAACCTGATCTCGAATGCCATAAAATATACAGATAAAGGTATTATTACCTTGAGTCTTTACAATATCAAGCGGGATGGCCTTATGCAGACTGAAATAAAAGTGTCGGATACCGGCTATGGTATCAGTGTGGATGCATTACCCCATATATTTGACCGTTATTATCAGGAAGGAAGCGAACATCAGGCTTCGGGAACGGGTATCGGGTTGGCCTTAGTAAAGAACTTGGTCTTATTGCACGAAGGAAATATCAGGGTGGAAAGTTCACTGAACGTAGGTAGTTCTTTCTATGTGAGCCTGTTGACAGACAATACATATCCTCATGTCCTTCATGCCGATTCGACTGAAAAGGAAGAAGAGATGGAAGAAGAGCTTTGTGAAGTAGTGCCCGAACCGTCCGGAACCGGGAAGCGTATTTTACTGGTGGTGGAAGATAATCCGGATATTTGCGATTACATTGTCGATTCGTTCTCTGAACATTTTGATGTTAAAACAGCTGAGAACGGAGAAAAAGGTCTGGAGCAAGCATTTGGTTGCATACCGGATATCATCGTTAGCGATATCATGATGCCGGTCATGAATGGCATGGATATGTGCAAGAAACTAAAAGAAGATGTCCGTACCAGTCATATCCCTATTATCTTGTTGACAGCTAAAGACTCCTTGCAGGACAAGGAAGATGGTTATCTGATAGGAGCGGATTCATACCTGACAAAACCATTCAGTGCCACCCTGCTTCATAGTCGTATACAAAACCTGCTTGACTCACGCCGGAAACTGGCCGAACGGTTCAGTTCGACTTCCGGTATCAACGACAAGCGTGTCATTATCGAGGAATCGTTGAATAAGCTGGATAATGAATTTCTTGAGAAGGTTAGTCTGTTGGTTGAAGAAAGAATGTCGTCGGAAAAGATTGATATCGGTTATCTGGCTGATAAGTTATGTATGAGTAATTCTACTCTTTATCGTAAGATGAAAGCTTTGACCGGCCTTTCTACCAACGAGTATATTCGCAAGGTGAAGATGCAATATGCCGAACGCCTGTTGCTTGAAGGGAAATATAATGTTTCGGAAGTAGCCTTCATGGTTGGTTTCAACAGCATTGTTTATTTCCGCCAGTGCTTCAAGGAAGAGTTTGACGTATTGCCTTCGGAATATCTGCGGCGAGTGAAAACGGAATAGTTCAAACTTATTGCTTTTATCCGTTAATCAATTTGCCCGGATATACGAAATAGGCGTATACCCGGGCTGTTTTTTTAAGGAAAGGATGAGTAGTTATTTCAATTCAAATGCTACTTTGCTGCGGATGTCGGTTGCTGATGCACCGATCAGTGTCTCGAACTGTCCCGGTTCGGCTACCCATTCGTGCTTGCCGTCGTCGAAGAAACTCAGGGCATCGGTGGCGATGGTGAAGGAGACTTGTTTCTCTTCGCCCGGTTGCAGGTAGACCTTTTGGAAACCTTTCAGTTCCTTTACGGGGCGGGGCAAGGACGATTTCTTGTCGCTGATATAAAGCTGCACGACTTCTGCACCTTCGCGGTTGCCTGTGTTCCTGACGGTCAGGGTGAAGGTGATCGGTTCGCCCTGGGCGATCGTTTTCTTGTCGGCAGTCACCTTGCCGTATTCGAAGGTGGTATAGCTCAGGCCGTGGCCGAAGCTGAAGAGCGGTTTGGCTTTCTGCTTGTCAGCCCAGCGGTAACCGACGAAGATACCTTCGTTGTATTTCTGGTCTACTATATGGCTTCCGTCGTTTCTGGGAGTACCCGGATATTCGCCCAGTTTATGCGCACCTACATCCTGCAAAGAGACAGGGAAAGTGAACGGCAGCTTGCCGGACGGATTTACGTCACCTACCAATACCGAAGCAATGGCACTGCCTGCTTCCGATCCTAGATACCATGCCTGTACGATGGCCGGAACCTCTTTCACCCACGGCATGGAGATGGCATTACCGGAGATATTAACCATAATCAGGTTCTTATTGGCCTGGGCCAGAGCTTCTATTACCTGATCCTGTCCGTAAGACAAGCCCAGTTCCTTGCGGTCTGCATCCTCGCAGTCCTGGTGTGCGCTCTTGTTCAGACCACCGATAAAGATCACATAGTCGGCTTCCCTGGCCACAGCCACGGCTTCGGCTATCAGTTCTTCCGGCGAACGGTTGTCTTCCAGATCTTGCCCGGACTTCACCCCATTGTATTCACCGCTCGGATCACCTACATAACCACGTGCATAAACGACTTCTGCCTGGTCGCCCACCCGCTTGCGGATACCATCCAGCGGGGATAGTTCGTATTTCACTTTCAGGGAAGAAGAGCCGCCGCCTACGGTCATCATCTTGATGGCATTTTCACCGATAACGGCTATTTTCTTTGCACGGCTGAGGTTGATAGGCAGTACATTATTGTTGTTCTGCAACAAGACAATACCTTCTTCACCGATTTGGCGGGCTGCGGCGAAATGGGCTTCCGAGCAGAGCGCCCCGTAAGGACGGTTTCTATCCATATTGGTGCGGTAGGCCAGGCGAAGGATACGCCTTACCTTGTCGTCGAGTTCTTTCGTCCCGACTTTACCTTCCCGGATCAATTGGAGATAGGGGTCTGCCAGGTAATAATTATCGTAGGCGTTGCTTGCCCCGTTGGATAATCCGTTAGTCCAGCTTCCGAACTCCATGTCGAGCCCGTTGGTGATCGCTTCCTGCGTATTATGAACGCCGCCCCAGTCGGAAACGACAACGCCGTCGAAGCCCCATTCGCCTTTCAGGATGTCATTCAGCAGATATTGGTTATGGCAGCCGTGCTGGTCTTTATACAGGTTATACGAGCCCATGATAGCCCAGGTCTTTCCTTCCTGGACAGCGGCTTTGAAGGCCGGCAGGTAGATTTCGTGCAGGGCGCGGTCGTCTACGATTACGTTGGTCGTGTGGCGGTTCACTTCCTGGTTATTCAGTGCGTAGTGTTTTACACAGGCGGCTACACCGTTCTGTTGAACGCCTTGTATGTAGGGAACCACCATCTTTCCGGCCAGGTAAGGGTCTTCGCCCATATATTCGAAGTTACGACCGTTCAGTGGTGAGCGGTAAATATTCACACCGGGGCCCAGCAATACCGTTTTGTTGCGGTAGCGGGCTTCTTCGCCGATATTCTTTCCGTACAGCAAAGCTATTTGAGGATTCCAGGTAGCCGCCAGGCAGGTTAGTGCCGGGAAGGCTACACAAGAGTCGTTCGTCCATCCGGCCTGTTCCCATTCATCCCATAATACTTCGGGGCGGATGCCGTGAGGGCCGTCGGTCATCCAGAACTCGGGAATGCCTAAACGGGCCACTCCCGGCGAACAGAACTTGGATTGCGCATGTGTCAGCGCCACTTTCTCTTCGAGTGTCAGGCGCGACAAGGCGTCTTCCACACGTTCTTCTATCGGTTTGCTGTTATCCAGGTAAACCGGGACTTCCTGCTGTGCCTGTGCAAAAGCGGGCAACAATAGCAGGGAACAGGCTATGTACTTGATCAGTTTCATCTTATTCGTGTATTTTTAAACTTAGTGAGCGGATATATTCTTTCTGGATGATGCAGTTCGGCAGGCGGCTGTTGCGGATGAACTCCATCAGGGCAGCCCTGGCTTCTTCCTGATCCGGACGGGCGTCGCGGATCTCCTGGTAAGTGCCGCGCGGGGCTTCGGAGAAGGCGACCACCCGTTCCCAGTTCTTCGGCGGTTTGATACCGGCGAATGCGGAGTCGTTGATCTTCTTATACGGCCAGAATGTCCAGCCGATATTGTTCTCTTGCATTGTATGGCAGAATGCGTTCATCCAGGTAGACGTGTTGTGTCCGATCTCTCCCATATACATCGGCAGGTTGACGCGGTCGCGGAAGTCGATGATCTCCTGAATAGCTGCTTTGGTGGCCTCGCCGCCGTAACGGTGGCAGGTGTACATGATCTTGTCGTCGAAGGTGGAGTCGGTGAAAGGGCGGAAATTACCGTTCCACTGGGCACCGCCCAACAGGATGATATGGTTGGTATCTACTTCGCGGATAGCGGCGGTGGCCCGTTTGTACAACGGTTCCAGTTTGCCGTTCAGCTCTTCCATATTACTGAAATAGGGGGCGATAGGCTCGTTCATCAGTTCGTAGCCCAAGATAACGGGTTCGTTCTTGTAGTAGGCGGCGATCTTTTTCCAGATGTCGCAGAACTGCTGCTGGCTGGCTTCGCTTTCGAATAGCCAGGGATACCCGTAGCTGTCGTCGATGTTATCACCGGTTTGTCCGCCCGGGGCATCATGCATGTCGAGGATCAGGTAGAGGCCTGTTTCCCGGCACCAGTTCACAACGCTGTCTATGCGGGCGAAACCGTCCTGGTTGGCGGTCAGTCCCATATAATCCTCGTCGGTGAACAGTTTATAATGGAAGGGGAGACGGATGGTGTTGGCTCCCGTCCCGGCGATGAACTGTACATCTTCACGGGTGATATAGTTGTCTTTGAATGCTTTCCAGAATTCGGCGGTGAAGTCGGGGCCTACCATTTCACAGAATAGCTGGTTGATGCGTCCTGGGGAGTTCGTCTTGCTGAAGCCGAACATATAGCCTTCCGGATTCAACCAGTTACCGAGGTTTGTCCCTTTGATAAAGAACTTCTGTCCTTTGGGAGTGATCAGGTCGGTTCCGGATATGCGGATAAAGGCTTCCGGAGGCAGGGCGGAGATTTCCGCCTCGCCCGGCCCTGTATGCTGCCGGCATCCGGTGAAGGAAACCAGCAGGAGCAGTATCGCTATATATATATTCTTTTTCATATCAGTTGTTATTTGTTGTTATTCGACGGTGAATGATGTTTGTAAACCTTCTGCACTGTTGGGGCCTACCCAAAGGTTGAACTCTCCGGGTTCGACCACTCTCTGCATGTCTATGTTCCAGAATGCCAGTTCTTCGATAGGAAGGGAGAAGGAGACTGTTTGCTTTTCCCCCTGCTTCAGGGATACGCGTTGGAACCCTTTCAGTTCTTTTACCGGGCGGGTGACAGAGCCGGTTTTATCTTGTATGTATAATTGTACGATTTCCGTGCCGTCGTACTTGCCGGTATTTGTCAGGTCGAAACTGATTTCCAGCGTACCGTTCGCAGACGGTTTATCGGTAGCCAGCCGCAGGTTATCGTATCCGAAAGTGGTATAGGATAATCCGTAACCGAAGGGAAATAAGGGATCGAAACCGGCATCCATATAGAAAGAGGTGCAACCTAAAGAGGTCTGACCTGCTTCCAACGGGATGTCGTCGATCAATGTCTCTTGGCGGGAAGCGGGGCGGCCTGTGTTCGTATGGGCATAGTAAACGGGGATCTGTCCGACCATCTTTGGGAAGGTGACGGGCGTTTTGCCACTGGGTACCGCTTTACCGAAAAGCAGGTCGGCGATGGCCGGGCCCCCCATCGTTCCCGGATGGAAAGCGTAGAGGACAGCGTCCGATTGCTTTACTTCCTGTTCGATCGTCAGCGGACGGCCTGCCATAACCACCGTCACGAGCGGTTTCCCTGTCTTTGCCAGGGCGGCTATCAGTTCGCTTTGTGCTCCCTGCAGGTGCAGGTCTGCCAGCGAGTGGGCTTCACCGGAAAGGATGGACTCTTCTCCGACACAGGCTAGTACGGCGTCGGCACGGATGGCAGCGCTGACGGCTTTGGAGATATTGGCGGTGTTTTTGTCGCGGCTGTAACCTAAAGCCGGTTCGTAGATGAATGTAACTTTGTCGCCATACATTTCTTTCAAGGCGGGTAGTAGCGTTTGGGTATGGGCTTTCTCCCCGTCGAATACCCAGGTTCCCATCTGGTCGTGGGCGGCGTCTGCTAACGGGCCTACGATTGCGATGGTGCGGATCTTATCTGTAAAAGGCAAAGTCTCCCCGTCATTCTTCAGTAAGATTACCGATTGCTCGACCGCTTCTTTGGCCTTTGCCAGATGGGTGGGGGTATATTTTACATCTTGGTCTGTGTTTACATAAGGATTGTCGAACAATCCCAGGCGAAACTTAAGGCGTAGGATGTTGCGCACCGCTTCATCGATCGCTGCTTCCGATACTTTCTTTTCTTTTACGAGTTCTTCCAGGTGGCGGATAAAGGTGCCGCTCACCATTTCCATATCGACTCCGGCGTTGACAGACTTCATGGCAGCTTCTTTTTCGTCTTTACAGAAACCGTGGGAGATCATTTCGGCTGTCGAAGCCCAGTCGGTCACAACCATGCCGTCGTAGTTCCATTCGTCGCGCAATACATCTTTCAGGATAAAGCTGTTGCCAGTTGAAGGCACACCGTCGTTATCATTAAAAGAGGTCATAAAGGTGGCACATCCGGCTTTGGCGGCTGCTTCAAACGGGGGGAAGTAGACGTTGCGTAACTGACGTTCGGGGATAAAGGTCGAATTATAATCGCGTCCCCCTTCTGCGGCTCCATAACCTACGAAGTGCTTGGCACAGGCTGCTATCGAGGTTGGATCATTCAGGGAGTCGCCCTGGAAACCTTTCACCATAGCCACGCCCATAGCGGCGCTCAGGTACGGGTCTTCGCCACAACTCTCGGCTATACGTCCCCAGCGGGGATCACGTGAAATATCGATCATCGGGGCAAATGTCCAGCGGATACCGTCGGCAGACGCTTCGATGGCTGCCACGCGGGCGCCGTCTTCCACGATCTGCGGATTGAAGGTCGCTGCTTGTCCCAAGGGGATAGGGAAAATAGTTTTATACCCATGAATAACATCGCGCGACATTAATACAGGAATGCCGAGCCGGGATTCTTCCACCGCTATTTTCTGTATCCGGTTGACAACGTCCGGATCTGTCACGTTCAGTAAAGATCCGATCTCTCCTTTACGTATCTGTTCCGCTACCTCTTCCGGGCCGCCGAACGGACTGAGCTGGTTCATCTGCCCGATCTTTTCCTGTAAAGTCATTTTACCGAGCAGTTCCTCTACCTGCCTGTCGACAGAGGCCTCCTTCCCTGATCCCGAAGGTCGGCTGCACGCCGTTAGGGAGAGCGCCAGCAGGCCTGTATAGAAAATGGTTGATCCTGATGTTTTCATGGGTATAATAGTTATTCCTGGTTATTAATACGGATTTTGTGTGATGGTTCCTTTCGATGCCTCGATTTCACTCTGTGGGATAGGAAGATACTTCTTATTCACCGTCCATTGAACGCGTTCGGGGATACCGTCTTTTACATAGCTGCCGCCTCTCTTATCCAATACTTTTCCGCCTTTGGCTTTCAGTACGTCTTCCGCTTTGTTGAAACGAACCAGGTCGAAGTAGCGTTTGCCTTCGCCTACAAATTCGCGGCGGCGTTCATTCAGGATATTATCGAGGTTGGCATCGATCGGGGCAACGCCTGCACGTTCGCGAACCTGATCCAGATAACCTTTGGCCGTTCCTGTGTCGCCGGTGCGCAGGGCCAGTTCAGCGGCATTCAGCAGTGTTTCCGCATAGCGGTAGATACGAAGGTTGTTGTCCCAGTTGAGGTCGGCATCACCAACGCAACCAGCATTGCCGCCGATGCGTCCCAGATACTTGCGCATGAAGAGTCCGGTGTTCTGGTAACGGCCTCCGTAGGTAACGGTTATGCCTTTGGCTGCATTGTCTGCGATATACTTATCCATATTCAGGATACCGATGTCACGGCGCTTATCGTTTTCTTCGTAAGCATCGTATGCCTCTTTGGCAACCGCTTCAAATCCCCAGCCTCCTACATAATCGGGACTACCGCTCAGGCCGTCGATGCCGATCATGGCGGGAACTACGGTACCTCCGGTGAAGTTGGCATCGCCCCAGGTTCTCTTACCGCCTTTGGAGATATAATTGATGTCGAAGATCGTTTCATTGTTCCATTCGAATTCAGCTTCCCACAAGTTCTCAAACGGTTGCAGGGAGTATTGGCCTGAAGAAATAACGCTCTTCATATAACCCAGCGCTTTGGCATATTTGCTTTCGTCCTGCTGGTACATAACGTATTCGGCGTATAGCATGGATGCCATTGCCTGGGTCACGCGACCGGCCCATTCTGTCGGTTGTTTCATCGGAAGCACATTGCTGTCGAGCACATCGGCCAGGTCTGCTTCTATCAGGTCGTACACTTCTTTAGCCGTTTTCTGTTCGGCTATGTAAGGGAAAGTCAGGTTTACATCGTAATAAGGAACATTACCCCACAGTTTCCACAGGACGGAATAGTACCAGGCGCGCAGCACACGGGCTTCGGCTATCAATTTCTTCTTATCCGTTTCACCCATTTCGGATGCTTCCACATCGGCGATCACCAGGTTTGAACGGTTGATACCGGAATAGCTGGTTGTCCATGCACCGGCGATCGTCTTGATCGGGTCGGACAAGTATTGTGAGATCAGATGGAGCTCGCCCTGGTCGCTGGTGCTACCGCCGCCTACATATACATCGTCGCTCATGCAATCGTACACCAGGCTTAAAGGAGCCCAACCGCTGAAATAATCGTACCATTGCAAGGGGTCGTAAGCAGCGGTAACCGCTTCCATGATACGGCTTTCCGAATTGTAATATCCGTCGATAGGTACGCTGCTGGAGGGTTCAACGGACAGGAAATCGTCTCCGCATGAGGTCGCTCCGAAGATAGCCAGAGCTGCACAGGATGTTATTATTATCTTTTTCATGTTGTCTTATCTTTTTAAATGTTAGAAATTAAGGTTTAAACCAACTGTAAACGTACGGGCTTGCGGGTAGATACCCCGGTCGATACCTGAAGATGCGTCGTAAGAGATCTCCGGATCGAAACCTTTGTAACCGGTCAGTGTCAGCAGGTTCTCAGCCGCTACATATACGCGTAGGCTGGAAATGAATGCTTTTGAAGTCAGCGTCTTAGGCAATGTATAACCCAACTGGATATTCTTCAGGCGCATATAGGAACCGTTCTTGATGTAAAGGTCTGAAACACGGTAGTTGTCGTTGTTGTTGGCCCAGGTGAAACGGGGAACGGAGTTGGATGTCCCTTCGCCGTGCCAGCGATCCATCATTTCAGATGACAGGTTCACGTAGCGCAGGTCGATACGGCGGGTGGCATCGAAAATATCGTTACCGATAGATCCTGCGATCAACATGCTGAAGTCGAAATCTTTCCAGGCAGCCTGGAAGTTAAGACCATACGTCCAGTCCGGTGTACCTTTACCGATTTTTGTGCGGTCGGTATCGCTGATCTTTCCGTCTTCATTTACATCGATGAAGATAACATCACCGGGTTCTGCATTGGGCTGAAGTTTTTCTCCCTTACTGTTTACATACGCATCGATCTGTGCCTGGTTCTGGAAGATACCGGCTGTCTTATAACCGTAGAAGAACGGGTAGACTTCACCGTTTTCCGCACGGCTGACATTTCCCAGCTGGTGAACGTTGTCCTTCATTTCGAAGCCGTCCGAGTTACCCAGGTTGATCAGTTTGTTTTTCAGGTAGCTGATATTACCGCCCACCTTGAAGCTCCAGTCGCCTGCTCCGAACTTATACCCCAGGTCTACTTCAACCCCCGAGTTTTCCATGCTACCCACGTTACCCCAGGGTTTGGATTCACCCAAATAGGAAGGTATGCTCATTTCTTTCAACATGCCGTTCGTTTTCTTCTTGAAGTAATCTGCGCTCAATGTCAAGGCATTGTCGAAGAAGCCGAAGTCGAGACCTGCGTCGTACTGTTCCGATTCTTCCCATTTCAGGTCGGCATTGGGCGTGCCCGACGGCTTGCTACCCATGATGATCTGCTGGTTTGTTCCGCCACCGAATACATAGTTGTTGCCGGTTGCCACGTTGGCAGTATATCTGAAGGCTCCGATGTTCTCGTTACCGTTCTTACCCCACGACAGGCGCAGTTTGGTACTGGTCAGCCAGTCCGGGCGTTTTTCCATAAATGATTCGTTGGTGATATTCCATCCTAAAGAGACGGAAGGGAAAGTTGCCCATTTATTATTCGGGCCGAAGTTGGAAGAACCGTCACGGCGTACAGTCATCTGTAACATATAACGTTCGTTGTAGTTGTAGCTGATACGGCCAAAATACGAAGCCAGGGTGGAAGGGTCGAACATACCGCCGTATACATCGCGTTTACCGTCGGATGCCAGTCCGGATGTGAAATCGAGGTTGGCTTTGTCTTCCATTTCCGCAATCATATCATAAGCGCTACCGCCTATCTTACGACCGGTATATTTCTTTGCCGACTGTCCCAATACGACTGCAAACGAATGGGCACCGAATGTTTTGTCGTAAGTCAGGATATTTTCAAGCTGCCAGGTGCAGCCACGGTTCATTTCCGACCACACTTTCGATTTGTCGTTGTGGCTGTTTACTGCCAGGTAATAAGCCTTGCTCCATCCGTCTTTGCCCCAGAAGGCCAGGTCGGTACCGTAAGATGTCTTGAACTTCAGGTTATCCCAAAGGGTTACTTCTGCATAGAAGTTGGCAACGAACTTATCTGAGTTGTTCGTTTCTCCCGGCAGGGAAAGATATCCCAGCGGGTTGCTGATCTCGTTGAAATCTTTGCTGGGGATAGTGACCAACCGGCCGCTTTTCTTGTCTCTTACCAGATCGCCGTATTGCTTGATCTCCTCGGCATATTGTTTGTACATAGCTGCTTCATCATCTGCATATACGCCGTCCAGTGGGGAGAGGAACATGGCATTACCCAATGCGGAACCGGTCAATGAGTTAGTCTCGATACCGGTATTCTTAATGCGGGAATAAGCGGCATTCACGCCGATAACCATTTTGTTTAACCAATTGCGCTTTTTGCTTTCATCAAACAGGGTATAAGTCGTATTGGAACGCATGGTCATACGTTTGTAGTTGGAACGGTCGTAGTCGCCACCCACAATACCTTCCTGGTTGTAATAACCCAGAGACAGGAAGTAATTGATTTTTTCCGTGGCACCGCTTACGCTTACCTGATGGTTCTGCACCGGAGCGTTGTAGTTGAAAGTCTCTTTCTGCCAGTTTGTACCTGCGCCGTACTGGGCAGGATTGTCATACATATTCCCTTCACCGGCATAGTTGCTGGCCTCGTTCATCAAAGTGGCATACTGTGTGCCGTTGAGGAGTTCGCGTTCTTTCCAGGGACGTTGCCATCCGAAAGAAAAATCGTAAGTAACCCTTACTTTTCCTTCTTTACCGCTTTTGGTAGTCACCAAAACAACGCCGTTGGCGGCACGTGCCCCGTAAACAGCTCCCGAAGCAGCATCTTTCAGCACTTCGATAGAAGCGATGTCATTCGGGTTCAGATAGTCAATACCGCCGTCGATAGCCATACCGTCAACAATATAAAGGGGGTCGGAATTGTTGATGGTACCGGTACCACGTATACGGATCTTGGCTTCTGAACCCGGCTGACCATTGGTCGTCGTTACCTGTACACCTGATGCCAGACCTTTCAGCGCATTATCCACACGAACGGGGGCTGTCGTGCTTAAATCGTCGGCCGAAACCCGGGCGATAGAGGCAGTAACCACACTCTTTTTCTGGACACCGTAACCGATAACGACTACTTCATCCAATGCCTGGTTATCTTCTTTCAGGATAATAGATAAAGGGTTATTGTTCGCCGCCTTTACTGTCTGGGCCAAATAACCTATAAAAGAGATTTCCACGATGGAGCCTTGCTCGACATCCGGAATTGAGAACATTCCATCCAGATCCGTTATCGTACCGGTAGTAGTGCCTTTTATCGCAACGTTCGCACCGGTGATCGGTTCACCCTGGGTGTCTTTTACTTGTCCGTTAACTGTAAGTTTCTGGGCAAACACTAATGTAGGAAATAACAACAGGCATAATAGAGGAATGATTCCTTTACAAAGCCTTCTTTTTGTTAAAATGCTTTTCATAAGATAAATACATTTTTTAAAGTTAACATACTAATCGTTTTTACTTTTGTTGTACATGCAAAAGTAGTGTGTGGCTTATTGGGTTCAATAGGCTGGTAAACTGGAGAAGTAAGTCGGCTGTTTTTGTATATTATTGTTACACAGCTGTGTAAGCTTTTTGCACACGTGCAAAAAGTAAGTTATTATATGGGGTAAAGGAGGGTTTGAGAGCTGTTTCAGCGCTCTATTTTTCCTAAAGATTTTACAATTTCCGCAAAATTCTCTCTGGGGACGATCGCTTTACTTCGTGTTTTCAGCCGGTTGTTGTAGACAGTCTGGGCAGAGCAGTGCAGGAACTCGGCTATCTTTACACTGTCGCTGATCCCCAGCCGCACGAGCGCATAGATACGGAGTTCGGTATTCAGTAATTCCCCTTCCTTAGGTATGATTTGCTTATCCGGTTGCAGCAAAGCGTTGAAATCGGAAACAAAGTCAGGATAGATATGCAGGAAGATAGCATCGAAATTGGCATAGAACTCTTTCAGTTCGTTAGAAGCCAGTGAAGAGGCATCTGTCATCTTTTTTACCTCTTCCACCATACCGGCTTTGATCTTCCGGTTTATGTTTTTCCTGTATTCATCGAGCTTGCTGATATAGCTGGAACAGATATTGAATACATAACCGATATATTCTTCCTTGACGTAATTTGATTCGGTCAGTTTGTTGTTGGCTTCCAGCAACTGTCCGTTCAACGACTGAAGCTGGTTGTTTGCTTCGGCCAGTTGCACATGTGCCAGTTCCAGTTCGTCCACATGATTATTCAACGCCTGATTGGCGACATTGAGTTTCTTTCGTGAATCTTTCAGCCTCTTCATTTGCAGGGCAATAAAGAAGATGGCCGCAAGCAGGACTAACGACAACATGCTGACGATAAGCAGATAACGGCGTAGATCGGCTTCCTGTTTCTTATTTCTCTGTTCGTAGGTTTTATGAATGGCATCCAGGGCAGAGGAGATACCGATCATCCGTATCCTATTCTTGTAGAGTTGTGCACAACTCAGGCAATAATTCAGGTAAGAATATCCCCGGTCTATCTCTCCCTTCTCATAGAGTATTTTCCCTAACTCTTCCAAAGATGCAATATCATGGTTGGCAGACCTTATATCGGCCATTGACGAGAGAATCAGATAACGGAGAAATTCTTCTTCCTTGTTCTCCTCTTTATATAGCTGGGCCAGGATATAAGAATTCATGGCGTCCGGACGTGAATTGAATTTGGAAGTAGCCAGTACGTGGGACAGCTGATCTCTTACCTCTGCGGCCTGAGGCGTTCCTTTGGACTGCCATCCTCTGTACCACAAATATAAAGGATGGTCGCCGGGAATATGAAAATAGACGGAGTCGCGGTATGATTTTTCCTGTATGTTGTAGAGAGCGGTCTGACTGGAGTTCTCTCCCGAGTATTGTCCGTAGTGTGAATACAGATACATCATCTGTCCGTAATAATCTGTCTTGGCATAGGAGGACAGGTTTTCTACTTTTATCTCGTTTAGCAGATCCAGTCCCTCTTTCAGAAAGCCGGTAGCGGATGATATGAATGATTGTTCTATTTTCCATTGTGCCACCCATTGGGGATTATTCAGACGTTGGGCAATATCCAGGTTTTTATGTATATAGCTCAGGGCAGAGTCACTGTCATATACCATATATTCCTCGTAAAACAGTTTGTTCATCCAGTATTGTTCTTCCTCTGTCTGAACCTTTTTCTCCATTTTCCTCAGCTCTTCGATCCGTTTCTCTTTGGCAACTACAAATGTTTCCTTTTCTACAACCAGAGAGTCAAGACTTTGCAGCATCCTTTCTATATTGTCGGACATTATTTGTCCTGTGGCATACCCTGAAAAGATAGATAAAGCGGTAATAAATAGTATTATTCTGATATACATTGTTGTCTGATTGAAGGTTTACGGGTCAAAGATAAAAAAAGAGGATGAATCTTACCTTCTTTTTAGAATTTACTTTTTCGTTAGATTATATGTGTTTTTATTGTGTTGTTCTCTTAAATACATGACAAAGATATGATGTGGATATGTGGTGAATGAACCGAATGGAACCCAGTGGGAATATGAGGGTATTTTTATTGACTTATTTAATAATACTGTTTTATATCCGCAGGTTTTCACCATAATTGATTTCATAAGCGAAAACAATTGTATTTGATTTGAAAAACAGTTGTTTTTGATCACAAATACAATTGTTTCTGTGATTGAGTTGTGCATATCAACTCAATCATTTAGTCCTACTATCGGGAAGTAAATGTGTCAAGCCGGACACTTTCTACCGAAGAACGAAGATTTTTTGTTTTGCCAGCTCCCCTTATAATTCTTTATAAAGAATATTCTTTCTATATTTAAAGAGAAAAATAAAGCCGTCAACGATGTCTAATCAAAACACCTGTTAAATATCATTTAATCAGCGAATTAAATGTACTCATCCAAAATCAAGCGCTAATATTAAAATTTGTCAACAAAACTGGTATTATGAAAGAATCGATAAATTACTTTTTCGTTAGATTGTATATATTTTTAATTGATTCGAGAATATCCAACGTTTGATCCAAATCTTCTGTTGTATGCATGGCTGTTACGCTGAAACGTAGCCTAGATAACTTCTCAGGGACAGCCGGATAACTAATCGGATTTACATATATACCTCGATCGAACAATACACGAGCAGCCTCTTTTACATTTTGTTCACTACGCACCATAACAGGAAATATTGCTGATTCTGTATTCCCGAAATCCAGGTGTAGTTGCTCAAGTCCTTTCTTAAAGTAATTGATGTTATCAAGTAGGTTGTTTCTTAATTGCGGTTCCTTATCAACGAGCTGGATCGCTTTAATGGCGGAAGCAGCCGTTTGCGGAGTGGCAGCAGCGGAGAATATATTTTGTCTTGAATAATATCTTAATAAAGTTATGATTTCTTTTCTGGCAATTGCATATCCGCCAACACATCCAAAAGACTTGCTGAATGTTCCGGTTATCATATCTACCTTATCCAATAGGTCATAATCTTCAATAATTCCTCTTCCTGTTTTTCCTAAGACACCAATTCCATGTGCATCATCCACAATTAAGTAAGCACCAAATTCCTTACAGACCGTATATATTTTATCTAACGGAGCGATATCGCCATCTTGTGAATATACACCGTCTATAATAACAAACCTATTTTTGTAATTTCCTGAATTCTTCAATACATGAATCAGGGAATCCACATTATTATGTAAAAATCTTTTCGTGTTGGTACATAAGCAACCATCAAAAACACTGGCATGTGTGAACATATCCATTATTGCAATATCCTGTTTTCCCATTAATGAGAGTAAGGTGCTTGAATTGGCTGCATATCCGGAAGTGTATGATAGAGCGTATTCGTTTTTCATGAAACGGGCGATTTCCTGCTCTAATTGCTCATGTAAAAAATTATGTCCCCCGATTAATGGACTGGCACCAGCACCGGCTCCATACTGTTCTAGTGCTTTTATACCGGCTTTTATTACTTCCGGATGGTGTGATATCCCTAGATAATCATTTGATACGTAGCTGATTACTTCTTTTTCTTTATTGGAGTAAGGATCTATCAATTTCATTCGTGCATTGGAACCTGTTAATGAGATAACACGGTAGGGCAAATGTTGGATTTGATGTCTATATGAAATATAATCATCTATTTGTTTGGCTCTGGTCAAAAGGTCTTCTCCCCGGTTCTCAAAGTCTTTTAATGTCATGTTGTCGAATTTGTTTTGCATAAGGTAAACTGTTTTTGGAATTATAACTATAAAAGGAAATAATACATTTAATGGATCTTTTTACGGATCTGGCTTAGTGTTTGAGGAGCTACTCCTATATAAGAAGCTATATATTTTAAAGGAATTTGTTGAATAAAATCTTTGCTTTTAGTCATTAGCTCTTTATATATTTCTTCACATGAAAGTCCCAATAATTGTATTTCTCGGTTAATCTTTCGTACTAAAGCATCTTCTAGAACGATTCGTGCGATTTTATTTATATTCAAGGAGGTTTCATATAAGTTGGCTAGGTCTTGCTTTTCTAGTTTCCAGATTATACAGTTAGTTAGAGCTTGAATATTTATGAGAGAGGGTTCTTTTTGCTTAAGAGAGAAATAGGAGTTCGCAAATTCTCCGGGAAACGAGAACCAAAAGGTAATTTCCTTATCAGGATCATTATGACTGGTAGTAGTCCAATAACGGAGGATCCCCTTTTCTATGAAGTAAAGATAATTCTCAAAATCGCCGATTCTGATAGAAAATTCATTTTTCTTTATTTCTTCTCGTTTAAAGTGTTCACAGAAAAAGGATTGTTCTTCCGTGGTTAGCCGTAAACCTCTGTTTAAAGAGTCGAGTGCGTTTACGGATTGTTCGATTAGTAAGGCTATATTTGTTTCCATATATTTTTTCTTTTGTTAAACAGACAGTGTCTGAGGCGTTGTCTTTTCAATGTCTCAGCACAAAATTAGAATAATGTCTGAATCGTCAAACAAAAAAAGAAAAATTTATGGGGATAGCTTGTATTTATTAATATATCTTCATTTTATAGGAAGGCTTTTACCTATATGTTATTGATTCCAGATTGTATTCACTTTTCTTATGTAATGTAGTGATTGATTCTCTATATGATCCATAAAAAAATCGATGGTTAACATAAAGTTGTCATTATCAATCTTTTGGAGTTAAAATGAACTCTGAATATATTTCTATATCTTCTCTTTCTAAACCATTTGATTTTCGAATCGTAATAGTTTTGTAAACACGATATTTTCCGGGAAGGTAACAATGTTGTTGTGGATATAAATTAATTATATCACCAATTTCGCTTCTGGGAAGTAAACGATGTGCAACGCTCTCTATATCGAAGCTCAGAATTATCTTTTCCCATTTCCCTCTATTTAAAAAAAATATAGAATAATCATCATCAGTTAGTGCTACACTGTTTGATTCCATTTCCAAATTATGATTTATAATCTTTATAGGAATCGTTTCAACTGATAATTCATATTCTTTAGAATACATTCTCAACTCAAAGCCTCTTTCATTTGTATTTGTACTCATATTTTCATCATGATAATTATTTGAAAGGCTTTGTTCTGAGATAGTCGCCTCTTTTTTTTTATTTGGTTTGGGTTTAACACATCCCCAAAGAAGACAAATAGAAAATAAATAATATATAATATTCATATCAATAAATTATTAAGCCCGCTTGTATAGCGGGCCTTTATGTTAATATCTAAAGATACCTAATTTTTGATTAATCAAATCAGCTTTACAAAAATGAGCCGTTTTACCATCTGTACTGGCTCCCTGGTGTATTCCTAATGTATATCGATATCCAGTACTTGATACATAGGAATAAACAATTGCGCCACTATCTCCTTTATCACTATCATAAGTTGCATCAGTAATATTAGTATAAGAATAACCCGATTTATATGTCACGGAAGCCCTTGTATTTGTTATCACACCATAACTTTGAGTAATCTGACCATGCATATTAACAACCGTACCTTTCCCAGGCTGATCCGTTTGCGTTGAAAGTATCATTGATTTATTCCCTCCAATATAGTTCGTTGGTTGATAGTTTGAATCAGTTATTGGACACCAAGCAGCATCGACTTCTCCTCCACGATTTCGTTTAGTACATTGTGCAAAAACTTTCCCATTCATTAGTAAGTCATTATATTGTTCTATACCATGAGCAGCAGTAACAACACCTTCATAATAGTTATTAGCAGCACGATAACCGATTGAAAGTTCATCTGTTGGTGAATACACATAAGCACCTGGATCAACATTTACATTAGCATGTTCTTCATGATCTCCTGTTGACTTCTTAAATACTATAGCAGGAGAATTTGATACATGTTTTTTGAATTCTTTTATTGCATCATCACTAAAGTCCTCTAAAGCGACAACTACACGATTTTGGTCATCTTGGATAGCCCACCAGTTAAAGTTTGTACAATACTGTTTATTGGCTTCGTTTAACTTAAAGGCATCAATAGTATCCATAACAGCATTTAATAAATTGAAAGAATAATCAGCCGGTATTGTGATTATTTCATTATTAGATGTAATGTTAGTCAACTTTGACTTGCCTTTATGAATATCCCCCAAAACAAAAATTACCAGCTTTCCATCCTCGTTAATATAAGAACCACCATAATAGTTGGGGTATTCTCCAGAGGCCACAGACCTGGTTTTTGTTTGTCCAAAAGAAATCAACATTTCTCGATAAGAATCTACTGCTTCTTTTTGATTATCAATACTTTTTTCTACAAAAGAGGTATTCGATTTAGTCATTGCCCCGTCAACTACTGAAGAATCCTTTAGATCTTCTTCATTACATGCTGTAAAAATGGCAATAGCCATTAATAGCCAGGAATTTAATAATTTGTACTTCATATTACTATTTGTTTAATTTATGATATTGCAAAGAAATATGCAATCAGATTAAATTCCAATGAATGATTCTTAGTTTAGCATCTTCCTAAATGAATATATATTAATAAACATAAAATTTCCCCACTTTACTACTAAATGGATCTGTTTTTTATGTGTTATAGCTCCATCACCACCTCTATACTATTTTTCCTGTCCGGAAACATTTTGAAACAAACCTGTATCCTTCTGAAGTTTCATTTTCCACGATCTTTCCCTGCTGGGGAACCGGAATTGCATCCTTATTATGGCGATGTCTTTGTTGGCCAGGTATTCCTGCACTTTGAGGTATGTTTCCTGTGCTATGTCGGGGGCGATGTTATGGAGCACCGATATCTCGGGATGTGGCATCAACATGTTAAAATATGCAGAGCGATATTCTAATGAAATCGCCAAATTTGAAATATGACAGAACTCGTATAAGAAAACAGAGCTTCGTTTCTCAGCAAGGCATAAAAAACTATTTTCTAATGGTAAGCCATAAACCTCATTAATATAGATTCATTTTGCAGGGAGTAAAGATGGAATATTAATGTGCTATTATAGGAACAACACTTGGATCATCTTTTATAAAGACAATGCATTTGTCATCTAAAATATTATTCTTAAAGATATTTATAATAGTATCATTACATTCTTTTATTCTTACAGATATATGATTATCTTCAAGATTAAGCATGTGACTAACTATCTTGGTACTATCTATAATAGAACTGTTCTTTTTGTCTTGAAGAAATTTGGTTAATATACTATCCACCTTTGTCAGGTGGTTATACGAAAAATTACATGATTTGATAGAAAAGTCTGTACTATTAAGAATTTTGGTCATTTCTTTTTTCCCTTTCAATGTATCTCCTACAATATAGATTATGAGATTATAATCATCATCAGTAAAATTTCCACCATAGAAATCTGGGAATTCTCCTTTTTCTACGTAATAATTTCTTATTTTTAATATTCTTTCTCTATATGTTGCCAATGATATTGTTTTGGGCCAATATTCAGGTTTAAGGGGATAAGCTTCACCTTTTGACTTGTTTCTTTGCTCCAAAATCTTTTTCTGAGCCAAATCCGGATTTGAGTTAATAGAACTATCCTTTTCAAAACCTGTGCAGTTGCAAAGAAATAATAATATAGTCAATGTAGTGAAAACATGTTTCATACTTTGTATATATGTGAATGATAATAATATGTAGTGAGATTTCTTTCACTATCTTTCTAAATCACCTGAATATCTCTACATATTTTTTTAAGATATAGATCCGGCCACGTTTACCTCCTGTAATCTCTTTTAGAACATCAAGTTTTTCCAGTTCTTCAATAAGTTTGTAAGATGGTGCCTGACTTATACCTGTTATAGATGAAACCTGAGCTGCATCTATAATCGGTTTTTTGTACAGTTCGGTTATTACTTTTAAAGCGTTGGCAGATCTTCTTTAGACATGAGTGCTTCTTCCATATTTGTTTGAGTACCTTCTATCTTAGAAGATTGAGTTGCCTCTTTCATTATATGCATGCTAATGAAAAGATCGATATTAGGTATATGCTCTGAGTACATGTCCAGTCTGCCAAGCATTCTGTCAGCTTTGCTTAACAATGTTACTATTTCCATGTTTTCAATTACCCAGGGGTGATTAATTAAGTTCGGCTGAAAACTTTTGTAGTAACCTTGATTTATGTAAGTGCCTGATTTAAAGTTTTTCATGGTGATATTGGAGGGATAAACCAATTTTAGAATTTAACATTTAATTAAAATAAGCAGAGCAATATTCCAATATAATCGCCAAATTTAAAATAGGACAGAACTCGTATGAGATATGCTCTTATTTTAAATTTGGCGTAGATGTTATTTAGTCTTACGGCTCCATCACAACCTCGATACTATTCTCCTGACCAAGCAGCTTTTTGGTAAAAGCCTGTATTTTAGCCGGAGTAATACCATTCAGCGTTTCGACATACTTTGTTGCGCCGTCGAAGCCTTTGTAGTAATAATTATCCAGTGTATTCAGCCAGTAACTGTTTTCCTGTTGGTTTTCTGCATGACGTTTCAGGATATTGTCCTGCGTCTTTTTGAAATCTTCGGGACGCGGGCCGATATCGGAGATACGTTTCAGTTCGTTGCGGACGATTGTGTTCATCTGTTCCCGTTTATCCGGATCAGTATCGAAGTAAGCCTGCAGGAATGTTTGTCCCTCGGGGAAAGTGGAGATACGTGCGGAAGTCTGTACACCGTATGTTCCGCCCTCTTCCTCGCGTACCTTTTCCATATAAACAAGGTCAAGCACCTGCTTCAACATGGTTGCCGTAAGGATATTTTCCAGGTTGTAATCCATCTGTCCGGAATAGAAGTTTACGACAGAAGCTTTCGGGGTTTCCATCTGGCGTTTGAAACGGTTCACGTATTCGCCTTTACGGATGGGTGGGACTTCTTTTACATTTCCTTTTTCAATTTTACCGTTGGCCGGTAAGGTTGCCAGGTATTGTTCTACCAACGGACGGATGCTATCGGTATCGATATTACCTACGAAAGTGAAGACGAAGCCGGAAGCATCACCGAAACGCTCTTTATACATTTCCATGATACGCGGGTAACTTATGTTTTTGAAATCAGCCGGCTCGATACGCATGGCGCGTGGGTTGTTATTGTAAATAGCCTTGGTCAGCGAGTCGCTGAAAGCCACCATCGGGTTCAGTTCCACGTTTTTCAGCTGGGCGATCATACGGTTCTCGAACGATGCGTATGCCTCTTCGTCCATTCTTGGAGCGGTGAAATAGAGATAGATCAGTTCGAACAACGTTTTCAGGTCAGAAGGTGTGGAAGAACCGTTCATATTTTCACTATCCATTCCCAGTGATGGAGAACAGGACACTTTCTTTCCGGCCAGGAGTTTGTTCAGGTCGGTTGACGAGAAGTTTCCCAGGCCGCCCAGATCGATGACCTCGTTGAATATTTTCAAGTTATCGATGTCCTTATTGCCGAACAGCGTGCTTCCACCTGGGCTGGTTGCCGTCATAACGATTTCATCCTTTTTGAAGTCGGTATGTTTCAATACCACTTTGATGCCGTTGCTTAAAGTCAATACGGTTGCACCGAACAGCGGATCTTCTTTACTCTCCGTAATCTTGCCGGGAGTAGGCAGTTCAGAGATCAGCGGTTCGTTGGAAAGAGTTTCCTTATAGGGTTCGACAGGGATACGTTGCGCTTTCATAAAGTCGCGAAGCAATTCCTCGTCAGTAGGATAGGTGATGCTCTCTTTTTCAGGCCCGGTCAAGCTGATAACGATATTCTTTTCGCCGATCATATCCTGAATATATTTGTTGACCTGTTCCACCGGAACCGCCTGGGCGATCTGCCCGATCAGTGCATATTCGGTTTCGATCCCCGGGATATATCCGCCTTCTGTGAAATGGCGCACATACTCATTGGTAAAGGCACTGTTGCGTTGTTTATCGCGGTCGTTATAAATAGACTCGTACTGTTTCAGCACATTGATACGGGCACGGTCGTATTCCGAAGGTGTGAAACCGAAACGTTTTACACGCTCTGTCTCTGTCACCAATGCATTCATCGCTGAGTCCACTTCGTTTTCCTTCACCAGTGCGGCAACCGACCAGGCACCTTTCGTCTTCGAGATCATATAATCGCCGTCTGAAGCCTGGGCTGCAACGAACGGGGGATTGGCTTTCTGTACCATTTCGTTGAAACGTTCGTTCATCATTGTGGCGGCTACGCTCTGGATATAATCTTTTACCACGCCGGCAATCGTTCCGTACATATCCTGCGGCATCTTCTCATGTTTGTAGAAGATGGATAAGATGGTGTTTGATGCTTCCTTATCCGTTGCAATGGAGATCAGCGGCATATCGTTGTCCGCTACTTCGAACATTTTACGCGGAGCCGGGTTTACCGGAGCCGGAATATCAGCAAATATTTTCTTTACGGCGGCTTCTACCCGGTCGACATTAATATCTCCTACAATAATGATGGCCTGCAGATCCGGACGGTACCATTTATGATAATAATCGCGTAGTTCATCCGGTTTGAAGTTGTTGATCACATCGATCGTTCCGATCGGCATCCGATGGGCATAACGGCTGTCCGGATACATTTTCGGCAATTGTTGTTCCCAGAGACGAGCCTGTGCATCCTGTCGTGTACGCCATTCTTCGCGGATCACGCCGCGTTCCTTCTCGATCGCAGAGTCGGCCAGCGTAATGAAGTTCGACCAGTCGTGCAGGATCAGCAGGCAGGAATCGACTACGCTTTCACGGGTTACCGGTGCATTCATAATCATATATACCGTTTCATCGAAACTGGTATAAGCATTGAAGTTTTCACCGCCACGCATACCTACACTTTCGGTAAATTCATCCATCCCTTTATCGGGGAAGTTTTTCGATCCGTTAAAGGCCATGTGTTCCAGGAAGTGAGCCAGTCCGCGCTGGTTTTCTTCTTCCAGCATGGAACCTACATTCTGGGCGATATAGAAGTCCGCCCGTTCTTTCGGCAGTTCGTTGTGACGGATATAATACGTTAATCCGTTGGGTAACTTACCATAACGAACCTGCGGATCGATAGGCAGTGGTTGCAGTTCCTGCTGTTGTGCTGCCAGCTGGAAAAGGCTGAAGAAGGTCAGCAGGAAAAGACAGAGGAGTCGTTGTTGTCTCATTTGTGTATTTATTTATTGTTATCCGATAATACATATATAACATGTGTACCGCCCCCTATCCTGGAAAGAATGTCTTTCTCTATAAATAATTTCAAATCGGCAGTAGCACGATAACGCGAACAGTCGTTCAGGCTGGCATAATCAAGAGTTGTAATTCGTTTGTTTCGTGACAAAAAATCCAACATTCGTTTTTCGCGTTCTTCTAACGTTAATTTTTTAGGAGCTTTGACATGTTCAAGTTCCGTATATTTTAATTCATCTTTTAGTTTTTCGGAGCAACGGAAATTTACGCCGTCCACTATAACCGTCATATTCTTTCCATCGCCCGATGGCCGCGTACGCAGTGATGGCGAAAAATGTCCCAGTTCTTCCAGTTCCACATGCTGTCCGCTTTTTAGAGAGAGGCTGATTGCCCAGACAAAAGAGTCGAGCACTGCTTTCACATCAGCAGAAGATATAGTCGATCGGGCACAAATCATTTTGCACATATAATCCATTTTCACTGTGCCGCTTGATACAGCCCGTGCGTGGGTGTGTTTTTCTCCCTTCCGGCCTTTCGGCTGGGGCGTCTGGTGGACTTTAAATTTGATTCCCATTTTTGTTTTCTACTAATGTGTTTATAAAAAGAATGTGATGTCTATCCATTTTCCTGCTGACGGAATTGCCTGTTGATAATTGTCGGCAAGCCTTTCGATAATTATAAACAAGCTTGCGGATAATTGTGAGCAGGCTTGCAGATAATTATCAATAGAAAAAAGGATAGAAACAAATATACAACACAATAGAAGGAATTGTCCCCGGGATAGGGATAATTATGATATATTTATTATTCTGATGTTTTGATCTGGAATATCATTTTGTTATTTTGACCGAATGTTTGACAGATGTGTTCTGTTGCTTGATAAAGCAGTTAAAAACAGTACTATAAAAGGTGAAAGCCAGGAGGTGAGTATTTTTTTCATCTGTCTATATGATATGTTAAAAAATATCAGTCGCAATACTAATTTAATTTACCCGCTATATTAATCCCATTTAGTTGCTATACTAATATCATTTTGATAATTGACTTTTCCTTATTCCTCATTTCAAAACTATAATGGATGTGTTAGTCGTCTGGGCATGTTCAAAGAATGTCTGCCAACTATTTGTGTGTGGTTACAGCAATAAATTGATAATTTATTGCCTTTGATCGAATTGTTTTATTACCTTAGTGGCTTTACAAATTATGCGCTGTATGAAATGAGAAACGCCGTTTACCTAATAATCTGTTTATTCTCTTTGGTGATGTGCACCGATCATCCAAAAGAGTTATTGCCGGAACTGTCTCGGGCGGAATCGTTGATGCAGCATTGTCCGGATAGTGCTCTGATGATTTTAGATTCGATGAAAACTTTTTCACTGTCTAATGAATTTCAATATGCGACATGGTGTTTGTTAATTACTCAAGCACGTGATAAAAACTTTGTGAAGCATACTTCCGACTCCTTAATTAATATTGCGTTGGATTATTTTGAAAAACAGGATGATCCGGTGAGAAAAGCAACGGCGTTATATTATGAAGGACGCGTTAATTATGATCTTGGTAATGCGGAAGAGGCAACCAGTTTTTATTTACGGGCAAGAGATGTGGCTAAAGGTACAACGGATTATAATTTACTTCATTTAATAAATACTCATTTGGGTACGTTATATCTTTATAGGGATCTATGTCCCCAAACATCAGAAGCGTATAAAGCAGCTTATGATTATTCAGTCTTGATGGGTGATAGTTCAATAATCTCTTATTCTTTGTCTTATCTAGGACGTGCTTCTGTTATCTGTGGAAATATGGAGAAAGCTGTTGATTATTATAAAAAATCTATAGAAGTTGCAAGTCAATCTAAAAATGAGGAAGCTTTATCCTTTGCTTTTAATGAATTGGCTGCAGTGTATACTGGGAAGGCAAAGTTAGATTCCTCTTTATATTATCTTAAGAAGGTAATAGATATAGATGAAAAAAACGGTTCTTTTACTTTGGCTCAAACATATTTGGGGATGGGAGATACATATCGATTAATGGAACAATTTGATTCATCCTATTATTATTTGGCGAAGGCGTTGAATACTACTAATATTTACACAAAACAGGATGCCTTTAAGTGTCTATATTATTTATGTAGAGATTTTGAAAAATGTAAAGAAGCAATCGAATATAATGACCAGTATTGGTTATATGCGGATTCTGTAGAGAATATTGATCATTGTACGAAAATAGTAGAAATTCAATCTAAGTATGATCAAGAAAAGTTGTTGAATATAAACAATTGCCTAGAAATGGAGAAGGGAAAAATAGAAAAGATTGCATTGTGTGGAATTGTGATGTTGATTTTTCTAATTGGCTTGTTAATATACTTATATCAGCGTAAGTTGTTAAGAAAAGAACGTGCTATTCAGGATGCTAAAGATCAATTGCAGTCACGTTTAATTCAATTGCATGAGAATGAAGCTATAATTCGACTGAATGATAATCTAATAGACTCATTATCTTCACAGGTAGAAGATAGTTTCGGATTGCAAGAGCATATCAATGATCAGGCTTTGAAGATCGAACAAATTCGCAAAAAAAATGCTTTATTGCAAATTCAAAATAAGTCATTACAAGAAGATATTGAGAAGTATATCTCTAGTTTACAGGCTAAGGGCAAAGAGTTAGCAGTGTATAAACGCCTAGCAGTGGAGAATACTGCATTACATGATCGTCAAGAATATCTTTGTACCCAGTTGATTAAGCGTATAGAAGTGTTGAGTAAACTTAAGTTGACCCCTAAATGTATTCAGGAATCCCAATGGCCTGAAATTTTTGATTCTGTAGATATAGTATATCCTAACTTAACAGATCGTTTACATAAAGACTTTCCCTCATTAACGGATAGCGATCTTCAAATCTGTTGCTTAATAAAATTACATTTAAGTAATTCACTTCTATCCGTACTAACGGGTATTTCTCCTTCATCTGTAACCAAGCGTAAACAGCGTTTGAAAGAACGGATTAATCAGTATCTGGAAGCACCTTTGGAGAAAGAAATGTCTATTGAAACATATCTTTGGGAATACTGAGAAATGAATTGTCCACATTTTTGAAATATAAAAATAGCTATTTCTTTCTAAAACAATAGTTTGCGATTCTCGTTCTGTCCACTCTATGTCTCCCATATCCTTCTGTTAACCAGTGATAAAACGTATATCTTTGGCATATCTTAATCAACTAAATGTGATGTCATGCTAAAGAGTAAAAAAATGTTTTCTGGAACTGTTTGTATTTTCCTTGTATTCGTTTTTGGAGGATTAATCTTACAGGATTTGTCCGCAAGAACATCTCAGGAAGTCTCTTTTGTGGGGAGGTGGCTAGAAGTAAGTCGTTCTATTTCCCCTCTTATTCCGATTTCAGCCTTCGTTAATGACGATATCTTGACTATTCATAGTAGTTCCCAATATTCTGATATAACAATATGTATATCAAAAAATGGTGAAGTTGTTTATGAAGAGATTGTTCCTGCTTTGGTAACTGATTGTATTAAAATTGATTTGAGTGATTTTAATGAAGAAGTTTATTCTGTTGAGTTGACCAATCAATGGGGGGACTATTTAGTTGGGTACTTAAATGAATCATTGTTGCAACAATAAAGGAGAATGTCGAAAAGCCTTATAAGAGTAGACACAAATATTTAGCAATTACAATTATGAAAACAAATGAAAAGAATGTCATTTTACTGACAGAAGAAGAACTAAATTCTCTTCGTGGTGGTGTTTCTAGTGAATATGTAATATCTGAAGATACTTCAACATCCGAAGAGGATGGCGGTATTGGATGTTGCAATGGCAAAGGTAAAGATCAACCTAAAAAAGAGTTGTAAGTATATTGATATAAACTGTCAATAAATACTAGATTGAAAAGAATCCTCTACAACTGTAGCTATAAAATTATGGGGCTGTCTAAAAAGCTACTTATTTGTCAATCAAGTCAGGTAGGTATCCGAATAAAATAGAGTGTAAAAGACTTTTTAGACAACCCCATTAAATATAAACTTAATATATCGAATTTAAATTTTATAATCAATGGAAATCAAATATACTTTAGGAAAAAATTATGTATTGAGGCAAAATCAGAAAGATTCGTTTATGCTATTTAATACAAAGTCTTCTATTGAATATGATATATCACAAGAATTTTATTGTGTTCTTAAAATGTTTAAATATAATGTTTTAAGTTTAGATTATGTATATGAATATTTTAAAAAGAATAGAGTTGTTATAGACATATTGAAATTAGAAGAGAATTTTCATAGAATGGAATTTAGTGATTTGTTAGAGAAATCGAATCTACCAAACTCAAATAACAAAGATATTGTAGTAGATGGATTGCCTTTATTTGTAAATTATACACCTCAGAGAATTGATTTGGTATTAACTGAAAAGTGTAATTTACAATGTAAGCATTGCTTTCAAGAGTCTACACCATTTAATCCCTTAGATTTCTCTTCTATTGAAAAACTAATGGCTTTTTGTGATGAAATAGAAGAACTGAATATCAAAAGCTTGAAGATAACAGGGGGAGAGCCTTTTATTTACCCTGATATAAAAAAATTATTGAAACATTTAGTTCAAAAAAAATATCAAAAATCAATTCTGACTAATGCAATTCTATTAGATAGTGATATAATTGATATTGTAAAAGGACATAATTTTAGATTTGGTATATCTCTTGATGGTTCAAAGAGTGAAATACATGAATTTTTGCGTGGGAAAAATACTTTTGATCGGACTGTCAAGAACATAATGAATCTACAAAAGAATGGTATTTATTTTTCATTAAATACGACTTTGCATAGTTTTAATTATTTAGATATAGAGAAAATACTTGATCTGGGATTCAGGAAATTGGAAGCTCATAATATAAATATCAATATAATATTCCCTCTAGGAAGAGGTAGTGAAAATAATGAATTATGCTTGTCAAGAGAAAAAATATTCTATATCAAAAATAAACTATCTGAGCTTAGAGAGTTGTATCCGGATAAGATGATTCGATTGAATGATGCAGAAGAAACTTTGTCTTACGAAGATAATACAGATCTAATTTATTGTAGTGGAGGCACAAAAACTCTTTGTATAAACCCACAGCTTGAAGTTTATCCTTGCTCATATGCATTTGGTATGGACGAATTTAAGATGGGAATTGTTGGAAATGAAAGATTAATAGATATATGGCAGAATAGTAAATGGAATATTTTTAGAGGTGAGACTAAACTCAAAGATTTAAAATCGTGTCATTCATGTGCTTTTAATAAAAAGTGTACTTATCGTAATTGTCGTATAAAGCCTATATATCAAGGTTTGGACTTTTACTCTTCTATAACTTACTGTAAATTAGGAAACTCTCTTTGTTAAACATAATTGTGGATAATGGCGTTAAATAAGTACATATTCTTTATAACCTTTTTATTCATTGGCTTAAATCTGTATTCACAGAATCAGGTTAGTATGGTGAAAGGATTGTTAATGGATGATTCCGGACCTGTAGCATTTGCAAATATTTTGGTAATGGATATTGATTCTGCTTTTGTGGATGGGACAACATCAGACAATGTGGGAAATTTTTCCTTGATAAATATTCCCTATGGAAAATATATCATTAAAATATCTTTTTTAGGCTATGAGACGATTGTGTCTACGCATTATATAGATAAGCAGATGTATGATATGGGGAGATTACTTCTTCATCCTTCTTCCGTGTTTATGAAGGAAGTGGTAGTAACGGCTTCCAGACCTATATATGCATTGGAAAATGGAGTGTTGATAACAAATGTAGAAGGAACTTTGTTAAATTCAATAGGTTCAGCGAGCGATGTTCTGGAAAAAATCCCCGGAATAAATATGAAAGAGGGAATTGTGAATGTATTTGGAAAAGGTGTTCCAATTATTTATATAAATCATAGGAAATGTATGGACCAGAAAGAGCTTGAGAGGTTACAGTCTTCTGAAATTGAATCAGTAGAGCTTATTAAGAATCCCGGTTCACGATATGATGCTGAAGGGAAAGCCGTATTAATTATCAATACCAAGAAGACTGTATCCGGCTTATCTATTCAGTTATCTGAGACATTGGAACAATCAATATATTTAGGGGATGAGGAGAATCTAAGTCTTTCTTATGGAAATAAAGGGCTTAGTTTGTTTGCCTCCTTTTACCATTGTTATGAGAAGAAGAAAGTTGATGAAAATACTTTATATACGATAAATGCCGACACATTATGGAAACAAGAAATAAAATTTCCTTATAAGTATAAGTTTGCTAATTACAATTTCTCCGGAGGGTTTGATTGGAGTGTGAATGACAGACATTCATTTGGTGTACAATATCAGACTTCTTTTTCTGAAACTAGAAATAAAGTACGTTCTACGCAATTTATTACTGCAAATGATTTATTTTATGATGATGTAAAAAGTCTTTATACTATTAATGATGATCCGAAAAGGCATTTACTAAATGCTTTTTATCAGGGGGTTTTCAATGATAATTTTATTCTTCAATTCGATTTTGATTATTTAAAAAATAAAACACAGTCAATTCAACATACAGATGAACAGTCTTACATAACAGGCAATAGGATAGTAGAGACAGATAGTTATTCGTTATTTGATTTATATGCGGGGAAGCTAACAATTGACTATGATATGAAGAATATTGGGAAACTCCAGTTTGGGGCAGAGTTTAATAATATTAGAGGTAACGGCTATTATTTTAATGAAGATGGTTATGTTAAAAACAATATATATACAAATCATGAAAATAAAGCTGCCGGATTCATAAATTACCAGAAAGTATTCGGAAAATTGGAACTAGCAGCGGGAGTACGTTATGAATATTCCAAAGAGCTTTCTACGGAGGGTATACAAAAAATAGAGAAGGTGAATAAAAGGTATCATGATTTTTATCCTAATATAACGTTAGCTCGGGAATTTGGATTGATACGTATGGCTCTGAGTGCCAATAGGAAAACTAAACGTCCATCATTTGTACAACTTAACAACAATAATGTATATGTAAATCGCTTCTTGACTCAAAAAGGGAATCCTTATCTTGAAAAAGAGGGTATTTATGAGATAAATTATCAAATGATATATAGGTTTTTAAATATTGGTCTAGGATATACTTTCGTGAAAAAACCGATTAGTTATACTTTTGAAAGTGATCCAATAACCTCTGCTGAATCAATATTGAGCTATAAAAATTATCAAAAGTATCAAAAAGTAGATTTTTTGATTTCTGCAAATTATTCTTTGGGAATCTGGAAATCAGAAATAACGGGAGGAATTATTCAACCCTTTTTTGATATGGAGCAAAAATTGAAAAATCGTACTGATTTTTCTTGTAGCTTTTATAATGATTTCGTGTTGCCGTGTGATTTTATTTTCTCGTTGAATTATTCTTACCAAAGTCGCTATAATTCGTATATCGAGCAATTAAAAGGTTTTAATAGAGTTGATTTCAGATTAAGAAAATCTTTTTTTAACAAGTCTTTAGAGCTAAACTTTTTTGTTCATGACATATTTGATGGAGTTAAAGAGGGAACGATCATGAATGTTGGTAACTTTATATTTGATCAGGATCGAAAGCGCGAGTCGAGAACTTTCTCTTTATCAATACGATATAAGTTCAATAATAGTAAGAAAAATTATAGAGGGCAAAATGCCGCTCAAGATGATATAAATAGATTATGATGAAAAAGAAGTTCCTTTTTTTTAAACAATTGGATTCGATGGATTGTGGTCCAGCCTGTCTTAAGATGATACTATCTTTCTACGGAGCTGACTATTCATTAGCATTTCTGCGGAATCACTCATATGCAGGAAAGGATGGAACTTCACTGTTGAATATAAGTAAACTAGCCCAAAATGTGGGTTTTAAAACTACCGGAGGGTTATTCACACAAGACCAATTGATTAAAAATACAATATTACCCTGTATAATACATTGGAATCAAAATCATTTCGTTGTTTTATATAAAATAAAAGTTAAAAAGAGTAGTGTTGTAATTTATATTGCAGATCCAGGGAAAGGATTATTGACATATTCTGAACATGAATTTAAAGATCATTGGATTTGTACAAAGGTAGATAAAGAAGAGAGAGGTGTAGTTCTTTTGTTGGAACCTTCTGGCGTGACAGCTGATTTAAATAAACAGAATAAGGAGAAAAAGTATTCTAAATTATTATTTTTATATACTTATTTTGAACAATATAAAAAATCTTTTTGTCATTTGATTGTAGCAATACTTGTTGGAAGTATATTACTTCTTATCTTCCCTTTTTTAATGCAATCAGTTGTCGATATAGGAATTCAAAATAAGAATTTCAATTTTATTCTTCTTATTCTTTTAGCGCAATTGATGTTGCTGTTTGGAAGAATGAGTCTTGATTTCATCAGAAACAGAATTTTGTTACATATTAGTGCGAGAATCAATATTTCATTAATATCAGATTTTTTTATAAAATTAATGAAATTGCCAATGGCCTTTTTTGACGCAAAGTTACAAGGTGATTTGCTTCAAAGAATAGAGGATCACAAAAGAATAGAAAAATTTTTAACAACTCAATCTCTTACATTATTATTTTCGTTGTTTAATTTTATTGTTTTTGGAACTGTTTTATTTGTCTATAATGATCAAATATTTTTAATATTTATTACAGGAAGTCTTATCTATGGATTATGGCTATTATTATTTTTGAAAAAGAGAAAAATTCTTGATTACAAATTATTTGAACAGCAAGCAATTAATTCAAATAAAGTACTCCAATTGATAAATGGTATGCAAGAAATAAAGCTTCAGAGATGTGAAGAACGTAAGCGTTGGGAATGGGAAGATACTCAAGCTGATTTATTTAATATTAATTTGAAAACATTGTCATTGCAACAGATCCAAGAAGCAGGGGGTATTTTTATAAATGAGTCTAAAAATCTATTAATCACCATTTTGTCCGCTACTGCTGTTATTCATGGGGAATTAACATTAGGGATGATGATGTCTATACAGTATATAATCGGGCAATTAAATTCTCCAGTTGAAAGAATTATGAATTTTGTATATCAATTGCAAGATGTAAATATAAGTCTTGAAAGAATGAGTGAGATTCATAGTCAAAAAGATGAAATTTCAAAAAGTAGGAATTTGCAATATTTATCAAAAACAAATGATATTCTTCTTGATAATATAACTTTTCAATATGAAGGTCCTTACTCTCAAAAAGTGTTGAAGAATATATGTCTAAATATTCCCGAAGGTAAAATTACCGCTATTGTGGGTGCGAGTGGTAGTGGAAAAACTACATTAATCAAACTTTTATTAGGTTACTATAGTCCAATTACAGGTTGCATACAAATTGGTGATTCGAATTTGAATAGTATTGATTTATCTTGGTGGAGAACGCAATGCGGTGTTGTAATGCAGGATGGGTTTATCTTCTCTGAATCAATAGCTAAAAATATAGCTATATCTTCTGATGAAATTGATTTGGAAAGACTGATCTATGCGTCTCAAATTGCGAATATCCATGATTTTGTTTTGAGTTTACCTCTTCAATATAATACAATTGTTGGGCGGGACGGACAAACTCTTAGCCAGGGGCAGAAGCAACGTTTACTTATTGCTAGAGCTGCATATAAGAATCCTAGATTTATTTTTTTAGATGAAGCAACAAATTCGTTAGATGCTAACAATGAGAAAACTATCATAGATAATCTGTCTTCTTTTTATAGAGGAAAGACTGTTGTAATTGTTGCTCATCGTTTAAGTACTGTAAAGAATGCAGATCAAATAGTTGTATTAAATAATGGTTGTATTGTTGAACAAGGAAATCATGATAGTTTAGTAAGTAGAAAATCTCAGTATTATGAATTAGTCAAAAATCAACTAGAATTAGGCATTTAGTTTTAAAATATGAAAAATTGTAATTTAGAAAATATAGAATTAAGAAGCGAGAAGATTAGATCTATTATTGGTAATATACCAGCTTCATTATTACGATATGAAGTAGTTATTGTTTTGATTATTCTATTGTTTTTATTTATTCTATTGTTTTTTATCCCTTATAATGAATCTTATTCTGTAAAATTAGAGTTATCAAATGAAAATCAAAAACTAAATCAGGTTACTGATTCAAACGGATTAAATCATATTGATTATACAGATAATATTTCCAATAAACTGAAGTTTAAAGCTTATGTTGAAAAAGATATAGCAAAAAAAATTGTAATTGGACAAAAAGTAGATGTGAATGCAAGTAATTTTTGGTGTAAGATTAATTTTGAAGCAATCGTATCACGAACATATCCTCTTTCTGAAGGTGATCTTTTTAAAATAGAAATAGAGAGTAATAATTTTATGATTTTTCATGAACATTTTTTTTATAATTCTGATTTTGAGGGTACTGTTATATTATCCAGTCAATCTTTATATAGATACTTTTTATTATCTAGAAAACTAAAAAAATATTAATTGTTATGTGTAAATATTTGATTGTTATTATTGTTGTTTTTGATATATTTTCGCTTTTTTCTCAAAGTGAACAATATTATCAATTACCGTCAAAGGAGATATTGCAAATGACTGATTTTACATTTCCACCATCTATTGCCGTAGATAATGAATGCAAAAAGGTATTTTTTATGTTTGAAAGTACTTATAAATCTATAGAAGAACTTTCAGAGAAAGAGTTGTGTTTAGCTGGATTAAGAATTAATCCTCAATTAAATATATCAAGTACAGTTACCTATGTAAATAACATTAAATATAAATATATTGAAGACAATAATATTAAACAGGTTCATGGTTTACCTGATACTCCAAAATTGAGTAATTTTAAATGGTCTCCAGATCAGACAAAAATAGCTTTTACTAATACAACCGATAAAGGTGTTGAATTATGGTATTTTGATTTTTGTACAGGTAATGCACAGTGTATTTCTAGAGATAGCTTAAATGCGAATATCGATATTCCTTATTGTTGGCATAGTAATGGAAAGAGTTTATTAGTCAAATTTATTCCGTTTAAGAGAGAATCATTAATTGAACAAAGTAATTGTGTTCCATCAGGACCAATTATTCTGGAAAGTAAATCAGGTGTAAAATCTCCTAATCGGACGTATAAAGATTTAATAAAAAGTCCTATTGATGAATATAATTTTCAATTGTTGAGTCAATCTGAATTGTTTTTAGTTGATTTACATGGTAACAAACAAATGTGGGCATCCAAAAAATCGTATAAAAAAATTTTGTTTTCTCCTGATGGGAAATATGTACTTGTAGAGATATTACATAAGCCATATTCATATATGGTGCCTTATAATAAATTTTCTACAACAACAGTAATTTATGATTCTAAAGGAAATGAAATAGACACAATCGAAGAGGTTCCTTCACTGGAGTCTATACCTAAAGGTTCTATGTCTACAATAAGCAGCAGGCGTGAAATAACTTGGAGGTCCGATAAACCTTCTACTATATATTGGGTCCAAGCGATGGATGGAGGAGATCCTGAAAAGAATGTTGATTATAGAGATGAAATATTTGAACTACAATCTCCATTTAAAGGGCTTCCAATAAGTTTAGTAAAAATAAAGAATCGCTATGCAGGTATTATTTGGGGTAATAAAGATTATGCTGTTGTAATTGATCAATGGAAGCCCACCCAGAATATTAATACTTATGTTTTTAATCCTTCGGTTTCTAATAGTTCTCCTGAGTTACTCTTTACCCAAAAATATCGTGATATTTATAATGATCCAGGTGATTTTGATGTGATAAGAAATCAATATGGTTATTATATATTGAATATGGATTCAAATAGTGTCTTTTTAATTGGACAAGGTTATTGTGACAAAGGGAAATACCCTTTTATTGATAGGGTTAATTTAGAGACAAAGAAGAAAGAGAGAGTCTATCAATCAAAAAATAAGACAAAATCTTTGACTATAGAATCCGTTGTTTCTATAAAGAACAATGAGATACTAGTTAGTATTCAGTCGCCAACAGAGTATCCCAATTTTTATTTGTTAAATTATAAGAAACATCGTTTTGTAAATAAACTCACGAATTTTGATAATCCATTTAAAAGTATAGAAGGAGTTTATAAACAAGTTGTAAAATATAATCGGCCTGATGGTGTACCATTAACAGGAGTACTCTATCTGCCTAAAGCATATGATAGAGTAAAAAAAACAAAATTACCAATGCTCTTGTGGGCATATCCTCATGAATATAAAGACAAAAATACTGCGGGACAAAGTACGGTTAATCTTAATAATTTTACCTATGTACATTATGAGTCTCCTATTTTGTGGGTATTAAAAGGATATGCTGTTTTTGATGAAGTATCATTCCCTATTGTTGGAGAAGGTGAAAATTTTCCTAATGATACCTTCATTGAACAATTAATTACAGATGCAAAGTCTGCAATTGATGCAGTTGATAGTTTAGGATATATAGACAGAAACAGAATTGCAGTAGGAGGTCAATCATATGGAGCATTTCTGTCCGCGAATCTACTAACTCATTCTGATTTATTTGTTACAGGTATAGCTCGTAGTGGAGCATATAATAGGACATTAACTCCTTTTGGTTTTCAGAAAGAAGAACGTTTCTATTGGGATGCCCCTGATGTGTATAATTCAATTTCTCCTTTTATGCATGCTGACAAAATGAAATATCCATTATTATTGATACATGGTGAATGTGATGACAATCAAGGTACTCACACAATGCAAAGTGAGCGTTATTTTAGTGCGTTAAAAGGGTTAGGAGTTCCTGCACGTTTAGTCCTTTTACCAAGAGAAAAACATAACTATGAAGCCCGTGAGTCTATTTTGCATATGCTTTGGGAAGAGGAATGTTGGTTAGATAAGTATCTGAAATCTGAATGATGGAATCGAAACTGGACTTTTCATCCGATTTGATTATTGATTTTCCACCTTGAATAGAACACGACATACGAATGAAAAGCGCTTTTTACCTGTTCGCTTTTGTGAAGTGTTATCGCCTGGGTTAGTATATGCTAGATCTTGAATGTTAAGCCATCCGAGCAGCATTAAACATATAATAAAGAGACGACAGGTATCATCCTTATGATTATGTCGTCTTTTTCAAATGTATCACTCTGGTTAAGGGGTACAATAGTGTCTTGTTTTGGGCCGAGATTTTGTACGGCTTCCAATAAGCCGTTATATTCGCGATCGAAGTTTTCATTGTAGAGCCCGATATCTGTCACATACACTTTTTGGGGGACGTGCTTGTATCTTGAGTAAATGGCTGAACATGGGGTGAAATCCAGTAGATAAAGCGTCTTTCAGGGATGAAAAGTATTCCAGAAAGATTGTCGGCGATTTTATATCGAACATCCCAGACAATTTATTTGCGGAAACAAGATTTCCAATATTGGTTATATTATTAGGTTATCAAACATAACTTATATATAGTGTAATTTCTGGTTGTTTATAAGTTATGATTGATAAAATTGATAAAAGTGTATATACAGGTGACTTACCTGATTCCGGATGAAAAAACCCGGGAACGTGAATTTGGGAACCTGATGGCTATCCAGGATAATTATCCGAAATATGTAGTTAGTCTGGATGAGTTCAACAGAGGGAGTGATGTGGAAGGGATTATGCATCTTCATCTTTCGGATTTCCTGAAAAAGGAGATCTTGTAAGTACAGGCGTTAAATAATAGGAAGTGTTAAAAAATTGGGTCTATTCCTATGATTTATTCTATATAATAGTACCTGAATTAGTACATGCCGAATCTTTTATGTTAAGTCATTCGGACATCATTAAACATGCAATAAAGAGGCGGCAGGCATCATTCTGATGATTATGCCGTCTTTTTCAAATGTGTCACTCTGGTTAAGGGTTACAATAGTGCCTTGTTTTAAGCCGAGATTTTGTACGGCTTCCAATAAGCCGTTATATTCACGGTCGAAGTTTTCATTGGTGATAGTCAAACAGACTTGTATGGCTTCTTTTACAGTGTTTTTCTCAATAGCGATAAAATCGCACTCGCCACGGTCTTTGTAATAGAAAATGTGTTTGTATCTTCTGCGCAGATGTAAGAAAACGAGGTTTTCCAGACGCCTGCCCATATTGTCACTGGTTGATAGGGCGTTTTCAGTGTAGAGCCCCATATCTGTCACATACACTTTTTTGGGGTTACGTGCTTGTATCTTCAGTGAATGGCTGAACATGGGGATGAAATCCAGTAGATAAGCGTCTTTCAGGAATGAGAAGTATTCCAGAAAAGTTGCCGGCGATTTTATATCGAACATCCCGGACAATTTATTTGCGGAAACAAGATTTCCAATATTAGTTATCAGGTATGCAGTGAGTTGACGCAGTGAATTAACATCCCGAACAGAATGTCTGATTGCTATATCACGCATTAGTATATCATCCACTAAAGCATTCAGTACATACGAAACGTCACTTTTCACATACTCGGGAATTCCTCCTGTTTTCAGATAATCGATCACTGCATTTTCGTCATTGTTCAATTTTTTGAAACGAATAAACTCGGAGTAGGAAAACGGAAACAGTTCCATTGATAAATGTCTGCCTGTAAGGTGTGTGCCTAACTCTACACTAAGCATAGAGGCATTAGAACCGGTAATAAAAACTTTATAACCTTCACGTAATAACTGGTTAATAAACTTTTCCCAGTTTTCTATGACCTGCACTTCATCGAAGAATAATACCCGTATTTCTCTACGTTCAATTTCTTTGTGCAGACGGGTAAAGTCGGCTGTTTCAAAACCGGAAAGACGTATATCGTCAAAATTAAGATATATGGCATTCTGATAATCCCGGCGAAGTAATTGTAACAATAATGTACTTTTCCCGCAACGCCGTATTCCGGTTATGATGGTCGCGAATGAATTCACTATTGGTATCTGAGACAAGGCATCGCGGCTAAAGCCGGAATCTTGTTTCAAAAACACTTCCCGTTGTGAGTCTATCACCAGGCTTATTTCTTCTTGTCTTATCATAGCCGTACTTTTATCAAAGATAATCTTCTGTTACAAAGATAAGATATCTTTCGATAATAATGAAAGATATCTTTCATTTTGAATGAAAGAATATGCAGTGGCGTAGATGTTTCGTTGTTAAGTTATCAATCATAACTTATGTAAAGTAGACAAATCAAAAGTTACACGGGAAACATAATTTTAATACTGTGATATTTTCGATTGTGGAAGAATATTCTTACATTTGAAGAAATATTTTCGAGTATGGAAGAAAATTTTGCATTGCTGAGTAAATATAATTTTTGGAATGGGAATGTTCCTGAATTAGGTTTTATACGGGTTGGTTATACAGATAAGATTTTTGATTACACAGGAAATAGGCTGATCAAAGTTCTTGTAGGACAGCGTCGTGTAGGGAAAAGCTATCTGCTTCGGCAAATTGCTTACCGGTTAATTCAAAGTGGAATAAATCCTCGGAATATATTTTATATCAATAAAGAATTTACTGATTTTGACTATGTACAGGATTATCATGATTTGGAAACTTTGTTGAAACAGTATAAAGAAGCTTTGAATCCTGATGGGAAAGTTTGGTTGTTCATAGATGAAATACAAAATATATCTGGCTGGGAGCATTTTGTAAACTCTTATTCTCAGAACTTTATAGATAGTTATGAAATCTTTATCAGTGGTTCGAACTCGAAAATGTTATCGGGAGAATTGGCTACCCTTTTATCCGGGCGATATGTGAATTTTGAAATATTTCCATTTAGCTTTCAAGAATATGCAGGCATAACCGGTAAAAGTGAGAGCAGACAAAGTTATATTGAATATATGGAAAGCGGGGCTTTGCCGGAGTTATTTATTTTACCCAATAATGAAACCAAGCGTAATTATATCGCGGCAATAAAAGATACTGTCTTATTAAGGGATATTATTCAACGAAACAGTATAAAAGATCCGAAGTTGCTGGAAGATATTTTTATTTATCTCGTAAATAACGCCTCCAACCTGGTTTCGATCACTAATATTCTGAACTTCTTTAAAAGCAATAAAAGGAAAACTACTTATGATACAATATCTAACTATATAGGTTATATTGAGAATACTTTTTTGATTCATAAGGCTGAACGCTATGATATAAAAGGGAAAGACACTGTATCCGGTAATTGTAAGTATTATATTAACGATCTTGCTTTTAAGAATTATCTTTATTCTGGTTTTGCCTACGGAATTGGTTATAAACTGGAAAATCTTATTTATTTACAATTGCGACGTTCCGGATATAATGTGTATGTGGGCGCGATGCGGGATAAAGAGGTCGATTTTGTGGCCAGTAAAGGTGATCGTATTATTTATTTGCAAAGTACGTATCTGCTTTCGGACGAACAAACTGTCCGTCGCGAATATGCTTCTTTGGAAGCGATTCAGGATAACTATGAAAAGTATGTTGTGTCTCTTGATGATTTTTCTTTTCCTTCCAATAAAGGGATACAGCATATTCAGGCTTGGAAGCTGACGGAAATTATCTGATTAACTTATAATGACACACGACAAACGAATGAAAAGCGCTTTTTACCTTATACTCTGTCTGTTAACTTTTGTGATGTGTAATAAACGCTCTGAAGTGTTGCCGCCTGAGTTAGTACATGCCGAATCTTTAATGTTGAGCCATCCGGACAGTGCTCTGGCTATTCTTGATTCAATGAAGATACCGTCTCCTGAAGATGAATTACAGTATGCTACCTGGTGTTTGCTTAGCACACAGGCCCGAGATAAAAATTATCTGAAACATACGTCGGATTCTTTAATAAATAGAGCTCTCGAATATTTTGAGAAGCAGGATGATCCGCTCAGGAAGGCAACAGCCTTGTATTATGAAGGACGTGTAAATTACGATATGAATAGGGCAGAGGAAGCTGCAACATTCTATTTACGTGCACGGGATGTAGCAAAGAATACAACGGATTATAATTTGCTCTGTTTGATAAATTCCCATCTGGGAACATTGTATCTTCATAGGGACTTATGTACTCAAACAACTGAAGCTTATAAACTAGCTCATGATTACTCCCTGTTATTGGGAGACAGTGCAACTATATCATACTCTTTTTCATATTTGGGGCGTGCTTCTATAATCTGTGGCGATATGGAAAAGGCTGTGGAATATTATAAGGAAGCCATAGATATTGCCGAAAAATGTCGAAGTCAAAGAGCTTTAACTTCGGCTTGTGCAGAAATAGCAATGGCATATACCAGAATGGGGGCACTAGATTCGTCTTTGTATTATCAGGTAAAATCACTAGGTATAGATGAAAGATCCGGTTCCCTTGATTTTTCACAGATACGTTTAGGAATAGGAGAGACATATCGGTTGATGGGGCAGTTTGATTCGGCTTATTACTATTTAGAAAGTGCGTTGAATACGACGAATGTATATGTCAAAAAAAATGCAAGCCAGGAATTATACTATTTGTATCGGGATTTCGGAAAATATAAAGAAGCGATAGCGCATAATGATTTATATCGAATGTATGTGGATTCGGTAGAGAATATTAATCGTAGTATGAAAGTGGCTGAAATACAGGCAAAATATGACCGGCAAAAGCTTTTAAATGAAAATAATCAATTGTTGATTCAGAAAAGTCATTTTATAAAAAGTGCTTTGTCCATTCTGATCTTATTGCTTATACTAATTGGTTCATTGATATTTGTCTACCAACGTAAATTATTGCGTAAAGAGCGTGATATTCAGAAAACGAAAAAGCAGTTGCAGTCTCATTTAGTTCATTTGCGTGAAAATGAATCTGTTATCAGAAAGAATGAAGGTTTGATCAAATCATTATCTTTGCAAATAGAAGAAAATACGGAACTGCAGGAGTCTTTGCAGGATAGAATTTTTGAAATTGAATGTATTCGCCAAAAGAATGAATCACTACTTGGTCAAAATAAGCTTTTACAGGAGAATATAGAAAACTACATTTATAAGTTACAGGAAAAAGGAATTGAGATAGAGACTTATGAATGTTTGGCAGTTCAAAATACAGTTTTGCATGACCGTGAAAAGTTCCTTTGTAACGAATTGGTAAAACGAATGGAAGTATTAAATAACCTGGCAGTATCTCCTCGTTATATAACAGATGATAAATGGACTGAAATCTTCGATTTAGTAAATATGGTCTATGAGGATTTAACTTATCGTCTGCAGAAAGATTTCCCCACATTAACGGATAGTGATCTCCGGATTTGTTGTCTGATTAAATTGCATCTGAGCAACCCCATTATAGCGACATTAACAGGAATTTCCTCTTCTTCCGTAACTAAACGGAAACAGCGTTTAAAAGAACGTATCAGCCAACATTTGGTTACTCCCCTGGATAGGGAAACTTCAGTCGACGCTTTTCTTTGGGAATATTGAAAAATGATTTGTCCGTATTTTATGGATATAATAGATGGTAATTGCTTTATTAATAGTATTTTATAATTTGTGGATGTCCACATTGATTCTATCCTTGTTTGTTGCAAAACACATATCTTTGTTATGTATTAATCATCTCAAATAATTAAAATCATGGTAAAGGGTAAAAAAATGTTTACATGGATTGTATGTGTATTTTTTGTACTTATTTTCAGTGGATTAATAGTACAGGATTTGTCTGCAAAGACAATGTCCGCAGTTACATTTGGCGGTTGGTGGACAGAAGGGCATCGTTCTGCTTCCGGAGTTGTTCCTATTTCTGCTGTTATTAATGGGGATATCTTATCTATTCAAAGTTCCAGCCAGCGTTCCGATATTGTTGTACGAATATCGAAAGATGGCATTGTTCTTTATGAAGCGAGAGTTTCGGCTTCAGAAGCAGAATATACTATGATTGATTTAGGTGGTTTAGATGCAGATACGTATGTTCTGGATCTGACAAACCAATGGGGAGATCACCTATATGGAATATTTGAAAAAGAAGGAAGTAATAGTCTATAGGTAATAAGATGTTTGCAAAGTGTTTTGAGAGTGTGTGAAACTGACTAACTATTTTGTTAGTGGTAAAATCAAGTGAATAGAGTTTATATTTCATATATAGGCTCTATTTTTTTATTTCCATTGATCCTTTTTATCTGATTTACCTTGCATTTTAATGGCTTTTTATAAATCATTTTTGGGTATATTTGAATGTTTATTACTTTAACTTTTATACGATTGATTTTTAACCAAAAAGAGGATTTACTTTTTAAACAAAACTTTTACAGCTTCTGTTCTATATGCAAATCGAAAGAAATATACTTCCTCTGTCTTTTCCTTGTACTAAAATGACTCTGGTCGGTATTTTAGGTGTTAAGTTAATCACAAGATAAATTTGTTTTATTATGGGAAGAATTGTGTATTTTCTTCATGCCATTGGTATGCTTTTTTTATTATCATCTTGTATAAAAGAAGATATGGATGATTGTGTAATAACACATACTGTAAAAGTATATGTAAAGGATAAGAATTATTCAAATATAGAGAGTGTTTTCCAGCTGGTAAAGAAAGATGAAAACTTGCCTTATCGTGCATTTATTAGTACGGTGCATTATCAGTTACGTGATATAAAAACCGGACAGATTGTTGAAGAAAAGTCAGATAATGCATTAAGTAGCAGTGACCAGTTCTATACAATTCAGTTCAATAATTTACCTCAGGGTGATTATAATCTTACTGTGTGGGGGAATATACAATCGGAAACGGCAACCGGTATTTTACATAATAATGGTAATGAGTTGACAGATACTTATGTTGCCAATAAAAATATCACTTTTACTTCCGAGCCTTTTTCCGACCTGTTAATGTTGGAGAGAGCTAAAGGTGATTTGCTTCTGCTTTGTTCGAATTTCCCGTCTGAGATAACACAGGTAGAAGAAAAAGTTACTTCATTATATGATACGGTAGATCCTTATTTGAAGTATACGGGGAATACGACTGTTCACAAAACGGGGCCTGTTAAACCTCTTATTGAGACTGTGCTGGCACCTTCTGTGGCGGGGGGAAGTTCGAAGTTACACCTTCGTTTCTTTTCCGGTACTTCCGGGAATGCATCTAAAGAACTTGTTGTTCCGGAAATACCTCTTATAATGAATCGAAATCAGGTAACTGCTGTGGAGGTTAACTATAATAAGATCACCGACGTATTGGAGATATGGACGTATGTCGATGGTGAGTGGACTATGATCCATCATTTGGATATCTTAAACACCAAATAATATATTCTTTTTTCTAGTTATTTACTTTAATAATTTCGGCTTATGAAAAGTGTTGTTTTTTTATCAGTAATTTCTTTACTGATGTTTGCCTCATGTTCAAATGAAGACAACGTAGATCCTGTAGAGAGTGAAAACGGTTCAGTTACTTTTGAACTGTCAGCAGTGAATGAAATAGAGAGTGGCTCGGTGACACGTGCTCCGGTTTATAGCCAGGAGGCCACCCAGCATGTAACCCAAGTGGATGTGTATGCTTTTAAAAAGAGTGGCTCGGATTATCTTTTTGAGAAATCGTACAATATTGCAGGCTGGACGGACGGTACGACTTTCAAACGTTTTTCCGTTCCGGAAGAGAACAAACTGGCTATGGGAGATTATAAGTTCCTGGCAGTTGGAGTCGGAGCGGATAATCAGTTTGCAATAACATCACCTACTGCTTCCACGACTAAGTTTGAAGATATGGTGGCTACTATTGCTACGACAGGTAACGAAACGGAGATCTTTGCCGGTTCTACCCCTTATACGATCATCGCCCAGGGTAGCCGTGTCAGTATCCAGATGACTCGTCAGATAGCCGGTGTTCTGGGATATTTCAAGAATGTACCGACAACGGTAGACGGAACTGCTGTTAAGTACCTGCGGCTTTCAGTATCGGCCACCAATAAAGTGACGAACCTTTCTACAGGTGCCGGATCGACAGCGGGAACCAGTCCGTACAATATTATCGATATCGACCTTTCTACACAAGGTACAGCGAATGATGTTTATACCGGAAATACGGTTGGGTCTGGTGTTGTCAAAGTTGCGAATTCACAGCTTAGTGGTAAATATATGGTTCCTGTTAGTGCTATTACAATGACTTTGGGCTTGTATGATGCGAGTGGAACAGCTCTCAGGACATGGGCGGTTTCTTCTCCCGGAACAGGTACGAGCTTCGATATTCTGGCCAACCATTTCTATACGTTAGGTAGGAAAGTGACTGCAGGCAGTACCGTTGGAGATCCGGATGATCCGAATGATAACGATAATCCGATCGATTTGCTGACTGACCAAACAATCACCATCACTATCTCTCCTAACTGGGTGGCTATTCACGATTTGGTTCTACAGACTCCTTAAACTGAATGTCGTATGAATATTATGCGTCGGACAACAGATGTTTATTTTTGGGCCGCTCTCCTGGCTTCCTTATGGCTGGGAGGGTGTTCTACGGATGATATTCCTCTCGATCAGGAAGTCGGAACGGTTTCTGTTCCTTTGTCGATCATGGAAGAAGGGAGCAATCTCACCCGTGCGTTTGGAGATGCTACCCCTTCCGTGAATCGGGTATTGATCCTGCCGTTTAAAAAGACGAATGAATCCCTGGCGAATGATCCGGCCAATTTTGTACCGGATTATACAGCCGTCAAACAGATCGATCTAAATGCATTTCCTTTGAATACGGCTATGCTCCGGATGACTGCCGGCTCGACATACCAGTTAATGGTGATCGGTTATAACCGGAATGATTATGACTTCGCTAATCCGGCCGCTTCCGGCAGACGTTTCGACCTGGGAATATCCGGTCGGCCGTCGACCTTGGCCGATGTGAATTTGAAGTTGATCAATGCAACGGATGTTCCCGAACTGTTTTCCTGTATGGGTAATGGATATAATGGAACTGTTTCGGTTGGAGGATTATTTAAACCCGAGCAGGTAAATAATATAAAAGGGACGTTAAACAGGATTTCCAGTGGTTTAACGCTGAATATTACCAATATTCCCGCCTATGTGAGCTCTATCCGTTTGAGAGCCGAACAGCTGGTTACGGCAGTGAAGGCCGCTGATGGTACTCCTGTGCAATGGCAGGTTGTCGGTGACACCGGGGTAAGGACGTTGGGGTTATTAGCTCCCGCATCCGGTAAAGTCACATTCAACATGTTTATGTTGCCTACTTTGGATGCACGTAAAACGCTTTTATATCTGGATGTTATTTATGCGGGTATTACGGAGCAGTACACGGTGAAGATTGCTGATGTTGCCAATGTTGTCTCCGGCAATCGAATAATATTCTCACCGAACCATTGGGTACGGATTGATGGTGATTACAATAAAATCAACTTGGGTTTTACCTTATCCAATAATATTAATCTGGATGATAATGCCTGGGATGGTATTCAAAACTATTAAAAGAGTAACGAAGATGAAGACATTTATTCTTGTTTGGGTTGGTTTGCTTCCGCTCTTGCTTTTTGCTGCCTGTGAGAAGGAAGAATTGGTGCCCGTTGAAACGGAAAAGCCGGCAGAGACTCCTGATGACGGAGGCTCCGGTGTTGTCCCGGAGGGATATTTTGTAGTAACATTCTCACCGGAAAGCGGTATGACCCGGACTCCTGTGAGTGGCCTGGATGGGCGGGTTCGTCATCTTCGTTACCTTGTTTATAATGAATCAGGGACGTTTGTAAAGGAAAAAGAGGTGTTGCCTCTGACTTCCGGGACAACGACCTGGCCATTATCTGCCATAAGAGATACTTTGCCAAGGGGAGTCTATACGGCTGTTTTCCTGGGAAACACGGATAAGAATTTGTTCCCTTACCCTGTTACGGGCGGTGGACAGGGAGTGGCAGATGTGTTACTGAACTATAAAGGGCAGATGTCGGATGCACGTATCGTATTGCCCAACGGCCCTTTTTCCGATACGTCGGAATATTATGAAGCGAAGGTGAGTTTTTCGCCTGCTGCGCCGAATCCGAATATTGTGTTACAACGGATCATCGGAATGTTTAGGGTACACCGTAATTTTGTGGATGCACAGACAGCGCTTAACCAACTTGTTAACAATATTGTGACACAGATACAGTATAAGAATTATATACAAACTACGGTGGGAGGATCGGTAACAACCCCGGGATCATTACGTTATTTACTGAATCGTATACCTGCTCTTTCGCTTCTTGATAATGCGGTAAATATTGTAGCTGATGCTTTACTGATTCCCGTAGTCGATACGCTCTATAATTCTTTGCTAAAGGAACTTGTGAACCAGATAGGACGAGCATTGACCGGAAATGCTAATCAGCAGGGGGCACTTAGCGGAATCGGTGTTTTATTGAATCCCTGGGTGGGAGATTCAGCCCGTACGGCGGTTGTTAGTATAAATAATTTCCCCAAGTCGGTGGATCTGAGCAATAATGTGACTGCCTATTATACAGGTGTAAACCGCTTCAGATTTAATTTTACCGGAGGAAATGTTTACAGTGAAAAAGATATCCTTATCCGTGGTTTTCATGGTAGTTTCGATGTTCGCCGTATCAGTGCCATACGTGACGGGCTTATATCCGGTTTTCTGATTGAGAATACGATCGACGGGCCTCTTTTGCTGAATGGTGCTTTTATCGATATTACAGATCCGGTAACGGCTAACGTGGCGACGAATATGCGTTATAAAGCCGATTATTCCTTTGTCGACTTAGGGCTTAAATCATATACCCAGCAAACCGATGGAAACCATTCGCTTACGCTGAGTGTAAAACTTGGGAATATTGCGAATATCGATGGTATACTGGGAGGAATACCTTTGCTGAGTGCTATATTGAGTACAGTTCTGACTCCTATAAAGAATATTACAGTTTCCGTCCCTGTTAATCTACCCTTGCTGGGTGTGAATAACCTGCAATTGTCGGGTAGCTGGAGTGCGGTGACATCTTATTGATTTATCCATCTTTGACTTTCATATTTTCCGGGAAAAGAGCTTGTGGGGAATGAGGAGGCTTATAACTTTAAGTTAAAGTGTAACTTAGCTTTGTATACTTGAGCAAAAAAGCTACTTTTGCACGAGAATATAAAGGAATATATGGTGAAGGATGTATTATACAACCCCAATGCTAACTTAACCCTGAATGAAGTACGGGCTTTGTTGTTTCAACAGAGAATACTTACATTATCCACAGAGGCTTTGGCAAAGGTGGATCATAGCTATACTTTTTTGAAAGATTTTTCAGCGGATAAGATCATTTATGGGATTAATACAGGTTTTGGCCCGATGGCCCAGTACCGCATAGAGGATGATTCCCTGAAACAGTTACAATACAATATTATACGCAGTCATTCGACCGGGGCGGGTGCCCCGCTGTCTCCTTTGTATGTCAAGGCGGCGATGATTGCACGACTGATGACCTTTTTACAGGGGTATTCGGGTGTACATGTAGAACTGGTCGAATTGCTGGTTGAGTTTATCAACCGGGATATTTGCCCTTATATTCCCGAACACGGCAGTGTGGGAGCCAGTGGGGATCTTGTGCAGCTGGCACATATGGCGTTGGCCCTGATCGGTGAAGGCGAGGTTTTCTATAAAGGTGAACGCCGCGATACGGCAGAGGTCATGAAGGAAACCGGACTGAAACCTTTTACTATGAAGATACGTGAAGGCCTGTCCGTAACGAACGGGACATCGGTCATGACCGGTATCGGTATGGTCAACCTGATCTATGCCAAACAGCTGCTTACCTGGTCGGTAATAGCTTCCGTGATGATGAACGAGATCGCATCTTCGTATGACGACTTCATGTCGCCTGCCCTGAACGGCGTTAAACGGCATGAAGGGCAGCAGACGATTGCCCGTGCCATGCGTGAATGGGTGGCGGGAAGTTCTTCTGTCCGTAAACGTGAGAATGAATTATACTGCCGCCATACGGAAAAGATATTTGAACATAAGGTACAACCATATTATTCGCTGCGTTGTGTCCCCCAGATACTGGGCCCCGTATTCGATGAGATGGTCAATGCGGAAAAGGTACTGATCGACGAGCTGAACTCTGCCTGTGATAACCCGATCGTCGACCCGGAAACGGAAAATGTATATCATGGGGGTAACTTCCACGGCGATTATATCTCTTTTGAGATGGACAAACTGAAGATCGCCGTTACTAAGTTGACCATGCTGACCGAGCGCCAGCTGAATTATCTGTTCCACGACCGTATCAACGGCATTCTGCCGCCGTTTGTCAATCTGGGTGTATTGGGACTGAACTACGGATTGCAAGCTTCCCAGTTTACGGCAACTTCCACAACGGCAGAGAGTCAGACCCTGTCGAACCCGATGTATGTGCACAGCATTCCGAATAATAACGATAACCAGGATATTGTCAGTATGGGGACAAACTCCGCCCTGCTGGCAAAAACTGTCATAGAGAATGGTTTCCAGGTGATGGCGATCCATTTTATGGCAATCGTACAGGCGGTGGATTACCTGAAGATACAGGATCGGTTGTCTCCCCGTACAAAGGATATTTATAACGAAATACGTTCTTTCTTCCCGGTGTTTACCGAAGATACTCCCAAATACAAGGAGATCGAAACGATGATCGAGTGGTTGAAGAACAAGAATTTAGAACCGATTGCATGAAATACGCATTAGTAACTGGCGGAAGCCGCGGCATAGGGCGTGCCGTCAGTGTCAGGCTGGCGGAAATGGGATATGCCCTATTGATAAACTACCAAAGTAACGATACGGAGGCAGAACATACCCTGCAACTTGTCCGCGAAAAAGGATCGGACGGCGAACTGCTGAAATTTGACGTAACGGATGCCGCAGCAGTCACTGCTGCCCTTAACGGATGGACGAAAGCCCATCCGGATGCCTATATCGAAGTACTGATCAATAACGCAGGCATTCGCAAAGATAACCTCTTGCTCTGGATGACCGGAGAGGAGTGGCACCGTGTGCTCGATATCAGCCTGTCGGGTTTCTTTAACGTTACGCAGCCTTTATTGAAAGACATGCTGGTAAAACGTTTCGGGCGGATTGTCAATATCGTTTCCCTGTCAGGGATAAAGGGGATGCCGGGACAGACCAATTATTCGGCGGCTAAAGGTGGTATTATTGCGGCAACCAAAGCGCTGGCGCAGGAAGTTGCCAAGAAGAAGGTCACGGTAAATGCTGTTGCTCCCGGTTTTATCCGTACGGATATGACCGGCGATCTGGATGAAGCGGAGCTGAAAAAACTGGTGCCTGCAGGCCGTTTCGGTGAACCGGAAGAGGTGGCTGACCTGGTGGCTTTTCTTGTTTCGCCTGCCGCCTCGTATATTACCGGCGAAGTGATTTCAATAAACGGAGGATTATATACCTGATAATAAAGATATATGAATAGAGTTGTTATTACAGGAATGGGTATTTACTCCTGCATCGGAAAGAACCTGGAGGAGGTAAAGACTTCATTATATAAAGGGAAATCGGGTATCGGTATCGATCCGGTTCGTAAAGAATTCGGATACCGCTCGGCATTAACGGGACTATTGGATAAACCGAACCTGAAAGGCGTACTGGATCGCCGCCAGCGTATCGGTCTTCCCGAACAGGGCGAATATGCTTATCTGGCAACGGCCGAAGCTTTTGCACAGGCGGGGATAGACGAAGAGTATCTGCTGAACCACGAAGTCGGCATCCTTTACGGAAACGACAGCAGTACGGCTCCTGTGATCAATGCGGTGGATATCATCCGTGAGAAAAGAAATACGGCGCTGGTCGGTTCCGGCTCTATCTTTCAGAGCATGAACTCGACGGTGACGATGAACCTGTCGGTTATTTTCAAGCTGCGGGGTGTCAACTTTACGATCTCCGGTGCGTGTGCCAGCGGTTCTCATGCCATTGGGATGGGATATTTCCTGATCCGTTCGGGTATGCAGGATTGTATCGTATGTGGCGGGGCGCAGGAGGTGAATATGTATTCGGTCGGCAGCTTCGACGGGCTGGCGGCTTTCTCTGTCAGGGAGGACGAGCCCGGAAAGGCATCGCGCCCGTTTGACAAACACCGTGACGGACTGGTTCCCAGTGGGGGAGGGGCGACCGTTATCATTGAAAGTTACGAGTCGGCCAAGCGACGGGGAGCGAATATCCTGGCGGAAGTGGTAGGCTATGGCTTTTCTTCCAACGGCGAACATATTTCCGTCCCGAACGTAGACGGGCCGCGCCGCTCACTCGAAATGGCATTGAAAGATTCGGGACTGGCTGCCCGCGATATACAATATGTAAATGCACATGCAACATCCACTCCGCTGGGCGACCTGAATGAGGCGAAGGCTATTGCAGCCGTCTTCGGGGAAACATCCCCGTATGTCACCTCTACCAAGTCGATGACCGGGCATGAGATGTGGATGGCCGGGGCAAGTGAAGTGATCTATTCCATGCTGATGATGCAGAACGGGTTTATCGCTCCCAATCTAAACTTTACGGAACCCGACGAGGCTTCTGCCTTGTTGAACATTCCGGCGGAAACGAAACAACTGGAGTTCGATACGTTCCTGTCCAACTCGTTTGGCTTCGGAGGAACCAACTCTACATTAATAATCAGGAAATTCAAATCTTAGCAGACAATAAACAAATGGCAAGCACAGAATTAATTCAAAAGATCAACGAGAAACTATCGGAGGAGTTCGAAATAGATATAGAACTGATACAGCCCGATGCCCCGTTGATGCAAACACTCGAACTCGATAGCCTCGACCTGGTGGATATGGTCGTACTGGTAGAGCACAACTTCGGCTTTACCCTGAAAGCGCAGGACTTTATCGGGATTAAAACATTTCAGGACTTCTACGACTTTATTGACTCACGTGTGAATGGGTGATAGTAACGATACAGGCTGGAAAGGTAAAACGCGCGGAGGTTCTTTCGGTTACCTCTTCTTCATTCTCTTGATAAAAGGGCTGGGGGTAAAGGCGGCGTATGCGTTTCTTTGTCTGGTCGTGGTCTATTTTGTACCGTTTGCCCCGAAGGCGACCTGTGCGATCTGGAAATATGCGCGGCAAAGGCTGGGTTACAGCCGTTTCCGTTCCGCGTGCTTTCTGTTGAGGAATTATTACCGGTTGGGACAAACCCTGATCGATAAAGTGGCGGTCGGTGCCGGGATGGCTAAACAATATACTTTTGACTTCGGTACGCAATATTCCGATTTCCTGGAGGTATTGAACAGGAACGAGGGAGTAGTGATGATCGGTGCCCATGTTGGCAACTGGGAGATCGGCGCCCCTTTCTTCGACGATTACGGGAAGAAGATGAATATTGTGATGTTCGATGCCGAATATCAGAAGATAAAAGAGTTACTGGAGAAGAATACGAACGGAAAGAACTACAAGGTTATCCCTGTAAATGAAGATAATCTGACACATATATTCCGGATCAGGGATGTTCTGGCCAACGGGGAATATGTTTGTTTCCAGGGAGACCGCTATGTGGAGGGCACGCAGACTTTTAAGGAAACTTTCCTCGGTGCGGAAGCCTCTTTTCCTGCCGGCCCTTTTCTGCTGGCATCCCGTCTGGGGGTACCTGTCGTATTTTATTTCGCTGTGCGTGAGAAAGGAATGCACTATAAGTTTAACTTTGTACTGGCGCAACCGGAGAAGCGCGTCAAAGGGGTGGTTCCCGGACAGGGATTGCTGAAACAGTATGTCTCGGCGTTGGAATCGGTAGTGAAACAATATCCGGAACAATGGTTTAATTACTATGACTTCTGGAAATAACAGATAGAATAAGAGAGAACATGGAATTATCATCTCCTCAAAAAGAAATATACGCAAAGGATCGTTTCTCGGCTGTACAGGCGCAACGTCTGGCACAGGAGATCGCTTTTGGCCCGGTAGTCTTCCAGGTGTCGCGCCTGATGGTTAAATTCGGGATCTTCGGAATGCTCCGCGAAGCACAGAACGGCCTGACGATGGATGAGATTGCGGAAAAGACAGGCCTTTCCCATTATGCCGTACAGGTGTTGTTGGAATCGTCGTTGACGATCGGCACGATCCTGTTGAAAGACGGGCATTTCCATCTGGGAAAAGCCGGATGGTTCCTGCTGAACGATGAAATGGCCCGGGTCAATATGGATTTCAACCACGATTTGAACTATCTGGGACTGTTCCGGTTGGAAGAGGCTTTGCTGAATGGCAAGCCCGAAGGCCTGAAGGTTTTCGGTAACTGGCCGACCATTTACGAAGGCTTGTCCAGCCTGCCGGAAAAGGTGCAGGAGAGCTGGTTCGGTTTCGACCATTTCTATTCCGACAACTCCTTTAAGCAAGCCTTGGAGATTGTTTTTGCCAATCCGGTGCGTACGTTACTGGATGTAGGCGGCAATACCGGGCGCTGGGCGACGCAATGCGTGGCTTATTCGCCGGAGGTGGAAGTGACTATAATGGATCTGCCCCAGCAGTTGGAGATGATGCGTGAACAGACCCGGAAACTGGAAGGGGCCGACCGTATTCATGGCCATGCAGCGGATTTGTTGGACGACGGAACAAGTTTCCCGCAGCCGTTCGATGCCATCTGGATGAGCCAGTTCCTCGATTGTTTCTCGGAGGAGCAGGTACTGAGCATCCTGACACGTGCCGCCCGGTCGATGGAGGCGGGCAGCCGCCTGTATATCATGGAGACTTTCTGGGATCGTCAGCGTTTCGAGACCGCTTCTTATTGCCTGGCACAGACCAGCCTTTATTTTACGGCAATGGCCAACGGTAACAGCAAAATGTATTATTCCGCTGATATGGCCCGCCTGGTAGAAAAGGCCGGACTGGCGATCGAACAGATACATGACGGCCTGGGGCTGGGACATAGTATTATGCAATGTAAACTGAAATAGATATGGCAGCAATCTCGTTCGATACCCCTTTACTGTCCGGTGACGAGCTACTGGATCTGATCCCGCAGCGTGCGCCGATCGTGATGGTTGACCGTTTCTTCGGGATGGACGGCAACGGGTCTTATACCGGATTGAAGGTAGAGGACTCGAACCTGTTTTGTCAGGGCGGGCAACTGGATGAATGCGGCATAACGGAACATATCGCCCAATCGGCTGCCGTAAGGGTGGGCTATCTCTATCGGTGTGCGGGCGAAAAGATCCCGGTCGGTTTTATCGGCTCGGTGAATAAAATGAACTTCTATGCTTTGCCGCAGGTGGGGGACGAATTGCATACCACGATCCGGGTAGAGCAGGAGATTTTTGATATAACGCTTATCTCGGCCACCGTACAGGTGAATGGCACTACGGTAGCCGAAGGTCAGCTTAAGATATTTCTAAAGAAAGACGCATGAGACGGATGAAAATACAGGAAGCGGCATTGACCAACCGCACGACTTTGCGGGTCAGATTCAGCGAGGTAGATTCGATGGAAGTCGTTTGGCATGGCGAATATGTCCGCTATATGGAAGACGGGCGGGAAGCTTTCGGTCGCCAGTACGGTATCGGCTATACGGAGATACGGGATGCCGGCTATGTAGTTCCGATCGTCGAACTGAACATCCAGTATAAGCAATCGCTGAAATACGGTGAGTCGGCTATTGTCGAGACACGGTATATCCGGACGGAAGCGGCTAAGATCCTTTTCGAATATATCATTTTTCGCGAAAGCGACGGGGCGGTAGTGGCTACCGGTTCCAGTACGCAGGTTTTCGTGGATAGCCGCACGGGGGAGCTGGAATTGAATAATCCGGACTTTTATCAAGCGTGGAGAGAGAAATGGAATATCGGATAAACAGCTATATAACCGCCGGCTCGATCATCAGTTCGCTGGGCTTCGGCACGGAAGAGAATTTCTCCCGCATCCGTGAATACCGTTCGGGTATTGCCCGGGTGGAAGATACTGCCCTTTTCGATACGCCTTTTATGGCGGCACGGATAGACGATACCCGGCTAAAGGTACTGGCACAGGAGCTGGACGGCTACACCCGGATGGAGCAACTCTTTATCTTGTCCTTGTCGGATACGATCCGGCAGAGCGGCATCGATCCTGCCGATCCGGGCTGCGGGCTGATTCTTTCCACGACGAAAGGAAATATCGATGGATTGGCTGCCAGCAGGAATGAGCACTCGATTACGCTCGCAATCGACACTCAATTACGGTCGCAATCGGCACCCGATTACGGTCGGAATCGACACCCGATTGGGGAAAGCGCGACCGCGTCCTCTGGGCTTTTCGGGATGGCGATGCGTGTTGCCGGCTATTTCGGTTGTGTGAATGAACCGATCGTTATCTCCAATGCCTGTATCTCCGGTGTGTCTGCGTTGATAGTAGCTTCCCGGTTGATAGAAGCCGGGAAATATAAACATATACTGGTGGCCGGAGGGGATCTGCTGACCCGCTTTGTTGTCACCGGCTTTCAATCTTTCAAATCGGTCAGCCCGGAGATCTGTAAACCCTATGATAAGACGCGTGACGGCTTGTCATTGGGGGAAGCCTGCGGATCTGTGCTGGTGACTTCCGATCGGGGATTGGTCGGGGAGGAACAGCCGGTTAGTATAGCAGGCGGTTCCATCACCAACGATGCCAACCATATTTCGGGGCCTTCACGAACCGGTGACGGCCTGTATTATGCGATCAGCCAGGCGATGGATGAGGCAGGCCTGCAACAGGAAGCCATTTCTTTTGTCAATGCACATGGGACGGCGACCTTATATAACGATGAAATGGAATCGAAAGCCCTGCATTGGGCGGGGCTCGATCATCTGCCGCTCAACAGTATGAAATCCTACTGGGGGCATACGCTCGGCGCTTCCGGTATTATCGAGGTGATTGCCTGTATGGAGGAGCTTCGTAGCGGTGAGGTGTTTGGGACATTCGGGTTTGAAGCCTGTGGGGTTCCTTACCCGTTATCGGTAAGTGCGGCGCATAAAAAGGTGGCGATGGCGCATTGCGTGAAAACGGCGTCAGGTTTTGGCGGGTGTAATGCGGCGGTTGTGCTGTCGTTGGAAGGGGAGAGCTTTGACACACCCCCTGCCCCCTCTCAAGAGGGGAAAGGATACTCCCGGCGCACGGTGGTAATAGAGCGGGGGAAGATCGTGCTGGATGGAGAGGTGCTTCTGGAAACGGAACCGGCGGGAGCGTTTGCTACCTTTATCCGTGCTGCTTATAAGTCTTTAGCGTTGGATGACCGGAAGTTTTATAAGATGGACGATCTGTGTAAACTTGGATATATCGCGGCAGCCTGTCTTTTTGCCCGGAACGGGGGGGAAACGGGATATGAACCCGGCGAAGTCGGAATCATATGCACAAATGCTTCTTCCTCGATGGATACGGACCGGAAGCATCAACATATTATCGATACGATGGGCGATCGGGAAGCAAGCCCGGCTGTGTTTGTCTATACCTTGCCGAATGTGGTGCTGGGCGAACTATGCATCCGCTATAAGATACAGGGCGAGAACACCTTCTTTATCAATAACCGTTATCCGGAATCCTTTGTCCGCGACTATGCCACGCTGGTGATGCGGAAACAGAAACTGCGTGCCTGCCTGACCGGTTGGTGCGAGTTGACGGGAGACCGGTATGAAGCCCGTTTCGACTGGCTGGAACAAACAACGATAGCTAACGAATAATTAAAGAACAAACGATATGGAACAATTAATGCAAGAATTGAAAGAAGCGCTGATCGAATCGCTGAACCTGGAAGATATCACCCCGGATGAGATCGATAACGAAGCGCCTCTTTTCGGAGATGAAGGACTGGGACTCGACTCGATCGACGCACTCGAAATCATTCTGATCCTGGAACGCAACTATGGCATTCGTATTGCGAATCCGGCTGAAGGTAAATCTATCTTCTATTCTGTGCGTACGCTGGCTGACTTTATCACTGCAAACCGTACAAAATGAGAGTCTGCGTCACAGGCATCGGTTGTGTGTCCGGCATCGGTCTGAATGTGGAGGAACATCTTCGCTCGTTTCGTGACGGGCGGGATGGACTGGGGGCTGTTACGCTTTTTTCTACACGTCATGAAGAACCAGTCTCCGAAGTGAAGCGCACGAATGAGGCTTTGAAAGAGCAACTGGGTATTCCCGTATCCGCAGCACTGTCACGCACGGCTTTGCTGGGAATGACGGCAGCTTTCGAGGCGCTTGCCGATTCCGGGTTGGATCTCTCCGATCGGGATCGCCCCCTTCGCGTCGGCCTGATCTCTTCCACCTCTACCGGAGGTATGGATCTGACAGAGTCTTTCTACCCTTCCTTCCGGGAAAATCCGGCACAGGGTCGGTTACGGTATGTTGCTTCGCACGATGCGGGCGACAGTACGGAACGGATCGCTTCTTTCCTGGGTATTACCGGATTTCGTACAACCGTCAGTACCGCCTGTTCGTCTGCCGCCAACGCAATTATGCTGGGTGCCCGGATGATCCGGCAGGGGATGCTCGATGTTGTGGTCGCCGGAGGGACGGATGCACTGTGCAAGTTTACTTTAAACGGCTTCGCTTCGCTGATGATACTCGATAAAAAGCCTTGCCGTCCTTTTGATGTCTCGCGTGCCGGGTTAAATCTGGGCGAGGGGGCCGGTTATCTGGTGCTTCAGTCGGAAGCAACGGTCGGTAAAACTCCTTATTGCCTCTTGTCCGGTTACGCCAATGCCAATGATGCTTTCCATCAGACGGCTTCTTCTTCCGAAGGTACGGGTGCTTTCCTCGCCATGAAAGGCGCTTTGGAAAAGGCCGGCCTGCAACCGGAGGAGGTGGATTATATCAATGCGCACGGAACAGGCACACCGAACAACGATGCTTCCGAGAGCCAGGCGATCCGCCGCCTTTTCGGGAACCGGATACCGCCTTTCAGCTCGACGAAAGCCTTTACCGGGCATACCCTGGGGGCTGCCGGAGCCCTTGAAGCCGTATTCAGCGTACTCTCTCTGGAGCGGGGTATCCTTTATCCCAATCTGAACTTCACTGCACCGATAGAGGAAACGGGCTTGATCCCTGTTACCCGTTATCAGGAAGGAATATCCCTACGTTCGGTATTGTCTAACTCTTTTGGTTTTGGAGGGAACAACGCTTCCCTGCTTTTCCGGAAATACGATAAATAGGTTATGCTTACGAAACCGGTTTATATAGATAAGGCGGCAGCCTCTTTTGAACGGACGGACGATGGTTACGCGCTGAAAGAGCCCGACTATAAGTTCCTGATCCCGAATGCCACGCTTCGCCGCCGGATGAGCCGCATGGTTCGTATGGGGGTGGCAACCGGGTTACAGTGTCTTGAAGACGCAACGGCTCCTGTCGATGCGATCCTGACGGCTACGGGACTTGGATGTCTGGCCGATACGGAAAAGTTTATGAATACGATACTGGATCATAACGAAGAGTTGCTTACCCCTACGGCCTTTATCCAGTCCACTTTCAATACGATCGGGGCACAGATTGCCCTGCTTACCGGAAACCATAGTTACAATACGACCTATGTGCACCGTGCTTTCTCTCTGGAAAGTGCTTTGCTCGATGCCGCTTTGCTAGTCCAAGAGGAAGAAGCGCAGTCTGTTCTGGTAGGGGCGGTCGATGAAATGACACCGACGCTGCAAACGATCCTCGGCCGTTTGGGTTTGTGGGAGAAGAACAAGCCGGGAGAAGGGGCGGCATTCTTCCTTTTGTCGGGGAACCGCTCACCGCAATGCGTGGCGGAGCTCCGGGATATGGAATTGTTCAGCGGCCGTTTTACGGAAGAAGAGATAAAGGAGCGGATGACCGCCTTCCTGCTTCATAACGAAGCAAGCGATGCAGAGGTGGTCTTTCCGGATGAATACAAACAATATTGCGGCGAATATCCGATAGCGATGTCCTTTGCTTTGTGGCAGGCCTGTCACCGCGTGCAGGAGACGGATGCCCCGCGTTCGATCCTGCTGTACAACTCTTTCCTGGATAATCACTCGTTTCTATTGATAAGGAGGGTATAGTCTATGGGGTGGCTGGTCTTTATAGCGGTTTTGAGCGGTATCGGTGCTTTTCTCTTTTATGCCTCTTACAGCATTCGTTCAGGGGTATATGTGAAAGCCCTGTGCCGGGGAAACACCGATAAGCGCGTTGTCTGCCTGACATTCGACGACGGCCCCGATCCCCGATATACGCCGCAGGTACTCGATGTACTGAAAAAGTATCAGGTGCAGGCTGCCTTTTTTTGCATCGGGGCGAAGGTACGAGAAAACCCTGCCGTGATGGAGCGCATCGTATCGGAAGGGCATCATGTCGGTAACCACTCCGACAACCATACCTGGAAGTTCCCGCTGCTTTCCCGTAAAGAGATGTGTGAAGAAGCGGAACGGTGCGAAAAGGCCTTGTTGAAACATACCGCTCCGATCCTTACCTTCCGTCCCCCTTTCGGTGTGACCAACCCGACGGTAGCCCGCCTGGCGAAAGACCGCCCTTATACAATAATCGGTTGGAGCATTCGTTCTTTTGATACGCGTAAAGAGTCTGAAGATAAGGTGTTTCGCCGTATTATCAGGCAGGTCAGGCCGGGGGCTGTTATCCTTCTGCACGACCGCTTACCCGGATGTGCTTCCCTGCTGGCTCGTTTACTTGAATACCTGAAGACAATAAATTATGAGGTGATCCCTCTCGATAAAATGTTTGATATACCTGATCCGAATGAAAAAGAAGATGAATAGATATTATATATGCCTGTTTTTGTTTATAACCTTCTGTTTGCCGGTAGCCGCGCAAGAGGAGTTAACCCCGTTGGCATCCGTTACCGCGTTTCAGGAACGGCTGAAAAAGGAAGCAGCGTCGCTTTCTTCCATTGAAAGCGACTTCACGCAGGAGAAGTTTCTGGATGTCTTTAACGAGAAGATCGTATCGAAAGGCCGTTTCTATTATAAGCAGGAGAATATGATCCGGATGGATTACACCTCTCCGGTAGATTATCAGATCATTATAAACGGGCAGAAGCTGAAGATCGTTTCTGAAGGGAAAAGCAATGTAGTCAACCTCGGTTCTAACCAGATGATGAACGAGATGAAAGGAATGCTGGCAGCCTGCATGATCGGTGACCTGACGGTGATGTCGTCGGCTTACCAGCTGGAATATTATGAATCCCCTTCCCTTTATGTGGTGAAGATCCGTCCGGTTTCCAAGAGTGTACAGGTTTATATCTCGGAGATCATCATTTCGATAGATAAGAAAGATATGTCTGTACAGACTCTGCGTTTGTTGGAGAATGCAAAGGATTATACGGAATATCATTTTACGAACCGGAAATACAATACACTGACCAGTGATGAAAAGTTTGTTATCCGCTAGTCTCTGCTTGTTGCTGGCCTGCTGTTCGTGTGCCCCCTCTATCACACGTGAATGCCGGAAAGGGGAAACTGTGTCCGCTATGAAAGGGCAATTCCCACCTATGATAGATGCTTCTTCCCGCCTGTGTAAATACAACATGACGATCGACTTTATGCGGAAGCACTTCAGCGGGCTGTTATTGGTGAAGGAGACGGAGACGGGCACCTACCGTACACTGTTCAGCACACATTTCGGACTGAGCCTTTTCGACCTGGAGATCGGTTCGGATAGTCTGACGGTACATCACTGCATCGAACCGTTGAATAAGAAAAAGATACTGTCTCTGTTCTATCGCGACTTCTCGGTCCTTTTCGGTTTGAACATACCGCTGGAAAATAAGGTGACTGTTTATAACTGCACTGACCCGCAGACAGATATCGTATATAAGCTATCCACTCCCGGCTTCAAAGGTTATTACCGGATAGACGGTGTGGAAAATCGTATGCGGGAGATCAAACTCGGTTCCGGCCTGCGCAAAACCACTTTCCGCTCTTTCCCGGACAGTTCCGGACAGGAAGCGATCCGTATCAGGCATACGGGGCTGAAGCTTTCCATCGGGTTGGATGCGTTCAATTAAGAAATTCTTCATCATTCTGATTATCTGAGGAAAGGGATATTGTATAGCAAGGGTTAATACCTTCAAAAAGATTCGAAACTGACCAACATAATAGAAAAACTTCCCTACCTTTGTCACACTAAATGCATATTGGAAAGGGATGTTGACTAACTTTTATACGATAGAAGCTATTGCAGAACAAGGCGGGGAATATAATTGTACGATCCGGCTGAATCCGCTACATGATGTTTATAAAGGGCATTTTCCGGGTATGCCGGTGGTTCCCGGTGTTTGTATGCTTCGTATAATTAAGGAATGCATGTCGACAATCTTAGATACCCCGGTTCGCTTTCAGACGGTAACCAGTTGCAAGTTCCTTTCTGTGGTAAATCCATCGGAGCAGGAGTTGCTGGACTTTATATTTTCATTGAAGGATTCAAACAGGCTACAGGTTACAGCCAATGCAGGCGGAGTAACTGTGCTGAAACTAAAAGCAACGATTGTGGCAGAGTTGGAACATCAGCAGCAGGAAAGTCAATCGGTTATTGTGATCCCAACCTATAATAACGGGGGGACACTCGGTCAGGTACTGACAGATGTATTGGCTTATTCATTTCCTGTCATAGTGGTGAATGACGGTTCTACGGATAATACGTTAGAGGTTCTGAAAGGATTTCCCGGGATACGTGTAATCAGTTATCCTGACAACCAAGGAAAAGGATATGCCTTGAATACCGGATTGAAGGCTGCTACGGAAGCCGGTTACCGTTATGCGATTACCCTTGATTCGGATGGGCAGCATTATGCGGATGATATACCTGTTTTCTTGAAAGAAATAGCCCTTTATCCCGATAGTTTGCTGATCGGAGCCCGTAATCTGGCTTCCGATAACATGCCCGGGAAAAATACCTTCGCCAATAAATTCTCTAATTTCTGGTTTACACTGGAGACAGGCATCCGGCTGTCGGATACGCAGTCGGGCTTTCGGCTTTATCCTTTGCACAAGCTGAAGAAGATGCATCTTTTCACTACGAAATATGAATATGAACTGGAAATAATCGTACAGGCTGCTTGGAGGAATATACGGGTGGCGAATGTACCGATAAAGGTGTATTATCCGCCGGCTGGGGAAAGAATCAGCCATTTTCGTCCGTTGCGCGACTTTACGCGTATCAGTTTGCTGAACTCGGTGCTCGTCTTGATCGCCTTGTTATGGTACTGGCCGTGGAAATGTGTGCGGAGTGTGACGAAAGAGAATGTGAAGAAGTTTGTCTCTAAGAATATTACGCATTCCGCAGAGTCGAATTTGCGGATCGCGTTGGCGGTCATGTTCGGTGTGTTCATGGGGATTGTTCCGATCTGGGGATATCAGATGATCGTTGCCGGGGTGCTGGCGCATTTTATGGGGCTAAACAAGGTCATTACCATTGTGGCCTCGAATATCAGTATCCCGCCCATGATCCCTTTCCTGCTGTTTGGCAGTTATGTGACGGGCGGCTGGGTGCTGGATCAGCCTGTGACGCTGACGTTGCACGAGGTTACTTTTGATACGATCAAAGATTCGCTGCTGCAATATCTGGCCGGGAGTATGGTTTTTGCCGTTATCTGCGGATTGCTGGCCGGCTTTGTTTGTTTAACGTTGCTTTCGTTGTTCAGGAAACCTGAACGTATTGCCGGATGAGTAAGTTGTTTATTCATATATATAATTATCTGGAACGCCATACGGCTCTCCGTTACCTGTTACTGGCCGGTAGCTTTTTGCTGATGCTTTTCTTTGCCGTACAGGTGAAATTCGAGGAGGATGTAACCCGTTTCTTTCCTGATACGCAGGATGCGAGGAGTACGGAGATCGTTTTTCAGAATCTGAAAGTCAAAGATAAGATCATCGTTATGTTGTCGTCTGCCGACACTGTTTCCGGTACGGTTCCGTCCGATCGGCTGATCGAGGCGGGTGACTTGCTGAAAGACAGTTTGCTGGCTGAGGCCGGTTCCGAATACATCACGGATATATTCTCGGAAGTGGATGAGAATATGATCGGGAAAGTGACAGATTTCATTTATGATAATCTGCCGGTTTTCCTGACGGAGGACGATTATGCCCGCATGGATTCTGTACTGACGGCCGATGGGATAGAACGCCGTATGCGTAGTAATTATCTGCATTTACTATCTCCTGCGGGAGTCGCTTTGAAAAGTATATTACCCCGTGACCCGGTAGGGCTGGGGACTACCTCGCTGGAAAAGTTGCGCGATTTCCAGATGACGGCTAATTATGAGATATATGACGGGCATATCTTTTCGAGGGATATGTCTACCCTGTTGCTTTTTATTACTCCGCATTACGGGACGGGAAGTACCGGGAAGAATGAGTTCCTGATCGATACGATCGAGAAGCGGCTAAGGGAGACGATGGACACGTATCCCGGTGTGAAAGCAGAGTATTTCGGCGGGCCGTCGGTCGGTGTATATAATGCCCGGCAGATCAAGTCGGATACGATGCTGACGATGACGATCGCGCTGATTATCATCATTGTTTTTATCACGTTGGTATTCAAGAGCCGTTCGGCGGTGATCCTGATTATATTGCCGGTATTGTACGGGGCTGTGTTTTCGCTGGCTCTGATCTATTTCCTGAAAGGGTCTGTCTCGGCTATTGCTATCGGAGCAGGGGCGGCGGTGTTTGGGGTGGCACTGAGTTATTCCATTCATGTGCTGTCGCATTTTAATCATGTTTCGTCTATCCGGCAGTTGATCGAGGAGCTGGCTTATCCGCTTACTGTGGGTAGTTTTACGACGGTCGGCGCTTTCTTCGGGTTGGTTTTCACCAGTTCCGATTTGTTGCGTGACTTTGGGCTGTTCTCATCGTTGGCGCTGATTGGAACCACCTTCTTCTGTCTGGTGTTCCTGCCGCATTTCCTGAAAGTGAAGGAAGGGCATGAGGAGTCGGGGAGGGTTCTCCGTTTTATTGAGAAGATTAACGGGTATGCGTATGAAAAGAATAAGCCGTTGGTTATTACGATCGTAGTTGTCTTCTTTGTGTCTCTTTATATGTCGGGGAAGGTGACGTTCGACAGTAATATGATGAACCTGAGTTTTGAGCCGGCTAACCTGAAGGCGGCCGAACAACGTTTGAACGACCTGTTCCAGTCGGATAATAAAACGACGCTTTTCGTATCGGTCGGAAGCACCCCCGATGAGGGGCTACGGCATTATGCCGAAACGAACCGTAAACTGGATTCGTTGAAAGCAGAGGGCAGGATCAAAGAATTCGCTTCTGCTGAAAAGATATTTATCCCTTATGCGGAACAACAGCGCCGTATTGAACGCTGGAATAGTTATTGGACGGAGGGACGGAAAACGCAGGTAAGGGAGGATATTAAAAACGGGGCTGCGAAGTACCATTTCCGCGAAGATACCTTCCATGATTTCTTTGCCCTTCTAGATAAACAGTATCTTCCCTGTGACTTTACTGCGGGTGATTCTTCTTTACCTCTATTGGACAGTTGGGTTTCTTCAGCTGATTCCCTGTCTATGTTTATTACACAGGTACGTCTGAATGAGGAGGATAAAGAGACTGTCTACGACCGTTTTGCGGGTAATGACGGATTGGTGATTTTTGATCGCGGGTATTTTGCCAATAAATGGGTGTCTGCCATTAACGACGACTTTTACCTGATACTGTATATCTCTTCGTTCCTTATCTTCTTTGCTTTGCTGATCTCCTATGGACGGATCGAACTGACCTTGATGACTTTTACGCCGATGGCTGTCAGTTGGGTGATTATCCTGGGGTTGATGGCGGCTACCGGAACGCAGTTCAATATCGTGAATATTATCCTTTCCACCTTTATTTTCGGCTTGGGGGATGATTTCAGTATCTTTATTATGGACGGCCTGCAACAAGAGTACCGGACGGGGAAGAAGATGCTGACTTCCCATAAGACGGCTATATTTTTCTCTTCATTCACTGCTGTAGTGGGGCTGGGGGTACTGGTCTTTGCCAAACATCCGGCATTACAATCCATTTCGGTGATCTCGATCCTGGGAATGATCTCCGTAGTGCTGGTGTCTTACACTATTCTACCGATTCTGTTCCGCTTCTTTATCTCCGGGCCGGCATCGAGGGGTAATTTCCCTTATACGCTCTCCGGCTTGCTGGTTACGGTCTGGTTCTTCGGGTTGTTCGTTGTCGGTTGCCTGTTGATGATGGGGGTTGCCCTTCTGCTGATATTACTTCCGGTGAAGCGGCGGAAAAAGAAGCAAGTGTTCAGCCGGATCATGATGTATATGTTGCGTATCTTCCTGAAAGCGGCCTGGATTGCCCGGCGTGAGAATATCAATCCGGGAAATGAAACGTTTGAGAAGCCGGCGGTGATCATTGCCAACCATCAGTCTTTTGTCGATATCCTGGTAATGCTTTCACTGGCTCCGAAGCTGGTGATGGTGACGAACAGGTGGGTCTGGCATTCTCCTGTCTTTGGAAAGATCGTACAGTATGCCGACTTTGTACAAACGGAAGATGGGTACGAAAAGGTATTGCATCATCTTCGGGACAAGGTGGCGCAGGGATATTCCGTTGTTGTCTTCCCCGAAGGGACACGTTCGGCTGATTGCCAGGTGCATCGTTTCCACAAAGGGGCTTTCTATCTGGCGGAGAAATTGCAGTTGGATATACTTCCGGTAGTTCTTTACGGAACCGGAATGATCATTTCGAAGCGGCAGCCTTTCTATGTAAAACGGGGAGTGTTATGCACCCGGATATTACCTCGTATTTTGTATACGGATGCGAGTTACGGAGTCACTTACCAGGAACGTTCCAAAGCGATAGCTAAAACTTTCCGCAGGGCTTATCAGGAGACTTGTGATATTTATTCAAATCCGAGGAACCCGTATTTCTACCGGCAGTTGGTGGCTAATTATATTTATAAGGGTCCGGTGGAAGAATGGTATATCCGTATCAAAGTCCGTATGGAGGATAAGTATGACTTTTTTAACCGGATTGTTCCGCGCAGAGCCCGGATTACGGATATCGGTTGTGGCCTGGGGCCTTTGTCCTATATGCTTGCGATGCTTTCCGGAGAGCGAACGGTACTGGGGATCGATTATGATGCGGATAAGATTGCCGTAGCCAATCATAATTTCTCCCGGAATGAGCGTATACGCTTCGTTTGTGCTAATGTTGCAGACTATGATCTGCCGGAAAGCGATGTGTTTGTTATGAATGATATGCTCCATTATATGGATTATCCGTCACAGGAACGGTTGCTTGAAACCTGTATCGGCAAGTTGTTGCCGGGTGGTATGCTGATTATCCGTGACGGGGATGCCGGAGGAACGACAAAGCACCGTGTGACGCGGTTTACCGAATTACTTTCCACCCGTTTGCTGGAATTTAACAAGAGGGAGAATGACCTCTGTTTTCCGACGCATGAACAGTTTATCCGTGTAGCGGAACGTTTTCATCTGGAGATAGAGCAGCGGGCAAACGACCGCTTTACTTCCAATATGATCTATATCCTGAGAAAGAAGGAGGTCGCTTATGAATGATAACCGGTATGATGTTATTATCATAGGAAGCGGATTAGGCGGCCTGGCTTGCGGTGTAACGTTGAGCAAGGAAGGGTATAATGTCTGCGTGCTTGAAAAGAACGCCTTGCCTGGCGGTTGTTTTCAATCCTTTAAACGATATGGCAGGGTATTGGATACCGGTATTCATTATATCGGGAGTATGGATGAAGGGGAGATCATGCGGCAATACTTCACTTATTTCGGTATCATGGATAAGCTGAAGATGAGGCGGATGGATGAGGTGGCTTTTGATGTGATCTGTTATCAGGATAAATTCTATCCTTTTGCTATGGGGCATGAACGGTTTGCCGAGACATTGACCCGTGAGTTTCCGAAAGAGAAAGAGGCGCTCAAACGTTATGTTGGTTTGCTGGATAGTGTGGGGCGTTCTATCAGTGTGGAGCAGTTGCGGAAAGGCAAATTGTCATCCGGGAATATGGATAACTTTTATATCTCCGCCTGGGAGCAAATCAGGGAAATCACTTCAGATACAACCTTACAACAGGTTTTATCCGGCAGTGTATTACTTTATGGGGGCGATCAGTCGGTTTCTACCTTCTATCATCATGCCATTATTACAAATTCTTATTTGCAGGGAGCCTGGCGTTTTGTAGATGGGAGTATGCAGGTGGTGGATGCGATGGTGAATGTGATCCGTCAAAATGGAGGGACGGTGCTGACTGGTGCGGAAGTAAGTAAACTATGCCTGTCCGGAAATGAGATACAAGCAGTGGAAATCAACCGGGCGGAAAGATTGGAATCCCGGTATGTGATATCTTCCCTGCATCCTTTCAATACATTGAATCTGGTGGAGAAATCGCCGCTCATACGGAAAGCGGCCTTATCCCGTTTGGAGCATCTGCCTAATTCGTATGGGCTGTTTTCTGTCTATCTGCTTCAGAAGCGGGGGACGACTCCGTATAGTAACCGGAACTTCTTTTTATTGGGCGATCAGAATGCCTGGTATAATACCGGACACAAGGAAGATACCCGGATCAATACCTGTATGGTTTCGATGCAACCTTCTTCCGTCTTGGAGCAGTACACGGATGTGATCTGCCTTCTTTCGCCTATGTATCTGTCGGAAGTACAAGCCTGGGAAAATACAACTGTCGGGCAGCGTGGCTCCGATTACGAGCAGTTCAAATTAGATAAAGCGCAGCAGTTGATCGCTTTTGCCGAACGCTATTGTCCCGGTATATCACTGAACACGGAGAAGATCGTAACGACTACGCCGCTCTCTTACCGCGATTATACCGGAACCCCGGAAGGGTCAGCCTATGGGATTATGAAGAATTATAATAATCCGTTGACTACGCTGATCCCGACACGTACGCGTATCCCTAACCTGTTCCTGACCGGACAGAGTCTGAATGTACACGGTGCTTTGGGGGTGACTTTGACCTCTATGCTGACTTGTACGGAATTAGTGGGTTCGGAATACCTGGCCCGTAAAATAGGAGAAGCCTGATATGAAGATAAAGAAAATACTGAAATACTTCGTCCTGTCCTTTATTAGTCTCATTGGACTGATAGTGATTGTTTCGTCTGCTCTCTATCTGACTGCGGATATGAAGCAACCGGTAATAGATATGAACACCCTACCGGATTATCCGCTAATAAAAACGGATAGTTTACGCACCTATGGCCCTAATCATCTGCGGCAAAGTAAAAGCGGTTTGTGGGAATTGTCGGTGCAGGGAGATCCTGCCGAGCGGGGAGTGGCTTTCGGGAAGCTGGCGGAAGATTTGTTGCATTATCAGGAAGAGGTCTTTGTCGATCAGATACGCCAGATCATTCCTTCAGACAGTTATCTGAAATTCTTGCGTTTCTTCCTGATCCTCTTTAACCGTAATCTGGGCGAATATATACCGGAAGAATACAGGACGGAGATCTATGGAATATCTCTTTCCTGTTCCCATGAGTATGATGCGATCGGAACTCCTTATGAACGTCAGTTGAATTACCATGCGGCGCATGATATCGGGCATGCCATGCAGGACTATATGCTGGTCGGATGCAGCTCCTTCGGTGTTTGGGGAGAAGAAAGTGCGGACTCTACTTTACTGATCGGACGTAATTTTGACTTTTATGTAGGGGATGACTTTGCCCGTAACAAACTGGTCTCTTTTTATCAGCCTTCCGACGGATATCGTTTTGCTTCTGTCGGTTGGGCGGGAATGACCGGAGTATTGTCGGGTATGAACGAAACGGGACTGACTGTGACGATCAATGCTGCCAAATCTACGATGCCGGTATCGGCTGCTATGCCTATCTCCCTACTGGCACGTGAGATATTGCAATATGCTTCTACGATAGAGGAGGCTTATGCGATTGCACAGAAGCATAAAACCTTTGTCGCGGAGTCTCTGCTGATCGGTTCGGCGAAAGACGGTAAAGCGGCTATTATTGAGAAATCGACCGATAAGATTGCTCTTTTCCAGTCGGGAACAAACCGGATTATCTGTACAAACCATTACCAGTCGGATACTTTTAAAGAAGATGCCCGTAACAAGGAAAATATAGCTACCTCCGACAGCCCTTACCGACAGGCCCGGCTGGATGAATTATTAAGTGATAATCTCCCGGTAGATCCATCGAAAGCGGCTTCCATACTGCGTAACCGCTTTGGAGAAGAAGGAAAAGAGATCGGATTGACCAATGAAAAGGCGATCAACCAGTTTATAGCCCACCATTCTGTCATCTTTGAACCTGCTAAACGCTTGATGTGGGTATCGACTGCTCCCTGGCAACTGGGTGAATATGTGGCCTATGATCTGAATAAGATATTTGCTCATCCCACTGATACGGGAGAGTTACGGATCGATAGTCTTTCACTACCGGCGGATACCTTTCTGAATAGTCCGGTCTATCGGCAATTGTTGACTTATAAGAATTTGGCAAAGGATATTCGTCATAGTATCGGTAGTCATACTCCCCTTGATGAAGCTTTGCTGGATGAGTTTATAGCATCAAATCCCGAGTTCTACTATTCCTGGCAATTGGTCGGCGATTATTATCAGGCATTTGGTGCGGAAGATAGAGCGATCCTCTCCTGGCAGACCGCTTTAACAAAAGAAATTCCTAAAGAAGAGGAGCGTACGGCTCTACAAGAGAAAATAAAACAATGAACGATATGGATAAGTATAGTGCTATACAATTTAAAACCCCGGCAGAGATAAAGGCTTATCAGGAGTTTCGACTGGCCGGTGAGTTGGAATACCTGAATAATCATTCCGTATTTTATCAACGCATGTTCAGAGAAGAAGGGATCGATATTTCCCATATCCGAACATTAGAGGACTTGCAGCAACTGCCGGTCACGACAAAAACAGACCTGCAACTATATAATGACGATTTTATTTGTGTAGACAAAGCGGATATAATCGATTACGTAACGACTTCCGGAACGTTGGGTGATCCGGTGACATTTGTTCTCACCGGTGACGATCTGGACAGGTTATCTTATAATGAATATTTATCGTTCACGACTGCCGGCTGTACGAAGCAAGATGTCATGCAGTTGATGACAACACTTGACCGGCGCTTTATGGCTGGCTTGGCTTATTATATGGGTGCCCGTGAACTGGGAGCCGGCGTGGTGCGTGTCGGTAATGGAATACCGGAATTGCAATGGGATACGATCCATCGGATACATCCTTCTTTCTGCATGGTTGTCCCTTCTTTTCTGGTCAAACTGATAGAATATGCGGAAGCCAACGGGATCGATTATAACAATTCTTCCATACGAAAAGCGATTTGCATCGGTGAAGCCTTACGCAATCCGGATTTCTCCCTGAACACTCTGGGACAGCGTATCCATGAGAAATGGAGTACTCCTTTGTTGCAGTCTACGTATGCTTCAACAGAAATGCAGTCTTCTTTTACGGAATGCGAGGCCTGTCGGGGAGGACATTTGCAGCCGGAACTGATCATTGTAGAGTTTCTGGATGATAAGAACCAACCTGTAGCCGAAGGAGAAGCCGGTGAGGTCACTATCACTACATTGGGGGTTAGAGGAATGCCTTTGTTACGCTTTAAGACGGGCGATATCTGTTATCACTATACGGAACCTTGCTCCTGCGGACGGAATACGGTGAGGCTGAGTTCTGTGCTGGGTCGCAAAGGGCAGATGATAAAATATAAAGGAACAACCCTTTATCCGCCTGCTTTATATGATATCCTCGATAATATTCCCGGCGTAAAGAATTATGTAGTGGAAGTTTATACGAACGATCTCGGTACCGATGATATTTTGATCCGGGTAGGAAGCGACAGGCAAACAGAAGCTTTTGCCAAGCAAATCAAGGATCTGTTCCGTTCAAAAGTACGGGTGGCGCCTACCATTCAGTTTGCTTCTCCTGACTATGTGGCTAAAATTCAGATGCCCCAGATGAGCAGGAAAGCAATTAAATTTATAGATTTGCGATAATTTAGTACTAATTTAAAATGTAATCGTATGAAACAGTTGATGGTATTGATGTTTTTATTCCTGACAAGCCTTGTAAATGCACAGGATAAAACAAATTTGAAGGATATAGACAAACTGACATTTTTTGGTGTGGACTTTTCTATGGCTAAAGTGTACGGTGCTGATGAGACGACGGAACAGTTTAAGGATGCTTTCTATGGAATAAATACGCTATTCCAGCGCGAGCCGAAAAAGTATGATACGGCTAAGGCATTTGACGCTGCTGTAACAACCGATCTGGAAACTTCTCAGAACCTTATCGAACAGATAAAGAAAGCTGATCTTTTTACCAGTGACGATAGTTATCAACTGATTGGTGACGAAATAGCGGAACATATCCGTCAGTTTAATACCGGAAATGCTCAGGGATATGGCGCAGTTTTCATCGCTGGGCTACTTAACAAAGGAAAGACACAGGCTACTTACAACGTCGTTGTGTTCGATATCGCCACCAAAGACATTATTTTTAACAGGCAGTTTACTGAAAAAGCCAGAGGCTTCGGACTTCGTAACTACTGGGCTTATCCGGTTTATAAAATATTGAATAAGGTAAAAAAGATCAAGTGAATCTAATTGATTTACAGATAAATGAAAAATGACATCAGTGTGACATTGGTGTCATTTTTTTGTCAGCTAAATATCAGTCGTTTTTTAATATAATTCTAATCTCTTCAATACAATTTATAGAGTGTTAGGGCGTTGGTATTAAACGTAAATGCTTACCTTTGCGGCCGACTGTCTGTGTTAGGATAGCTTTTTTAGACAATTAATTATCACACTTTATACAAACGTATGAGAAAGTATAAACTAATCAACAACGTGTTGGGATGGGTCGTATTTCTGATCGCAACCACCGTTTATTTGATGACGATCGAACCCACTGCCAGCTTCTGGGATTGTGGTGAGTTCATCTCTTCTGCCTTTAAACTGGAAGTAGGACACCCACCCGGAGCACCGTTCTTTATGCTGACGGCCAACCTGTTCACACAGCTTGCGTCGGACACTTCCACAGTAGCTAAAATGGTCAATTCTATGTCGGCACTGTTCAGTGGGCTGACTATCCTGTTCCTGTTCTGGAGTATTACCCACCTGGCCCGTAAGATCATGGTGAACGAGGAGAATGAAATTTCTTTGGGTACAATGATCACTATCATGGGTAGCGGCCTGGTAGGAGCTTTGGCTTATACCTTTAGCGATACATTCTGGTTCAGTGCGGTAGAAGGTGAAGTATATGCTTATTCTTCCCTGTTCACAGCCCTGGTATTCTGGTTGATCCTGAAGTGGGAAGAGGCGGCCGACCGCCCTCATGCCGACCGTTGGATCGTACTGATCGCTTACCTGATGGGGCTGAGTATCGGTGTCCACCTGCTGAACCTGTTGTGTATCCCGGCGATCGTGCTGGTTTATTACTATAAGAAATTCCCGAATCCGACGATGAAAGGTACCATCTATGCATTGCTGGTTTCTTTCGCAATCGTAGGACTGATGATGTATGGTGTCGTTCAGGGACTGGTTGAGGTATGCGGTTATTTCGAACTGCTGTTCGTCAACGTACTTGGAATGCCTTACAACTCGGGTGTGTTTGCTTATGTATTTGCTTTGTCTGGTGTACTGATATGGGCTATCTGGGAGACGATGCGCGACGAGATCAATCCGACACGTATGAAGATCGCCTTTATCCTGGCCGTTGTACTGGTAGGTGTTCCGTTCATCGGTAGCGGTTATGTATTGGCCGTTATCCTGACGGCTGCGTTGAGCGCTTATCTCTTCATGAGCAAGAAAGTTAATATCAAGCTGCTGAATACGATACTGGTCTGCCTGATGGTAATCGTTGTCGGTTATTCGTCTTATGCACTGACTATGATCCGTGCTACCGCCGATACGCCTATGAACCAGAATGCGCCGAGCGATATCTTCACCCTGCGTTCGTATCTGGCCCGTGAACAGTATGGTAAAACCCCGCTGCTCTACGGACAGACATTTGCTTCGGAAGTGAAGCGCGAAAACCAGGGGGGTAACTGTTCTCCTGTAACCAAGGAAGGTGAAGCCGTTTGGAGCCGCGTGATCAAACAAGATCCGAACGAGAAAGATAAGTATTATGTTTCCCGTCACGACGTTGAATATGAATATGTAGACGAGTTGAGTATGCTCTTCCCGCGTATGTACAGCAATGTGGATGCCCATGTGGGAGCCTATAAGGAATGGTCGCAATTCAAGGGAGAGCCCGTGAAGTTTAACCGTTGTGGAGAGAATGTGACGGTGATGAAACCGACCTTTGCTGAGAACCTTCGTTACTTCTTCGCTTACCAGCTTAACTTCATGTACTGGCGTTATTTCATGTGGAACTTCTCCGGACGTCAGAACGATATCCAGGGAAATGGCGAGGTGATGAACGGTAACTGGATCACCGGTATCAAAGCCATCGACGAAGTACTTGTCGGCCCGCAGGATAACATGCCTTATGATATAGCCAATAATAAAGGACATAACGTATACTATATGTTGCCGCTCCTGCTCGGTATTTTAGGTCTGTTGTATCAGGCTTATTCCGGACAGCGGGGTATCCAGAGCTTCTGGATCACTTTCTTCCTCTTCTTCATGACGGGTATTGCCATTGTGCTCTACCTGAACCAGACGCCTTATCAGCCGCGTGAACGAGACTATGCCTATGCAGGCTCCTTCTATGCGTTCTGTATCTGGATCGGGTTCGGTGTCGCGGCACTGGCCAAGTTGATGCGGCAGTATGGTAAGCTATCTCCGGTGGTGGCCGGCTCTCTCGCAACCGTGCTGTGTCTGTTCGTTCCCATCCAGATGGCTAGCCAGACCTGGGACGACCACGACCGTTCAGGACGTTACGTTTGCCGCGATTTCGGTGCTAACTACCTGGAATCCTGCGAACCGAATGCCGTGATCTTCACCAACGGTGATAACGATACATTCCCGTTGTGGTATGCACAGGAAGTGGAAGGCATCCGTACCGATGTACGTGTATGTAACACCAGCTACCTGCAAACCGACTGGTATATCGACCAGATGAAGAAACAGGCTTACGAATCGGCTCCGCTGCCTATCTCCTGGAACCGTGCGGACTATGTGCAGGGTACACGCGATGCGGCTTATGTAATCCCGATGATGGATCAACCTATCGACCTGAATACGGCTCTGAGCTTTGTCCGTAGCAACGATCCGAAGTTCAAGAAGATCCCCGGATTTAATCAGGAACTCGATTATATCCCTTCTGAAACGTTGATCTATAAAGTCGACTCTGCCACAGCAGTAGCCAAAGGCCTGGCAACCGACTCAACCGGTCTGCTGAAGGAAATGACGATCAACCTGAAAGGTAAGAACGCACTGGGCAAACAGGAACTGATGATCCTGGATATGTTGCAGACCAATAACTGGGAACGTCCTATTTATTATGCGATCACCGTAAATCCTGACCAGTTTGTCGGTCTGGACGGTTACTTTGAACAGACAGGTCTGGCTTACCAGATCGTTCCGAAGAATGCCAACAAGGAAACGAACACGGAAAAGATGTATGATAACGTCATGAACAAGTTCAAATGGGGTGGCGTAGACCAGCCGGGCGTTTATATCGACGAGAACGTGATGCGTATGTGTAAGAGCTATCGTATGGCCCTGTTCAATAAACTGGCGGAAGACCTGCTGAAAGAAGGTAAGAACGAGAAAGCATTGAACGTGCTGAACAAGAGCATGGAAGTATTGCCCCCGGAAAATGTGCCGTTGGATTACACGGCTCTTTCTACCGGCGAACTGTATTATGCACTCGATGAAAACGAAAAGGCAGAAGAGGTATTTACCGGAATTGCAGAGAATGCAATGCGTAATATCGATTGGTTCTTCCGTCTGAAACCGTCTCAGTTGGCCTCTGTAACAAGAGAATTGGAACATAACCTGGCCGTTATGCAGCAAGTGCTGGCAGTCAGCAAACATTATAATCCCGAATTTGCAACTAAGTATCAGGAAGAGTTTGACAACTATCGGATGGCTTACGGTTCGGTTCGTGGGAATAAGTAATATATGTTTATAGAACAACCACCCTGGTTTTACAGGGTCCTGTTTCCAGGGGTAATCTGGCGGATACCGGCCAAGGAGAAGTGTGTATATCTCACCTTCGACGACGGCCCTATTCCCGAGGTTACCCCTTGGGTCTTGGATATACTCGATAAATATGGTGTGAAGGCTACCTTCTTCTGTGTAGGGGATAACGTCCGCAAGCATCCTGATATCTATCAGATGGTGCTCGACCGCGGACACAGGGTAGGCAATCACACCTTTAACCATATCCAGGGCCTTCAATACTGGACGAAGAACTATCTGGATAACATCGAGAAGGCCGCCGGATATATCCATAGCGACCTCTACCGTCCGCCGCACGGTCATATGCGTTTCCCCCAGGTAGTCGCTCTACGAAGGAAGTACAAGATCATCATGTGGGATGTCGTCACCCGCGATTACAGCCCCCATATGACCCCGAACGGTGTCTTTAATGTGGTAAAGAACTATACCCGCAACGGCTCCGTCATCGTCTTCCACGACTCCCTCAAAGCCGAAACGAACATGCGCGAAGCCATGCCCCGCGCCATCGAATGGCTGCAAAAGGAAGGATATACGTTTAAGGTGTTTGAATAATCTGTCATGGCGGACTTGTCCACCCAAATAAAGAACAAAGCCAACCAACTGGGCTTCGATGCCTGCGGAATAGCCGAAGTAGCTTCCGCAGACACCGAAGCTTTGTTTTTTGACCGGTGGATAGCCGAAGGCTGTCATGCCGGCATGAAGTATATGGAGAACTACCGCGACATCCGTCTCAATCCGGCCGGGTTAGTGGAAGGTGCCCGTTCCGTTATCTCCGTCGTCCTCAACTATTACCCGGCCGTGAAACAATTGCCCGATGCCCCCCGTATCTCCTATTACGCTTACGGAAAAGACTACCACCTCGTAGTAAAAGACAAACTGCACCAACTCTGGCAATACATAGCAGACCTTGTCCCCGTGCTTGACACGGGGCCGCAAGCGAACAGGCCGGATCAATCGGATATTCATACGGATAGCTCTTCGGCCGCCCGTATCTTCACCGACTCCGCCCCTATTCTCGAACGCTACTGGGCATGGAAAGCCGGTCTCGGCTGGATCGGGAAGAACACCAACCTGATCATCCCCGGCAAAGGTTCTTTCTTCTTCCTCGGCGAGATCGTCACGACACTGGAGTTGGATTATGACCACCCCCAAGCGAACCGTTGCGGCTCCTGTCGCCGTTGTCTCGATGCCTGTCCGACCAGAGCCCTCGAACGCCCCGGCCATCTCAATGCCGGTAAATGCCTTTCCTACCTCACCATCGAGCATAAAGGCGATATCCCTACCGAACAGGCCGCCCGTCTGGGCAATCGCCTCTACGGTTGCGACACCTGTCAGGAAGTCTGCCCCTGGAATCGTTTCGCCCGTCCCACCCGCGAAGCCGCTTTCCATCCCACGCCCGACTTCCTTTCCCTTCAAAAAGAGAGCCTGCAAGACTTTACACGTGAAGATTATAATCGTATCTTTGCACGGTCGGCCGTCAAACGCGCGAAGTATGAAGGGCTGATCCGTACGATCAGCAACAAAAAGGATATCAACAACAAATAAACATATACCATGAGAAGAACATTCAACCTTCTGCTCCTCTCTTTCCTCTGTACCCTGGCAGCCTTTGCCGCTCCGGGCGAACTGAAAGAGAAGCTCGCTTCCCTGAAAGGGATCAGTAACATCGAACAACTCGAATCGGATGTCTATCCGGAAAAGTACCTGGTACGCATCACCCAACCCGTAGACCCCAAAGATCCTTCGGCCGGTACATTTACCCAGCGTGTCGTTGTGGGCCATGTCGGTTTCGACCGTCCTACCGTGATCGTGACCGAAGGATACGGCGGCGCTTACGCCCTCAACCCCAAATACCAGGAAGAGCTGACCAAACTGCTCGACGCTAACCTGATCTTCGTCGAATACCGTTACTTCCTCGAGTCGACCCCCGAACCCTGCAACTGGGATTACCTGACAGCCGAGAACTCCGCCTACGACCTGCATAACGTAAACCAGACATTCCGCCAACTCTACACCGGCAAATGGATCAGCACCGGTATCAGCAAGGGCGGCCAGACCACCATGCTCTACCGTGCCTTCTTCCCCGATGATGTGGATATCTCTGTCCCGTACGTCGGCCCGCTGTGCAAAGGTGTTGAAGACGGCCGTCACGAACCGTTCCTGCGTAAGGTAGGTACCAAGAAGGAACGCCGTAAGATAGAAGATTTCCAGCAGGAAGTCCTGAAACGCAAAGCCGATATGCTTCCTCTACTCGAAGCCTTCTCCAAAGATAAGAAACTGGAATACCGTATTCCGATGGCCGAAGTGCTAGACTATTGTGTACTGGAATATCCTTTCGCCCTCTGGCAATGGGGCACCCCGGTCTCCGTCATCCCTTCATCGAATGCCGACAACGAAACCCTGTTCAAACACCTGATGGAGATCAGCAGCCCCGACTACTTTGCCGAGAACCAGCCCAACATCTCCTTCTTCGTACAAGCCGCCCGCGAACTGGGTTACTATGGCTACGACACGAAGCCTTTCCGCAAGTACCTCACCATCGACAGCAGCAAAGGCTATCTTAACCGCATCATGCTCCCCAAAGAGCTGGTCGACAAGATCGAATTCCGCCCGGCTCTCTATCATAAGATCTACGACTTCCTGAAGGACAACGACCCGAAGATGATCTTCATCTACGGAGAGATCGACCCGTGGAGTGCGGCGCATGTCCCCGTCTTCAAAGGCAAAAAGAACGAACAGGTCTACTTCCAACCCCGTGGCAGCCACCGTGCCCGCATCGGTAATATGCCGGAAGATATCAAGGAAAAGATATTGACGCAGCTGAACCAGTGGCTGGCGGAATAATTTTTAAGCTACGAATAGCATAGTAGTGCTGACCATCGTAGGACTATAGTGTCAGGTAGGTTAGGATTATAGTGATAGATATCCTATCATTATAGTCCTATTTTTCTATCATACTATTATTAGGAATATCTGAAACTCTTTACAGCCACCCCTGCACCTTATAAACGAACTCCATCCACACCCAATAGCGGATGGCTTTGCCCAGGAACATGGAGATGGCGACGATCCAGACGTTGGCACGGAGGAAACCCAGTGCCACTGCGATAAAGTCGCCGATGCCGGGGAGGAAGACGAAGAAGCCCATCCAGGAGCCTTTGCCTGCGATCCAGTCCTGCACCTTTTGCAGCTTTTTGGCATCCAGCTTGAGGTATTTCTCGATCCATTCCACCTTGCCCAGCATACCGAGCCAGTAGCAACTCATGCCGCCAAGGAAGTTACCCAGGGTGGCGGCAACCATGCAGGGCCAGTAGGACGAACCGGCCAGTAAGACACCCGTCAGAACCACCTCACTGCTGAACGGCAGGATGGTAGCTGCCAGGAAGGAGGCGATGAACACCCCGATATATCCGTATTCTATAAGAAATTCCATAAGCGTAATACCAGGAGAGTTATATAAAGCACAATCGTTGAATAGAAAGTCCAGAAGATGACCTTACCCCGCATCACGGTGAAGAAGTGGGCGATCAATATGGAAGCCGGGATACAGGCTGTCTCCAGAAATTCTTCGGAAACCTGTTCGTAAAGCAGGTAGAGCGCGAAAGCCCATACCGACATGGCGATCAAGAAAGACAGGAACTGGCGCGTACGCAGCACGTCTTCAAACTCATGCGTAATGATGTTGATGGCGGACACGGTTGTCAGCAACGCCATCCAGAGGATACCGATCCAATCGAGCAGGCCGAGCTCCTGGGAGATCAGGAAACGGATCTTAAACAGGGCGGCAAACGGGATCGTGAACGGTGTGAAGTCGCGGAACCACACGCACCAGCCCAACAGGAACCAGTAGATGGTGCCGATACCCAGCAGGGAGGCCAGGAAAGTACGTATATTTAATGTCCTGAAATTATACATCCCCATCCAGAACAAAGGCAGGAACCAGAGGATATGCACCCACAGGAGACTGCCTACGCCGATCAGCAGTGCCGTGTTATAGGCATTGCTTTTGGCCTCGGGATCGTGGTAGGAGGTGAATAGCTGGTAGATAGCCAGGATCAGGCAGAATACGCCCAGCGAAGTGGACTTCAGCGGGAGAAAGTCCGGATTGGTACTAATGAACAGCACATAGAAAAGGAAGGGGAGCAATGTCTTTTCGCGTATCAACACCAGGATGTAGTTGGCGCGATGAAGCAGGAAAGCCCCTCCGAACATCAGCAGCATACCGATCCCGTAGGTGAAAGCCTTGCCGGGCAGCACCTGGCAGATGGCATTCCATAACGGTGTGGCAGTCACTTCCCCATATACCGGATAACCGACCGAATTCAGATAACTGGCGATCCAGCAGCCGATACATGCCAACAGCACCACAACAAATGTCGTGGTGCCGGATAAGTTATGTCTGCGGGAGTAACTGTATGTACTGTTCATTTTGCTTCCTGTCTGAACCTATTACAAGTCGAAGCCGATGTCGCTCCGGAAATACTTCTTGTCGAACAGGATCTTCTTGGCTCCGGCGAATGATTTGGCCAGGGCTTCTTCCTTGTCGGCCCCGTAAGAGCTGACGGCGATGACACGGCCACCGTTGGTCAGGATACGGCCGCTGGCGGAGATGGTGCCGGCGTGGAAGAGTATATTGTCGGATGTGATGTCGTCGAGTCCGTAGATGATCTTCTCTTTCTCATACGCTTCGGGGTAACCGCCGCTTACGAGCATGACCGTTACGGCAGCACGCGGGTCGATCGTCAGGGTGCGCTTGTCAAGATCGCCTTCGGCTACGCCTTCCAGCAGGTCTACCAAGTCGCTCTGGATACGGAGCATCACTACTTCTGTTTCCGGGTCGCCCATGCGGCAGTTGTATTCGATCACCTTCGGGTCGTTCTCGTTGATCAGGCCGAGGAAGATGAAACCTTTATAGTCGATACCTTCCGCTTTCAGCCCTTCGATGGTCGGGCGGATGATCTGTTCTTCCACCTTCGCCATATAAGCGTCGTTGGCAAAAGGAACGGGAGAAACGGCACCCATACCGCCGGTATTCAGGCCGGTGTTGCCTTCGCCGATGCGTTTATAATCTTTGGCTACGGGGAGCACTTTGTAGTTTGTTCCGTCGGTCATGACGAATACGGAGCATTCGATACCTGTCAGGAACTCTTCGATAACGACTGTCTTGCTGGCATCGCCGAACATACCGTTCAGCATGTCGCCCAGTTCCTTTTTCGCTTCTTCCAGTGTTTCGAGGATAAGCACGCCTTTACCGGCTGCCAGTCCGTCGGCTTTCAGCACGTAAGGAGCTTGCAGCGATTCGAGGAAAGCATAACCTTCGGCGATGTTTTCGGCGGTGATGCTCTTGTAACGGGCGGTCGGGATGTTGTGGCGCATCATGAACGCCTTGGCGAAATCCTTGCTGCCTTCCAGCTGTGCACCGGCTTTGGAGGGGCCGATCACCGGGATGCCGGCCAGTGAAGCGTCGTTCTTGAAGAAGTCGTAAACACCTTTTACCAGCGGGTCTTCCGGGCCGACAACTACCATGTTTACGTTGTTTGCCAGTACGAAGTCTTTAATGGCCTGGAAATCGTCTGCTTTGATGTATACGTTGGTTCCTGCCTGTGCAGTACCGGCGTTACCGGGGGCAATGAATAGCTTGTCCACTTTCGGGCTTTGAGCAATCTTCCAGGCTATTGCGTGTTCGCGGCCGCCGGAGCCTAATAGTAATATGTTCATATCTTAATTATTTATATCGGTTATTTTAAATAGTCGTCGAAATACCGCGTGATCTTCTCGTAGAGATGCGGGCGGTCTTTGCCGATCACGTTGTGTTGGTGACGGGGGTAGACGAAATAGTCGGGGTAGGTGTCCGCATTCACGCAGGCTCTGAGGAAGCCCAGGCTGTGCTGCCAGACCACTACCGGGTCGATGTCGCCATGTATCTGCAACAGGTGTCCTTTCAGGTTGCCGGCCTTCAGCTTCAGGTTGGCATTCTTATATCCTTCGGGATTATCCTGCGGACGATCCATATACCGTTCGCCGTACATGATCTCGTAGTTGCTCCAGTCAATCACCGGACCGCCGGCTACACCCACTTTGAATACGTCGGGATGTGTCAGCATCAGGTTAGTCGTCATAAAGCCTCCGTAGCTCCATCCGTGTACGCCGATGCGGTCGGCATCCACGTAGGGCAGCGATTGGAGGAACTCCACGCCTTTCATCTGGTCGGCCATCTCGTTGACACCCAGGTTACGGTGGATCACGCTTTCAAAGGCGAATCCCCGGTTGGAGGTTCCGCGGTTGTCGACAGTGAAGACCACGTATCCGCGTTGTGCCATATAGATATCCCAACCCCTGACGCCGTTCAGCCAGCCGCCTGTCACCAGTTGCGAGTGGGGGCCGCCGTAGACGTAGACGATGGTCGGGTATTTCTTGCTTTCATCCAGTCCGACGGGTTTCACCAAGCGGTAATGTAGGTCGGTCATGCCATCGGCAGCCTTTATGACTCCGGCTTCTATTTCCGGCATCGCATAGCCTTCGTACGGATCTTTGGCGGTCAGGAGGTTTTCGATCACCTTGCCGTCTTTCGTTTGCACGATGTCTATCTTGCGGGGGATTTCAGGTGCGTCGTAACTGTCTATCGCGTATTTGCCGGAAGGGCTGACAGACAGGTTGTGCACGCTTTCCAGTCCCGCACTCCGGGTGAGGAGCTGCATTGTCCCTTTCTTCAGGTTCAGCTTCCAGCCGTTTACATTCATCGGCGTTCCGTAGCTGAATGAGCTTAATACGTGCGGCTGGGTGGAGGTGAGGAAAAGGTTCTCGCCTTTGGCATCGAAGCCGATCACCCGGCTGACTACCCATTCGCCTTTGGTGAGCTGTTTCAGCAGCTTACCGGTGGTATCGTAGAGGTAGAGATGGTTGTATCCGTCACGCTGGCTTTGCCAGATGAATTTCTGCGGATCGCCGGGCAGGAAGAGGACAGGCTGCTGCGGTTCGACGTAATGTTCGTTCGTTTCGGTGAACAGGTCGGCTTCCTTCTCGCCTGTCAGGGCGGAGTAGCGTACCAGATGCATTTCGTTCTGTTCGCGGTTCAGCTCGGCGATATAGATGCTCTTTTCGTCGGGGCTCCAGGCGATGTTTGTGAGATACTTCTCTTTCGGGGTGCCTGTTTGCAACCAGACGGTATTGCCTGTCGACAGGTTATAGACACCGACTGTTACCTCATGGCTTTTCATCCCTGCCATCGGGTATTTTACGGGTTCGGCCTTGGCACAGCGGGCGTCGATATTGACGATCGGATAGTCGGTCACCATGCTCTCGTCCATGCGGTAGAACGCCAGGGCGGAACCTTCCGGCGACCAGAACAGGCCTTTGCTGATGCCGAACTCCCGTTGGTGGACGGCCTGTCCGCATACGATACCCTCTTTTGTTTCACGTGTAACAATTCCCTGTTGATTGTATGGTGAGAGAATCTTTATGTTATTCCCTTCCGTGAAAGCCAGGTAGCTGTTAGCCGGGCAGAACTCGTAGTTGTTCCATTTCTTATCCAGCGGATAATCGGCTACAACCTTTCCCTGCTCCATATCATAATGGATGCGGTGCTGCTTCTGGGTGAACGCCAGTATCCATTGACCTTTGTAGGGTACGGAGAAATTGGGCATGCGGGCTACCGTATCGAGTCCGGCAGCCTGTAAAGCCTGGTTCAGTCCGGTGAGGCTGACGCGTATCTCCGGATAGTGCTTGGGCTGGGCACCTCTTACGATGTCCTTCTCTACATATATATACATGTCGTCGCCTACCCATTGCAACTGCGACCGGTTCTCGGGTACGAAACGGCTGTATGTCTTCCCGCCCGGGATCAGATCGTGCAATGTAAACTGCTTGTCTTGCGCCATCAGTGTCAGAGGGGTTGATAAAACGAACACGCAAAGGAGTAACAGATACTTAATCTTCAAAGTCATTCTTAAAATCATCAGTACCTCTTTTGAATGGTTTCTTGAATGCACGACCTTCTCCGCGTTTTCTGTCTCCGAAGCTCTTTTTATTCTTTGAGTATTTATCGTCGTCGTCGTTGTATCGCATCTTGACAGGGCGTTTCTCACCGGCTTTGCGCAATACGGGGCGGTCGCCGGCAAACTGTTTGCGGGCAGGGCGTCCGTCGTTACGTTCTTCACCGAAGAAGCGTTTGCCGGGAGCAGCTGAAGCGCGTTCGCTTTCATCTTCGCTATGGGCGGCGGCAAAGCGGCGTTCGGGGCGATCCAGGCGGTCGGACTTGAAGTTGGGACGCGAAGGACGGTCGTTGCCGCGGCTTCCGTATTCTTTTCTCGGGAATTCCGTTTTAGGACGTGAGTTGCCGGAAGAGGATTCTCCCCCTTCTTCGTTCAATGCTTTCTTATAGTCTTTGTTCTTTCCTTCAAAGATATCGTAACAACGGTATTCGCAGTCGAGCGAGCCGTTGATCAGCTTCATCTTCTCGCTCGGACGCAGCCCGATCTTGTCAAAGCATTCGTCTTTGTAGCTTAAGATCCACACTTTATAACCGGTGAATACATGCTTGATGCGTTCGCCGATCATATTATAAAGTCCCAGCAGGTCGCGGGAAGAGATACGTTCGCCGTAAGGAGGGTTGGTAACCATGATGCCCGGTTGCGGGGCATCGGCATATTGCTGGAAGGGCAATGTCTTCAGGTCGATGTATTTAACGAGTCCGGCACTGCGTATGTTCTTCTGTGCGATCTCGATAGCGGCCGGGTTGATATCCGAACCGTAGCATTTGAAAGTGAACTCGCGTTCCCTGCTTTCGTCGTTATAGATACGGTCGAACAGTTCCTGGTCGAAATCGATCCATTTCTCGAAAGCAAATTCCTTGCGGTGGATACCCGGGGCGATGTTGAGCGCGATCATAGCCGCTTCGATCAGCAGGGTTCCCGAACCACACATGGGATCGACGAAGTTTGAATCGCCTTTCCAACCTGTTTTCAGGATCATACCGGCAGCCAGTACCTCGTTCAGCGGGGCTTCGGTCTGTTCGACACGGTAGCCGCGTTTGTGGAGGCTCTCGCCCGAACTGTCGATCGACAATGTACAGTCGTTGTGTGAGATATGTATATTGATATACAGATCCGGATTGTTTACACGTACGGAAGGACGCTTGTTGTGCTTCTCCATGAAGTAGTCGACAATAGCATCTTTTGTGCGGTAGGCAACGAACTTTGAATGGTTGAAGTCATCGGAATAGATCACGGAGTCGATCGCGAAGGTCTTGTCCAGCGACATATAGTTTTCCCATACTACTTTTTTTACTTCCTTGTAAACCGTATCGGCGTCTTTGGCTTTGAATCGATAGATCGGTTTCAGGATGCGCAGTGCGGTGCGGCAACAGAAGTTTGCTTTGTAAAGCACTTCCTTATCTCCTGTGAAGGATACCATCCGGCGTCCGATCTCTATGTCGTTGGCGCCAATAGCTAATAACTCACCGGCCAGTATTTCTTCTAACCCGTAAAGGGTTTTGGCCACCATGTCAAATGTCTCGTTACTCATTTGTGTGCGTTGTAAGAAAAAGATATTATTTAGTTACTTTATTTTGCGTGATCACATCGCCGGGAGGAACATCCCCGGTGATCCATACGTTACCACAGATCGTAGCGCCTTTACCGATCCGTATTTTTCCGAGCAATGTCGCGTTGGAATAGACGGTTACATCGTCTTCAAGGATCGGGTGGCGGGCTACGCCACGGATAGCATTGCCATTCTCGTCGGGAGGTAGCTTTTCTCCTGCAAGGCTGACACCCTGGAAGATACGTACGCGGTTTCCGATGATACTGGTTTCGCCGATCACGGTTCCTGTCCCGTGGTCGATAGAGAAATAGTGTCCTATCTCAGCGCCCGGATGAATATCGATACCTGTCTCGGAGTGAGCCATTTCGGTGATCATACGGGGGATGAAAGGAACGTTCAGCTTATAGAGCTGGTGTGCGATGCGGTAGTTGCAGATTGCCCGGAACCCCGGATAGCAGAATATGACTTCGTTGATGTTCTGTGCAGCCGGATCACCGTTGTAGGCGGCTTCGGCATCGGTGGCAAGCAGGCTTCGCATTTCCGGCAGGGTAGCGATAAATGCTTCGGTAAGCTCTTCCGCCCTTGCCTGGATTTTTTCTTCCGGGCAGGAGGTACAGCTCGTATCGGCCAGGCAAAGTCCGGCATAGATTTGCCGGCAGAGCAAAGTGTGCAAGGTTTCTATATTTACTCCGGTATGGAAGCGGATCGTTTGTTTGCTGATCCGCGCATTCCCGTAGTAGCCCGGAAACAGGATTGCACGGCACAGGTCTATGATGTCCTTCAGTACCTCTCCTGAAGGTAGTGCTTCTTCGTCACGGTAGGCATGGAACAGCTGTTTGTACGAGCTCTCGTCCGAAAGCTTCTCTACTGTTTCATTCAGTACCTTGCTATGCTTTTGCAATCCCATTATTTTGAAAGTCTTATTTTGGGCAAAAGTACATTAAATATCTGATATATGCGTACTTTTTAATAGGTTAAAGCTGCTGCTCTGAAATATGTTGTTGGTGGCTTCTGGTCGAGAAAGAAGTCAGAGATTGACACTTTGAAGATGATAAAACCATCGATAGTGTAATCGTATGAATAAGTTTCTGTCCATTTGTTGCCATCCTTATCTTGCCGGTCAACCGGGTTAGGGAGCGGTGTTTGTGCTTCCAGCTTATCGTCTCCAAAATCCAGATACATATAACAGCTGACCAATCCCGTATAATAGGCATTCATATAAAGATCGTAATCTTTATCTTTGATCCTGAAATCATAGGTATAGATTGGCTCTCCTTCTTCGTTACTGCTCAATTTCCAATCGTTCGATTTGACTTCTATTTCATCTTCTATTATCCAGTAGGTTGATGCACCGTCTCTGCCTGGCTCTCCTTGTGGGCCTTCGCACGAAACGAACAGGATCGCCATTAAAAATATCGCTAACAGATTCTTCATAAATTCACTCTCTTATTAAGTTTAGTATTTCTTGTGTGGCGCCCCGAACTCTTTGCAAGTCACTTCATCGAGGTCTACCAGCCATATTTTCACGTTCTTTACTGCCGGATCCGAATAACGGAATTCTTTGTCTGAATATTGTTTCATGATGATATCCAGTGCTTCCGTTTTCTTGTCGAAATCTTCTTCAAACCGCACTTCTCCCCAGGCGATAACACTCTTTGAGCGCATACGATAGCTGCAAGCCACTTCAGGATGCTGGAATACCAGGTCGTGATCGGTACTGAATGTAATACAGATCTTCGGATTACGTTCCAGTATCGAGATGCTGCGGCCTTCCTGGGCGGAATGTAAATAAATAACACCATCGCGATAGCCAAAGTTCATGGGAATTACATAAGGTGTACCATCCGTATCAGCCAAGCCGACGAAACAAACGTCGCAGCTGCGGATAATTTCCTCTATATGTTCTTTCTCTGTGTGTACCAGTGTTTTCATTGCCTTTTTAATTATGCTTTTGCAAACATAGCTAAAAAAGTTCAATTCTTCGTTATTGTCTTTGCTTTTCCATGCGTCTTTTTAGAGAATTTGATTGGCGAAATTTTTCTTTAATCGTTTGCGTGATACGTGTATTTAGCATACCTTTGCGTGATAATTAAGCTAGTTGAAACGAATCTTTAAAAACAATTAAATAACTTAAATTATTATCTTATGTGGTTACTTAATTCTTCTATCGGGAAAAAGCTGATAATGAGTGTATCAGGCCTTTTTCTTGTTTTGTTCTTATTGTTCCACTTGTCAATGAATGTGGCGGCAGCTTTCTCGGGAGAAGCCTATAACATGATTTGCTCATTGTTGGGAGCTAATTGGTATGCTGTTGCTGCTACTTTGGTACTTGCGGCAGGAGTTGTGATTCACTTTGTGTATGCTGTTCTTCTGACACTGCAGAACCGTAAGGCCCGCGGTAACGACCGTTATGCAATTAACGCTCGTCCGAAAGGTGTGGAATGGGCATCTCAGAACATGCTGGTACTGGGTATTATCATTATCCTGTTCATGGTGTTGCACTTCAGCCAGTTCTGGTATAAGATGATGTTCGCCGAACTTCTGGGCAATCACATGGTAACTCTTTGCGACGGAACGACCACCGTATCTCCTCAGGACGGTGCAGCATTCATCAACTACTATTTCCAGGGTAATATCCTGAACACAGTTCTTTACCTGGTATGGTATGTAGCTTTGTGGTTCCACCTGACTCATGGTTTCTGGAGCGCTATCCAGACAATCGGTTGGAGTAATACAATCTGGATGAACCGTTGGATCTGTATCTCTAAGGTTCTTGCAACAGTAATCTGTGTAGTGTTTGCTATCATTACTATCGTTTTCTACCTGAATGGTGTAGGTGGTGACTATGTAGCTGTTTGTGCAGGACATTAATTTAAGGTGTAACAATATTGAAAATAAATCATTATGACTCAAATAGATTCTAAAATCCCTCAGGGCCCGTTGGCTGAGAAGTGGAAAAATTATAAAGATCATCAGAAACTGGTGAACCCCGCGAACAAACGTCGTCTGGACGTGATTGTAGTAGGTACAGGTCTGGCAGGTGCTTCTGCTGCTGCCTCTCTGGCTGAAATGGGATTCAACGTATTGAACTTCTGTATCCAGGATTCACCCCGTCGTGCTCACTCTATCGCTGCACAGGGTGGTATCAATGCTGCAAAGAACTATCAGAATGATGGTGACTCTGTTTACCGTCTGTTCTACGATACAATTAAAGGTGGTGACTACCGTGCCCGCGAAGCAAACGTTTATCGTCTGGCTGAAGTGTCAAACTCTATTATCGACCAGTGCGTAGCACAGGGTGTTCCTTTCGCCCGCGAATACGGTGGTCTGCTGGATAACCGTTCATTCGGTGGTGCTCAGGTATCCCGTACGTTCTATGCCCGCGGTCAGACCGGACAGCAGTTGTTGCTGGGTGCTTACTCTGCTTTGAGCCGTATGATCGGTTTGAACAAAGTAAAGATGTATACTCGCCACGAAATGTTGGACGTTGTGAAGGTGGATGGCCGTGCCCGCGGTATCATCGCACGTAACCTGATCACAGGTCAGATCGAACGTTTCTCTGCTCACGCAGTAGTGGTGGCAACAGGTGGTTATGTAAATACATTCTTCCTGTCAACTAACGCAATGGCTTCCAACGGTTCTGCTGCATGGCAGTGCTACAAGAAAGGTGCTTACTTCGCTAACCCTTGTATGGTGCAGATCCACCCGACTTGTGTACCGGTGAAAGGCGACTACCAGTCTAAGCTGACTTTGATGTCTGAATCATTGCGTAACGACGGTCGTATCTGGGTTCCGAAGAAACTGGAAGATGCAAAAGCATTACAGGCTGGAACAAAGAAAGGTAAAGACATTCCTGAAGCAGACCGCGACTACTATCTGGAACGCCGTTATCCGGCATTCGGTAACCTGGTTCCGCGTGACGTGGCTTCACGTGCCGCTAAAGAACGTTGCGACGCCGGTTTCGGTGTGAACAACACAGGTCTGGCCGTGTTCCTCGACTTCTCCGACGCTATCAACCGTCTGGGTAAAGATGTTGTAAAAGCTAAATATGGTAACTTGTTCGACATGTACGAAGAAATTACCAACGACGATCCATACGAAACTCCGATGATGATTTATCCTGCATTGCACTACTCGATGGGTGGTCTGTGGGTTGACTATGAATTGATGACTTCTATTCCGGGTCTGTTCGCTATCGGCGAAGCTAACTTCTCTGACCACGGAGCTAACCGTCTGGGTGCTTCTGCGTTGATGCAGGGATTGGCCGATGGCTACTTTGTATTGCCTTATACAATTCAGAACTATCTGTCAGACCAGATTCAGGTTCCGCGTTTCAGCACCGACCTGCCTGAGTTTGCAGAAGCTGAAAAGGGTATTAAAGACCGCATCAAGAAATTGATGAGTATCAAGGGTAAAGAGTCGGTAGATTCTATCCATAAGAAACTGGGTCATATCATGTGGGAACATGTAGGTATGGCACGTGATGCAAAAGGTTTGCAGGAAGCGATCCAGATGTTGAAAGAGCTGAAGAAAGAGTTCTGGAGTAATGTATATATCCCGGGTGAAGCCGATAACCTGAATGTAGAGTTGGATAAGGCATTGCGTTTGGCTGACTTTATTGAGATTGGTACATTGATGGCACACGATGCGTTGGATCGTGCCGAATCTTGTGGAGGACACTTCCGTACAGAACACCAGACCGAGGAAGGCGAAGCCCTGCGTCATGACGATAAGTTCATGTACGTATCTTGTTGGGAATACCAGGGTGAAGACAAAGACCCGGTTATGCTGAAGGAAGATTTGAACTATCAGTTCGTTGTTCCTCAAACACGTAACTACAAGAAGTAATAATCATCAATCACAAAAATTAGAATCATGGATAAAGATATAAAAGTAACACTTAAAGTTTGGCGTCAGAAAGGTCCGAAAGATAAAGGACAATTTGAGACTTACCAAATAGACAAAATCAATCAGAGTGTTTCTTTCCTGGAAATGTTAGACATTTTGAATGAACGTTTGGTCAGTGAAGGTAAAGAGCCGATCGTATTCGACCACGACTGTCGTGAAGGTATCTGCGGTATGTGTTCATTATATGTAAACGGACATCCGCACGGACCTGCAACCGGTGCAACTACTTGCCAGCTTTATATGCGTCGTTTCAACGATGGCGAAACGATTACGATCGAACCGTGGCGTTCAGCCGGTTTCCCGGTAATCCGCGACTTAATGGTAGACCGTTATGCTTACGATAAAATCATCCAGGCAGGTGGTTTCACCTCTGTGAATACAGGTGGTGTACCTGATGCGAATGCTATACCTATTCCTCGTGCAGATGCTGAAATGGCTATGGATGCTGCTGCATGTATCGGTTGTGGTGCTTGTGCTGCTGCTTGTAAGAACGGTTCGGCTATGCTGTTCGTTTCTGCAAAGGTGAGCCAGTTAGCATTGCTTCCCCAGGGTAAGGTGGAGGCTGCTCGCCGTGCGAAAGCAATGGTTGCCAAGATGGACGAACTGGGCTTCGGTAACTGTACCAACACACGCGCTTGCGAAATGGAATGTCCGAAGAACATTTCTGTCAGCAACATCGCCCGTTTGAACCGTGAGTTCATCTGTGCTAAATTGCAAGACTAATATATATATATAATGTATAACCGGAGAGGCGTTGCTTATAGCAGCGCCTCTTCTTTTTTGCCTCTATTTTAACATTTGTGAAGCCATAAATAAATATATTGAATGTTGTTAGTGTTTCTTATATGCTATACAACACTAATTAGCACTTTAACTATTGACAAGTTGGAGAATACCCGTATCTTTGTACTGTGGTTTTTTCATAATAGTATTAGATTTAAGGTTAACAAAGTTTGGTTAGGGCTTGTCGTGAGACAGGCTTTAATTGTTTATAGGGGTTTGCGTCCGGCATATCCCTTTTTTTAGCTCTCCCTGTATTCCTGTGGAGTCATTCCCACATGCTGCCGGAAGTATTTATTGAAGAACGACAGATTGTCGAAGCCCAAGGCGAATGCAATCTTTTTTACCGGAAGGTCGGTCGATTTCAACTGCGCTTTTGCATCCATGATAATAATGTTGGAGAGTATCTCTAAAGCGGTGCGCCCGCTCACCTTTTTAATTACGTAGCAGAAATGCTGTAAAGTAATATTGAGCCGCTTCGCATAATAAGAGACGCTATGCTCTTTCGTATAGTTTTCCATCGCCAGTTGGATAAATTCCCGGCATATCTCCATATTGCGCGTCATCGGCGCATTGCTGTACGGAGTGTGATTCCGGTACAACTCGATAACCCCCTGCATAAAGATGGTAAAGACCGCCTTGATGATCTCCTTATTCTCGATCGCTTTAGGCATGGTATAAGCATTGATCAAGACAGAAAAAGCCTGTTGGTATAATAAGGATATATGCTCAGGTAACGGCATGACCGGACTGTCGAAGATAACAGGCAGATAGTTCGTGATCGTTTTTATATAGTTTATATGGCTCACGAACGTAGATGAGAACCCCGCAAAACAGAGTTTGATATCGTCGGACACTTCATGTATATGGATGAAGCAGCCCGGTGGAAGCGTGATGAAGTCATTCTGCTTGATAATGAACTCAGTCAGGTTGACGGTTGCACGTGCAGTACCCTGTACGCAAAGTACGAAAATACCGGCTTTGATCTTACAAGGGAAGCGACCGTATTGATTTAAAATTTCACCCGTAATACTGTCTCCGACAATAAAGTCCCGGGGAAGATCGAATTTAGGAATATTGTCTTCCATGTTGTTGTCTTCACTATTTTGAATGTACAAATATAAGATTATTTAGATTTGTTGGTCGATATTCTTAAATATAGAACATCGAATCCCACAAATGGAGATTGTTTGGTGCTATATAATAGTTGAAATTTGCGAATGTTTTCAGGTCTGGCCGATAGTTTTAATTGGGATGGTATATATTTGTCTATCTGCTATATAAGATATGGGAGCTAATACTAATAGAGAAATCTAATCGATAATAACAATGAGTACGAAACGAACAAAGAGCTCTTTCAGGGCAATGAGTACAAACAGAAAATTAGAATCTATCTTCCTGTTTGTCACAGGACGGTGTAATGCCAAATGTAAGATGTGTTTCTATGCCGAGGACATGGATAAAAAGGAAAAAGACCTTACTTTTGAAGAAATAAAGAAGATCTCCGAAACAGCCGGTCAGTTCAACCGCCTATGGGTGTCCGGTGGCGAACCGACCCTTCGTGAAGAGCTGCCGGAGATTATAGAAATGTTCTATAAGAACAATGAGATCAAAGACGTAAACATTCCTACCAACGGATTGAAGCCCGACCGGATCGTTGCCTGGGTAAAACAAATCCGTAAGAACTGCCCTGAGCTGAACATCAACCTCAGCCTTTCTCTGGACGGTTTCGGTGATACGCACGATGTGCAACGCGGGGTTCCCGGTAACTTCTACAAAGCGATGGGAACGCTGAAGTTGATTGAGAAAAACTTTGCTGACGACGGCAGAGTCCTGAAAAACCTGGCAACCGTGATTACCAAATATAACGAGACCGAAGTGGAAGATCTGATGGTATGGATGTTGGGACGTTTCCATCTTTCCAACCATATCATCGAAGCTGCCCGCGGAATGACCCGCGACGACGGAGTGAAGATCCTTACCGAGCCTACTTTGCGTGCTTTGCAGGATAAGGTTGTCCCTATCTATAATGTCTATGGAGAGCGTATGGCGGAGGAAACCGGTGGCTTCAGGAAACCTATCGCCCGTTTCTTCTATCTGGGCTTTATCCGTACCTTATATAATGTACGTGCCACCAACATCGATCATCCTACTCCCTGGGGAATGGATTGTACGGCTGGCGAAACAACACTGGTGATCGACTATGACGGCCGTTTCCGTGCCTGCGAACTTCGCGAACCGCTCGGCAATGTCAAGGATTACGATTGCAATATCTCAAAGATCATGGCGAGCGATGCCATGAAGCAGGAGATTGCCGCTATCGGTCATGGCGATAAGGCTAATTGCTGGTGTACGCATGGATGCTGGATCACATCGTCGCTTGTTTTCAATCCCCGCAAGATGATTACACAGGTCTATAAGGGATACCGTGAAATGAAGAAACTGAACCGCCCCGTGGATATCAGCGAAGATGTATTGCAGAGCATCGAACGTAAATATGCACTGGATGTGGAAAAACTGACGGAACTAGGCGTACGGAAATAACATTCATTGATAAAATACTGCAGGGGTTGTGTCGAAATATTCACCGACACAACCTCTTTTTCGTATAATAGGGAACAATTGACAAGTTATCTGGCAGAATTGCCATTTATCAAAGGGTAGAAATGTCTGATCTTTGCATCATAAGTTAAACACATAAAAAAGAGAAAGACATGACTACTAAACTAAAAGATTTATTTTACACATTCCTCAACATTGCCGCTTCCACTCAGAAGCTGGGTATCAACCTGATACGTGTAGCGATCCTGATCATCTTTGTCTGGATCGGCGGCCTGAAGTTTTATAATTATGAGGCGGAAGGTATTGTACCCTTTGTGGCAAACAGTCCTTTTATGAGTTTCTTTTATACAAAGAGTGCTCCGGAATACAAGGAATATAAGTTGAAGGAAGGCGAATTCAATGAAGCAAAACATCAATGGCATGTAGAAAATAATACGTATGGCTTTTCGCATGGCCTGGGTATTCTTATCATGGGGATAGGTATCCTTACTTTCCTCGGTATCTTCTCACCGAAGATCGGCCTGGTCGGTGCCGGCCTGGCTATTATAATGACTATCGGGACGCTCTCTTTCCTTGTCACAACTCCTGAAGTATGGGTGCCAGACTTGGGTAGCGGCGAGCATGGTTTCCCGCTATTGACCGGGGCAGGCCGTCTGGTGATAAAAGACACGGCTATCATAGCCGGAGCATTGGTCGTGTTATCCGACTGTGCACAACGTATTTTGAAGAAGAAATAGGAAAGGAAAGTGTTTATTTTAACACTTTGGAAGCAAAAAACAAACATATTGAAACTTGTTAGCTTTTCTTATACGGCATGAAACATGATTTAGCACAAAAAGTCTTGATAAAGTTAGAGTAAGCAGTATATTTGCATCGTGGTTTTTTCATAATAGTATTAGATTTAAGGTTAACAAAGTTGGTTAGGGCTTGTCGTGAGACAGGCTTTAATTGTTTATAGGGGTTTCTTTAATCTATCGACCACCACTTCCCAAAGTTGCTTTCATGGCCTTCATTACCTTTGCATCTCTTGATTAATAATGCATAGCGAATGAACCCGCTTTGCTTTTTGCCTTCATAGTGGCTTCATTGTGTCTTCATAGAGCGCGGATGGTGCAGATGTCGATATCGATTGATGCAGGCTTACTGCTGTGTCATATATTGTGATACTGTAGTATCATATATTATGGCACTCAAGTATCATATATTATGGCACAAGTGTATCACAATATATGATTTTTTTATCACTTGAAGAACAATGGCTTACAGAGCAAGTAAAAGCCTTCCGGATAGACACCGCTTTCTATGGATACTATTTATTAGCTAAGAATTATCAAAGACTCATATCTGCCAAGAATTGAAACATTCATTGCTTAATAACTAAACTAATGAACCCCAAATGAAGCCCCAATGAAAGCAAAACCGAGTCCGGGTTCATGCTTGTTTCTGTTGAAAATCAGCAGCTATCTATCCTCAATGAATCCTGAAGGCAGGGTGGCTAAAAACATTCTTTCGGAAGAGTAAAAAGAGTAACAAGCAATGAGAGCTAAAGACGGAATATCGGTGCATGACAGAAAAATAACTGATTTTTACTTGTTTATCTTATACCTTCTCTCTACTTTTGCCCCTGTACTCCGGTAAAGCGTTACCGGTCAGTACATCTTATTGATTACGAGAAGCGTTTAAAAGATATTATCCAGTAGATGAAACTTCGACACTTTCATAGGGATTGGATAATAGACAACAAAACGCTCACGTACCTTTCCTTGTTATATCTATTCGTATGCCATACATACGTCTATATGCAAGATAAAGGGCGTGGGTACGTTGTTTATATCAATCCCTAGGGCAGTCGAAGGCCTCATCTATAGATATATTCAACAGTTCCTACGCCTCTTTTATTTTTTAACATCCACTCCGGGAATTGATGGATACTCTAATCTGTATTGCCAATGAGGTAAGTATAATCTTTTCGAAAACCACATCTGTATACCCTTTTATAAGGATAGGGTATGCAAATCAGGTAAGTTGCCCGGGCAACTTAAAATCACACCCGGAACAAGTATTAATATTCAAACTAATTAAAATCAAAGAGTAATGAAACATAAATTACGCTTTTTACTTGCTATTGGTATAGGGCTAATGACAAGTATCGGGTGGCTTCATGCAGAAAATGATGGCTACACGAAAGATGGAGGCAACAACTACACGGTCAGTACAGCGGAAGGATTACAAAATGTACTGAAAGAATTGAATAAGGCATCATCCGAAATAACCTCAACAATTACATTGGATGCTGATTTGGATATATCTTCTTTAAAGGTTATGGGAGGAAATGGGGCAAAGGGTGATTTTCAGGGAATGTTTTTTCTGGATGCACCGCTTAATAAGAATGTTACTTTGACCCTTGATGGTGGTGCCGGTCAACATAAAATTTACGGCTCAAATACTATACAAGGTACAGCCGGATCTAATAAGGGTGAAGCTATTGCTGATTATGCAACTAAAACATATGTGTTTTATGTTCACAATGGTAGTAAAACTCTTACCTTCAAGAATCTAAAGATCGAAGATACAAATATTGTCGGTTTCAACTTCTTTGGTATGACGAATATTGTATTCGAAAATGTTGTTGTAAGCAATAATGAACAGGGAGGTATTCATCTGAATTCTTCTAATTTAACGGCTACCAAATTGAGCACATCCGGCAATGGTAAGTTTGCAGTGAAGTTATCACGTGAAACAGCAAACATACCGAGTATCGTGTTGAATGAAGGGTGTACTTTTGCTGAAACTACTGTACCACAGGTCGGTTTCTATGATCGTTATGCTTATAAAGATAAATTCGGTGAACAGACACCTGCAACACCAACAGAAGATGAATTTAAAGCAATGGTTAGCGGTACAGTCGGTAGTACGATGGCACAAACCTGGATGGCTGCCGATTTACATACATCTAATAATACATATTCTGTTCGTGCATGGACAAACCTAAAATCAGATTTATCTATAGAAAAGTATTCTGCTAATGGTAAATATGTATTTGCCAATGGTAAACCTATTACCATAGAGGGGATAGCAGGTAATAAGGTGAAAATTAGCCTGAGTGGAAGTGATTATGTAGAATTACCCGAAAGCGATAACTTGATTGTGTTTGGAGGTAGTAAAGATAAGTCTGTTTCTTCTTCCAGTGTTACGATGAAAAGTGGTATTGTAACCAGATTATATGGAGGTGGTTATGGTACTACTAAAGATAATTCAGCTAATGTAAATGGAATAAGTATTTTGACTGTTACAGGTGGAACTGTTAAGACCTCTGCTTTTGGTGGTGGTAAATATTATGCCCATTCACAAAATGTTGAAATTAATATTTCAGGGGAAAATACATTTATTGGGGATCCCAAAGAAACAGGCAACTATTGGTTGATTTGTGGTGGCGATGAAAATGGAAAGACATCCGGAAGTAACTATGTAGAATTTGACCAAAGCAATAATACGGTTGAGTCTGCAACTCTGAATATTAATGGAGGTACATATAGCCTTATCGCGTTAGGTGGAACAGATGGAGCCAAAGGGTATATTAAAAATGTTACGGCTGATATTAAAAATGCAACTATAACAGGTGGAATATATGGTAATGGTTCAAATGGGCGTAGTGATGAAGTTGTTGGTACATTGACTAACTGTACGTTCGCAAAATCAAACTCTCCAATTGAAATAGCAGCAGTGAACCGGGGTAAGTCTAAAAATATATCACTTACGTTTGATAATTGTACTTTCCCTACTCAGGCTAGTGATATCTATGCTTACTTGGGTGCAACTTACAACACACTATTAGGTTACCAGGGATCGGAATATGGAGTTCCTGAAAGTGTGAATTTTGTTTTTAAGGGTACAAAAGCTTTTCCGGAAGTTGGTGTAAGTGATGGTTTGGGTAGTGCAAATGTTACGCTTACCGGAGCAAAAGGATATATTAAGCCTTTTGTAGCCAGCTCTTCAAGTACGATAAAAGCATTTACAATCCCTGAAGGTAAGACCTGGGCATTCAACAATGGTCTGGAAATAGCCAATGATGTAACGCTGACTAAAACCGGCACATTAGCTGTTAAAGGTACTCTTACTCTTTCAAAGGTTGATCAATTAGCTATGGCGCTATCTAGTGTTACATCAGGAGGAACTATCGATCTTTCAAGCGTTACTGCTACAAATATGCTGACAGCGTTGAATAACGGAGAGAAGAAAGCTCTTACTGCTGGTATCTGTATCCTTTGTTCGGATGTAACTGTTTATACGGATATGGCTAGTGCCCAATTGTCTACTGCTGAAGGAACGGTTAAGTATATCAAGTTGGAAAATAGTACTTATTCTTTGGAAATTCCGGAAGCTTTAATAGTAGCACCAACGATCAAAACTAAACCTGCCGCTTCTACAATCGAAGCCGGACAGCCGTTGTCTGCTTCTATCTTAACGGGGGGAGAAGCTAAGGTTACAGTAAAAGAAGCAGAAGGAGATAAAGAGGTTGTAGTTAGTGGCGTATTCAGTTGGATGGATCCGTCTACACAAGCAACTGTTGGTACCAAATCGTACAAAGCCGTCTTTACCCCAACCGATCTGACAAAGTATGAGGTGGTAAAGGATATTGATGTTGAGATCAAAGATGTCAAACAATATTATACTGTAACCATCGGTAAATGCGAAAACGGTAAGATCGAAGTAACAGATGGCAACAGTGCCGGAAAGTACGAAGATAAAAAAGTACTGGCTGTTAAGGCAATACCGAATGATCATTATGATTTCTCTACATGGGGAACAGGTATAACAGTAAATAAAGGTTCTTACACAGTAAGTGCTAACGCTGTTTTAACAGCTACATTCGTTGCTAAAAACTATGCTGTTACAATCGGTGGCAATGTAAAAGTAACTAAGCAGGACGGTAGTTCTGTTACTTCTGGTGTTAGCCTTCCTTACGGAACCGTATTAAACGTTGTTGCCGCTCCGACAGGGGAGGTTGGTTCATTGAAATCATTGACTTGCAATGATAAGGAAGTTATTAACAATACGGTTACGGTAGATGGAGCTTTGAATATTCAGGCTGCGTTTAATGCTTTTGTCCCTTCTACTTATCGTATCACAGCAGGTACTATGACAAATGGTAAGATCCAATTGTTCGATACAAATGGTAATGCAATCGCATTTGGTTCTGCTCTTACTGAAGGTACAGTTGTTAGCGTTGTGGCAGTACCGGATCCGGGATATGAACTGGATGGTGGCGTAACAGTAGCCGATGCAACATACGAAAATGGCAAATTTACCGTAGGCCAAAAAGCTGTTACTGTTTCTGCAACATTCAAACCAAAGAAGTATAAAGTAGAAATCGCTGCTGAAAATGCAACTATAACACTGGACAAGACAGAGGGTTTAGATGCGGTTGACTATGGTACTTCAATAAAAATCACGGAAGCTAAAGCTGCTGATGATTACAAACTCTTAGCCGTTGTCGTAAATGGTAAAGAAATAGCGAAGGGTGAATCCTTTACAGTAAAAGGTGCTACGACGGTAAATGCTGTTGTTCAGAAACTACCGGAAGTAGTCTTTGCAGACAAAGAACAGACATATACATACAATAAAGCAGCACAAGCATTTGTTGTTAGAACTGTTCCAGCTGGTATTAGTGGTATTACTATTAGTTATCAGAATAATGCCAAAGAAGCAGGCGAAGCAACAGCTGCTCCTACAGAAGCCGGTACTTATGAGGTATTTGCATCTCTTGATGCTAATTCATCTTATGCTTCTATGGATAAGAAATATATCGGTACTTTGACAATCGAAAAAGCTCCGTATCCTGCTGCTATTATTCCGAAAGCAGAGAATGTAAGTGATGGTGTAGCAGAGAACGAATATCATTGGAAATCAGCCGATGACGCTAGTAAAGAGTTCCGTACCGCTTACTATAAGCTCCCGGCTAGTTTAAGTAATTATCGTGAACCGGAGTTTGTTATTCCAACTGCAGATGCAATAAGTGGAAGAAAAGTTACACCAGTAAAATTAGGCACTGGTGACTGGGTAACAACACGTGCTAATAATGATGTTTCTTTGAATTTATCTGCTACCGGCGGTTCCGTATCCGCATGGCTTGGTGATGCACTAGTTACAAATGAAACAACTCTATATGCTGGACAGACATTGACATTAAAGGCTATACCTGCTGATGCCAGCTATTCTACTCGTCCGACTTGGAGTGGCGAAGGTGTTGTCGTGAAAGACGGAGTTGCCTCTATCACTTTATCTAAGCAGGCAACAACCGTAACAGTTAAATTCCAACCGAAAGTTCCAGCTATTTTGACAAAGAAAGATTATACGAGTCTTTATACTGGAACTGCATTCGGTGATAAAGTCGCTCCAACTGTAACGTCTGAGCTTTCCGGTTGGATAGTATCTTTTGAACAAGACGGTGTAACAGTTAACGAACCGACTGCTGTCGGTAGTTATACAATGAAGGCTAGCCGTTCGGCTGATGATGTGTATCAAGCTACCACTGAAACAGTTGGTACTTTGCGTATCACTGAAGCACAAGCTGTTATCAGCGATGTTGTAGGAACAGATATAACAACAATCCAGACACTGAACCAGTCTGTTATTTCCGGTACAGCCAATGTGGAAGGTACTTTCTCATGGGTAAATCCGGATGCAAAACTGGCGCAAGGTGAACATGCTGATATTCCTGTTTTATTCACCCCGGCAGATAACAATTATGCACCTGTAAGCGGAAAGGCAACAGTAAAAGTAACAGCTTTGGCTAACGAGGTGGCTGTCCGCACTATCGAATTAACCGAAGAAAGTGACCCGGCAAACGGTAACGGCGTTGTCCTTACTCTGAATGGTACGACAGTAGCAGCCGGTACAACCGTGAAAGCCGGTGATAAACTGACTGCTACCTTTAGCGCAAAATCAGGCTATACCGCTACTGCTAGAATCAATGATGCTTCTTATGCAAGCGGCTCTGAATATATTGTTAAAGATGAGGTCGGCAATGTGTCGATCATCGTTACTTATAAGAAAAACCAGACAATCGATCCTAATCCGGGTACTGATCCTGATCCCGATCCCGACGTTGACGTAACCGGCGTTTCCCTCGACAAATCTGAGTTGACTCTGGCTGTAAAGGGCACTTATACCCTGAAAGCAACTGTTGCTCCGGCCGATGCCGACAACAAGAACGTAACCTGGAAGAGCAGCGACGATAAGATTGCGACTGTCGATAAAGACGGTAAAGTAACAGCGGTTGCCATCGGTAAAGCTACTATCACGGTAACAACCGAAGATGGCGGCAAGACTGCTACCTGTGTGGTGACTGTCGATGCAGCTACCGGTCTGGAGGAATTGATTGCCAATACCCGTGTATACGGTCAGGATCATGCGATCCGTATCGAACCGGCTATGTCTGTCAATGTTCTGGTGGTAAGTATGAACGGACAACTGATCTATAACGATATCGTTAGTTCCGCTACACAGATACCTGTTCCTGCTGCAGGCATCTATATCGTAAAACTTGGAACCGGAAACGATACTTCCGTTCGCAAGGTTAGCGTGAAATAAACAAACAAGTAAGTAAAAATTAGGGGGGATATGCTAAATATCTCCCCTTTTTTGTCGGTAATTATCGGTAATTCACCGATATTTGACGGTGGTACAACGTATTTCTATTGCCGGAAGGCTGGCCGGAGCATACTTTTGTCCTCAAACAATTAAACTGTATTTATTATGAACGTAAGGAAAAATGTATTTTGGGCGATCCCGTTTATTGTGGTGGGGATTGTATGGTTGCTTAGAAATATGGGGATGGTTACATTCGAACTGTTCGATATAATTGTCTCCTGGCAGATGCTGTTGATGTATGTCGGCGTAGGCAATATGTTGAGCCGGCATTTTACCGGTGGTTTGATCACCTTTATGATCGGTGCACTGTTCCTGATGCCCGAACTGGGATGGATAGACAGCAACTGGCTGAGTGTGAACTGGCCGATTACATTAGTTGTAATAGGTATCATCATTCTGCTGAAACCTCTGTTCAGGAAATCAAACCATAAACGTCATGGTCATTTAAATCCCGAAAATGTATCTGTGGGGCGTACGACAGAAAGCTTCGTTAATACCGATGGCTATGTGGAGATCGATAATACATTCGGTTCGGTACAACAGATCATTCTCGATCCGGTATTCAAAGGGGCACGGATCAAGACCTCGTTAGGTGGAACGATCCTCGATCTCAGACAGACCAAACTGGAAAACCCGGAAACTGTGATCGAGGTGGATTGTTCCCTGGGTGGGATAGAGATTTATATGCCGGCCGGTTGGCGGTTGCATTTTCAGACGAACTCGATGCTGGGAGGATGTGAAGATAAGCGTTATAACAGGGGGATAGCAATCGATGAAGAGCATATATTGATTATTCGCGGAAATGTAACTTTGAGTGGTATTGTTATTAAGAGTTGAGTATGCAGACACATCCATTTATAATATCTGTCCCTTATAAGATTGCCGGAATTGTCTCAGCTGCGGTAGGATGGGTGGTCGGCGCTTTGCTGTTGTACTTCTATACACAGGCGGGATGGGTGGTTGCTTGTCTGGATAGTCTTATTTCTGTCGGCCTCTTTGCTGTTTGTGGCTTTTTGCTCTGGTTCGTGACAGGTGTGTTGCGACTGGTTCAGGTACAAGTGGCGGTGGCTATATTAGTACAGGTTCTTTGTCTGGTAGGAGGATATATGGTCGAGTTGCTGGGATGTCCCGGCCGGATAGATACATTCGTGTATACGGTTCCTTTCCGCTTTCTCTTTGGGGCGTTGGGATGGATCATTCTGGCACAGTGGTATTATGCCCGCTGGCTGGAACAACGCCAACAGGAGGAGGGAGAAGAAGAGGGAAATGCTTCGGAGACGGAGTTATTACCTATTCCGGCAGAATCTGCCGAGCCGGAACTGGATCGTATTTCGGTAAAAGATGGTAGCCGTATCCATCTGATCCAGTTGGATGAACTGCTCTATATCCAAGCGAGTGGCGATTATGTCACCCTTTTTACCACAAACGGACAGTATGTGAAGGATCAAACAATGAAATATTTTGAATCCCGCTTGCCGGCTAGTACCTTTATCCGTATCCACCGTTCTTGTATAGTGAATTGCGAATATATTGCGCGCATAGAGTTATTCGGAAAAGAAACCTGGCAGGTTCGACTGAAGACAGGTGTTTCCCTGCGGGCAAGTGCAGGCGGATATAAGTTACTGAAAGAGCGTCTTTCTCTATAAAAGGAAGAAATAAAACTGTTAATTTTAGCAGATTTTGATTGTAATGTATATAGTTTTGTGTTCGGAAACAATTTTTAGCTACAATGCCTCGACAGCTTAACATATATTGTCTGTAAAAGACTTGACAAATGCTTGTTGCAGCTGTATATTTGCATTGTGGTTTTTTCATAATAGTATTAGATTTAAGGTTAACAAAGTTGGTTAGGGGTTGTCGTGAGACAGCCTTTAATGTTTTATAGAGGTTTGCATTATCCGATGCAGGCCTTTTTTTATTCTCTGCATTGTAACAGATGCGTCAAAAAATGACACAAATGTTGCATCTTCATTAAGTCCTTATTAATTAAGCTCATAATTACAAGTAATTGGCGAATCCGTGCTTTTTGTACTATTATTTATTGGTTTAGTTTGCATCGTCAACCATGAATAATAAGTATAAAATTGATAGACATGAAAGCACTATTGTTAACTGTTGCCCTGCTGTTGGGATGTATAACTGCTTCCTCGCAAGATAAGGATACGGGTATCATTACCGTTTCTACGAACGACCTGAGTATGGTCTTTTCCATCTCGGCGGATAAGAAAGTGGTGTATAACTATTTCGGGGATAAATTCCAGCATGTATCTCCTTTCCTTAATAAGAAGTATAAGGAACAACCGGATAACGGGATCGGTTATGCTCCGGTGATCTATCCGGCCTACGGGGGACGTTTCTTCCTGAACCCGGCGTTGAAACTGACCCATAACGATGGTGTGCAGACTACCGAATTAATCTATGCAGATCATCAGGTAAAGAATATAGATAATAACAGAACGGAAACAGTGATACAGTTGAAAGATCCTTTGTATCCGGTTTTTGTTAACCTGAACTTCACGGCTTACCGCAAAGAAAATGTGATCTGCCAGTCAGTTTCCATATCTCATCAGGAGAAGAACAAACTGGCTGTCGAGAATATTGCTTCCGCTTACCTTCCCCTGCATGCAGACTCTTATTATCTGACCCATTTCCACGGAGCCTGGGCTTCCGAAATGCAACTGGTAGAAGAGAAGCTGACGTCGGGTGTGAAACGGGTGGAGTCGAAGAAGGGAGTACGTACTACCCAGTCCGAAAACTCTTCTTTCCTGCTTTCGCTGAATGGCCCGGCTAATGAAGACAGAGGCGAAGTGTATGCCGGTTCTCTGGCCTGGTCGGGCAACTATCTGTCTTCCTTTGAGATAGATGAATGCGGTTTGCTTCATGTTATGAGCGGTATGAATGATTTTGCCTCTACCTATAACCTGGAACCGGGTAAAACGTTACAAACGCCTGAAATGGTATGGACATACAGTTCTACCGGTAAGGGACAGGTATCGAGAAACCTGCACGACTGGTCGCGCAACTATGCGCTGGCTCATGGTGACTGGGAATTGCCTGTTGTCCTGAATAGCTGGGAAGGTGCTTATTTTGATTTCAGTGAAAAAACGATTACGGATATGATCGATGACGCTGCTGCTTTCGGTGTTGAAATGTTCGTACTCGACGACGGTTGGTTCGGAAATAAGTATCCTCGTAATTCGGATAAGGTCAGTCTGGGAGACTGGCAGGTGAATAAGAAGAAACTGCCGCGCGGAATCGATTACCTGGCTAAATATGCGGTAGATAAAGGACTGAAATTTGGCATCTGGATCGAACCGGAAATGGTAAGCCCCAAGAGCGAACTGGCGGAAAAACATCCCGAATGGATTGTAAAGAGCGGTAAGCGTGATATTATCCCGATGCGTAACCAGTGGCTGCTCGACTTGAGTAATCCGGCTGTGCAGGACTTCGTGGTAAAGACATTCGATGAGGTAGTGGCCTTGTCGCCCCATATCTCCTATATAAAATGGGATGCAAACCGTCACGTCGACAATTTCGGTTCCGATTATCTTTCCAAAGAAAACCAGACTCATTTCTGGATTGAATATACGAAAGGACTGTACAGTGCTTATGAACGTATCCGTGAGAACCATCCGGATATTATGATTCAGCTATGTTCTTCCGGTGGCGGCCGTCTCGACTTCGGTGCGTTGAAATACCACGATGAGTTCTGGGCAAGCGACAATACCAACTCGCTCGACCGTATATTCATTCAGTACAGCACAAACCTTTTCTTCCCGGCTAAGGCTACGGCAGCCCATGTTTCGACCACTCCGAATCATCAAACCGGTATGATGGCACCGCTGAAGTTCCGCTTTGATGTGGCTATGACCGGCCGTCTGGGTATGGAACTGCAACCCAAAGACCTGACCGGCGATGAACTTCCTTTTGCAGAAGAAGCCGTGAAGAATTATAAACGTATCCGTCCGATCGTGCAGATGGGCGACCTTTATCGCCTGAAATCCCCTTACGACGGAAACGGTTGGGCTTCACATATGTATATATCTAAAGATAAAAAAGAATCGGTATTTTTCGCATACAGCCTGAAATACCATGGACGTACAACATTCTTTGAGACCAAGTTGAAAGGACTGGACCCGGCTAAAATGTATAAGGTAACGGAGTTGAATAAAGCCGGGAACAGTACTTTCTATGGCGACGGTCAGGTCTTCCCCGGCGATTATCTGATGAAAGCCGGTATCAGCCTGACAATCGGGAATACGTACGAAAGTACCGTCCTGCTGATCACGGAACAATAAGAACACATATTAATTATCAACAAATGAGACTTATCAATTTAAATCTGCTGCTATTTCTCGCCTTGCTGGTATCTTGTAGCGAACCGTCCGTTTCATCGGGTAAATGGAAGGTTAGTTACGACCGACAACAGAAAGGCTATCGCATCGAGAAAGAAAATCAACTTCTTTCCGGTGGCACCTACGCTTCTTATAAGCTGGGTGATAAACTGGTCACGACCCGCGATTACCAAAAGAGCCGGGCGAAGCTGACTCCTGTCAACGACGCTTTCGGCCAGGGATCTTTATTACAGGTTACTTATACGGACAGTAACCTGCCTACACTGGTACAATCTTTCTATATCTACCCGGAGAAAGATTATCTATTGACGGAATTCACTCTTCAGGGAGGGGATGCCGACATTGAATCGAACTACATGGCTCCGGTCAATATCGACCCGATGCCGGCTATCCTGGCTGAAGGGGATAACCGTGCCCTGTTTCAGCCATTCGATAACGACTGTTGGATCCGCTACCAGTCTCATCCGCTTACATTCGATAAATTGCGTAGTTATGAAGTGGCTACCGTCCTGAATAATAACGACCGTAACGGTCTTATCGTAGGATCGGTGGAACATACGGACTGGAAGACTGGTATCGATATGAGCCGGGGCGACCGTAACAATATCGGTTCGCTGGTTTGCTTCGGTGGTGTGGCCGACACGTTGACGCGCGACTCGAAAGCACATGGCGCACTGAAAGGCAAGGAAGTGAAATCGCCGAAGATCTTCCTCGGCTTCTTCAATGACTGGCGTACCGGGCTGGAGGAGTATGGAAAGGCAAACTCTGTCGTTGCTCCGGTAAAGAAATGGCCGGGTGCCGTTACTTTCGGTTGGAATAGCTGGGGTGCTTTGCAGTTCAACCTGACTTACAAGAAAGCGCTTGAAGTATCTGATTTCTTCAAGAACAATCTTCAGAACAACCATTTTGTGAATACCGACGGTAACGTAACGATCGGGCTCGACTCCGGCTGGAACAGCTTTTCCGACGAAGAGTTGAAAAGCTTTGTCGATCATTGTGCTGCCAACGGCCAGATAGCCGGTGTTTACTGGACTCCTTTCACCGATTGGGGTAAACGCCCTGATAATATCATCAAGGATGCTCCCGGTTACACCTATAAAGATGTTTATCTCTATGCCAACGGACAGCCGCAAGAACTGGACGGTGCTTATGCCATCGACCCGACTCATCCGGCTATCGAGGAAATGATGAAAAAGACATCCGACCTGTTCCGCCGCAGTGGTTTCAAGTATGTCAAGATGGACTTTATGACACACGGCGCGATGGAAGCCGACAAGTGGTATAACCCCGATATTCAGACAGGTATCCAGGCGTATAACTATGGTATGCAGCTGCTGGATAAGTATTTTGGCGATATGTACATCAATTTGTCTATCTCGCCTGTATTCCCGGCTCATTACGCACAGTCGCGCCGTATCGCCTGTGATGCCTGGAATAAGATCAAAGATACCGAATATACGCTGAATGCCCTTTCTTACGGATGGTGGCAGGATGAGGTATATCAGTATAATGATGCCGACCATCTGGTGCTGCGCGAAGCTACCGAGGGTGAAAACCGTGCCCGCGTTACTTCGGGAGCCATTACCGGATTGTATATTGTAGGGGATGATTTCAGTGCAGGAGGTAAATCCATCGACAAGGAACGTGCCATGAAGTTCTTGACCAATCCCGAAGTCAATGCCGTTGCGACAGGTGTTTCTTTTGCTCCGGTGGAAGGGAACGGCGAGCGTTCGGAGAACCAATTTGTTCTTCACAATGCCGATGGAACCACATATTTCGCTATCTTTAACTATGCGGATAAAGATATGAATGCCACGATTTCACTCGAAAGAATAGGGTTGAACCCGGCCACAGAGTATAAAGCTAAAGAACTTTGGAGCGGACAGGAGCAAAACGTAAAGGGATACATGCAGGTAGCAGTTCCTTCCGCAGATGTATTACTATATAAAATTATAAACAATTAAGGTGTACCTAAATTAATCAATTATGAAACAGATCAAGATTTTCAGTATTTTGATGATGCTTGTGTTATGTTGCGGCACGATGTTTGCCCAGAACGCCACGATCACAGGGATAATCACCGACGCTAATACGTCGGAGCCGCTCCTAGGAGCGAGCGTTGTTCTCAAGGGAACAACGCAAGGGACTGTATCCGATATGGATGGAAATTACTCTATCACGGCAACGCCGGGTGTCACACTGGTGTTCAGCTATATCGGTTATGATACCAAAGAAATAAGAGTAGGAAACCAGAATGTGATCAACGTTGCACTTTCGGAAGATTCACAATCCATTGACGAAGTGATTGTTGTGGGTACTGTGATGAGAAAGAGTGATCTGACCGGTGCTGTGGGCAGTGTTAGCGGTGAAGTGTTAAAGGAAAAGCCTGTAACCGATATAAACCAGGCACTTCAAGGTCGTGTGGCTGGTGTGTTTATCAGTTCTGCAGCAAAACCGGGAGATAACTCATCTATTAAGATCAGGGGTATCAATACTATTAATGGGGCTACAGATCCTATTTATGTGGTCGACGGTTTGATCATGGACAATTATGGAGGTGGATTTAATGCAGTCAACCTGAATGACGTTTCTTCCATCGAAGTTTTGAAAGATGCTTCGGCTACAGCCTTGTATGGTTCACGCGCAGCCAATGGTGTCGTTTTGATCACAACCAAAAAAGGAAGCAAGGGAGAAGGTAAAGTTAGCTATGACGGATGGATTGGCGTTCGTTCTTATGCAAAAAGACCTGAAACAATGAATTCCAAACAGTTATTCGAACTTCGTAGAGATGCTGCAATGAATAGTTTTGCCGCTCGTCATCCTAATGCAACGGAAGCAGAGATTAATGCCAATCTGCAAAATCGTATCATGACACCTTATAACCCGCTTGGAGGAGGAGGATATGTATTCGGACAATACGAATTGGATGCCTACAACAATCCTAATTTCCAGGATTACGACTGGCTGGACGAAGTGACTCGTAATGCCATAGAACATAATCATTCATTGAGTTTTGCCGGTGGAAGTGATAAAGGTACTTATTTTATAAGCCTTGGCTTTGCCAATCAGGAAGGAATGGTGAAAAACCTGAGTAACAAGAATATTACCGGCCGTGTCAATGTCGATTACAATGTTAAATCCTGGTTGAAAGTCGGTACCAATACTTCGTTTATACGTACTGAATCGGAAATAGCAGAAAATGACGATGTTTTCGATAAAGCAAGAGGTGCGAACCCTATGTTACCAATTGATTATGACTTGCTTACATTGAATTATGGTGATCGTATTGACGAAAACTATTTTAACCCTTTGGGTACGATGCGTATCGACCACGATCGGATAAGAAACCGTTTTATCAGTTCTAACTTTTTGAATATTAATCCGATCAAGGGCTTGAACTTCCGTACGACTTTTTCACTGAACCATTTGGAAGAATCTACTTTCAGATATCAACCGAACGATATCCAGCAGGCTATCCGTTATTCCAATCATGGAGAAACGCAGCATAAGCGGGATAATGTAACTATGTGGCAGTGGGATAATACTATTTCGTATGATAATACTTTCGGTGGAGTTCACCGTATCAATGCTATGTTGGGTACTAGTGCTTCTAATAATTCCCGTAACTATACTAATGCAACCGGCCGTGGATTCGATTCTAACCTTTTGGGATACCATAACATCGGTGCATCTGAACAAACCGGAGACAGACGTATTGAATCGGATTTCTATTCTTCTTCATTGATGTCTTATTATTTGCGTGCCAACTATACGTATGACAATAAATATTATCTGACTGTAACGGCTCGTTACGACGGATCTTCCAAATTCGGCAAAGACTACAGGTGGGGTTTGTTCCCTTCTTTCTCCGGTGCATGGAATATTACTCAGGAAGATTTTATGCAGGATCAGACAATCTTCGACCAGTTAAAATTACGTCTGGGTTATGGTATCGTGGGTAATCAGGAAATCGATAATTATGCTTTCCTTACATTATATAAACCTAATGTCACTACCGGATCTACTACTTATGTTCCTGATTCTAAAAAAGGTACATCAGATATTACTTGGGAAGGACAGCGTCAGTTCAATCTCGGATTCGATATGGCATTTCTTAATAACCGGATTAAATTTTCGGCAGACTATTTCAATATTATCAACAGCGACTTGCTGCTGACACGAAATCTGGCAGAGACCTCCGGTTTTAAAACTGCAGTAATGAATATCGGTGAAATCAAGAACAGAGGGGTTGAGTTCACTGTGGATGTAAATGCTCTAAAAACGAAAGATTGGGAATGGAATATATCAGCCAATTTCTCAAGAGACCGTAACAAGGTGACCAAGTTGTATGGTGACGGAGTGGAATTCATTAAGAAATATAATGGGGATCATAACCTGGAAAAAGAGGGTAACCTGTTCCTGGGCCAGTCGCGTAACACTATTTATATCTGGAAAACCGGAGGTATTGCCCAGGTTGGTGATATGGATCGTCTGAATCAGATCAATTGGCAGGGGAAAAATGTAAGTCCTGGTGATCTATATCCGTTGGATGTTTCTGGTCCTGATGGTGTACCCGATGGAAAGATCGACGATGAATACGACCGCGTTGTTGTAGGTTCTCCCGATCCTAAATTTTACGGAGGATTCAGTACGGATCTTAGTTACAAAGGTCTTTCATTGAACCTTGTATTCAATTATTCTTACGGTGCAAAAAAATTAAGTCCTTTGTATGAAACATTGGTTGGAAGTACGGGTAGTTCGCTTGCATCGGTCGATCTGCTTGACCGTTGGACACCTGAAAATACGGGAGCTAAATTCCCCCGTCCGATGTATCAGGATGGTAACGATACGGCTCCGTCGTATAACCCGTTTAGTGCCAGCCAGATGGATTTTTCTGTACAGAAAGCTTCTTACCTGCGCTTATCTACACTGACGCTGGCTTATACGCTTCCCGGAAAGATTGTCAATAGTCTGAAACTGGATAATCTGCGAGTGTACGGTACGGCATCGAATGTGTTCTGTCTGACTCCGTATAAGGGGTATGATCCGGAAACGGGTGACTGGTATCCACCGACAAGAATGTTTGTTTTTGGTCTTAATGTATCATTCTAAGCTACCATTGATAAAAGAACTTATTTATAATGTTTAAAATGAAATTTATGAAAGCAATAACTATATTATCACTTTCGGCTTTGTGTTTGTTTGGGACAAGCTCTTGTCAGGATTTTTTGGATAAGACACCACAGAGCGCATTGACAGCGGACCAGATCTATACGGATTTGGACAGATTGGAGCCTACGGTTAACGGATTGTACACCAGTTTTCGTAACACGAAAGTCAACAGGGAAGGTTTTACTTTCTATATGATCGGTACGGACGAAGCTCAGCAAGGTATTAAAGAAGTGCTCACTTATTCGAGCCAGCCGGGCTTTGATTATTATAACGGACAGCTGAACAGTGCACTCGATAAGATTTCGGCTATGTGGCAAAGCAAATGGCCTATCATAAATACGGCGTCATTGTCTATTTGTGGTCTTACTATCCTGGAGGAGTCGGAAACAAATGACGAAAATCTGAAAAAAATCAAATTGCTGAAGGCAAATGCCTGTTTCATGCGTGCCATGTCTATGTTTGAACTGGCTATGCATTGGGGAGAGGTTCCTATCGTTGAAATTACATCTTTGGATCAAACAGATACGGATTATGCGAGAAGACCTTTGCCTGAAGTATGGAAACAGATCTTCGATGATTTCACATACGCTTCAGAAAACCTGAGCGAAGGTAGACAAACAGGCCCACGCGCTACCAAAGGATCGGCTATTGCCATGTTGGGTAAGGTTTGCATGTATGCACCTGAAGAAAGCGGTTATCGCGACTTCCAGAAGGCTATCGGCTATTTCGAGCAAATGAATAATGGGCTTTATTCTTTGGAACCGGATTACGGAACATTATTCGACGAATGGGGAACGTTGGAATTTAACTCTCCTGAATCGGTGTTTGAGATCGATTACGAACCGAATGATAACGGAAGAAGCGGCTGGCAATGGGATATGGGTTCTAAAACCTTAGGACAAGCCGGTTATAGTGAAGAATGTTATTTAGGCGGATGGGATGTGATTATGCCGACAGTATACCAGTATAGCATGAGAGAAGACGGTGGTGTATGGGAAGAAGGCGACTTGCGTAAAAATGTAAACTTGCGCTATGAATGGACTTATGATGGTATTACCTATACTGTTCCTACGGATGCTGCCGACGAGTTGGACCCGCATATTAAGAAATGGGAAGACAGACGTATCGACAGATTTGCACCTGAATATCCCAACGTTTTCAATAGAAGTTATTATCGCGTGGGTAAGAATTATCCGATGATCCGTTTTGCCGATGTTCTGCTTTGTTATGCCGAATGTTTGAATGAAGTAGGAAACACTGCTCAGGCGATAGATATTGTAAACAACCAAATCCGTAGACGTGCCTGGGGAGGAAATCTTCCGGCAGATAAGCAATGGAAAGGATTGTCGAAAGAACAGTTCCGGGTCGAAATTATGGATGAACGTATGCGGGAGCTTTGTTTTGAAGGATGGAGGCGTATGGACCTTATCAGGACAGGTAAATTTGTGGAGTTGATCAAACAACGTAACCGTTGGGCAAGAGAATCGAATACGATTCAGGAATACCACATGCGTTATCCTATCCCTGATTCCGAAATCAATAATAATCCGAGTTTAACAAAGGATGATCAGAATCCGGGTTATTAATTAAATTGCACAAGGCAATCTGAAATATAAACTGTAGTTGTGGAGTATGGGGGTAATATTGTTATATTCTATATTACCCCCTTTTATTTTCAAGTATTTAATAACGTATTGACATGAACATTCAAAGAAAGAATAACTATACTCGAATCATAATCTTTTTTCTATTGATTTTATCTTATACGGGAGTTAGCGGGGCTCCAGTAAAAACGGAGTTGAATTCCGGATGGCGTTTTAGACAGTGGAGGTTGAACAACTGGTATCCGGCTACGGTTCCCGGTGTGGTTCATACGGATCTTATTGCAAATAAGATTATTGAAGATCCTTTTTTCCGTCTTAACGAGCGAAGCGTGCAATGGGTTGATAAGGAAGATTGGATGTATGAAACATTTTTCGATCTGAACGATGAAATGTTTGATAAGAAAAACATCCGGCTGCACTTTATGGGATTGGACACTTACGTCAGTGTATATCTGAATGGCGAAAAGATATTGGAAGGCGACAATATGTTTCGTGAATGGAAAGTGGATATAAAAGATAAGGTGAAGCAGAAAGACAATAAGTTGGAGGTTCTGTTTCGTTCTCCTATAAAAGAAGATATACCTAAATGGGATGCGTTGCCTTATCAATACCCTACAGGACCGGATCAATCGCAACAAGGTGGTATCTTTAATAAAACGGTTAGTTCGTTTGCACGTAAGGCCGGATATCATTATGGCTGGGATTGGGGGCCGCGCCTGGTTACATCCGGCATTTGGCGTCCGGTTTATTTAGAGGCATGGAATGAGGCCAAGCTGGAAGATGTTTTTATCCAGCAAAAAGAGGTGAATAAACAAAAGGCTTCAATTACAGTTCACGTTGATATTTTGTCTGATAAGGATATCTCCGGTGCACAAATCATTGTAAAAGACAAAAAATCAGGAAAGACTTATGCTACATGTACGGCAGATTTAAAGAAGGGTACAAACGTTGCAACAACTGATTTTGTAATCAATAATCCTCAATTGTGGTGGACAAACGGATTAGGAGAACCTCACCTGTATGAATTTCAGACAGATATCGTTTTAGGTTCTCAGGTGATTGATTCCAATATTTCCAGAACAGGCATACGGTCGGTAAAAGTGATTAATAAACCGGATCAGTATGGTACGACATTCTATTTTGAATTAAATGGAGTTCCGGTATTTATGAAGGGAGCGAATTACATCCCTAGTGATAACTTCTTACCTCGTGTTACCAAGCAAAAATATGAAAAGACGATCCTCGATGCCGTGAATACCAATATGAATATGCTCAGGGTTTGGGGTGGAGGAACGTATGAGAATGATATCTTTTATGATCTTTGTGATCAACACGGTATTTTGGTCTGGCAGGATTTTATGTTTGCCTGTGGCATGTATCCTTCTGAAGGAGACTATCTTGAAAGTGTTCGTTATGAGGCGATAGATAATATAAAACGTTTGAGGAACCATCCTTCAATTGCTCTTTGGTGCGGGAATAACGAATCGTACGATGGTTGGTTCGGTTGGGGCCGTAAAGAAGACTATACCAAACAAAATCCGGAATACGCACGTGTTATGTGGAAACAGTATGCTGATCTTTTCCATAAACTGTTGCCGGATATGGTGGAACAGTATGCTCCGGGTGCATTTTATTGGCCTTCTTCCCCCTATGGTCTTCCGGGACAAGGATGTGATGATAAAAATGGAGACCGGCATTATTGGGAAGTCTGGCATGGCAGGAAACCTATTACTCAATATAACAATGAGCGAAGTCGATTCTTTAGTGAATACGGATTTCAATCCTTCCCTGAGTTTGAGTCGGTTAAGATATATGCGCCGGAATCCGGAGACTGGGCGATTACATCTGAGGTCATGATGGAACATCAACGAGCCGGATCTTATGCGAACAATTTGATAGAAGAATATCTTTTGAATGAATACAGAAAACCTAAAGATTTTGAATCTTTCCTTTATATGAATCAGGTCTTACAGGGTGATGCCGTTAAGATTGCGATGGAGGCTCATCGGAGGGATATGCCTTATTGCATGGGTACTTTGTTTTGGCAACATAATGATTGTTGGCCTGTGGCTTCATGGTCTAGCCGTGATTATTACGGTCGTTGGAAAGCCCAACATTATTTTGCCCGTGATGCTTATAGGGATATATTGATTTCTCCTATAGAAAAAGATAACAGGTTATCAGTATATGTAGTGTCCGACAGATTAACAGCCACCAAAGGGGAACTTACTTTGACTGCATTGGCATTGGATGGTACGGTTATTGATAAAGTACAGAAGACAGTGACAATTGCAGCCAATACAAGTAAAAATGTTTTGTCGATGAATGTCGGTCAATTGATAAAAGATCGCTCAAAGAACGAAGTGGTAATACATGCGCGTTTGGTGGATAAAACAGGAAAAATATATACCAATAATTACTTCTTGTTACAGCAAAAAGAGATAAATTATCCCCGAACCATGATCTCAAAGCAAATTAAATCAGTGGATGGAGGATATGAGGTTCTTCTCACTTCTGACAAATTTGCGCGTGCGGTATTTATGTCTTTAAATGGGATCGATAATTTCTTCGAAAATAATTACTTTGATATACTTCCGGGAGAAACCGTTGCAGTCAAAGTAAAATCGACACTTTCGGTATCGGACTTTGAGAAGCAGTTGAAAATTATCTCGCTAAGTGATGCATACTGATAACTGACAAATCGTATATATACAATCAGATCTGCTAAAATCGGACAGGGAAACTGTTAATTTTAGCAGATTTTGATTGTAATGTATATAGTTTTGTGTTCAGTAACAAAATTTGGCACGGATAAGTGTCTTGCTTAACGTTTATTAGTCTGAAAAGACTTGACAAAAGCCCTCTACAGCCGTATCTTTGTACTGTGGTTTTTTCATAATAGTATTAGATTTAAGGTTAACAAAGTTTGGTTAGGGCTTGTCGTGAGACAGGCTTTAATTGTTTATAGGGGTTTGCTTTGCTGCAAGCCTTTTTTATATCAAACTAACAACAATAAAAAAGGAGCATCATATTGATGCTCCTTTTTCTATTTGTATAATAACTTTATTATTTACCAACAATCGCAGGTACGTCCATCACTTCAATTTCGAAAACCAAGGTAGAATAGATAGGTATATCATCCCCTTTATCTTGTGTACCATAGCCCAGTTGTTGAGGAATCCATACTTCCCATTTATCACCGACTCTCATATTTTGCAATGCAATAGTCCAACCAGTAATTACTGAGCCATATATAGGATTATAGTTGCTGTCATAGGTTGCATAATCTGGACTAACTGCAAATTTTCCCGGAGCGCCATCCTCAAATTCACGCTTATCAAAGTAGTCATCTCTTGTTTTAGTGGCTAACCAACCCCTATAATAAGTTGTAACATGACTTGTGTAATATACTTGTTGTCCATCGCCTTCTTTCAGCTTTTTGGCATAAACAAAGTAGTCTCCACTACCACTTATTTTCACTTGCGTGAAATCCGGATCATTAGCCTTTGCCTGGAAAAGTCGTTCGTTCTCCAACTTGTAAGCTTCAACAATTGCATCATCACTATTATCATCGTCGTCCTTACAGGAAGTAAAGACGGCGGATATACAAAAAATCATCAACGCGATTTGCAGGTACTTCTTCATGTACTTATTCAATTATCTTTTTTAATAATGTCTTCATATTTACCTTTTCGGAGATAATGTCGTGCAACTTGTCGATGCTGACACATTCCTGTTCCATCGTATCACGGAAACGGATCGTTACGCAATTATCTTTCAAAGTGTCATGGTCAACTGTAATACAGTACGGGGTTCCGATAGCATCCTGGCGACGGTAACGTTTACCGATAGAATCCTTTTCATCATACTGGCAACGGAAGTCGAACTTCAGCATGTTGATAATTTCTTCTGCCTTTTCAGGAAGACCGTCTTTCTTTACCAATGGCAATACCGCCAGTTTGATAGGAGCCAGGGCAGCCGGCAGTCTCAATACAACACGGGTTTCACCGTTCTCAAGCGTTTCCTCGCAGTATGAACCTGCCATAACGCTCAGGAATACACGGTCTACACCGATAGATGTCTCGATCACATACGGAGTATAGCTCTTATTCAGTTCTGGATCGAAATATTGCATTTTCTTGCCGGAGAATTTTTCGTGCTGGCTCAGGTCGAAGTCTGTACGGCTGTGGATACCTTCCACTTCCTTGAAGCCGAACGGCATTTCGAACTCGATATCTGTAGCGGCATTAGCATAGTGCGCCAGTTTTTCGTGATCGTGGTAACGATACTTCTGATCGCCCAGTCCCATCGCCTTGTGCCAGTTCAGACGAGTCTTTTTCCACATCTTGAACCATTCCATTTCTTCGCCCGGACGAACAAAGAACTGCATTTCCATCTGTTCGAACTCACGCATGCGGAAGATGAACTGACGGGCAACGATCTCGTTACGGAATGCTTTACCGATCTGTGCGATACCGAAAGGAATCTTCATACGACCTGTTTTCTGCACATTGAGGAAGTTCACGAAAATACCTTGTGCCGTTTCGGGACGCAGATATATTTTAGAAGCTCCTTCGGCTGTAGACCCCATTTCTGTAGAGAACATCAGGTTGAACTGGCGTACTTCTGTCCAGTTGCGTGTTCCTGAGATTGGACAAGCTATTTCGCAGTCGATAATGATCTGGCGGATATCTTCGAAGTTGGAATCGTTCAGTGCTTTTGCAAAACGAGTATGTATCTCGTCACGTTTAGCCTGGTGTTCCAATACGCGGCCGTTCGTGGCGCGGAATTGTGTTTCGTCGAAAGCTTCGCCGAATTTCTTAGCGGCTTTGTCTACCTCTTTCTGTATCTTGTCATCGATCTTAGCCAGATAATCTTCAATCAGGACGTCTGCACGATAACGTTTCTTTGAATCCTTGTTGTCGATCAACGGATCGTTGAATGCATCGACGTGGCCGGATGCTTTCCAGATAGTCGGGTGCATAAAGATGGCGGAGTCGAGACCTACTACATTTTCATGGAGTAATGTCATACTGTCCCACCAGTATTTTTTTATATTGTTTTTCAGCTCAACGCCATACTGTCCGTAATCATACACTGCGCCTAAACCATCATATATTTCTGAAGAGGGAAATACAAATCCGTATTCTTTACAGTGTGAAACCAGTTTCTTGAAAACATCTTCTTGTGCCATAACTATAATTTGCCAATTTGTTTAATATGCCAATGTGCCCTGCACATTATTATCAACCTGCAAAGTAAATGATTTTTTCTGTAAGTTACAGCATTTTACGCGCCTTATTCGTTAATACATATAAAGAAGTGTGACCACTACAACCACTCTTCACCATCAAAAATTATGTTGAATATTTGGTCCCGGGTTTATTCTTTAGTCTCTCAAAAGGTTATTATAAGAAAGTCTTTGATATAAAATAAATATGTTGATTCATTGTAGGATATTTATGGATTTGCTTATTTTTGTGATAACGGATCAACTAGGGTATTACAATATAAAACTAAATATTATGAATGACAATTCCAAGAGAGTAGTAATTCTTCTGGCTCACCCCAATTTAAACGAATCGCAGGCAAACAAAGCTCTGGCTGATTCAGTTAAAGATATTGACGGTGTTATGGTGTATGACTTGTATGAATATCAGAATCAATCTTTCGATGTGAATATCTGGAGTAAGATTATTTCTGATGCTTCAATGGTTATTTTCCAGTTCCCGTTTCATTGGATGTCAGCTCCTTCTTTGTTAAAGCGATGGCTTGATGAGGTATTTACATCGCTTGCCAAGACACCAGCCGTGGCCGGTAAGCCTTTGCAAGTCGTTACGACTACCGGATCGGAATATGCGGCCTACCGGAGTGGCGGACGTAACTGCTTCACTATGGATGAATTGCTGCGTCCTTATCAGGGCTGTGCTATCCATGCCGGAATGGTTTGGCAAACGCCTTTGGTTGTCTATGGCATGGGGACAAGTGACGCATCCAAGAACATTGCTGCTGGTGCGGAAGCTTATAAACAGAAGGTGGAAGCCATGCTCTCTGATCATGGAACCAATAGTACTTGGTAATTCTTCTCCGATATACTTTCATTCTGTTTTTGAATAAAATAGAGAAGTTTATTAGCTGATTCCTTTTGAATCAACAAAAAATATCTATTTTTGCATAGTTGATGTTTTTAATGTTTGCGCAAACAGACTTAATTTATCTAATATAAAATACCATGAGATCAGAAGACATTTCACGCCGCTCGTTTCTGAAGCGGGCATTGGCACTTTCTGCAGCTACGGCGATCCCGTCGTTTTGGATTCCTTCAAAGGCGAATGCTTTTCCAGGTGTACCTTTCGTTAGTCCTAACGAAAAAGTTAATATTGCATTTATCGGCATCGGAAACCGGGGTGGCGAGATTGCCAAAGAGTTATATAAGACAGGCTTATGTAATGTAGTGGCTCTTTGTGATGTGGATATGGGGGCCAAGCATACGCAGGAACTTATATCTATGTTCCCGAAAGCCCAGCGTTTTCAGGATTTCCGCCAGATGTTTGATAAGATGGCGGACAAGATCGATGCAGTTTCGGTAGGAACTCCCGATCACTCGCATTTCCCTATTACAATTGAAGCGATGGCTCATGGTAAACATGTCTATGTGGAAAAACCGATGGCTCGTACCTTCAATGAAGTGGAACTGATGATGAGGGGCGAAAAGAAATACGGAGTAGTCACTCAAATGGGTAACCAGGGACATTCCGAAGCGAATTATTACCAGTTCAAAGCCTGGAAAGAAGCCGGACTTATAAAAGATGTAACAGCCATAACAGCGCATATGAACTCTCCCCGCCGCTGGCACGGATGGAATCCGAATATCAAACACATGCCGATGGGTGAGCCTATTCCTGAGACAATGGACTGGGATACCTGGCTGGGTGTAGTGCAGCAGCATGATTATAACCATGATTACCACATGGGACAATGGCGTTGCTGGTATGACTTCGGTATGGGTGCGCTGGGTGACTGGGGAGCACATATTCTGGATACGGCACACGAATTTCTGGATTTAGGTTTGCCTTCGGAAGTTAATCCGTTATACCTGAAAGATCATAATCCATTTTTCTACCCGATGTCGTCTACCATCTTGTTTAAATTCCCCGAAAGGAATAATATGCCGGCTGTAGATGTCACCTGGTATGATGGCTTGGATAATATTCCGGCTGTTCCCGAGAACTTCGGTTCATCGGATGTCGATCCAAATATTCCGACTGTTGCAGGCGGTAAACTGCAATTGATGAAACTGAATCCGGGTAAAGAGATATATTCGAAGACGCTTACCTTTAAAGGGGGTTCTCATGGCAGTACATTGTCTGTTATTCCTGATCAGGTAGCCAAGGATATGAATCCGAAGTTGCCTGAATACGAAAAGAGCACATCTAATCATTATGCAAACTTTCTGCTGGCTTGCCAGGGAAAAGAAAAGACCCGCTCTCCGTTCTCTATTGCCGGCCCGTTAAGTCAGGTGTTCTGTATGGGTGTATTGGCACAGCGTCTGAACCGTAAGCTGGTCTTCGACCGCACTACCAAGGAAATTGTGAACGACGATTTTGCTAATCAGATGCTGGTCGGTGAGCCGCCACGTAAAGGTTGGGAAGAATATTATAATGTATAACAGAAAATCGATGATATAGTAAAAGAGCACTACATATTATATGTAGTGCTTTTTTTAGTTACATCGGCAGAAACGATTGGCACCGCAAGTGCAGGTCGGGCCTCCGTCACCGTTAAGTATTTCATCATTATAAAAGTCGTACATCTTTGTTTTGATCTGTATGCATATTCGGCGGAATTCACTTTCGATAAATTCAGGTGTTCCTGTTGCACGTGAAGGATCATAGAAGCCGATATGTAACCGATGGCGGACTTTTCCTCTGAATACGGGGCAATTCTCGTTCGCATCTCCGCATACTGTAATTACATAATCCCAGGGTTCATCCAGATAGCGCTCGACCGATTCCGGCGTATGGCTGCTGATATCTATTCCAGAATTTTTCATTGTCTTAATGGCGAGCGGGTTTACTTCCCCTGCAGGATCCGTTCCGGCTGAACGAACGATCAGATTCTTATCGAAAGATTGTAACCAGCCCTGTGCCATCTGGCTACGGCAACTGTTGCCGGTACATAGGATTAATATTTTCATTTTTCGTGTATTCTGTAATTAGCAGGTAAAGATAACTTAAATATGTTGATAATTATCGGCAAGCCTGCTTGCAATTATCAACAAACTTACTCATAATTGTCAACAAGCCTGCGCATAATTATCAGCAACAAAATAGATTGATAGCTGGCAGCAATATTCTTGCAATTATCAGTGATAACATCAGAAGACCCTAAACAGATCCAAATAATCCGGTAATTCATATAAAAGCAATAATAATCCATCAAATAGGCAACTATTTGCTATTTCCCAATAATGATGGTTGTTTTTATTTTGTAATTTGTTAGTAACAGACTCTAATTCTAATAATTGAAATGAAGCATTTACTCTTACTTCTATTCTTGTTTTTATCGTCTTCCGGCCTGTCTGCCGGAAATAAAGTCTTATTCGAAATAGGACAGCAGGATAACTCAGCGGCTGAGTTCGCATTATATCCTGATAACTATAATAGCTTTCTGGCTAACTTCGGAGGGGAGAAATCTTTTTATGTCGGTTATTCGACCGCTGATAAGCATTGGCCTTATGTTTTACCGGGGCCGTTGGATAACTGGGCCGGTGGTGGGTATTGGGCCGGATTCCATCCGCGTCATTTCCCTTCTGTGTTTTTTAATCTTGATAAGACATCTGCAGAGGGAGAATGTTATCTGACCTTTTTCTTTACCGGAGCACATAACAGTAATCCTATTAAGATACGGGTGGAGATAAACGGTAACCGGTTTGAGGAGGATTTGAATGGAGAAAACTCTGGAGAGTTACTTACAAATAAGGAAGACGGAAAGGTTAAAGAAATAAAAATACAGTTCCCCGCCTCGTGGCTTACCACAGGGATGAATAAAATCCAGTTGGGAACAATCAAAGGAACCTGGGCAATATTCGATTGTATCCGCTTGGAGACTCCGGCCAACATGCAATTGGGAAAAGCTTCTTCTTCCCTGATACGTTCTGTCAAAGCAGCTCCGTTTGAATACCAAAAAGAAAACGGAGAACGTATGCAACTGGTTTTGGTGGATATGAACCAGTTTGACTGTTCCCGGGAATTAATATTCCGGGTAGAAGGATGTCAGCCTGTTTCGCGTATAATCGAAGTAGGGGAGAGCATTCAGGAAATATTAATGCCTGCTGCAAAAACAACAGGTAAACAGGAAACTTTAAAGTTCACAATACAGGATGGAAAGGAGATTGTTTATAAAGGAGAAATTATCCGTAGCCGGCAACCTCTTCATTCCTATTCGGATGATGTCGATTTGCTGATGGGAACCGGTAATTCGCGCTGGATGTTCAAGCCGGGACCTAGCCTTCCGCTGAGTATGGTGCAGATTGCTCCCGACAACCAGGACGAGATATGGAAAGCCGGATATGAATATACGATCGAAAATATCATGGGATTCAATCATTTCAGCGACTGGACGATGACCGGTTTCCTGATGCAGCCAACCTGTGGGGAGTTGCAAGTAAATCCCGGCAGGGAAGATTTTCCCGACGAAGGCTATCGTTCGCGTATTGATAAGGCTTCCGAAAAGGCCGAAATAGGCAGATATTCCGTCTATATGACCGATACAAAAATCAAAGCGGAGATTACGTCAACACGTCGCGCCGCCTTACAACGCTATATTTTTCCGGCGAGGGAAGATGCCCGTATCCTGATCGATATGTTTACTCCCAACGAGTATCCGCATAATCTGGTGAACGCACATATAACAAAAGTCAATGATACTGAAATAGAGGGATATGCTACCTATTACAATGCTTTTACCGGTTATACGTTGGAGCAATCTTATACATTATATTTTGTCCTTCAGTTCAGTAAGCCTTTCGAGTCGATGGGTGGTTGGGTCAATGAAGGCGTTAAACCTGTGACGGGTTATATACCGGGATGGAACAGAAATCATGAATTTGACACTCCTGCGGAAATCAGGCAGAATATTGCCATGATAGAAGGGAAGGGAGATGTGGGAGTCTTTCTGAATTATAAAACGACAGAAAACGAAGAGGTTCTTGTCCGTTCCGGTGTCTCTCTGGTAGACATGGCAGGAGCAAGAAATAATTTGAAGCAGGAACTGGCTGACCCATTCGGATGGGATTTTGAGAAAGTAGTGAATAACGCCCGTTCCGTCTGGGATGAGTATCTGGGAAGGATCGATATTGAAACGGACGATTACCTGCAAAAGAAGAAATTCTATACAAATCTTTATCGTGCGCTGGCTGCCAAAGCGACCTGGAGTGACGTGGACGGTCGTTTTGTGGATGAGAATGAAAGAATCAGGCAGTTGGAGAAACCGGGTGACTGTATCGTAAGCGGTGAATACTGGAATACGTTTTGGAATAACCAACAGTTGTTTAACCTGATTACTCCCGAAATATCGAGTCAATGGGCGCGTTCGGCTATCCAGTTGTATCAGAACAGCGGATGGTTCAATACAGACCCTGCCGGAATCGAGCATACGGGAGTTATGGTGGCTATGCATCCGATTTCCCAGATTCTGGGGGCCTGGCAGAGTGGCATACGCGACTTTGATATGCATGTGGCTTACGACGGCTTGAAGAAGATGATGCTGACACCACCCCAAAAGTATGAGGGAGGAGGCACTGTTGGCGTTGAGAATCTGGTGCCTTATATGGAGTATGGATATATTCCGGCAGGGAAAGGCACTGTTTCCAATACGATGGAGTATGCTTACGACGATTGGTGTCTGGGGCAAATGGCTCACCTGCTGGGAAAAGAAGACGATTTTCATTTCTTCGACAAACGGTCTGACAACTGGTATAACTTGTTTGACGGTGAATCCGGTTTCATCCGTCCTAAAGACGAGCATGGGAAATGGATAGAACCTTTCGATCCTTATCATACACCCGGATTTACGGAAGGGAACGCATTTAACTATTCCTGGTTTGTTCCTCATAATCCTGAAAAATTGATTCGTATGGTTGGCAAGGAACGTTTTGTCGATCGGTTAGACAAGGCGATGGAGCAATCCGCCCATGCTAACTTTAATGCGGCGGGAGATAATTTCTCCGCTTTCCCGATCAATCATGGAAATGAAACATCTATGGAAGTGGCCTATCTTTTTAACTGGGCGGGTGCTCCCCATTTGACACAGAAATGGATACGGGCGATACAGGAACAGTACTACGGAACTACTCCTTATGATGCTTATCCGGGAGACGAAGATCTGGGACAAATGAGCAGCTGGTTTGTAATGAGTGCTATCGGTCTGTTCCAGATGGAAGGTGGTTGTTCGGAGAAACCGTTCTATGAATTAGCTTCTCCCCGCTACTCGAAAATAACAATCCGCTTGGATGGAAAGTATAACCGGGGCGAGACTTTTGTGATAGAAGCTCCCAACGCCTCCAAGGAAAATAAATACATTCAATCGGTTACCTTAAACGGAAAACCGGTCAATGGCTTTAAAATATCACAAGAGGAAGTGCTGAAGGGAGGAAAGATTATTATTGAGATGGGAAATGAAGCAAAGAAATGAACATAACATTTTTAGATCAGATAAAAGATTGTTTTTTATGGTGAAATAGGAACACCAGAGACTGATGAGCCTTGCACTTTACTTTCAATGAAGTGCAAGGTTTTTTATTCAATAGGAGCAAGTAAAACCTTTATTTCTTCTCAAGCTCTTCAATCCTCTTCAAAAGTACATCGATAAGACGGGAATTAGATTTAACCAATTCGCGAAGATCATCGTTACTATCTACATTTACGATGCTACTGTCGCGTGTAATCCATACGCGACCATAATCTTTTTGATTATTATTATACGTATCTCCTTCTATTCGGGTAAATAATTCAATAGCCGACATATTGAGTACTTCCGCTATTTTGTTCAGCCGAGTAAGGGTCAGGTCGGTTTCTCCATATTCAATTTTGCAATAGGCGCTGGTAGAAAGACTGAGTTTCTCGCTCATTTGTTCCTGCGTAAGGTTTCTTTCCAGGCGAAGTAATTGAAGGCGTTGTCCGACTAGTTTTTTCAAATCTGCTGTCATACTCGTAAATAATTGATTAATGTTCTTATTTTATCGGTCAAAAGTAACAAATTATGTGGATATAATGTAACCTCTTTTCAATTTAACTTTGTAAAGTCAATAATTCTTAAAATCATTTAGATCAACAGGCCTGTGAAGTGAATGGTATATAGACCGTAAAGTCTTATGCTTCGGCATTAGACTTGTCAAAATTATGACTTGTCAAATCATTATTAACCTGTAAAATAATACAAGAAAATGCAACAAAAAAAGAATTGCGATTTTCTCTCAAGAAGAAATGATTCGATCTCCCAAGCAATAAAGATGATATGTGGCCTGTTTTTATGTTTGCCGACAGGTGCTTTTGCTGTGGAAGAGAGTCCTAAATTGTTAACCTCAACTTGGATAGAGAGCAGGATGCCTAATCAGGCGGAAAAAACAGTGACTGTTATGGTACGGGATGAAACCGGGCCTGTCATAGGAGCAAATGTTGTGGTAAAAGGAACGACGATAGGGAATATCTCGGATGATAATGGAATGGTTATCCTGCAAAATGTTCCGGATAATTCGACCTTGGTTATATCCTATATCGGTTATATAAGCCAGGAAGTGAAAGTAGGGATACAGAAATCAATTCAAGTGAAATTGGTAGAAGATGCCGAGACATTGGAAGAGGTTGTAGTCATCGGTTATGGCTCCCTGGATAAAAAGCAAGTCACCAGCGCTATCACCTCTTTGAAGGCTGACGACCTGATGGTCGGTGTCAGTGGTGCCAATATTTCCACATCCCTGCAAGGTAAAATCGGTGGTTTGGTGATGTATAATCTGGGAAGTGCCAATGCAGGCACCACATTCCAGTTGCGCGGTATGACTTCCATCAATGCCGGCAAGGCTCCGCTAATCGTCATCGATGGTTTTCCGGGAGGCGATATCCGTTCCTTGACGCAAGACGACATTAAGTCGATCGACATACTGAAAGATGGTTCTGCCGGAGCTATCTACGGTACGCGGGCTGCCTCTGGTGTGATTCTGATTACAACCAAAAGCGGTTCGGACACCAATGGAAAGGTGAAGCTTACCTATAGTAACGAATTCACGAAGAAGCAAAGCTATAATGCTCCGGAAATGCTTTCCGGACGTGAATATGCAGAAAACGGAATCGGTACCGATTATGGACAGGATACGGATTGGTGGGATGAGTTACTGAATCATGATAATTTTTCGCAAAAGCATCATCTTGCATTGGAATTCGGTACCGAAAAGGCACAGGTCTACACGTCTTTCTTCTACGAGAAGAACCAGGGAGTGGCTAAACAGGATGAACGTCAGGATTATGGAGGGCGCGTGAATGCTAATTTCAAACTGTTTGACGATTGGTTGGAAGTACGTCCGGCTGTCGATTATCGACAGGCTGCACGTAACAACCATTTTCCAAATTTCCAGCAGGCCATGCGCAATAATCCGACGCGTTCTCCTTACGATCCGGAAAGTGAAACCGGATATAATGTATGGTTGAACGAATCACTCGACTATAATGTAGTAGCCGATGCTATGCTGGAGGATTATTACGGAGTGGACAAATGGTTTAAGCCGGAGGTGAATATAAAATTGAATATTAAGCCGATTTCCGGTCTCTCTTACCAGCAAATCCTGGGGTATGAGAACCGCCAATGGGAATTGCACCAGTATTGGCCGAGGACGCATCGTTCAGAGTTGAACGAATCGCGTAAAGGACATGCGCATCTCGCATTCAGCAAGACAGAGAATCTGACCTCCGAGGGATATTTTTCATATATAAAAGATTTTAAGGAAAATCACAATTTAAACGTCACTGCCGGTTATTCTTACTTCGAACATAACGGTGAGAATTTCGGCATGGATAACTATAATTTCTCTGTCGACGGCCTGAAATATTGGGATATCGGCAAAGGCAGTTATCTGAGTGACGGTAAGGCTGGCATGAGTTCCGGCAAAAATATCACGGAACGTCTGTTCTCTATCTTTGCCCGTGCTAACTATGCTTATCAGGATAAGTACTTATTATCTGCCTCCATCCGCCATGAGGGTTCCTCCAAGTTTTCTGCAGACAATCGTTGGGCTAATTTCTGGTCTGCCAGTGCCGGTTGGCGTATTTCCAAAGAGAGCTTCATGAAAGAGGTAAAATGGGTGGACGACCTGAAGGTCCGTTTCGGTTATGGTGTGACAGGTAATAACGATTTCGATGCCTCTTATATGGCCGATATGCTGGGATCCGATACATACTGGATGCTTCCGAATGGTGAATGGGCTTATTCTTTCGGTAAAACGCAGAATGTGAACCGGAATTTAGGATGGGAAGAGAAGAAAGAATGGAACTTAGGAGTTGATTATTCTTTATTTGGCAACCGGCTATATGGAAAGTTCGACTATTTCAAACGTACGATCGACAATCTGATTTATGAAGTGGCCGTGCCGCAGCCTCCTTATACACAGAACACGCAATGGCAAAATATCGGTAGCATGGAAGTCAAAGGATGGGAGTTTGAAGTCGGAGGCGATATCATTCGCACGAAAGATTTCGTTTGGTCTTCCAACTTAAATCTCAGCCATAATTCCGGCAAGATAGCTACGCTTTGGGGAAATAACACCTATAAAAACGGTAACGGTTTCGTCGCTCCGGGCTCGCCGGGTGATGCGGCACGTATGGAAGAGGGATCAACGATCGGTTCTTTCTATGTCTGGAAGTTTGCCGGTTTCGACGATGAGGGCAATTTTCTGTTGTACGACAAAGAGAATAATGTGATCCCTGCAAAGGACAAGACTGAGAACGACAAGCGTTATATCGGAAACTATACCCCAAAGTTGATTATCGGTTGGAGCCATACACTTACCTACAAGGATTTTGATTTGGGAATCAACCTCCGTAGCTGGATCGACTTCGATGTCTATAACACAATCAATATGTACTATGGTATCCAGGGGCAAGGTAATTTCAATGTATTGAAAGACGCTTACGGTAAGTTCAGTCATATCAAGGGGGAAAAGCAGATTTGCGATTATTATCTGGAAGACGGCACGTTCTTGAAGATCGACGCTATCACGTTGGGTTATACGTTGCCGATGAAGAAATATACGAATAACCTGATCGACCGGATCCGTATTTACGGCACAGTCGGCAATGTCTGTACGATTACCGGCTACAGCGGGATGAATCCGGAAGTAAACATAACCGGCTGGGATCAGGGAACTGAGAAATTTTGGGATATAGAGCGTTTCTATCCGATGGCTCGCACTTATACATTAGGCATGCAGTTTAACTTCTAAAACAGATTGTAAGATGAAAAAAAGAAATATAATCCATTTGTTTTTATCAGGAATCATAAGCCTGTTGGCTGTTACATCTTGTGATATAGATCCGACATTTTATTCGCAGTCGGTTCCTGAAACGTTTTATACCTCTCAGGATGCCGTATGGCAGCGCTTCAACCGTCCGTTTACACATTGGCGTTGGTTTGTCGGATCCAATAGCGACCGTTGGGCTTTGCAGGAAATCGGCACGGATGAATTTTGTCTGCCAACCCGTGGCAGCGACTGGTACGATGGAGCCTATTACCAGAAAGTGCATCATCATGCTTATACCGAAGATATGGCATTCGTTAATAACGGATGGTATGGTTTTTCCATGGGGGTAGCTTTGGCCTGGGATGCTTTGGAGGATTTGGCTAAAATCGATTTTGATGCTTTGGGTTTTGCCGACGGGACACGCGAGTCGATGCTGAACCAGCAGAAAGTGTTGGTGGCTTCGCTTTATTTGGACGGGCTCGATTTGTTTGGCGGTGTTCCGCTCTATACGACAACGCAAAGTGACATCAAAGGGCGGTCAACCGATTTGGAAACATTCAATTTTATCGATTCTTTATTGACGGAGGCTATTCCTGAGCTTCCGCTAAAAGAGGAATTGAGCGCGCAAGAGACCGGAAGTATCAACAGAGCTACCGCCGCTGCGTTGAAAGTGCGTCTTTATTTCAATGCAAAATCTTATATCGGTAAAGATATGTTTGCAGAAGCTGCCGGTATTTGCAAGGATATCATCGATGGTAAATATGGGCAGTATGCGTTGGCCTCTGACTGGACGAATATTTTTGGTTTCGACAATGAAACTTGTCCCGAGTTGATCTGGTCTATCCCGAGCCAGAATGCAAAGTTGGAGACGGATGCCGGCTATTGGGAGTGGTCTGTCCCATATAACTACAAAAATTATCTGGGGGGGCTGGAAGGTTCAGGATCCAACAATGGAATTGGGTTGATACCGAGCCTGGATCCGACCGGTAAGAAATATCCGTATAAACTCGGAGGGGCTTATGGTAAATTCCATGATCAGGATGTGCGTAAACAACCGTATGTGTATGAAGGGAGTGGTAAATATCGAGGTATGTTCATCGTCGGCAAGCTGGTTAATCCTATTCATCCGGGATGGACTTGTACCGGAAGCCGTGAATATAAAGGGGAAGTACTTACGGTAGTCGATCAGGTTGCTTATTTTGCCAAAGTGGGCAAAGACGAGAAATATCCGAATGTCGAATCGCTCCCGTCTAATGTGGGTATGGCGGAAGAAAACTCTTGTGTCCGGCTGGTAAAATTCAGTCCGCGTCCCAATCAGGATGAGATGAAACGCAAGTTTGATCCGGATGTTCCTATAATCCGTTTGGCTGAGATTTATTATACGTTGGCCGAATGTAAGATGCGTGCCGGTGACAATGGGGGAGCCGCCGATCTGATTAATACCGTTCGCAAGCGCTATTTTGAAGATGGGAACGATCCTGACCCTGTCACATCTGCCAATCTGGATAAATATCGTATGTTGGACGAATGGCAACTGGAATTTCTAGGTGAAGGGAGACGACGCACCGATCTGGTCCGCTGGGATGCTTATGTGACGGAAAGTTGGTGGGATCATCAGGCGACCAATAATAAAAATCTGAATCGCTTCCCGATACATTACGGTATTATTGGTGCTAATAACCTGATTAAGCAAAATCCTGGCTATGGTGAGTAATAAAAAAAAGGAATCAAAAGAATGTTGTGTTTTAGTTATTAGATACGATCCTCTTCATTGAATGAAGGGGATCATTTACCACTGTTTTTTGAGTTTTGAGGCTGTTGCAAAAGTTTTCTGTGTTTTGGACTCAGACTTTTGCAACAGCCTCTTGGCTTTATCCCGGAATAATCTTATACCCCGCTGCTGTCAGCGTATATTGTATCTGGTCGATGTGATCCTGGTTGCGGGTTTCCATTTCCAGGCGGAGATAGCAACCGTTGATGTCGGCTGTATGGCTGACCCGTTCATGATGTACGGAGACTACATTGGCGCCTGTACCGGCAATGATCTCGGATACATGCTGTAACTGTCCCGGCTTATCGACCAGTTCGATCGTCATGGTATAAGAACGGCCGGATTTCTGCAAACCACGTCCGATCACACGCGAGAGGATCGTTACGTCGATATTGCCACCCGATACCAGGCAGATCACTTTCTTCCCTTTGACCGGAACCTTGTTGAACATGGCGGCAGCAACTGCGACGGCACCGGCTCCTTCGGCTATCAGCTTTTGCTGTTCGATCAAAGCCAGGATGGCGGTAGATATTTCATCGTCGCTGACAGTTACAATCTCGTCAACGTATTGGCGGCAATATTCAAACGTATGTTCACCCGGTTCTTTTACGGCAATACCATCGGCAATCGTGCGGACAAAACCCATTCGTTCGATCTTGTTGTGCTCAATGGAATTAAGCATACTCGGAGCGCCACTGGCTTGTACGCCATATACTTTTACATTCGGATTCAGGTGCTTGATTGCAAAGGCGACTCCTGAGATCAGGCCACCCCCGCCAATGGGAACGATAACGGCATCCAGGTCAGGCAATTGTTCCAGCAACTCCAGGCCGATTGTTCCCTGTCCGGCAATCACATCGTCGTCATCGAATGGATGAACAAAGGTATATCCTTTTTCGTCTCTCAGCTTCAACGCTTTCTGGTAAGCATCGTCGTATACGCCTTCTACCAGACAAACGTCGGCACCGTACCATTTGGTTGCTTCTATTTTGGAGATCGGAGCATTGTCGGGGAGACAGATCAACGATTTGATACCCTGTGTAGTAGCTGCCAGAGCAACTCCCTGCGCATGGTTTCCGGCGGAACACGCCACGACGCCCTTCGCTTTCTCTTCTTCCGTCAGTTGGGATATTTTAAAACAAGCCCCGCGGACTTTGAATGAACCTGTTATCTGCAAGTTTTCCGGTTTCAGATATATCTGTGAGTCCGGATTGATATTGGGCGCACTAATCAAATCTGTGCGACGGATAACTGTTTTCAGGGCAAAAGATGCCTGATAAATCTTATCAAGTGTGAGCATTTCTTTATTTGTTAAACCTTCGGCATTTACATTGGGCAAAACCGTTCTTACTCTATTTTGAGGGGGCAAATATAGGGAGAAATAATATATCTCATCGAAACAATAACGGTTTTTTATTATCTCGCTAATATTTCGTATATTTACGCCCCGGAATTATTTCCATTCAGGGGCTGAATATAGAAGAAAGAGCACGATATAAGTATATGAAACCAGAGGATATTGAAGATTTCACAGGAGAAAACGAAAACGAGGAAATAGAGCAAACAAATGCAGACTCTCAACCAAATGAGCCGTCTGATGCTGCTACACATTCGGAATACAAAATACCCGGTAAAGGGGAAGGACGTGTATCCTATCATCTCTCAGGGATGTATCAGGATTGGTTTTTGGATTACGCTTCGTATGTAATCCTGGAGCGTGCCGTGCCGCATATCAACGACGGATTGAAGCCGGTGCAACGTCGTATCCTTCACTCTATGAAACGTCTGGATGACGGACGGTATAATAAAGTGGCTAATATTGTCGGACATACCATGCAGTTTCACCCGCATGGTGATGCTTCTATCGGCGATGCGCTGGTGCAATTGGGACAGAAAGACTTGTTGGTCGACTGTCAGGGAAACTGGGGTAATATTCTGACCGGTGACGGTGCCGCTGCTCCCCGTTATATCGAAGCGCGTCTTTCCAAGTTTGCTCTTGAAACAGTGTTCAACCCGAAAACAACCCTTTGGCAACTGTCTTATGACGGACGTAACAAAGAACCGGTCACTCTTCCGGTAAAATTCCCTCTGCTTCTGGCTCAGGGTGTCGAAGGTATTGCGGTTGGTCTTTCTTCCAAAATATTGCCGCATAACTTCAATGAGTTGCTGGACGCATCGATCGCCTATTTGAAAGAGGAGGAGTTCACTTTGTATCCAGATTTCCAGACGGGAGGATTTATCGATGTAACAAAATATAATGACGGCGAACGCGGTGGTTCCGTAAAAGTCCGTGCCAAAATAACAAAGCTGGATAACAAGACATTGGTTATCAGCGAACTTCCTTATGGGAGAACGACTTCTTCCCTGATCGAATCGATCCTGAAAGCAAATGATAAGGGAAAGATCAAGATTAAGAAGGTAGACGATAATACGGCAAGCGGCGTAGAGATACTGGTGCATCTGGCTCCGGGCGTTTCATCGGATAAAACGATCGATGCCCTGTACGCATTTACCGATTGTGAGATCAGTATTTCTCCGAACTGTTGTGTGATCATGGACAACAAACCCCACTTCCTCACGGTAAGTGACGTGTTGCGCCATTCAACAGACGATACCTTGCATCTGCTGCGTACCGAGCTGGAAATCCATAAGGCGGAGCAGGAAGAAACGCTGTTCTTTGCTTCCCTCGAAAAGATATTTATCGAAGAACGTATTTATAAGGATAAAGAGTTTGAAAACGCGAAAGATATGGATGAAGCGATTGCCCATATCGACCTGCGCCTGACTCCGTTCAAACCTGATTTTATCCGTGAAGTGACCCGCGAGGATATTCTTAAACTGATGGAGATCAAGATGGGCCGTATCCTTAAATTCAATTCGGATAAGAGTAATGCCCTGATTGCCCAGATACGCGAAGAGATCGAACGTATCAACCATCATCTGGAAAATATCGTAGATTATACGATCGATTGGTTCGTTATGCTGAAGGAGAAATATGGCAAGGATCATCCGCGTATGACCGAAGTACGCAACTTCGATACGATTGAAGCGACCAAAGTAGTGGAAGCAAACGAAAAACTGTATATCAACCGTGCCGAAGGTTTCATCGGTATGAGCCTGAAAAAGGACGAGTATGTTTGCAATTGCTCTGATATCGACGATGTTATTATTTTCTATCGCAACGGTACGTATAAGATCGTGAAGGTTTGCGATAAGATGTTTGTCGGAAAAGACGTATTATATCTGAATGTGTTCAAGCGCAACGATAACCGTACGATCTATAATGTTATCTATCGCGATGGTAAAGTCGGTTATAACTATATCAAGCGTTTTGCCGTTACAGGGGTAACGCGTGACAAGGAGTATGATGTAACGAAAGGATCAGAGGGATCACGTGTCCTGTATTTCAGTGCCAACCCGAATGGAGAAGCTGAAACGGTGAAAGTGATACTGAAACCTAAACCACGTCAGAAGTTGCTTGTCTTTGAGAAAGATTTCAGTGAGATTGCTATCAAGGGACGTGGTTCGATGGGTAATATCCTGACAAAAGCCGATGTGCATAAGATCAGCCTGAAACAAAAGGGTAGCTCGACTCTTGGAGGACGTCAGGTCTGGTTCGACTGGGATGTGTTACGCCTGAACTATGACGGACGTGGCGATGAACTGGGCGAGTTCCAGAGCGACGATGTGATCTTGGTTGTTTTGCGCAACGGTGACTTCTACACAACGAACTTTGATCTTAGTAACCATTACGAAGATAATATACAGATAATCGAGAAATTCGATGCGAATAAGGTATGGACAGCTGCCCTGTATGATGCAGATCAGAAATATCCTTATATGAAACGCTTCCAGCTTGAAGCCGGCAGCCGTAAACAGAACTTCCTGGGGGACAACCCGAAGAGCCGCTTGCTGTTGCTTACCGACGAAACGTATCCGCGTATCGAGGTGGTATTCGGTGGTCACGACGCTTTCCGCGAACCTCTTGTGCTGGATGCCGAAGAGTTTATCGCTGTGAAAGGTTTCAAAGCGAAAGGCAAACGTATCACTACCTTTGAGGTAGAAACAGTCAACGAACTTGAACCGACCCGGTTTGCGTCACCTGATCAACCGACAGGAGAGGGGAGCACCGGTAATTCGGAGGATGACGATGAAGAGCTGGATCAGAGTAATTCGGATATTATCGATGAGATAACAGGACAGATGAAACTTTTTGATGAATAGTCTTTGAGGCAGATAAAAAGTAAAATCTCCGCTGAAAAACTTGCAGATTAATAAAAAAGGATTACCTTTGCACCGCAATCCAAATGCGGCTGTGGTGTAATTGGTAGCCACGCCAGACTTAGGATCTGGTGCTTCACGGCGTGGGGGTTCGAGTCCCTTCAGCCGCACAAAATGCAAAATCCTTCTAAGATGTTCTTAGAAGGATTTTTTTTGTTTTATGCTGTTTATTAGGTGATTACGACGTTTTCTTTCCTCTTTCAGAAATAGATAAATCATATCGAAATAAGGTTGTTTAGGTGCCAAATCGGGGATTAAAATGTGTGGTTCATGGCTGGCCACTCTTTAACATTTTACTGGGTGCTTAACTGGTTGAAATATAATTAAATATCTTGTGAAACTCTCCCACTGTTTAACATTTAAAAGACGTGTTTTTATGAAGAAAACAACATTCAAGGTGACTTACTTTATAAGGAAAGATAAGTCTTATACTAATGGTGAAGTTCCTATAACTATTAGAATTACTTTAAATGGGGAGCGAGTTGAATTTATAGGTAAACATAATGTTGACCCTACTTTATGGAATCAAGCGACAAATCGAGCAATGGGTAAATCTGCTGCGGCTAAGAGTTTGAATACTTATTTGGATCATGTATATATCAAACTTTGTGATTCGATGCGTGATTTGGAAGAAAGAGGAATTGAAGTAACGGCAGCGAATATTAAAGATAACTATCTGGGGATAATAAGTTATAAACAGGTTACTTTATTTTCTGCTTATGATGAACACAATGATAAGATGAAGGCTTTGATAGGAAAAGGCTATACCTATGCTACATTAGAGCGTCATTATACAACAAGAAATCACCTTTTGGATTTTATCAGAACGAAATATAACAAAGATGATATTCCATTAGAGCGAGTTGATAATGTATTCGTAACTGACTTTGAATTTTTCCTTAGGTCTGAAAAAAACATAGGGAATAATACGACAGTCAAGTATTTGCGTAATCTGGGTAAGGTTCTACGGATAGCCTTTGAAGCAGGTCATATTAAAAAGAATCCATTGAGTTCGGTTCGTTTACATATTGAAGATATAGACCGTCCGTTCTTAGATGAGAGAGAATTGCAGACTTTGTTTAATAAAACGTTTACAGTTCAGAGATTGGAACAGATTAAAGATGCTTTTCTATTCTGCTGTTTCACCGGTTTAGCTTTTATTGATGCAAAGAACTTAACACAAGAACATCTTTATACAACCTCATCAGGTAAGGTGTGGATTAAAATGCAGAGACAGAAAACAAAGAAATGGTCACATATACCATTGTTACCACAGGCAAAAGCTATTTTAGATAAATATGATAAGCACCCAATAAGAAAACAAGGTTTTCTTTTGCCTTTTCCTACGAATCAAAAAATGAATGCCTATTTGAAGGAAATTGCGGAGTTATGTGGCATTACTAAAAATCTGACAACTCATCAGAGGAGACATTGTAATTTATCTTTCTCGCTGAAAACAAACGATTTACAGAATTTGAATTTGCGACAGGTAACGATTTAGAAACAAGCAAATTTCCCCTATCTGTCTTATTCTGCATGATTAAAAAGAACGCTTTATCGTGTGCAAAGGTAATCAAAGTTTTATAATCATTAATTATAAACACCTCTATTTTTGCGATGGCTTGTATCCAGAGAGTTTCCAGTGTCTCCAAAATAGAGCATAAGGGCATAGTTCTTTTTCACTACACTTTTCCCAAGGAGCTACATTGCACAAATCATTGGGCGAAGATTTTAGAGAATTAGTACACCAATCATACATAGAACATTCAACTTTGCCTATTTCAAATAGATTCTCTATTTCTCGTAACGCTCTAAAATATTCGACATCCATATCTAAGGGACAGTCATTTGATAGGATCTTGAAATAATGTCCAAGACTATTGACCATGAGAGGAGTACCAACATCATGAACAGCCTTGCCCCAACATCCATTTGTTGCTAAATCTGCATGATTAGCCATCTTAAGCAAAAAATAGGGATCATTTTCTCTCCAATCAAGTGCAAAACGAACAATGTTATCAATCCACTTATAGTATGATTCAAGCATTGGCATATTCTGAAGATAACCTTTTAATTGCGTTTGAACTCGCATTAACATTATTTTATATTGTTCTAGAAATGACTTATGTTCTAAACTGCCATGATGCACTGTTTCTTGTGAATAGAAATAATCATAAATTGATTCTGGCGTATCAAAGACTATTCTTTTCTTTGCAACACCTTCCATAATATTAACAAAACACACACCAGGATTAGAGCATTGTAGACTTATATCACAAAGTGCTAAAACCTTAAGTTTATCTTTCGCAAATTCAGGTGAATAAAATTCAGCAACTTTTTCTGCAGCAGTATATGGAAAATCAGGTGATTTTTCATAACCTTTTGGAGAGCAACAGCATTCCATTAAATATGCCATATTCTCCATTATAGCCATTGCACCAAATATCATAATATTATCTTCAGTACATAATATCCTATTAGGAATAGCATTAAAATAAACATTTGGCAATAATTCATCAGAACTTTTTGTTATGTCAGATATTTTTAATATATCTATTTCCGAAGTATCACCAAGTGTCAATTTGGAGATTTGCCTATTTAAAAGAACATTATCATTATTGTCCTTTATTTCAAAGGGGACTGAAAAACTAGTTGAACCATGGTTATAAATTCTGTTTACTACGCTATGTAGATATTCACTATGAGTATAAATTGCTGATAAACCGTAAAACGTAGTAAAATCCTGAAGAAAATGGATATATTCATGAAATAGAATAGTCATATCCCTTATAGGTAATTGATTAATGGTAAGATCATCAATATTTGTATCTATATGCATTTCAAAAAAAGAAGGTATATAGTAACCTAATGTTTTGCTACATAAACGAGTCATATTATATAAATATTAGAAATTACACAATAAACAGTACCAAGCTATTGGGATAACGACCCTTCAATCGTGGGTCAATTTCTTCTTAATGTTCGATGTAGTTAACACCGATCAAAGCATCTAACCATCAATGGCTATGCTCTTAAAATAATCATCAAAGTGAGTTTTTAATAATTCATAAAAATAGGTTAGGCAATTATATTTCCCAAATAATATTGTCATATCACTAAGTCCACCTCCTCTGAAACAAGAGAACTCTCGACCATTAAACATCACAGATTCTTTTCTAAACAAATCTGTTGCTGAAGACAAATTGTTCTCTGTTATTATTCTTGACTTACTAATATCTTCAATCATAATAGTTTTTTCATTAGATGGCAGGATACTTCTGAAATAATGAATGTGAAATATAAATTTATGTTCTGGATCAGAGTAGTCTACCAATACAGAAATAAGATTGCCACCATAAAAAGCATCAAGTTTATCAGCCAACAAAGGAAACTCTGATTGTATAAAACTTTGATATGCACGTATTGTATTTAAAATTACTATTCGCGATTTTTCCAACGCTGTTGTTGGAGAGTAAAAATCATATACCATCCCCGTATTTCCATAAGAACCTTTTGCTGGATAGGGATATGGTATGGTCGTATATCCAATTTCGGACAAAAGCTTAATAGCATTATATACAGTGTTTACATATATAGATTTTCCTCCTGACACTAAGTGTACTGGCATTTTATCAATATATGGGTATTTTGATTGAAAGTGTTGAATCAACGAGTACACATTCAAATCAGAATACTTTTTTAAATGTAAGTATCTCCAATTTGCTTCGATAAACTCATGAATATATTCTATTAAGAATACCTCATCAGAAGGGATAACCCTCTGATTTTTGATGAAGTCTTCTATATGTTTCTTAATGATAGAAAGAGAATATAACTTAGGATTTTCTTTTAGTCTATTTTCAGTACAAGAGAATGAAGCATAATCATGCTTGTTTTTTATTTCGAAAATTGAGCATTGGGGCATTTGAACTATCGGTGCGACAAGTTCTCCCATATTTATATTATAAAGAGAATACTCTAATGAATTATCTGTATATGTATATATTGCAATACCTCGTTTCCATACATTAGGAAACAGCACACTTTTAATGTATCTAAAATCGGATTCTAATAGCCCGTTATACGCATCTGTAAAGTTTTGAATCTCTGTAATATCACAAGACCTTAAATCGGTTGCCATTTTAGGCATGTTTTGCAAATATGACTTCAATTCGCTATTCTCCTCTAAAATAGCTTCACTATTAGTTAAACAATATACACGGCTGCTACATATACTTAACCAATCTTTTAATACCATGTCAATATTGTCTTTTCGTAATTCCTCGTTTGTGGTGAAGTGCAATGTTATCGTCTCTTGTTGTTCTTTGTCCCGATTCGCGTTTAAAAGTTTTGGCGAAATATGTTTATATAAAACTTTATCCTGAGAATGGTCTACCGCTAAAAGGAAGACATTATCAGTTGTTGTTTCTGCATATGCAAATAAAGATGTAGGACAAGGAAACTTATTATGTCCTTCATCCCTTAGAGATACAGTTTTTACCTGAACGGTAATTTTGCCATTGATTCTATTTGATGAATCAAGTAACTCAATATAACCATCAATATTAGATTGAGTAGTTCCTTTATCAATATTGTTTTTAGTTCGGCCAAGTAAAAGAGTCTGTATAAATAATACAGAACGTTCTTCTTTTATACCATTTGCATCTATAGAAACTTTGGCTTTGAATGACATAATCTACACTAAAACTTAATAGTTAGGAACTGATATTAATATTACAAAGTTAATTATAATTTCTCAAATCTGTTATTTCCAATTGAGAATAATTATCTTTGCAATCGCATAATGAAATATTTGTTACAGAATTAGATAGGAACAACATACAAAAGACACCAGAACAGCAGATTGATGAGGCGGTAGAGAGTTTGAAAGCACTATTTCTCCTGCAGGCGAGGAATTTGCAAGAAGCCGAAGAAATCAAAAGGCGGTTAGACTCTCTTGGTTACGATGCAAAAGCAGTGTCGGCAATTATTAATGACCGAGATATTTACAAAGCCGTTATTCATAAAGTTTTATCACAAATGAGATAATACGACAATATGAAATTTTTGATGCAGTTCCTAATAATGTTCTTTATGGAATTGATGATAAACTTTATTTCATTGATACACAAATAAGATTGAGATAACTTTCAAATTTTCCAACAGGATTAGTCTAGTGGGACTACGAGTCTTTCTTCCTTAATGTATCCGTTTATTACCCCAATCCTTATCGAGCATGGCATAAATTATATCGTCTACCCATTCGCCACGAAGGAAATAACTTTCTTTGAAATGAGCTTCTTTCCTGAATCCCAATCGTTCGATAAGTCGGATAGAGGCGGTGTTTCTTGGATCGATAGATGCTACAATACGATGTTTCTTTAGGGTCATGAAAAAATAGTTTACCATTGCCGTCAATGCTTCGGTGGCATATCCTTTGCCCTGAAAAGCTTTATTCAACGTACAACCGACCTCTACCTGCATTCTTTCATGTCCTGTGAAGATTATTCCCATATCTCCGATCAGGCGGTTTTCATTCTTGGTTAGAATGGCAAATTGAAAGCATACGTCGGCTATATCTATAGTCATCGGCATATTGGTTATATAATTACGAACTTCCTTTGCGGATTCGGGGAACCAGCCCTGATATTGGTTTTCAATAGTATCAGAGCGGTAAGCGTATATTTCTTCCGCATCATCCGGGTTTGCTAACCGTATAATCAACCTGTCGGTCAGAATATTGCCGAAAGTAGTACCTGCTTTATCGACGTTTTTGGATTCAATCATATATCTTTTCTTTTTATTCTTTTGTTGCTATTTAATATGAACTGATTCGATAGGGTTCCTAAATATAGTAATTATTTGGAAAACAGATATTTTATCCTTTGAAGCAATGTGTTAAAGTGGAATATTACGTGAAATGATAAGATGGCAACACGAACTTTTGAAGTGAAATTATGGGGTTTGACAAAATGAAATAATAATACTTTGCTTTTGAATAAAAAAGATTTTATTACAGCCCTTTTTGTAACTTGTGTATTGCGCCAAATTGGTGTTGTAGAAGATTGTCGAATACAATATTTAACAATAATTTCTTCATATATGGCTTTTATAATTCGTCTGAAAGGGAATTTTATCTCGTTTTAAACGAAAATATAATTCGTTTAAAACGAGATTGAGGTTTATTTGAAGTGAGATTTATGTTAATAAATATTGAATTTGGCATTTTCGGGTACTGTTTTGTAGTACAAAAGTATGTTGAATAACATTTTTCATGCTCTATAACAAAGCAAATGAGTGCAGTAAGTAGATAGATAATATGTAGTATATATGATAAATATTTGGTCGATTGTTTTTGTTTTATTTGCTATAGGTAGCATAATATTGTTTTGTTTGCTTTAAGCAAGATGATATGTTATTTCTTGAGTTGCTGACAGTGGTGTAAAAGGCAGCAGGTATTGATTCTCTCCCGTACAGCTTTTCCATAGGCGGGTTGAATTGACAGTTTGATATTCGTGAGTTCTTCATGATAATATATTTCAAGTACGGATTACACAGATTTCATTGTTCAGATAAATAAACAATTTGTCAAATCCGTATAATCCGTGCCTGTAAAAAGTATAAAGAGGCTTTTGGGTATAGTCTTTTATGGTTTAGGGACTATACGATTAATTATAAAACATCAGACAAATGTCACTGGGTAGATGGGCTATTGTTTGTGCTTTTATGTAACAGCCTGATGTTGTCCATCTATTCTTTAAATAGTCGTAGCTCTGGGTTATCTCCAGATAAGAGATGAATCCTTTTATATACTCATTTTTATCAGGGAATAAATAAACAAACTCACATTTACCATCATTGCTGAAAAGACAAGTCAATGTAAACTCTTCTTGGTCAAATCGTATCTCGATCGATTTTTCTTCCACCTCTTTTTCGAAATAGTCTATTAAGCAATATGGATAGTTTATATATTTCTGTCTGATTTCTGGTAATGACAGATTTAATAAAGAAGTAATTTGTTGTAGCAGATAGTAATAGCTTTTTATCCCAACTATATTATTATTGTCCATATGAATACGTTCCTTTTTAAGCCTGATTCGGGGGAATCGAGCCTATATTAATACTATGATATTTTAATTACCTGTATTATATAGACTTATTCATTTTGTAATAACAAACAAAACAAATAAAAACAGGAACGTTGTGCAAATATATGATTTAGAATCAAAAAGCTAAAGGCAATTCTGCTTTTTTTGTACTTTTGTATTTTAACGTTGTACATAATCAAGCATAATGAAAGACTCGATCGCTTATCTACCTAAAGACAAACAGGAAGAACTGAATTTTCTTGTAACGGAGATACTTCGTCGCTTACCTCAGACGGAGTTTATTATTCTGTATGGAAGTTATGCGAGGGGCAATTATGTTCGCCGTAGCATACGGATTGAAGACGGCGGCATTCCTACCGTTAAAATTTCAGATTATGATATTTACGTGATAACGAGCGGAATAAACAGCAAAAAGGCGGAAACCATACTGGATAACGTAGAAGATATCTTCTTTGCCGGAAAAGATTTTGACCGCGATACCCCTGTTGAGTTTATTAACGATGATATTGCACAGCTTAATAAGTTTATTGAAGAGGGACGGTATTTCCATACACAGATAAAGCAGGAAGGAGTAATACTTTATAATAGTGGAAAATACAAATTGTCTCGTAGGAGAAAACTCAACTTTGATGAGATAAAGAAGCAGGCACAGGAATATTTTAATGAGAAGTTTGAAAAAGGAAATTTCTTTTTTGATGATGCCATAACAAATAAAGAAAGAGAAAGGTATCAAATGGCATCTTTTTATCTTCACCAAGCCTGTGAAAATTATTATTACGCTATCCGATTGACATTTGCGTTGAGAAATAACAAACAACATAATCTATCCAAATTATCTTCTACAACCAGGCGTTATTCCGATGATCTGAGTACTGTGTTCCCTCAGAACACTCCTGAAGAGAAACGACTTTTTAAACTATTAAAAGCCGCTTATGTAGATGCCCGGTACAATCCCCACTTTGTCGTGACTAAAGAGGATATCGATGCACTTATTCCAAAAGTAGAATTGCTTAGGGATATAACAAAGCGGATTTGTGAGGAGAAAATTAAGGAGTATGGGGAGCAGAGTGGTATATAGATACATCGACACTTTCGATAGTTGTCCTTTCTTTGTATTTACTGGAAATAAATATTATCTTTGTAACTAATACAATAATATTGATTAAGCCGTTTATTGCTACTATAGTATGACTTTATTATATACATTCGACGAAGATAAGACAGAAGCCATAATGAAGGTTCTGGCACAAAACTGTCAGAAGAGACGTTTGGAAAAAGGCCTCTCACGGGATGCTTTGGCAGATTTGAGTAAGGTTCCTGCTGCTACAATCGCGAAATTTGAAACGAAGCATGTCATATCTTTAGTTTCTTTTGTAGCACTGGCAAAGGCGTTGGGATATACCAATGATTTGAAACAATTATTGTCAGAACCATTATACAACACAATGGCTGAACTGGATGAGATAAACAGGAATTTAAACAGGAAAAGAGGAAGCCGTAATGTCAGGAAAGAAAAAGAGTGAAACCAGGAAGATAAGGTCTTTGGAGAAAATCAGACAGATAAATAAAGTGTCTGTATTCTATGGAGACAAAAAGGTGGGTGAACTTGCTATGACTCCAACTCAAAGGTGTGCTTTTGAATATGATAAAGAATGGCTAAAATCCGGTTTTTCTATTGCTCCAAGGCAATTAGACTTGAAAGAAGGTTTGTTTATTGCCCCCGCAGAACCTTTCTATGGCAATTTTGGAATTTTTGAAGACAGCCTGCCTGATGGGTACGGGCGTTATCTTTTAAACAGGATATTGCAAAAAGAGGGGATAGATGATACCAGCTTGACTCCTGTGCAACGTTTAAGTATTGTTGGCGCTTCCGGAATGGGGGCCTTATCGTATGTGCCTGAATTATATATCGGTGAGCCAAAAGGTTTACCGGAATTAAATTATATGCAAAGTTTAGCTCTCGATGTGCTTGCCGAGAAAACGGATAAGGATGTCGATGTTCTTTATTTTAATAGTGGTAATTCAGGTGGCTGTCGCCCAAAATCACTTTATAAAGATGAGGAAGGAGATTGGATATTGAAATTCCGTCATATCAATGATCCGAAAGATATGGGTAAAATGGAATATCAATATAATAAAGCTGCTCGTGCATCAGGTATCAATGTGCCTGACTTTAAACTTATTGAAAATAAATATTTTGCTACAAAACGATTTGATATAGAAGATGGGCAACGTTTACACACCGCAACAGCCGGAGCTTTACTTAACCAATCTATCCATTATCCGGCATTGACTTATGAGAATTTATTGGCTTTAACCGGGGTCATCACGCAAGACCCTGTTCAGGTGGAAGAAATGTTCCGAAGAATGGTCTTTAATATACTGGCTGAAAACAAAGACGACCATGCTAAAAACTTCAGTTTTTATTATAGGAACGCCCAATGGGAATTGGCACCGGCGTACGATCTAACAAAATGTAGTAGTGGATATAATGGTGAACATGCCACAACGGCCAATGGAAACGGAAATCCGACTATTGAAGACATGCTTGTTGTTGGTGAGGGTATTCGTATTTCCTGTAAAAGAGGACAAGAGATCATAGATCAGGTGAGAGAAGCTACTAAAGAGATTCTTGCAGACAAATTATACTAACGGAGAAAATAGATATGTACGAAGATGAAAGAATGAAGGAAACCATAGAAACTTATGATAAAACAGCTGTAAAGTATCAGAGTCTTTATCTATTACCATCAGGAAGAGTACCTTTCTGATGGTTTAACGGATGCCGAATTTGAAATAGTCGATTTACTGCGGAAGGATTATCCTGAGCCGGATGGGACGTTCCTTACCGATATGATCTTTATTGCATACTCGTAAAAGGATCGACCGTTATATTGCAGGGATACGCTGTCTGCTCCGATGAGGTGTTAAATAACGTTCGTGCCATCTGGATAGCGGAAATAATCAAAGACAAAGTCAGCCTATGGCATATTTATCCGGATACGGAGCAGAACAGGGAGAGATGGGGACTTTGAGGATTATATAAAAGAGTCTCGAAAAGCAGATGATTCCTTTTATATTCTAAAATAAATAAACGATATTCTAAATTTCATTTATGAGCCTAAATGGGGTTTTGATTTTGCGTAATTGTTTTTAAACCTGTAACTTGCGAGCTTTATTAATGTAAAATAGAGAAGAAAAGCGTGTTATGAAAAAGAGTTTATTTAGTTATTTATTGCTGTTATTTTGTGCTTCCGGGGTATTAACTTCTTGTGATGATGATGATGAAAAACCAACTACCGGCTATTCCGGTAAAGATATAAGCGGACAGGTTGAACTTGTGCGTGATCTGACATCCAAAGAAGCGACATTGAATGTCTCTGGTGATAATGCCTGGGATTTATATGCAGGTTCTTCGGCAGACGATATCGATATGAGTACACCATGCAAGAGTGGGGATGGGAAAGGTTCTTTCGAGTTGAGTGTCGATACACAAAAAAGATCCATTTTCTTGTTTAAGACTTCTGAAGGTCAGGTGTTATTGGCTGAAAGACGTTTGCCTATCGAAAAAGGGTACAATTTTAGAGATCTGGGCGGTATAAAGAACAAAGAAGGCCGTTTTGTTTGTTGGGGAAAATTATTCCGTACCGATGAAATGAACAAATTGAACGCAGCCGATCTTGCTTATTTGGTAAGTACCGGTTTGAAAACTGTTGTCGATTTCCGTACTGATACTGAAAAAGAAGGAGGTCTGGGTGGTATGTTGCCTGCTGCTCCGGATATTCTGCCATCTACTGTAAAGAATACTTATGATTTAAAGATCAATGCGGGTAATATCTTTTCAGATGAAATTATCGGAGCAATATCAAAGGGTATGAGCGAAGAAGAAACAGCACAGATCATGATTGATTCTTATGTTGAAATGGTAAACTTTGATGATTATGTCGCTCAATATAAGGAATTCTTTAAATATGTTCAGGACGCAAATACTTTGCCGTTGAGCTTCCATTGTTCAGCAGGTAAAGACCGTACGGGAGTTGCTACTATGCTTATACTCTCGGCTCTTGATGTGGATAAGGAAACGATCATGAAGGATTATCTGCTTAGTAAAGATTATATTGCAAGCAAGTATAGCAGTTTCTTGAAAATTTATCCTCAGATTGCCCCGCTGGTTACTGTCGATGAAAAATACCTGAATGCGGCTTATGATGCAATTGATAAGAAATATGGTTCTATGACTAAATTCCTTACGGAGACTTTAGGTATAGATATCCAGAAGATGAAGGAACTGTACTTATATTAATGTAAGACCGTATTCGGACTATATATTATTAACCCGGTTGGAGTTTCCAATCGGGTGTTTTTATTCTTGGATAATATCTTTCAGGTCTGTAATTACTTCAGCTTTTTCTATTAAGAGGTTATGACTATTATGTCCCCCAGCATACAACACACAGTTTATCCCTAAGGCTTTTGCCACTTCGGCATCATGTAATGTGTCTCCTATGATCAGGGCTTTGTCCGGGTTCAGGGAATTGTCTTTCAATAACTTCTGGCCGATCCCTACTTTCCCTGTTGCGCATATATCTCCCGAGCCGTATATACCTTTAAACTTTCCGGTCAGCCGGAAATGATCGAGCATACGCAGCAGGTCATTCTTTCCGGCAGCAGATAAGATATATTGGTTGATCCCCAGGCTATTGACTGTGTCTAAAATGAAAGGAACATCCATATGCAACTTTATCTCTTTCTCATAACTCTTGTAACGTTCCATATATTCGGCTGATACTTCCTCAATCGACTCTTTCTCAAAGTCGATACCTATTTGTCTGTGAAACTGTTTGACTGGGAAGCAGAATAATTCCTTATAAGTATTTAAATCCAGTTGAGGTAAATCTCTTTTTAAAAGCATTTCATTGATAACCCTGACGTTTACGTCTACATCATCTAATAGTGTTCCGTTCCAATCCCAGATTAAAGTGTCTATTCCTGATAAATTCATTTTGTAAAGTTTAAATATGGATACAAAGATAATCGTATGTGATAACTAATTAAAAAGGGGATGTACCAGTTATTTAATTTTTGGCACATCCCCTTTATTTGTTTAGAACCATAACAGGCTCGCATTGAAATCTTCTTTACCTTCCCAGCTCCTTATTGTAAACTGCTTCATCATTGATGATGCGCAGCGCTTCCTGATAACTTTGGTTATCGTCATTGATTACCTGGAAATATTCAGCCATATCGTACAGGTCGCGGGCTATTAAGGCCTTTACCTGAAGTGTGATAAGCGGTTTTGAACGGTTATATTGCTCTTCGTTGAACTCGATCTTTTCCTCTTTACCCAGATCGATCAGTTCCTGCAGCGTCTCTTCGGGAACGACGAATCCTTTTTTATATTGGCTGAACTTCGGATATTTCTTGTTCATTTCACTGCGGTTACGATCCAGATAATTCATGGCAACACGGTTCACCAGTCCGGTGGCAACCAGGCTACGGTGATAATCCGTATAGCGGGTGGTATCTACCGGGATGAATACGTCAGGCATGATACCGCCGCCACCGTAAACGATACGTTTTGTTTCCAGTGTATTGTACTTCATCGAGTCCGGGAAATGGATGCTGTCGGCACTCATCAGTTCGCCACGGTTATAACGGTCGATCAGGTCGTGCTGGTAATCTTCCAGTTTACCGTTTTCGTAATGTTTCTGTATGCTTCGTCCGGTAGGCGTATAATAACGTGCTACTGTCAGGCGGATCATAGAACCGTCGGGCATGGGGATTGGTTTCTGCACCAGACCTTTACCGAATGTACGGCGTCCTACAACCACTCCACGGTCCCAGTCCTGTACGGCACCGGCCAGGATTTCGCTGGCGGAAGCAGACGATTCGTCAACCAATACTACCAGGCGTCCTTCTTCAAATCCACCGCGTGCAGTCGATTTGGCTTCGTCGCGCGGCTGCTTGTTCCCTTCGGTATAGACAATCAGTTTGTCTTTGTTGAGGAATTCATCAGCCAGTTCGATGGCAATGTTGAGATAACCGCCCCCGTTTCCTTGCAGGTCGAGGATCAGGTTTTTCATTCCTTGTTTCTGGAGCTTGGCAAGCGCTTCACGGAATTCGTCGGCAGATGAGGCTGCGAAACGGTTCAGCTTGATGTATCCGGTCTGTTTGTCGGCCATATATGCGGCATCCATACTCGTTACAGGTATCTTTCCACGGATGATTTTGAATTCGATCAGTTCCGGATTTTTATTACGCAATACCTTTACGCTTACTTCGGTACCTTTCGGCCCGCGCAAACGCTTCATAATATCGGTTGTTTTCATTTTAACACCGGCAATTAGGGTGTCGTCAACCATGATGATACGGTCACCGGCTACCAGGCCTACCTTTTCAGACGGGCCACCGGGAATAACCTGGATAACGTATAGCGTATCGGTCAGCATGTTGAACTGGATACCGATACCGTCGAAATTCCCTTGCAAAGGTTCGGTCATTTCTTTTGTCTCTTCCGGATCCATATAGTTTGAATGTGGATCCAGCTTTTCCAGCATACCGATAATCGCATCTTCTACCAGCTTGGAATCATCCACCGGATCTACATACAGATTCGATATGGCATACAGGGCCATGGATAATTTGCGGGCATCCTGATTCGGTTTCTGGGCCACTGCCGAAGTGATGACGAGCATTGCTGCGAGCAGGGTGAATAGGATTTGTCTCATTTTTGATCTTTATTTCGTAAGTTGTCAATATAAGTTCGTACCCTTCGGCACGAACTGGGATATATCTTTTCCATAATTCAGCAGTTCGCGTACGATGCTGGAGCTGATATGCGTATGCTCGGGTTCTGTAAACAGGATGAACGTTTCGATGCCGCTGAGTTTACGGTTTACGTCAGCAATGCTTTTCTCGTATTCGAAGTCGTTTACCGTACGGATACCACGCAGGATGAATGCAGCACCCACCTCGTTGGCAAAATCTACCGTGAGCGAGTTGTATGACATCACCTTAACCCGAGGTTCATCTTTATATAGGTTACTGATCGCTTCTATCCGTTTTTCAATCGAGAAATAGGTTTGCTTCTTCTCGTTGATACCGATAGAGATAATGATTTCGTCTACCAGAGCCAGTCCACGGCTTACCAGCGACTGATGTCCGATGGTAAACGGGTCGAATGTTCCGGGGAAAAGGGCGATACGCTTTTTCATTCTTCGTGTTTAATTAACCACATCTTCTTCAACAACCAGGTTATCAATGATAAAGTTCTGTCTTTCCATGGTATTTTTACCCATATAGAATTCGAGCATATCTTTTACCAGGTCTTCTTTTTTCATTGTAACCGGATCCAGGCGTATATCTTTGCCGATAAAATGCTTGAACTCGTCCGGTGAGATCTCTCCCAATCCTTTGAATCGGGTGATTTCAGGATTCTTTCCTACGGCCTGTATAGCAGCCAGACGCTCTTCTTCGCTGTAGCAGTAATACGTTTTCTGCTTGTTGCGGACACGGAAAAGCGGGGTTTGCAGGATATAGACATGATTACGTTTGATCAGGTCGGGGAAGAACTGCAAAAAGAAAGTGATCAGCAACAGGCGGATGTGCATACCATCGACATCGGCATCGGTTGCGATAATAACCTTATTGTATCTCAAACCGTCCAGGCCGTCTTCGATATTGAGGGCTGCCTGCAGAAGGTTGAACTCTTCGTTTTCATATACGATCTTCTTGGTCAGACCGAAGCTGTTGAGCGGCTTACCACGCAGACTGAATACAGCCTGATAATTCGGGTCGCGGCTCTTGGTGATAGATCCGCTGGCCGAGTCGCCCTCGGTGATGAAGATACAGCTTTCTTCCGTACGGTCGCCTTTGGTATCGTTCAGGTGGATACGGCAGTCGCGTAGCTTTTTGTTGTGCAGGTTGGCTTTCTTGGCTCGTTCGCGGGCCAGTTTGGTCACACCGGCAATGGCTTTGCGCTCTTTTTCCGATTCCAGTATCTTGCGAAGCAGGGCTTCCGAGGTGTCTACGTTCTTATGCAGGTAGTTGTCGAGCTCCTTCTTGATGAAGTCGCCAACAAACTTGGCTACCGTAGGGCCTTCGGGGCCTATATCCTTCGATCCCAGCTTTGTTTTTGTCTGGCTTTCGAATACCGGTTCTTCCACCTTGATACTGATGGCGGCAACGATACCGGCACGGATATCGGAGTATTCGAAGTTCTTATTGTAATATTCTTTGATAACACGTCCCAGTGTTTCACGGAAAGCGGAAAGATGCGTTCCCCCCTGTGTCGTGTACTGGCCGTTGACAAATGAGTAATATTCTTCGCCGTACTGGTTACTGTGGGTGATAACCACTTCAATATCTTCGCCATTCAGGTGAATGATCGGATATAACGGTTCGGTGGTCATGTTCTCGTTCAGCAGGTCGACCAGCCCGTTGCGGGAGTGGAACTTCTTGCCGTTGAATATAATCGTCAGGCCGGAATTCAGAAAGACGTAATTCTTCAGGAGACTTTCGATGAACTCGTCTTTGTACTGGTATTCCTTGAATATTTCGCGGTCGGGGATGAAATAGATCGATGTACCGTTTGACTCCGTAGTAGGCTGTATCTTTGACTCTTCTGTAATGATCGCCTTGCTGTATTCCACCCGTTTGCATTCTCCGTCGCGGAAACTGGTGATAAGGAAATAACTGCTCAGGGCGTTTACGGCCTTGATACCGACACCGTTCAGTCCGACTGACTTCTTAAAAGCCTTGCTGTCGTATTTGGCACCTGTATTCATCTTGCTGGAAACGTCGACAACTTTTCCCAGAGGAACGCCGCGTCCGTAGTCCCTGACAGAAACGGTTCCTTCTTCTACGGTGACCTCTATGGTTTTGCCATACCCCATCATGTATTCGTCGATGGAGTTGTCGAGTACCTCTTTCAGCAATACATAGATACCATCATCCGCATAGCTACCATCTCCCAATTTACCAATATACATACCTGGGCGCCGGCGGATATGTTCCATCCAATCCAGCGTCTTGATATCGTCGTCATTATACGCTGTCGGTTGTTGCATTGTTGAATTCAGTTCTTCCATAGAAAATCCTTATTTTAATTTTTTGATAAAAGCTCTTCTTGTTTTATGATGTTCACGCTTGAAGTAATCCCATTGAGCCTGTACGGCATTATTGCTGGCCAGTTCCGGGTTACTTTCGGCATATTCGACACCTAAGCCGATATATACGGGGATAAGATCGTTAAACAGTAACGCATTTACTCCCTTATTCTGGTATTCCGGTAATACGCCGGTCAGATAGAGGTCGATTACCTTCGGCTTTGTCTTCAACGCTTTCAGCAAATGTATCCAGCCGAAAGGAAACAAATGTCCTTTTGCTTTTTGCATAGCGTGCGAAAGGCTGGGCAGTGAGATACCAAAACCGACTACCGTATCGTCCTCTTCCCTGATAATAAGGGTGACCAGATCCAGGCGGATCATCGGAATATACATTTTTACATAATAGTCGATCTGCTTTTGTGTCAGCGGAGCGAAGCCGTACAGAGGTGCATAGGATTCGTTCAGCGTTTCGAATATCTTTTGTGCATACGGCCATATCTCCTTTGTCTTTTTGAACTTCATGGTTTTCAGGCCGTATTTCTTTTTTACGATCTCTCCGATGCGCTGATGCTTCTCCGGAATACCTTCGGGTATATATATCTTGAACTCGTGCCAGTCCTGATCCTTCTCGTAACCGATACGTTCAATATGTTTCGGATAATAGGGGTAGTTGTAAATGGCAGCCATTGTACCCAGCTGGTCAAAACCTTCAACCAACATCCCTTCATGATCCATGTCGGTGAATCCCATCGGCCCGTGAATTTCAGTCATACCTTGTTCAGTCGCCCATTTTTCAACAGCATTGAACAGACCGTCTACTACTTCAGCGTCATCGATAAAGTCGAGGAATCCGAATCGGGCACGTTGCTGGTTCCACACCTCATTACTGCGGCGGTTGATCATTCCGGCAATGCGGCCGACTATCTTATCGTCTTTGTAAGCCAGATAATAGACAGCATCGCAGACTTCAAAAGCCGGATTCTTTTCTTTATCTAACGTAACCATCTCCTCTTCAATCAATCCCGGTATGTGGTATGGATTGCCTTTATATAAATCGATATTGAACTTAACGAACTTCTTAAGCTCTTTTTTGCTGGTAACTTCTTTAATTACTACGCTCATCGGTTATTTTTAGTTTGAACGGCAAATTTACATAATTAATTCGTTAGATTGTTTCTTTGAAGCTAAGATTAGGACTTTTAACACGAATAAGGTCGTTTAATTGATATCGATTACCTGCTGATGAGTAAAATACGCTATATTTGCACTTAATAACAGGCAGTGAAATTGATTATTTACCATGAAAAACTTAATAGGAATACTTATGTTGACAATACCTTTTATAACAGGCGGATGTTCATCCGAGCCGAAAGTTCTCAATGCAAATTTAGCCTTTAAAGCAGAAGCGACAACCGGAGAAGGTTCTATCTGGCATCCGGATAGAAATACGTTATTCTGGGTGGATATCGAAGGCAAAACATTATATGAGTATTATCCAGAAAAGCAGGATTGTAAAACCTGGGAGTTCGACCGCATGGTGTCTACCGTAGTGCCGGAAACGGATAGTACGGTTGTTGTCTCCCTTCAGGATGAGATCGTACGGGTAAACCTGAACGACGGCGGTTTATCATCCATCGCTCCGATACCCGACCACGAAGGAAAGGTTCGCTGTAACGACGGGAAATGCGATCCGGCTGGCCGTCTGTGGATCGGTACGATGGGATTCGGTGCTCCTAAAGGCGCCGGAACACTTTACACCGTACTTCCTGACGGAACCGTAACGACCAAGTTGGATGAAGTGACGATCTCCAACGGTATCGTATGGTCTGCCAACAAGAAATACATGTATTATAACGATACGGCAACAGGAAGGATTGCCCGTTACCGTTATGATGAAAAGACGGCCGAGATCCTGTTCGACGGGGTGGCTGTTATGATGCGTCCGGGTACCGGTTCCCCCGACGGTATGACGATCGATAGCAACGATAACCTTTGGGTAGCCCAATGGGGAGGTTTCGGTGTTTATTGTTACAATCCCTATACGGGAGAATTGCTGGCAAAAGTAGAGGTGCCGGCTCCTCATGTCGCTTCCTGTGCATTCGGCGGCGAGGATATGAATACGCTCTACATAACAACGGCACGGGCCGGACTTTCGGAACAACAACTGGAAGAATATCCCCTTAGCGGTAGTCTTTTTGTTTGTAAACCCGGAGCAAGCGGGCCGGAGCCTTACAAATTTAAACAACCGGCAAAGTGAACAATATAATTTAACCTGTTTGTAAACAGTATATCGATTATATTTGTTTATTTTGTGAGAGAGATGATTTATCTCTCATTTAATTACAAAAAATATATGACGAAAAACAAATCCGGGAAGAAGGATAATAGAGAAAACAAACCGAAGAAGAACAAGGCTAAACGTATGAAGAAAGAAGCCATGCTCCACTCCGTTATGTCCGTATTTCAATCCTCTCCCAAGGAACCATTTAACTATAAACAGATTAGCAAACTGATTGGCGTAGAGAGCCAGGTGCAGAAGCTACAGGTTGTAGACCTGCTGTATGATCTCTCTGCCGAAAATTTTATTACAGAAATAGACCGCGGACGTTATCGGTATAACGGTCTGGGGACCACTGCGATCGGTACATTCGGACGCCGGAGCAACGGAAAAAACTCGTTTATACCGGAAGATGGTGGTGCGCCGGTTTTCGTAGCGGAACGGAATTCCGGACATGCGATGGACGGCGATAAAGTGAAGGTGCAGTTGTTTGCCAAACGCAAGGGCGCTGAACCGGAAGCCGAAGTGATCGAAGTACTGGAAAGCCAGAAAAAGACATTTGTCGGTAAATTGCAGGTAACGAAAGGCTTTGCCTTCCTCATCACCGAGAACAAGACGCTGGCAAACGATATATTTATCCCGAAAGAAAAACTGAAAGGCGGCAAGAATGGCGATAAAGCCATTGTCCGTATCGTTGAATGGCCGGACGAAGCCAAGAACCCGCTGGGTGAAGTGGTCGATATCCTGGGTGTGGCCGGTCAGAATACAGCCGAAATGCATGCGATACTGGCAGAATTCGGCCTGCCGTATACTTATCCGGAAAATGTGGAAAAGGCGGCAAATAAGATATCGGAGATTATTCCGGAAGAAGAAATTGCTAGGCGTGAGGATTTCCGTAAAGTCCTGACCTTTACCATCGACCCGAAAGATGCTAAGGACTTTGACGATGCCCTTTCGGCTCGCCGGCTGGATAATGGAAACTGGGAAGTGGGCGTGCATATTGCCGACGTAACTCATTATGTAAAACCTGAAAGTCTGATCGACCGTGAAGCGGAAAGCCGTGCGACTTCTGTCTATTTGGTGGATCGTACGATTCCGATGTTGCCCGAACGGTTATGTAACCAGATATGTTCCTTGCGTCCGGACGAAGAGAAGTTATGCTTCTCCGCTATTTTTGAACTGGACGAAGAGGCCAACGTGAAGAAATCGCGTATCGGACGTACCGTGATCAAGAGCGACCGCCGCTTTACTTACGAAGAGGCGCAGTTGGTGATCGAAACAGGCGAAGGTGATTATAAAGACGAAATACTGATCCTGGACGCATTAGCAAAGAAGTTGCGTGAAAAACGTTTTAAGAACGGAGCCGTTAACTTCGACCGCTTTGAAGTAAGGTTTGAAATTGACGAAACCGGAAAACCGATCAGTACTTATATCAAGGAATCGAAAGATGCCAACAAACTGATTGAAGAATTTATGTTGCTGGCGAACCGTACAGTAGCAGAATTTGTAGGTAAAGTGCCTAAAGGAAAGACAAAGAAAACGTTTGTCTACCGTATCCACGATCTGCCCGATCCGGATAAACTGGAGAATTTTGCCGCCTTTATCCGCCGCTTCGGTTATAAGATGAAAACGGAAGGCAGCAGTAAGATCGATATCTCCCGCAACCTGAACCGTTTGCTGGACGAAGTGCATGATAAACCAGAAGAAAATCTGATTGAAACATTGGCAATCCGCTCGATGCAGAAAGCACGTTATACGACAGAGAATATCGGCCATTATGGTCTGGCTTTTGAATATTACACTCATTTTACTTCTCCTATCCGTCGTTATCCGGATATGATGGTGCACCGTTTGCTGGAACGTTATCTTGAAGGCGGACGCAGCGTGGTAAAGGCAAAATATGAAGAAAAATGCGACCATTGTTCTACGATGGAGCAGGTTGCGGCAAATGCTGAACGTGCGTCTATCAAGTATAAACAGGTTGAGTTTATGCAGGATAAGTTGGGCATGGTGTTCGACGGTGTGATCTCCGGTGTTACCGAATGGGGATTGTATGTTGAGCTGAATGAGAACAAGTGCGAAGGCCTTGTTCCTATCCGCGACTTAGGAGATGATTTCTACGATATGGATGAAGAGACATACAGCCTAATCGGTCGTCGTAAGAAACGCCGCTTCCGTCTGGGTGATCCTGTAACGGTGAAGATCGCAAATGCCAATCTGGAACGTAAGCAGCTTGACTTTATGTTGATGGAATAGAGAAGATATTATTGGATAAAATAAAAGAGACAACCGGTCATTAATGCATCAGTTGTCTCTTTTTGTTTTATATAGAAAGTGATAAAGTCGTATTATTCTTCAGCAGGCTGGAGGTTTTCGCCGATAGTGTATCCTAATTCGTCATCACGTTTTTTATCCTGGAAAAGATATGAGTTTCCTTCTTCAGATTCGATATAGTAAAGGTTTGTATAGATAAAGTCCGGGTTGTCATGTTTTAATACTTTGGCAACATTGTCCGGGATAGGAGTATCCATGCTTAATTCATACACTGTCCTTCTCCAGAAACCTCTGTCCGTTGCTATTTCCCCATGAAAGAAAACATGTTTAATTGTATCATTGTGAAGGATGAAGTATTCATGCTCTCCGTCATTCATGTATCCTCTTATCTCTGCCCCTTTATATTTTTCGTGTATAAAATTAAAATGGTCTTCGGGCAGATTTACAAACCAGCGTGTATCGTTTGGGGTACATCTAAGGGTTCTCAAGTAAAGTCCGTCGTCATTGATATAAATATAATGTTGCATGTTGTCGGATTTTTTCCAGGGATACGTGAAATGTAATGTGTAAAGGGGCCTTGTTATCCCTGCTCGTTCTGTTTTAAATATCTCAATGTCCTGTACGCCAATATATCCGGCTTGCAGGAAAGAAGTCTGAACTTCAATGGGGAGTTGTTGGATATCGCTGATCTCTGTATAGGTCATTTTCCAGCTATCATTGACATACGAGATCAATGCCTCATTTTGTTCCGGATCTTTAAATTTTATTTGGTCGATGCCATCCGAATAATTCATGAAAGAAGTGATCTCAGCAGATGGATATCTTTTGGAGAAGTCGCTTTTGATTGCTGCGGGAATCTCATCTTCTATTGTTGAGTTCTCTTTATCACAGGCAGTAAAACACATAAGTAGCATACATGCTACGATGTAATGGATACAATTAATTCGCTTCATAAGTTTTTTATTTAGACAGGTAAATACAATTGCAATACTAGTTGGATACAAAGGTAAGAAAAACAAGGAATAGAAATCCTAAGACAGACTTCTGTTCCTTGTTTATGATGCATTATTTTTTTACCAGTAAATCAAACCGAGTGTGCCGCAGCCAATTAACGCTAATCCTAATAAAGCATAAAATATACGTGCTCCTTTTCTTCCGAATTTATTTACGAAAGTCGTTGCTCCGCTGGTTTCGAAATACCAGTCGAAGTTAAAGATGGCAGCGACCAGGGAAAATGCTCCCAGGGCAATGAAGATGGCTAGTATGAAATAATCGGTAGGTTCCATCGGTTATTTCACTTCTACGGTTCGTGATCCGTCGGGGTTTTCGCTGATCGTTACGTTTACCACATCACCCGGCAACATCTCTTCAACTTTTTCCGGCCATTCGATGAAGCAAAGGGCACCGCTGTAGAAGTAATCTTCCGTGCCTATCTGTTCCGCTTCGCTGATCTTATTGATACGGTAGAAGTCGAAATGATAGATCAACTCGCCGGTCGTATCGCTGCGATATTCGTTGATAATGGCGAATGTCGGGCTGTTAATCACATCTTCTACGCCCAGCTCTTCGCAGATCGCTTTGATAAAAGTTGTTTTTCCGGCTCCCATGTTTCCGTAGAAGGCAAAGACGGTACGGTCATCCATTCCGGCAATGAATTCTTTGGCTGCCTGGCGGATGGTATCTAAATTTTCAATCTTGATAATACTCATGATGTCTATTGATTATTGATCATTTGTAATCTACCCGCAAAGGTATATTAATTTTCAATTTTCAATTCTCAATTTTCAATTATTTTGGTATCATGGTAATAAACGGCACCATCATTTCCTCCATCGAGATACCTCCGTGCTGGAATGTATTCTTATAATAGGAAACGTAATAATTATAGTTGTTCGGATATGCAAAGAAATCATCGTTCATGGCAAATATATATTTGCTGCTCAGGTTGGGAGAGGGCAGGCCTATCTTTTCCGGATCGCGTATCTCCAATACTTCTTTGGGGTTGTAATTCAAGTTTTTACCAACTTTGTAACGGAGGTTGGTATTGGTATTCCTATCTCCTATCACTTTGATCGGGTTATTGACGCGGATTGTTCCATGGTCGGTCGTAACGATCACTTTATACCCTTTATCGGAGATGCGTCTGAACAACTCCAGGGTGGTTGAGTGTTGGAACCAGGAACGGGTCAGGCTGCGGTAGGCAGCTTCGCTTTGTGCCAGTTCGCGGATCATCTTCATTTCTGTCCGGGCATGCGACAACATATCCACAAAGTTCAGGACAACGACATTCAACTGGTTGTGCGTCAGTGAAGAGATCATGTTCAACAGCTTTTCACCATATTGTGAGTCGTGTACTTTGTTATAAGAGAAGGTGTATTTCTTACGGAAACGGTCGATCTGTGTCCGGATCAAAGGCTCTTCGTTCAGGTTTTTTCCTTCTTCACTCTCTTCATCCACCCATAAGTCCGGAAACATCTTTTCTATCTGCAAAGGCATCAGGCCCGAAAAAATAGAGTTGCGGGCATACTGTGTGGCGGTAGGAAGAATACTGTAATACAGGCTTTCGTCGAATGTAAAATATTCTGCCAGCAGGTCTTTGACGACACGCCACTGGTCCAGACGGAAATTATCGATTAGGATGAAGAACACCTTTTCATCGTTGTCCAGCAAAGGGAATACCTTTTTCTTGAAAAGATCCGGACTCATCAAAGGACGTTCGGCAGGGTTCTGTATCCAGTTTACATAATTCTTTTTTACGAATTTACCGAAAGCGTTGTTTGCTTCTTCTTTTTGCATCCGCAGCATATCGGTCATCTGTACCTGGCTGCTTTCCAGCTCCAACTCCCAGTACACCAGCTTCTTGTATAATTCCATCCAGTCGTCGGTCGTTAGCGAATCGTTGATCTGCATACCGATGCGGCTGAATTCCTGTTGGTAGCCGACTGTTGTCGTTTCCGAAATAATCACATTTTTATGAACGTTCTTTTTGATGGAAAGAAGCAATTGGTTCGGGTTGACCGGCTTGATCAGGTAGTCGGCAATTTTGTTTCCGATTGCCTGGTTCATAATGCTTTCCTCTTCGCTTTTAGTAACCATGACGACCGGTACGTTAGGGTTAATTTCCTTAATGTGGGCGAGTGTTTCCAGACCGGTCAGGCCCGGCATGTTCTCGTCCAGGAAAATAATATCGAACGATTGTTCCCTGCAACAGTCGATTGCATCCTGCCCGCTGATTACCGGAACCACTTCATACCCTTTATCCTGCAAAAACAAAATGTGAGGTTTCAACAAATCGATCTCATCATCTGCCCAAAGTACTCTGTCTTTCTTTACTGCCATATTTGTTACCTTATTATTCTTACAAATTTAATCGGAATAGTTTACATAATAACGATGCTTGTTCCGGTTTTGTATATTGATCCTTGTTTTTTTACGGTCTTTTATATCCTTGTGTTTTATTTTGTAAATATCATGATAATAGGTGAATAATAATGCTTATTATCCCTGATATTCTGATTACAATAACAAAATAGCCCGTAAAAAGTTACAAATATCCCCTATCTGTACAGACAAAAAATGATAAGTTTGTAAACCTGTTATCAGGGATAAAGGAGATGAAACCGATTAATCTATTACTGTTGTATGAATAGAATACGATTTATATATATTATTGTTTGTTTACTCTATACGATTACTCTCGTACAAGGGGTAGAGAATAAAATCCTGTTTAACCGCCTGGATGTAAACAACGGGTTATCGTCTAATGAAGTGACCTGTATCTATAAAGACCGGAAAGGATTTATGTGGTTTGGTTCGAGTTCAGGACTGAGCCGTTTCGACGGCTATGAGTTCCGCGCCTTCCGGCATGAAGTGGATGGTGCATTGTTTTCGGAAGCCTATGTGACCCAGATTACGGAAACAGCAGACAGAAATCTGTGGATCTCTTATGAAGACGGAAAAGTCGGGGTCTATAATCCGGTTAAAAATATATTTCTGACGTTGGATGAGGCCCGAAAAGAATTGGATTTGCCAGCTAATATATCAGGCGTCTTTCAAGGGAAAGACCTGCAATTGATATTCTGTACTTCAGATAACCGATTGTACGCCTATGATTATTCCACAAGGAAAGCGGTCGTTTATCCGGTTGATCCGTCGGAAGGGCAGGTGTGCGATGTCTATCAGAAAGGGGAGATTCTATATGTGATCCATACCTCCGGTGTAATCGAGATGATCGATTTGCAGCAGGGAAAGTCCATCTTGAAGAACGGCCATCTGAAAAAAGTGTGTAAAGCCAGACGATTCATGTTGTTCATAGATAGTGATAACGAGATCTGGGTTTATCCGGATCCGGAAAGTTATGGGGGATTGTACCGTTTCACTCCGCGGAATGGCAGGTGGAAACAATATAATACTTCTTCGCCTCTTCCCCTAAATTCTTCGCTGATACGGGGAGTGGAGGAAGATTCGGAAGGTGTGATCTGGATTGCTGCCGATCATGGTGGCCTGAATCTGCTGGACAAGAAGACGGAAACGATCCGTTACCTGAAGAATAATCCGTTCGACCTGCGGAGTATCAGCCAAAACAGTGTGATCAGTTTATATAAGGATGATACGGGAATTATCTGGACAGGTACTTACAAGAATGGTATCAACTATTATCATGAAAGTATCTTTAAGTTCCGTTCGCTCCGTTATCCGGTTATGGAAGCTGAGGATGCGGAGATCAATGATTGTAATTGCGTCCTGGAAGATCGTTCCGGAAATTTGTGGATCGGGACTAACGGGAACGGATTGTTATATTACAACCGGACTACCGGGCAATACCGCAAGTATCGCCATGATCCGGCTGATCCGTCGAGTATCAGCAGTAACATTGTTGTTTGTCTGGAAAATGATGCCAGCGGTAATCTCTGGATCGGTACTTATGTCGGTGGACTGGATTGTTTTGACGGGAACCGTTTTAAACATTACCGTCCTCAGACCGACAGTTTGAAAGAGTTGTCGAACAACAGTGTCTACAGTCTTTATGCAGATGAGGCCGGCAATCTCTGGATCGGTACGCTGGGAGGAGGTATGGATTGTCTGGACCTCAAGACGGGGGAATGGTCACATTTCCATTCGGGCGACCCGGAGAATCCATTGGGCTCCGATTATATTTATTCCATATCAAAAGGTAATAAGGATGAATTATTGATAGGCACCTCGTTGGGGGTGAATATGCTCGATACGAAAAGCGGGCGTGTATCTTCTTTTAAAGGGGAGGTGAACAGGGAGGAAGTTTTCAATGATAAAGCGATCAATACGGTTTACCGGGATAGTCGTAATCTGTTGTGGATTGGCTGTAATAACGGACTGACCGTCTATGACCCTTCCCACGATAAACTATATCAACTGGATAAAACGAATGGTTTGCCTGACAACGATATTATGTCTATCCGGGAAGATGATACGTATGTTTTGTGGCTTGGGACGAAGAACGGTTTGCTCCAGCTAACCCCGTATTATAAGAAAGACGGGACATATCAGTTCAATTGTATTACTTATTATGAAAATGAGGGTGTACAGGGCCGCGTTTTTAACCGGAACAGTGTATGCCGCTCTGCTTCAGGAGAACTGATCTTCGGAGGAACGAACGGACTGACTGTTTTCAATCCTTCCCGGATAAAGTATAACTTCTATCCTCCGACAGTTGCCGTTACGGGCTTCCTGGTACAGAATGATCAGATTTTGCCCGGACAGCCATATAATGGGCGTATCATCTTGCAAGATGATATCAGCTATTGCAACGAGTTGTCGTTGCAGTACGATGAACGTAGTTTTTCTTTGAATATCGCGGCTCTTAGCTATTTTCTTCCGGAGAAGAACCGCTTTTCGTATATAATGGAAGGCTTCGACAAAAAATGGGCTACCATTGATGCGGTAAACCGGAACATTACTTATACCAATCTTTCTCCCGGAACCTATACCTTTCTGTTGAAAGCAGAAAATAATGACGGTGTTTGGGGACAGGAGCCGATAAAATTAAAGATAACGATCATGCCTCCTTTCTGGGGGACCAACTGGGCGATCTTTTTATATTGTATTCTGGCTGCCATTATCGTGTTCGCTATTATCCGGGGTATTCTTCATATCCAGAAGCGTAAATTCGAGAAAGAACAGGAACGGATACGGGTTAACCAGCTTCATGAAATGGATGAGATGAAATTACGCTTCTTCACCAATGTCAGCCATGAGTTCCGTACACCTTTGTCCTTGATCATTACACCGATAGAGAAGCTGATGAAGAGCGAAAGTAACCCGGAGAATCAGATGATACTGAAGTTGATCTACCAGAATGCAAACCAGTTGTTACGTTTGGTAAACCAGTTACTCGATTTCAGGAAGATCGATGTGCAGGGTGTCCAGTTACTTTTGTCCTCCGGAGATATCGTGTTGTTTGTCAGGAATATTACTTATTCATTTAAGGAACTGTCGGAGAAAAAGAATATTCGTTTTTCGTATACAACTTCCTTCCCTTCGTTGGTTATGAAATTCGATACGGATAAGGTTTTTAAGATCGTATCCAATTTATTAAGTAACGCCTTCAAGTTCACACCTGAAGGAGGGGAGATATCTGTTAACCTGAGCATGCAACAGGATGAGGATGGAAAAAGCATGTTATTGATCCAGGTCATTGATACAGGGATAGGGATTGAAGAAGATAAATACGATTTGATCTTCACTCGTTTCTATCAGATACCGTCAGAAGATAAATCGGGAACCGTGGTCGGTACAGGCATCGGATTGCATTTATGCCGTGAGTTTGTCAAGTTGCATAACGGGGCGATCTTCGTCAGGAGCCAGGTTGGAAAAGGAAGTACGTTTACGGTATCGCTTCCGATCGAACTTCCGGAGATACAGGAGATTATCTCTTCACCGGATAAACTGGATACGGCCGGAGTCGGGGAAAGAATAGGAATATCAGAGGAAAACGAAATACTCGGACAGATACAGCAAGAAAATACGGAGATGCGTACGGAGCCGAATAAACCGACTTTACTCATTGTCGATGATAATGCAGATTTCCGTGAATTCATGAAGTTGAGTTTGAGCGGTTTATACCATGTCTTTACGGCTGACGACGGTGAACAGGCCTGGAAAGTTATCCTGGAAGAACTTCCGGATATGGTAGTCAGCGATGTGATGATGCCGGTAACGGACGGAATCGTTTTGTGTAAACGGATCAAACAGGATATCCGTACATCTCATATTCCGGTAATCCTTTTGACGGCGAAATCGGCAGAAGAGAGCAAAATGACCGGTCTGGAAGCAGGAGCCGACGATTATATCGGCAAACCGTTCAATATGGATATGTTGATTCTGAAGATACAGCATCTGGTAGAAATGAAGAAACGGTTGCAGAAGCAGTTCATGCAATCATCGCAAACCGGTATTCAATTGGCCGATATCCCGATCAGTTCGATGGATGAGCAGTTGATGCGGAAAGCAATAGCCTATATCGAAGAACAAATAGCTAATCCGGAACTTTCTGTCGAGCGGTTAAGCCGGGAGATGGGGATGAGCCGTGTGAACTTTTATAAGAAAACACTTTCGATAACGGGTAAAACACCGGTCGAACTGATTCGTGCCATCCGTATGAAACGGGCAGCGCAACTGCTGGAGAAAAGTCAGATGCGTATCAACGAGGTTGCCAGTGAAGTTGGTTTCAACGACATCAAATTATTCCGTAAATATTTCAAAGATGAATTCGGGACGTTGCCGTCCGATTACATGAAAAAAGAGTAATCATTAATATACAATTACCATGAAAGCCATTTCAATGACCATTACAGGATTTCTGATCCTTCTGTCAATGGGCAGCCAGGGAATTATTGCCCAATCGCTTCGCCCTTCCGTTCCTGTGGAACACTATCGCTGGAAAAGTGTTCAGATCGTAGGCGGAGGATTTGTAGACGGGATTGTTTTTCATCCGAAGGAAAAAGACGTACGCTATTGCCGTACCGATATGGGTGGTGCCTATCGTTGGGATAAGGATACGCAACAGTGGGTTTCTATGCTCGACTGGATCACTTATGACGATAACAATCTGGTCGGTGTGGAGAGTATTGCGGTCGATCCCAATGATCCTCAAACCGTTTATCTTTCATGCGGAACCTATACCCGCAGTACGAACGGGGCTGTCCTTTGTTCAAATGACGGAGGACGGACTTTTACCCGTACCGACATGCCTTTTACCATGGGAGGAAATGAAAATGGCCGCGGTAATGGCGAGCGCATGATGGTAGACCCTTTGAATAGCGATATAATCTATCTGGGTACCCGTCTGGATGGTCTTTGGCGTTCAGCGGACCGGGGAAAAAGCTGGCAACAGGTACGTTCGTTCCCGGATGTGGCGGAAGTTATTCCTGAGGGAGGTAATCCGTGGATGCAGGATCGTGGTTGCGGTATTAATTTAGTTTTGTTTGATCCATCGGGCGGCACAGTCGGTAAAGGTTGTTCGACTTTGTATATCGGAGTTTCGCTAAAAGATCGCGACAATTTCTTTGTCAGCCATGATTATGGAGAAAGCTGGCAACCGCTTGTGGGACAACCGGTACAGTACCGACCCACTCAGGCGGTCCTTTCAAAAGACGGCTATCTGTATATTACGTATGGCAGTAACCCCGGTCCGATGCGGATGAATAACGGGGCAGTCTGGAAATATGATCCCCGCAGTGGAAAATGGCAGGATATTTCTCCGGTAAAGGCTGATCCTGATAAAGGGGCTGCTTTTGGATATGCCGCAGTGTCTGTCGATCAGCAGAATCCGAAGCATCTTATTGTCAGCACCTTCAATCGTCCGGTCGCCGGTTCGTATGCGGAAGATGATATTTACCGGACTACCAATGGAGGTAAAACCTGGAAACCGGTCTTTGCAGGAGGTGCCCGCTTCGATTACAGCAAAGCTCCTTATGTGGAGTTTACCCCGTTACATTGGATGTTCGATATTGAAATAGACCCGTTTGATCCCGATCATGCCCTGTTTACAACCGGATATGGCGGTTGGGAGACATTCAATCTCGGTAATATGGATAAAAATGAACCGACACTGTGGCAAGTGATGAGTACGGGGATAGAGGAAACTGTTCCCTTGGATTTATATAGCCCGAAACAGGGTGCGCAACTGATCTGTGCGATAGGTGATTATGGCGGCTTTACCCATGTTGATTTGGATCGTCCCGTTCCATCCGGTAGCCATGCCGATCCTTATTATTCCAATACGACCGGTATTACCGGGGCAGAAGATCAACCGGATCTGGTTGTTCGTGTGGGGACTGTTTCGCATCATCACCCTGAAGGCAAGCCGCTAGCCTATTCGATGGATGGAGGAAAGAGTTGGCTGGAGCCGGTTTCTTTACCTCAGGAAAAAGCTCAAAATGGACATATCGCTGTTTCTTCTGACGGACAAACCTGGATATGGACACCCGACCGCATGCCTGTCTATTATACGAATGACCGGGGAATAACCTGGTCAACTGCACAAGGAATCCCTGAAAATCTCCGTGTGATTGCCGACCGTGTCAATCCAAAACGTTTTTACGCTCTCGATCTTTCTGCCGCTGTTTTATATGAGAGTATGGATGCCGGTGTTAGTTTCCGGTCTCGTCCGTTGCCTTTTGCACCATTCGACGGTAAGGCACGCAATGCCCGTGGTGATCGCCGGGGAGGGCAAGACCGTGTGTATGCTACGCCGGGAAAGGAAGGCGACCTGTGGATTGCCGCTTTCGAGGCCTTATATCATGCCCTTCCCGGAGAAGTATTCGTTCCCCTGGATAAAGTGCGTCGTATCTACGCTTTCGGTTTTGGAAAAGCCGCGCCTGGTTCGGATTATCCGTCATTATATCTGGCAGGGATCGTGAACGGAGTATCCGGCTTTTTCCGTTCCGACGATGCGGCCCGCAGCTGGGTACGTATCAATGATGATGACCACCAATACGGATTGGTGCTGCACATCTCCGGAGATCCGAAAAGATACGGGAGAGTATACGTCGGTTCGCATGGACGCGGAATTGTTTATGCCGACCCTTATTAGCTATATATCAGATCGATAAATCTATGTGTTTTTCCATTAATGATGGAGGTAAAAACGGGGGAATAAACAAAATTCCCCCATAAAAGACACAATTTATCCCTCTTCATTTACCGTTTTACCCGCATCGTGAAACATTCTTTCCTTCATGTTGGAGATACATGAACTAATTTTGTTTCAGTTAAAAATTTATTTTTTACTTTAAATCAATTCAGTATGAATAAACACGTTAAAATTTTGTTGACGCTGAAGTCTTTGGGATTTGCATTCTTATTTAGTACCGGTCTTGTTGTCCATGCGGCAGTAGATAACGGTCATGTGAATCCGGCAAGCACAACTGCTATGCAGCAGTCGAAAAAAATCTCTGGTATCATTACAGATGAGAAGGGCGAACCAATTATCGGGGCGAACATTGCTGTAGTCGGTACAACGATCGGTATAATCAGTGATATGGATGGCAAGTACGAACTGGAAGTTCCGGAAGGCGCTGAGGTGAAAGTCTCCTATATCGGTTATAATCCTCAAAGTTTTAAAGTAACCCAGAAGACTTCTTATAATATAGTATTAAAAGAAGACTCCGAGATGATCGACGAAGTAGTCGTTGTCGGTTACGGTACGATCAAGAAAAGCGACATTTCCGGTTCCGTTGTTTCGGTCGACAAGGAACAGATGATGAAACGTAATCCGCTGAACCTCGCGCAAGGGTTACAGGGCTCTGCTGCTGGTGTGATGGTTTCCAAAAACTCGGGTGACCCGGAAGGGACGGCGACGATCCGTATCCGCGGTGTTGCGACGGTGAACGGCTCGGCCGATCCGTTGTATGTAGTCGACGGAGTACAGGTCGGCAGCAATGCTAATTTTGTAAACCCAGCCGATGTGGAAAGCATCGAAGTCTTGAAAGACGCTTCCGCCACCGCTATCTACGGTGCCCGTGGTGCGAACGGTGTCGTTATGATCACAACGAAGAAAGGGGTGAAAGGTGCAACCCAGCTCAACTTCTCTGCTAACTTCGGTATCCAGAACATGACCGGTAAGCTGGACGTAGCCGATGCCGACCTTTTTGCCTACTCTGTTCGCCAGGGACGTGCCAACGATAAGGCCGCTATCCAGAACAAAGCTTTCGGCGATGACTATGCAGGCCGCCTGCGCACCATTGACTGGCAGGACGTTATGACTCGCACCGCTTTACAGCAGAATTACATGCTATCTGTTTCCGGTGGCAACGATAAGACACAATCGACTTTCTCGGTCGGCTACCTGAATAACGACGGTGTGATACTGGATTCCAACTTCTCCCGTCTGACGGCCCGTGCCAATGTAACCCACAAGGTAAAAGACTTTATCGAAGTAGGCGGTAACGTCGCTTTCGTTCATTCCGAAAAGGTGGGAGGCGGAAACCTCCGCAGCTATGCGACGTTGACTCCGACTATGGATTATGTGGATGAAACCACCGGCCAGTTCATCAGCAATGATTGGCGTGTCAATGCAGACGGAACCTACAACGCTTTCATGCAGATCAGCGGTGAAGGCGATATCCAGAAAGGCCAGGATAACCCCTATGCCGCCAAGATGGAAGAAGATAAGACCCCTACCTATGAAAACAAGTTCGTCGGCAGTGCCTATCTGAACCTGAACCTGTTCAAGGGATTACAATTCCGTACGATCGGCTCCTATACCCTGTCGACAGTGGACGGAAGCGGTTTCAACATCGTAAATCCGCGAACCATCACCGCAGCACAGACCAACTCTTTCTGGATGAACCAGTCGCAGGATAATAACATCGAGATCGAAAGCTATTTCACCTATAACTGGAAGAACGATATCCATAACCTGACGGTCATGGCGGGTAATTCGGTCACCAATTACTGGGGCCATTGGGTATCTTCCAATGCGAGCAACTTCCTGGCAGACAGTTACCGCCAGATGTCGTTGACCAGCGACCAGACTTCACGTATCGGTGACGGCGGCTATAATCTGAAGACGCGCTACATCTCCTGGTACGGCCGTGCCATGTACACTTTGATGGACCGTTATATCGTTACCGCTACCGTACGTCGCGACGGTTCGTCCAACTTCGGATCGGGTAACCGTTGGGGTACTTTTCCTTCTGCCGCTTTGGCATGGCGTCTGTCTGAAGAAGACTTTATCAAGAACTTGGATATATTCAGCAACATGAAGCTGCGTTTCGGTTGGGGACAAACCGGTAATGCAGGCAGTGCGACCAGCCTTTCCGTTGCCCAACTCTCTTCCAACCGCATTGCTTACGACTGGGGACAGTTAGGCGGTTCATCTTCCAACTATAATAAGGTAGTCGGCTTCGCCCAACTGAAAGAGATCGACACCAACCTGAAATGGGAAACGAATACACAGACAAATATCGGTCTGGACCTGGGTTTGCTTAATAACGACCTGAACATTACGATGGATTACTTCATCCGTGACTCCAAAGACCTTTTACTTTATCGCAACATGCGCCCGTCTACCGGACACGGACAGGTTTATACCAACGCCGGACATATCCAGAACAAAGGATTCGAGTTTAGCGTATCCTATAACAAACGTTTCGGCGACTGGAACCTCGGTGCTACACTGACCGGTTCTACGTTGAAGAACAAAGTAATCGAAGTGGGCGACCCTATCTATAATAACCTCGATGCGAACGGCGATTTGATCACTGACGACGGCGATAACTGGACCAACCACTCCGTAACAATGGAAGGCCACGCAGTAGGTTCTTATTACGGTTATGTAGTGGAAGGCATCTTCCGGAACCAGGCCGAAGTAGATGCAGCGAATGCCCTGGCAAAGGAGAACGGATACGACGCTTACCAGGTAAATGCCACCACCGTGGGCGATTATAAATACAAAGACCTGAACGGCGACGGCCATATCGACGGTAACGACCAGAAAGTATTGGGGAACGGTTTCCCGAAACTAAATTACGGCCTCACCCTGAATGCCAGCTGGAAGAACTGGGATGCAATGATCTATATGTACGGTGTTGCCGGTATGAAGATCAACTCGTATGCCGCCATGAAAATGACCCAGCTATATAAGACCGGCGGCGGTATCCAGAATACATTGAAGGAATACATCGACAACGCCTGGAGCGAATCGAATCCCAATGCCGTTTATCCGCGCATGACCATCGTCGATAACAATACAAACATGAAAGCATCCGATGCCTACGTGAAGAAAGGTGATTTCCTGAAAATAGCGAACATCCAGATCGGTTATACCTTCCCGCGACGCTGGTTGCAGCCGTTCCGCATGGACAATGCACGCATCTTCGCCTCTGTCGAGAACCTCGCATGCTTCTCCGGCTATAATAAATTCGGCGATCCGGAAGTCGGTAATGCAGCCGTCTTGCAAACCGGTTTCGACGGTGGCCGTTACCCCTATCCGCGTACATTCACATTTGGTTTGAGTGTACAATTCTAATTGTTTAATCTTATAATTCGAGTCTTATGAAAAAAATAGTTATATCTGCCTTATCGTTACTCCTTTTGCTTACGACAAACAGCTGTAAGGATTATCTGGAAGTAGACCATTACGATATTCTCCCTGGCGACTTCATGTTCCAGAGTGAAGAAAACGTGGAAGGTGGCCTGATCGGTTGTTACGATACCTTCTATCCCTCCAAAGAAGACAACGAGGCCGGTGCCGACGGTTCTATGTGGGGTTTTAAGCCACAATACATGCTGTCGAACCATCCGACCCTAGACACACAGGCAAGCGGTTGGGATAAAGCCTATTGTACGGAAGACTGGACCTCTTCCAGTTCCGAGTTCCTCTCTTTATGGGTAGGCTGTTATAAGGCGATTTCCCGTTGCAACACCTTGCTCGATGGTCTGGAAGGCATGAGCAACGATCTCTTCAGCGAAGGAGAGGCCGGCAAGAAGAAGATCGAGGCACAGGCACGTGCTATCCGTGCTTACAACTACCTGGCTCTGGCGAAAAACTTCGGACGTGTGCCCATGCTGATGGCTGGCGAGACGTATGTAAATACACCTTCCAAGCCGCGCCCGGATACGGAAGATGAAACATGGCAGGTGATCATCGACGACCTTGCATTTGGTGCTTCCGTTCTCGACTGGACACCGATCAACGGCGAATACGGACGTATAACAAAAGGTTTCTGTTTAGGTTATCAGGCCGAGGCCCTGATGTATCAGGAAAAATATGCGGAAGCCAAGACATTACTGAAGGAAATAATCGACAGCAACACCTATTCGCTGGTTCCATGCTTCAGTTATTTGTATGATCCTGAAAAAGCATGGCAAACAGAAGACGTCTTTGCCACAGTGATGTGGACTGACAATGGTAATAACATGTCGGGTGTGCAAGGGTGGTCGCCAACGGAAGATCATTACATGACAGCATGCTATTGTGCCGCTTCGATGGAGTATAACGGTTGGGGGTCCTTGTTTATTTCCTGGGAATGTTACAACTCGTTTGAGGATGGCGACCGCCGCCGTGCCGCCTCTATGGTGGCTTTGGGAGAAACAAACCCCTGGACTGGGCAGACGATCGGTGCAAACGGTGCCCCGAATGTGAAGACAGGTTCCGAATATATGCCGAACATCTCCAGTTTGAAATACTGGCGTGCCAACTGCGACTATTGGACGACGATCAACCAGCCGTTTACCCTGCACCTGCTGCGTTATGCCGCCATCTTGCTGAATTATGCAGAATGCAGTTTCCAGACCGGCGACGAAACAAGTGGTTGGGATGCGATCCGCCAGATACGCGAACGTGCCTGGGGTAACCATGAAGTCAGTTTGAGCGACGCAGAATATCCGATTCCGATGCAGACTGAAACTGTGGCAGTGCCTGACGCTAAAACCTATTACACGAAATATAAAGCGGAAAAAGGTTACTCTTCCGATGTCTGGATGGTTGCCGTCAATATGGAACGCCGCCATGAGTTCAACGCTGAATTCAGCCTGTTCTATGATTTGAAGCGTACCGGAATGGTCGAAGAGTTTATCAACCTGGAATATCCGAAGGGAGTAGGTACTGCTCCGGGATCGGATGCCGCTTATCAGGACTGGCGTACCTATCGTACATTCGATTATAACAAGGATAAGATGCTTTATCCGATTCCTTATCAGGAAATCTTAACGAATGCGGAGATCGGACCGGAAGATCAGAATCCAGGTTATTGATTGTAAGTGTTTATTGTAGTTTGGTAGTAACTCTTCCCTTTGGAGAGGAGGCAGGGGTGTTAAAGTCTGTTGTAGGAAAGACCTATAACACCCCCTCTATTTCCTTTTGCGGAGGAAAACCGTTACTATCAAAATGACATTGCCCTATCGGGTAAATCAGATTACTATACCATGTATTTCAGATTACCTCACCGGGTAATATTTTTTAACGTATCAAAAAGACGGTAAAATAACTTGTTGCATTTCATTATGCTATTTGGGATTGATAGGTCTTTATTAAATCTTATTCACATGAAACGAACACTTATCGGCATATATTTACTGACTTCTGTCTTCTCCTTGACGGCTCAGGAGTTCAAGCTCAATTCATTCGGATACTTCAACAACGGGGGAGTAGATGTAATGTCGTTCAACGATTTCTATCCCGAAGGCCATCAGGGGGGCGTCAGCCTTATCATGCATGGTAACCGGATCGCTACCAACGGTGATATCCGTCTCGAAGCAACACCGGGACAATGGCAGCCGGTGCCAAAACAACAGGATCGCATTGTAGATAATACTTCCAACACGATCATCACGCGGCTTTCCTATCCCGATTCTTCCCGCCATATGACCGGTTTCAATCCGATGATTTATCCAGACCTCCAATTCAATTATACGGTCCGTGTAGAAGGGAAAGGCGGGGATATCGTAGTAACGGTCGACCTCGATCGACCCATCCCGGCAGACTTCGCAGGTAAGGTCGGTTTTAATCTCGAACTTTTTCCGGGCGATCTTTTCGGCAAACCCTGGATCATGGATGAACAGGACGGTATTTTCCCACAACAGCCTAACGGACCTACTTTAAATGTACGTTCCAATCATCAACATACCGGTGATTACTGTTCTTTTACAAAAGAAAGCGGCCTCTTGGCTGACCGGAAACAGCTGGCGAGAGACGGTTCGTCTTATAATCCCATCGTCGCCGACGATCTGATAGCCGAACCTTATGCGGTAGGACATTGTTTCACCGTCCGCCCTGACGATGCTTACAACAAATTTACCATCTTATCGGAAAATGCAGAATTAAAACTATACGACGGACGTATGAACCATAATAATGGTTGGTTTGTCGTCCGCAGCGAAATCCCCGCCGGAGTAACGAAAGGCGCTGTCTGCTGGACCATCACTCCGAATGTAGTAAAAGATTGGCTGTATACGCCTGTTATCCAGACTTCACAGGTCGGTTACCACCCGGCGCAGCCGAAAGAGGCGATAATCGAGTTGGATAGCCGCGATAGCGCACGTCCTGAAGCTACATTATACCGTCTTACGGCAAAAGGAGAGGAGATAATCCGCTCCGCAACCCCACAGTCGTGGGGAAACTTCCTGCGTTATAACTATCTTAAATTTGATTTCACGGACGTGAAGGAGGAAGGGCTTTACCAGATTCGTTACGGAAACTCGGTCTCTTCTGTTTTCCGCATCGCCCGGAATATCTATGAACGGGGCGTATGGCAGCCGGTCCTGGAATATTTTCTTCCGGTACAAATGTGCCACATGCGGGTGAACGAAAAATATCGGGTCTGGCACGACTATTGTCATTTGGACGATGCCCGTATGGCTCCTGCCCTGAATCATATCGACGGATATACGCAGGGTGTTTCGACTTTGACAAAGTATGCCCCGGGGGATATCGTTCCGGGATTAAATATCGGCGGATGGCATGATGCAGGTGATTTCGACCTGCGCGTAGAATCGCAAGCCGGTGAATCTTATATCCTGGCATTGGCTTATGAGGCTTTTCGCGAGGACTATGATGTAACCTCCATCGATCATCATAACCGGATCACCGAAATCCATCAGCCGGACGGTAAACCGGACCTGTTGCAGCAGGTTGAGAATGGTGCCTTAACCGTAGTGGGGGGCTATCGTGCCCTCGGTCGCCTGTATCGCGGAATTATTTGTAACGACCTGCGCCAGTATGTCATGCTGGGCGATGCCGGTGCCATGACCGACAATGTGATCGGTAATGCCGACGACCGCTGGGTGTTCACCGAAGATAACCCTTCCCGTGAATTAAGTACTGCCGCCGCCCTGGCTGCCGTCTCCCGTGTATTGAAAGGCTTTAACGACACCCTGAGCGTGCAATCTTTGCAGGCCGCCCGCGAATTGTTCGACCGGACCCGTGTGACCGATCATTCGGAAATAAATAAGGTACAGGCTGCCGTCGAACTTTATCTGGCAACCCGGGAGGATGGATACAAAAAATATATCCTCGGTCAACAGAAACTGATCGTTGATAACATCGCCCGTACAGGCTGGTTTATCGGACGCGCCGACCAGGCCATCAAGGACAGGAAATTTACGGAGAACATACGCAAGGCACTTGCCGTTTTCCGCCGCGAACTGGAAGAACAGAAAAAGGAAACCCCGTATGGTGTCCCTTATAAACCGAGCATTTGGGGGGCAGGCTGGGATATCCAGTCGTTCGGCTATCAACAGTACTTTCTCGTGCAGGCTTACCCTGACCTGTTTGGGCCGGAGTTGCTTTACAGCGCGCTCAACTTTGTGCTGGGTTGTCATCCGGGAAGCAATACCGCCTCTTTCGCTTCGGGTGTGGGAGCCAATTCTGCAACGGTAGCCTATGGATTGAACCGTGCGGACTGGTCTTATATCCCCGGTGGTGTGATCTCCGGGACTGCCATGATCCGTCCGGACTTCCCCGAACTACTGACTTTTCCTTTCCTCTGGCAACAGACAGAATATGTGATGGGAGGAGGTTCCTCGCACTATATGTTCCTGGTGCTCGCTGCCCGTCAGTTATTGGAAAACAAATAAGAGCTATCAAACAGATACCAACATATAAAAGAATATATATCATGAAGAACATATTGACAGGCATCGGCTTATTGGCATTGATACAGTTCCACCCTCTTCAGGCGCAGGAATTCAAACTTGATCCGGCCGGTTATCTTCGCAATGAAGGTGTAGATGTAATGGCTTTCAGTGATGTCTATCCGGAGGGCAAACAAACCGGCGTGACCATTATTATGAACAACAACCGTGTGGCCGCCAGTGGCGATATCCGCCTGGAGACCTCTCAGGGGCAGTGGCAACCGCTTCCCGTTCTGCGGAGCCGCCAGGTAAATGAGGAGGACAACAGCATAACCGTTACGTTAAGTTATCCTGATTCATCCAGGCACATGACAGGTTTTAATCCGACCCTTTATCCGGATTTTGTATTCCAGTACACGGTCCGTGTAGCCGGAGAGGGTGACGATGTCGTCGTAACAGTCGATCTGGATACTCCTGTTCCTCAGAAGTATGAAGGAAAAATCGGTTTTAACCTCGAGCTTTACCCGGGTTCCTTACTGGGAAAACCCTGGATCATGGATCACAAGGCAGGCATTTTCCCTGCACAGGCGAATGGTCCGACAATCTCCTGCGAATCGAATACCCAATGGCTCGGCAACTTTAACCCAGAAGGAAAGGTCGACCTGAAACATCTTTTGGGTGACGGAACCTACAACCCGATGATCGCTGATGATATTATTGCCGCCCCTTATGCCCGTGGTAAGAAATTCACGATGAATCCCGCCGATCCTTACAACAAAGTAACGGTCCGTTCAGAAATCGGCGACCTGATCCTCTATGACGGACGTATGAATCACAACAACGGCTGGTTCGTTCTGCGGACAGAGATACCGGCGGGTGTTTCCAGGAACGCGATCAAGTGGGTGATCACTCCAAATGTAGTAAAAGACTGGCTATATACGCCGGTAGTACAGACCTCGCAGGTCGGTTACCATCCGGATCAGCCGAAGATGGCTGTGATCGAACTGGACAGCCGTGATAAGCAGATCGGTGAACCGGCTCTTTATAAAATTACGGATGCGGGTGAAGAGCTTATCCTCGACGGACCGGCACAGGAATGGGGTAAATTCCTGCGTTACAACTATCTCCGTTTCGACTTCTCATCTATTCGGGAAGAAGGATTGTACCAGGTGCGTTACGGCGAATCCGTTTCTCCTGTATTCCGTATTGCCGAAGATATTTATGAACGCGGTATCTGGCAGCCGGAACTGGAATATTTCCTGCCGATCCAGATGTGTCACATGCGGGTAAACGAAAAATACCGTGTCTGGCATGACCTTTGCCACATGGATGATGCCCGTATGGCTCCTGTGAACCTGAGCCATATCGACGGATATTCTTCGGGCCCGTCTACACTGACTAAATACCAGCCGGGTGATATCGTACCCGGTCTGACCATCGGTGGCTGGCATGATGCCGGTGACTATGACCTCCGTGTGGAATCGCAGGCAGGAGAGGCTTATATCCTGGCATTGGCTTATGAACATTTCGGTATCGATTACGACGCGACAACGATCGACCATCATAAAAGGGTTACCGAGATCCATCAGCCGGATGGCAAACCGGACTTGTTGCAGCAGGTGGAGAACGGTGCATTGACTGTTGTGGTAGGTTATCGTGCTCTCGGACGTCTTTACCGCGGGATTATCTGTAACAGTGTCCGCCAGTATGTCCATCTGGGAGATGCCAGTGCCCACACCGACAATGTGATTGGAAATGAAGACGATCGTTGGGTATTCACAGAGGATAACCCGTATCGCGAACTGACGACTGCTGCCCAGTTATCGGCTATCTCCCGGGTGCTGAAAAACTTTAACGATACATTGAGTACACAGGCATTGGATGCAGCGAAAGAACTGTACCGGATTACCCGGGCTGATGGGCGGACCAAAGGGGCTAAAATACATGCGGCAGTCGAACTGTATCTGACAACCGGCGATAATTCCTATAAGGAATATGTGCTGGCCGAACAGGAGTATATCGTTCAGCACATCGATCGTCTCGGCTGGTTTATCGGCCGTTTCGATAAAGCGGTGAATGATAAGAAATTCTCGCAGTCTATGCGTAAAGCGTTGGTTACCGTTCGTGACCAGTATGAGAAAATGAAGTTGCAGACTCCGTACGGTGTACCCGAAGATCGTGGAAACCTGAGTTCCGGTTCCTGGGATGTGCAGACACTGGGCTATTATTACTGCTTCCTGCAGGATGTTTATCCTGATCTGTTCACGCCTGACTATATTTTCAATGCAATCAACTTTATCCTGGGCTGCCATCCGGGAAGTAACACGGTCTCTTTTGCTTCCGGTATCGGAGCGAATTCGGCCACAGTGGCTTATGGGGTGAATCGCGCCGACGGCTCTTATATACCGGGTGGAGTTATTCCGGGAACAGTCCTGATCCGCCCCGACCTGCCGGAACTGGTGCCGTATCCGTTTATCTGGCAGGAAGGTGAGTATTGTATGGGGGGCGAAGCTTCTTATTTTATGTACATGGTATTGGCTGCCCGGAAGATACTGAATGATAAATAATATTGTAGAACACGTTTATTTCAAAGGATATGAAACGAATATATTATCTTCTGTCAGTATGGCTGATCTCCTCTTCTGTTTTTGCCGGTAATTACCGGAGCTTCAAAGTGTCGGTTTACACCCGTGCTTATGAGGTAGAAAAGATGAAGGATCTTGCGTGGTTGGATTCCACCTGGCGTGTAATCTCTCAACAGGTAAAGGTCGATAAAATCTATCTGGAGACGCACCGTGACCTGTTGATCGTTCCCGATGAAACCCTGGAACAGGCAAAGAAGTATTTCCTCGACCGGGGAATCGAAGTGGGTGGCGGTATCACCTATACAATCAATGAAGCGAATAACTTCGAGACCTTCTGTTATTCTGATCCCGAACATCGGAAGATGGTACAGGAGATAGCTGAACATACAGCCAGGCATTTCGATGACTTTATCCTGGATGATTTCTTCTTTACCAGCTGTAAGTCGGATATAGAAATCAAGGCCAAAGGTAGTCAGAGCTGGAGTGATTACCGCACTAAACTGATGACTGAAGCCGGTCAGACCCTGGTTCTGAAACCGGCAAAGAAAGTCAATCCGAATGTAAAGGTGATTATCAAATATCCGAACTGGTACGATCATTTCCAGGGATTGGGATTCGACCTTGAAAATGGTCCCCGGTTATTTGACGGTGTATGGACCGGAACGGAAACCCGTGATCCGGGTAATGCACAGCATTTGCAGAATTATCTGAGCTATAATGTGATCCGGTATTATGAGAATCTGCGCCCCGGTCATAACGGAGGTGGTTGGGTGGATGCCGGTGGTTCCGAACTGGGGATGGACCGATATGCAGAACAACTTTGGCTGACCATGTTCGCCAAAGCTCCTGAAATGATCCTTTTTGCTTATAACCAACTGTTGGATGTAAAGATCAGGCCGGAACACCGTACTTCCTGGCAGGGACAGGAAACCAGTTTCAGTTACGATGACATGATGAAACCGGTCAGATCATCCGACGGACAGCAGGTGCAGCCAACCACGATCGCCCGTGCAGCCGGTATGACTTTCGAACAAATAGACAAGTTTGTCCATAAACTCGGGAAGCCGGTCGGGATCAAGTCTTACAAACCTTATCATTCGCTGGGGGATGACTTTCTTCCGAATTATCTGGGAATGATCGGCCTGCCGATGGATATGTATCCCGAATTCCCGACAGATCAGCAAGTTGTTTTGCTGACTGAACAGGCTAAATATGATCCGGTGCTGCTTCCAAAGATGAAGGCCCAGTTACAGAAAGGCGGAGATATAGTGATTACCAGTAACCTGTTGAAAGCTATACCGGAACAGATCGCCGAAATTGCTGAATTGCGTTGTTCGGATCTGAAAGCATTGGTGAATGATTTCGGGCCATTGGGTAAATCCGGTCGGGACCTGTTGATCCCTCAGGTTCGTTACCAGACAAACGATGCCTGGGAGCTGGCAAGTGCCGGACGTCCCCTCGAAGGTGGTGTCAGTGGATATCCGATGTTACTTCGGGCTCTTTATTCGAAAGGTAGTTTGTATGTGATCACTATTCCGGACGATATGGGAAATCTATACGATCTTCCCGAAGGCGTACTGAATATATTTCGCCGGGTGATGAGTCAGGATCTGCCTGTACATATCGAGGCACCGTCGAAGGTGAGCCTGTTTCTTTATGATAACGGGACATTCATTGTGGAATCATTCAATGATGAGCCTGTCACAATCCGGGTGATCACAGATGAAGGAGTAAAGCAACTGACTGATATCGTCGACGATTCCGTTGTGATTCCAGTGAGTGAAGAAACTTCATCCAAGAGAGTTCGTCATTACCAAAAAGAGGAAAAGAACCAGTCCTTCCGCCTGACGCTTATGCCTCATTCATACCGTGTATTTAAATATTAAACAAGATAAATCATGAAAAATAAGAATCTATTTCTAGCATTGACCCTCGCTGCCCTGGGAGGACTTTCCGGACAGTCGCAGGCACAGCTTCAGATTAATTCGGGTTCACAGTATCTGATGAACCAGGCGAGAGATATGAGCACCGATTTCGGTGACTTCACCAACATCTTTTTCTTTGCAGATGAATTGTCATCATTTGATGTAGCAAAAGCCAGCGGTACCGTTCGATGGAAACGGTACACGCTGGAAAGCCGCCAGGCGTTCAATACAAATACCGTATTGCCTGTACCGCTGAAAATGCAGGATTTCCCTTTTACAGCTTATGTAAATGATCCCGAATTAAGATTCTCTATCGACTTCGTCTCTCCCCGTACGGTCCGTGTCCGGATGTTAACGACACCGGTGGAACCGAAGGATGAAACATCCCTGATGCTTGCCAAAGAACCGGGCAAAGACAGCTCCTGGAAGGGAACAGAAACGGGGAATGCCGTGACATATGCAAATGCCAACGGTAGTATAACCATCGAAAAGAACCCCTGGCGTATCGTTTTGCGTGATGCGAATGGCAAGGTCATGACGCAGACCCGTACATTGCATGATAACGACTCGACTCAGGCTAAGGTTGTCCCGTTCAATTTTATCAAACGTGGGTCGGATAATAGCCGGAGCATTAATCCTGTATTCTCGCTGGCTCCGAACGAAAAGATTTTCGGTTGCGGTGAGTCTTTCGGCCCTCTGAATAAAGTGGGACAGAGAGTACACCTGTTTGTAACCGACCCCCAGGGACCTGAAACCGACCAGCAATATAAACCTATCCCCTTCTTTATGAGTAACCGCGGCTATGGAATGTTCATGCATACCTCCGCCCCGGTGACCTGCGACTTTGGTGCGACCAATATCAATGTCAATAAGCTGTTCATGGGGGATGAGACAATGGACTTTTTCGTTTTCTTCGGAGAACCGAAAGATATTCTGAATGAATATACGGAGATTGTGGGTAAGCCGGGAATGCCGCCTCTGTGGTCGTTCGGAACCTGGATGAGCCGCATCACTTATTTCTCCCAGAAAGACGGATACGACGTAGCAGAAAACCTGCGTAAGCATAAGATCCCCTCCGATGTGATTCACTTTGATACCGGCTGGTTTGAAACCGACTGGCAGTGCGATTACCAGTTTGCTCCGAACCGCTTCTCCGATCCGCAACTGATGCTGGATGATCTGAAAAATAAAGGCTTCCATACTTGTTTGTGGCAGTTGCCTTATTTCACGCCGAAGAACCGTTTCTTTAGCGAGCTGATTGAAAAGGACCTGTATGTGAAGAATGGTAAAGGAGAACTTCCTTATGAAGATGTTGTATTGGATTTCTCCAATCCGAATACGGTTAAGTGGTACCAGGACAAACTGGCCAACCTGATCAAGATGGGGGTAGGTGCTATCAAGGTCGATTTCGGTGAAGCTGCTCCGTTCAATGGCATCTATGCTTCCGGTAAGAGCGGGTTTTATGAGCATAATCTTTATCCGTTGAGGTACAACAAGGCTGTTGCCGATATTATCAATGAAGTACATGGCGAAAATATTATCTGGGCGCGTAGTGCCTGGGCAGGCTCACAGCGTTACCCGTTGCATTGGGGCGGTGATGCCGAGAATACAGATATGGGTATGCTGGGAACATTGCGTGGCGGTCTGTCGTTCGGTTTGAGCGGATTCTCTTTCTGGAGCCATGATATCGGAGGTTTTGTAACATCTACTCCGGAAGAACTCTATCGCCGCTGGTTGCCGCTGGGATTCCTATGCTCCCACACCCGTGCACACGGTGCACCTCCTACAGAACCCTGGCTGTATAATGAAGGTTTCCTGAAAGCTTTCCGCCAGAATGCGGAATTGAAGTATAAACTGATGCCGTATATCTATGCACAGGCAAAAGAATGTACGGAGAAAGGTCTTCCGATGATGCGTGCTCTCTTTGTGGAATACCCGCATGATGCCGGTGCATGGTTGGTTGAAGATGAATATCTGTTCGGTAGTCAGATGCTGGTTGCTCCGATGATGGAGAGCGGTATGGAACGCGATGTCTATCTTCCGGAGGGGAAATGGATTGATTACCAGACCGGAAAAGTCTACACAGGTGGCTGGCATACGATCCTGGTCGGAACGGTACAGGCGGTTATTCTGGTACGCGACGGCTCTGTGCTTCCTCATATCAAACTGGCGCAGAATACCGGAGAAATGGATTGGAGCCAGATTGAACTGAAGGTATATGCCGCCGATGCTTCCGAAGCAACCGGTTTGGTGTGCCTGCCGTCCGACAATCAGCTTCATCCGTTGACTGTCTCTGTAAAGGGGCATCAGGTGAAAGCCGACGGCCTGGAAGGAAAAGTGAAATTTAAAGTGACAGACTAATAAGATAGAATATGAAACAAGCGATTGTATGTCTTACTTTCGGAACGCTGTTGTTCTCTGCCTGCCATTCGGATGCTGTCCGACAGACAGAGAACGGGATAATCGTCCCGATTACTTCCGGCGAGACTAAAGCCGTTAAGCTGGAAGTGATTACCGACGATGTAATCCGGGTGATGGCATCGCCAACAGGCATATTTGAAGAAAGTGCAAATCTGATCAAAGATACGCGTCAGCTACCTGTCCCTACGTTTGAGATCACCCGGAGCGGAGATACCATCACGCTTGGAACAGCTACTTTACAGGCTCGTCTATTACAGAGAACAGGTGAAGTCTGGTTCACGGATAAAGCAGGGAACCTGATCCTCCGTGAACAGAATGGAGGTGGGAAAGAATTCACCCCGGTACGGGTGGAAGGAACCAATGGCTATTCGTTCCGTCAGGTTTTTGAAAATGACGAAGAGGAAGGATTGTACGGTCTGGGGCAACATCAGAGCGACGAGTTCAATTATAAAGGAAAAAACGAAGAACTGTTCCAGTACAATACGAAAGTAAGCGTTCCTTTTATCGTTTCCACCAAAGGGTATGGAATACTCTGGCATAATTATTCCCTGAGTCGTTTCGGGGATAAACGCCCTTATGCGGAACTGGCCGATGTCTTTAAACTGTATGATAAGGAAGGACAGGCGGGTGCATTGACTGCAACTTATTATAAGGATCGGACCTCTTCGGTACAACCTTTGATCCGAAAAGAGGACAAAATCAATTATGAAGATCTGGTAACGATCAAGAATTTCCCGGAGAAATTTCCATCCAATGAGGCTTATGCCACCTGGGAAGGAGAGATAGAACCTACAGAAAGTGGTGTACATCATTTCAAACTACATTATGCCGGATATACGAAAGTCTTTATCGATGGGAGAGAAGTGGTCGCCGAACGCTGGCGTACAGCCTGGAACCCGAACGATTATAAAACCAAAGTCCGTCTGGAAAAAGGGAAACGTTATCCGATCCGGATCGAATGGCTTCCGGATGGCGGTGTCTCTTATTTGGGATTGAAGGTGCTGAGTCCGTTGCCCGAAGCCGAACAGAACCGTTTGGCTTTCTGGAGCGAAATGGGCGACCAGATCGACTATTACTTCATCAACGGTAAAAACATGGATGACGTAATCAGCGGCTACCGCACCGTGACAGGTAAAAGCCAGGTCATGCCTAAATGGGCAATGGGCTATTGGTTAAGCCGCGAACGTTATAAGACACAGGAAGAATTGCTCACGGCACTGGATGAATACCGCCGGCGGCAGGTTCCGTTGGACGTGATCGTTCAGGACTGGAGCTACTGGCCGGAGGATGCCTGGGGAAGCCATGAGTTCGATAAGGAACGTTTCCCCGATCCGGCAGGTATGATTAAGGAGATACACGATAAGGATGCCCGTTTCATGATCTCCGTATGGCCTAAATTCTATGCGACGACAGAGCATTATAAGGAACTGGACCAACTCGGAGCGATGTATCAGCAAGCGATTAAAGACAGCATCCGCGATTGGATCTATCCGGGATATATCGGCTCTTTCTATGATGCCTATAACCCGGAAGCCCGCAAACTGTTCTGGGATCAGATGAACGAACATCTCTACAGTCTGGGTGTCGATGCCTGGTGGATGGATGCTTCCGAACCGAACGTACAGGATAATACGGATATGGAGTATCGCAAGAAACTGTGCGGACCGACTTATCTGGGACCTTCTACCAAATATTTTAATGCTTATGCGCTGATGAATGCGGAAGCTATCTACGACGGACAGCGTGGTGTGAATCCGGATAACCGTGTCTTCCTGCTGACCCGTTCGGGGTTTGCCGGACAGCAACGTTATTCGACGGCAACCTGGAGCGGCGATATCGGTACCCGTTGGGAAGATATGAAAGCCCAGATCAGTGCGGGACTGAACTTTGCCATGTCGGGTGTTCCTTACTGGACGATGGATATCGGTGGTTTCTGTGTAGAAAAACGGTATGAACACGCGAAAGAGGGCAGTGAAGACCTGAATGAGTGGCGTGAGTTGAATACCCGTTGGTATCAGTTCGGAGCGTTCTGCCCGTTATTCCGCAGTCACGGTCAGTATCCGTGCCGCGAAATATACAATATAGCTCCCGAAGGAACACCGACGTATAAGTCTATGAAATATTATACCGAACTGCGTTACCGTCTGATGCCTTATATCTACAGCCTGGCTGGTATGACTTATTTCAACGACTACACGATTATGCGTGCTCTGGTAATGGATTATGCAGATGATAAGAATACCTATAATATCGACGACCAGTTTATGTTCGGTCCTGCTTTTATGGCTTGTCCGGTTCATCAGTATAAGAAACGTGACCGGGAAGTTTATTTCCCTGCCGGAACCTGGTATGACTATTATACGGGCAAGAGCATTACCGGCGGAACTTCCGGCACAGTGTCTGCGCCTTATGAACAAATGCCTTTGTTTGTGCGTGGCGGTTCTATTATTCCTACCGGAAAGTTGATACAGTCGACAGCCGAGCAACAGAAAGACCTGACGGTTTATGTGTATACCGGAGCGGATGCTTCTTTCTCTTTGTATGAGGATAATGGAATTACCTACGCTTACGAGAAAGGAGAGTACAGTACCATACCGCTTTCTTATAAGGAGTCCGGTAAGGAATTAACGATCGGTGACCGTTCCGGTTCTTTCCCCGAAATGGCGGCAGAACGGAACATAAAGGTTATCTTTGTGACACCTGAATATCCGGTAGGAAAAGAAACTTCTGCTGTCTACAAAGGTGAACAGTTAACCATTTCGTTACCCTGATAAACTATAGCGTATGAAACAAATAGCAATTGTATTCCTGAGCCTGTTGCTGGTGGCCTGTTCGGCCGGCCGGCAGGGGCGGGAAAGAGTATCTTTCAATCATGACTGGTTGTTTTCACTGACCGATAATCAGGCAGATGTTTCTGCCCCTGATGCAGATGATTCCGGCTGGCGCTCACTGAACCTGCCGCATGACTGGAGTATCGAAGCCGATTTTTCCAAAGAGAATCCGGCAACACCCGGCGGTGGAGCTTTGCCCGGTGGCATGGGATGGTACCGGAAGCATTTTAACATGCCGGAGACTGACCAGGGGAAGAAGATCTATATTGATTTCGACGGTGTTTACCGTTGTAGTAAAGTATGGTTGAACGGTCATCTGCTGGGTTTCCGTCCGAACGGATATATCTCGTTCCGTTACGACCTGACCCCCTATCTGAAATACGGACAGGAGGAAAACGTACTGGTCGTGCAGGCGGATAACTCGCAACAACCCAACTCCCGCTGGTATTCCGGATCGGGTATTTACCGTAATGTCTGGCTGGTGAAGACCGGACAGGTCCATGTGGATCATTACGGAACAAATATAACGACTCCGGAAGTCGCTCAGGATAAGGCAACAGTGGTGATTGAAACGACATTGAAGAATAATGAGGCCGCCGCCGTTTCCGCCGAATATACAACAATCGTGAAAGACCCTTCCGGGAACGTCGTAACCCAGGTTACGCAACTTGCCGGATTACCGGAAAACGGGACTAAATCGTTCAGCCAGACAATTGAAGTAAAGAATCCTGAACTGTGGGGTACCCGGAATCCGGCATTATATACGGCAATCACTGAGGTAAGATCCGGCGGTCAGTTGAACGACCGGTATGAAACGACCTTTGGTATCCGTACTTTCCGTTGGGATGAAGCGACCGGCTTTTATTTGAACGGGGAGCCGACCAAAGTGCTGGGCGTTTGCCTGCATCATGATCTGGGTTGCCTGGGAACGGCTGTCAATAAACGGGCAATCGAACGCCAGTTGCAGATCATGAAGGAGATGGGTGTCAATGCGATCCGTACAAGCCACAACCCGCCTGCTCCTGAGTTGCTCGAACTTTGTGACGAGATGGGCTTGCTGGTACAGGATGAATCGTTCGACATGTGGAGAAAACGTAAATCGCCTTACGATTATGCGCAGTATTTCGACGAATGGCACGAACGTGACCTGACGGATCAGATCAAACGCGACCGCAACCATGCTTCTGTCTTTATGTGGAGTATTGGTAATGAAGTACTCGAACAGTGGTCGCATGCCGATGCCGATACATTGAGCTTGCAGGAGGCGAACCTGATACTGAATGCCGGCCATAAGATCGACCCGGCTTTGTTGGAAGACAGCACGATGAGCGTACAGTCGCTGATTACGATTGCTTTGGCCGATATTGTCAGGAAGCTCGATACTACCCGTCCGGTAACGGCCGGAAATAACGGTGTAGATCCCACCAACCATCTGTTCCGTTCCGGGGCACTTGATGTCTACGGGTTCAACTATCATGAAAAGGATTTCGCTCCTTTCCCGCAGGTCTATCCCGGAAAGAAGCTGATCGTCAGTGAATCGACTTCGGCGTTGATGACACGCGGCTATTATCAGATGCCGTCCGACGAAATGTATATCTGGCCTGAGTCATGGGACAAACCTTTTGACCGTCCGGAACACCTGTGTTCTTCGTATGATAACTGCCATGTCCCCTGGGGCTCTACGCACGAAGTGACCTGGTACGAAGTGAAACGCCTGGCGCATGCCTCCGGTATGTTTATCTGGACTGGTTTTGATTATCTGGGCGAACCGACTCCTTACTGGTGGCCGAGCCGCAGCAGTTTCTTCGGTGTTGTAGACCTGGCCGGGTTCCCGAAAGATGTCTATTATATGTACCGGAGCGAATGGACCGACCAGCCGACTCTGCACCTGTTCCCGCACTGGAACTGGAAGGAAGGGGAGATGGTGGATATCTGGGCCTATTATAACCAGGCGGACGAAGTGGAACTCTTCCTGAACGGAAAGAGTCTGGGGACAAGAAGTAAAAACGACAGTACGTTCCATGTCTCCTGGCGCGTACCGTTCACACCAGGTACACTGAAAGCCGTATCCCGCAAAGCCGGTCAGGAAGTCCTGGCGCAGAAAATCCATACTGCGGGCGAAGCGGCTCAGCTGGTATTGATTCCTGATCGTTCCGTTATACAGGCGGACGGCACAGACCTTTCCTTCATAACCGTTGAGGTAAGGGATAAAGAAGGAAACCTGGTTCCCCGTGCGAATAACCTGCTCCGTTTTTCCGTAGAAGGTGACGGTTTTATCGCAGGAACCGATAATGGTGACCAGAATGATCCGAACAGTTTGAAGAAACCGGAGCGGAATGCTTTCTATGGAAAAGCCCTTGTCGTGGTGCAGAACACAGGCAGGAAAGGCGTTATTCGTGTAAAAGCGACGGCCGACGGATTGCCGGATGCCGTAACAGAGATTAATGTTCAATAAATTAGTAAACATGAAGAAATTGATAACTATGGCTGTGCTTTCCTTTTGTATGACCGCTGCGGTATCGGGTGCACAGCCCTCAGATAAAGACGATCAGCAGATCGAGAAACGGATTGAGAAGCTGGTCCGTAAGATGACATTGGAAGAAAAAATTAGTTTGTTACACGGGAACTCCAAATTCTACGTCTCGGAGATTAAACGCCTGGGTATTACCGAATGGAGCCTGAGTGACGGCCCACACGGGGTACGCGCGGAAATCAACCGGCACGACTGGGGTTATGCCAACTGGACGACCGACTCGTCCACCTATTTCCCGACCGGTACTGCCTTTGCAGCCGCCTGGAATCCGGAACTGGCCTATTACCGGGGAGAAGTGTTGGGGGAAGAAGCCCGTTGGCGTAAGAAAGACGTCTTGCTCGGCCCCGGTGTAAATATCATCCGTAGCCCGTTGTGCGGACGTAACTTCGAATATATGAGTGAAGATCCTTATCTGAACTCAGTTCTGGCCGTTCAGTATATTCAAGGATTGCAGAGCCGTGATGTCGCTTGCAGCGTGAAACATTTTGCCCTGAATAACCAGGAAACGAACCGGACGACCGTTGAGGTGGAATGTAGCGAGCGTGCCCTTCGTGAAATCTATTTGCCGGCCTTCAAAGCGGCTGTACAGGAAGGTGGTGCTCTGACTGTGATGGCTGCCTATAATAAGTATCTGGGTGATTGGTGTGCTGAAAACAAATACCTGGCGCGTGACATCCTCCGTGACGAATGGGGATTTAAAGGCGTTTATGTTACCGACTGGGGCGCTGCGCATAGTACGGTCAAATCAGCAATTGCCGGTCTCGACCTGGAAATGGGTACCAATATCGAAAACTACGATGACTGGTATTTTGCCAATCCTTTGATCGAAGCGGTTAAAAAGGGGGAGATACCCGAAAGCCTGGTAGATGAAAAGGTCGGAAATGTACTTCGTGTAATGATCAAGACAAAGGTTCTGGACCCGAAGAAACGTTTTAACCAGGGTTCCATCAATACGCCGGAACACCAGCAAGCCGCTTATCAGGCTGCTGCCGAAGCCATTGTATTGTTAAAGAACAAGGAAGATTTGTTACCGCTGGACGTCTCTTCGGTTAAAAGCATTGCCGTAATCGGTGATAACGCCACCCGTAAACATTCGAACGGCGGTTTGAGTTCGGAGATTAAGGCTTTATATGAAATAACTCCGCTGGAAGCAATCCGCACAAAGTTAGGCGACCGTGTAAAGGTCAACTACGCACAAGGATATGAGAAACTTTCCACCTTTATCGAGGGAAGCAATAACGGACAAAACGCCGGGAGTTTTACCGATGGCAACCAGCTGAATGAAGGATTGTTGAAAGAAGCGGTGGAGACTGCCCGCAATAGTGATGTTGCTATCGTTGTAGGTGGTTTGAATCATGACTACGATACGGAATCGTCCGACCGCCAATATATGGAACTCCCTTACGGGCAGGTCCAGCTGATTCAGGAGGTCGTGAAAGCCAATCCCAGAACGATTGTGGTGATTGTTGCCGGCTCGCCGGTCAATATGGCGGCATTGGATATTTGTGCGCCTTCGATTTTGTGGGCGTGGTATAACGGTATGGAAGGCGGTAACGCTTTGGTAGATGCTATCACCGGAAAGGTAAATCCCAGTGGCAAAATGCCGTTTACGACACCTGTTACATTGGAGCAGTCACCCGATGTCGCTTTGGGTAATTTCCCGGGAAGAGACCTGAAAGTAAAATATGAGGAAGATATCCTGGTTGGTTATCGTTGGTATGACACGAAACAGTTACCGGTAGTTTATCCCTTCGGATATGGATTGTCTTATACGGACTTTTCTTTTGCCGGTTTATCTACCGATAAGAAAAGCTACGGACCGGATGAAACGGTCAAAGCAACTTTCACACTGATTAATACCGGGAAAAGAGATGGGGCAGAGGTTGCCCAGCTTTATGTAAGCGATCCGGAATGTTCCGTTATGCGTCCGGTAAAAGAATTGAAAGGCTTTAAAAAGGTATTCCTGAAAGCCGGTGAAAGCAAGCAGGTCGAGATTGATATTCCGGTAAGTTCTCTGGCATTTTACAGTGAAGCACAGAAACAGTTTGTAGTAGAGCCGGGCACTTTCCTGTTGCACTTGGCTACTTCTGCCCATGATATAAAGGCTGATACTTCTATTGAAGTCCGCTAGCATTCAGCCTGTTAATTATAGAAAAGGTCTGTAGCCGTGTTATTGGTTACAGGCCTTTTTGCTATAGATAACTACGTAATAGTCCTTGTTTAATATAAATTAATCAATTGTTTTATATAGCTATACGAATATTTCGTATATTTGCGATTGTGTCGTAATGTATCAAATGATATCTAAAATAACATGCCATGAGAACAGGACTATTACTTATTGCCTTCTTTTTGTCGTCGGTGATGACAATGGATGGTCAGGAGAACAACAATGATTATTTAAGAAAGGTGTTGAGTAATCTTGAGAATATAAAAACAGCGACGTATCGTTCGCTTACCGAAAGTTGGGAACCGGGAGATACGACAACCAATATTTCAGGTTTTACTTTCGTGGAAGAATACGATAATCCCGCAGATTCTACGATAGGAGCCAGTTGGGTGAATTATACCGATGACAAAAAGGAGTTGACCAGTTGTTACGATGGCCATGTGCATATTTCATACTGGCATGATAAACACGGGGTGGTAGTCAATGATTTTACTTTTCGAAAGTTGCCTTTCAGACCTTTAGGAAGTCCTTTTTTTAATTATGCCAAAAATATTATTAAGTACGCACTAACTACTGATGATAGCATTTCCGTAGATGTGAAAGACTGCGGCGCTGATTATTTTTTCAGATTGGTGATTAATGAGGATGAACAAGTTGAGTTTTTTGGGGCAGGTCATCATATCCCTAAGCCTCCGTTTGATATGGGTGATCCTACTTCTATTTATGAGATGTGGATTGGTAAATTGAATGATTTACCTTATAAGATCAGGAGAGAGATGTCACATAATATATCGGCAAATACATGTTTTGATGCACAACTTAACAAGCTGGAAGCAACAGAGATCAAAGCATCCGATTATATCCCGAAAGATTATGAAGTGAGAGAGTATGGCAAAAAATATGATACCAAGCCGCAACCTGACCTTACCGGGAAAAAGGCTCCGGATTGGACGTTGATGGACATCAAAGAGCAGATGGTCTCGCTTTCTGATTTGAAAAGCAAAGTTATCCTGATCGAGTTTACCGGAATAGGTTGTGGCCCTTGCATGGCTTCTATCCCTTTCTTGAATGAATTGAAAAATAAGTATAGTGCAGACGATTTAACAGTTGTAGGAATAGAGACTTGGAACAGTAAGACGCGCTCACTCCAAAATTATGCAAACAGGCATGCTATCGGTTATACGTTTTTATCAGGGAATGATGAGATAGTGGATAATTATCAGGTCGGTCTGGCTGCGCCTGCTTTTTTCATACTGGATGAAAACCGGATAATTAGAAAGATAGTAAGAGGCTATAATTCGGAGAATACCGGAAAAGAAATAAGCAACCTGATAAATGAATTATTGAGTTCCGGTTCATAATATCGAAAGGTTGTAGTAAAAGCCTGTAAATGACATACGGACTTTTGCTACAACCTCCTGATTGGTTGGTGTATTTTTTAATTCTTTGTCAGCGTATAATCCGTGATCCCCAGTGCCTCATAAGCCTGGAGTAACGCTTCGTCATTATCAGAAATCATCAGTAACTTATCGTTTTCCATAAGGACCGTATTGCCTTTAGGGATGAAATAACGTCCGTCGCGCATCACCATAACCGCCAGCGTATGGTCGGGCAGGGTGAGTTCCATCAGTTTGTTACCATGCGTAAGCACTTCCGGGGTAATATCTATTTCACTCATCGCACTCTTGATACCTTCCGGAAGTTCGATGCCGAATACATCTTTTCGTTCCGGTTCGTCGATCATATCCAGCCATTTGGCAGCCTGTGTTACGGTGGTGCCTTGTATCAGCAACGAAAGGATGGTGATAAAGAATACTACATTGAATATCAGTCCGGCATGTTCAATTCCCGCAATCATCGGATAAGTGGCGAAAATGATCGGTACGGCGCCGCGCAAACCTACCCACGATATATACAACTTCCCTTTAAAGGAGAAGTTTTTATAAGGAATCAGGCAAAGGAACACGCTGATCGGACGGGCGAAGATAATCATGAAGATACCGATCGTTAACCCGATGGGGGCTACCGGCAGCAGTTCGTGCGGGTTGACAAGCAATCCGAGCGTAAGGAACATCACGATCTGCCATAACCAGGCAAAACCGTCGAAGAACGTACCGATACTCTTTTTATGTACAATCTTGGCATTTCCTACCACCAAGCCGGCTATATATACGGCCAGGTAGCCGTTTCCTTTACATAGCGTAGTGGCGGCAAAAGTAAAGAATGCAGTAGCCAACAGCAGGATTGGATACAACGATTCGTTGTCGATATCTATCTTGTTGATGATAAAAACAGCTATCTTTCCTAACAGGAAACCGGCAATAGCACCCACCGACAACTGGATAACCAGCGATAAGGCAGCATCAGCCAGGTTCATCCCTGCCGTCTGTATATAAGCGATCAGCAGCAAGGTAAGCATGTAGGCCATCGGGTCGTTACTACCACTTTCCAACTCCAGCGTGGGACGCAGCCGTTGCTTCAGGTATACCCCTTTACTACGGAGGATGGAAAAGACAGACGCAGAATCGGTAGACGACATAACAGCCGCCATCAACAGCGATTCGGGAAAGGTGAGGGTTTCGTAGCCCGTAACCAGTTTGGAGATATAATAAATGAAGCCACCCGTGATAAACGTAGTGGCCAGCACCCCGACCGTTGCCAGGATAACCCCTTGCGACGCAATCGGCTTAACCTCGGATATCTTCGTATCCATACCGCCCGAAAACAGAATAATACTCAACGCCAGCATACCGATGAACTGTGCGGCGTTCGGATTACTGAACTGAATACCCAGTCCGTCGCTACCAAATAACATACCGACTCCCAGGAAAAGCAACAACGCGGGGAGTCCGAAACGATAACCTGCCTTACCGGCGAAAATACTGAAAAAAAGAATGACGGAAGCAATCAACAAGATTCCTTCCGCATTATGTAGAATCTCTAAGTCGTGGAACATAAGCGGAAACGGTTTTACTCTGTGATGTATAATATGATACAAAGTTCGCAAACTTATACCAAATAACGTGCATGATAAATAAAAATAATTGCTAACGTTAAAATAAAAAACAAGAATGGCAATATGTTGCTAAAATACTGGTTTTACGATTGATTACCCTTGGTCTGGCTGTCATGGTGTAAGGAAATGAAGCAATGTTGTAAAACATCGATAACCAATATTAACAAAAATAGATATTAATAATACATCTACAGATATATATTTGGTGTGGGAGAGATAAGTTATTCCAAATAAGGAAAAAGTAAATTCAAATATGGAAAAACAAAGTGACTTGATGTTGATTTCGCACTAGTATTAAACACACTACTATTACTATTACAAACTTCAAATTATGAACCAACAAATGTTTTGTTCAAAAAAGCAGAGTTATAACTCTGCTTTTAATGGCCAGCCATTAAAAGCAGAGTTATAACTCTGCTTTTAATGGCTGGCCATTAAAAGCATCATCCTTATGCTTATGTTTGGCTTTGACGGCAGGATTAGCATTTCCGCAGACGGTATTCGCCAAGGCCGGCACGGAAATGGCAGTAACCCAACAGCAGACTATTAAGGTTACCGGTCAGATTATCGATGCAACCGGTTTCGGGTTGCCGGGTGTTAATATTGCCGTGAAAGGTACTACCACCGGTACGATTTCTGATGTGGATGGAAATTACTCTATCGATGTACCGGCAAATGCCGAATTGGTCTTCTCTTTTATGGGGTATCAATCCCAAACTATACAGGTAAAGGGACAGACCGTGATCAATCTTGAAATGAAAGAAGACTCGGAGCTTCTGGACGAAGTCGTTGTAACCGCTTTAGGTATGAGCCGCGAAAAGAAGGCGCTTGGTTATGCAATGACAGAGATCAAAGGGGATGAAATCGCCAAGGTGAACGTGGTGAACCCGATCAATGGTATACAGGGTAAAGTGGCCGGTGTACAGATCAATATGGGTAACTCCGGGCCGCAATCTTCTCAACGTATCCTGATCCGTGGTAACTCTTCTTTGGGCGGTAACAACCAGCCGATCTTTGTGGTCGACGGCGTTATCATCGACAACGAAGTAATGGATCCGGATAAGGTGAACAGCCAGACACAAGACTTCGGTAACGACCTGAAGAACCTGAATGCCGACGACTTCGAGTCGATGTCTGTCCTGAAAGGTGCCGCTGCAACCGCCTTGTACGGTTCGCGTGCCGCTAACGGTGTGGTTCTGATCACAACCAAGAAAGGTAAAAAAGGATCAGGTATAGGTGTCAGCCTGTCGCACTCTGAAACCTGGGATGTGGTGTATGCCACTCCGGACGTTCAGAACGAATTCGGTATGGGTACGCAGCCGGTATGGAGCCTGAATTCGGACGGAAGCGACAACCGTCATATCTCGACCGGCCGTAACTTCGGTCCGCGTTTTGATGGCCAGCCCTATTACGTGGATAATTATGAAGGAATCTTCCAGGCTTCCAAGAACAACATTAAAGACATGTACCAGACAGGACGTTATATGAATACCAACGTCGCTGTATCGGGTGGTGATGAAAAAGGAGCTTTCCGTTTCTCTTACTCCAACCTTAAATCAAATGGTGTAACATTCAACAACGACTTCTCGAGAAATAGCTTTAGCTTGAACGCTTCCCGCGACCTGAGCAAATTCCTGAAAGCAGAAGGAGGATTTGCCTATATCCGCTCCAAAGCAACCAACCCGACTTACCAGGGTGGAGATAAATCACCGGTGTACGACTTTATGTTCAATGCTCCGCGTGAATATGACGTGAAATACTGGCTGAATCATTACAAGAGTGCTAAAGGCGACGGTTACAACGGGGAAGATCCGTTTGGCTACTCTAAAACTTTGTTCGACTATCTGGAGAACCGTTATTCACAGGTGGAAGATAACTTCCGTGCCAACCTCGGCCTGGATGTGAAGATCCTGGATTGGTTGACATTGAAGGTGAAAGGGGATATCTACAAGATATTCAAGACATACGAAGCAAAGGTCTTTGCAACGGGCCAGAGCAATTACGACGGCTCGAAATATGAGATTAACGACGACCGCAAAGATCAGTATAAGGTGACCGGTATGTTGAGTGCCCGTCATAGTTTCGAGGATTTCAATATCAGCGGATCGGTGGCTGCCGAGCAATGGGATACCCGTTCAGGCTACCACAATACAAAGTCTACAAACGGTCTGCGTATTCCCGGACAGTATGATATGACTAACTCGGTGGCTCCGGCTACGACAGAAGTACGTTATAAGACAAAGCGCAAACGTATCAACTCGGTCTATGCATTTGCCAATATGGACTATAAGAGCCAGATCTTCCTGGATATCACCGGCCGTAACGACTGGTCGTCTGCTTTGATCTATGCTGATGGAACAGGTACGACCTCTTATTTCTATCCTTCCGTCAGTGCTTCATGGATCATGACGGAAACGTTCCGCGACCTGCTGCCCGACTTCCTGTCATTCGCAAAGATCAGAGGTTCTTATGCCGTGGTAGGTAACGACTGCGATCCTTATCTGACTACAGCTACCGGTTATTATACATTCGACAATACGTATGTAAACCCGTTCGACAGCAAGGATTATCCTTACTACAAATACGACTCCGAGTATCTGCGGAATAATGCGTTGAAACCTGAAAAGCAGTATGCTCTCGAGTTCGGTCTGGAAGCCAAGTTCTTTAATAACCGCTTGGGCTTTGACCTTGCTTATTATAAGACGAATACAAAGAACCAGATCCTGGCACTCAGTATGCCTAAAGAAACAGGGGTAACCGCCCGCTGGATCAATGCCGGTAATATTCAGAACTCCGGTGTGGAACTGTTGATCAATGCCACTCCTATCGAGACAAAAGACTGGTTATGGGATCTGTCTCTTAACCTGACACACAACAGCAACAAAATCATCGAACTGGCTCCGGGCGTTGAACGCTACAAGCTGAAAGGCGGTGGCGGTGATACGGAAGCATGGGCTACGGTAGGTGGTGCTTATGGCGATATCTACACCAGCTATGCTTATACACGCAATGAGGCAGGTGAAAAGATCCTGAACCAGGACGGTTCATGGCGCCGCTCGGGTACCAGCGAAAAGATCGGTAGTATCCAGCCTAAGTTGCTGGGTGGTTTAAGCTCTTCCCTGACTTGGAAGAACCTTTCTTTCAACGTGGTGCTGGATGCCCGCTTCGGTGGTGATATCTTCTCCGGTTCCTACAACTATGGTATGTCTAACGGTATTCTGAAATCCTCTCTGTTCGGTCGTACGGAAGAATACGGCGGATTGCCCCGTACACTCGACGACGGACGTGTAATCAACGACGGTATGATCCCGGAAGGAGTGTTTGCCGAAGGAATCAACATCAACGGTACGGATGTTTCCGGTATGAGCTATCAGGAAGCCTACGAAAAGGGGTTGGTTAAGCCGCTGTCGGCCTACAAATATTATGCTAACCTGGCCGACTGGGGATCGGGTATCCGTGAGACAGGTATCCAGAAATGTTCCTGGATCGCTTTGCGTGAGCTGTCGCTGCGTTATTCATTACCGTCAAAATGGATCAGCAAGTTATACGTGCAGAACGTAAACGTAGGTCTTGTTTGCCGTAACGTCGGCTTCCTGTATAACAGCCTGCCGGATAACATCAACCCGGAAGGTCTGAGAAGTAACTACACTTCAGAATACTACGAAGCCGGTGGTTCTGCCCTGACCCGTAACTATGGTTTCAGCATCAACGTATCTTTCTAATGCCTTATTTAAACGAAGAAAATCATGAATAAATTAAAAATATGGGCCTATGCCCTTCCGGTTTTTTTAGGATCGCTTTGTTCCTGCAACAATGATTTCGTAAAAATCAATACCGATACCGGTACCGTATTGGAGGTAGACCCGGTAACAATGCTTTACCAGGCGGAGTCTAAATATAATACCTACCAGTCTATGTGGGACGACTCGTATGCCTGCAAACTGAGATGGATGCAATATTGTACAGGTATCTGGGGATACGGTACGACTAACTTTACATTCTTCAACTCCCGTATCGGCGAGACGTTATATACCGAATATAATGATGTAGGTTCCTATACCAAGCATATCGAATATCTTGTTTCGCAATTGCCGGCTGAGGAAGCGGCTAGATATCAGGACTTGATCGAAGTAGGCCGTATTATCCTGATCACAAAAGGCATCGCTACGACCGATATGCACGGATCACTGGTTTATTCCGAAGGATGGGGAATGCGTTCAGGACATGAAGACCTGATCGAACCGCATTTCCAGACACAGGAAGAGCTTTTCGATGTATGGAATAAGGAGCTGAAAGAAGCTGCTGCTACCATCAAAGCGAACCTGGGCGGTGACCAGATCTCTCTGCAAGGCTACGATGTTTGCTTTGATGGCGAAATGGAGAAATGGGTAAAGACGGCCAATGCAGTCCGTATGCGTATCGCTCTTCGTATATATAAACGGAATCCGGAAGAAGCGAAAGCCATAGTCAAAGAGGTATTGGCTTCAGCTGATATCCCGGCAAGTATCGACGATAGCTTCATCATGTATTTCGATAAGTTGTTCACCAGCGGTGGCGACTGGCATTCGGTAATCGACATGGATCGCGCTTCTGCCCCGTTCATGACTTATCTGAAGAAATATAACGACCCCAGAAAACGCTTGTTCTTCCAGATCAACAACCTGACTCCGGAAAATGTAGCTAAATATAATGCGGAACAGACAGACCCGGATAAATATATCCCGGAAGATTTCACCCGTTGGGAAGGGGGTACGGTCAGCAACGATTTCAAGTCAACCGACAAACGTTACCTGGCCCGCTCTTTGAAATCGGACGGTACGGATATGCGTGCGGCCAACAAACCTCAGACCCGCCTTTGGAAAGGTATGCAGGATAACGGTAGCGGTGGCTCGTGGTTTCCGATCCTTACTTATGCCGACTTCTGCTTCATGGCATCCGAGTTCGTACTGGATGGTGTGAACAGCTCCAAGACGGCACAGGAATGGTATGAAGAAGGCGTACGTGCTTCCATCACGCAATGGAGCAAGATCGGTGACTATTGCAAGATCAATGACTACGAAGCGGTAACCGATGCAGAACTGGAAGCCTTTATGGCTCAGGACGGCATCAAGTGGAATCCTTCCATCGCAAAGGAACAGATCTATTGCCAGTCATTCGTCGAACACTTCAAGAACAACAATGAGACATGGGCTATGTGGCGCCGTACAGGATATCCCAACCAGCAGTCTACCGTTATTACTTTCGACCCGGTTTTCATCGGCGGTATCCAGCAGGATGTACCGCGTAGAACGCGCTTCTCATACCCGGCTGTGGGGAGTCCTAACCATGACAACCTGGTTGAAAGAATCGAAACAATGGCTAAAGATCCTGAATTCGGTTTGATTACCGACGAGTTCGGCCGCCTGTGGTGGGATAAGAAATAAGTCTTGCCGGGAAACGTTTGAACAGTAATTACATAATTAAGGAAGAGGGTGTGGATATATTCCGTAAAAACATCCTCTTCCTTTCGTATAGACTTGTATCTTATCGTTTTATTCACTACTTTTGGCACACATACATAATCACTCTATGAACAAAAAACATCTATTCACATTGCTGTGCACCCTTCTTTTATGTGCAGCATGCAGCAAGCAGCAACACTTCATCTCTGACAATGCATTCAGAGCGGAAGTAGAGAAAGATTTCCAGGCCAAACAGGTTGCCCTGCCTGACGGAGATCTGTTCGCAGTTTTCAATCAGGAAATGACGCCGCAGGAGAAAGAGGCATTGACCTTCCTTTACGCCTACATGCCGATCGGCGACATTACCGATTATGACGGGAAACTCTATCTGGATAACATCCGCAGTTCTTTCAAGGCGAAACAGGAAATGCCCTGGGGCGACAGTATCCCTGAAGACATCTTCCGTCACTTCGTCCTGCCGATCCGCGTGAACAACGAGAACCTGGACGAAAGCCGTATGGTCTTCTTCGACGAACTGAAAGACCGTGTAAAAGGCCTGTCCTTGTACGATGCCGTGCTGGAAGTAAACCACTGGTGTCATGAGAAAGTAATCTATACCCCTTCCGATGCCCGTACCAGCTCGCCGCTGGCCTCTGTAAAGACAGCTTACGGACGTTGCGGTGAAGAGTCTACCTTTACGGTGGCCGCACTCCGCTCGGTAGGTATCCCCGCCCGCCAGGTATATACCCCGCGCTGGGCACACACCGACGACAACCATGCTTGGGTGGAAGCCTGGGTCAATGGGAAATGGATGTTCCTGGGCGCTTGCGAACCGGAACCGATCCTGAACCTGGGATGGTTTAACGGCCCTGCTTACCGTGGCATGCTGATGCACACCAAGGTATTCGGCAAATACAACGGCCCCGAAGAAGTCATGCTCGAAACAGACGGTTACACCGAGATTAATGTGATCGACAACTACGCACCGACAGGCAAAGCCATCGTAACCGTAGTGGATGCCGACGGCAAGCCCGTTCCCGATGCCAGCGTTGAATTCAAGATATACAACTATGCCGAGTTCTATACCGTAGCCAATAAGAAGACCGATGCCGAAGGAAAGACCTTCCTGACAGCCGGTAAAGGCGATATGTTCGTCTGGGCTACCAAAGACGGCAAGTTCGGTTTCGACAAAGTATCTTTCGGTAAAGGCGATGTAACGATCAAGTTGGATAAGAAGCCGGGTGACGCCATCGAAGCAGTCGCTCTGGATGTTATCCCGCCGGTAGACGGTTCCATCCCTGCTGAAGTAACTCCCGAACAGAAGGAAACCAATGCGAAACGCCTGTTGGAAGAAGACGCTATCCGTAATAAATACGTAGCTACCTTCTATACCGAAGAGAAAGCGGAAGCCCTGGCAAAAGAGCTGGGTATCGACCCGTTGAAAACGTCCGACTTCCTGATCGGCAGCCGTGGCAACTGGATGGAGATCGAGAAGTTCCTGCGCGAAACTCCGTCCGACAAACGTCCGGTAGCAATGGCTTTGCTGGATGTAATCTCTGCGAAAGATCTTCGCGATACACCTGCTTCTGTACTGGCCGACCATCTGAACAATACGGAAGTGGTTAACTCGGATCAGTTCAACAGATATATCCTGAACCCGCGTGTAGCCAACGAATTCCTGTCTCCTTACCGTAGCTATTTCATTGCCAACATAGATCCCGAACTGGCCAAACAGGCTCAGGCAGATCCGATGGCACTGGTTGACTGGGTGAAGAAGAATATCACGATCAAGAACGAACTCAACTCGCAGCGTATCCCTGTTATGCCGATGGGCGTATTCAAATCGCGTGTGGCTGATACCGGATCACGCGACATCTTCTTTATCGCTGTGGCACGTAGCCTGGGTATCCCTGCCCGTATCGAGCCGGTAGCCCGCAAGGTGCAGTTTATGAAAGACGGCCGGTGGATGGATGTAGACTTCGAAGCAGCCGTTCAGACTACAGCCAAGCAAGGTAAGGTTACAGCTACTTACGCTCCGATCAAGGCATTGCAGGATCCGAAATATTACAGCCATTTCACGATCGCCAAGATCCTTCCGGATGCTAAGTTGCAGACGCTGAACTTCCGCAGTGCAAGTACCGATATGGGTGTAGGTACCACCTGGAGCAGCTTGTTGAAGAAACCGCAGGCTATCGACGAAGGTAACTATATGATGGTGACCGGAACCCGTATGGCAAACGGCAGCGTACTGGCCGAAGTATCGTTCTTCAACATAGAGCCGGATAAGACAACCAATATCAAACTGGAGATGCGTGAGAACCTCGAAGAAGTGCAGGTGATCGGTAACTTCAACTCCGAGAATAAGTTCAAACGTGCCGATAACGGCGAAGAAACCAGCGTACTGGCAACAACCGGCCGTGGTTACTTCGTAGTGGCTATCCTCGGTGCCCGTCAGGAACCGACCAACCACGCTATGCGCGACATCGCCGCCGTGAAGAAAGACCTCGAAGCATGGGGACGCAGCATGGTGCTTCTTTTCCCGGATGAAAAGGGTTACAACAGCTTCGATCCGAAAGAGTTCGGCGAACTGCCCGGCACCATCACTTACGGTATCGATGCAGACAACCATATCCAGAAGGAGATCGCATCGGCCATGAAGCTGCAGAATGCAAGCCAGCTGCCGATCTTCATCATCGCCGATACCTTCAACCGCGTCGTATTCGTATCCCAGGGATACACGATCGGCCTGGGTGAACAGTTGATGAAGGTGATACATAAGTTGTAAGATCTGGCAAGAACAGAAACAAAATCAGCCGGGGTGTTATATCAAGATACCCCGGCTGATTTAATATATTATGCAGTTATAAATTACAATTCGTCAATCTCTTTCACCGACAATCCGGTACACTGAGCGATCGTTTCAATATTAATTCCCTGTTTTTTAAAGTTCGCAGCAATGAGACGTTGTTCTTCTGCCTTGCCTTTCTCCAGACCTTTCTCCAAGCCTTCTATTTTGCCTTTCTCTAATCCTTTCTTCAAACCCTTCTCTTCAGCTTCTTCTACAGCATATTCCAGCGTAGCACGCCAGTCGCGGTAAATCTTTAGATTCTCCTCATAGACGGCACGTTCGTGATCGGTCATTGCTTCTAATTTCGATACATCGAGCAGACGCTTGAAGGCATCATTTTTCTCCTTGAACGGAGACATATCAAATAAATTCATATTCTTCAATATAAAAATCGTGTTTTCAAGAGGCGTCTTACACTCCTCTTCACTTAAATTGAACAGGTCGAACGACAGATAGATCTGCTTCAACTTGACCTCGCCAAATGTTTTACCCGTTGCCTCGTTCGCCAAAACCACATCCGTGCGCCAACTTTGAAACTCAGGCATGCTGAAGTTCAACAGGTAGATACCATACACCGGAAGCAGGCTGTACTTCCAGTCATCACCGGTCCTTCCCTGACGGGAGACCATTTTACAAAGATAATAGAATCCGCGGTTAAAGAAATAACGTTGCGGGCAATTCTGCATCTCCAAAATAAATTTACTTCCGTCCACATCTTCGCAAAGGAGATCGAAGATCACCGTGCGCTGTTCTACTACTTCCGGTTGGATTTCTTTATCGAGATAAGTCAGGTCTTTCACCCGGTGCTCGCCTTCGAGGGCGGCATTGATAAAGTCGATGGCTACTTGCTTTACTCCGAATACGGTTTTAAAAGCGCTATCCAGCATGATATTAACGTACTTTTCCATATGTCAATGGTTTTAATGGTCTGTTACCCACTAGCGGGTAATGGGACAAAGATAGTTGTTTTTTATTTATATCAAAAGATGAAGCTGCTTTTTTCATGGCTTCAAAGAGAATGAGCATGTGAAGTTTAGAGACTCTTTCCCCAGCAATAAGAAATATTTGGGAAAATCACTCCAAATACCCCCTTTTAACAATCCCCGGCAAAAACCCGAAATAATGCCCATTGAAACACAGGCTATTATGAAACGCGCGCGGGTACATATTTATATAAATAGGGGTAATCGAATACGGGGTATGATCTATTGAATAATAAAGGATAGATACCGAAAAAGGACTGACTAGATAAATCGTTCCTTTTTTTTAGTCATACAAAGGTACCGCTTAATTTTGAATGTGCAATCCTTTTAAGAATTATTTTATCTGATCTATGTGCTTTCTTATCAACCGGATAGCAAAATATGTATGAAATTGCCCCTTTTCCACACGAAAGCAAAAAGCCTCTGAAAAAATTACTAGAAAAAAGGAACGTTTTGGCTAGTCATTTAACAATTGACAACACTAAGGCATCCTCTACGAACAGGCTTTTTAGAAACACTATTATTAATATTAAATTAAAGATTATGAACAAAAAGTTTTCTACGTTGGTAGCCGTCCTTCTGGCGGCTGGTGTATTCTCGACGGTAGATGCAAAGGTCGTAACGATTAAAAAGGGGGCTACGCCTACAGGTACGTCGTTGGCGATTGGTACAGACTTTTCTGCTGCTACTGCTGTTTTGTCCGGACAACAGACTGTAGGAACAGGAGTTGCTGATTTTTCATCAACTACGACATCTAGGAATTTTGCACAAGCTTCACACTGGAAGTGGGTAGACAATGGTGGCGGTAAATCCCTAGCTTTGCTAAATGAAAATGGTGATGCTGTTGCTTATGTGAAAGCAGGTATCGCTACTTCTGCTGTTTTATTAACAGAAAATATCGAAGACGCAGCTTTACTGGAAGTTTCGAGTGCTAAGTTGAAGATAAAAAGTGCAGAAGTAGGTTTGAAGGTGGCTAATAATTCTGTTACATGGGAGGAAATGGAAAGTGCTACTGCCTTGTCTGTTTATACAGCTGATGCCAGCGGTGTAGCCTTGGCAGATTTTAATGAGAGTGCTGCGTTTGCACTTGCTCAGGGAACTGCAAGCGCTAATTTGAATGCTGAATCATTCATTGTAATCGCTGAATACTCTCCTATCTCGTATGAACTGAAGAAGGAAGATGGTAAAGAATTAAATGCAGATTTCAGTTTATTCTGGACAGTAGAAGCAGTAAGTGCAACTGATGCTGCAGAAGGTTTCTATCTGAAAGCTAATCAGAGTGGCACGGCTTGGAATGGCTACTATATCTGTGCTGCTACTGGCTCTGGTGACGCTTTGTCATTGCAGGCAACAAAAGATGTTGCCGGAAAAGAAGCTGTTGCTTTCAAATATGCAGAAAATGGTGAATTGGTTAGAGTTGATGATAGTAAGGAGCTTAATTTAGAAAGTTTAACTGCTTTAGCAGGTAGTGATGGGTTTGATACTAACGCTCTTGACATCGCTTTCTGGCAAGCTGAAATACCCGATGCAGATAAGCCTGCTATCCCTGGTGATGGAGACATTTCTATTGCAGAAGATGGTAAGACAGTAAATGTTGATGCTAGCACAAAAGAAATTAAAACTCCTATTTATCTGCAGATTGCTGGAAAGTATCTGGTAGTTAAAGATGGTGCCGTTGAAGAAACAACTGTTGCTCCTACAGCAAAAACAGCAGAAGCCTATTCATGGATATTTGAGAACAATAGATATACATCTTTGGCAGCATCCAGAGCTGAAAAGAAGGCTGCTAATCTGACATTATCGGCTGTAGGAGAAAAGACTAAAGCTGCAACACCTACTTGGGTATTGTCTGAAAATGGTTCTTCTTTCTCTTTCACTAGTGAGCAAACTCCTGCTTTGATAGTAGAAGGTAAAGAGGGCTCTCAGAAGTATAGCTCTGTGGCTAACACATTATCTCAGATTACAAATCCTGCTACAGAAACCGTTTTAGGTCAGGCATTGGTATCTAGCATTGATGCTGATACTTATTATTTGTTGTCTGCAGGTGATGAAGCAACAGGTTTTGTAAGCTTTGATGGAACAACTTTATCCGCAAAAACAGACGATAAAACTTCAGATAACGTTCTTTGGAAAGTAACTGAAACTGCTATCGGTACAAGTGGCGCTTGCTCTTATCAATTCAAGAATAAGGCAGGTAAATATCTGACATTGGGTGGTAGCGAATTGTTTACTGTTCAGAGTGATGGTAAATATAACGAAGGTTTTGTATTGGTTACTAAGGCAGGTGAAGTTGTAAAATCTAGCAGTGGTGTTCCTTCTACTTCTACTGGTGATGCTGTAACCTGGGGTCTTTACGAAGCCGCTCCTAAAGCATATACCGCTGCCGAACTGAACAAGTTTGAAGGTGCAGGTTTCAGCCTGACTATCGATACAAAGAAAGATGCGAAAGCAACTATCAAGGGTGCCGATATGTTTGCAGGTAAACTGATGGCTACAGGTGACGCTAATTACCGTCTGCAAACTGCTGATGGCAAGTATATCGTATTATTGCAGGATAAAGCTGAAAACCCAACATGGGGTAAAGGCGACTTGGATGGAAAACATACTTATACCAGAGGTTACAAGTTTGCAACTGTGAACAAAGCTACTGATATTACAGATGGTAAACACCTGTCTTACTTCCGTATCTCTCACGCGGCCGGTTCAGACAGCAAAGACCTGATCGTTGAAGTGATGAATGGTGCTGCTACTGGTGCAACAGCCTTTGGCCGTTTGTATATCGCTGAAGTAAACGGCGAATATATGTTGACAACAACTGATGGTAAAGCTACAAATGATGTCTATCCGTACGTAGTTGCCGGTAACGGTAACGCCATTACGCTGAAAGCATTGGTTCAAGGTGGCCGTTTCGTTAATATCTCTTATGTAAACAGCAAGAAGGTAACTGGCGATGGTGGTAACCTGGATCGTTTCGGTAAAGTATATACCGTAGGTTTGAATGACGACGGAAAGACTATGGAAGTCGGTTATGCTAAGTTGGGTACAGAAGTATTAGCTTCTTCTCCTGAAACTCAGTGGGCTATCTCCGGTGCAGACGGTGGAATTATCTTCGCTAACCGTGAACAGCCGACAGTTAAAACAGAAGCATTGGCTCTGTATGCTACTGCTATTCCGGATGTATATTCTATCGAGAAGGTAAATACAGCAAATGGTGTTACTTTCCGTGACACTATCCGTTTGACATACGTAGAAAATACGAAGAAGTTCGACGGCTTCATGTTCGCTAAGGAAAACCAGTTGCGCAACCAGCGTTACAACCTGAGTGCCGTTAATAAGATCAACGAAGTAACTCAGCAGATGTATTGGGCTGAAAACACAGGTACTCATAAGATCGGTTTGGATGGCGACAGCGAAAACGCAAGCAAGTGGAAACTTTCTTTCGACAAGAAAGATCTTGTAGTGGATGATGTAACTACCAAAGATGCTTTGATCGACACAGTTCTTGTAATCAGCAATGTAAGCATTATCAAAGACAATAAGGTTGTAACAGTTCCTGATACATTGGCTATCCTGCCGTATATCTTCCAGAATGCTGCAAACAGCGAATATGTGAGGTTCAACGACAAGTCTATGGAAGACGGTAAGTTCTATATCTGCGACAAAGATAAAGATATAGATGCTGCTACTCGTTTCGCATTGAAGATGCGTCCGGACAGTACTTATCATTTCGTAACATTGAATACAGAACGTAACTCTAACAATGCAAAAGTTGAAGATTACAAAAATCCGTTCACAGATAAACTGTATGGCGACCGTATCAATAACTGGTTAGGCAACGCAAGCAACTATTCAGTGGCTAAGGGTAACGACCTGATGGCTGTCACTCCGCTCGATGTTCCTGAATACCGTCAGGTAGCCTTCGGTGATACGATCCGTATCTATCGCGAAGAAAACGACTCACAGGTAATGTACGAAAAACGTGATGCAAGCGTATTGGTAGAAGGCCAGGCTCCTAGCTTCCTGAATATCGATAACGTAAATCAGTTCAAGAACATCAATCCGGCTATCTTCGTAGATACCGCTTATGTAGACCGTGAAGCAGGCGAAAACACTCGTTACCAGTATCTGTTGGCTGTGAATGTAGAAGAAAAGACTGACGCTGTATGTCCGCTTAACCCGGAACATAACACTCAGGCTTGGAGAGACGAACACAACAACGGCAAACCGTGTCCGGATGCAGTGAAGAGTCATTACCTGAAAGGTCGCTTCCTGATCAACCTGATGGATACAGCTAATGTATACGAAGCAAAACAGTTGCATAGCAAGAACCCGTATATCGACAGAAACGAAGCAGGCGAACCATGTGCTAAGTTGGCATTCGTAGAAGGTTACCACCTGAACGATACCTTGTTTATCCAACGCGGTAACGGTGAATACGTAAAACTTAGATTAGATGATGCAAACTTCAATATCGCTAAGTTCGCATTCCATTATGATAACTATGCAGAAGGTACATTCAAGATCCAGACTCAGATCAAGAACTGGAAAGACGGTGACCTGGATGTAGAAGATGATGTAAACAATGACGGTTATCTGAAATGGATCAACGGTACAGTAGTAGTCGCTCAGGATTATAAAGCAGGTGACGTATTCAACTTGAACGAAGACGAAACTCGCATCCCGACAGCTAACGAAGGTATCAACGCTTCTGAAGTATCAGTAATTGCTAAGGAAGGTGCAGTTATCATCAACGGTGCAGCCGGTAAGAAAGTTACTATCAGCAACGTTCTTGGTCAGACAATCGCTAACACAGTTCTTTCTTCCGACAACGCTACCCTCTCTGCTCCTGCAGGTATCGTAGTAGTAGCCGTAGAAGGTGAAGCAGCTGTAAAAGCAATCGTAAAATAAAACAGTAGAGACGCACGGTTGTGCGTCTCTCTCTAACGATAATAATCAATAAATTTAAATTTGACTGCGCGGTTGTTTTCTCTATGCATTTTTAATCAATCAACTAATTACCCCGTGAGGGCGAACAAGCAGTCGTATTAATACTAAAGTAATGAAATAAAGTTCTTCTGTTCGATCTCTGTGAAGAGCAAAAACAGACAAAAACAAGCCCCGGGGGATTCGTTCTCCGGGGCTTCGTCTAATGGTACATAATTTAAAACATTCAGTAACATGAAAAAAAACAACAATCTTTCGCATCCCTATCATTGGATGCTCTGTTTGCTGAGATAACCGGGCTGCGCACGATGCGCGAGCGGGATGGGCATCTGTCCCGTAGTAAAGAACATAAGCTGGCGGCCTATAAGGCCAGCCTGCGCGACCGTCTGGGAGCCAGTGTGATCTTTCCCGAAGATCGGGTAACGATATCGGCTAAAAATCATAAGGCCGTGGCCTTTGCCGTAAAAGACATTGCCCTGCGGCTACGGGAATGCTCGGAGCGTAAACGCGACGGGCAGCTCTATTATCTGATGTACGATATCTTTACCTTCAAAGCCAGCCCCGCAGCTGTGAAACGCTTTTACTATATGGGGCTGGAAGACCGTGAAGTAGGAAAATAAGTATTCTTATCCCCCTGCCTTTTGCATCCCCCTGTTGCACGCTCCCGGCTTTACGTCCGAAGAGATAGGTCAGGGCTTATCCTCTGTCTATGAGTGGAATAAGGGTGAGTGTGCCGTTTCCCTCGCAACGTTTAGGACACAAAAGGACAAAAAGGACACGGGCACTTTTTCGGGCGAGGACTGCGCCGCAACACTCCTTTTCTTCCCGGGGATATCACTGACCACGTGCCGCCTTGTCGATCGTCGATGTCTGCCTCGAACACAGCCGCCTGCTGATGACGCAACTGGAGGAGTCTTCTCCCGTTCCCGAGCTGACCTGTCCCGATTATTTCCGGAAGATATTCGAACAGCTACCGGAGCAGTTCACCCTTTCCGACCTTTATGCATTGACCCAGGCCGCGCAGATAAACGATCGTACCGTACGCCGCCATCTCTCCCGTCTGGAACCGCAGTACATCACCCGCCTGTCGGCAGGCGTTTACAGCAAAAAGACTCCACCGGCCGCCTGAAAAAAGTGCCGGTGTCCTTTTTGTCCTTTTGTGTCCTTTCTGCTTGTTTCTCTCTGTTTTACAGTGTTTTACCTTTTAGGGTAGCGTGCAACACCCTATATCGCAGGAGGGGGTACCCTTTAGGGGGACGGGGGATAGGTTATAGGGTAGAAAAACTTAGATTAAATCCTTCAATATTCAATAGGAGAAATCAAAAAAAGTAATATCTTTGCCTCGTAGCCTGTTAGTAGGTTGCACAACCAATAAAATCCTTAGTTATGGGAAAATTTTTGAATCCCTTTACCGATGTCGGCTTCAAGAAGCTATTCGGCCAGGAAGTGAACAAAGAGTTGCTAATCGAGTTTCTGAACGATCTATTTAAAGCATATGGAAACATTAGAAAGAATGCCCTTTGAAGCCAGGAAAGCTGTCTTCAAGAAATTATTGGAAGTAGCGAATGTGGAGAATATGACTCCCGAGGAACGCTATTGCTATGATGAGTCGCTGAAAGCTTACCGCGATTACTATAATACGATCGCTTCGGCTGAACGTATCAGTAGAGAGAAGGGGCAAGCTGAAGGAGAAGCTAAAGGGAAGGCTGAAGGTAAAGCTGAGGGTAAAGCCGAAGGATTGACCGAAGGATTACTCCTAGTAGCATCCAATATGAAAAAGAAAGGTATCGACCTGACTTCCATTATTGAATGTACCGGATTAGATGAAGAGACTGTAAACGCGTTGTAAAACTGTTAGTAAGAAAATAGTAATCATATAATATAACAAGCCCGGCCTATAAATGGCCGGGCTTGTTTGTTTTTCCTCCTTCTTCCCCATCTTTCCACTCTCTCCTTCTCTTTCCGTTGCTTTCCGCTGGCCGGGCGGGGGTGGTTGTATCTTTGTTATGTGATTAATAAACAAGGTGTTTTACTCAAAAAAACTAAATGATTATGCCAGCAAAGTACACATTAGTGTTGCGCAAGGACATGCGCAAAGGGGCTGCGGAAGACAGCAAGTTATATTATGCCAATGCGAAAGCGGCGGGAACCTGCGGGATGTATGAATTGTGCGATCTGATCTCGCTGTCGTCTACCGCTTCGCCGGGCGATGTGCGGTTGATCCTCGACTCGCTGATCGAGGTGATGAAGCGCAGTTTGGGGAAAGGGGAAGTCGTACAGGTGGGCGAACTGGGTAATTTCCAGTTGCAGTTCGGCAGTACCGGTACGGCGACGAAGAAGGAATTCAACCAGGCGTTGATCAAAAGCAAGCGTATCGTGTTCCGTCCCGGTAAGGTGTTGCGCGACTCGATCAGCAATTATTCCTTTGAAAAGATACCCGAACCGTCCGACACCACAGGAGGCAACGAAGGCGGCGGTGGCGAAGACGACCGCCCGGTGATCGAGTAACCGCCCCTCAGGGCTCGCCCAGGTGATGGACGATATAGTCTTTTTGCCTGGGCGTAAGGAACTTCTTACGGGGATGCCATCCGGAGGCTTCCAGTTGGTCGACGAGCTTGTCGCTTACGCGAACCCATTTCAGCAGTTGCATCGTAGCACTTTTCTGAGAAATATTCGGGAAATATTGCAGGGCAAGCTCGCCCCATCCCCATACTCTGTTTTGATTGAATGAATTTTCCATAATGCTTGTTATTGAAGCTTTGTATAACTGTAAATTTACTAATAATCAGGCATATATGCAAACATTAAACACTTAAATTACGTATGAAAAAAGATCAACAAGTGCAGTATCTGCAAACCTGTCTGTCGGCAGCCGAGAAGGCAGGTTACACGTATGACATGAACCCGGTAATGATCCTGGCACAGGGTGCCCTGGAAAGTGGCTGGGGTACTTCCTTCCTGGCCAGGGAACATCGTAACTACTTCGGCATTATGGGGTATGGCGCATCGAATGGCTATTGGCACGGTGAGAGGGCCAGGATAGAGGGGGCGAACGGGGTACATTATTTCCGTCGTTATGGCGGGGCGGAATTCTCTTTCCTGGATTTTGCCCGGCTGATCCGCAGCGGTTATCATCGTGCCTGGAGTTTCAGCCGCCAGCCGGAAGCCTATGCCAAGGAGATTGCCTACAGCCCTTATATCAGCGAACAGAACGGGGATAACCGCGAGCAATATCGCCGCAGCCTGGTTGCCGTCTACGAGCAGATCGTTACATTAAAGGATATGTACGATTGGATGCGGGGCAGGGCGGCATAACCGGAAATAATTATGAACTATAAAACAACGACTACAATGAACAAACTAAGACAAATCCTGCAATTTATCAGGGCCCTGCTGGGCTTTTTGTTGGGCCTTAAAAAGAAGGAGACAACAGAGAAAGAAGAGAAAGTGGCTCTGCCGGACAATCAGCCGGTGGTGGCTCGTGTGTTACCCGGTGATACTCCCTGCTGTTATGTACAGCAGGGAGTATGGGTGGTAAAGATGATCTGAGTATCGCTTAATCCCTGACGCAACGGATGGAAGCGGCATTCAATGATGTGGTAGATATGCTACCCGGTTTCCATCTGTTGTGTTCTTGCGCCCATACATTGGTATTTCCTGTATTCTGAAACGGTGCCGAAGCAGAAGACGTCCAGTAATAACCGGTTTCTCCGGGATAATACAGCAATCCCATTTCCTGATTGGGGCTTCTTCTTCCTGCTGAAGGCAGGAAGATAGAGGCCTTGTTATTCGGGTTAAAGATAACCACCCCTGGATACGCTACCTGTGCCGTGCTTGAAGCAACGCTATAACGGCTTGCTGATGTTGTACCGTCCACCTGCCTCTTGATCGGGCGGCGGTCGAAATAACCGTCGGCATAAAGGCCGTAGCGCTGTTTCAGGTTCTTTTCATCTTCCACGTTTTCGAGATAGGTCGGAGAAGAGTTGTAGCGTTGTACTATCCTGTTCGGGTATGTGTCGAGCGGCCCTGTCCATTCACCGATATCTCCTGCTACAGGATTGGCCCACATCGATTGCCGCCATTCCGAATATTGTATTTGATCCTTATGGTCGGTCGGTGTTGTCTGGTTCCCCAGGTAATCGCATTGGAACATAAAAACGTTGGAATCGTTAACCCGGTTGAAGTTGGGATAAAGCCCGTTGTAACTCACCTGATTGGTATATCCGTCCGATGGGAGATGGTATCCCTCCGGGCACAGTTCGTAGTTAGCCTTCATATTCCATGTCACCCCGTCTCCGGTGCCGTTATCCCAGATCGGGCGCGGGTATTCCTCTTCGCTCCAGTCGCTTCCCAGGTTAGTCGCGTCCGGGTAGGCCGGATTGTAAGCCCGGCGGGGATTTACAGGCGAGTACCATTGGAACAGGCTGCCGGCTTGCGACGGATACTCCACGAATTTGGCACCTTTCACCGAAAGGTCGTAATATATGTTTGTCCTGTTACTTGCATTCAGGAACTGGTTGGCCGTCAGGTTAAAGTTGGAAACCTTCCTTGCCATGTTACGGGTTTGCGACGCTAAAGGGCCTTGTCCTATACCGTCTTCCGGGCGCATGACGTAATCGTCGGCTTCCCCCTGTCTGACGTAGATGCGGTCTCCCGGTTCCCATCCGTCATTACCATATTCGTGCTTCACAAATATGGTGGCATATCTGGGCTTCTTTAAGCTACCTTGTCCTGACGCATCCGAAGTATTTGCCGTCTTCCAGCCCACCCGGAAATAGATTCGGCCTCTTCCTTTGATATACGTACCTCCTTCATTTTGATAACTGTTAGGGACAACAGGATATTTTTCAGGATCGCCGGGCGAGTCTGTTCCGACCTTTGGATCGAAGCTGGGGGTAGTGCTTATAATTACCTGATCCTCTCCGTCTTCTACCCAGGCTTCCCATTTCGCCAGCCTGCTGGTACTTCCGATCCTTCCTTTTTGTCCGGTAATGATTCGTTCGCCGGTTTCGTTGTCGCGGGAGAATACACCTACATAGGGATATTCCCAGGTCATGTGTCCGAAGCGGCGACCTTGTTGTTTGGTTCGGACGGTAATTTCCCGTTGCAGCTTGCCTCCATACAGATCTTCTCCCGAAAGGATCAGGCGGAATGTCTGTTCGCCCGGATCGTTATATTCGTCGAGCAATATATCCATGTAGCCGTGTCCTGTCTTCAGGCCCTTGTCGTAGGTGTACGAGAAGCGGGAGGTTTTGTATTCTACATAAGTACCGTAATCTGTTATATCTCCGTCTTTGAGCGGCAGATCATTAAATGTTTCATCTGTCAACCTGCTTGTCGTACCGGAAGTGCCGACATACACGTCTGGCAATACATGTACCTTCGCCAGATTGGAAGAGAAGGTGATCCGCGCCCCGTTGAAATCGGTTATGTCGGCTTCTACCTGCGAGACATTCAGCTGGCGGTCTTGTACCTGCCAGTCTCCTTCTCTTTCTCCCCAGTTGGAGACGGTGATATTCAGGTCGAATGGAAGTTTGACCGATGCCTGCACCAGCAACGCCGCATCACGGGGAAGGGTATAATTATCTTTCTCCGCGCCGTCGACTCCTGCCGTATGTATTTTCAGTTTGGCGGCGGGATCGTAGAGGCTTTCTAAATTAACGCTGAATACCACCGCCTTGTCTTCTTCGTCTGTCGGCGAGAAATTACTGAAAGGGAGGATGAAGCGGGTCATTTGCTGCACCCATACTACGCCCCTGGCCGTTTGTTCGGAGGTGGGTGCAACTTGTTGAAAATAATCCTCGTCGACAGTAAATGTACGGGTGACGTTCCTGGCGGCAGAGCTGTTGTCGCCGGAAAGTAACGGCACTTCGGCAGGGATATTACCGAATGTCACACCTTTGAAATCGTCCGACAGGTTTTCGTTGGCTTCCAATTGGATGTCGATACGGGTGGCCAGCCGGCTTAGTTTAAGTTCCAGCGGATTGTGTGTCACATCGTCTACCTTCGATTGGCCTTCGTTGCCGAGCACTTCCACCTCTTTTATTTCCTGGCTCATCGGGATCTCGTTCAAAGAGTTGACCACCGAAGCCGGATAAGAGATGTTTTTCAGGTCGGAATAGGTCATTATCCCGTTTAAGGGGGAGGTGGTTTCCAGATACGGCTCGTTGGCCAGAAAGATAAAATTGTATGTCCCTTTGGGGATCTCATGCTTGATGATATCGTATTTTTTTGCCTCGTATCTTTTGTTGCTGACACATACACCCATTGCATCGAATCCCAGGATACGAAGATTTACGATCTTATCGTCGAGCTCCGCATTTTCCGGGTAATTAGAACGGAAAAGCGTGTTGCTTTTGATAAACAAATGGGCTATTCCGCTTGTTTGCTTTTGCTCGAACTCCTCGGAGCAGGACACAAAAGAGACGATACAGCCGAGAAGCAGTAATATAAAATGTAAGTTTCTATTCATTAGTGCATTTATAATTATAATACAGTGATATGTACTTTTATTCGTTGTTCTGCTGTCAAGTATTCTGTAATCTTTTTACTCATCGATACGTACGCATCGCCTTCGCCGCTCCCGTTGACATGCAGGTCGATCAATCCGTTGTCGACCGTAATCCGGTGGGGATCGTTGCGAACCGGTTCCCCTCCGGGCGAAAGTTGAAGCCAATTGCTCGGATAGGGCGTGTTGCTGTCTATCATCGGGTAATTTTCGATATAGGCCGATGTGTATTTGCCGACATCCGGAGTAAAGTTGCTGATCACGGTTCCGGTGCTTACGGGAGCATAGCGTCGGACGGTGATAATCTTTTGCAGGCTTCCGAGATGGATTTCGATCTCACCCTCGGTAAACCCGTTGGTGACTTTTATCTTGACATCATACGGGGTAGTGCTCGAAAGAGGAATCAGCCCGTCCGACGGAGCGACGATCTCCAGACCTGTAGTCAGGGATCTGACCGTCCTCTTATCCGGGAAAGGCGTTTTGCAGTCGGTCACCATCGTAAATGCCGTATATTCGGTTGCACCGTTTTGCGGTGCATAGAGCTCGTAATGCGAGTTGGTTACGCCGAGGTAGTAATCGTTGTTCGTCTGTATCTCATACCCAGAGTTGTCTTGTATGAGTACCTCGTAGTTCAGTCTCGTATTCGAGGCGAGTGATTTCTTTACATCCTCTATTGTGGCATATCCGTATCCTTCCACGGAGGTAATGGTAAATTCGTATAAATAATTGCGTTCCACATCGAGCCTTTCGCCGTTAGCTACCAGCCCCATCTTGTAATAAGACTCCTGTCCTCTGTATTCCCCCCTGATGATCAGGTAGGTGTCGTTGTCGGCATCATCATAAGCCGATTCATACAGGTAGAGCGGGTTGTTTGCCGTACTGTTCGATTCGGCTTGTATGAAGTCGGGACTATAGGACGCGCTGCTGCGGTATTCTATCAGGTTCGTATTCGCATAAGTGAGCGAACTGTTCCAGTTATATAACCTTGACTGTTTCGATGTATTGACAACGGCTGTGATACCCAGCAGTGTAAAATAGGGGGATGTGCTCGACACAACGATTTTGGCTGCAACACGTTTCAGCTCGACAGTCGGTATCGGGATGCCGACATCGATGCCGGAAACATTGACCAGGGCATTCATACTTAGTTTCTCACCAACGAAAGGTGCAGTAGTCTGCGGATTGCCCAGAGGTTCCGTTAATATCTTTTCGCTGGCATATTGAAGACTGCGGACAGGATCCTTCAATGCCGCATTAAATCCATCTTCGCTGTAATCGTAGGCTGTGCTTCCGATATAGAACTTATCCTGGGGGTTGGCCAGCATCAATAACTGGCAGGGGCCTGTCTGTTTATCCAGATAAACGTACGACTTGCCGTTGTTGTATTCCGCCTTGGCTGCCTCCGCGAATGTCGCGTTGCCGTCAGAACCGGTAAATACCAGAACCCAAGGAGTTTGATCGAGTGCATTTTCGTTCGCACCTGCACGGGTGATAGGTAATCCGTAAGAACTTGATTTTGTGTAAAGTTCGAATTGGATTTTGTTATTAGAAGGAGGTGAATTATCTTTCAACTCTTCTCCGGTTGTACATGCCTGGAATAGTAAGGACAGTAATCCGATAATATATAATATATATGCCTTCGCCATTCTTTTTAATAATAAACAAATATGACTTTCCTTTTGTTTGCTTTTACTGGTTCGGGGGGATTATGTTGTATCTTGGGGTGCCAATTGCAAACGAAACAGGAAAATTACATACTTATGTTCTACGTCTTTAGCCTGACGTATTGATAAAATAAAGTTCATGCTTTTGCAAAGGTAGCGATTCTTAGTGGAATAAGAGATAGGTATTTAGTTAATTTTTGAAAGCGCCCCGATTGGGGACTAGAGGATGGTTTTCCGTATGTGCTATCTCCTGCAAAAAAAATAACAGTGAATAACAACCGGCGGCTATTCACTGTTATTATCCCGACTAGCGGGTATTATCTTTCAGTTTCCTTTTATCTTCTGCGACGTACGCTACGTACCGGAGATGATTTCTGGGCTTTCGGAGCTTTTGTCTTGACTGTCTTTTCTTTGGTTTCCTTGACAGCCTTCTCGGTGGTGGCACCTTGCTGTCCGCGAGCCGATTTCTTAGCCTTCTTAGCCACTTTCGGGTCTTCTACCTGGGTTGTGTCAGGCTGGAACCAGAGAGCCTTTTCAAAGGCAACCAACTGGCCTTCGATGCGATCCTGTTCCCTCTTCATCGAGTCGGGAGTCGGGCAATAAGCCTGCAACGGCTGGTTCATCAGGTTCTGTGTCTTGATGATATCTCCTTCAAACATACGGCGGCGGAAATAGTCGTCGAGCGTAAAGGTCATAGCGTTGTTGATGTTGGACGTCATGATAAACGCTGTATTGATATACGGACGGATACTTTCGTAAGGGATCCAGAACATCGGCATGGTTACTTCGCCCACATCACCCGAAGAGGTCATGATCGGGCAGATAGCCAGTGTCTTTACATCGAATACCGAATTATTCTGGTCGAAATACCAGGCTTCCTTTACATAATAGGAGCGGACGCTTTCGGAAGGTATGTCGCTTTCGTTGATCACGAAAGTGCTGCCTTCAGTCCCTCTGCCAGGCACTTCCTCGTAGTAGATGCCGAAACGGTCGAGCATCTCTTTCAGGTTGACCTTGCTGCCCTCGCTGAAATCTTCGTAACCGTCTTCATACTGGTATGCATCGATCTTGCCTTCGCTGATCAGACTGAAGATGATGGAGAAAAGGTTCATCTGCCCGTTCATCGGAGTGACCGGATAATACAGGGGAGCGTTCTTTTCCTTCATCAGGTCTATCTGACGGTACATGACACGCATCCAGCGGGCGTTGCCCACTTCCTGTGTCATACGCTCGTTCATATCCTGTGCCCGCACGGTCAGTTCGGGTATACCGGTGTCTTTCTTATCATTTGCCCGTTCTCCGCGGGTGGCCTGCGGGCTTCTTCTTGCCCGTTGCTGGGTGTTTCCTGCTTCTTCCTGTGCCTGTATGGCGGTCGCTGTGAAGAACAGGGCGCTTGCAATTGCCAGTATGTAATAAAAACGTTTCATATTTTATATTCTTAGTTTGAGGGCGGTTCGCGAACCGCCCCTACTTAATTTACAATGACTTCGATCGGTGTAAGGGTACGTTCCAGTCCGTCGGGCCCTTTGGCTACTACGCCCCGGATGAAGAAACGTTTACCTCTTGTCAGACGGCGTATCCTGTCTTTCTGGCTGTCCGAGAAGCTGGCACCCTGAGATACTTCAGGTATGGCATTTCCCATCGAGTCGAAGAAAAGCAGTTCGAAACGTAATACGTTAAATTTGATATTCAATATATCATCGTCGATAGCAGCCTGAAGGACTTCTGTTTCGATCAGATTACGCTTACTCATGTTACCACCGCGGAACTTACGCACATTTCCGTTTTGATCCTTATACTCGATGTAAGGCATCGGATCGGGCAGGGCACGTACGCGGAAGGTATTCTTAGCCATTTCCACGCTGCGGCCGTCGGCCATGCGGGCGTTGACGGATATCACGGCATCGGTTCCTACCTTCGACGGGCGGGCTTCCCATATATCGCCCTTGCGGGTCAGGGTACCGTTGGTCATAGTAGCCGTAATGTTCCCACTCGGTACGCCCGGAACGGCGATACGCATATCGTTGGCGATACCGGCATATAATACGTTCATTAACAACGGTGCTACGGTTGCACTCGGTTCGGTTACGAAATATTCGCTTTCGAAGTTCTGGCGCATTACGCTACCGTCGTTATTAGGCATTTCGATATATCCTTTGACGGGATAAGTACCCGGCGCACCTGCTACGGTGGTGAATAAACCCTTGCTGTCAGCCGGCAGTTCCTTTCCGTTGACAAAGACGGTAGGACGTTTGGTCGAGTCGACTGCCGACAGGACGATGTTCGCTTTATACTGGCTTCCGCGCATCACGATCTGGCTTTCCGGTATTACCTGGGCTCTGATCTGGTTTACACGGTAGTCGCCTACGTCGACGCTGCTCAACAAGTTGTTCAGTACTTCTCCTTCCGCATAGCGGATATCGCTTTGCAGCTTGGTCAGCAAAGTAACGGCTGCTGCCACCGGCATATTTTCAAACAAGGCTTCTTCCCAGGTGCGGGTATTGATACCGGCTTTATGGGGAGGTGTCGTACTCAGGCTCGCTTCCAGGACACGGGTCTTGGCGCTGTCTTCCACCATTTCACCCATCATGGAACGGTAGGAGTCGATGGCTTCGCGCAATTTCTTGCCTTCACCGGTGACCGGGGCCAGCATGACGCGTGAAGCGGCTTCGAGGTCGTCTTTATGGTCGATCTTATTTACGTCGGCATCTTTTCCGTCAGCAATGACTGCGATACGTTCTTTCAGCTCCTGTACGTAGTTGTACAGGCTGTCGGAAGCCGTCTTGACCTGCTGGCCTTTGTCGTACCATTCTTTCACCTTTTCGGGGTTACTTTGGTAATAGGCAGCCAGTTCGCCGGATACGATATCGTTTCGGTGGGACGAGTTGTCGATAGACGTTCGTAAACTGTCTTCCACTAACTCGAAACCATCGAGAACCTCCGACGACACATTCAGTGCCATCATCGCGATGAACACCAGATACATCAGGTTGATCATCTTCTGACGGGGCGAGTTGGGATTATTTGCTATTCCAGACATTTTTCTTCAGTTTCGTTTGTTTGTTATCTACCGGCTTGTTGCTGGCCAGGATTGTTTGTATACGGAGGCTGCTGCTGGTATCCGTACGGCTGCTGGTACGGCTGCTGATAGGCAGTCTGCTGTTGCTGGTAATTAGGCTGCGGCTGCTGTGGTTGCGGTGCGGGTTGCTGGTAAGCAGGGGCTCCACCCATATTGACAGTCATAGCTTGCAGCAAACGGCTGTATACCTGGTTCAGTTCGGCCAGCTGACGGGTCATCTTTTCCGTTTCGTTGCGGAATACCGAGCTGTCGGTTACCGAACCGTCGTACATTTCGCGGATGCGGTTCAGGCCGCCGTTGATATGTTCGATCGACTCGATCTGTGAACTGATACTCTTCAATTGTATTTCGTAGATAGTGTTCAAACCGGAGATATTGCGGTTCAGTGTTTCCATCTGGTGCACGTAGCCGCGTGAGTTCTGGCTGATACCGTCCGAGTTGTCGGTGATGCTCTTATAAGAGTTAAGCAGCGTGTCCGAAACGTCGGTCAGTGAGTTGGTTACATGACTGAAACGTTCCATGTTTTCCGACATGCCCGACAGTTGTTCCAGGTATTTCTGGGTGGCTTCGGTCAGTTCCGCCATCTTCGAGATCTGTTCGGCTGCACCGCTCAGTTTCTTGATGCTTTCTGAGAGGTTCTTAGTGTCTTCTTCGCTGACGTCGAGGTTGCTCAGGACGGAAGCTCCGCCGAGGTCGCCTGCGATACCTGCTTTTTTGACGCCGCCGACGTTGATGTTGATGCCTGTCGCAGTATTATCGTCTTCCTGGTTTTCAGGAGAATTGATCAGATTGCTCATGCCTGTTCCTGCAAAGTCGGGACGATCCATCGGGTTCTTCGATTTCAGAACCGGGAATACTTCTTCCCAGTGATATTCGTTTGAAGGATGTTCGAACGCAGAGATAAAGAATACCAGTGCTTCCACAGTCATGGCGATAAACAGGATCTGGTTACCATAAGGCAAGTGCAGCAATTTGAACATTGCACCGATGATAACGATAGATGCTCCCCAGCTGTAACAGAAATTCAGTACTCTCTTTCCCATATCGCTGGAAAGGAACATCTCAATTCTGTTTTTATATCTTCTATATTTTCCCATAATGTTGTATGTTTCTTATATTATTTTTTACCTTTTGAACGGGAGAACCCTACTTGTGTACGTGCGCAACGGAAACCGATATATGAACGTGTTTCGTTCTGGAATTCGAACGTACGCATATCCGAACGGATGAACTGTGCGACATCTTTCCATGAACCGCCGCGTACCACTTTCTTCTTCATGGCATAGGGGTCTTCCTTCGCCGCATTGTAACGGAGGTCGGGGTTCATATCGCTCATCTGGCTCGGACCTGATTCCGAATACATGGTAGACGTCCATTCCGCCACGTTACCGGCCATGTCGAACAGGCCGAATTCATTCGGGGCGAAGGAACCTACCCGTGAAGGGATCAGGTGGCCGTCTTCCGTATAGTTTCCTTTTCCGGGTTTGAAGTTGGCCATGAAACAACCTTTGGAGTTTTGCAGCTCGTCGGTCGACCAGGGATATTTGTTCTCGTTCTTACCGGCACGTGCGGCATATTCCCATTCACCCTCTGTGGGCAGGCGGAACGGCTCGATGGCTTGTCCGGACGGGAAGTTCAACGACTGTTTGAACATATCGGTGCGCCATACGCAGAATGCGGTAGCCTGTTCCCAGGAAACACCTACTACAGGATAATCGTCATATCCCGGGTGCTGGAAGTACATGCGCATATAGGGCTCGTTGTAAGCATTGTTGAAGTCGTTTACCCAGCAGGTTTCATCCGGGTAGACATTGACGAAGCGGGTGTGAAGGAAATCCCACGGGCCGCTCAGCGGACGGGTGAGGGTTTCGTTGATGATATTGCCGTCGTCGTCGATGTAGGCCGTATCCTTCGAGATCATGATCACCTCGTTCGGGTTGACCTGGATATCGGTGTTACGCACGCGTTCGCCCGGATCGAGACGGTTCTTGCGGAGGGCGGCTGATGTGTAGTCGTACCACTCATACTTGTAGACCATCTGCTTTTCGTCCAGACGTTTCTCGCCGGTGATCGGGTGCACATAGTAAACGCTCTCGATGGCGCGTAGCTCGTCTTCGTTGGCCCGTTTCCAGGGGATCGGACGGCTCCAGTCCAGATGCGGAGTCACAGGTTCGCCATATCTGTCTTCGGTGATCTTGAACAGATCGTTGCCACCGAAAGCAGGGTCGGCCAGGCGTTCGCGGATGATAGAATCGCGTACCCAGTAGACGAACTGACGGTATTTGGCGTTGGTTATTTCTGTTTCGTCCATCCAGAAAGCGTCAAACGAAACTCCCTTTGTTTCGGGATTGATCCCCCACAACGAGTCTTTGTCTGCCGGGCCCATTTCGAACGAACCTCTTTTGATCAGAACCATGCCATAAGGCGAGGGTTCATTAAAAGCCACTGACCGTACCCCGGTAACTTCTCCTCCCGCTCCGGAAAGGGATTTACCACATGAGGTAAGCAAGGCTACTGCCATAAGTACTAATAATACTTTTTTCATATACTATAATATACGTACACTTTTATGTCTGTTCTTTCCTGTTTTTGTCTTCTTCAACTTCAACTGGTACCGTACTACTACTTCGTGGCTACCGGTACTTGCCTTTAATATCGCCGTGGTAGGGAAATCGTAAGCATATCCAACCTGAAATCTGCCGAATGTGGCTCCCAATAATACTACTACCGATTCATTCACACGCCAGGAAAGACCTCCGTTAAACATTTTATTATATACCATTCGGGCGGTAATGTCCGCCTGAAACGTCTGCATGTCCGTTTTTAGAAATACAGAAGGCTGTAATTCATACAACGGATTATTAAATTGAATATTGTATCCACCTGTCAAATTTAATCCTGTAGACAGGTAGGTATAGGCATTTTCTTCAAATTGCATTTCAGGGGCGGTCAGGTGGGTTGCTCCGAAACCGACGTAGAAATGCTTGTGGGTATAGTAAACGCCGGCATTCACATCGAGTGCCATAGCCTGTACGGATGTACGGGGAATGGCTTCGTCTTCCAGTTGGTGGTAGTCGCTTTCGGGAATATATACCTTTGTCCCGTCGAAAGTTTTATTGAAGATGCCTCCCTGCAGTCCGACACTTAATGTCCCACCGAAAAGTTTCTGCTTATAGGCATACTGAAAGGCGACCTTCGTGTTTTGGTAAAGCCCGATACTTTCCGTGTTGACTACCAGTCCGATACCGTGGTTTGTCTTTCCGAATGTCAGGGGCATATCGGCGATCACAAAGAAGGAAGTTCCGGCCTGGGGCATCCCGATCCATTGCTGGCGGAAGAAGCCGAGCATGTTCAAATCTCCTGTCGTTCCGGCATAGGCGGGGTTGTAATACCCCATACCCAGGAAGTATTGGCTTAACTGCACATCATCCTGTGCCCGCACGCTGACCGTGCAGGTAATCAATGCAATAATAAACAGGAAGACTCTCTTCATTTAACTATAACTAACGAGGTGAAAGAAGTTTCACCCCTACAATAACGCGGCGAAAAGGCATAAATTGTATTTCGCACAAAAAAACAAACGAGGCAGGGAACCGTTAGAGCCCACCACCTCGCTTTTATTTCAATACGTTGTGTTTACAGCACATCAATATTCTTCTTCATTGAAGAAAAAGTCTTCTTTACTTGGATAGTCAGGCCAAATGTCTTCCATACATTCGTAAATCTCGCCTTCGTCTTCCATTTCCTGCAAGTTTTCAATTACTTCCAGTGGCGCACCGGAGCGTTGTGCATAGTCAATCAATTCGTCCTTGGTTGCAGGCCAGGGTGCGTCTTCCAGTTTTGAAGCTAACTCTAATGTCCAATACATAGTTGTCTAGTATTAACAACTGCCTCGAAGGCAGTTTGGTTCTCAAATTTTCCGCAAAAATAAAACAATATTTCTTAGATGCAAGTATAATCCCAAATAATTTCTTTGCCATTATTCTTTATACACTCTTTCCGGGCCAGAACAAACAGATAATCAGAGAGTCTGTTGATAAAAATAAGTACAGGCTCTTCTACCGGATTTGTTTCGGCCAGGCGGTAGATCTGGCGCTCTGCACGACGGCAGACTGTGCGGCAGACATGTGCCAGTGAGGCGGAACGGCTTCCTCCGGGAAGGATAAAGTTTTTCATCTGGGGCAGTTCGCTGTCGATACGGTCTATTTCGCGTTCGATGCGTGTGATGCTCTCGGGGGTGACTTTGCTTTCTATCTTCAGCTCGGTTGTTTCCTGATCGGTAGCCAGGTAGGAACCGATTGTGAATAACTTATGCTGGATGAAAGAGAGGAAGTCGATATCCGCCTGGTCGTCGAGGGCAGTGATAAGCAACCCGATGAATGAATTCAGTTCATCGATCGTTCCGTAACTTTCTATGCGCTGGTGCGCTTTCGATACCCGCTGGCCTCCTACGAGAGAGGTTTTACCCTTGTCTCCGCCTCCGGTGTAAATAATACTTTTCTTCATATACTTCTTTTTTTAATTTTCAACACTCTCTTTTCTGTTCCCGCCGTCAGAAGTAGACGATATAATTCCGTTTATGCAGTTTCTTATTAAAGAATACGATCCCCATTGAATAGAGGTCGATCGTTACCGTTACTTCCGGACGCGCACAGATTTCCTTCCAGAACTCCCTCATTTTCTGATTGGCCTTGATTCCCTCAAAAACAAAGAGAGAGCCGTCGTGTGCATACTTCGTACATTCATTAAACAACCAAACGTTATCAGGTTGTTCATATAAGGTATTAAAAAATACAAAATCCACTTGTTTAAGGTCTTCCAGTGCTTGTGGAAGCAGTTCCTTATTAGACCCGATGCGCAGGTCGACCGGGTTGTGGCCTCCTTTTTCGTAGGCGATCCGGGCGATAGGTGCAAACTCCGGTACGTTTTCGAGGGCGATACATTTCAGTCCGGGGGCATACGAGGTCAGGTAGAGGGTGGATAATCCCATCGACGAACCCAGTTGCAGTATGTTTCGCGATTTGAAATAGTTTGCCAGCCGGAAGAGCAAAGCCCCGTGTTTAGGCTTGATCGCTTCGCGCTCCACTATCTCTCCGACCGTACGGTGGCGCAACTTCCCTTTCTGCTGCCTGTCGGGATAGGCAATGACATCGTCGCGGAAAAGAAGCTGTTTCCGGATCAGCTCTATATCGTAAAAGCTATAATACGAGCAACGTTCCTCAATCACCTTCGTTATCAGGTTGAATACGAATGGTGAATGAACTCCGTAACCGCGGCGGTACCGTATGCCCCGGTATAAGAGTACGCTTTTGCGCAAGGTATTAGCTTTGGGTATTATCTGCATTTCACATTTTGTATTTGCCACACAAAAGTAAGATATTCTTGTTTATTGGCAATAATTAGCATCTAATGATTACGGACAGAAAGAGAATATCTATATATTTGTCGCGGCAATAAGGTTATTTATCATTCTAGTGGAACCATTTGTGAAGGCAGAAAGAAGAAAACAAGTATTCCTGGCGTGGGTATTGCTTTTGGTCATGCTTCCGTTCTTCGTCGTGAAGATCGCGCACCGGCATGAACTGAAAGAGACGACCTGCTGCACTGCTTCACATACCGAAAAAGGGGATACCCATTCGCAGCATCCCGACCACTGTCTGATCTGTAATTTCTTCCTGTCCCCTTTCCTTGAGTCGCATTCACTTGATTTACATTTTATACTGACGCTCAGTCCTGTCGAGCGCATGACTACCCCGAATGGGAAGGCTTTCCAGCTTTCTTATTCTCCTAACCTCCGTGCTCCGCCGGTAGCCTGATACATATTAAATCCATTATTTTCTAAATTAAACAGATTGTATTTATGCGTATCGGAATAATTCCGGGTATGCTTGCGGTATGTCATGTATGTACCCTTCATGCCCAAGATCCCGATTCACTCCGCAATGTGTCGCTTTCCGAGATCGTGGTTACTGAAAATTTCCAGTATCTGCGGAATAAGAATACGACGCTTCATCTGGATGTGGTTGGGAAAGAGTTTCTAAAAGAGCATTTCTCCGGCAATCTGATGCAGACTCTGGAACAACTTCCCGGGGTTCATTCTATGGATATCGGTTCCGGCTTTTCCAAGCCGGTGATTCGTGGTATGGGTTTCAACAGGGTATCGGTTACGGAGAACGGCATCAAGCAGGAGGGGCAGCAATGGGGTGCCGATCACGGGCTCGAAATAGATGCTTTCAATGTGGAGCAGGTTAATATAAGGAAAGGGCCGGCTTCGCTCTTGTACGGGAGCGATGCGATGGGCGGCGTGGTGGAGATCACACAGGCGGCTCCTCCGTTCGACGATCAGGTGTTCGGCGAAGTCGATCTGCTGGGCAAGTCGGTCAACGGCTTGTTCGGTGGTTCTCTCATGCTCGGTGTAAAGAAAGACCGCTGGTATACGAAGCTGCGCTATTCGGAGCAGCATTTCGGCGATTACCGTATCCCGACGGATACGATCAGTTACCTGACACAGAAGATTCCCGTCTATAACCGCCGGCTGAAGAATACCGCCGGGTTTGAGCGCGACGCAAGTCTCTTCACTCAGTACCGGAAGGAGCGTTATATGGGCAACTATGCAGTCAGCAATGCTTATCAGAAGGTGGGTTTTTTTCCGGGGGCTCATGGTATTCCTGATCCGTCGCGGGTGCAGGACGACGGCAGTTCACGGAATATAGAGTTGCCGTATAGTTTTGTAAACCACCTGAAAGCGACTACCCACCAGGAGTATGCGTGGGAGAAGCTGTTGCTTCAGTGGGATCTGGGTTACCAGAATAACCACCGGGAGGAATGGAGCCAGTTCCATACCCATTACGGCACGCAGCCTGTGCCTGACAAAGATCCGGATAAGGAGCTGGCTTTTACCCTGAATACGTTTAGTTCGGGAGTGAAGGTGCGGTTTACGGGATCTCAGGTGTGGGATCATAGTACCGGATGGGATTTACAGTATCAGCGGAATACCATTTCGGGTTATTCGTTCCTGCTGCCGGAATATACCCGTTTTACAACAGGCCTTTCATGGCTGACTACCTATAAGCCGACGGATGTATTTTCGGTCAGCGGCGGGTTGCGTTATGATATTGGGAAAACCGATATCAGTCCTTTTACGGACGCTTATCTCGCCACTTATCTTCAGGAACAAGGATATAGCCAGGAAGTCATAGATATGAATAAGGTTCGCAGCCATGCCGTAGACAGGAGCTTCGGCGATTACTCCGGTTCATTGGGTATCGTCTGGTCGCCGGCAAAGGAGCATCTTCTGAAAGTGAATGTCGGTCACAGTTTCCGTTTGCCGGGAGCGAATGAGCTGGCATCCAATGGCGTGCATCACGGTACTTTCCGCCATGAGCAGGGTGATCCCGACCTCGACTCCGAGCGGGGCTGGCAACTGGATATGGCTTACTCCTTTTTCGGGAAGTTCTTTTCGGTAACTATATCGCCCTTTGCCAGTTGGTTCAGCAACTATATCTATCTGAAACCGACCGGTGAATGGTCTGTGCTTCCTCATGCGGGACAGATCTACCGCTATACGGGAGCCGAAGCCCTGTTTGCCGGGGGAGAAATCTCGGCGAAGGTGGACTTACCGTTGCATTTCACTTACGAGTTGGGTGGCGAATATGTCTATACCTACAACTGCGACGAGCATATACCGCTTAGTTTCTCCCCTCCGGGTTCTTTACGGAACACGCTTTCGTGGGAAAAGAAACGTTTGCGTTTCTATGCGGAGCATCAGTATATAGCCGATCAGAACCGGGTAGCCCGGAATGAAGACCCTACGCCGGGTGCGCAATTATTGCATCTGGGTGCCGGTTTCCGTATTCCTGTGGGAAGCACGGATGTAGAGGTAACCTTGTCTGCCCGGAATTTACTGAATACGAAATATTACAATCACCTCAGTTTTTACCGGAAGGTAGAGATCCCGGAACCGGGACGTAACTTCCAGATTTTAATAAAGATTCCATTTAAAAAATTACTCAAATGAAAACAGCATTTTATCTATCGATAGTAAGTATTCTGGCAGTATCTGCCTTGTTTGTATCATGTTCGGACGATGAAAAAGATGGCGACACGACGAAGCCGGTCATCAACCTGATCGAACCGGAAGAGGGAGCGATGTTGAAGCCCGGTTCTACCATCCATTTTGAAATGGATCTGTCGGACGATGTGATGCTCGGTTCCTATAAGGTGGAGATACATAACAACTTCGACGGACACGACCATACGAAGGCGGCAGCAGATGAAACGGTCGCTTTCGCATTCAACAGGTCATGGGACGTATCAGGCCAGAAGAATACGCATATCCACCATCACGAGATCGAGATACCGGCCAACGCAAAGGAAGGAAATTACCACCTGATGGTCTATTGCACCGATGCAGCCGGCAATGAATCGTATGTGGCAAGGAATATCGTGTTGAGCAAAGATGGTGCGACAGGGGAGCATTGATCTTTAACACAGAAGAGAAAGAGACTGTCCGGTAATGTGGGGGCAGTCTCTTCCTTAATTCATCTATTCGATAACCGGTTATTCGTCTTTTGTAAAAGTAATGCCAGGAAGAGGTATTTCAAACTTTTTCAAGTCTACATTGACCAGCGCAATTTCTTCTGGCAACGTATTCAGTGGTGAAGAAATTATTTGTTCCCAGGTATATCTTTTTCCTGAATAGGCTGATTCACGTGCCATGACAGCGGTTAGGGCAGACGTAGCGGCTGTTTCTGCTATATCCAGTACTTTCCCTTCCCGAATATGGTTTATCAGCATGATATGTTCGAGCGTGTACATATCATGTACTTTGAACTTTGCTTTTGCTTCTTCACGGTCGTATTGCCAGATCACTTCTCCGTTCCTGTTTCGGATGGAAAAGTCACTGCTGTGCCAGGAGCCTTTCTCTCCGTGGATGATGATACCGGCTCCGTTGTCGCAACCATCGATTCTCCGTACCATGCCATCTAATGTGACCCCATTCTCGTATTCAAAATGCATGCTGAAGTTATCGTATACATTCCCGATATTTTTACGTATCCTGGAGCCATAAGCTATGACGTTTATCGGTTTAGACATAGAGAACCAGTTAAATACATCGATCCAATGAACCAGCATATTACTGATCTGGTCACCATTTACCCAGTTCCAGTTGAAATGGGCGCGAATCATGTATTCCATATCTGTCCATTTGGGATGGCGTACGATGTACTGGTCGCGTCCCGTGTGGTAATAGACATATCCAGATATGATCCGTCCGATCATTCCTTCCTGCACTTTCCGGAAGGAAGCGACAAATGGGCGGTCGAAATGGTACTGTGTGCCGGGTAAGATACTGAGACCTACGTTTACAGCTTGTTTAGCTGCTGCCAGAAAGGTACGGTAACCCACCGGATCGATAGCTGCCGGTTTTTCGACAAAGACGTGTTTCCCTTTTTCTATGGCATATTTCATCTGTTCGGGGTGAAAACAGTTGGGAGAAGCTATCAATACAAGATCGACAGGTAGCTCGCAGACCTTCTGATAGGCATCGAAGCCTGTAAAACATAATTCGTCAGGGATATCCACGTTTTTCCCTGTTTTTAGTCGTTGCCGTCCTGCTTCCAGTTTATCCGGGAAAAGATCCGCCAAAGCCATTATTGACAGATCATCTCCTGCCTCTAAAAAGTTGAAAGCTGCTCCGATACCTCTCCCTCCGCAACCTATTAATGCCGCTTTTATCGGTTTTCCGTCAATTGCTTTGTCCGGAAGTTCCGGTATATATAGCTCGTCGACGGGATGCAAAGGAATCTGTTTTTCCTTATCCGAACAGGAGGTGAGCAGTAAACCGGAGCCAATACTGCTGCCCAGGCCCATAGTCGCTATGCCAGCCAAGAAATTACGTCTGGTTAATCCATCTTCTGAAGCCATAGGAAATAAGGTTTAATTTACGATTCTATTCAGTGTTTCGTACACCGTATATAATTTCTCATTGCGTGTACGGTTTATTTCTGCGATCTCTTCGTCGTGTAGAAATCCTTTGTTCAAGGTGAGGAAACGTTTGTCCAGCATCTTTGCTTCCCGGATTAGCGGTTCCAGTTCTTTCAAGAATGTTCTAGCACTCCCCCTTTCAAACCGATCTGACTGGTATCTGTTTTCTATCTCCTTAAAACTTAGGTATTGTACGCGTATATCGTTCATCAGACGCAGATGCTCGAATTCTGTATTGTTTTTTTTCGGTTGCAGTGCAGATAATTGTCTTTGCACGGCAATGGCATCAGTTTTCATCTCTTGGACAGATTTCCCTTTGGGATCTTTTCCTCGAATGACAGTTTCCTGTGGTGCTTTCAGTGCTTGCCACAGTATTTCGCTTTCTTGTGGCGTAAAACCAAAACGTTCCTGCCCGTATTTAACGACAAATGTTTGCGGGTCGATAGGTGTGTTGTTTTTTAGAGATTCTCCGTAGGCTGCAACCAGGATTCGGAAGCCTGATAACGGATATACATATCTGACAGGAAACATTTCGATGACTTCCCAGCCGGTATCGTAACTGAACCCATAAGTTCCGGATGTGGACCAGGAAGTCATGACCATTCCCTGATAGCCGACTTGACGGGCATAAGGTATAAATGTTTTCTGGTTGTTGAAATGCTTTTCCCATTGTGTCAGATAGATATTATCCGGATGGCTTCGGATGGATGGGGCTCCCCAGAAAGTCACTCCGGCATTGAACAGGTTGTCCAGATTCCCGAAATGATTACGGTCCCAGCCGTAATTCCAGTCGACATAGATAATATCTTTAGGCAATTCATTCAGTGCTTCTGGGTATTTCAGGATGATATCTGCCCAAAGGACAGGTTGCTTTCCCATTGATTTGACAATTTCGCACATTGCCTTTACGTAATCGACAAAGAGCTTCGACTTGCCTTCTTTCTGTACTTTTTCAGCACATGCTTTGCAACTGCCTAACAAGTAGGTTTCGTCACATCCGATATGGAAATAACGGGAAGGATGAAGTTCGGCCATATCCTTGAATATTTCTGTGAATATGGGTTTGCATTCGTTTATTTTTAAAGGGCATACCTGTGATACCTCTTTCCTGTCTTCTCTCAGGTGAGTATATCGGTCGTGGCGGAGAATGTATTCGGAATGGCTAAAACAGTTTTGCAGTGGGATTACATCGATACCGAGGGAAGTACAGTAGGTGATAAACGACTTTACCTCTTCACGTGTATAGGCATATTTGTTGGAGATGGTCGCATGTTTGTCGTAAGGAAAGGAACCTTCCCATTCCATAATGATTGTGTTGATGCCGAAGCCAGCTAGTTCTTTAGCAAAGTTTTTCAGAGCAGGCATGGTCATTACCTCGCAACGGAGATCAATGTGGAAACCTTTGACAGTGAAATCCTGTTTATTCATCGCCTTAGGCGATGAATAAACAGATGGACATAACGCGAAGGTAAGCAGTATCAGTATACATATGTACTTCAGGCTATGTATAGGACTTGTTGATATGTTTTTCATATTCATGATTGTTTATAATTTGATATTTATAGAGTAGATAAGCCGGTTTCCGGAACTTCCGCCAATGGTGTTATATTCAACTCCGCTCCTGTATATCCGGGGTTTTGATTGATTCGCCCGGATGAATTACCGTCGATATCGTTCTGTGGTATCGGCCACCAGATATGGTAAGGACTCATTTTAAATTCTGCCCCATTCAATGCTTTCACCCCTTTGTTATAGAAGTTCCCTCTATCCATAATCCGGTCGTAAAAGTAGTTATTTTGTGACAATGTGGCCATACTGTAGGTCCTTCCTTTGTAATCGGACTTTCCTGTTCTTGCATATAACAATGCAATACGGGTTAACTCGATCTTGCGATTTTCTTCGTATAGCAGTTCGCGGGTACGTTCGTCCAACAGGGTTTCCATATTTATTTCTCCAACATTTAACGGAGCAGCACCAGCACGGGTACGTACTGCATTTATATCGCGGGCTGCCGAAGTGGGGTCGTCTTTCCATAGATAAGCCTCTGCACGTAATAGGTAAGTTTCAGCCAGACGGATGATGTACATATCCGAATAACCTCCGTTATATTGGGCGGCTGTGGCTGCGTCAGGTTCTTCAATGTATAATTTGTAATGAGCCCATTCGCCCCAGTTTCTTAGCGTGTCGATACATAATAGCTGTCCGTCGTCGCTCCATAAACGTATCGGTTGGTGGTAATACGGAGTTCCTTTGAGATCCGGATTGTTATAGACGAGATCGGTCATTTTCATCCAGTTACCGGGAGTATGACGCAGGTCGTTGCCATCGTCCCATACTCCATTCGAACTATACCAGGTCAGGCGACAACGTCCGATTCCACGGCCATAAATACCGTTATAATCCAGCTCGGGTTCCTTTAAACGTTTGTCGGACATACCTGGTTTCCCGTCGGGAGTTTGTATACGGTTGGTCGTATTGGCCCAGAATGGAACGAAGTTACGCATTGACAATGTTTTTTGGGAGGATTTGGCTGTTTGATATTCGTAGCGGTCGAGTGTAGCCAATAATACCTCCTTGTTTTCCGTACTGTTTTTGTTCAGTGGGCGGTGTAAGTCCCAAAGAACATTTTTGGAATTATCAGAGGCATCGATACCGAAACGGTTGGTCATTAGGCTATAGCGTCCGTCATCGATAATGGAACTGGTAGCTTTTATTGCTTCATCGAACTCACCCAGCGTCAGGCATATCTTTGCCAGAAGGTGGTAGCAGGCTCCTTTGGAGACACGTCCCCTGTCATTGTTTTCCGCAACCCATTGAGCTGCGAACTCCATATCCGACTTGATCTTCTTCAGTATGCCGTCGCGTTCAACAGAGCAGAGGTTGGTGACTGGTGTTTCCACTTCTGTGAAGATAGCCGGTATATCATTGAATAACATGCAGAGACGGTAATACCGGAAGGCTCTGTGCCATAAAGCCATACCCAGAATGTTGTTGCGTTCGGCTTCGGAACTGTATATTGCATCGTTTATTCGGGTTATAACGGTATTGGCATAACGTATTCCCAGATAATCGTTCGTCCAGTACCAGTACATACGATTTGTCTGGTCCCAGTTATTGTTGGCTGTCGGTAGAATTTTCTCATTCAGGTTCTGAGCAGGTCCGGAGATATCTGTTGTTCCTAATACACATTGTTCCGAAAAAATCATAGCGGTAAGTATAGGGGAGTGCTGCCCCACAAACTCTTCACGCAACAGACGGTCGCAGGAGGTGATAGAACTCAGCATACCTTCTTTATTGATCAACGTATTGCCCGGTGAATAGAATGACAGTGGATCCGGTTCCAACCAGGATTCGCTACAACTTGTAGCCAGAAGTATTGTTGTCAGTGCTGCATATATTATTTTTTTCATGACTGAATAGTGTTATTGAGTTAAATATTAGAATGTTACATTAATGCCCAGTGTATAAGTACGGTTGGTACTGCTTACTGTGTTCGGGTTCTCCGGATCATAGGCTTCGGGATCATAATATTCCCAGTCAGGGGTCCAGCATGCTACATTCTTGATCGTACCATATATGTTCATACCTTCGATATGGAATTTATTCAGGAATGATTTGGGTACGGTATAGCCGACCGAAATATTGTCCAGGCGGATGAATGACAGAGAACGATAGAAATTAGCACCGATATTTTTATCATCCGAATACAGGCGGGCATATTCGTTTGTCGGGTTCTCGGCAGTCCAGTATGGAATTTTGAAGTAGTTTGTTTTTGTCAGTGTACCTGCTTCAAAATGTTTTGCACGCTGGTAAGGAGCCTTATGTCCCCAATATGAATAGAGCATAAAAGAGAGGTTCCAGTTTTTGAACAGGGTGAACTCATTACGGAGGGTCCAACGGAAACGTGGGGTCTTGTAGCCAATGAATTCCTTGTCATTGTTATCGTAAATTTTATTACCGTCCACATCCTTGATCTTCATGTCGCCAGGTCGGAGACCGTACTCTGCGGCTTGTTCAGCTTCGTTTTCCTGCCATACACCGGTTACATTATATGTCCAGATAGAACTGATATCCTTCCCGATAAACCATTCGTTTTTGATATCGTCCATCTCTTTCCGGCCGACTACATTTCCGTTGTCATCCAGAATGTTTTCGTAATCACCGTATAGATGGTTTACTTTGTTCCTGTTCAGGGAAAAGTTGAAGGTGGTATTCCACTGGAAGTTCCTGTTATCGATATTGAGCGTTCTCAAAGCGATCTCGAACCCGGTGTTTTGTACTTCACCCAGGTTGGCCATTACTTCGCCGAAGCCGATCGTTTCTGTCAGACTGCGGTTAATCAGTAAGTCGGAGGTCGTCATTTTGTATACATCGATATTTCCTGAAATGCGGCTGTCGAGAAAACCGAAGTCGAGACCGAAGTTAAAGGAGCTCGTCGTTTCCCATTTCAGGTTTTTATTTGCCATTGTTTTTACATATACAGAGTTCGATAAATTAATATTACCGTTTAGCGTCTGGTATAGATACTGGTCGGTATTCATTTCTGCCAAAGCTGCATACATACCGATATCCCTGTTCCCGTTCTTACCCCATGAGACACGGAGTTTACCGAAATCCATTGCAGAAAATTTGAAAAACGGTTCTTCTGTAAACACCCATCCTAGGGCAACGGAAGGGAAGGTGGCATGTGGGTTGGATACACCGAATGCAGAGTAACCATCACGTCTGACGGAGGCTGTAAGCATGTATTTCTTGTCGAATGAGTAAAACACACGGCCCATCAGGGCATCTCCCGTATTTCTGGTGTCGTTGGATGAAATGGCGGGGACTGTACCTGCCTGCATCCGATGATATCCCAATACGTCACTGGGTGCGAATTGCTGGGTAGTCTGTATCTCCTGCCAGGCTTGGTTTTCCTCGGCATTCTGTAATAAAGTGACTTCCACCTGATGTTTTTTTGCAAAGGTATGTTCCCAACGAATAAGGTTGTCCACCTGCCAGTTATATGCCATTTCACTTCTTCGTTCGGCATCTCCCCCGAAAGATTTCCATACGGGATGCTGTGACGAACGGTGGTTCCTGTAATTGTACAGTAACAGGCGCGGAGAGAAATTCACTTGGTATGAGATACCGAATGGCAATTTGATCTTTGCATACATTGTCCCGGTAAAGGAATTACGTATGGCAGAACGGTCGATAAATGAATCATTGTAGGCTGAGTTGATGGAACTTGCGTTGTCAATTCCTGTCGGATAAAGCATTGGATTACCATCCAGATCAGTAGGAGTGGAGTAAGGAGTGTTTGCCCATATCTGGTTTACACTACGTGGAATGGCTCCCTGGTCGCGGTAAGAATATTGCACGTTCACTCCGGCAGAGAACCAGCTGGTGACATCGAAATCTAGTTTCAGGCGGCTTCTGTAGGATTTGTATTTATCACCGATAACGATACCCTCATTATTAAGATATCCTAATGACCAGTAGTAACTTACTTTATCTTTCTTTCCAGAGATATTGACATTGTAGTCCTGGCGAAATGCTTTCTGGTAAGTCTCATCGTACCAGTCGAATGTTCTTCCGGCGAAATAATTATCGATTTCCGGTTCGAACAGTCCCAGTCGAACCAGCCAATCGTATTCATAATTGCCGGTGGTGGGGCGGTAGGAGATCCAATCTTCCAGGGTTACTCCTGCCGGAAGATTGTTCGGGTTCGAGAACTCGCCAGGTTTATGATCTTCGAAAATACTTTCCTGTACATTTTCCCTCCAGGCCAGGTATTCCTGGGGACTGTAAACGTCCATCTTCTTTGCCAGAGTTGCGATACCTACGCTGGCATTGAATTGAACGGTGGGTTTTTCGGCTGCTCCTTTTTTCGTTGTAATCAGCACGACACCGGCGGCTGATTTCGCTCCGTATACGGCAGCCGAACTGGCATCTTTCAAGACGTCGATCTGGGCGATATCATTGGGGTTGATCTCATCGAGACTGCCGTAGTAAATAATACCGTCTACAACCAATAAGGGTTCGTTGCTGGCTTTGATGGAGCGTTTTCCGCGAATTTCCATACTACCGCCTCCTTTGGCTGAGTTGTCGAGTCCGATATTCAACCCTGCAACATTTGCTCTCAATATGTCTTGTACGGTAGCCGGACGTTCCTTTTCCAGTGAAGTAGCCTTTACCTGGGTCACTGCACCTGTCAGGTCTCTTTTCTTTTGGACACCATAGCCCACAACGACTACTTCTTCCAGATTTAATACTTCCTCCGCTAGGGAGATATTAATGGTCTTTTGTTTTTTTACAGGAACTTCTTTGGTGACGTATCCGATGAAGGAGAAAGCCAGTATCGAATTTCCATTCGTTACGCTTATGGTGTATTGGCCATTGACATCGGTTATCACTCCGTTGGTAGTCCCTTTTTCCATTACATTTACGCCAGGTATTGCATCACCATTGTTATCGGTGACGGTTCCAGTTACTGTTTGCTTTTGCTCGATAGCAGAAGTGTTGTTCGTTGTTTCTTCTGCGAAAACCGGTACTATGGTCATAAATAGGAAGGCCATAATTAATAGATTTAATACCAGTCTTTTTGCATTGTTGATTTTTTTCATACCATCGTACTTTTAAGATTAATAAACTTCCTAATCCTTTGCTGAGGATAATGCTTTTTCATAAATGTCTTTTGTATTCACAGGCTTACCGCCTTGTCGGATACTTTCATTGGCTGTTTCCATGAATGTGTATATCTCGATCGTCTCCTCTTTACTGACAGGTGCTATGCCCGTGCGGAAAAAAGTAAGGATGGACTTCAACAGCCCTTCGTAACCTTCATATCCTCCTGCGGGTACAACTTTCTTTGTACAGATTGCCGTACCACCGTATGTATGTGCACTGTTCCGTAGCCCGCGAAAGGTTCCTATTCTTCCGTCGTTCCATAGTCCGACAGCCAGGCCCGCGCTTTCGTCCGAGATGCAGGAGACAGATTTACATCCGGTCCCCATTAGTGTATACAATATTTCTACTCCATGAATTCCATACCAGAAAAATCCGGCGTGTGAGGGTTCGTTCGTGCAGGGAGAGTAGCAGTCTGCACCGGCGACTTTCCCTTCCGGGCCGTTTCCGGCTCTTAATTCCAGGTTCCGGGGGGAAAAGCGCAATGCCGATGATGAAAAAATGGGAACCTGTTTCTTTTCTGCCATTCCGTAGATACTCAGTACATCGGACAACCGTGCAGCAACCGGTTTGTCGATGAATAGGGGTTTACCATTATTTATCACTTCCTTTGCCTGTTCGAGGTGCAAAGTCCCGTCATTTGTTTCCAGCAATACACAGTCTACCTCTTTCAGAAGCTCCGCGATCGATGAAGTTATACGGACTCCGTGTTGCCGGGCTGCTTCCGTATATTGGGGAATGCGTCTATAACTGGATTCGATGGTCCTGGAGCCGTATGGATAGGCGGCTACTATTTTGAAACCCGTATAATCCGGTTGTGGGTTCTCTCCGTTTATTAATTTGATAAAAGCTTCGGAGTGAGAGGTGTCCAGTCCGATAATGCCTAACCGGATGATCTCTTGCGAGTGAAGTGAAGTTATGGCAAGAAACTGAATAATGAGCAGTAATAATACATTACGTTTCATAAGCTGTTCTTTTTAGGGATTCGTTAATTATTTTCTTGTATTTCTACAGGTAGAAGCGAAGCGCTGTCCATATCCAGATATAACCGGGCGTTTTCTTTATCGCGCAGGATTGTAGAGGGATACTTTTCGCATAGAGGAGCATATAAGGTATTGTAAACAGCCTCTGCCTTTGTGGGGGCTGGAACGATACAGAATGTATATGCGGCAGACATCAGGATCGGGATGGTGAGCGTGAATGCCTGTGTGGGAACTTCGTCGAGAGATTGAAAACAGCCGTCGTGCACTTGCTGTTCCCTACATTGGGGGGCAAGATCGACTACCTTCATCCAGTCTTTGTCGTTGAAATCGGCTACATGCGGATCGTTGAAGGCGAGATGTCCGTTTTCTCCTATTCCCATACAAACGATATCGATCGCTCGTTCTGACAGCAGGCGGGTATAGCGTTCGCATTCGGCTTCAAAACCGTCTTTCTTCATTTGTATATAATAGACCTGTTTGAAGGCTACTTTCGTGAATATATGCTCACTCAGGAAATTACCGAATCCCTGCGAAGCATTGGGTTTCAATCCGATATATTCATCCATGTGGAAAGCATTGATACGGTTCCATTCGATCGATTTATCGGCAATGAGTGCTGCCAAGAAATCATTTTGCGAGGGGGCGGCAGCAAAGATCATATTGATCTCTTCCTTTTCTTTTAATAATTTGCATATAGCTTGCGCAACATCCGATGCCGCACTCTTTCCCATAGATTGCCTGTCAGAGAATACCTGTACAGTAAGCTTGTTCTTTTTTAAATTTATCATATTGATTATTTTTGATTTATACTGTTAGCTAACGTGATCTTTCCGTTTGTTTCATTTGTTTCATACTGGTGAAACATTTGTTCCTCTTAGGTGAAACATAAGTTTCATTAGGAAGAAACTGTTATTAGGCTATAGGAAGTTGGTGTTTGTATTTATACTTTTGATGACCAACTTACGATGCGATATCCCCAGACGGCATACCATATTAGATATAAATAGCAAGGTATCAATACCCAATATCCGGTTTGCAAAGAAGTTATGTCTGCCAGTTTGCCGTAAACAAGGGGAAGGATGGCATTTCCGCACAATGCCATAACTAGCATGGATGAACCAATTTTGGTGAAACGCCCTAGATTCCGGATGGCGTGGGGCCAGATACCTGCATATATCAAAGAGTTCGGTAAACCGAGGGAAGCCAGAAACCAGATGGATAAACCTGCATTGTGTCCCAATAGGGAAATATTCGTATGGGCGAGAATTACTCCTAGAGAGAGGATTAACCCTAAAACTGTACAAACGATCAATGCATTTTTCTGGGATATAAAACGCGGGATTAACAGGATTCCCAGCAAGTAACCCAGAATTGTCGCTCCAAGCGTATAGGAAGGAAAGAACTTGGCGTCCAAAAGTCCTACGCCCATAGAACCTGCATAACTGATGATCGTATCTATAGCCACGACTTGTGTCCCAACATGCAGGAACAGGGCCAATACGCCGAGTAGCAGGTAGGGGAATTGAAAGACGGAGGTTTTTCCGCAATTGGCGGTTGCTACCTCTTCATTCTCCTCTTCAGGGTTGATATCCGGTAATTTTGATTTATAGATAAACAATCCGATTGTGAGAAGGATGAGGCTAAGTATGCTGTAAGGAAGTATTACTCCACGTATAAGTTCATCGAGTGCTGCTTCCTTTTCTATGCCGTTGAGGAGCCCGGATTCGACGGATGTCAGGATATTCTGGCTTTTCCCCAACACGACTGCAGCAAAGATAATAGGTGAAACGATTCCGGCGAACTTGTTGCATACACCCATTATGCTGATGCGCCGGGCTGCTGTTTCAATAGGACCGATGATCGTGATATATGGATTTGCGGCAGCTTGCAGAACCGACAATCCTGTACCCATCGTGAACAGACCGATAAGGAATATCCAGTATGTTCTGTCCAGCGCAGCGGGTACAAATAGCAATGCGCCTGCGGCCAGACAAAAGAAGCCGTACATCATCCCTTTTTTGTATCCCGTCTTTTTTAATAGATAGGCAACCGGAATCGACATGACGAGATAGGCTATATAGAAAGCGAATGTGACAAAATATGATTGATAATTTGTCAATTCGCAAGCAATCCTGAAGTAAGGGATCAGTATTGAGTTAACCCATGATACAAAGCCGATGATAAAGAATACAATTCCGATGATAATGATTCCTGTTATGACTTGCCTTTTTTCTGTTGTATGATGATTGTTTGTCATAATTTTACCTCCCATCCTTCCTGATAAGTTCTTCCCCAGTATTTATCTGCAATTTGTTTGTTTCTGATATGTCCGTTAGCCGGACCTGTTTCCAGTTTTTCTCCTGAACGCTGGGCTATATTCCCTAACTGGACGAGTAATGTACTTATGTGTCCGGACTCTATTCCCGCATTCAGCTTTTCTCCTTTTTTGATTGCATCGAAGAAGTTTTGGATATGGATTGCATCCAATTGCTGCGCCGGATCCATCCGGTTGCGGGGATCGGTTTGTATTTTACTTTCCACCTCGCGGATGATTTGGTTTTTATGGTCCATGATTTTGTAATAATTACCTCCTCCGATCAGCAGGTTGGCTTTCTCCCCGTAGAAAAGTGCACCGACGGAATTGTCTTCTATTTTAAAAGCATTACAACAGTGTCCTTCCCAGATCATTGACTTTTTGTCTCCGAAATTCAGACTGATCACTTGTGTGTCAGGAGTTTCCCAGTCGTCTTGATAATAGTAACGTCCACCCGTGGATTGCACGGAAGTCGGGTAGTCCACTTCCATACCCCATCGTAGCAGGTCTATCATATGGGTTCCGTTGTTTAAGGCTTCACCGGTGCCCCATCGCCAGAACCAGTGCCAGTTATAATGAACGATATTATCCTTGTAGGTTGTCCGTGGAGCCGGTCCCTGCCACAAGTCCCAATCGAGCCAGTCGGGGACGGGAACTTCTTTTCCTCTGCCTATAGGGGCACGGTTGTTCGTATACCATGATTTGCCGAAATAAACTTTTCCTATTGTTCCGGCTTTGATCTCATTGATCGCTTCCACAACATTGGGCCATGAACGGCGTTGGTTTCCCATTTGTACGACCTTGTCGTATTTTTGTGCGGCTTGGATCAGTATTTCGCCTTCTTCTGGAGAGTGGCTGCATGGTTTTTCAAGGTAAACATGCTTTCCGGCTTTCATTGCCAGTAAGGCTGCCGGGGCGTGCCAATGATCCGGAGTTGCTATTACTACAGCATCCAAGTCTTTCTTTTCAAGCATAAGACGCAGGTCTTTATATCCTTTCGGAGTTGTGTCGCTGATGTTTGTAACTTCTGCGATACACTTGTCTAAAGCCCTGGAGTCAACATCGCAAATGTGTTTTACGATGCAGTTTTCTTGCTTGGCAAAATTCCGGGCTAAAGCGGCTCCACGGGAGTTTACTCCTATGCAACCAATCAGGATCCGGTCGTTTGCTCCTACTATGTTTGCATAACTTTTTGCACTGAACCCAGGCAACACGCCACCGAATGATAACATAGCCGTACCGGTTACTGCTTTTTTTATAAAACTGCGTCTCGTTGTCATACTGATTAATTTTTAATGGATCTCAATACGACAAAAGTAAAAGGATGAATTATTCATTTTCTCCCATCTTGCGAAATAAAATCCTCAAAATGCGTCAGAATGGAGAGGCCGGAAATAATGTCTGGAAAGAAGTTATGCCTGGTAAACCGTCTGTCCGTTTATGATGGTACGTGATATCCTGATCTGATTGTCGAATAAAAGAATATCTGCCGTTTTTCCTACTTCTAAAGAACCGATTCTATTTTCCATATGAAGAATACGGGCAGGCGTTGCCGTCATCATTTTTACTGCATCTGTTAAGGATACTTCTGCCAATTGAACCATTGTCTGGACCAGACGGTCTGCAGTTGCCACGCTGCCGGCAAAAGCACTTCGGTCGAGTAGTTTGGCTACTCCCTCTTCTACCATTACAGTTTGTCCTTCCTTTAAACTTCCTAATTTATATACCCCTTCCGGCATTCCGGCGCCGCGCATGGAATCGGTAACCAATGCTATTCTGTCTGCTCCTTTGAATTTATGTATAAGTTGAAGCAGGCTTTTGGGGAGGTGAATGCCGTCGGCAATGATTTCTACATCCATATCTTCCAGTAAGAAAGCGGCTTCTACAGCGCCCGCATAACGGAGTGCATTCCGGCGGGTAACGGTCTGCATACCTGAGTAGAGGTGCGTCATCAGGGAGTATCCGGCCTTATGGGCTTCCATGACCTCTTCGCAAATGGCATCCGTATGTCCGACGGATGGAATTATTTGTTTTTCTTTCAATAGTTTACCCAGGTAGAGGGCACCGTCGAGTTCGGGTGCTATACTCCAACGAATGATATCGTCAGTGGCATTCAATATGCTGGTATAATGTTCGGGAGTCGGTGCCTTCAGATTGGCGGGATCTTGCGCACCACGTTGGCTATAGGCGAAGTACGGACCTTCCAGATGAATGCCCAGAAACTTTGCACCTTTCGTGTTTTGTTTTTTTGCTTGACGGTAGATTTCAAATGTGTGGAAGAGCTCTTCGTCAGGACAGGTCAGCGTGGTGGGTAAAAGGGCGGTTGTACCGTAGCGGGCATGTGTGTTGGCTACGGTCAGGTAAGCATCTACCGTACCGTCCATGAAATCGGCACCTCCGGCTCCATGTGTATGAAGGTCAATAAACCCGGGAGATATATACTGCTGGTCAGCATCGATGATTTCATCGATATCATCCGATGACGGATGGCCTGTGCCGATAGCAGTTATCTTATCATTTTCAATGATGATATAACCATCTTCCAGAATCTTGTCGATCTGGATTAATTTTCCGTTGGTGATGAGCCTGCGGACTACTTTTTTTTCGTGTGATGCTGATATTGTATTCATATGGCACTGTTTTTATTGTTCAAACAGTACAAAGTAAGTAGAATGAATCTTCTTTTTATGTGCTGATTGCGAAATAAAATCCTCAAAAAACGAACGGACCGGATAGAAAGTCGGTACATCTTTTATTTGTTTTTAGAAGTAAATCGTTTCCGATATTGAAAGGGGGTCATTTCCTTTACCTTTGTAAATGTTCGGGAAATGTTCTTGTAATCCGTAAAACCGACTTTAGCAGCGGCTTCTACCAATGGTAGATCAGTTGTAACCAATAAATCGGCAAATTTTTCTATACGCAGTTCCTGAATATACTGGCAGACAGATGTACCTGTTTCCCTTTTGAACTTTTTCTCCAGAACACGTCTTGAAAAGGGGACCATCCGGATAAGGTCGTCTATAGATAGGGGATCCCGGTGGTTGTTATCTATATAATGCAACAGTTGTTCGATATATTTGTCGGAAACGGCAAAGCGTTCGGTGGAAGCGCGAGGGACGATTCGTACTGGCTTTATGATTATATCGACGGGGGTAACGATCTTTTTTTCGATGAATTGGTGAATCAGTTTCCCTGCTTCATAACCTCCGTTCTTGATATCCAGTTCTATGGATGACAATTGGGGGTCGGAAATATTACACAGCAGTTTGTCATTATCTACTCCCAGGACTGCAATTTCCTCCGGAATGCTTATATCATACATTTTACAGACTTCGGTGATTTGCAATGCATAATAATCGTCACAAGCGAAAAGAGCTACCGGTTTTGGCAGGCTTTGTAGCCATTTGCTTACGAGTTCAACATCAAAACTCCACTTTTCACTGGGTATCCGTTTCCGGTTACTGAACTCATAAACGTCATAGCCCTGATTGCTGACAGCTTTCTTAAAGCCTTCGCCTCGTTCACGTCCCCATACTGTATCCGTCAGCCCATAATAGGCAAACGATTTATATCCTTTGTGCAGGAAAAAGTTTGCTGCTATTACACCGGTTCCGAAATAGTCACCAGTCAGGTTAGAGATACCGGGGCTTCGTTCTTTGTAATTTTGGACAATGATCGGTATGTGCAACTGGTTCAGTACAGACAGGTCTATATCTGTGAATTGGGCGATGATGGCATCCGCTCCCCATTTCTTTGCCCACTCCACGACTCCTTCATCACCGTAAAGCTCCCTGAAATACAAGGGCATCCGGTAAAAAGCCCAGGGACCTACTTCCTTTGCATATCTGACTACATTTTCCAGAAGTGATCTGCTATAGCCACTGGAAAAATCGGTTAACAGTAATATCTTTATCATGTCATGGTGTTCATTACGCAGTGCTATCTTGTTCCAAAATTATAGAAATATTTTTTGCTTTAGGTAAGTATTCTCAAATATTTTTATGAATAGTACTTGGTTGTATGTCTGTGATGGCAAGCTTATCTCTCGCCTTAAGGCTTTTTGGCATATTCTTATTTTTTTAAGATCCTTTGATTTTGCTTGTGTATTAAAAGATTTATAAAGATATTTGCCCCTTGATTTTCGGTTTAAACAAGAAAATGATTGAGGGGGTATGTTAAAGCGATTTATTTTAATCATCGGATGTCTCATCTGTATGTTTCAGGTAGTAACGGGGCAAGTCACTACCTCCGGTTTGTCCGGGCGGGTAATTTCTGAAGGGGAAGCACTGGCCGGTGCTACGGTTTTGGCTGTTCATCAGCCGACAGGTACCCGTTATGGGACGATAACTAACCTGGAAGGGCAATACTTTCTTCAGGGCTTGTATACAGGCGGGCCTTATAAGGTGGAAGTTTCCTATGTAGGATGCCAGCCGGTCTGCTATACCGATTTGCGGCTTGTTCTGGGCGAGACGTATGTGCTAAATGTATCCCTTGAAGAATCGACCGAACTGTCGGAGGTGGTTGTTACTGCCAGCCGACGTCCTTTTGCCAGTACGAAGACAGGTGCTTCCAACCATATCAACTCCCGCCAGATCGCGCAGACTCCTAATATCGGACAGACATTGGACGGACTGGTCAAATACTCTGCTTATGCCAATGGGGGAACTTATGCTTTCGGTGGACGCGACCAGCGTCAGAACAGTTTTACTGTCGACGGAGCCAGCTTCAACAATAATATGGGATTGGGAAATTTCCTGTTAGGCAGTAAACCGATCTCTACTGAAGCGCTCGAAGAGGTACAGATCAATATCGCACCTTTCGATGTGCGCCAGAGCAACTTTGTGGGCGGTAGTATTAATGCTGTCACTAAAAGCGGAACCAACCAGTTCAAAGGCAGTGGTTATACCTATATAAGGAATGAGAAATTGAGGGGGAATACGGTAGACGGGTTCGATCTCGGCGAACGTGCGGAAGAAGCCGCTTATATTTATGGGGTGACGCTGGGCGGCCCTATTATTAAGAACAAACTTTTCGTCTTCATCAATGGTGAGATGGATAATTCCCCTAAGCCGATGACCAAGTACACCTATTCGACGGATGGGGTCAGGGATGATGCCAACCTTATTTCGCGGGTAACAGAAGCTGATATGGCAGCCTTTTCCTCCGTCTTGAAGAACCGTTACGGCTATAATACCGGTTCATGGACAGATTTTTCCGGTGGTGAGAAAGCCTACCGGGCTCTTGTGCGCCTCGACTGGAGCATTAATCAGGCTCATAAACTGATGTTTCGCTATAATTATACACAAAACAGCGTTTATAATCCTGTCTACAGCAATGGCCGCGGAGGTGAAGTAGCCATGAACGGTGCCCGTATCGGTCCGTACAGTATGTCTTTCCGCAACTCCTGTTACACGGTCGATAATAATCTCTTTTCTCTCACGGCTGAACTTAACAGTACGCTGGGAAGAAATAAATATAACAAGTTCTCCATTTCCTATACTTCTGTCGAGAATAATCGCCGGAAAGCGATCGACGGAGGGCCTTTCCCTACTATCGATATCATGAAACCTATCGAGGGCGGAAGCCTTTATACCTTTATGAATGCAGGTTACGACCAGTATGCCTGGAATAATGGTGTGCTCGATAAGACCCTTTCGATAAGCGATAACTTTTCCTACAATTTGGGACGTCACAGCCTGACTGCCGGACTTTCGTTCGATCTGATCAATGTATCCAACTCTTATATGAGGAGCGGACTCGGTTATTACCGTTACAATAGTTATGAAGATTTTGTGAATGAGGCAGCTCCCTCTGTTTATACGCTAACCTACTCACTTACCGGCGGTGACAGTCCTACCGCCGAGGTCAAAATGGGGCAGTTTGCCGCCTATCTGCAGGACGAGCATAATGTGAGCGACCGCCTGAAGCTGATCTACGGCCTCCGTATCGACCTGCCGATCTACCTCAGTGATAAGCTGCTTAACCCGGCCGTAGCCGGACTCGACTTTGACGGCCGCCGTCTTTATGCCGATGCATGGCCTGCAACCCAGGTGCTATTCTCTCCCCGCGTAGGTTTTAACTGGGATATCCTGGGCGACCAGTCGCTTAAGCTACGCGGAGGAACAGGCATTTTTACGGGACGCATGCCGCTCGTATTTCTTACCAATATACAGAGTAACAGCGGTATGATACAAAATACCGTTACTTATACCGAAAAGGATAACCAGGCTGCACTCGATAAGCTGGCCGGTGGTATCCGTTCCGCTTCCGAGGTGATCCAATTGCTCGATCTCCCCACAGAGCCCGGTACTGTTAACTCACTAGCTACGCTCGACAAAGATTTCAAGCTCCCTCAGGTATGGAAAACGTCTGTTGCTGCCGATTACCGGTTGGCACTCCCGTTCGATGCCAACTTCACATTCGAAGGCATCTTTATAAAGGATATCAATGCGATTGTGCAGAGTAATTATAATGTGATCTCGCTGGATAACGGGAAGATGCAGCGTTTCAACGGCCCTGACAACCGTTATTTCTATCCGGGCGGTGCTGATAATAAGGTATTGGCGAAAAACAGCGATGCGTTGTTGATGAGCAATACCTCCAAAGGATACAGCTACACCTTGAATACCTCCTTGCAGGCCAGCCCTGTGCGGAACCTGGATCTTCTTGTGTCGTACACGTATACCGGCTCCAAGAGCCTGTTCTATAACCAAGGCAATGACCCTATATCTTCCTGGAAGAACCAGATGTCTGTCGACGGCCCTAATAACCTCTTCCTTCAGAACCCGTCTTTCTTGGCTTCGCCCAGCCGTGTGGTTGCTTCTGTCAACTATACGATACCTTATGCCCGCAAGCATATGGCTACTTCGGTGGCTCTGATCTATACGGGTGAACGTACCGGCAGTTACACCTATTGCTATACCGGCGATATGAATAACGACGGAGTGAGCAATGATCTTCTCTATGTTCCCAAGACAAAGGATGAGTTGACTTTTACGGATAAAAAGGATAAGGACAAAGTAATTTTTACCGCAGCAGAGCAGGCGGATGCTTTCTGGAACTTCGTGAACCAGGATCCATATCTCAGCAAACATAAAGGGGAATATGCCGAGGCTTTCTCTGCTTTTAATCCCTGGGCGCATCGTTTTGACCTGCGTATCCTGCAAAACTTCAGTGTGCAGGCCGGCAAACAGAACAATACATTGCAGATCAGCCTTGATATTCTGAATGTGGGTAACCTGCTTAATAATTCATGGGGACTTTATAAGTCGGCGGCCAAGTCCGGTGGCGGTCGTATCCTGGAACGTAAAGGCGTAACGGCCGATAACGTTCCCCTCTACAATATGACCCACTATGTGGAAGACGGGCAGTTACTGCTTCCCACTCAAACTTTTAGTGCTGTTCAGAGTAGCAGTAACTGCTGGCAGATGCAGATCGGCATACGTTATATGTTCAATTGATACCGGTGGATCATTCGCTGGCTTTCTCCGGATCGGGAGCCACGTAGGTCAGTATCTGGCCGCTCAGTTGCAGCAGGGATACTTCGCAAAGTTTGGTAGAGTATTCCGCGATAGACTGGCGTTCTTCTGCTTCCAGCAAACTGTTCTGTGCTTCACGCAGTTCGATACCCGACAGCTCACCCAGCTTATAGCGGTCGATAGCGATACGGTAGTTCTCCTGTGCGACAACCAGGTTCTCTTTTTCCAGGCTCCACAGGTCGAGGTTGTTCTGGTAAGCCATCCACAGGTTACTCATATCGGCACGTAAGGCGAGTTCCAGTTCCTGCATGCGCAGTTCCTTGTTCTCGATCTCGATACGGGCGTTCCGGCGTTCGCGGCGGCGGTTCAATCCATCGAACAGGCTCAGTCCGACGGTTACACCGTAATTCAGACCCAAACGTTGCTGCAGGTCGGTGGTGCCTACTTCATACCAGTTGGCGGTGTAGCCATAGCCGGCATTCAGTTTGACGTAAGGGTAATTGCGGCTTTTCACCTTTTTATAATCCAGTTCGGAAAGCGTCTTGTTCTTCTGGGCGATCAGCAGGGAAGCGTTCGACTCGATCGTGCTTTTCCATAGCTCCACTTCATCCAGGAAGATATTCGGATAGATCACCGAGTCTTTGACTGCGATATTCTCCTCTACATTCTCGAGTGCCATCAGTTCGTTGAGCCGGATGCGTGAGGTGTTGACTACTTCCAACTGGTTCAGCACCTTCGAACTGTCGGAGTTGAAATCGACTTGTGCCTGCTGCAAGTCCATACGCGAACCGGAACCGATATGGTAGCGTTCTTCTGCAATACGGACACGTTCGCGGGAAAGATCGAGGGACGAACGCAGGTTACGCAGGCGGATATTCTGGCGTATCCGGTTGTAATATTCGGTAGACAGGTCGGCCACGAAATCCTCTATCGTCATGCGCGTATTCAGTTCGCCCATCCGTTGCAATTCCTTCAGGCGGGAGTATTCGGCCTGTATGCCGAAACCGTCGAACACAGTCCAGTTCACGTTCAGGCCGATATTGCCAGTTTCACTGTTTACGCCGTTTTGTTTTTCCGTAGTGCCGTCCATCAGCTTGTTGCGGTTGTTGTTGACCGATCCGCTGAAACCGCCGCTCATATCTACGGTAGGCAGATAACCGGCATTGCCCGGTGTGGCGTTATTATCGCTTATCTGTTGTTCGTTACGTATAATCCGGATGGAGTAGTTGCGTTCCAGTCCGGTTTCGATACATTCTCTGAGGCTGTATACATCCTGCGCCTGTACGCCCAGGTAGCTGGAAACAGCCAATATGATCATTGCTACTCTTTTCATTTTTTCTTTGCTCTGTCTGTTGAGATAAAACTATACATTGCCGGGACGATGAATAAGGTAAGGAAGGTAGATACCAACATACCGCCTACAACGGCAATACCCATCGCGATACGTCCCTGTGCCCCTTCGCCTGTTGCATATACCAGCGGAACCAGGCCGAGGATCGTGGATACACTGGTCATCAGGATCGGACGCAAACGTTGTGTGGAAGCCGAACGGATCGCTTCCGCCATGCTTAGTCCCGCCTCCTGGCGCTGGTTGGCAAATTCCACGATCAGGATACCGTTCTTTGCCACCAGCCCGATCAGCATAATGATACCGATCTGACTGAATATATTCATCGTGATACCCGAATAACTCATAAACATCAATGCCCCCGCAATGGCCAACGGCACGGTGAACATCACCACCAACGGGTCTTTGAAGCTCTCGAACTGGGCGGCAAGCACCAGATAGATCATCAGCAATGCCAGGATCATGGCGAACATCAGGCTGGAAGAACTCTCGCGGAACTCCTTCGACTCGCCCGACAAGGCTGTACGGAAGCTGTTATCCAATGTCTCTGATGCGATACGATCCATTTCGTCCAGACCGTCGCCGATCGTATAGCCTTTGTTCAGACCGCTGGAAACGGTTGCCGAAACGAAACGGTTGTAGCGGTACAACTGTGGCGGGGCCACGTCTTCATGCAGTGCTACCAGGTTGTCCAGCTGGATCATCTCCCCGTTATCGCTGCGTACATAGATGGATTTCAGGTCGAGCGGCGTGTTACGCTGCTGGCGGTTGATCTCGCCTAATATCTGGTATTGTTTACCGTTCATATAGAAATAACCCATACGCTGCCCGCTTAACGCATACTGCAATGTCTGGGCGATGTTGCGGGTACTAACTCCCAGGGAAGAAGCCTTGTCGCGGTCGATCTCGATACGCGTCTCCGGCTTGGTGAACTTCAGGTTCACGTCTGCCATCTGGAATACGGGGCTTTCGTTTACCTTCAGCATGAATTCGGGCAGGTGTTCCGCCAGTTTCTCCAGGCTCGGTGCCTGCAATACGTATTGCACGGGCATACCTCCGCGTCGTCCTCCGAAAGTGGACTGCTGCTGTACGAATGCACGCGCTTGCGTCTCTTTCCTTACGGCGGCCGATAGTTTCTCGGCTATTTCCATCTGCGAACGTTCGCGTTCCTGGATATCCGGAAGGATCACACTGATATTGGCGTTGCTGCTGGATGAACGGTTGGTCAGGAACTTACGTTCGGGAGCGATCGAGTCGGCCAGTTCCGCTATCCGGTCGGAATAATCGCGGATAAACTCGAAGGTGGCTCCCTCCTGGGCACGCATATTGATCGAGATAGACGAACGGTCTTCCAAAGGAGAGAGTTCCGAGCGGATCGTCGTCCAGAAATACCCGATCGAACCGAACAGGATCACCACGATAGGGATAGCCCACCATTTATGGCTCAGGAAATAGTTGAGCGACCGGGAATATATATTATTCAACCCTTCGAAGAAAGGTTCGGTCTTCACATACAGCCAGTTCTTCTTTTCGCGCCTGCGCAGCAGCTTGGTGGCAAGCATCGGTGTAAAGGTCAATGCCACAAAGGAAGAAATAGCAACGGAACCGGCAATCACGATACTGAACTCCTTGAACAAACGTCCGGTCATACCTTCCATAAACACGATGGGAAGGAATACGGAAATCAGGGTGACCGTCGTGGATATTACCGCAAAGAAAATCTCCTTCGAACCTTCTATCCCCGCCTCCTTCGGGTTCATCCCCTTTTCGATACGGACATAGATATTCTCGGCCACCACGATCGCATCGTCCACCACCAACCCTACCGAAAGCACGACGGCCAGCATGGTCAATACATTGATGGAGAAGCCGGAGATATACATCACAAAGAAAGCACCGACCAACGATACCGGAATAACGACACACGGCACCAGCGTCACACGCCAGTCGCGCAGGAACAGGAAGATAATCAGCACCACCAGGGCGAATGCCACATAGATCGTCTCTTCCACCTCATAGATAGAAGCACGGATGAAACGGGTATTGTCGTACACCATTTCGATCGTGACATCCTCCGGAAGGTCTTTCTTCAGCTGTTCGATACGCCGGTAAGCTTCGTCGGCAATCTCTATATGGTTGGCTCCCGGCTGGGGGACGATCACGTCGATCACCATCGGCTCGCCATTCTTACGTAATATACTGCGCAGGTCTTCCGGTGCCAGTTCCGCCCGCCCTACATCCTTGAAGCGGACGATATTGTTGCCGTCTTCCTTGATGATCAGGTCGTCGAACTCTTTTGCCGTATGCATCAATCCCAAGGTACGGATAGACAGGTCTATCGTATTTCCTTCGATACTACCGGAAGGCAGCTCCACGTTTTCCGCATCCACCGCATTCTTCACATCCAGCGGGGTGACACCGTAACCTGCCATCTTGATCGGGTCGAGCCACAGGCGCATGGAATAACGTTTCTGTCCCCAGATATCCACACTACTCACATTCGAGATCGTTTGCAGGCGCTCTTTTACCGTCAGCTCGGCGATCTCACTCAGTTCCATCAGCGAACGCCTGTTGCTCTGGATACCGATCTGCATGATCGGCGACGCATCGGCATCGGCTTTCGATACGGTTGGCGGGTCACAGTCGCGCGGCAGGTAGCGTTGGGCACGCGAAACCTTGTCGCGCACGTCATTGGCAGCCGTTTCCATATCTACCGACAATTCGAACTCGACGGTGATACGGCTGCTACCCTGGCTACTGACGCTACTCAGAGAACGGATACCCGGTATACCGTTGATATTCTGCTCCAACGGTTCCGTGATCTGGTTCATGATAACCTCGGCATTCGCTCCCGGATAGGAAACGTTGACCGAGATAATGGGCTGGTCTACACTGGGGAACTCGCGAACCCCCAGGAACTTGTAGCCGATCATACCGAACAGCAGGATGACAAGCATCATTACTGTCGAGAGAACCGGCCTGTTTATACTGGTTTCCGATATATTTGCCATAGAGGAATTTAATACAGATTATCAATAGTAACTTTCATACCGGTACGAAGTTGCATCACACCGGTAGTGATCAATGTGTCGCCCGGCTGTACACCGTCGAGCACCTGCACACGGCTTTCCGTACGCAGCCCGATCGTGACTTCGGCCGGTTCGGCCACTCCACCCTTATACAGGTAGACCACGTTCTTTCCCATTTCAGGGATCAGCGCCTCGCTCGGGATGGCCAAAGCATTCTTTATCTCGCGTTTGGTGATCTCCACCGAAGTATAACGTCCGGGGAAGATCGACTCGTTGGTGTTTGGGTAAGTGGCACGCACCTTCAGGGTACGGGTCGTCATATCCACTTTACTTTCTACGGCATATACTTTGGCGTTGTAATCGCGCATCTTGCCGTTGGAGTCTTCCAGGCGGAACACGATGGAAGTACCGTCGGTTACGTCGGTCGCATAGTTCTCCGGGATAGAGAACTCGATCTTCAGCGGTGATATCTTCGTCAGCTTGGTGATGAAAGTGGTAGGGGAGACATAAGCGCCTTCACTGACCGAGCGCAGACCGATGATACCGTCGAACGGCGCACGCAATTCTGTCTGTAAGATATTGGCTTTCACCAGGTCGATGTCGGCCATCAGTTTTTCATATTCGGTAGTGACCTGCTCGTAAGCTTCCTGGCTGACGGCATCTTTTTCCAACAGGGTACGTTGGCGATATACCCGGTCTTTAGCCAGCGGAATCTGGGCTTCCAGTTTCCTGAGTTGGGCTTGCAGCGGTTTGTCGTTGATCTTTGCCAGCAGGTCGCCTGCTTTCACATGCGTACCTTCGGTGAAATAGATATTCACCACTTTCCCGGACGACTCGAAGGATAAGTCTACTTCTTCGTCGGGAATGATACTGCCGGTGCTAATGACTTTGTCGGTTAGCGATTGGAATTTCAACACTTCAGCGTTAATGTTCAGTACCTGCTTCCTTACGCTTGTTCCCGGTGCGGGAACAACTTCGGTTGCCTTACCGGATGCTGTCAACTTGGTCTTAATCTGTGGATAGGCAATCATTCCTGCAATCAGCAGAAGGATTGCGGCGGTTACGCCCCACTTCACTCTCTTCGTCATATTTTCAATGGTATCTACTTTAAAACTTATCAATAGGTTTGTAAATATACACAACTCAATCGGAATATAGACAAGAGTAAAAAGAAAAGGTTTAACGGGGCAATTGTAAAAAGTTTTGGCATATTAGCCTTCATTGCCTTCATATAGGAAGATGTCCTTTGATATACAATTGATGTTAGATGAACCCGCTTTTTTGTTTTGCCTTCATACGGCTTTCATTTCGGCTTCATGTGTCTCGCCCTGATTTTGGTTGACTGTGTCCCGTCCTGAAATAGGTTGTCTCGTCCTTGTTTTGCTTGGGCAATATCTCTGCTCCGTTGCTTTTGAGTCTGTGCCGGAAGCTAAGGTTTTTATTCGGGAAGAGTAAGGTCTTAGCATAGGACAATTAATAATTTTACTCCGCTATCTTTAATATGTAATGCATGCTTTACGAATATGTAAAGCTAGAGTTTCTAAAAAGTAAGGCATGCCTTTCTTATTTGTAAAGTATATATTTCGAATATAAAAGTAAGGAGAAAAGGTAATATTTGTAGGGAGTAAAAAGGTTAGTTTTCCCGTGCTGGGAGCTTAGTTCTTGTGAGCGATTTTATTGGGATGGTGAAGAAGGTTGCGGATGCCTTGTGTAATGCCCGGGAAGAAGAATAAAAGGCTGATGGGATGAAGCCGGAATGAAGGCCGTATGAAGGCGAAACAAAAAGTGGGTTCATGCTGGATGGATTGTTATTCAATTCATGTAATGGTGTATGAACCCATGAAGGCTAAATGAGGAATATGAAAGTTCTTCCTTTGTTAGTTCAAACATAAAGTCTTCACCAGTATAATATGAGTCCTGCAATCCCAGCCAGGAAAATCATCAATATAGGATGAACCTTGAACTTCCAGGTGAGGATGAAGGCGGCACCGAAGATCAGGAAGCTTTTGTAATCGATGAAGTTTTCTTTGTTCATCAGCATTAATGCGGCGGCGGCGATCAGTCCAACCGTTGCAGGGCGCAGGCCAGTGAAAGCGGCAACTACGTATTTGTTGTTCTTGAATTTGGCAAAGAAATAGGAGATTACCAATACCAGGATGAATGAGGGCAGGCAGACGGCAAACGTTGTCAGGCAGGAACCCAGAACAGCCATCACAGGAGAATATCCGGCGTTATGAATAGCTGTGTACCCGATATAAGTCGCACTATTGATGCCGATCGGGCCCGGTGTCATCTGTGAGATTGCCACTATATCCGTGAACTCCTGCAGGGAAATCCATTTGTAACGGTCTACTACATCCGCCTGTATCAGTGAAAGCATGGCATATCCGCCACCAAAACCGAAGATGCCGATCTTCAGATAGACATAAAGTAACTGTAACCAGATCATATCAATTCTTCTTTATCTTTAAACCATACACTAATCCTCCGGCAATAGCCGCCAGGATAATCCATACCGGCGAAACGCCCCCCATCCAGATAAGCAATGCCGCCACAATCGGAATGATCATCGTCAGGTAGTTGAGCTTAATGGAGCGTGCCGTAGTAATACAGGGAACTGCGATCAGGGCGACAACGGCCGGACGCAGCCCTTTGAATATCTTTTCCACCCATTCGTTATCCTGAACCTGGGTAAAGAACGTAGCGATCAGCAGGATGATCAGGAACGAGGGCAGGATCGTACCGAGTGCACAGACCACGCTTCCCATGTTCTTTTTCAGCTTGTAGCCTACAAAGATGGATATGTTGACCGCGAAAATACCCGGCAACGACTGTGCAACGGAAAAGAGGTCGATGAAATCTTCTTTGGATAGCCAGCCGCGGTCTACGACTTCCCGCTGTATCAACGGTAACATGGCATATCCGCCGCCTATTGTACCCACACCAATTTTGAGGAAAGTAAGAAAGAGCGTCCAATACATAATAATCCTGTTAAAATCGAGGCAAAGATACGAAAATTAATCAAGCCACGGGGTAGGATTCAGTTTCGTCTTTTCTTTCCAGAGCTGGAAATGAAGGATTGTTGCATTGCCGGCTTCCGTATCGGTGAATATCTTGCCGATAGCCTGGCGGGTACTGACCTTATCGCCTGCCTTTACATAGACCTGGCTCAGGTTACTGTAGACTGTCAGATAGTTACCGTGGCGGACGATCACCGAATTGTTGTAACCGGGCACTACAAATACACGGGTCACTTCACCGTTGAATATCGCGCGGGCATCTCCTCCCGGTGTCGTCTGGATATCGATACCGCTGTTGTTGGTGCGGACGTATTTGAGTTCCGAGTGCTGCTGTTCGCCGAAGGTACCGACAATGGTATAGCGTCCTGATACCGGGAACGGCAGGCGTCCACGGTTGCTGGCAAAGTCGTCGGAGAGCTTTTTCTCCGCCTTGGTCATGGCGTAACCGCCTTTGGTGTCGGCTACACGTTCTTCACGGATAGGTTCCTGCACAGGCTCTTTTCCTTCGGCTTTAGCCTTAGCATTGGCCTTTTCACGGGCACGGCGTTCACGTTCGCGGGCTGCCTTGGCTTCCGCTTCGGCACGGGCTATTTCTTCTGCGATCTGCTTTTCGATCTGGCGGTTCAGGGCGTTGGCCTGTTGCTGTTTCTTCCGGAGTTCGTCCTTCAGTTGCTTTTGTTTCTTGTTGAGTTGCTGTACCTCCACTTTCTGGCTGCTTTCTTCGGTCTGAAGCTTCTGGCTTTCCTGTTCGCGGGTTCCCAGCAAGGCATTCTTTTCGGAACGGGTCTTTTCCAGTTCCCGCTGTTTCAGGTTGATCTCCGTTTGTTTGTCGATGATCTCCGTAGCCTGGTGTTTTTGCCAGTCGGAGTATTCACGCAGGTAGCGCATACGGCGCATAGACTGGGCGAAGTTGTCGGCAGAGAGGATGAACAAGAGCTTATCCTGCGAATTGCGCCGTTTATAGAGGCTTTGTGCGGACTTACCGTAGTTGGTGCGTTTCTCTCCCAGTTCTTTTTCCAGCTTGTTGATCTCGCGGCGGGCGACAGCGATCTGGTTATCTATCTCGCTCACTTCCTGGTTGAGCAGGCTAATCACTTTCTTTCGCGAAAGGATCTGCTGCGAGAGCAGGTTCAGGCGGTTGAGGGAGTTTTGGGCTGTCTGGGTAGTCTCTTTCAGTAACTGGTTTGTCATTTCTATCTCGGCCAGCGCTTTCTTTCGCTGTTCTTCAAGCTGTCTCACCCGGGCGGACTTCTGTCCGAAGGCGGTCAGGGCAGATAACGTGAATATGACAATCCAAATATACTTCATCTCTATTTCTGGCTGTTACTGATTGACTTTATGATTTGTGCAAAGGTAATACGTTTATATTTAGCAGGAATAGAAAAATCGAGATTAACAGGCACATTTGTCTGTATACGGGAGAAACGGAAGGCGATACCTCCCTGTGAGGAGCCGTTCGCCAGTACGTTCACGTCCATCAGCTGGGGGAAAGGTTGTCCGTCCGTTACACGGAAATCGGAGTAGTCCCATTGCAGGGCGTATTGTTCGGACGGGTCTGTGATATAGGTAGACAGCAGTTTCTCCTCGCCATCGGCAAAGAAGGTATAGAGTAGCCCAAGAGCATCTTTTACCTTGATTTCGGCTTTGTCTCCGTCCTGGTTCAACTTGAAACGTTTGAATTGCTTCGGTTCGATTTCCTGATGGCCGGGGAGGAAGATACGGTTGGTGAACAATGCCTGCAGGTTATAGAAGTTGAACTCGATGGGAGTCTGTCCTTTCAGGTCGGCATAGCGTTCGGCTACGTAGCGTTTGTTCATGCGGTCGATTACCTTGATACTGTCGACGGTAAATTCTGCACGGAATACTTCTATCCCGAGGAACGGTTGTACGGATAGCTGGAAGGCACTGTCGCGCACCATCTTCAGGTCTACACGGGAACTCATATTGTTTTTAGGCATCTTCAACTCCGCATTCAGGCGGGCGGTCAGGGTGTTGAACTGAAAAGCCCGTTCTTCCATCAGTTCGAAGAACTCGTTATGTGCCTTGGCTCCGCCGGACACGATCGTTCCGATCTTCTTGGATGACTTACAACCGGAAAAGATTGCCAGAAAGATCAGGAGTGCAGGGAGAAGTTTTGTTATTTTACTCATTCTTTACCTCCTCTTCGATGTATTTGCCTTCGATTATCTTGCGGTCGAGCACTTCGCTTTCCTTACCCAGTTCGCGGGCTTTCTTCCATTGTTCGACGGCTTTGTCTTTATCGCCTGTCATGTAAAGGATGTCGCCATAGTGGTCTACCAGCTCTGCACTTTTCGTCTTATCCTTCTCCAACGCACTTTCGATGTATATCTTGGCAAGGGTGTAATTGCCCTGTACGAAGAATATCCAGGCGTAGGTGTCGAGATAAGTGGCATTGTCCGGTTCGAGTTTGATACATTGTGCACTCATGCGCTCCGCTTTCTTCAGGTCTTTCTTGTCCAAAGAAAGGAAGTAAGCGTAGTTGTTGAGGACGACGATGTTATTGTCGTTATATTTCAATGCTTCGTCGTAGGCTTTATAGGTCTGATCCATTTGCTTCATCTGGTAGTAGATGTCACCGATCTGGCCGTAAAAGTCAGATTTCAACCTCGGGTTCTCCGCAGGGATGATGTCGATACCGGCATAGTAAGTGTTCAGGGCTTCCTGATACTTTTCCTGCTGGTAGTAAGCGATACCCAGGTAGAAATAATATTCCGGGGCATCCGGAAACAGCTCCTGGCATTTGGTACAGATGCGGATCACTTCCGGTATATCTTCGGCTTTGAGCGACATGTTAAGAAGCTGCTGCCAGGCTCCGGCATTCTCCGGTTCCATTTCGGTAATGAGCTGGAATTGGAAACGTGCTTCATCTGTCTTTCCCTGCGAGAGAAGAAGGCTACCGTACATCTGTTTCAGCTCGGTATCTTCCGGATGCTGTTCGAGCAAGGTCTGGAAGAGGGCGTTCGAACTGTCGGTATCTTTCTGCGTCTGTTGCAGTTTCAGGATATAACGGGAGAGGATGCCTACTTTGGTGTCTACATCCAGTTTCTCGTTGACCAGGGCGGTACGTATCTGTTCTTCGGCAGCGTCTTTGTTGCCGGTTGCTTCGTAGTAGTTGGCCATCGATACGATATAGTAGGGATTGGCCGGGTCGATCTCATGCGCTTTGTCGTAGTAGGCACGTGCTTTTATCGTGTCGTTCTTTTCCAGATGAAGGTCGCCCAGGATGATCTGGTAACGGGCTTCCATCGGATATTTGGCTGCCAGCTTCTCTATCTCCTTGAAGGCGGCGTCCGACTGTTCCAACGAATTGTAGAGCTTGTACTTTTGCATGGAGAGGGCTTCGTTCATGCCGATCGACGATTCGAGGGCGTTGTAGGCATCGATAGCCTGTCCGATCTCGCCTTCCTGGGTCAGGGCTTCCGCCAGGTAATAGTTGAGCTCCGGCTTTCCGGGATAGGCTTTGAGCAGTTTCTCGTATTCTTCGGCGGCCTCTCCGTACATACCGAGGTTGCGGGAGATGGTAGCCAGTGCCATGCGGTAGGTGAAGTTGTCGGCACTGTTGGCAACGGCACGTTTCAGCATATCGACTGCTTTCTCGGGACGGTTCAGTTGTATGTAGAACGATGAAAGTTCGTACAATACAGGAGCGGCCGTAGAGTCGATGGCGAGACAGTGGTTAAAGGCGTCGAAAGCGGCGTCGAATTTACCGGCCGTCTTCAGCTTCAATCCTTCATAGAAGAAGTAATCGAACTTCCTTTGTTGGGCTGCATTGAGCTCGTTCGCTTTGGTGGGGACGTCTTTCTTTACTTCTTCAGCGTGCAACGGATGGATGCCCGTAAGCAGAAGGAGTGAAAAGAGTATCCCGTATATTAATTGTTTCAACATATATCTTATTCTATGTTCTTATTTTAATCTGATTTGTTACGGTAGTCGTCAACGGTAACTGACGGCCTCCGTCAACGAGGGGTGACGATCACCGTCAAAAGGAGGGTCTATTTCTTGCCCGTATGTCCGAAACCTCCGGCTCCCCGTTCCGTATCGTCCAGTACCTCTACCGGCTTCCAGTCGATCTGGCTGTAGGTGGCGATTACCATCTGGCAGATACGCTCCCCGTCATTCACGGTGAACGGTTCGGAAGAGAGGTTGACCAGGATAACGCCGATCTCGCCACGATAGTCCGCATCGATCGTACCCGGTGTATTCAACAGAGTGATACCGTGTTTCAGTGCCAGGCCGCTACGTGGACGCATCTGTGCTTCGTATCCTTCGGGAAGGGCGATGTAGAGCCCTGTCGGGATCAGTTTACGTTCCAGCGGTTTCAATACTACGGGTTCTGTCAGGTTGGCACGGATATCCATACCTGCCGATAATTCGGTTGCATAGGCAGGCAGCGGATGATGTGACTTATTAATTATCTTTACTTCCATTATTATATCTTGATTTTGAGGGACGAAGATAGTACAAATATCAGTTCTGCCAGTCTCCGTTCTCTTTTATTAACTGAACTAAACGTTCTACTGCATCTTCTTCAGCGACGTTTTTCAGTACGCATTCCTTGCCTTTGTAAAGGCTGATCTGTCCGCGTCCGGCACCTACATAACCATAGTCGGCATCGGCCATTTCACCGGGGCCGTTTACGATACAGCCCATGATACCGATCTTCAACCCTTTCAGGTGTGAAGTAGCTTCCTTGATACGGGCGATGGTGGTCTGCAGGTCGTAAAGCGTACGTCCGCAGCTGGGGCAGGAGATATATTCTGTTTTGCTGATACGGGTACGGGTAGCCTGCAGGATACCGAACATGCAGCTGTCGGTCGTCGTCGCTTCACAATCGTCGTCTTGCAGCATAAGGCCGTTGCCGAAACCGTCGAGCAACAGTGTTCCGAAGTCGGCAGCCGATTTCAGTTGCAGCGACTCTTTATCCGTCTCATGATATTCACGGTGCAGAATGATGGGGACATCGCAACCGGCAATCATCAGTTTGTGCATGGCGGCACGCTGTGAGCCTACTGCGTTCCGGTGATGCGTGCTTAGCACGACTACGACGGTCGGGTCTTGTTTCAGTATCTCCAGCGTACGGTTTGTCAGGTCGTTGAATGTCAGACGTATGAACTTCAACGGAGAGTTGAACTTCTTCATCTCTTCTATTTCAGAGGCGATGAAGTAAGGGAATGCATTCGGACGTTCTTTCCAGAAATGGGCGTCGACCAGCATGCGGAACGTGTCGGGAAGGTTTTCGGGATCTTCCGCCCCGATATAGATATAGTCCGGCATGGACAAATGATCGAATTCAAAGTCGCCGTTGCTGCGGTCGGAGATCACGATGGGAGGGAAGTTCCCGCCGATGCCTTCCGCTACACGGCTGATGCGGCGGGTGGCGGTGATCGGATCGTAACCGGGGGTGAGGCTGGCAGTGATCGGCTTGTGCCCCTGGCGTTCCAGGATATAGTCGACCAGTTTACGGGCAACCGGCATTTCTGCTTCCGGGTCTTCGCTGAGGGAGACGCGGATCGTATCGCCTATGCCGTCAGTCAGCAAGGTGCCTATGCCGACGGCGCTTTTGATACGGCCGTCTTCGCCGTCTCCGGCTTCTGTTACTCCCAGGTGAAGCGGGTAGTGCATACCTTCGGCTTCCATTGTCCGGACAAGCAGGCGTACGGTCTTCACCATTACGACTGTGTTGGATGCTTTGATGGAGATAACTACGTCCGGGAAATTCTCATCCCGGCAGATGCGCAGGAATTCCATGCAGGAAGCAACCATTCCTTCGGGGGTATCACCATACCGGCTCATGATGCGGTCGGACAGTGATCCGTGATTTACGCCAATGCGGATGGCGGTACCGTGTTCTTTACAGATGTTAAGGAAAGGGACAAAACGGTCGCGTATCTTCTGTAATTCGGCGGCGTATTCTTCGTCGGTATATTCCAGAAGATCGAATGTCTTTACTTTGTCAACGTAATTGCCGGGGTTGATGCGCACTTTTTCCACTTCTTCAGCGGCAGCGTCGGCGGCTCTGGGGTTGAAGTGGATATCGGCTACCAAGGGGGTAGTGTATCCCTGTGCGTTCAGTTCTTTGCGGATTTCTCCCAGGTTGCGGGCTTCGCGTTCGCCCTGGGCTGTGAAACGTACATATTCCGCTCCCGCTTCAATCATGCGGATGGCCTGGCGGACGGCGGCTTCGGTGTCCATGGTCGAAACGTTTGCCATGGATTGGATACGTATCGGATTCTCATCTCCCAGCGGAGTGTTCCCTATGTTGACAACAGACGATTTACGGCGACTGTAATTAAAGTAATCCATCTTTTATAGTTGACAAGTGACAAGTGACAATTGACAGTTGACAGTTGAACCAGCCTTGTGACCGTCAACTGTCAGCTGTGAACTGTCAACTGATTAGTTAGTTTTGTATTTAAAAGATACCTGAGCCAACTCTTCGTTCGCTTTTACGATCTTTTTCTTTAGATTTTCTTTGTAATCGGCCAGCTTGCCCTGAAGTTGTTCGTCTCCGACAGCCAACATCTGGACAGCCAGAATACCGGCATTCAGTGCACCGTTGATACCGACTGTGGCAACAGGGATTCCCGGAGGCATCTGTACGATAGCCAGCAGAGCATCCATGCCGTCGAGTGTCGAGTTGATGGGGACACCGATAACAGGCAGGGTAGTCATCGACGCGATAACACCACACAGGTGTGCAGCCATACCGGCAGCAGCAATAATAACTTTGATACCACGGTCTTTAGCGCCTTTGGCAAAGGCTTCCACTTCAGCCGGGGTACGGTGGGCAGACAAAGCGTGCATTTCGAACGGGATCTCCATCTCGTCGAGCAGCTTGGCCGCTTTTTCCATTACGGGCAGGTCGGAAGTGCTGCCCATGATAATACTTACTACAGGTGTCATTTATTTTGCGATCAATTGTTCGTATTCGGCAGCAGACAACAGTTCGTCCAGTTCAGAAGGATCAGAGATAGAGATCTTGATCAACCATCCGTTTCCATAAACGTCTTCGTTCACTAATTCAGGTTTGTCGTCCAGTTCCGAGTTTGCTTCGATCACTTCGCCACTAACCGGCATGAACAGGTCGGAAACCGTTTTTACAGCTTCGATCGTTCCGAAAACTTCTTCTTTGGCAACAACTTCACCTTCAGTTGTGATGTCAACGAAAACGATTTCACCTAGTTCGCCCTGAGCATAGTCAGTGATTCCGATATAGGCAACATTACCGTCCACACGAATCCATTCGTGATCTTTTGTGTACTTTAAATCAGCAGGAAAGTTCATAATTTTAGTGTTTTTATTAGATGAATAAATAGATATAACTTAATAATGAAGCTACAAAGGTACATATAAATCCGAGACAAAAGCCAGCATATACCTGCATCGGTGTATGCCGTTTTAAAAAGATACGCGACGTACCGACCAAACCGGCCGCCACAAGCACAATTATAAAGCCCCAGTAAGGATTTATAAGGTGGATACGGGCGATGCCCATCATACCTCCCAGTAGTCCTCCGATCCCCAGCGTATGGGCACTGATCTTCCAGTAAAAGTTGATGAACAGGGATATCAGCAACGCGACGCATCCTCCCATCAGCAATGAAAGGAACCAGAAAGGAATCATCATCTTATACATATAAAAGATACAGACCATCATGGACGTGATGATGATCAGGTAGGGAACAACCCGTTCTTTACGGTCTGTCAGCTCCAGGTCGCCGGCCGCTCCGTTCTTGACCATCAGATAAATGAACAGTCCCGGCACTACGGCTGTAGACAGGAACGCACCGCCTACCAGAAACAGTTTCATGGTGGGGGGATAGATGGCAAGATATGTAAATGTCAGAACCAGTATTACTCCATACGTTACCATCAGCAACGGGTGGAACATACCGGATATTATGTTTGAAAACAATCTCATAACGTTTCAACTTTATATTTCTTTTCTAAGCCTTGCTACCGGAATATCCAACTGCTCGCGGTATTTGGCCACTGTACGGCGGGCGATTACATAACCTTTCTCCTTCAGGATGGTGGTGAGTTCCTCATCGGTGAGGGGTTTACGTTTATCCTCGCTGTCAATATGTTCTTTCATAATCTTCTTCACTTCACGGGTGGATATTTCCTCGCCGCTGTCGGTCTGCATCGATTCAGAGAAGAAGAACTTCAGAGGGTAGATGCCGAAGTTGGTTTGCACATACTTGCTGTTGCTAACCCTCGAAATGGTCGATATATCATATCCGGCACGTTCGGCTACATCTTTCAGTATCATCGGGCGCAGGGTGGCATCGTCTCCGGTCAGGAAAAAGTCCCGTTGCAGGAGAATGATGGCTTCCATTGTGCGTTGCAATGTCTCCTGGCGTTGCCTGATTGCATCGATGAACCATTGGGCCGAGTCGAGTTTCTGCTTGACGAACTGCACGGCTTCACGCATCTGGGATGTCTGGTTGGCCTTGTTGCCCGCATAATCCTGAAACATTTCCGCATAATCGCGGCTGATCCTCAGATCGGGGATATCCCGGTTGTTCATGCTTAAAATCAGCTCTCCGTTTATAGCTTCCACCAGGAAATCGGGGATCACCTGGCTCATGGCTACTTCCATAGAACCACCCCAGCTACTGCAAGGTTTAGGATCGAGGGCAATTATTTCGTGAATAGCTTTTTTAAGAATCGCTTCGCTGATGTTCAGCCCCCGCATGATCTTGTCATAATGCTTGCGGGTAAACTCTTCGAAATACTCCGTAAGGATACGGGTAGCCATTTCTACTCCGGCTGTCGGTTCTTTGCGGTTGAGTTGCAGTAATAAGCATTCCTGCAGGTTGCGTGCTCCGACTCCGGCGGGATCGAAGTCTTGTATGATTGCCAGTACTTCTTCTATTTCTTTTTCGTCTACATCCTGTCCGGCCTGAAAGACCAGGTCGTCGGCTATGGCAGAAAGTTCGCGGCGCAGGTAACCGTCGTCGTCGATATTACCTATAATATATTCGGCGATCTTCATCTGTTTTTCCGGAAGGTCGCGTAACCCGAGTTGCTGCAGCAGGAATTCGTTCAATGATTGGCTGACGGAGAAAGGGATATCTTCTTTACGTTCTGTTTTCTCGCTTATTTCGCGTAGTTTGTAATCGGGGATGTCGTCTTCAGTCATATAATCGCCGAGTGAGATATCCGTCTCTGTCTCGCCTGTAGATATATCATCACCACCTTCTTCGTCAGTCCGTTCAATGTCGTCCGCAATATCTTTTCCTTCCTCCAGGGCAGGATTGTCTTCCAGCTCATGCTTTATACGCTCTTCCAGCTCGATGGCGGGAAGCTCGAGAAGCCGGATAAGCTGTATCTGCTGCGGAGAGAGCTTTTGCTGTAACTTTTGTTGTAACTGTTGCTTCAACATATTAAAATCGTCTACATTAGAACATGCAAATATAACTTTTTACGCTGAACAGACTTATGATTAAAAACATAATTGTTCTAAAGAAACGCCGGTACTGGCGGTTATCTTTCAATTTTAACATAGATGTAATGTGATTAATTTCTTGAAATGCCTTAAAAATCAAAACAATTCCATATTTTTGCGTTTATAAAGAGATACCCTATATGATGTCAACGCTAACTAAGAGTAAATATAGTCAGTTATCCAGGGAAGAGCTAATACGATTATTGGAAGCACGGGACAAAGAACAGAAAGCCAACGTAGATACTCCTTCTTCCGGGTTTCCGAATATTAAACGGATTATATCGGAGGTGCTTGTCTTGTTATTTAACGAGGAAGAACAGCCGATAGAGAAGTCGATGAGACTGCTTCTCAACTTTTTCAATGCTGATTGGGGATATGTGGCTATTTTTGAAGAAGATGGCAAGACGGCAGACTTCCCTTGCGAGGTGATGAGCGAATGGGTTGAAGTCCCGAAGGAAGATCATTCCGAGCTAACCTACGAAACGATCCCGTGGATTATGGATACTGTAAAGGCCGGACGCGATATTATAATGTGCAGTATGGAGGATTTACCGCCGGAAGCACATGTCGATAGGCTGTTGTTTGAAATGCAACATCTCAAATCCATGCTTATTATCCCGCTCTCTTTTCATAATCAGGTGAAAGGTTTTATTGGTTTCGACTCAGTACGGGTTCAACGTTCCTGGACTTTGGAAGATATTGAAGACTTGCATATTATCGCCCGTATCTTTTCTATCATTATAGAACGGCTGCAAACACAAAACAGTCTGGAAGAGTCGAGAAAGCATATATCGGAACTCAGTACGAAGTTTAAACAATTTTTTAATAATCTTCCTGTCGGAGTGGAGTTATACGATGCAGAGGGTATTTTGGTTGATCTTAATGAGGCGGATGCTCATATATTCGGTTCTACGCGTAAAGATCTTTTAGGAATTAATTTGTTTTCCCTCCCCATATCCTTACCAATGTTAAACACGGACAGCCGTTCAGTTTCCCTTTGATATATGATTTCAGTGCCATACAAAATACCAGTTATTACTCCTCTGCCTTTGTCGATCAGATAAAATATCTGCAGGTAAAGGGCATCGGGTTGGATGATCCTGAATTTGGGCGGGTAGGATATCTGGTGATCATATCGGATAATACGGATGTCCAGCTAAAAGCCGAACAAACCAGAAATAACCTGGCTATCCTGAAAGCGGTCCTATTGTCGGGACGTTCTATCGTGGGTGAGTACGATGTTGAGGATGACGAGTTGTATATCGATCCGGTTTTAAATGATCATGCGGTAAATAATCCTTTGTTCGACTATCTGAAAATGTACAATTACTTGTCTATCCAGGAGTTGCGTGATCTGGGACAGTTCGGAGAGGAAGAGAAGAATAATATGATACCTCTGCTGAAGGTTATTCGCGGAGAGATAAACAATTGTAGTTTTACCTATAAATTGACTGTCAAAGATAGGCCTGTCTGGATTCGTATCAATGCACAAGCCCATAAAATAAATAAAGAAGGGCAGCCCAGTAAAGTAATCTGTTATATCACTGATCTGACGGAAGAAAAAAGACTAGAAGAAAAACTGCAACAGGCTCGTGATGAATCACGCAGAAATGAGATGGAAATGCAGAAAGCCCGGGAAGCCGATATGCTGAAATCTACTTTCCTGGCCAACATGAGTCACGAAATCCGTACCCCTTTGAATGCAATTGTCGGTTTTTCCGGTATTATAGCCGAAATGGATACTGAAGAGGATAAAAGTGAGTATGTAAAGATTATTAATAAGAATTGCGACCTGCTTCTTCGTCTGATAACGGATATTCTTGATTTCTCAAAGATTGAATCCGGGGTGATGGAATATTCGCTGAGTGATGTCAATATAAAAGAAATATGTAGCGAACAGTACCGGGTACATTCACTAAAGGTGCAGGAAGGGGTGACTATGGTGTGCGATCTGGCTGCTTTGCCTGATGTAACTCTCCATACAGATCCTAAACGAGTTACTCAAATTATCTCTAATTTGTTGTCGAATGCGATAAAGTTTACCGAACAAGGTTCGATTACTCTTTCTTATACTCTAAAAAGAGATCATATCCTGTTCGAGATATCCGATACCGGAATCGGTATATCGGCCAAGCATCTTGAATCTATCTTTGAACGTTTCACCAAAGTGGACTCTTTCAGACAAGGAACAGGGTTAGGATTATCCATTTGCAAAACGATCGTTAAAGCATTGAACGGAGATATCGGTGTAAGTTCTACTCCCGGTAAAGGATCTCGTTTCTGGTTCACCTTGCCTTGTTGACGAGGGCCTCTCTGGTTTGTAGCAATACGGATATGCAGATAAGTCCTAATCCGGTATAAAAAGCCGGATTTAATTCTTTAGCTTCTCCGAAAAACAGCATAGCCAGGATAATACTGTAAACCGGTTCCAGATTATAGCTGAGGTTGACGGTGAAGGCTGATATCGTTTTCAGCACCTGTATTTGCAGCAGGTAGAGTCCGATCGTACAAACTAGGGCCAGCACTAGCAAATAAAGGAAATCACTCATGTCCGGCAGGATTGTTTCGACCGGAAAGAAATAGAGATATACAGGGAGCAAACAGCTTAGTCCCAGAAAACCACCAACCATTTCATATAGCAGCATTATACGTGAAGGATGCCGTACTCCTACTTTTTTATTGGTTATAGTGAATAAAGCTGCTAAAGCCGATGAAATAACGCCCACTATGATGCCTGCACGATAGCGCATATCGAATTGAAAAATCAGCAGGATCCCGGCAACGGTGATCAGGCTGAAAAACAATTCCTTGATTTTAAACCTACGGTGAATGAGCAACGGTTCCAGTAAAGCGGTAAAGAACCCGACCAGCGAAAAGCAAACGACTCCGACAGATACATTCGCCATCTTGATACTTCCATAGAAAAATACCCAATGCAGACCGAGTATAAAGCCGGTACCGGCTATTTTCAACTGTTCCTGCCTGGTGATAGATTGTAGCTTGTTGCTGATTTTCAAAATGATGAATAGCAAAACAGCGGCAAACATCATGCGATACCAGACCAGCAATCCTTCATTCAAAGAAATAAGTTTTCCGAACAGTCCGGTAAAGCCTGCCAGTAAAATAGAGATATGAAGTTTGATAAATGCCTCTTTCATCCTTCGCCCAAAATTTAACGAGTCCGGCAAATATACGACAAATTGTAGAGTAAACAACATCATCTGTCGGCTTACCTAATGTGAACATAATCAAAAGTTTTTAATATATTTGTGGAAGGTGTCAGGTTGTTTTGGCAAGCACACAGCAGGAGTTAAAGACCAATTTTGAATGAAAGATTTTAATATGAAAAATGACGTGTTGTATGAAAACCTTGTGATGGCGATCCGGGAGAAATATCCAGAGCGAGGAAAGCTGACAAATATGTTAGCCGATCTGTTGATGATAGAGAAAGAAGCAGTTTACCGGAGGTTGAGGGGAGATGTCCCGTTCACAATCTTCGAAATTGCAGCTATTGCCAATAAGCTGGATATCTCCCTCGATCATATTATCGGTTGTTCCCTGAAAAAGAGCAGGCCTTTTCAGATGAAGATGGTGAATTTCCTCCATCCAAGGGAGGAGGATTACAGGATGCTGGAACATTTTCTCGATGGTTTGAGGTATCTTAGGGACGATCCGAATTCGGAGGTGGGGGATGCCTTGAATATCCTTCCCCAATCGATCGTGTTGAGTTATAGGAATATCTATCGTTTTTATCTTTTCAAATGGATGTATCAGTGTGGTGATCCTGTACCGGTAAAATATAGTGAAATAACTCCTCCCGACAGGCTTTTGATGATTAATCATGAGATCGTAATGGAAGTAAGACAGGCTGCCAATGCCTATCATATAATAGACAATATGACATTCCGGTATCTGGTGAACGATATTAAATATTTTGCCAGCATCTATCTTATTACCGACGAAGAAATAGAATTATTGAAAAGGGAGTTGCATAAATTCCTCGATGATATGGAGGTTCTGGCTGCTCGTGGATGTTGGGAAGAAGGCAAGAATGTTCATTTTTTTGTCAGTAGTATCAACTTTGAAACCAGTTATAGTTATGTGGAAACCCGTAACAGCCATGTAACTATGCTTAAATCGTTTACCTTGAATGATGCTACTTCATGTGATGAGGAAATCTTTCAGCAGATGAAAAAGTGGTTGCAATCCCTAATCCGGACATCTACCCTTATCTCGAAAAGCGGGGAGAAAGACCGCATCATGTTTTTTGAACAGCAACGAAAAATTGTAGACACACTGTAAGTGCTCTCGATTCGGAAAATCTCCTGTAAAGACCTCTTTTGTGTGTTAATTTTAGTAGTTTTTGATTATAGTGTATATAGTTTTGTGTTCGATAACATTTTTTGGAGAAGAACGCGGCCGGACTTAACATATATTGTCTGTAAAAGACTTGACAAACGCTTGCTACAGCCTTATCTTTGTATCGTGGTTTTTTCATAATAGTATTAGATTTAAGGTTAACAAAGTTGGTTAGGGCTTGTCGTGAGACAGGCTTTAATTGTTTATATACCTTTCCTTATTGCTGAATGATCTCTGTAATTTATTTTCTTTCTATATTGAAAAAGTCCCGATCTTATGTAAGACCAGGACTTTAAAGTGTGTTATGCCAACAAATATGCGATTATATTTTCTTTTCGATAACCGCCTGGACAACATTTAGAATGTAGTCAGCCAATTTTTCAGATTCGGCGATAAGATCCATATAGTAAACACCATCCTGATACTGGTATACTTTGTTGTTTACATCTTCCATATTATGGCTCTTCAACTGATTACGATAATTGTTTATTTCGTTTTCAATATTGTAAGACTGGTTGATGTCGTCATGTTCCACTTCAGGCATATGCAGGATTTGATTCATGCGGGTTAATGCCTTTTCTACCAGGGCGAACATCTGATCTATATTATGATTTTGCCCATCTGTAAACACCGATTTGCCTTCGTTGCGGCGTCTGATTCCGCGTGCCAGGTTATTACAGGAGTCGGCAATACTTTCTATTTCCGTTACTGTACGTAGCATGACGCGGATTTCTTCTTTACCTTCCGAACTCAGACGTCCTTCTGCAACGAATGTCAGATAGTTGGCTATCTCGATCTCCATACGGTCGCTGATGTTCTCGTACTTCTCGATACGGCTGTATATCTTCAGGAAATTGTCTTCGTTCTTTTCGTAAATCAGTTCTTTAACCATTCCGAACATACGTTGTGTACGTTCGCCGAATACTGCGATTTCTTTCTTGGCCTGCATCAATGATAATTCAGAGGTGGAAAGCATACCTGAAGGAATGTATTTCAATTGGAATTCTTCTTCGTCGCTTACATTCTTCGGCTTGATAAGAGCGGAACAAACGTATACGTAGAACTTCACAAACCAGATCATGATACAAACGTTCGTTATATTGAATACGGTATGGAACAGGGAAAGACCGTACGAAACGGAAACTTGTAATGTCATCAGCTGCTTTTGCAAGGCAAGCAGGTGCGGATCTGTGATCTGTGCACTGGAAGTGATCAGCGAGATCGTCTTCGGATCGAGTGTGCTAAGGAACTGGGTCATTTCGTTCGGATCGCCGGGACCGTAGTTGGTTACGATCCAGGAGATCATATTGGTGAACGGATAGAACAAGGCCATCACCCAGCATACACCAAATACGTTGAACATCAGGTGGGCAATTGCTGCACGACGGGCAGAGACGTTGGCCGAAATAGCCGCGATATTAGCGGTAATAGTTGTTCCGATGTTCTCTCCCAATACCATAGCAGCCGCCATTTCAAAAGGAATCCATCCCTGCGTACACATGATCAATGTGATGGCTACGGTTGCACTGGATGATTGTACGATGACTGTGAGGATAGTTCCTAAGAGCAGGAATATAAGGAGGGAAGGATATCCCAGGGAGGTGTAATCTTGTAGAAAAGAAAGGATTTCAGGGTTGCTTTGCAGGTCGGGGACAGAAGATTTCAAATAAGACAGCCCCATGAAAAGGAATGCAAAACCCATTAAAAACTCACCCCATGACTTCCGTTTGCTTTTACCGGAGAATATTAACGGGATACAAATACCGATAAGTGGCAGGGAAAAGACACTGATGTCTACTTTAAAACCAAAGAGTGAGATAATCCATGCCGTAACCGTCGTACCGACGTTGGCTCCCATGATAACGCTGATTGATTGGGTCAGTGTCAGAAGTCCTGCGTTAACAAAACTAACAACCATCACGGTAGTAGCACTTGATGACTGAATAAGTGCAGTGATCAGTATCCCGGTCAGCACACCAGTGAAACGGTTAGTCGTCATTACCGAGAGGATGCTGCGTAGCTTGTCTCCCGCGACTTTCTGTAAACCTTCACTCATCACTTTCATTCCGTATAGGAACATACCTAATGCTCCTACAAGCGTAAGAAAATCAAAAAAAGAATAGTCCATTTATGTAAATTTAAGTGGATAAATATCCGATTAAAATGAATGTATGCATACTATATTTTCTTCTCAACAACAGCTTGGACAACATTTAATACGTAATCACCTAATTTTTCAGCTTCACTGATGATATCCATATAATATACCCCGTCCTGATACTGGTAGTCCTTATTATTGATATCTTCCACGTTATGTTGTTTCAGCAGATTGCGATAATTGTTTATTTCATTCTCGATATTGTACGACGGGTTGATATCGTCACGACTCAACTCCGGCTTTTTCAGTACCGAGTTCATTTGCAGCAGTGCCTTCGTAACCAGCTCGAACATCTTGTCTATACTATGGTTCTGCTTGTCGGTAAAGACAGACTTCCCTTCGTTCCGGTGTTTGATTGTACGTGCCAGATTATTACAGGAGTCGGCTATGCTTTCTATTTCCGAGACGGCGCGGAGCATGATGCGGATTTCTTCTTTACTCTCCGAGCTAAGGCGGTCTTCCGCTACCAGGGTGAGATAGTTGGCTATCTCAATCTCCATATGGTCGCTGATATTCTCGTACTTTTCGATCCGGTTATACGTTTTCATGAAGACATCTTCGTCTTTTTCATAAAATGCGTCCTTCACCATGTTGAACATACGGGTAGTCCGTTCCGCAAACAGAGATATCTCTTTATTTGCTTGTAATATAGATAGTTCGGCTGTGGATAGCAAGCCACCGGTTATATAACGCAGGCGGTACTCCTCGTCTTCCGGCTTTGCTTTGATCACGAAACAAACTAACCGTTCGATCGGTTTTATGAACCATATTAAAATTAATACATTGCAGATGTTAAAAGCAGTATGGAACGCAGAAAGCGTATAGGTAATCGAGATCTCTTTCGGAGTATTCGGAGCCAGATAATTGACGATACCCGAAACGGCATCTATGAACGGATGGAAGATACAGAGTATCCAGATGATCCCGAAGAAGTTGAATATGAAATGGGCGAAAGCAGCCCTGCGTGCCTGGGCATTCCCGGTAAGCGCCGCTATATTGGAAGTCACGGTTGTACCGATATTTTCTCCCATGACTAACGCAATACCCAGATAGAGATCCAGTACCCCGCTCGAACATAATATTAACGTAATAGCCATGACGGCAGCCGACGACTGGACGGCCATCGTTATGATACTTCCCACCAGCAGGAACAACAATACGGAGAACATGCCCCATTCCTTGCAGGAAGTGATGAAAGTAAGGATTGCTTGGTTGTGTTCCAGATCCATATGCATCGCATTCTCCCTCAAGGTCGTCAACCCTAAAAACATAAAAGCGAATCCGAATACGAATTCGCCGAATGACTTGCGTCCGCTTTTCTTCGAAAAAGTTAAAGGAAGAGCTATTGCGAACAACGGGAAAATGATATTGGACATGTTGAACTGGAAGCCGAAAATAGACATGATCCAGGCTGTGACCGTTGTCCCGATATTGGCTCCCATAATAACGGAGATGGCCTGTGCTAAAGTCAGAAGTCCCGCATTCACGAAGCTTACGGTCATAACGGTGGTAGCGGTTGAAGATTGTACTGCGGCCGTAATAAACGCACCCGTGAGCAATCCGGTGAACCGGTTAGTTGTCATGGCGCCTAGGATATTTCGCAAATGATCTCCCGTCAATTTCTGGAGACCTTCGCTCATAACTTTCATTCCGTACATTAATAGCGCAAGTGATCCGAGCAGTTTAAGTACGGTAAAAATTGTATTATCCATCAAAAAATAGTTATACGTAGATGTATATCCGATTAATATTCCTAACTTTAGTGAGCAAAACTACAAATAATAACTGATATAATATGTCTGAAACAATCACAATTTATTGCAAAAATAACAATACTTATAAAGAAGTCCCTATGGGCTCTTCTTTATTGGATATCTATACGACGATGGGAGCGCCTTTGCGTTACCGTCCGATGAACGCAAAAGTGAATAACAAGGTAGAAGGGCTGAATTTCCGTTGCTGGCATCCGAAGGATGTTGAGTTTGTGGATTATACGCAGTCTTCGGGGCTTCGAACTTATGTCCGTTCCCTGTGCCATATATTCTCTAAGGCGGTGAACGATGTGCTTCCTTCCGCCACGTTGAATCTGGAGCATCCGATATCGAAAGGTTACTACTGTGTAATCCATAACGGTAAGAAGATCGATACCGAAACGATTGACAAGATAAAGAAGCGGATGCGTGAGATTATCGATGCCGATCTGCCTTTCCTGCATAAAACGGTTCGTACGGTGGACGCTACGGTCTTGTTCCGTGAACGGGGCATGAATGATAAAGCCCGTCTGATCGAAACAGCCGGAATGCCTTATACCTCATATTACGAACTGGACGGATATATTAACTTCTTTTACGGCTGTCTGACTCCTTCGACCGGCTATGTCCAGCTGTTCGACATCGTCCCTTATTTCGACGGCGTATTACTCCAGATACCCAAAAGAAGCAATCCGCTGGAACTGGAACCGGCTATCCAGCAGGATAAGATGTTCGAGGCTTATAAGCAACACCTTACCTTGCAGCGTACACTGGATTTGAATAACGTAGGCGATCTGAACCGTGCCATTGAACAAGGCCATACCTCCGAACTTATTATGGTTTCGGAAGCGATGCAGGAAAAGCAGGTGGCCAAGATTGCAGAGGAAATAGCGGAGAGATATAAGGAGGGCGTCCGTATCGTCCTGATCTCGGGGCCGTCGTCTTCCGGAAAAACGACTTTCTGTAAACGTCTGGAAGTCCAGCTGATAACGAACCTGGTTCATCCGGTAGCCATCTCACTCGACGATTACTTCCTGAACCGGGAAGATACGCCGAAAGACGAAACCGGAGAGTATGACTTCGAGTCGCTCTATGCCCTCGACCTACCTTATTTCAACAGTGAGATGAAAGACTTACTGTCTGGAAAGGAAATAGAAGTGCCCACTTTCGATTTCGGAACAGGCAAACGGATCTATAAAGGCAAAAAGCTGAAGATGCAGGAAAACTCAGTCCTGGTGATAGAAGGTATCCATGCCTTGAATCCCGAACTGACCTCGATGATAGACGATAAGTATAAGTACATGGTTTATGTCTCCGTTCTTACCTCTATCTCGCTGGACAACCATAACTGGATACCGACAACCGACAACCGCCTGTTGCGCCGTATCATCCGTGACTACCGTTTCCGGGGATATTCGGCAAAAGACACGATTGCCCGTTGGCCGAGCGTACGCCGGGGAGAAGACAAATGGATTTTCCCTTATCAGGAGAATGCGGATGCCATGTTCAACAGCGCCATGTTGTATGAGTTGGCAGCCCTGCGCAAGTTTGCCGAGCCGATCCTGGCCGAGGTACGTGAAAGCGATGACGAGAATGCGGAAGCCTACCGCCTGTTGCGCTTCCTTCGTTATTTCAACTATATCCCGGATGTAGGACTGCCCGGTACATCGCTTCTGCGTGAGTTCCTGGGAGGAGGAAGTTTCAGATATTAAGCTTCTTATGAATCCGTTTCACTAATTCATTAAAATCTTCTTTATCGGGGATGAATTCAGATAACCGTGTTCTGTTTTTTCGGCAGAATACGGTTATTGAGAATGTCAGCATGGCACAGAATGCAATACTGGAAGTGATGGCTGCCCCGACCACTCCGTAGATGGGTATCAGTATGTATCCGGCTATCAACAACGTGATAAGCCCTATGCTTGAACTGTAAGCGCTGTAACGTATTTTCCCGCTTCCTATAAAATAATGGCTTAATATGCTGTTGCAACCTAAAGCAACAATCCCGGTAGCCAGACCGAAGATCACTTTCCGCATGCCTGTAAATTCGGGACTGAACAGATATTCGGTATAAACCCATTCCGGAATAAACAGAATGCAGATGGTGGTTGTTGCAATGGCACAAAAGGTAAGTTTGAATAACTTCAGCGTAATCCTTACCTGTTTGTCGGGATCGGTCGTCTGGGCTACGCTGCTGTATTCGATAAAGCTGACGCTCCGGCTGATATGCCAGACACTTTCCGAGATCTTTGTACCGGCATCGAGCAAACCTACACTTCCCAAGCCCGCGAAACGCTGTATCAGGAAATAATTCAGGCGGGTAGTCAGTACTTCTGCTATATTGTCCGCACTTCCCCATAGTCCGTAGGTGAACATCTCTTTTAATATGGAGAAGGCGGTTTTGTTGGCCGGCTTATCTTCCTTTTCGGTCAAATAAGGATATAGCAGGATGCAGCTGCCTACTAATGCAATCCCATAGGTAATATATAATCCGTAAACGTAAGAAGATACTTCCTGCAAGCCGGCTATATAATAAAAGTATAGGAGAATGAAGAACAACAGCCCGCCCTGCATCATATAAGTCAGGTTAAAACCAGTGATGTTATCTTTCCCGAGCAGGAAACGGGCGTTAGTCGTTATAAAAGAAGATATAATAGATAACAGGTAAATATCAATGAAGTATTCCTTTGGGAACAAGCCGAATAATAACATGGCACCGCAGGCAATGCCTGAACCGGCCAGCGGCCAGATGTAAGCCGGGAGCAGGATCGTATGCATGGAATAGCGGTTCATGAAATATACGATCGTATTTCCGGAAAGTACCCCGTTAAATACAACCGCTATGCTGATCGATGCCAGAATAATACCCACCAAACCGACACCTTCCACCCCTAATGCTTTGGCATTAATGAAAATAAGCATCAGGTTCAGGAAAGCAATCAGGTAGCGTGTGCCTATTGTCCCCAGTATCTTTTTCAGCATATAATTATAGTTTCAATCCATCCAGCAAACGCACATACGTGTCGATCGCTTCCCTGATCTCCATTAAACCGATATACTCGTCTGCCGCATGCGAGCGGGCGGAGTTTCCCGGGCCGATCTTGACGGAAGGGAATGGCATCAGTGCCTGGTCGCTCAGCGTAGGGGAACCGAAAGGTTCTTTCCCCATCATGACAGCCCGCTGAACGAACGGGTGATTCAGGTCTGTCCGTGTCGAGTTGAGGCGGTAGCTACGGGCTTTCACTTCGCAACCGACCTGTTCCCGGATCAGTTCGAATAACTTTTCGTTGGGATAGAATTCGTTGGTACGGATATCTACGGTAAACTCGCAACGGTCGGGCACGACATTATGTTGCGTACCGGCATGAATGATCGTCACACTCATCTTTACCGGCCCCAGAAAGTCGCTCTTCTCCGGGAATTGATACGTGTTGAACCACTCTATCTCTTTCATGGCCAGGGTGATTGCGTTGATACCTTCGTTGCGGGCAGCATGTCCGGCTTTCCCTATGGAAACACAATCGAGCACCATCAATCCTTTTTCAGCAACGGCCGGCTGCATGCCCGTAGGCTCTCCGACAATGGCGAAGGCGATAGGCGGAAGATCCGCCAGAGCGCTTTCAATACCGTTCTTGCCCGATACCTCTTCTTCGCATGAAGCCAGAAAGATCAGGTTATAAGCCTGCTCTTTTTCGATCAGCCGGGTAAAGGCGGCATACAGGGAGACTACACTGGCTCCCGCGTCATTACTTCCAAGGCCGTATAACTTCTCATCTTCACTCTCTTCGGGATTGAAAGGATCTTTTGTCCAGCCCGATGCCGGTTTTACGGTGTCGATGTGGGAATTGAGCAGTAGGGTCGGCTTATCCAGATTAAAATCGGGAGAGACAATCCACAGGTTGTTACCTTTACGATGTACCGTATGTCCGGCCGACTGCCATGTCTGTTGCAGAAAGTCGGCTACCGCCGCTTCGTCCCGGCTGAAAGAAGGCCGGCTGATCATTCCTTTTAAAGTATCTATTGCTTCGTAGTAAAGTTCCATCTTGTTTATTCCGTTAATAATTTACCGACCGTATTCCGGTCTTTACCCAATTGCTCTTTCAGTTCTTCCAGCGAACCGAATTTGATATCTCCCCGTACATAATATATAAACGCAACGGTTATTTCGTTATTGTAAATATCTCCGGAGAAGTCCAATATATTCACTTCCAGCGTGATATTGCTGCCATTGTCCAGTGTGGGGCGGTCGCCGATGTAAAGCATCCCCTTATATTTCTCCCCATTCAAGTACACCCATACGGCATAGACACCGATACCCGGAACGATCTTGAAAGGCTCGTCCACCTGTATATTGGCAGTCGGAAATCCCAGTTTACGCCCTACTTTATAGCCGTTTACAATCGTCCCCCGTAGTTGATACGGGTAAGTAAGCAACTTGTTCGCCTCTTCCACCCGGCATTCCGTCAGTAATTTGCGGATCTCGGAAGAGCTGACAGCCGTACGCCCTTCGTCGTAGGGAGACGCTTTTACCACTTCCATCCCGCAGGCGGCTCCATAGGTGACATACTGCTCGAACCCATCTGTCCGGTCATGCCCGAAACGATGGTCGTAACCGATCAGTAAGGTTTCCACATGCAGCTTGTCGGCCAACACGTTGCTGATAAATTCACGGGCAGTCAGGTGCGATAGTTCGATCGTAAAGTCGAGCACGATACAATAATCGATCCCCGTCGAGGCCAGCTGTTCCAGTTTCTCCTCAAACGAATTGAGTAACTTCGGCTGATAATCGGAATGCAATACGGCACGGGGATGTTCCGGGAATGTGATCACGGCCGAAGGCAGATCGCGCGCCTGCGCAACCTCTTTCAGTTCATTAATAAGAAACCTGTGTCCAAGGTGTACACCGTCAAAGAATCCGATGGTGGCAGCCAGTTTCTTCCCTTTCAATAACTCCGTATCTCTAACAACTATCATTTTTCTTTTCTTTCGCTCGTTCAATGGAAAGACAAAAGTACATAAAGAAGGAAATTAATCGTACATTTGACCTATCTATTAACAGATATATCTAAATATTAGTTATGAAAAGAGTCTTTTATCTTCTGGTTAGTCAGATTTTTGCGGTGTCGTTGCTTTTTGCCGGCCCTATACAGACAGAGAAGCGAACCGTCGTTTTCACTCCTTCCGGCGGTGAGAAGGTTTATTTATTAACTCCCGGAAACAGTATTACCGAAGATGTTTCGTTTCAGCAGGCGGATTATCCGACGCGGAAATTCCTTCGTGTGGTAGGTGGCGTGAAGATGCCTGCTCCTTTCCAGAGTAGGGGGGAAGAGATGTTCCGCCGCTCCGAGTTCTATATCGATGATAATCTCGACTCCGTTCATGTAAAGAAAGATAAGTATTCCCTTTATTTCAAGGGGGAAGACAATAACTTCGAGCGTCATGCCTATTACCGTATTTCGGGAGACTTGCTGAAACCCGGCGAGCTGGTTGTTACCTTACCGGTCATTCAACGGCAGAACCTGTCGGTCTCTTCCGGTGGCGACTTCGGCGTGGAGATAGAACTCTTTTATAAGAAACCGGGGCGTTATAAGGATGATATCTACGACCGTCCGGACTCCCTGCTATATTTCAGTGTACCCGAAGGAACAGGCAAATACCGGGATGTAATCGCGAAGTTTATCCTTCCGGAGAATGTGGCTTGTGCCTTCCTGCGTATCGGTGGAACTTATTTCAGCGGCGAATGCTGGGTGGAAGCTCCCCGCCTGATGCAAAACAAGAAACCGGTTTGTGCTATCCCTTTTACTAAGTTTGCCGATAAAACCGACGATTATAATTACTGGACAGGCTGTAACCTTTCTACCCGTAGCTGGCCGCGCTGGAAACTGGATTATAACGGTACGACCGTGTTTGAAGGCAATATCTTCGACCGTGCTTCCGACGTAGCCGACTTTTATATCCCTCTGCCTGCTTCCGTCGGGGGAAAGGGCGACCTGAAACTAACCCTATTGAAAGAAGATAACCGTGCCGCTTATCCCTACGAACTCCGTTCCCTGGAGATCATAGAAGAGAGCGCGCGTGACTATGAAATAGTATCTGTTCCCGAATATGTATCTGCCGGGAGTGCTTTCGGAGTGCTGCTGGAAACGAATAAGCCGAATGTAAAACTGAAGGTACAGGCTCCGGCTTCCGTCTCTCCTTCCCAACAAGAGATAGAACTGAAGGAGACAGGCCTGCATGTCGTCGAGTTCAGGGCGGATGAGTTTGCTTCGGCCGTGCCGCTGGTTTTCGACGATGGTTCCCGCAAGGCGGAAGTTTCGATCCGCCAGATCATTCAGAAGGAACCGGACGAGGTGTATCTCTCTTCCGGGGATGAAATTCATATCGATAAGGAATATACTCCGTATGACTATTTCTTTAAATGGTACGTTTCAAACCGTATCGGCAACTGGTACCAGTTCCGTCCCTCGTACCAATGGAGCGGTTTCCGTGTCGCCAATCCGGAAATTATCCGCCACTATACCGATTTGTTGAATAAGCTTCAGATGCCTTACGCCTGGCAGGTGGAAGGCCGTACGCTGGCCGGAAAACGTATTAATCCCGACCTCGAAACACTCGCTTCGCCGATGTTCCGTGGCAAGCAGGCGCACGAGAATGATGGCGGTTACTATTACTGGCAACATTTCCTCTATCAGGGAGTCTTTTCCGATATGGCTGCCCGCAACCGTCCTTACGGCGGTATCTTTGCCAAACATCGTCCGATCTATACCGACCACGGCGTCTTTATCCATTACGATCCCGAAGGTGTGAAAGATATGGCCGACGGTGCCCGTAAACTGGTGGAGAACTTCCGTTATTCGAAAGGAGAAAGTACCCGCCATACCGGTCCGTCTTCCCTGTTCCGTTATCTCTATCAGGCAGGTTACAATTGGCTCGGAGCCGAACAGATGTACGGCCCCGAAGAAATCATCCTTTCTTCCCTTCGCGGGGCATCCCGTGCTTACAGCCGGCCGCATTACGGTTCGTTGCATGCCATGCAATGGGGCTCCCGTCCGTTTACTGATCCGAAACATGCACTTCGCCTGTATATGTCGCTGGCGGTTGCCTATATGCATGGTTCGTCCCATATAAATACGGAAGAGGCTTTGTGGACAGACGAATATGCTAACGATCGTTTTACAAAATCCGGCAAGGAGCATCTGTATGCCCAGCACCGCGTACTGGATTTTATCGAGACGCACACCCGCCGTGGCGAACAGAAAAGCAATATTGCCGTGATCCAGGGAAGAAACGACGCCTGGAAGTCTTTCGGACGTTCCAGCCTGTGGTCGCAGAAAGGCGATAAGTGGGCGTTCAACAAGGCTACCGAAAGCTTCGACCTGCTGAATGTTTTCTATCCGGATAATATCGTGGATGCTTGCGGCCCGCAAGGTTGGTTTACGGCTACTCCGTACGGAACTGTCGATCTCTTGCCGGTGGAAGCTCCTCTGGATGTAATGAATAAGTATAAAGCAATGGTCTTTCTGGGTTGGAACAGCTTCGACGAGAACGATTTCCTTCGTATCCGTAACTATGTATTCGACGGTGGAACGCTTGTGCTGACCGCCGCCCATCTGAATGCGGAACTTCAGCCGGATCAACCTGTCCGCTTCCCGGCCAACGATGCCGTTATCCGTGAAATGCTGGGCGATAACTACCAGTCGCTGACGGCCAAAACGGAGATTGCCTTCGGAAACGGAAAGATCGTCTATTTCCCGTCTCCCGCTTATCCGGCAGAAACTTCCCTGCGAAGCCGGTACGAAACAACCCTGCGTGAGATCGGCGAAACGACCGTTGCCGCGGAACAGACTGCCGGCTGGATCGAGTCTGCCCCTTCCATCGGCTTTACCGTTTGGGACAGCAAAGACCGCCGCACCATCTATCTGCTGAACACCGACTGGCAGAGCAACGAAGAACAGCATACCGCTACTTTCGTCTGCAACGGCAAGAAATTCCCCCTCGACGTAAGACGTTATCATATCGAAACCGTCCATTACGCCCACGGCCTGGCAATCTCTCCCGGCAGCAACACAACGGATATCCTGTCGATCGACCGCGAAGCTGACGGCTGGAAAGTAACGATCCAGAATACGGAAAAAGATACGATCCGCTGCTTCAACACCGAAACGGGTACGATCGACTCTATCTCTTTCGAAGAACCATCCGTACATATTATTTATGTAAAGTGACCTTATTTTTGTTTCACTTAGGAGAAACAAGTGTTTCATTAGGGTGAAACAAGTGTTTCTCCTAAGTGAAACAACTCTTATACTTAACTATTTGAGCGGGCAATATGCGTTAAAAGCTGGCGAAGTTGCGGAATAATACCTGATATTTTATATGTTTGCAAGATGGAAGTGAAAGATCAGACCACGAATTGCTATCAGCGCATATATCTTGAATATGCTCCAATGCTACTTCGCTTTGCGGGTAAGTTTGTTTCCGGTTTCTTTGCTGAAGATATCGTGCATGATGTCTTTCTAAAACTGTGGGATAGGCAAGTATTTCTTCTTCCGGATGACGATCTGAAACGTATTCTCTATGTTGCTGTCCGTAATGCTTGTATCGACCATCTGCGTCGTTCAAATGTAGAACAGGAAATTTTGGATATCCGTGCCGTGCAACTCAAACTGGATGAGTTGGATTATTTTGAATCGTCCGATGAACTTTTCATGAGGAAAGATCTTATGGAACTTCTTATGAAGAAAGTGGAAGAATTACCCGAACGTGGACAGGAGATCTTTCGTCTTTCTTATTTGAAGGGCATGAAAGCGGCTGAGATAGCTGATCAATTGGGGCTTTCTGTCCGTACTGTCGAGAATCAACTGTACAGGTCATTACTTTATTTACGTAAACATTGTTCCCATCTGTTTTTCTATTTCTTTACATTGATTTGAGCTTTATTCCATCTTTATCATTTCTTTTGAAAAAAAGTTCGTTTTCATGTGAGTACTTTTTTCCTACCGTTCGTTAAGGAAATAAAGGGGTAAGTCACCCCATAGGAAAAAGCTTAGGAGATATATCATGGAAAACGAATATACAGAATTAATCATTGGCTATTTACAAGGTAATCTCTCTGAGAAAGAGATCGATCTTTTTTATGATTGGGTAAATGAGAGTGCCTCAAACAAGGAACTGTTCTTTGAGATAAAGGCAATGTACGATGCCGGCATTTCCTTAGGAAACGCTTTGAATGTAGATGAAAGTTGGCAACGCTTGCTTAATAAAAAGGAAAAGCCACAAGCCCGCAGATTTAGTCTTTGGTACCGGATTGCTAGCTATGCTGCTGTCGCTTTAATTGCTGTAGCGGTTAGTTCTACGTATTTCTTTTTCTATCCAGCGAAGGTGGAGAGTGATTTGTTTACCAAATATATAGGAGGTGATGGCCTGGAGGCTGATATTGTAGAATTACCGGATGGTACACAAGTTTGTTTAGGTGCGAAAACAAATTTCTATTATGATAAGAATTATGGCAAAAGCCAACGCATTGTTTATTTGGAAGGTGAAGCTTATTTTGAAGTAGCTAAGCAAAAGGAGAAACCGTTTATCGTTAAGACCATGGAGCAGGATATCGAAGTTCTCGGAACCAAATTTAATGTAATGGCTTATCCGACAGATTCGCTGGTCATTACCACTTTGTTGGAAGGCTCTGTGCGTTTAATGACTTTAGGCGGTGGCCGGGAGACTATCCTAAGACCTGATCAGCAGTTTATTTATAACCGAAACAGGAAAACTGCCTCTTTGAATTATGTGGATGCCCGGCAATATACATCATGGACAACCGGCTACTATTATTTTTCGGAACAAACATTGGATGCTATTCTCGACCGGTTGAGTCATGTTTACGGAGCTGAATTTACCGTTCTCTCAAAATCATTGAATAAACGAACTTTTACCGGTACATTCTATCGGGGAGAAAGTATAAAAGATATTATGGAGGTCATTAACCTGTCTGTCCCGATCAAATATAAGATCGACAAACGACATGTTACAATTTCGGAATAAGAGGTATGGATTAGTTAACCTTTAAAATTAAATGTATGAGTGGATAAAGTAAAAAGTAAGAAGTTGGGAAAAATATCTTGCCGGATACCCTTTTCTAAAATGTGTGATTCAATTAAACTTCCATTGCCGTGGAAAATGTGTTTAATCTTAAAACTATTAGAGTATGAATAATCAACGTATAGTTGCTTTTGTAAACCTGAAAAGAGCTATAAACATTATGAAGTTAACCGTGTTAATGCTAACTGTTTGTCTGTCGCAGGTGTTTGCCGCAACCTATGCACAGACAGCCAAACTAACAGTTTCTGCCAAGAATGAAACGTTGGAGAATGTACTGAAACAAATAGAAAAACAATCCGAATTCCTGTTTTTCTATAATCTGGAAGAGATTAATAAGAATGAGAAAATCTCTATAAATAAGGAGGATGTTAATATTCAGGATTTACTGAATACAATATCGGCAAATACCGGGCTCCGGTATGCGATTAAAGATCGCCATATTGTATTGTATAAGGCTGAAGTAATATCTTCTCAGCAAAGTGGAAAAAAGACAATCACTGGAATCGTTAAAGATGTGAGTGGCCCTATTATCGGTGTAAATATTTTGGAAGAGGGTACCTCGAACGGTACTATTTCTGATATGGATGGCCGGTTTACTTTAGAAGTTTCGGAAGATGCCGTGTTGAAGTTTACGTATGTAGGTTATTTACCACAGGAAATAAAAATAACCAATCAGAAGTCGTTGAATATTGTGATGAGAGAGGATAGCCAGACGTTGGACGAACTGGTTGTGGTTGGATACGGTTCAGTGAAGAAAAGCGACCTGACGGGATCTGTATCCTCTGTTAAAGCCGAAGATATTACGAAAATAGCCACCAGTTCACCGGTTGCGGCATTACAAGGACGGGCTGCCGGCGTATCTGTTTCGCTAGGTTCAGGCTCTCCGGATGCGACGGCATCTATTCAGATCCGTGGGGTGGGTACTCCGAACGATTCTTCGCCATTGTATGTAGTCGACGGTTTTCCTATGAGTGATATAAATCATCTAAGTCCTAACGATATCGAATCGATCGAGATATTGAAAGATGCCTCAGCCTGTGCCATCTACGGTTCACGTGGTGCTAATGGTGTGGTAGTAATTACGACTAAAAAAGGGAAAGCAGGTGATTTGAAGGTTAATTTCAATGCTTATTATGGTATTGAACACCTTGCTTCAAAACCGACGATGCTTAATTCTTCACAATATGCGGAACTATCGAATATCGCGTACCAGAATGCCGGTGAAGGGCCTTTGTATTCAAGCACTACCAATATGCCTTATAATACGGATTGGTATGATACCGTATCTCATTTAGGCCAGTTCCAGAATTATAATATCAGCATGACAGGTGGAGGCGAGAAAGTACAATCTGTTTTCAGTGCCAATTATTATAAACGGGAAGGTATCGTCAAATCTACGGATTTTGACCGTATATCGTTAAACCAGAACAATGTGTTCAAAGCAACCAGCTTTCTGAAATTCACGACATCGCTATCCGTTGCTATGACCAATCATAAAAGATTGGATCCTACCAGTATTTTCCTGTCTTCTTTGATTGCTCCTCCTGATATTCCAGTTATCGATCCGGAAACGAACTATTATACAGGTATCCGTAAAATGAGATTGGAAAATCCGGCCGGGCGTATCGCCAGGAATAATGGTAACAATAAACGCCTTTATTTTGTAGGTAACTTTAGTGCCGATCTTAATTTGACGAAAGATCTGGTATTTACTTCCCGCTTTGGTATAAAGTTCAGAAATAATCATGATAGTGATTTCCAACCTGTATTTTATGAAACAGCCGATAATTCGACATTAATGAATACGGTTACTAGAAAAACAGCTCGGACAATAGACTGGACATGGGAGAACATGTTGACATATCATCATAATTTCAATGAGAAACACGATTTGACAGTGATGGCTGCTATGTCTGCCCGGAGTTATACAAACGATGCTTATGAAGTGACTAAACAAAATGTTCCGATCGAAGATGAGGAGTTCTGGTATTTTGATGCTGCTACGGAAAATCCTCTGGCAAAAGGTGATGGTGCGGAACTGACTATGTTGTCTTATCTGGGACGTATCAATTATGGCCTTTTGGATCGTTATCTTATTACGGCCAGTATTCGTGCGGATGGTTCTTCCCGCTTTATGAAAAATAACAGATGGGGATACTTCCCTTCTGCTGCCCTTGCCTGGAAATTATCAGAAGAAAACTTCTTTAAAAACTGGGAACAGAGTGTCTTAAGTTCAGCGAAGGTAAGGGCTGGTTATGGGGAGATCGGAAATGAAAATATATCTTCTTATTATCCGTATTTGACTCCTATAGCGCAACAGAGGTATTATACTTTGGGACAAAACCAGGACAGAGTGAATGGTTCGTTACCTTCCGGTATCGGTAATGTCGATGCTAAATGGGAAACTTCCACACAGTTGAATTTCGGTGTAGATTTAAGCTTGTTTAATAACAGGTTCAGCCTTACGGCTGATTATTATATCAGAAAGACAAAAGATATTTTGTTGACACAACAGATCCCCCGGATTTCAGGATTTGGAAGTATGGTTCGTAACGTAGGTGGTATGCAGAATAAAGGATTTGAGTTTACACTTGGGTTTAAAGGGAATAAAGGTGATTTCTCTTATAGTCTGAATGGAAATCTGGCACTGGTTAAAAACGAAGTAACCAGTTTAGGTACTTCCGAAGCCTTAGTGGCTAGTTTCCCTTACGATTATACGTTGATTGATTTACAGGGTGCATTAGGAAATATAATTCGGAGTGAAGTAGGCAAACCTTACGGACAATTCTATGGTTATGTGACGGATGGCATATTCCAGAATCAGGCCGAGATCGATGCTTATGTGAAAGACGGTAAACTGATCCAACCGGATGCCAAGCCTGGTGATCGTAAGTTCAAGGACTTGAATAACAACGGAAAGATTGATGACGGCGATATGGATTTTATAGGTAATCCTATTCCGGATATTACTTATGGCTTGTCATTTGATGCTAGTTATAAGAATTTCGACTTGAGTATATTATTCCAGGGGGTTGCAGGAAATCAAATATATAATGCTGCCAAGTATTATTATATGCGTTTCGACGGGAAGCAGAATGTACGTGCGGAATATCTGGATGATTATTGGAGAGGAGAAAATACATCGAACACCCAACCTATCCCTACCAAGGATCTGACAAGAAATAGCCGTAACTTCCGTAACTCTGATTATTATGTTGAAAACGGATCTTATCTTCGCTTGAAAAATATCCAGTTAGGATACACTTTCTCTCCAAAGCTTGCTGAAGGATTTAAGCCTTCTATTCGTCTTTATATTTCAGCCCAGAATTTATTTACTATTTCCGGTTATAGCGGATTTGATCCGGAAGTCGCAACAGACTTGTCGGTGGATAGAGGGCAATATCCGCAGGCTCAGTCATTTATGGTCGGAACAGTTATTAACTTTTAAGGAGATTTGTATATGAAAACACAAAATATATTAGTAGGATTATCATTGTTGTTGCTGAGTTCGTGTTCGGATTTTCTGGATAAGACTCCTTTGGTTCAGACCTCGGTTCAAACTTATTACTCGACAGATGATGAGGCAAATACGTCTATTATCGGTATTTATTCTATTATGCAGAATGAATCTTTTCAATTGGCTCCTTTTATGATTATCGGAGATGATTGTTCGGACGATTCGGATCTGGGAAATAGCAATAGTGAAGCTTTTTCATGGCTTGGCTCTGTTGCTCAATCTTTACAGAAGTTTGATAACTTGCCGACTAATTGGGTAAGTAATGCTTTATGGGCACAGGCTTTTAGGGGTATTTCTGCTGCTACCCAGGCAATAGAAAGTATAACTGCCAATAGTGAGCATCTATCTCCGGCAAAGAAAGATCAGTTTTTGGGCGAAGCATACTTTTTGCGGGCTTTTAATTATTTCTTCCTGACTCGTCAATATGGTCGGATGCCTATTATCGATCATGTGCTAACTTATGATGAATATTATACACCTCGTGCCTCTATCGAAGAAACATGGGAGTTTATGGTACAGGATTTGAAACAGGCGATAGAGCTTTTACCCAAGAAAAGTGAGTATCAGGCTGCAGATTTAGGTCGTGCAACACAGGGAGCTGCTTATGCAATGCTTGGTAAAGTTTATATTTATCAGGGGAAATTTCAGGAAGCATACGAGGCTTTAAAGGAGGTTGTTAATTCTGGAGAGTATGGTTTGGAACCTAACTATGCCGATGTCTTTACCTTAGAACATGAAAATGGAATAGAATCCCTTTTTGAGATTCAGCACGGTATAAGTGGTACTGGCTGGGCGGATGACAATGAAGGGTCGATCCTGTCGTTTTATGAACATGATGCAGATCCTGACGATCCTGTAAAATGGCATAATGGCTGGTCTATGCATTGTCTTACTGCGGATTTGGTAAATAGTTATGAAGATGGTGATCCTCGTCTGAATGCAACGGTTATTTTCCCCGGCGAATTCTTCGACGGACGTATCAATGAGAATAAAGCCAGTTCTACCGGATATCAACCAAAGAAATGGTATATTCCTTATGCTCAGCGTTCCCAGGTTGACCAGAGTGATTGTCCGAAGAATATAATTTTCTACCGCTATGCAGATGTACTATTGTATATGGCAGAGGCCGCCAATGAGTTAGGTAAGACTACTGAAGCGTTAGACTTTTTGGAACAGGTACGCTCGAGAGCCCGCCTGAATGCAACCCAAGAGAATGTATTACCTAGAATAACGGAGACTGAAAAATCGAAGTTGCGTGATCTGATTTGGCATGAAAGACGTGTTGAACTGGCCGGTGAAGGACAGCGTTTCTGGGATTTGGCCAGACAAGGCCGTTTGGGTAAGGTCATGAAAGCTTATTCTCAGAAATACAATTCTATAAAAGGACAGAACTTTGTAGAGGGGAAAAGTGAATTGCTGCCTATTCCTGAAGATCAGGTGACTCTCTCTAATGGTGCTCTGGAACAAAATCCGGGTTATTGATTCCGATCTTGTAGCACAAACAGGTGTGTTTTAACATTTATTTATGAGGGGTATATCAACAACGTTGTCGAGGTGCATGTGAACAGCATTATCGAGTAGCATGTGAACAACGTTGTTGAGGTATATGGGAACAATGCTGTCGAGGCAGGTGTCAATAACATTGTTCCCATACTACCTCTCCTATGTATTCCTCTTCAGTAAGTAATTAATACTAATATCATGAGCATGAAGAAGATTTTATTAACAGTATGCCTGATTTTTACGGCATTGGCTGTATATAGCCAGAATAAAACATATTTTGTCTCTCTGGACGGTAATGACAATGCTTCCGGATTATCTATTAAGGATGCGTGGAAAAGTCTGGATAAAGTAAACAATACTACGTTTCTCCCTGGCGACAAAATCTTGTTTGAATCGGGAGCTGTCTGGTATGGACAGTTAAAATTGAAAGGTTCGGGAGCCGAGGGAAACCCTATCCTTCTTTCCAGTTATGGGGGTGAGAACCGACCCGTGATTAACATAGGAAAGGCCGAGGGGGCTGGTATCCGCCTTTATAATCAATCTTGGTGGATTGTGGAAAATATGGAAGTTACCAGTGGTGCAGCCCCGGAGCTGGAAATCGGACGGCAGGGAATTGTCGCACTGGCTCAGGGGGAAGATCAGCATGTGGAACATATCATTGTGCGCAATTGCCATATCCATGATATTTGGGGGCAGCTCGGTGGTAATACGGAATATACAGGCTACAACAGTTGTGCCATATTGGTACAGATACAAAATAAAAGAGGCGGGATGAACAACAATCGTCTGAATACAAGCCTGAATGACGTACTGATCGAGAATAATCGTATCGAACGCTTTGATAAGTGCGGGATTATCGTTCGCGGATGTAAAAATAATCTGAATGTCCGTTATAATTATATGGAGAATTTGGGGGGCGACGGTATTTTTGTAGGAGGTTGTTACAGAGGTATGATCGAACATAATGTGGCAAAACGTACCTGTATGCGTTCAGGATACTTGGATTTGAAAGGTGGCGAAACATGGTGGCCTCATACGGCAGCGATCTGGATACAGGATGCAGAAGAAACGATTATGCAGTATAATGCTGTTTATGATACTGGTCGTCAACCCGGTAACGGAGATGGATTTGCTTATGATTTCGATTTTTATTGTAAACGCTGTATAGCGCAATACAATTACAGCCGTAATAATCATGGCTTCTTATTATTGATGAATCGTACTTTTGAAAATGTAACCCGCTATAATATCAGTGAGAACGACCAGACTCATCTGGTTCAGATGCAGTGCGATATCAGTGATCGTAATGTATTGTACAATAATGTATTTTATATTGACTATGGTACAGTAGATCTGGATTTTTTCTGCGGTAATGATGGTTCTGCGGATAAGAGTAAGCTGGGGGCTGTATATTACAACAATATTTTCTATGCGTCCGGGCAGAGCTATTTCAGAACAGCTTATTCCACAGGTGAGGTATTGAGTCGAACTTTTGATGAATCGGTTAAGCCCGAAACTGGAGCATTGGACAAATTATTCTATCATAATTGTTATTTTGGCCCCTGGAAAAACGGTATACCGGATGATCCTGAAAAGTTGGTTGCCGATCCGTTATTTGTTGCTCCGGGAAGTGGTGGTGAAGGATTGTGTTCATTAAAAGGTTATCAGCTACAACCTAATTCTCCGTGTATTAATACAGGAGTTTATGTCCCGTTATCCGGTGAACATGACTTTTGGGGAAATCCTCTGGATGATGGTCATACAGATTTTGGAGCTTACGAACAGATTGGATCCGGCGTTTTTGCCGACAAGGTAAAACTGGAAGGCGCGGATCGGAAGTATACCAAAGAATCGACTATGGCCTGGGCTAAATGGAGCTTCCCCTTGCAAATACAGGTGGAAGAAGAAGGTAACATTATAAATATCAGATTGCTGGATCCACTAGATGAAAACGTGAAAGGCACGATAACGTGGATCGATCCAGAAGGGAAGAAGGTTGTTCAGGTATTGGATAAACAGAAAAAACGGGATGAGTTTACTCTAAAGGTAAAAGCAGATAAGGCTACTTTACTGGCTTCTTCGGTGCAGGTAGATTTGCAGTATGAAGATTTGGAGGAAACATGGAATATTCCGTTTACAGAAGGAAGGAGGAGATAGTCTATGAAAAAGAATAGTATAAGTACTTTTATCTGGGGCATACTGGGTGTATTGTTTGTTTCGTGTAATTCGCAGACTGGCGGAGTACAGCAATTTGATATGCAGAAAATAGCTGCACACTATTCCAATGCAGAGACAAAGGTGAAAGCAAGCGATATCTTTGGAAAGGATATATTGTATATTTCGCCGGCAGATGGTAATGAGGGTGTGGTGATCTGGGAAAAAGGTGATAAGCCTGCCTGGGATAAAGGTAATTATCTGGTTTTCGAAGTGTATGGCGAAGCAGAATACAGCGGTGTTATCAATATTGAGTTTTATAAGGATATGAAAAATTTCGTTGCTGAAAAGATTGTTTTGCAAGGAGGGGAAACATCCGGCACGGAGAAGGATATGCCGTGGATATCTTGTTTGATGGGGACATTACCCCAATTGAAGACTCAGGTCGTTTTTCCTTTGTCTTATTTGGATGCACAGCAATTGTTTGTTCCCCGTTCTCCACGCCAGTTGAAAGGGACTGTAAGTGGTAATCGTTTGGCTCCTGAAGATATCGTCAAGGTAGTTCTCCGTTTCGGACCTTACGACGGTACAAACTATCTACCTTCTTATGAGTTGGCTTCCATTTTTATTACAGACTCCTTGCCTGAACCTTACCCTGATATTTCAACACCGGTTATAGACCGGCTCGGACAGTGGAAAGATAAAGAATGGCCGGGTAAGCTGAAAGATGAGAAAGACATGGTTCTGCAAAATAAAGAGATGGCTAAAAAGATTGAGAATGCCCGATTCCCATCGGAGTGGGGGCGTTTTGGTGGTTGGAAAAAGAAACCGTTTAAAAGTACCGGTTTTTTCAGAACCCAGCATGACGGAACCCGTTGGTGGCTGGTAGATCCGGACGGTTATGCTTTTTTGAGTGTCGGTATTGATTGTATCGGTCCGAACTCCAGTGGCCCGGTTAATGGTATTGAAGATTTGTTCGATTGGCTTCCCGGGGATAATGATTCTGAATACGCAGAAGCTGTAAAAGAGCGTAGAGGGTTTAAAACAGTAGACTTTTATGTGGCGAATATGATCCGTATATATGGACAGGACTGGAGAAACCAATGGGATAAGGTGACAGAGAATTTGATGAAGAAAATTCGGTTTAACACGGTTGGCAATTGGTCGGATATTGATTTTGCCCGTAAAAGCCGCATTCCGTATGTTTTACCTTTGCGGGATTTTCCAAGCACGGAAGTTTCTATTTATCGCGATTTCCCGGATGTGTTTTCCGATGAGTATCTGCAAAATGCAAAGGAATTTGCACAGCAACTGAAAGCTTATAAAGATGATCCGTATATGGTTGGTTATTTTTTGAGAAATGAACCTCAATGGGCTTTCGGCTATCATAATCTGGCTTATGAAATGTTTGCGACCCAACAAGTTTCCCACACAAAAGATGAGTTTATTAACTGGTTGGAAAAGAAGTATCAAGGGAATGTAAAAGAGGTAAATGCCAAATGGAATTTAGATCTTAAGGATTTTGCCTCTTTGAAGGATCGTACGTTTAAAGAATATCCGTCGGAAGTGGCCAAAGATGATTTTCATGAATTCTCAACCATTATGGTCAAGATGTATGTCGATATTCCTTGTGATGAAGTGATTAAAATAGATAAGAACCATCTGAATTTAGGGATGCGTTATGCCTGGTTAAGTTCCGACCTGCTTTATAAGGCGGGAGAACGTTTTGATGTATTTTCTATCAATGGTTATGGTCTGGTTCCTCCTCCAACGGCCGAGATTGCCGAACGAAGCGGAAAACCGGTAATGATCGGAGAGTTCCATCAGGGGGCAGTAGACAGAGCATTGCCTGCAACCGGTATTATTGGGGTATTGAATCAGCAGGAACGTGCCGCCGCTTACCGGAATTATATCGAACAGGGCTTTGCAAGGCCAGAATTGGTCGGTATGCATTATTTTCAATGGATCGATCAGCCTTATTATGGCCGTTTCGATGGTGAGAATTATAACATAGGTGTTGTTACGGCTTGTAATATTCCTTATCCGGAATTAACAGAGGCTATGACAATAACGAATGAACGCATATATGATGTGGCAACAGGTAAAGTTGAACCATATAGTGTCGATATTCCTAAAACACCGGCTATCCATTATTAATTGTAACATTAAATAGATTTGTCTATGAAAAATACACTTTTACTGGGACTGTCCTTATTATTGTCAGTCCCCCAACTATCAGCTCAAACCGTAAAGGTTACGGAGAAACCTTTAGTTCTTCCCACCTATGAGATAGGTGCGCCGGATGTCAATCCGATATTTTTTACAGGCCGTGTTTATCAGGGAGCACAGGGACATATTTATCCATATCCCCTGTACGATATATTAACGGATGAAAAGATTGATAAAACGTATGATGCTGTTTACCTGGATAATGAGTATGTCAATGTCTGTGTTTTACCGGAAATTGGCGGTAGGATACTATCGGCTACGGATAAAACGAACAATTATGAAATATTTTATCGGCAGACAGGAATAAAACCAGCTTTGATCGGCATGCTCGGAGCTTGGTTGTCGGGTGGGGTAGAATGGAATATACCGCATCATCACCGCCCTTCCAGTTATATGCCGATCGATTGGAAAATCGAAGAAAACAAAGATGGAAGTAAAACGATCTGGGTGGGTGAAATGGAATTACGCCATCGTATGAAATGGTCGGTTGGTGTAACAGTTTATCCGAATCGTTCGTGGGTGGAAGCACGGGTGAAGATCATCAACCGTACTCCATTTGTGCAATCCATTCTTTATTGGGCGAATGTGTCAGTACATTGTAATAAGGATTATGAAGTAATTTTCCCACCGGCAACACAATTCGGAACAGACCATTCGAAAGTGTATTTTACAAAGTGGCCGATGGGAGAAGCTGTTCGTGGCAGTGGTAACGATGTTGAACTTGCATGGTGGAAGAACTATACCGGTAATTCACGTTCTATCTTTGCCTGGAATTTTGAGGATGACTTTTTAGCTGGTTACGATCATGGCAAACAAGCCGGTACTGTTCATGTAGCTAATCACCATATTGTAAATGGGAAGAAATTCTTTTTGTGGGGCAATAACCCCAGTGCAGAAATGTGGAATAAAATGTTGTCGGATAAAGATGGTCATTATCTGGAGTTGATGGTGGGTGCCTATTCAGACAATCAACCGGATTATAGCTGGGTAGGACCGGGGGAAACTCGTGAATTCGTGCAGCGTTGGTATGGCATCCGTGATATCGGTTCTGTAAAGAATGCGAATGACGATGCAGCCGTTAATCTGGAAAGACGGGCACCGGATAAAGTATTCCTGGGTTTTAATGCAACGACTAAATATACGGATGCAAAAGTCTTGTTGAAACAAGGTGGCAATGTCTTGTTTGAGAAAGTTATTTCTATTGATCCTGCAACACCTTTTACTGCTACTCTACCTGTCCCTAAAACGGTGAAAGATGCCGATCTATATGCTGTTTTACTGGATAAGCAGGGTAATGAGTTAGTTGCTTATCAGCCGGTAGAACTGGATAATAAGGAACTCCCGTCTGTTGTTGAAGGTACAAAGCCGGTTAAAGAGTATCAGACTGTGGAGGAGTTGTATTATGCAGGGCTCCGTGTCGACCAGTTCCATAATGCCCGTTTAAATGCAATGGATTTTTATAATGAGGCATTAAGCAGGGATTCACTCGATTCGCGTGTCAATACTGTTGTAGGTATACGATATGCAAAAGCCGGACAGTGGGATTTGGCAGAAAAACATCTGAAAAGGGCGTTGGTTCGTCCGGCCAAGGATTATACGGTGGTGAAAGACCCGGAACCTCATTATTATCTGGGTTTGATCTATCAGATGCAAGGTCGTTACAAAGAAGCGGCAGACCAGTACTGGAAGGCTACCTGGTATCCGACTTTCCAGCATTCGGCTTATTTGGCATTGGCACAGCTATCCGGTCTGAAAGGTAATTTACCGGAAGCACTGGCGTTAGTTGACCAATCACTGGCTGTCGGAGGAAGGGATACGAAAGCTCTTACATTAAAAGCTTATTTGCTAAGAAAGCTGGGGCAGGCTGATGAGGCTGCCAAACTGCTAGAGTTGGTTATGGAGATCGATCCATTGGATTATTGGAGCATGTCGGAGCAAAGTCTGTTGAATGGTAATGGAGTAAACTTCCTGGATAAAGCAGAGAAACAACGTGGTGAAGGTATTATCCGCGTTCAGGAATTGTTGGAAATGTCTTTGGAATATGCGCATGTGGGAGCTTATGCAGAAGCAACACATTTGCTGGATAAAGCACTGCAGATAGGTGAACCTTATATTTCATCTCCATTGGTTTATTATTATATGGGTTATTACGATCTGCAATCAGGAAATAAGGAAGCTGCATTGGCACAATGGAAGAAAGCTTCTTCATTGTCCACTGATTGGTGTTTCCCGTTCCGCCTGGAAGAAATAAATATCCTGAATACTGTATGCTCGGAATCTGTTGCTGATGCCCGTGCTCCTTATTATCTGGGTAATTTGTATTATTTCCTCGGACAAAAAGAAAAAGGAATGGTTTGTTGGGAACAGGCTGTATCAAAAGATACCCAATTTGCTCAGGCTTGGCGTAATTTAGGCTTTGGTTATAATCGTCAGAATGAACCGGGTAAAGCAATTGCCGGCTATGAAAAGGCTATCGCATTTAATAATAAGGATCCTCGTATTTTCCAGGAGCTGGATATATTATATGAAAAGAATAAAAAACCGGCAACAGAACGTCTGGCTATACTCGAACAAAATATTCAGACTGTAATGAAACACGATGAGGCTGTAATGCGTTTGCTGACATTGTATAATGAAACCGGCGCTTATGATAAAGCGATCGATATTATGGCAAACCGTCATTTCCATGTCTGGGAAGGCGGCGGAGAAATTCATGATATTTATGTCGACTCCCATTTACTGAAAGGGATGGATCTGCTTAAATCCGGAAAACAGAAGGAGGCTATCAGTGAATTTGAGGTGGCCGATCTCTATCCGGAGAATCTGGAAGTCGGAAGACCGGAAACGGGTGGTCATAGTGCAAAGGGTTATTATTATATGGGTAAAGCTTACCAGGCATTAGGTAACAAAAAGAAAGCCAAAGAATGTTTTGAAATAGCAGCAAACAGCCAGGTGAGAAGAAGACGAGTGCAGTTGGCCTCGGAAAATACATTGTTCAATGCCTTGGCTATGGGTGAGACTGGAAGAATGGCAGAGTCGAAAGATTTGTTGCAGAAGCTCTCGGCAGAGATCGACGGGCAATTGGCCGGACGTGTATCTGTTGATGCCTATTCCAAATTTGGTGAAGATGGTTCAAAGGATGAGCGGATAGCGAATCTGAACTATCTGAAAGGTCTGCTGGAATGTGCAAACGGTAATGACAGTTCCGGAAAGGCATTGCTTCAGAAGGCGATAGATCTGAATCCGAATCTGATTTGGGCGAAACAATTCCTGAATCATACATTCTAATAAGTAATAATGATATATCTTTGGTGGTCAGGAGGTTTTAGCCTCTTGGCCACATTTGTCTTTAGAACATCTAAATTATGAAAAACATGAAATATTGGGTTGTGTTATTGCTGATGCAATTATTCTCTGTTAATGTTTGGTGCCAGGGTTTTGGCAAAAGTGAACAGATTAATCATGATTGGTTCTTCTATCCGGGTGATACTAAGTATGCAGGAGCTGAGTATTTTGACCATTCCGGTTGGCAAAAGCTGGATATCCCTCATGACTGGAGTGTTGAACAGATTGCGAGTCCCGGTAATGCCAGTTGTACGGGATTCCTGCCAGGAGGTATTGGATGGTATCGTAAAGATCTGGATATTCCTGCGGATAAGGAAGGACAAAACCTGTATGTCTATTTTGAAGGTGTATATAACAACAGCGAAGTCTTTATAAATGGTAAATGGATTGGGAAACGACCCAACGGATACATCTCTTTTATGTATGACCTTACTCCCTACATCCATTGGGGAGGGCGTAATGTTTTGGCTGTAAGAGTCGATCATTCGCAGTCTGCTGATTCGAGGTGGTATACCGGATCCGGAATTTACCGGGATGTTTATTTAGTTTATGCAAATCCTGTACATATTAATTTGTGGGGAGTGAGCTATGTTGCTGAAGTAAAAGGAAAGAATGCTGCTCTCACTATTCAGACGGAAATAAACAATACAACGGATAAACCTGCTGCATTAACAGTGAAACAGGAAGTGTTTAACCGTGAAAACCATAAGGTCGGTGAAGTTTCCAAAAGCCTTAGTTTACCGGCAAACTGTGTGGAGAAATTGGAACAGTCGTGTACGATCAACTCTCCGGTTTTGTGGGATTTGGATAATCCTTATTTGTATACGATAAAAACGCATATTTCTCAAAATGGGAGACAGATAGATGGCTCGGAAACACGTGCTGGTATTCGTACCCTGCATTTTGATCCGGATAAAGGGTTCTCATTGAATGGACGGAACATGAAGATAAAAGGAGTCTGCATACATCATGATGCCGGATGTTTGGGAGCAGCTGTCCCGAAAGAAGTTTGGCGTCGCCGCTTATTAATTCTAAAGGAAATAGGTTGCAATGCAATTCGAATGAGTCATAATCCCCAAGCTCCTTATATGTATGACTTGTGTGACGAATTAGGATTGTTGGTTAAAGACGAGGCTTTTGATGAATGGGAATATCCTAAGAAAAAATGGATTACCGGTTGGAATCGTGGTATCCCTGGTTTTCAGGGATCTGCCGACTATTTTCGGGAATGGGCGGAACGTGATCTGGCTGATATGATCCGTCGCGATAGAAATCATCCTTCCGTTATTATGTGGAGTATAGGAAATGAGGTCGATTATCCAAATGATCCTTATTCACATCCAGTCTTGGATCAGGAAGGCATCGGACAACAACATGTCAAAGGGTATCAGAAAGAACAACCGTGTGCGGAACGTTTGGGCGAGATTGCCCGCAACCTGGTGCGTGAAGCTAAAAAGTATGATTTATCCCGTCCGGTCACTGCTGCTTTGGCGGGTCCAGTCATGTCTAATGAAACGGATTATCCGAAAGTATTGGATGTGGTAGGATATAATTATACGGAAAAGCGTTATCGGCAAGATCACGAGAAATATCCGGATCGTATTTTGTATGGAAGTGAAACAGGACATGGGTTAGAACCTTGGAAATATGTACGGGATAATGATTATATTTTTGGACAGTTTATATGGGTAGGATATGACTTCTTAGGGGAAGCTGGTCCCTGGCCCTCGCGTGGGTCGACTGCCGGATTAATAGATATGGCTGGAAATATAAAACCTGGCGGATATTATCAACGTGCTTTATGGTCGGAATCCCCGGTTGTCTATGTGGGTACTTATAAGCCTGAAGAGCGGAATCGTTGGCTGATGACAAATGCCCCGGCCGTATGGAATTATGAGAAGGGGGAGACGATACGTGTCGTAACTTATACGAATTGCCAGGAAGCTGAACTTTATTTAAACGGGGAGCTGGTAGGAGTTCGTAAACCTTATGATGACGAGACTGCTGTTATCTCCTGGGATATACCTTATATCTCAGGTGTTTTGGAAGTCGTTGGCTATAATAACGGGAAAATCGTATCGAAAGACAAGATACAGACTTCCGGACGTCCTTATGCGTTGAAAGCCGTATTCTTAGAGGAAGAACATATTGGAAAAGACACAATGTTGCAAATGCTGATCCGTGTTGTGGATGAAAATGATATTCCGGTTGTTCTGGCAGATAATGAAGTTACCTGCCATTTGGAAGGTCCGGTTCGTCTAATTGGTCTTGAAAGTGGGGATGGGAATGTGACGGACAATTACAGAGATAACAAGCAGCGGTGCAGATCAGGTAAACTTGTCGGTTATCTGAAAGTGACGGACAATGCCGGTTCAGTAAAGGTAAAACTGACATCTCCTCTTTTACAATCAACGGAAGTAGAGCTGTCAATCAAATGAAATTATAAGACTATTTATCAAAAGAAAAGGAGATAACTCTGAAATTAATGGAGTTATCTCCTTTTTATATTCCGTCCGTAAATATATCTTTGTGGAGATATTTAATAAATCTAATGAAATGAACATGAATAACTCGATGAAAGCTGTTTTCTTGTCTTTACTTATCCTTTTAGTGGCATTACCCTGCCGGGCTGCTGGTAAATACGAATCCCGGATATCATCCCTGGAAAATGAGAAATGGTGGGGAGGTATGGTGGCACTTGGTTCTCAGATGCCGTTTAAAGAGAATCTGCGTTTGTTCGATCTTTCGGCAGAAAACCTGAATAATCAGAATGTCCCTCTTCTATTATCTTCCGAAGGACGCTATATCTGGAGTGATAAGCCATTTTCTTTCAAGGTGGAAAATGGGAATATACATATCTACTCCGATTACGAGAAGATGGAACCTGTATTGGCCGGCAGCACATTGAAGGAAGCCTATCTGGCCGCTGCTGCCAAACATTTTCCTCCTTCCGGCCAACTGCCTGACTCGTTGTTCTTCTCCATGCCGCAGTATAATACCTGGATCGAGTTGATGTACAATCAAAACCAGGAAGATATCCTGAAGTATGCCGACAATATATTGACCAATAAATTCCCGGTTGGAGTATTCATGGTAGATGACAACTGGCAGAAGTATTACGGAAACTTTGATTTTAAGCCGGAACGTTTTCCAGATCCGAAAGGAATGATCGACCGGTTACATAAAGACGGGTTCCGTATTATGTTGTGGATTTGTCCGTTTGTCAGTCCGGATAGCCCTGAATTCCGTGAGTTGCAACAAAAGGGATACCTGATCAAACAAAAGGGGACAAAGCAGGCAGCCATCATTCCCTGGTGGAATGGATATAGCGCTTGCTATGACTTGAGTAATCCGGCTGCAGCCGAACATTTGAAGTTGCAATTGCGCACAATGCGGGAGAAATACGGAGTTGATGGTTTTAAGTTTGATGCTGGTGATATTGGCCATTATAATGATCCGAACCTGGAATTTTATGATAAGTCAGCGACTTCTGTCGATATGTGCGAATATTGGGCCAAGATCGGTTTGGACTTTCCTTTCAATGAATATCGTGCCGGTTGGAAGATGGGTGGACAGGCACTGGTACAGCGTCTGGGGGATAAAGATTACTCCTGGAATGCTGTAGGGCTTTTGATCCCGGATATGATTGCAGCCGGACTGATGGGGTATGCATATGCTTGCCCGGATATGATCGGTGGAGGTCAGTTTGGTTCGTTCCTCGGTGTCGATCAGACGAAACTCGACCAGGAGCTGATCGTCCGTTCCTGTCAGGTACATACTTTGATGCCTATGATGCAGTTCTCTGTGGCTCCTTGGCGTATTTTGGATGAAAAGCATTTAGCTATTTGCCGTGAATACGCTCATCTGCATGAAAAGATGGGTGGATATATTCTGGAACAGGCACGTCATTCGGCACAAACTGGTGAACCGATATTGCGCCATATGGAATATGCATTTCCACATCAAGGGTTTGTAGACTGTAAAGACCAGTTCATGCTGGGCGATAAATATCTGGTCGCACCGATCCTGACCAAAGAACATACACGTCAAGTGATGTTGCCCAAAGGACAATGGAAGGATGATACTGGTAAGAAATTCCGCGGACCTAAGACAATAGAGGTGAATGCTCCTTTGGAACGTCTGCCCTGGTTCGAGAGAATAAAATAAGAAGAGTATCTGGTCAGACTAAAGAGTTTCACCTTTTTCAATAGGGCGAAACTTTTGTTTCCTACCGATGAAACATTTGTTTCATCGGCGGGAAACTTTTTCAAGGATGGCAAGGTCTCAACGACAAGTGTGTGGGAAAATCTCCTTGAATATACGTTTTACTGTCGAAATACAATCACCTTCCGGTTTAAATGAATACGGATTAGTTGCCTTTGTCCAGGGTTCTTCCAACGCATAAAAGTCTATCTCTTCCGTTTTTTCTCCTTCCATCTTCAGGGAAAGATTATCGAAATAATGTTTCCATCGCATATAATAAAAATCTTTCAATATCCCGTTCCATTCTTTGTGCGCATAATCTCTTAAGCCACCTTCATCGGCAGCCTGCCGATTGCCCCAGGTTGTTATTTGTACTCTGGCATTCCATTCATATAAATCCTTTTCTTCCGGTGTATTTCCCAGGTTGCGGGCCTGATTGATCCAGTTACCTACCATAAACTCCCGGCGGGTTCCCAATAACTCATCCTGTAGAAGGATCAGTTGCAAGAAATGTTGGGAAGCAAGGTTGAACAGTGGTTTATCTCCTGAAGCATAAGCTGCCATAACCGCTTTATATAAAAGGCGTCCTTTTTCCGCAATAGCCTGGCGAACGATATCAACCAGGTCATATTCGAAGTTATTGTTTCCTTTATATTGATCGGCAACCGATACCATCAGGCGTGCGGCACGTATAACATCCTGAGGATTGTAATAGTCGGACATCTCCGACCAACTGGATGCCTGATAAGCATGTTCCGACGGGCGGGCACAAAAGATAGACTCATGTGTCCCCTGCTGTACGGACTGTGGCGGACAGTTGTAGATAGAGTTGCTAAGTATCGTCCAGGCCTCTTCCACTGTTTTGTTTTCTGTCCCGTAACGGGCACGGATATAACTTGCCAACCATTCATCTTTACAGAACTTGTCCTTCCTCCAGGGTAATTCGGTTAATAATTCGTACATGACCGGATTGTTCTCGCTACCCTCCATCGTCATACCGACACCGCATAGTGTTTTACCGGAAGAACTCTCTTTCGCCTTATAGTATTCATCGATTACATGAGCCATCTTTCCATGTAGACCGATATTACCACCATAATTCAGCAGCATACAATAGATCCATTTATGTTGGCCGAATCCGTTTTTACGATACCATGTCGACTCCGGATCTCCCCATTGCGGACGACTTTCAGCAAACAAATCCAGAACGATCATGTCTCCTGCATTCAGATGTTCTATCATTTGAGGACGTGGATTGGCTTGCCATGCCTGTGCTACCCAGACTGCTTTCGGGTTGGTTTTCTTCATGGCGGACATGATTGCTTTTCCGGCAGCATCCAGGTCTACTCCGGCAACGCTGCCTCCTTCATGGAATGGATCCATGCTGTAATAGTTTGCTTTACCGAATAATTTCTCCATCTCTTTGTAATAGAGAGAGGCTATTTCCTGAAAGCGAGGATCTGTAGGTTGAAGGAAAGCCGGACGACGATAACCGCACCATAATCCGGGATCAGAGACATTCAGCCCCAGTTTTTCTTTTGCATTGTGAGGAACCATCCCGGAGTAGCCGGGCAATACCGGTTCAATACCGTATTCACGCATGCGTTTCAGTATCTTTTTTTGCAAAGCAATCTGTTGTTGATACCAGCTGTCGGGATTAGGGCCTCCCCAACCTTCCAGGTTGTTCATCAGCCACCATGCCATAAAACCGGGGCCGGCGATAAATTCATTGATCTCCTCTTTGGTGTATCCTAACTTTTTCAAGACATTATACCAGACGCCTTCTACACCCGTCATAGCCAGTGGCAGGTTAATGCCATGCAAAGCCATCCAGTCGATTTCTTCCTCCCAACGGTTCCAGTCCCAAAAGGCCATCGTATAGGAGAATGTGCAATAATTGAAATCATACCGAAGCTTCATCTCTGTCTCGTGCCTTTCTTTATTTGACACCGCCGGAAGAATTTCCGGAAGTTTAGCCTGCATACCGTTCCAGGACAGATGGATACCGGCATGATATTTCAGATACCAGTTTATTCCGGTTGCAATACTTACATAGTTGTTACCGCGGATGACAACTTTCTCTCCTTTTTGATCCAGTTCAAAAAAGTCGGTGGGTGATTTTACTTGTTCGATAATGAACTTACGGGAGGCGCCTTTGTCTATGCGCTCCAACAAACCGTCTATCGGACTTGCCTGTAAAGAAAAAGAGAAACAGGCAAGAAAAAATAAGATTAAGTGTTTACTGTTCATGGTAATTTAGTTTTTAAAAAAGAAAAGCCGTTTTTACAGACATACTTTTCTTATGATGCAAATATAAGTTTTATTCTTTAAAAGGTGCGATTTAATATTCCTGCATCGGCCGAAGATCAGTTCTCCGATGGATAATTCAATATTTTTATGCTTCTTTTTAGGTTTGCAGAAGCAAGTATACGTCTATTATTCATACTTTTGAGCGTTTTAAGATTAAACATTATTCCACGGCAATGGAAGTTTAATTGAATCACGCATTTTAGAAGAGAGGATCCGGCAAGATTCTCTCTTCTTTATTTATATAAAACTGAATGCAAAGAAGCGGAAGGCCCCCCCGTTTTTGTAAGCATTAGATAATTTCCATATATTTGTCGTTTTATTTATAAGCTTATTATGGTATAAAAGAGTAGAATGTTTAATCCCTCTTTTTATGGCAGATTTTACCGACGAGAAAATATTACTGAAAGAAATAAAGGATGGAAATGATCAGGCTTTTGAATTTCTTTTCAAAAGCTATTATCCTCGTTTGCGTGGATATGCATCTCGTTTTGTGGAAGATCAGGAGGCTGTGAGGGATATTATTCAGGAAAGTTTCCTGAAATTCTGGGAAAAGCGTGAGTTGATAGAAGCCATATCCGTCTCTGCCCTTTTGTTTGCTATGGTTCGGAATGCCTGTCTGAATTATCTGAAACATCTTCAAATAGTAGAACAACACAACGTAGAACATCTGGCCTCTATTGCCGGGAGAGAGGAACTGTATAGCCTTGATTTTAATCCTTCTCCGGAATACACTTTATTATACAACGAATTGCAGGAACAAGTGAATGTAGTTATAGACACGCTGCCTACGCGTTGCCGTGAAGTATTTATTATGAGCCGCTTTGATAAAAAGAAGAATCGTGAGATAGCAGAAGCTTTAAGTATCTCTACGACTGCTGTGGAAAAGCATATAGCCAAAGCATTAACGACTTTCTCCAAACACTTTAAAGACAAGTATCCTCTCGATATCTATATTGTTATTATTGCATGGTTGCTATCTGATTAGCAAGAAACAGGAGACTTGCTATTACATTTCTCCCTATGTTTTAATTTTTTGACCTTGGTAGTAAACGTTTGTCACCTTGGTAGTAAACGTTTTTGACCTAGGTGGTAAATCTTTTCGACCTTGGTCAAAAATATAAAACGTCCGGTACTTTATATTAGTAGGCAGGCAGAAAGAAAAAAAGGGATAAGGAGAAAAAAAATAGAACATCAGGGGTTGGGTAAAAAAAGAATGGGTTGTTACATCATATAGAAAGAGGAAATTATGGAATTGGAAAAGGAGAATATTCATCAGTTAGCCGTACACTATTTTGAAGGGCGTATTACTTTGCAGGAGGAGGAAGAACTCTTTCGCTTTGTGAATGCCTGTGCGGATAATTATGAGATGTTCCGTCGATGGGAAAAAGAATGGATGCAATCGGCTACACCCGACCTGGGTGTGATCAGCGAATGGAAGCATTTACAACGGCGTGTTCAGATACAACGCAATATGCCGGATATGTTCGGACATAAGAAATATAGCCTGCGTCAGGTAGTTGCCGTGGCTGCTGTGGTCGTGGTGGTCATGTTGAGCGGCGCTTATGGGGCATTGTCTTTCTTCAAAAAACAAGCCGATCCGAATTATTTCGCTCTGGTCACTGCTTATGGTGAGAAGAGCAAAGTGATACTAACCGATGGAACGGTCGTTTGGTTGAATGCCGGATCGACTTTGCGGTATGCGGATAACTTTAATGCAAGCAACCGGACAGTGCAACTGGAGGGAGAAGCCTATTTTGAAGTAGAAAAGCAATCGGACGAATCGCCGTTTCTGGTTAAGACAAGTTGTTACGATGTATTGGTGAAAGGTACAAAGTTCAATGTGACCTCTTATGCTGAAGATCCTTTTTCTACAACTACTCTATTGGAAGGAGCTGTCAATGTTTTGTACGAAGGAAGGCAACTGGAAGTAAAGCCCGGCGAATTACTTTGCTTCGATAAGGAGAAAAAAGATTTTTCCAGCCACCATGTACAGGCTTCGCAATACCGGTCGTGGATTGAAGGAAGAGTTGAATATGACGAAATAGCATTAGGCGAACTGGCTGTCCGCCTGTCAAGGAAGTATGATGTGAAGATACATCTGGATACTGCGCTTGATGAAGACGCCACTTTCAGGGTCTCATTGCGGAACGAAGAGACTATCGGCCAGTTCCTGCAGGCACTTTCCGATATCATTCCGATACGCTTTGAGCGGCAGGGAGAAGATATTTATATCAAAAAACAATAGCGCGCTTTGTTTATATATGTATTAAATCTAATAACTAACTATCTATCTTATGATGTACAAAAAGCATGTGGGAAGGTCTTTAATATTGGCCTTGCTACTTTCCGGCTCATTATCGGTGGACGCTCAGAAAATCACTCAGCAGTTCAGGAACGTCCCTTTGAAAACAGTACTGGAGGAAGTGGAGAAACAGCTCCAGTATTCAGTCATCTATAAAAAAGATGAAGTGAATGAGCAAAAACAGATCAATCATAATTTTAAGGATGCATCTGTCGAAGAAGTCTTGTCGGCTATCCTGGATAAAGGATTAAGCTACTCTATTCAAGGGAAAATGATCGTTATCTCGCAAAAGACCACTAAAGCGTCGGCTCCGCAGCAACAGAAGAAAGTAACAGGTGTTGTGAAGGACAAAACCGGAGAACCGGTGATTGGAGCCAATGTAATAGAACGCGGAACAACAAACGGTACGGTGACAGACCTCGATGGGCGTTTTACGTTGGAAGTTCCCCTGAATGCCGTTTTGCAAGTTTCCTATATCGGCTATATGGAACAGGAAATCCCGGTGAATAACCGGAGCGATATCTCTGTCTCTCTCCTGGACGATACACAGAATCTGGATGAGATCGTTGTTGTCGGTTACGGAACACAAAAGAAGGTGAACCTGACTGGTGCTGTCAGCAGTGTAAAGGCTGATGTGCTGGAGAACAGAACGACTTCCGACCCGGTCAATATGCTGACTGGTAACGTATCGGGTGTGACCATTGTACAGAATGCCGGACAGCCGGGAGCCGACGGAGCTGCTTTGCGTGTCCGTGGTGTCGGTACGCTGGGGAATTCCGAAGCGATGGTTATCATCGATGGTGTGGAATCGTCGATGAGTAATGTCGATCCGAACGATATCGAGAATATTTCCGTATTGAAAGATGCTGCGGCAGCTTCTATCTATGGTGTGCGTGCGGCAAACGGCGTTGTGTTGATTACTACCAAAAGAGGTGCTGTGGGCAAGCCCGTGATCTCCTATAACGGATATGTTGGCTGGCAGGAAGCGACCCGCTTACCGAAATATCTGGACTCGTATAATTATGCTGTCCTTCTGAATGAGGCTTATAAGAATGACGGATTGGAGGGATTATATTCAGACCCTGACCTGCAAAAGTTTAAAGATGGTTCCGATCCGGATCATTTTGCCAATAGCGATTGGTTGGGTACGTTATTCAGCGAAAACGGGCTGTTTCATAATCACCATTTGAGTGTGAACGGTGGGTCTGAGGCAATTAAATATTCTCTTTCCTTTGGTTATCATAATAAGGAAGGGTTGATGCCGAACACTGAATATAATAAGTTCAATGTCCGTTCGAACCTCGATGCGAAGATCAACGACCGGTTGAATGTCTCTTTGAACCTTTCGGCCTATCGTAGCCGTATGGCAGCTCCTGCTACCGGCATGACCAGTATAATGTATTATGCATTTCGTGAAACGCCGGTTACTCCGATCCAGTTCCAGAATGGAAATTACGGATTATTCAAGAACGAACATAACTCAGTCGCTTCTGCCCGTGAAAGTGGTCTGGCACGTACCTACAATAATAATTTCCAGGGAAGTGCTTCCTTTACCTATAAGATCATCGACGGATTGTCCTTGCGTGGAAATGCTTCAACGACATTCAATCTGAAAGACGAACATACTTTCCTCAGAAGTATGAAGTTTTATACCGCCGAGTCTGTCGATCCTATCCGTACGACTCGCAGTGAAGTGGAGAACAAGGATAATAAGATGCTGGAAGTAAATCTTCAGGCATATCTGGATTATGCAAAGAGCTTCGGTAAACACGACCTGAAAGGTTTGTTGGGATATTCCCAGTTATATAACCAGTATCGCATCTTAGGAGCATCCCGTAAGGATCTACCTTTGAATAACAGCCTGGGTGAAATTAATGCGGGCGATATAACGACACAGACTTCCGAGGGGAATATGGTGGAATACGCTTTGCGTTCAGCCTTTGCCCGTGTGAACTATACATTCGACAACCGCTACCTGCTGGAAGCGAATATCAGATACGACGGTACTTCACGTTTCCCGAAAGATAACCGTTTCGGTGCATTCCCTTCTTTCTCTGCCGGATGGCGTGTGTCTGAAGAAAGTTTCTTCACGGCTTCCTGGATCGATAATCTGAAGTTACGTGCTTCCTGGGGACAATTAGGTAATCAGGAGATTGGCGATTATGCCTTCTATAATACCTATATGTTCGGCCAGAACTACAACTTCGGTAATATGTTATATCCGGGTATTTCAATCAATGAAAAGATGGCTAACTCGATCATTACCTGGGAAAAGACAGACCAGATTGATATCGGTGTCGATGCGGATGCTTTCGGTGGCAAGCTGAGCTTCACCGGTGACTTCTTCGTTAAGAACACAAAAGATATCCTGCTGGAGTTGCCTATCCCGGAAATCGTAGGGGTGAAACCGCCGATGCAGAATGCCGGTAAGGTTCGTAATACAGGTATGGAAATGCAGATCAGCCATAACAACCAGATCAATGATTTCAAGTATTATGCAACATTCAACTTCAGCTATGTGCATAATGAAATTACCGACCTGAGCGGAGGTGATACTCCCGGACGTTCTGTAGGCGATCCTATCAACAATATCTATGGATATGTTTGCGAAGGAATCTTCAAAGACCAGGCGGAGATCGACGGACATCCTACACAGATCTGGGGTGCTAAACCGGGCGATCTTAAATATAAGGATTTGAACAATGATAAGAAGATCGATGAAAACGACCGTCAGTCGCTGGGTACTTATTTCCCTAAAATAAACTACGGGCTTCGTCTGGGCTTCGAATATAAGAACTTTGACTTTTCAGCCTTGCTGCAAGGTGCCGGAATGGTTAATGCAATAGTGAAGGATGAGATCAACAAGGCATTCTACAATGGAGGTAAAGTGACTGAATATCACCTGGATCGCTGGACGCCGGAAAACCTCGATGCTACATATCCCCGCTTGTCGATGAAAGATTCTAAAAAGAACTGGATGACTTCTACTTTCTGGATGCAGAATGCTTCTTATCTGAAGATGAGAAATATGCAACTCGGTTATTCATTGCCTAAACAGGTACTGGCCGGTTCGGGTATTACCCGCCTGAGAGTATACTTCAGTGTCGACAACCTGTTCACTATTACCGGATTTGACGGTGTTGACCCGGAATCAGCTTACAACATGAAAGACTTATCCGTGGTTAGTAGCTATTATCCGCTGACAAGAAATTATTCATTTGGTGTTAACCTTTCATTCTAATAAAACTGTAGACGAATTATGAAACTAAAATATTTATTTATATCGCTTATCTCGTTATTCGGAACCGGTTGCAACGACGGGTTTCTGGATAAGATCCCGACAGACCAGCTCTCCGACGAGTCTTTCTGGATGGTAAAAGAAGATGCCGTGAAATATTCGGCAGCTACTTATCGCTATCTTGTCCAGTCGGGAAACCATATGGTCATGCTCGATTGCTATACCGATAATGCCATTCCTGTTCATATCCATGCGGAGCAGGGGGATATCTCTTCTTGTACGGCAACGGCTTCAAACCCTCACTTTAAACAGGTTTGGCAGGATGCTTACCGTGGTATCCGCCGTTGTAATATCTTCCTTGATAATATAGCCAAGGTGGAGATGAAAGAAGATGAGAAAACGATCCTGATCGGTGAGATTGAATTCTTACGGGCTTATTTCCATGCCACTTTATTGAAATTCTATGGGGGTATTCCTATCCTGACCCGTGCTTTGGAGTTGAACGAAACGATCCCTTCACGGAATACGGAAGAAGAAGTCTATAAGTTTATTGTAGAGGAATGCGATAAGGCTGCACAAAAGTTACCGTTGACCCGTTCCGATAACACGGAACTAGGACGTGCCAACAAGGGGGCTGCATTAGCATTGAAAGCTCATATCAGTTATCTGATGAAGAAATACGATGTAGCGGCCAGCGCAGCTAAAGAAGTGATGAACCTGGGTGTTTACAACCTGTATGGTAATTACGGCGATCTGTTCTCTGCAGAACATGAAAATAACAGCGAAGTGATATTCGATCATCAATATATGGAGAATGCATTGGATTATGATTATACCGGCAGTTGGATCGACCAGTTCTTCTCTCCGCTGATGATGGGAGGCTGGGAAGCATTGTCGCCGACACAGGATCTTATCGATGCATACGAATGTACGGATGGGAAATCCATTGGTGAGTCGAAGCTTTACAATCCTGAAAAGCCGTTTGAGAACCGTGATCCCCGCCTGGCCTATTCTATCCTGTGGCATGGTTGCGAGTTCGGAGGACAGATTTATAGTACAGAAGGGACAATGGGGAATGGTAATGCCACCCGTACCGGATATACGATGCGTAAATATATTAATCCAAAGAATGTAGGGAATGAATATCCGGGCTGGATTAACTATATCCTGTTCCGTTATGCAGAAGTCTTACTGATCTATGCGGAAGCACAGAATGAATTGAGCGGGCCGGATGCATCCGTATATGAAGCTGTCAATAGGATTCGCCAACGTCCGAGCGTGGAACTTCCGCCTTTACCGGCTAATCTGACAAAAGACCAGATGCGCGAAGCTATTCGCCGAGAACGCCGTGTTGAGTTTACGTTTGAAGGCATTCACCTGTTCGAGACCCGCAGCTGGAGAACGACGGAAGCCTGTGTAAACAAACCGGCTTACGGCATGACTTTCGACGGGAAAAAGGTTTTGGTGGAACAGCGTAAGTTCGATCCGGAGAAGAATTACTTATGGGCAATTCCCCTGACTGAAATTGATTTGTCTAAAGGAGCGTTGGTGCAGAATCCGGGATATTGATCATCTATTAATAATAAAAGCCTCTGGTGGGACTTCTCCTGTCAGGGGCTTTTTGTTTTATATCGATTTTAAGCCGGTAAATCCCTGAAACAGTCAAAATAACCACGAATATTGAAAACTCCTGCAGTTCTCTATCCTTTATCTTTGTGATACTTAATCTAATATAGAGAAGAATATGAAACGTTATGGGAGTATTATCGGTGTAAAGCCGGAAAAGCTGGAAGAATATAAGAAGTTGCATGCCGCCGTATGGCCGGGTGTGTTGGCAATGATCAGGGAATGCAATATCCGTAACTACTCGATCTTTTATAAAGACGGGATATTGTACAGTTATTATGAATATATCGGTGACAACTACGAAAAAGACATGCAAAGGATGGCGGCAGACCCGACCACGCAGGAATGGTGGAAGCTGACCGACCCTTGTCAGCAGGCAGTAGAAAATCGTGCTCCCGGAGAATGGTGGGCGGCAATGGAAGAAGTATTCCATACGGATTGAATCTATATTCTCTCTTTTTCGAAATAAACAGGCTTTAAATATAATAGAACATGAATGACATTATTAGTAAACTTGGCGAATGCGTGGAATTCGGCAAGATCAATCTGGCATCACCTTATCCACCGACAATGAAAGGACTGCCCGGTGCAGACGAACTGACCCGTGAGGCTTTGGAGAATGGTATCTCTCCCCAGTCTATCCTGAGTGAATCACTGATCCCGGCCATGAACCGGGTAGGCAATAAATTTACCGAAGGCAAAATATTCGTACCACAGATGTTGCTGTCGGCCAAAGCGATGAACAGTGCGATGAAGCATCTGAAACCCTATTTCCAGAGTGGTGAGATCAAGCGTAAAGGAGTTTTCGTGATCGGAACCGTGATGGGAGACTTACATGATATAGGAAAGAACCTGACAGGAATGATGGTGGAAGGTGCCGGCTGGGAAGTGATAGACCTGGGAACGGATGTACCGGCAGAGAAGTATATCGATACCTTGAACCAGCATCCGGGAGCTATCTGTGGAATGTCTGCCTTGCTGACAACAACCATGAGTAATATGCAACCCATGATCGCCAGTATCCGTGAGAAGCATCCAGATACAAAAGTAATCGTGGGGGGAGCTCCTTTGAATGCCACTTTTGCTCAGGAGATCGGTGCGGATGCTTATGCCCGCGACCCGCAGGATAATATCAACTGGTTGGACTCAATCGTAGCCTGAACGCGTATGAATAGTTTTATCCAACAACTACTGAATAGCGATAAGCGGATAGCTATCCCTATCATGACACATCCCGGTATTGAAGCGATCGGAAAGAATGTGATCGATGCCGTAACAGATGGTGAAGTTCATTATCAGGCCATCAAGAATGTGACGGAAACGTATGATACAACGGCTTGTACCGTTATTATGGATCTGACGGTCGAAGCGGAAGCATTCGGTTGTGCGATCAGCATGCCGGAACATGAAGTGCCCAGTGTTACAGGCCGGTTGGTCTGTGATGAAGAGTCTGTGAACCGTTTGCAGGTTCCCTCTTTGTCGGCAGGGCGAATGCCTGAATATCTGAAAGCGAACCGCCTGGCGGTTGAGAATATAAAGGACAAGGCTGTATTATCCGGTTGTATCGGCCCTTTTTCCCTGGCCGGCAGGTTGTACGACATGTCGGAGATCATGGTCGGGATCTATATAGAGCCGGATGTGATCAAAACATTACTGGATAAATGTACCGAATATATAACCTTATACTGTAAGGAACTGAAAGCAATCGGTGCAACAGGAGTTATCATGGCGGAACCTGCTGCGGGACTGCTCTCCAATGAAGATTGCCTGGAGTACTCGACCGTCTATGTCAAGCGAATCGTTGAAGCCGTACAGGATGATAACTTCACCGTTGTTCTGCATAATTGCGGGAATAAAGGCCACTGTACACAAGCTATGATCGATTCGGGTGCGGCTGCACTTCATTTCGGTAATGCGGTGAATATGGTGGAAACCCTGGAACAGTGTCCGTCAAATCTAGTTGTGATGGGTAATATCGATCCGGTAGGAATCCTGAAGCAGGCAACGCCGGAAGAAGTATACCGTATCACAGCCGATCTGCTGGCAAAGACTGCACAATATAAGAACTTTGTTATCTCTTCCGGATGCGATATGCCGCCATTTGTTCCGGATGTAAATATCAAGGCTTTTTACCGGGCTATCGCTGACTTTAACGCTGTATAATCATGTTCCGCTCTTATACATTTACTTTCGATGAGGGCAGGCCGGATGAAAAGGTGCTGATGGATTATCTTCAGATACCGGATAACGACAGTTACCCGTTGGTTGCCGGGATCGTGGAGTCCACCTTTGCGGCCTTGAAAGACTCCCGCGAGATCATTGGCGGGTACCGGATACTGGATTACGGGGATGTCGTGTTACAACCCGGCCGAAGGATCAGCGGGTATATGGCAGGAGCTTCGGAAATAGCCCTGTTCATTTGTACGGCTGGTGCCGCTTTCACGGATTTGTCCCATGCCTACCAGCAGAATGGCGATTTTCTGGAAGCTTTTGTAGTCGAATCGATCGGGTCAGCTACGGTAGAGAACGCAATGGATAAAGTACAACGCTGCCTGGAAGAAGAAATGTCAAGAGAAGGAAAGAAGATCACGAATCGGTACAGCCCCGGTTATTGCGAATGGCCCTTATCCGGGCAGCGTGATCTCTTTGCTTATATCGGCGACCATCCTACAGGCATAACCCTCAATGAATCCTGTCTGATGCAACCGATCAAGTCGGTAAGCGGGATAATCGGTATAGGCGACGCCGTTAAGAAACGTCCCTATGGCTGTGAAATATGCAATAGTGCAACTTGTGTGTACAGAAGAATAAAACGTAAAACCCATTAATAGAATATGACCATTGAATTGTTTTTAGGAATCGGATTGATTGCCATCGGTGCATTCTCTTCCGGAAGTTTTTCCATCCCGTTCGGGAAGACCCGGGGGTGGGCGTGGGAAAACTATTGGCTGATATATAGTTTGTTTGCTTATGTACTCGTTCCGGCAGTCGCTTGCTGGGTGTTTTGTCCCGGTTTTATGGATGTCTTGTCGGGTGTGCCGTCGGGCACATTGGCCTGGATATTCCTGCTGGGTATTATCTATGGCATCTGTAATTTGACCTTCGGGTTGTCTTTGCGTTACCTGGGATTGTCGCTCGGCTTCTCGCTCTCTTTGGGCTTGATGATGATCTTAGGGACGATCATTCCACCGGCTATCGACGGACGGCTGGCGGTTATGCTGCAACAATCCGGCGGGACGATGTTGATTGCCGGGCTGCTGATCGCTGCTGTCGGTATCGGGTTAAGCGGCTATGCCGGTTACAGGAAAGATAAGGGAGCCGGGCCGGAAGCCAATTCAGAGCTGAACTTCGGTAAAGGATTGATACTGGTATTCTTTGTCGGTATCACCGGAGCTTCACAAGCCCTGGGGATAGAACAGGGAAGTGGTATTTCTTCTTCGTTGGTGGCATCGGGTATCGATCCGTTGTTTCAAACCTTACCTGTCTTTCTCTTGATGTTCGGCGGTTCTTTTGTGGCGACTGCGCTTTGGTGCCTGTTCCTTGCCGGAAAGAATAAGAACCTGAAAGTATTTACGAAGACAAAAGAGATTGCCGTTTCAAAGAATTACCTGTATTGCGGACTGGCGGGTTTCCTGTGGTTCGTAAACTTTATCTTCTACGGTATGGGGAAAAGCCGCATGGGTGAATTCTCGTTCACGGCCTGGGGGATACTGATGTCGTTGACCATTGTTTTTGCTACCCTTTGGGGATTGTACCGGGGAGAATGGAAAGCAACTGACCTGAAGACAAAAGGATGGATGTATGCCGGGCTGGTCGTACTGATCGCTGCTTCTTTCATTATCGGAATGAGCGGCGGTGAATAAAGAATAGAATAACAAATAAATAAATAGTATTTCAATGACTTCAAGAGAACGTGTCTTATCAGCTATCGCACATAAACAACCCGACCGTGTCCCGGTCGATATGGGGGCAACTCCCAGTTCGGGCATCTCAGCTATCGCCTATTCAAACCTGCTGAAACATCTGGGGCGGACTGAACTTCCCGTACAAATATACGATGTCGTACAGCAACTGGCGCAGCCGGATATGTCGATCATCGACCAGTTTGGAATCGACGTGCTCGACATTGGCCGTACCTTCAACCTGCAGCCTTCCGACTGGCAGGAAACCATACTGGCAAATGGTGATAAGGCCTTATATCCCGCTTGGTTCAATCCTGTTCTTCAGCCGAACGGATCGTATCACTGTTATGATACGGACGGGAAACGTCTCCTGGCTATGATGCCGAAAGGAGCTACTTTCTTCGACCAGTCTTATTTCCCTTATGTAGACGGCTACCCGGATAATTACGAGGGATTGGATGAGGAAATGGGACGTGTCCTCTGGTCGCGTTACGTACATAGTCCCTGGGATCATGCAGCCGACTCAGGCTTTTGGGAACAGCTACGGAAGAATGCCATCCATCTGCGGGAAACGACCGATAAGGCATTGATGATCGTCTGCGGCTGCAACCTCTTCGAATGGGGAACCTTCCTGCGCCGGATGGATAACTTCCTGATGGACTTGCTTTGTGATCCCGACCAGGTAGAACGGGTATTGGACGAATTGTTGAAGCGTCATCTGGCTACACTCGAAAAGGTCTGCTCTTCCGTTGGCGATATCGTCGACATCATCCGTTTCGGGGATGACCTGGGAATGACTACCGGCCCTTTCATGGATGTGGATACCTATAAGACCCTGTTCAAACCCCGTCATAAACAATTATGCGATTACGTCAAATCGCATAGCAAGATGCATACCTTTATCCACTCCTGCGGTTCCATCTCTGCACTGATGCCCGATATGATCGAAGCCGGTATCGAAGTATTCAATCCGGTTCAGACAAATGCCCTGAATATGGAGCCGGAGTTCCTGAAGAAAGAATTTGGACAGGATTGTACCTTCTGGGGTGGTGGTGTGGAAACTGTCGGCACACTGAATAACGGTACGCCGGAACAGGTGCGCGAGCAGGTATTGCAACGGCTGGAGATTATGTCGGCCGGTGGTGGCTTTGTCTTTAATACCGTACATAATATCCTTCCCGATGTTCCACCGGCTAATATTATTGCTATGTTTGATGCGGTAAAAGAGTTTAATGATCGGTAATAGGGTTCAGTGTTCATGAAAATTCCATATATTGTGGCAATAAAGTGTCACAATATATGATATTTAAATGTTATAATATATGATACTACAGTATCATAATATATGGCACAGTAGTAACCATATATCAAATCTGCGTTAATCCACATCATCCGCGTCCTGGTTCTTGGTTTTATGAGCGCTCAGCAACTATCTTCATCGTTCTATGACGGTCAAATGAAACCTCTATGAAGCCGAAACGGAATGTGGATTCATCCGATATCTATTATTAATCAGTGGATGCAGGTGTGTATGAAGGCATGAACGCGACTACTGGAACCAGTATTAGATATTTGACACGCCGTATTCGTGGAAAGAACACCTAACTATCCGGAAATTTCCGTACTTTTGTGTTCTCATTTTAACGAACAGACAAAAGCAATGAAATATCTGATAAAAAGCCCGGAAGACGTACTTCGGGCTTCCGTACAACTCCCTGCTTCCAAGAGCATCAGTAACCGTGCATTGATATTGAATGCCCTAAGCTATAGTCCGTATGACATACAGAATCTTTCCGACTGTGACGATACGGAAGTGATGATCAAAGCGCTTAACTCCAACGGTTGCGATTTCGATATTAAAGCAGCCGGTACAGCGATGCGTTTCCTTACCGCTTTCCTATCCAAAGTGATCGGCGAATGGACGATTACCGGGACAGAACGGATGAAGAACCGTCCTATCAAATTGCTGGTGGATGCGCTCAACTCGCTCGGAGCCCGCATTGAATATATCGAAAAGGAAGGTTATCCGCCTTTGCGTATCTTCGGAAGTGCTTTGCAGGGAGGACAGATCTCATTGGCCGGAGGTGTCAGTTCGCAGTATATATCCGCTTTGCTGATGATCGCCCCGTTGATGGAGAATGGCTTGACGCTGAACCTGGAAGGCAATATCATTTCCCGCCCTTATATCAATCTGACCTTGCAGTTGATGGAACAATTCGGTGTGAAAGCAACTTGGAACGGACAAACGATCAAGATACTTCCTCAGGAATATAAACCGATTCTTTTCACTGTCGAATCAGACTGGAGCGCTGCCTCTTACTGGTATGCAATGATGGCTTTGTCGAAAAACGCCGAGGTCGAATTGCTCGGACTATTTAAAAACAGTCTGCAAGGAGACGCTGCCGGAGCACAACTGTTCGCTCAGTTGGGAGTAGGAACGACTTTTTCCGACCGTGGTGTCCGGTTGAAACATAACGGAAATGTGGTGAAGAAACTTGTTTATAATTTCATAAACGAACCCGACCTGGCGCAAACATTTGTCGTGGTCTGCGTGTTACTAAATATCCCCTTCCGCTTCACCGGATTGCAATCGCTGAAGATAAAAGAAACCGACCGTATCGAAGCACTGAAAACGGAACTTCGCAAGCTCGGTTATCTGCTGACCGACAGCAACGACAGCATCCTGGAATGGAATGGAGAGCGATGCGAACCGGAAGCCGATCCGGTTATCGCCACTTACGAAGATCACCGGATGGCGATGGCTTTTGCCCCTGCCGCTTTGGTCTTACCGCAGGGAATTACAATAGCCGATCCGGGAGTGGTGACCAAGAGTTATCCGACTTTCTGGGATAATCTCAGGAAAGAGGGCTTTACAGTGAAGGAGGTTTAATATGTGGTATATCGTCATAGGTATAATCGTGCTGGGGGTAATTGCCGCCGTAGCCGGTTATTTCAGGAATAAGAAATTGCAGAAGATGCTGGAACGCGGGGAGATCAGTGAGATCCCTGAAGCCCGCGAAATACCGGAAGAGTGTTGCGGACAGCATGAAACCTGCGAACGCGACAGCCTGCTGGCTGCCGTAAGTAAAAAAATCGAATATTACGACGATGAGGAACTGGATCGTTTCCGGGGACTGGAAAGCGACGAATATGATGAAGAGTCCGTCAACGAGTTCCGCGAAGTGCTTTACACCTTGCGGTCGGAAGAAGTGGCCGGATGGCTCCGCAGCTTGCAGCTTCGTGCCGTGAACCTGCCGGATGCGCTGAAAGATGAAGCGTTCCTGATCGTTGGGGAACGGAGAATACATTAAATATGGATTTACTACAATATACTTTTTTTCAACATGCACTGATCGGTAGCCTGCTTACCGCCATCACCTGCGGAATAGTCGGGACATACGTTGTCGCACGCCGTCTGGTATTTATCAGTGGCGGTATTACCCATGCTTCTTTCGGAGGTCTGGGGCTCGGTTTCTATCTGGGAACGAACCCTATCCTGATGGCGATGGTTTTTTCCGTCCTTTCCGCATTCGGGGTAGAGTGGGCCAGCAAGACGCAGAATGTCCGTGAAGACTCGGCGATAGCCGGTGTCTGGGCGCTGGGGATGGCACTCGGGGTCATCTTTATTTTCCTGACCCCCGGATATTCACCGAACCTTTCCGCCTATCTGTTTGGAAATATCCTGACAATCTCTATGTCCGATATCATCTGGATAGCGGCCTTTGCCGTGGTGCTGATCACCGTTTTTACCCTTTATCTCCGGGAAATCGTATATGTGGCTTTCGACAGCGATTTTGCCAAAACGCAACATATCCATGTGAAATGGATCGAATATATGATGATGTTCTTTATAGCCGTCACCATCGTGTTGTCGATCCGGCTGGTCGGTATCATGCTGTTGATGAGCCTGCTGACCTTGCCGCAGATCACAGTGAACCTCTTCACATCCGACTTCAGGAAGATCATCCTGGGTAGTATCGTCCTGGGCTTCCTGGGATGCGTAACCGGCCTGGTTCTTTCTTATTTTCTGAACGTGCCTTCCGGGGCGTTTATCATCCTGGTGCTGGTGCTGGTCTTTCTGATCCTTAAAGGCGTATTATTCTTTACAAAAAAGCAATAAAACAGGTTATTCTTAGTTTATTATATGATAAAGAGCTATCATAATACGTGAAGAAAGGTTTTTACTATATAATTTCGATATTCGTAGTACTCTTACTTTGGTCGTGCAGCACGAAGAAAAACACCAAGGCAAGCCGGTTCTACCATGCTTTTAACTCCCGCTATAACATCTACTTTAACGGGAAGACTTCTTTCGATGAGGCCTTGTTGGGGATGCAGACCGGCTACAAGGAAAGTTTTTCTGAAATGATCCATATGTACCCGATCAGTGCACAGCCGAAGGACAAGAAGGAGACCGGAGGGCCTTTCGACCGAGCCATCGAGAAAGGCAACAAAGCGATCAAACTGCATTCCATCAAAGCGAAACCCGCCAAGAAACCCGGTTGGCGAAATGATCCCAAGCAACGTGCTTTCCAGGAGCAGGAGGAATACAACCCTTTCCTGAAGAAATGCTGGTTGCTGATAGGGCAGGGGCAATTCTATAATGCCGACTTCCTGCAAGCTTCCGCCACCTTTTCTTATATTGCCCGCCATTATGCACAGGATGAAGAAATGGTTGCCGAGGCTCGCCTGTGGCAAGCCCGCTGCTATTCGGAAATGGAATGGTTCTATGAAGCCGAAGATATTCTGGGTAAGCTGAATACGAACGGGATACCTAAAAAGAACCTGAAACAGTATGCTTCCGTATATGCCGATTATCTGGTGAAGAACAAGCAGTTCGACGATGCCGTTCCCTACTTCAAGTCGGCCATCAAGTCGGAAAAGAACAAGCGGCAGCGTACCCGTATGAAATACCTGTTGGGACAGATCTATGCTGCACAGGATCAGGACGGAATGGCCTATAAGATGTTCAACGAGGTAGCCAGGGCCAATCCACCTTACGAACTGGAATTTGCCGCCCGTATCCGTCAGACTGAAGTTTTTACCGGCGCCAACTACCAGAAGGTAGTCAAGATGCTTACACGTATGGCGAAGAGTGATAAGAATAAAAACTATCTGGATCAGGTATATTATGCCTTGGGAAATATCTATCTGAATCGTGAAGATACTGTAAACGCCATTAAGAACTACGAACTGGGTATCGAAAAGAGTACACAGAACGGATTGGAGAAAGCGATCTGCCAGATCAAACTGGGGGATATCTATTTCACCATGCGTGACTATGTAAAGGCACAACCTTGTTTTAGCGGAGCCTTATCGGGTATCCAGAAAGAATACAAAGACTTTAAGCGCGTCTCGAAACTGTCGGCAGTTCTCGACGAACTGGTCGTGCACGTAGAAGCCGTGCATTTGCAGGATAGTTTGCAGACCTTGGCTAAGATGCCGGAACCGGAACGTCTGGCTGTGATCGACAAGATCATCGAACAGGTAAAGAAAGAGGAAGAAGAAGCCAAGGCGCTGGCTGAGAAGGAAGCCTATCTGGCAGACCAGGCGGCGAAAGGCTCAGGTATCGACCGCCCCGGAACAGAAACAGGTGGTATTGTGCTGCCGACTACAGCCGGTGGAGCTACTTTCTATTTCTATAACCCTTCTACCGTCTCGCAGGGTAAAGCGCAGTTCCAGCGTAAATGGGGACGACGCGCCCTGGAAGATAACTGGCGCCGCCGTAAGAAAGAAATGTCTACTTTCAATGAAGAACCTTTGGAAGAAGGAATGGAAGAGGCAGACTCTCTAACAGTAGGTGCAGACGGTCAGCCGCTCGCTGCCGATTCGCTGGAAGCCGGCTTGCCCGGAGTAGCTGCCGATGATCCGAAGTCACGCGAATATTATATACAGCAATTACCGTTCACCGAAGAAGAGGTAGCCGCATCCAATATTATTATAGAAGACGGCTTGTATAATATGGCCATGATCTATAAAGATAAACTGGAAGATCTGCCCTTATCGATAGAAGCGTTCGAGGAACTGGAACGCCGTTTTCCGGATAACTCGCATCGTCTGGAAAGTTATTACCAGGTCTACCTGATGGCACTCCGTACGGGTAATACCACATTGGCGGCCGAGTACAAGACCAAAATGACGAATGCTTTCCCGGATGCCGATTACACGATCGCCATATCCGATCCGAATTACGAATATAATATACGTATGATGGACTCCGTACAGGATTCTATCTACCAACAGACGTATAATAGCTTTCTGGCAAGCGACACGAGTGCCGTGCGTAAAAACTACCGCGAAGTCACAAGCAAATACCCGCTGGCAACGCTTATTCCTAAGTTCATGTTCCTGGAAGCATTGACTTATGTGCAAGCCGGCGACGCCGAGGGCTTTAAAGCAGCCTTGAAAGAGCTTGTTGAAAAATATCCGACAGCCGACGTAACGGAATTGGCCGGCGAAATGCTGAAAGGTATCCTTCGTGGCCGTACGTTGATGCAGGGTAGCGTAACCGGTATGAGCTGGAACCTGCGCTTCGGCCTGGGTGAAGACGGTTCATTGTCGGCTGCAGACTCGGCACGAACTTTCACTGCCGAACCGAATACTTCGTATCGCATGATCCTGGTGTATCCGACTGGAAGTGTGGATAAGAACCAGTTGCTGTTTGCCGTAGCCGCTTACAACTTTGCCAACTTTATGGTGAAGGAGTTCGACCTGACCTTTGAAGAAACAGGCCCGATGTCGATGCTGAACATCAGTGGATTTAACGGAATCAATGAAATACTCCAGTATTATAAGATGATATATGGTAAGGACGGTTACGCCCAGGCACTGGATAAGAATGTGGCTATTCTTCCGATCTCCGACGACAACTACGAAACGTTGATGCGCGGAAAGACGTTGGAAGAATACATCAACTTCTTTGATGAAAACTACGGTGAAGAAGTCCCCGAACTGGCTGCCCGCTGGCAGAACCGTATGGAAGCCGAAGAAGAGAAGGCGGAAGAAGCCGCAGCTGAAGAACAACAATCGGAAGAAGTTCGTCCGGAAGAAGATGCTCCGGCCAAGGCGACTGAAGCTGAAGAGCCTGCCCGTCGTGAAGAAGTTCCGGCAGAAGCCGAAAGACCGGTAGAGCAGCCAACTGAGAAAGATACCGTCATCCCGGAAGTCACGATTCCTGACAGTATTGCAACTGTTCCTGTCCCTGTATTGCCGGTCGATACTGTCTCTGTACAACCAATTATACCGGAAACAGTAACTACCGTAACACCGCAGGATACTGTTCCTGCCGTTCAGGCTCCGGAAGAGAAAGAGCTCACATTAAAAGAGATCGAAGCCATCCGTAAGCGTGAAGCCGAAGAGGAAGCCGCTCGTAAAGAGGCTGCCCGCAAAGAGTTTGAAGCACAACAGAAAGCTGAAAAAGAATTGCAGGAACAAAAGGCCAAGGAGCGTGCGGACGAACTGAAGAAGCAGCAGGAAGAAGAAAAAGCCCTTCTGAAAGCGAAGGCTGAACGTGAAAAACAGCTTGAACAAGATCGTAAGAATAAGCTGAAACAGGCAGAAGCCGATCGTAAAGTCAAGATGAAAGCCCGCGAAGAATTGCGTAAGCAGAAGGAACGCGATTATAAGGAAAAGCAGAAGCAGAAAGAAAAAGCACGCAAGCAAAAGGAAAAACAGTATCGGGAGACACTCAAAGCCAAAGAGAAAGCCCGCCGTGAAGCCCAAAAGGCCAAAGAGGCGGCAGCTCGTGCTCGTAAGAAATAACGAAAATAGGAAATAATAGAAAAAGGTGTATCTGATAGCATTGCTATTTCGATACACCTTTTATTATGCTAAAAACTATCAATGGTCAAAATCCGAAATACTGCTTTGCATTGTTGTAGCTGATATCCTCTACCATCTTGCCGATGAAAGGTAGTTCGGAAGCTGGCAGTTCTCCGTTTTCCACCTCTTTCCCCAACATATTGCAGAGGATGCGGCGGAAGTATTCATGACGCGGATACGACAGGAAGCTGCGTGAGTCGGTCAACATTCCGACAAAGCGGCTCAGTAATCCCAGGTCGGAAAGCGTGTTCATCTGGTCTTCCATACCGTGGATCTGATCCAGGAACCACCAACCGGCACCGTATTGCATTTTGCCCGGCAGTGAACTGTCGTTGAAGCTATACGCCGTTGTCATCATCACGGCACTGTCTTTCGGGTTCAGGTTGTAGAAGATTGTCTTTGTCAACAATCCTTCTGCTTCCAGGCGGCTGAGGAAACGGATCATCGGTTCGGCTATTTCAAGGTCACCGATCGCATCATAACCAGTATCCGGGCCCAGTTTCTTGAACATGCGGGCATTGTTGTTACGGGTCGGGCCGATATGGAACTGTTGCGCCCAGTTGCTGCGGGCATCCATAACAGCCAGTTCGTAGAGCATGGCGGAGCGGAACTTATCAATTTCCTCACCTGTCAGCACCTTATTCATACGGGCTTTCATAAAGATAGCCTCTATTTCCGCATGGGTATAAGGAGTAGCATAGAATGTGCTCAACCCGTGATCCGATACACGGCAACCGATCGATTCAAAGAAGTCGTGACGCTTTTGCAAAGCAGCCAGCAAATCTTTGAAAGACAGGATCGATATACCGGAAGCGGCTTCCAGTTTAGTCAGATAGTCATTGTAAATGGCCACGTTTTCAATAGCCATAGCTTTGTCCGGACGCCAGGTCGGAAGCACTTTCGTGGTCAGGCCGGTGTTGCGGATCGCCTGGTGATATTCCAGTGAGTCGATCGGATCGTCAGTAGTACAAACCACTTCCACGTTCATACGCTCCATAATGGCCTGGGCACGGAATTCGGGCGTTTGTAGTTTGGCTGTACATTCGTCGTATATTTCACGGGCTGTCGAAGGGTTCAACACCTTATCGACACCGAATATACGGCTGAGCTCCAGATGTGTCCAATGGTAAAGCGGGTTGCGCATAGCGTGTTGCAAAGTATCAGCCCACTTCTGGAACTTCTCGAATGACGGTTTGTCGCCGGTGATATATTCTTCGGGGATACCGTTGGCACGCATGGCACGCCATTTGTAATGATCCCCACCCAACCAAATCTCTGTCAGGTCGGCAAACTGGTAGTTGTCGGCAATCTGCTGCGGGATCAGGTGACAATGGTAGTCGATGATCGGCATTTTCGCTGCGTGTTCGTGATACAGCTTTTTGGCTGTTTCCGTTTGAAGCAGGAAATCTGAATCAAGAAATGGTTTCATATCTTAACGGTATTTTTTGATAATACTTAATGCATTGCTGCAAAGAGCCGTGATCGCTTTCCAGTCTTTTGCGGCGATGGCTTCTTTCGGGAACAGGTTGGAACCCATTCCTACACAAGTTACACCCGCTTTGAACCAGGCTGACAGGTTTTCTTCCGTCGGCTCTACCGCACCTGTAGCCATGATCATAGACCAGGGCATCGGGGCTTTGATATTCTTGACAAAAGAAGGGCCTCCCACATTGCCTGCCGGGAATACTTTACATAAGTCGCATCCCACTTCCTGTGCAAAACCTATTTCGGAAACAGAACCGCATCCCGGTGTATAAGGAACCAGACGGCGGTTGCATACTTTAGCGATTTCCGGATTGAACAGCGGGCCTACCACAAAGTTTGCCCCCAATTGCAGGAACAAGGCTGCTGTAGCCGGATCGACGATCGAACCGATACCCAGCACCATTTCCGGACATTCCACGGCAGCATATTTTACCAGTTCGGCAAACACCTCATGGGCGAAGTCCCCGCGGTTGGTAAATTCAAATGCACGCACACCACCCTCATAACAGGCTTTCAATACCTGTTTGGCTGTTTCTATATCTTTATTATAATAGACAGGTACCATCCCGGTGCTGATCATCGCATCCAATACCTGCATTTTACTAAATCTGGCCATTGTAAATAATTATTTAATGTAATTGTTATCTTGAAACGCGTCCGGAACCGTCGCCTTCCATCAGTTTCTCCACTTCGTCTACAGTTACCTGGTTGAAGTCCCCGTAGATGGTATGTTTCAGGCAGGAAGCAGCAACAGCGAAGTCGAGCGCTTTCTGATCGTCAGTTGTATAAGTGAGCAGACCATAGATCAGGCCTCCCATGAAAGAGTCGCCACCACCTACACGGTCTACGATATGTGTGATGTCGTAACGGCGTGACTGATATAGTTTTCCGTCGGCATACAGAACACCGCCCCATGTGTTATGGTTGGCATTGATAGATCCACGCAGGGTGATGATCACTTTCTTTGCACGCGGGAATTTCTTCATTAACTGTGTACAAACCGATTCGAACTCGGCAGCATTTACCTGACCGGCCGTCTGTGCCACGTCAAATCCTTCCGGTTTGATTCCGAATACTTTTTCCGCATCTTCTTCATTTCCCAGGATAACATCGCATCCGGCAACCAGTTCGGGCATTATTTCGGATGCTGTCTTTCCGTATTTCCATAAGTTTTTGCGGTAATTGATATCACAGGATACCGGAATACCCAGTTTGTTGGCCGTCTGTATAGCTTCCAGGCAAGCATCGGCTGCACCTTGTGAGATAGCCGGAGTGATACCTGTCCAGTGGAACCAGGAAGCATCTTTCAATACCTCTTCCCAGTTGATCATTCCCGGCTGGATTTCAGCGATAGAAGAATGTGCACGATCGTAAACAACCTTGCTGGCACGGGCTACGGCTCCTGTTTCCAGGAAATAGATACCCAGGCGGTCGCCTCCATAAACAATATGTGAAGTACCGACACCATATTTCCGTAAATCCATTACACAGGCACGTGCAATATCGTTTTTCGGTAAACGGGTAACAAACTCTGCCGCAATCCCGTAGTTTGCCAATGATACGGCAACATTGGCTTCACCACCGCCAAAGGTGGCATTCAGTTGATTACTCTGACTAAAACGGAGATAATCTGGTGTGGCCAGTCTGAGCATTATCTCTCCAAAGGTTATTACTTTTTTATTCATGGCATAAACTTTTATTATCCAGTGCAAAAGTAGTAGATTATATTTAATTTCCTACAATGTGTGTGCGAAAACATTTACACAAAAAGGAATAAAAACAAGCATGTCTTGTTTATAATTGTCAATTCTTATCTATCTCCGAAGCAAGCAGTGATACCTGCAAACATTTGTCTCCTGCACTAAGGATTGTCTTCTTTGGGTGTTCGATCCATATCGAGAGAGGATGAATGATGTAATCTCTGTCTATCGGCTCATGTCTTTGTTCTGTGTCGTGAAAGTAGGTGCTATAATCTTTTCCGGGTTCAGTAATTTCGTCTATCCGTAGCGAAGCAATCTCATCGGGTGATAGACAGACCTTCTTTTCCCATCTTTTGCCGACAAAAGTTTCTTGTTCCAGTCCCTCGTCATCCGTGTAAGTGACAACTATCTTGCGCGGAAGCAATGTCTGTACGGCTACATGATAAGTCACACAAAACGGCTCCTTTTCTTTCTTTTCATAACTCTTCCAAAGAGTTAACAGGGATAGGGCTAACGCCATTAATAGTAGTGTGTATATTTTATTCATAACAACTCTTTGTGCAAAGGTCAGCATATAATTTTGAATAGCTATATAAGATTTACTTGTAAAAAACAAGTAATCTACTTGTATTTTACAAGTTCGTACAAGGTGCAGAAAGACCGGATATTTTGTTATATCCCTGCATCTTCATCGAAATATGGAGATTTGTTCATATATTTGTTTCACTCTTAAAAGAAAGTAGATAGCATGGAAACAGAAAACGTAAAGGATAAGAAAGTTCATCAAGGTTTAAATGTCAGTAAGATACGCCGGTATGAAGATATAAAGCAAGAGGATCTGGCAGAAAAGTTAGGCGTTAGCCAACAGTTTATCTCTCAATTGGAACAACAGCGTGAGATAGGAAGAGATTATCTGGTAAAAATTGCTGCTATCCTGAAAGTTGCACCGGAAGTGATTGAAAATATGGAAGAAACTCCGGTTTCTGTTGTTATTGAGAATAATAATTTTGAGAATGGTGGTATAGGTTATATCGGTGAAGTTAACGAATTGAACCAACACCCTGTTGAAAAGATCTTCGAACTGACCAAAGAAAATACCTCCTTATATGAACGTATGCTAGCGAATGAAAAAGAGAAAGTAACTTTACTTGAAAAGTTATTGAACGAAAAGAAATAGATGGTCTGTGTTCTTTAGTGATTGGGAGAAATCCGATATAGCATTTGTATCTAGGAAAAAGCGAGTCTATTTGGACATAAACAATCTATCATAAATAAGACAGTCCTAGTTACAGGTTCATTTGCCGTCAGCTGAAGCAGACGGCAAATGAACCTGTAATGGCCAAGTGACTTTGACGATGGGATAGTTCTATTCTGGCAATATGTAAAAGACTCACCTCTGTCAATAAATGAACTTCCTAGCAATTGAACAATCTATATAATAAAAGTTTTCTAAAATAAATCCTTCATTTATTCAGGCTTGTTGTTATTGCGTTGATAATCTATTATTTAAGGCTGAAGGAAAATGATTTTGCTGAAGGAATTGTCCTGGCTTTTGAGTTTTTTTATTCATAAACAGCAACTTTCGGTAGTATAAAAAGAGCAAATAACTTCCGGCCGATTATCTGTTAACCTATTTTATTCTAACGCATGAGTTGTAACCTTCTAGCCCTATTATCCTTTCCTTTTTTCTGTTTGTCAATTGTCGAACGCTTGTTTGTCAGCTGTCAAACGCTTGTTCGACAACTGTGATACAAGTGTTCGACAGCTGACAAACAATGAAAAAGTACTAACCTGCATGATAACAGTATATTATATATCCTGTTATTAGTCATTCCTCCAGCTTTACTCTTTGCCTAAAGGAATGGACTAAGAGAGGTATTGATTTTGGCCGGGAATATGAAACATTAATCTGAAAATAAAGCCGTTTCCTTCATTCAGTTGAAAATTCCTTCAGCTTTAAATAATAGATAATCAGTTATATAGCTGCAATGCTGAATGAATGAAGGATTTATTTTAGAAAACTTTTGTTGATGTATTTCCGTTTCTTCCTCTTTATGAATATTGTATTTAAGACGCCTGATGTTGCTTCTCAAAGTCTTTGGGCGTAACACCGAATTGTTTGAGGAAGATTTTACTGAAATAGGATGGCGAATTGATACCTACCAGATAACAAACCTCTCCAATGCGGTGTTTACCGTCGAGTATCAGTTCGGCTGCCTTTTTCAGGCGGATCAGACGGATGAAGTCGTTCGGCGATAGTCCGGACAACACCTTGATCTTACGCAGCAGGCTTGAACGGCTCATGTGTAGGATTTCCGCCAAACGTTCTACGCCGAAACTCTCGTCGGCAATATTCTCATGGATGACGGCAATAATGTGATCCATAAACTCTTTGTCGGCCGTATTCATTTGCATATTATTGACCGGGAAGAACGGACGTTTGGCAAAAGCCTCGCGTTCTTTGCGGCGGTTATTCAACAACGAGAGGATCTGTGTCGTCAGGTAATTAAACGAGAAAGGCTTCTCTACATAAGCTTCTGCTCCCAGTCGCAGTCCGTTGATCTTACTATCGAGGTCATTCTTGGCTGTAAGGAAGATAACGGGGATATGGCTGAGGTCGATGTCTGCTTTGATCTCGCGGCAGAGTTCAAGGCCATTCATAACAGGCATCATAATATCGCTTACAACAATGTCTATGCTATGGTCGCGTAGTATTTCCAGGGCTTCCCGTCCGTTGGTGGCTATTTCGGTGATGAATAGTTCACTCAGCTTTTCAGACAGGAAAGAGCGGAGGTTCTCGTTATCCTCTACCAAAAGGAGCGTATGATTCCTGGTGTCAGCGGTAGTTGCCATTTCTTCTTCCGGATAGATCATTTCTTCGTGTATGGCTATTTCTTCCTGTACACGAACTTTTTCCTGCATTAGAGGTAGAGTGAGGACAAAGGTGTTATTGGATAGATCGTCATCCAGATATAGTTTCCCGGAATGAAGTACCGCTAACGAACGTGCCAGCGGTAGACCGATACCTGCACCTGATGAGGTGTTCTCTTTTTTGTTTATCTGATAGAAAGGTTCGAATATCTGTTCGCTGAGATCGGCAGGGATACGGTCGCCGTCACTTGTCACACGGATGCTGAAGGTTGTGTCGTTGCGCTCCAGATAGACAAGTATGGAGTGTTTGGAATATTTAAGTGCATTATTCAGCAGGTTACTCAGTATCTTGGTAACCGCTTCCCGGTCGATGGCCGCAATGATCTCCTCCTCGGGAATTTGCAACGATAACTCTTTCTTCTGCTGGGTGATCGTTGGATCGAAACGTTGGATGGTTTCATTCAGCAGGGCTGTGACATTAACCATCGTGAAATCCATCTTGAATTTATTGGCTCCCACTTTGCGGAAGTCGAGCAGTTGACTGGTCAGTTCGAGCAGACGTTTGGTGTTTTGCGCAATAACGTTCAGGTTACGCGTGATCTTGTTATCCTGGATATTCATATCGAGAATGCTTTCGAGCGGCCCGTTTATCAGGGTAAGGGGGGTGCGTACTTCGTGAGCGATCTCGGTAAAGAACTCTACTTTGGCTTCGTAAAGCTCTTTTTCCTTTTCTATCTCAAAGAGTTTCTGCTTTTCTTCCATCTGCCGTTCCTTGCGGCGTTTGTACCAGCGGAACCAACCATATATAATACATAGTACGATTATTACATATATTATATAGGCCCATGTGGATAACCACCACGGGGGAAGGATCGTGATACGCAGGGATGTGATGGGAGGATCGGTATGCTCGTTCTCGTGCCGGGCTTTTACCTGGAATATATAATTTCCGGGAGGTAGTTTGGCATACGAGATATTTTGGTTATCCCCGGATTTGACCCAATCGTTGTCGAGCGGTTCCATCTTATATAAATATTGGTTGGAACGGGTCGACGAGTAGGAAGGGATCGCTATATCGAAACTGATATTCGACTGGTCGTGGGGTAAAACGATCTTTCCGGTATGTACGATGCTTTTCGTGAGCGGTGAGTTTGGGGTATGTACGGTTACTTCCTTATTATATATGTTGAAACGGGAAATATAAACAGGAGGAATAAACTCTGAGTCTTCGTCGTCATCGGGATTGAAAGCTATCAGACCGTCTATACTGCCGAAATAGAATTTTCCGTCAGAGGCTTTCAAAGCTGAATTATAACTGAACTGGTTACCGGTCAGCCCATCCTCGGTGGTGAATACACGGATATCTCCTGTTTCCGGATTGAATTTAACCAGTCCTTGGTTTGTACCGAACCAAAAATTGTGGTTGCGGTCTTCCAGTATCTTATAGGCTACATCATCCGGCAATCCCTGTTCTTTAGAGAAGGTCGTGAAGTTGTCGTCCGCTTCATTGTAGCGGCATATACCGCCACGATCGGTCGAAAACCATATTTGTCCCCGGCTGTCTTCCATAATGGAACTGACGGAACTAGAACTCAGACTGTTCGGCTTTTTGGGATCGTTGTCGTATTTCTTGTATGAGTTGTCTTTCGGATCGTATTTCCATACACCGCTTCCCATCGAGGCAACCCATATCCGGCCCCGGCTGTCTTCCATCAGGTGGAAGATCCAGTCGAGTCCTACTTCGCTGATCTTACTGAATTGCAATGATCCGGCTTCGGCACGGTAAAGCCCCCATCCGTTGCCTAACCAAGTCTGTCCTTTGCTATCTACCAAAAGGGCATAGACGCTTTCTTCATCGATATTGAGTGCCTGGTGACTGTGGTGTTTTATACGGCGGTTGTCGATATCAATCACGTCGAGCCCATATTTGAAGAGGCCGCAATAAACCTGTTTGTCATGCAGGATCATAGAATGTGTCATCAGGTGATTTTTCTGTTCGGCAGCCGGATAGTTGAGTTGCGACACTTCCCCGGTACGCGGATCGAGGATATTGATTCCGTTATCTTCCGTTCCAATCCATATATCACCATTAGGTGCTTCTACCATTTCACGGATACGCCGGGTATTGAGGGAGGTTTCGGAACTGGAAGGTACGTATTTCTCAAACAACAGCTTATGGTTTGGCAGGTAATTAACCCCGCCGAATTTCGTGCCGAGCCAGATACCGCCTTCCCGGTCTTTATAGATACAGAAAATGATATTGTCGGAGAGGCTGTAAGAGTGCATCAGGTCTTCCTTCAGATGGGTCACTTTTCCTTCCGGTTCATTGACGATGAATAAGCCGGCATGAGAGCACACCCACAATCGCTTACCGTCGAAGCTGGTTACATCACGCAAGACTGTATGATGGACGCCGGGAGCGTTTATGGTCTGTAAGGTGTTTGTGGAAGGATTGTATTTCTTTAGTTCTCCGTCATGGATGGCCAGTGCAATCCAATCGCCGTAGTCGCACATCGCGAATATATACTCCCCCATCAGGGTATTGCCATCCTTATCGGTATGGTACTGGGTAAACGAATCTGTCTTAGGATCGTAAAGGAAAAGACCTACGCCGGCCGTACCGATCCAGACCTCGCCGTTTTTGCGTACGCAGATAGCACCGGGACTTTCGCGTTTGATGTTATCCTTGTTAGTGATGGCATAATAGTAGAGTTTCCCTGCTTTATAACGGAATACACCCTGGTCGGGGATTAGTACCCAGATATTACCAGCCTGGTCGGAGGTAATACGGGCCACCCAGTTTCCCATCCGTTCGCCGTTTTCTGTTTTCAGGTCGACAAAAGTGAAGATGTCATATACCGGGTCGTAAATATATACCCCCCGGTCGGTGCCGACCCATAGCTTTTTCTGTTCGTCTTCAAACAGGGCGGATATGTTATGGTTGCCCGTCCCTGCTATATAATCGTCGCAGTTGATAGTGCGTATCGAGGTACCATCGTAACGATTGAGTCCGTTTTTGGTTCCAAACCACATAAACCCGTAGCTATCCTGGAGGATCACTTTTACCTGACTCTCCGACAAACCTTCTTCACTCGAAATATGAGAAAAGTAATAGTTGAACGGCTTTCTGTCTGCAGCTTGTATCCCAGACAAGAAGAATATCAGCAGAAGAATGCTAAGAATGTGTTTTTTCATAAACCTGCTTAATCTTATGTTTCATGAAACCTTATACAAAGGTGCTAAAAATAACTATATCCCCCAATAGTCTAATAAGAATTTGATAAAATATTAATAAACGTGTATTCGCACACACAATATGCTTTGTATTTAAAAAAAATGATATATATTTGCCGCAAATCATGAAAAACCAGTAAGAAATGAGCACATTAGGCAATGTAGGTCAGAAAATGACCCAGTACAGATGGACAATCTGTGCGATGTTGTTCTTTGCAACAACAGTAAACTATCTCGACCGTCAGGTCTTATCCCTTACCTGGGACGAATTTATTAAACCCGAATTTCATTGGAACGAATCACACTACGGTACGATTACATCTGTCTTTTCTATTGTATATGCTATCTGTATGTTGTTTGCCGGACGGTTTATCGACTGGATGGGAACAAAAAAAGGATATCTCTGGTCGATCGGTGTCTGGTCGGTAGGTGCCTGTATGCATGCCGGTTGCGGTATCGTGACAGAACATTATGTAGGAATGAACAGTGCTGCCGAACTGATCGCAGCAACAGGGGATGTGGTCGTAATCCTGGCAACTGTCAGTATGTATTGCTTCCTGGTAGCACGTTGTGTACTGGCATTGGGTGAAGCCGGGAACTTTCCGGCTGCCATTAAGGTAACTGCCGAATATTTCCCGAAGAAAGACCGTGCTTATGCGACTTCAATTTTTAATGCCGGTGCTTCTATCGGTGCGTTGATCGCTCCGATCTCTATTCCCCCGTTGGCAAAATGGCTGGGTTGGGAAATGGCTTTCATTGTGATTGGTGCGCTTGGTTTCATCTGGATGGGTATGTGGGTGTTCATGTATACGACTCCTGATAAGAGCAAGCATGTAAATGCAGCGGAGTTGGCTTATATCGAACAGGATAAGGATGAAGATGGCGGTATCGTAAAAACGGAGGAAGAAGAGAAGAAGATCGGTTTCCTGCAGTGCTTCAGCTACAAGCAGACTTGGGCATTTATTGCCGGTAAATTTATGACAGACGGTGTGTGGTGGTTCTTCCTTTTCTGGACACCTTCTTATCTGAATACACAGTTCGGGATCAAGACGTCCGATCCTCTGGGGATGGCGCTGATCTTTACTTTATATGCCGTTACGATGCTTTCCATCTATGGAGGTAAACTTCCGACGATCTTTATTAACCGTTTGGGACTGAACCCATATGCTGCACGTATGAAAGCGATGTTGATTTTTGCTTTCTTCCCGTTGGTGGTGTTGTTGGCGCAACCGTTGGGTACTATTTCCCCGTGGTTCCCGGTTATCCTGATCGGTATCGGTGGAGCGGCTCATCAGTCCTGGTCGGCTAATATCTTTTCTACCGTAGGGGATATGTTCCCGAAATCGGCTATTGCAAGTATCACGGGTATCGGTGGTATGGCCGGTGGTGTCGGCTCGATGATCCTGCAGAAAGTGGCCGGTAACCTGTTCGTTTATGCTGATGAAACTCAAATGACCTTTATGGGATTTGAGGGTAAACCGGCCGGTTATTTCATTATCTTCTGTGTATGCTCTGTTGCCTATCTGATCGGATGGGTGATCATGAAGGCATTGGTTCCGAAGTATAAGGTGATTACGTTAGAATAAAACAAAATAGCAGTCCCGCTGTTAAGAAATACTGACAAAGCGGACAGTATAGAAAGAACGCAGACTCATGCAGATATTATTAATTTTTCGGTTAATAAGTCTGCGTAAGTCTGCGTTTTTTGCGTCTTATCTCTTTTGTTATTAGAAAATATATTATTTATTTCCGCTTCTGTATGTAATAATAGTACGAAATTTGCTCTAATATATTAAAATTATTTTATTAAGGGTTTTGTTTTGTGGAAACTATAACTATATTTGTGTTTATCTACTGATTTTTTCGTTATCGGAATGATATTCAAGAAGGGAGACGATGAGATAATACTATGGATGAAACGAGACAAAACGATGTTGAATGCTGGAACGACTTCCTGCAGGGGGATGAGATAGCTTTTGGAAAAATCTATCGTCGCTTCTATTCTTCATTGTATGCATATGGCATCCGTATGGTTGGAAACCGTGAAATGGTGATCGATACGATTCAGGACCTTTTCGTCAAACTTATTCTGAACTGTAAGAATCTGCACTCTACCGATAATCCTGAGGCCTATTTGCTTTGTGCTTTCAGAAATAAACTGCTTGACGCTATTCAGTCTTCACGTCGGATGGAGACGATTGAGGAATACCAGGACTTTTTTTCGCTAAATGAAGAAATTATCAATTCTTTATTTGCAAAAGATGATACAGACGTAATCAATGAGAAGAAATTGGCTTCCGCGATCGCCTCTTTATCTACCCGCCAGCGTGAAATCCTATACCTATATTATATAAGGGAATTAAGTTATAAGGAAATCACAGCCATTTTGGAAATGAATCTGCAATCGTGCCGAAATCTTTTGTCACGGACGTTAGTGCATCTGCGTGAATATTTTTTTTCCGATGATGGCGAAAAAAAATGATCTGATTGAAATTTTCTTTTCTTTTTTTGAGTATGTTTTTTTCCCAGCACCGTTTTCCTGTAAAAGAAGTGCAGTATGAAAAAAAATAAACCGACATTTTCTCCGGACGAGTTTCTACAAGCAAGTCGTAGGCTAGCTGAACGGATTCGGAAAGCCGACACGGTTGACGATCGTGAAATCGACGATTCTTTCCGGCTTGTGATGGGGCAGGTGAAGGAGATCCGGTCGCATTCGAAGTTGCGCCGGCTTTATTGGTGGGCTGCTTCTGTAGCGGCCGTTGTCGGACTACTGTTTGTTGCAACCTGGTGGGTTGCCGATACTGCCACCCCCTCCGGATTAGACATCGCTTTATTGAACGATACAACGACTATAAATAATGGAGAGGTAACTCTGGTAGTCGGTAATCAGGCGGTGAACCTTAAAAACGAATCCTTTCTGAAATATGATGCGGGTGATAGTTTAAACCTTGGACAATATGTTTTAGATAATCAGACAACGGAAGCGCCTGTTCTGAAAAATGAAATGCATAAAATTGTCGTGCCCGATGGTAAACGAGTGGACATCGTCTTTTCAGATGGGACGAAAATGTATATAAATTCCGGCAGTAAGGTTATTTATCCGGCAGTGTTTGCTGACGATAAACGCGAAATACTGGTGGAAGGCGAAGTATATCTGGATGTCGCGAAAAACCCCCATTGTCCGTTTATAGTCAAGACAAAAAGATTTGATATCCGTGTGTTGGGTACATCCTTCAATGTTTCGGCTTATGGAAAAGAGACTTCTGCATCGGTTGTGCTGGTACAGGGAAGTGTCGTGGTGACTACGGAAGACAAGCACGAAGTACAACTGAAGCCGAATCAGCTGATCGACATTAAAGGAAATCAAACGCAGGTACGCGAAGTGGATGTTTCCGAGTATATCAGTTGGAAAGAAAACATGCTTAAAATAAATCAGAAGCATCTCGATGAAGTTTTCAGTAAGTTGGCCTTGTATTATGGTTACCGGATTCAGTATACGTCGGGAGTGGCTGCCATGTCGATTACCGGTAAACTGGATCTGCTTCCCGATATCAAAGATGTGTTGGATAATCTTTGTTTGTCATTCCCTTTAAAATATACAATGAACGAATCGAAAGAAATATATGTGAGCCTTAAAAAATAGTATAAACCATAAAAACATTTGTTGCCTATGATATAAGTGAAAAAGTAGTAGAATGAACAAACCAGATAGTATTTGCAGTACTACCTGGTTTAGAAAGTGATCTAATTATTTTCCTCGAAATAATAGAAAAAACAATCGAATATATGAAAAAGAATATAAATAGAATAAAACTCATGCCTGATTTCACAAAATGTATGAGTTTGGCGATTTTTTTAACATTTTACGGCAATTCTAATGCCAACAATAGTGAACTGACTTATGCAGAACAAACCAATTTCACCATTTCCATGGAAAACCAAACGCTGAAAAGTGTTGTGGAGTGGATTGAAAAGAATAGTCAGTTTATTTTTATTTACGATACGGACCTCGATCTGTCTCACCGCGTAAGCGTAGATGTATATAATAAGCCTGTAGAAGAGATTCTTAAACAAATTTTTTCCGGTACGAACCTGGAATATAATATTCGCAACCGGCAGGTAATGATCCGCAAAGCGGAAGTTGAGACAGCTCCGGTAAATCAGTTTGTACAACAGGAAAAGGTTACGATAAAAGGTGCCGTAACCGACATAAAGGGGGAGGCTATTATCGGTGCTAACATCATAGAGGATGGAACGACCAACGGAACCATAACTGATATCGACGGACAATTTAGTTTGCAAGTCGATAAAGGGGCGAAGCTGATAATCTCGTATATCGGTTATATGACGCAGACTCTGCCGGTGGGACAAAAACATTTTTTTAAGATATCTCTCAGAGAAGATAACAAAACATTGGAAGAAGTTGTCATCACCGGGTATGGTGGAACGCAACTCCGCTCGAAAATGACCAACTCTATAGCTAAGGTCGATAACTCGGTATTAGCCAACGGTACTTATACCAATCCTGCACAGGCATTATCTGGAGCAGTGGCTGGATTGAGAGTGCAGCAGACAAGCGGTAAGCCGAATGCAACACCGACACTGGTTCTGCGTGGAGGAACTAACCTGGATGGTAGCGGTTCGCCTTTAATTATCATCGACGGAGCGGTTCGTGAATCGTTGAGCGATGTTAATCCCGAAGATATCGAATCGATGGAGGTGATGAAAGATGCCGGTGCTACTGCAATTTACGGGGCACGTGCATCCAACGGTGTTGTCCTGGTCACAACCAAGAAAGGAACAGCAGGCCGGACGGAAGTGAATCTGAGTGCTAAAGTCGGATTGAATTTCTTTCATAGCCAATATGAATTTTTAGATGCGCACGATTATCTTTATTATATGCGCTCGGCTTTTCATCGTTCTTCTCATATCTGGCAGGATCAATCGGGAAACTGGCGTGGTTTTGCCAGTGATGCAACGCTTTCTGGTACACAGCCTTATGGTACGGGAAACCGTTATTTTGATGCTAACGGGAATATACTGAACGGAAACAAAGATAATACGGCTGTTTGGGGCGTAATGAATTATACCGACGACCTGGCTTTTCTGTTGAAGCAGGGTTGGCAAACAATGGATGATCCTGTTAATCCGGGTCAGAAGCTTATCTATGCCGATAATCAGCTAAAGGATTATAATATTAAATCGCCGGCTATTTCGCAGGATTACAACCTGAGTGTTTCGGGTGGAAATGATAAAGGACATTATTATGCCAGCCTGGGATACAATCATAGTGAAGGTAATGCTGTAAATAACTGGTATCGCCGGTTGAACTTTACCATCAATGCCGACTATAAGATCAAGCCTTGGCTGACTTCCAATTCCTCTTTATCGTTTACCGATTCAAAATGGGACGATGGTGCTGCCGGATATGCCGGTGAGACAAATTTCTTTAGTACCACATTATCCGTGCCTCCAACTTTCAGGGTAAAAAGTCCTGATGGTGATTGGTTGGCCGGACCTGCCGTGGCTTCTTACGCACGTGGTTGGACCACAGCAAAGGTGTATGAAGATGCTTTGAATTACGATAATAACACCGACAAGTTCAATATTAGCCAGTCATTTACTTTTAATATTATGAAGGGACTGACTTTTAAGGCTACCGGAGCCTGGTATTATTTTGACGATAGTCGTGAGTTTTTTAAAGGCGATTATATTGTAGCTACCGGACCAGTCTACGATACCAACCATAGTACATCCAACAAACATGAGCGTTTATTGGATCAGACATACAATGGTATTTTGAATTATCAGACTACTTTCTTGCAGGATCATACGTTGGATGCCATGCTGGGGGTGGAATATTATGATTCTTACAAGAAAGGTTTCTCTGCTTCCGGTTATGGTTCGCCATTGTCCGATTTTCAAGATCTGAATTACACATCGACAGCTTCCGGTGTAAGACAAATCGATTCATGGCATTACCGCCAGCGTATTCTTTCATTTTTCGGTAGAGTAAACTACGATTATAAATCTAAATACTTGCTGAGTTTGGTTCTGCGTCGTGACGGATATTCAAAATTACCGAAAGATAATCGTTGGGGAACATTCCCCGGTATTTCCGGTGGTTGGGTATTTTCAAAAGAGGGCTTTATGGAAGATATGGCGGATGTACTTTCTTATGCAAAGGTACGTGCCAGCTATGGTGCTAATGGAAATGTGTCGGGAGTACTCGATGCTAACGGCAATATTGTAACCGGACTCGATTATTATACCGTGCAGGGTTCTTATGGTATTATGAAAGACAAAGACGGAAAGACTGTAGCCAATTATAACGGTAAAGTTCCTTTGATGTTGAACGATCTGCCTAATCCGACCATGCGATGGGAAAAGTCATATACGTTTGAAACAGGTTTGGATCTGGGTTTCCTCAATAATAAGTACGTATTGAATTTTACCTACTACAACAGACATACACAAGATAAGTTTGCGGAAATTACATTACCTTCTCATAGCGGTGTTTCTTCTTTCCTGTCGAATAACGGAGAAGTGCAGAACCAGGGTATGGAGTTGGAACTCACTGCCAATATCCTGCGCACGAAAGACTGGAAATTTACGGTTAGTATGAATACGGCATATAATAAAAATAAAATAGTATCATTACCATATAACGGTCTGCCTAATAATATGCAGGATGCTTATCAGGTTTACACCGGTAATAAGTTGTCTGACGGAAGTTATGAGAAAAAATGGGTAGGCGGCTATCAGGAAGGACAGGAATATGGTGTTATCTACGGCTTTAAATCGTTGGGTATTTATAAAAGTGAGAGTGAAATTGCCGGTAACTTAATCGACAGATCTACTTATACCGAGAATGGTGCGGATGCAAAAGTTCTGTATGGACCTGATGCATGGGCCAAGATGTCGGATGCTGAAAAAGAAAAAGGTTTACCTATACAGGCCGGTGATGTTAAATGGCTTGATGTAAATGGTGATGGAGTTATCGACGATTATGATCGGGTGAAGCTGGGTAATACGATTCCTCATTGGACAGGAGGTTTTAATATCAATACATCCTGGAAAGGTTTGTCACTGAATTGTCGCCTCGATTATGCTCTTGGATTCTGGGTGCACGATTTTAAAACACCTTGGATCATGGGGAATATGCAGGGAACATTTAATACTATTTCTTTGGTAAAAGATTCATGGTCGGAAACCAATCCGAATGGAAAATATCCTGTTTATGGATGGGCTGACTTCTTGGGAAAGCGTAATTATGACAGAATTTCGGATATCAATTGCTATCGTGGCGACTATCTTGCTTTCCGTGAAGTAAGTCTGGCATATACATTGCCCCAGAACTGGATTCTGAAGACGGGTTTGAGTAAAGTTAATGTGTCTGTTACAGCTCAGAATTTGGGTTATATCACGGCAGCTAAGAATATGGCTACTCCTGAGTATGGTGTTAGTCAGAATGGTGGCTATCCGATGCCCAGAACGGTTGTGTTTGGCCTAAATGTTACATTCTAATAAGATAGATTATGAAAAAGTTATTTTATAGCATAAGCATATTATTAGCAGGGATGATCGGACTTAACTCCTGCGATTCATTAGATTTGTCGCCTGAAGATTATTACGGCTCAACTAACTTCTGGAGTCAAAAGTCACAGGCTGAGATGTTCATGACCGGTATCCATGCCGATTTGAGAAGTAAATACCAGATGCCGGTTACTTTGGGAGAGTTCAGAAGCGAACTTCTTATAAGCGATGTTACCTCTATGGGGGAAGGAGTATATGGTCCCCCTATGACAAATAACTTGCTGACCAAAGATAATACAGGTATTAAGGATTGGTATGAGCTATATCCGGGTATCATGCATATAAATCTGTTTATAAAAAATGTAGACAGGGATATCGACTATATGACCGAAGCCGAGAAATCATTCTATCTCGGACAAGCCTATGGTTTGCGTGCTTATTATTATTTTTATCTTTATCGTACGTTCGGTGGGGTTCCGCTGGAAACGGAGCCAACTGTCACAGAGGGTAACATTGATATTACAACCTTATACAAGGCTCGTTCGACTCCGGAAGAAACATTGAACTTTATTAAAACGGATATAAATAAATCGGAAGAGTTCTTCGGTAAGGCTGATAAGAAGATTTCCGTTTTGTATGAATGGTCGTGTTATGCAACGGAAATGTTGAAAGCAAAAATTTATATGTGGTCTGCCAAGGTGACGACAGGTGCGGATAGAGAGGGAGGCCATATTGCTTCGGTAACCACGGTCGATCCGGGTAACAGCGATTTGCAAACAGCAAAAACTGCCTTGTCGAATCTTTTGAACCAACAATTTGAGTTAGTAACGGACTACGCCGGTTTATGGACACCGGAAGGAAAGAAAAATAAGGAACTTATTTTTGCTTTGTGTTTCGACAAAAACGAACTGACCAATTGGGGAGCGAATTGGTTCTATAATGTTGCTCTTTTCACGAATGCAACAGACCTGGATGGTAATAGGTATGATGCAGATCCTTTGAAGTTGTTGACGGCAGGGCCGCTTCGCTATGAATATAAGACAGCGTTTGTAGATATCTATGATAAAGACGATTCGCGTCTGGATGCGACCTTCTTCCAATATTTATTTGAAGGAAAAACCCGTGGTGCTTGTTGGAAAAAGCTGATAGGTCATACCGATGGAGGTACTCACTACTATGATTCGGACGTTCCTATTTACCGTTACTCGGATGTGTTGCTAATGCTGGCAGAGTGTGAAAACGGTTTAGGAAATTCGGCTCAGTGTGCGAAATATATTAATGATGTCCGCCAACGTGCTTACGGTGATAAATTTGCGGGACATGAATTTATAGGAGGTAGTTTTGCGGATAATGAATGGGCTATTTTACAGGAGCGTGATAAGGAGTTTGTTGGTGAAGGTAGTCGTTGGTTCGACCTTCTTCGTCTGAAGGATGCCAACGGTAAACCATTTGTCTTTTCTGCTAAAGCACATTATGGTAGTACGTTACCTATTTTGACAGACGATCAGTCTTATATGATGTTGTGGCCTGTAGATGTTGAGGTTTTGAACGGTGATCCGGAGATCAAACAGACTCCGGGTTATGATAATTAAAATAGAAAAGAGCCTGGATGTATTATTTATGTCCGGCTCTTTTTATATGTATACTATTAAATTCTGATGAAAATGAAAATATCTGTTCTTCTTCTTTTAATCTGTAGTTTCTTCCTGACTGGTTATTCGCAGAATTATACCCCCCAGGAACATGCAGTTTTGAAATCGGATCGTCCGGATGGGCGCTTTCTGAGTTCGTATGGTATTGTACATGAGATGCTGAAAGATACGCATCCGAAGTTTGCTTATCGGACGGGTATGTCTGGCGACGAATTTGAGCAATGGCAGGATAGTGTCCGAAGTGCTATGGTTACAATTATGAAATTTCCGGAGGTGAAGAATCAGCCCGATCCTGTTTGTGTCAAAACGGAAAAAAGGGATGGATATACAATAGAAAAATGGGAGTTTTATCCATTTTCTAAGAGTGTATCGACCTTTCTTGTATTGAAACCGCACAACCTGAAGGATGCTGTTCCCGGTATCTTGTGTATTCCGGGGTCTGGAAGAACAAAGGAAGGGTTAGCCGGAGAACCCGGTATATGTCCTAAGTTAACAGAAGATACGACTGATCCGAAAGTGACAATGGCTTTGAACCTTGTAAAGGAAGGCTATGTGGCTGTTGCTGTCGATAATGCTGCGGCCGGTGAAGCTTCCGACCTTGAGTGTTATGATAAAGGATGGAATTATGATTATGACGTGGTTTCCCGTTATTTGTTGGAACTGGGCTGGAATTGGCTTGGATACACCTCTTATCTGGATATGCAGGTATTGAAATGGATGAAAAAACAGTCTTTCATAAAAAAAGATCGGATCGTAGTAAGTGGTTTTTCGTTGGGAACAGAGCCTATGATGGTTTTAGGTGTATTGGATAGGGATATTTATGCTTTTGTGTATAATGATTTTTTATGTCAGACACAGGAACGGGCTGTTGTTATAACGGCACCGAATAAAGAAAACAGGCGACCTTTTCCTAACTCTATCCGTCATTTGATTCCTGACTATTGGAAGTATTTCAACTTTCCGGATGTTGCAGCTTCTCTCGCTCCCCGTCCGATTATCTTTACGGAAGGAGGCCTTGATCGCGATTTCCGCCTGATTCAGTCTGCTTATGATGATTGTGGGAAGCCAGAAAATGTGGAATTTCATCATTATCCGAAGTTTGCCGATAAAACTAAGAGAAATGATGTAGAGCACCTTTCGGAAGGTCTGACTCCACAAGCTTATTTCGAATTGGTAAATGTTGATCCGCCTTCCCATTATTTTAAGAATGAGTTGATAATTCCCTGGCTGCATAAAATACTGAAATAACGCTACATGTTATATAGCTAAACACTTTTTTCTAAAGGAATGCAGCCGCTTTACTGAAAATAGAATCGAAAGCCTGATTGACGAGCCTTTGATCCGCTTTTGACCGGAACGGGAACGGTATCTGATGAGAATACTGGAACGGAAAATCTATTTCTTCCAGTATTTTATCGGATGCTTTGCCCAATGCTTTGATTACTCCGGTGGTTGGCATTACGATATCTTTTTTCAATGAAATAGTCCTGATACGGTTGCAAGCCCGCTGGAAGAACGATTCGCGGTAGTCCTGCAATACGTCCGGACGTATCATCGCTTTAAAAGCCTGTTCCAGAAAATCATTTTTGAAGGAACCCGGTAACAAACGGTTCTCCAGGAAGTCATGACGGTAATAACGTTGCAGGCTGTCGAATGCCTCCTGATCCATAATGTCACGTGCACTTCCATTCATCTGGCTGAAGATGGAGCCGCCGCAAAACATGAACAGGCGGGTGTCGCTGAACATTTTCTCCGGGTTGCTTAGTAATAACACCTGCGATAACAAGGCCCCGATCGAATAGGCGAACAGGTTGATGGAAGTATCTTCCTTGAATAAAGGATGCCGTCCGTCTTTAATTTCATGTACCAGTTGCCAGAGATTGTAAACCGATTCGCGGCCGGATGCATAAAAGCGTAGCGGATTGATTGACAACCGGCTGCTCAATGCTACATTGGCAAAGGTGGAGTTGACCAGATCATTGATTTTCTGCTTACGTTGTCCTACCCAGGGAAGAACAGCCCGCGGGTTGCACCAGCTGCCCGGCGTACGGTTCATGTGGAAAGCGATAGGGAAAAGAATGACCGGCTTTCCGGTTGTTTCGGCCAGGTATTCGGCCCAGGTCAGGTATTTTTCCCAGGTACGTTCGTTCAGCCCATGCAGGAGAATGATCGCTTTGTCCCGTTTCTCCTTTCCGGAAGGTGCAAAGATTGTATAATTGAATGATTTATTTTCCTGGATATGGTCGTCCGTGAGAGAACAGAATTCGGTTGTGGCAAGTTCTTTCTGGAATTCATCGATCTCGCCGGCTGCTATTGTTTGCGTAAAGCGAAAAGGAATTATATCCAGACGGCTCTCTTCCAGGCGTGCCTTTTTATCGTACGAGAAAAGGCTGTTGAGTTGTTGTGTGCGAAGTGAGATATCCATAACATTCTTGTTTTTTCTGCAAACAAACACTATAAAAACAATCCCGGCAAATAAATGGTTCCGGCGAATATCAAAAGGGGCGGAAAGTAGTATATAGGGGCGAATTTTTTATATGCGGGGCGAATGTTTCGGGATTTATAGTACATTTGTTACCAAATAAGAGGCAAAAGATATGGGAATGTTAGGTTATAAAATCCCCGGATATATTTATGAGAAGTCGAATATTGTTCGTTTGATTCTGCTGACGGCACTTTTTGCTTTGGTGTTTATCAATATCTATAAACCGTTCAGTTCTTCCAGCTGGTATTCGGTTTCCGAATTCAAGTTTTTCGTTTTCTCCAGCCTGATCATTCTGACGGGTGTATTGGTTGTTGTTATCAGCCGGATCGTGATGTATTATTGGGGGAAGAAGCATGAGATAACAACCGGGGCATATGCGTTATGGATATTGCTGGAGATATTTTTTATGTCTTTATTCTATACCATCTATACGTTGGTGTTAAATCCGGAACGGGAGTACCTGAGTGCCTTTAAAGAGTCGTCCATCAATACGAGCCTGGTATTATTGCTGCCTTATTCTGTCTTACACCTGTATTTTTCGTATAAGGAGAAAGAGCGACAGCTGCGCTTATTGGAGGAGGATAGGGCTGAGACGGCGAATAAGCTGTCTGTCTTTTCTTTTTATGACGAGAAGCATGAATTGCGGTTATCGGTGAAACGGAGTAATCTTTTGTATATCGAATCTGCCGATAACTATGTCTGTATCTGGTACCTTAATAAAGGTGTCCTGACAAAGTTCATGCTTCGGAATTCGCTGAAAGCCATAGAGGAAAGCCTAGCGGAAACGAATGTGTTGCGTTGTCATCGTTCCTATATGGTCAATTTCGACCAGGTGAAAGTAATACGCCGCGAAAAGGATGGCATTTACCTGGAACTCGGTATCGAAAAAGTCCCTGATATCCCTATCTCAAAAACCTATAGCGAAAAGGTGACACATTGGTTTATGACGTATTCGTCGTGATTCTATTTCGTGCGAATAAGAACATTATTCGTGCGAAAACACACAGTCTTGATATGGAGCGTCTGTGTGTAATGTTCAGCATAATAGTATATTAGATTGGTGGCACATCTTTTGTTATGTATAGAAACAAAAGGTTTTGTATTATGATAAAGCACTACTTAAAAATGGCTATCCGGCAAATATTGAAAAATAAAGTTCAATATTTGCTTTCTATTATCGGCATTGCAATCGGCTTGTTATGTTTCAGTATGACTTCCTATTATATAAGGAGGTTCAACAATCAGTTTACTGCTTGGACTCACAGCGACCGGATTGCCAATCTCTATGTAAAATCGACAAAAAATAATTATAACGATTCTTACATACCGGGCAAAGAATTGCAGGCATTGATGAGTAATCCTGTAGCTGGAATAGAGAAGGTAGCCTATTCATATGGCTATAACAAAGCAAATATAACTATCAATAAAGCTGGGCAGCAAGAGGTTCCTTTCCAATGTAGTTTTTTGAATATTACTGCTGATTTTCCTGTCATCTTTGATATGCAAACACCGGAAGGGAAAACTCTTGTTTTGAGGCAGGGGGAAGTTTGGATAAGTGAATCTGCTGCCCGGAAGATATTCGGAAATGAAGGTCCTATAGGGAAAACACTCTATTTCAGTAGGGCTGACACCGATACTTCAGCGATAGAATATTCCACGATAAGTGCTGTTGTCCGGGATTTACCGAATGGAACGCAAGAAAAAAAAGATCTTTATTTTCTAAATACATCTGTTATTGATCCTGATAAAAGTTATGGCAGTCTGGTCGTTCTGCTGGATAAAGATGTTTCAAGTAGTGAAGTAAACCGACGGCTGAGGGAACAAATACCTGCGTTTGGAAATGAGAAAGAGAATTATTTATCGGTTATGACCTTAAAAGAGGAAATGCATAAACCGGACAATATCGGTGCTACATTTTTTATTCCGTTAATCGGTGCTTTAATTCTGATAGCAGCCATGATCAATTTCCTTAAATTCTGTATCCAGTCATTCTATAACCGGACAAGAGAACTCAGTCTACGAAAGTGTTTAGGGTCTGATTCTATAGGATTGTTCTGCCTTCTATTCAGTGAGATCATTATTCTTTTCTTTTTGTCGGCACTGGTTAGTTTTATTCTGATCGAATGGGCTATTCCTGTTTATTACCGATATCTGGAAAGTAAAGAACTGATCGGTGAAGATATGTTCATTCATATTCCTACTTTGATCGGACAGGAGATAGAATACTTATGTATCTTATTCATCATCTGTTTATTGATTGCAGCCGGGGCTATTTTCCGTATCAAACGGCTGTCCTTATCCGAAGGAGTAAAAGGCGTTAAGCCGCAAAAACATAGTATACGTAACTTTATGCTGGGTGTGCAGTTGTTCATTTGTTTCCTTTTTATTGCAGGTGCGATCGGACTGGGACATGTATATCGTCTTGTCAATGAAAAGAGAAACAATACGCTGAGTGAAGAAGAATGTACCCGTATCTGGAAAATTGAACTTTGGGAACCGCAATTGCAGGGGCATGGGGAAGAGATCGTCTCCCGTATCCGCCGACTTGCGGGAGTAGAAGATATTTTGTTGGATAATATTGGTGGATACCCTGATTATAAGACTAAACAGGAAGAGGTTGTTCACGGAATACAGTATTTTGTCAGTGGCAATTACCCTGAATTTATGAATCTGAAGATAGAAGGAAGAATGCCTCAGGCCCCAAATGAGATAGTCGTATCTCGTTCGCTTATTTGGGAATTAGAGAAAGAGGGGGAAAAAGATCCATCGTCTGTACAGTTGGGGGACCGGATTTTTCAAATTACGGGGGTATATGAACAATTACCTTTCGAACCGTTATATACAAGAGAGCAAATGAATAAAGCGAAACAATATCACCGTTTCACATTCCTTTCGATACCGGAAAAAACGGATTATAGAGCGGTCTATGTCAAATGTATCCCCGGACAGGAACAAAATATTCGGAAAGAGATACTTCGTATTGTGCGTAGCCGCTTACCGGAGTCTATCCCTTTCCAGTTAACCACTAAGCAAGAGGAACGTTTCCGGTATAACGGGGGAGCAGAGTTGATGAGTAATCTGTTTATGTTGTTGTCTGCTATCAGTTTGATCATAACTGTTCTGGGGATCTATTCAGCCATAACACTGGATACTTGTAGCCGTCAAAAAGAAGTTGCCATACGAAAAATAAATGGTGCTGGTCCACGGGTAATTGCACTTTTGTTCGGGAAATTATATATCCGCCTGTTAGCTATTGCCGCAATTCCTTCGTTGGCGATCGTTTACTTGTTTTTACATTCGCTGGTAAAGTCGGAGGTAATTATCTCGCCTCAGTGGTTAAACAATCCTTTAATGTGGCTGGGTATTATTCTTTTGACTACAATGGTCGTATTTGCCACTGTCGCATACCGTATTAGGCTGATCTCACGGTTGAACCCTGCAGAAGTTATAAAATCCGAATAAGGTGGTATTACTTCGGGGAAAAATAAAAGAGGAGGTAAATGATCTGTTTTTTACCTCCTCTTTCGTAATGGTCTGTTTGTAAATTACATCTGTTATTCCGTAATCACAGAAAACTCCCCAATCCCCGCCTGTGGCTGGTTATCGACAATGCGTGTTGCCACGAAACGTATCTTATCCCCTTTTACGGCCGGGAAACGTATTTCCTGCTCTATCGGATTATGTTTGATGTTGGAGAATTCGCCTTCTGCTACTTTCTTATTGTTTACAAACAATTGATAGTTTGAGATATGTCCACCTGCATCACGTCCCTGGTTCGGTACATACCGGAAGCCGGCAACCGGCATTTCGGCCGACAGTTGTACTTCAATTTCCTGTTTTCCTTTCGGCAGATAGAAAGTAGTATATCCGTTACCATCGAACATAACCGCTGTTTTCTCATCTTTCGGGTAAATAACCGTATAACCGGAAGCCGGAATATCTAACTCCTTAGCCGATACAGGGCTACTCTTATCGAAGGTGCGGTCGTATGAAATAGCTTTGATCGTTCCTTTTTGATCGAAGGCAAAAGGCTCCGTATAACGGGGAGAGTCTTTTGTGGGTTCTGATCCGTCTGTTGTGTAGTGGAGCTCGGAACCTTTGTCTTCTACCCGGATGGTAACCATATTCTTCAGGTCGCGCCGGATAGTCGGTTCTGTCAGCAACGCAGGAGCGAGGAATGCTTCTACATTATTGATACATAACGGGCCGCGTGCGTCTTCAAAGTTGATACGTATCTTATCGGCTTTTACCGTTTGGAAACGGACGATACGTTTATAGCCGACGGTGGTAGTCGAGTCGGCAGCTTCAACCGGTGTCCATTGTCCGTCTTTTTCTGTTTCGATGGTGAAAGCTTTCACACGTTGGCCTAACGGAATGTATTCCTGTATCATTAGACGGTTTACATCCGTCGGCTTCTTAAATGTAAATGTAAGTGTTCCGCTTGTAACGCCGTCTTCTGTAGCCCAATAGGAATCCCAGTCGCCGTCATTAACCTTGCCGGCTTTGAACTGGCCGCCGCGGGAGTTGCTGGCTTCTACGGAAACTCCTTTCAAGAGATTTGTTTTCAGGTCATTCTGAATCGTCTGGTACCATTCGACGGCACGGATAGAGTCGGTCGGACTTATTTGTCCGTTCAGGGCAACGGGGAAGTTCAACAGGAAGTTGGCATTATGGCCTACACTGCGGTAATACAGGTCGACCAGGTGGGATAATGATTTTACCTGATGATCTTCGCGTGCATGATAGAACCAACCCGGACGGATGGATACGTCGCACTCGCCACCCAGCCATTGGTCGCCGTCTTCCAGTCCCCATTGGCTTTGGCGGTAGTGGATACCTTCTTTTTTGGTGAACATGCTCCATTGTGTATCTCCAGCCCAGCCTTCTTCATTACCGATCCAGCGGATAGTCGGCTCGGTTCCTCCGAAGATCATCACGGAAGGATTATATTTTTTGATCGTATCGACAGCTGCTTCATATTTATAATAAGTGGTTGGATCGATGGAGCGGCTTTCGTTTGCTCCGCCATACCAGCCGTTTCCCCCGTTCGCACCATCGAACCAATATTCAAATAAAGGGCCATAGTTGCAAACCAGTTCATGCAGTTGGGCATGGAACTTCTCCACATAGCCGGGTTGTCCGTAATTGGCACTGTTGCGATCCCACGGTGATAAATAAATACCGAATTTCAGTCCGTGTTTGTGGCAGGCGTCCGACAGCTCTTTTACCATATCTCCTTTACCGTCTTCCCAGGGAGAGTTTTTGACGCTGTATTCTGTTGTTGCAGTAGGCCACAGACAGAAACCGTCGTGGTGTTTGGCAGTGAGGATCACTCCTTTTAGTCCGGCAGCCTGGATCGTGCGTACCCACTGGTCGCAATCCAGGTTGGTAGGATTGAAAGTGGAGGCGGGAGTATCTCCGTATCCCCATTCGAGATCATTGAACGTGTTCAAACCAAAGTGAACGAAAGCATAGGTTTCCATTTTATGCCATTCTACTTGTTCCGGAGTCGGGATAGGATAAACAGGATCCGGTGCTTTTGCTTCTTCGCAGGAGAATAGAGTAGTAAGCCCCAATCCGAGAAGGAGAAGATAATTTGAGCTTTTCATCATACTATAAATGTTATTGTTTAGGCTTCAAAGGTACGAAAAATATGCTTTAGAAGATGATACATCTTTTGTTTAGACTTTTTTAGTTATTGTATTACTGAATGTTGGCACTCAGGCTGTATACTTGCCGTATTTTCTACAATATCTGTTGTCTTATTGTATAGAATACATATAAGTTCTGTATATACGTCTAGTAATGTGGGGTATAAAACCTGATTTATACTTGTCTCTTTGCTTTTGAATTCATATATTTGGGCGTCAGATAACTATACTATTTATTTTAAATACCATGAAAAGAAGAGATTTCTTAACAAACACAGCTTTGCTGGGGGCCGGAATACCGCTGGGTATGTCGTCGGCTGTAATGACCTCGTGTACACAACAACAAGATGCAGGTACTACTGCGAAAAATTATTCTCCGGAAGAATTGGGAATGTTTTCTTTCGTAGAAGTCGCTCCCGACGGAAAACCTTTGAAAGCAGCTTTAGTTGGTTGTGGCGACCGTGGAACCGGAGCAGCTACCCAGTTTCTCAAATCCGGGCCGAATGTATCTATCATTGCTTTGGCCGATCTGTTTCCCGACAGGATGGCTACTTGCCGGAAAGTATTAAAAGATGAATTCCAGAATGAAGTACCTGATGCCAATTGTTTCCTCGGCTTTGATGCCTATCAGAAGGTGTTGGCATTGAACGATATCGATGTAGTTCTGCTTTGTACTCCGACGCATTTCCGTCCGGAACAGTTTAAAGCAGCTGTTGAGGCAGGCAAACATATCTTTATGGAGAAACCTTGTGCGGTTGATCCGACGGGCATCCGTACTGTGATTGCGGCAGCTAAAGTGGCTACTTCCAAGGGGCTAACGGTCGTTACCGGTAACCAACGCCGTCACCGTAAAGATTACTGGGAAGCCTATGTACAGGTGAAGAACGGTTTGATCGGCGATATCGTATCTAGTTCAGCTCATTGGGATCAGGGTGCCTGGTGGAACAAACGTAAACGCCCAGAATGGAGCGATATGGAATATTGTATCCGCAACTGGTTTAACATTAAATGGTTAAGTGGTGACCATCTGCTGGATCAGGCTATTCATAATATTGATGTGGTGACTTGGTTTATGGAAGACCGTCCTGTTCGTGCAGTCGGTTTCGGAGGCCGTGCGCAACGTCTTACCGGTGATATCTACGATTTTTTTAGCGTAGATTATTACTATAACAATAATAAACGCATGTTGGCAACCGCCCGTCAGATCGATGGTTGCGACGGAAATGTTTCCGAACAAGTCTATGGAACCAAAGGTGTTGCCCAGTTGAATGACCGCGGGGAAATAAAAATCCTCGATTATAATGGAAATACCCTTTGGGAATATGATTATAAGAATAAACCAGTGAAGAATCCTTATGATCAGGAACATGTTCATCTGGTGGAGTCAATACGTTTGGATAAAAAAATCAATCAGGCAGAGGCATTGGCCTATTCTACTCAGGTTGCTATTCTCGGACGTGAAGCTGCTTATACCGGAAAACCTATTTCCTGGGATGAGATTATGGCATCTACTCTTCGCTATGGCCCGGAGAAATATGAAATGGGAGCATTACCTGACTATAAAGAAGGAGAAGCGCCGAAGCCTGGTAAAGCTCCGGATGCTCCTGTGATGTAATCTAGAGCGTTTGCATGTCTATACAATATAGCCTTAAAAGTGTTTCATTATAGAGAAACAGTTGTTTCACCCAGAAGAAACACTTGTTTCATATAGGTGAAACACTTTTAAGGCCGTACTGTTGTAAAGGTCACTAGCGGATCGTTTCGTGTTTTACTGCCGAAAAGATTTTTTCTTCTCTTTTATGCGTACATTATAATACAGTGCCTGCCGTGAAAAAATAAATAAAAAATAATTGGTGAAAAGTTTGGAGTGTAATAGTAATTCTTCTACTTTTGCACCCGCATTCGAGAGAGAACGGCGCATAAGACATGATGAAAGAGGTAACCTGTGTAAAGGGGATGAGGTTAGCGATGCTAAGCAACAATCCAACCGCCACAGCGACTTCAGAAAAACTTTTCAAATTTTCTTCTGAAAAATTTGGTAGTTAAAAAAAAGTCCTTACCTTTGCAGCCGCAATCGAAAAGAAAGCGAAAGTTCTTTGAAAGATTTACATATCAACAAGTAGTACAAGTATTAAAAATTAATACCGTCAAAACTTGAAATAAATAACGGATTCTGAGCAAGACAAAACAATTTATACAACGAAGAGTTTGATCCTGGCTCAGGATGAACGCTAGCGACAGGCTTAACACATGCAAGTCGAGGGGCAGCACGGTGTAGCAATACATTGGTGGCGACCGGCGCACGGGTGAGTAACGCGTATGCAACCTACCTATCAGAGGGGGATAACCCGGCGAAAGTCGGACTAATACCGCATAAAACAGGGGTCCCGCATGGGAATATTTGTTAAAGATTAATTGCTGATAGATGGGCATGCGTTCCATTAGATAGTTGGTAAGGTAACGGCTTACCAAGTCTGCGATGGATAGGGGTTCTGAGAGGAAGGTCCCCCACACTGGTACTGAGACACGGACCAGACTCCTACGGGAGGCAGCAGTGAGGAATATTGGTCAATGGGCGAGAGCCTGAACCAGCCAAGTCGCGTGAAGGATGAAGGATCTATGGTTCGTAAACTTCTTTTATAAGGGAATAAAGTGCGGGACGTGTCCTGTTTTGTATGTACCTTATGAATAAGGATCGGCTAACTCCGTGCCAGCAGCCGCGGTAATACGGAGGATCCGAGCGTTATCCGGATTTATTGGGTTTAAAGGGTGCGTAGGTGGTTTATTAAGTCAGCGGTGAAAGTTTGTGGCTCAACCATAAAATTGCCGTTGAAACTGGTTAACTTGAGTATATTTGAGGTAGGCGGAATGCGTGGTGTAGCGGTGAAATGCATAGATATCACGCAGAACTCCAATTGCGAAGGCAGCTTACTAAACTATAACTGACACTGAAGCACGAAAGCGTGGGGATCAAACAGGATTAGATACCCTGGTAGTCCACGCAGTAAACGATGATTACTAGGAGTTTGCGATACACAGTAAGCTCTACAGCGAAAGCGTTAAGTAATCCACCTGGGGAGTACGCCGGCAACGGTGAAACTCAAAGGAATTGACGGGGGCCCGCACAAGCGGAGGAACATGTGGTTTAATTCGATGATACGCGAGGAACCTTACCCGGGTTTGAACGCATTTGGACAGTCCTTGAAAGAGGATCTCTAGCAATAGCCATTTGCGAGGTGCTGCATGGTTGTCGTCAGCTCGTGCCGTGAGGTGTCGGCTTAAGTGCCATAACGAGCGCAACCCTTATCTTTAGTTACTAACAGGTCGAGCTGAGGACTCTAAAGAGACTGCCAGCGTAAGCTGTGAGGAAGGTGGGGATGACGTCAAATCAGCACGGCCCTTACATCCGGGGCGACACACGTGTTACAATGGTGGGGACAAAGGGCAGCTACACAGCGATGTGATGCTAATCTCCAAACCCCATCTCAGTTCGGATCGAAGTCTGCAACCCGACTTCGTGAAGCTGGATTCGCTAGTAATCGCGCATCAGCCATGGCGCGGTGAATACGTTCCCGGGCCTTGTACACACCGCCCGTCAAGCCATGGGAGTTGGGGGTACCTAAAGTCCGTAACCGCAAGGATCGGCCTAGGGTAAAACCGATGACTGGGGCTAAGTCGTAACAAGGTAGCCGTACCGGAAGGTGCGGCTGGAACACCTCCTTTCTGGAGCGAAGAGTTCGTTATCAAGTTGACTCAGAGGTATTAGTTAACTTGTACTACGGTTGAATATGTATTTATATATGATCTTATAAACTGGATACCCAGTAGAGAAAGATGAAGCTGAAGGAAATCCGGCAGTTTCAGGAGATTAAGATAAGCCAGTCCTATAGCTCAGTTGGTTAGAGCGCTACACTGATAATGTAGAGGTCGGCAGTTCAACTCTGCCTGGGACTACTAGAAAAATCTCTAAAAAAATTGGGGGATTAGCTCAGCTGGCTAGAGCATCTGCCTTGCACGCAGAGGGTCAACGGTTCGAATCCGTTATTCTCCACACAAAATTACGGATACATAAGAAACGAAGTAATAAAGAAGATCTTTGACATGATGGACAACGTAAAATAAAGTAACAAGAGCAAGCTGAAGATATATCAATCCGATTTACCCCTGTGGTAACCGGAAAAAAGAAAGTAAGCAAGGGCAGACGGTGGATGCCTTGGCTCTCGGAGGCGATGAAGGACGTGATAAGCTGCGATAAGCTTGGGGGAGGTGCAAATAACCATTGATCCTAAGATTTCCGAATGGGGCAACCCGGCTGGTTGAAGGCCAGTCACCTCGTAAGAGGAGCGAACGTGGGGAACTGAAACATCTAAGTACCCATAGGAGAAGAAAATAAAAATGATTCCGCAAGTAGTGGCGAGCGAACGCGGAAGAGCCCAAACCAATACTGTTTAGGCAGTATTGGGGTTGTAGGACCACGTTGTGGCAAGAAATTAGTAAAGTAGAACACTTTGGAAAAAGTGATCATAGAGGGTGAAAATCCCGTATACGACTTACTAACGAAGCCTAGTGGTATCCTGAGTAGCGCGGGGCACGAGAAATCCTGTGTGAAACTGCGGGGCCCATCCCGTAAGGCTAAATACTCCCGAGAGACCGATAGCGAACCAGTACCGTGAGGGAAAGGTGAAAAGAACCTCGAACAGAGGAGTGAAATAGACCCTGAACCCGTCTGCCTACAAGCGGTCGGAGC
>NZ_KQ033904.1:0-227963 GCF_000969845.1 Parabacteroides sp. HGS0025
TTATAGTTGATAAACATTCATGCTTTCACTTTATTTAGCAAATACATATATACATATTCACTACTAAGCATATAAATGTAATATAGCGAATAAGTATAGTAGTATCTATTGAGATACAACACTTTAAGTATCTATAATATTAACTATCGGGATATTTAAAGACATTGCCTTCATGTATGTGTAGAATGTTCCGCCTTTATGTTCTCCGTTATAATAGGCAATTACACCACATGAGTTATTAACCATATAATCGTTTCTACGAAGTAAACACCCCTTGTAATATTGTTCACTGAGTATAATAATCCGGTCTGCATGTGATAGTAGATAATTATACTTTGCTTTCTGCTTGTCACTCCACTTTTCAGATTGATTACGAAATGGAACGACAGCAGTCAGATGAATGTATGGCAAGCGTGATTTTAAGGAAAGAACCATGTCAGCCACCATCATATCAAAACCTAACGCCATTCCACAGATACAATTGTGAATGCCTCTTTTGTAATGCTCGATGATTGCAGCTTGCAATGACTGTTTCAATTCATTCTGTTTATCCATAGAGATAAAGCGATGTCCTGTAAAGGCTACTGAATGAGCCTTGTCGAATAATATTTTTTCCATTTCCAATTATAGTTTATATGTAGTTTTAGCCAATGCGAAGAAGCCTAAGAACTGCGCACCATATTGTTCAAGCTTATTTGATAGAGCGGCACCACTTGCTCCGGACGTAAGGAGGTCATCAAATAGACAAAACCTTGCCTTATTGAAAAAGTCCTTGTCTATCTCCAGACTTTCCACGTTATCAGCCGCATTCTTTCTTTGCTTACGATGCTTGTGTATTTCCGGACGTTCACTTACCACTCTTACATGGTCATAGGCATTTATAGCCCCACTGAGTTCACATACTCTCTTACTGAAATTCTTATACCTGATTTCGTTCTTCTCTTTTGACGATGCAGGAACACAAACGAACACAATACCGGAAATATCATCCCCATACTTGTTTATTAGTTCGTCAGCCGTTTTCTGTGCGACATATTCGGTATTCTCACCACTTTTGAAACTCCATACGAGCTTTCTTACATTCTCTCCATCCAACCCTACATTTTTAATTCTGCATGGATAGTAAGATGCGAAACAAGTAACGACCTTGCCCCAAAACCTTCTTCTGACTTCATCAACCTTTGCCATAACTTTGAAATATTTAGTTTCAATTCCCTATGTTTAATCAGCTTCTGCTGCAAGGGAAATTTTTCGGCCACGCAAAGGAAGTGCAGCCCATAAAGCAAATATGGAGATGTAAATACGCTCCCATTTCTGGGAGGAAGATTTGCAAACAATGAGGTCTCAAGATTTGCTGTTGGACGGCTGCACTTTATACCTTTGCAGAAAAATGTTCTTGGCGGCAGGATGAATTACAACGTAATTAGTATAAGTGGCAGACTAATCAGGTATAAAGACAATTATAAAAGTATTGGGCGGGTGTAGCGTTTAGCGGAATAGATAGTTCAAACAAAAAGCAATGTGGCAGTAATGCATACACATTGGAAACAAGCGAAGAGCGATACTATCGCCGTGAGCTTTCCAACGTGCATAAATGCAGGCCTTATTGCGTTTGAACTTTTGGCAACATTCTTCGAAAGAATTGAGATGTATATCGCCTAACTATTTCGCCATTAAGCTACAGGTGTGGGACGTGTCTATAAATAAAGGAGTTTATACAATTATAAGAGGAAATGGTTAAGACTTCCATACATAGAAGTCAATCTAAGATGAAGCATTTGGCTATATATAAGCAAGGGGCTTGATGTTATACCTACTTATTTAAAACAGAAATTCCCGACTGCTTTGTTGCAATCGGGAAATATGTGTTTGGGCAATCGATTTTACTAATGAAAATCAGTAACGTCACAAATATCGAGTTTTTGTTTCTGACTTTAACAAGTAAATCAAGTTCATAAATTCTCCAGATAGTTGAGCGTCAAGAAACAATGATATAGACTGTCCCTTCTGAATGATTTTGACATAAACAATAAACTAAACCTATTGGCAGACTTAAATATGCGCTTATTTAATTCCGCCAACGGGTGACAAGTGTGAGGTTAGAGAGTGCAGACGGAATACCCTAATTTTAGAGGCACGAGAAAATTTGTGGAAGGCTGCCGGCAAACCCTCCGACCGAAAACATAAGTGATACTTGACGTTCTTCCTGTTCGTAGTATTTTTGCACGAATAAAACGACTTCTACCAAGATGCTCAAACTGGTAACAAGAATGTTTTTCGCAATCTACTTTGGAAAAACGACACGTCTCTTGCATTTAAAATCATCAATTCAAGCTTAAACTTAGGAGTAAATTAATGCAAATTGATACATATCTAAGGATAATAGTGTATAACACAATTATTTGTATTATATTTGTATGTATTATACAAGAATAAATGTCAAGCATATTAACACTTAGACATGGAAGGATTCGATAAATTGACAGATAAAGAAATTGTTAATGGAATAATTCATAACAATCCAGAAATAATAGAGTACTTTTTCTTTGAGAAGTGCTCTGGTCTTTTACTATACATTGTCGATTCTGTTTTTGGCGGAAAGATTGATAAACGAGAAGTCCTTAATGAGTTGTTTTCGTATTTAGTAACTGACAATTGGAAAAAACTCAGAAGTTTTAATTTTCAAAGTACCCTTTTGACTTGGTTAAGCGTTGTCTCAATACGCTTTTTTATAAAGAAACGAGATTCTCTGATAGAAAACGAATCTTCTGAGGCTCTAATAAAAGAAAGCCGACCGGAGTTCATCTCTCAGTTTTCCTGTATTGATAGGTTGAATTTGGAATTAGCGTTGAACAAAATGCCAAATCCCCGATACCGTAAAGCAATTATTCTCCTTGATATGCAAGACAAAGAATATGAAGAAGTGGCAGTGGAATTAGGGGTAAATGTATCAAATTTGTACAACCTTCATAGGCGGGCTTTAGCACAACTAAAGGTCATTTTAACAAATTAGCGTATGGAAGATAATCTTTTAGCATCTTATTTCGATGAGAAACTTACACCTTTGGAGTCTATAGTGTATAAAGATAGGTTTCAATTGATAAAGAATAGTGAACTTGGCAACATAATGAATGATATAAAGGAAATAAGAACTTGTATAGAAACGGTGAAACCAATAGAAATTCCAGCTTGTCAAGAGTATTTATTAGATCTTCATAAATGGAGAGAACTTAAAGGAAATCCTGATGATAACCCATTAAAAATTGTATGATTGAAAGTCTTATCACATCATCCCTGATTTATAATAATCATCCTGTCAGTGATTTAAACAAAAAACATAAGGAGCAATATCTTCAAGGACTTGGGGACATGTTATCTCATTTGGCAAAACAAAATCAAACAGCAAGATTTTGTTATGATTATATGTGCGAAGCTCTTTTGGGAAATAAATTCCCCGAAGGTTGGGCATGCTCCAATAAAATGAGAAATGCTCGAAAAGCCCAATCATTATGTAGAGAAGGATTAAGTTTTTTCCGTATGAATGAACCATTTTGGTGGGATTTCTATCACATCGCCAATCTTACTGGTATACTCACAAATGATTCTGAGGAAATAATCAAGGAAGCCATAACTCCAGCATCAAAGAAGAAACATTATATCGCATGTGATTTCTTTTTAAATGGTATTATTCCAAACAATACTCAATCAGAGTTTATCAGAAATCAGATAATCGATCAGCAATTCAACTCTCAACCTAAAAAAAGAATTCTTATTGTTGGCACAATGAGTGCCGGAAAGTCGACTATTATCAACACTCTTGTTGGTCATCGAATTGCCAAAGTTAAATCCACGGCATGTACATCGACTTTATGGTATTTATATAATCGTCCCATAGATGATGGAGTGTATTACTCTGATGGAGTTTATATAGAAAAAACGCAAGAAGTAGATTTATCGCAAACTGATAAGCATTTAATCTCTATCAAATTCTCTGGAACTCTTTCCGAAAGTCCACTCGTTCTAATAGATACCCCCGGACTTAATTATGCATACGATGAGACACATCGAATAATTACAGAATCTGCAATCAAGAATGGTACTTATGATTCTATTATTTGTGTAATCAATGCGCCATATATAGAGAATGAAGATGAAGCCTTCATGATAAATAAGGTTTTATCAATACCTAAGAAAAAAAAGATATTTATTTTGAATCAGCTTGATAGATTCGACCCTGAAGACGACTCTATAGAAATGATTATGAAACGATTCAAAGCCTCTCTAAAAAAAAGAGAAACAGATGCATTGGTCGTTCCGATATCAGCAAAGATGGCATGGCTTCTCAAAAAAGAGTGTTTTGAAAGCCTTACTCCTTTAGAGAAGGTGGAGTTAAAACAGTTCAAAGCACAAATGTCTACTACCTTTTTTGATATGGGAATGTATGGTACTGGTGTCTGTTCTGCTGATGAGGATTTCTTTGCTCGTTCCGGTTTGTCTAATTTAGAATCAATAATTGTTAGTCAATGAAACAAATAAAAATAAAATACAATCCCTATCTACTGAGTACAGAAATTCTCATAGATGGTAAAAAGCCCAAAGCCAATAGCAAGTTGAATTTTGGGAAACTTAGGATACAAGAGTGGTCATCTCGTCTGCCCGAAATACTCATTGAAGAATGTAGTGACCGAAACTATGAAATTGAGTTTATTGGCACAGAGACTGATTATAATGATTTGAAGTGTTCAATTGAGTCTTTCGGTCAGATTTCTTGTAACTTACTTCCTAAGTTCCAACAAAGTGTAAGCGATGTTGAAATTGAGGTAGACAAATTGTTTGATGAAATAAAAAAAGGACCAGTTGAACAGCTTCGTGACAAATCAATTTTAAATGCTTTTGAAAAAGCTAAAAATCAAGAATTTGAAATTAACGTAGTTGCCACTATGAGTTCTGGCAAGTCTACATTAATTAATGCCCTTCTTGATAAAAAATTGATGCCTGTTGCAAATATGGCAACTACTGCTACTATTGTTCGCATAATTGATACTGACCAAGATAATTTTGCAGCTATCGCATACGATTCAAAAGGTAACAAACTTAAAGAAGATCCCAACATTGTGTACCGAACCATGCGCGAATGGAATACGGACACCTCTATTTCTGCAATAGACATATATGGAAGAATCCCTTGCGTAGATAGTGTAGGTATGAGACTTGTTCTTGTTGACACTCCGGGACCTAATAACTCTCAGGATGCAAATCACCGTCACATGACGTACAAAATGCTTGAGGACTCGGATAAATCTCTCGTTTTATTCGTAATGAACGGGCGTCAGCTTAATGTTGATGATCAAAAGAACTTTATGGATTACGTATGTGAATGTATGGATAAAGGAGGTAAACAGTCTCGCGAGAGATACATTTTTGCCATTAATCAAATGGACAGTTTCAATCCAGAAGATGAAAATCCGGAAGATGCTTTGAAATCAGCTCGTGAAGTTCTAGAAGACTACCACATTCTCTCCCCTAATCTTTTTCCTGTCTCTGCACTTGCTGCGCTTGAATGCAGAAATAAGCCAGCTATTCCCAAAGTACTTCCTGTTTTTGGTCCCCTTGTTCAGGAATATCCTGAAATGCGATTCGACACATACTATTCCTATAATAATCTTCCTGTGTCTGCTAAACATGATATAGACAGTATGCTTGAGAAACTTTCCCCAGAAGAAGCTGTAGAAATCCACAGCGGTATAGTCTCTATTGAAGCAGCGATTGGCCTTTACATTGACAAATATGCCCGTGCACTGAAAGTAAAAGACCTTGTAGACTCATTTAATAACCGTTTAAATGAACTCCGTACAGTGGCATCCCTGCAAGAAAATATTCGCAAAAACAAAGAACTCAAAGTTAAGCTTGACCAAAAGATTGCAGATATTCAAAATCGTATCGAATCAGGAAAGTCCGCTCAAACATTGTCTCGTCTTATTGACAAAGAAGATCTCTCTAGTAATGTCAAAGACGACATCGATGATTACGTTGATGTAACTAAAACAAAAATAGAAAAGATCATTTTCCGTTTTAACAACAGCGATAAAGTTAAGAAAACGGAAGCCTTGTATAAAATCAAAGATGTTGAAAAAGAAAGCCTAGAAATCCTTAATCAATTAGATTCAAGAATTTCTACTATACTTGAATGTGGTTTTAAGACACTTTATAAGACAATTCTTGATGAATATAAAGGTCATTTGACTGATTTAGGTATTACCGCAAGTAATCAAGAGCTGTTCCTTCATCCTTTGGATTTTGTCGCTGAAGAACTTGATGATCTAAATCGATTGATGGACCAAAATAGCACCACAGTTGATGAAGGGCATAACGAAGAAAGAACTCGTACCGTCCGTGGAAAAAGAAAAACTAACTGGCTTTTTGCCCCATGGACTTGGGGCTCTGAACGGTATGAAACCCGTGAAGAATCTTATACTGTTCACATACCAAACAATATTGAATATGTGAATATGTCTAAAGTCATAGCAGATTATCTAGAGCCTTTACAGGAGCAACTCAGAGATGCAAAATCCGCAGCATATTCTCATGCCCAGTCAGAATCAAATAGGATTAAAAAACATCTTAAAGACTATCTTATTGAGATAGACAATGTGCTCTGCAAAAAGCTTGAAGAACTCAAGCTAAGTACTGAATCCTCCAATAGAACTCAGGCTGAAATAAATCGCCAAGTTTCCAACCTTAAATGGATGGAGGAAATTATTGAACGAGTTAATAAATTAATTTATTTCTAAATTAGTAAGACATGAAAGAACATTTCATAAAAGCAGTTGAAGACGGTAACGTGGGTAAAGTACGCATAGCCCTGTCAAACGAGCTTCTTCTTGATCCTCGTGGAAAAACATTCGCTGAAATGCTGATTTATGCAAAAGAAAAATTACCCAATCTCTTTGAAGAGAATAAAGAAGCTAATTATAATGTTCCTCCAAAGGAAGACTGGAATGAAGCCTTTCTATTTAAGGTTAAGAATGATCTTGACTCAAATTTTTCTGTTGAAAAACTTGCATTTTATCAAGCTGTTATAGAAGTTGTTGGTAAAGAAAAAGCGGAAACGTTGGAAAAGGAAGAACAACAATCTTCATCTAAACCAGCATCTGATACTATGCTAGTAACACGAAAAAAAAGTAAAGTAAAACCTACCTCTATTACAGTAACTACTGGTGGCGCTATTTTGACAGCTGCTGGCATTTGCTTTGGGAAAACACTACTTACGATCTTCGGTGGTACTGTTCTAATTGGAGGTGTTCTTCTAATTCTTAATGATATACGCAAATGAGTACGATTCACGATAAATTCAAGAAACGCCCAAGCGAAACGGTATTCACTCCAACGTCCAATATATCTGAGGATTCAGTTTTCTCTCACGAAAATGTGGCAGAACCGATTTCTATTAATTCTACAAATCCAACGGAAGCTAGTGAATACCCCTCTAAACATGAACTTTATTCGTCAAATGTAGCGGAAATTGAAGAATACCTCAGAACTGCAGGTAATGCTATGGCTATGGTAGACGATGTTGTGCTTAAAGAATATCTAACGCAACTTACAAATCTAAAGGTTCTTCCTTTTTCTGAAAAAGAAATTGGTAAAGGCATTATTCTTTTTAAAATCAAGAAGATGGTATATGAAAAAGATGAATTTGTTACCGAAAAATTCATCAGTGCCATTAGTGCTATGACCTATGCTGATTGTTCTATTTTCTTAATAGTAGATGGTTTTGTAGATCACACTGATTTCTATCTTGGTGTTCGGAACAATGATGAAAAAAAAGGGGATCGTTCTGTCGCCGAAACTTTCCGCTCCTCATTACAGGGGCAATTTCCAGGAATTATGCTGGAGGATTGTTCTATCGTGGAACAAGGTGAGAATTTCTCTGACCAAGAACGTCTTCTTCATAAATTACATAAAGCTACTTCTGTTAGTTCTTGCGTTGGTGTGCCTTCTTTTAAAGACGAAAATGGCACATATAACAACTCAAATTATGTCCAAGGCATTGAGAAATTAGCAATGGCTATGCAGGGACGGAGATATACCTCTATTATCTTGGCGGCTAACCTTACATCGGCAACTATATCTGAAATGAGGACTCAATATGAAACACTCTATACACAACTTTCAGCAGTAGCCACACAGCAATTAACGTATAGTACCAACGAATCATTAGCAAACGCAATCAGCCGAAGTAAAGGCTATAGCAATGGTGTAACTGATACTCATACCGAAGGCTCTTCTCACACTAAGAGCACTAATCATTCCAATTCGACTAATGAAAGTGTTTCGAATAAAAGTACACTTGCTAAAGCGTCAAGTATTATTGGTGGTGCTTTAGCAGCGGCTGGAGGTTTTGCTTTAATAGCAACAGGTATAGGAATCCCAGCCGGATTAGCTTTTGCCGGCGTTGGTGTTGGCTCTGGATTAGCTGCTGCAGGAGCAGCAGGTAAGACCACTACAAAGGGGACCACTGATACATATGGAGATAGTAAAAGTGACTCGACCAATGTAAACGATGCTCATGCTATTTCTCATATTGAGAATTTTAATGAAACAAATGGACGTACCGCAACAATACAGAGTGGAAAGAATTTTACTTTGACACTTCATAATAAGCATGTTGAAGAGTTGCAAAAAAGAATAGATAAGCAACTTGATAGGATTGCAATGTCGGAAAGTACTGGCTTATGGTCAACCTCTGCTTATTTCTTCTCATTTGACAATGATGTTGCATCGGCTGAAACTGGAGCATCAATATTCAAATCCATTATGCAAGGAGAAGAATCAGGAGTAGAATCCTCAGCTGTAAATACATGGTGTGGAGATGACAACTGTGGCAATTCTTATGCACTCCAGCAGTTGGCAAATTCTATTTGCAGTTTTCGTCATCCGCTTTTTGAGTATTCCAAGGATGAAATTAATATAACTTTTCCTGTGGAAAATTCATCTCTTGTCAACAGCAAGGAACTATCGATGATGTTAAGTTTACCTCGCAAATCAGTTCCCGGATTACCAGTAGTAGAACATGTTTCACTTGCTAAAGAAGTTGTAAGACATTATGGCAAAGAGATAAAACGTATTCTTCCGTTAGGAATTATATTTGACCAAGGTATTGAACGAATCAAGAATGAAGTTAATCTTGATGCTAAAAGTTTGACTCAACATATCTTCGTAACAGGTTCAACTGGATGTGGCAAAAGTGAAACCGTTTATAAACTGATTCACGAAGCCAAAAGAGCTGGAGCCAAATTTCTTATTATAGAGCCAGCAAAGGGAGAATATAAAGATGTGTTTGGCAATGTCAACATATTAGGGACAAATCCTATGTTAACTCCACTCTTTCGCATCAATCCTTTCCGCTTTCCAGAAGGTATTCATGTCCTCGAACATATAGACCGACTTACCGAAATATTCAATGTTTGTTGGCCTATGTATGCAGCGATGCCTGCCGTTCTCAAAAAAGCGATACTAAAATCTTACGAAAATTGCGGCTGGGACTTGTATCATTCTACCAACAGGTATTCAGACAATAATGATTTATTCCCGTCATTCGATGACCTTCTTGTTGAACTAGAGAAAGCCATTAATTCATCGGCCTATTCCGAGGAGGTGAAGGGCAACTATATAGGTTCTTTGGTTACCCGAGTTGAATCGTTAACAAATGGTATCAATGGGGAAATTTTCTCAGTCAAAGAACTTTCAGATGCTTTTCTATTTGATGATAATACTATTATTGACTTAAGTCGGATAGGATCGCAGGAAACAAAAGCGCTGATTATGGGTATTCTCATTATGAGGCTAAATGAATACAGAATGGTGTCTGCGAAAGATGCAAACTCTAATCTCAAACATATTACTGTACTTGAAGAAGCCCACAATATCCTCAAAAGGACTTCCACAGAGCAATCTATGGAAGGCTCTAATGTAATGGGAAAATCTGTTGAAATGATAACTAATGCCATCGCTGAAATGCGAACTTACGGTGAAGGTTTCATTATTGTAGATCAATCTCCAACTTCGGTTGATCCTGCAGCGATTAAAAATACCAATACTAAAATTATCATGCGCCTTCCTGATGGTGATGACCGTAGAATTTCCGGTAAAGCTGCTGCTATGAAGGATTATCAGATTGATGAAATAGCTAAACTTCCCACAGGAGTGGCTGTAGTTTATCAAAATGATTGGGTAAGTCCAGTTTTGTGTAAAGTTAAGCAATATGACGGTGAAAGAATAAAGTATGTTCAAAAGGAAGATTCTACTGATTACTTTGATAATGAAAATGCTTTATCACAGGTAATAAACTTTTTAATAAGAGGAAGAGTTCTTGCTTCAGAAAGAATTGAATTGATTGATGATCTCAAGAGTGTTGTGAAGACAATGCGACTTTCTAATCAAATGCGACTTACTCTTATTAATCTCATAAGCGGATACCAGAAGACATCCTCAATTACGCTTTGGAAAGATGAAAAATTTCCAGAACTGGCAAAAATTATCACACAACTTCTCGGTCTTAAGTCTGATGTGGAAAAAGCCGCAGCAGAAGCAAAAGACTTCAATAATCTCAACAACCAGTTAGATGTTCTTATCAAAAGTAAGGTTGATACTACCGAAAGTATAAACTTCAATCTTAGGCAATGTCTTATGGAAGATTGGGGAGAAGGAAACCCAACTCGTCGCCATATTGCTAATGTTTGGGAAAATGAGTTTCGTTCAATTTTAAAAAAGTAATAGTATGTCGTTAACTCCTGGACATTTTTTCTCATCATTTAATTCTGATATTAGAAATTACTAGTGATGCAATAAATTGCACCTGATTACACTTAAGTTATTATATATAAATACATTACAAGCGTTCTTTGATTTTTTGATTTGAAATGAGTGGATAATTTTGTGGTCTTAAAACCATGAAATTATGAATTTAGGCAAGTATATATTCTCGCAGGTTGTTGAATTTATCCCTAAATATGAGTTTGACAAACTAGTCAAGCTGTATAACGGAGACTTCCATGCTAGAAATTTGAGTTGTTACAACCAACTACTTCATCTCTTATTTGGCCAATTAACCGTTTGCAATTCATTGCGCGATATTTGCTTGTGCCTGAAAGCACACGAAAAAAGCCTCTATCACCTTGGATTTCGTCAAACGGTAAATGAATCTTCACTATCTCGTGCAAATGAGAGACGCGACTATCGCATTTATGAGGGATTAGGACACGTGCTTATTGATATTGTGCGTCCAATGTATTCAAGAGAACCAGTCTTAGGACTGTTTCTACCTGATTACGATATATTCGCATTGGATTCTACTACAATATCTTGTAGTATAAAGTTACTCACATGGGCTTTAGGCAAGTATTCTAAAGGTGCAGTCAAGATGCATACGCTTCTTGATTTGCGAGGTAGCATTCCTACTTTCATTCATATTACCCATGGCAAATGGCATGACAGCAATGCACTTGACATTATGGAACCAATACCATTTGCTATTTATGCGATGGATAAAGCCTATGTTGATTTTGCTGCTCTATTCCGTATGGATCAATGCAATGCCTATTTTGTCACTAGAGCGAAAGATAATATGCAGTTTGATATTCTTGAGAAGAATTACAATTTGGACGAGACGATAGGGCTTAGAGGCGATTATCTCATCAAACTTACAGGTTATAAATCTAGTCGTTTATATCCTCAAAGTCTCAGAATGGTAGAATACTACGATTCTGAAAATGATGAAGAACTTAGGTTTATTACCAATCATGTTGAAATCAGCGCCTTGGAAGTCGCTAATATCTATCGAAATCGGTGGCAAATCGAGGTGTTCTTCAAATGGATAAAACAAAATCTAACAGTCAAGACTTTGTGGGGATATACAGAGAACGCGGTCAAAACTCACTTATGGATGGCAATATGTACCTATCTTGTAGTTGCAAGAATTAAGGCGACATATAAAAGCCCATATACGATTACCGAGTGCGCCACATTACTCAGCGTTTCCGCACTAGAAAAAACAGACATGAAGGAGTTGCTAACTCTTGCTGAACCACTCAATCAAAACAAAAATGTCAAAGAACTCAATTTATTTGATTTTTAATTAAAATATTAACGCATCAGTACTAATTAGAAATAAAGAATTATGGAGTGGTGATTTATTCTGTTTAAAAGAACAAGCCACCTCCCCAGAGACTCGGGATTTCGGTATATCAAATTGTGTGAAAGCCGCCAAAGAAGTCTTTTCTCCTGAAATAATTAGAGATTGGGATTCTCTTTCATCCAAATCAAAAACTATGATGATTCAAGAATATGCAAATCAAGTAGCTAAAGCTTTTGAATTAAAGATTTACGGAGGCGTATTCTTTGAGGAAATGCAATCTTGTATATTAGGATATAATAATGGTGACGGCAGTATATATTTGAATGACAATTATATCAAAGACAATAGGATTTCTCCTATCGAACTTATAGACACCATCACTCATGAATTACGTCATCAATATCAGTATGAAACTATAAAGGGATTACACAGAGTTCCTGAAGACGTGCAAAAAGAATGGCAAACAGGACATGAAGAGTATACTCTAGGTGCACCATATGTGTATGATCCATGGGGATATATCTATAATCCTCTTGAGATTGATGCTAATTATGCAGGAAGTACTGTAATTCGAGAAATTAACAAAGATATGATAAATGGGAATTGGGCATAATATGAATTATACAGAGATAAAAACAGCATTGCTCAACGATGGGTACAAGGATACTCCTGAATTGGATAAAACAATCAGAAGACTTCTCTTTCTCGATGGTGAAGCTAAAGAAATGCTCCATGCTTGGATTAGTTATGGAATTTTTCCTTCTTTTATTTATCAAGGGATTGATAGTAATACTCTCCATATTAGTCTCGGAATGAAAGCACCAGCTATTATCTTAGCTTTTTATATGCTCCAAATTTAGCCGAAATCAAAAGAGTTATACCTGAGGCTTTTGAAAAGAAATATAGAATATAAACTACAAATTAATAGATAAATATATGGTAGATTTTCTAAATCCTGAAAGTGCAAAGCAGATGGCTGATCAGCTTTCCAATTTATGGAAACAGGCTGAGAAAATAGCACCGTCAGATATTAAAACATCCTTTGCCCCAATTGATCAACCGATTAACTCACTTGGGGAAAATACATTTTGCAACAGACTCCCTCGTACTGGTGAATGGTCAGGAGAGACAGGAAATTCTGATTGGTATCCTGATAGAGTAGATATTCCAACTAAAGCTAATGAAGAAGGGCAAACTTGGGGCGATATTTTGGATAAGCATGGAATTGATGGTATTCCATTCAAAGATGGAGAACCAGATTTTTCAGAAGTATCAAAAGGTACTGTTGAAATAGATGATTTCTCAACTAGAAGATTTGGTGCAGGCGGAAACTTTGATCAAGCTGACCAAAAATTAGCAGAACAAAGGGGTTGTACAGTAGAAGAAGTACAACAATGGAGAGCAGACAATGACTACACATGGCATGAGAAACAAGACTGCAAAACGATGGAAAAGGTTCCTCGTGAAATACATCATAATGTTCCACATACAGGAGGTATTTCCGTATTAAAAAGTAAACAATCTGAAACAAAATAATCATGGAAGATAAAGTATTTGGTAATCTGACATTCAACCACGGTTGGATCAAAAAAGAAGCTATTTCTCTTTGGGGTAAAAATTATAATCTTGACATCAGAACTTCAAGTTATCCCAATCAGGAACCTAATGAAAAGCAAAGAGAAGCCTACAAATGTTTCAAGAGTTCCATTTCTGCTATCGACGAGGAAACTCAAGTAAAACTGGCACAGTTTATATCTGATGACCCAGATTCAGAAATTTCCGGAAGCCTTGAATGGGTAATGAACGAATTTCCCGAACATGTTCAACCAGAGGAAATTCTCTTTTTTCAAGACGGAAGTTATGCTATAGAATGCTGTACTGATTGGAATGAAGATGGGATTTCTATTCTTATCAATAATAAAGAGGTCATGATTGGATATAGTGACGAGTTACTTGACCGAAAGATTTAAGTTTATACGATGATATAATTAATTAGCAAGCTTATTTATTACTATTATTATGTATTCAAATGATTCAATCACATTATCTTGTTCATAAAGCGTTTGGCGGAAAGACAAAAGGTAATGTGATTGACCCATTATAACATTGGCATGCAGAAACTTCGTTGCATAATAGAACGTATCACGTACCAGAATTTCCAAAACGAGTACTCGGTCATAAAGGTCAAAGTAAAAGGTTACAATGACCTTTTGACACTTGCGGGAAACCTGTTGGAAGTACCTGCAGCCAGTGTTTTATTATGTGAAGGTGACTGGAAGGTGGATATTGTTTAATAAGTAGATTATGAAACACTCTGAATTTAAGGCTATAGCCAGACAGCATCAAATAGATTTCAAGGTCAATGACCCGGAGATTAACATTGCTGCTGATAGATTCCCAATCCGTACTATTCGGAAGAATGGCAAGGAATATAAGATTGAGGTAAGGAGTTCCTTAACTTGGAAGGACTGCCGTGATGAGAATAACCTCTATCGAATTTTCTTTAGCGGATTCCGAAAAGAGATAACAGAAGAAGTAAACAAAGAAGCCTCTTTGACAAAAGGGCAAATGGTTACAAATCTTTTGCGTAGCGAACACATCCCATACAACGTATTCTTTCCTTTGCGATATGACTTGGATGGAACAGCCCGACTGTTCAATTGTATTCTCGGAGAAGAGCGAATCGCTGCCATCAGCAAGATAAATATTGAGTATAACCCGAAAGGTCTTGTCGATGGCACATCCTTTGACGTTTATATCGAATACATTCCAAAGGGAGCAAATCTCAATGAAAAAGGCGGTATTGGCATTGAAGTAAAATATACGGAAAAGGAATATCCCATCAAACGTGGCACAAAGGAATGGGAAGAAACACACAACGCTTCCGGTATTCATCTTGCCGGCAATTACAGTAACCCAAGTAATGCTTGCGGCTGGTTCAAACCGGAGTTTATAGCAGATGTCCCCTTTGAAGACAAGGAGAGAATGGTGCCCCATGTAGTAGCCAACCGTTATCGCCAGATATGGCGCAACCATATTCTTGGCGCATCCATGGTACTTGGATTGAGTGAAAAACCAGATGATAAACTTTCTGAGTTTACAAGCCTCACGGTTTACCCAAGAGACAACGGGCATTTCTCGGAAGTCTGGAACGAATATGAATCCAAACTAACACCGGACGGATTGAAAACATTCAAGCACATCACATACGAAGAACTGTTCCCTTTGATGCAGAAGTGTCTGAGTGAAATCGAAATTCCCCATCTCAACGAGTGGATGGATTACCTTAACAGACGATATATCATAAGATGAAAATCTTGCATCTTTCAGATACTCATAGTTGCCATCATCGGCTATATGACCTTCCCGAAGCGGACATTCTGGTTCATTCGGGCGATTTCACCATGGCAGGAAGCGAGAATGAAGCCCTTGACTTCTTGAATTGGTTTTGCGACCTCCTATATCCGCACAAGATATTCATTTGTGGCAACCATGATGAATGTCTGTATGAAGCTAACATCAATGGTCTTGATAACAATGTCCATTACCTATGCAATTCCGGGATAGAAATTGAAGGTTTGAAGTTCTACGGTGTGCCTATGTTTATGAGTGACTGCATCAGTGACCGACAAAGCCGGAACTATGCCGGAATTCCGCTCGATACAGATGTATTGATAACACATAGCCCTGCATACGGTATATTGGATTTTGACGATAATATCAACTACGGTTCGGAAGAATTGTTGCAACGGATAAGACAGGTTCACCCACGGCTACACCTGTTTGGGCATATCCATATACAGCATGGAATTACCCATAATAACGCTATCACGTTTTCCAATGGTGCCATTATGAACGTAGATTATTCTCAACTCAATGATGCTAATCTGATAGAGATATAACTCCCAAAATACTCCAAGTAACTCCGACCTACGCCTCTCGGCGAAAGTCGGAGTGTGACAGATATAAAAGAAATTTATGCTGACGCCCTTGCCTCCAAGAAGCGGTGAGCATTATCATTGACTAATTTGACAATCCGGTCGTGGTATTCTGTATTGGAATTTATTGCTGTCCGATGAAACTTTTTAAGCTGAAATAATAAAGGGCTGTTTCCATTTTGTGGATTCAGCCCTTTATGGTTATTTTGTAAGTTACCACACCAACAACATAACCATGGGTAAAAGTACACATTTTAGCGGACAGCCGCTCTATAGTCAAGTCATAAATCTGCTTGATCGTAGTAAAATTCTTCAAATTAGCCAGCAGCATGATGGTGAGCGCTACGTCAAGAGCTTTAACTGCTGGTCTCACCTAGTAGTGATGCTCTATGCAGTCATTATGCGTTTTGACTCCTTACGAGAGATATCCACCTCTATGTTAGCCGAGGCTCGCAAACTAGTTCATTTGCGTCTAGTCACTATGCCCCGAAGAAGTACGCTGGCTGACGCCAATAAAAGACGTCCTGAAGCCATCTTTGAGGAGATATATCGCTCTTTATATACTACTTACCACTCTCGACTTTGCTCGGACAGCCGAAGCCGTAAGACCCCTAAGTGGATGAAGCGGCTACAGATTATAGATTCAACCACCATTTCCTTGTTCTCTAATCTGATATTCAAAGGTGTAGGTCGTCATCCTAAAATAGGCAAGAAGAAAGGGGGAATAAAGGTTCACACGGTCATACATGCCAACGAAGGCATACCTTCTGATATTAAATTTACATCTGCAGCAACAAACGACTCTTTTATGCTTCGTCCAGGCAGGCTATCTAAGGGTGATATTGTAGCCATGGATCGTGCCTATATCAATTATGAGAAGTTTGAAGAATTAACTCAAAGAGGTGTTATTTATTACTATGGATATAAATTACACGCTATTTGCGGTTTAAGTGGAGTTATCCATTCCTTTGACCTGACAAAAGCAAGTGTTCACGATATCAATTATCTTAAAAATATCAAATATGAATATCATGACTGCAGCATTCTCGGAGATAGAGGATATATTAGTAAGAATGTGCAACTGGATTTGTTTGAGACTGCAAATATAAGACTTGAAGTTCCATATAGACTGAACCAAAAGGACTGGAGTCCTACATTCATCCCATTTGCTAAAGCCAGGAAAAGAATCGAAACGGATTTCTCACAACTATGCGATCAGTTCATGATAGTGAGAAATTATGCTAAAGATACAGTAGGATTGTTTACCAGAATACTAGGGAAAATAAGTGCATTTACAATCCTTCAATATATAAACCACATTAACAACAAACCTATTGGCAGACTTAAATATGCGCTTATTTAATTCCGCCAACGGGTAGGTTGTTATATATATGTATGTTTCTAATCAGATAGGGAAACATATTCAATTTCGTAAACCATGATGCGTTCATCAAGCTCATGTTTGGAGATTATTCCTTGAATATCATCAAAGATATTTGGCTTTTCTCCTATCAAGTCGTTGATAACAGAAGCCAAATCGTCAAAACTGTCAAAATAGTCCATATCAAGTTCTGTATCATCCAATATATAGCGGTCTGTAAAGAAACGACCCTCTGTATCATTTCCTTCAAAAATTCCCATAGCCAGTTCTTCAGCGATATAGAAAACCTCTATACCAAATTTTTCTTCTATCAGCTTAAATACCCCGTTCATGGGAACCCAAGCCGTTTCTGTCTGAATTTGGAAAAAAGCAGTATCATCATCGCAGTTTCTTACCTTTTCGTCAATGTAAGATATTATACCTCGGCAGTAGATGTCATCCCTTTCCGGGTCTAACTCCAAAATCTCCTTTACTACATATCCCAACCAAGGCATAGGAAGATACGTACCTTTCCTATCGGCATGTTCACTTCTGTCAGCATGGAAAATCTTCTCAAACTTTGAGAATAATTGATTTATCATTCCCTTATTTCCATAGAGCTTATACTCTGAAATACACGCATTTGCCATCACATATAATTTAAAAGTTAATACTAATGAGGTTTATCTGATCCTCTTATTATGCTGCCGTATTTGGTTCGCCGAAAATTTCTTCAAGCCAAGGGTTCATGCATGTTTTTTTGACCAAAGGGAAATTAAAAAAACATACAAGGTTCATTGGTGGGAATTTGGCGGACATACCTTTGCGGCAGAAATAAGAGGCAGATAAAACCTGTATTGGCTACGTATTAGTGTGGCAATACTGTAGTTCTGTGCGGAGAACAATTATAAAAGTATAACTATAAAAGAGATGTGAGAATACACAAAAAGAGCGATCCGAAGACCGCTCCTTATGAGAGATAAGAAAGGTGTTTAGCCTTTCTTTCCCTGTTCAATCTCTTCGGCAGGATAGAACTTTGTTACTACCCAATTAATACGGTTACGTTCTTTACCATCTTCACCTGTCCAAGTTTCAGGTTTCAGATATCCTTGACAGGTAATGAGTGTCCCTTTCTTCAAAATGTCGAAGGAAGACTTGGCTTCGTTCTTGCGCCATGCCTCTAAGTTTACAAATGCAGAGGTGTACTGGACCTTACCCTCTTTATCCTTTTCACCATGGCTGACAGCTAAACTGAATCTGGCAACGCTGGCATTTTGAAACTCACGGATTGTAGCATCCTGACCAATAAATCCACTCACGCAAAAACTGTTCTCGATCTTTTTCATCTTCATTTATTTTTAGAAGTTCAACATATTTTTTTTAACGATGCCATCAAAGAGTGCAGAGAGAGGGATGCAACAAGAGAAGAAGCTCCTATACTCGTTTTTCTGTTGGCGGTCTGGAGAAAAAAGGAAGATAGAGCAAACAGAGCCTATTGTTCAAGATTGTAAAATCGACCCGTAGCAACCAGCGGTTGTGCTGTACTCTAATTTTGCATCAGGTAAAAACAATTGGGGCTTCGTCAAAAATATCATGATGAGAAAGTAGAAATCAAAACAATTCAGGAGTGGATAGATGCAGGATGCAATCTCGAAGTTCATACAGCATTGCTTCAATTTGGCATTAATGGTAGGAATACCAGATAAAGAGTGCTACACAGAATTATGGATTAAAACTATGCAGCAACAAGAACAAATGTATCTGTTTCGATAAAGAAAGAGCCAACAATTACAGCAGGTATCAAAATTGAAAATTAAGAAGATGGTAAGACAAACGATAATGGGAAGGAAGTTCCAGTCAAGAGAAAATCAGAACTAAAACAAAGACAACGTTACCTTTATGTTCGTAAGCAGTGGGCATCTGATTTACTGTAAAAAGCCACAAAAACACAGATTGTTCATAAATATATGAAAAACGTATTACGCATTTCAATAAAACAGTATAACTTTGCTGCCAGAAAAAACCATTCATCGTAATCTTATGGCTGAACAAGATAAAAAAGGGACTAGAGGAGGTCGTAGAGAAGGCTCCGGTCGTAAAAAAGGAACAAGCAGGCAATATAACTTCCGTGCCGATAAGGAAGTAGCTACCTATATAGATAGCCACTTAAATAAAACGGATTTCATTAAAGATTGCATTGTCAAACAAATGCAGTCAGATAAGTCTTTGCCTGATGAAGAGACCTTATCTTCATTGGGTCAAGTCACAGCAGCATCAAAAGTGAGACCTATGTCGCTTCCTTTCTTTGATGTAAAGATTGTAGCAGGATTCCCAATTCCATTGAATAACGATGAGATGGCACAAGATATTGAATTGCTGCGTATGCTTTGTCCGAACCCGGATTCTTCATATTTGATACGAGTTCAAGGTTTATCCATGATTGAAGCCGGTGTTCATGATGGTGATATTCTTATTGTCGATAAAAGCCAACGCAATCCGACAGAGAAACAGATAGCTGTATGCGAACTAAATGGAGAGTATACAGTAAAACTGGTTCAACAAAGAAATGGCAAACGATGGTTGGTACCTGCTAATTCAGATTTTCCAATGATGGAAATTAAAGAAGGTGATTCATTCAGTGTTTGGGGAGTGGTAACATTCATCATCCACAAGCCAAACATCTAATCCTAATTACAACATCTAAGTAGTAACATTTTCACATTATTACTATTGTTAGGATATACATAAATACGTATTATAGCAATAAAGTATTGTAGTATCAACTAATTATCAATATGATAGCTTTAATAGACGCAAATGCATTTTTCTGTTCTGTAGAAAAAGTTTTTCATCCAGGTCTGGATGGAAAGCCGGTTTGCGTCACCGGGTCAAATGATGGTATTATCGTTGCACTTACTCCTGAGGCAAAAGCTGTAGGTCTGCATCGAGGAGACCCTGTATTCAAGGTACGTGATATCGTTGAGCACAACAATGTGACTATATTTTCCACTAATATGTACCTATATGCTGCAATGTCAAGACGTATCAACAGTATATTGCGGTCATGTGTTCAAAGAGTAGATCAGTATTCCATTGACGAAGCCTTCACATACCTTGATGGTTATGAAAAGTACTATAATATTGAGGAGTACATGCGAGACGTTGTCAATAAAATAAAATTATGGACAGACGTGCCGGTAAGTGTGGGTATTGCCCAAAGCAAGACACTGGCAAAAATGAGCAGTAAGTTCGCCAAGAATTATAAAGGTTATAATGGTGTCTGTATGATTGACACGGAAGCCAAACGCCGTAAAGCGTTAGAGTTATTTAACCTTTCCGATGTATGGGGAATCGGTCGACAGACATTTCAAAAGCTGAATTACTATGGCATTCATAGTGCGTTGGAATTGGCTGATAAAAAAGAAAGCTGGATTCGCTCACACTTCAACAAGGCAATGGTTCAGACTTGGATGGAACTAAACGGCATTCCTTGCATTGACACATCAGAGGTCAAGCAAAAACAGACTATCTGCACCAGTCGTAGTTTTGGAGACATGGTAACAGAGTTGGATTCATTGAAATCATCAGTTGCCAGCTTTGCCGCCAGTTGTGCCAATAAACTTCGTGGTCAGGATTCAGTATCAGGTAGCATCACAGTATTCATTTGCAGCAACAATTTCAGGACTGACCTTGAGCAGTATAGCAATGGCAGTACCTACACTTTTCTTACTCCTACATCAGACACGATTGAGATAACTAAAGCAGCAATGTCGTTATTGGAGGCTATATATAGAATCGGTATTCACTATAAAAAAGCAGGTGTAATATTGGGAGATATATGTACAGCACTTCCTATTCAGCAAAATTTGTTTGATGAGATAAAGAATCGGCCACAACGTCGTAAACTGATGAGTGTAGTTGACAACATCAACCAACGCTATGGACTGAAAAGCCTTTGTCTTGGTGTAGAAGGCTTAGAAAAACAATCCTGGCATGTAAAGAGTGACCATAGAAGTGGAAACTATCTTTCTGATATAAATGAGATTCTGACGATTAAGATATAATCATATCCTAATAAATGACATCTTTAATAACACTACAGTTAATCCATAAGATAGCTCAGATATATAAATCTTATTGCTATAGCTGTAAGTCTCATAAAAATAGAGTAATAGGGATAATTGATTTCGGAAGAAGTGAATATCATCATATTTTGTTGGCGTGCGCCAGATGGCACACGTTCACTTTATTCTTTCTTAATCCGATATATCTGACCTATATGCATATCTGGATGTGTATCAAAATTCCAATCCACTTCTTCATCATCAAGATTGGTATGAATATTACCACCCATAACTAAACCGCAATTTTCACCGACTAATCTTTTTGCTTCATTTCTATTATCGGCTTCAATTTCGAAGTATCCCTCAAAAACGAATTTTGTATTTACCTTGTATCTCATAACTAATTTTTTTATGAGTATAACCAATCTCAAGACCGGCTATACTCAAAGTTATTATTAAATTTTCCCCTCGTCAGAATAGCTGTAATAATTATCTCCTGCAAATATTAAATGGTCAATCAAACGGACATTGCACACCTCGCATACCTGCTTAATCTTCATTGTTATGTTGTCATCATCAATCGATGGTCTTGTACTTCCAGATGGGTGAACATGACAAACAGCCATGCAAGTAGCTTGGCAAAGCAAAGCCTCACGAAGCACAACACGTGTATCAACCAACGTTGAAGTCAAACCTCCTATAGTGAATCTTTGAACCTTGATAGGCTTAGCCGCATTGGTCATAAATATAGCCCAAAACTCCTCAACCTTCACGCCATATAGATGAGGATACATAAGACGATATATGTCATTGGCACATGTTATTTTGCTTATAGCATCACTATTTACCTTATCCCGTTTGTAAAGCTCAATTAAAGAAAGAGCAAAACGTTTTTTTGCTGGGGTTAGCGATAAGACAAAGTCATCGAAAGATATATTTTCGTTCACTTCATCTCCATTTTTTTCTGAAACTCTGCACATAAGGTCTTTGCTTGAACACTCTCGTAAGTCTGCTGCGTATAATACTTTCATAATGATAGAAATTAATTTATTCTTGAACCATGAACTGCCGGGTGTTGAACCTTTATGAATTGAGGTTTCTCCCCACTTGCAGTTTTTTTTATTCCGTCACCTGTCGCCGTCGGTATGTTTTCACCTTTATACCGCCACAAAAGGTGTTGCAAGAAGAATAAGCAAAGGTTTGTGAGCCGAATACTACCTGTAAGGTGGAGATTCCGCATCACAACCACAGGTCTGACCTTTGTGCTCTGAGGGTAACATATACCTTTGCGGTGATGAAGGGAAAACAGACAGCGTCAGATGACATAAAGAATAATGCTGCATTTGGGAAGCAGAGAAAACTATTATAACCGGATTAATCTTTATAAATGGTAACTGCATTTGATTTCTAATGTCAAAGGCTGCAAATTCAACCATTTGCTTGTTGACATGATTAAAAGGTTTTATCTTTACAAGTGATTTAATAATAGTCTAAAAAAGAATGTTACTTGATAATATACAAGAGGAATGCGATTGTTCTTGTGGCAGCGAATGCCAGCATGATCACTGTTGCCACGAACATTGTTCCTGTGAAGAAATAAAATGTAATGCACCCATAAGTGGGGAGCAATCTGAAATTCCTGTAATGGAATGGAACCTTGAGAATCTCAATGATTGGGATTAGTATAGAAAAGCCTACCTGAGTCATCAGATAGGCTAAATTCTTAAATGAAACACAGAAATCTTATTGAGCTTTTCATATTAATGCGTCCTCAAGAGCCTGAAAAAGTTTCTGAATCATATCCTCTACAGATTCCATGTCAACGAGTATATCCTTTATGCAATATGGTGCGCCATTCTTCCCGTGTCCATCACTTCCTATCCATAAATAAGTCTCATAATCGACATCAAAGCCTTCATAGTAATCCTGGAGACTCTTTATAAAAGACTCTGCTTTCTCATCTTCCATCGTTATCTCAAATGAAAAGTCCTGACCAGCCGGAGAATATTGGGAAAATTCAAAAGTATGCTGATTGGTGGATGACTGATATGTATTTAAGCTCCACCCCAGACTTTCAGAAGCATTGCGAATTTTATTCTCTATGCCCCCTGCTTTGCTTTGAGTTTTTAATGTACTCATACTTATTTGCTTACAAAAGAATAGCACACATTGAAATACTCGTCTGAAACATACTCAGTATTGACAATGATATCCTTATCCTTATTGGTGAAAATTACCTGACCATCGCTTTCTGCTATCAGACTATATTGCTGACGTAGGTAGGCTGTAATGCTTTCTTTCCTTGCCATTGATTCCGTGTCTATGACTGAAAATAGTGCTCCATTATTCAGCCCAAAACTATATAGAATACCTTCTTGTCCTTTTCCATTTGAATAGGATAATTGGATGCATGACGAAGTAATCTCACGTTGCAGAGAATACGTTTTCATAGATACCGCCATATAGGATTTAACTTGGTCTACAGATGCTCCGATTGTATGATAAGGCTCTTGCCACTTAGCTGTTTCAGGTTGTGCATCTTCTATTTCCTCCAAAATACCATCGTTGGAATTACAAGAAGTGGAACACATAGTGCCGGCTATCAAGATAGACATAGTGGCGATTTTAAATATATTTCTCATTTTTAATTTGATTTATGCCGGGGCTATAGCCAAATGAAGGTGTTCAGCCCCGACGGTTAATAATTACTCGAATACGAAACGGTTGATGTAGAAATAAGTGTTTTCATCATCGTATTCAAAGCCGTTGATGTAGTCCAGCATTTCATCCTCAGTTCTGTTTCCTTGAGATATTCCCATGATAGATGACCAATGATTTATTGCATCGGCAACAGTATCAAAGCAATCCTCAAGACAATCTTCAAATGGGTTACCTGAAGATGAGACACAGGCTTCCTCTGGAAAGAATGAGTAAGTCGGGTCATGAACAATAAAGATGTCACATCCACATTCAATGGCTCGGTAATGTATATTAAACAATTCTCCAAGCTTGGAATCAATCTCCTCGAATAATTCGATGGTAGGCGACCATGCACTCTCTACATCAAATGATAGTTTGTAAAGGTCATCCTCTTCGTTGGCTTCGATATCAGCCCAATAAACGTGCCCTCTCACTGATATACATTTCTTCTCATAGTCTATGCCGTAGTGCTCGGCTAGTTGATGTAACGGCATGTAGCCTTTTTCCGCTCCCAGTTCTTTCATGGATTCCCAAAGGTTCATGATAGGTTCTTTTGAACCACAGGTAATAATAAATTGAGTATCACACAGATTTGCCATGATAGTATTTTTTTAATTGTTAGTTAATAATTTCATTAATCATAGATGATGACTTCATCTCTATAAGTCACAATCTCAGCAACGCTATTTCAATCTATATAAGTTCAACAATATGATTATCACTGCCTGATAAAATGCTTCTGAGCGATGTCTTGTCAAGAGCATAGTATTCTGATATCTGTCCGTACCTGGACTTCACCCAATACAAGTGACAAACATCACTGAAATCAAACTTCCAACCTTGAAGAGGAACTGCTCTTTTGAAATAGGTATTTTGGTTCATGGCTTCAGTGAGCCAGTTTTTCTCCTTCCTGTCCAACTTGCCACCTTGATTAAGGCGTTCACGCAACTGATAAACCTTGCTATCCTTGAGCGTCTCCAATGAAGGGACTGCCCATTGTACGAATCTGCTTGCTATCTGCATCATATTAATAATTTTTATTCCCTATGTTTAGCTTCCGCTTCTTACGGGATTGATTAAATTCTGATGCCTAACAAGGTGTGATGATAATGCGTGCAAGGTTTTATGTGTAAATACAACCTGTATAGGTGGAGATTTTCACAGAAAGCATGCGGCATTACCTTGCAAAGCAGAAAGCAGCACATATACCTTTGCATCACAATTGACATCAAAACCCGGAAAGACGAAGATTTAATTGAACGACATGTATAAGGGTGATAGATTTTATAAAAATGGTGTACCGGTGAAGAGAAAAAGTACAAGTATGGCCTTATATGTATATAAGAGGATGAATACCTATACTTATACTTACAAATTATACAATCAGATCTAAAGGCTTAATATTATAAATTCCAAGACTTTTTTTCTTGTCTGGAATTATTGAAGTACAAGTATTTCTTATGTATATATAAGGGTATAAATACTTATATCTATACTTAATACTACTTACAATAGATTGCTGAAAGTTATATTGAGATCTATAAAGAAAAGTAGAATAAGCAATAACGGATACACTTTGTAGCGGAATATATTTCAACTAATATATTACTATTGCATTATAAGTTAAGACTAAATCAGTGGTCTTTTATGTACAGATTAGATATAAAAACGTCAATTTTGCAGTTTTTAATTTTACAAACAACGAATTATAATTCTATCTCACTGTTTATTCGGATATTATGTGTATATTTGCATCGTTTTAATATGTTATTGAAATGATGCAAAATAGATATTATGAAGAATGTTATACTATTGGGAAGAACAATTCAACTAGCAGAAATTACTAAGGCACAACTAAAAGGTATCACCATAGGTGATGCGCTATCTTACACTTTTTATAGTGCCGTGGCTGGTGGTGTTTCTATGGTTTTTGTTGAGCCAAAGAAGAATCCTGGTACACCTCGTTCTTTAGCTATTACTTCTGATAGGTTGAATACACTTTTCAAAAAGCCTATAGTTTATATTCTTACTTCGTGTCCAGCTTTTGAACGACAGAGGCTGATTGATAAGAATGTATTTTTTATCGTATCTGAAAAATTTGCTTTCTTACCCAACCTGATGGCAAACGAAAGGATGAAGACAGCAAAGCCAGCAAAAATACTTACACCCGTAGCACAATATATTTTATTATATCACCTCCAAACAAAAGGAATAAACGGAGAATCGGCAAGAAGTTTGGAGAATATAATTCCATATTCATACACAAGCATAACTCTAGGCATAGCTTGCCTAGAAGAATTGGGATTGCTTTCAAGAACAACTATAAATGGCAAATCTAAGGTTATACAGTTTGAATTAAGTGGCAGAAAGCTATGGGATGCAGCTCAGAACTATTTAATCAATCCGGTTGATGAAACAGTCTATTGCGACCAACTTCATACTCAAGGTTTTTATCCCATCGGTGGTATAAATGCGCTATCACATTATACAATGCTGAATCCAGACTCTGAAAAGATGTTGGTGATGACCAAACAACAATGGCAAGGAATCAAAGAATCTGATGTTTTGGTGAATGCAAACAAATATGACGGCAACATCATAGTTGAGGTATGGAAATATCCTCCTGTTGGCTTGAAGGATGATAAGCATGAGTGGGTGGATAGACTCTCTCTCGCAATTTCACTTAAAGATGATGAAGACCCACGAGTAGAGGGAGAAGTTGAACGATTAATTAATGAAACAGAATGGAAGGATTAGAAATATTCAAAGAAGCTTTTGAAGCTTATTCAGATAATTATGTGATTATTGGAGGAACTGCATGTGATATAACCATGCAAGGTACAGTTGTCAGACCTCGTGCGACTCACGATATAGATATGACCGTGATAGTAGAGAATATGACACCTTCGTTTGCAAAAAGGTTTTGGGAGTTTGTAAAAGAAGCCGGTTATCGTCCGGAGAAGAGAAAGCAGATAGAGGGTGAACCTGCAAAATATGAATTATATCGTTTTGTAGATGGCAAAACAGGTTATCCGGAAATGATAGAATTGCTTTCACGTCATCCTGATATATTAGGAGAACCCAGCAACCTTGTAATTGAGCCGTTGCCGATAGATGGAGATGTTTCTAGTCTTAGTGCCATTATCATGGATGATGATTTCTATCATTTTACAATCAAGCACAGCAAGCTTACAGATGGTGTACGTCATGCAGACTCTGCGGCTTTGGTTTGCTTAAAGACTCGTGCCTACCTCAATCTTTTACAAGATAAAGCAGAGGGTAAGCATGTTAATAGTAAGGATATTAAAAAGCATCGTTCAGATGTATTGAAGAATGTAGTCATCATTACTGATGAATCTATATCGGCACCGATGGCAATAGTGGATTGTGTTAAGGATTTCGTTTCATCCATTCGTGCCGATTGGGATACATTATCTAATCCATTGGCTAAAGCTTTAGACCAAGACCAAGAGTTTGTAGATGCGTTACTTGAACAATTAAACAACTTATTCGTTCCTGAACAATGATTATACAATATGCATCAGACCTTCACCTAGAGTTTGCTGACAATTGGCGTTATCTGCGAGATAACCCATTGGAGGTTAAAGGTGATATCCTAATTTTAGCAGGTGATATCGGTTACTTGGGAGATGACAATTATTGCAAACATCCATTTTGGGATTGGGCATCTGAGAATTTCAAAGAGGTGATTGTATGCATGGGCAATCACGAGTTTTACAAGTACTACGATATTGCAAATCTTTACGACAACTATTGTCTTGAGATTAGAAAGAATGTACATAGTTATTACAACAGTGTAATTTCTATGAATGGTGTTGATATTATTGTTTCAACGCTATGGTCATCTGTTGCCTTGAAGGATTCGTACTACACCGAACAGGTTATAAGTGATTTTCGCAGGATTATGTACAAAGGGAATTTACTGACTTTTTCTGAGTTCAACATGGAACACAAACGATGTTTAGACTTCATCAAAAATGCCGTTTCAAGCAGTACTGCTCAAAAAAAGATTGTAGTGACCCACCATGTTCCTTCATTCCTTATGGAATGCCCTAAGTTTATTAATAGCAAGGCCAATGGAGCCTTCATAGTTGAGTTGAAGGACTACATCAAAGAAAGCGATATTGATTATTGGATTTATGGTCATTCACACTATAATGTAGATGTAAAAATTGGGAATACATGGTGTATATCAAATCAGTTAGGTTATGTTTTTCATAATGAACATATAGCTTTTGAATCCGGAAAAACTATAGCTATTAGTGGAACTGATACTATAGAATAAATCTATCTCCTTCCATCATTCGTTATTATCAGATTATGCATAGATTTTATTTCAAATAATTTGATGTGCTCATCGAAGATTTACATGTGACGAGGTTCTTTCCATAAAATATGGAATCTTGCTTATCAGCAATTGAAAATAGAAGTGGTGCGATACTGACAAAAAACCAACTTCACTTTCCAACAGCAAATGTCGATAATATTTTGAGTAGAAAGTGAAGCAGTAGAAAATAGATTGAAGTGAAACCAGAAAATTCACCTGATTTTATTCGGTCGCTCTTAATTCCACCTCAAATTGATGCAATTTACTGAATAAAAGTCCTTGGTTTTGATTATCTTTGTGGCTGATTTGTAAGGTTATAGGGCTGATTTCGTGTAAACGGAAGTTAAAGATGTTAAAGTCGAATATCAAGTGCCAAAAAGTATACAATTTGCCAAAATGCAAAATTTTTCTACCTTTTAAAGCTTAAATAACTGATAATAAACATGGTCTGCTTACTGCATCGGTAAGTAAATAGTTATACTACCAGCAGAATACATAAATAAAAGTTATGAAAAAATGTAAGATCACCGTTATAAGAATGGCTTGCTATCAAGATTTAATGGAGAAATATGAGAATCCGATGGAACATGCTTGCGATATGAAGGAAGGGCGAGTTTTTATTGCTAACGGTTGGAAGAAGCCTGAAGATATGTGTGATAGCGCGTGGGAGAGCATGTCTCCCTTTGTTATGACTTTGGCGCATGGAGGCAGTAATCTTTATAATGGATGGATGAAAAATGAGAAGTCAGCTATGATTTCATGCAATGATGGCTTCCGCCCCGTCAGTTTTTTGATAGAGGCATTGGAAGAGGAAGCAGAGTGAGAATTCACACCTGCTCACATACCGCCACCTTAACAACCCCATCCGATCGATTCTCAAAGATACGGTAAGCCTCCTCTATCTTATTCAGCGGAAACCGATGTGTGATAAGAGGAGTAGTATCTATCTTACCTTCTTCTATCAGGCAGAGAATCTCGGCACAATCGCAACCATCTACTCCACCTGTTTTAAAAGTCAGGTTCTTGCCATACATATCAGGTAAAGGAAGGAGCTGAGGTTTATCATAAAGAGCTACGATAGTGACGATGGCATTAGGACGGGCACATTCCCACGCCAAACGAAAAGTATCCGCACTCCCCGCGACTTCCAATACAACATCCGCTCCACCATGATCGCTGTTATTTAATACGAACTCTTTGCAGTGTTCCGGCTCCGTTATCAAAACCTCAGGATAATGCTCACGGACAAACCGGATTCTTTCAGGCGACTTCTCACAGACAATGATGCGTTTTGGCTTCTTCAGCATCACACAAAGCAAAGTACAGATTCCGGTAGGGCCGGCACCAATAATAAAGACAGTGTCATCCTCCGAAATTTCCGAGATACGTGCAGCCCAAAAACCTGTTGCAAGTACATCGCCGACAAACAATGCCTGCTCATCACTAACGGTATCAGGAATGCAATTCAAGCCCCTGTCAGCATAAGGAACCCGAACATATTCCGCCTGACCACCATCGATCCGGCATCCTAAAGCCCAACCTCCATTAGGATCGGTACAATTGTTGACATAACCCTTCCGACAAAAGAAGCACTCCCCACAAAATGTTTCGACATTCACAGTCACCCTGTCACCAGGCTTAACTGAAGTGACATCAGAACCGACCTCTTCCACAATACCAACCATCTCATGCCCTACCGTTATTCCCGGCACAGCACGTGGTACACTACCGTGTTTGATATGAAGGTCACTGGTACAGATACTGCCAAGCGTCACACGTACGATCGCGTCCCGTGAATCCTGGATTTCAGGCTTCGGCTTCTCCAGTAATTCGAATTTTCCGTGTTCTTTATATGTATATGCAAGCATAATATTCTCTTTTAAATTAATAGATCCATCCTATTGCAAAGATAATGATTTATCGGTTCAGAAATAAAAAACGTATCTTTGCCATACATATTATAAAAGTAAGTAGATCATGGCAGACAACTACCTGGAAAAGAAATATGAGGAATACCGATCCAGAAAAAATGCCGGGACAACAACCGGCTACGGTAAGAAAAAGGCAAATACACTCCATAAAACCAGAAGAGTTTTTGTTACGGAAGGAACCGGAGATCTCGGCAGAGTGATTGTGAAAGCATTCCGCATGGCTGGTCACCGGGTTGCATTCGGCGGTATGGATGAAGAGGCAGGAAAGCTCTTGGCCGAGAAGACCGGCACAACCTTTTATCACGCAAATATCAACGACAAGGTATCTTTGGGAAATTGCCTGCAACACATGCTGGAAGATTGGGGTGACCTGGATATACTGGTCAATAATACAAGTGACAGCAAAGTGACTCCAATCATAGAAACCAGCATAGAAGATTTCGAGCAAAACCTTTCTGCTAATCTGCTATCGACCTTCGTCACATCACGCCTGCTCGCCCTTCACCGCCGGTCGCAAAGCGAAGTAAACCCTTACGGAAGAATAATAAATCTATCGGCAAATAGCGTCCTGACCGGAAGTCTCCTCTCGCTGACATCCGCCCTTGCTGCTTCACTGGAAGAATGGCAGATAACAGTCAATTCAATCACTACCGGTCAAACACCGGCATTCGGAGAAGACATTGCCCGTATGTGTTTGTTCCTCTGTCAGGAAGAAAACGGATCGATCAATGGGGAAAACATCACAATTGGTGTAGGTATATCGAAAAGAATATATTGAATTGATTATCTTTATCCCCGAATAAAAGGTACCTTATCACCAAATAAAACAAAAAGAATATGAAAGCGAAGGCAATAATAGCGTTATCCCTGCTCATCGGAACTTTTTTCTTTAGTAGTTGCGGTAGTTACAAAACGACCAGAGACGCCATCCTGAAAATAGAAAAAGGGATGAGTAAGAGAGAGATAACCAATTTACTTGGTAATCCGGACTTCCGCCGCTTCGACCATGAATATGAACAATGGGAGTTTATCAAGGTGGATCCTCTCTATGGAACCCGGACAGTGATTTTAGTTGATTTCCTGGATGACAGGGTGACAAACATGGACTCGTTCAACGGAGATAATGCTCCCCAGACTCCGGTTCCTCCCGTAGCCGTTTACCCACCGAATGAGATCGAGTACGACAGGCCATTGCCTCCTCACAATAATCATGTACGTCCCGGCAGAGTGATCAGCAACAACGACTTCCAGCAACTCTATAACAGAGTCAAATCGAAGCCTTTCAAGGACGACCAACTGGAATTGTTAAGTATCGGAGTCGGCAACCGCTATTTTTCCTGCCAGCAATGCATACGGTTGATGTCTATCTATACATTCGATGATGACAAACTGAAAGTATTGGATATTGTAGCTCCCCGGATAGCCGACAGGGAAAACTATGAAGATATTGTCGATTCGCTCGATTTCCTGTCAAGTCAGGATAAAGTTCGTAAGATGTTTGCAGGATCACGCAGATAAAATGGATAAGTTTCATTCTTTCGGTCGTTCAGTTTCACATATTCCCCTGCCGGAACAATTCACTTATCCATTCCATTATACCCCTCACCCCCTCTCTGTAATTGCAGCAGAGGAAGTGCAGGCTTATCTTTTGTCCAGGAAGGATTGGGAGAATGATTTGGAACAGGGAAAAATGTTCGGTGTTCTGACCGTACAGACCGAAACAGGCGAACTTGGTTTCCTGGCCGCCTTCTCCGGCATTCTGGCCGGAAAGAACCTGCACAGCTATTTCGTTCCACCGATCTATGACCTGCAACAACCACAGGGTTTCTTTCGTATCGAAGAAGAACGGATATCTGCCATCAATGCCCGGATCAAACAACTTCAGGCGGATAAGGAATACACCGACTGCAAAAACAATTTGACAGAAACAATCCGGCAGGCAGAACAGTCCGTAAACGAAGCGAAAGAACAACTGAAAGCGGCACAAAAGGATCGTGAAAGTAAGCGGCAAACCAATCCCAGTGAAGTCGAATTAGCGAACATGATCCGCGAAAGTCAATTTCAGAAAGCGGAACTGAAGCGGTTAAAGCAACAATGGAACGACCGGATCGAAGCTTTACAATCTAAAGTAAAAGCGTTCGAGTCTGTTATAGAGAAATTGAAAACAGAACGCAAAAACCGTTCCGCCACTTTACAACAACAGCTTTTCGAACAGTTCCGTATATTGAATGCCCGGAAAGAAATCAGAGATCTATGTGATATATTCAGTGAAACGGAACAAAAGGTTCCACCTGCCGGTGCAGGAGAATGCGCAGCTCCCAAGCTATTACAATATGCTTACCTGCATCACCTGAAACCAATAGCGATGGCAGAGTTCTGGTGGGGAAATTCCCCGAAAACAGAGATCCGTCGACATGGCTATTACTACCCGGCATGCAAAGGAAAGTGTGAACCGATACTGAAGCACATGTTGCAGGGACTGGATGTAGAGACCAACCCGCTCTCCAAGAATATCCACAGTGATACTGAACTGGAAATCTTACTGGAAGACGAATACCTGTTGGTGATCAACAAGCCAGCCGGAATGCTCTCTGTTCCGGGGAAGATGGATCTCGACTCTGTCTACCAACGACTGGCCGCCCGTTACCCGGACGCAACCGGCCCCATGATCGTGCATCGGTTGGATATGGCTACATCCGGCTTGCTCCTTGTGGCCAAGACAAAGACCATTCATCAGAACTTACAGGCTCAATTCAAAAACCGGACAGTAAAGAAACGGTATATTGCCCTGCTCGACGGTTCAGTCCTCTCAGATGAAGGCACCATCGACTTGCCGCTATGTCCCGATCCGACAGACCGCCCCCGTCAAATAGTACATAAAGAATACGGAAAGCCGGCTTTGACCAACTACCGGGTACTCGAACGCAAGCCGGATCATACACGTATCGCATTTTACCCGCTTACCGGACGAACCCATCAGCTGCGTGTGCATGCCGCCCATCCCGAAGGTCTGAATACACCTATTATTGGAGATGAATTATATGGAAAAAAGGCTGACCGGTTGTATCTACATGCCGAAAGTCTGGAGTTCAAGCATCCGGTAACAGGAGAAATAGTTCATGTGGAGAAGAAAGCAGAATTTCACATAGGCAAGCAGAGGTAAGCCTGACCTAAAATAAAAAAAGTCACTCCTAAAAGGAATGACTTTCTTTGTTTTTACGGGTGGAAGACGGGATTCGAACCCGCGACACCCTGAACCACAATCAGGTGCTCTACCACTGAACTACAACCACCATGTATATCTTTTTTTCTAAGACGCTGCAAAGATAGCTGTATTTTTTTACTCTGCAAACTTTTCGAGCAAAAATATGCAGAATATTTATTTATAAATTGCTTTTTTGCCAGCCAACAGGGTATTACGCATCAATGAAATGATTGTCATGGGCCCTACTCCACCCGGTACAGGCGTAATATAAGAGCATTTCGGAGCCACTTCATCAAACTTCACGTCACCAGTCAGCTTATAACCGCTCTTGGTTACGCTGCTCGGCATACGGGTAGTACCAACGTCAACAATTACAGCACCTTCCTTCACCATATCCGCTTTCAGGAATTCTGGAACACCCAAAGCTACAATGATGATATCGGCACTCAGACACATTTCTTTCAGGTTATTGGAACGACTGTGACAAACCGTTACCGTACAGTTACCTGGATAGTTTTTCTGCATCATCAGCATAGCCATCGGCTTACCGACAATATTACTGCGCCCTAAGACCACGCAATGCTTACCGCTGGTTTCTATTTCATAGCGTTTCAACAATTCCAGAATACCTGCCGGTGTTGCAGAAACAAAACAAGGAAGACCGATCGACATACGTCCTACATTGATCGGATGGAATCCGTCGACGTCTTTACGGTAATCGATCGCCTCAATAATCTTTTGTTCGGAAATGTGTTTCGGGAGCGGAAGCTGTACGATAAAACCATCCACATCCGGATCGTTGTTCAGTTCGTCTACACGGCGAAGCAACTCTTCTTCAGTCACATCGTCTTCATAGCGAATCAAGGTCGATTTGAAACCGATCTCTTCACAAGTCTTTACTTTACTGGCCACATAGGTTTCACTACCCCCGTCATGACCCACCAGAATAGCAGCCAGGTGAGGGATCTTACCTCCTGCCGCTTTGATCTGGGCGACTTCTTCTGCCATTTCTTTTTTCATTTGTGCAGAAACAGCTTTTCCGTCCAGTAATTGATAATGATTGTCTTCCATAATATATATCTTTAATATTTATCTTTTAAACGAAGGGAATTTCTTGCTTCCCGGTTTAGCTGCTGTAAGCATACGCATCATCTTACGGGTTTCGTCAAACTGCTTGATCAGTTTGTTTACTTCCTGTATGGTTGTTCCGCTACCTTTAGCAATACGCTGGCGACGTGTTCCGTTCAGGATAGCCGGATTAGTTCGTTCATCCGGAGTCATCGAGTAGATGATCGCTTCGATACTCTTGAATGCATTATCATCGATATCTATATCCTTCAATGCCTTACCGACACCCGGAATCATAGAAGCCAATTCCTTCAGGTTACCCATCTTCTTAATCTGCTGGATCTGGGAAATGAAGTCGTTGAAGTCGAACTGGTTCTTGGCAATCTTCTTCTGCAAACGTTTTGCCTCTTCTTCGTCGTACTGTTCCTGAGCACGTTCTACCAACGAAACGATATCACCCATACCGAGGATACGGTCGGCCATACGTTCAGGGTGGAAGATATCGAGGGCATCCATCTTTTCACCGGTTCCGACAAACTTGATCGGCTTGTCTACTACCGTACGGATAGAAAGGGCGGCACCACCGCGGGTATCACCATCCAGCTTAGTCAGGACTACACCATCGAAATCAAGACGGTCGTTAAATTCCTTCGCCGTATTGACAGCATCCTGTCCGGTCATGGAGTCAACAACAAACAATGTTTCATCCGGTTGGATAGCGCTCTTGATAGCAGCGATCTCATTCATCATCTGCTCGTCGATAGCCAGACGACCGGCGGTATCGACAATCACGACGTCGTTGCCTTTCGCACGGGCTTCACGGATCGCATTCATTGCGATCTCTACCGGATTCTTATTTTCCAGTTCCATATAAACAGGTACACCTACCTGTTCACCTACCACACGCAACTGTTCGATAGCGGCCGGACGATAGACGTCACAAGCAGCCAATAACGGCTTCTTATTCTTTTTCGTTTTCAGCAGGTTAGCCAGTTTACCGGAGAAAGTAGTCTTACCGGAACCTTGCAGACCCGACATCAGGATAACAGCCGGCGATCCTTTCAGGTCGACATCGATGGCTGTTCCACCCATCAGACTGGCCAACTCGTCATGTACAATCTTGACCATCAACTGACTGGGCTTAACAGATGTAAGCACATTCTGTCCCAACGCCTTTTCCTTTACTGTATCGGTAAACGACTTGGCTACTTTATAGTTTACGTCGGCATCAAGCAAAGCTTTACGCACATCTTTCAGTGTTTCAGCCACATTGATCTCGGTGATCTTACCTTCACCTTTCAACAGTTTAAACGACCTGTCTAACCTTTCGCTTAAATTTTCAAACATAATTTGTATGTGTATTTATTTTTTTTCTTTCTAATTTCTAACGTAATAGGGTGCAAAGGTAAGAAAAAGGATGTAAACCTCTAAATCTTTTTATTCTGCCAGGCTGCTTTTTTCAAATAAATTACACTTGCCACCAACAGACCCGTATAATAAATTACTTCTGTCAGGAAACAAATGGCGACAGGCAACCCCAAACGCATTCCGGCCACATAAATGAACAGGGTATAAAAGACCAGCACAACGATCTCTATCGCAAAAGCCGAACGTGTATTACCCGTACCTGTCACCCCATTGAACACAATATTAGCAACGGCAGCGATCAGCAAAGCACCCGAAATCACATAAAGCGATGGTATAGAAGCTTGTATCAAAGATGTATCATTCGTATAGACAGACAGTATCGTCGAGGGGAAAAAGCATGCAATACACACAAACACCGCCATAATGCCCAGAGATATCTTTGAAATCTTCCGGATGATCGGGATCACTTGGTTTTTATAACCGGCACCGATACTGTTACTCACAAAAGTATTGGTCGCCGTCGACAAGGAGTTGACAGGGATCAGTAAAACGATATAGACACTCCTTACTATATTTGCAATAGCCAGCTCACGTTGTCCCTGATGTTCCACAGCGACAAAGAGCATGAAATAAGTACTGAGCGAAATAAAATACTGGAGCATGGTAAAAACAGAGATATCCAGTACACGCTTCAACAGCTTGACATCAAATGAACGGAACTGGTTCAAAGCGTACTTCTTTATATCCACCGTCAAATAAGTATAAATCAAAAAGAACAAAATAGAAACCGCTTCCGCAGCCACCGAAGCAATTGCAGCTCCTTTGATTCCCATCTCAGGGAAACCACCTTTCCCGAATATCAACAGGTAATCCAGCAGTACATTCGTCAGGGCCATCACTATGGCATTCAAAGTCAGCACCTTCGTCCGGGTGATACCGATAAACAAGGCACGGAACATTACATTTACGAAAGAGAAGAAAAATCCGAACACACGCCAGTTCAGAAACTCTTCCGTAGCATTCAGGATTGTATCCGACGAAATCATGAACCGCATAATATCCCCGGCAAAGAAACGGGACACTGCAAACATAACAGCCGCCAATGCCAGCAAAAAGAAGACGCCCTGTATCATGACCGGCCCTACATCACTGTATCGCCGTTCTCCATTCCTTCGTGCCATCACGATCTGCGAACCGGTACTGAACCCGAAAGCGATCGTAAACACACAGATATAATAGAGCCCACCCATCGCGGAGGCTCCCAACTCAACTTCTCCTACCCTACCCAGGAAAGCCGTATCGGTCACATTAATAATGTTCTGTGCCAACAAGCTTAAGAAAATAGGATAACTTACATTCCAGATTTGTTTATTAGTGTACATACTCTATAACTTTATTCTACAGAAAACACAAGGCCACAAAAAAAGCCCGCCGACGACCGGCGAGCTTCTTTATTATTGTTTAAAAACATTCTAAATTCTGCTACCGATGCTCTATATCAGTTTATTGGTTGCTGTATCCGGAAATACAACAGCCGGTTTAAATGTTTTGGCTTCTTCAAAGTCCATCAGGGCATACGACATGATGATAATGATATCGCCAGGCTGTGCCTTACGGGCTGCCGCACCGTTCAGACAAATCACACCGGATCCACGTTCGCCTTTAATAATATACGTTTCAAAACGTTCACCGTTATTGTTGTTCACAATAGCCACCTTTTCATTCGCAATCAGGTTAGCGGCATCCAGCAAATCTTCATCGACAGTAATACTACCGATATAATTCAGATTAGCTTCTGTTACCGTCACCCGGTGAATCTTTGATTTAACTACCTCTATAAACATCGTTTTTTATATAAATTGATTATCACTTATACCTCACGTTATCAATCAACCGGACTTCACCGCAATAAACCGTGATACAGCCTACTGCATACTCGGTATCCGACCAGTCTTTAATCGATTCCATCGTGATCCCGTCTACGATTTCGTAATATTCCACGCGCATAACAGGGTCGGCATTAATCGTATTCACAACATAATCAATCGTCTCCTGCACGCTTTTACCGGCTGCAAAGTTAGTACTTTCTTTTAACGTACGTGCTATTAACGGTGCTTTTTGACGTTGTTCAGGTGTCAATCGTACATTACGGCTGCTTAATGCCAGTCCGTCATCCTCACGCAGGATCGGGCAAGCGTTAATTTTTACCGGAATATTCAACTGTTTTACCATAGCACGGATAACAGCGATCTGCTGAAAGTCCTTTTCTCCGAAATAGGCATTGTCGGGTTCCACGGCGTAGAATAGTTTGCTTACGATCTGGGCAACCCCATTGAAGTGTCCCGGACGGCGCGCGCCTTCCATCACAGCCGATACTGTTCCAAAATCAAAAGTACGTGTATCCGGTTCGGGATACATCTCCGTTTCTGTCGGTGCAAATACATAATCGCAACCGACCGGTTCCAATAATGCACTGTCCTTATCCAATGTCCGGGGGTAAGTGGCAAGGTCATTTTTGTCGTTAAACTGAGTCGGATTTACGAATATGCTTACTACGCATACATCGTTTTCTTCCACGCAACGCTTCACCAGGCTCAGATGTCCGTTGTGTAATGCTCCCATAGTAGGAACAAAGCCTATTTGCTTGTTATGCTGCCGTTCTTCGGCTAGATAACGCTTTAATTCTTGAATGCTGTTTACTATTTTCATCATTTAGATGCTTATTGACGGTGCAAAGCAAATAAATAATTACCGTAAATGAAAGAAATTTATTATCTTTGTGCCGTCTTTATAAAACTAGTTTACAGAATGGATGCAAAAAAAATCTTGTTTATAGCTCAAGAAATAACACCCTACCTTCCCGAATCTGAGATTGCAACAATATGCAGAAACTTGCCGCAAGGCATTCAGGAGCGTGGTCGCGAAATCAGAACTTTCATGCCTAAATTCGGTAATATCAACGAGCGACGTAATCAGTTGCACGAGGTAATCCGACTGTCAGGTATGAACCTTATCATTGATGATACAGATCACCCTCTGATCATCAAGGTAGCATCTATTCAGGCCGCACGCATGCAGGTTTACTTCATTGATAATGAAGACTTCTTTCAGCGTAAACACACTGTCTGCGATGACAATGGGAATGAGTACGAAGATAACGACGACCGTTCAATCTTCTATGTGCGTGGCGTATTGGAAACCGTAAAGAAACTGCGCTGGATACCGGATGTGATCCATTGCCACGGATGGATCTCTGCACTGACTGCATTATACATAAAAAGAATGTATGCGGACGATCCATGTCTTAAAAATGCAAAAATAGTCTATTCTATTTATAATGATGACTTTAATACACCGTTTAGAAAAGAGTTTGCAAACAAACTAAAAACAGACGGGGCTAAAGACAGCGATCTGAAAGGCATAAAAGCCGATACCAGCTTCGCCGGCCTGACAAAACTGGCCATCGACTTTGCCGACGGTGTGATACAAGGTAGTGAAACGATCAACCAGGATGTTCTGGACTATATTGCAACCAAAAAGGATACTCCGTTCCTTCCTTATCAGTCGCCGGAAACTTATATGGATGCATTCAACGAATTTTACGATGTCGTATTAGATTCTAAATAAGTGAGAGAAAAAAATGATGAAGATCAAGCCTTTATTAATTGGCCTGGGCTTGGGAATAACAATCCTGAGTGGGTGTAGTGATGATTTGAATCTGGTTGGCTCGACTATTCAGCCTGGCGGAGACAAGATGCCCGTATATGTAGATACTTTTCAGATGCAGGCGACAACCTTGCTGATGGATTCAGTATATGCAAGAACGACTAATGGACTACTCGGTGAGTTTTATGATCCGTTGTACGGTAATGTGAAGTCTGATTATATCTGTCAGTTCTACTGCCCGGATGATTTTAAATTTCAACATGAACCTATCAACGGACAGATTGACTCTGTCGATTTTAAAATTATGTATCAGGATAAGGCATGGGTTGGTGACTCATTAACTCCTATGCGTGCCCAGATATATCCGGTAACCAAACAGCTGGAAAGAGATTTCTATACCAACTTCGATCCGACAGATTATTGCAATATGCAGGAATCGTTGGGGATGCAGACTTATACGGCTTATGATAATTCAGTGCCTGATAGTGTAAGAACAGCATTGGATGAAAGTGGATACTCCAAGTATATTCCGACCATCACAATCCGGATGCCTAAAACGTTCGGACAAAAGATTTATGATGAGACGGTTAATAATCGCGGTACATTCAGCAGCCAGGAGAATTTCAACGAATTTTTCCCGGGATTATATATAACTAATACATACGGTAGCGGAAATATTCTTCAGATCACCTATTCTTCTATTTCTATCTATTATAGATACAATGTTAAAGGAAGTCAGGATCAGGACTCGACTGTATACGGTCGTGAAACGCTGAACGTAACTAAAGAAGTATTACAGTTGAATCGATTTAAGAATACCGACCTGACTCCACTGTTGCAACCGAGTGATTCAATTACTTATCTGAAGACTCCGGCTGGTGTTTATACACAGTTGGTTATTCCGGCTAAAGATATTGCAGAAAGAATCAACGATCGTATAATCAACAATATACCTTTGACAATAAAGGCTTTGCCGCAAGAAAACTGGCAATGGGCATTGAGTGCTCCGGCTAATTTATTATTGTTACCCAAAGATTCTTTGGCTACTTTCTTTGTCAACAATAAGATAGAAGATAGTAAAACAGCTTTCCTTGCCAGCTATTCCAATAGTGGTCGTTCCTATAACTTTAGCAACATAGCCAATATGATGCAGGAGCATATAAAGAATAATCCGGAAAAAGATATGGTATTACTTCTTGTTCCCGTTGAACGTATTTTAACTGAAAAGGATTATTACGGTAACCAATATACAGCGGCTATAAACAATTACTTACTTCCGTCAGGTGTAAAATTGCTTAAGACACCGGAAGCAATGAAGATTATTGTTACAACAACAAGCTATAAGTAACATTCAAAAGAATACATACAAATAAAAAAGCGCTGATAATTTTAGTTTATCAGCGCTTTTTTATTATTGAAGAGGCTATTGTTTAGTTTTTGCTGCTTTCTTTTTTAACTTATCTACTTCTTTCTGAAGAGTCTCGATCTCAATACCCTGATTCTTAATTGTAGTCAACAATGAGTTTAATTCTTCATTATCCACATCAATTGGGTACAAGGCATTGACACGGCTAATGAAATCCCCAAGGATATTCATATAGTTCGTAAACGCATCATAAGGAGAATCATAGATACCGCGATTCAACCAAATCCCCGTATTCTTTGTAGTCATGAAACGGAAATTATTACTTGCTTGCAAATAATCCCAGTCCTGCTTGATACGACGGTCGTCAGACAGGTGAATACGTTCCGCTACACTATAAAGCTTATTGAATGCCTCACGCTGCATCACGTTACCCAACCAGCAACTGGTATCTCTTTCTTCATCTATCCATGACATTGGATAAGGAACATCAACCTGATCCACCGATTTCAATTTAGTAACAATTTCCGTCGGTGTAGAGAAAGTAATTCCTCTTTCTTTTGCACAAGCCGGCAATGCTTTGATGAAACTCAAGATATTAGAAGATAGCGGTTGTGCAATTCCTAAAGCCCCAAGTTCCATAAATATATTGATAACCTGCTCTTCTTCAGGAAATGCTGCAATCCAATCCATATACTTATCAGCAAACAATGGATATTCACTCCAATCTGAATTAGAGAAACGCAAACTGATATCATCCGATAATTTGAAATCACGAAGCAACAACTTCAGATTCGGGTTGTATGCGCAATGATATAAATAATGAGCGCTCTTCCAGCCTAAAACATGTTTAGCACCTTCCGTCAGCATACCCTTAAATCCCATGCTGGCAACCAAAGCACCGATTTCATTCGAATAGATCAAGCTTGAATTACGGAACACTTTCGGAGTTTGTCCAAATACCTGTTTGATCTTTTTCTTCATACGGTCTACTTCTTCCCGGAAACACTCCTCATTTGCCAATGAAGACAAACTGTGTGAATAAGGTTCACACAAGAATTCACAGCAACCGGTATCGTTCAACTGATGCAGCAGTTCGATCACTCTGGGTGCATACACTTCCAACTGCTCCATAGCCACACCTGAGATTGAAAATGCGACTTTAAATGCTCCTCCATTCTCTTTTGCCATTTCAAGCAATGTTGTTAGAGCAGGAATATACGAACGTTCTGCAATATCGCTGATACTGCGTTCATTTTCATAATCATCATAATAGTAATGATCGGTACCTATATCAAAGCAACGATAACGTTTCAGATGAATAATTTGATGTATTTCAAAATAAAGACAGATTGTTTTCATATCTAGTTATTGTTTTATTATTTACCGTAATTCTTTAAAACATCCTCATAAAGTGCCCGGATTCGCAAACCGACTTTTTCCCAGGTAATACTATCGACCTCCTTCTTTCCTTCTTCCTGAAGATATTTGAAAAGAGACTCGTTTGTACAAAGAGAATAAATAGCATCGGCCATTGCATTGATATCCCAATAATCCGTCTTAATGACTTTATCAAGAATTTCACCGCATCCAGACTGCTTTGAGATAATAGAAGGCGTTCCGCACTGCATAGCTTCCAACGGAGCAATACCGAATGGCTCGGAAACGGAAGGCATTACGAACACATCACTGTTTTTATATGCTTCATACACCTGGCGTCCACGTTGGAAACCCGGAAAATGAAAACGGTCGGCAATGCCACGTTCAGCTGCCATATTGATCATTGCGTTCAACATATCGCCCGAACCTGCCATCACAAAACGAATATTGCGTGAACGTTTCAACACCAATGCTGCTGCTTCCACAAAATATTCCGGTCCTTTCTGCATAGTGATACGCCCCAGGAACGTAACCACTTTTTCTTTCGGATGCTCCGGACGAGGTATATCCAGCAACTCCTGCGAAAGTGGATAAACGGCATTGTGCATAGCGAAACATTTACGAGGATCCTGATGATATTCACGGATAACCGTCTGACGAGTCAGTTCCGATACGCACATGATACAATCGGCATGATCCATACCGTTCTTCTCCATCCCATATACGGTTGGATTCACCTTTCCACGCGAACGGTCGAAATCGGTAGCATGAACATGGATACATAATGGTTTTCCACTTACCAGTTTCGCATGTACTCCTGCCGGATAAGTCAGCCAGTCGTGCGCATGAATTATATCAAACTGCTGCTGTCGGGCTATAACTCCGGCTATAATAGAAAAATTATTGATCTCATCATGAAGATTTCCCGGATAACCTCCGGCAAATTCCATACATCCCAGATCATTGACATGCATATGAGAAAAGTCGGCATAAATATGATCGCGAAAAGCATAATACTGTTCCGGAGTCATATAATGAGGTAACCGCGATTTAAGATAGTCATAATCTACATCACGCCACACAACAGGCACCTGGTTCATACCTATGATGTTTAAAAAACCTTCTTCTTCTCCGGTCGGTTTCGGAAGACAGAAAGTCGTTTCCACATCTCCCTGTAAACTCAATCCTTTAGTGATACCATAAGATGCTACAGCAAGACCACCATATATTTTGGGAGGAAATTCCCATCCAAACATTAATACTTTCATATTGGCTCCTCCTATTAATAATTGTATTTACTCAATAAATATAACACTCGCAATATTTCTGCCACATTCATAGCAAAAGAAACAGCACCGCGTCCTTTGAAAGGAGGATTACCATCAAACAGTTCAGAAATCGAACCGATACAGTGAGATGACATTTCATCTTCATAACCAATCAAATAGCGTTCTATAAAGCCTAAAGCACTCATTTTATAAATACGAAGATAAGCTTCGAAATAAAAACCGGCTAACCATGGCCATGCAGTGCCTTGATGATAAGCATAATCGCGCTGAATCTGAGCTCCTACATAATTCGGATTATAACCTCCACTTTTCGGGCTCAACGAACGAAGACCTTTTGGCGTAAGCAATTCCTTCGTTACAATATCAAGCACTCCTTTTTTCTGACTAGCATTCAAAGGAGAATAATCAAAAGCTACGGCAAATATCATATTAGGACGGACACTCCAGTCCATCATATTTCCATCCACATAGTCTAACAGATAACCATACTCGTTCAAAAATGTTTCAACAAACGACTTACCGCTTCTTTCTGCCAAAACAGATAATTCAGCACTTAATTGTTCATTTCCTGCCTCACCCAGCAATTCGCCAACAAAGCGTAAAGCGTTATACCATAAAGTATTAATTTCTACAACAAAACCAGTTCTAGGTATTACCGGTCGTCCGTTAACAGTAGAATTCATCCATGTAACAGCCTTCTCTGTTCCGCGAGTATACAGCAAACCGTTGTCAAGCAGAGACAGGTTAGGATGTTTGTTGCTGCAAAGAAATGCCATGATATCCTCTAACAATACACCATATTTCTCACGACATGCATCACGTGACACCATTTTGGCATACTGCTGGATACACCACACAGCCCAAAGCAAGATATCAGGATGGTCCATTTCATAAACTCGCAGGTCGTTTGTCTCATTATTCATGTATGCATACACCGCTTTACGGGCTGTTTCCATCACGACTTCAAATTTAGACTTTTCGTCAATAGCCAGCGTTAGTCCCGGCAAGGATATAAACATGTCGCGAGCACGACACTTAAACCAAGGATAACCTGCCAGAATATAAAACTCCTCTCCCTGCTTATTCAAAAATTGATGAGCCGCATTGATGAGACAATGTTTGAATGTATCACGTGGGGTGCGCTCTTCCATTTCATCTTCAAATGTCTTTTTTAGCGCACGTGTATTCGTCTCGGAAACACCTCCGGAGAAAACAACACTTTCACCTTTCTTTATATCTACTTCAAAATATCCGGGAACATAAAGGTCTTCATTAAAATCATATCCTCTCTCCTGCTCTTTCGGATATTCGATACCACGATACCAGTCCGGCTGAAAATGGAATTCATTTTTTTTGTTTAACTGCATGTACAATTCAGGATATCCCGGATACATACATGTCTTAATACCATTTGTGACAACCTGATATTCACGACTGGCCTGTGCATTCTCGTGCGTATACTGACGTACACTACGAAAAGCCAAAAACGGACGTAAACGCAACGTTGTAGCAGAATGTGCATCCAGCAATGTATAACGAATCAAAATTCGGTTTTCATGATGAACAAAAAGTTTTTCTTTTTTTAAAATAACTCCACCGACCCTGTAGATAGTTGTCGGAACTTTCTCACATTCAAACTCACGAATGTATTTATGTCCGTTCGGACTATAATTATCACCCTGATACTTATGAAGACCTAAATTAAATTCAGCCCCATGCTGTATAACTGTTTCATCCAACGAAGATAACAACACATGGTTTTCATCATCTAGTTCTGGCACCGGAATGACAAGTAATCCATGATACTTTCGCGTGTTACAATCCGCGATAGTGGTACAATGATAGGCTCCTGAACGATTCGTACGGAGAATCTCCCTGGGCAGGGACTCCTCCAGGTTTGTCATAAGAGTCTTGTCAAATTTAAGATAACTCATATTGTATTTGGTTTTAAGTTTATGCTCATATAATGAAAATGATATGATATACAGATCAAATGTATCACTTAAAAACAAAAAAAACAAATCAGCTTTCATATTTATTTAGAAACTGATTTTTTTTACAACTCCGAAATGATTGATAAATAAACCCTTAGAAAATAAAGAACTTCTATGAATGTGTTGTCAAACACATGAACAGTTGTTAAAAACTCAAAACAAGCTACTGTATGAATATCTTAGACTGACTAAAAAAAGCCTGATAAGTATACCATTTAGAAAAATGTACCCGTAAAGAAAACAACAAAAGCTCCCTTTCCGGAGTTATAAAACAAAAGCGGGAAGCTAAAGTATACCAATTGTTGGCAAATGCTGATGCTGGCAGACTTTTCCACCAACAAAATTACTGTCCGATAGTTATCGGCAAGCCTGCTTATAACTGTCGGCAAGCGATCCGTTTGGCAACAGAATTTAGAAATATAAAGGGAATTTATTCAGTAACACAGCTATTTTTTCCATCTTTGTGCCGGGAAATAAACAGGTTGTTTCCGGCAATATGGACTATAATAATATATAATGTATAAGAGATATGACACAAACAACTCATAATCCGTTTTTCTTCAGTTATAACACCCCATTCGATACACCTCCTTTCAACGAGATAAAAACCGAACATTACGAACCGGCTTTCGACGAGGGGATCAAGCAACTCGACAGCGAGGTGCAGGCCATCGCCAACGAAACACAGCCTGCAACCTTCGAAAATACAATCGTTGCCCTGGAGCGAAGCGGCAAACTGCTGAACAAAGTCAGTTCAGCCTTTTTCAATGTGCTGAATGCGGAAGCCAATGACGAAATGATGGAGATCTCACAAAGGATATCCCCCAAACTGTCGGAAAGTTCCAATAATATCTTTTTGAATGAAAAGCTATTTGCACGTGTCAAAAGCGTGTATGAACAAAAAGACAGGCTCAACCTTTCTACCGAAGACGCCAAATTGTTGGAAGAAACATTTGAATCGTTCTCTGTTCGTGGTGCCAACCTGAATCCGGAGGACAAAGAGAAGTACCGCAAGTTAAGTACAGACCTGAGTATCCTATCTCTGACATTCGACCAGAATGCATTGAAAGATAAAAACAGGTACGAGCTGCTTCTAACCGATGAGAAAGATTTGTCCGGCCTGCCCGAAAGCATTCATGAAGCCGCCGCTCACCGTGCCAAAGAAAAAGGGAAAGAGGGCTGGTTATTCAATCTGACTGCACCGAGTTACGTTCCATTCATGCGTTATGCCGATTCCCGCAAACTGCGTGAGGCGATGTACCGGGAATATATGAGCGTCGGAAATAAAGGAGATGAATATGACAATAAAGAGATCATCCGCCAGATCGTCAATATCCGGTTGGAGATAGCCCGGTTGATGGGTTACAACACGTATGCGGAATATTCGCTTAAGCATACGATGGCTAAAAATCCGGCAACCGTCTATAACCTGCTGGATCAATTGCTGGCTGCCTATAAGCCTGTCGCCATCAACGAATATAATGCCGTACAAGGATTCGCGATGGGAACGGAAAAAGAAAACATCACCGTCATGCCCTGGGACTGGAGCTATTATTCGGAAAAGCTGAAAGATATCCGTTTCGATGTAAACGATGAAATGACACGTCCATATTTTGAACTGAACAATGTCAAAAAGGGAGTTTTCGGACTTGCCACGCAACTATACGGTATAACATTCAAGGAGAACAAAGAGATATCGGTCTATCATCCGGAAGTCGATGCTTACGAAGTGTATGATGCCGATGGCAAATTTCTCTCCATCCTCTACACCGACTTCCATCCGCGCGACGGAAAGCAGTCGGGAGCCTGGATGAACAGCATCAAGGAACAACAGCACGAAGCTGACGGAAAAGACAGCCGCCCACAAATCATTATCGTGATGAACTTTACGCGGCCAACCGAAACGAAACCATCATTGCTGACTTTCGATGAAGTAAACACATTACTCCACGAGTTCGGACATGCACTGCACGGAATGTTTGCAGAAGAAAAATACGCCAGCCTTTCCGGAACGAACGTATACCGCGATTTTGTGGAACTTCCCTCGCAACTCATGGAAAACTGGCTGACGGAAAAAGAATTCCTGGATCAGATAGCCGTACATTACGAAACAGGGGAAAAGATCCCGCAGGAACTCGTCCGTAAACTGGTGGACGCATCTAATTTCAACACCGGTTATTTCTGTTGCCGCCAGTTAAGTTTCGGGTTGCTCGACATGGCCTGGCATACACAAACCGTCCCGTTCGAAGGGGATGTGATCACTTTTGAGAAACAGGCCTGGGCGCAGACCGTTATCGTGCCGGAGGTTCCCGGGACATTGATGAGCAGTAGCTTCGGACATATCTTCTCCGGCGGTTATGCAGCCGGATACTATGGATACAAATGGGCGGAAGTGCTGGATGCCGATGCATTCTCTGTATTCAAGGAAGCCGGGATATTCAACCGGGAAACAGCCCGTTCGTTCCGCGAAAACATATTATCCAAAGGAGGAACGGAAGACCCGGCCATATTGTATAAACGCTTCCGCGGACAGGAGCCGACGATCGATGCCCTGCTTATCAGAAACGGGATCAAACAGGCTGAACCGAAAGCAAATAGCAATTGATATAAAAATAGCTAAACATACAATAGTTAAATCAATTATATTTACCTTTGCTAGCTGAATAATTAAGGATAAAATCAGGTAAACAATGTGCGAAAAAACAGAAAAGCAATACGAACTGGATAAACGTTACCTGCGGATGGCCGCAGTCTGGGCAGAGAATTCGTATTGCAAACGACGTCAGGTCGGAGCACTGATAGTTAAAGACCAGATGATCATTTCCGATGGATACAACGGAACACCGGCCGGTTTTGAGAATATCTGTGAAGATGAGAACAATGTAACCAAACCTTATGTGTTACATGCCGAGGCGAATGCTATAACCAAGGTGGCTGCATCATCAAACAGCAGCAAGGGTGCTACGATCTATGTCACTTCGGCTCCTTGTATAGAGTGTGCCAAGCTGATCATCCAATCGGGCATCAAACGTGTTGTCTATTCTGAAAAATACCGGATGGAAGACGGGTGCAATTTATTGCATCGTGCCGGAATTAGTATAGAATACATTGATATAAACGAATAAATATACGTTTTTATGAACAAGAACAGAAGGCTGACCATCTGGTTGCCTGTAATTATTGCAGCAAGTATTGCTCTCGGTATCTTTATCGGGAACCATTATCTTTCTCTTACACAAAACGGCAAACGCCGGATGTTTTCCAGCGGAAATAAAATAAATGCGATACTCGACATCATTGACGAACAATATGTCGATACTGTAAATATGAAATCGTTGGTGGAAGGGACTATTCCTAAAATATTCAGCGAACTCGATCCGCACTCCGTTTATATTTCTGCCGAAGATGCCTCCATCGTGAACGAAGATCTGGAAGGTTCATTCAGCGGTATCGGGGTCTCTTTCAATATGCAGACTGATACGATCCTCGTGATCAGCGTTATATCCGGAGGCCCGGCAGAAAAAGCTGGACTGCTTCCGTTCGACCGTATCATTACGATTAACGACTCGATCTATTCCGGCAACAATACCAGCCAGGCTAAGATCATGCGCACATTACGTGGTGCAAAGAACAGTACCGTCAAGCTGGGTGTGAAACGTGGAGACACACCGGATCTGCTTTACTTCGATGTAACGCGCGGAGACGTACCGGTCAACTCGGTCGATGTATCTTACGAAGTGAGCAAAGGGATCGGCTACATCAAAGTCAGCAAGTTCGGACGAACAACCTATAACGAGTTTATCACGGCCATTGCCAAACTGAAAGAATTGGGATGTGACTCATTCGTTATCGACCTGCGTGGAAACACCGGTGGATATATGGATGCGGCTATCAATATGGTAAACGAATTTATGCCGGAGGGACGATTGATCGTTTACACGGAAGGGAAAGCTTTCCCGCGTAACGATGTTTATACTAACGGAACAGGGACTTGTAAGGAAACTCCCATTGTTGTCCTGACTGACGAATTTTCGGCTTCCGCCAGTGAGATTTTCTCGGGTGCTATCCAGGATAACGACCGCGGAATGATCGTTGGCCGTCGTACTTATGGCAAAGGACTGGTTCAATCGCCTATTAAACTGAGCGACGGTTCGGAAATACGCCTGACGATTGCCCGTTATTACACTCCTTCGGGACGAAGCATTCAGAAAGATTACAAACTGGGAGACTCGGCCGATTATGACCAGGATCTGTACAACCGCTTCATTCATGGTGAGTTCGACTCGGCCGACAGTATCAAGAATACGCATACGGAGAAATATCATACCATGATCGGCAGAACAGTATATGGCGGCGGCGGCATCATGCCGGATATCTTTATTCCGCGCGACACCAGTGGCATCACAACTTATTTCACAAGTATTGTAAACAGCGGAACACTTTATCTGTATGCACTTGAATATTCGGACAGAAATCGTGAGAAGTTATCCTCTTTCGCTACTTATCAGGATCTGTACAAGTACCTGCAGTCGCAACCTTTGCTTTATGACTTTACAAACTTCGCAGCAACCAAAGGCATCAAGAAACGCCCGAACCTGATCAATATATCAGGTAAGCTGATCGAGAACCAGTTGCAGGCATACATCGTACGTAACTTCTTCGATGAAGCCGGATTTTATCCGATCTTCCTGAAGGACGACCCTACTTTATTGCGTGCGATCAAAATCATAAACGAAGGGAAATCAGTTCCTACAATCGAGAAAGAAAATGCAGACAAAGGAATTGCAGACAGCCAAGCAACAACTCCGAAAAGATATAGCCTCGCTAAAGAAATCATACGGGAAGACTATACTGCTTGACTTCTCTGAAAAGATATGGAAGCGGCTGGAAGAGACTGAACTCTTCCGGCAGGCTTCTTGTATTGCTTTATATTACTCCATACCCGGAGAAGTCCAGACAGCCGGATTACTCGAAAAATGGTTCGATAAAAAGCAACTCCTTCTTCCTCTGGTAGTCGGCGACGATCTCCGTCTTTTACCTTATAAAGGCTACAACTGCTTAACTCCGGGAGCTTTCGGCATTCCTGAGCCGAAGGACACAGAAACAACAATCCCCGAATCAGATGTTGATTTAATAATCGTACCCGGTGTCGCTTTCGATCGCCAACTGAACCGTATGGGACGGGGAAAAGGATATTACGACCGGCTGTTATCGACTTTACAGGCACCCAAGATCGGTATTTGTTTCGATTTTCAGTTACAGGAAAGTGTTCCGGTCGAACCGTTCGACAAGAAAATGGATATGGTCATTACGGAAAATGAGATTATCACCGGATAATAATATCCCGGATAACGGTTGCTCCGGCATATTCATTCAAACTCTTCACCAATCTTTCGCGGCACAAGGTTAATTCACTTCTCAGCACCGAAGAAGTAAGCGATACATATAATATATGATCGCGTACATATATATTACGGGTATATTGCATAACCATTGGCCCCAACACTTCCTTCCAGGCACGTTCGATACGGATCTCCAGAATCTTTTCGTATAATTCCGTATTGTCCTCGAAAAAATCTCTCAGGACTTCGCCGATAGCTTGTGTATTTTTACGCTTCATGCCGGATCCTCCATTGGTTGAACTTCTCCCTGCTCCACTTTGAACAAGGCATAATCATGCTCCATAGCCAAAAGGATCTCATCCAGATATTTCCGGTTGGTATCGGTTATGAATATCTGACCGAAGCTATCATCACTCACCAGCTTGATGATCTCCGCTACACGTGCCGCATCCAGTTTATCGAAGATATCATCCAGAAGCAAGATCGGGATAGTCTGCCCCTTTCTTGCCAAGAAAGCAAACTGAGCCAACTTCAAAGCAATCAGGTATGTTTTATTCTGTCCCTGCGATCCGACCCTGCGGATCAGATGTTCGTTCAGAGTCATTTCAAGTTCATCTTTATGAATGCCGTTGGACGTATAGCCTAAAATACGGTCGCGCTCCCTGTTGGCTGCCAGTAAATCGGGCAGGTCATTCCCTGCCAGTTGGGAGATATAACGCAAGCCGACCACTTCCGAAGAGCGGCAGATCGTCTGATAATACTCATTGAAGATCGGAATAAAGCTTTCCACCAGCAACTGGCGCTTTTCAAAGACCATCCGCCCATACATCCCCAATTGCATCTCCAATACTTCATAGAGCGAAGCATCCATGCTTTGATTTTTCAGTAGCATATTCCGTTGAAGCAACGCTTTATTATATTGGATCAAGGCATGCAGGTACTGTTTATCCTGCTGCGAAATAATCAAATCCAGAAAACGACGGCGCTCGTCACTCCCCCCTTGGATCAAATCCGAATCCGCCGGAGAAACCATTACCAAAGGCAACAGGCCGATATGCTCCGACAGCTTATCGTATTCCTTCTTATTCCGTTTGAACTGTTTCCGCTGACGGCGGCGGATGGCGCAGAAGATCTCCTCCCCTCTCCCTTCATAATCATACTCACCCTGGATCACGCACATATCCTGATCATTGTTTATAATCTGACTGTCAGGAGTATTTACATGACTCTTGCAAAACGAAAGATAATGAATCACATCCAACAGATTCGTCTTCCCCATCCCGTTATTTCCAAAGAAACAATTCATTTTGGGTGAGAAAGATACTTCCGACTGAAGAATATTTTTGTAATTAAGAATAGAAAGCTTTTTGAGTATCATCTGTACCATATTAATCGTACAAAATTAAAAAATATACTTCTAAGTATAGATTATATCAGTAAAAAAAACTACTTTTGCGCTTTGAATTGCCATTGGCATAAATCAGGATAAAATAATAAATAACTATAACACATTATGGCTACTAAGGAAAAAAACACCAACACGGAGTTAGAAGTAGAAGAAATTGTTTCGAAATCGGAGCAGTTTATTGAAAACAATTCAAAAAAGATCATTTACGGAATTATAGCTATCGCACTCGTTGTTGGAGCTGTTTTAGGAATTAAACACGGTTACATGATTCCTCAGCAAAAGAAAGCAGCCGCTGCTATATTTAAAGGAGAACAATATTTCGCTAAGGACTCTTTCGCTTTGGCATTGAACGGTAATGGTGCCGACTACGAAGGTTTTGAAGGAATCATCGACCAATATGGTAGCACAGCTTCCGGAAATCTGGCTAAAGCTTATGCCGGTATCTGCTACTTCAAAATGGGAGAAACTGAAAAAGCTTTAGATAAGTTGAAATCATTCAGCGGAGACGACAACATGATATCTCCGGCTATTATCGGCTTGATCGGTGACTGCTACGTGAATATGGGTAACATCAAAGAAGGTATCAGCTATTTCGAAAAAGCAGCAAAAAGTGCTGACAATGAAGTAATCAGCCCTGTTTATCTGAAGAAAGCCGGTATCGCTTACGAAAACCAGAAACAATACAGCGATGCTGTTAAAGCATACACTACGATCAAAGAAAAATATTTCAACTCAATGGAAGCTGCTGATATCGATAAATATATCGCCCGTGCTTCTGCTGCTAAATAATATGAATCGTACGATATAAACTATACAAGAGGATGTCTCATCAAAAAAGGCATCCTTTTATTTTTTAAATACAAAGTTATGGCTACAGCTTATCAAAATTTATCAGACTACGACTTCAACAGTGTACCCGACGGTTCAGAAATGACATTCGGTATTGTAGTCGCAGAGTGGAATAAGCACATCACAGAGAAATTACTGGAAGGTGCATGCAATACACTGGAGAAACATGGTGTGAAACCGGAAAACATTTATGTAAAACGTGTTCCGGGCAGCTTCGAACTGACTTTCGGTGCTAAACGTATGGCAGAAACAAAAGATGTGAATGCTGTAATCGTTTTAGGATGCGTTGTAAGAGGTGATACTCCACATTTTGATTACGTTTGTTCAGGCGTTACACAGGGTATTACCGAACTGAACCTGATGTATGATATCCCGTTCATTTTCGGATTGTTAACTACCGACAACATGCAACAATCAGAGGATCGTGCCGGCGGTAAGTACGGAAATAAAGGGGATGAAGCTGCTGTGACTGCACTAAAAATGATACATTTTTCTGAGTAAACACTTGCAGGTTTCAAAAATAATCGTACCTTTGCACTGCAATTGAAAATAATAGGGGCAGTTACCAGAGTGGCCAAATGGGGCTGACTGTAACTCAGCTGTCTTTCGACTTCGGTGGTTCGAATCCATCACTGCCCACTAACTTTTCAAAAGCCAATAAAATTGCGGAAGTAGCTCAGTTGATAGAGCATTAGCCTTCCAAGCTGAGGGTCGCGGGTTTGAGCCCCGTCTTCCGCTCTCAGGAAAAGGATAATCGAAAGGTTATCCTTTTTTTGTATACAAAAGTCCCGACTTTCACAAGCCGGGACTTTTTCGATTTAACCAAAATTCAACTATTATGAGAAAATTACAAAAAACAGTTGATCAACTAACATCAAACGTAAACCTTTTCATAGGCACAACTTTCTTAGAAAAGGTAGTCTGACAAACGTCTCTACCAGACTACCTGAAAGAAGAATCCCTTCTTCTTTCTTTCTTCATAGATTAAGGTATGCCTAGTCATTTCAATATGCGTTATAACACTTTTTACTTTTATCTCTTTCTCTGATGCAAATAAACGACAAAAAAAGACACCGACCAAAGAAATACAAGGCATACAGAAGACACTCTCAACCCACCATAGGACAAAATCGTTTTTGTCCTATCGACGAACTGTTTATAAGTAAAATCAGCACTTCTTTAATCCATAACGGTTCCGATATTCGCTTGGAGTCATATTATATACAGCTTTGAAATTACGCACGAATGTCCGGGAATTATTAAAACTGGCTTCTTCTGCTACTACTTCAATCAACTTGTTAGAAGGATCCAGCAATATATTAGTTGCATAAATAACACGCTGCTTGTTTATGTAGCCATGAAAAGCCAGGTTTTCTTTTAACCGAAGAATTTTATTCAATGACTTTTTCTTAACATCACATTGATGAACAATTATATTTACAGATATATCTTTATCCAAAAAATGCTTTTCAGTTACAACATATTGGTGGATCTTATTATATATTTCTACATATTCTGTGTTGTCAGAAGACTCAGCTATTTCAAAACAAGGTATATGCCAATTCAATATTAATACAAAAACACAGAAGTCCGGGTGCTTATTTTCAAAAAAATGAAATTCAATCTTTTCATTCATACGTTTACTATATTAATCTTACAATTTCAAGGGCAAACTCAATAAAGCTTATAGTAAAAACCATACTTCGACATATTAGATTTAAGTTTAGCGATAACAAATTCAAGCCCCATACTTAAACAAATATAAGATTTAACATTTTCATTTCCAAAGAAAATATCTAAATAACATTCTATTCGACATTTTCTTAGTCATTTTGCTTTTTATTTATAACTTTGGGGCAACATAAATATAATAATAATCCACGGAGATGAACGAACAGATAAAACAAATAGCAGAACGCCTGGCAGGACTTCGGGATGCACTGGAAATCAGCCCCGAAGAAATGGCTAAGGTATGCAACCTGACCACCGAGCAATATTTGCAGATGGAAAGTGGCACAGTTGATATATCAGTTAGCATATTGCATCAGATATCACAAGCCTACGGAGTGGAACTCACCACCCTGATGTTTGGCGACGAGCCCAAGATGAGCTCCTATTTCATCACACGCAAAGGCAAAGGTATCGCTGTTGAGCGTACAAAAGCCTACAAGTATCAATCGTTGGCAGCTGGTTTTGCCGGACGTAAAGCCGATCCATTTATGGTCACCGTTCATCCCAAACCCGAAGAAGAGCCCATCTATCTGAACTCGCACCCGGGACAGGAATACAACCTCGTATTAAAAGGCCGCATGCTCCTGCAGATCAATAATAAAGAATTGATCCTCGAAGAAGGCGACAGTATATATTTCAACTCCGAGTTGCCACACGGCATGAAAGCTCTGGACGGAGAAAAGGTCAGTTTTCTGGCTATAATACTTTAAAAAGAACAATTTAATTATGTTAGAAAGATTCTTAGATCAGACGACTTTCGCGTCGCAGGAAGATTTTATCAATAACTTCAAAATAAAAGTACCGGAGAATTTCAACTTCGGATACGATGTTGTAGATGCATGGGCCACAGAAGAGCCGGATAAAAAAGCATTATGCTGGACAAATGACAAGGGTGAACATATCGACTTCACATTTGCTGACCTGAAAAAATATACCGATCAGACCGCTTCTTACTTCCAGTCGCTGGGTATCGGTCGGGGTGATATGGTGATGCTGATTTTGAAACGTCGCTATGAGTTCTGGTTCTCGATCATTGCATTACATAAACTGGGAGCGGTTGTTATTCCGGCTACTCACCTGTTAACAAAGAAAGATATTATTTACCGTAATAATGCCGCCGATATCAAGATGATCGTTTGTGCCGGGGAAGAGGTTATCACCAAACATATTGTTGATGCCCTACCGGAATCACCGAGTATCAAGACATTGGTTTCCGTTGGCCCGGAGATACCGGAAGGATTCGAAGATTTCCACAAGGGAATAGCGGATGCGTCTCCGTTCGTTCGTCCGTCCCATCCGAATAGCAACGATGATATTTCACTGATGTATTTTACCTCAGGAACGACCGGTAACCCCAAAATGGTTGCACACGATTTCACTTATCCTTTAGGACATATCGTAACAGGTAGTTTCTGGCATAACTTGCATCGCGACAGTCTGCATCTGACCATTGCCGATACAGGTTGGGGAAAAGCTGTCTGGGGAAAATTGTACGGACAATGGATTGCGGGAGCTACCGTATTCGTTTACGACCACGAGAAGTTCACGCCGGCCGACATGTTGCAGATGATCCAGGATTACCGCATCACCTCTTTATGTGCACCTCCAACGATCTTCCGCTTTCTGATCCGCGAAGACATGACAAAGTACGATCTGTCTTCCCTGCAATATTGTACGATTGCCGGCGAAGCGCTGAACCCTGCTGTGTTCGATGCATTCTATAAACTAACCGGTATCAAGCTGATGGAAGGATTCGGACAGACGGAAACAACACTTACAGTTGCCACCTTCCCCTGGATGGAACCGAAGCCCGGCTCTATGGGTGTTCCCAACCCGCAATATGATGTAGACCTGATCCGTCCTGACGGAAGCCGTGCAGAAGACGGTGAACAAGGACAGATCGTAATCCATACAACCAACAAGAAACCGATAGGCCTGTTCAAGGAATACTACCGTGATGCCGAACTGACTCACGAAGCCTGGCACGACGGCATGTATTATACCGGTGACGTAGCCTGGCGTGATGAAGACGGCTACTTGTGGTTTGTGGGACGTGCCGACGATGTGATCAAGAGTTCCGGTTACCGTATCGGCCCGTTCGAGGTGGAAAGTGCCCTGATGACACACCCCGCCGTTGTAGAATGCGCTATTACCGGTGTGCCTGACGAGATACGCGGTCAGGTAGTCAAAGCTACGATCGTGCTGGCAAAAGATTATAAAGACAGGGCAGGCGAAGCTCTTATCAAAGAGTTGCAGGATCATGTAAAACGTGTCACTGCCCCCTATAAATATCCCCGCGTGGTAGAATTCGTAGATGAACTACCCAAGACAATCAGCGGAAAAATCCGCCGTGTGGAAATACGCGACAAGGATAATAAATAAGATAATATCATTCCTTTATACAAGCTGCGTTTCCCTGTTATACAAAGAGACGCAGCTTTTTATTCTTAAAGAACATGAAAATGGCATATCAGTTTACACGAATAGCTGTAAAGATCGGCAGCAACGTCTTAACAAGAAAAGACGGTTCATTAGACGTCACCCGCATGTCGGCCCTGGTCGACCAGGTTGCCGAACTTCATCAACATGGTGTAGAGGTCGTTCTGATCTCATCAGGTGCGGTAGCATCGGGACGCAGTGAGGTGAAACCCGGCAGGAAGCTCGATCCGGTTTCAGCCCGTCAGCTTTATTCGGCAGTGGGACAGGCTAAACTGATAAACCGTTATTTCGAGTTATTCCGTGAGCATAAGATTGCCTGTGGGCAGGTGCTCACAACAAAGGAGAACTTCGGTAGCCGCACGCATTATCTCAACCAGAAGCATTGTATGGAAGTGATGCTTGAGAATAATGTGATACCGATCGTCAATGAGAACGATACGATCTCCGTAACCGAACTGATGTTTACGGATAATGACGAACTGTCCGGCCTGATCGCAACAATGATGGGGATGGACGCGCTTATTATCCTAAGTAATATCGACGGTATTTATAATGGCAATCCTTCCGATCCGGCAGCAACGGTGATCCGCGAAATCGACGGCGGAAAACAGGATCTGTCGGAATATGTACAAACCAGCAAGTCGTCATTCGGCAGGGGCGGTATGCTCACCAAATGCAGTATCGCACAGAAAGTAGCCGACGAAGGAATCACCGTCATCATCGGTAACGGAAAGAAGGAGAACATTCTGCCCCGGCTACTGGTTAAGGGAAGTACGGAAGTTTGCACCCGGTTTATTCCTGCTGCCAAACCCGTGAGCAGCGTAAAGAAATGGATCGCCCACTCCGAAGGTTTCGCCAAAGGAGAGATACATATCAACAAAGGGACGGAAGAAGCGTTGACTGGCCCTCGGGCTACAAGCCTGCTATTAGTGGGCGTGACAGCCATCATAGGTGAGTTCGAGAAGAACGACATTGTAAAGATAGTCGGCGAAGACGGTATTCAGATAGGCGTTGGCTGTGCCGGATACGATAGCCGGGAAGCAGTGACCCTGATCGGGCAACGGGATATCAAGCCGCTGGTACATTATGATTATCTGTATTTGGACTAGATAGAGACTATTGCTACCGAAGGAAAAGACCGAAGGAAAAGTTAGAACCAGTTAATAAGAAAAGAATATGGCAATCAACCATCTATTACAACAAAGTGTTACTGCTTCGCGTCAGCTTATCACACTGAGCGATGAAGCTAGAAATAGCATCCTGACCGATACGGCCAACGAGCTACTAAAGCAACAGGCGGAAGTACTTGCCGCCAACGAGAAAGACCTGGCCCGTATGGATCCTGCTAATCCCAAATACGACCGTCTGAAGCTGACAGCCGACCGTTTGGAAGGTATCGCCGGGGATATGAAGAATGTAGCAACACTCCCCTCACCGCTGGGCAAGGTTCTGAGTGAGTTAACCCGTCCGAACGGCATGGTGATCCGCAAAGTATCTGTACCTTTCGGAGTAATAGGTGTGATCTATGAAGCACGTCCGAACGTGACATTCGACGTATTCTCTCTTTGTTTCAAAAGTGGAAACGCCTGTGTGTTGAAAGGTGGTTCAGATGCGGACGATTCCAACCGGGCATTGGTCGGGATTATCCACCAAGTGCTGGAACGTCATGGCGTTAACCCGGCTGTTTGTTGCCTCTTGCCTCCTGACCGGGAAGCTACGACCGAGCTGTTAAATGCCGTCGGACTGGTAGACCTGATCATTCCGCGCGGTAGTAGTTCGCTGATCAACTTCGTACGCGACAATGCCCGCGTTCCGGTGATCGAGACGGGAGCCGGGATTTGCCATACCTACTTCGATAAGGAAGGAGATAAGGAGAAAGGGCAAGCCATCGTAAACAATGCAAAGACGCGCCGTGTCAGCGTGTGTAACGCTTTGGACTGTCTGATTATCCATCAAGATCGTCTCGACGACCTGCCTTATATCTGCAATAAGCTAAAAGACAGCCATGTAATCATATACGCCGACCAACCGGCATTCGACTCTCTGGCCGGTTCTTATCCATCGGAACTGCTTCAACCGGCTACGGAAGACAGCTTCGGTACCGAGTTCCTCGACTATAAGATGAGCATCCGCACGGTTGCCAGTCTCAACGAGGCACTGGAGCACATCACCCGATACAGTTCGAAACATAGCGAAAGTATCGTAAGCGAGTCGGAAGAAATCGTATCTTTGTTCCAGCAACTAGTAGATGCCGCCTGTGTTTACAGCAATGTGTCGACGGCTTTCACCGATGGAGCCCAGTTCGGCTTCGGGGCGGAGATCGGTATCAGTACACAGAAACTGCATGCACGCGGGCCGATGGCATTACCGGAACTGACTACCTATAAGTATATTATCGAAGGAGACGGACAGGTCAGGAAATAGACCTGTCCCAGCCACAATGAGTATAGTGTAAGTTACCAACTGTACCAGATCGTTCGGTTTTTATTCCAATGCAGAACGATTAATACCATAATTAACATGGTATCCCGCATTCTATCCATATATTTGTCAGTGCTATATTGAAAACACTGACAAACTTATGGATTATTATATACCGAGAACTCACAAATATCTCCGGAAATTTGCTGTTTACAGCTGTATGCTGGTCTCCACTTACCACCTGGGATATGGTGCAGAACACGCCTCACCGGAATCAGGAGACACACTCTCTTTTCATCTTCCTAACGTGATTGTCACTGCCATTGAAAGCAAAGGAATGGAAAGTTCTTCGCTGCTACCATCATCGGCAATCGAACATGTACAACCCTTCAGTGCCGCCGATCTGATGCAGCTTCTGCCGGGAGGGCTGACAGGCAACCCCGGCTTCAACCAGGCTCAATATTTCACGATCAGGGAGATCACACTGACAAACGGATTGAATAAGACCAATGCCGCTCAGGCCGAAGGAACACAGATCGTGCTCGACGGATCACCATTACATTATAATGCCTGGATCGGCAGCCCGTTCGACGGGTCAGACACCCGCTTCCTGTCGATGAATGAAGTGGAACAGGCCGAAGTCATACGCGGCATACCTTCAGCCCGCTACGGTAACCTGACCAACGGGATGCTAAAGCTCAAGACACATCGTGGCGAGATGCCTTTGACTGTCGGCATACGTTACAATCCGAAGATGAAGCAATACACAGCAGGGAAAGGTTTCGTTCTCTCTCCGTCCGGGCATACGATCAATCTGCTGGCCGACTATACGGCTCAAGGAGATTTCCATACCGGAGGCTTCCGGCTGGCCAATACATATCACTGGCTGGCAGGCGGTCGACCGCTGATCGCCCGGTTCGATTATACCGCGAGGATAGGCTCTGAAAAGAACTACATCAGCGAAGAGGAACACAGCAGACAGCAACTGCAAAACCACCGCCTTTCCCTATCCGGGGAATGGAAGCCCGGACGGCAGCTTCTTGAAAATCTCTCACTCCGCATTGACCTGTCAGCATCAAAGACCCAATCGGATAAGTACAACGTACCTTCTTCCAAACAAGCCTACAGCGGATCGACCGTCACAGGCGAAAGCGTAGCGCTGGTGCTTCCCGACCGTTATATCTGCCGGACACAGAATGAAGGTCTACCACTATATGTAGATGCCGAGCTGCGTGCCACCACCCAACGCCCTTTACCACATCCCAAAAGCCGGGTGGAACTGAGTGCCGGCATCACCTGGCGTAGTGAAGGCAACCGAGGAAAAGGATTTCAGTTCGATCCCTTGCGGCCACCCTATGGTGCCTCACGCCCACGATCCTACAGAGAGATTCCTTTCATGCACAGCAGTGCCTTTTTCGCCGAAGCCCTTTTCCGCTGGCCTCGGACAATCATACAAGCCGGGATACGTTACCAGGCAATGGGATGCAACGGTTACGGCTGGATAGGAAGTACCGAACCCCGCGTCAACCTGTCGTGGACAGCCTTTTCTTCATCCGGCTGGCAACTACGGCTGAAAGCTGGCGCCGGCCGGATGGGATATATGCCAACCGTAGAGCAACTTTATCCCTCACCGGTTTACGACGACCGCATGGCCTTTTACTACAACGACCCGGAGAACGGCCACTCGCTCGCCGTAATCCACACCCACGCACCCAATGACAGAAAGAACACTGACTTGTGTCCGGTCATCAACCGAAAGTTGGAAACCGGCTTTATGTTGAAGACTCCTGCCGTCAGAGTCGACATGACAGGCTTTTATGAACGGAAGACAGGCGGCTTTGCCACTGTCACCGATTATGTGCCTTACAACTACCGCGAGTATGAATACCAGTACGATACCGGCCTCCGCCCCGAATACCGGGAAGGGCAGGTCTGGGTGAACGGTGAGCCGGTGGCTTATGAGGAGCGCACCCGCTTTACCGCCATATTCCGCCCGATAAATGCACAGGTCACAACCAAATACGGGATAGAAATGACAGCCGACTTCGGCACCTTCCACCCCCTGCTTACTTCGCTGGTAGTAGACGGTCAATGGCTCCGTATCCGAAGGAAAAACAACTCACTGACCGGCTATACCGATATGAGTACCTCCTACGGCGATGCCTACCCGTATGTCGGCTTCTATGACAAGCCGGTTTCTTCCAACGGCAATGAAGAGATAACCGAGCAACTCAGTACCAACTTCCGCTTCATCACCCGCATTCCCCGTATCGGGCTGGTGACGACGCTCACCCTCCAAATGGTCTGGATACAACGTTCCCGGCGCTATTATAACGGAAGAAAAGAAACGGAAGTATGGCCCCTCTACTGGTGCGGCACCGACGGCATACGCCATCCCTTCACCGAAGCTGAAAAAGCGAATCCCGACTTCTCCGAACTACTGTTGGAAAGCGACCCGGACGACTTCCTGCAGAACTCATATAAACCTTATGGGCTTATCAACCTCCGTGTCAGCAAAGAGTTCAGCCGATACGCCACACTGTCGTTCTTCGCCAACAATCTGGCCGACATGCGTCCGGTACGCTTGCAAGCCACCAGCGGACAGTATTACCGTCAGAACCCTTCTTCCTTCTTCGGTCTCGAACTACAAATAAAACTATAACAACACGATATGACTACATACTTACGACTCATCTGCCAACTGCTCAGCCTCCTGTTGCTCCTACCGGGATGTACGGAGAATACATTCAGTATCCGGACGATACACATTCAACTCGTACTGGAAGACAGCACCCTCGTACTCCCTCTCGGAGATATTCCGGTCACGCTTAAAAACCAGACACTAAGCAATACCTACACCGTGACGACTGATGCCGAAGGCCGTGCCGACCTCACCATCACACCCGGTTCCTGCACCATCAGTTTCAGCCATACGCTAACGAAGGGGCTGACAACCTACAACTACAACGGTGGATACGCCGACCTCTATGTAGAGCCCGGTAATGAAGATATCGATCTGGAGATCCCCATCACCCTGAATGCCGTTCCGCAACTGGTGATAGACGAACTCTACTTCGGCGGTTGCCTGAAGCCCGATGGCAAGTCGACTTATACTACCGACCAGTACCTGACCATCGCCAACAACTCCTCCCGGACGCTCTACCTCGACGGACTCTGTATCGGACAGGCCGCCCCCTTCACCACTGCAAAGCCATCGAGCTGGATGAAGTACACCGACATGAAAGAGATCCCCCTCACGATGATGTGCTGGCAATTTCCCGGTAACGGCACCGACTATCCCCTACTGCCCGGAGAGCGGCAGATAGTGGCTACTAATGCGATCGACCACACCGCCGGAGAGGCAGGCATCCCCGCTTCACTGGATCTTTCGCACGTGGAATGGGCCTTCTGGAATGCGTCGTTACGCGACAGCAAGATCACAGCCGGTGTAAAGCCCCTCCGCCTCGTATGGCATACCAGCGGTACGGCCTACGCCCTGACGGTAAGCGGCCCGACGGTATTGCTCTTCATGCCCCAAAGCGATATGGCAGCCTGGGTGGCCGATGCCGCCCATATATGCAAAGAGCCGGAAAGCTCTTCCAAACTGCAATACCTGCACATCCCCGCCGAATGGGTGATCGATGTGGCCAACTATGTCTCGTCTCCCTCCCTGGCCATCAACAGTCGTCTTCCGTTCAATATAGATCCGGAGCCGGGCATAGCAGGCCCTTCCGGGCAGGGTAATGCCTGGCGGAGAGCCCATTGGGAAAAAGACGGGCAAATCATCTGGAAGACCGGAAGCGGCACCTACTACAACTTCAATGAAGAAGTACCCAGTTTAAAAGATATCTCCGAAACAAACTAATAAGCATCCTCTTGTCATGAAGATAAAACAACTATATCCCCTTCTCTTTACCGGGCTCCTCTTTCTAACTGCGATACCGGCCACCACCGCGCAACATCAAAGCGGAACCATACGCCCGGACATCGGTAGCTACCGGCAGTTCAATCCCTGGGAACAATCGATCAACCCGGCCGGCATACAGCTGACCGAAGTCGACAGCCTGATGGAAATAACCATCGGACACAAGAACCTGCGCCCCGCCTTCTGCGCTACCGACCAACCGGACAGGCTGCTGTCTTACCGTGGAACCGTCGATGGCTACAAACGCCTGGGTGCGCTGCAACTCTCCGGCGGCCTTGGCTGGCAACAATACCGCTTGAAAGGACAAAGCTGGAACTTCCTCGAGCAACCCGGCTACCTCATCACGGCAGGCGACTCGCTCGCCAATCCCCGCCACTCCGAGCAATACAGCCTCTACGGGAAAGCCGCCTATGTCCTCTCCCCCCGCCTGCTGGCCGGACTGGCGATGTCCTATACTGCGACAGCGAATAAAGATGCCTCGCCCGAAAAGCGATATTCAGGCAGTGCACATACCGCTGTTCTTTCAGCCGGACTAGTCCGTTCCGGCCGGCAGGGACGTATCGGACTCTCCACCGGCTACACCCATCGTACGGAATTACTCACTTATGGAAGTACCTACAAAGAACGTCTCTATACCTACCCGCTAGGGTACTTTATTCCCATGCAGGAAATCAACGACGGAAACACCGGCATACTCCGCAGTTCAGCAGGCAACAGCAACATCTTCCGCAGCATAGGAAACGAATGGCAAGCTGCCGGGCAGGCAGAATGGCTGCAACCGGGATGGAGCTGGTTCAACGAGTTATATGCCAGCTTTGAACGCCGCCGCCTCAGTCCCGACGATTCCGAGAATATGCATGGCTGGAAAGAGCAATACCTCACCCTCGGCTACCGCAGCCGTCTTAGCATCGGCCACGGACGTTGGACGCATCTCGTCTCTCCCGCCCTGTTGTTGAAACGTACCCTGTCCGACCGCATCCTGCAACGTCCCGACCCGAATAACTTCAACGGAGCCTGGGTACGTTTTGGCCTGCTGCGTTTCGCTTCACGCCACACGGCAGACTTGTCCGTCAGCTACTGCCTGGCACGCGACTATACCCCCGACGGTGCCACGCAAGCCTGGCAACTCGCCATTGGATGGTCAGGCAACCGTGAAGAGATTTACAGTTACCCTTTCACTATCGCCCAGCTCACCGGCACTATCCATGCCGAAGCCGCCTTCGTGTGCCGTATGCCCCTTCCTCATACCGCCGGCCTGATGTTGCGCCCTTCCGTCACCCTCCTGACGGGCAATGGAACAGAGGAACGCATCACCCGTGAAGAGAACAATGCGGCAGTCGAAATAAAGGCCTACCGCAACTACGGGCGTGTCAGCTCCACCTTTGCCGCCCTCACCACCACCCGTCTCGGCTTCGGCCTGCAAGCAGAATACCGTCGTCCGTTGGCAGGCAGCGTAGACGGAGGTCTGCGTTTGCAAGCCTACCTGGAACGGATTGCAAAAAACCAAACTGATTATCAATTAGATAAAACAGGAGGAGGAGGCATGCTTGCCCTGATCGTATGGCTATGATCGCATCCCCCTCCTTTTCTGCGGCACCCTCAGCGCCTTTAGTGGGGCACCCTCAGCAAGCTTGATGGGTCACCCGCAGCAAGGGCGCTGAGGGTACCGCAGAAATAATGAATATTCTAAAACACCGTATTAATATGAAACGAACGATCTGTTTATATCTCCCTATCTTGCTCCTTTTAGTGCTTGCGTGTACTCCCCGCAAGTCATCTGAAGAAGCCGAACGCTTCCTGCAAACCGCCCTCAGCCAGCAGAAAGGCATCCGGGCATCCGGTGAAGAAGAAATCACCCCTGTCGCCCTCTTCAATGCCGAACAGGAGTATCGCTTTACCCCGGTACAACGCCTGCAACTCAAACGTATCTTGCTGGCCAAAAGCTATCGCATCGATCGCGAAATGACGGACGGGCTCTGTGCCGAAGCCGAAGCAATCGCTCTCCAAACAGGCAACGACAGTCTGCTCTGCGTCACCCGCTGGGACATCTTCCGTTACCACCAGGCTATCCACGATACGACAGCCGCCCTTGACGTACTACAGCGACAGGCTCCCCTCGTGCGTACCCTTTATGGTGAAGAAAATCTGAAACCCTACTACTATGCCCTGGCCAATATGTACAACTATCATAACCGCCCGGCAATCTGTTTCCATTGGCTTCGCAAGGCACGCCCGGCAAAAGCGACCAAGCTTCACATATGGTACAACCAGATGGCCAATGCCTTGCTACGCTTCAATCGCAATGACGACGCACTGGCTTATGCCGATAGCAGCCTGGCCACCTGGGGCAATAACAAATCAGGAGCCTCCGGTTCCTGCCTCATAAAAGGACAAGCCCTGCGCAACCTCGGCCGCAGCACCGAAGCCATGCATTTATATGCCGTGACCGTTGCCACTATCGACAGTCTGTCCCTTACCCGCAAAAGTGGAAACTACAGCAACAACGAACTGTATATCTTCTACGACTACGCCTCCCTGCTGCAACAGGCCGGACGCTATCATGAAGCCATCCCCCTGCTTGCCCGCGTTGCAGCTGCCGACAGCCGCACCGATAAATATAAAAACACCTACTCCTATTACACAAGCGATATTGAAACCCCACCGATCAATGCCTCCCGCCTTCTCTCCCAATGCTATTACAGCCTCGGGCAGAAAGACCGTTCCATTGAATATGCCCGCCGTGCCGACTCCCTGCAGAACGTAACCAACGAAGTCCGCCGGAAGATTAACGAACAACGCATCGAAGAAATATACCGCAACAAACTGCTTAGCAGTCAATTAAGCTATCAGCAGGAAGCCACAGCCGCCGCCCGCCGGATGCAATATGTCCTGTCCGTTGTAGTAATCCTGTTGGCAGCCGCACTTGCAACTGCCGGTTTGTGGTGGCACAAACGCCGCCAACGCCTGCGCCAACTCTTCATCCTGATGGCAGAACGCCATGCCGACTGGCTCTCCATCCGCTCCCTTCTCTTGGAGCAACCCCACCCCGATCCGAAAAACATCCTTCCCGAAGAATACTTCTCCCGTACGGGAGATTCGCGAATCGCCCTCCCCTTATCTCTCCTCTCTTCTCCTCCTTTACCGGAGAGTGAAATAGCTTTTACCGCTGACACCGAAGGAGTCTACCGCCGTATCTTCCACCGTGTGCTCCGGATCATGGAGAACGAGCAGCCTTTTCTTGACCCGAAGTTCGACCTCATCGCCCTGTCGCGGTTGGCCGGAACGAATCGTACGCAGCTATCCACAGCCATCAACCAGCAGGCACAGACCTCCTTCAGCAACTGGCTGGCCGCCTATCGCGTGAACTACCTGATTCAACAGATCGACCTGCAACCCGATTGCTATATCGACGAAATCTATCCGCAGGCCGGCTTCGCTTCGCGCACGACCTTTTATCGCCAATTCCGGCAGGCAACTGGCCTCACGCCGAAGCAATATATGAAAGAAAGAACCAGAGGGTAAAGGCCGGTTGTACCATTTCGTCCATAATCCGTTCCAGATCATTCGTATCTCATGGGCTACGTTGATATTTTAGCTACTGTATTTATACCTTTGGGGAGAAAAATTAGCAAATACTACTGACTAGTCCCTCATAAGTTATGGATAACAAGACGAACAATTCTATCATAATGCATCGCTTATATCAGCGTGTTTTAATCGTCATGGACCAAGAGCAACCCTACCTCGATCCTCAGCTGAACCTTGGAAAGCTGGTACGTATTATCGGAACAAACCGTACGCTTCTCTCGACGACCATTAACAACCAGTCGAAGAGCAATTTCAACACTTGGCTTGCTTCCTACCGGGTAAACCATCTGCTTGAAGCACTCCGTAGTAACCCTGACAAAAGCTTCAAAGAACTCTATTCCGGCTCAGGATTTGCCTCACGTACATCCTTTTACCGCCAGTTTCGGCTTATCATGGGATGCAGTCCGCAGGAATACTTACGACAGTAAAATAGATTCACCTTGTACCATATCATTCGAAAGCAGTACCACTTCATCCATATCATTTAACACCTATTGTTTTTCACAGCTGCTATCGATACATTTGCTGTATGAGATTTTACAACAAATGTTTAAACAGGGTCAGTTAACCTTTCCTATACCGGGAAGAACGCGGCACTTTAAAACCTGACGTATTATGATGAACAAACTAAAAGGCTGGCTGGTCGATTTACCGATAGGCCGCAAAAAAGGAGGCAAGATCCTTATGTTAAACTCCGCCGGATCGGTAGACCTGGAGACTGTCTACACGGAGATGGGGAAAGAAATCACCGGAGTAAAGAAAGAAACAATCGTACATGTCGTGACCCTCTTTCTGCGTATAATCGCCGAACTCATCCTAAACGGGTATAGTGTCAATGTCGGACTTTTCCGTGCTGTGGCCCGCTTCAGCGGAATGATAGAAGGCGGCGTATGGAACCCTGAAAAGAACTCGGTGTATGTGGATTTCCAACAAGACAAACTGCTGCGTGATGCCATCCGCCAGACAAAGGTGATTGTAGAAAGCACCAAACCCGACAGTATGTATATTATTGAAGTGGAAGACCGCATAATCGGTATGGATCGCAACCGGATCACGCCGGGACATAATGTCTTTGTACGTGGTGCCCGCCTGAAAGTTATCGGTACTGATGAGTCGGTGGGCGTTACCCTGACCCATACTGACGGTACGGTAAGTAAAATCGCAGCGGAAGATATCGTTATCAATAACCCTTCCGAATTGTTGCTGCTCCTCCCTGCTGACTTAAAAGACGGTATATATGAACTAAAGATAACAACTCAATACAGTAATGGCGGCACCAGTATGTTGAAACAACCCCGTTCCGTATCCTGCAACGTAGAGGTAGGCGGTGGTGGTGGCGGAGGTGACGACGACCGTCCGGTTATTGAATAAAGTGAAGTTAACCTGTATACTTTATATCCTTCTTCTCCTTTCCATGACAACCCAGGCATCGCGGAAAGGAGACAGAAGTCAGGTCGACTCCGTTATGCGTCACGTGGTAGCCAATGCAGCCCTCTATGAACAGGCCGTTGCATCCTACGAAGCAGAAGTGTATGTGAAAGGGCTTACAACGGTGCAGAAAAAGAACCTCCTCTTATATTTCGCCAACCTGGTCTTCCCTGTCGAGTCGAACCAGAAAGAGACTGCCTTCGAAATGGTAAGTGACTTCCGCTACGAGGCTCCTGGCAACTATCACCATGATATCCGCGCCATCAACAGCAACCGTCCCTTCCGGGCCCGGAAGCAGAAGGAAGTACTGTCGTTTATCAATCTCAATGTCTACTCGCCCACTATCTACGATAAGGGGATCATCATGCCTGTAGCCCGTGGAGCTTTCCGTTATTACAACTTCTATCTGGAAGGTACTGAGGATATAGCCGGCATCCGCATCTACCACATCCGTTTCAGTCCGAAGCAATGGAGCCAGAAGTTACTCGACGGGGAACTTTACATCATAGACAAGAGCTGGACGATAGACCGCATTGTGATAAACGGCCTCTCCACCCTCTCGGAATTTACCTTGCAGATGCGTTTCAGCCGCGACCGCCGTTACTTCCTGCTACCCGAAGAAGCCGATCTGAAAGCTCACTTCCATGCATTGGGTAACAAGCTGACGAACAGTTATCATGTAGCTTTCCGTTATAGGGCAGTCACCTGGACGGAGGAAGACAACGAGCCGCCACAACCAAAACCGCTCGACCGGACACGTTATTTCAGCCTTTCGTCAGACACGATACCGATAGTACGCGATACGGCCTATTGGCTGTCGAAACGCGATGCAGCCCCTACGCCCGAAGAGTTGAATGTATATCGGCTGCTCCCCGGTCAATCGTCTGCTACTACCGACAGCAACAGCTTCACCCCTTACCTGAAGATGACCGGGCGGCTGACCAACACCATGAACCTCGACTATAAGACTACCCGCGTGAAATACTCGGGCTTGCTCAACCCTTTCCAGCTGGGATATTCAGGTAGCAACGGCTTCACCTACCACCAGCGGATACGCATCAGCAAAACCTTCGCCCGCGACCGCCAGTTGCGTTTCCGTCCGGAACTGGGATATGTGTTCAAGCGGAGGCAGTTATTCTTTAAACTGGCGGCAGACTGGGAGTACCTTCCCAGCCGGATGGGGGTACTCAGCCTGATTGCTGCCAACGATAACCCAAGTTACCCGGCTGGCGTGATGGCAAAGATCGGGCAGCAATTACAAGACTCGGTATTCCAGCTGGCCGACGAAAGGCATAACAAGTTCCACCACTATTATGTAGACTTGCGCAACAGCATCGAACCGGCTAACGGACTGCGCCTGGAAGCTGGCCTTTCCCTTCACCGCCGGGTACCGACAACCGGAGGGGGAACCTTCCACGACTTCACACCGTCGGTAGGCCTCACCTATACGCCACGGCAGTACTACTGGATGGACGGTTACCGGAAAGAGTACCTTTACTCCCACTTCCCAACCTTCTCCATTGAGGTGGTACAGGCTATCCCGGGAGTAGGTCAAAGGGCTGGCAATTACGGCCGGGTAGAGACAGATATGCACCAAAGCATCCGCATAGGCTTGTCGCAACGACTCAACTACCACCTGAGCGGCGGGTTCTACTTCAATCGCCGGTCGCTCTACTTCTCCGACTTCCGCTACTTCGCCCGGCGTTATTTCCCCGAGTCGTGGGACGACCGTTTCGGGGGCGTGTTCAATCAGTTGAAGGGGGAATGGTACAACGTATCCGACAGTTACGTCCAGGGGCATCTGATGTTCGAAAGCCCGTTACTTCTGCTTCAACTCTTTAAGACCCGGCATGCACGCTATGTCGTGTCGGAACGCCTGTATCTCGGCCAGCTCTGGACACCGTCGCTTCCCTGCTACACGGAGCTGGGTTATGGGGTGGGTAGCGACCTATTCAATGTGGGAGTCTTTGCCGGCTTCGAGCAAGGACGGTATCGTAGCGTTGGTGTGAAGCTTACCTTTGAACTGTTCCAATAGGAGTCCAGGAGTACCAGATTGTTCAAAAGAAGTCCCGGATCATTCATACCTGCTCTTACCCCTTGTGTCTCTGCACTCCCTGTGATACATTTACCACTGAATTGATAGACACACACAGTATTAGTATGAGAATAAAGTACCCGAACATGTTATGGCGCCGGCTACCTGTATTGGTATTTGCCGCCCTTTCACTTCTTCAGTTACCCTGCTTTGCCTGGGATTTTGCAGAACATCGCAAGATTGGCGACCGCGCTATGAGCCTGCTGCCTGCCCAATTGGTTAAATCCGGTATCTTCTCCACTGAAGAGGAAGCAGATAGAGCCTTGCTTTCTATCCTTAATATGTCGCACATGGAAGGGACGAATGCCTATGCCATGAACGAGCTGACCCAACTGCCTAATATTGTAACCTATGGTACGCTTTGCGGACTGGCGGGCGACCATGTCGAGAACCCGCTCTTGCTCGAAACCGGACTGCAGACCCACTTCTCTAAGACAAACCGGACACTGGCACTCGAATTTAAAGCCATGAACGAGTTCCTCACCGGCGCATCCAGCAAGGAGTTGCTCGACATCAACCTGGCTTACGGGCTGCTGGCTATCAAAGACCTTTCGCACTTCTATGCCTACGGGAAAGGAATGAACGAACACCTGCGCATGATAGACCCGGAGTTGATACGCCGCTTGCAGAAACCTTCTGAAGTGAATGAAGTCTTCTCCGAACTGAACCATCTGCCATCCCTCTCAAAGTATTTCTGCATACATATCTTTGCCGTCTATCTGGCCGAAGAGGCGGGCAAACAACTGCACGCAGGTAACCGGACAAGTGCAAACGACCTGATGTTCTACGCCTCTCTCTACGAAGCCTTTGCCGAACACTTCCTGCAAGACTCGTTCGCTTCCGGCCATCAGATGGTGCGACGTGGCTTCTCGGCATCGGCCGTCTCCAACAACAAGAGTCTGCACGACTTCTATAACACGATCCCCGTACAAACAGCTAATATGAAAGGCGAAACCTGGTCGGCCTATGGCGACAAACGCTTGAATCAGAATGCCATGAGCTATAAGAATGCGGATGACTACCTAAATATCCGTGTCACAGAACATCATCCTTACTCACTGGATAAAGGCGACAGCTACGAACGTGAGACACAGGTGTTTTACCAGGTGGTGACGGCTACCTGCCAGTCGCTTACGGAAGTATGGGCTGCCTGGCACCAAGCCTCTTCAGGAGATACCCGTAACCTGCTCGATGAGCTTCCCGACAACGAGAAAGCGCTTCCCGACTTCGTGTATGCAAACTTTCCTGTCGTGCGCCAGTTCCCCATCCCATTCGGAACAGACATAAATACACTGCCGATGAACGACCTCACGGACGAACGCAAAGAGGAATTGCAATTGATCGTACAGGAACCTTTCACCCGCAACTTCATCCGTTCGAGGGTAGCCAATTCCTTTATGTTTCTGATCGGGATGCCTATCCATGCACATCGCGAAGGGGTGATGGTATATGGTGCCCGCCTGAATGCCAGCATGTTCAATTGGCATAAATTCGGCAACGGGACAACAATGATTATGAAACCGGGGGATGTGGCACAATGGGTCAGCCCCACCATCTCCGGATATTATATGCATGCTCCTTCCGGCTCTTATATAATGAAAAACTGGAATGTCAAGGCGGGTGTGAACTATGCTGCCGACATCTTCGTTTCGCCCAACCGTTTCCTGGGTCTTTACGGGTACATGGAAATGGGTATCGACCGTCGTAACAATGAAACACGTTTCCTGGTGGCTCCGTCGACCGGTATACAGCTGGGGTCGCTGATCGGACTGCATGAATTCAACATGCCGGGGTGGCTGCGTATTCCGTTGGGGATCATTCTCCCCCTTAAGTTCGCCGTAACCTGCAACAAAGTGAAGGGGCGCCCGGTAGAGTGGATCAGTAACATGGAAGTAGACATACTCTTTTAAGAATACTCAAATATTATACATCATGAAAGATTACAAACAACCTGTATGGTGGTGGCTGTCGCTCTGCATCCTTTTATGCATTGGGACTGCTTGCAAAGATGAAAATGAGACGGATGAACCATTATCAAGTACCTCCTACTACGAAGGTGAATTTCGTTTCGTCAACTTCCACAGGAAGATGGCACCGGGAGCCTATGAGTGTTACTTCACCAACCGAGAGGATAAATCGGAACTGGTAGTAGCGGCTATAGTCTATTCCGAAGAAGGGGAAGTGGTCTTTATCCCCGAGTCGCCTGTACGCACCGGCGATTATTATTTCAACCGGGCTGTCCTGGTGAAAAGCGACCGGCCGGCCAATGAAGCCGAAGTAGGACTCGATGTCCCCCTGGGGTGCGAGATGAGTATCACCCCTACAGCCTGCACATTGAAGGAAGAAACACCCGACCCTAACCTGGAATGTTATGGCTCGGGAACTAAAGACGATCCTTTCCGCATCTCCTCGTATGCCCATCTTCAAAACTTAATGAACCTGGTTAACTCAACGGAGGAGAATAATAAAAAGTATGGCGATAAATACTACATACAGACGGCGAACCTTTCGCTGAAGGTTCCCTGTGCCAACCTCAACGGCGGCTGGAACTCGATCGGCAACCACATAACAAGGCCGTTTGCCGGACACTATGACGGGCAAGGCTACAAGATCAAGAACATGACCGTCAAGCGCACGGGCGATATCGTGCCCCAGCCTGCCGGATTGTTCGGCATTATCATTAACAGCAGTATCCGCAACGTGAAGCTGGAAAGTTCGACGATCGAGAGTGACTTTGCCGTAGCCGGCATGTTGGTCGGGGCAGTAGTGTCGACCGGCGACATGCGCCTGACCTCCGGACTGAGCAACTGCACGGTGTCGTCCGATTGTAAGATACAGGCACCCTACCTGGTGGGCGGACTGGTAGGCGGTGTTAATCAGAATGCACGTCTGGTGATGAGCAAATGCACGAATCACATGCCGGTAACGGCTCCCTACCAGGGAGTAGGCGGACTGATCGGGGCGGCTTTCTTTGCCTCGACCGTCACCCTCGAAGGATGCACGAACACGGCTGCGGTCACAGGACGGTCGGGGATCGTGGGCGGACTGATCGGCTCGGCCGATACCCTCATGGTAAATGATTGCAAGAACTCGGGGATGATCGATGGCGGCATCAACTCTATCGGTACCGGCGGATTGGTAGGCGGCGGACTGAACGTCATAACCAGCTTCAGCGAGAACCGCGGAACGGTGACAGGCGACCGCGAAGTTGGTGGTATCATCGGTTCTACCGCCCGTAACTCATCGGAAAAGACCTATGGCGATACGCATGTCTACACCAGTGGTAACTATGCCGAAGTGAAGGGTAACAGTGAGGTCGGAGGCCTGGTCGGTGCCGCTCAGATATTGATTTCCGGCAGTTATAACTTTGCTACGGTAAAGGCAAGTCAAAAGAATGTGGGCGGCCTGGCGGGATTAGGCCCGATGGCTATTATCATCGGATCGACCAATGACGGGGATGTTAGTTGCTACGGATCGGACGAAGACAGCTTTACAGGCGGCGTACTGGGTTCGGCACAGGACTACGTGATAACCGGCTCCAACAATTGCGGCAAGGTAAGTAATCCCAACGGCAAAGGTACGGTAGGTGGTATCCTGGGCGGTTGCGACCTGCTGGGTATCGTATCCTATTGCGGTAACTTCGGCAGCGTGAGTGCCGACCAAGGGGCAGCCGGCGGTATCATAGGACGTGCCGGCAAACCGCGTAACCTGACGGATAAGATGATAGCCGATATGGTGTTAGGCACCGCCCTAAGCATTGCTACCATCGGCATGTCGGCTTCCGAGATACCGGGAGCGGGAGGCAGCAAGCAGAAAGCGGCCAAGATGATGGCCAGAAGCTTGCAGATAGGTATCGCGAACAATGTACTCGGAGCGCTTACCTCGGTAAACGATTTCGCTTGGGCGATTGCCAACAACGTGGTGGAAGAGTCGGCCGTCTCGCGCCAGCAGTTGGAAGATCTGGAGTATAAAAGAAGCAGTGAGCTTGAGAAGTATCACAACAACCGCTTCAACCTTGTCGAGATTAAGTCCAACCACCTGATGGTTTCGCCCGGCCCCTACAGTCGGCAGCTGTCCAACCAAAGGGACTTCCTCGGACGCATCAACCACGCGGATAGCAAATACCAGAATAACCTGAATGACTGGCGCAACGATGTGGAGGACAAGATGCATGCCCGTGAGGAGATGCGTGAAGTGGCGGCCCACGTGGGCGAAACGATCGCTTTCCTGGGCGACATCATCGGCTTCTGTCCGGTGCCCAACCCGGTGAGTATCGTCGTGACCGCCATCGTTGCTTTCTACAACCTCGTGATGAACCTGACGGACTACAGCTACAACCGTGTCGGTATCATCCAATGTTTCAATTATGGAGAGGTTAAGGCTTCCGGTAAATACTTCTCGGGAGGTATTGCAGGTGAACTGCACGATTATGCCCGTATCCTCGACTCGGCCAACTTCGGCCCGGTAGAGGGCGACCATGCCGGTTATATGTTCGGCAAAGGAGGGCATTTACCGGCGGTAGAACGCAGCCTTAATTTGCGCGATGATGGTGCACTGTTCTACAAAGAATGTGAGATGTACAGCTCGAAAGGCAAGAACATCGATGTACGTGAAAAAGGAGCAGATGTATTCGAGAAAAAGACATACACCTTGTTTAACTTGGAGAAAGAGTGGGAATGGCTACCTTTTGAATCTCTCCCGGCGATAAACCGCTCGACCTTCGAATAAATCCGAGGCCTTCCCAGCACCCTTGCTGAGAGTGAAATAGATTAATTATCAAACAACATACAGACATGAAGATGACATATGAAATAACAGGGAAACTGATTCCCCTCCTGCTGCTTTTCGGAAGCCTGCTGGCAACCGGTTGCAGCAAGGATGACGAAGATATACCGGACATTCCCGGCAAACCGAATGAAGAGAATGTGATAGTGCTCACCCATGAAGTCGCCGCCTCGATCCCGATCTTCTCGGCCACCAGCGTTGCCCCTCCGGGCGAATGGATTTTCTGTCTCGAAGACAATGATGGCAATGAGTATATGATACCCGGCTCGGCCGGCGAAAAGAAAGACGGCACGTATATGCACCTGCTCCTGCCGGAAGGTACCAAATGTATAACCTATACCGTTAAGTACGTAATCAACCGGGAAGAAACAGCTGGCTACGACCTGGGCTTCACCATCACACTGGATGAAAAAGGTATTATCACCTGTCAGGATATATGGAATGAAGACCTGGAGTTGTTCGGCAAAGGAACCTGCGAATGGCCTTACAAGATCAGTTCACTGAAAGACATCAATGCCATTTCCGCTTTCTGCGACGAGAATGGATGGGAAAACACTTGGTTCCAACAGATATGCGACATCTACTGTGATGAAGGAAGCAACAAGCCATATAATGAAACGAATGGCGGTATCTTACCGATCGGAACCCAGAAGCCTTTCCTCGGACATTACAACGGAGGGGGATTTGTCATCAACAAGCTCAAGTTTATCTCTTCCGGTACGACCAATAACATCGGACTCTTTGCCGTGGCGGCCGGCAATGCTACGATCGACAGCGTGCACCTCGACGTGACCAATATCCTGAAAGCCAATAAGAATATCGGCACACTGGTTGCGGTTCTGAAAGAGAATGCCGCCGTTACGGACTGTTCCGCCACGAACGGTAGGATCTCTGGCATCAGCCATGTAGGCGGACTGATCGGATGTATGGAAGGAGGAAGCGTTACGAATTGCAAGAATGACAACAACAGCGTGGAATCTAACCAGCAAAACAACCCTTACACAGATTGTATCGGCGGAGTGATAGGCTGTGTCAACGTTGCCGACGGGGCTACTGTACAGATCAACAACCTCTCCAACAATGCAGCGGTGCTGGGTAATGAAAACATAGGCGGTGTGATTGGCTTCGTCACGGCCACCAATTCATCCACCTCACTCACAATAAATAACCTAACAATGGAGTTGATGGTGATCACCGGCGAGCGGAGTGTCGGCGGCATCATCGGCGGATGTACACAGCCACTGACTCTGACAAATGCAGTCAACCGCTCCGCCATCGATGCGCAGGGTAGCGACCGAAGGGATTTCGGCGGCATTATCGGTGCCATCTCCACCGAGGGGTCTGTGGTGCTCGATAATTGCCAGTCGGGTAAAAACAAGATGGGTGCCCAACCCGACCCAAGCCAGAAATATATCGATGCCGGAGCACATACGGGGGGACTGATCGGATACGTTCATGCCGGTGAGGGTGTCACGCTGAAGAATAGCAGCCTTACCTCCAATACGTACGGTACTGACCAGGTAGGCGGCCTGATCGGCCTTAGCGTATCTGCAACAACTATCGAGAACTGCCGGAATGATGGCGGCAACATACAGGCTTCGGGCATGCAGGCCGGAGGTCTGGTAGGACAGGCTACCGGAAGCATCAGCTTCAATAGCAGCTGCGTGAACCAGGGAAATGTAGAGGTAACGGGTGATTATGCCGGTGGCTTTGTAGGCCAGGCCAATAAAGTCAGGTTATCCGGAGGGCGCAGCCAGGCCAACGTAACAGCTGGCGGCAAGTATAGCGGAGGATACGTAGGATATGCCGGCGATCTCACGGCAGAGGGGATCGACCTTCCCACCATAACCGGTACGGTGATCGGCAATGAATCGATAGGCGGACTGGCAGGTAGTGCGGGCAAAGCATCCGTGAGTAATGTCAAACTGGGTTACATTGTAGGACAAGCAGCATCGACAACGAAATATACAGGCGGCCTGATCGGCTTGCTGGATAAAGGCACATTCAACCAGTGCACCTTCACCGGCTCCGTACAGGGAGGTGAGAAAACGGGCGGCATTGTCGGTTACCAGCAAGGGGGCGAGATCAAAACATGCGTTACCCGGTCGGAAAACCGTATACTCTGTAATGCGACCGGCGAAGTGGGTGGCATAGCAGGCGCTATCGCCAAAACGGCTATCTCCGGCTGCGAGAACCATTCCACTGTGGTTAATGTCGAGAGTGAACACCTGACGGGCGGTATCGTCGGCTACATAGACGAACAGCCGGATAACCTTCAGATAAGGGGTGGCGACCAGACTGGCGGCATCATCGGAGGTCACCGTAGCAACAAGAACTCGAATATCCAGGTTCCCAACTGTCATAATACCGGCGATATCACCGGAAAGGACGAGGTGGGTGGCATCACCGGAAGCCTTATACAGGGACAACTCTACCGTTGTTCCAATAAGGGTACCATCATCGGTACCCGCAGTGCAGGCGGTATCTCCGGCTGTATATACGGTACGGAGTCTTACTATCCCAACGGCCTTGTCAATGAATGTTTCAACACCGGACGGATAGATGCACCGGATAAGGTGGGCGGTATTGTCGGTCGTTTCTTCGGTTGGAGCCATGCCACCGTCAAGAACTCGTACAATAAAGGGGAGATCGGCCACAACGGGGCAACAAGCTGTGCCGGTATCGTGGGATGCATCGACAACAATGCCTACAGCCGTATCGAGTATTGCTACAGCGGCGGAACGCAACGTACAGGTTGGGGTATTGCCGGACGCTATTACACGACAGTAGGCTCGGAAGTGACCTTCGTCAAATGCCATTACTCAAAGGAAAGTGCTCCAAACGACAAACTGGATAACCCCGACTGTACGAAGAACTCAAACGGCGGTCTAAGCTCGCAGAGTAACTTCAAAGGTTGGGATTTCAGCGATACATGGGTGATGAAGTCGATGCCTGAACTTCAGGGAAACCGGGAGACGAATCAGTAATTCAACAGAAAGGTTAATAGTATGAAAGACTGTATCACGAAGAATACGATCCGGGAAGAAGCAAACCGTTGCTGGATGTGTCACGCCCCGGTTTGCTCCGCAGCCTGCAAAGCCAGGATGCAACCGTCGCGAATGCTCCGTTCCCTGCGTTTGGAGAATGAGGATGGTGCCATCCGTCATGCCCGTCAGATGGATGCCTGCCTGACTTGCACGACCCGTGCCTGTGAAAAGGCCTGCCTGCACGGACGAACCGGACAGGCGGTAAAGATCCAAAAGATAGCCGGCTTCCTGTACAGGCAGGGAACCACTATTGACCTGCCAGACAAAGAGCAACCCCTGCCCGACCTGTCGATCGACTTCTGCGGCATCCGTTGTGAGAATCCCTTTATCCTGGCCTCCTCCCCCGTGGCACATAATTATGAGATGTGTGCCCGTGCGCTGGAAGCCGGCTGGGCAGGCATTTGTTTCAAAACGATCTCCTACTACCCTGCACAGGAGGTGTCGCCGCGCTTCGACCAGGTACAGCAGGCGGGGGTTCCTTTCATCGGCTTTAAGAATATGGAACAGTTATCGGAAGCTCCCATTCCGACGAACTTCGATATTCTCTACCGTCTGAAGCAACATTATCCCGACAAACTGATCGTCTCCTCCATCATGGGACAGATGGAAGAGGAATGGACGAAACTAGCCCACTTCTCCACTCTGGCCGGTGCCGACATCATCGAATGTAACTTCTCCTGTCCCCAGATGACGAATGAGGGGATGGGTAGCGATGTAGGACAAAACCCTTTACTGGTACGCAGCTTCACCGCTGCCACTTGCCGGGGAACGCATCTGCCCGTTATAGCCAAGATGACACCTAACCTGGCCGATATGATCTCAGTAGCTCGGGCCGCTCGTGAAGGAGGTGCCACTGGTATCGCAGCAATCAAGACGATCAAGAGTATCACCCGCATCGACGAAGAAGCACTGACAGCCCTGCCTGTCATAGCCGGTAAAAGCTGTGTGTCCGGTTATTCCGGGAAAGCCGTACGACCTGTTGCTCTCCGTTTTATTCATGAGCTGGCTTCCGATCCGGTTGTCGGTCAAATGCCGTTAAGCGGAATCGGGGGTATCGAGACATGGCGCGATGCACTCGACTTTCTGTTGTTGGGCTGCACGAACCTACAAGTCTGCACTTCCGTCATGCAATACGGCTACCGTATCATCGATGACCTTCGTGAAGGTTTACAACTCTACATGCAACGCAAAAGGTACAAAAACCTGTCGGAGCTTTCTGGGTTGGCACTATCCAACATAGTTCCTCCGGAGTCTCTCAACCGCAGCACGATATGCCGCCCGGTCATCGACAGAAAGCTTTGCTGTGGCTGCGGGTGGTGTTTTATCTCCTGTAGCGACGGAGGACACCAGGCTATTTTCTTTCCGCCTTCCCGGCGGCCATCCATCTGTGAAGAGCAATGTGTCGGCTGCCTGCTATGCAGCCTGGTCTGTCCGACAGGGGCTATTAAACAGGGAGAGCGAATGGAAAAAGCCCGCGGACAACAACTATTCTTACCGGAATAGGGAATAATCCGCGGCGAGTCGTTATCTTTGCCGTAGTCAAACAACAACGCGACAATTATGAGACATTTCACTTGTGTACAAGATTTAGGCGACCTTCGTCAGGCGCTTAACGAAGCGTTCGAGATAAAGAAAGACCGCTTTCAGTTCACAGCTCTTGGTAAGAACAAGACGCTGCTAATGATATTCTTCAACTCCAGCCTGCGTACTCGCCTCTCTACCCAGAAGGCTGCCATGAACCTGGGGATGAACACGATGGTACTCGACGTGAACCAGGGCGCCTGGAAACTGGAAACCGAACGCGGTGTCATCATGGACGGCGACAAGCCCGAACATCTGCTCGAAGCCATTCCTGTGATGGGTTGCTACTGCGATATCATCGGCGTACGCTCCTTCGCTCGTTTTGAGAACAAGGCAGACGACTACAACGAGAAGATTATCTCCGAGTTCATCAAATACTCTGGTCGCCCGGTATTCAGCATGGAAGCGGCTACCCGCCACCCATTGCAGAGTTTCGCCGACCTGATCACCATCGAAGAATATAAAAAGACTGCCCGTCCGAAGGTGGTTATGACTTGGGCTCCTCATCCGAAAGCATTGCCGCAGGCTGTTCCCAACAGTTTCGCCGAATGGATGAACGCTACCGACTACGAGTTCGTTATCACCCACCCGGAAGGTTACGAGCTGGATCCGAAGTTCGTCGGTAACGCCCGCGTGGAATACGACCAGAAGAAGGCCTTTGAAGGTGCCGACTTCATCTACGCCAAGAACTGGGCTGCTTATGCTGATCCGAACTACGGTCAGGTATTAAGCAAAGACCGTGCCTGGACTGTCGATACGGAAAAGATGGCGCTGACCAACAACGCTTATTTCATGCACTGCCTGCCAGTACGCCGTAACATGATCGTTACCGACGACGTGATCGAAAGCCCGCAAAGCATTGTCATTCCGGAAGCCGCCAACCGTGAGATATCGGCACAGACTGTCCTGAAGAAAATCCTGATGGGGCTATAAGAATATAGTTGTGCCACGATCGTGCCATAGCCTTGGCACAGATATGCATCCGGCGTGGCACAAAAGTGCATTCACTATGGCACAATTATGCCATAGTGAATGCACAAATCTTTATCACCGGTCTACAATCCGAAATAATATGAAACACAGACATCTTACACTCACCTTCTCCTTCCTTATTATCCTCCTGCTGAACAGTTGCAAACAACCGAAACAATACTTTGAAGTAGCAGGAATGCTCCATACTCCCTACACTATCAAGTTTGAGTACACAGAATCGCTGGAAGACGAAATACAAGCTGAGCTTCAACGTTATTACCACTGTCTGAACCCATTCGACTCTACCTCCATTATCTCACAGGTGAACAGGAACAAAGAGATAGAAGTGGACGATCTCTTTGTCGAAGTATTCAACAAAGCAATGGAAGTGTCCGAACAGACCAACGGTATTTACGACATCACTTGTGCCCCGCTGATAAATATTTGGGGATTCGGTTTCAGCAAAAGCGACAATATCACGCCCGCCATAATAGATAGTGTCCGTTCGTTTGTCGGCTATCGGAAAGTACGTCTGGAAGGGAAAAAGGTTGTAAAGGATGATCCCCGCCTTCTGCTGAATTGTTCATCTTTGGGGGATGGTTGCAGTTGTGAAGTCATTGCCCGTCTCTTCGATAGCAAAGGCATTGAAAACTACCTGATCGACATTGGTGGCGAAACGACAGCCAAAGGCGTCAACCCCAAAGGGGAATGCTGGCGTATAGGCATCACCAAACCGTCCGACGATCCTATGGGAACCAATCGGGAATTACAGGAGATCGTCCGCCTATGTGGTCGTCACGGCCTGGCCACTTCAGGCGATTACCGTAACTTCTACATCAAAGATGGCAAGAAATATGCTCACACCATCGATCCGCGTACCGGTTATCCAGCCGCCCAACCCATCCTCAGCGCTACCGTCATTGCCCCCGACTGCATGACCGCCGATGCTTACGCTACCGCCTTTATGGCTATGGGTCGTGAGGTAGCCCGCAAAATCCAGCAGGAACATCCCGAACTGGAATATCTCTTCATCTATGCGGATGAGAACGGGGATTACCGCACGGACTACTCCGACGGTTTCCGGCAGTATCTTGTTTCCACAGAATAAAAGACGAAGAAACAATCTTTTAAATCAAGGCTTTAGCATTCTTATTTATCAACTTATTCCTCTATTCAATTGTTTTACTATAAACTAAAACATAAAGATATGGGGTTCAATATAGCAAAAACAAATAAGAAACGGGTAGTCATCATAGGGGGTGGCTTCGGGGGGCTAAAGTTGGCCAATAAGCTGAGAGGAAGTAACTTTCAGGTTGTCCTGATCGATAAAAACAATTTCCACCAGTTCCCGCCTTTGTTGTATCAGGTAGCATCTTCCGGACTGGAACCGGGATCGATCATATTTCCTTTCCGTAAGATATTCCAGAAACAAAAAGATTTCTATTTCCGGATGGCGGAAGTGAAAGCCGTTATCGCCGAACGTAACCTGATCGAGACTTCCATCGGCGAATTGACCTACGATTATCTGGTAATCGCCTCCGGAACCGTCACCAACTTCTTCGGAAACAAAACCATTGAAGAAAAGGCATTGCCAATGAAGACTATTCAGGAAGCTCTCGAACTCAGAAACACACTCCTTTCCAACTTCGAGAAAGCGACAATCTGCACCGATCCGGAAGAACGGCAGGCACTGATGAATGTCGTTATTGTAGGCGGTGGTGCAACAGGAGTTGAAGTATCCGGTGTACTGGCCGAAATGAAAAAGTTCGTCATGCCGAAAGATTATCCGGATTTGAAGCCATCGGATATGAATATCTATCTGATAGAAGGTTCCCCGAAATTGCTCGGAGTAATGTCACCCGAGGCTTCTGCCAACGCTGAAAAGTTCCTGAAAGAAATGGGGGTGAATATTATACTCAACAAGCGGGTTATAGATTACCAGGACGGAAAAGTCATATTGGACGATAACTCCACTATCACGACAAAAACACTCGTATGGGTCAGCGGTGTAACAGCCACCCACTTCGACCATATCGATAAAGAACTATTGAACCGCGGCGGTCGGATCACCGTGAACGAGTTCAACCAGATGCAGGGAAAGACGAATGTATTCGCTATCGGTGATGTCTGTTTCCAGACAGAAGAAGAATATCCGAACGGCCATCCACAAGTTGCCCAGGTCGCTATCCAGCAAGGGAACCTCCTGGCTGAGAATCTCAAACAACTGGAAGCCGGTAAAAAACTAAAGCCCTTCCATTACGTGAACCTCGGTACACTCGCAACCGTAGGACGTAACAAAGCCGTTGCCGACCTGAAAAAGTTAAAATTACAAGGGTTTATCGCCTGGATGGTATGGATGGGGGTACATCTTCGTTCCATCTTGGGAATCAAGAATAAACTGATGGTACTGATAGAATGGGTATGGAGTTACTTCACTTACGATCAGTCCATCCGCCTGATAATTTATATCCCTAAAAGAAAAAAGGATGAGTAAAACACAAGAAGTCCCCGTGCCTGGCACGAGGACTTCTTGTTATAAGCTATATGTCAGCGTCAACCACGTAACCCGCGCATCACGATTACGTATCTGTTCCATCTGCATTTTATCAGTATCGATAATGGTCGTCTCTTCCAGGCCGTCAAAAATATTATTGATGCTTAAATTAGTACGTAACTTACGATTCATAAAATACTGGGAAAGCCCGGCATTCACACTGCTGTGGCTTTTCACTTTCCCCTGCGGTGTCAGCTGATCTGAAATATAGAAACCATCCAGCTGTAATTCCGTAGTAGAAGTGATATTGAAAGTTATGCTCCCCTTCAGGTCGGTACAAACCATCGATTTCTTCTCATCATATCCGACCGTACGACCGTCGATCTCATCCCGATACACATTACCGGAAAAACCGATAGAAAGAAGACGGATCGGATCCCAGTTCCCTGAAAGTTCGAAACCTAACGCCTCACTATGGCCGACATTCGTCTTTTGCCAAATAGACTCGTCATTCACCACTTCCATTATACGGTTCGACTTATTACGATAATACACTGTCGGAGATAAACGGAAGCGATCAGCAGTCAGCAAATAAGACAATTCCAACGAATGGACGAACTCATCTTTCAGATCAGGATTCCCCTGTACCAGATGAGTAGGATCGCTGTACTGGATGAAAGGGTTGAGGTCAGCCCCATAAGGACGGATCACCCGTTGCAGATAACTTAAAGACAGGTTACCGGTCTTTCCGGTCTGCAACGACAACTTCACACGGGGATATGCATGGAAACGGGTAGTTTCCTCTTTCAACGTATTTGCTTTCAGTTCCTGTGAATTGAATTCCCCCTGTACACCAACTTCGGCGGAGAAACGATACCAACGTTTATCGACGGAAGCATACAATAAATGAGTATTACGGTTAAACGAATAATCGTATGACTTATTGGCAACAGGCACCCAACTGTCATCACTCATATTAATATCGTTCGTCTCCGTGTTATACTTTTCATCTTTGAATCGTCCGATATAGCCGACTTTAAAGTACCAGTCATCCGCAAATAACTTACTGAATGCAGCAGACAGGAAGTAATTATGCTTATCCTGGTTGATGAACATATTATCCTTTTTCAGAATTGTACCTGTTCCCGGCTTCTCATTCTCATAATAGTTATCCTCATCATATCCGAAATCGTTATAGTTGAATGTGATATTCAACTGATCCTGCGGATTGGCAAAACGATGGTTCCAACGTACCTCCAAAGCATAGGCATCCTGACGCTGGTCATTATAACGATGACGTGTCATCTGGTTCTTTACGCTACCATCCGGATTCAGAACCTTATTATTGATACCACCGTAACGGCTGTAATCCATCAGATGATACAGACCATATACAGTCAGCAGGTCATTCGAAGTCAGGTCGTAGCCGACACTCAGGTCTGCCAGATGTACATCCGGGCGGGCGGTAGCATTATTATTCATAAGGGTTGTCCCTGTCTCCGTCTTTGTCGTTTTATCGAACGAACGCTTGCGGTATTCCTTCCGATAGTTATATTTCCCCACGATGTGGAACTTACCCGGATGCAGATTGACGATTGCTCCGGCATTATAGCGTTCCTGCAATCCGGCTCCCAACGTAACGGTCAGCGGCGAATCTTCCTTCGTATAGTTTGCCGACGCAAGATTCAACAATCCCGCATCCCCGTCAGGCACAAAGGATATATCCGGCAAAGCCGACATGGAAATCCGGTTAAAGAATAAAGCCGGCAATTGTATCAAAACATCCCCGCTGTATTCTTCCAGCAGTCCATACGGAATACCGTTGATAAGCATCCCGGCTTTACTGGAACCACGGTAGGTTACGCCTCCTTCGATATCCGTAACCAGCGAAGGCATCTGACGAAAAGCATCCGACACCGTATTGGTCAGGCTACTCAGATTGTTTTCAACCTGCAGGCGCTTGACTTCTCCTCCGCTAAGTCCGGCAAAACGTTTGCCTTGTATCTCTACATTCTGTAATGACAGGTTCATATCGACCGGTGTCTGTGCACCGACAGTATGACTTAATAATGCTATTGCGGGAAAGATGAGTAAATTTCTTTTCATATTGTTATACCGTATATAAACAAAAAAAGTCTGTATGTTTAAGCATACAGACTGTCCTTTTAACTGGATTACTGAATATTATTCAGCAGGAGCAGCTTCTGTTTCAGTAGCAACAGCAGTTGAATCACCTTCAGCAGGAGCAACTTCTTCTGTTACAGTTTCTTCTTCTACAACTGCAGGAGTTTCTTCTACAGTAGTTTCAGTTTCAGCAACTTCAGCATTTGATTCTGCAGATTTGTTACCACATGATGTGAAAGAAACGGCTGCAACAATAGCAGCAAATGCAACTAACTTTTTCATTTTGTCTTTAATTTAAACGGTCTATAATGTCTTCTTGTTGTAAAACGATGCAAATGTATGTATTAATTATATATGTTGTACAACATAAGACATTTTTTTTTCAACTATTTTTTGATAGAGGAGCAACTATCTGTGTATCAAGATAATTCTCATAGCTAGTTTATTCATATAGAACCTTAACCTAAATTCTATGGAATACTAAATGGCTCCACTGTATATAAGGCTATATTCATCGATTTGATTTGTGTTTTGATATTTGATGGAATATTATTGTCGGTCACAACTGTATGAATTTTGTTTACAGGAGCAATAAATACAAAGTTACGTTTATTGAATTTACTTGAGTCTAATACTGCAATGACCTCTTTTGACATAGAAAACATAGTCTGATTAATATTAGCTTCTTCAATATCATGTGTAGATAACCCAAATTCAATGTTGAAACTATCCACACCTAGAAAAAGTTTGTCACAATAAAAAACTTTCAGGTTTGATTCTGCTAAAGGACCGACAGTAGAATGCGATACTTCGCGTAAATGACCTCCAAGCAAGATCACATTAAATCTTTTATACTTTAAAAGTTCAATTGCAGTATCAAGAGCATTCGTAATAACTGTCAAATGTTTTAAATGATGAAGATTTTTTGCAATTTCAAAAGTTGTGGTTCCTGAATCAAGCAAAATAGTCTCGCCATCACGAATCAAAGAGGCTGCAAATTTTCCAATGGCCAACTTCTCTTTAAAATTATACAAGCCCTTTAATTTTAAGGATGTTTCATTATTTTTCCCATTGGTATTTGGTAACCGGATCGCACCGCCTCGAGTACGTAACAAAAGATTTCGTTCATGAAGAATATTCAAATCCTTTCGAATAGTCACTTCCGAAACATTAAATTTCTTACACATACTTTCGATAGAAATCTCTGGATTCTCATTCAAATCCTGTAAAATAGTAGCTCTACGCTCTTTTGCCGACCCTATTGATTTCATTACTGTTACAATTTTTGTTGTTAGAAATAAGAATTATTTGCAAAAATAATAATTTTATTGAGTAAAAAGAACAAATAGAATATTAATTTCGAAACATTTCGAAATGTTTTTATTTCATCGCATAAAAACAGACAACACACGCATTTACAGTATATTACAATATAATCCAAAGGGATTGTTTAATTTTTCGAAATAAAAAACAAATGTTTTGACTCTTTTTCTGTAAAGAAATGAAATATTTTTGCCCAAAAGAAAACAATAATAAAAAGATGAAAGACAATCAATTTTTTACTTACAAAGAAATTATGCAACAACCAGAAATGTGGTTGAAAGTATATGAATTAGTATTGCAACAACGTGTGAGGATCGAGTCTTTTATTTCCCAATATACCGACCGGAACTACCAGATTATCTATACTGGTGCCGGAACATCAGCCTATATCGGGAATATCTTAGAGATAGTCTTGTCGGAAAGTAATTTTCGGGGAGCAAGATCAGTTTCGACCACAGATCTTATCACTAACCACCATGCTTACATCAATGAAAATCAACCGGTTTTATTGATTTCATTTGCCAGATCAGGAAATAGTCCGGAAAGTGCAGGAGCGATCAAAATTGTAAATACATACTGTAAACATACGGCACATATTTACATTACATGTAACAAAGAAGGGGAACTTGCAAAGAATGCAGACAAAGAGAATACTTTGCTCCTGTTGTTACCTCCCGAAACAAACGATTTGGGCTTAGCGATGACCAGCAGCTTTTCAAGTATGCTCCTCACAGCCCTGCTAGTCGCAAATATACAACATGTAGATACCCAATTGCCCTATATCCAGTCACTGACCCTAAAAGCTCAAAAAATACTGTCCACTTATGCTCCGATTATCCGGGAAATCATGAAACGTGAATTTTCACGTGTAGTCTTCTTAGGATCAGGAGAGTTGAAAGGAATCGCAGAAGAATCACGACTGAAACTACAGGAATTAACCGATGGAAAAATTGTTTGCCAATTCGATTCTTTCCTTGGCTTCCGTCATGGACCAAAAGCTATTATTAACAAAGAAACGGTCCTGGTCTATCTATTTTCCGGAGATGAACATATCCGTCGGTATGAAACCGACCTTGTGAAACAAATCAACACTAATAATAAAGTGACGGCACAGATTATAGTTTCGGAAACACCGGTAAAGACAACAGGTATAAAATCTGATCTCGAAGTGATTTTCGGTGAAGGCGATAGTCCATCCATATACGACTGTATTCCGTACGTTATCGTAGCACAACTGATGGGATTCTACAAATCGCTTGAAATCGGCCTCAACCCCGACACTCCCTCTGTTTCCGGAAATATTTCAAGGATCGTGGAAGGAGTTATCTTGTATGACAACCTATAATAAAAACTAATATGACAAAGACAGAACATTTATTAAACCAGATTTCAAAACTCGAACAGCAGACAGGAGTTAAACGAACAATTTTCGCCGTATGCCCAAACTCAATAGCAGTTATTAAAGCTTCTTTTCGCTCGGCCAAACGAAATAATGCTCCAATCTATTTTGCTGCAACCCTAAATCAAGTAGATAGTGACGGAGGTTATACCGGTCTAACCCAAAAGCAATTTGTAAAACTTCTCGCACAGGAAGCCGCTGCTGTCGATTACGACGGTACCTATATTATAGCGATCGATCATGGAGGTCCATGGTTGAAGGATATCCAATCCAAAGAACACTGGAGTTTGGAAAAAGCGATGAATGGCGTTAAAAAATCGTTTGAAGATGCAATATTGGCCGGCTACGATCTGATCCATGTAGATCCTACCGTCGATATTTTTCTCCCGGACGGAGAAACGATCGATATAAAAGTAGTTGTCGAACGGACAGTGGAACTTATTGAGCATACGGAACGATTCCGACGTGCCCGATCTTTACCTGCAATATCGTACGAAGTAGGAACTGAAGAAGTACATGGAGGATTGGCAGACGAAGCAGTTTTCGATACTTTTCTTGAAAATCTGAAAGCAGGTCTGGACTCTTGTGGGCTTTCTGATGTATGGCCCTGTTTTATTGTCGGCAAAGTCGGTACAGATCTGCACACCACAACCTTTGACACGTCCGTAGCCCGTAAACTCACAAAAAAAGTAAGACCGCTGGGTAGCTATATAAAGGGACATTATACTGATGGAGTTTCAAACCCGGAAGCATACCCATTAGCCGGGGTCGGAGCTGCAAATGTCGGACCCGAATTTACAATCAGTGAATATGAAGGGTTAGCAGAGCTGGAACAAATAGAGAGAGCACGGGATAAGGAGGGACAGATCGCTCAATTATCCAATATAACTTCAACACTCGAGCGTTTGGTTGGAGAATCCGGTCGTTGGCAAAAATGGCTTCAGCCCGAGGAAAAACTCTGCAGTTTTAAAGAGCTCCAAGCAGACCGCCGCGCGTGGATCATAAAAACCTGTTGTCGATATATCTGGCAACACCCTGAAGCCTTTATGGCCCGTCAAATTCTTTTCGATAACTTGACACGTCTTGGCATGGACCCACATACGACCCTCTCCTGCCGTATTGAACATGATATGGATAAATATTTTCAAGCTTTTAATCTGGTAAACCTAAATAACTCATTGTTATGAAAAAGTTTGATATAATAGCGATTGGTGAACTCAATGTTGATCTGATTCTGAATCATATCCAAAGCATGCCGGTTATTGGCAAAGAAATATTTGCAGACGATATGCTCCTTACGCTGGGCAGTTCCACTGCGATTTTTGCAGCCAATGCTGCTTCCCTAGGTATGAAAGTAGCTTTTGTGGGAATGATCGGGAAAGATAACTTCGGCGAACTGGTAAAAACAAGCCTAGAAAAACGATCTGTCTCCACCCGTTATTTAATCGAAACAGACCAATACGCTACCGGAGCGACGATTGTCTTGGCGTACGCAGAAGACCGGGCCAATATTACCTATCAAGGTAGTATGGACACAATGGGATTCAATGATATTGATCCATCGGTTTTCGAAATCACGAAACATATCCATATCTCATCGATATTTATTCAATCAGGGCTCAAACGCGATTTGCTTCGCATACTCAAGCTAGCTAAAGAGCGCGGCATAACTGTTTCACTCGATACCCAATGGGACCCAATGGAAAAATGGGACCTTGATTACACTGAGATTTTGCCTTATGTCACACTTTTTATGCCAAATGAAACCGAATTGAAAGGTTTGGCTGGTACTTCAGACTTACATGAAGCAATCGAAAAGATCCGTCCATATATTGGAGAAGCCTGTATTGTAAAATGTGGTAGCCAAGGTTCCATTCTGTTCCAAAAAGATGGAACAACCCTAGAAGCATCTCCTTTCCTCAATACAGAAGTGATAGATACGATCGGTGCCGGCGACAGTTTCAATGCAGGCTTTGTTTACAGTTATGTAAAAGGATACTCTCTGGCAGAATGTCAGCGGCTGGGAAATCTGACTGGAGCGATCAATACAACCGCAGCCGGTGGCATTGGAGCCTTTACCGATAAAAATGAGATCGAAAAAAGAGCTTTGGAAATCTTCGGTCAAACCATTCAGTTATAACTTTTATTTTCCACAAAGAAACATGAAAAGCAGCATACAGGAAACACTGAAAACATGCCGGCAAAACCGATCAGCTGTTTTGGCTACCAATTTCTATAATTACGAAACATTGTGGGCTATTCTGCAAGCGGCATCCCAAACGCAGTCAGTTGTTATTTTACAACTTACTAAAAGCTCGATCGACTACATGGGACTTGAGATGGCTGTTACGATGGGACGCCAGGGACTTGCCGATTTCGGTTTGCAAGGATGGTTACATTTGGACCATGCCAATTCCGTTCCCTTTATAAAAAGATGTCTTGATGCCGGATTCGATTCTGTGATGATCGATGCCAGTGAAAAAGATTTCGATGAAAATGTAGCCCTTACCAAGACTGTAGTGGCAATGGCCCGGCCGTATGGTGCTAATGTAGAGGCGGAACTGGGGTATATTGCTAAACTCGGGCAACCGCAACAAGGTGGCTTCACTACCCCCGAAGAGGCCCGGAAATTTGCAACACTTACAAAAGTTGATGCACTGGCGGTTGCGATTGGTTCAGCGCATGGATTTTATAAAGAAACACCACAGCTTGCAATCGACAGATTAGCCGAAATCCGTGAGGCGACAGAAGTTCCACTGGTTTTACACGGAAGTTCCGGCATCCCTTCTGTACAGGTAAGAGAGGCTATTCGTCACGGAATATGCAAAGTAAACCTGGCTACCGAAATAAAAGACCATTTCATGCAAGCACTCAAGCGAATTTTACCGGACAGTCAGGAAATAGATTTACGCAAAGTATTTCCTGCAGCAGTAGCACCGGTAGTCGAAATGTTGAAAAAGAAATACGAAATGGTAAACCTTCGATAATTAACAAGAAATGAAATACAGATTTTTTATGAATAAAACTATTTGGATTTTTTACCTGCTGATTATAGTGCACCAGGGGGTAGTAAGGGCACAGAATGTGGAGAATCTGCTACTGAAAGATTACCGTCCGGTTTCTGCATTCCGCATACCACAGGTAGAAGTAAAGAAAGCCCGATGTCCGGTGATAGATGCCCATTCGCATGATTATGCCAAGAGTAAGGAAGAGGTAGATGAATGGGTCAATACCATGGATTCGGTAGGCATCGCATTTACTCATATTATGAGTTGCAACTGGATAGGTGAACCGATCGATGTTTTTATGGAACGATATCGTGATTATCCGGATCGTTTCGGCTTTTGGTGTAGTTTCGATTATACAGGATTTGATGAACCGGATTGGGAAAAAAGAGCAATAGCTTCACTAGTACACTACCATAAACTAGGAGTGATCGGCGTAGGAGAAATGGGAGATAAAGGAGAGGGCGACCTTTATGGCTATCCTGTAGAAGGGCGAGGTATTCATATAGACCATCCACGATTGAAGCCATTGCTTGAAAAATGTGCCAGCCTTGGTATGCCAGTCAATATTCATGTGGGCGAACCGATATGGATGTACCTGCCGATAGATGCAAACAACGACGGATTAATGAACTCTGCCAATTGGCGGATCGATACTACTAAAACAAATTGCTTGGGATATGACGGCTTAATGTTACATTTCGAAAATGCATTGAAAGCAAACCCGAAAACAACCTTTATCGCCTGTCATTACCTGAATATGAATCATGATCTGCCACGTTTGGGACGGCTACTCGACCAGTACCCCAATCTCTACCTCGATATTTCGGCCCGTGTTTCGGAATCGGCAGCAACCCCTCGTGCTACGCGCGAATTCATTATCCGATATGCCGACCGCATTCTTTTCGGTACGGATAACGGCCGACGTGCACAGATGTATCGGTCAGTATTTCGAATACTGGAAAGTAACGACGAACATATCATCACTCCCGGCAACAGCCATTACTGGCCGTTGAGTGGTTTCGGGCTGCCCGACGATGTACTGAAGAAAATTTACAGAAGTAATGCTGAAAAACTTTTTAAAATTAAATCATTATGAGAAAGCTTTCAATTAAGTTATTTATCTGTGCCCTATTAGGGGGTTCCCTGAACCAGATATCGGGTCAGGATGTGGAACATTTGTTGTTAAAAGACTACAAACCGGTTTCCGTATTCAATATTCCTGCAACCTTTCCTCAAAAGGCCAAGTATCCAGTATTCGATGCGCATTCGCACAATTATGCGAAAGATAAAAAAGAAGTTGCGGAATGGGTAAAATCCATGGATGCTGCGGGAGTTCAAGTTACAAGTATCCTCAATAACAGCAAGGGGGAAGCATTCGAGGTATTGGTCGAAAAATATAGTGATTACAAAGATCGCTTTGCATTATGGTGCAGTTTCGATTATACAGGTTTTGATGAACCGGATTGGGAAAAAAGAGCTATACAAGCACTGGAAAGAAACCATCGTATGGGAGCTGTCGGAATCGGAGAAATGGGTGACAAAGGTGATGGCGACCTTTATGCCTTTCCGACAAAAGGGAAGGGCGTTCATTTGGACCATCCGCGGCTGAAACCTTTGCTCGAAAAATGTGGAGACCTCGGTATGCCAATCAGCATTCATATGGCTGATCCGATTTGGATGTACTTACCAATCGACAAAACAAATGACGGCTTAATGAACGCTTCACGGTGGAAAGTAGATACGACTCAGGTAGAATTGGGATACGAAGGACTGATGCAAAGTTTTGAACGTGCCGTAGCAGCTAATCCGAAAACAACTTTTATTGCCTGCCATTATCTCAATATGAGTCACGATCTGTCACGCCTCAGTACACTGCTCGATAAATATCCCAACCTGTATGTCGATCTGGCGGCCCGTGTATCGGAATCGGCAGCAACTCCGCGAGCAACCCGCGCATTTATCCTGAAATATGCCGACCGGATCTTGTTCGGTACCGACAACGGAATGAGCGTAAACATGTATCGCTCCGTCTATCGGATACTGGAAACGGCTGATGAACACATCATCCGCCCTGGAAACAGCTATTACTGGCCTTTGAGTGGTTTTTATCTGCCCGACGATGTCTTGAAAAAGATCTATTGGGAGAATGCGGCTAAACTATTAAAACGAAAACAACAGCAAGAGTTTTAATAATATGAAGAATCGTAAATGGTTGTTATTCATCAGTATCACAATGATAACATGGGGTATCTGGGGAGCATTCAGCGAAATTCCTGAAAAAGCGGGATTTCCGGCTACTTTTACCTATATTGCCTGGGCTTTGGCCATGATCCCATGCGCCATTGGTGCCCTCTGTATAGCTAAATGGAAATTCGATTTTAATGCCCGATCAATTCTACTCGGCTGTATGATCGGTTTTCTCGGTGCGGGTGGGCAATTACTTCTTTTCGAGGCACTCCGTTTCGGTCCAGCTTATATTGTCTTTCCTTTTATATCCATGGCTCCTGTGGTGACGATCACGCTTTCGATGGTTTTCTTGAAAGAACGGGCGGGCCGTATACAATTATTCGGTATTGCAGCAGCACTCTGTGCGATCCTTTTCCTTTCGTTGCAGGGTGACAAGTCCGATAGTCACGTAACCGGTTATCTATGGCTGTTTTTTGCCTTATTGATCTTTATCATGTGGGGTATTCAGGGATTTACAATGAAATTCGCGAATAAGACCGAAATGCAAGCCGAAAGTATCTTCGTCTATATGGCCTTCACTGCTATATGCCTAATTCCTGTCGCTTATTATATGACCAATTGGCAAGCAGAAGGGATTAATCTCAGTTGGGAATGGGCAATAAAAAGTTTTTTAATCCAGCTACTCAATGCCGTCGGTGCGTTAACACTAGTTTATGCTTATCGATATGGAAAAGCCATTCTGGTATCTCCAATGGAAGGATTGGCTCCTTTATTTACCATGGTATTGTCACTTATCATATATGCGGTGGTTCCGGATATCGTCACACAGATTGGCATGGGGCTAGCTGTTTTAGCGATGATTACTATGTCGATAGAATAAAGCGCTTTTTAGTCCTCCGATGATGTATTTAAGAGAACAAACAGAGATAAAGCAAACAAATTAAAAAGAATAAATCATGAAAGAACAACGAAGCATTATATCGCTTTTATTATTAATAGTGCTATGTACAGGATGCAGTAAAGGCATAATAATAAAAAACGGCGACTTGCAACTGGAGATAGATGAGATGATGAGAGCCAGGTTAACGTCTCTCAATAATTCGACCTCATCTTTTCATAATAATTTCATCGAATCAGATGCTTTAATAGCCACAGAGTTTACAGCCTCACTCTTTAAATTAACAAATGTATCAGAATTTAAAGAAGGAAATACGTCCGGCTATTCATTAACAGGAACTTATAACAAAGATGGCTTTTGTATCGAAAAACATCAAAAAATAACTATTCCGGAAAATTTAGAAAAAATACTCCTGATCGAAACCTATTACATAAACAGAGGGAGTAAAGATATTACTGTAAATGGCTGGAAAATGAATGAATTACATATAGATGTAGCCGATACATCCGTTTGGTCGTTCCAACCGACATCCACCAGTCGTCGAATGGATTGGATTCTGGAAGTAAAACCCGGATATTACAAAAAAAATTTCCTGGGAATGAACGATTCTGATTACGGAGGTGGTATACCAATGATCGATCTCTGGCGTCGTGATGGTGGTATCGTAACTGGACTGACTGAGAAAACATTGAAAATGATATCAATGCCTGTCCAATGGCTCACTCATGATAATCATGCATCTATTGCATTAACTTACGAATCAAAAGAAGGACGTGAAATACTTGCTGCTGGTGATACCCTACGGACTTACAATTCATTTATCGGCATTCACACCGGAGATTTTTACGAACCTCTGGATCGTTTTTCCCGTTATATGGAAACTCAAGGCATAGTCTTTCCCAAGCCCGAACCTGAAGCTTATGAAGCTGTTTGGTGCGCATGGGGATATGAACGCACATTTACTATTGAGGAAATAATCGGGACTCTTCCTAAAGTTAAGGAATTAGGATTCAAATGGGTCGATGTAGATGACGGATTTCAGATAGCAGAAGGAGACTGGGAAACAAATTCTCGTTTCCCCGGAGGTGACAAAGACATGCGTCGAATTACCGATGCAATACATCAGTATGGAATGAAAGCCAAATTATGGTGGGCTCCCTTGGCGGCAGACCCGGGAACAAAGGTCTTACAAGAAAACCCGGGAATAAAACTTAAAACCCAATGGGGATCTCCACAATATATCACATGGTGGGATAGTTATTATTTATCTCCTATTAATCCTATAACGGAGAAATATACAAACAATCTGTTAGAACGTTTTATTGTTACATGGAACTTTGACGGTCTTAAACTCGATGGACAGCACATGAATTGTTGTTTACCGGATTACAATCGTACCAGCAAACTGGAATATCCGGAACAATCGTCTGAGCTAATGCCTACATATTTCCAAAACATTTACGAAAAAGCACGAACATACAAACCCAATGCAGTCGTACAATTTTGTCCATGCGGTTGTGCAATCAACTACTTTATGATTCCATTTATGAATCAGGCAGTATCATCAGATCCTACATCCAGTTGGCAAATACGGCATAAAGCAAAGACCTATAGAGCAATTTCTGATAAACTGGCATATTATGCCGATCATGTCGAATTGAGTGACAATGGAAATGATTTTGGTACCCAGATCGGAATCGGAGGTGTTATCGGTTCAAAATTTACCTATCCCAAAGATAACCCCAATGTTCGTAAAAGTTACGTTCTGACACCAGAAAAAGAAAAGCTTTACAAAAAATGGGTAAGTATTTATAATGACAAAATGATCTCTACAGGAAACTATATCAACCTGTATGATATTGCATATGATAAGCCGGAAACCCATGTAATTAATAAAGACGGGAAAATGTATTATGCATTTTATGCCGATCAATGGAATGGCGAGCCTATCGAATTACGTGGTTTGGAAAAACGTAAATATACCGTTTGCGAATATACTTCCGATGAAAAGAAAACTTACGAAATTGACGGAGAAAATCCTGTGATAACCCCCTATTTCACAAGAAACTACCTAATAGAAGTATATTGACACAATACATCCTTATCATAAAATCCGAGAATCAATTATTTACTTTATTTATAAACCATCTAAATTTAATACCATGGATCTACAATTATTCAGAAAAGTGCATTTAATTTGTATAGGAATTCTTTTCCTTACAATCGGAACTGCATTTGCCCAGAAAACTGTAACAGGAAAGGTAACTTCGTCCGATGGGAACGAAACCTTACCCGGAGTTAATATTTTAATTAAAGGAACCTCTTCTGGAACAGTTACAGATATTGACGGAGGATACACACTCAGCGATGTACCTTCTGATGCGACATTAGTCTTTTCATATGTCGGATACACTACAGTCGAAGAAATCGTAGGAGACAGGACTACAATTAATGTAGTCATGGGGTCCAGTGAAGTTCTGGATGAAGTTGTCGTTATCGGATATACAAGCGTAAGAAAGGCTGTAATGACAAGTTCGGCAACCACATTGAACAGCGAAGCCATAACTGACAACGTTACATCAGACTTCGGCTCAATGCTTCAAGGTAAAGTCTCTGGATTGATGGTAACCAACAGCAGTGGTGCCCCTGGTTCGGAGGCTAATTTAGTTATTCGCGGCGTGGGAACTATTACCGCCGGGAAAAGTCCCTTATTCGTAGTTGACGGTATCCCGGGGGGTACCTACGATCCCAACGACGTAGAAACAGTAACAGTCTTAAAAGATGTCGGTTCTACTGCCATCTATGGAGCAGAAGGAGCAAACGGTGTTATCGTAATTACCACCAAACAAGGAAAACGGAATCAGGCACCCAAAATAACAGTAAGAGTGAATGCAGCCCTTACTCAAGCTCTTTTCGGCAGATTCAAGCCCATGGATGGAGAAGAACTCTACAATCTATGGGAATCATGGGGGATACCTAATTTCGAAGCAGACTTTCCACAAACTCTCAAACAACGGAATTATGATTGGTTAGGCAACACATTCAAAACAGGTAATGCCCAAGATTACTATGCCTCAGTTACAGGTGGAACAAAAAACACCTCGTATATGGTCAGTCTCAACCATTACAATCAAAAAGGGACAATGCCCGGTACATCCTATAAACGAAGCAACATACGTTTAAATTTCAACGCACAACTTTCCAGTACTCTTGATCTAAGCGTTCGCATGAACATGCGTGAAAACAAGAAAAACAACCTTTGGTCAAACACATTCAGTGAAATGGCTTATCGCGGTATTCCCTGGGATAACCCATTCGACGAAAACGGCGATCCTGTCAATATTGCAGGGATACCGACAGCAGACCAAAGATGGTTTTATGCGAACCGCCAGAATCCCTGGCACGGTTACCAATATAATTATAATAAGGAAGGCGGCACGCGCATGAACCTTGATCTTGTGCTTAATTGGCATATTCTCCCATGGTTAACAGCAACCAATACCGTACGTTTAGAACGGGCACAACGTTGGGAAAAAGTTTACTATGATTCACGAGATGCCAGCCAGACTTGGAACGGTATCACTCAAGGAAGTCATATAGAAGATAACTCCTCCTATCCGCTAGGCGGTTATAAAAACACAACGCTCCTCAAAGCTTCACATCGCATAGGGAACCATGATTTGGGAGGTCTTGTAGGATATGAGTTCAGTGAAGACAAAGGGGATTATAGATTTGGAGCAACTGCCGATCAACAACCAATAGGAATGGAAATTGTATCCGCCGGTGCTGCAACCACTATGCGTGCAACAGGCGGTTATGCAACTCCGAGAGCGACCTGGTCTGCCTTTACGCAGTTAAACTACTCTTATTCCGACAAATACATCGCAACAGCATCATTTCGCGCAGATGCAAGCAGTCGTTTTGCCCCCAATAATCGTGTAGGTTTCTTTCCTTCTATGAGTGTCGGATGGCTAGCCTCCAACGAAAAATTTCTTAAAGGAAACAAAGTTTTGACATTCCTCAAAATTCGCGGAAGCTTTGGTTTAACAGGTAATGCCGATATTGGTGATTTTGCCTATATGGACGCTTACACATTTTCAGGTGTTACTTATCTAGGTAATCCGGGAGCTCAACCCTCGAGCCTTGCAAACCCAGACCTTGGATGGGAAAAATGTTTAATGACATCAGGAGGTATAGATTTTAAGCTTTTCAACTGGCTTGAAGGTAGTATCGATCTTTACAGAAACCTCAACTCGGATCTTCTGTTTAGTGCTCCAGAAGCTCCCAGCACCGGTTTTTACAGCTACTTGAGAAATATCGGAAAGATCAGTAACAAGGGTATTGAAGTTCAATTAACCAGTACAAATATTGAAAATAAAAACCTAAAGTGGACAACCTCATTCAATATCGGGTTCAATAAAAACCGAGTGGAAAAATTACCCGGAGGTGAACCAGGAAAACCCGGTACACCTATCATGGTCGGTGCGGCAGACGCTGCACGGCAACGATTGGAAGAAGGGCATGAATTATATGCTTGGTATATGCCGGAATGGCGTGGAGTAGACCCGGCTAACGGAGATCCCCTTTGGACTTCAGAAGACGGAGGCGTAACCAATGACTATTCAAAAGCTAAAATCGATTGGCTGGGCTCTTCTCCTACTCCTAAATTTTCAGGAGGTTTACTAAATAACTTATCTTATAAAGGCTTCACTTTCGGTATGAACATTTTATTCGTATATGGAAATAAGATTTATAACGGAGCACGCGCTTCCATGGATAACGACGGTCGTCAGGCCCAATATAATCAGATGTCATTAGATAATGGTCTAGGATGGAGCAGATGGGAAAAACCCGGAGATATTGCCACTCATCCGCTACCGGTTTATGGTGGTAACAAAAATTCCACAAACCCCTCATCCCGTTTCCTGGAAAATGGAAGTTATTTACGTATACGTAATATCAATATTGGGTACAATATACCGGAAAAGGTGCTAAGCAAGTTGTATATCAAAAATGCCAGAGTATTTCTCAGTGGTGACAATCTGCTAACATTCAGCAAATTCTCAGGTCCTGATCCGGAAACAGATCTTACGGCAAGTGGCATCTCCAATGTCGCAGGTTCTATTAACTATATATACCCGTCTAACCGAACTTTTTCACTCGGTGTTGAATTAAATTTCTAATATAAACTAAAATGATCATTTATCATGAAAAATAAATTTTTAATACTAGCAACCACTATTTTAGGCATATCCTTGTCATCTTGTGTGGATATGGATTTGACTCCTGAGTCAACTATGACTTCAGACCAATTGGCCAATGATCCAACAGGTATCGAATATGCTACTATAGGAGCTTACAGATGGTTCAAAACAAATCGTTCGGGAATGGCCGGCGGTTCATCCAGCAGAGACGTTTATGCAAGAAATTGGTTTCAAATGAACGAATTCCGGGGTGACAACGTTTTTATTGCCGGAGTTACCACCGACCCTTTTATGAAATCATATGAATATACGGATCAGAATACTGAAGCGACATGTCGTTATATGTGGTACTCTTCTTATTCTATACTGAATATTTTAAATACAAATATTAGAATAGGAACTGAAGGACTGTCCGAAAAAAATGATCATATTCTTGGAGAAAACTATTTTCTACGTGCCCTAGTATATATGAATCTTTGCGACCTGTTTGCTCGTCCATATTCCCAGGGCGCAGACAATCCCGCAGTCGTACTTCGTACGGAAGAACCTACAACCGGTGAAATAACAAGGGCATCTATTGGAGAAGTTTATGCCCAAATCGAAAAAGATCTTAATAAGGCAATTCAACTAATGGGTAATTATCGTCGTTCAGACAATGCTAGTTACGCATGGAAAGGTTCTGCCCAAGGTCTTTTATCCAGATTATACCTCTATATGGGCCGAAATCAAGATGTTGTAAATATCGTAAATGAAATGTTAAATGGTAAAACTCCGGAAGACGTTCTCGATCCTGATCTTGCCACTTACTTCACACGGACACAGACCTCACGGGAAACACTCTGGTGCATTGGATACCTTGCAAACGAAACTCAAGGGAATAGTTCTGTTGCCTCCATGTATCTCAATGATCCGGCAAGTGGTGCTGGTTGGGGTGAGATTTATCCGTCCGATCCTATGTACGAATTATTCAACCGATATGCAGACGATGATATACGTTGGAAAGACTTCCATCTATTCCAGCCGATCCCTACTCCTGGAGTTACTTTCAATGGTGAAAATGTCAAATGGATGGCTAATTGGCCGGTTCCTAATCCCACCAGTTGGTATTACGGATCTCAATATCGTTATCTAGCAGAAGATGCCGGGGGGAAATATATTATCTTCAGTAATAATCCCGGATTAAACAATCCTGTCCCTGATGATTATTTCACTAACACTAGTGCTAAAATATATATTAAGGAAGAAATAATAAATACTTATCCCAAATACTTCTTCACATACAATGGGAATAAGATTAACGTAACAATTACCCCTGCAACCAATAATCGTATGAGTTACAGAAAAATATTCAACACGAAGTTCTCATATCAGGATGGGGATGCCATGTTATGTTCTTATCCGATGATCAGATGGGGAGAGATAATCTTAAACCGAGCAGAAGCTTATGCAAAATTAAACAATTCCACAGCAGCATTAGCTGACGTGAATGTTATTCGTAGCCGTGCCGGTCTTTCCGGAGAGCAGTTAATGACAACCAGTAATATGACAGCCCGGGGATATACGGATATATTGGATGTTGTCCTTGACGAACGTCGCCTTGAACTAGCATATGAGGGTTTCCGCTGGAAAGATCTTTTCCGCAATAATAAACCGATGGATCGTCGTTACGCTGGTACACATCCCTGGGAGATTATCCAGCCAACCGACTTACGAATACCACATCAGATATCCGGAGACGAGACACTGATTAATCCCGGTGTCGTGCCTAATCCCAGATAATACAGAGAGGTAAATACATAAAAAGAGAGTATCTTAAAATGCTATATCAAAAAGTTTTTTTAAGCATACTCTCTTTTCTATAAATCCAAACGAATATGTTTGGTATGATTATCCTGAATATTTATCAGTAATTACTGTATAAATACCTCTTTATGCTCTTCTTCGGTGTTTTCTCAAACTCTGTAGGATACAATTGTATTTCCGAAACAAATTCATACGAAGCCAACTGTTTATTCAGTTCAGTCCGGTTCTGCTCCATAATGACCGGAAGGTCGGTATGCGAGATCCCGGTACCGTCCACAGTGTCATAATCGGGATAGACCAAAGCCACCAGTTTGCCGTTTTTCTCGATAACGATACTTTCCATCACAAAAGGCAGGTTGTTTATCTTCGACTCGATCTCTTCCGGATAGATATTCTGTCCGCTTGCACCCAGGATCATCGTCTTGCTACGGCCACGGATAAAGATACGGTTATCATGATCGATCGTACCCAGGTCGCCGGTATGGAGCCAGCCGTCTTCGGTAAAGGCATTCTTCGTTGCCTCTTCATTCTTATAATATCCTTTCATCACATTCTCTCCGCGAACCTGGATCTCCCCTACCTTATTATATGGATCGTCAGAATCGATGCGGACTTCCATTATTCCTTTCAGCACCTGTCCACAAGAACCCGGAACGTATTCATCGTTATGATCGTAGCTGATCAGCGGGCCGCACTCTGTCATTCCGTAACCGATCGTAAAAGGGAACTTGATCTTATAAAGGAAATCCGTTACCTCCTGGTTCATGGCGGCACCACCGACAATCACTTCACGGAAACGGCTGCCCATAGCATCCACGAGATGTTTGCGTATCTGCGCATAGATACGTGAGTCCAGCAAAGGTATATTCAAGGCCAGCTTCATCGTCGTCTTGCTCAGCTGGGGAAGGATCATTTTCTTATAGATCTTTTCAAGGATCAACGGGACAGTCAGGATCAGGTTCGGCTTCACCTCTTCAAATGCTTTCAACAGGATCTTCGGGGAAGGAACTTTACCCAACATATATACATGGGCTCCCACAGCCATCGGCACAAGGAAGTTGAAAGCACAGCTATAAGCATGAGCCAACGGAAGGAAACATAATTCGCGGTCGCCGCGATACATCAGGTCGAGTGTCATGGCATACGTCACATTCCCTGCCAGGTTATTACCGGTCAGCATGACGCCTTTACTGAAACCGGTAGTCCCGGAAGTATAGTTCAGCAATACCACCTTGTCATTATCCAGCTCGGCATATTTGATATCCTCTTTGGAAAATCCTTTCGGATACTTCTCCGCCATTTTTTCATCCATCGACTTCATCAGCTTCTGGATACTCTCGCCGTCACGCTGATGCAGGCAACGGAAATCGGAAAGGGAAAACACACCGCGTATCTCCTCGATCTTATCTTCTTCCAGTGAATCCCAGATACGGTCGCTGACAAAAAGGAATACCGACTCGGAATGGTTGATTATATGATGTACATCATTCGGATTGAAGTCCTGCAGGATAGGCACAATAATCGCTCCATACGTAACAGCCGCCATATAGACAATGCACCAACGGGCACTGTCTTTCCCGATCAGGGCAATCTTGTCGCCCCGGCGGATCTGACATTCCTCAAACAGAATATGGATGCGGGCAATTTCCTTCGCCACATCTTCAAATGTAAAAGTAACGTTCTTACTATAGTCGGTCAGAGCAGGTAATGACCAGTTCTCTTTGAAACTGTTCTCGTATATCTTAATGAAGTTTTCTTGTATCATAGCACAAATGCTTATATTTTGTGCAAAAATAAAGACTCTCCGGCAGATACACAACAGATAGACTGAGTTTAACCCTTATACTTCACCAACATGACCACCGGATTCGATTCTTCATCCAACTCAGCCGCAATTTCTTTCAGCTTGCCTTTCAACTCTCCCTTTTCGTAGGCTTCAACAAGCTCCGGGGCATCTAAAGAATAACAGGTAGCTATCTTCTGATCCACGGTTCCTTCTATTTCCTGTCCTAATGAGACTTGTTTCTTTTTTGAATAATCATCATTGTAGACGGTATATTGGAAAATAGCATTTTCCTGCTTGTCATACATCAAGTCGGTATTGGGGAATCCTTTGAACGTTGTAAAGTTTACTTCCTTTTTCATAGCGCGCATGAAACAATAACGGTCGGTAATAACAGTCGGGAACAGAAATACCTTAGTCTCCATAGCGTGTATAGAAGGAGTTCTTACAATAAAGGGAGTCAGGTTATTATCCGGCGAATAATTATATATCGTATCGGACGACGTATTTACAAGTGCCCAGTTGCCACGACTGGGAGATGTCAGGAAGTATGCAGGCATAATAGTCAACTCATCCTTTGTTATGACCGGTGTTTCATATTCTTTAAAAGGAATACGAATTTCATGGGTGACACTTCCATCCTGCTTGGAGATAATCAAATGACAGGCTTGTTCGTCTTCTTTCGGGGTATAATATTTCTTATAGCAAATCAAATGATCCCGGTCATAATTGAAAATGTCATCATAATAACCGGTATCTGCAAATTTGAAACTTCTCTTAAAATTACCGGACAAGTCATACACCAGTATTTTTCTGGGAGAATGGTCTTTGATATAGATTTCGTTGTTATCCTCATCAAGGATAATCCTTGAAACCGATGAATATTCCTCAGCACCTTGTCCCAGACGGTTTATCTTTCTTATCCCTTTCCCTGTCCGGTCAAAAACAAAGATATTCCCGTCATTCCGGTTTCTTATCAATAGGACATGCTTACCGACCGCTTCCACTATACCGTGGGTAATAAACTCGTCGGAAGTTTCCAGCGGAATGTATTCTACATCCATAAAGTCCTGAAGGATCAGTTCTTTTTCAGGGTAGCTAGCGGTGACATCGACTGTGATAATCTCGTCTGTTTGGGAACCGGACTGATTGCATCCCGTGCATCCTACTATTGTAAGAAGGATGATTGCCAGATTTGCATTTAATTTTTTCATGACTTCTTGTTTGTTGTGAATACATTATTACAAACGCATACTGAAATACGAATAATTCGTACGAAATATACGTACTATAAGAAAAACAAACAACTAAATAGACATTACGCCCTCAACTATTAACAATCTTTATTGGTCTATTCCCCTATTATTAAGAAATTGTTTTGAATTTATAATCTGATTCGTTTTTTGCCAGAGATGAGCCTTCAAACCCTTGTCAGGGTTCCGCACTATTTCAGCCTCACTATTTTCTATATTTAATCGCGAAGCCTGGTTTTAACTTCCTTATAGTAGGTATTTCCCCATTACAGTGGGTATTTTCCCCCATTATAATGGGTATTATTCCCCATTGTAGTGGGGAAAGTTCCCCACGCAAGTGAAAAATGTGGGGAGTTTATGATAGGGAAAAAACATTCCTTGGCTATTAGTTATCTAAATGGCATGCACTGAACCCACATAAAGCGTCTACAACATACATGTCAATAATTTTCGCTACATTTGCGCGATAATTCAATCGCAATGATAGACAAAACCGTATTTGAAAATAAGATAGCTGCTTATTATACCCTGGGCTGTAAGCTCAATTTCGCAGAAACCTCTACCATCGGGAAGGTACTGGCAGAACAGGGCGTACGCAAAGCCCGTGCGGGTGAGAAAGCAGATATTTGTGTTGTAAATACCTGCTCGGTAACGGAACTGGCCGATAAGAAATGCCGCCAGGCCATCCGCCGGATCAGCAAGCAGCATCCCGGAGCCTTTATGGTAGTGACCGGTTGCTATGCCCAGCTCAAGCCCGAAGAAGTAGCCCATATCGAAGGGGTCGACCTGGTATTGGGCGCCGAACAAAAGCTGGATATATTAATGTATCTGGACGACCTGAAAAAGAAAGAAAGTGATGGCGCCATCATCGCTTCCGAAAGTAAAGATATCCGTAGCTTCTCTCCTTCCTGCTCGGCAGACGACCGTACCCGTCATTTTCTGAAAGTACAGGACGGATGCGACTACTACTGCTCCTACTGTACCATACCTTTTGCCCGCGGACGAAGCCGCAACGGTACTATCGCCAGCATGGTGGAGCAGGCCCGGGAAGTAGCCCGCAAAAGCGGAAAAGAGATCGTGTTGACGGGAGTCAATATCGGCGACTTCGGCAAGTCTACCGGTGAAACATTCATCGACCTGATCCGCGCCCTCGACGAGGTGGAAGGTATCGTACGCTACCGTATCTCTTCCATCGAGCCCAACCTGATTACGGACGAGGCCATCGACTTCGTAGCTTCCAGCAAACGTTTCGCCCCGCATTTCCATATCCCTCTACAAAGCGGAAGCGACGACGTACTGAAACTGATGCGCCGCCGTTACGATACCGAACTGTTCCGTCATAAGATAGAAAAGATCAAAGAGATCATGCCGCATGCCTTTATCGGCGTGGATGTGATTGTCGGTACCCGTGGCGAGACAGACGAGTTCTTCGAAGATGCCCGTACCTTTATCGACAGCCTGGATATAAGCCAGTTGCATGTGTTCAGCTATTCCGAACGTCCCGGCACACAGGCGCTGAAGATCGCCCATTCGGTAGACCCGAAAGTGAAACATGCCCGTAGTCAGCAACTGTTGGATATCTCCGACAGGAAACTACATGCCTTTTATGACGCCCATATCGGTAGCCAGGCGGAAGTCCTGTTCGAGCATACCCGCAAAGACGGCCGGATGCACGGCTTTACTGAGAACTATATTAAAGTAGAGATACCTTACGACAATTCACTGGTTAACGAAACCCGCCGGGTGACGCTGACCGGATGGAATGAAGACCGTACCGCACTGAATTGCGAACTAGTAACTATCGGTTGATATGTGGAATAAAATTCAATATGGATTGATCTTTGCATGGGCCAAGCTCCATGCATTCTTACCGATGCCGGTGCTTTATGTGCTGTCTGATATCCTGTACGTACTTATATACAGAGTGATCCGTTACAGGTTACGGGTCGTACGCCGTAATATGGAAGCCTCTTTCCCCGACAAATCAGAAATAGAGCTGCGCCGGTTGGAGAAGGCCTTCTATCATCATTTCGCCGACTACATTGTCGAAACCATCAAACTGGCACATATCTCCCCCGAAGAGGTATTGCGCCGTGCCCACATCAAGAACCCGGAAGTGGCTACCCGCTTGCAGGCTGAAGGACAGAATACGGTCATGATGCTGATGGGGCACTACGGCAACTGGGAATGGTTCAGCGCCTCCAGCCTGGTGTTCACCGACTCCCGTTTATGGCAGATCTACCGCCCGTTGAACAATAAGGCAGTCGACCGCCTGTTCATCTACCTGCGTACCCGCTTCGGTTCGTATGGGATGAAGAAGAACGACACGGTTCGCGACATGATGACGCTGAAACGTGAAAACAGCAAGAACATCGTTATCTTCATAGCCGACCAGACACCGAGCAAGGCCAACTTGCATTACTGGACAACTTTCCTCAACCAGGACACCGCCATACTGAACGGTGCCGAACGCATCGCCCGTAAGCTGGATCTCCCGGTTATCTTCCTGGATGTCCAGAAGGTGAAACGAGGTTATTATACAGTCGAATTCAAGCTGATGACCGCCCACGCTAAAGAGACTGCCGAAAACGAGATCACCGAATCATACGCCCGTATGACTGAAAAGATGATCCTTCGCAACCCGGCCTACTGGCTCTGGACACATAAACGCTGGAAATACAAACGTGAAGATGCAGAGTAATACTAAAAAAGTCGCCGTCGTCATCCTCAACTGGAATGGAGCGAAGCTGATGGAAGAATTCCTGCCGTCGGTAATGGATTATAGCCCGGCCGAGCTGGCAGAAGTAATCGTTGCCGACAACGGTTCTACCGATGCGTCCGTCGATATGCTGAAAGAGAAATTTCCTTCCGTACGGATCATCCAACTGGACAAGAACTACGGATTTGCCGAAGGATATAATCAGGCATTGAAGCAGATCAACAACGAATACACCGTCCTGCTGAACAGTGATGTCGAAGTAACTCCGGGATGGCTCGACGCCCCGCTGGCGGCTATGGAAGCCGACTCTACCATCGTTGCCGCCCAACCCAAGATCAGGGCACAGCGTAACAAGGATTATTTCGAATATGCCGGAGCTGCCGGCGGCTATATGGATATCTACGGATACCCTTATTGCCGGGGACGCCTGTTGCATGTTGTAGAAAAAGACGAAGGCCAGTACGACACACCTGCAGATATCCTCTGGGCTACCGGAGCCTGCCTGTTTATCCGTACCACTATCTACAAGGAAGTTGGCGGACTCGATGCCGGCTTCTTCGCCCACCAGGAAGAGATCGATATGTGCTGGCGGCTGCGTTCGCGGGGGTATCGCCTGGTATGTACGCCCCAGTCGGTCGTTTACCACGTTGGCGGTGCCACTTTGCAGGTAGAAAGCCCGCGCAAGACCTTCCTCAACTTCCGTAATAACCTGTTGATGCTTTATAAGAATCTACCGGAAAAAGACTTAAAGCATGTGATGCGTGCCCGCTTCTGGCTCGACTATATTGCTGCAACAAAGTTCCTGCTGTGCGGCCACGTTCAGAATGCCAAAGCAGTATACGAAGCAAGAAAAGCTTTCTTCGATATGAAACCTGAATATGCAGAGAAACGCCGGGAGAATCTAGCTAAGACGACGCTCGGCACTATTCCGGAGTTGATAAATGATAGCTTAATTATTGGTTTTTATTTAAAAGGGAAGAAGAAGTTTGCAGATATTAATAATCGTAAAACTTAACCATTCCTAATTATCCAGTTTTCAAGACGAATACCGGATAGATTTTGAAAGTCTTTCAAATTTTCTGTTACCATTATCATTTTATGAGCTATAGCAGTACAGCCTATCAACAAATCAAAGTTGTCTTCTGCCGGAGTACCGGCCAAACGTAACCGAACCTTTTCAGATGCGAACAAATTAAGAGTACCCGTTATTGGTAAAACATGAATAGAAGATATAAACTCGTCCAAACTCTGCTGCCGATGATGTAGTCCTTGTCTACGTCCTAATTCGGCACCATACTTCAACTCCGCAACTGTTATCTCGGATATATAACAATTATCCAATCCTACTGTATCTATTTTCTTATTAACATTGTATTTTCCCCGTAAAAGAAATATACAAATATTTGTATCAAGTAAATACTTCTTCATAACTTCAGAATGCTTTTATATCATCCTTAAACTTCCGTGACGATTTAATAGTCTCATTCAGCAAATCGGCATCATCCGAATCACCATCTTTCCATACACCATAAAAGCTATCAGCAGAAACAACTTTTTCCTTGTCTTTATGAAGCAGAGAATTACTTAAGCGAGCTATCAAATCAAGTTTTGCCTCTTTGCTCAAATCTTTCAGCACACTCCAATAATTATTTGTGTTATTAATTGCAGTATCCATATAACTGTTCTCCTTTCTATTTTTTAGCAAATATGCATTTCTCTTTAATTTCTTACCCGACAAGTATCGGAAGAGACAAAGGTAGCCAATAAATCCAAAAGTGGCAAAAGAGCGGAGGTTTTAACTTATACTCGCCTGTTCTGCGGCAAAGGCTGGGACAGGCAGGTTTACTTATGATAGGCGATATGACACACGGTAAATCGGTAATTCTTCGGTCAGAGCCATAAAATATTTTCTCCCCATATTTTAAGGCAGTAGTGAAATTACATCCCACAAAGAGTCTACGGAATAAAAACGCGGGCTTACGACCGGTTCATCTACTAATTCGTGTGCCCAGGTAGTTTGATAAGGCACATGGATGGCATAACTCCCTAATGCCAGCGGGGGAATAATATCGGAACGTACAGAGTTGCCTATCATCAGGAACTCTTCAGGGCGGATATCGAGGTGGTTGAGCAGGGCGCGGTATTCGCGGTCGGTCTTATCGCTCATGATCTCGACGTGATGGAACAGATGTTCGATACCGGAACGGCGTAGTTTCTGCTCCTGGTCGAGCAGGTCGCCTTTGGTTACAACGATCAGGCGGTAGCGGCCAACGAGGGCGTTCAGGGTGTCTTCTACCCCGTCCAATAACTCCACAGGTTTGGTGAGTTGTTCTTTTCCGAGCATAAGGATCTGTTCGAGTATACCGGCGGGTACTTTACCGTCGGTGATGCGGATGGCCGTTTCAATCACAGAAAGGATATAGGCTTTCACGCCATAGCCGTATAGAGGCATGTTACGGCTTTCCGTACGGAAAAGTTCGGCCGAGACAGTTTCGCTGTCTACATAAGGGGCAAGCAAAAGACGGAGCTTCTGCTCCGTCTCCAGAAAATAAGTTTCGTTTATCCAAAGTGTATCGTCGGCATCAAAGCCGATCACCTGTATTCCTTCTATCATAAGTTAGCTTGTTGCAATATATCGACCATTATCGGCTTGAAACCGCTTACAAAGCATTCCACGGCAATAACCATCAGGATAAGCCCCATCAGACGCATCATCACGTTGTTACCCGTCTCCCCCATATACTTGTTCAGCCGGGTGGATGCCCGAAGGATCAGGAAGGTGAAGAAGTAGACGGAAGCGATCACGCTTACCAGCAGTATCTTCTTTATCAGCGTATTCGCATCTTCCATCAGCATGATACCGTTGGCGATTGCACCGGGGCCGCAAAGCATCGGGATGGCTAGCGGGGTGATGGAGATATCGTTCACATAGGTTTTCACCTCATCGTCTTTGAGTTTTGCCTTGGAATAACGTGCCTGAAGCATGTCAAATCCAATGGTAAAGATAATAATACCTCCGGCAATACGGAAACCGTTCGTAGAAATACCGAAGAATTTAAACAGGAATTGTCCGGAGAAGGTAAAAACCATCAAGGTGATAAAAGAGACGATAGTGGCACGACGTACGATGGTTTTGCGTTCGTCGTCACTCATGCCGTTGGTCATTGTCAGGAACACGGGCATGGTGCCTAACGGGTTTGTCAACGTGAAAAAGGAGGTGAAGCACAAAAGGGCGAAAGGTAATAATGTATCCATAATAATAATGATTTAACAGGTTGATAGTAGAGGCGGGGTTGGCCCGCCCTCACCGGATTGTCACATTATTGTTGCAAAGGGCGGGCAGACCCCGCCCCTACCATAATCATTCATCCCAAACCAGATAGGCGGAAACCAACCAATGGTTCAGCTTATTACCGTCTACTTCCTGGGCTTCGGGGATACTGACTGTCAGCGTATGTTCACCCGGTTGGATATCGGTCAGTTCGACCTCTTCGGGAACGACATCGGAACCCGGACACCAGTTGGAACGGGAGAAGTCGGACGAAGCAACAGGTTCTTCCACCTCTTTTTCCGTATATCCTTTTTCACCGATATAAGAAGCCAGACGTTTCTCCAGCCACACACCCGTAGCAGGGTTGAAACGGCGGAAAGAGGCACAGTCGTTACGCCAGGGGATAAAGTCCAACACTTCTTTCCCATCCACCGAGATAATATTTTGCTTCTGGACGAACTCATCACCACCATTATGCCCGCCATGTCCGGTTACGATATATTTCAAGCGTACATTCTTCGCACCTTCCGGTATCACGAAATCGGTGGATACGTCTTTGCGGGCAAAGATATCGGGATAGGATTGTCCGATGTAGTAAACAGTGTTCATCAACGGCTCGACATGTCTCTTTGTCAATGCGTCGCAAGAGATATCCGACTCGTCCACATCGATCGTCACGCTGGCGATATAGCCTTCGGGAGTCCATGTGTCGATAAAGATACCCACATAAGCACTGCCTTCCAGCAAAGGATAAAGGTCGGTGATGTTCTGCTCCCAACTCACGCTGTCAGCCCACTGGTCGATATAGACCGGCTTACGTTTGCGGCTCAGGCTATCGTCCTCACTGCTGTAATGACCTACACCGAACGGTGTCATGAAACGCATCAGTTCGACTGTCGGCTCGTAATCTTCACCGGAAACGATACCGATCATATTTTCCAGTTTCGTACTGTCTACAGCAGGGAATTGCTTCTCCCCTTTCGCGATATTCAGCAGGTTGATCGCCGACGCTTTCGGCAGGATGAAACAGGAACCTGATTTATCCCAGCGGTCGCCGTTGGAAGCGATCGTCACTTTCAGGTTCACGGAAACGTTGCGTTTGTAATCGGGCAAGGTTACCTTCTTCAGAATGATACGCCCGTTCACCAGGTGATAGATACTGTCTGCACCTGCCTCGTTATACCCTTCGTATTGATCGGGAGCAAACTTCACCGGCGTATCATGGAATACCTGCACGGAGTAATCTCCCATTGCCGGCAATTCCCGGTGGCCACATGCAGTCAGCAGCAGAGCACCCGCCAGTGAAAAGGAGAATAAGATTTTCTTTGTCATTGTCGTTTAGTATTTAGTAAGTTCTTTTACCAGCTGCTTCTGTCCGGTTACCTTATCCGTATGGGTACAAGGGCCGGTCACACAACCACCCTCACAGGCCATTACTTCGATAAACTGTGCCGGCGCTTTGCCAGTCTTGGCATAGGCACGAAGCAGGGCGACGTTCTTTTTTGTCAGGTTGGCTACCTGTACGGCGTTTACATCCGCCTCTTTCAGATAGACCTTGACGGCGTTTATCACTCCCCCGCTCTGGGCAAAACCATGTGCTTCGCGAACGGAGTTATAAAGTATGGAGAATGGTTTTGCCTCTTCCACTTTGATATCGAGTCCTTCCAGGATAGAACCGATCTCCTCGAATGTCAGCGTAAAGTCGACAGCCGGATCCATTTTCACCTCTTTGCGCTTGGCTACGCACGGGCCGATAAATACGACCTTGCAATCCGGATATTTCTCTTTGACAAGGCGTGCCGTATAATACATCGGAGAACCTGTGGAAGATATATACTTCTTCAGATCCGGAATATGCTTTTCGGCCAGCTGTACGTATGAGGGACAACAACTGGTTGTCATGAATGGTTGTCCTTCCTCTAGTTTTTCTTTCAGTTCTTCTGCTTCACGGCGGGTAGTTTCCATCGCTCCCTGGGCGACTTCCACGATCTCTTCAAATCCCATCGCCTTGATCGCACCGTATACTTTTTCGACCGGAGCACTGAACTGTGCCAGGATAGAAGGTGCCACGATAGCGATCATCTGTTCCTTGTTACGCAGGCGTTGCAGGATATCGAACACCTGGGATATCTCGAAGATCGCTCCGAACGGGCAGGCGTTGATACATTTACCGCAGTAGATACATTTCGACTCGTCGATATGCTCCACCCCGTACTCGTCTTTGCTGATGGCTTTCACCGGACACACCTCTTCACAAGGGATGGGAATATAGACGATAGCATGGTAAGGGCAGTTCTGATGGCATTTACCACAGCTGATACAGGTATCATGGTCGATCCGTGCCTGCCCGTTCTTCTTGAACTGGATGGCATCTTTCGGACAGTTCATGTAGCAGCTGCGTGCCACGCAACCCCGGCAAAGGTTGGTGATCTCATAGTTCACCTGTACACAGGAAGAACAGGCTTCGTCGACCACACACATCAGGTTCTCTTTCTTGTTCTCCGGACGCAACAAAGCCCGTTTAGCGTACTCCGATAGCGGCGTCAGCTCATCTATCTCGTCCTGCATATCAAATCCCAGCAGAGGAAGTGTTTTGTATTTCCACACGGCACGCTCCTTATGTACGCAGCAACGGCCTATTACTTTCGATTTACGGGGACTGAGTTCTATGGGCAAGCGGTCGATCTCATCGAGCAGACGGTTCTCTTTCCAAAGTTTCACTAACTTCGCCATCAAGCCGTGGCGAACGATCATTACGTTATTGGTAAATGCCATGGTGTATATTATTTGTGCTTTAAAAATGCAAAGATAGACAAAGTTATTCAAATACTAGCTGTAGGTTTCTTCCAGAATTACAGAGGCACTGTAAACATCCCCGCCAAAAGGGGGATTCAGCTTGGAGAGCTTCAGCCTGATAGCCAGCAGTTGGGGAAATGCTCTTTTGAGCGCATTCAGGATTCGTCCGGCTGCATGCTCCAGTAACTTCGACGGGATAGCCATTTCTTCCTTGACAATTGCATACACTTCGGCGTAATTGACCGTGTCGTCCAGATCATCGCTGGCAACGGCGTTTTCAAGGGGAGCAGTCAGGATCAGGTTCACCACAAACGTGTTCCCGACACGTGTCTCCTGGGGGGATACTCCATGCCAGGCATAGAATTTCATTGTTTCCAGCTCTATTTGTACTGTCATTTTACGTTATTTTATCTGTAAAAGTAGATAAAGAAGTCCTCTCTGCAAAAAAAATAGCCTATATTTGCGAGACAAGCAACAAAGTATTTATATGATGGGAATAAAACAAAAAGACGAAAATTCCGCCGGTGGCCTACATAACACCCTAGCCGCCGGAACCACCGTTAAAGGTAATATTATTACAGAAACCGATTTCAGACTGGATGGTCAGGTAGAAGGAGATATCAACTGCAACGGGAAAATAGTGATCGGCCCCAAAGGACGTGTGACCGGTAATATTATTTCAGCCAATGCCGAGGTGCTGGGAGAAGTGGAAGGCTCCGTACGTGTCAGCGAAAAACTGGTACTGAAAGCTACTGCCAATATTAAAGGGGATGTATTTGCACAATCGCTGGAAATCGAGCCGAACGCTCGTTTCAACGGGGTTTGCAATATGTGTTCCGAAGCAAAGAAATAAACAGGACTATAGTCCTACCTGCATCAGCACTACTGTGTTAAGAACCTCAATACTACTGTGCTGATACCGGTAGGACTATAGTGCCGGTTAAAGCCAATCCCCATCCTATTTTCTTCCTGACGACTGGATCAATTGTGACACTTTCCCGTTAAACCGGTCTTCCGTCAACAGTCTTTCCAAAGGTATATGCATCCGGTAACGCCAGTAATGATTGGGGATAGCCGGGATGTTGATCCGTTCGGACTCGATATCTTTTCTCTTTACCGCATCATCGATAGCAAACCAGTCCTGTATCGGAATAATGGTCAGCATGGAATTGGTAGCCAGATGATTCGTGACGATCTGGGTAGCTATATCTTCCGTACATTCTTCCGGTGCCTGTCCCTCGCGCAACAATACATTATTATAATAGCGCTGTATCTTCTCACGGTCTTCCTTCCACCAATTGCGGAGCGGAGTCATATCGTGTGTCGATGTCGTACAAACCGAATGGTAGGGCAGGTTGAACATATCCGTAAACTCCCGCTGGGGGGTCTTCGGCATCCGCTCGATCTCCAGGCTGAGTATCTGAAGTTTATTCATTACATCGGGTACTGATTCGGGGATCATTCCCAAGTCTTCCCCGCATACCAACATATTGGTACTTGCCACCAAAGGCGTCAGACGTTTAAATGCCTGCGCTTTCCAGAAGTCATTATGACGATGATAGAAGAATTCCCAATATAATTGATCGAACGCATATCTGTCGGATGTACTCAGTTCGCTGTACATATAGGACTGGCTGGCCGAAATACGGGGATGGAATTTATCCTTTTCCTGCGGGTCACGAAGGAATAAAACCTCATTAGCAATAGAGAACAGTCCTTCCTTTATCTGCAGAGAGGCTTCATCGGTCTTTCCGGCAAACAAGGCTTCGATCTTCCGCTGCGTATCACAGAATGATTTCAGCACAAAATGATTGGAAGAAGATTGTGCCAGGTAAGTTCCTACGACTTCTTTCGACAGGGTACCGAATAATTCCGGCAGGAATTTATGGTTGATATGCGGAGTCGTAAAGCGGGCTTCATTGAAAGTAAAACCATATTGCTCTATCTCCTCTTTTGTCAGGGGAAGCGCCGGATTGAAATGACCGCAAAGTCCCTGGACATAGTCCTGCGGCACTTCCCAGATACGGAAGAAGCCTAAGATGTGGTCGATACGGAAACTATCGAAGTAATCGCTCATCTTGCGGAAACGCCTCTTCCACCAGGAGTAATTATCTTTCTCCATAATCTCCCAGTTGTAGGTCGGAAACATCCAGTTCTGACCGTTCACCGAGAAATCGTCGGGGGGAGCTCCTGCCTGACCGTTCATATTGAAGTATTGCGGTTCTGTCCAGGCATCGATACTGGTGCGGTTCACACCGATCGGGAGATCACCTTTCAGGACAATGCCATTCTTACGTGCATAGTCGGATACTGACTTGAATTGTGTATGCAGGATATACTGCAGGAAATAATAGAAAGATATTTCCGGATAAGCTCCGTTGTCTTCCGAACATAGTTCACGTATCTGCGATTTATTATAGGTCGCATTATTTCCCCAACAGGTAAAGTCGGATGTTTTATGTTTATCACGAAGATAGCTGTAAGCGGCATAAGGGACTAACCAGGACTGGCTTTGAGCAAAGAACTCCTGATATTCCGGACTGGACAGGATAGCGGAACCTTCCTGACTGAAAAATTCCCGGCAATAAGCCAGTTTATATTTTACCGCTTCCTCGTAGTCGACAGCATCTTTCGCATTCAACTCTTCCTGCTTTGCCTTGTAAAAGGCAGTCCTTCCCGCATCTTTCAGTTCTCCCATCAACGGCAGGCTGATATACATCGGATGGAGTGCATAAATAGAAATAGCACTGTACGGATAAGAGTCTCCTTTCGCATGGCTCATCGTCGTATCATTCATAGGCAAGACCTGTATGATACGCTGGCGGGTTTTCTTTGCCCAGTCGACCATCATACGGAGATCGCCAAGATCACCTACCCCGAACCCTTGCTCGGAGCGGAGAGAGAACACCGGTATTACGGTTCCCGCACATCTCCATAAAGGAAGGTTGTCGCGGAAATAGAGTCCGGATACGGTAACTGTTTCTCCAAAATCCTGCGGGGGAAGTTCGAGCTTTCTGTTTTCGTCTTCTTCCCAGTATAACGGCTGATGTTTGTCGTTATCGTAGACCAGGAATTTGTATTCCAACGGATAGACTATATCATTTGCATCCAGGTCGATATGCCAGTCAGGGAAGGTGTCGCAACTGAGGATCAGCGCTTTGTCAGGATGCCAGTTTCCCAGACACTCCTGATTACCGGTGATGGCAACGCTTTGATTCTTTTCCACCCGGGGAGCCGATATCTTAATCGTCAGCCTCTTCCCGCTTTTGACCACCCGTTCATAGGTGTTACAAGGATGAGCAAACAGGCTTTTCGTGAAAGCTGAAGAGTAGAAAGCCAGATTAGCCGGACGTATCTGCCAGTAGTCATACAAGGTATAATGATTGGCATGTCCTTCAAATACTATCTGATGGTTTTTCTCCCATTCTTCAAATACCTGCTTGTCATTTATACTTAAAAAGTAACGATATTCTATAGTCTGTTGAGGCGATGTAAGTTCCAGATCCAGCTCAAGCTGCCAGTTTCCATCCCCTTTGTAGTTCATTTCTTTAGCCAAAGCGGGCTCCCATGAGCCAAGCTCCGGAATAGATCCTACTACACATAACTTCTGCCCCCAAACGGTATGGAAGTTTATATTAAAGGTGACTTTCATGTGTATCAAATTTAGTTCCAGCCACGAAGATATAAAAAATGCGGAAATTTCTCTCCGCATTCATTAAAAATATTTGTTATACTACACTTATCCACACTTTGATGCTCCGCAGTTTGTGCAAATCAAACATCCTTCCTGATAGATAAGAGTTTCCTGTCCACAGTTCGGACATTTCTGTCCTTTCAGTTCCGTACCGTTCGGCAGGTACTTTTTCAATGCACGTTCCACGCCGTTCTTCCAGGTATTGATAGACTCGTTGTTCAGCTCCATTCCCTGAACCAGCTTGATAACCTGATCGATAGGCATACCATAACGCAACACGCCGGAGATCAGTTTTGCATAGTTCCAGAATTCGGGGTCGAACTTACCGTCCAATCCTTCGATGGTCATCTTGTAACCACGTTTATTCTTGAACTGGAAGTCATAATGTTTCTGTCCATCTTCATCATAGCTCTTGATGATCGATCCTTTCGATACATTCTTCGGAAGCATGATACCTTCGTCGTCATCTGCAAGACCGGTAAAGATCTCATAAGGACGGCCATTCAGCAAGCCGACAAAGGCAATCCATTTTTCGCGATTGTTCTGGAATTTAACAACATCAGCTTCCAGTTCACGCGGACGGGTAGCTACGATAACAGGCGGTTCCATGCAATTGCAATCGTCTTTCTTGCCCTTCTTCTCAGTCGACAACAATACACCTGAACGCGAACCGTCACGATAAACGGTACAACCTTTACATCCGCACTTCCATGCTTCCACATACAGAGAATCGACCAGATCCTCCGACACATCAGCCGGCAGGTTGATAGTTACGCTAATAGAATGGTCTACCCATTTCTGGATACGTCCCTGCATACGTACTTTCTGCAACCAGTCCACATCGTTGGACGTCGCTTTATAATACGGAGATTTAGCAACCAACTCGTCAATCTCTTCCTGCGTATATTTCTTGATAACGGAATATCCGTTAGCCTGCATCCAGGTTACGAACTTATGGTGGAATACTACATATTCCTCGAATGCATCGCCTGTTTCGTCAACAAAGTCGACACGCGCATCAGCATCATTCGGGTTTACTTTACGGCGACGTCTGTACACCGGAAGGAAGACCGGTTCGATACCGGAAGTCGTTTGTGTCATCAAACTGGTTGTACCTGTAGGTGCAATCGTCAGACAGGCAATGTTGCGACGTCCGTATTTCAACATTTCTTCATATAGTCCCGGATCAGCTTCACGCAGACGGTTGATGAACGGGTTCTTTTCTTCACGTTTTGAATCGTAAATTTCAAAAGCACCGCGTTCCTTAGCCATCATTACAGAAGAACGGTAAGCTTCCAACGCCAATGTTTTCTGAATTTCTTCAGCACATTCGGTGGCTTCTTCCGTACCGTAACGCAGACCTAAAGCAGCGATCATATCTCCTTCTGCCGTGATACCTACACCAGTACGACGTCCCTGCAATGTTTTCTTCTGTATCTTTTCCCACAAATGACGTTCAGTTTCCTTCACTTCCATCGATTCGGGGTCAGAGTCTATTTTTTCGAGGATCTTTTCTATCTTTTCAGATTCAAGATCAATAATATCATCCATGATACGCTGTGCCAATGCCACATGCTTTTTGAACAGGTCAAAATCAAAATAAGCATCCTTTGTAAACGGATTCACCACGTATGAATAAAGATTAATAGCCAGCAAACGACAGCTATCATACGGACAAAGAGGTATCTCACCGCAAGGATTGGTAGAAACCGTACGAAAACCCAGGTCTGCATACGAGTCGGGAACTGATTCACGTAAAATAGTATCCCAGAACAGAACGCCCGGTTCGGCTGACTTCCAGGCATTGTGAATGATCTTCTTCCACAAAGCCGGAGCATCGATTTCTTTTACCGTAGTAGGTTCCTGCGAATCGATCGGATATTGTTGTTTATATGAAGTACCGTTCACTACGGAGTTCATAAAGTCGTCATCAATCTTCACCGACACGTTTGCACCGGTTACTTTTCCTTCTGTCATCTTTGCATCGATAAAGGATTCAGAATCCGGATGCTTGATCGACACACTCAACATTAACGCCCCACGACGTCCGTCCTGTGCTACCTCACGGGTAGAATTAGAGTAACGTTCCATGAACGGTACCAGTCCGGTTGAAGTAAGAGCCGAATTCTTTACGGGAGATCCTTTCGGGCGGATATGAGATAAATCATGTCCTACACCTCCACGACGTTTCATCAACTGAACCTGTTCTTCATCGATCCGAATAATTGCGCCATAGGAATCGGCTTCTCCATCTAACCCTATCACAAAACAATTAGAGAGTGAGGCAATCTGGTAGTCATTGCCAATTCCCGTCATCGGACTTCCTTGCGGAACGATATAGCGGAAATGATCAAATAGGTCGAAAAGCTCCTGTTCCGATAACGGATTAGGATACTTTTTCTCTACACGGGCAATTTCACTTGCCAACCGACGATGCATATCATTAGGGGATTCCTCATAAATGTTCCCGAATGCATCCTTCAAAGCATACTTGTTTACCCATACTTTAGCGGCAAGCTCGTCGCCTGTAAAGTAGTCCAGTGAAGCCTTAAATGCTTCATCGAATGTGTAAGTTTTATGGTTCACGATAATTACTGTATTTAATAATAGTGCAAGTTTAAGAATACTTTATTTATTAGCCAAATTATTCAACAACTAAAATCGGAAATAATAGAAAGTTTTCCGTTTCAAAATACACCACCTATGAAAATCAACATATTAACTTTCGAAGCCACATAAAAAGTTTTCCAAAACAAAAACCTCTTACATTTCATGGTTTCCCAAAACAGAAAAGGACACCACATAAAATGGCATCCTTTTCTACTATATTTTAAGGCTTTTTCAGCCCTTCAGCTTAACTTCGATTTCTTCGACAGACGAACGGAAAGACTTGCTTGTTTCCATCTGGTCTTTGATCGTTTTACAGGCATGCAAAACGGTGGCATGATCTTTCTTTCCGACAATCTTTCCGATATGGGAGAATGAACAGTCGGTATACTTTTTTGCAAGATACATCGTTATCTGACGAGCCTGCACAATTTCACGCTTTCTGGAGCGCGTTTGAATAACCGCCTGATCGAGATTGAAGTAATTACATACAATTTCCTGAATCATCTGAACGGACAGTTGCTTCTTTTCAAGACGAACAGCCTGGCTAACCACACGTTTAGTCAAAGGCAGGTCTATTTCCTTATTATTGATAACAGCATTCGCCATCAGGGATACGAGAATACCTTCCAGGTCGCGAACATTTTCTGTTACATTATTTGCAATAAAGTTGAATACTTCATCCGGAATAACAATTCCGTCATGATTAATCTTATTCTTAAGGATCTTCTTCCGCAGGTCGAGATCCGGACGGCTCAACTCAGCAGTCAACCCCCATTTCAGACGAGTGATCAAACGCTCTTCCATTCCCTGTAAGTCGACAGGAGCCTTATCGGATGTAAGGATCAACTGTTTTCCTAATTGGTGAAGATGGTTGAATATATGGAAGAATGTATTCTGGGTTTTATCCATACCGATCAATTCCTGGATATCATCCAGCAACAGGACATCGATATTCTGATAAAAGTTCAGGAAGTCATTCGTTGTATTTTTACGGATCGCATCAGTAAACTGTACGCGGAAAAGATGAGACGAAACATACAATACCTTCTTTTCCGGATGAAGCTCACGGATACGGGTACCAATTGCATGACACAAGTGTGTTTTGCCTACTCCCGAAGGGCCGAATATGAATAAAGGATTAAATGTTGTCTTTCCGGGATTCTGGGCAACGGCTTCACCCGCAGTACGCACCAACTTATTACTGGTTCCTTCAAAATAGTTCTCAAAGTTATATTTGGGATTCAACTGAGGATCTAAATCCTGAGGTGCAGTCTGTACAAATGGATTAGGAGCCTTGTTTGCATCTTTGGGAGTTATCTTCTTTACTGCTACTGAACCATTCTCTGCCGGATAATCTACTGTACCGCCAGTCGTCTTATCTACCATAACACGGTAGTTAAGAATTGTCCCCTGACCGATAACACGATATAATGTAACCTTCAGTACATTTACGTATTTCTCTTCAAGATATTCGTAAAAGAACTGACTCGGTACCTGAATCGTAAATTTATTATCCTCATACGATAGAGGTATGATCGGCATGAACCATGTGTTAAAAGCGGCCTCCGGCACGATGTCTTTTATAACAGCGAGGCATTTATTCCACAATGTCTGATATTCAGTCTGCATGATTTATTACTCTCCCAACTATAGCTTTTATATTTCTTTTCGACTACAAAGTTTAGAAATTAATTCGGAAAAAAAAAGCTCCGAAATATTTGGTTCTTTTGAATGTTTAATATCCCATTTAGTGTCAGATAGTTATGAAAACACACCTGACTAGCAAGCACTTATCCACAACTCCGATCAAGAGCCCTTTATTTTGGGACACTTTTGCTATCCACACTACGTTCCTCTTTCTCATGCAAAAAGACCTCAAGAATAGGTTATCCTCCTCTATCTAAAGGCCTTAAGCAAGTCTGAAATCAGGGTTGTATATTTTTTTCTTTAATTGGAATAATTCTAAATAACATTAGATGTTTTAATATTCCTTTCAGTTAAAAAACAGAAAAATGAACATATCTTTTCGGGTTCTTCTTCAGGTCTATCAACAAATTGGATGCATTCACCATCGTACTATCCAAATTATCATATAAACTCCTGTCATTCAACAATAAGCCCAGACTATTATCCTTCTTATTCAGCTTGTCTGTAGTAAGCTGAAGGTTAGCCAAAGTAGCATTTATCGAATTTACTGTTGTTGCCAGATCCAACTCCTTCAAACCGGAACTTACTTCAGTAAAATTTCCTGTTATCACTTTCAGATCAGAAACAATACCCGGAACCTCTTTACTCAGGAGCGTATTCAACTGACGGGTAGATACCTCCAGATTACCCGTTGTCTTTTCAATATGATCCAACGACTGAGCAATGGCCGGATGGGTAATCAGCGTTTGCAGGCCTCCCAGGATCGAATCGATCTTTGGTAGAAGCTCTGCCACACCGGGCAAGATCTTCTCCTGCACCGCCTGCATCATATCTTCTTCCATTCGTCCTTCAAGGGTTGCCCCGGGCTTCAGGTAATCTTTTACATATTTATTCAGATGTATATGAAGCTCACCTCCACTCAGCAATGTCTTAATAATCGTAATATAACTGCCGGATGTCAGTTTCATCTCATCATCCAGGCTGATCTCCACCGTTATTTTATCCGTATTTTCATAATCATAGACAATACTCCTAACCAATCCAACTTTAAAACCATCAATATAAACAGGACTGGAGACAGTCACATCTTTTACATTATGAAATGTAACGAAATAATGATTTACCGGTTTAAATAAATTTATCCCTTTCAGATAATTAATCCCGAAATACAGCAATGCCAGACTGATAATACTTACAAGTCCGATCTTTGCCTCTTTGGTCAGTATACTTTTCATTCCTTTAAATTATATGTTTCTCTATTTAATATTTCACCTTTTTGCCATCTTTAAATGCTACGATAAACGCATCTTTAAAGTCCTTAGCCACCTGTCGACGCAACTTTCTGATAGAATCAAAATCCGTTGTTTCGCCATAAGTATATTTATAAATTCCTTTTTCTACAAAGAAGTTCACATTCTTATATCCTTTAAACACTTTAGCCCCCGGAGAAAGTTTTTTATCGGACGTAAGAATTTGCACTTTATAGATTATTTTACCTGTCGTATCCGACTTTCCTTTAGTCGATGCCGCAGGCTGCGATTGCTTTCTTTGCGAAGAGGTTGAGGTATTCTTTTTCCTGTTAAGAATATACTCCTCACTACCGACCGGAGCATCGGAGAGGTTATCCTGCGTTTCCGGTTCACTGCTTACTTCCGGGACACTGCGTGTCTCCGATGAAGCAACCCGGGTATTAGCTCCCGCAGAAACTCCTCCCTGTTTCCTGTCGTATTCCTTTTTATATTTGGTAAAAGCATCACTGAGCGCACTTGCCAGTTTATTCTGCCCGTCGGACGATTTCATAAAGCGCTCTTCTTCCCGGTTGGAGATATACCCTAATTCGACCAGGACACTCGGCATACTTGTTTTCCTCAATACCAGGAAACCAGCCTGCCTTACACCTCTGTCGCCACGGTTGGCCGATGTAAAACACTTCTGTATCTCTGAAGCCAAGCTGATACTTTGCTCCATATGCTTGTTCTGCATAAACTCGAAGATAATATACGACTCAGAGGAATTCGGGTCGAACCCTTCATATTTCTGAAGATAATTATCTTCCAGAAGAATAGCGGAGTTCTCACGCATAGCCACAGCCAGGTTTTCATCGGTACGGGCCAAACCTAATGTATAAGTTTCCGTACCACGGGCTGTACTTCCTTTTTTTACGGAATTAGTATGTATCGATATAAACAAATCAGCTTTATTCCTATTCGCTATATTAGCACGTTCATCCAACTCGATAAAACGATCTGTTTTACGGGTATAGATAACTTTTACATCGTCATGATTGGCCGAGATTTTATCCCCCAGCTTTAAAGCCACAGACAGATTGATCACCTTTTCATCGATAACAGTACCACGTGCGCCCGGGTCTTTACCACCATGACCGGCATCGATCACAACAGTAAATGTCTTCTCCCTGGCCTGAACTACAGGCAGAGTCAGAAACAAGGCTATCAGCAGATTTATATATAGAAAAGATATTTTTGCCACCTTAAAGTTTTATTGCAAATTTGGGGCAAATGTAGTGTTTTTTTACTGATTAATAGTTCATAAAACAAAAAAAAGCGAACCCCAAAGGATTCGCTTTCTTACTTTATCTTGTGTTACTGAATTATTCAGAAACCACTTCGAAAGGAATTTCAACAGAAACTTCTTTGTGAAGTTTAAGGATAGCCTTGTAGCTACCAACTTCTTTAACAGCTTCTTTGATATAGATAATCTTACGTTCTACTTCGTGACCAGCTTTTGCCAAAGCTTCAGCAACCTGGATATTTGTTACAGAACCAAAGATTGTACCTGTTGAGCTGGTCTTTGCACCGATAGTCAGTGAAACACCTTCCAACTTTGCAGCCAATGCCTGAGCATCTTCTTTGATCTTAGCCAATTTGTGAGCACGTTGTCTCATGTTTTCAGCCAATACTTTCTTTGCAGACTCAGAAGCGATAACTGCCTTACCCTGGGGGATTAGAAAGTTACGTCCGTAACCGTCTTTTACTGTTACGATATCGTCTTTGTAACCTAAGTTGATTACATCTTCTTTCAAAATAACTTGCATATTCTGTCTCCTCTCTTTATTTTATTTCATTAAATCGGTTACGTAAGGAAGCAACGCCAAGTGACGAGCTCTTTTTACAGCCTGAGCGATACGACGCTGGAATTTCAAAGAAGTACCAGTGATACGACGCGGAAGAATTTTACCCTGTTCGTTCAGGAATTTCTTCAGGAATTCAGGATCTTTGTAATCGATATACTTGATACCGTTCTTTTTGAAACGGCAATATTTCTTTTTCTTAACGTCTACTGATGGCGGAGTTAAATATCTGATTTCTGATTGAGTTGCTGCCATGATTAATTCTCCTTTACTGTTTCTTTAGATGATTTCAGATTTCTTCTCTTAGCGGCATATTCTGCTGCATATTTGTCCTGGCGGAAAGTCAGGAAGCGGATTACACGTTCGTCACGACGGAAGTTTACTTCCAGAGTAGCGATAGTTTCCGGATTTGCCTTGAATTCAACCAGCTGATAGAAGCCTGTTGTTTTCTTGTCGATAGGATAAGCTAATTTGCGCAATCCCCAATTTTCTTCGTTCACGATTTCTGCACCCTGTTCTTTCAGGATGTTCGTGAATTTTTCTACCGCTTCCTTCATCTGTGCGTCAGACAAAACGGGAGTTAAAATGAAAACGGTTTCATAATTGTTCATAAAACGCTGTTTTATATTTGTTAGTACTTAAAAATTTGCGGGGCAAAGGTAAGGAGTTTTTTTTATTCTGCAAATAAATATCAGTCTTATTTCTTCGTATGTACATTACGATAATTGTTCTTCAATTGGTTCGAATGAGGATTATGACAATCCAAACAACTCATTCCTTCGTACAGCCCGGTTGGAGTTTTATCATCTTCCGTACCTAATTCACGACGATTATTCGGTGCATGACACTGCATACAAAGCCATGCGTTCGGATCATCTGTCACTTTTATAACAGAGTCCCTGTCATGCATCGTCGTCTGAAACAATTTATCCGCAGGCAAATGACGTTTATCCGAACGCATATATAAAGCCGTAGCAGGACGTTTTGTATCTTCCAATAAAACAGAACGTTCTTTTCCGTTCTTTGTTATATATGGTTTATGTTGCGGTTGTTCGGCATGTACCTGATGGCAAGCCAGACACGTCATCGCCGGACGTTCAGCCTGTGACGTACTTTTAATATGCCAATCAATGGCATCTCCTTCCAAAGACATTAAATCATGGATCGTCCCATCATAATGCATCCCATGACAACGAAAACAATCCCAGTAAGGTTTCTCCGCTCGATTATGTTCTACATCCATAAATATATCTTTATAAGTTGTCGAATGTGCGCCGGATTCCCAGGCGGCATGCTCCGCCTGATGGCAAGTTACACATCGGGAAGCAACAGCCAATACCTGTTCTTCATTTAAACAGACATCTTCATTCGTCTGCTTTTTGGTAAAATGACTGTATATCATTCCAGCCTTTTCTGCAAGACCTTTTGCCCCGTTGCTAAATGCTGTTCCATGACAGTCGATACAACGGATATCCGAATGCGCAGAACTTTTCCATAAACGACAGGCAGAAGTCACTTCATGGCATTGGGCACAAGTCAGATCAGGGTCTAAAGAAACATAAACTTTATAGCTTGCAAGACAAGCTATAACACCTCCAATCACTACAATTCCTATCCAATAATAAGTATTCATGCTTCACCTCCTTTCGTCCACTGTTTGACAATGTGTTCACCTGTTCGAAAAGCTAACGCCATAATTGTCAACACCGGATTAAAACCACCGTTATTTACAAGTACACTACCATCTGCTATATACAGATTATCCAGATCATGTACACGACAATACCTGTCAACCACAGAAGTAGCCGGATCATTTCCCATACGACAAGTGCCAGCCTGATGCTGTCCTCCTGTTTGTCCACGCCCACTCCCTTGTTTCCAGACGAACTTGGCTCCGGCTTCTTTCAGTATTTCCTCAGCTTTAGCTGATAGAAATTCTACATTTATCTGGTCAATAGGATGACGGGCACCGGATATAGCGACAACCGGTATACCCAAAAAATCTTTTACTGTGTCATCGAGAGTTACACGCATATCAAAATCAGGGATTTCTTGTATGGGCCCCTGAAAACATTCGATCCGATAATAATTGTCACGCTGGAACTTTTTATGCTCCAATCCCCAGCGAGGATATTGAGGTGGCCGGTTACCCGAAAAGGCATACGGCAACTGATAAAACTCATTAGCTAAAAGCCCTCCTCCTACTATCCCTTTATTATGGTGATTATAATCCATGATAGCGACAGTAGCTCCCGGGCCTTGTAAGTCCAAAATATCATAATCAAACAAACCCTTGGCTCCACAATAAGCATGCCCCTGCAAATTACGTCCCACCCAGTCATTATTATTGCCAATACCATTCGGGAACTTTGCCGACTTTGAATTAAGCAAAAGCCGTGCTGTTTCGGTAGCAGAAGCTGCCACTACTATTATATCCGCCTCCATCCTGCATTCTCTGTTCTTTTTATCAAAATAAGATACAGCTATGGCGCGGTGTTTATCGTCTGTATGTATTTTAAAAACAAAACAGTTTGTTTTCACCTCACAATTTCCTGTTTGCATTGCCACCGGAATAACTGTATTATGTGTACCGTTTTTTGCATTTACCGGGCAAGCATACCCACAACAAGTCCTGTTCCGAATACAAGCAGCCCGTCCGTTATAAGCAACAGAATTACGAAGCATAGGAATAGGGAACGGATGCAGCCCCATCCTTTTACAAGTTTCCGCCATAATTCTTCCGTCTTTATTATATTCAAAGGCAGGCATCGGATAAGGTTCAAATTGATTAGGAGCAAACGGATTTTCAGACATATCACCGGAAACTCCTATTTCGCGCTCCGCCTTGGTATAGTAAGGAGCCAACTCTTCATAAGTTATCGGCCAATCGGTTAAAGTAGAACCTTCTACTTCTCCATATTCTGACTTCAACCGAAAATCTTCCGGCATGAAACGCCATGCCATCGCACCATAAGAAACTGTACCCGACCCCACACATGCTGCAACATGATTATACCCTCCCGACTGAGGGGTAATCAGCTGCTTACTCCCGTCATCATTAATTAACACGCGAGGATTTTTTTTCCAATCCGGCCCGAAAGCAGAGCCCAGATCCTGTACTCGTTGTGAAATCAACTCATCATTAATATGTTCGTCATAAACAGGCCAACCACCACGTTCAAAAAGGGTTACATGAATGCCGTTTACAGCCAGTTCCTTTGCTATAACACCCCCACCTGCTCCTGCTCCGATCACAATAGCTTTTTTCTGTATTTTACTCATATCTGTTCTGCCCTATTAATAATGGATAATCCAGTCTCATCATACGATAACTCACATAGTCTTTATTACCTCCATGACGCGGAGGCCCATAGTAGCCTTGCATCGTATTACGCAAAACCATATCAAAAAACTGTCTTTGTGAAATATCTTTCCAGTAAGTTTCAGGCAGCTCATTACGTTCCATTTGTTGTAATACGACATACTGCTGTTTCCCTGGTAAGTTTGCAAATGTTTTTCCGAATGTTTCATTACTATATTTATCCAGTGCTTGGATTCCTTTCTTATAATCAGATTTCAATTCAGGGAAGCGCTGATAAAGCAGTTTGTCTATAAAATTAATACACCCTGCCTCTTTCGCTCCCGGAAAATCATCTTCAGGGATAAATTGCTCACAAATAGCACCCAGACACTCACCCTCATCAATAGAGAAACAACGATATTGTCGTTCTAATCCGGTTTTACAAGCAGGCATCAACAATAAGCTGCCATACAAAGCAATACATCGTTTTATAAAAGTTCGTCGGTTAACCATAGTATAAAATTTATTGTTTACATTTCAGAACTTCAACCGGCCAAAGAAATATAATACACTTCAACCGGATGAAGTTTTATTATTTACTATACATTAATATAATGCATCAGAGCCTGTCCATCCCGGATTTTGCTCCAGAATTCCATTAGAAAGCAATATCTCATTTTCCGGAATAGGAAGAAACCCTCCTGTTTCCGGTCTGAATTTAACCGTTACCTTCATGGGAACATTCATTGTCCGAGCAGGAACATCAACTATTTTATTAATTTCCTTTTCTGCATCCCCCCAGCGTAACAGGTCATAATACCGGACACCTTCGAATGCCAGTTCGTATCGTCTCTCTTCTTTTATATTCTCCAAAGTTGCCGGAACAGACGGTAACCCAACTCTTTTCCTCACCTGATCCAAATAAGACTGTGCGTGGACCGAGCCTAATTCAGCCCCCATCAATAAGACATCTGCAAAACGTATGACAACAAGATCCTGCGTATTATTTTCTTGAAAATTAGTTGTCGCTCCATATAGCTCACAACTATAATTCACTACATTTCCTGCTGCATTCCGAACATTAACCGGCATATATTTCTTCTGCCAATATCCGGTTTCCTGTTGATTATTCTCACCATTCCAGATGAAACCGGTAGTACCTTCTTCCGGATCATCGACATAATAAATAGACGCTTTTTTTCTAATATCATCATCCGGCCATTGTGCATACAACTGAGGATTGACAGTACCAACCCCCCAACCTTTACCAAATGGTATCTGATCTTGTCCTTTAATACCGAAATACAAATTGATTTTATTACTAAACCCTTTCCACATCAGTGTTGAATATTTCCAGGCAAAAACAGTTTCTACATTATCTCCATTTTCTCCAATCCATTCCAATTGGTTATTTTTTGCATAACCATATTCTTTATTTGACAAAGAATACGGCCAAAGACTTCTAAAATCAGAAATCAATCCATGTCCGCTGTTAGCAATACAGTCATCAACATTGTCAATCACATATTCTTTATCTAAAACTGTTTGATCAGGTAATTGTATCGATGCAATCTTATAATAACCACTATAAAACAGATATGCCCGAGCCAACAATGCCTGAGCAGCCCATTTCGTAGCTAAAGATTTTTCCGTATCCGGGATATTTGTTAAACTAACCGATGGCAATAAATCTATCGCTTTCTTTAAATCCGAAAAGATACAACCATATAGCTCTTCCGGCGAAGCTTTAGGTAGAGATTCTACTTGCGTAGACAACACCAAAGGTACCGATCCAAACAACCGACATAAATCAAAATACATATATGCTCTTAGAAAGTAAGCTTGTCCCAGTATATTGTTCTTTTGCGCTTCACTTTCCCAAGATACTTTATCAATACTTTCTAAAACGAAATGAGCCCTGTAAATTCCCCGGTAATATTTACTCCAGATACCCGAATACATATTATCCTGGCTTTTCTTATATTCATTCACTGCCAAAATCATCCTGTCAACAGTACTTCCTCCTCCAAAACGATCATCAGACATAGTTTCAGCAAGCAGGAAAAATGTTTGCCAATAAGGATCCTGTATCTCCCCTATCGCAGCATACGCCGATAATAATGAAGAAAACACATCTTCGGACGTCTGAGGAAAGTTAGATGAATTCTTCTGTGTCAGATCTTCCGTATCCAGAAAATCAGAACAAGACAAGAATATAAAAATGCTAACAATCAATATACTTATATTTATCTTTTTCATAACAATGTATTTAATACTTAAGTGAAACACCGATTAAGAAAGACATTGGAGCGGGATAAAAACCGTTATCGATACCACCTGCCCAATTATTCCCATTTCCGACCTCTGGGTCAAAACCGGAATAGCCGGTAACCATCAATATATTTTGCCCAGTCACATACAATCGAGCCTGATTCAACGGTAACTTTTTCCACAAATACTTAAAGTCATATCCAATAGTAAGATTACTTATCCGCCAATAATCGCCATTTTCAATATAACGATCAGAGACATAAGTATCGTTAATATGAGTTGCCATATTAACTCGTGGAATTGTATTGGACGTTCCTTCTCCATGCCAGCGTCCTAAAACATCTTTCGTGTAATTTTCATGGGGCCTGTCGGCAAATCGACGATATGATTTTGCTATTTGATTACCAAAAACGCCATTAGAAGTCATGTTCAAATCAAGTCCTTTATATCCCAAATTGAAAGAGAAACTAAAAATAAAATCTGGATTCGGATCTCCTATCATGATCTTATCTCCATCATCAATTACATTATCATCATTTTGATTAATAAAAATCAGATCGCCGGGAACAGCATCAGGCATTATTTTTTCACCATTACTATTCACATAGTTATCGATTTGCTGTTGATTCTGGAACACACCACCAGTCTTATATCCCCCAAAATAACCTAAAGGGAAGCCTTCTTCCGCTCTATATAGTTCTGCCGTTCCATTTGCCAACACGTTAGACGGGCCATGAATTATACCCTCACTGTTAGCAATGCGAAGAACTTCATTATCATTATGAGCAAAATTCAAATTCACCCCATAAGAAAAATCACGAATATTATCTCTCCATGACAAAGCGACTTCCCAACCACGATTTCTGACATCACCACCATTTATGTACGGTGCGCCGGTTCCCATTATACCTAAAATCGGAGCTTGTACCAACCAATCCTTTGTTGTCTTATTATACCAATCAAAGGTAAATCCTAACCGACTATTAAAGAAACGCGAATCAAACCCTATATCTGTTTGTTCAGATGTTTCCCAAGTAACATCCGGATTTGACATAATATTAGGATAAGCGGCTGTAGTCCAATTCGTTTTTTCTATACCAGGGAAATATCCGGTATCAAAAGCAATTGTCGACAAATACTGGAATGGCGAAATAGCCTGATTTCCATTACGTCCCCAACTTGCTCTCAGTTTAAAGAAATCCAACCAGGATACTACATCTTCCATAAACGATTCATTGGAGACAACCCAACCAGCTGATACAGAAGGAAAATATCCCCATCTTTTATTCGGGGCAAAATTAGAAGAGGCATCAGCTCTCATCACGAATGTTGCCATATACTTTTCCTTATAGTCATAATTTATTCTACCGAAGAAAGACAACAATCGGCCTTGTTCCCAAGGGCTGCCATGTAAGGATGTTTTATCAGAGTAAATAATCTTCGTATTATCTAAATATCCATGTTTAAAATCATCAAATATGGAATTCAGATTCTTACCGCTTAGGCTTTCTCCTATTCCCGATTTCTCTGCAGAAGTACCCAACAAAACATTCAAATTATGTATTTCATTTATTGTAGTTTCATAATTAACCGTATTTTCAAAGATCCATTTCAGGCCGACCGACATATTCTGGTTGACTTCACTTTCTGTCCGGTATCCGTCATCAATCGTTGACAAACTATAAACAGGGATAAAACTCCTATAAGAAGAAGCACTCATATCGATACCGAAAGAACTCCTCCAAGTTAAACCTTTTATGGGCTGCAGAACCATATAGGCATTGCCTCTCAAATAATTAGTCTTGTTTATATTCCCACTATTGCGATAATAATTAAAACCGACAGGATTTGCGTCATAAGGATTCCAGGGAATAGCATAATGATAATCTCCTTTTTCGTCGTATACAGGAAGGAACGGACTCGTTTTCATAGCCATAAATAAATAATCACCTCCTCCCCCGACAGATTCCTTAGTCACATGCGAATAACTCAGATTCTCTCCGAACTTCAAAATATCGAACGATTTTCCTTTTATCAGTGAATACTCCGTATTTATCCGGAAAGTATACCGGCTATATTGCGGTGCGGAGGGTTGTCCTAAAACACCTTCCTGGGATGTATAAGATAATCCCAGTGAATAAACAGACTGCTCTGTCCCTCCGGTTATGCCTAATGCATGATTTTGAGTAAATGCATTTTTATTTTTCAATTCATCAAGCCAGTCGGTTCCGCTCCATGTTCCATTCTGTATTTTATCCCAATCGGGCACTAAAGAAGGAAAATCATATTCCGGCATACCAGAATTAACAGCCGCTTCATTCATTATCAGAGCAAACTCTTTTGCATTCAAAGTTTCTACATCCTTATATAAATTTTGAATACCGACATAACCATCATAAGAGATTGAAGCCTTTCCCTTTCGTCCCTGCTTTGTTACGACCAATACGACACCATTGGCCGCCCGAGCCCCGTATATCGCAGCAGAGGCTGCATCTTTCAAGACATCTATCGATTCTATATCTGCCGGACTTAAATGATCGATACTACCAGTCGTAACACCGTCGACAATATAAAGAGGTGTTGAGTTGCCGGTCGTACCGACACCACGAACTGATATTTTAAACCCTTCGCCCGGAACACCGGAGTTCTTGACAATAGACACACCAGGAGCCTGACTCTGTAAAGCACCTAAAGGATTGACCGTATTCAGCTTCTGCAAATCATCCCCTTTTACCTGGACTGTAGCTCCCGTCACTAATTTCTTTTTCTGTACACCGTAGCCGACAACTACAATCTCATCCAGGTTCTGATAATCTTCTTTTAGTACAATTTCCAGATTTTCTTTACCTGCAACCAGAATGATTTGATCCACATAGCCGATATAGGATATTTGCAACTCCGCATTATCCTGAACCCTTATCGAAAAACGTCCTTCCAAATCTGATATAACCCCATTGGCAGTACCTTTTTCAACTACGTTAGCCCCAATAACGGGTTCACCATTTTGATCCACAATTTTACCCGATATATTTTTAACTTGCTGTTGAGCGATCAACACGTTTACTTCCTTTTGGGTAAGAATAATATTCACTCCTTCCACAGAAAAAGTCAATCCCGTATCTTTCAGCACTTCATTCAAAACCTCCTGAACAGATTCATTGGCTGCATGTACAGACACCTTCTGTGTCAAATCCAGCTCCCGGTTTGATATAAACAAATAATTCGTCTGATCTTCAATTTCACTGAGAACATCTTCCAACTGAACCTGGATTTTATTCAAACTGACTTTCTCATTCTGAGAATATGCATGATTTGCAAAAGCGAAACAGGAACACAATAGTAAAAAACCGACTGTTAACTTCATAACTCTGCATATTTGTTTTCTTCCCGAATCTTTTTCTGGCAAAGACCCGGATAAAAAAAGTTTTTTCATACCTTTGTAATTGATTTTTAATTAATAAGTATATTTAAAAATGTACTGGAGAACCGATGGTTGTTGACGCAACTGCCGGTTCTTTTTTAGTGCTTTTCATGTCTCCTTTCCCATAGGCTATTCTATTTTATTAGTTGATATATATTATATTTCTGTCCTCGTCACGCTTGAAAACAAACGGGAAATCATTTTGCAGAACACGTAAGGCATGATCTATTCCATCTGAAATCCGCAATTTACCACGATAGCCCAAACGATCGACCTTCTTATTATTGATTACAATTTGCACATCATAGAACTTTTCAAACAATTTCATAATATCGCCAAACGATTTGTCTTCAATATAAATCAAACCATCTTTCCAGCGAAAACTGTTCACATCTGTTGTAGATGAAACTTGTAAGACATCACCAACCAGTCGAGCCGTTTCGCCCGGAGAAAGGAATACGGCTTCTGGATGCCGGGCATTATATAATTTTACTTTTCCGTCATAGAGCATTGTTCTGAAGTCCTCTTTGCCAACATAAGCCTCCACAGTAAAAGTGGTACCCAATACCTCAACATCGTATTTATCTGTTTTTACAATAAAAGGCTTCTTATCTTTTGTCACTTCAAAATAACCCTCTCCATCCAGAATAACCTCTCTGCTTTTTTTTGAAAATGCGATAGGATAACGAATTGTCGTATTGGCATTCAGCCAAACATTAGTACCATCCGGCAGTTGTATATTTGTACGGTTTCCCGCAGGAACACTCACACATTGAAAAGCACTACTTAACTGGTCGATACGATAATCATCGTACAAATAAAAACTTCCAAGTAAAAACAAAATCGAAGCCGCTATTCCCAAAGACCAGCGTAACCACGGTTGTAGATATATCCGTTTTCCTGATCTCAGTACAGGTTCTTCCACAAGGATAGATGCATCAAAACGGATCCGTTCGCGGATAAATATTTCTCGGTTAGCTTCATCACTTTCAATCCATTGATGTATGGCCTCTTTCTCTGCTTCCGAAGATTGTCCCAGATAATAACTGATAAGTATATGTTGATCTATTTGCATGAGCTCTCTTTTTAGTGTTTCATAAGTAGAGCAACTCAGCAATCCAAAATCCCAAACTAAAACAAAACTTTATGAAAAAAATTTCAAAAGAGAAAGCAGGTGTGGCTTTCATGCCGAACTTAATTCAGCAATAACAATATAAATGGAATATAATCCTTCAACTTTTTCAGAAGATGATCGTTTGCCTTGTTCACATGATAGTCTATTTTCTGCTGGGAGACTCCCAACATCATGGAGATTTCTTTACGGGATTTATTTTTCAGACGATTGAGTATAAAAATATTTTGTGTCTGTTCCGGTAATTCCGATAAAGACTCCATGATAATCTTTGTTATATCTTTAGAGAAGATTACCCCATAACTTTCATCTTCCAATGTCTGAATACGTGTAATGATTTCCCAGCCATGTAAATCCGTACAGTTTTTACTATACTCAATTTCCACCTTCAAATGTTTCAAGTAGTTCAGACACTTGTTCTTCACCGACAATAAAATGTAACCTAAAATATCGGTATCCGACGGCAGTTTATGCCTGTTTTCCCAATAATACAGCAAGGCATCATGAGTCATATCCTCTGCCGTCGGCTTATCATTTACATAATAAAGAGCATATCTTACAAAACGTTCGTAATACGTATTGTAGAACATTGCAAAATTAGTTTCAGTATTAATCTGCAAAGGATTTATTATGTGTTTGTTATCACCCATCTCCTCATTATAAGGATACAAAAGTAATTAATTAGCGATACTTCATAAAACAATATAAGCATAATTATGGCAAATAAACCGGCCTCAACACATTCCCCTTCGCATCTTCCGGGTAAAGTGCTCCTTCGGCATCGAGTTGGGTTGTCATAGCTTTTATCATTTTGACCAGTAATTTTGGATTTCTTCCCGACACGTCAAGTGATTCACCCGGATCTTTCTTCAGGTTATACAGACGGTAACGGGGTTCGGACGGATTTTCCGGATTATAATAATAGATCAGCTTCCAATCTCCTTCTATATAAGTTGTAAAGTAACTTCCCCTGTGGCTATGCGGGAAATGCATCAGTACAGTCTCCGGACGGCTATTGTTTCTCTTCCCTTCCAATTGATCCCGCAAGTCGACACCATCGACAATATGCCCTTGTGGATTTTTTGCTCCGCTCAAAGAAACAAGTGTCGGATAGATATCCATTACCGTACCCATCTGTAATTGGACACCACCTACTTCAATCGGTAATTGTTTCTGAACCGGATTATTCATATCCGGCTTACCCCAGCAAGCGATAAACGGAACACGAACACCCCCTTCAAATTCAGAACCTTTCTTTCCACGCAGAGGAGCAGAAGAAGTGTAGCCCTTATCATCCCCCAGAGGAGCATCGGAACCATTATCCCCCAGGAATATTATTAATGTATTCCCGGCAATCCCCAGTTCTTCCAGATGATCCATAATATCCCCCAGCGATTTATCCATTCCTTCGATCAGCGTAGCAAAATCGGCTGCTACTTTCGGTTTTCCCGTATAACGGTAATGGTCGGCAAAACGTTTATCTGCTTCAAAAGGGGAATGAACGGCATAATGTGACATATATAGGAAGAAAGGCTTCTGATCCCCCACTGCCTCGGTGATCTGCTCGTTCGCTTCCAAGGTCAGGGCTTCACTCAGAAAAGTATCTGTACCGTGATACTTTTGTAATCCCGGTACGGCGCGGGCCTTTTGTCCTTTAATGTTTCCATATCCGTTCTCACCGTAATAACTTCCCGGATGCCCGATAGAAGAACCGGCTATATTCACGTCGAAACCGATATTCTGCGGAAGTTCCCCATCGCTGTTCTGGCAACCGAAATGCGCTTTGCCTACATGGATCGTTTTATATCCGGCCTCATGCAGTACACGGGGCAATGTTACATCATTCTTCGAGATACCTTTCCAGTTCCAGTCTGTCGGGCCGAAAGGTGTTTTGTTATTCGTTTCAGAATTGATCCAGTTAGTCGTCCTGTGACGGGTCGAGTTTTGTCCGGTCATGATAGATGCACGGGAAGGGGAGCTGACACTTTGCGCATAGAAAGTAGAGAAGCGGATTCCCTGACGAGCCATACGCTCCATATTCGGTGTCTGATACCAGTCGTTCAGCGGATAACGAACCGGATTACCAGCCTCATCCGTCAGAAACGGCAACGAGGTATCCATCAGGCCCATATCATCGACCAGAAAAACAATAACATTCGGACGTTCCTGTGCCATAAGCGGCTGTCCGGCTAAACATAAAAGAGTTGATACACACAGAGTTTTTTTCATGATATTTTATTTATAAAACTATCCTTAGAAGATAAATCATCGGATAACTGCAAATTTAAACAATATCTATTAAACCCGAGGCCTATATTCTCCGAATGAAGAAAAACAATCAGGAAAAACAGGCTTTTTCCCCTTTCATCAAGTAAATCACTCCGTTCGTCAGGTTAATTTGATAGCCGTATTGCTTCCGATTAGTTTTGTCCCAGAAATCAAAAACAATAAAGTTATGAAATACAATAAAATGTATATCCTGGTCATCTTACTGATTCTGTCGATCGGTATGTCTGCACAATCTGTCATATCAGGTAAAGTAATAGACAAAGACAATGCCCCCATAGCAGGTGTGACAATATTATTAATAACCCATGCGGATTCAACCTACATGACAGGCGCAATCTCTGATCTGGACGGGCTATTTGAAATACCGAATCTCAAACCAGATCATTATATCCTTTCATTTTCTATGATGGGACTAAAAAAGATCAACAAAGAGCAACAAGTCGGACTAAATACAAAGACTGAATTGGGCAATATTGTTATGGAAGAAGATGCTTACATGTTGTCTGCCGTAACTATAACCGGTAAACGCCCCGCCGTGAAAGTCGAACCGGGGAAAATGACAATCAACTTGTCGTCCGCATTATTGAGTACGGATGGCAATATACTGGATGCATTAAAAAAACTGCCGGGAGTAATCGTTCAAAATGACGGATCGATTATCCTGAATGGCAAATCAGGTGCGAAAGTGTTGATCAATGATAAAGTAACTTATCTGTCAGGGGAAAATCTGGTCAATTATTTACGTTCCATCCCTGCCAACTCCATTGAAAATATCGAACTGATATCCCAGCCGTCATCAAAATATGATGCAGCAGGTAGTTCCGGTATGATTAATATTCAAAAAAAGAAGGTCAAAGAACAAGGTATAAATATAGCAGTATCTTCCGGTTTGGAGAGAGGAAAATATACCAAAGGAAATGAAAGTTTTTCCTTAAACATTCATCATAACAAACTGAATATATATGCTGATTACTCCAATTACTGGGGGAAAGACTATATAGAACTCATAGTCTCCGGCCATTACATAGATCCGGTCACTTTAAAACCACTCGAACTTCGGAAAGACTTTGTAAATAATCTAGAAAGGGAATCCAGAGGACATTATGTAAATGTCGGGATAGATTATGACTTTTCGGATAAAATAACCGTCGGAACATATTTATCGTCGAGTTGGTTTAACCGGGATAAAAACGAAGTGATCATATCAGACTTCTTTAAGAATAACAGCACTCAAAGCGATTCCACTTTAACAGCGTTAAGCACTTTGGATCACGGCTACACCAACATCACAGGAGGAGCCAATATGATATACAAATTTGCGAAAGCAGGGAAATGGGATGCATCCTTCGACTTCCAATTGTTTGACCAGAAAGACGATCAGTTGTTGAAATCCTTTTTCCAGACTCATATCAAACCATTACAGGAAGATACAATGGCCGGCAAAACAAATGGGGATATCAAAATATACAGCGGACAAACTAATTTGAGCTATGATATGTCTGATAAATTCGGAATAAAAGCCGGGCTGAAAACTGTTTTCGTAAATATAGGAAGCGATGCTTTGTATAAAAACCTGATTAGTGGCAATTGGCAGGAAGACAACAACCTCAGCAGTAATTTTGCATATAATGAAAACATCAACGCAGGATATGTCCAATTCAACGCTAAATGGTCTCCCCGCCTTTCAACAGAAATAGGTTTGCGATTAGAAAATACATATACAAAAAGTGATTATAGTTCGACAACCCAGGACACCACTTTCAGCAAAAGATATACAGACCTTTTCCCTTCTTTAATGGCTCAATATCAACTTTCTGAAAATCACGGCCTGTCTATGGTATATAACCGTCGTATTGTACGGCCCAATTACAGAAATATGAATCCTTTTGTGGAGGTGAGAGATCAGTTTTTATATGAACAGGGGAATACCGGATTGAAACCGGAGTTAATAGATAATATAGAAATTTCATGGCTATTCAAAAAACGGTATTCATTCAATGTATTCTACTCTCATACAAAGGATCCGATCTCTACAAGTTTTCTGGTCGAAGATAGCCGTGTCATGATTATGCCGCAAAACTTATCCGGCAACAATTCACTCGGATTAAGAGTCGGATTAAACAACCTGCAACCTTTTAGCTGGTGGACAACTCACATAAATGGTTCTTTAACTTATAAGCAATACGATTGGACGGCATCCGGAAAAACGTTAAAGAATGAAGCTATCACTCCGATGTTACATATCAGCAATCAATTCAGATTGCCCTACGAATGGGGAGGAGAAATCCAGGGATTTTACAGTGGCAAGATGATCGAAGGGCAAACCAGGGTGAAATCTTTATGGACGGTATCGCTCGGAGTTCGCAAAAACCTGTTCAAAGAGAGATTTAGTATGTATATTTACGCACACGATATCTTTCACTCTCTTCGTCCCCGTGTTAGTATAGATAGTAACTACCTGTATTATACATCTAAAGAAAAGAATGACAGCAGAATGATAGGAATATCGCTCGGTTACCGTTTTAATCGTGGCAGGGAGATAAAGAAATCTCAAAAAGCAAATAGGATCGAAGAAAGTAAACGAATAGGTTTGTAACATTAAAGATAAAGACAAATGAACTTAAAGCATGACTGGATTAATTCCTTACTTATCGCATTAACACTGACATTGTGCATGTTTATTGTTGTGGACATTACTTATAATGAGCGAATGTGGGAATTTAATCCGTTTGCTTTTAGAGCCCGTTTACTGGCTATGGGTATAACCATTACCATATTCTTTCTGGGAAGTTTTATTTATCAACGAATAGCACGTTATTCTATAAACAAGAGCAAAGACAAGAAGAAAGCAAGCTGGAAAGAATACGCATTGGTGTTTCTGATAAATTTTACCCTTTTAAATATCACACACACGTTTATTCAGTTTTATGTAAACCTGAATGATACGTTTAAGTGGGGCGAATCGGCACTGATCAATGTGGTTGTATCTCTTATACTGTTTCTATATTATACGTTGGTGCGCAATGGTATTCTATTCAAAAGCTTTATCGAGCAGAACCTTCAGTTGGAAAAGGTTAAAGTAGACCAGTTGGAAACCGAGCTGAAGTTCCTGAAATCGCAATACCACCCGCATTTCCTGTTCAATGCCTTGAATACCATTTATTTTCAGGTAGACGACAAAAACGGGGAAGCCAAACAAAGTATCGAGCAGTTATCCGACCTGTTGCGCTATCAGCTCTACGATATAGAAAAGGAAGTGAGAATGGAGCAGGAAATAAACTATCTGAGGTCGTACATTGCTTTTCAGCAATTACGGATGACGGAAAGGCTCGTGCTGGATTTGTATTTCGACCCGGAGTTGAAAGACCAGAAGATACACCCTCTTTTGTTTCAGCCTTTAATTGAAAATGCTTTTAAATATGTAAGAGGCGAATACAGAATACAACTGGAAATGAAGTTAGACGGGAGAGAAATTCAGTTTGAAATAACAAATTCAATATCCCAATCCCAGAGTTCAAACAACAAAAAGGGTAAAGGGATAGGCATTGAGAATTTAAAACGGCGGCTCGACCTTTTGTATCCCGATAAATACAATTTAGAAATCAAACAAACAGACAATCTGTTTGCTGCTAAACTAATTATAAGCACAAATTGATATGAAAATAAAATGTATCATTACAGATGATGAACCCGTAGCAAGAAAGGGTTTACGGGGTTATATCGAAAAAATAGATTTCCTCACGCTGACCGGCGAATGTGAAGATGCGATTCAACTAAACACTCTGTTAAAGACCCAGCAGGTCGATCTTATCTTTCTCGATATAGAGATGCCGGAGATGACAGGACTGGAATTATTATCAAACTTAACTAATCCCTCTAAAGTGATCATCGTATCCGCTTATGAGCAATATGCCCTTAAAGGATACGAGTTTGAAGTAGTGGATTATCTTTTGAAACCGGTATCTTTCGACCGCTTCCTAAAATCGGCAAACAGAATCCATGACCTGTTACAAACGGAACAGAAAGATGCTGACGATTACATATTCGTAAAGAGCGACAAGCAGTTAAAGAAGATTCTGTTCAGGGATATCCTCTTTATCGAAAGCATGGAAAACTATGTTATCATCCAAACTGTGTCCTCTAAAGAAATAGTGTACACCACCTTGAAACAAATCCATGAGTCATTGCCACAAGATATCTTCCAACAGACTCACCGGTCGTATATTGTAAATATCGATCAGGTAAACGCGATCGACGGTAATCTGCTGAACGTAAATTCGCACAAAATACCCGTAGCCCGGAATTTAAGGGATAACGTATTCAACCTGATTCTGAACAACCGGCTGATAACCAAAGGTTAGATCAACACTAATCCAGCTACTTCTGTAACCAGCGATTCAAATGATTACCCGGAGCAGCGACGACAAACTTATAGAACTTCGATGCCGGCAAAGCTTGCAGGTCGACCATATAATTTTTCGTTCCGGCCGGCAGCGTCGCCAGTTTGATCCATTCATCTTCCCCACCCTCTTTGAATTTATTTGCGGCGGCGGCATAAACAGTCACCGGAGCATCCTCTGAGTAACATTTCCAGGACAAACCGACCGTATTGTCATAAGGCATTGTCTGCAAATCATAAATATCGGCATCCCCGACAAAAGACATGCCGTCCTGCTCCCACAAGACAGGCTGCGGAACCTCAAAGCCCATGAACCGGCAGATGGAAGGCGCAATATCGGTGATCGCCAAACTGCCGGATGTGAAATGACTGTTTACCGGCACATTCGTTGAAACCCAGGTAGTACGTTCGCGCCAAGACTGTCCCCCGTGGCCGTGGCCATTCTCTCCGCGTCCGTGATCGGTTGTGATTACGACCATCCACTCTTCATCAAAATTGGCCTCGCGATACTTCACGGCTTCCCAGATACGGGCAACCTGATCGTCCGCTTTCCGTACATATTCATCGAAAAAGGCTCCGTTGCCGGCAATATGCCCCGCATCGTCGGTATACCACAGATATACCCAGCTCAAGTCGGGCGCATCCTTACGGATACCTTCTGCCGCATCTTTCGATATTTGTTCGTCTATATCGAAGATATGCAAATCCTTCTCTTTCTTTGGGAAACGGATGGTGTCCAAGTCGTAACCGTCTTTCACGTAGTCGATCTTGAGATAGTTTGTCTCCTTTTTCCCCTCCCCGATCAGGACAGTCCGGTTATCCGTCCAGCTGGAATAGACGGCCGTTTTATATTCTTCCGGTTGCTCTTTCGCTATCCGGAAGATCGTCCAGTAGTTATAATTCGGTTGCAGGTCGGAGTTGCCGCCTACATTATGTTTATTGAACCAGGTCGATGTCAGCAGGTTGGTATAGCCGATGGCCGAGATCGTCGCCGTCTGTGAATATCCGCCTATCTCCCCTCCGGTATATGCCCGGCTATAAGCGCCTTTCGAAGCTATATCGAATATGGCCGGCGTATGAAGCCTTTCGATCTGATCGGCCGGAACCCCGTCGACAATTACATACACCGCTTTCCTGGTCTTAGCGAACAAACCGGCACAACACAAACTAACCAGCAACAGATAATAAAAACGTCTCATAACTATCTTCCCTTATTGATTTAACAAAGTCTTAAATATACATATTTCTTTCATTCCACAAAAAAACAAACGACTATTCAGCGGCTTGTACCGACTCTTCCTGAATGCGTCTGATCAAAACCACCCGTCGATGTGCCTCTTTCAGCAGATTCAACTCCTTTAAACTCAGTATAATTTCGCACGTCTGCGAACAATACGGAAAACTCGCCTGTAAAACCTGGGTCTGCTTATTATCTGCGTTATAACAAACCACCTCCACTTGATTATCGACCTCAATAACATCATCCGTAAAGATCACGACATTCTTATCTATCGTAGATACTCCCAGATAGGAAACCTTCGTGAAGTTCTGCTTTCCGTTCTCAAATTCCACCGGGGAATACAACGTATTTTGAAGTCCTTCGATAAGTCCGGCACTCCCCTTCCCTAATATCTCCCCGGCAACTTTCCCTATCGAGTCGGCATTCTTCGTCAGCAATTTACTTAAAGATTTCCCGACGCCTTTTCCTACTTCTCCTAAACCATCGGCAGCTTTCTCTCCGGTTTCTTCCCCCCGGTCTTTCAGCGCGTCCGATATTCCATCGATCATATCCAGCGTTTTCTCGGTAACTTTCTTTGAACTATCCCGTGTGCTACAAGAAATCACAGGCAACAAAATCAGGATACTTCCCAAAACAATAAACCACCTTTTGATCATAATAACAGGAGTTTAATTAACACTAATGAGTTTGTTTTCGCATCATTTATCAATGAAGTTCTAAAAGTACGCAAATCTTTTATTTTATGAAACAAAGCCTGCCTCTTATTATTTTATTTGTCCGGACGGTACTCTTTAGTTTGTACATAAAATGCTTTTAATATTTTGTTCCTATATTTTTATACTTTTGCCCATGCTAAAAATCAATTTTGAGCTAGCTCAAAATTAAATTCATGCTAGCTCGAAATTAAATTTGGGCATGCTCAAAAGAAAAAAAATATAGATACTAAGAGTTAGTTATAAGGTATAAAAAGATTAGAATACAAGCACTTTTCAACTAGTTGTTTCCTACCTTTGTCTCTTGAACAATGGCAAACAAGATATAGTTATAAAAAGAAAAGCAGCTATGATACGCAAGTTACTTCTTACTTCCCTGGTATTTCTCTTTGCAGTAAGCATTTACGCGCAATATGTTCCCGACGTGCTCGGTGATGATTACGTGCGCCGTACTTTTCAGATGCCGGATGATTATGAAGGGAAAGTTGTCTGCACGCTTGTAAAAAAGCCGCAACTACCGGATGTAAAGAAAGCGGTTCTATACATTCATGGTTACAACGATTATTTCTTCCAGAAGCAATTGGGAGACAGCGTGAATGCACATGGCTACAACTTCTATGCGATGGATCTCAGGAAGTACGGCCGTTCCATCCTGCCGAACCAAACCCCGTTCTACTGCAAAAGCCTGACGGAATATTTTGCAGACATCGATACGGCACTGGCAACCATCCGTTCGGAAGGAAATAAAAAGATACTGTTGATGGCGCACTCCACCGGGGGACTTATCACGCCATTGTATTTAGAAAGTAAGAAAGACAATCTCCCTGTCACCGGATTAATATTGAACAGCCCTTTCCTGGACTGGAACTTCGGTTGGTTTATGGAAAAGGTGGTAATCCCGGTCGTTGCATTTGTCGGAAAATTTTTCCCCGACCTGACCGTGCAGGGATATGGCATTGCCTCTTATGCACACAGTCTGCTCAAACAGTTCAAAGGGGAATGGGAATATGATACAAACTGGAAGATGATCAACGGCTATCCTAAAAAGGCCGGCTGGATAAAAGCCATCCAGGAAGGACAGCGGCAGGTGAAAAAGGGGTTGAAACTGGAATTGCCGACCTTGGTGATGTCGTCCGACAAATCTTATCCGGAAACTGAAGAATGGCATAATGAATATCTATCTTCCGACATTGTGCTGAACGTACACGATATCCAGGAATATGCTCCCCAACTGAGCTATCTGACCGTTTGCGATACTATAACCAACGGGATGCACGACCTGATCCTTTCCGAAAAGGCTGCCAGGGATCAAACCTACCATGTAGTCTTCGAGTGGATAAAATGGTGGCAATGATCTTACTTTCTCCTTGGGGACGTCACATGCAGCTTGGTCATATTATTCATGTCGTCCAGAATGTAACGGTTCACGTAGTTAAAGCTAAAGCGAAAAAAGTAATCCTTTAACGTACCAATATTAGCCGGGCTGATCAGGCTATGCAGATGGTTTAATGCGATAAAGACATATCCTTCCCGGGGGATTCGGTTGTAGAACTCGATCTTGTTCCGGTCTAAGGCGATGATGTCACCCTCACATTCCGCAAAACCGTTCATCGCTTCTTCCCAAGTGATGAGCATGTGATCTTCATAAACAGCCCAACGGTAGACATCTTTGCCGTTCACCTTCTCCGGAAGCGTGTTGGAGTGATGTACGAGGATATAGTCGTTCCGCATATCATTATCGCTGTGAATCCAGATATCGAGTACCCGGAACTGCGACGAGTTGTCGAATTTGATATAGCCGTTCTTACAGATCTGAGGAGCAAACACATGCCTGTCTACATCGGTAAAGTAAACAAGGTTGCTTCCGAAAAACTCTTTCTTCCCGACAAACTCCGAGAATAGTTTGACAATCTTGGCCTGATCCGAACAATGTACAAACTCCGGCAATTCTTTCGGAAAGTTTTTACGGCAGATCAGGCTGAACTCCTTCAGCAAGTCGTTCGGATCCCGTTCTTTCTGGATTTCTGCGAAAGCCAGCATCTCATCCACTGTATGGAAACGTTGCTGGGTATCCTGCGTCAGGCAGCGTTCTACTATGCGGTCGTAAAATTTCAGGGCGGGGAATACCTTACTGATAGCCGTATCGTTATTCGTATTGCCGAATGCATACCACTGCAAGGTTTCTCCTATCGCTGTTATGTCGGAATAGTCCGGATCGGCAGTCTCCGCCATTGCAATATCCGTCAGCACAAAATCATTATGGTCGTCTACGAGTATGTTGCGGGGTTTGATGGCTCCATGTACAATGCCCATGCTATGCAGGAACTGAACCGTATTAGTAAGGAAACGGAATAGCTTAAGAAAAGAGTCCACAGACAGGACACTTCTGTATTCTTCCAGCGAACATCTGTACAACTTCATAACCAGCACGGGGATTACCTGTCCCTGCACGGTCACAGTATCAAAGTCTGCATATTGCACAATATTGCTTCTTGTCTCCAACAGGGATATTGTCAGATACTTTGCTTTAAGCTTATTTAACCACTTCTCCTTTCCTGAATCGTCTCCTTTATACAAAAAGAACTTTAAGGCAACGTCGTTCCCATTCATCCGGCCCTTGAAGACTATGCCTGTTTCGCTCTTGCCCAAAGGCTTGGTGTCGAGCTGGCATTCGCCCAAAGATAATGAAAGTCTACGCTTTTCGATTTCAAGAAATTCAAATAATAACTGTTTTTCATCCATATCAAACGTTGTAAATCAAGGAACGGAAACAAAGGTACAATTATATTTGAATTTTTATATTGCTTAAGCTTCTTTTTTAAATCTCCCGGCAGAGAGATTATTTTAATCATTACCTTTGTTGCGAACAAAAAATCAATTGAATGAAAGCCTTACGCATTATACTTGCAGGAATAATTTTATATGGCATATCGAACGACAGTTATTCCCAAACAACCGATATCCAGGATGCTACAATCTATAAAACAGAATTGTTTGGTTCAGCTGCAACCGGATCGAATACGCCGTTCTGGATGGTTAGCAACCGCTACGGCATTGTTCCGCAAGAGGCAGGCAACGGTTTGCTAAATGCAGGCGTATTCCATAACCAACATTTCGACAAGGGATTTCGCTGGGGAGCCGGACTGGATGTTGTAGCCGCCGTGCCCCGCTATCGTAATGTATTCATTCAGCAGGCGTATGCGGAGATAGGTTATAAAAGTTTGTTGTTCAGTGTGGGGAGTAAGGAAAGGTATAATTCACTATGGAATCGGAATCTGAGCTCCGGTGATATGGTACAATCCACCAATGCATGTCCTATTCCGGAAGTCAACCTGAGTATGCCGGAGTTTACCTTGGTTCCCCTGACTAAAGGCTGGTTGCAGGTAAAAGGTGATTTCGCTATCGGCAGGTCATTCGATACGGACTATCTGAAAGACTTCGCTAATTCCAAACAAGTCTATATCAAGAATGTGCTTTGGCATCATAAGTCTTTCTTCTTCCGAATTAAAGATACGGAAAATGATTTTCCCTTGTCTCTCACAGCCGGTGTCCAACACTATGCCCAATGGGGAGGAACTTCTACCGATCCGAAGATCGGAAAACAACCTCAATCTTTTAAAGATATGATACGGGTGATATGTGGACAAAAAGGTGGTAGTGATGCTACATTGTCCGATCAGATCAATGTATTGGGAAGCCATTACGGTTCGTACGACTTCAAATTAAGCTACACGGAGAAAGACTGGGGAGCTCATATTTATTATCAGCATTATTTCAACGATAAGTCGGGCATGGAGTTTGCCAATAAAACAGACGGGCTGTGGGGATTACAATTCGACCTGCCTTTCCTTCCCTGGCTGAACAAAGTGGTTGCCGAATATCTTGTAACAATGAATCAAAGCGGCCCTATGCATTTTATCCTGTTCGACCGTGATAAATGGCAAGGTGGACGTGGAGGCGGAAACGACGATTATTATAACAATGGTGAGTATACGACAGGTTTTTCTTATTTCAACAGAGGGATAGGCTCTCCGCTGATCCCGTCTCCGGAATATAATACCGACGGTTCTTTAGGTTTCAAAAACAACCGCGTTAAAAGCTGGCATTTCGCAGCAGAAGGGGATATTAATACACAGTTATCTTATCGTGTCTTATTTACTGCGATGAATGGTTGGGGTACTTCTTATTTCCCTTTCCTGAATAAAAAGTTCGGCACATCCAGCTTGGTTGATATCAACTATACCCACCCTAAGTTACAGGGATGGAAATTCTCCGGATCGGTCGCAGCAGACACAGGAACCATGTTAGGCAAAAGCGTTGGTTTCAGCCTGGGCGTCACCAAGACGGGGATATTAAAAGCCTGGTAACAAGAAATTATTTATATTTATCCCATAAAGCGGAAGCAATGATCTCCTGCGTATGATCCGCAAACTGTTGCATTCCTTTATGGGAGGTATCCATATCATTCGTCGAGATAGCCGGATGAATGATCATTTCCATCTTATGCCGGTGTATATCCAACGAACCGATCGGCAGCACGTCGAAAGGGCCATTCAAAGTAATCGGAACAACCGGCAGACGCTGATCCAAAGCCATCTGGTAAGCTCCCTTCTTGAAACGGATCATCTTACCGTCATACGTTCGTGAACCTTCCGGAAAGACAACAACAGAAGCCCCGTTCTTCAGACAACGTTCAGCTTCCACCACACTACGGGCAGCCGCTTTAGGTGTTGAATTATCCACAAAGATGAAACCGGCAGCCCGGCAGGCAGCCCCGACGAAAGGTATCTTCCCTATCCCCGCTTTCATAACCCATTTGATAGGAACGCCCAGGAAACCATAGATCAAAAAGATGTCGAAGGCGCCCTGATGATTGGACACAAATACATAAGATTGTTTACGGTCTATATTCTCCCGTCCTTTCACTTTTACGGGACAGAGAGCCAGATAACAGGTCAGCCTCGACCAGATCATCCCGGGATAATAGGCGAATATCTTCTCACCTCCCAGCAGGCATCCGATGATAACAGTTAAGGCTGTAAGTATAGTCAGCACCACAAAGACAGGTACAAAAAACAGCCATAAATAAACCAAGTAAAGTATTCGTATCATATATAACTGTGTTAGTCCTACAAATATAGGAGCTAAAATCGATGGATTCATTATTTTTATTCTAAAATATTTTTGCAATCGGGTTATTATTACTTTATTTGCGGTAGAAAAGAAAATAATTATAAAAACATCTATAACCATGAACGAGTTAATTAAAAATCTTGGGGTAATCGTACTCTTGATCGGTGTAATCATTCTTGCAGTACCGGCTATTACTGGTGGCGTAACAAATACCATCCTTATCGCTGGTTTAGGAGTTATTATTTTGGGTTACATCGGCCACATTGTTATCAACAAGAAAATGGAGTAACACACACAAGTCCAGAAATTAAAAAAAGGATTGTTCCCTGTATTGGAAACAATCCTTTTTTATTACCCGTAAAGTGCAGGGGATATTTAAGCTTCTCCCTGAACTCCTCCCATCGGCGGGATAAAATCTTCAAAGTTGGCTGTCTTATTACCGCTTCCGCCTTTCATCTGCTCTTCATATTTGGCCAGGTTATCCTGCAAAGCAAAGAATAAACGTTTTGCATTGTTGGGAGTCAAGATCACACGGCTCTTAACCTGTGCTTTAGGTGCACCGGGAACTACGCGGATGAAGTCTAGTATGAATTCAGAAGTTGAATGTGAAATAATCGCCAGGTTAGCATAAGTGCCTTGTGCCATTTCTTCAGACAGTTCTACCTGTATCTCATTAGATTGTTTGTTATCGTTCTCCATTTCTTTTTATGTTTTATGTTTAACTAATCGGATACAAATATACAGATATAAGAGGTTTCCATGAAATATATTGCAAATAAAAAGGGCCACCTTCACAGGCGACCCTTTTCCAGTTGTGTTTTTAATTCTCAATTCTTTAGACCAATGTAAAAAAAATACCTTATTGTGTTTAATATTTATTATCCTGACTTTTAGGCTAAGGTTTTCTGTCCAGATGCATATTACTACATTTTGAACAATGCAAAGATACAAACTGTACAAAAAAACTCCAAGCGCAATTTACGTATTAACTAATATTACTTCAATTATTAACAATTTAAAACACATCTAAAAACTGTTGTAAATGTGATTATTATAAAGATCAGTTTCTACAACAGATCAATCTCTTCTATTGAATGATCAAAGTTGCCATGACCGGGCAGTGATCCGAAGGATAAAGATGATTCAAGGTATCGGTAAGCACTCCGTTACGTAATACCTTAATGTCTCCTTTTACAAAAATATAATCGATCCATTCTCTCTTCTCGTTCGGTATACGGCCGTAATCGTGGAATGTCCATTCCGGGCCATATTTTAAAGAGGCTATTTCACGCGAATGCGTGACATGGCGAGGATCATTCTTATCTGTCAGCACTTTGATAGGATCATCATCCGGTGCGGCATTAAAGTCACCGGTTACAATAACCGGAAGTCCTTTAGCCAATTTATGGGCTTCTTCCAGAACTAATGAAGCTCCTTCATGGCGTGCCACTTTTCCCATATGATCCAAATGAGTATTCAGGAAAAAGAACTTCTTACCTGATAGCTTATCCTTAAATACGCCCCAGGTGGCAACACGTTCACAGGCGGCATCCCAGCCTTTTTTACCCACCGCATTCATATCTTCCGCCAACCAGAAATTACCGCTATCCTCAAGAGAGAAACGATCCTTCTTATAAAATATCGGGGCATATTCTCCTTTTGTCTTACCGTCTTCACGTCCTACTCCCACATAACTATACTCCGGTAAACGTGCCAAAAGATCATTCAACTGATGGTTCAAAACTTCCTGGGCACCGAAGATATCGACTTCATGGAACTTTACCAGATCGGCAGCCAGATCCTTACGGTTACTCCATTGATTAGCTCCATCCTCTTTTGTATCCATGCGGATATTAAATGTCATCACATGCAAAGGAGTTTCCGGTTGCTTGGCAGACATAAAACTGACAGATAATAACACTGACAGAAAACTTAACAAAATCTTTTTCATGATATTTAATATGTTTATTTATAAAGCCTACATACAAAAGTAAAGCTTATGTACTGATTAACCAAATTACTAAAAACAAAAAGGCTTCCGAAAATCAATCCGGAAGCCTTTTCTATTGTACGATATTTATTTCTTACTCGTCGTCTTTATCCATAGCGTTGAAATCAACTACGTTCTTACGATTAGCAAAAATACGTTCGAATTCATCCTTAGCACCAACAACCAGTTTGTCGAAGTCTCTCTGGCCTGTACCAGCCGGGATCAAGTGACCGCAGATAACGTTTTCTTTCAAACCTTCCAGACGGTCTACCTTTCCGTTGATAGCAGCTTCGTTCAATACCTTTGTTGTTTCCTGGAATGATGCAGCCGACATAAAGCTTGTTGTCTGCAATGCAGCACGTGTAATACCCTGAAGGATCTGGTTGGCAGTAGCAGGAACGGCATCACGAACTTCTACAAGTTTCATGTCACGACGTTTCAACATACTGTTTTCATCTCTCAACTTACGGGCAGTTACAATCTGACCAGCTTGTAATGTCTGAGAATCTCCTGCATCCAGAACAACTTTCTTACCCCAGATACGGTCGTTTTCATCCATTACTTCCAGTTTGTCTACAATCTGTTGTTCCAGGAAGCGAGTATCACCCGGATCGACCACTTCTACCTTACGCATCATCTGACGAACGATCACTTCGAAGTGTTTGTCGTTGATCTTCACACCCTGCAGACGGTAAACGTCCTGTACTTCATTCACAATATATTCCTGTACGGCTGTCGGGCCCTTGATAGCAAGGATATCAGATGGAGTTGTTGCACCATCGGACAGCGGCATACCTGCACGGATATAGTCATTTTCCTGAACCAAAAGCTGTTTTGACAGAGGTACCATATACTTCTTTACTTCACCCAGTTTGGAAGTTACAGTAATCTCACGGTTACCACGTTTGATCTTACCGAAACCTACTTCACCATCGATTTCAGAAACGACAGCCGGGTTAGACGGGTTACGAGCTTCAAACAACTCAGTAACACGGGGAAGACCTCCGGTGATATCACCAGCCTTACCAACTGCACGCGGGATCTTAACCAAAACCTCACCAGCCTTAACCGGATCACCGTTCTCTTTGACAACGTGAGCGCCGAGCGGCAATGAGTAGTTCTTCAGGTAATTTCCGTTTTCATCTACGATGTGGGCAGCCGGAGCTTTTGTCTTATCTTTAGATTCGATAATGATCTTTTCCTTCAAACCTGTAGTTTCGTCACTTTCAACTTTGTAAGTAACACCTTCTACCACGCTTTCGAACTCGATCTTACCGGAAACTTCCGATACGATAACGGCATTGAACGGGTCCCATTCGATGATTACGTCACCCTTGCTGATCTTATCTCCGTTGTTGAAGAATAATTTAGAACCGTAAGGGATATTGTGAGTCAGCAATACGATCTTCGTATTCGGATCAACGATACGCATTTCAGCCAGACGGCTTACAACAACCTGATGTTTCTTTCCGGTTGCCGCATCAGTAGCTTCTACTGCACGGAGTTCGTCAATTTCCAGAATACCGTCATATTTAGATGTAATGCTGTTTTCTGTTGCAATGTTAGATGCGATACCACCGACGTGGAATGTACGCAGAGTCAACTGTGTACCCGGCTCACCGATAGACTGGGCAGCGATAACCCCAACGACTTCACCTCTTTGAACCATACGTCCGGTAGCCAGGTTACGTCCGTAACACTTAGCACAAACACCTTTCTTGGATTCACAGGTAAGTACGGAACGGATTTCCACACTTTCGATCGGAGAATCCTGAATCATCTTAGCTGCATCTTCGCGGATCTCTTCACCGGCAGCAACAATCAGTTCGCCGGTAAGCGGATGCTGGATATCATGTACGGATACACGACCCAGGATACGTTCGTACAGAGAAGCGATCACTTCTTCGTTATTCTTCAATTCTGTACAAATCAGACCACGCAATGTTCCACAGTCTTCTTCATTGATAATCACATCATGCGATACGTCTACCAGACGACGAGTCAGGTAACCTGCATCGGCAGTCTTCAACGCGGTATCGGCCAAACCTTTACGAGCACCGTGGGTAGAGATAAAGTACTCCAACACTGACAAACCTTCTTTAAAGTTTGAAAGGATCGGGTTTTCAATAATCTGACCACCTTCGGCACCGCTCTTCTGCGGCTTTGCCATCAAACCACGCATACCAGACAGCTGACGGATCTGTTCTTTAGAACCACGGGCTCCGGAGTCCATCATCATGTATACAGAGTTGAATCCATCGTTATCAGCAGTCAACTGCTTCATCAGGATATTAGACAACTTACTGTTGACATGTGTCCAAGTATCGATAATCTGGTTGTAACGTTCGTTGAAGGTAATGAAACCCATGCTATAGTTAGCCAGGATCTGTTCCACTTCATCATAACCTTCCTTAACCAGTGCATCTTTTTCAGGCGGGATAAGTACGTCGGCCAGGTTGAACGACAGACCTCCCTTAAATGCCATATAGTATCCTAAGTTCTTGATATCATCCAGGAACTGGGCTGTACGGGCAACGCCGCAAGTCTTGATTACCTTACCAATGATATCACGAAGAGATTTCTTTCCGAGTACTTCGTTGATATAACCAACTTCAGCAGGTACGAATTCGTTTACCATCAAACGACCTACCGATGTTTCAGTCAGCACCTTAACGATCTCACCATTTTCATTTACATCATTCACATACACTTTGATCGGAGCGTGGATGTCCACTTTCTTCTCATTGTATGCGATTGTAGCTTCTTCCGGTCCGTAGAATACTAAACCTTCTCCCAGTGTACCGGGACGCATTTTAGTAATATAGTACAAACCAAGTACCATATCCTGAGAAGGAACGGTAATAGGCGCACCGTTAGCCGGGTTCAAAATGTTATGAGAAGCAAGCATCAACATCTGTGCTTCGAGTACAGCCTCATTTCCTAAAGGCAAGTGAACAGCCATCTGGTCACCGTCGAAATCGGCGTTGAATGCCGTACAAGCCAACGGGTGCAACTGGATAGCCTTACCTTCGATCAGTTTCGGCTGGAATGCCTGGATACCCAAACGGTGCAGTGTCGGTGCACGGTTCAGCAACACAGGGTGACCTTTCATTACATATTCCAGGATATCCCAAACAACCGGTTCCTTACGGTCAACGATCTTCTTGGCAGACTTAACCGTTTTAACGATACCGCGTTCGATCAATTTACGGATAACGAAAGGTTTATAAAGTTCGGCAGCCATATTCTTCGGCAGACCGCACTCATGCATCTTTAATTCAGGACCTACAACGATAACCGAACGGGCAGAGTAGTCAACACGTTTACCCAACAAGTTCTGACGGAAACGACCTTGTTTACCTTTCAAACTGTCGGACAGTGACTTCAACGGACGGTTAGCATCTGTCTTAACGGCACTCGATTTACGAGAGTTATCAAACAGAGAGTCCACAGCTTCCTGAAGCATACGCTTTTCATTACGCAGGATCACTTCCGGAGCTTTAATATCAATTAATCGTTTCAGACGGTTATTACGGATAATAACACGACGATACAAATCATTCAAGTCGGAGGTTGCGAAACGTCCACCATCCAGCGGAACCAACGGACGCAATTCCGGCGGAATAACAGGAACGACCTTTACGATCATCCATTCCGGTTTGTTACGGCCTCTGGATGCACGGAAAGATTCAACAACCTGTAAACGTTTCAACGCTTCGTTCTTACGCTGCTGTGAACCGTCCGTACTTGCACGGTGACGCAATTCGTAAGAAAGAGAGTCAAGATCCAGACGAGCCAGCAAATCATAAACGGCTTCAGCACCGATCTTTGCAATGAACTTATTAGGATCCGTATCTTCCAGCATCTGGTTTTCCTTAGGCAGGTTATCCAGAATCTGCAAGTATTCTTCTTCCGAAAGCAAGTCTAATTCAGCAACAGTGTCTACACAACCCGGCTGAATAACCACATAACGTTCATAGTAAATGATAGAATCCAGTTTCTTAGTAGGCAAGCCTAACAGATAACCGATTTTATTAGGTAGAGAACGGAAATACCAGATATGAGCGACCGGAACCACCAGATGGATATGTCCCATACGTTCGCGACGCACTTTCTTCTCTGTAACTTCTACCCCGCAACGATCGCAGACAATACCTTTATAACGGATACGTTTGTATTTTCCGCAATGGCACTCATAGTCCTTGATCGGACCGAAGATACGTTCGCAGAAAAGACCGTCACGCTCAGGTTTGTACGTACGATAGTTAATCGTTTCCGGTTTCAGAACTTCGCCGCTAGAGTTTTCAAGAATCTCTTCAGGAGAAGCCAGACCGATGGTTATTTTTGAAAAGTTACTCTTTATCTTGTTTTCTTTTCTAAAAGCCATATTGTTTATTTATAAAGAGTTATCAATAGATAAAGTAGATGAGCCGAAACTCACCTACTTATATTGTTGTTGAATTAATCCAGAGTAAAGCTTAAACCTAAACCTCGCAGCTCATGAAGCAATACATTCAGAGATTCCGGAATACCCGGTTGTGGCATCGGATCACCTTTTACAATAGCCTCGTAAGCTTTAGAACGTCCTACAACGTCGTCAGACTTAATAGTAAGGATTTCCTGAAGAACATGTGCGGCACCGAAGGCTTCCAGTGCCCAAACTTCCATCTCTCCGAAACGCTGACCACCAAACTGAGCTTTACCACCCAGAGGCTGTTGGGTAATCAAAGAGTACGGACCGATTGAACGGGCGTGCATCTTATCATCAACCATGTGACCCAGTTTCAAGAAGTAAGTTACACCTACTGTTGCCGGCTGGTCGAAACGCTCACCGGTTCCACCATCATACAAATAAGACTTACCATAACGAGGGATACCCGCTTTATCAGTCATTGCATTCAGGTCATCCAGAGATGCACCGTCGAAGATCGGAGTCGCAAACTTAACATCCATTGTTCTACCGGCCCAACCTAATACAGCTTCAAAGATCTGTCCCAGGTTCATACGGGAAGGCACACCAAGCGGGTTCAAACAGATATCAACCGGAGTTCCGTCTTCCAGGAACGGCATATCTTCCTGACGAACGATCTTGGAAACAATACCCTTGTTACCGTGGCGACCGGCCATCTTATCACCTACCTGGATCTTACGTTTCTTGGCAATATAAACTTTCGCCATCTGAACAATACCGGTAGGCAGTTCATCACCGATAGTAAGATCGAATTTCTTACGTCTCAGCTCAGCATCCAGTTCTTTATATTTCTTCAGATAGTTCAGGATAACCTGCTTGATAAGTTCGTTCTTATCAGCATCGGCAGTCCATTTACTAACCTGAACAGCATTATAATCCAAATCTTCCAGAGCCTTGCGGGAGAATTTAGCACCCTTCGCAATTACTTCTGTATTCATATAGTCCTTAACACCCTGTGAAACTTTACCATTGGTAAGAGTCAATAACTTATCCACCAATAAATTTTTCAGGTCGGCCATCTTCATTTCGTATTCTTCATCCAATTTCGGAAGAATAGCCTTATCGGTCAGTCTGGACTTACGTTTCTTAACAGCTTTAGAGAATAACGCCGTATCGATAACAACACCACGAAGAGACGGAGTAGCTTTCAATGAAGCATCCTTTACATCACCTGCCTTGTCACCGAAGATGGCACGCAGCAGTTTTTCTTCCGGAGAAGGATCAGATTCACCCTTCGGAGTGATCTTACCGATCAGGATATCACCTGGTTCGATACGGGCACCTACGCGAACGATACCTCTTTCATCCAAATCCTTAGTAGCCTCTTCGCTTACGTTAGGAATATCAGATGTCAATTCTTCCATACCACGTTTCGTTTCACGAACTTCAAGGATATATTCATCCACGTGAACAGAAGTAAAGAAGTCTTCACGAACCATACGTTCGTTCAGTACGATAGCATCCTCATAGTTGTAACCCTTCCACGGCATGTAAGCCACTTTCACGTTACGTCCCAAAGCAAGTTCACCCATCTGAGTTGAATAACCTTCAGTCAGGATATCCCCCGTCTTCACACGCTGGCCACGATGGCAGATCGGGCGAAGGTCGACAGTGGTACTCTGGTTTGTTTTACGCCATTTCGGGATAACATATGTTTTAATAGCATCTTCGAAGCTTACAAAGTCTTCGTCTTCGCTACGGTCATATTTGATCTTGATACAAGTTGCATCAACAAATACAATTTCACCGTCACGTTCAGCCATGATCTGAGTACGTGAATCGCGGGCAACCTGTGCCTCGATACCTGTACCTACAATCGGAGCATCCGTACGCAACAAAGGAACTGCCTGGCGCATCATGTTAGATCCCATCAATGCACGGTTAGCATCATCATGTTCCAGGAATGGGATCAAAGAAGCTGCGATAGAAGCAATCTGTTGCGGAGCAACGTCCATCAAGTCGATTTCTGAAGGCGGAACAACAGGGAAGTCTGCTTCAAAACGGGCTTTTACTCTGTCAAGAATAAATTTACCCTCGTCATCCAACGGAGCATTACCCTGTGCAATTGTCATTTCTTCTTCTTCCTCTGCAGTATAGTATTGCAGGCTTTCTTCAGAAAAGTCTACTTTACCATCAACCACATTACGGTATGGAGTAGAAATGAATCCCAGGTCATTGATCTTTGCATATACACACAAAGAAGAAATCAAACCGATGTTCGGTCCTTCAGGTGTTTCAATCGGACAAAGACGGCCATAGTGCGTATAGTGAACGTCACGAACCTCAAATCCGGCACGCTCTCTTGACAAACCACCCGGTCCAAGGGCAGACAGACGACGTTTATGAGTAATTTCAGCCAACGGGTTTGTCTGGTCCATAAACTGTGACAAAGCATTTGTTCCGAAGAATGAGTTAACAACAGAAGAGATAGTCTTCGCGTTAATCAAATCGATCGGAGTAAACACTTCGTTATCACGAACATTCATACGTTCACGTACTGTACGGGACATACGGGCCAGACCGATACCGAACTGGTTGTACAATTGTTCGCCTACGGTACGTACACGACGGTTACTCAAGTGGTCGATATCATCCACGATCGCTTTCGAGTTGATCAACTCGATCAGATACTTGATGATCTCGATTATATCTTCTTTAGTCAAAACCTTTACATCATCGCTGGTAGTAAGGTTCAACTTCTTGTTAATTCTGTAACGGCCTACTTCACCTAAATCATAACGTTTTTCAGAGAAGAAAAGGTTCTGTATGACTTCACGGGCACTTGCTTCATCTGCAGGTTCTGCATTACGCAACTGACGGTAAATATACAAAACAGCCTCTTTTTCAGAGTTACTGGGGTCTTTCTGAAGCGTATTATAGATGATTGCATAATCTGAAAGATTCTGGTCTTCACGATGTAATAATACATTCTGTGTTCCAGATTCCAGAATAGCTTCAATATTATCGCTATCTAAAACCGATTCACGATCGATGATAACGTCATTACGTTCAATAGAAACAACTTCGCCGGTATCTTCATCCACGAAATCTTCCACCCATGTTTTCAACACACGGGCAGCCAGCTTGCGGCCGATCAGTTTCTTCAGGTTTGCTTTCGAAACTTTTACTTCTTCTGCCAGATTAAAGATTTCAAGAATGTCTCTATCGCCTTCAAAACCAATAGCTCTTAAAAGGGTGGTTACAGGTAATTTCTTTTTACGGTCGATATAAGCATACATCACATTATTGATGTCTGTTGCAAATTCGATCCATGAGCCTTTAAAAGGAATGATACGTGCGGAATACAATTTTGTACCGTTGGCATGTGTACTTTGACCAAAGAACACACCCGGAGAACGGTGCAACTGTGAAACAACAACACGCTCAGCACCATTTATAACGAAAGTACCACGTTCCGTCATATAAGGGATCGGGCCTAAATATACGTCCTGGATAACAGTATCGAAATCTTCATGATCCGGATCCGTACAATATAGTTTTAACTTTGCTTTTAAAGGCACACTATAGGTTAATCCGCGGGCAATACATTCATCAATGCAATAACGAGGCGGATCTATATAGTAATCTAAGAACTCCAACACAAAATTGTTTCTGGTATCTGCAATAGGGAAATTCTCTGCAAACACCTTATACAATCCCTCCTTCTTTCTCTTTTCAGGAGGTGTGTCAAGTTGAAGAAAGTCTTGGAATGACTTCAATTGAACTTCGAGAAAGTCCGGATAAGGGAACTGATTCTTAATCGAAGCAAAATTAACTCTTTGGTTTTCAGCTGTTGAAGACATCTAGTAAGGAATTTATTGAACTTATTGAAATTATAGACACAAAAAGGTTAAGAATCTCCTTAAGGGAGACTCTTAACCAAATCACCTGGAAACCAGGTTATAAATACTATTTAAGCTCAACTTCAGCTCCAGCTTCTTCCAAGCTCTTCTTTAATCCTTCAGCATCAGCTTTAGAAATACCTTCTTTGATTGCGCTAGGAGCACCATCAACTAAATCTTTAGCTTCTTTCAAGCCAAGACCAGTTAATTCTTTTACTGCCTTAACAACAGCCAATTTATTAGCACCAGCTGCTTTCAATACAACATCGAAAGAAGTCTTTTCTTCTTCTGCAGCAGCAGCGCCACCAGCAGCAGGACCAGCAACAGCAACAGCTGCAGCAGCAGGTTCAATACCATATTCTTCTTTAAGGATTGTAGCCAGTTCGCTAACTTCTTTTACGGTCAGGTTTACTAATTGTTCTGCAAAAGCTTTCAAATCTGCCATTTTTTTGTATATTTAAATGATTATTATCTGTGTAAATTAAAAAATTATCTTTCTTCCAAAGTCTTCAACAGACCGTGGATAGTTTGTCCTGATGACTGAAGAGCAGAAATAACGTTCTTCGCCGGAGATTGCAACAATGCAATAACGTCGCCGATAAGTTCTTTTTTGCTCTTGATATTTACAAGGGCTTCCAGGTTTTCAGCGCCAATGTAGAAGCTTTCCTGTACATAGGCAGCTTTCAACACGGGTTTTGCAACTTCATCCTTTTTTGCACCTTTGGTAAATTCTTTGATCAGACGAGCAGGAGCGTTAGCTGCTTGTGAAAACATAACAGCTGTATTGCCTTTCAGAGCGATCTGCAGCGGTGAAAAATCACCTTCTACATTTTCCAGAGCCTTTTTAAGCAAATTGTTCTTAACAACAACCAACTTTACTTCCTGCTTGAAACATTCTCTTCTCAATTTGCTGGTTTTCTCAGCATCCAATGCTTCGATATCAGTCAAATAAAAGTTAGGATATTCCTTTACAGTTTCTGTAAGTTGGCTTATTACTATGCCTTTATCTTCCTTTTTCATTGTGCAATAATTTTAATTAGTTTTCTTCAACTGATTTCGGGTCGATTTTAATACCCGCGCTCATTGTACTAGAAAGATAAATGCTCTTTATATATGTACCTTTAGCAGCAGACGGTTTCAACTTCAAAAGAGTTGAAATAAATTCCTTCGCGTTATCACGAATCTGATCGGCATTGAAAGATACCTTTCCGATTGATGTATGAACGATACCGGTTTTGTCTACCTTAAAGTCGATCTTACCCTGCTTAACTTCCTTCACTGCGTTTCCGATTTCATTGGTAACCGTACCGCTTTTAGGGTTAGGCATCAAACCACGAGGGCCTAATACTCTACCCAGAGCACCGATTTTACCCATGATAGAAGGCATAGTGATGATCACGTCAATATCAGTCCAACCACCTTTAATTTTGTCTATATACTCATCCAAGCCGACATAGTCAGCTCCAGCAGCAGTTGCTTCAGCTTCCTTGTCCGGTGTACATAATGCGAGAACCCTAACTTGTTTACCAGTTCCGTGAGGCAATGAAACAACGCCTCTAACCATTTGATTGGCCTTACGGGGGTCAACACCTAAACGAACATCCACATCTACAGATGCATCGAACTTAGAAGTAGTAATTTCTTTTACTAATGCTGATGCTTCCTTTAATGTATATGCTTTCCCAGCTTCAATCTTGCCCAAAGCCAACTTTTGATTTTTTGTCAGTTTACTCATTTCAATTGAAGTTTATTAATTATTACCCGGGAATGTCCCTTTAACAGTGATACCCATACTTCTGGCTGTTCCGGCAACCATTCTCATGGCAGCTTCAACAGTAAAGCAGTTCAAGTCGACAATTTTGTCTTCTGCGATAGTTTTTACCTGATCCCAAGAGATTTCAGCAATCTTCTTACGATTCGGCTCTGCAGAACCACTCTTCTGTTTAGATGCTTCCAGCAATTGGATAGCAACAGGAGGGGTTTTAACGACAAAGTCGAAAGACTTATCGGCATAGTAAGTAATTACCACAGGTAATATTTTACCAGCCTTGTCTTGGGTTCTGGCATTAAATTGCTTGCAAAACTCCATAATATTAATACCCTTAGAACCTAAAGCCGGTCCTACTGGGGGAGAAGGGTTTGCTGCTCCTCCTTTAATCTGCAATTTGATTTGTCCAGCAACTTCTTTAGCCATTTTTCTAAAATTTAGATATATAACATCAATAACAGAAAGAAAACACTTCTCGTAACAAAAGCGTTACTCCTTCTCAACTTGCATATAGCCCAACTCAAGCGGTGTTTTACGTCCGAAGACTTTTACCATCACTTTAAGTTTCTTTTTCTCGGCGTTGACTTCTTCGATCACACCCGTGAAACCGCTAAACGGTCCAAAAGTGATTTTCACACTCTCGCCAACATAAAATTGGATATCCAGTTCTTCCTGTTGATCCTGCAGTTCGTCGACCGTACCTAAAATACGGCTTACTTCAGAAGGACGCAACGGAACCGGGTTATCAGACCCGCCCAAAAATCCGATTACATTGGGAATGTTTCTCAATCGATGAGCGACTTCTCCAACCAATGCTGCCTCTACTAATACATAACCCGGTAAGTAAGCTCTTTCTTTCATCACTTTCTTACCATTACGCACCGTAAAAGTCTTCTCCGTAGGTATCAGAACCTGATTGACATATTCACTCAGATCTGTGTTCTTCAACTCAGCCTCGAGATATTCTCTGACTTTATTCTCCTTACCACTGATGGCGCGCAGAACATAAAATTTCTTTTGGATATCAGACATATCTAAAACTGATTAAAAGATTTTCTCGTAGAAGAAACGCATTACGCTTTCGAAGCCTAAGTCTACAACAAAGATTACTGCTGCAATTATAAGGGAAGCAAACATAACAACCACAGCACTATTGGAAAGCTCTGTTCTAGTAGGCCAAGAAACTTTATAAACAAGTTCGTTATAAGATTCCTTAATATAAGTAATTATCTTTTTCATCGAATCTATAGATTTTTAGCACGGAAGGAGAGGCTCGAACTCCCGACACCTGGTTTTGGAGACCAGTGCTCTACCAACTGAGCTACTTCCGTAAAATAGCCAGTCTCATAATAAGACTGGCTATCAGTATTGTCTTAATATTAGTCGATCAATTCTGTAATCTGACCAGCACCTACAGTACGTCCACCTTCGCGGATAGCGAAACGAAGACCTACGTTACAAGCTACCGGGTAGATCAGTTCAACGTCGATTGTTACGTTATCACCAGGCATAACCATTTCAGTTCCTTCCGGAAGAGTAATTTCACCTGTTACGTCCAATGTACGGATATAGAACTGAGGACGGTATTTGTTGTGGAACGGAGTGTGACGACCACCTTCTTCTTTCTTCAGGATATAAACCTCAGCCTTGAAGTGAGAGTGTTCTTTCACTTTACCCGGGTGGCAAATAACCATACCACGTTTGATTTCGTTCTTGTCGATACCACGCAACAACAGACCTACGTTGTCACCAGCTTCACCCTGATCCAACAGTTTGCGGAACATTTCCACACCTGTTACAACAGACTTCTTACCGTCAGCACCCAGACCGATGATCTGAACTTCTTCACCAACCTTAACGATACCTGCTTCGATACGACCTGTAGCAACAGTACCACGACCAGTGATAGAGAACACGTCTTCAACCGGCATCAAGAAAGGTTTATCTACATCACGCGGAGGCAGCGGAATCCAAGTGTCAACAGCTTCCATCAACTCCATGATCTTATCTTCCCAAACAGGGTCACCGTTCAAACCACCTAAAGCAGAACCACGAATTACAGGAGTGTTGTCACCGTCGAACTGATAGAATGAAAGAAGTTCTCTCATTTCCATTTCAACCAATTCCAACATTTCTTCGTCGTCAACCATGTCACATTTGTTCATGAATACAACCAGTCTCGGTACGTTTACCTGACGAGCCAAAAGGATGTGTTCACGAGTCTGAGGCATAGGACCATCAGTTGCAGCAACTACGATGATAGCACCGTCCATCTGAGCAGCACCAGTTACCATGTTCTTTACGTAGTCGGCGTGACCCGGACAGTCTACGTGAGCATAGTGACGATTTGCAGTCTGATACTCTACGTGAGAAGTGTTAATTGTAATACCTCTTTCTTTTTCTTCAGGAGCGTTGTCGATAGAATCGAATGAACGCAGTTCTGAAAGACCTTTCTTTGCCAATACTGTTGTGATAGCAGCTGTCAAAGTTGTTTTACCGTGGTCAACGTGACCAATCGTACCAATGTTCACATGTGGTTTCGATCTGTCAAATTTCTCTTTTGCCATAACTTAATTGTTCTTTATTTGATTAATGATCATGTTCTAAATTCATCATTTGAGCCGGTGCCGAGACTTGAACTCGGGACCTCTTCCTTACCAAGGAAGTGCTCTACCGCTGAGCTACACAGGCGAAATAAAAAGAGCGGAAGACGGGGCTCAAACCCGCGACCCTCAGCTTGGAAGGCTAATGCTCTATCAACTGAGCTACTTCCGCAATTTTAATTCTTTCACGAACCAATTCTCGTTTTGAATTGTTTCTTAGTAGTGGGCAGTGATGGATTCGAACCACCGAAGTCGAAAGACAGCTGAGTTACAGTCAGCCCCATTTGGCCACTCTGGTAACTGCCCAATATGTCAAAAACTTTTCTTTTGAGCCTCTTGTCGGATTCGAACCAACGACCCCGAGATTACAAATCACGTGCTCTGGCCAACTGAGCTAAAGAGGCGAACCTTCTTTTCTAAAAGAAGCCGTTTCGTCGGGTAGGCGAAACGGCTGCAAATTTAGATATTATTTCTTACATACCAAATTTATCTACCGTTTTTTTTATTTGGCTCTGATTTTTTCCTTGAATTTAACTAATTGTTTTTCCAATGCTTCGACACATTCGTCGATAGACGCCTCGAAAGTATCATTCACTTTCTCTGCAAAACAATCTCCATTCTTTATTATAAGACGCACAGCGGCTTCTTTATTCTTTGCTGATTCGGGTTTTGTAACCTTCAGCGTTACCTCTGCTAATATTATGCCGTCGAAGTATTGCTCCAACTTACTAACTTTCTTCTGAATAAACGCTTCTAACTGAGCTGTTGCGTCAAAATGGATTGCTTGAATTCTAATGTCCATAATTAACCTCCTTCTTTTTTCGCTCTTGGATGAGCATGATACACTTTTTTTAATTCCTCAAAGGTTGTATGTGTGTAAACGCTGGTTGAAGCCAAACTGCTGTGTCCGAGTATCTCTTTCACCGCATTCAACTCTGCTCCATTATTCAACATACTTGTTGCAAACGAATGTCTCAATACATGAGGGCTACGTTTCGCCAATGTTGGGATCTCCGACAATTTATCCTTTACAATAGTATAAACGATACCAGCCGATAATTGTTCCCCGTTTTTTCTTACAAAAAACCATCCGCTCTCCGAACCAACTTCACGATTTCGAACTTCAGTGTATGCTTGTATTAAGTTTTTTAATCCTTCTGCAAATGGGATCAACCGTTGCTTATTACGCTTTCCCGTTACCCGTATCTGCATCGATTCGCAGTCTACATCGGAATCTTGCATTCCTATCAACTCCGAACGGCGGATACCTGTATCGTAAAGCATCTCAAGCATCAGACGATTCCTTACACCTTCAAAATCCTCACCAAATCCATCACCGTCCAGCAAAAATTCCATTTCCTTGTCTTTTATAAAATAAGGTAACGGTTTCTTTGTTTTCGGCCCGGTTATTAACCTTAATGGATTAACAGAGATGCTTCCCTGCTTCATAAGGAATTTAAAAAAAGACTTCAAAGAACTTAATTTCCGGTTGACCGACACTGGAGAAAGCTTTTCGTCCATTAAAACGACTACCCAATTTCTCACTAAATCCGTATCGACATCCACCGGATCAAATATGCCTTCCTTATACTTTTTTACATAATCTTCAAACTGGCGCAAATCTTTCGAATAAGCTCCTATCGTATAATTGGAATAGTTCCTCTCATACCGAAGATAATCTAAAAACGAATCTATCAACATATCTGCGTTGCACCAACTTTTATGCAACGAAAATAGGAATAAGAATTCAATAAAACAAGTTTGGTAAGATATTTATTCTTCGATCTGCTGCAATTGCTGAACGTAAACAGCACGCATGTTCTGTTTTCTCTTGGCAACAGAAGGTTTGATGAACGCCTGACGGCTTCTCAATTCCTTTACAACTCCTGTTTTTTCGAACTTTCTTTTAAACTTTTTCAGCGCTTTTTCGATGTTTTCGCCTTCTTTCAATGGAACTACGATCATAATTTAATTTATTATATTGTTTTTAATTACATCCTCAAAATGGGCAGCAAAATTACTGATTCTTTCGTTATTAGCAAAACTTTCCGACAATAATTCGTATTTTTTATTTTTCTATGAATGCTTTAACAGTCAGAAGCTCTGCCTTCTAGTCACTAAGGCTATCCGTAAATGGGGGATAGGCCACTCCTTTTTCCGTAATAATCGCAGTTATCAACTCATGAGGTGTAACATCGAAAGCCGGATTGAAAATCTTAACATCCCGGGGAGCCATCCGGTGAGCATACCACATTTCCGACACTTCCTCCGGAGCTCGTTCTTCTATTACAATAGACTTTCCGTCAGGACATTGCTTATCAATCGTAGAGGTCGGTCCCAGCACATAAAACGGGATACCGTAATGACGGGCCAGAATAGCAACGCCGGATGTTCCGATCTTATTGGCTACGTCACCGTTCATAGCCACCCGGTCGCAACCGACTATCACAGCCTGTACCCACCCTTTCTGCATAACGGAAGAAGCCATATTATCGCAGATCAGCGTAACATCCACTCCGGAACGCTGAAGTTCGTAAGCCGTAAGACGGGCTCCCTGCAGCAAAGGACGTGTTTCGTCGGCGAAAACCCTAAAGTTATACCCCCGCTCCTGCCCCAGATAAACCGGAGCCAAAGCCGTTCCGTACTCCGAAACAGCCAAATGACCGGCATTACAATGCGTCAGAAGCCCCATACCCGGTTTCAATAAAGCCAAACAGTTCTCTCCTATCCGACGGCATGCCGCAGCATCTTCCTCCCGGATAGCCACAGACTCATCATGCAACAGCCGGACTAGTGCCGGAATATCTTCCTGACGGTTATCCAACACGACTTTCTCCATCCGGTTCAACGCAGCCACCAGATTAACAGCCGTCGGCCGGGAAGAAGCCAGATAATCTTTTATCCGTTTAAATTCCTGGTAAAAGTCGTCAAAGCCAGCCGCCCCGATCTGTTTGCTGCAAACATAAATGCCATAGGCCGCTGCCACTCCGATAGCAGGAGCACCGCGAACTTTCAGTTTGTAAATAGCCTCCCAGATATCTTCCGCATTGGAAAGGGACAAATAAACCTCTTTCTCCGGTAGTTGGGTCTGATCCAAAAGAACTACGGAGTCAGCATCCTCACTAAGACGGACTGTTTTTAAATCTGTAATATTACTTTTACTCATTCTCTCTTTATATTCACTCTTTCCTACAAAGATCGGAAAAATTCGATATAACACAATTTTTTATCCCTAAAACAACGTTACTCCCTTAGTAGTCCCGCCCTCCCGGCACTACTAAGACAAAACGCCAGCACAACGAGCCCGGCAAGCTGAGACTATTGTGCCAATTATTTATTATAAAAGACCATTCACTAATTTTTCAAAATCAAAATTCCTTTTATGTCTTTATATATATATTCTTATTATATTAAGAGAGCGTCAGTGAGATCGTCAGTAGATCGTCAGCGAGTGCTCAACAAACCGAAAGCAAACATCTATATATCAAACAAATACAGCCACAAACGATCGTCCGAAGATCGTCAGTGAGATCGTCAGGGGAATTTACCTACTTTAATACACCCTTCTTTCCCAATAATTTATTAACTTTGCCAATAGTAACGTTGACTAAATAGTAATGCGATGAAAACAAATATCCCTGAACGTATTGCCGCCCTGAGGGAGGTAATGAAAGAAAAAAAGATCGATGCTTATATCATTCCCAGTTCCGATCCTCATCTGAGTGAATATCCGGCCGACCGCTGGAAGTCACGCGGCTGGATATCCGGTTTCGACGGATCGGCCGGTACAGTGGTGATTACGGCTGATAAAGCAGGTTTGTGGACTGACTCCCGTTATTTCCTGCAAGCCGGCATACAACTGGAAGGATCCGGTATCGAATTATATAAACTGGCATTGCCGGAAACTCCGACCATTCCGGAATTCCTGCTCCATGAATTGCAAAGCGGACAAACAGTCGGCACAGACGGACTGACCTATAGTGTTGCCGAAGCCGCTAAACTTGAAAAAGCACTGAGACGGAAAGAGATCAGGCTGGAGACAGCTTACGACCTGATAGATCTGATCTGGAAAGACAGGCCGGCTGTTCCCGGTAACCCCTTGTTTGAAATGCCGGTTGAACTGAGCGGTAAGGCCGTCCACGAAAAACTGGATGAGATAAACAACCACCTGCGTAAAGAAGGTGCTGATTGCGGAATACTGGCAGCTCTCGATGAAGTGGCCTGGACATTCAATATCCGTGGCACGGACGTCACTTACAACCCGGTTGTAATCAGTTATGCCTTTATCTCCGAAGATGAAAGCGTTCTTTTCATCGACCCCAAAAAGATAACGGCGGAAGCTTCTGAGAATCTGAAAAAAGAAGGTGTCGTGCTGGCCGATTACACAATGATACAAAAGTATCTTTCCCGTCTCCCGGAAAACATCCGTGTATTTATCGACCCGTCCAAGACGAACATTTCCCTTTACAATGCTCTGCCGAAAGGATGCACGATCATCGAAGGCATCACTCCGGCAAACCATCTGAAAAGTATCAAGAACGAAACAGAGATAAAAGGATTCCGTAATGCTACCGTGAAAGACGGTATCGCATTGACCCGTTTCTACATTTGGCTGGAAAAGAAACTGGCTGCCGGTGAGAAAGTGACAGAACTGGATGCTTCCGCCCGCCTGACAGCCTTGCGTGCCGAGCAACCGCAGTATATCATGGACAGCTTCGAGTCGATCACCGGATATGCCGGACACGGTGCGATCGTTCACTATGCCCCTACTCCCGAAACCGACGTGGAACTGAAACCGGAAAGTCTGCTCCTAATGGACTCGGGCGCACAATACCTGGACGGGACAACGGACATTACCCGTACCGTTGCACTGGGTGAACCGACCGAACAGATGAAAAAAGATTTCACCCGCACGCTAAAAGGCATGATCGGAATTGCCAAATGTAAATTCCCGGCCGGCATACGCGGTTGCCTGCTCGATGTTCTTGCCCGTAAAGCGTTATGGGATGCAGGTATCAATTATCTTCACGGCACCTGCCACGGTATAGGACACTGCCTGAATGTACATGAAGGCCCGCAAAGTATCCGTATGGAAGAAAATCCTGTTCCGTTGAAACCAGGTATGGTGATGAGCGACGAACCGGCCATGTATCGTACCGGTGAGTACGGCATCCGCACGGAAAATATGATCCTGATCCGCGAAGACAGCGAAACAGAATACGGTAAGTTCTATGGTTTCGACACCCTGACTTTATGTTATATCGATACCAAATTGATCATGGTGCCGATGTTGTCGGTTAGGGAACGTGCCTGGATAAATAAATATCACCAGATGGTGTACGACTTGTTAAGCCCGCATCTGAACGAAGAAGAAAAAGCCTGGTTGAAAGAAAAAACAGCTGAAATTTAAAACAAAAGTAATGGCAATAATAAGATCAGTAAGAGGCTTTACCCCTAAGATCGGTAAAGACACATTTTTAGCAGACAACGCCGCTATTATCGGCGATGTTGAAATCGGAGAGGGTTGCAGTATCTGGTTCGGTACGGTTTTACGTGGTGACGTAAACTCGATCCGTATCGGTAACGGCGTGAATATCCAGGATGGTTCCGTACTGCATACATTGTATGAGAAATCGACGATAGAGATCGGCGACGATGTTTCGGTAGGACATAACGTAACGATCCACGGAGCCAAGATTTGTAACGGCGCCCTGATCGGAATGGGTTCTGTTGTACTCGACCATGCCGTGATCGGTGAAGGGGCTATCGTTGCCGCCGGTTCGGTAGTATTGAGCAAAACGATTGTCGAACCGGGTAGCATTTACGCCGGCGTACCTGCCAAGTTCGTCAAGAAGGTAGATCCCGAACAGGCCAAAGAGATCAATCAGAAAATTGCTAAAAACTACCACATGTATTCAAGTTGGTATAAAGAAGAAACAGAATAAATGAAAAAAGCAGGATGGGCAATACTTTTGATAGTATGCTGTATCGGAGGCTATCTGGTATTGCCCTCCAACTATTATCTGCGCCGTGCCCTTACGCATTTGCTTCCCAAGATCGACCAGTATCCGATATTTGAGAACCGGACGGTAAAGGCCGGTGATCCGCAGCCCTGGATACGATCGGAGACATACAATACAGTTTCCATCCCGGAAAAGTATCTGCCGGTTTTCGAGCAACTGGGAACGGTTGCTTACGTTATTATCAAAGACAGTACGTTGCTTTTCGAACAATATTGGGAAGATTACTCTCCGGAGTCTCACAGCAACTCCTTCTCGATGGCCAAGAGCATTGTCTCGCTGGCAATAGGAGCAGCCATTGACGATGGTTTCATAAAAGATGTCGACCAACCGGTCAGCGACTTCTATCCGGAGTTTCAGGGATACAACGGGAAACCTTTAACTCTCCGCCATCTGCTTACGATGAGTGCGGGAGTAGACTTTGACGAAGCCTATTCCTCCCCCTTCTCTCCTACTACAAAATTGTATTACGGCGATGATTTGCAACAGATTGCACTCGGCATGAAAGAAATCGAGGAACCGGGAGTCAACTTTATCTACCAGAGCGGAGTGACGCAACTACTCGCTTTTATCGTTGAAAAGGCGACCGGAGAAAATATCAGTTCCTATGTTTCACGTAAGTTCTGGACTCCGATGAATGCGGAAGAAGACGCTCTCTGGAGTCTGGATAAAAAAGACGGTATCGAAAAAGCTTATTGTTGCTTCAATAGCAATGCCCGCGATTTTGCCCGTTTCGGACAGCTGATACTAAACAAGGGCGACTGGAACGGCAGGCAACTTATCTCCTCTTCTTATCTGAAGGAGGCAACGACTCCCGATACCAGTTTACTGTTCAAAGAATATAATGAGACGAACCACTGTTACGGGTTCCAGTTCTGGCACCTCTCCTACAACGGTATGGAGATCCCCTATATGCGTGGTATCCTTGGACAATACATCTTCATCATCCCCGACCTCAATGCCGTTGTCGTACGACTCGGTCACAAACGCAGCGAAACACGCTCCGACCAACATTATCCGGATGATATAGATACCTGGCTGGGAGCGGCTGTCGAAATGATTCAAAATAAATCAGAATAAACACTCTAAATTAAATCAACAAATGAAGAAAACAGTCTTTACTGCACCTGTCGCAGCATTATTACTCCTTTCTTGTGCACAAGCACCACAAGATAAAGGGAAAGAGATTACTTACACGCCACAGGCGCCTTACAATCCGCCGACTTATGTGTGTTACAAAGCCCCGGCTCCTATCAAAATAGATGGAAAGCTGTCGCCGGAAGAATGGGATGCCATTCCCTGGACAAACGACTTTGTGGATATCGAAGGCGACAAACGTCCTAAACCGCTTTTGCAGACACGGGCAAAAATGACTTACGACGACAATGGTATGTACTTTGCCGTCCTGATGGAAGAACCCCATGTATGGGCTACGATCAAAGAACATGATGCCGTTATCTATCACGATAACGATTTCGAAATATTCCTCAATCCGACAAACGACACACACAATTACCTGGAATATGAAGTAAACGCACTGGGTACGGAGTGGGATTTATATCTGACTAAACCGTACCGTGACAATCCACAGGTACTGAACAACTGGGAGTTTGCAGGGATGAAATCGGCTGTTTATGTAGACGGTACATTGAATAATCCGAAAGATACCGACAAATCATGGAGCGTGGAAGTATTCATTCCATGGTCTTCCATCTATCAGGTAGCCAGAGGAAAGGATAAACCTACTGCCGGTGAACATATCCGTACAAACTTCTCCCGCGTGGAATGGACAACAGATGTACAGGATGGAAAATACGTGAAAGTGCCCATCAAAGGGGAAGACAAGATACGCGAATACAACTGGGTATGGGCCCCGACAGGTGTAATCAACATCCACATGCCTGAGTACTGGGGATTTGTACAAATCTCGGATAAAGTAGCCGGTACAGGAGAAACTCCGTTCGTGAAAGATCCGAACGATGAGATCAAATGGCTTCTTCGCAATTTGTATTATCGCCAGAACGAATATGCAGCTACATTCGGTGGATATGCCCCTTCTGTAGCGGCCCTCAAACCGGAAGAGCTCTGCCCGGCTGAACAGGCTAAGCAAATCCAGCTTTTCCAGACTCCTTCCATGTATGAAATAACAGCACCGGGAACAGACGGGAACACATGGCATATCCGTCAGGATGGATTAGTTTGGGCAACAAAAAATAAGTAATAATAGAAAATATGAACCTATATGACGCCCCTATCAGGCTTGTCATATAGGTTCACATCTGTCAATAAATGAAACAATATAAATATCTCCTTTTAGATCTTGACGGAACAATCACCGACTCGGAAACAGGGATTACCCGTTGTGTCGAATATGCGTTAAATCACTTTGGCATTCAGGTCGATGATTTACGTGAATTATCACCATTCATCGGCCCTCCTTTATTGGATTCATTCAAAGACTTCTACAATTTTACTGACGAGCAAGCCGCCATTGCCGTTGAAAAATACAGGGAAAGATATGAGAAGAAAGGAATCCTGGAAAACAAGCTATATCCGGGGATCGGCGAATTCCTGGCAGAAGCCCGGCTAAAGGATAAAATAGTAATACTGGCGACCTCCAAACCTGAAATATTCGCCAAACGTATCCTGGACTATTTCGAATTAAGCAATTACTTCTCTTTTGTGGCCGGAAGCGGTCTGGACGGTTCCCTGCACACCAAAACAGATGTGATCGACTACATATTACAATCGAACAAGATCATAGACTTGAGTTCAGTCGTTATGATTGGCGACAGGAAGCACGATATTATCGGGGCAAAGAACGTTGGCATAGACTCCGTCGGCGTTTTATATGGCTTCGGAGATTATAAAGAATTATCAGAAGCCGGAGCAGACTACATTGTTGAAGATATTCCGGCACTCCGTAAACTGCTATTGGAGAAGTAAATGTAAGTAATGGAAAATAATTAAGGATTTACTTATGATCAATATTATAAATAAGATAAACTCATCGTATCCAATTTCTGATGAAACCATACGGACACTGAAAGAAAATGTAACCTTATGCCATTTCCCCAAAAAACACCAGCTGATCAAAGCTAATATGTTTTGCAAATCAGCTTATTTCATAGAAAAAGGAATGACCCGCTCTTTCTGGTTGGTAAACGGAGAAGAAATAACAACCTCTTTCTCCGATGAAGGTGGAATTGTTTTCAGCATGGATGAATTATATTATAATAAGCCCAGTGAAGAATTTGTAGAGACACTTGAAGATGTTATTGCATATAGAATATCACTGACTGATTTACTCCGGTTATTTCAAACCAATATTGAATTAGCTAATTGGGGAAGGGTTATTCATCAAAACGAATACAGACGTTTACACCGTTCCCACAAAGAACACCTTACCTTGTCTGCAAAAGAAAGGTACGAGGAGTTTAAGCAACAATTTCCGGAAGTGTGCCAGCGGGCACAATTAGGATATATAGCCTCTTATCTGGGGATCACATTGTCTACACTCAGCCGCCTCAGAGCTCAGAAATAATCTTTACCGGGTATAATTTGACATAAGACAAATTTTAAGACGCATAAGTTTTATAATTTTGGCACTTCATAAGTAACAGCAAACAATAATAATCTAAATAACAAATTCTTATCATGCAAAACATTTCTTCCGCTGCATTTACAGACACTAAACCTCATTACGACCTTCTCGACGGATTAAGAGGGGTGGCAGCCCTTTTAGTCGTATGGTACCATGTGTACGAAGGCTACGCTTTTGCCGGAGGCAGCGATACCATCGGAGGTATCAATCATGGCTATCTGGCCGTGGATTTCTTCTTTATCCTATCCGGTTTCGTTATCGGCTACGCTTACGACGACCGCTGGGCAAAAAGTTTAACCCTGAAAGATTTCTTTAAACGCCGCTTGATCCGTCTCCATCCGATGGTTATCATGGGAGCGGTTCTGGGTCTTATCACTTTCCTCATTCAAGGCAGTGTAAAATGGGACGGAACACATGTAGCCATCTCCACAGTCATGTTGTCCCTGCTTTGTTCCCTGTTTTTCATTCCGGCTATACCGGGGGCCAGTTATGACGTCAGAGGTAATGGCGAAATGTTTCCGCTGAACGGCCCCAGCTGGTCATTATTCTTCGAGTACATCGGTAATATTCTTTACGCTTTGTTTATCCGCCGCTTGTCAACCAAAGCATTGACGGTAGTAGTCTTTTTGATGGGAGCGGCACTGGCTGCGTTTGCCTCCTTTAATGTTTCCGGATATGGGAATATCGGAGTGGGCTGGACATTGGACGGCGTGAATTTTGTAGGCGGATTATTGCGAATGCTTTTCCCCTTCTCTATGGGTATGCTTTTATCCCGCAACTTTAAGCCTATAAAGATAAGAGGTGCTTTCTGGATTTGTTCGATTATATTACTGGGATTATTTTCCGTACCCTACCTGGAAGGAACTGATCCCATTTGCATAAACGGACTTTACGAGTCGTTTTGTATCATTATCGTTTTCCCAATCCTCATTTGGTTAGGAGCATCGGGAACTACAACGGATATAAAGTCTACGAAGATTTGTAAATTTTTAGGGGATATCTCTTTCCCGCTTTATATCATACATTATCCTTTTATGTACCTGTTCTATGCCTGGTTGATCGACAAACAACTTTTCACTCTTGGAGAAACCTGGCAGATGGTCTTAGGTGTTCTTGCCTTAAATATAGTAGTCGCCTATCTATGCCTGAAACTATATGACGAACCGGTGAGAAAATGGCTGAGCAAGAAGTTCCTGGCTAAGAAATAAGGATTACTATACATTAATAATATAATGCAGGCACGGATTACGTAAATAATTCTTTATACAAGAACAGTGATCCGTGCCTAAATTATTATTTACGATATTTACGGGAGTTTGCTTTTACAACTATAATAACAGACCCAATCATAACAAGCAAAAGATTAAACAAGCCATTAAACGCCCACAACTCATACTTTGTCATGAAAAAAGCTCCTATGATCTGACAAAGTCCCATGCACAAAAAACATTTACATGCCATACGACCAACGGCATTCATATCAGTTTTCCGCTGCCGTTCTTTTGTCATAACATTAAGCATTCCCGGATATTTAACAACTATCAAACCCGTGACAATCAAAATGATCCCAACTATATAATTATCTAAAAGATCCATGCCTATAAATATTAATAACACAAACCGATCAGATAGCGACAAAGAATATCCCCGCCAAACACAGCCACACAATAAAGAATGCCTAACGGATATCCTTTCAGATTACAGGAAACTTTTAACGCTTTGAACATCCAGACCAATACCCACACCAGAAATATCACTCCGATCAGTGATAACCATACACCAGCCAGAAAGCCGGGTTGAGCCAAAAGTTCAGTCGGTGGTACATTCATATCCACTTTGGTCATATTTTGTATAGGGGGCAACATATTGAACAAGTTCATAAAAATAAAAGGCAATTGGGCAAAAGCGACAGTCCCCAACACATCAATCACCCTTATCCGTGAACGTGACAAGATCAGTCCGCCCAGATAAAACAGCAAAGCCGGAACGAGCCAGACAACCAAATGCTCGATAGCATAACACCACCAAGCCGGATTAGGAGCCGGGCCAAAATGTAACAGTCCGTGATAATGCCAGCCGGAAAGATAACAGATAACGGTAGAAACGACCATTCCTAAAAGTCCCCACCCTAATGCCTGAAAACCGGCAATCCGCTCAAACGGATTAATCAGAAAATTCATCCATTGTTTTTTCATAATGATTCAATCTTATTTAGTTTATCTATCAGATCATCCAATACATTCCTGACAGTCGGATAACTTACCCCCATATTCTTAGCCATATCTTTCAAGCTACCGCTGGATTTAATAAAGTCAATCACAAAAAGCTGTTCCTTCTCCGTCAGCTTTGCCAGAACGGGAAGCTCAAAACTTCCACAGACTTCCGTATCACATTGCTCACAAAACAATCTGCCCACTTTTAGCGGAGAGTCGCAGGCAGGACATTGCAAGGGTAATCTTCTCTTTTGCTCATTCATTATATTTATCTTTTACGCAACAAATATAACAACATATTTAATATTATCAATATATAAATAAATATTATTCATTACATACTTAACTTTATCACACAAACTGAATAAACCTCTCTCCGATCTCCTTCAACACAAATAATGACAACATATCTGTTTACTATACATGATTTTGAATGATTACCGCCAACTTTTCTTATATTTGCAGATAAACTTAATACATAAACGAACTATATCATGAAACGAAACAACCTATGGATGACAGCCCTGGCATTGGGGATCACATTGTCCGCCTATGGCCAGCAGCCCGACGGAGGTATTTCAACAGAGATGTTGCAACAGATCAAACAGTCTTACAAAGGGACTGCGGCGGATAAGGCTATACACAATGCGATCAGCAATAACGACATCAACAAGTTAGCAGTCAATGCTGAAAGTAAAAACAACTTTGATACTTACTTTTCCAATAAAGTAAACAGCAAAGGTATCACCAACCAGAGATCATCCGGACGTTGCTGGTTATTTACCGGGTTGAATGTATTCCGTGCACAGGCTATAGCCAAATACAACATGGGAGATTTCCAGTTCTCACAAAACTACTCCTTCTTCTGGGATCAATTGGAAAAAGCCAACCTGTTCCTGCAAGGTATCATCGACACACGCGAAAAGCCGATGGACGACAAGATGGTTGAATGGTTATTCAAAAACCCGCTTAGCGATGGCGGACAGTTCACGGGAATATCCGACATTCTGGGAAAATATGGTGTAGTTCCTGCTGAAGTAATGGTGGAAACCAATAGTAGTGAAAGTACGGGAAGAATGGCAAACCTGATCGGCCTCAAATTAAAGGAGTTCGGTTTGCAACTACGTGACCAGTCAGCCCAAGGAACCAAGCCAGCCGCTTTGGAAAAGAACAAAACGGAAATGCTGGGTACTATTTACCGCATGCTGGTACTCAACTTGGGTGAACCGCCTACGAAATTTACCTGGACACGAAAAGATGCACAAGGCAATCCGGTTGAAACCAAAGAATATACTCCCCAGTCATTCTTTGACGAATACATAGGCAAAGACCTGACAAACAATTATGTCATGCTGATGAACGACCCGAGCCGCGAATACTATAAATTATATGAGATAGATTTCGACCGTCATCGTTACGACGGAAAGAACTGGACATACGTAAACCTTCCGATCGAAGATATCAAAGAAATGGCCATCGCCTCTATCAAAGACAGCACTATGATGTATTTCTCCTGCGATGTCGGCAAATTCTTCGACCGCGAACGCGGCTTGCTGGATGTCAACTATTATGATTATGGTTCATTGATGGGCACTACATTCGGCATGGACAAGAAACAGCGTATCCAGACTTTCGCCAGTGGTTCTTCGCACGCAATGACATTAATGGCTGTCGACCTCGATGCTAACGGTAAGCCTAAGAAATGGATGGTAGAAAACAGTTGGGGGCCGGGAGCCAATAACGGACACCTGATCATGACGGACGAATGGTTCAACGAATATATGTTCCGCTTGGTGGTTGACAAGAAGTTCATAACAGATAAAGTAAAAGATGTTCTCAAACAAACACCGACCCGCCTGCCGGCTTGGGATCCGATGTTCCAGAACGAAGAATAATCTTATATATACCCGATAAATAAAAGAGCCAACGGACTTAAGTTCCATTGACTCTTTTATTATCTGAAGCAACTCATTCATGCCCCCATGCGGAAGGTGCTTTTCCCATTTCAAGTACTAACTCTCCCCCTTTCACTAAATCCTCATGCATCAGGTAGGATTTATCATAAGGCTTACCATTCAGACGGGCACTTTGTATATATACATTTTCCGGACTGTTATTATGAGCCTCGATCACAAACGTCTTCCCGGATGCATATTCCGGAGAGAGATTAAAGAGAACCTTCTCAAATACCGGACTTGTTATTTCATATCGTTGATCGCCCGGGCAGATCGGATGGATACCACTGGCAGCCAGCACATACCAGGCCGACATCTGACCGACATCTTCATTCCCAACCAAACCCAGTACCGAGTTTTTATAGGCATTCCTACAAATATCGCGCGTCCACTTCTGCGTCAGTTCGGGAGCCCCTAAGCGGTTAAAGAGGAACGGCACATGGTGTACCGGTTCATTGGCATGATTATAATACTCATTCCATAAATAACCGTCCGGCGTCTTCTCAAACATATCCGTAAGGTCTGCCAGTACTTTCTCACGTCCCCCCATCAGCTCTATCATACCATCTACATCATGGGGAACAAACCAACCTTGTTGATATGCATTGCTCTCCACACAACCATATCCTTCCGCCAATCGTTCCTGTTCCGGCAAGGCCTGAAAAACACCTTTATCATCCCGCTGACGAAACCAGCCATACGCCGGATCGTAAATCGTCGAATAAGTGGCTGCCCTCTTGTCAAAATAAGTTTTATCTTCCTCTTTTCCTAACCATTCAGCCAAACGAGCCATACACCAGTCGCTATATGCATATTCCAATGTATGGGAGATAGATCCCGGAGTATATCCGGCTTCATTATTACCGAACAAACGGGAAGTATTCAAAGCATATCGATAGGCTTTATCTATGTCATAGGAACGAATTCCCTTTGAATAAGCATCACATAAAACAGAGATAGCCGGATTACCGATCATACAGCCGGAATAGGCGTTCAGAAGCTCCCAGCGTTCCAGATATTCATTCCCGCTCTGGTCGGCTATCTCGACCAGCGAATTGATCTGGTCGCTTACCAAAGCCGGATTGATAATCGTCTGCAAAGGCATCTGGCTGCGGAACACATCCCAACCGCTGAAGATAGTCCGCTTCGTGAAGTTATTGGCGACATGTACTTTCTTGTCAGCTCCGGTATATTCGCCATTCACGTCACTGCATATCCTGGGATCGATCATAGTATGATAAAGAGCCGTATAAAAGATAGCCTTTTCATCTTCAGAAGCTCCCGACACGGTCACTTTACCCAGGGCGTCGTCCCAGAGTAACTGACATTTAGCCAATGTATCGTCAAAATCCCAGCTATTCATCTCCGAATGCAGATTTTCCTCCGCATTCATCATACCCGTAAAAGAGATACCGCTTCTCATCAGGATCTGGTCGTTCTGCTCCGTATCGAAATCGGCATAAAAACCCAGGTGCTTTCCGACGAAAGAGGTTACCTCCGGTATGATCCGGGCATTCTTCACCACTTCATGGTAACGGTCGCTTTCAATATCCTGACGTTTGCGTGTCCAGCCGTCAGGAATATCTGCCGACCATACCCCATGCGTTTTAAACGGGCGGGAAAATTCAGCGTAGAAGTAAACGGTGTAATCCGCTTTTCCATCGCCATTTCCCCAACCTCCACCGTCAGGCGTACATTTCATTTCACCCCGGATAGTATGATCATTCACAATTTCTATAGCTTGCCAGACAGAAGTACCTCCCACTCTCCGTGCCAGGTCTATCTGTATATGTGCTTCTTTACTTTCCGGAAAAGTAAAACGCAGCATACCGCTGCGGGGCAGCGCTGTAGCTTCCGCCTTAATCCGGTAGTCAGTCAACATAACGGAATAATATCCGGCAGATGCTTTTTCCGAAGCTTTATCATATCGCGAACGATACCCGTTATCCGGATCGTCCTGGGTTCCGGAAAAAGTATGCAGTTTACCGACAGTCGGCATCACCAACAGGTTACCCAGGTCGCCATACCAGCCGATACCACTCATCTGTGTAAACGCGAATCCTTCGATAGAGGTATGTTCATAGCTATACCCCGGCCCGTTATCTCCTCCGGTTATTGTATTCGGGCTCACCTGTACCATGCCGTAAGGCGCCGTAGCTCCCGGAAAAGTCTTCCCCAGCCCATGATAGGAACCACCTGCTTCCGTACTGGTGGACGCTCCGATAAAAGGATTTACATAAGAGGAAAGAGGCAGGTCTCCCGTCTGGTCTTTCACAGACTTGCAGGAAGATGAAATAACACAGAGAACAACCAAACACAAACGAACTATTTTTACCATACTATTATTGATTAAAGATTAAGAACGGAAGCAAAGATACTATTTCATAAAAAAAGCCGCCTCATAATGAGACAGCTTTTTCACCTTTATACATTTATATCTTACTTACCATATTCTTCATACAGCATTAGCAAATGTGCCGAACTCCAACTGAAATGAGGAGCTTTCAAACGCCCCCCATTATGAGTATCATAGTTCTCATGAATAGGAGCATCTTCCTTCAGGCCTTGCAAACGGGTAAATACCTGATCGGTAAAGGCATCGGCCTCTTTTTTATATCCATACCGGCGAATTCCGGATATTCCGAAATAAACCTGATCCAACCAGATAGGCCCCCTCCAATAACCGGCCGGCATAAACTTTGGATTGTCGGCTGCAATTGTCGGGAAAGGAATATAGGTAGAGAACTTCGTCGTATCACTGAATATCTTCATTACGGCAGCAGCTTGCTCTTTCGATGCGATTTCTGCCCATAACGGGATGCAAGCTTCCGTTCCTTCCTCCATAACAGACGTACCATCCAGCCGTTTATCAAAAAAGAACCCCGGATCGGAAACAAAGAAGTAATCCTGTACCTGTGCTAATTTATCCGGTTCATCAAAAACAGCTCCGGCAACAGGTGCCAGTTTGGCTAACAACCGATGTTCAAGTGCCAGGAAAGCGTTCAGGTCGACAGACTCCTGATCCATACTCCATGCCCCCTCGCTATTCTTCACCATAACGGCATTGTCGAAACGGATCGCATTGTCCATTCCGCTCTCCCAGGCAGCAGCTTCAAGGGTTCCGTCGCAAGAGCCAAACTCGCAGATACCGTTATTATTATGGTCACGGTGAGTGAACCACCATTTATAGTAATGAAGTAACTTAGGATACATTTCTTTCACAAAGGCAGTATCACCCGTTGCTTTATAGATCTCATCCACAGCCCAAGCGGCCAGAGGGGGTTTGCTGTCACGAGCATTGTTCTCGGAAGCATCACTGTAAATACAGTCAATAATCATCCCTTCAGGTGTCTGATAATCAAACATGGTACGAACCTGGTCCTTCGCCAGTTCCGGAGCGAAACGTGCCAAAGCGACTGCATGTTTCCAGGAGTCCCATCCCCAAAAGCCCATAAAGTAACCTACCGCATGACTGGGGGCAACTCCATCATGAAACAGATCTCCACGTGCACTTTTCCAGTTGGCGATCAAGGTAACAACCGCTTTTACGGCTATCCTGTTATAAGCATCCGGCATATCCGGACGCAGTACTTTGTCCAGGTAACCTTCCCAGCGACGAGCCGTCTCTTCATGGTATCCCGAAGGGGAAGCCTGCACAACGGTAGCTCTGTGTAATACAGATTGCCTGGACGCTTCATTCTCAAAGAAAGAAATTACGACATCCGATCTCCCAGGGGTAAGTGTCAACGTTTCATATCCCTTTTCCGACGAAAGAATTCCCATTTCCGGACTGAATGTCAAAGCGACTCCCTCACCCGAAGGCCATGTCAGCAAAACCCGGTTCTTATCTGTCGTACAAACAACATCACCGGGCAAGACCTCTCCGGCAAAACGGAGTAAAGTTTTCCGGTCGGATGAACAAGTCAACAAAGCCGTCGATTTATCAACAAAGACCAGACGTTGTTCTATGCGTCCGGTTTTGGAAGAAGAAGACATATATAATTCTCCGGGAAAATAGGATACCGAGTCCGGTGTATAAACAGCATCCGGTTCCTCCCCATCGAAACGGACTTTCACCAAAGCATCGGAAAGCCACTGTCGCTTATTCATATCCAGATGGAAAGGGCCACAGAAACCATTTACCCACTGCTCCTGTTTCGGTATAGTAAACCCATACCATGCACCGGCATCAGTAAACCATCCCCTACAACGGGAAACGGAGTCCGGCGTATAACGTATGTTTAATATGTTACTATACTTACCGGCTGTTCCGGAAGAGGCTGGCTGCTGCACTGAACAACCTCCCCATCCTATCACAGCCAGCAATAAAGCACCTATAAACAAATTGTGTTTCATATCAACTACTTTAAATTATCTGTTCAATTTGGAGATCTCAACCAGGTCTGTTTGCTTATCGACAGGAATAATAAAGAAGCTATATTCCTGACTGACCGGTGTAATCGTATATTCCGGATGTGTCTGGGCTCCCCACGTATTATCTCCGCCAACACCCATTTGCTGCTTGTCGATATTTAACCAGACCATATCTTTCTTCTCAATGCTACCACCATGAATATGCTGTATACTGGATGGGATATATTCTATATCCTTCATCGGGAAGTTCCAGGCACTGACACCCAAAGGTTGGCAAGCGGATTTAACCAGAATACCATTTCCCGCCTGGTTCTGAAGGGCCACCCAGCGGACATCCGATTTATTGGCTGTCTCCTGTGCACGTACATAAGGATGATACTGATCCCATACAGAAGCTTTGTACAGATCTATATCGGCACCCGATTTACGATCCCAATAATTTTCCTGTGGGCCACGGCCAAACCAGGTCATCTGGTCGTATTCACCTTTCAAGATCATACGCATACCTACCCGGGGTATTTCCGGGAGTTGTTTTTCACCGGGAACAAAAGAATAGGCAGTCTTAATAATACCGTCGGCATATACCGTGTAAATGACGGAACAGGAAGACTCCTGCAAAGGCATATCATACGAAACTTTCACGATCACAGACTTCTTATCTGTAGAAACATCGGCAGAGAATTCTTTTACTACTAATTCATTACCGGCATTCTTCCACGTCTCGCTTCGGCTTCCCAGTTTATTTGCAACGTCATTGTCTGTTAGGGGACGCCAGAAGTTCGGGCGAAGTCCTTCCAACAGGTAATCATTACCATCAACAGCATAGCTGGTTATCTCACCATTCTTTTTTGAAAAGACAATCGACAGAGCCTTCCCTTTGATTGTTATATTTTCCGCCTCATCCATAGTCGACAATGTTTCGGAAGATACAGGTACAGGAACCGAAGAAGATACCACCGGCAATTTCCATTGTTCCGATGCTGCCAGATGTCCTTTAGGAACAAGAGGAGTTTCTTCTTTTGTCAAAGCTGAGATATGAAGGAAATACTCTGTTCCGGGTTCTCCTTTTATAGCAGGTATCTGAACCGGCACCTCTACCGATTGATGCGGAGCAATAACCGGAACATCCAGTTTTCCCTGAGAAATAATCTTTCCGTCAGCTTTTACAGTCCAAACATAATCATACACATCCGAAGAAACGAAGTCGTGACGGTTGGTCACTTTAATCAGACCGGCAGAGAACGGCACTCCTTCAAAATGCATATACTGATAGACTTTCTTCACTTCCCAGATATGCGGGTGCAAGCTACGGTCGGCTGCTACCAATCCATTCGCACAGAAATTAGAGTCGTTTACTATACCGACAAATCCCATGTCACCGCCGTAAGCCTGTATGTCATTTCCTTTCTTATCTTTAATAGCGAAAGTCTGGTCGACCCAATCCCAGATAAAACCACCTTGCAGGTTATCGTATTTATAAATCAGATCCCAGTAATCGTTCAGGTTCCCGACGCTATTTCCCATCGCATGTGCATATTCACAAAGAATAAGCGGACGAGGTTGCCGCTGATTCACCCACTGGCGAAGCAACCAAATACGCCCATACATCGGACAATAGATATCAGACAAACCTTTTACACCACCACCTTCATACTGAACGGGACGGCTGGCATCACGCTCCTTTGTCCAATGGTATAATATTTCAAAATGCTTGCCGTATCCCGATTCATTACCCAGGCTCCAGGTTATAATGGCTGTAAAATTCTTATCCCGTTCCACCATGCGCTCCATACGTTCCATAAAAGGAATATCCCACCCTTCCATATTAGCAAGTGTTCCGTCCGGATGAGCTTCCATTCCATGTGACTCGATGTTTGCTTCATCCACCAGGTAAAGACCATATTCATTACACAGGTCGTACCATTCTTCATGGTTCGGGTAGTGACAGGTACGAACCGCATTGATATTGAACTGTTTCATCAAACGGATATCTTCAATCATGCTTTCCACTGAGATAGAACGTCCTTTATGCATATCGTGTTCATGGCGGTTCACTCCTTTTATCAGGATCGGAGTTCCGTTCACCTGTAACATTCCGTTCTTCATCTCCACCTTACGGAAACCAAAACGCTGTACAAAAGATTCGGTCACTTTACCTTGTTTATCGAGTGTATTAACAACCAGCGAATAAAGATTAGGAGTCTCTGCCGTCCAATGTTTGATACCGGGGAAATGTTCTGTAAAGACAAAAATACTGTCTGTTTTCGCTTTCACGGTAAATCTTTCGGATGCTATTTCTTTCATCCCGTCAAGAACTTTCAGCTGAACAGCCGTACCTTTGTTTATCTTCCGGTTATCCAACGTTACTTTTACGTTCAGAAGACCATCCTGATAATCATTAACCAGGTCAGCAGATAGTTCAAAATCTTTTACCCGTTCCTGCGGACGGGCGATCAGTCTTACATCGCGCTCAATACCGCTATATTTCCAATAGTCCTGCCCTTCCAGATAAGAACCGTCGCTATATCGGTACACTTCAACAGCCAGTGTATTTTCTCCCGACTTCAGATATTTATTAATCAGAAACTCCGAAGGCAGGCGGCTGTCTTCCGCATACCCTACAAAATGGCCGTTTATCCAGCAATAATAGGCAGATTCGACACCCCCGAAATTGAGTAAGATATCTTTCCCTTTAAAATCAGCCGGTACGGTAAAGGTCGTGACATACGAACCTACCGGATTATAGTCTGTCGGTACATGAGGAGGCTCTGCCGGAAACGGATAACGTGTATCTGTATAAATGGGAGCATCAAAGCCCTGAAGTTCCCAGCTGCCGGGCACTTCGATGTCTTTCCAGTCCGTTACATCGTAACCTTCTTCATAGAAAGTAACCGGACGACTGGCCGGATTTTTAGCATAATGAAATTTCCAGGTTCCGTTCAGGGAATAGCGCTGTTCTTTCGATATATCCTTATGCAATGCCCCTTTTTCAGAAGAATAGGGGACAAAATGAGCATGTATCGGTTCTCGGTTGATCTGATTAACCCGTTGATCCTCCCACTCTTTGGATTGGGCTTGCAAAGCGAGACTCACCAAAAGCGCACTGGCTGTATAAAAAAGATGTTTCATACATTATTGATTTAATAAGAAAGGGTGCCTCCCGCATGAGGCGAAGAGACACCCGATTATAATTATAGTTGTGTCTATGCTATTTTTACCAGGCTTGCATCAATGAAGCGCATTATTAGTATTTATTTCCTGAATAGGTATCGGATAGAAATTATTCTTATCAGGATTAAAGTCACGTCCTACCGCCTTCAACGCTTCCTGTGTTTTACCCCAACGGCGAAGATCATAAAAACGAAGGTTTTCCAACGGGAATTCCAGTAGTCGTTCGTGTTCGATCTGTTCACGAACCTGTGCCTGTGACGTTCCCTTCATATCCGGCATATCCGCCCGTTCACGCACCTGATTGATCAGGGAAATAGCTTCAGTTGTTTGTCCCAGTTCATTCAACGCTTCGGCTTTCATCAGCAGGACATTTGCATAACGCATCAGCGGAATATTCGGTGCAAAGTAATTGTTTTCCATACCTTCATAATCTGTCGGCATAAATTTCCGGAATGCAGGCTTATTTTTACCTTCAAACCATTCATCATATGTATATCCATATACACGTCCAGCCTCCGGATCATTAAAATAATCGCACTGGAAGAAAATCGTTTCATACAAACGACTGTCGTAACGGCCTGTTGTTGCAATCTGTCCTTCCTTCATGTATTCATTCATCAACATATTATTCGGAAGGATTTCATCCCAGCCCCAAAGTTCGGAACAGCCGATCCAGCGATGAAGCTGTGTTTTATACCAGGCACCATTCGCATCCGACATCGACATCTGTAACTCAAAAATACCCTCCTGCGAATTCTTATTACTACCATCAAACATAGATTTGAAGTTCTTTACCAGGTCATAGCCTTTTACATTATTGAAAGCATCTACAGCAGCCTTTAATTCTGAGTCTTTGTTGGCAGATTCTTCATAAGCTCTTGTCAGGTGAGCCCAACCGATATAAGCATAGGCAGCCCCTTTGGTTGCACGTCCCAACTGGTCGGAAGTACGGGTTTCCGGCAATGCGGTAGCCTTGGTCAATTCACCGATAATAAAATCCCATGCTTCTTCACGTGTAGCCAACGCTTTATCCAACTGGTCGGTCGAGGAGATATAAGCATCACGAATAACAATCTCCTTCCAGTTCAAAAGAAGTTTCATATGATAATAACCACGCAGAAAATGAGCCTCATTCAAAATCGTATTCCGTTCTTCTTCCGTAATCTTATCAGCCGGAATATTCGGAACATTTTCAATTACCTGGTTACAGTAGTTTACCCCCCTGTAAGCATCCTGCCAGTAATAAGTGAACTGGGAATTACCATTCGTATAAGTAAAGTTGGCCAGCTCTACCCAGTTCGGATAATTCAGGGCATCGGAACCCAGGTTCACAATATCTTCACGATAAGCCTCTACCGGCCATTTTACTTCTGCAAAGCTCCAGGTATCGGTAAACGATTCCAGTTGAGAATAGGCTGCAGCCAGTCCTGCTTCCGCATCCGATTTATCACGCCAGAAAGAATCGGTTGTCAGTTGATCCGGTGATTGCACTGTCAGGAAATTATCACAACCGGTGATTGCTCCCATTAATAATAAAGTAGCAACGATATATTTTATCTTTTTCATTGTCTTTGTGATTTTAAATAATTTGTAATTAGAATGTAAGCTGTAATCCAACGATATAGGAACGAGTGAATGGATAAATTTCTTTATCGACACCAGTATTCAATATCTTTTCCGTAGAGAACTCCGGATCGATACCGCTATAATTTGTGATGGTAAACAGGTTCTCGCCACTTACATACAATCTTAACTTATCGACGAAAAGTTTTTTCAGCACTGTAGCAGGCAAGGTATATCCGATCTGCAATTGACGAAGGCGAACAAAATTCCCATTTTCCAGGAAACGGTCACTTTCACGTGAGTTATTATTCGGGTCTTGTAATACCGCACGGGGAACATTCGTATTTGTATTATTCGTTGTCCATGCATCCAGCGTAGATGCTAGCATATTAGTACCCGAACTCATTCCTTCAAAGAAATAACGGTTACCGTTATACAGTTTATGTCCCCAGCCACTTCCCAGTAAGAAAGAGAAATCGATGCCTTTATAAGAGAAACCGGCAGACAGGTTCGCTTCCAGTTTCGGCATACCGGAACCACAGGATTCCTTATCATCTTCGTCGATCTGACCGTCACCATTCACATCACGGAAACGGATATCTCCCGGGCGGGCATTCGGCTGCAGTAATTCACCATCTTTATTAACATGGGCTGATACTTCAGCATCATTCTGGAAAATACCATCCGCACGATACAGGTAGAAGCTGGCAATAGGTTCTCCAACAAGTGTCTGAGTCGGGAAGTGCTCCGTACCCCATTTCAAACCATCGCCATATAAAGCCTGCTTCGGATCGGAAAGTTCCAATACTTTATTGCTTGTTGTTGTCAGGTTCAATCCTACATTATAATCCCAGTCACCTTTTTTATCCGCCCAGTTGATCTCCATTTCAAAACCGGAGTTACGGATTTTACCTACGTTCATAACCGGATTATTCAATCCTACAGAAGGAGCCAGTTTCTTGGTGATCAACATATCCTCCGTTTTGTTATAATAATAGTTCAATGTACCGGACAAACGACCGTTCAACAGACCATAGTCGAAACCAATGTTCTTTGTATCGGTTGTTTCCCACTGCAGATTACGGTTAGCCAACCCGGTAGCAATACTTCCCGGCCAGGGGCTTGAACCATTTCCCTGTACACTACCCATCGACATATCATTACCGCTAGTGATCAATGCCTGGAAATCATAGTAACCAAGAGCCTGCTCATTACCCAGGCGTCCCCAGCTGGCACGCAGTTTTAAATTGCTGATCACGCCATCTTTCGGGAAAAATTCTTCCTCTGTAATTCTCCAACCTAAAGCAACTGACGGGAAAACACCCCAACGGCTATCCTTACCGAACTTGGAAGAACCATCTGCACGAACCGTAGCCTGAAGCATATAACGTCCGGCATAAGAATAATTCACACGGCCGAAGAAAGAGGCACGGTTATAATCGTACAATGAGCCGTCTCCGCTATAAGTTCCGCCTTTACCCGCTCCGATAGTAGCAAAATCAGGATCTAAAAATCCGGACGGTTTTTCAGAAGTCACCAACTGCCCGTCTTTTACCTCATACACAGTAGTTTTACCATCCACCTGTATTTCATTCCAGTTATATTTACGTATCTGGACAGAGTTACCGGCCATTACATTCAGGGAGTGATCTTTGAATTGTTTATCAAAAGTCAAGACGTTATCTATCACCTGGTCTTCCCAGTAATAAGATTTTTCATATTGGGAAGGATAATCCTGCTTAGCCTTTACGTCTGCCACATAAGCCGGCATATGACGTTTGTAACGATAATGTTCGCCGCGATAAGAATAGGCCGTCTTGAAAGTCAGCCATTTAGCTAAATGGATCGTCAATGCTGCATTTGCATCCATATTATATGTCTTGCCGCCACCCTGACGATAAGTGTAATCAGCCATCACGTTACGGTTGCTGGGCAGACCGTCGTGGTCTGTCAGTCCGAAGCCATATTCTTTCGTATCATCATAGACCGATACCAGCGGAGAAATACCATATACTTCTTTTAATGAGTACTGCGGTTGTTTTTCATCTTTAGCCATAAAAGACAGGTTGGCATCCAGATCAAATATATTCTTGGTGACGGCCAGTTTCATACGGGCATTATCCTGTTTAAAACTATTGCCCAACAAGATACCTTTATCATCCGAGTGATTATAAGATACGGAATAACGGGCTTTTTCACTTCCGCCGCGAACACTTACCTGATAGTTCTGTGTCAACCCGCCGCGGAACATCTCATCCTGCCAGTTTGTATTAGGATAAGAGGAAGGATTTGCCAGGTAATTTGTAATATAAGCCGGATAATCGACAGTCTTATTCGGATATTGCAGGTTATAATTATCATACATCTGCTTATGTACCTGCACATAGCCGTCGGAGTTCAGCAGTTCCAGTTGGTTGGCTACTTTTGAAAAGTTAAGATAAGCATTTACATCTACTTTCAGATCACCTTTCTTTCCGTTTTTGGTAGTCACCATAATGACGCCATTGGCAGCAGTTGAACCGTAAATTGCAGCCGCCGCACCATCCTTCAGCACTTCCATAGCTGCAATATCCTGTGGATTGACATTACTTATGTCACCGGGAAAGCCATCGATTATATACAAAGGTTCATTGTTTCCGAATGATTTCACACCACGTATCTTAACCGAGATACCTGCACCGGCATTCCCCCCCTTCTTCTGGATACTGACACCGGACACCTGGCCTTGTAACGCTTCTGCCGGATTAGTGGTTGCACGACTGGTCAGCTCCTCTACATTAACCGAAGAAATAGCTCCCGTTAAATCGCTCTTTTTCATTGTACCGTAACCGACAACAATAACTTCATCAAGCTTTTCGGCATCTTCCGATAATCTGATTTCCAGACGAGGTTGTCCGTTATAGGTCACCGATTGTGTTGTATACCCGATATAAGAGAAAAGAAGTACATCCCCTTTCTTTACGGACAACTCAAAATTACCATCCATATCAGTGGTAGCCCCTTCAGTTGTTCCTTTTTTCAGGATGTTCACCCCGATGGCCGGTGCTCCGGTTTCATCATAAACAATACCTTTTACATTTGCGTTTTGAGCAAAACCTAAAAAGGGTAAAAGGGAAAGGAGCATCAAGACAATCGATGTCCTCAGGAAAGAACCGGTAGTTAACCGGGATTTACATTGCGATATTCCCATGACTGTTTTAATTAGATTAAATTAATAAAGTTTTGCTGCAAGAATAGCGGTTTATGATTCTTTTGTCAATACTTTATCAGCCTATCTAATCTCTACATATCACTGTAAAACGGTCTGTTTTTATCTACAAATACATTTCAAATCATACTGATTTTCTGCATATTAGTCTATGCAGATATACTACATCATATACTTTTCATATATTCAGTCAGACTCTCGTCCGTTTCCAGGTTCAGATGCTTACGCAAACGGTATCTGGCCATGTTTACGGTCTTGGGGGTCGAGTCTATTACGGATGCGATTTCTTTTGTCGATAAGCCTATGCGAAGTAAAGAGGCCAGGCGTTGTTCGTTTTTCGATAAATCCGGATGGAGCTTGGATAGTTTATCGATAAAGCGGGCATTCACCTCATCTATTAATAATTCGGTTTCAGTATTCCTTGCGTTGAACTGGGATATATATGCATTGATACTTCTTAGATGGGCATCCATTTCCGAGCCGGATAATTTATAACTCTCTTTAAGCATCGACTGAATGTTGGCCAATAAGTCATTGCGACTACGTACAAAAAAGGCGAAGTTCGTCAATTCATGCCGGTTATAATCTAATTCCTGCTGTGCGGTCTGGGTTTCCACTTCTGCCTGTTGCAATTTCAAAGCAATCAGTTCCCTCTCCTGCTCTTCCAGTTTTCTGGAAGCTTCCAATATTTGTATTTTCTTTTGTTGGCGAGTATGGAAAGTTACATATAATAATATAAGTAATACGGCAATGGCAATGAGTATCGCTATAAAACTCTGCATCCTCAGACTCTTGATCTGAAAGGCCTGTTCCTGGACTATCATTTCATGCTCTTTCGCTTTCAAACGTTTCTGAATGAGGTTCAGTTCTATCTGTCTCATCTCATCTTTTGCAGACAGGCTCTGTTCCATATCATAGAGATCTTTCAGGTTTGCATAGGCATGCGTATAGTCGCCCATCGCTTCGTGGATCCACGAAGCGTACCGATAATTATCGGTAATCAATTCTTTCGCATTGATTTTACGGGCATATACCATTGCGGTATCTAATGCAGCCAATCCTTTTTTATACTCCCTGGCATAGAAATACTGTGTCCCCAGATTATTATAATTTTCACCCAACGACCAGACAGTACCTAACGAGTCGTTGATAGCAATCGCTTCCCGCAACATCAGGATCTTTTCATTCGTATCTCCTTCATATAAACAGAGGTTATTGAGGTTTACAGCCACCAGCTTTCTTTCTCCCAGCTCTCTGTTTATCTCTAAAGCGGCCTTAAAGTTCTCTTCCGCTTTTCTATTATCCGGCACAAGTATATAAACCAGTCCACGAGCATTATAACACATTGCCAGACTTTTCTGATCATTGGCTTCTTTACAAATATCGATCGCCTTATCGACATATTGAAAAGCAGCATCCAAGTCCCCTAACTTCGTATAGCAACCCGAAAGGCGCACATAGATATAGGCACTCAGGTTAGGCCTGTCAGAAGGAACATTCTCCAGCGCATTGGTCATCGATTCAAAACCCATATCAAAATCACCCTGATTCATATAAGCTTCTCCCAGTGTCGACTGTGCCTTGGCTAGAAGACGCTTATCACCCTTTTTCTGTGCTTCGGTTATCGCCACATTAGAGTAATAAATCGCTTTGGAAGGATCTATTTTAAGCATTTCTTCTGCCTTACTGATTAAATCATCGATCGTATCTTCCGAGTCATTCTTTTGCGAAGACGCGGACAAACCAATTGCAAGGCAACATATAGTACTCCAAAGAAAGGCGGTTTCAAATAGTTTTTTCATCTAATCCTGCTGTTTTAATTTGACAAATGTAAAAAAATCATGCGAGAATAGAAAAAAGAAACCATGTATGTCAAGAACTGAACTTCTATCCAATCGAACAATTCATACAACAAAAGTTTTTCAAAATAAATCCTTCAATCCTTCAGCCTTACTGTTATATGGCTTATAATCATCATCCTAAGACTGAAGGATAATAATTTGTATGAAGGATATATCCCGGATTTTAAATTTTTTCATTTATAGAAGGTTGTGTCCTGTATTAGAAAAAAACCGAATAGCTACCGGTCGGTTGTCTGTTTGCATATTCTATTCTAATACATGAGTGCTGGCCTTTTAGTTCAACAGTCCTTTCTTCTTTTCTGTTTGACAGCTCTCGAACGCTTGTTTGACATATGTAAAACGCTTGTTCGACAACTGTGATACAAGCGTATGACAGTTGACAAACAACAAATAGGTTCTATCCTTTATGTTAACAGGTCGTTATGTAACTCATTGTTACTTATTAATCCTATCCTTATTCTTTGCCTGAAAGAGTGGACTAAAAACTAGTATAAATTTTAGACTGAAATATGAAGTATTTGCTTGAAAATGTAAACAATTCCCTTCGTATAGCAGAAAATCATTCAGCCGTAAATATTAGATAATCAGATATATACATTCATCCTGAAGGATTGAAGGATTTATTTTGAAAAACTTTTGTTGAAGTGTTTGGGAACAGGATGTATGCCTGTTCCGCCTACGACACTATCATCAGACTCAACACTGCCAAATAGCGTATTACACAACTCGATAGCCAAAGATTTTACGACGATAGATTAGTGTTAAAAGTAGGCGGTAATTCACACGCCTGCTTTATATTTTATAGGGAACACATATTAGTGGGTACTACTTTTACAAACCGAGCTTCTTCAGCACCTGCTCCGTAGCTCCGGCATTGTCGCCGACGAAGTGTCCGGCAGCGCTACCAGAAGCTTCCAGGACTTCATGGTAGGTGAATAACTCATCCATTTTATCGCAGAAAGCCTGTTTGCCTGAGACAGAAAAACCTCCCCCGACTTTGATCAGGTCTTTGGCTTCCTTAAACTTCTGGAACTTAGGCCCGAATATGACAGGGATGCCATAAACGGCTGCTTCCAACGTATTATGTATACCGGCACCAAAGCCGCCGCCGATATAAGCAATAGAACCATACCGGTAGATGGAAGATAGAAGGCCGAAACTGTCCACGATCAGACAATCTTTGTCTTTAAGCAGGCTTTCATCCTGGATCACATCTGACAAACGGACAGAAGGACGCTTCAGCAACGACTCGATATACATCAGATGTTCACGATGTATCTCATGCGGGGCAATGATCAGCTTCATTTCCGGATGTTCATTGAAATAAGGGATCAGGATCTCCTCGTCCTGCGGCCAGGAGCTTCCAGCAATAAGCGTCTGTGCCCTCTCGCCATTTTCACCGTATATGAAATGCTCTACTTGCGGTATTTCACGTGCCTGACGGCGTACATCCAGTACCCGGTCGAAGCGGGTATCTCCCGTAACTGTCACATTCGTAATGCCAAACTCTTTCAACAATTCAGCCGAACGGTCGTCCTGCACGAAAAGATGAGTGAAACAATAAAGCATTTTCCGGTACGGGTAACCGAACCATTGGAAGAACAACTGGTCACGACGGAAGATGGATGAAATGATATACACCGGTATATTCCGGTGCTTCAACTCATGCAGGTAGTTCCCCCAAAACTCATATTTAATAAATACAGCGATAGCCGGATTGGCCAGGTTCAGGAATTTCTTTACCCGGTAAGGCGTATCGAAGGGCAGATAGCAAATGACATCTGCCCCGTTATAATTCTTACGAACCTCGTATCCCGAAGGGGAAAAGAATGTAAGTAATATCTTATATTCCGGATGTTCCGCCTTGATTTTCTCCATCATCGGACGGCCTTGTTCGAATTCTCCCAGAGAAGAAGCATGGAACCAGATATATTTTGCATTCCGGTCGATCTTCTCGCGAAGAACGGAATTCGTCTTCCATTGCCCCAGACGCATCATCCGGGCCTTCTTATGAAATGGAGATATCAACGCAATAATAAATGCGTAAAAGTGGATTGCCAGACTATACATAACTTATTTAAGCACTTCAATCGCTCTTTGGATACGACGAATAGATTCTTCTTTTCCCAATGCTTCGGTAATATCGAAAATATGAGGGCCTTTGCCTTCGCCAACCAATGCCAGACGGGTTGCATTCATGATATTACCTAAATGATATCCTTTGCTTTCAATCCAGGCTTTCACCTCTTCTTCCGTTCCTTCGATATCGAACGGTTCACGGGTGCGAAGCACTTCGATCAATTCTGCCAGCTGAGTTGCCGAGTCTGCTTTCCAGCGTTTCTTGGTTGTCTTTTCGTCATATTCGGTCGGAGCGACAAAGAAGAAAGCACATACTTCCCACAGGTCTTTGATAAAGGATACACGGTCTTTCATCATACCGACAACCTTTTCCACATAACCCGGATCGGCTTTTACGCCGTGACTTTCCAGGATGGGCATGAATAAAGCGGCAACTTCCTTATTATCTTTTTTCTGGATATACTGGTGATTGAACCATTTTCCCTTTTCATAATCGAACTTGGCACCGGCCTTGCTGCAACGGGTCAGGTCGAAATAGTTGATCAGTTCTTCCATGCTCATCATTTCCTGGTCGTTGCCCGGGTTCCAGCCTAGCAAAGCCAGGAAGTTGACAACGGCTTCAGGCAGATAACCACTTTCGCGGTATCCCGAAGAGATATCGCCGGTCTTGGGATCGTGCCATTCCAACGGGAAGACAGGGAAACCTAAACGGTCGCCGTCACGTTTGCTCAGTTTACCGTTTCCTTCCGGTTTCAACAACAGAGCCAGGTGGGCGAACTGCGGCATTGTCTCCGTCCAGCCAAAATAACGGTATAATAATACGTGAAGCGGAGCACTGGGCAACCATTCCTCACCGCGGATCACATGGGTTACTTCCATCAAATGGTCGTCCACAATGTTTGCCAGGTGGTAAGTAGGCAGTTGGTCTGCCGATTTATACAATACTTTATCATCCAGGATGGAAGAGTTGATCACCACTTCCCCGCGGATAATATCGTTTACATGGATATCTTCATTCGGTTCGATCTTCACACGGACTACATACTGGTGTCCGGCATCGATCAACGCTTTTGTTTCTTCAGCAGAAAGAGTCAGCGAGTTACGCATCTGAAGGCGTGTCGAAGCGTCATACTGGAAATTAGCGATCTCCTGACGTTTGGCATCCAGTTCCGCCGGTGTATCGAATGCGATATAAGCATGACCATCGTTCAACAGCTGGTCTACATATTCTTTGTAAATAGCTTTCCGTTCGCTCTGGCGATAAGGGCCGTATTCGCCGCCGAAGTTCACGCCTTCGTCGAACTTGATCCCTAACCAGGTCAGCGCTTCAATGATATAAGCTTCGGCACCGGGAACAAACCGTTGTGAGTCGGTATCTTCAATACGTAAGATCAAATCTCCGCCATTCTGTTTGGCAAATAAATAATTGTATAAAGCTGTACGAACACCGCCGATATGCAGCGCCCCTGTCGGGCTGGGTGCAAAACGGACTCTAACTTTCCTTTGAGTCATAATTCTTTCATTCTATAATAATGCGGCAAAAGTAGGCCTTTTTTTTCTCTTAATAAACTTTTTTACGTACATTTCGCCCTTAAATGAGAAACTTATGAAGCTAAAAAACTATAGTATACATCCAGCCGTGTATTTCATTGTCGCGGCACTGCTTATTGCCTACTTTTTTCCGCGTGAGGGAAAGTTCCGCTACCAGTTCTACGAAGGCAAGCCCTGGAGATACGGATTACTAACCGCTCCGAGCGATTTCCCCATCTATAAGACTGATGCGGAAGTGGATGCGGAGAGAGACAGCATACTGAAGAATTTCGAACCTTACTTCCGGATGGATGCTACCGTCGAAAACACGGAAGTAGACAAACTGCGTGAAGCCTACTCTACCACTTTGAGCCATAAAGCGACACCGGCTTATATGCAGTATATCGAGAACAGCCTTGTCAAGCTATATAAGAACGGTATTATTTCATCGCAGGAGCTGGACGATCTGAAAAAGGATAAATACGAGCGGGTCAACCTGTTGGAAAACAACGTAGCCCACTCCCGGTATGCCAGCGACTTCTTTACGGTCAAGACGGCTTACGAATTTATCATCAACAACTGTCCGCCCCGTCTGGATAAATCCGTCCTGCAATCGTGCGACATCAATAACTTCCTGACTGAAAACATTGCGTACGACAAAGACATGTCGGAAAAAGTCAAAGAGGATATACTTCGCAGCGTATCCCTGGCTAATGGGATGGTACAGGCCGGAGAACGTATTGTCGACAGGGGGGAGATTATCGACAACCATACCTACAATGTACTCCGCTCCCTTAAGATCGTACACGAAACCAAGTCGGGAGGTGCTCAACGCCAGAGCATTATCTTGGGGGGACAATTCGTACTGGTATTGGGGCTTATTTTCTGTTTCTGGTTGTATCTGTGGTCTTTCCGGTTAAAGATACTGCATAACAGGCGGAATGCGCTTTTCCTTATCCTGTGCATATTCGTCAGTTGCGTACTGACTGAACTTTGTGTTACTTATGGCTTGTTTAATGTGTATATACTGCCTTTCGCGATCGTGCCGATCGTTGTGCGTACCTTCTTCGACTCCCGCACGGCTTTATTTACCCATCTGGTCATCGTACTGATCTGTTCGTTGATGGTTCCTTTCCCGCACGAGTTCCTGCTGTTGCAGATCATTGCCGGGATGGTGGTTACATTCAGCCTGAGGGATCTGTCGGAACGTTCGCAACTGATCCGCTGCGCATTCCTGATCTTCATGTCCTATACATTATGTTATATTAGTCTGGCGCTCTACCAGGAAGCCGATTTCAATAAGATCAACTGGTTGATGATCCTGTATTTCGGTATCAATTTCATCCTGCTGATGTTTACTTATATCCTGGTATATATGCTGGAAAAGACATTCGGTTACGTGTCGAGCATCACCCTGGTGGAGCTTTCCAATATCAACACACCTGTCTTGAAAAAGCTGTCGGAGACTGCGCCCGGAACCTTCCAGCATTCCTTGCAGGTTTCTATCCTGGCTTCGGAAGCGGCTGCCAAGATCGGGGCCAATGCCCAGTTGGTTCGTACAGGAGCGATGTACCATGATATAGGAAAGATGGCTAATCCTGCTTTCTTCACTGAAAATCAGAGCAGTGTCAACCCGCATAACCAACTCACTTTCGACCAGAGTGCCAAAGTGATCATCAACCATGTAACGGACGGGGTACGGATTGCAGAAAAGGCATTGTTGCCTAAAGCCGTTGTCGACTTTATCCGTACTCATCACGGACTGGGGAAAGCGAAATATTTCTATAACTCATTCAAGAACCAGTATCCGGAAAAGGATATCGACGAAGGAACATTTACCTATCCGGGGCCGAACCCGTTCTCCAAAGAGACTGCCATATTAATGATGGCGGACTCCGTTGAAGCTGCCTCCCGTAGCCTGAAAGAACATACGGAAGAGAGCATCAAGCAGTTAGTCGATAAGATCATTGACGGGCAAATTGCAGACGGCCTGTTGAAGAGTGCCCCGCTGACTTTCCGGGATGTGGAAACAGTAAAGAGTGTCTTCGTTGATAAACTAAAGACGATGTTCCATACCCGGATCAGTTATCCGGATCTGAAGAAATAGTTTCCAATAGTCCCCCACAGGCATCTTCCAACAGGTCGAGTACCAGCTCGAAACCGGAGGCGCCTCCATAATACGGATCGGGCACGTGATCGTATAGCTTGTTACGGCTATACTCGGTCATCTGGTGTATCTTAGCTACGGACTCCAAATCCGGAGCCTTGCGTTTCAGGTCGTCGATATTCCTGTCGTCCATGCCGACGATCAAGTCGAAATCATAAAAATCCTGCGTGCGGACAGGACGGGAGATGGAATCCAATACATATCCCCGACGGGCAGCATGCGCCCTCATCCGCTGATCGGCCGGATCACCTTCGTGGTATCCCATGATCCCGGCGGAGTCTATAAATATCGACTTCTCCAACCCGGCGTCTTTCACCAGTTTCTTCATGACAGCCTCAGCCGACGGAGAACGGCAAATATTACCCAGACAAACAAATAAAACCTTATACTTTTCCATAACTATAACCTTTCTATTTTTAATTAAACGACTAAGCCGGATCTACATCATAATGTACGATCAACTGCTTAAAGGGTATCTGATTCTGCATATCCAGATAGACAGCTTCCAGTATCTCCCTGACAGGAGCTATGGCGGCGGCTATCTCGATCTTCATAATGATCTTTTTAATATGGAGCGTTTGTACACGGGTTACGGGGGGGGTAACAGGCCCCAACACTCGTTCGCCCAGACGAACACGTAATTTCTCGGCATATAAGGCAGACATTTCCTGCAGGATAGTCTCATTCCGGCTGCGAAGTACCAGCACGATCAACCTGTAATAGGGTGGATACCGGAACATGCTGCGCTCGCTCAACTGCAAAGCGACCATTTCCTTATAGGCAAAATGCTGCACCATCCGTATCAGGGGATGCTCCGGCTGGGAAGTCTGGAGAATGACGACACCCCGCTTATCCCTCCTGCCCGCACGTCCACTGACCTGCACCATCAACTGGAAAGCCCGCTCATGCGCCCGGAAGTCGGGGTAGTTCATCAGGTTATCGGCATTCAGTATGCCTACTACGCTGACATTCCCGAAATCCAGTCCTTTCGATAACATCTGCGTACCGATAAGTATCTGTGTTTTACCTTTCTCAAAGTCTGCGATGATACGTTCATAGGCGGTACGGGTACGGGCGGTATCAAAGTCCAGCCGTTCCACCTTTGCCGACGGGAACAGGGTTGCGATCTCCTCCTCCACCTTCTCCGTACCGAATCCCATCATCTTTAATTCCGTACTCTGGCACTGCGGACAATGCGGCGGTAACTGGATCTTGTAACCACAATAATGACAAACCAACTGATTATGATATTTATGATAGGTCAGACTGACATCGCAGTTGACACAATGAGGAACCCATCCGCAACTCTTACACTCGATCAACGGGGCAAATCCACGGCGGTTCTGAAAGAGAATAGCCTGTTCGCCACGAGCCAGCGCCGCATTCACCTTCTCCACCAACAAAGGGGAGAACAGTGTATCCTTCATGATCTTCTTCCGTTTCAGCTCTTTGATATCCACCGGGATAATCTCCGGCATCAGGCAATCGCCAAAACGGGTAGTCAGCTCCACTAGCCCGTATTTATCGGATGTTGCATTAAAATAAGAATCGATAGAAGGAGTGGCAGAACCGAGCAACGTCTTGGCACCGTGCATACCGGCCAGCACTATCGCAGCATTCCGGGCATGATACCGGGGAGCCGGATCTTGTTGCTTATACGTATTCTCATGTTCCTCGTCTACAACAATCAAACCCAGATCCTTAAACGGCAGAAAAAGGGAAGAGCGTACTCCGAGCACCAGCATCGGGCCATTCCCATGCAGCAGCTTATTCCACACCTCCACCCGTTCGTTATCCGAAAACTTGGAATGATATACCAGCAGTTTATCCCCGAAAAGCTTTGCCAACCGTTCGGTTATTTGTGTCGTGATGGCTATTTCGGGCAACATATACAATACCTGCCGCCCCAGCTTCAGCACCTCATCGATCACCCGGACATATATTTCCGTCTTACCGCTCGAAGTAACCCCATGAAGGAGACAAACCTCTTTGGTAGTAAAGACATCATGTATCTCATTGTAAGCCTTTTCCTGTGCAGGACTTAACGGACTGAGCGGTTGCAGGCGGCAAACCGGAACCTGCAAACGTCCCACTTCCTTCTCGTAACTTTCCAGTACTCCCCGCTTCAGCAATCCGTCCAGTATGGTGGACGAACAGCCGCTGCGTTCCAGCAATTCTTTCTTTGAGACTTCCTGTACCAATGCCGGATTCAAGGCATGGCTCAAGTCCAGAAAACAAACGAGTAAAAGCTCCTGCTTCTTTGCCCGCTTAAAATCGGCAAATGCCTCCTGCAAACGTTCTTCCGTGGCATACTCCTCCGATAAACGGATGAAGGTCTGCATCTTCGGTACAAATCCCCGTTTCATTTCCTCACTCACCATCACTGCGCCGCGTGCCATCAGGGAAGCAACCACCGGAACGACATTGCGCAGGCCGGTCTTTTTTTCCAGTTCCGACACCGTTAGCTTCAAGACACCTTTAAAGGCATCCAGGACAGCCTGTTCGTTCGGCCTCAACGGGCCATCCGCTTCGTAGTCGGCATTATAGGTAACGGCTGTTTCACTTTCCAGTTTCAGGCCGGAAGGCAGGGCGGCTTTATAGACATCGCCCAGCTTACACATGTAGTAAGAGGAAATCCATTTCCAGAAACGAAGCTGCGGCCTGCGAAGCACAGGGGTTGCATCCAGCAGGGCATAAATTTCTTTCGTTTCAAAATCCGTATCGGGCTTACGCTCGTGCACATCCATTACGATAGCCGTATAATAGCGTTTCTTGCCGAAATGAACTATTACCCGGCAACCGGGAATAACGGCTGTTTCCAGATCGGAAGGAATGCTATAGGTATAGCTATTCTCCAACGGCAGGGGTAGTATGACATCTGCATATTTCATTTACGAGGTCAAAAGTAACAAAAAAGGCCGGACTGTTAAAGCCCGGCCCTGCATATCTTTCCATCTGTTATCAGAACAAGACAGCGGCTGTGATAGACCATCCGCGGTTCTTTCCTTTCAAATCGATTTTCTTTGCGCTGTAGTTATCCGTCAGTCCCAGGCCATAGTTGATACCTACCTGCAGGTGCTTGACAAGCTCCACGCCCGCCCCGAAATTCAGACCGGCACTAAAACTCTTAGCTTCCAACTGGTCGCCTACTACATCCCATATCTTATCCCCGCCTACACGGAAACCTACATACGGCCCCGCAGCCACATACGCCTTAATGATCGGCAAGCCGAATTTCCATTTCAGGTTGACCGGCACATCGATATAATCGGTTTTAAACTCGTCCGACCCTTTCTGCGAATAAAGGACGGCAGCATCCACACCTAAACCAGCCATCGGCACCATTGCTTCAATCATCGGCCCGATCTGGAAACCGGTCACATTATCTGACTTCAGATTCTTTGGCAGATTCGTAAAATGGATAGAAGAAATATTCACCCCGCCTTTAAGCCCAAAACGAATTTGGGACTGTGCAGGAATAGCCATTAACATCATCAATGCAAATAAAACAAACCCAACAATCTTCTTCATATTCTTATTCTTTATTAAATTCAGCTACAAATAAACAGACTTTTCCCATAATAAACAAATAATCCCTGCAAACTGTTCACCCGTTAAAAAGGAAAGCATGCACCGGTTACGGAGCTCATCCCGCCAGCCGATCCATGCCTCTTTTCCTAATTATTATGGCAAAATAATTAAAAACAGATAGTTAAAAGGACAGCTATACGGAAAGTTGAAGCAAGAATAGTGAAGGCTACAAATGCCTTATCTTCTCTTCCGGCCTTTCCTCGAAGCCGTCGAAATAATATGCCTTGCAGGTCTTCTGACTTACTTCCGGATCAAGCGCCTTCCCATTCTCCTTACAGAACAGTGGCAAAAGTATTGCCTGATACGTTATGAAGCTTACAGCAGCGGGACTGTTTGGGATTTTCACCCAATTCCCTTTTAATCCTTTCCTGCGAAAACAGGATCGGAACAATGCATGATGCAAATATAGAGATATTTTTAGTACAAACAGTATCCGTACCAATAAATTTTATTTATTATGGGCACGGTATTCATCTATGGCAGCCTTTACAGAACCGTACATCAGGAGCAATCGTTGCGACTGGCCGTAACTGAGTCCCAGTTCTTCCGCCACCATACGGGTTCCCCGGTCGACCAGCTTCTGGTTGGTAAGTTGCATATTCACCATCCGGTTGCCTTTGACACGTCCCAGCTTGATCATAACGGAAGTCGATATCATGTTCAGGATCATCTTCTGCCCTGTACCGGATTTCATACGCGAACTCCCGGTTACGAACTCAGGCCCGACAATCATTTCGATGGCTACGTCGGCTTCGGCAGCCATAGGCGAATCGGGATTGCTGGATATCGAAGCGGTCAGAATCCCCTGTTCGCGTGCCTTACGTAAAGCACCGATCACATAAGGGGTCGTACCCGAGGCCGCGATACCGATCACTGTATCTTTCGTGGTGACCTGATGCTCCTGCAATTCTTCCCAACCGCGGTTAACATCATCTTCCGCATTCTCCACCGGATTGCGAAGTGCCGTATCGCCACCGGCAATCAGGCCGATCACTAAGGTGGAAGGCATACCGAAAGTAGGCGGTATTTCGGAAGCATCGAGCACTCCCAGACGGCCGCTGGTTCCGGCTCCCAAGTAAAAGATACGCCCGCCCTGTTTCATCCGGGGAACGATCTGGTTTACCAGCTTTTCAATCTGAGGGATTGTTTTTTGCACAGCCAGTGCCACCTTCCGGTCTTCTGTATTTATATCTTCCAGTAATTCGCGTACCGACTTATTTTCCAGATTATCGTATAAGGACTCTTTTTCCGTTATCTTGTCAAAGGACATATTGTATATTCGTATTATTCAGTTAGTTTCAGATATACCACTATGATACCTGATCAACCCTTCCATCGGGCTTTGAATGATCGTTCCGAGCCGGATACCCAGGTCGAAAGCAATCTCTTTCAATACCGTCTGATAGTGCCAGGCAACAGAACCGGCCAGATGAACCGGCAGATCAAAATAATCGTATTGCTTCACATTCCGGGTAAAGAATGCCAGGAAACTGCGGGTCACCAACTCCCAGACAGCAGGCTCATCCAGATGTTCCAGAATAAAAGGAGAGAAACCGGCCAGGAAACGGTTAGGGAAAGGTTGACGGTACACCCTGTCCATAATCGATGCCGGAGTCAATTCATACTGCGAAAGGAACAGTTCTTTCAAAGCCGGTGGCAACTGGTCTTTCAGGACATCGCCAATCAGCAATTTTCCCAATACGGCACCACTCCCCTCATCCCCCAGGATAAAGCCCAAAGGGGAAACATTCTTCACTATTTCCTTTCCGTCATACTGGCAGGAGTTAGACCCCGTTCCCAGAATGCAAGCGATCCCGGGACGGTCGCCACACAAAGCACGGGCGGCAGCCAGTAAGTCGCTCCCCACTTCCACCGGAACAGGCAGATGCCGACTGACGGCACGCCTGATGATTTCGTTCTTTTCCGGAAAAGCACAACCGGCTCCATAAAAATGGACGGAAGAAGGTTCTACTCCTTTCAGCCCCGGCAGCAAACCGGTTTCTATTTCTTCCAGTATCTCTTCTTCCGTCTGAAAAAAAGGGTTTGTCCCCCGCGTCTGAAAGCGAAGGATATTTTCTCCGTTCTCTACCAGACACCAATCCGTCTTGGTGGAACCGCTATCGGCTATTAATATCATATTCTCTTTTTATTACTCAATCTATCGCTCTGTCTTTCCTGCCGAACGCCGGATCTATCTTCAGGAACGCAGTCACGGCCAATGTAATCAGGCAGCATCCCATCACCCACCAGAAGAAGTTGACGTACCCCAGTTGCTCCTGCAGCCATCCGGCAATCATTCCCGGAAGCATCATACCCAAGGCCATAAAGGCGGTGCAGATAGCGTAATGAGCCGTTTTATGTTCTCCGTCCGAGAAGTAGATCAGGTACAACATATAAGCTGTAAAACCGAATCCGTAACCGAACTGTTCGATAAATACACATACATTAATAATCAGCAGGCTTTCAGGAAGCGCACTGCTCAGGTAAATAAAAACCAGATCGGGCAACGTGATTGCCAACGCCATCGGCCAAAGCCATTTCTTCAATCCGCCATGCGCCGCCACTATCCCGCCGATAATACCGCCCAACGTCAGGCCGATAATACCGATCGTGCCATACACCAGTCCGATCTCGGAAGTAGTAAGTCCCAGTCCGCCCACTTCCCGCGGATCGATCAGGAAAGGTGTCACCAGCTTAACGAGTTGCGCCTCGGGGAAACGGTAGAATAGCATAAACAGAATAGCGACCAATGCCTGTTTCTTCCTGAAAAACGAGACAAATGTAGCAAAGAATTCCTTAAATATAGTGGAAGCCGTTACTGTCGCTGCCGCTTTATCCGATTTCGGAACGGGCAAGATGTATTTATGATACAAGCAGAGTCCGATAAACAAGCCGGCCAGGATCAGAAACGTGATCGACCAGGCGAACGGTATTTTACCCGTACTGTTCTCCAAAGCACCTGCCAGCATGACAAGCAGGCCTTGTCCGGCAATGGTGGCGATGCGATAGAAAGTACTTCGTATCCCGACATAGAAAGCCTGATCGTGCGAGTCGAGTGCCAGCATATAAAAGCCGTCGGCCGCAATATCATGGGTGGCCGAACTGAAAGCCACCAGCCAGAAGACAGCGAGGGTCACCTGAAAGAAATGATCCATTGGAATGGTAAAAGCGATACCGGCCAGTCCAGCCCCTATCAGGAATTGCATGGTCACCACCCACCAGCGTTTTGTTTTCAGTAAATCGACAAACGGACTCCAGAATGGTTTGATTACCCAGGGAAGATACAGCCAGCTGGTGTACAGGGCGATATCGGTATTGCTGATACCCAACCGTTTATACATAATAACGGAGATTGTCATCACCGCTACATAAGGCAATGCCTCTGCAAAATAAAGTGTCGGGATCCAACTCCAAGGGGAAGTTCGCTTTGTCTGGTTCATAAATAATATGATTTAGATTTACTGATTAACTGATCCATCTCCTCTGTAGAGAGGCAGGTTTCACTGATAATTTGTTGCAAGTCTCCGGCAGTCACTTTCCGGAAGTCTTTTTCCAGTGGGGTAATAAAAACGCCGGCCATTTCGACTGTTGCCGGGCTGATCAATATGTTGGCATCCCCCTCGGCATAGTAGCAGGCGGGATGTAATTTCTTTCGCGGATAAATGCAGGTGAACCAGTAATTCTCTTCTTTCCAGGCCAATACATTCATCATAGGTTCATATTCACCCGGCCTGATCTCCAGTAAAGAGTAAATATGATTGAAAAGAATGGCAGAATCCTCTTTACTGCCGGAGATGATAATGAACGCCGGTTGCAGGAAATCTCTCAACGCATATAAGCCGGCTTGTCCGAAAGAGACCATAGGCTTTTTCGGAGTTTTCCTCCAATTCGTTTCAAGTGGCAGAAAGCCTTTATTGCCTGCCTGAAAATGCATATGGTCGGGAGCCGATGCTCCGCATTTCGGGCCATTATAAAAGACAATAAAGTCTGTCAACACCTCCGCCAGCGACAGCAAATCTTTGTAACGCAAGAGTATACGCTGTTCCTGATGTGTCCGGATAGGGATTGTCAGATGCTCGCGAAAGATGGGGAATGGATTGACTATGATCTGATATTCTTCTCCAAAGTCAATCCACTTCTGATTGCCGGGACGATGTGCTTCACAAAGGAAACAGGGACGGGCAGCCAGCGATTGTTTATCGATCTTTGCAGCCGACGAACGGATACGTTCAGGATTGAACTGAAGAATGACCGGATACCCGTTCACTTCCAGCCTTCGGGTCTGTACCTTTTCGAGAGCAGCATAATTCTGCCTTGCCAACTCCCAGAAAGTAAGATGCTCGCGTATTAACTCTTTAGCCTGCTGATTTATATTTTTCATGATTTTTTATCCTTCCATACTTCATAAAATCATCCCACGCGCTCTTAACTCCTGTGTACGCAAGCTGTCTTTATAAGCATTATATTCATTCATCTTGTGTATGTCGAGCGATGCATCCGTATTATCTTCCCAACGCCGGCAAAGATACAGGACATCATAAATACGGCCGATCCGGTAAGTACGTGATATAGCCAGACCGATCGCGTAATCTTCACCATAACTCACGTTCGGCATCTTTATTTCGCGGAGTATCTGAGTATAAAAGGCCCTTGGTGCTCCCAGCCCATTGATACGTAGCGCATTATGACGCCCGTTTTCCGGTGTCCATTCCCGGTGGTCGATAATACCCGGTGGTATTTCATTCAGGTCGAAGTCAGTCATTTTATAGGTTCCGATTACCATTGCGCATCTTTCTGCATAGAACGTATCGACAATCTTCTGCAATGTATCCGGCCCGCTATATACGTCGTCGCTGTCGAGTTGCACACTGAACTTACCGCATAACGGATGAGCGGCAGCTAAATTCCAGCATCCACCTATTCCCAGGTCGTCACGTTCGGGAATCAGATGAATCAACCGGTCGTCGGAAGCATAACGACGGATCATCTCGGTGGTTCCGTCCGTAGAATGATTATCTACAATGATCAGATTGAATTTAAACGAAGCCTGTTGCATAAACACGGAACGAATGGCATCTTCGATGGTTCGTACCCGGTTGCGGACGGGGATAATCACAGTGGCTTCATATTTGAAGCCTCTCGATTTAAACTTCACGGCCTGGATTTTCTTTTTCAGATATTCTTTGCTATATCTCAATGAAGAAGTAAACGCAGCTTCCATTTCCAACTGAACATCGCGGTTTTTAGGATTTACATAATCAAACTGCTTTTCTCCGCTTTTACGGTTATCTTCTTCCTGGAACGTATACAGATACTCTCTGATATGAATAATTCCCTCCAGCATACCAGCACAATAAAGACGAAAGCGATACAGACCAGCATATTTTAGCCCGGGAGTCTTACTGCAAAGCCGCTCCAGATAGGTGCCTAATACATCATATTTAATCATCAACAATGGCCCGAAGTCAAAATCATCCCGCACACTCCCTGATTGATAATCATTCAGCGGATGATTCTTTTTAGTTCCGTTTGCTATTTCATAATAATCGGCATAAACAATCCGGTTGTATTTACATTCCCGAAGAACCGCATCCATCCGTTCCAATGCATATTGTCCAAACCGGATCAGGCCGGGACGCAGATAAAGCAATATATTTTTTCCTTCTGCACGTTCATAAATAGAACGCAAGGTTTGTGTACTGGTCAGTGTATCGACGGGAAGGATCTCACAACCGGGATACGGCTTGGCTTCGGGGTTGGAAGTCATCAGGTAAATCTTATCGACCATACCTGTTTTATTCAATTCCTCCACAACAGGAGCGATCTGTTCAGGGGAGATATAAGGTAAAAAGCAATTAATCGGTTCCATATAGTAATAAGCTTATCGTTATCGAGGTGTAAACATAAACAAAAAAGACCGCTTTTCAAACGAAAAGCAGCCCTATTACTTTCTTTCAAAAGATATATTTATTCCCAATCCCAGTCGTCTGCCCCTAAAAAGCTGTCACCACGGCTCTGCTTATACTGTTGCAGGAACGACTTCAGGCCTGACACGGAAGATACGGCAGAAACATATTCTTCGATGCCTTTCATATCTTTCTTATGACGGGTAAACAACATATTCATCTGAATAGGCAGGTCTTTCCAGGCAAAATTGCGCAATTGGGTATACGGTACTTCCACACCGGAAAGAGGAGCTTCTTTGATGATATCCAACTCTTCGTTAAGATATGTCAGCAAGAATCGCAGTTTCCCGTTGTATGCAGCCAGCTCTTTCTCCTCTTCCGGAGCTTCCTGTGCTGCTTCTTCAATCCATTCGATCTGCAGGATCAGTATTTCAGCCAGGTCTTTTTGAGCACCGGCAACAGCCAGTTGTTTCATACGTTCCGCCTTTTGGGCGATAAAAGTATCCTCTTCTTCCTTTCCTTTATAGAGTTCGTCCATCAGGTTCGAATAGACTTTCTGCATAGCTTCTATGGTTTGTACCATTTCCAACTGTTCGACCAGCATTCGTCTGGATATCTTCGCCGACTCTGCCCCCTTTGCTTTCCGGCTGGCACGTTTCGGTTTTTCACCGGCAGCGACAGCAATCGCTTTTTGTGCCTGCGCCTCGATATAATCAGAGATGGCCGACAGCAACTCGTCTTCCGTCTGTGCAGTCTTCATCGCTTTATTAGGCTTTATGCCGTAACGATTCACGAATAAGCTCATAGTATCTTCTACGGCTTCCTGATCGAGTTCCTCGCGGCTCATGCCGAGAGCCAGTTCGTCGTACTTATACTTCAGTTCCAGAAGATGTTTCCGTTGTTCGGCGGTGGTCACAAAATCCTCCACGCCCTGGCTTTCTTCTGCAAAAAGGTCAAGAAGTATGTCTTTCTCCCCGACACTCATTTCGTTGCTTTCATACGATTCGTCCAGATAAACAAGGAACTTATATTTCAATGCGGTTTCTTTTTCAAATACAGGTTTGGCATTCCGTTCAAAGAAATCCCGGATACGTTCTTCCTTCTCAGGCATCAGGCTGATCTCTTCTTTCAGACTGGTGATCTTCTTCTTTAAACGATTGAGTTCTGATTGTGCACTAAGTTGTTCTTTTCTGTCGGATGAACGACGGGATGAATCGTTCCTTCCTGTTCTGCCCTCATGAGGGCGTCGCTGTTTTGTCATTTTATATGGATTTTATTATATGAGTTTCTGTTTTTCGTATCTTGATTCGTGCACATTGAAAAAAAGAACTGCGTAGTTCTCTACAGAAAACTACGCAGCGCCTATCTGTAAATTGTTTGGTTCTATTATTCTCCCAACAGGATTTCAAGGATCTGGACAGCAGCTTTAGCTACTGAAGTACCCGGGCCGAAGATAGCTGCAACACCTGCTTTATACAGGAAGTCGTAGTCCTGTGCAGGAATAACACCACCGGCGATAACGATGATGTCTTCGCGGCCTAACTTCTTCAGTTCATCGATAACTTGCGGTACCAATGTCTTGTGTCCGGCAGCCAAAGAAGAAACACCCATTACGTGAACGTCGTTTTCAACAGCCTGGCGGGCAGCTTCAGCCGGAGTCTGGAACAACGGTCCCATATCCACGTCGAAACCACAGTCGGCATAACCGGTAGCTACAACCTTAGCACCACGGTCGTGTCCGTCCTGACCCATCTTAGCGATCATGATACGCGGCTGGCGACCTTCTTTCTTGGCAAACTTTTCTGTCAGCTCGCAAGCCTTCAGGAAGTCAGCATCTTTCTTTGTTTCTGATGAATACACGCCTGATATAGTTCTGATGATTGCTTTATAACGTCCAACAACAACTTCGCAGGCATCAGAGATTTCTCCCAGTGATGCACGCAAGCCGGCAGCCTTAACAGCCAGTTCCAGCAAGTTGCCTTTCTTAGTTTTCACACATTCGGTGATGTCTGCCAATGCTTTCTGAACAGCTTCTTCGTCGCGGTTTTCACGCAACACCTTCAAATTGGCAATCTGTTCGTTACGTACGGCAGTGTTGTCAATCTCAAGGATATCGATCGGATCTTCTTTCGGCAGACGGTATTTGTTAACACCAACGATTGTCTGAACACCTGAGTCGATACGAGCCTGAGTACGAGCAGCCGCTTCTTCGATACGCATCTTCGGAAGACCTGTTTCGATCGCTTTTGCCATACCGCCCATGCTTTCGATTTCCTGGATCAAAGCCCAACCTTTGTGTACCAGTTCGTTTGTCAAAGATTCTACATAGTAAGAACCGGCCCACGGGTCGATCTCCTTACAGATCTTTGTTTCTTCCTGGATATAAATCTGTGTATTACGAGCGATACGTGCAGAGAAGTCTGTCGGCAAGGCGATAGCTTCGTCCAACGCATTGGTGTGCAAAGACTGCGTGTGTCCCAGAGCAGCAGCCATCGCTTCGATACAAGTACGGCCTACGTTGTTGAACGGGTCCTGTTCGGTCAACGACCATCCTGAAGTCTGGCAGTGAGTACGCAGCGCCAAAGATTTCGGGTTCTTGGCACCGAAACTCTTCACAATCTTCGCCCACAACATACGTGCAGCACGCATCTTGGCGATTTCCATGAAGTGGTTCACACCGATTGCCCAGAAGAATGACAGACGCGGAGCAAATGCATCCACATCGATACCTGCGTTAACACCGGCACGAAGATACTCCATACCGTCGCACAGGGTGTAAGCCATTTCAATATCTGCTGTCGCACCGGCTTCCTGCATGTGATAACCGGAGATAGAGATAGAGTTGAACTTAGGCATCTTCTGTGATGTATATTCGAAGATATCAGCGATAATCTTCATTGAGAATTCGGGCGGATAGATATACGTATTACGCACCATGAATTCTTTCAGGATATCGTTCTGGATAGTACCGGCCATTTCTTCCAACTTAGCGCCTTGTTCCAGACCTGCGTTGATGTAGAATGCCAATACCGGAAGAACACCACCGTTCATGGTCATGGAAACAGACATTTTGTTCAAAGGAATACCAGCGAACAATACTTTCATGTTTTCCAGCGAACAGATAGATACACCGGCTTTACCAACGTCACCTACAACACGTTCGTTGTCGGCATCGTATCCGCGGTGTGTCGGAAGGTCGAATGCAACAGACAGACCTTTCTGGCCGGAAGCCAGGTTACGGCGGTAAAATGCATTTGATTCTTCTGCGGTAGAGAAACCGGCATACTGACGGATTGTCCACGGACGCATAGCGTACATACCGCTATACGGGCCACGCAGATAAGGAGGCAGACCGGATGCATAGTGCAGATGCTCCATACCTTCCAGGTCTTCTTTTGTATATACTGGTTTCACCTCGATATGCTCGGGTGTTTTCCAATTGGCTTCGATACCATTGGCTTTTGCCCATTCGGCAGCATTGGTAGCTGCAAAACCGGCATTCTTTATATCTATATTCTTAAAATTTGGTCTCATAATTGTTTCTACTTAAGCGATTCCTAATTTTGCGTTGAAAGCCTTCAATGTTTCAAGCACATTGCTCTTTACATTGATAAACTGATCGATACCCTGAGCTTTCAGGTCTTCCATACATTCAGGAGCACCAGCTACAACGAATTCGGCACGTCCGGCCAAAGCCTTATAAGCAGCAGGAGCATATTCTGCATATTCGTCATCACTAGAACAAAGAACAACGATTTGAGCACCGGCTTTCATCGCTGCCTCAACACCAGCTTCAACAGTTTCGAAACCTAAGTTATCAATTACCTTATATCCTGCACAAGCAAAGAAGTTACTTGAGAACTGTGAACGGGCAATACGCATAGACAAGTTACCGATAGTCAGCATAAAGACATTCGGAGTCTTGCCACTCTTTTCTGTTGCCAGGCGCAATGCTTCGAATTCAGATGCACCACGAGAGAAATCAAGAGGAGTAACCGTTGCTTCACCGCAAGAATGACCACCACCGCAGCAGCAGGAAGCAGCATCTTTAATCTTTCCGGCAGCCACTTCCGTGAAGTTCGGGAACTGGTTAGAACCCAGCAGGATTTCACGACGGGTAGCAACCGCTTTCTTACGAGCTGTATTGGAAGCGTTCACTGCATTCTGGATATTTCCGTTAGCAACTTCAGCTGCGAAACCGCCTTTGTCTTCTACTTCCAGGAACAGGTTCCAGGCAACTTCAGCCAAAGAGTTAGTCAGCACTTCCACATAATAAGAACCGGCAGAAGGATCGACCACCTTATCCAGGTGACATTCTTCTTTCAGTAACAACTGCTGGTTACGGGCGATACGTTCAGAGAAATCGTCCGGAGTCTGGTAAGTCTTATCGAAAGGACGTACAGTGATAGAATCGACACCTGCCAAAGCAGCAGACATCGCTTCAGTCTGAGAACGCAACAAGTTTACATGAGCGTCGTAAACAGTCATGTTCCATTCGGAAGTCTGAGCATGTGCGTTCATCTTGCATGCACATTTGCATTCAGGATTGTAAGCAGCAACAATTTCAGCCCACAACCAACGGGCAGCACGGAATTTTGCAATTTCCATGAAGTAGTTAGAGCTGATACCCAGGTTGAATTTGATCTTCTTGGCAACTTCGTCAGCACTGAAACCGACTTCAGTCAGCTTAGCCATCAGTTCGTTACCCCATGCCAATGCATAACCCAGTTCCTGAGTGATATAAGCACCTGCATTATTAAAATAGAAAGCATTAACAGCTAAAACTCTGTAACCCGGCAGTGCCTGACCTGCTTTGAGCACAGCAGATGCAGCTTCTACCCAGTTTTCATTTTCTTTACCTTTTACCAACGGCTTCTTGAACGGGTCGAAGTTTACAGAACCGAAACATTTGTTCAGATCCACGTCTTTTCCCTTCAGGATATATTCCAGGATACCGATCAGTTTTTCAGCCTTGCAGTTGCAAGTGTTGAAGTTCAGTTCAGTAGCTTCCGGACAAATACCGTTTAATAATGTTGCAATATTTTCGGCATTCACTTCATCACCTTTGATGATGAAACCGAGAGAAGTAACACCTTTAGTCAGCAAATCAAGAGCTTTTTCGTTAGCTTCCTTAAAGCAAGTTACTTCGATGTTCTGGCGTACCTTCCAATCGTTATCCTTCTTTGTTCCGCGAACATAAGGGAATTCACCGGGAAGAGACTCGGTAGTCTTCAAACCTTCGATGTCTTCTGCACGATAGAAAGGATTTACATTAAATCCTTCGCCTGTCTTCCAGACAAGCTTTTTCTCAAACGGAGCACCTTTCAGGTCAGCCGTGATCTTCGCCATCCACTCTTCAGTAGTGACCGGAGCGAATTCTGAGAAAAGTTTTTCTTTTAGTTCTGCCATAATATTAGTTATTTTAATACTGGTATTAGTAATTGTTCAATAGTATATTGTTCAATAACAGGGGGCAAAGGTAGAATAAATAAACAGGAAGAGCAATGAAATATAAGCGAAAATGCGCTTAGTTTTAACGCCTTTTAGTGGTACAAAGACAATTATGGTGTCATTATGACAAGGAGATGTAAAAAACTTTGCATTTTTTTCCGTTCCGGAGAACACCGAAACAAAATAATAACTAGCTTTGCATCGTCAAACAATGAAAACTATGACACGAAACGGTGCATTCGTCTAGTGGCCTAGGACGCCGCCCTCTCACGGCGGAAACTCGGGTTCGATCCCCGGACGCACTACAGAAGAAGCCTGCTGATTAATTTCGGCAGGCTTCTTTGCTTCCTTCCCCGAAGAGACCGGGAAAAGTACAGGTACCCGCCTGAAAAGATTGGCTACCCGGCAGATAATCTCAACCATCAGGGAGAAATTCTTTGTCCGACAGAGGTCGGCTAGCTGTTCGACACTCGTCAGACAGCTGGCCGACCCTTGTCGAACAGCTGTCCCACCTCCGTCGAACAATGTTTTTGTGGCGGGTAGGAAAAACTTCCTACCGGGTAATTGAAAATAGGTCGAGGGTAGTTGAACTTATCCTCGGGGCTATCGGCAGCTGGTTCTTTATGAAATAAAATTATATAAAACGCCCTCTATCTTTTAAAACACACTAAAAAGACGGCCCGGATATATCATTTTCCTTCCAAAATCTGTTTTAATAAAACATACCATAAACATAAAACAGAGTTTGTCATGACGAAAGGAACAATTGGATTAAATGCAGGTACTATCTGGAATCTGTTACTGGATGGTGGATGTTGGAGTTTTGAGGAGCTGAAAAAAGCGACCTCATTGTGTGAAGCTGATTTATGGTCTGCAATCGGATGGCTAGCCCGCGAAAATAAGATTCAGATCAAGAGTGCAAGTAGTCAACTCGCTTTTTGTCCGGGAATGAATTATGACTTTTAGTGTATCATACATTCCTTATGATAGCAATAAAAAAAGCGACCGTTTCCGATCGCTTTTTTTTATGTTGTGAAGGAATTAATATCTTCCGCCGCCTCTATTGCCACCACCGTAGCCGCCGCCTCTGTTTCCGCCACCGTAGCCACCGCCACGATTGTTTCCGAAGCTACGACCACCTCTGTCGCCTCTGTCTTCTCTAGGTCTGGCTTCTGTTACGTTGATGATCTTTTCATCATAGCTTGCCTGGTTTAATTCTTCGATTGCTTTTTTTGCTAACTCGTCATCACTTAATTCAACGAAACCAAATCCTCTTGAACGGCCGGTTTCTCTATCCATAATAACTTTTGCTGAAACGATTTCTCCGTATTCTGCAAATAATTCTTTTAAGTCAGCATCTGTGATGTTGTAACTTAAATTTGAAATGTAAAGATTCATCTTGTAAACTTTAATTTAATTGTTAATTGAGCCTGAATGTGTTGGATAAAAAGTTTACTTAACAAATCAAGTTGTGAGCAAGGACTTCTGATACAAACTTAAATCAATCTCAAATATGACACAAATGTAATTGAATAATCCGGGTATTTTACTATAAAAGCAACAAACTTCGCAAAAAAAGTTGTTTTTTCCGTTTTATCCATATTTATTATCAAATGCTATCGGAATAAGGTGCTCACTACCAGACTGTCGCCATCATTAGGGGCAGGTTTTATATCTAATAAGCGTGCAAGGATCAGATATAAATTCACATTTGCCATAGCCGGCAACTCCACATGTTGCTTAAAAGACGGGCCGGCAGCATAGAATATGGCTTGCATTTCGGGAGCAAAATTATCATATCCGTGCGTGGCTGCCAGCCGGGGACTGGATTCCGGCCGGAAATCGAGATAGGTGCCGATATCCGGCATGACGAACAAGTCGCCGATACGGGGATTAGAGCCATATACATATTTCTCCGGTATTTCATTTTTCTTCCAGACCCTTATGTGGGGTACTTGTTGCAGGATTGCATAGGCTTTATCGGTGTATCCGGCTTTCGGATACAGCAAAGTCGGGACACCGTCAAATATATAATTGAAACTATCCCGGGGCAAATAATCATTCAGATTGACATATTTATCCGGGGTAAAAGTGGCCATTCCATGATCGGAAAGAACGATAAAATCGATCTGCTTAAATATGTCCAGTTTGCGGGCTTCCGTAAAGAAGTGATTCAATACGAGGTCGAGCTCCTCCACTTTCTGCAATGTTTCTGAAGAATCGGGCGTACAACGATGTCCTATGCCGTCCGGTTCTTCCATATACCACATCACCAGCCGGGGACGTTCCTTTTCGGGCAGTTGCAGCCAGGATATGACCGAATCGGCACGGTCGGAAAAAGGTACTTTCTTATCAAATGGTTTCCAGATAGACGGTTGGCGTCCCTGGATCGAATATTCGCTACCAACCCAATAGAAAGAAGCTGTACGGACACCTTGTTTTTCTGCTGTATTCCAGATGGGCTCTCCTCCATAAAAACCGGGAGTCGGATCTGCCATGCGGTAGATGCTATCCAGATCGGGGGCATAAAAGAAATTATTTACGAGTCCATGATGATCGGGATGCAGGCCGGTTGCCATACTATAATGGTTTGGAAATGTCACACTGGGAAAAGACGGCCTGAAGGTGGCACGGACACCCACAGCAGCCAAAGAGTCTAATGTCGGTGTATAAGCCCGGTCGGGATAATCGGCACGGAAACCGTCCATCGAAAGAACGACCACATAACGGTCACGCTGATTATGGGTCGAACAACTTAAACTCACCAATAACAGGAAAGCAATACATCCCAGAAGTACAATAGAGAATCTCTTCATATTTTATATCTTAACAAAAAAGACCCACAAATATAGTGAGCCTTTTTCTTTAATTATCGTGTTCTCCGACAAATATCGATCAAAACATATAACGTAAACCGATCTGTGCATGCCAGCGGGAAAGCAAATCCTGATAAGACAGTCTTGTATTTGCTTCGGTAAACTGATAAGTTCCGCCTTTATAAACGACAGGAGCCATATCGTATCCGCCGGATGTCGTATTATATAAGCCCCAGCTTTTCTTGAATAGGTTTCCTACGTTCAAGATGTCGAAGTTCAACTGAAGCGTATGCCGGCGTCCGGATACATTCAGGAAGAAATCCTGTGCAATATGGAAATCGAAGTGATGTTCGAAAGGCAATACCATCTGGTTACGTTCCAGTGCTTTTCCCTTATTCTCTCTCAACTCCTTCGTTCCGTTGATCCAGTTGATAAAAGATTCTTTCTGTTGGGCGGCTGTTACCTTCTCCTGATCGGAGAATACCATATTATTCATTTCCGCATCGGTCGGAATATAAAGCAGGTCATTGCTGAAAGCACCGTCACCGTTTATATCGTTATTATAAACGATCGAATAACGGCCTCCGGTTTGTCCTGTATAGTACAGGCTTACAGTTGTTGCAAAATGACGTGCATACTCTTTCCGGTACGAAACAGAAGCTACGATACGATTACGGACATCAAATGAAGACCAGGTCAGTTCTTGTTTCGTATCACCATAATATACAGGATTATATTTCCAGATGGACGAAGCCTGCGATCCGTCACCGTCGGAAACAGATTTGGATTGTCCGTAGGTATAAGCGACCATAGTACTCAAACCAAAATCAAAGTCTTTTTCCAGTTTAGCGGATAGATTATAGCTATAGCCCTTATTCGTATTGGTCAAATACATGATCTGGGTAAAGTTCCTGTCCTGTTTTTCATAAGTAGGACGGTTATCTCCTCCGTTATTCAATGTACCGGTCGGCTGGTAATTGATATTATTGTAAAGTATATTGTTCAGGGTCTTTGAATATAGTCCTTCAACAGTTGCTTTTATGCCATAGGCAAAGGTATGTTCCAAAGCCAGGTTAGCACGTAATACGGAAGGGAACTTAAAGTCTTTATCCAATACGTTGATTTCGGAAGTTCCCGTTTTACCTAAATATTGATTGGATGGATCGGGGTTGAACTTAAAGCCATTTGCCTGCGCTTCATCAAAACCTTTTCCGGAGAGGTATGTGTTTCCCATCTCTATACCTGTTTTTGAAAGATTGTTTGATAACCAAACAAAAGGAACTCTACCGGTGAAGATACCGAGACCACCACGCAATAAAGTCGTCCGGTCTTCATTCAGATTCCAGCGGAAACCAACACGCGGCGACCAGAGCGGTTTAGAGGAAGCTGTCTGGTTAGTAACAACCCCATACTGACGGGCTATTTCAGAGTTATTAAACAGATCATTTGCTCTTGGAGTATCAAAGAAAAGAGGAACATCCACACGCAAACCATAAGTCAGACGGAACAGATTAGTCACACTCCATTCATCCTGCACGTAAAAACCAAGTTGTGCAGCCCCGAATTTGGGAGTCCAGCGTTTCGTTCCGGTTATATCTTCACGGGAATAAGAATAGTTATAGATAGAAGGCATCGCTTCGTTTGCCGTTCCTACCGAAAGGAAATCGTTTAGCGAAGCATAAGTATACGAGCCATAGTTACTGGAGATGAAAAGGTTTGCCATGTGGAAAAACTCATTGTGAGTTCCGAAAGTGATGGCGTGTGCTCCCTTCGTCCAGGTCAGATTATCCGTTATAGTATAAATATCCTGATCCAATGAATTGGCAGAAGAATTGGCTTCTGTACCAAACTCCAGACTTCCTCCCGTCATATTGGCTATTTTCACATAGGGGAAAGGAGTGCCTATTGCATCCTGATTATCACGGACACGTGTCCAACCGAGTCTCAATTCGTTTGCCAGCATCGGATTGATCGTGGTATTCAGCTCCATAGTCAAAGAATGGGTGGAGTTAGTGTTATAATAACCGCAATCGTTCAATTTAGCATAACTTTTGCTATTCGAAAAATTCATCTTACTCGCATCCAGCAAGCTATAGCGCGCCGTGAATTTATTATTCCGGTTAATATTCCAATCGATACGGGCTAGGAACTTATTTGAATAGGTATCTACATCCTGAGGGCCGTAACCACCTCCGTCATATCCTCCGGAAAGCTCTTTGATCTTACCTATTACCTGATCGACTTCCTCTTGCTTCAATGAAGAAGATTCTGATCCGATATTATTAGACGACGGATGAAACTCTTTTGTCCGTTCAAAGTTCGTAAAGAAGAACAGCTTATTCTTGATAATCGGGCCACCGAACGTAAAGCCATACGTTTCGGAAGATAAATCGGTTACTTTCTTACGTTCTTTTACATCTTTACCGGCTGTTTTACCATAAAACTTCTCATTATTATAATAGCCGTAAGCAGAACCATGAAAAGTATTTGTACCTGACTTCGTGATCGCATTTACACCACCACCGGTAAAACCTCCTTGACGAACGTCGAAAGGGGCTATAACAACTTGTATTTCTTCAATTGCATCCAGAGAGATCGGGTTCATACCGGTCTTTCCTCCGTTGGTACCACTGTCGGAAAGTCCGAAGACATCATTGCTGACCGCACCGTCGATCTGGAAAGAGTTGTATTTATTATTCGATCCGGCGAAAGACATACCTGCACCGGTATTCACACCTAATGGATTCATTTTTGTGATATCGAAAATACTACGGTTGATCGTCGGAGTCGAAAGGATCTGTTCCTGGTTGAAGTTCTGTGCCGCTCCTGTTTTCTGAGAATTAAACAAGGCTGCTTTCGATGCAGTAACAACCACTTCATCGAGCGATAGTGACTCTGTCAATGTTACATCCAACAGATAAGTTTCACCTAGTTGAAGCGTAATATTCTTAAATACAGCCTTCTGAAATCCGACATAAGAAACTTCGACCGAATAAGGCCCCCCGGTACGCATCCCCTGCAGGCTATAGCGCCCATCCGCATTAGTAACGGTTCCATAAATAGTACCGGACGGTTCGTGGACTGCCTGAACGGTTGCACCAATTAATGCTTCACCTTCCGCTGTAACTTTACCACTGATTCCTGATGTTGTTATTTGAGCATTCAGACCGAATGTCAAGCAAAAAAGAAAAAGAAAGAATATAGATAAGCCCCTCATATAAGTAGTGTTTAAAATAAAACAATCAATACATTTTTTTTAAAACACCGCAAAGATATATAATCTATGTTACCAAACCATTACGATTCCTTTTGATTTTTATGGTCTTTCTTAAATATTTCTATTTTCTCTCAAACTATCGGCTATATCCTGGTGCTGACGGGACAGTTCTTCTTCACCTACATAACGGTATGCTTCAGCCAGATATTCGTGTGCTGATGCGTGTTTGGGCTTGATTGAGACTGCTTTTTGGAGATCCGCAACCGCTTCTTCATGATATTTCATGCGCAGATAACATTTACCACGATTATAACGGGCTTTAAACGAAAGAGGGCTTAACCGGACAGCTTCATTCAAAGCGATCTGGGCTTCATAGTCTTCTCCCATATCCAATAACGTAACACCTTTACGAACCCAGGCATCCACATATTCCGGATAAAGCTTCAGAGCTTTATCGAATGAGCGCAAAGCGGCATTCGGGTCGTTGGCCTTTGTCACGCATTCATTTCCCATCAGATAATATTCATGGGCATATTCTTTCAGGATTTCACGTTGGGCATACAGTTCCTCTTTCAATTTCTTGATTTGTTCCCGTTGCGTATTGATCCGTTGAAGTTTGGAACGAAGCAGGCGTTGAACCAACGGTTTGTCAAGCTCATTCCGTTTTCCAACCGCCATCGAGAAAGATTCCACGGCTTCTTTCATATTCCCTCTATTGAAATCATGAACTGCGCGGGCATATAAAAGTTCGGCTTCGCTCTCACGGAGACTTTTGTCGATCAGTTCCTTGCTATTAAAGATCTGACTGAACTGAACGATTTCTTTACGGACAAATATATCGTGTGATGCAACCCGGCTCTTCAACACCAGTCCTTCCAAAGAAGTGCAGCGGCTTAGAGCAACATACGTCTGTCCGCCGGCAAAAACACCACCGGTCAGGTCTACGACAACCCGGCTAAAAGTTAGTCCCTGGCTTTTATGTACAGTGATCGCCCAGGCCAGGCGGATAGGTAATTGTTCGAAGGTTCCGACTATCTCCTCTTCTATCCGCTTTTCTTTCTCATTATATTTATACTTATAATTGCGCCATGAAGTAGGTTCCACCAAATGTTCAATGCCATTCTCCAGCAGCACATAAACATTTCCGTTTTCGTCGATGCCGGAAACCATTCCGATAGTACCATTCACCCAACGCCGCTCGTGATCATTATCTATAAAAATCACCTGAGCTTGTTCCTTAATTGCCAGGTTCAGTTGGGTAGGCAAAGAAGATTCCGGAAAATCGCCGTCTATACGGCCTGTCGAGATAAATTCTTCACCGGGTAGTTCCGATAATCTTTTTTCATTGATAAAATCTACCTGGTCGCGACGGGTAGCGAGCGTGATATACATGTCCTCATTACGCGGAACAAATTCCGGAAAACAACGGGCATTCAGCGTATCCAGCTCCTGCTTGCGGGCAGCGTTATTGCGTATCCGATCCAGTATATTTATAAAAACAGGATCGGTTTGCCGATATACCTTTTGCAACTCTATCGGCACCAGGTTGATCGAGTTAAAAACGCGGGCAGAAAAAAAGAACGGACTGGCATAAAACAGACTCAAAATCTCTTTCTGGTCTGATGGCACAACGGGCTCTAATTGAAAAACATCACCGACAAACAATAATTGTTTTCCACCAAAAGGCAGACGCATATTTCCGGAAAAAACACGTAAAATGCGGTCGACACTATCAATTATATCCGCCCGAACCATCGATATCTCATCAATGATGATCAATTCGACTTCCGAAATGATCTTCCGGTGCTCCTTCCTGTATTTAAAGAATTCAAAAATCCTTCCGTCTTTCAGACTCAGATCCGGATCATCGGGCAACATCGGACGGAACGGCAATTTAAAGAAAGAATGCAAGGTTACTCCCTCCGCATTTATTGCAGCAATTCCGGTCGGAGCCAATACTACATACTTCTTTTTTGTATGTGCACAGATATATTTGAGAAATGTAGACTTACCCGTCCCTGCTTTCCCTGTAAGGAAAACAGACTGGCGCGTGTGAGTAATCAGTTGCAGGGCATCCTGAAACTCCTTGTTGTCTGTATCTAATTGAAATTCCAATCGCGTAAATTTTGAGTAGACAAAGCTAAAGAATATTTTAAATACTCCCCTAAAAAAGGATACAATTTATTTGGATATCTCCGGATAAAGGCTTTAATTTGTGATATCAAAATAATATCATATATCAATCATTATAGTTGCAAGGATTTGCTAGTTGCCTATTGTCATTTATACCTGTAAATCCATTTGTCCGGTCATAAATTCCGGAAGCTTGTTTCAATGATTCTAAAGTTTTAATATTAATATAAGTGATGGCCAAAAAAGAGAATGCAACCAAAAATTTTGTTCTGCGAATCGATACAGAAATGATGGATGCTATCGAAACCTGGGCTGCGGATGAGTTCCGCAGCACCAATGGCCAGATCCTGTACATTCTGGATCAGGCTTTACGTAAAGCAGGCCGGTTAAAAAAGAAAAAGCAACCTAAACAAGAAGAAGAGTAAATTACAATAACTATAAAACGCTTCCGAACGAAAATTCAAATTTCTTCGGAAGAAAAAGAAAAAGCATCCGAGGGAAAATCAAATTTCTCTCGGATGCTTTTTTATATCAGTCTTGATGCGATCTGTGAAAGATCAGAAATATATACAATAAGTCATATCCTTACCGGCTAATGAACAACCAGGCATCTTTATATTTTTCATTGGTGCGAAGTGTAGCCATATAAGCCTCGGCTTGTTCCCGGTTATCAAATTTATCTGCATAAATGCGATATTTTCCATCGCGGGCTACCTTACTCACATGCTTACATTCTTTACGATCCACACCGGCCATGTATTTATCAGCCTGTTCCGCAGTCGGGAAACTGGCAATTACGATATGGAACATTTTAGGATTAGGAGTTTTGGCAACAGGCTTCGATACGACCTCTTGCTTCTTTACCTTGGGAGCTGCGGCAGGTACTGCGACATTCTTTTTCACTTCAGCTACTTTTGCCTCTTCTACAACAGACACTGCAGGCACAACCTCTTCCACTTTCACCTCCGGCACACTTTTAGTAACCATTTCTGTCGGAACAAAACTGGCTGTATATGCTGCCTGGTTCACATCCTTTACAGGAGTCGATATCAACAGGAATAAAGCCAGAGCAGCAGCCGAAGCCACAGCTACGCGGAGAAATTTACGATTGACCGGAATATATAATATATCTTTCTTTTTCTTCCCTCTAAGCAAAGCGACTTCTTCACGCTCGGCCAAAACAGGTTTCAACTGCGGGAAATTAAATGCAGCCAGTCCGTATGAAACAATACTGAAAGAGTCTGAATTACCCGGATGAAAAATCACCTGGCCTTCCATTCCCAGGCTAAAAGATCCTAATACCCCCAGAGATAATTTCCTTTCCTCCTGCAAAGCGGCTTTCATGTCTTCAACATCTTCTTCCAGCATTAACTGCGCCTTACGGTAGTTCACATCATACATCTGCATGTATGATTCCGAAAGTAAGCCGTCGTTATGTTGCAATGTGATGTTAAAGACGATCTCTTTGCGTTGCGGATTAAACAGATGATCTGCCCCGTTGTAAACGGAAGAAACCGTTTGCAGCACAAATCCACCGAATTTCGGTACGATCACGCAATCGTGCACCAGCAATAGTCGCTCTATATGTGTTATTATCCTTAGCATAAGACAAAGGTAGATATTTATTCGTGAATTTACAAAACAAAAAACGGTACAATTTTCTACCTTTGTCTCTCATATAACAAATACTATGTACTGGGCATATCAACCTATATATTTAATTAAAGTAATTCCCTTTTTAGGGGGATGGCTGGCAGACCGCTTACTGGGTGATCCGGCAGGATGGCCCCATCCTATCGTGTGGTTCGGCAAGCTCATCTCTTTCGGTGAGAAAAAACTTAACCGGGGGGACAATCGTTTCTACAAAGGAGGTTTACTTACACTGGTTCTTGTTGCCGGTGTCTATCTTTTGGTTTACCTGCTATTATACTGGGCCGGATTGATCAATACATTATTTTACGGGCTACTAGTCGGAGTCGGAGTTTTCTACTGCCTGGCAGGAAAAACATTAATTACAGAAGTGAAAGCAGTCTTTGAAGCGGTAGACCGGAGTGTGGAAGAAGGCCGTGTCCAGGTCGGGCGCATCGTCGGTCGCGACACTTCCCGTTTATCTCCCCAGGAGATAAGGGCGGCTGCACTGGAAACACTCGCCGAAAACCTGAGCGACGGAGTGATCGCCCCCATGTTCTGGTTTGCTTTTCTGGGATTGCCCGGCATGATGGCTTACAAAATGATCAATACGCTCGATTCGATGATCGGATATAAAAACGATCGATACAAAGATTTCGGACAGGTTGCCGCCCGGTTGGACGATGTGGCCAATTATATTCCGGCCCGGTTGACAGCCTGCCTGATGCTGCTGGTTTCCGGCAACTGGAATAAAAGAAGTTTTCTTCAGCGTTTCGGCCGTGCCCACCTCAGTCCCAACTCAGGATATCCGGAAGCTGCCCTGGCTGCAATTCTGGACTGTCGTTTCGGAGGAACGCACGATTATTTTGGTCAAGCAGTCGAAAAGCCCTATATTGGTCTCAATGACAGAAGCTTTACAACAGAAGACATGTTAATTGCTACTAAAATAAATAGCAACACAGAACTCGCAATGGGATTGCTTGTTTGTCTTCTATCACTATTATTACATTAAAGACAATTATATACAATGGAAATAAGATTAAACAAATTGCTCAGTGACGCAGGTTATTGCTCACGCCGGGAAGCGGACAAGTTTATTGAAATGGGACGGGTTACCGTTAATGGCAAACAACCGGAAGTTGGCCAGAAAGTCAGTAAATCCGATATTGTCTTACTGGACGATATCCAGATCAATGTCGGCAAATATGAAGGACTGGCTCAGGAACATTCACGCGCAGTTGTGGGTAAAACCCAGAATCTGGTTTTCGGTGAAACAACAAAAGCTCCGGAGAAAAAGGAAAAGAAAATCGCTCCTGTGTCTACGGCGGAGACAGCTGCTAAGACGGAAAAAAGCAGTAGTAATCCGACTGGTTCCGGCAAAACGCTAAGACCCGGCAAGTATGTTAAATACAACAAGTATGCTGCTGCAAGAAAAGCGGCGAAAAGCGGTACAAAACCGAAAGAGAAGTTGAGTCCGGAAGAGAAAGCATTGAAAGAAGCTTTACAACCAAAGTTCGGTAAATCACTGGGGAAAGCGGCGGTTGCACAACGTCTTGCTGCTTCTCCTAAATCGGCCAGCCTACGGAAAACAAGTAAAAACAACCCGGCAAATAAGGCAAAACGGACAACCAACCGTAAGCCCAAAGGTGAATAAATCAGATGTCGGACAAGCATATCGTACTTGTAACAGGAGGACAACGTTCCGGTAAAAGCGGATACGCGCAAAAGTTAGCCTTGTCATTAGCCCCTAACCCGGTTTACCTGGCCACCTCGCGTGTGTGGGATGAAGAATTCCGTCAACGTGTCCTCCGCCATCAGGCCGATCGTGGCCCGGAATGGACAAACATAGAAGAAGAAAAATTCCTGAGTCGCCACGATATGACGGGCCGGGTAGTTGTCATAGACTGTGTCACCTTATGGGGTACAAACTTCTTCTTCGATAATGAAAGTAATGTCGAACGCTCCCTGCAGGAACTGAAGGAGGAGTTCGACCGACTAACGAAGCAGGAAGCTTTCCTGATTTTCGTTACGAATGAGATCGGACTAGGCGGAGTGTCGCCCGATCCCGTTCAACGCAAATTCACAGACCTACAGGGATGGCTTAATCAATATATCGCCTCCCATGCAGACGAAGTAGTTCTGATGATTAGCGGAATACCAGTGAAAATAAAAGGATAAATAAATAACAAAACAATGATCACATTTCATATTGAAAAACCAGATCCAGCCATTGCAGAAGCATTGCAGGATAAAATAAACAATTTGACGAAACCCAAAGGTTCGTTAGGAACATTAGAAGAAATAGCGCTTCAGATCGGTTTGATCCAACAAACTCTCTCCCCCACCTTAAATCATCCTGTCAATGTTATTTACGCATCCGATCATGGCATTGCAGATGAAGGAGTAAGCAAATCTCCAAAGGAAGTCACCCGTCAGGTTATCCACAATTTCCTGAACGGTGGTGCCGGCGTATGTTTCCTTGCCCGCCTGCATGGTTTTGAGCTAAAGATTGTGGATGGAGGTGTCGATTTCGATTTTCCAGCGATTCCTCAATTAATAAACCGTAAGATCCGGAAAGGTACACGTAATTTTCTGCATGAGGCAGCTATGACCCGGGAAGAAATGGAACAGGCTCTTCAATACGGAGCGGATATCGTAAGCGATTGCCATAAGGAAGGCTGCAATGTCATCAGTTTCGGCGAAATGGGGATAGGCAATACGGCTGCATCCAGTATGTGGATGACCTGCCTGACAGGTATTCCTTTGCAGGAATGTGTCGGTGCCGGAAGCGGGTTGGATAGTAGCGGCGTGCAACATAAATATAATGTACTGAAAGCCGCCCTCGAGAATTATAAGGGAGACAACAGTCCGCTGGAAGTAATCAGTTACTTCGGTGGGTACGAAATGGTGATGGCTGTCGGAGGTATGCTACGTGCCGCCGAACTGAAAATGATCATTCTCGTGGATGGTTTCATTATGACAAACTGCGTACTGGCAGCATCCCGGTTATACCCGGAAATGCTTCCTTATTGCATATTCGGACATTGCGGAGATGAAGCCGGCCACCAGAAGGTTCTGAATGCCTTAAATGCAAAACCGCTATTGAACCTGGGATTACGCCTGGGAGAAGGTTCAGGTTCCGTTTGTGCCTACCCGATCGTCGAATCGGCCGTACGCATGATAAACGAGATGCACAGTTTCCAGCAGGCAGCTGTCACTAAATATTTTTAACCGGAAGCTTTTCGGTCTTAACAATTCTATTGCTATGTTACGAATACTGGCCGCATTTATATTTTTCACACGACTGCCCTTCTGGAGACTAGCCGAAGTTCCGGCTGACTACTTTAAAAACGTAGTCAGCAGATGGGCGTTGGTCGGTTGGCTGACTGCCGGGCTTTCGGTTATCGTATTATACGCCGGGTCACTCATCCTGCCTGCAGGAGTCGCTTTATTACTGGCCATAATTACACGATTACTGATAACCGGATGTCTCCATGAAGACGGACTGGCCGATTTCTTCGACGGCTTCGGAGGAGGAACCAGCCGCGAACGGATCCTTGCCATCATGAAAGATTCACATATCGGAAGCTATGGTGTAATCGGATTAATCACTTACTTCGGCCTGTATTACTTACTGTTAAGTAATCTTCCAATAGAGTTGGCCGGATGTGCCATACTAGCCGGTGATCCATTCAGTAAAGGCGTAGCAAGTATGATCATCAACCGGCTCCCCTATGCCCGTAAAGAAGAAGAAGCCAAAAGTAAAACGGTATATAGCCGCATGACTAAAGGTGAATACCTGTTCAGTATAATATGCACTGCTCTGCCATTATACTGGTTGCCTGAACCAGTATATCTTCTGGCAGGAATTCTTCCGGTAATAACCTGGTACATGCTCACCTCTTTTATGAAAAAGAAGATACAAGGCTACACCGGCGATTGTTGCGGAGCGACATTTCTGCTATGCGAATTAAGCTTTAACCTCGGTATAGCTGTTATATATACAACAACACAATAAAAGAAATATATGGAGATTTATCTGATAAGACATACATCCGTTGACGTACCGGCAGGTTATGCCTACGGACAAACGGATGTAGCATTACGTCCTACATTCGAAGAGGAAGCCGAGAAAGTAAAAGCATCATTGAACGGACTTACATTCGATCAAGTATGGTGCAGCCCTCTCACACGTTGCGTACGGCTGGCTCACTATTGCGGCTATCCGGATGCCACACGGGAAGATCGTATCAAAGAGCTTAACTTCGGAGAATGGGAAATGAAGTCATGGGAAGAGTTATCTTCAGATCCGCGCTCGGAAGTATGGTTCAATGACTGGATCAACGTACAGACTCCTTCGGGAGAATCACTGATGGATCAATATAACCGGGTTAGTTCTTTTTTAGAAGAACTAAGAAAAAGCGGATTGGAAAAAGTATGCCTCTTTGCACACGGAGGTGTTTTGACCTGCGCACGCGTGTATGCAGGAGAATATGATATAAAAGAAGCCTTCAAGAATATTCCGTCTTACGGAGAAGTGATAAAACTGAGTTTTGATTAGAAGTCTACTCGGTTCAATTCTTTTATTTACAATCTTATTAAACACAGAAAGGAGTTAACTCATATGAATTAACTCCTTTTCCTTGTTTTGAGTATTTGACTCTAAAACGGCGGCTATCTACTCTCCCACTTTTACGCAGTACCATCGACGTGGTTGGGCTTAACTTCTCTGTTCGGAATGGGAAGAGGTGGATCCCCAACGCTATAACCACCTTAATATCTTTTAAGATGTTTGACCTAGGACAACGCTACTTTATCAGTAACCTTCGCTTTATGGCCTGTATTGCTACTTGCCATCTGCTGATATATCAATCCTTCCTGCCGGAAAAAGAAAGTCTCGGGCTATTAGTACTACTCGGCTTCGACATTACTGCCCTTACACCTGTAGCCTATCAACGTCGTAGTCTACGACGACCCTCATGGGGATATCTAATCTTGAGGCTGGCTTCGTACTTAGATGCTTTCAGCACTTATCCAATCCAGACTTAGCTACCCGGCGGTGCACCTGGCGGTACAACCGGTAAACCAGTGGTCTGTCCAACACGGTCCTCTCGTACTAGTGTCAGAGCCTCGCAAATATCCTACGCCCACGATAGATAGAGACCGAACTGTCTCACGACGTTCTGAACCCAGCTCGCGTGCCACTTTAATGGGCGAACAGCCCAACCCTTGGGACCTTCTCCAGCCCCAGGATGTGACGAGCCGACATCGAGGTGCCAAACCGCTCCGTCGATATGAGCTCTTGGGAGCGATCAGCCTGTTATCCCCGGAGTACCTTTTATCCTTTGAGCGATGGCCCTTCCATGCGGAACCACCGGATCACTATGCTCTAGTTTCCTACCTGATCGAGTTGTCTCTCTCCCAGTCAAGCACCCTTATGCCATTACACTCTACGACCGGTTACCAATCGGTCTGAGGGTACCTTTAGAAGCCTCCGTTACTCTTTTGGAGGCGACCACCCCAGTCAAACTACCCACCATACAGTGTCCTCGCTTAGCGAGTTAGAACTCAAACAACCAAAGGGCCGTATTTCAACGTCGACTCCACAAATACTGGCGTACCTGCTTCAAAGTCTCCGGCCTATCCTACACATTAGTTGCCCAAATTCAATGTAAAGCTATAGTAAAGGTTCACGGGGTCTTTTCGTCCCATCGCGGGTAATCGGCATCTTCACCGATACTACAATTTCACCGAGCTCACGGTTGAGACAGTGTCCAGATCATTACACCATTCGTGCAGGTCGGAACTTACCCGACAAGGAATTTCGCTACCTTAGGACCGTTATAGTTACGGCCGCCGTTTACTGGGGCTTCAATTCAATGCTTCTCTTGCGATGACATCTCCTCTTAACCTTCCAGCACCGGGCAGGTGTCAGGCTGTATACCTCATATTTCTATTTTGCACAGCCATGTGTTTTTGTTAAACAGTTGCCTGGACCTATTCTCTGCGCCCACCTGTTACAGTGGGACCCTTTATCCCGAAGTTACAGGGTCAATTTGCCTAGTTCCTTAACCGTGAATCACTCGAGCGCCTCAGTATTCTCAACCCAACTACGTGTGTCCGTTTACGGTACGGGTACTCTATGAATATGCTTAGCGGATTTTCTAGGGAGCCTG
>NZ_KQ033904.1:229783-250389 GCF_000969845.1 Parabacteroides sp. HGS0025
CAACTTGATAACGAACTCTTCGCTCCAGAAAGGAGGTGTTCCAGCCGCACCTTCCGGTACGGCTACCTTGTTACGACTTAGCCCCAGTCATCGGTTTTACCCTAGGCCGATCCTTGCGGTTACGGACTTTAGGTACCCCCAACTCCCATGGCTTGACGGGCGGTGTGTACAAGGCCCGGGAACGTATTCACCGCGCCATGGCTGATGCGCGATTACTAGCGAATCCAGCTTCACGAAGTCGGGTTGCAGACTTCGATCCGAACTGAGATGGGGTTTAGAGATTAGCATCCCATCGCTAGGTAGCTGCCCTTTGTCCCCACCATTGTAACACGTGTGTCGCCCCGGATGTAAGGGCCGTGCTGATTTGACGTCATCCCCACCTTCCTCACAGCTTACGCTGGCAGTCTCTTTAGAGTCCTCAGCTCGACCTGTTAGTAACTAAAGATAAGGGTTGCGCTCGTTATGGCACTTAAGCCGACACCTCACGGCACGAGCTGACGACAACCATGCAGCACCTCGCAAATGGCTATTGCTAGAGATCCTCTTTCAAGGACTGTCCAAATGCGTTCAAACCCGGGTAAGGTTCCTCGCGTATCATCGAATTAAACCACATGTTCCTCCGCTTGTGCGGGCCCCCGTCAATTCCTTTGAGTTTCACCGTTGCCGGCGTACTCCCCAGGTGGATTACTTAACGCTTTCGCTGTAGAGCTTACTGTGTATCGCAAACTCCTAGTAATCATCGTTTACTGCGTGGACTACCAGGGTATCTAATCCTGTTTGATCCCCACGCTTTCGTGCTTCAGTGTCAGTTATAGTTTAGTAAGCTGCCTTCGCAATTGGAGTTCTGCGTGATATCTATGCATTTCACCGCTACACCACGCATTCCGCCTACCTCAAATATACTCAAGTTAACCAGTTTCAACGGCAATTTTATGGTTGAGCCACAAACTTTCACCGCTGACTTAATAAACCACCTACGCACCCTTTAAACCCAATAAATCCGGATAACGCTCGGATCCTCCGTATTACCGCGGCTGCTGGCACGGAGTTAGCCGATCCTTATTCATAAGGTACATACAAAACAGGACACGTCCCGCACTTTATTCCCTTATAAAAGAAGTTTACGAACCATAGATCCTTCATCCTTCACGCGACTTGGCTGGTTCAGGCTCTCGCCCATTGACCAATATTCCTCACTGCTGCCTCCCGTAGGAGTCTGGTCCGTGTCTCAGTACCAGTGTGGGGGACCTTCCTCTCAGAACCCCTATCCATCGCAGACTTGGTAAGCCGTTACCTTACCAACTATCTAATGGAACGCATGCCCATCTATCAGCAATTAATCTTTAACAAATATTCCCATGCGGGACCCCTGTTTTATGCGGTATTAGTCCGACTTTCGCCGGGTTATCCCCCTCTGATAGGTAGGTTGCATACGCGTTACTCACCCGTGCGCCGGTCGCCAGCAGAGTATTGCTACCCCCTGATGCCCCTCGACTTGCATGTGTTAAGCCTGTCGCTAGCGTTCATCCTGAGCCAGGATCAAACTCTTCGTTGTATAAATTGTTTTGTCTTGCTCAGAATCCGTTATTTATTTTCAAGTTTTGACGGTATTAATTATAATACTTGTACTACTTGTTGATATGTAAATCTTTCAAAGAACTTTCGCTTTCTTTTCGATTGCGGCTGCAAAGGTAAGGACTTTTTTTTAACTACCAAATTTTTCAGAAGAAAATTTGAAAAGTTTTTCTGAAGTCGCTGTGGCGGTTGGATTGTTGCTTAGCATCGCTAACCTCATCCCCTTTACACAGGTTACCTCTTTCATCATGTATCATGCGCCGTTCTCTCTCGAATGCGGGTGCAAAAGTAGAAGAATTACTATTACACTCCAAACTTTTCACCAATTATTTTTTATTTATTTTTTCACGGTAGGCACTGTATTATAATGTACGGGTGAAAGAGACTAAAAAAATACAGGGAGGCTTCCAGGGCATTCCCAGATGAAAAACTTTCTTCCTCAAGACAATTAAATTTCCGATTCAAAGAATTATTCGTTCGATATATGTTTTCTATTCGTTCGACAACTGTCTAATGATTATTCGATAATTGTTGAATGAATAAAGAACAGCTGTTGAACGATTTTTTTGTATAGATGTGATCTTTACATCTTATTATACCTAATGTTTTTACCCTGTAAGATGCTTTTTTATTAATTATCCTTTTCCACATCCAAATACATCGAATCGAAATTAATGGTAATCCGCCGGAATAAATTTATAAAATCCATTCCCAGAGAACCGTCTTCACCATTTTGATAACTCTCCGCATCAGAAGCATTACATTCCACCTGAATATTCTTCAACTGAAAAGAGGTATCACCTAAACGCATCGGAATAGAAGGCAAACGAAGTACTTCAAAAGTTCGCACACCACCAAACCCACCTCCGGAAATGGTTTCCTTAACGCCCTCCTTATCAATCCATTCCTTATGTTTTTGATAATAGGGATAAAACATATCGGCACGAACATTACCTGTATCGAAAACAAAACGTAACCGTTCATCACCTGAAAAAACTTTTAGTCTCAAGCCACCATCATACAGCCACATGTTTCTACCAGTATCAGGAAGTGAACTCTTTTTCACCGGAAATACTACTTTTTTATCTACCGGATAAATATCGACCTGACCGACCAACCGCATAAAATCGGTTCCCAAAACAGCATCAACCTGATAAACAGTATCCACTGCCGGATTGGGGTCAGCTATCGTAACAACCGCATTCTTAAAAACAATATCCCCAACTTCCATACTATCTAATATACCGCTTTTACCGGTACCGGTAGCAAAAGCGCCTGCTATATGTAATGAATCCCGTATGATCCGAATCCCTATTTCATCAGCCAAACGTTTGGAAATAAATGTACTTCCCGCTCCGGTATCAAAAATAAATCTATAATTTTTACCATGAATCCGGACAGGGACAAACATCAGGACACCTCTACCCGCTTCTTCTATTGTCATCGGAATTTCTGAATCCTGATCCGGACGGACAATAAGAGGCGCTGCTTCATTACGCAAAACATTATAATAATCTGCTATTTGCTGGTGGGAAGGAAAGTCTTCTTTCTTCGCAAAAGCCTGTATCTGGTTCAGAAAATCATACAATCCGTCAGCAGACTGTGCATACAGCCCTATTTCTCCCTGTAATTTACCACGAAGGGCGACCATGCTACTGACATTCGGGAATCCCAGATCTTCCTGATGATGCTCTAATAAAGAATCGATCAACAGAATAGTTTCCTCCGGTTTGTTGAAGTAAGCGCCGATCATCACTTCCGATAAAGCCTTTACGGCAACCGACCGGATCTGCCCCGTTACCTTTGGATACTCTTCTTCCAAACGGAACCAGTCAGACTGGTTGATCAGGTCTCCTATTTGCTTGCTGGCCTTCTGGGCTTCAACAGGTTGGAGCAAGCCTATCCATAAAATTGCAATACCTGCTAATAAACGATACTTGCTTTTCATAATTTCTTATTTTAAGTTTTAAATATGATATATCCATTCGGACAATACAAATATAGACAGACTACTCCGACCTTCATGTTACCGCTTTGCAATCTTCTGTTATTTAGTGTTACCACCGGAATGAACGGAGATAAATCCATCTATCTTTGTAATATGAAATTACAGATGCGGCTTATACTGATCTTTGTCTCTTTATCGGTTCTGGGAATATTCTTTTTCCAGGGATATTGGTTGTGGAACAGTTACAATATCGAGAAGCAACAAATCGGGAGAATTATCAATGAGACACTTCAGCAAGCCATAAATGAAGACTTGACGAACCGGATGGAAAAGATGAAAAATGATACGACAGCCGGTGCACCGCATGGTGAAGTCGAGTTTAATTTTTCAATGGACAGCACTTCACATGCTGCATCCCAACAGACACCCCGGAGATATTATTCCCGTACCCGTCTCCAACTGTTCAATGAAAGCGACAGTTCCGTTTTCCAGGCTTATAAGCCGGAAAATACGCCTATGATGAGAATGGCATTCAAAGGGATCTGGCAAGCGATCAACGGACTCTCTCCCGTCGATATTGAAAAAGTAGACAGCTTATGGTCTACCCTCCTTAAAGCAGAAGGCATACACAATGCTCATTTTATCGATTTTACGCTAGGGAAAGACACTCTCCTAGCCTCTTCTTTATCGGACGACCAGAATCCGGGTAATCTACTTCCTACACAGAAAATAGGAGTAAACACAGACGACAGCATCGCAATGAGAGGATTCATCATCGCACCGGAAGAGACAGTTATCAAACAAATGGGCCCGCTATTCCTCGCTTCATTCTTGCTGATCATCATAACGACGGCTTGTTATATCTATCTGATACGCACTATCCTACGTCAGAAAACGATTGCCCAGATCAAAAATGATTTTGTCAATAACATGACACACGAGCTAAAGACTCCGATAACCATCACCTACTCAGCAATTGACGCTATGCAAACATTCAACTTCGTTGAACAAAAGGAGACACGGGAAGAATACTTCACGCTGTGCCGGCAACAATTGAAACATCTTTCGGGGTTGGTTGAAAAAATACTTAGCATGGCCGTTGACGAGCGGAAAAATTTCCGGTTACTAAAAGAAACATTCCGAATTAAACCCGTTATAGAGAGTCTGACACTGCAATTCAAGCTAAAAGCAGAAAAGCCTGTTTCTTTTGAGATCACTTGCGAACCGGAAGATGTAACAGTATATGCCGACAAATTACATTTCACCAATGTGATCAGTAATATGCTCGACAATTCGATCAAATATTCCGGCAAGAGCGTATATATCTCCATCCGGGCAGTCCGGACGGAAAAAGGAATACAAATCGATCTGGCGGATAATGGCATAGGCATCCCCTCCTCCCAGTCAGGCCGTATATTCGAACGCTTCTACCGTGTCCCCAAAGGGAATATTCACGATGTAAAAGGCTTCGGGCTCGGACTTAGTTACGTAAAAGATATTATAGAACGGCACAACGGAAGTATTTCCGTTGAAAGCAGAGAAAAAGAAGGAAGTACATTTACGATTTTAATACCGGAAAAGAAATGATACATATATTACTGGCCGAAGACGAAATAGCATTAGCCAAAATAATCAAGGACAGCCTAGAAAGCCGCCAGGAGTTCCGGATTACAATAGCTGCGAACGGTAATGAAGCAATGGCATTATACAGCCGCTTAAAACCGGATATATTGGTGCTGGACGTAATGATGCCTCAAATGGATGGATTTACCGTCGCTAAAATGATCCGTCAAACTGATACGCGAACACCGATCCTGTTCCTCACCGCCCGTTCATCGGTCGATGATCTGGTTACCGGTTTCCACTTGGGAGGGAACGACTATCTGAAAAAACCTTTCGATATGGAAGAACTGATCGTCCGTATCCTGGCCTTACTGAACCGCCCGATCACTATGGAAGAAGAAAAACAGCCGGAAGTGTTCAGCATCGGACAATATATATTCGACTATCCGCGCCAGACCTTACATATCAGCGACCATACAGAAACTCTCTCCCATCGCGAGGCCGAAATATTACGCATGCTCTGCCTACATATAAATGATATATTACACCGCAAGCCGGTATTACTGAAGTTATGGGGGGACGATTCTTTTTTCAACGCACGCAGTATGGACGTATTTATTACCAAGCTACGTAAAAAACTAAAAGCCGATCCCTCGGTTCAGATTGTGAACATCCGGGGGATCGGCTATAAACTGATCATTTAGTCAAATCAAACAAACAATTCCGGTTCGCGACGTGCGCTGAAGTTTTTATGAAGCATAGCCGTATAAGGTGTATCGAACGTACGAGCTCCTTCCGGACACTCTTTCACACAGGCACAGCATTTGATGCAAAGAAGCGGATCGCTGAACATATGATCGTCTACAATCGATATGGCTGCAATCGGGCATACATCGATGCAATACTCACATTGCGTGCACAAATCCTCATCTGTTACCGGAGCTTGTGGCGTTGAAGGCCCCTTTACCTTATATGGAAAGTTACCCTTTGTCTCTAACACCGGCAAATCAGCCAGAGAAGACACTGCATCCAATTTCTTCAGTACTTCTCTTCCGAATTCAGACGCTTTCTGCAAATCTTCCTTATCCGGACGACCGGCAGCAATAGGCATATCTTTCCGGCTAAAAGAATGCTCCCCGATGAAAGCTCCTGCACTGACAGGCACAAAACCTTGTGCAACCAACACATCGCTCAATTCCTTCAAGGCATCCTCGTAGTCGCGGTTACCATACACGACAACCGGAATGACCGGCGTATTTTCTCCCTCGAACAGACGAATACGCTCCATAGCCGTTTCCGCAACCCGTCCGCCATAGACAGGAGCCGCCACGATCACCAACTCGTTACCTTCTATATGAAGCGTTTCTTTCAGTGCCTCATGAGTGATATCCGATTCTGATAATGTATCGCCCCCCAACCCTTCGGCAATAGCATACGCGATCTTTGCCGAAGTATGTGTTGGAGAAAAATAGATTAAATGTATATTCTGATATTGCATATTATTTATTTTACAGCAGCCTCGATCTTTTCCATCAATTCTGCAAACTCTTCTTCCGTATATCCTTTGCTGGCATAGATCACTTTACCGTCTTTACCAATCAAATAACTACGAGGAATCAGATTCTTTGCAAACGCTCCGAAGATTGCACGGTTCTTATCCGGATACAACGGGAAGGTAAAACCTTTCTTTTCATTGTATTTAGCCAGTTCAGCATCCGTATGTTCACGGCCGATCACCAACAGCTGAAAGTTCTTATTATCCTTATACTTCGGCCAGAGTTTCTGTTGCACATCTGCCAGTTCTTTCTGACAGGGAGGACACCAGGTGGCAAAAAAGTTTACCAGGGTCACTTTTCCTTTCAAGGTTGCTGACGACATTTTTGTTCCGTTATCGGAAACGATGGTAAATGCCGGCATCTGATCTCCTACCTTTATTATATCCCCGTCATTTTGTGCACGGGCAATAAAGGCAAAGATCGTCAGGATGGCGGTTAAGAGGTACTTGTTCATACGCTTTATTTTAAACTTTGGGCAACATCGTAACCGGCTTTCAGTGCTTTCAGGTTCATTTCAACCACTTCTTCACCTTTACGTCCGAAGATACGACGAATACCGTCTTCTATCTTGTTATATTCAATTCCGATAAACGGAGCAGCTGCTCCCAACATGACAATATTAGCAGCACGGGCAGTAGCAACTTCCTTAGCTATCGCTTCTACATCCAGGATCACTTTATGAGGCAACTTATTCAGTTCTTCGTTCACCTTGTCGATATCCGGATAATTAGGGATATTTACAAACGGCTGTGAGTTAGTCACCAACCAACCATCTTTCTTCAGATAAGGAAGATAACGAAGGCTTTCCATCGGCTCCAGGGAAATAATCAGGTCGGCATGTCCTTTCGGGATCAGGTCGGATGCGATCGGTTGGTCAGATAAACGCAGGTTCGACTGTACATCCCCTCCACGCTGACTCATTCCATGTACTTCTGCCTGTTTCATATACAGACCTTCTTTCAAAGCGGCTTCTCCAATAACGGCGGCAATAGAGAGGATACCTTGTCCTCCTACACCTGACAATATAATATCTGCTCTCATTTCTTGCTTGCTTTTTTCTTTCTTGTTAATGTCTGAATACATTCGCGACGCGGGATCAGAACGGATACACCTTTATATTCGATCTCTTCGCGGATGATCGTTTTCATCTCTTCGTAGTTCTTCTTCAACGGAACCATTACGCGAATGTGAGCAGGATCCACACCGATACCGGCACAGATAGCTTCCAGGCGTCCTGTTCCGGCTGAGTCTTGTCCACCGGTCATCGCAGTTGTTTCATTATCAGAAATAACGATAGTGATGTTTGTTTCTTCGTTTACACAATCCAGCAATCCAGTCATACCTGAGTGAGTGAATGTAGAGTCACCGATTACCGATACAGCCGGGAAAACGCCTGCATCAGCAGCACCCTTTGCCATAGTGATAGAAGCACCCATATCGATACAGGTATCGATTGCGCGGAACGGCGGCAAAGCACCTAATGTATAACAGCCAATATCACCGAACACTTTCGGATCTTTGTATTCAGCCAGTACTTCATTCAAAGCATCATACAGATCACGGTGGCCACAACCCTGGCATAATGCAGGCGGTCGTTGTTCCACCACTTCAGGAATTGCATAATAGCTTACGATTTCTTTACCCAATGCCTTTCCTACCGCATCCGGAGTCAATTCGCCATCACGCTGCAAAGTTCCGTCCAAACGGCCATGAACCTTAACACCTGTACCCATATATCCTTTCAATTGTTCTTCCACCACCGGATAACCTTCTTCCAGAACCAGAATTTCCTTGCATTCATTTATAAGTTTTTCCATCTGTTTGCGTGGCAGCGGATATTGGCTGATCTTCAATACCGGATATTCAAATCCGTCCGGATAGTTTTCAGACAGATAGTTGAAAGCAATACCTGTTGCAATAATACCCAAGTCTTTGTTAGGTGCATCGAAATATTGATTGTATTTGGATGTTTCAGATGATTCGACAAACTGCTTCTGCACTTCCAGCAATACTTTAAAGCGTTTGCGGGCCAAAGCCGGAAGCAGGATAAACCGCTGACGTCCGTCTGCCGGACAATTCATTGTATTTTCATCTTTCATCGGACGGGTTACCACTCCTGCACGGGAGTGTGCCATACGGGTAGTGATACGCATCAGAACCGGATAACCCAGTTTCTCAGAAAGTTCAAAGCCATCATATACCATATCGTATGCTTCCTGTTGGCTGGAAGGTTCCAGCATCGGAATCATAGCAAAGTTACCATATACACGGTTATCCTGTTCGTTTTGTGAAGAGTGCATAGAAGGATCATCAGCAGTTATGATAATCATACCTCCGTTTATACCGCTCATTCCCGCATTCATAAAACAGTCGGCTGCCACATTCAAGCCTACATGCTTCATACAGCAAAGCGTACGCTTTCCGGCATAGCTCATACCTAATGCTGCTTCCATCGCTGTTTTTTCGTTTGTACTCCAACGGCTGTGTATTCCCCGTTCTTTCGCTACAGCCGAGCCCTGTATATACTCGGTAATTTCAGTTGAAGGGGTACCCGGATAGGCATATACACCAGATAGGCCGGCGTCGATCGCAGCCTGTGCGATAGCCTCGTCCCCCAAGAATAGTTGTTTTTCCATGTATATTTCGTTTCTTAAATTGATTTTTATGTATACCAACTGCCAAAGATACAGCTTTTACCATAAAGAATAAGCAAAAAGTTTATCTAATCTTTCTACGGTTCAGCTCAGCCCGGTATCGGTTTGCATTGCGGTTGTGCTCTGCCAATGTTGCGGCAAAATTATGCCGTCCCGAAAAATCTTCCTTGGCGCACATATAAAGATAATTATGCTTCATATAATTCAATACGCTATCCATTCCTTTAATAGTCGGTATGCGCAGCGGCCCGGGAGGTAACCCGGCATGCTTGTATGTATTATATGGAGAATTGACTTCCAGATGTTCAAAAAGGATACGCTGCAACGTAAAATCACCGACTGCAAATTTCACTGTCGGGTCTGCCTGTAAAGGTATTCCACGATGAAGCCTGTTCAGATAGAGACCTGCCACGATCGGATATTCGTCGGATGCGGCCGTTTCTTCTTCCACAATGGATGCGAGTGTTGCGACTTCAGCCGGAGTCAGACCGATTGCTTTGGCTTTCTCCAACCGGGCATCTGTCCAGAAAGCAATGTACTCTCGTTTCATACGCTGCATCAGCTTGTCTGCCGGGATATTCCAATACACTTCATACGTATTGGGAATAAATAGAGAAGTTATCGTTTCCGTTGTAAATCCTAATGAGTCGCAATAGCCAGAATCATTAAGCAATGACAACAATTCGTCTTTATCAAGCATCAACTGCTCGTCCAACCGTTCCGCAAGGTCTTCTTTAAAACGGATATTATTAAAAGTCAGACGAGTTGCTACCTGATGTCCGCGTCGTAAATCATTCAGAAGTTGCAGGTTACTCATTCCGGGGGATACAGCATATCTCCCGGTTCTTATATTAGCCTGATACTTCAACATTCCTGCCAGTTGTTTAAAACTACCTATCCGACTACAATCCGCTGAGTCTTGTAACTGCCGGCATAAATCAGTAAAACTTTTGTCCTTCCCGATATAAATATAGACTGTTTCCTGTGGCATAAAGTTAGGAGCCCAAGCCAGGCGGTATCCCCACACCCCCACACCAGCTATCAAAAGGACGAAAAAGAGGAGTATTCCTGCTATTATATTTCGTTTCGACTGTTTTTTCTTGTTCATTTCTTATCAAATAAAATCCTGAGTATCAGAATCGGCAACAAAAGTAGCATCTTTTTCTTAAAAAATAGATGCAAAAAGCTTTGTTTATTTAAAAACATACCTCTATCTTTGCAGCGCAATTCGAAGGAAGAAGCACAGAACACATGGAAGTGTGGGTGAGTGGCTGAAACCACCAGTTTGCTAAACTGACGTACTCGTAAGGGTACCGGGGGTTCGAATCCCCCCGCTTCCGCTCTAAAGGCTGTTAATTGAAAGATTAACGGCCTTTATTGTTTTTACTCCCTCGCCTAAATCTCTACCTTCTACCCCTTTTCGCTAATCCATAAATATTCAGAAAATGCTCCCGAAAAGACAAAAAAAGAGGTAAACCATTATCTGATTTACCTCACCTGTAGTCGGGATGAGAAGACTATTTGGCAACATTTTTGTGTAGATTTTTTGTTGATAATCAATGTGTGTAAAAACTGTTTTTCTCTCTGTTTCTCCCGGAACTATCCCGGATAAACAAAAAAACAAGGCTCATATCAGCCTGATTAATAAGATGTTTATTCATATTGTGTATATTACTTAGTAACTATTAGTTTTTGATATACATTTATTATTTGCCTTTCATTAAAATCTGTATCAGTCGCTCCTTCTCAGATATAACTTTATCCTTTTCAGTTAATAGTAGTTTTAGATTATCAATCTCTCTTTCCTGAAATTCTTGCATTACATTTACATGACCCTGCTGAACTCTATTCCCTGAGCCAGATATTTTTCCTATTTGATTATTCTCACATATCTCTTCTTCATCAAAAAAACAGACAACAGGAACAGATAAGACTTTTGCAATCTCAATTAATAATCCTGTGTCAATATTCTCTTTTTTGAATATAGTATAAACATGCTCTCTTCCCCTATTGATTTTTTTTGCAAAACCAGTAACACTCAGTCCACTGTCTTCTACTAGCTGCTGTATTCTGTTCCCTATATGCATATATTCACTATTTATTTTTCATCAAAACTCCTATCAATCGTTCTTTTTCAGATATTACCTTATCTTTTTCTACTAATAAGAGTTTGAGATTTTCTATCTCTTTTTCCAATGAAGACTGCATCACATTTACTTCTCCTTGCTGTATCGTATTACTATTCCCTGAAACATTCCCTATCTTATTAGAACAAGAAAATTCACGATTAAAAAAAACATCCATAGATACATTAAAGAAGTCCGCAACAGGTTCCAATGTTTTTACGGTAGGATTACCGTAAACGATTGTTTTATAAGAATTAAAGCTTATACCAAGAGCATCCTGTATATCCTTTTTTCTCAATTTTCTTTCACTTAAAAGCTGATCTATTATCGTTCCGTTGTACATCACATGAATTATAATGCGTTAATAAATACAAAATACTTCGTTTTTAAAGTGAAATATATTGCGTTATATGAATTATATTGTACTTTTGCGATATAAAGTTAATACAAATGCGACATAAATGCAATACATAATTATGATGACAAAAGATGAAAAAAATGAACTAAAGAAAAAATTACCCACAAAGTGGGTTACTGATTTAGCTATTAGTACAGGTTTTTCTAAAGCTTATGTTATGAGGGTAATGTCTGGTAAAGCCACTCATGTTGGAATTGAAAAACAGGCTCTAAAACTTGCTTTAAAACATCAAAGAGAGATTAACGATGTTGAACGGTTAAAAAACACTGTGCTATGAATAGTCTACCTAAACTACCTGCCGGTATTTTCGGACAAGGTATAGAAGTCTTCCGCGACAATGAAGGTCGAGTTTTCTTTTTGCAAAATGGGAATAAATTACCTTATCTCATGATGGCTCCTGAATACAGAGAATATTTCCAAGCAGAGCTGGCAGCAGATAAAACAACATTGGCCATAATAAAAAAAGAATTTGGCTTAATAACCGCTGATGAACAAGAGGAGATGTTTGCCGGCTGTCGCTATGGAAACCTAGATTACAGAGCTGATTTGCTTGATGGTAAACTCACTCCCGATGCACCAAGATATTCCTTGATTTCTACATGTCCAGGATTCAATGTTGTTTGTAGAATTCCTACTCCACCAAACGGTTCCCTTACCAGATCAGAATACCGGATAATTATTCTAATATGTCAAGGCAAACAAACAAAAGAGATATCTGATATCCTGGGAATAACAGAGGCTACAGTTCGCACACATATTCAACGTATTCATTCAAAACTTGGAGTAAATAATAACATCGAAGTCGCCTCATGGGCACACGATAAAAGAATAATCTAACATGGGATACAATACTCAAACTTTCGAAACAGCGGCACAGTCGCTTGGATATGTAATCGAAAAAATTAAGAAAAATAGCCTGGATACAGTAGACTCAATGTTTGGAGCTATTGTCGAAGGGACCTTGGTTAAACAAGTGAGATGGGATTCGTATGGCCACTGTTTTTCTTATAAGGGGAAAAAATTACCAAAGTACGATCTTCCATTAGATACTATTCAGACTAGGGTACAGAACAAATAGAATCACTTATAAAAATAATTGAACTTATGGGATACGATTTAATGCCTAAAAATAAAGATGCTGGTTCCCCAAGAGGAATGGCATTTACATGGCCGATGATATTGAATGAGACAGGCGCCTGTTATCTTTTTGGCTATGGAGATAATACAGCCAACCCTGGCTTTTATGTGTACAACGGTTCTCGCGGACCGGGTTCGCCAGTTTCTAACGATGGATTTAAAGTCACTCCATCAGAAGCCAAGGCGATGGCTAAATTATTCAGAGGGTATGTTTCTGTAAAAAGAGCTATCCGAGAAGAATGGGAGAAAAAAACAGAAGAAGAGAAAGAGATTCTTTTGTCTGTCAATAAAAGGGCTGCTCCTCCAGGTGAGGAATTTATAAACAAAGTAGAGGGTTTGATTGATTTTTGCGAACAATCAGGCGGATTCCGAATAAGATGATTATAACTAACAACTAAAAATATATGATATATGGAAAACTGGAACGAGGCTGACAAAGATGGCAATATAGATGTACCGGACTACCTGATGCCTTTACTCAATAAAGTTGGCACACAATTGCGGCTTCATACCATATCCGGAAAAAATGAAATTCAAACCGCGTGTGATATAGTTTATTTAGCAGAAAAATTTTTCACAGAACTAACAACTAAGAAGTGAATATGAAAACATATAGCACAGAAGCCGGAGTCGAATGTACTCCTGAAGAAATGAAGCTAATTAAATCATTGGAACGATTAGCTAAGAAATGGAAAAAGGATGGCAAGCGTCTTTGGCTGTATAGTGGTAGTGGTACATTGTATGTGATGATGCACGGAGATACAGAGGATAATCCTACTCCGGAAATGCTAGACACTGGTGGATTGAATCCAGACAATCAAATAACAATAATCTCTGGCATCACGAATGATGGAGGGGATTGGTGATATAAATTAAAAAAAAGAGTCATGAAACTAAGACAGGCTAAAAAGATCATGAAGAACGTTCGATTGTATGCCGGAATGATCTGGGTATACGGAAGTGGTCGAGTAGACATAGCATGTAACCGAATGTGCCGGTATCACTCCAAAATAGATGAAAAGTTCAAAAAACTTCATCAGTTGGCAAATGAAAATCCTGTAGCTTTTGCACAAGCAATAAGATTCATATCACGAAAGATATGAACCATTCCGTTGACGCTAACGAAATGGTATAAAAGCAGCAAAGCCGAACGGCGGCTACCGAACGGCTCTGTAAACTCTCTCCTGCTTACGCAGATAGGCTATTAACACTACAAATGTAGTGCTTATTTTCTGATAAATAAAACAAAATATCATGGGTGCACTTCAGTTAGAATTTTCAAGTTATAATGTATCACAATTACAAAGCGAATATTTCCGCAATCTTCCGTCCTGCAATTTCATCCAGTTCGGTGTACTTTTTATCAACTTAAAAAAGAAAGGTAAACACTTTTCTCTCTATAGGAATTTGTTGGAGCATTTCTTGAACTATCAAGATACCATAGGTCATGCTTATAAAACGAATCAAATAGGACGGGAGGAAATAGACGGCTTTGTAGACTACCTGCATGTAGATAAAGGGCTGAAAATATCTACAATCAAAAGCATGATAACGAAACTTAAATATCTCTTGGGGAAAGCCTACTTGAACGGATGGGCTGTGGATGACTCTTATTCCGATGCCAAAGTACGCGAAAATGACTCCACTTTCATTTACTTGTCCGAAAAAGAGATAGCCCGTATCTATTATTATGATAATCTGACACCCAAGCAGGAGGAGATACGAGATATGTTTATAGTTGGATGTATGACTGGGCAACGATATTCTGATTATTCACGACTTTCTGCTGATAACATTAAAGGAGAAAATATCCATATCCTTCAGCAAAAGACCAAAAATAAAGCGGTCGTTCCCATGACCGAATATGTGCGTGAAATATTTGTCAAATATGGTGGACAAATGCCTAAAACCCGCTGTATCCAATATTTCAACAAAGCTATTAAGTATATATGCAAAAAAGTAGGACTCACAGAACAGATTGTATACGAGGAAGAGCAAGCGGATCAGATTGTAATGGTCCGTAAGCCTAAATACGAAATGATCAGTTCGCACACTGCTCGTAGAACTTTTGCGACAAATATGATCAAAAACAATATACCAAGCAATAAAATAATGAAATGCACAGGTCATAAAACATCAGCTTGTTTTGATCGATACGATCGTATGACACTGGAAGACAATGCGAGGGCACTGGCTGGTAATGGATATTTATCATAAAAAACAATTATAATATGTACGTAGAAAAAGACAAAAACGGTCAAATCATCATCCAGGACATATCGCCTGAAGATGCCAGTTATCTGGATGATTGCATCTGTTCCTATCTATCCGGTAAACCTTTAAATAGTCGTACGGATGCCGAACGGAGATTAGTATTCCTAAAGGTTGAACTTGAAAAGCTGTATTGATTATGGACTTAAAACAATATCGGCTAAATAGCTGGGAATGGTACAATCAATATAAAGAAAAATATGGCTCTGAGGCTTTCCATCAATATAAGGATAAAATATTCAAAATGTTGACAGATTTAAAACCTGGACGCTTATATGATCTTGACAACGTGGAATCCAAAGGTTCAAAAATATTTGTCATAACATATAACGTTGATGGCATTGAAAAGCAAGAGTCTAATCCGGATCTGTTCGTTAAGTTTTGCTGCATGTTTATCCTGTCATTCAAAGATTATGAATTTAGTGAGAACTTTGATAAAATAATGAGAAAATGAGTTGGAGAAAAGAAGAAATTCAATATTTGAAAGATAATGCCGGGAAGCAGTCTTTCAAAAATATCGCGACCCATTTAGGGAAAAGCGAAATGGCTGTCCAGTTATATGTCCATCGATATCGTATACCGGTTGCTGAACAGAAGGGACGAAACCTGGTACAGGAAATACTGACAATCAAGTTCGTTAATCCCGAATATTTCACCCCTACGAAAGCCTTCTATAAGGCAATTGGAATGAATCAAAAGCGCTGGTGGAATTTATATTTTGGAAAGGAACGAATGACTGAAGATGAATATTTCCGATTGATAGAACATTTCCAGGTAACTCTTAGAGAAGCATTCGACGCAAGGCAATTAAAACTATTTGAAGATAATGATTGAACAAAAGATAATAGATCAAATACTCGATGCCGTCAATATAGTTGATGTGATCAGCGAGTATGTGACGTTGAGCAAAAGAGGTGTCAATTATTGGGGCATCTGTCCGTTCCACACGGATCGTAGCCCCAGCATGTGTGTTAGTCCTGCCAAACAGATTTATAAATGTTTTGCCTGTGGAGAAGCAGGGAATGTCATTACTTTTCTGCAAAAGCATGAAAACATGTCTTACCCGGAAGCTATCAGGAGTCTGGGAAAGCGTTGTCACATAGAGGTCCCTGATCGGGAGCTTACTCCGGAAGAACAACAGAAAGTATCAGTAAAAGAATCGCTACTGATCGCACTGTCGGCTGCATCGGAAAAATTCACCGGTTATCTGACCGCCAACGACGAAGCAAAATCTTATCTCCTTTCCCGCGGATGGAATGCCGGAGAAGATCAAACACTCGAACTCTTCCATGTAGGCTTTGCTCCAGACACTTGGCGTACACTGATCGACGACATGAAACGCTCCGCTTTCAGCTCCGACACCCTGGTACAAGCCGGCTTGGCCACAAAAGGAGAAAAGAGCGTCTACGACTCTTTCCGCGGACGGATTCTGTTCCCCTATTACGACCTAAAAGGTAATGTGATAGGTTTCACCGGACGCTCCATCAAGCCTTCAGACAACGTAAAGTATTATAACACCGGAGAGACTCCCGTATTTCATAAAGGCAATGCCCTGTTCGGACTATTCCAAGCGAGACAAGCCATTGGACAACAAGATCGAGTGTATTTTGTGGAAGGGCAATTCGATGTGCTATCATTCGTTCGTGCCGGTGTACGCAATACGGTCTGCGGATCCGGAACCGCCCTTACACCTGAACAGATAAAAACAATCATAAGGTTCACCCGAAATATTACACTCATTTACGATTGTGACGAAGCAGGAATAAATGCTTCCGTTAAAAACATCAAAGCACTACTGGAAGCAGGCGCCAACGTCCGAGCTGTATCACTTCCGGACGGCGATGATCCGGACAGTTTTGCCCGGAAGATGCCGGAAAAAGAGTTGGCCATCTATCTGCATAACCACGAAACAGACTGGGTAACCTACTTGGCCGGCATTTACGAAAAGGATTTTGAAGATCCTATCCTGAAAAACGAGCACCTGACTTTCATAGCTGAATGTATTGCACTTGTTAAAGACAAGTCATTAAGCATATCTTATACTACGAAATTATCGGAAAAACTTAAAATACAATCCGATACGATAAAAAACAAGATAAAGGAGTTCACGGTTTCGCTCCCGAAAGACGAAGACATAAAGAAACCGGGATTTTATGGTATCGAGGAACTGGTGAGTACTCTTCCCGATATCAGCGAAAACTGTATCCTTACGGACAGTTTTACCGAATTCAAAGAAAATTACGGCGAAGAGCCGATCATATACGTTTGTGGACTCCCTTCGGCCGACCAGATACAGGAGTTCCGCCGACATGCAGCCTACTTGCATTTTACATATAGTTCAAACATAACCTTCGACGAACGACGGGAGTCCGACCTGCTTGTTACACTCTGCAATCTGTTCAAAGCAGGCTTCACCCTATATATAGAAAAAGACGATATCGATTTTGAATTCGTAGACTTCTACACTCGGCTATATGCTGCGGCAATGGAAGAGAAGACAGGTGATGTGCGGACGATCTATTATGGCCGGTGTGCCGACATTATGGCTTCTGCTTCTGAAGCCGCCCAGTCCGTCATGGAAAAGGAATGGTGTTCTGTCCTTAAGTTGACCAGTAAGTCATTCAAGGAACTGATGAAGCCCTACCGGGATAAGAAAAAGTCGAAAAACGCCATGCTACATCAGCAAAGTTTCGATGACTCCCTAATCTGGGAAGATCCGGACATCGTACCTGACTACGTAGAAGAAAATGAGGAATACAAAACAAACTACCGTAGACACGGATTCTACCCGCTACTTAACAAAGAAAAAGAACCGGTAAGCTATATGTTTAAGAATCCTTCCGGAGGTGGTCACTTACAGGTGGCTGACTTTTACATGATCCCCCTGCTACATATTTACAGCAGTGATTCCGAAGGTAACAAAAAGATTATTAAGATAAACCGACGGTACTATAAGAAACCGCTCTACATGGAACTCCGAAGCAAGATATTCGCCTCACTCAATTCATTCGAGGAAGCTTTGGTTAATGAGGAAGGTCTGAATTTTGAAAACGGGACAGTTGCCCAATTCAAAAAAATAAGACAATCCATGAGCTACGAATATACCCTGTGTGACGAATTGAAAACGTATGGCCAACAACCGGAAAACTTCTATGCTTTCAGTAACGCCATATTTCACGAGGTAGACGGAATATACCGGATCGACATGGCCTCAGACATTGGTGTGGTAACACATAACGGTAAGAACTATTATGCTCCGGCATTCAGCAACATACATGCCGGACTCCGGAAAGATGATGACATGTACGAGAACCTGAGAGCGTTCGTATATAAAAACATTCCGTTGGAACAGCAATGTTCGTTCGAACGTTGGACATCACTGATGAACCAGGTGTACAAGATAAACGACAACGGGAAGTGGGCTATTATATATGCTGTCATGTGTGCTTTCCGATCAGACATCCATCCGATCGACCGCTTATTTACGGCGCTGTTTTTTATGGGACCTACAATGTCAGGAAAAACACAGGTTGCCGTGTCTATCAGATCGTTGTTTATTGATCCGGATTTACCATGCTTCAATCTTAATACTGGTACTCCTGCTGCATTCTTTACGCTTATGGAAGGTTTCAGGGACGTACCGCAAGTATTGGAAGAATATAATAACAAAGACATAGACGACAGGGTATTCCAAGGATTGAAATCAGTCTGTTACGATGGTGATGGAAAACAAAAACGAAAAGGGACCGGAAGCAAAGATTTGGAAACAAGTAAAGTCTACTCCCCCGTTATCCTGGCAGGTCAGGAAACTCCCCAACGGGATGACAACGCCCTGATGAACCGTGTCGTAATATGCGAAGTTCCAAAACGAACAACCCCCTACGAAGAGAATGAAAAAAACGTCTTTCAGGAACTAAAAGGCTACGAAAAAACAGGGCTATCGAACATCCTTTTTGAAATACTAAAGCTCAGACCTCTTGTTCGCAAACATTTCAAGTCGTATATGCGTACTATCAATAAAGACCTGACCAAGTCCGTACTGGCCGGTTCCGGAGGATCTGGTGATATGACTCGTATCATTAACACCATATCTTTATTCCTTTCCATGTGCCGGCTGCTTGAAGAGCATGCGCCACACCTGAAGCTCCCTTTCACGTATGAAGAGTTCTACGAGATTGCCCGAAAGAAAGTAATTGCCCAGGTCGAAATGATCTCCCGCACAGACAAGCTGGCCGGATTCTTTAAGGCGATGGAAGTAATGATTAATACCCGGTCCATTATCGAAGGAAGAGATTACGATATTGACCAGCCAGAAAAATTAACGGTTAAACTATCAGGAAATGAGCGTAAAGAAATACCGATACCGGCAGGAACAAAAGTACTATATCTTCGCCTGTCGTCTATCCATACGCTCTATGCCAAATCTTCCTACAATACGGAAGATGCGACACAATCCACCATTGAAGCAAACATTCGCTCCAACCCGGCCTATATTGGAGTTGTAAACGCTCGCAGGTTCAAGTGGAAAGAAGTTAAAGAAGTCCCGAAAGGTGATATCCGTGAAGGTGGTAAAGTCGATAACGAGATGATCCGTATCATGGATCCTAAATCAACAACAACGAGTTGCCTCGCTCTCAATTATGATGTATTCCGGCAATACTTCGACATTGACCTGGAACGTAGCGAATGGGATGAGCCGGAGGTTGAAGAAAAGAAACAACAGGATCTTCCGTTTTAGTGTCGGGAGTATTCTTGAAAAGTGCGACAAAGAGTATTCTTTTTTTGTTTGTTCAATTCGTGTGGTGGGAGTTCCGGTATCCGGTTCTCCCATCTTCATTTTCCCCCCGTACCCCCCCAGATTAAAAAGAAAAAGATGATAGTGTGTTTTTCTGAAAAAAATATTCGCAAAACAGCGACCTACAGACCTACAGACCTACAAGCCTCATAATTTTTCAAAACAAGTAATAAGTAATAGTATGTATATTAAGTATTTAAGTATATATGTATATATAGATGTAGGTTGTAGGTCGCTTGTAGGTCTGTAGGTTGTTGTAGGTCGTGTAGGTCAGAGGGTATTTTTCTTGTTTTGGGCACCGACCTACAAAAAATAGGCAAAAAAGGGCAAAAAGTACCCTTGTAGGTCGTGTAGGTCGGTCACCTACACGTTCTTTTAAGACTTTAAATTTTTCTAATTGGCTAAAAATCATTACATTTGAGTATTGCAAATCTCGTTTGTAGGTCTGTAGGTCGGTAGGTCGCAGAATATAAGGAAAAACTTTTTTAAAAATACATTTTCATCATGGTTACAACAAAAATAGAGGTGAAACAACATTTGGCAGAATATATTCAGGGCAAGTT
>NZ_KQ033905.1:0-147251 GCF_000969845.1 Parabacteroides sp. HGS0025
CCAGATAGCTGGCATTGGTCAGCCAACGTGAAGAAGCAGCACTGGCTGCTGTATAGTTATTCTGCAAGCGGGGAACATTTGTTACATCACCTGGATTTTGCCAACGATCCCGTATATCTGTAGACCAATGTGTGCCGAACGATCCGGGGTGCATTAAACCAGCGTAATTAGAATCGTACATCTTTCCTCCGATCTGATAACTGAAGAATATAGACAAGTCGAAACCTTTATAACTAAAGCTGTTGGTAAAACCACCATACAAATCAGGAATAGCATCCCCCATATAATAATAGCTGGCAGCATTCTGGTCTTTAGTCGTTTCACGACCGGTTACATTGCCGTTCTCATCCTCGATATCTTTGTAATACAGTGCACTACCGTCTTGCGTATCGACACCGGCATATTCCCGTAGCCAGAAATCATAAATAGAGTGTCCTTCGGAAAGTTTCTTTGTACCGTTAATGATCTCCTGTGGTTTACCGTCAGAATCTTTCGGCATCTTTGTGATCTTATTTTTAAAGAATGTTGCATTCAGGTCGAGGCTCCACCGAAAATCTGATTTTTTGAAAATATCGAAACCTAATGTAAGTTCCAATCCTGTATTACGCATTGTTCCGATATTTTGCCACATATATTCAATGCCGGTAGATTGTGGTCTTGGAGCTTTGAAGAGCAAATTGCTGGATACACGGTTGAATACGTCTACTTCACCACGGAAGAAGTCGAATAAAGCCAGTTCTACACCAACATTCAGGTTTGAGTTCTTTTCCCATTCCAGGTCTTTGTTCAAAAGCTGGCTATGAACAGCGCCATTCAGGTTTCCGTTATTTTTGTCATCGAACGAATACAGGCTTTGCCATCCGAAATAGATCGGATCTCCCCACTCATCCAGGATATTGTCGTTACCCTGCTGTCCGTAAGACGCTTTCAATTTCAGATTGTCTATCCATTTGTAGTCTTTGATGAAATCTTCCTCGCTCAAGCGCCAGGATGCACCTAGCGACCAGAATGTGCCCCAACGGGAGTCTTTATAGAATCGTGATGTTCCGTCGTAACGGAATGAACCGGACAAATAGTATTTATTTGCGTAGTCATAATTTGCCTGAAACAGATAACCTTCCAAGCTGTATTCGTTCGTATAAGAAGTAGATCCTTCGGCTACGGAACCGGCAACGATCTCTGTTGTCGGAATGGTGAATCCTGTACGGGTAGCCTCCAGATAACGATATGTGTACATATAGTTTTCGTGTCCTCCCAGTAATGCCAGACTGTGGTCACCAAACGACTTGTTCCAGGTTAAGATCTGATTGAATGTATATGAATTCTTTTTGATATAATTTTTAGTGGAACGTCCGGATACACCTTCCGCATCACCATACATGTTGTTCTGATAGGTGGTTTTATAATCGTTACTGATATCCGTGTTGCCTGAAATTTTCAATGTGAAATCTTTCAGGAATTTAATTTCAGCAGATACACGTGCTGAAATCATATTACGCTCTGTTGAACGGTCGTCGAGTGGCAATGTGACCATTAAGTTAGAATTAGGAGCATATTGGCGGGTATGGCCGGCCCAGGCGTAAGGAGAACTTCCGCCCCCCATATCATACATCACATCACCATTGCTGTCGCGTACGATTTGTCCGTTACCGTCATATTGGTAAATCGGATAGATGGGGGCCATCATGCGTCCGTAATAGAATGGGTTGGTAGTGTAAGTCCCTTCCGCCAAAAAACCGCTTTGATTGGAAGTGGCTCCGGATAAGCCTGCATCAACTTTCAACCATGAATTAATCTGGCTCGTTAAACCGACACGTCCGGTGAAACGTTCGAAATCCGACCATTTAACCATTCCCTCTTCATTCGTATACGAGGCGGAAGCAAAAAATGTCGAGTTCTGTGTCCCTCCATTTACAGAAACGTTGTACTCCTGGCGCAAAGCTGTACGTGCGAGCTCTTTATTCCAGTCGTCGTTATACAACAGACGGGCATTGGGATTCAGTTTCCCATCTGTTCCTATCAACTGGTCATTCGCCACATTGTAGCTGTTGTAGCCACCCAACTTACCGATGATACCATTTTTATCACCTCCACTGGCTGTTGCTGCAGCTTGTTCAGGTGTGTAACCATTGTTGTTCACCAATGCATTACGCCAGCCTTCCCACATTAATTCATAGTATTCACCTGTACTTACGCGATTATATTCGGGAATAGCACGTGAAACGACACCTAAATTAACTTTTGCGTTCAATTGAACTTTACCGGATGTACCTTTTTTAGTTGTGATCATTATCACACCATTTGCACCACGGGCTCCATACAAAGCAGCCGAAGTTGCATCTTTCAGAACGGTAATGCTGGCAATATCTTCCGTGTTGATTGTACTGATATCACCATCAAAAGGTGCACCGTCCACTACATACAACGGATCGTTCGATGCATTTACAGAGCCTACGCCACGGATCTGGATTTTTGCATTATCGCCAGGCATACCGGTACTTCCTGTTACCTGAATACCAGGGGCAGCTCCTTCCAGTGCTTTCGTTAATGACGCTGCCTGGAGATTTTCCAGCTTATCCGTTTTGATATTTGCTGCAGAACCTGTAAATGACGACTTTTTGGCCGTCCCGTAAGCAACTACCATTACTTCATCCAATTCGGTTGAAGCTGTATTCAATACAACATGCATAATGTTTTGAACGGGGACTTCCTTTCCTACCATCCCCACATAAGAAAACATCAATGTTTTGGTTGTATTAGGCACTTCTAAAGAGAAAGCCCCATTGTGATCCGATACTGTACCGATAGTGGTACCTTTTACTATTACAGAAGCACCAATAATGGGTTCATTGTCTTCTGCCGAAATAATAGTACCTGTTACTTGCCTCATCTGAGCAATTACCATACTTATCCCCATAAATAGGAATAGCATTGCTAAAGTTAACTTTTTCATCATAGACATCTTTTTTTATTAATAAAGAATATATTCACCAGAGTCTTTGAAGAACTACGTCAATTATTTTATGTGTAATATATCTTTTTTGCTTTGTGTTTAATTGTTTCGTGGATTCTCATTTGTTCTGAAAAATGAAATTCATATATCTAGTATGTTGTCTATTTGATTTGCTTTTGATGAAATATGTATCTTTATGAAATATGGACGGGTTGGTCTTTTTCAAAAATATCTGCAAATTCAATCAATATATATTCCTTGTTAGAATTTTATTTTTCATAATAATGCTTTTTTGTGTGAATATATATTGCAATTATGATATTTTTGTTTAAATTGCGACAGTTTTAATTTTGTAGTAAAAAATCTCTATGAAAAGCAGCGATTATTATCGTCAATCTTTTAAATTTAAGTCGGTTGGTACTTTAGAGCTACACTAAATATCAAGTTTATTCAGTGAGATTATTACGAAAACAGTATTTTACAGAAAACAATTATTAGTACAATAACAAATTAGCAGAGTTCTTCAAAGACTCTGTATGTAATTCAATGGAAGGTCTAATAACTTCCTTGGCGTCAGTTACTTTTCATCAACAACAATAACAGTTGTATTATATATTATTGAAAGCAGGAGATTAATAGTACATATGTTAATCCTTTTTAATAGATCTATCAGCATTGCATGGTGTCGATTTTTTTATATTGTGTCCAGGTTTCTTTATAAGGATAATTGTTGTTTATCAGTATATTACGCTGTATGGTTTATGTGGTTTTCTGTTACGGTTTTGAATTTTCAAATCTATGCTAAGGTAGAAAGTAAGTATCATGCCTTTACTAAGGTAAATCAATCGTCAAATTCTAGTCCTGTTTTTCATATGGCCATTGAAAACAAGTTTCTGTGTGAGTTTCACTCTTTTATGGTGTCATAATTTGTTGGTTCTAAAGAATAAATGATTAGGTAAGAATAATTATCATAAGATAATGGTATGATATATAGTAAATAATCCATTTGTAAGGAGGGAAAAGATACGGCTTTGACATCCGGTAAAGAAAGGACTGCTGGAGAAAGATTTTGTAACTAAGGAAGGCGCGTATTATATGGTTTATGATCGTTTCTTTACTTTGTGGCTGAAACGAAACTTTTAGAAGAGAACAGCAGTTTTTCTTAGTGTTATAATCAATGTCATCATGAAACAACTAAATAAAAGAGCCTGGAGTGTTCATTATCACTCCAGGCTCCTTTGTTTTATTTAAACAAACTTACTTATTATACTTGCTCCAGTCTACATTGTGCATATCGCCGCTTGTTGCCAGTTCTTCGTGGAATGCGAAGCAACATTTCAGGTTCTGCGGAGTATGGCCTTTTACGCCCATTGCCAGATATTCTCTCAGCAACGGCTGGTAATCCGGATGAACACAATTGTCGATGATGCAGTTGGCACGTTCGATCGGAGATTTTCCGCGCAGGTCGGCTACACCATATTCAGAGATGATGATCTTTACAGAGTGTTCGCTATGATCCAGGTGAGATACCATTGGAACGAAAGCACTGATCTTTCCGTCTTTTGCTGTAGAAGGAGTTGTGAAGATCGACAACATCGCAGAACGGGTAAAGTCGCCCGAACCACCGATACCGTTCATCATTCTTGTTCCTGATACGTGTGTAGAGTTGATGTTACCGAAGATGTCGGCTTCCAAAGCAGTGTTGATAGCGATCAGTCCTAAACGGCGGGCAACTTCCGGGTTGTTGGAAATTTCCTGCGGACGAAGAAGGATCTTATCTTTGAAGAAGTCCAGGTTACCGTAAATTTCACGGATCACTTCATTACTTACAGATAATGAACAACCGCTGGCGAATTTCACGCGACCTTCTTTCATCAGGCTGATAACTGCATCCTGAATAACTTCCGTATATACATTGAATGCAGGAATTTCTTTATTTGCACCCATGCAACCCAAAACAGCGTTGGCTACATTACCTACACCGCTTTGCAGGGGAACGAATTCTTTCGGCAGACGACCTGCTTTGATTTCACTTACCAGGAAGTCGGCAACATTCTTACCGATAGCCATCGTTACGTCATCCAGCGGAGAGAACTTACCGCCTTCATTCGGTTCTTCAGTCTTTACGATACCGACGATTTTAGCCGGATCTACTTTAATATAAGGAGTACCGATACGGTCGGACGGAGTATATACAGGGATTTCGCGACGGTAAGGAGGATCGGCAGGCTCGTAGATATCGTGCATACCGCGGATTTCTTTCGGATGTCTGCTATTCAACTCGATGATGATGCGGTCGGCCATACGGCAAACGGTAGGAACGATACCCACACCACTGGTAGGGATGATTTCACCGTCTTCGGTTACATCGGCAGCTTCAACGATCGCTACATCGATCTTTCCCAGAAAACCATAACGCAAGTCCTGTGCCAACTCAGACAGGTGCATATCGAAATACTGTGCTCCGTGAGCATTCAGCAATGCGCGCAGATCTTTGTTGGATTGATACGGCGTACGGAATTTAATAGCATTGGCGCGAGCTAGTTCGCCATCCAGTTTATCACCGGTGGAAGCTCCCGTAAACATACCGATCTGAAAAGGATTACCTTTTTCGTGTTCTTCCATCGCTTTTTTAGCAATGGCACCCGGAACAACCTTCGGGCATCCGGCTGGTGTAAAACCACTGAATCCAACGTTGTCGTTGTGATGAACGAACGAAGCAGCTTCTTCAGCTGTAATGAATTTTAAAGCCATGATATTATACTGTTTTATATTAGATAAATACTTATTGGTCAGCTAAACGGCTGCAAAGGTATTAAAAAAGAATGTAGATTAATACTTGCGGTTAAGTATTTCTGAGTAAATAACAGCTTTTCTTAACTCTTCGGCGTTGTTGAACTCAATATCCTCTAAAAGAGAGTGTTCATCTTCGGTCGGGAAATTCATTGGCCGGGACGAACTTATTTTTGATTGACGGATTTCCTGCTCGGCTGTCAGGAAAGGATTAGGATGTTGTATCTCTTTTTTATTTTTTTTCTTGTCGGGAAGCGTTTTCGTTATGCTTTTGGGTTTGGGGCGTTCGGTGGTAACCTCTTCGAGAATTTCCCAAAAGCCTTTGCCAGAGGGAGTCTGCTCCTCTTGTGTTGAATCGTATTCGGGTTGTCCCAACACCTGAGTCGGACGTTTTTTCTTGTTCTTAGAACTGAATAAACCGCTCAATGCTGCAACTACCAGGAAAACAATATATATCCAATCACCCAGGTTATCCATAACTTTGATTATTTTTGCACTCCAAATGTACGAAGAATTATTGAATAGTGAAAGAGGAAAGAATTATAAAGGGTATAAAAGTAAATAAGGGTAACTTCACAGCCACCCTTATTCGATTTAACCAAAACCTTAACTATGAAAAAATTTACGTTTTTCGTATGCAAATATAATTGTCGAATTTGAACTGTGCAAGCCTTTGGCGGTTTATTTTTATAGAATACGTGTATTTAAATTTTATTAACGGTAACAAAATGACGAATCAGGAAAGTGGCGCAGACTTAAAATCTGCTGCCGGAAATGAGGAGAAGAAATTGTTCATCGAGACTTACGGATGTCAGATGAATGTAGCGGACAGTGAAGTGGTGGCTTCCATTATGAAGATGGATGGATATGCCATGACCGACAAGATCGAAGAGGCGGATGCTGTCTTTGTAAATACCTGCTCGGTACGCGATAACGCGGAGCAGAAAATTTACGGACGGCTTCAGTATTTCCAATCGTTGAAACGGAAAAAAAAGTCACTGATCGTGGGCGTACTGGGATGTATGGCCGAACGGGTGAAGGAGGAGTTGATCAACGTGCATCACGCCGATCTGGTAGTTGGGCCTGATTCCTATATGGATCTGCCTAACCTGGTGGGAGCAGTCGAGCATGGAGAAAAAGCAATCAACGTGGAGTTGTCTACGCAGGAGACTTATAAGGATGTGATCCCCTTGAAGCTGGGAGGTGTGCATATCTCCGGTTTCGTGTCGATCATGCGCGGGTGCAATAATTTTTGTACCTATTGTATCGTTCCTTATACGCGTGGTCGCGAACGCAGCCGCGATGTGGAAAGTATCCTGAATGAGATACGGGACATGCGTGATCAAGGGTATAAGGAAGTGACCCTGCTGGGGCAGAATGTAAACTCGTATGCTTTTGAAAAGGAGGGGGAAACGGTTACTTTCCCGATGTTGTTGGAGCGTGTCGCACTGGAAGCTCCGGATATGCGCATCCGTTTTGTAACCTCTCACCCGAAAGATATGAGTGACGATACACTCCGTGTGATCGCTGCACATAATAATATATGTAAGTATATCCATCTTCCGGCACAATCAGGCAGTTCGAAAATATTGAAAGTAATGAACCGTAAATATACCCGCGAGTGGTATCTGGATCGTATTGCCGCTATCCGCCGTATCGTTCCTGAAGCATCTATCGCTACCGACCTGTTTTGTGGTTTCCATTCCGAAACGGAAGAAGACTATCAGGAAACGCTTTCATTGATGCGTGAAGTGAAATATGATGCCGCTTTCCTTTTCAAATATTCTGAACGTCCGGGCACTTACGCAGCCAAGCATCTTCCCGATACAGTTGAGGAAGAAGAAAAAGTACGTCGTTTGCAGGGAATGATCGATCTGCAGAACCAGTTATCCGAAGAGAGTAACCTGCGGGATGTCGGTAAAGAGTTTGAAGTGCTGGTGGAGGGCTTTTCCAAACGTTCTCGCGAGCAGTTATTCGGGCGCACCAGCCAGAACAAAGTCGTTATCTTCGATAAGAAGAATTATAAAGTCGGTCAGTTTGTAAAAGTACGGATCACCCGTGCTTCTTCCGCTACTTTATTTGGCGAAACGATAGAATGATTTGGGTGAATCGGCAGATCCTGATATAGTTAAATAATTGTAATCTGCTGACTGTCTCACAATTTATTCGTTCTTTTGCAGAAAAATTGGGAGGTATGTGCTCTGTACATATCTCCTCAATTTGTTGAATAATAATAAGGTTACGTCTGATGGCTGAAAATAATAAGGTTAGCTCGGTTTCTTTCTTTAATTCTCGTCTTACGTCTATTATCAGTATTGCTCTGGTGCTCTTTCTGCTGGGCTTGATTTTACTGATGGGGTTGCTGGGGAATAAGTTATCGGTCTATGTCAAGGAGAACATTTCATTTTCAATTGTATTAAAGGATAACCAGAAAGAGGCTGACATTAAGAAAATGCAGAAAAGCCTGGATGCGCTTCCCTTTATCAAATCTACCGAATATATATCTAAAGAACAAGCGGCAAAAGAACTGGAAGAAGAATTGGGAGAGAACCCTGAAACATTCCTGGGCTTTAATCCTCTGCAAGCCTCAATCGAAGTAAAACTGCATTCCGAATATGCAAACCCGGACAGTTTGCAGCACATCGAGAAAAAAATTAAAACATATACTTCTGTTTCCGACTTGCTATATCGTAAGGATATGATGCAGATGGTGAATGATAATATGAAACGTGTAAGTATTATATTGCTTACGCTGGCTGTTATGTTGATGGCCATATCATTTGTACTGATCAGTAATACGATCCGGTTATTGATCTATTCCAAACGTTTTTTGATCCATACCATGAAATTGGTAGGGGCTACTTCCGGTTTTATACGCCGGCCTTTTGTCCGTTATAATGTGGTAAGTGGTATTTTTGCCTCTATCCTTGCAATATTGATGCTGACCGGTTCGTTATATTATTTACAACACGAATTGGACGGCTTTATTCAATTATTGGATATGAAGGCTTTACTGGTGGTTTATGCGGCTGTATTCCTGTTGGGGATCTTGCTGTCGATTACGGCTACCATTTTTGCTGTAAACAAGTACCTCCGTATGGGTGTTGATAAGTTGTATTATATCTAAAATAAACAAAGAGAGATGGCTAAAAGAGATTTTGCATTCGGTAAAGAAAATTTTATCCTGATTGCAGCTGCGGTAGCAGTAATCATTATTGGTTTTGTGTTGATGAGTGGTGGTGGATCAGGCGATACAACCAGTTTTAATCCGGAAATATTCAGTACTCGTCGTATTGTTGTTGCACCGGTGGTAACTGTGATCGGTTTCGGTCTGATGATTGTAGGAATCCTGAAGAACAGTAAAGGCAAAGAAGTAGCTGAATGAGTTGGTTAGAAGCCTTAGTGCTGGGAATCGTACAGGGACTGACAGAGTATCTTCCTGTAAGCAGCAGCGGTCATCTGGCAATCGGATCGGCTCTGTTTGGTATTGAAGGAGAAGAGAATCTGGCATTTACGATCGTAGTCCATGTGGCTACGGTGTTTAGTACATTAGTTATACTCTGGAAAGAGATCGAATGGATATTCCGCGGGTTGTTCAAATTTGAGATGAATAGCGAAACACGTTATGCGATCAATATCCTGATCTCGATGATACCGATCGGTATTGTCGGAGTGTTTTTTAAAGATACGGTCGAAGCTATTTTTGGCTCGGGATTGCTTATTGTCGGTTGTATGTTGCTGGTGACGGCGGCGTTGCTGGCATTCTCTTATTATGCAAAACCCCGTCAGAAAGAGAATATTTCGATGAAAGATGCCTTTATTATCGGTTTGTCACAGGCTTGTGCGGTCTTACCCGGACTTTCACGTTCAGGAACAACGATTGCTACCGGTTTGTTATTGGGTAATAATAAGGCGAAACTGGCTCAGTTCTCCTTCCTGATGGTGATCCCTCCGATTTTGGGAGAAGCCTTGCTGGATATACTGAAGTTGGTGAAGGGCGAAGATATTGCCGGAGATATTCCGACACTTTCGCTGGTCGTTGGTTTTGTAGCTGCTTTCCTTTCCGGTTGTCTGGCTTGTAAGTGGATGATCAATATTGTGAAAAAAGGAAAGTTGATCTACTTTGCTATTTATTGTGCAATAGCCGGTTTGGTTACTATTGCATGTACATTGATGAAGTAATATAGAATGGATTTTATAGCAGGAGAGGTTTTATATTTTAACAAGCCGCTGACGTGGACTTCGTTTGATCTGGTAAACAAGTTCCGGTATAAGTTGTCGCGGAAACTAAAAGTAAAAAAGATAAAGGTCGGACATGCAGGGACGCTTGATCCGTTGGCTACCGGGGTAATGATCGTTTGTACCGGCAAGGCAACAAAAAGGATCGATGAGTTCCAGTATCAGACTAAAGAATACGTTGCTACGCTGAAACTGGGTGAAACGACGCCTTCTTTCGATCTGGAGAAGGAAGTGGATGCTGTATATCCGACAGAACATATAACCCGGGAGATGGTGGAAGAGGTGCTGAACTCGTTTGTAGGTACTATTCAGCAGATCCCCCCGGTTTTTTCTGCTTGTAAAGTCGATGGGAAGCGTGCTTATGAACTGGCGCGTAAGGGTGAAGAAGTGGAGTTGAAGTCGAAGACACTGGTGATCGACGAAATGGAGTTGCTGGAATATAACCTGCCGATCATTAAGATCCGCGTGGTATGTAGTAAAGGTACTTATATCCGTGCATTGGCCCGTGATATCGGTGTAGCCTTACATTCGGGAGCTCATCTGATCGGGTTGGAACGTACCCGGATCGGAGATATAACATTGGATAAATGCATGAATCCGGAAGATATCGATGCTTTTCTGGAGGAAGCGGTGGGGGACTGTCCGGCTGGTGAAGTTGAAGCAGTATCCTCTGACAAATGATAAAAATGAAAGAAAATAAATAAAGTAACATTATGAAGCTATCTAAATTCAAATTTAATTTACCGGAGGATTTGATCGCTCTTCATCCTGCAAAGAACAGAGATGAGTCCCGCATGATGGTTGTTAATCGTAACACCGGAGAAATTGAGCACAAAGTATTTAAAGACCTGTTGGACTATTTTGGAGAAAAAGATGTGTTCATCTTCAATAACACAAAGGTATTCCCTGCCCGTTTATACGGTAACAAGGAAAAGACCGGTGCACGTATTGAAGTGTTTTTGCTGCGTGAACTGAATGAAGACTTGCGTCTTTGGGATGTACTGGTTGATCCGGCCCGTAAGATCCGTATCGGTAACAAGCTTTATTTCGGAGAAGATGACTCGATGGTTGCTGAAGTAATTGACAATACTACTTCACGTGGCCGTACATTGCGTTTCCTGTATGACGGAAACCATGACGAGTTTAAAAAAGCATTATATGCATTGGGTGAAACCCCGCTGCCTAAATATATCGACCGTCCGGTTGAACCGGATGACGAAGATCGTTATCAGAACATATTTGCTACGGAAGAAGGTGCTGTTGTTGCTCCTGCTGCCGGTCTGCACTTCAGCCGCGAGCTGATGAAACGTCTGGAAATTAAGGATTGTCGCTTCGCTTTCCTGACAGTTCATTCCGGACTGGGTAATTTCCGTGAAATCGACGTGGAAGACCTGACCAAGCATAAGATGGATTCGGAACAGATGATCGTAAACGGGGATGTTGTTGATATCGTAAACAAAGGTAAAGACGACGGACGTCAGATCTGCGCCGTGGGTACTTCTGTGATGCGTGCTATTGAAACGGCAGTAAGTACGGACGGACACCTGAAAGAATTCGAAGGATGGACGAATAAGTTCATTTTCCCGCCGTATGATTTCAGTGTGGCAACCAGTATGATCACAAACTTCCATATGCCTTTGTCTACTCTTCTGATGATGACAGCTTCATTCGGCGGTTATGATCTGATCATGGATGCTTACGAAGTGGCATTGAAGGAAAAGTACCGTTTCGGTGCTTACGGTGACGCTATGCTGATCTTATAAAAACGTAGATTATGGCTATTGCATACCTTGCTTTAGGTACGAATATAGGAAATAAAAGACGGAATATGATAACAGCCGCAGCGCTGTTAGCCGAAAGGGTGGGAGACGTTCTCGCCCTTTCCGGTTTTTACGAAACGGAGCCTTGGGGATTTCAGTCTGACAATACATTCCTGAATGCAGCCTTGCAGCTGGAAACAGGTTTGCCGCCGTTGGAATTACTGAAGGCAACCCAAGAGATCGAATTGGAGATGGGACGTACGCAGAAGAGCAACGGGGCATATCACGACCGTATTATCGATATCGATATTTTGCTGTATGACGATCTTATTTTACAGACTCCTGAGCTGACCTTACCGCATCCGTTGATGCATGAGCGTCAGTTTGTAATGGAACCGCTGGCTGAGATTGCTCCGAATGTGATCCATCCGGTATTCAAAAAGCCTGTGGTCTCTCTCATGTAAGCACAACATTTTGTGCTTTCCTGCTGTTTTTAAACATCAAATAAAGATAAAACAATGAACGATATAGAAAAAATCCTGACAGGTGGTGGTATGGTCTTCAAGAAAAAGGCCAGTGATGAAAATGCCGGAGAAAAGAAAATCAAATACTCTGATTTTCTGAAAGGTACTCACAAATCAGGCTCTGCCAAAATGAAGGCTGAGTATAAGTACAAAAAGGCACTTCGTAACACAAAGAAGAAAAAATAATTTTCAATTTTCAATTTTGAATTGTCAATAAATTCTTATCTTTGCAACCGAATTGATGTGGATAGATTTGTATTGCTTGCAACCACAGGAAAAAATGCTAAAAACAAGATACTTTTCTTAGCCGTTCGGCATACATGATCCTTCCGTTATCAATTCGTTATTAATAATCAATTGTCAGTATCAGGTTCCGGTTTATAGTTTTTATAACTGTCACTTGTCACCTGTCAACTAATTTAAAAGTAATGAGTTATTTATTCACCTCCGAATCGGTGTCCGAAGGGCACCCCGATAAAGTAGCCGATCAGATATCGGATGCTTTGCTGGATGAGTTTCTTGCTTACGACAAGAACTCGAAAGTTGCTTGCGAAACCCTTGTTACAACCGGACAGGTTGTCTTGGCTGGAGAAGTTAAATCAAGTGCTTATGTAGATGTGCAGGACGTAGCACGCAGCGTGATCGAAAAGATTGGTTACACAAAGAGTGAATACCAGTTTGAAGCGAAATCATGCGGTGTGTTCTCTTCTATCCACGAACAGAGTGGCGACATTAACCGTGGTGTTGAACGCGAAGACCCTTATAACCAGGGTGCCGGCGACCAGGGTATGATGTTTGGCTATGCTACAAATGAAACTGAAAATTACATGCCTCTGGCTCTGGATCTTTCACATAGTTTGTTGTGGGAACTGGCTGGAATTCGTAAGAATGAAAATGACCTGATGCCTTATCTCCGTCCGGATGCAAAGAGCCAGGTTACTATTGAATACGATGATAATGGTAAACCGTTACGCATCGATACGATCGTTGTATCTACCCAGCATGACGAATTTATCGGCCCGAAGGGCATCAGCCAGGAAGAGGCTGATATCGCCATGCAGAAAAAGATTGCAGCTGATGTAAAGAATATCCTCGTACCTCGTGTGAAAGCACAGTATCCGGCTCATGTACAGGCATTGTTTAACGATGATATCATTTATCATGTAAATCCGACCGGAAAGTTCGTGATCGGTGGCCCTCATGGCGATACCGGTCTGACTGGCCGTAAGATCATTGTAGATACTTATGGTGGTAAGGGTGCACACGGTGGTGGTGCTTTCTCCGGTAAAGACCCCTCGAAAGTAGACCGTTCAGCCGCTTATGCAGCTCGTCATATTGCAAAGAACCTGGTAGCTGCCGGTGTTGCAGATGAAATGCTGGTACAGGTTTCTTATGCGATCGGCGTAGCTAAACCGATGAACATCTTTGTAAACACATTCGGTCGTTCGAATGTGAAGATGACGGATGGCGAGATCGCAGAAAAGATCTGGGATATTTTCGATATGCGTCCGAAAGCGATCGAAGAACGTTTGAAGTTACGTAACCCGATCTATCTGGAAACAGCCTCTTACGGACACATGGGACGTAAGCCGGAAGTGGTAACAAAAACATTTACCTCTCGTTATAACCCGAAACCAACCATCTGCGAAGTTGAGTTGTTTACCTGGGAAAAACTGGATTATGTAGATAAAGTGAAAGAAGCATTCGGCATCTGATATCCGGAATAAGTATAGGAAGGCGATTATTGCATATTGTTGCGATAATCGCTTTTTTTGTCTAATAACCAAGAAATTACTTTTTTATGGAGGCTTATTTACTTATATTTTCATATATTTGGCTCCTAAGTAATCCCTAAATCTAAATCTTATGCGTAGAATTGTTCAGCTTTTTTCTTTGGCTGTAGTTATTTTACTGGCTGCAGCATGTAAGGAGACTTCCCCGTTTAAGTACGAGACAGTCCCTAATGACCCCATGAAAGCACGTATCTATACGCTGGATAACGGCTTGAAAGTGTATTTGACCGTAAACAAAGAGACTCCGCGTATTCAGACTTATATTGCAGTAAGGGTTGGCGGGAAGAATGACCCGGCTGAAACGACCGGGTTGGCACATTACTTTGAACATTTGATGTTTAAAGGTACGCAGAAGTTCGGTACTCAGAATTATGAGATGGAAAAACCGATGCTGGATCAAATCGAGCAGCTGTTTGAAGTCTACCGGAAGACTACGGATGAAGGGGAACGGAAAGCTATTTATCATCAGATAGACAGTATTTCTTATGAAGCGTCGAAATATGCCATTCCGAACGAATATGATAAACTGATGTCGGCCATCGGGGCAAACGGGACAAATGCGTATACGGGCTTCGATATGACTGTCTATACCGAAGACATACCTTCGAACCAGATCGATAACTGGGCTAAAATACAGGCAGACCGTTTTGAGAATAATGTGATACGTGGTTTCCATACCGAACTGGAAACTGTTTACGAAGAAAAGAATATGTCTCTGACGAGTGATGGACGTAAGGTGTATGAAGCTGTTCTGAACGCCCTTTTCCCTGATCATCCTTACGGGACACAGACCGTTTTGGGAACGCAGGAGAACCTGAAGAACCCTTCTATCATTAATATAAAAAATTATCATAAGACCTGGTATGTACCTAATAATATGGCAATTTGTATGTCCGGTGATTTTGATCCCGACCAGACTATTGCCATAATCAATAAATATTTCAACCATTTACAGCCGAATCCGAATCTGCCGGAATTGCCGGTGACACATGAATCTCCCGTCAAGGCTCCGGTTGTAAAGGAAGTACTAGGGCTGGATGCTGAAAATGTGACACTAGGCTGGCGTTTTCCCGGAGCAGCATCTCCGGAACAAGATTTGTTGAATCTGACGGGAGAGATTGTTCAGAACGGAAAGGCAGGCCTGATGGATATCGACTTGGTACAACAGCAGAAAGTGCTCAGTTGCTATGCCGGTACGTATGGTATGGCTGATTATAACGCATTTGTGATGAGTGGCCGTCCGAAACAAGGACAGACCCTTGACGATGTGAAGGATCTTTTCCTGGCTGAGATCGATAAATTGAAAAAAGGGGACTTTGATGAAGGGCTGTTGGAAGCTGCCATCAACAATTATAAACTGATGCAGATGTATCGTCTGGATAATAATTACAGTCGTGCCGATATGTTTGTCTCTTCATTTATTAATGGTGTGGACTGGAAAGATGAGGTTGCTCAGTTGGATAGGATGAGCAAGATCACCAAACCCCAGATCGTTGAATTTGCGAATAAATATTTCGGTGACAACTATGCCCTTATTTATAAACGGGAAGGCAAAGACCCGAATGAAAAGAAAATAGATAAACCGAAGATCACTCCGATCGTAATGAATCGCGACAGCTCAAGTGTCTTCCTGAAAGAGATCCAGGCTTCAAATGTGACCCCTATCGAACCAGTATTCCTGGATTATGATAAAGACCTGCAGAAACTGACCGCTAAATCCGGTATTCCCGTTCTTTACAAGCAAAATACAACGAACGATATATTCTCGTTAATGTATGTATTTGACATGGGGAATGATAATGATAAGGCAATGGGTACAGCCTTTGAATACATGAAATATCTCGGAACATCAAAGAAAAGCCTGAAGGAGATAAATGAAGAATTCTATCGTTTGGCATGTTATTTCAGTGTATTCCCCGGTTCCGATCGCACTTATGTGATGTTGGAGGGTTTACAGGAAAAGATGCCGCAGGCAATGGCTTTGTTTGAAGAACTACTGGCGGATGCCCAGGTTAATAAGGATACATACGCAAATCTGACAGATGATATCTTGAAGAAAAGAGCTGATGCAAAATTGAATCAGGGACAGAATTTCAATAAACTGATTCAATATGCTATTTGGGGGCCTAACTCTTCTGCTACTCATGTGCTGACAACTGCCGAGTTGCAACAGATGGATCCGCAGGAACTCGTAGACCGTATCCGTAAGATAAACTCATACGAACATACTATCATGTATTATGGCCCGGAGAAAACACAGGCATTGCTGGATATTATTGAGAAATACCACAATGTTCCTGCAACGTTGAATCCGGTTCCGGCAGCCGCAGACTTTAAGCAACAGGAAACAGCCGGAAATAAAGTCTTACTGGCGCAATACGATGCCAAACAGATCTATTTCTCTGCTGTCTCTAACCGGGGTGAGAAATTTGATCCGGCTATCCAGCCTACGTTGAATATGTATAATGAGTATTTTGGAGGAGGAATGAATGCTATTGTATTCCAGGAAATGCGTGAAGCACGCGGTCTGGCTTATTCCGCCGGGGCGTTCCTTATTACCCCTTCCAAATTAAAATATCCGTATGTATATCGTACGTTCATCGCGACTCAAAATGACAAGATGATTGATGCTATGAAAGCTTTTGATGATATAATCAATAATATGCCTGAATCGGAAAAAGCTTTCGAGCTGGCTAAGGATGCGTTGATCACGCGTTTGCGTACGGATCGTATCACAAAATCGAATGTGTTATGGTCGTATATGAATGCACAGGATATGGGACTGAACGTAGATAGCCGTAAAGAGCTTTACGAAAAGGCACCATCCATGACTTTGGACGAGATTAAAGCTTTCCAGGAAAAATGGGTGAAAGGTCGTAAGTATACCTATTGCGTGCTTGGTGACGAAAAAGATCTGGATCTGAAAGCCCTTTCCGAGTATGGGCCGATCACTAAACTAAGTAAAGAGGAACTGTTCGGGTACTAAATAAAAAAGCTCCGGTCGACCGACCGGAGTTTTTTTTTATCCTTCTTCCTGTTGCATCTCCACCTCCTTAACCTTTCGGAACAGGTCGGATGCAAAGATAAAGTCATTCAGTGCTTTATTGTTAGAAGTAATGACCTGGTCTTTTGTCCCCTGCCATTCTTTGACACCTTCCTTGATGAAGATGATATTTTCTCCGATATTCATCACCGAGTTCATATCGTGGGTGTTAATGACGGTCGTCATCTTATATTCAGTCGTAATATCGTGGATCAGGTCGTCTATCAACAAAGAAGTCTTTGGGTCGAGGCCTGAGTTCGGCTCATCACAAAAGAGATATTTCGGATTTAATGAAATGGCACGGGCGATAGCTGCACGTTTCATCATACCACCACTGATCTCGGACGGATACAAATGCTCGGCTTCCGAAAGGTTTACACGCTCCAGGCAGAACATCGCTCTCTTTTCCCTTTCTTTAAAAGAGTCTTTAGAAAACATATTAAGGGGGAACATTACGTTTTCAAGAACCGTCATGCTGTCGAACAGGGCCGAACCCTGAAACAACATACCCATTTCCCGGCGGAGCATATTAAGCTCTAATTTCCCCATTGAAGTCAAATCGCGGCCGTCATACAGGATCTCACCTGAATCCGGTTTCATCAGCCCGATAATATTTTTGATCAAAACCGTCTTACCGGAACCGCTTCGTCCGATGATAAGATTGGTTTTACCCGTTTCGAAGACAGCACTGATATTATTCAGTACGGTACGACCTTCAAATGATTTCGTTATATTTTTTACTTCTATCATTTCTTACGTAAGCATTAAATGGGTCATTATTACGTCTGCCAGCAGGATCATGATACTGCTCATTACTACAGCGTTTGTACTGGCTTTACCAACTTCAAGCGCACCTCCTTTTACATAGTAACCGAAATAAGCGGCTATCGATGAGATAATGAAGGCATAAACCACTGATTTTATAATAGAATACCAAATATAGAATTCATTGAAATAGAACTGCAATCCGTATTCGAAAGAAGCGGGGGTCATTCCCGTTCCCGTCGAGTGGCTGGCTGCAATACCCCCCAGCATACCGGTGAACATACTGAATACAACCAATACCGGAATAAAGATCATCAGCCCGGCAATTTTCGGCATGATCAGGAAATTAGCCGAATTTACCCCCATGATTTCCATCGCATCGATTTGTTCCGTTACGCGCATGGTACCGATCTCGGAAGCAATATTACTTCCCACCTTACCGGCCAGGATCAAACACATGATAGAAGATGAAAACTCAAGCAGGATAATCTCACGGGTCGTATATCCGATTGTAAATTTAGGGATCAACGGAGAACTGATATTCAGCGATATCTGAATAGCGATGACCGTACCTATAAAGACTGAAATGATTATTACGATCCAGAGGGAATCGACTCCCAGTTTATAGATCTCTTTTATCAATTGTTTGAAGAACATGCTCCATCTGTCAGGTATTGATATGGATTTCCCCATCAACATGACATATTCTCCCATTCTATGTAATGCTTTATTCATCATTTTTTGAAGTACTTATCTGTTCCAGTCTGCAAATATAACTGAAATATGTCAACAACTGTTCACGCTTTATGATTTTATAGCTTAATCGAATGCGTATGAAAATCCTATTTTTATGTCAGATACCTTGTACTTTCATCCATGCTCGCCTGTATCGGGTAGGAGAGGATGAAGCTGTTGGACTGGAAATATTTATTCAGATATCCCGGAATACGGGGCATTACAGGGTCATACGACAAACCTTCCTTCCGGCTGAAGATCACCCACATGCTGTCGTCCGCTTTCACATCCCGGAAAACGATCAGAAAATCGTCCCAATCGCTGAAGTGGGTATAGGATATTTCTCCCGCCCTTTTGGCGAACAGCTTTTTGATAGCTTTTAAGGTGTTGTCGGAACCATAAAAGACCACTTTTGCGCCGGTGTTCTGCAATACATTCCATACCCGGTTCATGATCTGTATGAAACCGATCTCTTTCTCGGCCTGATCAGGGATGATGATCAGATGGCGTTTGATGGTTGAAAGCGGTTGTACCGGTTTGTAAATAAATGTCGTCACACTGCTGTGTTGCAGCACGTTCTCCACGATATTTCCCAGGAAGGCTGCCGGGATATCCTTCTCCTTATGTAGTCCGAGGACGAGGTCGGTTATTTCACGCTCCTTGACTACGCTGGTGATCGCATTGGAGATGCTCAGGTCGTACCGGAGCAGCCCTTTCAAACGTGTGTCTGTGGCGGCTGCCGTATCGACGGCCGTTTGCAGTACCCGCCTGGATGATTTCAGCGCTTTCTCGTCCGAGTTATTATGGTTGTCTATCACTTTAAGCGCATATAACCCGCTGGTATTGGTTTTCGATTTGATGGCCAGGCTGAGGTGTACTAGTTCTTCCACCGTTTCTTCATTGCTGACAGGGATCAGGATATGCTCGTCTTTCGCCTCATTGTCGTCTTTTTCTTCTTCCGACTCTTTCATGGCAATGTTGTGAGCTCCTTTCTGGGCGGAGAAAGAGGCAACCGCACAGGTCACCAGGATCATCAGGATCGTTCCGTTCAGGACACTTTCATTCAACAGGCGGATCGGTTCGCCGTCCGGTGTTGTTCCCAGTATGACATTATAACCGACCATCACTGCGGCCAGTGTGGCGGCTGCCTGTGCATTACTAAGTCCGAAAATAACGCTTCGCTGATCTACCGAGAGCCGGAACGTTTTTTGGGTCAGCCATGCGGCCGCATATTTGGCGGCTGTTGCCACAATGATCATCACTACTCCGACTTTAATCGTTTCAAAGCTGGTGAAAAAAGCCCGGTAATCGATCAGCATTCCGACACTCAGCAGGAAGAAGGGAATAAAGATGGCATTACCGACAAATTCCACGCGGTTCATCAACGGCGAACTTTGCGGGATCAGCCTGTTCAGTGCCAATCCTGCCAGGAAAGAGCCGATAATAGCTTCCATCCCCGCCAACTGTGCCAGGAAGGCTCCAAAGAAAACCATCGAGAGCACAAAAATATATTGTGAAATATTATCGTGTACCCTTTTAAAGAACCAGCGTCCGATAAAAGGAAATACAAGCAGTACGAACAAAGCGAAAACAACGACCGATATGCCTAGACGTATCCAGAAAGCATCATCCGCATTGCCTGTCGCCATGCCGACAATGATCGTCAGCACAAGCAAAGCCAGTGTATCCGTGATCATCGTTCCCCCGACGGTAATACTCACAGCATTATTCTTGCTGATCCCCAGTTTACTGATGATCGGGTAGGCGATCAGGGTATGTGAAGCGAACATACTGGCAAGCAATACAGATGTCTCCATACTGAATTTAAGTACCCACAATCCTACCGCTGTTCCCAATATCATAGGAATAAGGAACGTGTACATCCCGAAAACGAGACTTTTCCCGCTATTCTTCTTGAAATCTCCCATGTCGATTTCCAGTCCTGCCAGAAACATGATATAGAGCAATCCGGCTGTTCCTGATAAAATAATGCTGCTATCGCGTAAAACGAGATTAAACCCATTCGGCCCGATAATGGCTCCGGCAATGATCAAGCCAAGCAAATGAGGCACCCGAAGTTTATTCAATAGGAGTGGGGCTGCCAATATAATAAGCAGGATCAGTAAGAATTTCAATACCGGATCTGCCAGTGGCAGGGTGAAGTCTATGTTTGAGAGTAGGATCATATTTGTATTGTCGGATTTGTAATAATACAAATGTAACGAAACATTTTTGCAAAATTAAAAAGAATAGGGATGAATACGGTTAAATTTGAATTATTCAAATCGAATAATTCAAATGGAATAATTATATTTGCAGAAAAGACTATGTATATGGCAAAAGTGATAAATTTGGGTTCGACCCTCTTTCCGGTACGCCTACTTTTAATATAGAATTGGGGGATATAGATCGTCCCGAATATACACTGGACGAGATATTTCGTTATTTGGAAGCAGCGGATAAACCTTGTATCGTGGCAATCGACGAGTTTCAACAGATCGGTAAATATCCTGAAAAAAACATCGAAGCATTGTTGCGTACTCACATTCAGAAAATCCGGAACAGTCATTTTATTTTTGCAGGTAGCGAACGACATATGATGCAAGAGATGTTTCTGTCTGCTGCCCGTCCCTTTTATCATAGTGCGGATATACTTGAGTTGAATGCAATTGCTCCGGATGTATATATCCCTTTCATCATCGAACATTTCGTGAAATGTAACCGCAAAATCGATGTCGTGGATGTAGAACGGGTTTATACCTTGTTCAAAGGCCATACTTTCTATATTCAGAAGACTTTTAACGAAGCCTTCGCCGATACCCCGGCGGGGGAGACATGTACGCTGGAAACGATACGAACCGCTATCAACAACATGATCGCGGCAAACGATACCATTTTCCGTGAAATACTATCCAATATTCCGGAGAAGCAGAAAGAGTTACTCTACGCTATTGCAAAAGACGGCGAGGCGGAGCGTATTACATCTGCGCAGTTTATTAAACAACATAGCCTGACTTCTGCAAGTTCGGTACAGTCTGCGACAAAGAAACTACTTGAAAAAGATATAATAACGGAGATAAACAAAGTATTTTCCGTGACTGATAAACTATTTTCTATGTGGATAAATCAAATGTATGGGAATAAAGCTATTTTACCTTGAATCTGAAATTTCACGGCGGTTATTTTCGCCGCTGCGAAATTTCAGATTTACAATGAGCGTATATACATTGTCTGTTTGCCGGCACCAATCTGTATCAGTTGTTTGCTGTCTATCAGCTGTTTCAGGTCGTTTAGCGCCATGAACTGACTACAACGGTTCAGCTTCATGCAGGTACTACGGTTAATGCATTTGTTTTCTTCCACTTCAGTCATGATATTCTTCAGGCGTTGTTCTTGCGTGAGTTTTTCTGTATTCACTTTTTTCACCAGTTCCAATCCTGCTTCCCGCACCTGTTCTTTCAGGGAGGTAGCACAACGGAAACTGACGGAATCTACTTCTGCCTCCACCTTGTTTTTACCGTTTTCATCGGTGGTTATTTTACTTTTCAGGGTAGGGGTAAAGTACCCCAGTCCATCCAGTTCGATACTGTTCCCTTCCGACAGATAAAATCCCATCCAGAAATTCAGTGCTTCCAATACCCCTTTTACATCGGCCGATGAAATGGTGCTCGACATCGAGATCATCTTACACATATATTTAGTGTCGAGTGTCCCTTGCGAAATGATCCGTGCATGCGGAACCTGTTTGTCTTCCCTGTCTCCCGGGACAGGGGTCTTGTACCATCCGAATTTTATACTCATTGCTATCTTTATTTAAATTAATACCAGTCGGAGCTATTTTTTGTCCCAAACAAAAATTCATTCTGCTAATATCGAATGAAAAGAGATCAATTATCAAATGGAAGAAGCATATATGTGCTTTATTCGTTTGATATATATCAAATGCAAAAAGGTTTGAATACAAATATAAGGCAGAAAGGAAGGAATTGTTCCGGCAGACGGTATCTTTTTGTATATTTTGCGCACTAATTGCATATAAGTAGAAATTTCGTGATTAAATAATTTTGGCTCTCTTTGTTACGTAACTCTCGTAATAATACGTATCTTTCGAAATCGAATAAGATTCAATGCAAGCATAATATATAAAAACAAAAAATCATGAAGACACAAAAACTCATCTTATTACTTTCCATCTTTTTAATAGGGACTCAATTAATAAGTTCTCAATCGAAAACAGGGGACTTACCGATCTTTGATTTTTCAAAAGACTATCCTCAAAAAAAGTTACGTCTTCAGGATATGGCAGATATTGAGTATGTGCCGTTGGAGACGACAGATGATATTTTGTTAGGCGGTTCATCGGTACTCTCGGCTATTACTGATAAATATATTCTCGTTCACGAGACTCGACTAGGTGATATATTTGTTTTCGATCGTAAAACGGGAAAGCTCTATTCTCATTTTAATCACAAAGGACAAGGAGGTATGGAGTATACTTGGATTAAAAATGGTACTATTTTGGATGAAAAGAAGGAGGAGATATATGTCTGTTCTCAATTTATTCTGGTTTATTCACTAAAGGGAGAATATAAGCGAACGTTGAAAATAAATGGATTTGATAATGATATGAAAATTTTCAATTTTGATGATGAATCCTTATTTATATACGATGATGTAATTGTTGAACCTGGGCGTGAAAGCAAGACTAAAAAAGATCCTTATCGTCTTGTTTCCAAAAAAGACGGCAGTTTGATTGCCATGTTGGGACTTCATTTTCCGAAAAGATATTCAAATGCTATACCTCAAAAATTAGAAGGAAATAAATGGAGATCTTTTCAATTTTATTATCCACAGAACATGCATTATGGTCAGAATTTAATGATTGCAGATATATCGTCTGATACGCTATATCAATTATCTCCGGACAAAGAATTAATCCCTCTAATGCTCCGTACACCGTCAACTCATGCCTCTGAACCTCGGAATATATGGTTCCCCTTTGTAACAACTGATAAATTTCTGCTGATAGGTACGTTTCTTTTAGATTTTAATTCGACAGGAGGAAAAACTCCTGCATTTATGTACGATATTAAAACCGGAGAAATAAATAAAGTATCGATTTTGGATGCAGAATATGACACGAGAGCTTGGAGTCAGGGTAGATGGGAGCCAAGCGGATCTCCTGCTATCGCAAAGAATATGTATGCCGAATTTATTCAGGCATCATCTGTGATAGATGCCTATAAAGGAAAACGATTGAAAGGAAATGGGCCGAAAATTGCGAAGACACTTGTCGAGGACGATAATCCGGTAGTCAGGATTCTTAAATTCAAGTAAAATTTATATTTTTAATCTCAAATGTCACTAGTATGAAAGCTTCAATAATACCTGTAGTCGATTTGTCGGAATTGCTTGAAGAACAATGCGATAAAGTTTTATTGTCTTTATATGATAATGAGTCTTATTGCTGGTATAAAGACCTGGAAAGAGACCCGGCCGGTTTGCTTTCTTTGTAAGTCAAAGAAACCTCGGTCAGCTAAAGACGTCATAAGAAAACGTTTGATCCTGTTCTGGAAACGTTGGGGAAATAAGATAAACCGATTAAGTACGGAAGATTTATGTAATCATGAAAATAGAATCTTAGCCAGTCTTGTAAGAAGTGCATATACCAGTATGACTCGTCAGGTGAAATGTGCACTAAACGCTCAAAGAAAAGCAGAATACAAACGTGAAGCTTTAGCAAATGGCATTGTTTTGCCAAAGAAAAAAAGAAGAAGGAGAAGAAGATATTAGCGACGGTGCAAAAACCTGCAAGGGTTTAAAGATTCATCTCTAGAAAAAGATGAACTATTTAGCGACGTCAGCGGGCTCGAAGAGTTCGAACTATGTTAACCCACGGTGCAACCGTGGGTTAGGGTGTCTGCCGGATGGTGCGTCCCCAAGGGGGGCGAACAACACGCTATGGTTGAACCTCTTCGAGGCTCACCGGGTGATGATCGACATGACTCCCAGTTGCACTGGGGGTTAACATAGTACGAACCCTTTGGGTCCGCCTACGACATTATCATCAGACTCAAAACTGCCAATAATTGAAACATCCATCTCTACCAAGATCTTTTACAAGCTCCTTATTAACATCTGGATCTTCTGCTCCGGCTCTCCTTTTTTCAACCCTTGCCAGGGTGCGGAACGGTCGCTACATATTGCTTAAAAGCAGGCTAAATATCGCCTTTTAACACTCCCCTGAGAAAACTCGAAAAAATGAGTATTGATACACAGTATATTAGGAAACGCGCGCGGGTACATATATATATAAATGGGGATAGTTGAAAATTGGATATTATCTATTGAATAATAAAGGATAGATAGTGATAATTGACTGACTAGAAAAATCGTTCCTTTTTTTTAGTCATACAAAGGTATAGCTTAATTTTTAATCTGCAATCCTTTTCTGAATTATTTTTACCAACCTATATGCTTTCTTATCAACAGGATAGAAAACCGAGTATGAAATTAGAGCTTTTTTACACGAAAGCAAACCGCCTCCCAAAAAGTGACTAAAAAAAAGGAACGTTTTAGCTAGTCATTTAACATTTGACAACACTAAGTAATCCTTTACAAACAGGCTTTTTAGAAACACTATTATTAATATTAAATTAAAGAATTATGAACAAAAAGTTTTCTACGTTAGTAGCTGCACTGTTAGCTTCGGGTGGATTGTTCTACGCTGTAGACGCAATGATCCTGCCTGCAGGTGACGGGGTGGCTCAAACAATTATGACGACTGTGACTCGCGCTGCAAACGGTACGGTTACCGGATATCTGCTGGGGGTAGCTGATGCCACAGATAACTATGCTACGAACTGGGTCGTAAAAGGAGCTGCTAATAATCAGTATCTGGTTGTTAAAGATGCTCCCTCAGGCGAAGTATGGTATTTGGCTACGGATTATACTGTAAAGAAAGCAACCGGTTCTAATGCACCAGCGGATGCATTGATGCTGACGTTTGACACTAAAAAGTTAAAGATTACTGATGCTGCCGCAGACACTTGGCTGGGTCTTGATGGAGCAGGTAAGTTTGCAACAACAGGTGCTAACGATACACCAGATTTCAATTATGTTGGGCTGTTTGGTGGTGATAGAACTGTAAAGAGTGGCTCTGCTAATGCAGATGACGAAGTTGCGCTTTGTGTAATTGGTGAAGGGCATGCTGCGCTGGATCCTGCTGTACAGAAGGCTGCCACTGTTACCTTTACGAAAGCTGATGTGACAGCTTCAACAGCAGCTGATATAACTGATTGGGATGCTGCTATACCTTTTGTGTTAGAACAGCTAACAGAAGATGAAGTTGACTATTACGCGTTATCTTATACAATAAACGGAACTACTTATTATTTGGGTGCTGCAAGTAACGTTACTGGCGCTGCGGTTAACTTGGTAACTGAGCCGACTCTGGAACTATGTAAGGTTGAAACATCAGCGACCGGTGTTACACTAGCTGGAATAGCGATAGATAATCCAGGAACTAACGTTATAGTTCTTAACTCAGGTTCGATTACCGGAGGACAGAAAGTCGCTCTTTTCGCTAAGGCTAGTCCGTTAGCTGCTGTTCAAGACTTAAATAGCTTAAAAGTAGGAGCTGTATGTTATTTAGGTGCTGTACCGGATGCTAACTTGGCTAGTACTATAGTATACAGTGATACGGACGTCTCTCCCATCGAGTTTGACCCAGAAACGATTGTGAAGAAGGCTTGTGGCAGTTTTGCAAGCATGGACATCTCTGAAGCCAATAACAATACTAATGTTGTGATGACCATCGGTGATAACAACACCGTAATGTTTGAAGGCAAATCAACAAAGGCATATTTGACAAATGCTGCTGCTTGGGATGCTGATGTTAAAAATGCTGCCGCTTTCATAATTGGAACAGACGGGGCTCTGAAATTACAAAATGGTGGTGATTTCTTATATTCTGCAAATAGTTCCAACGCTTTAAGTGTAGGTAATGAAACAGCTGTTGCTGGCAATCCTGGCAATAAGAAACTCACCGCATACGAAATTGTAAACGGCACAGTAAACACTTTCGCCGCCACCTCATTGGAAGCAGGCAAGCAATACGTATTTGCTGAAATAACTGATGCCGCTTCAGTTCCGGGCGACCGCGTCACTACAACTCCACAGACGGCTGAAGAGGCAGGTGCTAATGTAGCAGGTATGACAGAGGCCGGTGTACGTGTTGAGAATGGCAAGATTACATTTATTCCGGGTAACACCGAAGCAACTGCAATTCCTGCTCCTTTCACGGTTAAATCAACTGATGGCAAGTATTTGCAAACTACAGGTTGGACAGCTGCAAACGAAGTGACGACTCCCGACTCATGGATCCTGATGGAGAGCAAACTGGTGAACCTAGCAGCTCAAAAAGCAGGCGAAAATGCGATGTATTTAGGTGTTCCGTCAAAAGCAGATGCCTATGCTTTGGTTGTAAAAGACAAAGCTCTGACAGTAACTTACAATGCAACTCAAGGCCTGGTTATTGCCGGAACTGCTACAACTGCTACTCTGTCGACAACCGCCGAAGCTCCTGCTTTGGTTATGACAGGTCAGTTGACTTCTGTCAGCTCGGGTGATATCGTAACGATTTCTGATGGTACAAATTCAGTAAACAACGAATGGAAGATCGTTATCTCTGCTCTGTCAAATGACAATTATAGCTACTCTTTCCTCGAATGCAATGGAAACGGCCAGGAAGTATCTCCAAAAGCCTATTTGAAAGTAGGCGGAGAAACAGACTTTATCGGTAAGATGTATGACGGTTCGTTCTCTTTGCAGACCAAGAACGGTTCATTCCTGAAAGTGGAAAATGGTGTGCTGGTAAGCAATAATGTTCAGACTCCGTTAACACTATTCAAATTCGATGTGCAGGCTGAAGCAAAACCATTCACCGTTGATAAGCTTCTGAACGACTTCGGTTCAAGAGTAAGCTTCGGCGTTGCTTTGGGACATAAGTACATTGATGAAGATGGCGATGCTGCCACTAAGGCTATCACAACAGGTAATGTATTTGCTGATGCTGATCTGGTACCGGTTAAGTATGATAAATATGCTGCTGACGGTAAGAAATTAGTTGAACTTACAGATGATAATAATAGCAATGAAAGTACATTCCTTCTGAAGAGTGGCGGCCGCTACATTGTTCTGGAAACTACAAAGGATTCTGAATGGACAAGCATCAAGACTGATTTGAAGAATGGTGGCTATAAATTCACAACTGTAAGTGAAAAGGCTATGCTTGAAATCCTGACAGACGGTACATTCAATAAAGGTGATTACGCTCCTTATTTCACATTCTCTTATGACAACGTGAAGAACGAAGGTGGTAAAGGCAAAGCTGTTTATAGCATTGAAGTGAAAGATTACAACCAGGCTTCTTTAGCTACAAAGCTTTTCATCTCTTCTTTCGAAGTGAAGACAGGTGCACAGAAGGGTGTTTACCTGACTGTTACAACTGATCCAGCTTACTGGGTGGCTGCTGAACTGGGCTTGAATAACTTAGTTAAAGCAAAGAGTGACAACAGTCCGTTGAACTATACTTATGTAAATATTGAGTTCGCTAACCATCCGTCAGTCATGAGTCGTGACCGTGACAGTAAGGTGCTGAACGGTCGTGTACCGAGTGCTTCCGTTTATAATACAGCCGACAAATCAGAAATGCTGTTCAACAAACCGGAAGGTCAGTGGATCGTAAATGTAGGTGGCCAGAGCGGTGAATTGAATAAGAAGGGTGTTGCCGGTCTGAAAGATGCAACCAACTTCACATTCGTAAACCGTGAAAGTGGCAAGAAGTTTACTGTTAATGCTATGTATTACTTAGGCGATAACAAGTATGCAGTATCTCCTAGTATTTTTGCTAATTACCCTGCAACTCGTGATACTATGATCATCACAGGAGTTAAAGATCTCAAAGCCGGTACCCTGCAGCGTGACGGTTATGCAGACTTGAAAGCATCGGATGTACAGGACGAACAGTTCCGTCTGTTGGTTGCTTCTACAGAAGAAGACTATTATGTAGGTGAAAACCATACAGCTAAGAGTCACTTCCTGGGCTTGTCTCACAACGAAGAAGCAGCAGTGAATTGGAGAATCGTTCCGTTGACAGGTGCTCGCGAATTTGATAAGGACGGCTTCCTCAAAACGGCTTCCGACTCAATCTATGAACTCCGTTATCCGCAGTATTTCAAAGATGATAAACTGTTCAGCAAGAACGATACAATCGCTATCATCGGTTATGCATTGCAAAATACGGCTAACGACGAATATCTGACTTACGAAAATCCGCAGACTACAACAACTTTGTCTATGATCTGTGATCCGAACTTCAAGTCATTCAAGACTACGAAAGATGTCTCTAATGCTTATCGTTTCGTATTGAAAGAAAAAGCTACTGATCTGTACAATATCGTAAGTGTAAATGGTGGCGCTACGTATGATAAGGATGGATATCCAGAAGGATCGAATGCAAATCCGTTCACACTGGGTTCTAGCAAACTGTATGGCGCAACAACGCTGACAAAACAGGGTGCTGTAGAAGTAGATGGTATGTATTCTAAAATCAACTCTAACGACCTGTTCAAAGTACAGAAAGTGGGTGCTCCTGAATATCGTCTGCAGAGCATGGGTGATACGATCCGCATCTTCCGTCAGGAAAATGATTACGATCAGATGTATGAAAACGGTGAATTCCTGAATCTGGGTAACAAAGCTCAGTTGACAACTATGGCTCCTGCCCTGTATGTCGACACTGCTTATGTGAAACGTGGTCACAACAACCGTTATCAGTATCTGCTGGTTGTTAATCCGAAATATGTTCCTGCTGAACCTTGTACAATCCCCGGTCACCCGACAGTTCATCCGGATACAACTTACGGACGCTTCCTGGTGAACCTGATCGATACAGCTTATGTAGCTTATACAAAGGGTGCTATCCACACCAACAAGTATATCAACGATGCTGAAGCTGGTGAACCCTATGCTAAGTTAGGTTTCGTATATGGTTTCCGCACAGCCGACAAACTGTATATCACCGACAAGAACTATAAGAAGAGTGCGAAAGCTTCTGATGTAATCGACCTGGGCACAAGCGACTTCAACACCGCTAAGTTCGCCTTCCGTTACATCAACCCGATCAACCACGAATCTGACGGTTCATTCAAGATCCAGACAGGTTACTACGACTATGATTCTTACATCGCAGGTAAGAAACAGCCTGAAGTAGCAAACAACGGTTACCTGAAGAACATCAACGGTGTAGTAGTTGTAGCTAAGGGTTACGAAGCAGGTGACAAGTTTGATCTGGCAGCAGAACACTCAATCCCGACAGCCAACGAAGGTATCAACACATCTGAAGTATCAGTAATTGCTAAGGAAGGTGAAGTTGTTATCAACGGTGCAGCAGGCAAGACAGTAGTGATCACGAATGTTCTTGGCCAGACAATCGCTAACACAGTTCTTTCTTCCGACAACGCTACTATCTCTGCTCCTGCAGGTATCGTAGTAGTAGCCGTAGAAGGTGAAGCAGCTGTAAAAGCAATCGTAAAATAAGTAACTATTTATAATCAATAAATTTAAATTTGACTGCGCGGTTGATGCCCTATACGTTAATTCAACCAAGTACCCTGCGACAGGTGAACAAGCGGTCGATATTAATACTAAAGTAATGAAATAAAGTTCTTCTGTTCGATCTCTGTGAAGAGCAAAAACAGACAAAAAAAGCAGGCCCCGGGGATTAAGTTCTTCGGGGTCTTGTGTTCTTGCCACTTTATCTTGTATAGTGGCTTTGGGGCCGGAAGGAGTAATCAGCCTTCTCTAAATGTTATGAAAAAGTTATTAATGGCATTGCTGGGTGCCCAACCAGCTCTTTGTGTTTATCAGAAACATGTGAATAATTTGTTGCCGGAGGAAAAGGAGGTCTTTTATAAGGATTCCTTTGCTTTGGCTTTCTCTGATTGGAGAAATCTGAGTCCTGCGTATCATGATTTTTTTGTTAGCCTGATCAAAAGTGAGCGTCAGCGTTTTATCGATTTCGTGCGCAATGACACTGTTTTAGGAGAGTTTCTTTACGATGTGAAGGATGAGGCTTTGTTTATCCGTATCTTGAATTTGTTGGAACAACCGGAGAAAAAGCGTAAAACATCTTATACGAATCTGGCCTTTTCTGTTGAACTTGGATTTAATATCGTTTTGAAAGTTAAATCTTTATCGGATAAAATTCGATATGCAAGAGCGGAAACCGATGATTTGTATGAGTTGTTTCAGAAAATCTCGATAGAATAAGATGTTAAAAGCTTAGATTACAGAAAAGCAACGAGATTGTGAAAATCGGTAGGCTGTCGAATCTTATGTTTTGAAAATCAGTCTATTCGTCTATGATATCGTTGCTTTTTGTCCCTTTTCTGCTACCATACCTTTGCAGTGTACTTAATTATTCACTTAAAACATTTTTAATTATGGCACAAGGGTATAAGTTGGTTCTGCGTCCGTCGGAACCGGGAAACAAGGAGTCAAAGAAGTTGTATTATGCTGTGTCGAAAAGTACCGGTTTTACCGATTTGAGACGTTTGTGTAAACTGATTGCCGCTCGAAGTACGGTTTCGAGTGCTGATGTGAAAGCTGTACTCGATAACCTGAATTATATCCTGGATCTGGAGTTGCAGGATGGGCGTATCGTACAGTTAGGGGAATTCGGCAATTTTCGTATTACCGTCGGCAGCGAAGGGGTGGAAGATACGAAGAAGTTTACTGCTTCAATGATCCGTGCTCCTAAAATTGTGTTCACTCCCGGCTTTGATTTGCGCGAGACAAAAAAGACAATGGGGTATTCATTGATCGTCCCGGAGAAGGAAAAGAGCGAGAATCCCGGAGGTGGAAGCGGAGAGGATGACCGTCCTGTAATCGAGTAAACGATCGGAGGATGAAAAGGGTGAACATCCAACTGGTAATGGCCGTGCTGCTTTGTGCAGCCGGCCTTACACTGGTCTTTTCCGGTTTCTGGGTTGCTCCGGCCGGTGAAATACACAACAGTGTGTTAGTAGCTTTCGGGGAGATCAGTACGTTTGCCGGAGCATTGTTTGGAGTAGATTATTCATATAAAATAAAAAAGAATGAAAATGAAAGAGTGTGAGTTTCCAATGATAGACAGGTCATTGACAATGGCACAGCGTGCATGGCGAGGAAAGCATCCGGATTGGATCAGTGATCATTTTTATATGGGAGAGTTTATTTACAGTGCGGTGGCTGTTGAGCGGGGACTGGATAATACGCCGCCGCCAGAAGCACAGAAGGCGATCAGAAACCTGGTTACTAAATTACTGGAGCCACTCAGGGAACATGCAGGTGTTGCTACCGGGATGCATATATCGAGCGGATATCGCAGTGACGAACTGAATCGCCTGGTGGGCGGTGTCGAAAATTCGCAGCATCTGACAGGTGAGGCGGCAGATATTTATACGTTCGGCAGTTGCCGTTTGCTGGAAGCTCTACAGCAAAGCCGGCTGAATTTCGATCAGGCTATTTATTACCGCCGTCGCGGTTTTATTCATTTGTCGTTGAAAGTGAAAGGTAAGAACCGTCGTCAAGTAATAATTAAATGAGAGCCGCTATTTTTTTATTGATTATTGTAGCAGGGTTGTCCGGTTGTGCATCGCGTAATCCCGGGAGTCGGGAGCAATATTACACATATGCCGATTCTGTTTCGCATACACAGTTGGATACATCCTGTCTGCAATTTAACCGGAATACGCATTTACGCATCAGCTCCAGGTTGAAGGAATATTCATTTTCACCACCGGACAGTGTGGGGCGTCAGTTTGTGGAACGTATTGTTTATGCTGCTGAAGAATGGGAAATGGCTGATTCGACAGACTTGTTATCTGTTTCTGCCAATACAGTTACCAGGCAGCGTGCTACTTCATCCGTCTCTGTTCGGCAGGAAGTGATAAAGCATAAAACGAATCGGATTGTCTGGTGGGTATTAATTCCAGGTTTGATCATTTTAGTCTGTCTGGAACGAAAATTACGACGGATAAAATAGATAGGTTCTTAGGTGAGTGAAGTTGTCTTTTTAGATTCTTTTGCTTGTTTTGCACTATGAGAGTGCAATTTTCTGTTTATTTTGCACTGCGAGAGTGCATTTTTTATTATATTTGTCCAATAAATTGTATGGATATGGACAGGTTATTGAGTTATTATTATAAGTTGTTACGTGAGTTGCATTCCGATTTTTTGCGTTACATCTATTTTAAAATCGATTGGAATAGCCGGATGATTGGTTTAACCGGTCCCAGGGGGGTAGGGAAAACTACATTGATCCTTCAGCATATAAAAAAGGACCTGAATCCGGATGAAGCTATTTATGTTACAGCGGAGGATTTTTATTTTGCAGATAATAAGCTGTTAGATTTAGCTGATGAATTGGTGAAAAAAGGTATTAAGTACTTATTTATTGATGAAATCCATAAATATAAAGATTGGTCGAAAGAACTAAAGCTGATTTATGATTATCACCCAGAGTTGAAGGTCCGATTTACTGGTTCGTCTGTCCTGGATATAAATAAAGGAGCATCAGATTTGAGTCGGAGGGCAGTCATGTATCGGATGCAAGGCTTATCATTTAGAGAGTATTTACAACTATTTCATCATATTCCGGCTACTATTTATACGCTGAATGAAATTATTACCCATCAGGTTGAGGTTTCCGGTTTAGAACATCCGTTACCTTTTTTCGAGGATTATTTGAAAAAAGGCTATTATCCGTTTTCGATGGAAGATGGTTATGATATCAGGTTACGTCAAATTATCAATCAGACGTTGGAGTCGGATATTCCTCAATATGCAGATATGAATGTCTCAACAGGGCGTAAATTGAAACAATTACTTGCTATTATATCAAAAAGTGTTCCGTTTAAACCGAATTTTAGTAGTATTGCAATCATGCTTGGAGCCAGTCGAAATAATATTGCTGATTATTGTCTCTATATAGAAGAAGCTGGCTTAATTTCTCAATTGCGTGATAATACGGGGGGAATTCGTGGATTAGGCAAGGTGGATAAAATATTTCTGGATAATACGAATTTAATTTATAATCTGGTTCAGGATATTCCAAATATAGGAAATATTAGGGAGACATACTTTTTTAATCAGATGAGGGTAAATTATGATGTTATAACTTCTGATATTTCGGATTTTCAGATTGATGAAATGACTTTTGAAGTCGGGGGAAAAAATAAGGGGCAGAAGCAACTTCAAGGTGTAGAAAAGGGTTTCGTGGTAAAGGATGGTATAGAATTTGGTTATGCGAATATTGTTCCGCTTTGGCAATTTGGAATGAGTTATTAGTATTTGTCTGGTTCTATTCTTTGGATGAGGTTGATTTAAGAAATGATAATAGTCTTGTGGAAAACTAATTAATTCCGTTTCTTTGTACCCGTAAATAAGTAGGATATGGCAGACGAACAACAGATGGTGCTCCGCACGGAGGACCTGGTGAAGAAATATAGAACACGTACGGTGGTAAACCATGTTTCCATTAATGTGAAGCAAGGGGAGATTGTAGGATTGCTCGGCCCTAACGGGGCGGGAAAGACAACGACATTCTATATGACTGTTGGTCTGGTTACTCCTAATGAAGGGAAGATCTTTCTGAATGATATGGAGATAACCAAGTTCCCGGTTTATAAACGTGCCCGTAATGGTATCGGTTATCTGGCCCAGGAAGCTTCCATTTTCCGGAAAATGACGGTAGAGGATAATATCCGTTCGGTATTGGAGATGACGGATACTACTCCCGAATACCAGAAGGATAAACTGGAAAGCCTGATTGCCGAGTTCGGTTTGAATAAGGTTAGAAAGAACCTGGGTGACCAGTTGTCCGGGGGAGAACGCCGCCGTGCCGAGATTGCCCGCTGTCTGGCTATCGATCCGAAGTTTATCATGCTCGATGAACCGTTTGCCGGTGTAGACCCGATCGCCGTACAAGATATCCAGACAATCGTAGCCAAATTGAAACATAAGAATATCGGTATCCTGATCACCGACCATAATGTGTATGAAACCCTGAGTATCTGCGACCGCGCTTATCTGTTGTTTGAAGGAAAGGTTCTTTTCCAGGGTACGGCCGAACAGCTTGCCGAAAATGAGATCGTTCGTGAAAAGTACCTGGGTAAAGACTTCGTTCTGAGAAAAAAGGATCTTTAATTTGCCATCCTTTTGATCTGTTGGGTACACAGGTAAAATAACAACAGGGTTACGATAGCCAATGCCGAGTATGGCAACAGGTACGTATCTGAAATATCTCCTGTAATAAACTCATTTTCTTTCAGGCGGTCGTCCGACATGCTGATAACGGCAAAGGCGTTATTGACGAAATGGGCAAATACAGGGATCCAGATATTTCTGCTCCAATATAACAGATATCCGAAATAGGCCCCCAGCAATATGCGGGGGAGAAATCCGTAGAATTGCATGTGGAAAGCGCTGAATATGATCGCTGCTGTCCAGATCACAATATGATGGTTCGACGTCCATTTCCCGATGATCCGTTGCAGGGCGCCGCGAAAAAGAAACTCTTCGGTAATACCTGCCATGACGGCTACCACCAGCAGATTCGCTAACAGGTTCATCAAACCGTCGCCGGATAGAAGCATATTCGTCAGCTGTTCGGCAAGTGCTTCCTGTGCTTTCATCCAGTTTTCGACAGGAGCCATAAAGGTGGGCAGAACCATCTGTTTGTTGAATAATGCAGTCAGAGTGATTGCTGGCGACATCAGGAACATGCTGATAAGCACCAGGAACAGTATCTTGATATCCGGGCTTTTTTTCATCCAAAGATATTCTCCCGGGGTGGGGCTGCATAACCAGGCTACTGCAAGTGAAGGAAACAGGAATGTTCCGATCGCGGAAATCAATTGCATGAACCGCATCGCATCCGGATTTTGCATGAGATTACCCGATGCACCGTACAACAGGAAACAACTCCCCGTTCCGATCAGGGATGATAGAATGCCCCCGAACAACAGGAATAGTAACAGAAGCAATAATTGAAACGTGGCCGGTTTACCGGCGTATATACCTTTTAATATCATATGTACAGTCATAAAAAAACTTCTGCCAAAGATAGCAGAAGTTTTTATTTCTTCCAGGATAATGTAGATTATGCTCTCGGTCTGGCTTCTTTTACTACCATCTGGCGGCCTTCATATTCTGCTTCGTTCAATTCGGCGATAGCCTTCTTCGCTGCGGCATCGTCCGGCATTTCAACGAATGCAAAACCTTTAGATTTTCCGGTTTCACGGTCGATAATGATTTTTACAGAATCTACAACTCCGTATTCTTCCATTACTTGTTTTAAATCTTCTTCCCGAACACGATAGTTCAGGTTACCAATGTAAATGTTCATAAAAATAGAAATAATTAAAAAATAAAATTGTTACTTATGAAAGTGGTAAACCGGAGTTTGCGATCCTTTCACTTTACAAAGGAATACAATAATTTTAGATAAACAACATTTTGCGATAAAAAAAATAATCCGTGTCTAAATTAGGCTTGCTTATAACAAATTAAGTAAACAATTTGCGAGATTGAAAGAATAACTCTAATTTTGCAGCCTAAAATTCGATACGACTATTAATTAAATAAATCATTCAGAATGAACGTTTCGCTTAAGAACATTGATGCCGTAAGTGGTATTGTGAAATTAGAAATAGTGAAGGCTGACTATGCTGAACAGGTTGAAAAGAGCCTGCGCAACTTCCGTCAGAAAGCAAATGTACCGGGTTTCCGTAAAGGAATGGTACCGATGGGTATGGTAAAAAAGATGTATGGAAAACATGTATTGGTTGAAGAAGTAAACAAGTTGGTTTCTGAAAATCTTTTCAGCTATATCCGCGAAAATAAATTGAATATACTGGGCGAACCGATGCCTAACGAATCAGAACAAAAGCCTATTAATTTTGATACGCAGGAAGATTTCGAGTTTTGTTTCGATGTAGCTTTGGCTCCCGAAATCAATATTGCACTGAGCAAGAGCGACAAACTTCCGTATTATGAGGTTGCTATCGATGACGAAATGCTGAACCAGCAGATCGATGCATACACAGCAAACTTCGGTACGTACGACAAAGCAGAAGAGGTAGAAGAAAAGGATATGGTGAAAGGTACTGTAGCCGAACTTGAAAACGGTTCTCCGAAAGAAGGTGGTATCGTTGTTGAAGAAGCTGTACTGATGCCGGCATATATGAAGGATGAAGCTGAAAAGGCTAAATTCGTAGGTGCAAAGGTTAACTCTGTAGTCGTATTCAACCCGAACAAGGCTTATGAAGGTGCAGAAGCTGAAATCGCTTCCTTCCTGAAAGTTGATAAAGAAGCTGTTGCTGGTATTACCGGTGATTTCAGCTTTGAAATCACAGAAATTACCCGTCACCAAAAGGCTGAGATGAATCAGGAATTGTTCGATAAGGTATTTGGCGAAGGTGTAGTTACCAGCGAAGAAGAGTTTAAGAACAAGATCAAGGAAGCATTGACAGATCAGTTCACTCCGCAGAGCGACTATAAGTTCCTGTTGGACGCTCGTGAAGTATTGGTGCAGAAAGCCGGTGAAATGAAGTTTGCCGACGATATGCTGAAACGCTGGTTGGTTGCTGCTAACGAAAATACTACAGCTGAAAAAGTTGAAGAAGATTTCCCTAAGATGATTGAAGACCTGAAGTATCAGCTGATCAAAGAAAATCTGGTGAAATCAAATAACCTGAAGGTAGAAGATGCAGATATCGAAGCTTTCGCAAAACGTGTGGCACAGGCTCAGTTTGCACAGTACGGAATGCTTTCTGTTCCGGAAGATGTATTGGCGAACTATGCTAAAGACATGTTGAAAAATAAACAGACTTTGCAGAACGTTATCGATCGCGCAGTAGAAGAAAAGCTGGCTGCATGGTTGAAAGAACAGGTGGAACTGGATGTAAAAGAAGTTTCAACTGAAGAGTTCGGCAAACTCTTTGAATAATATTATCCTTCTGAAACCATAGTAAACACTATGGTTTTAACAAGAAAAAGGGTTTTCTCTCTAAAAAATATCTTACCGGATAGCAAATAAGTTGTTTCTTTCAGAAATTTATTTATAACTTTGTTATTCCGATAAGTCAGAGGGGAATCCCTTTTTTTATGACTTCCGGTAATATAAAAATTATAGATTATGGACGATTTTAGAAAGTATGCAACGAAACATTTGCGGATGAACGGCAATGCGCTGGATAGTTATATGAATATCACCAGCAGTTATATTTCTCCGACAATTATCGAAGAACGTCAGCTGAATGTTGCGCAGATGGACGTATTTTCCCGCCTGATGATGGACCGTATCATCTTCCTGGGTACCCAGGTCGATGACTATTCGGCTAACGTGATCCAGGCGCAATTATTATATCTGGATTCAAGCGACCCCGGCAAAGATATATCTATTTATATTAACTCTCCGGGCGGCTCCGTTTATGCAGGTTATGGTATTTATGATACCATGCAGTTTATCGGATGCGACGTATCGACGATCTGTACAGGTATGGCGGCTTCTTTTGCTGCCGTATTGCTGGTTGCCGGTACAAAAGGTAAACGTATGGCTCTTCCGCATTCACGTGTGATGATCCATCAACCTCTGGGCGGTGTACAGGGACAGGCTTCGGATATCGAGATCACAGCTCGTGAAATCCTGAAGGTGAAAAAGGAACTGTATACTATTATTTCCGACCATTCAGGTAAACCTTACGATGAGGTAGAGCGTGATAGCGATCGCGACTACTGGATGACAGCCGAAGAAGCGAAAGCTTATGGTATGGTTGATGAAATCCTGGTTCGTGAGAAGAAGAAATAACAAAAACAGAGACAGGGCTTCGGCCTTGTCTTTTTAGACAATCAAAAAAACAAATATTCTATGGCCAAAACAGGCGACTTTTGTACGTTTTGCGGACGAAGCAGTCGGGACGTTAACATGCTGATTAATGGAATATCCGGTGCTATCTGTGATGAATGCGCGCAGCAAGCGTACGAAATTGTAAAAGAACAAAAACCTGCAAAGAAAAGTGCTTTAGGACTTGAGCAGACAGAATTACCGAAACCTGGGGACATAAAAACATTTCTGGATCAATACGTGATCGGACAGGATGATGCAAAACGTTATCTTTCCGTTTCGGTGTATAACCATTACAAGCGATTGCTTCAGAAAGTGACCTCGGATGATGTGGAGATCGAGAAGTCTAATATCATTATGGTCGGAGCCACCGGTACAGGGAAGACGTTACTGGCGCGTACCATTGCAAAGTTGCTGCATGTGCCGTTTGCAATCGTAGATGCGACAGTGCTGACTGAAGCCGGTTATGTGGGAGAAGATATCGAGAGTATCCTGACTCGTCTGTTGCAGGCGGCTGATTATGATGTAGACGCAGCCCAGAGAGGGATCGTTTTTATTGATGAGATAGATAAGATTGCACGCAAGAGTGATAATCCGTCTATAACCCGTGATGTAAGTGGAGAAGGAGTACAGCAGGGGTTATTGAAATTACTGGAAGGTTCGATTGTGAATGTTCCGCCGCAGGGTGGAAGAAAGCATCCTGAACAGAAAATGATAGCGGTAGATACAAAGAATATCCTCTTTATCTGTGGTGGGGCATTTGACGGTATAGAAAAGAAGATCGCGCAACGTCTGAATACACGCGTTGTAGGATATTCCGCCAGCAAAGATACAGCCCAGGTAGACCGGAATAATTTCTTGAAATATATTACGCCGACCGACCTGAAGTCGTTTGGTCTGATTCCTGAAATTATCGGTCGTCTGCCTATTCTGACTTATCTGAATCCGCTTGACCGGAGCACGCTTCGCAGCATTCTGACAGAGCCGAAAAACTCTATTATCAAACAATATGTCAAGTTGTTTGAAATGGATTCCATCAAACTCTCGTTCGATGAGGATGTTTACGAGTATATCGTGGATAAGGCTTTGGAGTTTAAGCTGGGAGCCCGTGGCCTGCGTTCGATCGTTGAGGCTATCATGATGGATGCTATGTTCAGCATGCCTTCAGAAAAGAAAAAGAAACTCCATGTAACACTGGAGTATGCGAAGGAGAAGTTTGAAAAATCAGATGTAAACCGTTTGCAGATAGCGTAAATGCCGGCGGTTTGTAAAATATAAATAAGTATGGCGAAGAAGGATAGTTTAACTGAGCATTTAAAGACTCATTTTGGTTTTGATACCTTTAAAGGGAATCAGAAAGCAATTATTGAAAATGTGCTGGCCGGGAATGATACTTTCGTATTGATGCCGACCGGTGGAGGTAAGTCCCTCTGTTACCAGTTGCCTTCGGTTATGATGGAGGGTACAGCGATCGTTATATCTCCTCTGATTGCTCTGATGAAAAATCAGGTGGATGCCATGCGTAATTTCTGCGAGGAAGATGGTGTAGCTCATTTTATTAATTCTTCACTGAACAAGTCGGCTATCGACCAGGTGAAGGCTGATATAATGGCAGGCCGGACGAAGTTATTGTATGTTGCCCCTGAGTCGCTGACAAAGGAAGATAATGTCGATTTCCTGCGAAATGTAAATATTTCATTTTATGCAGTGGACGAAGCTCATTGTATCTCTGAATGGGGACATGATTTCCGTCCGGAATATCGCAGGATACGTCCTATTATTAATGAAATAGGAAAGCGTCCGCTGATAGCGCTTACGGCGACTGCTACTCCGAAAGTACAACATGATATCCAGAAAAACCTGGGTATGATAGATGCCTCAGTTTTCAAATCCTCCTTTAACCGTTCTAATTTATATTACGAAATTCGTCCGAAAGGCGCGAATATAGACCGCGAGATTATTAAGTATATTAAGGCCAACGAAGGTAAATCGGGTATTGTCTATTGTTTAAGCCGCAAGAAGGTGGAAGAGTTTGCCGATATTCTGAAAGCGAACGGGATCAAGGCGCTTCCTTATCATGCCGGAATGGATTCGCAACAACGGTCGGGAAATCAGGATGCGTTCCTGATGGAGAAAGCAGACGTTATTGTGGCTACTATTGCATTCGGTATGGGAATCGATAAGCCGGATGTGCGCTATGTGATCCATTATGACATACCCAAGAGCCTCGAAGGTTATTACCAGGAAACAGGCCGTGCCGGCCGTGATGGCGGCGAAGGCCAGTGTATTGCATTCTATGCATACAAAGACTTACAGAAACTGGAGAAATTCATGCAGGGTAAACCGGTAGCGGAGCAGGAGATCGGGAAACAGTTGTTGCTTGAAACAGCTGCTTACGCCGAAACATCCGTATGCCGCCGTAAGGTTCTGCTGCATTACTTCGGAGAGGAGTACCTGGAAGAAAATTGTGGAAATTGTGATAATTGTTTGAACCCCCAAAAGCAAGTGGAAGCGAAAGAATTGTTGAGTGCGGTACTTGAAGTGATAAGTACTTTAAAAGAAAAATTTAAGGCAGATTATATTGTCAATATGCTGGTCGGAAATGAGACCTCCGAAATACAATCTTATAAACACAATGACCTGGAAGTCTTCAGTTCCGGTACGGATGAAGACGAAAAGACATGGAACGCCGTTATCCGTCAGGCGCTGATAGCCGGTTATCTGACTAAAGATATCGAGAATTACGGTTTGCTGAAAATTTCTCCGAAGGGGAAAGATTTCATGAAGAAGCCGGTATCGTTCAAGATAACGAAAGATAACGAGTTTGAAGATGAGGAAGAAGAAGTACCTGTACGTGGTGGAGCTACCTGTGCAGTCGATCCTATTCTGTACTCGATGATGAAGGATTTGCGGAAGAAACTCTCCAAACGCCTGGAAGTACCTCCTTTCGTAATATTCCAGGATCCGTCGCTGGAAGCAATGGCTACCACTTATCCGGTAACATTGGATGAATTGCAGAATATTCCGGGTGTAGGTGCCGGAAAAGCAAAACGCTACGGCCAGGAATTTATTACGCTGATCAAAAAACATGTAGAAGAAAATGAAATCGAGCGACCGGAAGACCTGCGTGTACGTACTGTCGCCAATAAGTCGAAACTGAAGGTGTCTATCATTCAACGGATCGACCGTAAAGTTGCCCTGGATGAAATTGCTTTGACAAACGGGCTTGAATTTAACGATCTGCTGGATGAGATTGAAGCAATCGTTTATTCGGGAACGCGTATCAATATCGACTATTTCTTAAATGATGTCATGGATGAAGATCATATTGAAGATATTTATGAATACTTCAAAGATTCTGAAACCGATGACTTGGAAGATGCGATCGAAGAGCTGGGTAACGATTATACCGAAGAAGAGATCCGTCTGGTACGTATTAAATTTTTGTCGGAAATGGCTAATTAATACATTCGCTGTCTTCGCCTGAATAAAAATGGCTCCCTTCCCGGAAACAAACAGGAAGGAAGCCATTTTTGTTTTTTATCGTTGCATAATATCAGGAAAAACCGTATATTTGCGCGCAATAATTTTTAAAGCATACGTTTTATGTCATTTATTGCAGACAGGTTAGTTATGGATGGATTAACATTCGATGATGTATTGTTGATCCCGGCTTACTCAGAAGTTCTTCCCCGAAATGTCGACCTTTCGACAAAGTTTTCACGAAACATCACATTGAATATCCCGATGGTATCGGCGGCCATGGACACGGTTACCGAGGCAAAGATGGCTATTGCTATTGCCCGCGAAGGTGGTATCGGCGTTATTCATAAGAATATGACGATCGCTGAACAGGCCAAGCAGGTTCAAAGCGTTAAGCGTGCAGAGAATGGAATGATTTACGATCCCGTAACGATCACGAAAGGAAAACGTGTTGCCGATGCACTGGCTATGATGGCGGAATATAAGATCGGCGGTATACCTGTTGTAGACGAAGGCGGTTATCTGGTAGGTATCGTAACCAACCGTGACCTGCGTTTTGAAAGAGATATGAACCGTTCGATCGATGAGGTGATGACGAAAGAAAACCTGGTGGTGACAGATCAGTCTACCGACCTGGAAGCTGCCGCCCAGATCCTTCAGAAACATAAAATCGAGAAACTACCGGTTGTGGACAGCCATAATAAACTGATAGGGCTCGTTACTTATAAAGATATTACAAAGGCAAAAGATAAGCCTTCTGCCTGTAAGGATGCCAAAGGCCGTCTGCGTGTGGCTGCCGGAGTTGGTGTGACATTCAATACATTCGAACGTGTGGCTGCATTGGTTGAAGCCGGTGCCGATGCGTTGGTTATCGATACGGCTCACGGTCATTCCAAAGGAGTGGTGGATGTGTTGAAGCAAATCAAGACCCAATATCCGGGTATCGACTGTGTGGTAGGTAATATAGCTACCGGAGATGCTGCCAGATATCTGGCTGATGCAGGAGCCGATGCCGTTAAGGTGGGTATCGGGCCGGGTTCTATCTGTACAACCCGTGTGATTGCAGGAGTGGGAGTACCCCAGTTGTCGGCTATCTATGACGTGGCAAAAGCATTGAATGGAACAGGTATTCCTTTGATTGCCGATGGTGGACTTCGTTATTCAGGAGATATTGTAAAAGCGATTGCAGCCGGAGGATCGTCTGTGATGATGGGTTCTCTGTTGGCTGGTGTGGAAGAATCACCGGGCGAAACGATTATCTTTAACGGACGTAAGTTTAAATCATACCGTGGTATGGGATCGTTGGAAGCAATGCAGAAAGGTTCGAAAGACCGTTATTTCCAGGATGTGGAAGACGACGTGAAGAAACTGGTTCCGGAAGGAATTGCCGCCCGTGTTCCTTATAAGGGTTCTTTGTTTGAAGTGATCTATCAGATGGTAGGTGGTCTGCGTGCCGGTATGGGCTATTGCGGAGCGCATAATATTGAAGAGCTTCATAAAGCTAAATTTACCCGTATCACGAATGCCGGTGTACAGGAAAGTCATCCGCACGACGTGGCAATTACGCAGGAAGCACCCAATTATAGCCGGGGCGAATAATAAATGCGGGTAATCACCGTTATATAAAAAACACTAATTTAATCAGATGGCATACTTTTTGAGGATGTTGTCCGTTAGATTAGTGTTATTTTTGTAATGTCTACGTAGTATGATAAACGGATTTTTGATGAAAAAGTTACTTGTATTATCTTTGGTATTCGCTTGTTTAACGGGAGAAGCGCGTAATTTGCCTGACTCTGTAGTGATGACTGTGGCCGGGAAACAGGTTCCCCTTGCGGAATTTGTCTTTATGGCTAAGAAAAACGGTGAAGTGAATTTGGCTGATCGTAAGTCTCTGGAGAATTATGTGGAACTGTATAAGAACTTCAAACTGAAGGTGGCCGATGCAGAAGCCGCCGGACTTGATAAAACAAAAGACTTTACTGATGAGCTGGAAGGATACCGCGCACAATTAACATCAAGTTATTTATCTGATAAAGACGGTGAGGAAGCTGCTGTTCGTGTAGAATACGACCGTCTGGGAGAAATACTGGAATTAAGCCATATCCTGTTCCGCTTGCCGGCTCAGACTGTTTCGAAAGATACGGTGGCCGTTTATGAAAAGGCCTTGGAGGCATATGAACGTATTAAGAACGGGGAAGATATCGCGGCCGTTGGAAGCGAACTCTCGAAGGAAGATCCCGAACAGATAGGTTATGAATATACCCGTTGCCTGTTGCCGATGCAAACCATAAAGGCGTTTGAAAATGCCGCTTATGCGATGAAGCCGGGTGAATTATCGATGCCTGTACGTACTACCCTGGGTTTCCACCTGATAAAACTGATTAGCCGCAAACCGAATCCGGGTATGCGTCATGTCGCTCATATCCTGATCCCGTTTAAGCAGGATTCGGTTACACGCAGCGATAGCGAGACGCTGGCTTTAGCAGAAGAAGTCTATAAAAAAGCACAAAACGGAGCAGACTTCGGTGAGTTGGCACAAGAATATTCTACCGATGGTGCATCCGCGAGAAAGGGAGGCGAACTTCCCTGGTTTGGCGTTGGCGAAATGGTTGAACCTTTCGAAAAGGCTGCTTTTGCCTTGACGACTCCCAATGAATTGTCTCAGCCGATAAAGACTCGTTTCGGCTACCATATCATCAAACTGCTTGGAAAGAGCGGTATCCCTTCTTTCGAGGAAAAAAAGAAAACCTGGTCAAAAATAATGGCACAGGGTGAACGTAATTTTGAATATTATCAGGCTTTCGACGAACGTTTGAAGAAAGAATACGGATATGTTTTCTATCCGGAAGCATATAAGGAAATGGTCGCGCTTTGTAATGATAACTTCCCGACTGACAAGGAGTTCTACGAAAAGGCAAAGGATATGAACAAAACGTTGTTCCATCTGGCCGATACGGATTTCCCGCAGAGTGAGTTCGCTTATTACATCCAGCGTTGTCCGTTCTCCACAAAAACGTATGCGGGTGATTTTATGCAGGAAGTATTCGATCTTTTTATCCGCGACATCGTTACGACTGCCGAACGTAAAAATCTGATGACAAAGCACCCGGAATTCACACATTTGATGCAGGAATACCGCGACGGCATTTTGTTATTCAACATCAGCAACCAGAAGGTATGGAGTAAACCGGCCGCCGAACAAACCACCCTCGAAGAAGAGTGGGTGAAACAGTTGGCGAAGGAGTATCCTGTTACGATTAATTGGAAATTGTTGAAAAAACTAAAGAAATAAGAAAGAGAAGGTTATGAAGTATTGCTTCATTTTTATAGCATTCGTATCTTTGCTGTGTTCTTGTAAACGGACGCAGCAAACAGACGATGCGGATGTGCTGGTAAGAGTGAAGGACCGGACGCTGAAACGTTCGGAAGTGGTTAGTCTGATTCCGCGGGGGACGTCCTCTGCGGATAGTTTGTTATTAGCCGAAAGCTTTGTAAAGAAGTGGGTGAAAGATGCCCTGGTTTATGAAGTCGCTCAGCGGAACCTCGGGAATGAAAAGGAAGAGGTCGACAAGCTTGTGGAAGAATACCGCCATTCGCTGATCCGTTACCGTTATCAGGAACGGTTGATAAAAGAAAAACTGTCGGCTAATATCCGCGAGAGCGATAAGCTGAACTATTATGAAGAGAATCAGAAAAAGTTTACACTCGATAAGGCCCTGATCAAAGGTCTTTTCCTGAAGATACCGGTGGATGCGCCTGGTCTTTCGGAGGTAAAAGGGTGGTACAAATCGTCTTCTGAGGCCTCTTTGGAAAAAATTGAGAAGTATAGTGTGCAAAATGCCACTATTTATGACTACTTTTACGACAAATGGGTGGACTTCGACGAGGTGATGGATAATATCCCCGTTCATGTGTCCGATCCGAACGCTTATCTGAAAGCGAACAAATTTGTGGAAGTAGCCGATAGTAGTTATTGCTATTTGCTGAATATCAAGGAGTCATTGCCGGTGGGAAGTGTCGCTCCTTATGATTATGCCAGTCCACAGATCATGGAAATGCTTATCAATCAGCGGAAAGTAGATTTTTTGAAGACGTTTGAAGAAGAATTATATAATGATGCAGTCAGAGGAGGTGATGTGAAATTTTATACAGAACCGTAATTTGTAACTTATAAAGGTAGATATGATGAAAAAGATTTTAACTGTATTCTTTCTTGCCTGCTTATCTTGTGCGGCAATGGCACAGGATAATGTGATTGATGAAATAGTGTGGGTGGTAGGAGATGATGCGATCTTACGTTCGGACATAGAGACGCAACGTTTGTATATGCAAAACGAAGGCCAGCGGCTGGATGGCGATCCCTATTGTGTGATTCCGGAACAGATGGCAATACAGAAGCTGTATCTGAACCAGGCGAAGATCGACAGTATCGAAGTGGGAGAAGGACAGATAATCCAGGCTGCAGACCAGTGGGTTAACTGGGCGATCAACCAGATCGGATCGAGAGAAAAAGTAGAAGAATATTTCGGAAAGAAAATCTCACAGATCAAGGATGAACGTAAAGACATGATCCGCGAACAACAGGTGACCGATGAAATGAAGCGGAAACTGATCGGTGAGATCAAGCTTACACCGTCGGAGATCCGTAAGTTCTATAACCAGTTGTCGAAAGATAGTTTGCCGACTATCCCGACTACGGTGGAAGTACAGATCATCACATTCGAACCGAAGATCCCGTTCGATGTAACCGATGCTATTAAAGCCCGTCTGCGTGACTTTACCGAACAGATCAATAGCGGCAAGATGGAGTTTTCGACCCTGGCCCGTTTGTATTCGGAAGATCCGGGTTCGGCTGCCAGAGGCGGTGAACTGGGTTTCATGAGTAAGACCGACTTGCTGCCGGAGTTTGCCAATGTCGCCTTCAACCTGTCTGATTCGAAACGTGTATCGCAGATCGTGCAGACTGAATATGGCTATCATATTATTCAGTTGATCGAAAAACGTGGTAACCGTATCAATTGCCGTCATATCCTGCTGAAACCGAAAGTTTCAGAAAAAGAACTGACTGAAGCTACTGTTCGTATGGATTCTTTATATAACGACCTGCAGGCAAACAAATTTTCATTCGAGGAAGCGGCAACATTCGTATCATACGACAAGGATACCCGTAATAACAAAGGGTTGATGGTGAACCAGAATCATGAAGGAAACAACTTTGGTACGCCTAAGTTCGAAATGCAGGAACTTCCGCAGGAAGCTGGTAAGGTAATTTATAACATGCAGGTAGGTGAGATATCCAAACCGTTTACCATGATTACCGACAAGCAGAAGGAAGTAGTTGCTATTGTTAAGTTGAAGTCCCGTACCGAACAACATAAAGCAAACCTTTCTGATGACTTCCAGGCTATGAAGAATCTGGTGGAACAACAGAAAAGAGAAGAATTATTGAATGACTGGATTAAGAAAAAACAAAAGACTACGTATGTCCGTATTGCTGAAGGATGGCGTAACTGTGATTTCAAGTATCCGGGTTGGGTGAAAGAATGAAAATTGTAAATAAGTTTTTTCTTACAGGGCTATTCTGTCTGCTGACTGTTTGTGTATTTGCACAAACGCAGGATTCTATTTCCGTCAGGCAGGGAGAAACACTGACGGCTGATACTGTCACAACGAAGAAAACAAAGGTATTCCTCGAGCATGCCAATACATTGTCTTTTGATAAGGAAGTAAAAGCCGATGCGCAATTTTTGCAAGGCGATGTATGTTTTCGTCACGACAGTTCATATATGTATTGCGACAGCGCTTACTTTTTTGAAACGACCAATTCGCTGGAAGCTTTCAGTAATGTAAGGATGGAGCAAGGGGATACGTTGTTCGTGTATGGCAACTATCTGTTTTACGACGGAAATACCCAGATCGCCTATCTGCGTGAAAACGTTCGTATGGAGAACGGGCAGGTAACGCTCTTTACCGATAGTCTGAACTATGAGCGTATTCCGGATATCGGATATTACTTCGATGGCGGTCTGATCGTAGATTCTCTGAATCAACTTTCGTCATTTTACGGACAGTACTCCCCGACAACCAAATTGGCTATATTCAATGATAGCGTTCGTCTGGAAAATCCGAATTTTACGTTGTATTCAGATACGCTTCATTACGATACCGAGTCGAAGATTGCGACCATACTGGGGCCTTCCATTATCGTTTCGGATAGTGGAACAATCCATTCTTCCCGCGGATGGTACAACACGGAAACGAATACATCCTTGTTGCTGGATCGTTCCGAAGTCTACTCGGGAAACAGAGTGCTGATCGGCGATTCGATCTCATATAATCAGGATGCCGGTTTCGGGGAAGCATTCGGGAATATGTGTCTGCGGGATACCGCACAGAAGGTTATCCTGGAAGGTCAGTACGGTTTTTATAATGAACGGACGGAGTACGCTTTTGCTACCGATAGTGCCCGTTTCATGGAATATTCGCAGGGGGATACTTTGTATCTGCATGCCGATACGCTTGAAATGGCGACGCTCGATTCGACAGCCCGTGAGATAAAAGCTTTTCACGGTGTACGTTTCTACCGTATCGATATGCAGGGCGTTTGCGACTCGATGCAGTTCAATACCCGCGATTCCGTATTATATATGTATGATAATCCGGTTTTGTGGAATGAGCAGTATCAGTTATACGGAGATACGATTGAAATTTATATGAATGACAGTACGATCGATTATGCGCACGTTATACAATTCGCGTTTGCCGTGCAGCATCTCGATTCGAGTTATTATAATCAACTGAAAGGGAATGACCTCAAAGCTTACTTTGAAGGTCAGACTGTCCGGCAGATCGATGTGGAGGGGAATGCGGAGTCGATCTATTACCCGTTGGAAGGTGATGGGGCCAAGATCGGTCTGAATGAAACCAAGAGTGGATTCCTCACGATCTGGGTAAAAGAGAATAAGCTCGAGAAGTTGAAGATATGGCCTACTCCGCTAGGTAATCTTACACCGATACCCGACCTGAAGCCGGAACAGAAAACACTGAAGGATTTTTACTGGTATGACTACCTGCGTCCGAAAAATAAAGATGATATCTATAATGTAGTGAAGAAGAAAGTGGAAGATGCACCGGTTAGAGGTAACAGTAAATTCAGGCATGAGCAATAGTATTCACTATTAAATTAGTTAAGTTATGGCACTTTTCTCATTTTATAATATGCGTAAGCCCCGTCAATATGAGCATAAGCCGATTTATTGGGATCCCCATAAAGAGGCTATGGAGGAACGCGTGCGTAAAATAAAACGCGAGATGGGAGTGGAGGAATCACTGGAAGAATATAAGCCGCAGATAAAAGGAACCTTTGTCGAAGGTACTTCACATCTGAAGAAAAGCCTGGACAGGGGTGACAATGCACGTAGCCGTACGTATAAGAGCGTTAAGCTGATCGTTGCAATTGCTGTATTAGGTGCATTATTCTGGTATTTATTCTGGTCATGAGCGATATAATTCATTTACTACCCGATAGTATAGCCAATCAGATAGCGGCCGGTGAAGTTATTCAACGGCCTGCTTCCGTTGTAAAGGAACTGGTTGAAAATGCGATCGACGCGGGAGCCGGTCATATACAAGTGAATATCAAGGATGCCGGACGTACATTGATCCAGGTGATCGATGACGGGAAAGGTATGTCCGAAACGGATGCCCGCATGGCGTTCGAACGGCATGCCACTTCGAAGATATCTTCGGCTGAAGACCTCTTTTCCTTGCATACAATGGGATTTCGTGGGGAGGCGCTGGCCTCGATTGCCGCTGTCGCCCATGTGGAGTTGCGCACCCGCCTGCAAGGTTCCGAACTGGGAACGAAGCTTTCTATGGCAGGTTCGACCCTGCAGGATATCGAGCCCGATGCCTGTACCGAAGGTAGTATCTTCTCTATAAAGAATTTGTTTTTTAATGTGCCGGCCCGGCGTAAGTTCCTGAAATCGAACGAGACTGAGTTCCGTAATATAATCAATGAGTTCGAACGGATCGCATTGGTCAATCCCCAGGTGGCGTTAGGGTTGAATCATAATGATACCGAGATATTTAATCTGCCGGAATCCGGTTTGCGCCAGCGTATTATAAACGTGTATGGCAAAAGCCTGAACCAAAAGTTGCTTTCTGTGGATGCACAAAGCTCGTTGGTTACCATTTCCGGTTTTGTAGGCCGTCCCGACTCTGCCAAGAAGCGGGGAGCCCTGCAATATTTCTTCGTGAACGGACGTTTCATGAAGCACCCATACTTTCATAAGGCTGTCATGCAGGCTTATGAACAGTTGATCCCTCCCGGCGAACAACCCAATTATTTTATCTATTTCACGCTTGATCCTTCTACGATCGATGTAAATATCCATCCGACCAAGACCGAGATTAAATTTGAGAACGAGCAACCTATCTGGCAGATACTGATGGCTGCAACCCGTGAGGCACTGGCTAAGTCGAGTGCCATCCCTACCATCGATTTTGATGTGGAGGACGCGATCGATATACCGGTTTATAATCCGGTAAAAGAAGCGGATGGTTTCAAAGCGCCTTCCGTGCAACTCGATTCCGGTTATAATCCGTTCAAGAGTTCTTCGTCATCATACACTCCCTCGGGATCATCTTCTTCTCCAAAGAAGTCGGAGTTCGATTGGTCTCAACTCTATCAGGGGTTTGAGAGCGACCGGGATGCCGTGCGTAAAGACCTTGAAATGATGGGAGAAGTGTTGGACACGGAACAGGATGAGTTGGCGGAACCCGTTAAAATGGCTGTCGGTGGAGAAACTTTGTTTGCAGAAACGGCTACACCCTGTTATCAGTATAAGGGACGTTATATTATCACAGCCCTCAAATCGGGTTTAGCGTTGATCGACCAGCACCGGGCGCATGTCCGTATCCTGTTCGACCAGTACCTGAATAATATCCGTCAGCAGAAAGGAGCATCCCAGCAAGTGTTGTTCCCTGAAATAATCGAGTTTACGGCAGCAGAGGCCGCTGTCTTACCGGTATTGCTGGAGGATATGCGTTTTATCGGTTTCGATCTTTCTAACCTGGGGAATAACAGCTATGCCATCAATGGCCTGCCTGCGGGACTCGAAAATGTAGATCAGATCGTTTTGATAAAGGATATTGTCAGCCGTGCCATAGAGACAGGCTGCGAAGTACACGAGGAGATTTGTGAGTCGATTGCTTTGGCTCTGGCTAAAGCCGCTGCCATCCGTCCGGGGAAAGTGATGTCTGCCGATGAAATGGATCACCTGATAGCGACTCTCTTCTCCTGCCCGGATTCAAACCTGACACCTGACGGGAAAACAATCGTTTCGATGTTGACCGACGAGGAACTGGAGAAACGGTTTAAGTAACCGGAAGAGAAAAAAGATATCCCTTTTTGAGAAGGGCTATGGGCATGTTACTTTCCTGATCGCCTGCCAGCATTAGGGAAAGTTTCATGCCTTTTTTGTGTCTGTCTCAAAAAGGGAATTAGTATGTTTAAGCTACCGATTTACTGGTATTTATAAGTGATAGGAGTGGTATAGGCTACCCGTACTACTTTGCCTTTTACCTTACCGGGCGTCCACTTGGGCATGTTTTTAACCACTCGTACTGCCTCTGCATCCAATAATGGAGTCAGGCTTTTTACTACTTTGATATCTGATAGACTACCGTCTTTATTGATAATGAAGGAAAGCGATAGACTGCCTTCCTCTTTGTTCTTTATGGATTCGGCCGGGTATTTGACATTTCTGGCCATGTATTTTAAAAGTTCAGTTTCCCCTCCGGGAAATTCTGGCATCACATCTACCACCTCATATACTTTGTCATCGTCCGGTGGTAGCGGAGTGGCAACTTCGACAGGAACCGCTTCCGGTGCAGGTGCAATCATTGCCTTTTCTGCGGGTACAGGAACTGTCGTTTGCCGGCTGACGATCCGTGCCATCGCGTCGATGTTGTTGAGCAGCAATAAGCCGGCTGCCAGCGGTAGCAGAGTCAGGTACTTTACTTTTCCAACCCTGCCGGTTCTTTTCTTGTTTAACATAGTAATTCTCTTTTTTAATGGTAAGACACTGAAATTGTTATATAGTTTTGCTATAGCCATTTCGGGGTGTTCCAGTCCGATCAGGTGGTACTGGTATTCTTTTTTGTTATATCCGGCAAGCATCACCTGCTCGTCTGCCAGGTATTCATGATTGCTGCTGATCTCTTTTTTTAATAACCAGGCAAACGGATTGATCCAACACAGGATACATACGATCTCGCCGAGTACTATGTCTATCGAATGAAGTTGGCGGACATGTGTCTTTTCGTGAACCAGTATTTCTTCCAAAGCCGGCGGAGTGTGTGACTCCGGTGATGCGAATATCCAACCAAAGAAAGAGTAAGGTTCCTCTTGAGAGGGTAATACGTAGATAGTAGTCCCGTTTATCAGTTGTTTGGGGCTTCTGAGCCGGAGTCGGATAACAGTGAATAATTCTATTATGCAACGGAGGAATAATAATGTTATCCCTGCCAAGTAGATCAGTAACATATAACTCTCTGCAATTGTCAGCCAATCCGCTTCGGTAGAAAGTGGAGTATCATCGACCGCTACAACCGTTTTCAAGGGGAGGATCGTTGAATAGTAATTCACTATTTCCGTTACACTTTCACGGGTGGATAGCCAGATACTGATATCCAGTAACGGATAAAGGAATGCGATCAGGTAAACGGAAAGCAGGACAGCCCTGCGTAGCCGGAAAAACGTGTCGTTCCGGAATAACAGGCGGTAGCAGATATAAAGGATTGCCAACGCCAGGTTTACCTTCAGGAAATAGGGCAGTATCGATGTTTCCATATTGATTCGTATTTACCTATTCTTCATTTTCTATTTGATTCATAAGATCCTGCAAATCGCTTTTCGTCAGTTTGCGGTTGCGGACAAAGAAGGATACCATCTCTTTATAAGAGCCGGTGAAATAATTCTCTACGACGTTCGACATGAACGTCCGCTTGTAGTCTGCCTCTTTAACTTTGGCAGAGAATCGTGTGATAGTACCGAACTTTTTCGGTGTGACATATTTTTTCTTTTCCAGATTACGAATTACGGATGCCACGCTGGTATAAGGCGGACGGGGTTCCGGCATTTCGTTCAGGATATCCCGGATAAAGCAGGGACCTAGTCTCCAGATATAGAGCATAACGTCTTCTTCTTGTGCTGTCAGTCTTTCCATGTCTCTTCAATTATTTGAATTTTAGTCTACTATCTTTTCGCAAATCTACTTAAATTAAGTAGATGGTAATTCTTTTTGTTGATAAATATTGTTAACAGGAGAATAGAAAGGAAAGCGGATAGGATGGAAATGTTGTATATTTGAGGCAGTTAGATTTAAATCATTGGTATATGAAAAAGCCGGCATCCGTTATCATCCTCTTTTTAGGGAGCATATTCTTGTTTGTGTCATGTAATCAGTCACGTATCGACCGGAAGGCTTTGGTGGACAGGCACCGTATTGTAAGCGCCAAAACAGATCCCCGCAGTCCGGCTCAGGTGGGAAATGGTGAGTTTGCTTTCGGGGTAGATATTACGGGGCTACAAACCTTTGTTCCCTTCAATACGATGGCTCAATGGAGCTGGCATAGTTTCCCGTTGCCGGAAAGACAGCAGGTAGAGGATTTTAAAAAGCCGCTCATGGATACATACGGCAGGCAGATTCCTTACGATATACCTAACCCGGAACAGCCGGAGTTATCGGCGTGGCTGGCAGCCAATCCCCATCGCTTCAACCTGGGACGTATCGGATTTAAGTTGCTTCGTGCGGATGGCTCGGCAGCAACTGCCGGTGATTTGTCGGATACCCGTCAGGAAGTGGATATGTGGACCGGCATCATTCATAGTAGTTTTAAGTTGGACGGAGTTCCTGTTTCTGTAAAAACGGCCTGTCATCCTATATTGGATGCGGTGGGTGTTACGGTGGAAAGTCCGTTGCTCGCCAAGGGACAGGTATCTGTCTTTCTTGATTTTCCGTATGCCGAGAGCGGAGAGATGAAAGAATATGTAGGGACGTACGATAAGCCGGATTTGCACCAATCTGTCGTTAAGAACCGGAAGAACGGAGCAGCCCTGATTGTACGGGATATGGATAAAACGCATTATTATACTTCATTGCGGTGGAATACCCGGGCCAGTTTCGTAGAGGGCGGTGACGGAGATCCGCATCATTTTGAACTGAATCCCGAAAATACGGATGAACTGTCTTTTACCTGTCTTTTCTCGCGGGAAGAGGCGGCAGATGTTCCGACAGCTTCCCGTATATTTAACGATAGTTCAAGGGAATGGCGGTCTTTCTGGCAATCGGGGGCGGCTATCGATTTGTCGGGCAGTAAAGACCCGCGCTGGAAAGAACTGGAACGCCGCATCGTCCTTTCACAATATCTGATGAAAGTAAACGAAGCCGGATCGCTTCCCCCGCAGGAAAGCGGGTTGGTGAATAATGGTTGGTATGGCCGTTTTCATTTCGAAATGATCTGGTGGCATGGCGTGCATTATGCTTTATGGAACCGCTGGCCGTTATTGGAAAAGAGCCTGCCCGTTTACCGTAACTTTCTTCCTACCTCGCAGAAACGTGCCGAGCAACAAGGATATAAAGGTGCCCGCTGGCCAAAGTGTACCGCCGACTTCGACCGTGAATGGCCTCATATCATCCATGCTACCCTGATCTGGCAGCAACCCCATCCGATCTATTTTGCCGATCTCGACTACCGCCTGCATCCTACCCGCGAAACCTTGGAGAAATGGGAACCGGTTGTCTCTGCTACTGCCGATTTTATGGCCGACTATGCGCAGTATGACGAAGCACAGGATCGCTATGTATTAGGGCCACCCGTCTTTATTGTTTCCGAAAATACACAACCTGAAACAACACTGAATCCTGCCTTTGAGCTGGGCTATTGGCGTTATGGTCTGCGTATGGCTTGCGAATGGCATAAACGTCTGTCGCTTCCGGTGCCGGAAGCATGGGAAAAGGTGTTGGCCAAACTGTCTCCGCTACCGGTTGAAGAAGATGTCTATATCACTTATGAAGGTATTCCGGATATGTGGACAAACTTTGCTTTCGAACATCCTGCTTTAATAGGCACTTTCGGTATGTTACCGGGGGATGGTGTCGATCAGGCCACGCTTGCGTGTACACTGGCGAAGATCGATGCAACCTGGAATTACGACCGTACCTGGGGATGGGATTTCCCGATGTTGGCTATGGCTGCCGCCCGGTGCGGTCAACCCGATAAAGCGGTGGACTTCCTGCTCCATCCGGCAGGCGGGTTCCAGTTTGATGAACATGGGTTGGCAACAGGCGGCCCTTTCCCTTATTTCCCGTCTAACGGTGCTTTGCTAACTGCCGTCGCTATGATGGCCGGCGGTTGGGACGGATCGTCGGGCGACGTTCCCGGGTTTCCGCAGGATGGAAGCTGGGAGGTGAAAGCGGAAGGTTTTCTGCCGATGCCCTAGTCTTTAGTGCATATCTTATGTTTCAGGTTTCAGCTACCCTTCGGTCTTGTAAAACAATGTGCGTGACTGAAGGATAGCCAATGCGTTCATTTCCGGTAGTCAAGTGGAAAAGCTTTTTGTTTAGAAAGAAATCATCGTTCAGTGGTATTGTCAGAAAATCAGCTGGTTATGCGGGCTGAAGGATGAACGATGATTTACCTAATTATAGTATGTACGCGTACTTTTGTAAAAAGAGAAAGCAGACACAAGACAAGCCCCGTTGGTTTCAAGCCGGCGGGGCTTCGTGTTAAATAATAATAAATAGTATGAATTTGCATGTTGCATAGCAGAAACAAACGGGAACTATTGCGTAACTTTGCACCGTTTTTAGCGCGAATTATGCAGAAAATGCTTATAACTCGTTGGTTATACGGAAATAATGCGTATCTTTGCAGCCTGAAATAGAAAAGATATAAATATAATTATAACACATTCAAAGTTTAAAAAAGAAAAGAAATGCCTACAATTCAGCAATTAGTTAGAAAAGGAAGGGAAACTTTGGTGGTAAAAGGTAAATCACCTGCACTGGATTCATGTCCTCAGAGACGTGGCGTTTGTGTACGTGTTTACACTACAACCCCGAAAAAGCCTAACTCTGCAATGCGTAAAGTAGCGAGAGTTCGTTTGACAAATGGTAAAGAAGTAAACTCTTACATTCCGGGAGAAGGACACAACCTGCAGGAGCACTCTATCGTATTGGTACGTGGTGGTCGTGTTAAGGATCTTCCTGGTGTACGTTATCACATTGTACGTGGAACCTTGGATACTGCTGGCGTAAACGGACGTACTCAGAGACGTTCTAAATACGGAGCTAAACGTCCGAAACCAGGACAGGCAGCTGCTGCAGCTAAAGGAAAGAAGAAGTAATTAGTTACATCCCTTCAAACTGAGAATTTAAATTAAGTATTAAAGCTGGTTTGAGTATTTGGATAGGCTACAAGGTTGAGTAAATGGTTCAGCGGAACCGTTGAAGACAAAGTTTAAAAAGGCAACCAAAGACAAAAACGAAATTTTTGAAAACAAAATGAGAAAAGCAAAACCAAAGAAAAGACAGATCCTTCCGGATCCTGTTTTCGGTGATGTTAAGGTTACGAGATTCGTTAACCATTTAATGTATGATGGCAAGAAAAATACTGCCTTCGAAATTTTCTATTCCGCTCTGGAAAACGTTAAGGCTAAATTGCCTAACGAAGAAAAGTCTGCTCTCGAAATTTGGAAAGCTGCACTCGACAATATTACCCCTCAAGTCGAAGTGAAGTCACGCCGTGTAGGTGGTGCTACTTTCCAGGTACCTACTGAAATTCGCCCCGATCGTAAAGAATCAATTTCTATGAAGAACCTTATTATCTTCTCACGTAAGAGAGGTGGTAAGACTATGTCTGACAAGCTGTCTGCAGAGATTGTAGATGCTTTCAACAACCAGGGTGGCGCATTCAAAAGAAAAGAAGATATGCACCGTATGGCTGAAGCTAACCGTGCATTCGCTCACTTCAGATTTTAATTTAGCAAATTTAGGAGAATAAAAAAAGATGGCAACAAAAGCTGACGAACAATTAAAATATACCAGAAACATCGGTATCATGGCGCACATCGATGCAGGAAAGACTACGACTTCAGAGCGTATCCTTTTCTACACAGGTCTGACTCACAAGATTGGTGAGGTTCACGACGGTGCTGCAACTATGGACTGGATGGAGCAGGAGCAGGAACGTGGTATCACTATCACTTCTGCCGCTACTACTACTTTCTGGAATTACGCTAATGATAAATATAAAATCAACTTGATTGACACCCCGGGACACGTGGACTTTACTGTTGAAGTAGAACGTTCACTGCGTATCTTGGATGGTGCCGTTGCTGCATTCTGTGCTGTTGGTGGTGTAGAACCCCAGTCAGAAACAGTTTGGCGTCAGGCTGACAAATATAATGTACCCAGAATTGGTTATGTAAACAAAATGGACCGTTCCGGCGCAAACTTCTTTGAAGTAGTTCGTCAGGTGAAGGCTGTATTAGGCGCAAACCCTTGTCCTATTCAGATCCCTATCGGTGCAGAAGAAACTTTCAAAGGTGTAGTAGACCTGGTAACAATGAAAGCTATTCTTTGGCATGACGAAACAATGGGTGCTGAATATTCAATTGAAGAAATACCCGCAGACCTGAAAGCTGAAGCTGAAGAGTGGAGAGACAAGATGCTTGAATCTCTGGCTGAATGCGATGACGCTTTGATGGAAAAATACTTTGACGATCCTTCTACTATCACTGAAGAAGAAATCAGAGCTGCTATCCGTAAAGGTACTATCGCTATGCAGATCAATCCGATGATCTGTGGTTCTTCTTTCAAGAATAAAGGTGTTCAGACTTTGTTGAATGCAGTTTGTGCATATCTGCCGAGTCCTGCCGATACAGAAGCTATCGAAGGTACAGATCCTAACGACTCTGATAAAGTAATCGTTCGCAAACCGTTGTTCGAAGAACCGTTGACTGCACTGGCATTTAAGATCGCAACCGACCCGTATGTAGGCCGTCTGTGCTTCTTCCGTGTATATTCAGGTTCTCTGCCTGCTGGTTCTTATGTTTATAACACTCGTTCAGGCAAGAAAGAACGTATCTCTCGTCTGTTCCAGATGCACTCAAACAAACAGAACCCGATGGAAGCTATCGGTTGTGGTGATATCGGTGCAGGTGTTGGTTTCAAGGATATCCGTACTGGTGATACTCTTTGCGACGAAGCACATCCGATTACACTGGAATCTATGGAATTCCCGGATCCCGTTATCGGTATCGCAGTAGAGCCTAAAACTCAGAAAGACCTGGATAAACTGGGTATGGGATTGGCTAAGCTGGCTGAAGAAGATCCTACATTCCGTGTACAGACTAACGAAGAAACAGGTCAGACTGTAATTAGCGGTATGGGTGAGCTTCACCTGGATATTATCGTTGACCGTCTGCGTCGCGAATTCAAGGTTGAATGTAACCAGGGTAAACCTCAGGTAACTTACAAGGAAGCTATTACCAAATCTGTTGAACTTCGTGAAGTTTACAAGAAACAGTCTGGTGGTCGTGGTAAGTTCGCTGATATCATCGTTCGCGTTGAACCGGCTGATGCTGATTTCGAAGGTACACTGCAGTTTATCGACGAAGTAAAGGGTGGTAACATTCCTAAGGAATTTATCCCTTCAGTACAGAAAGGTTTCGAAAAGGCTATGAAGAACGGTATCCTTGCCGGTTATCCGTTGGATAAACTGAAAGTAACATTGATCGATGGTTCATTCCACCCGGTTGACTCTGACCAGTTGTCTTTCGAAATCGCAGGTATCCAGGCATTCAAGAGTGCATCAGAAAAGGCAGGTCCTGCTTTGATGGAGCCGATCATGCAGATGGAAGTTGTTACTCCGGAAGAAAGCATGGGTGATGTAATTGGTGACTTGAACAAACGTCGCGGACAGGTAGAAGGTATGGAATCAAGCCGTACAGGTGCACGTGTTGTAAAAGCTAAAGTTCCTTTGGCTGAAACATTTGGTTATGTAACAGCACTTCGTACTATTACTTCAGGTCGTGCAACGTCTTCAATGCAGTTCTCTCACTATGCTCAGGTATCTTCTTCTATTGCTAAGCAGGTACTGACAGAAGTACAGGGTCGTGCTGATTTGATCAAATAATTTAGAAACATATATAACAATATGAGCCAAAAGATCAGAATTAAATTAAAGTCTTACGATTATTCTCTGGTAGACAAGTCTGCCGAGAAGATCGTGAAGACGGTAAAGGCTACAGGTGCTGTTGTTAGTGGTCCTATACCTCTGCCTACACACAAACGTATCTTTACTGTGAACCGCTCGACTTTCGTTAACAAGAAGTCTCGCGAGCAGTTCGAACTGTCATCTTACAAAAGATTGATAGACATTTACAGCTCAACTGCAAAAACAGTTGACGCATTGATGAAGCTGGAATTGCCCAGCGGTGTTGAAGTAGAAATTAAAGTGTGAGTTATTTAAAAATTAAGTGAAATGCCAGGATTATTAGGAAAAAAAATCGGAATGACATCCGTTTTCAGTGCCGAGGGAAAAAATCTTCCATGCACTGTTATCGAAGTGGGTCCTTGTGTTGTTACACAAATCAAGACTATCGAGAAAGATGGCTATGAAGCAGTGCAGATTGGTTTCGAAGACAAAAAAGAGAAACACACTACACAGCCGGAAATGGGCCATTTCAAGAAAGCCGGTGTAACTCCCAAGAGATACTTGGCCGAGTTCAAGAATTTTGAAACTGCATACAATCTGGGTGATGTTATCACTGTAGATTATCTGGAAAATGCAGGTTTCGTTGATGTAGTTGGTACATCAAAAGGTAAAGGTTTCCAGGGTGTAGTAAAACGTCATGGTTTCGGTGGTGTAGGTCAGACTACTCACGGTCAGCATAACCGTTTGCGTGCTCCCGGTGGTATCGGTGCTTGTTCTTACCCTGCAAAGGTATTTAAGGGCATGCGTATGGCTGGACAGATGGGTAATGAACGTGTAACTGTTCAGAACCTCGAAGTGATCAAGGTGATGCCGGAACACAATCTTTTATTGGTTAAAGGATCTGTTCCAGGAGCAAAAGGTTCAATCGTATTAATTGAAAAGTAATGGAACTGAGCGTATTTAATATTAAAGGTGAAGATACCGGAAGAAAGGTAACTTTGAGCGATGCTATCTTCGGCATTGAACCCAATGATCATGCTATTTACTTGGATGTAAAGCAGTATTTAGCTAACCAGCGTCAGGGTACTCACAAATCGAAAGAAAGAAGTGAGATCTCTGGTAGTACTCGTAAACTGATCCGCCAGAAAGGTGGAGGTGGTGCACGTCGTGGTGATATCAACTCTCCTGTATTGGTTGGTGGTGCTCGTGTATTCGGCCCGAAACCGAGAGATTATGAGTTCAAGCTGAACAAGAAGGTAAAAGGTCTGGCTCGTAAGTCTGCATTGACTTATAAAGCAACTAATAATGCAATTGTAGTTGTAGAAGATTTCGCTATGGAAGCTCCGAAAACTAAAGAATTAATAACAATTGCTAAAAACCTGAAAGTGGCTGATAAAAAGTTACTTATGGTTTTGCCGGAGAAGAATAATTTTGTATATTTGTCGGCTCGTAATTTAGGAAAGACAAATGTTATAACAGCTTATGAATTAAACACATACAAAGTTCTTGATGCAGCAAATTTAATGCTGACTGAAAGTTCTGTTGCTGTTATAGAAAAACTTTTTAACGCATAAGGAGTAAAGAAATGGGAATTATTATTAAACCTATAGTAACAGAGAAGCAAACAGCGATTACTGAAAAAATGGCTAATCGCTATGGTTTTCGTGTTTCTCCTGATGCCAACAAGTTGGAGATCAAAAAAGCTGTACAGGATATGTATAACGTAACCGTAGTTGATGTTAACACCATCAACTACTCTGGCAAGCAGAAAAGCCGTTATACAAAATCAGGTATTATCAATGGTAAACAGGCAGCTTTTAAGAAAGCAATCGTAACGTTGAAAGAAGGAGAAACAATTGATTTCTTTAGTAATATCTAAAAAAAGAAATGGGAATACGTAAATTAAAGCCCACAACACCGGGGCAGAGACACAAAGTTATTGGTGCATTTGATAAAATCACTGCAAGTACACCAGAGAAGTCTCTTGTGGTAGGTAAGAGCAGTACTGGTGGTCGTAACAACACAGGTAAGATGACAATGCGTTATCTTGGTGGCGGTCACAAACAAAAGTACAGAATTATCGACTTCAAGAGAAATAAAGATGGCATTCCTGCAACAGTAAAGTCTATCGAGTACGATCCAAACCGTACTTCTCGTATCGCTTTATTGTATTATGCTGACGGAGCAAAGAGCTATATCATCGCTCCGAACGGATTGGAAGTTGGCCAGACAGTGGTTTCAGGTAGCGATGCCGCTCCTGAGGTAGGTAATACTTTGCCTATGGCAAATATTCCCGTTGGTACAATTATTCACAATATTGAGCTTCGTCCTGGACAGGGTGCCAAAATGGTACGTTCTGCAGGTGCATTCGCTCAGTTGACTTCTAAAGAAGGCGCTTATGCAATTATTAAGATGCCTTCTGGCGAAACCAGAAAGATTCTTGCTGCATGTAAGGCTACAATTGGTAGTGTAGGTAACTCAGACCATGGTCTTGAAAAATCAGGTAAAGCCGGTCGCTCTAGATGGTTAGGTCGTCGTCCTCACAACCGTGGTGTTGTAATGAACCCGGTTGATCACCCAATGGGTGGTGGTGAAGGTCGTGCTTCCGGAGGTCATCCAAGATCTCGTACAGGCTTGTATGCTAAGGGCTTGAAGACAAGAGCTCCGAAGAAGCATTCTTCAAAGTATATTATTGAAAGAAGAAAGAAATAATCTGATTAATTAAGTAAACTATGAGTCGTTCACTAAAAAAAGGCCCGTATATTAACATTAAGCTGGAAAAGAAAGTCTTGGCTATGAATGAGTCAGGAAAGAAAGCCGTAGTTAAGACATGGGCAAGAGCTTCAATGATTTCGCCTGACTTTGTAGGCCATACTATTGCAGTTCACAATGGAAATAAATTTATTCCTGTTTTTGTAACCGAAAATATGGTAGGTCACAAGTTGGGAGAATTTTCACCAACTCGTACGTTCCGTGGTCACGCCGGTAACAAGAAAAAATAATTATCGGTAGTAACAGGAATTCAGGAATCTGAAAATAAAAAGAATCAATAAAAATGGGTGCTAGAAAAAGAATATCAGCTGAAGCAAGAAAAGAAGCCCAAAAGACCATGTACTTCGCAAAGTTGCGTAACGTACCTACTTCTCCGCGTAAGATGCGTCTCGTTGTAGACATGATCCGTGGAATGGAAGTATTCCGTGCGCTTGGTGTTTTGAAGTTTTCTAACAAGGAAGCTGCAGCAAGAGTAGAAAAATTGCTTCGTTCAGCAATTGCCAATTGGGAGCAGAAAAATGAACGTAAAGCAGAAACTGGTGAGTTGTTTGTTTCTTCAATCAGCGTAGATTGCGCTACTACATTGAAGAGAATGCGTCCGGCTCCCCAGGGTAGAGGATACAGAATTCGTAAACGTTCGAACCATGTAACCTTGTTTGTTGATACACTTAGTAAAAACGATAGTCAAAATTAATTGTAGATGGGACAAAAAGTTAATCCGGTTAGTAATCGTTTAGGAATTATCCGTGGATGGGATTCCAATTGGTATGGCGGCAAAAATTACGGAGATACTTTGCTGGAAGATAGCAAAATCCGTAAATATCTGAATGCTCGTCTTGCTAAAGCTAGTGTATCTCGTATCGTTATTGAACGTACGCTTAAGTTGATCACAATCACAGTTTGCACATCACGTCCGGGCATTATCATCGGTAAAGGTGGTCAGGAAGTTGATAAGTTGAAAGAAGAGTTGAAAAAGATTACCGACAAAGAAGTTCAGATCAACATCTTTGAGGTAAAAAGACCCGAATTAGACGCAGTTATTGTAGCAAACAATATTGCTCGTCAGCTTGAAGGAAAAATTGCTTACCGTCGTGCTATCAAGATGGCTATCGCCTCTACCATGAGAATGGGTGCAGAAGGTATTAAAGTGCAAGTATCTGGTCGTTTGAACGGCGCTGAAATGGCTCGTTCTGAAATGTACAAAGAAGGAAGAACTCCGTTACACACACTGAGAGCAGATATCGATTACGCTTTGGCTGAAGCGTTGACGAAAGTTGGTTTGCTGGGTGTTAAGGTTTGGATCTGCCGTGGTGAAGTTTATGGTAAGAGAGATCTTGCTCCTTCATTCACTGCATCAAAAGATTCAGGTCGCAGAAATGACAATGCCGGCGGCAACAACAGAGGAGATAAAAACTTCAAGAGAAAGAAAGCTAATCGTTAAACGTTAGAATTAAGAAGAGATGTTACAACCAAAGAAAACCAAGTTCAGAAGACAGCAGAAAGGTCGCATGAAGGGCGAAGCTCAACGTGGCAACCAGCTGGCGTTCGGTTCGTTTGGTATAAAAGCGTTAGAGAATAAATGGATTACCGGTCGCCAGATTGAAGCTGCCCGTATCGCGGTAACTCGTTATATGCAACGTCAAGGTCAGGTTTGGGTTCGGATTTTCCCGGATAAACCTATTACAAAGAAACCGGCCGAAGTACGTATGGGTAAAGGTAAAGGTAATCCCGAAGGATTTGTTGCGCCTGTTACTCCAGGTCGTCTTATTTTCGAAATCGAAGGCGTTCCCTTTGATGTTGCAAAAGAAGCATTGCGCTTAGCGGCACAGAAGCTTCCTGTAACAACGAAATTTGTTGTGAGACGTGATTATGATATGGCTAATCAAAATGCGTAATTGTTATGAAGATTGCAGAAATTAGAGAATTAAGCACAAAAGAATTGCTTGAAAGAGTAGATGCTGAGGTTGCTGCCTACGATCAGAAGGTAATTAACCACACTATCTCTCCGACAGACAACCCTGCTCAGATTAAACAACAACGCAGGATGATTGCGCGCATGAGAACAGAATTGCGCCAGAGAGAACTTAACAACAAATAATTGAGCCTGATGGAAACTAGAAATTTAAGAAAAGAAAGAACGGGCGTGGTTACTAGCAACAAGATGGAAAAAAGCATCACTGTTGCTATTAAATGGAAGGAAAAACACCCCATTTATGGTAAGTTCGTTAATAAGACGAAGAAATATCATGCTCACGACGAAAAGAACGAGTGCAACATCGGTGACACCGTGAAAATTATGGAAACTCGTCCTTTGAGCAAAACAAAGAGATGGAGATTAGTTCAAATAATCGAAAGAGCTAAGTAACATGATACAACAAGAATCAAGACTAGTAGTAGCAGATAACAGTGGCGCAAAAGAAGCATTATGTATCCGCGTTTTGGGCGGAACAAGAAAACGCTATGCCACTGTTGGGGATGTAATTGTAGTTGCAATTAAAAGTGTAATCCCGTCAAGTGATGTGAAGAAGGGTGCTGTTTCTAAAGCTATCATTGTTCGCACTAAAAAAGAAATCCGTCGCCCGGATGGTTCATACATCCGTTTCGATGATAACGCTTGCGTATTGTTGAATGCCGGTGGTGATATTCGTGGAAGCCGTATCTTCGGTCCGGTTGCCAGAGAACTTCGTGCAACAAATATGAAGATTGTTTCACTTGCACCTGAAGTACTTTAATTCGTAAAATTTAAGGTAATGAGTAAATTACATATCAAAAAAGGCGATATAGTTTTTGTTAATACCGGCGAAGACAAGGGTAAAACAGGTCGTGTTTTACAGGTGCTCGTAAGCGAGAACCGTGCTATTGTTGAAGGTGTTAATATGGTATCAAAGCATACCAAGCCTAATGCAAAGAATCCGCAAGGAGGAATTGAAAAGAAAGAAGCTCCTATCCATCTTTCTAACCTGAACGTTGTTGATCCTAAATCAGGAAAACCGACACGTATCGGCCGTAAAGAAAATGCAGAAGGTGCTTTAGTTCGTTATTCTAAAAAATCAGGGGAGGAAATTAAGTAATGAGCAATACTGCCAGTCTTAAAAAAGAATATCAGGACAGAATTGTTCCTGCTTTGACTAAAGAGTTCGGTTATAAATCAGTAATGCAGGTTCCCGTACTGAAGAAGATTGTTATCAATCAGGGTTTAGGTATGGCTGCTGCTGACAAGAAGATCATCGATATCGCAATCAGCGAATTGTCAACAATCACTGGTCAGAAGGCCGTTGCGACAGTTTCTAAAAAGGATATCTCTAACTTCAAATTACGTAAGAAAATGCCTATCGGTGTAATGGTAACATTGCGTCGTGAGCAAATGTACGAATTCCTGGAAAGATTAGTTCGTGTAGCTCTTCCTCGTATTCGTGACTTCAAAGGTATTGAAAGTAAGCTGGATGGAAGAGGTAATTATACGATGGGTATTCAGGAACAGATCATTTTCCCTGAAATAAATATCGATAATATTACCAAAATATTGGGAATGAATATTACCTTTGTGACCTCTGCGAAAACAGATGAGGAAGGGTATGCTCTATTGAGAGAATTTGGGTTGCCTTTTAAAAATGCAAAAAAAGACTAAGTAGTTATGGCTAAGGAATCAATGAAGGCCCGCGAGGTTAAAAGAGCAAAGCTTGTTGAAAAATATGCTGCTAAGAGAGCACAACTTAAAGCAGAAGGCAACTATGACGCTTTGCAGTCTTTACCTAAAAATGCTTCTCCTGTACGTTTGCACAATCGTTGCAAAATTACAGGTCGTCCGAAAGGGTATGTACGCCAGTTCGGCATTTCACGTATTCAGTTCCGTGAAATGGCATCCAATGGTTTAATACCGGGTGTAAAGAAAGCAAGTTGGTAAGTTTTTTTATTTAAATATTGTCCGGGTGGCCGGATCAATTTAATTCATTTATATATGACAGATCCTATTGCAGATTATTTGACAAGATTGCGTAACGCAATTAAAGCGAAGCACAGAGTTGTAGAAGTGCCGGCGTCAAATTTAAAGAAAGAGATCACTAAGATCCTTTTCGAAAAGGGCTACATTCTTAACTTTAAGTTTGTAGAAGAAGGTCCTCAGGGTACAATCAAGATTGCCCTGAAGTATGACTTGGTAAACAAAGTGAATGCAATCAAGAAACTTCAGAGAGTTTCTACTCCAGGTTTGCGTAAATACACTGGTTACAAAGAAATGCCGAGAGTATTGAATGGTTTAGGTATTGCCGTTCTTTCTACTTCTAAGGGTGTGATGACAGACAAAGAAGCCCGCGATTTAAAGATCGGTGGTGAAGTATTATGTTATGTTTATTAATTAGGAGGAAAGAAGAATGTCAAGAATAGGAAAATTACCAATTCATGTACCAGCCGGTGTAACGGTTACGATTAAGGATAGCGTGGTGACTGTAAAAGGTCCTAAAGGCGAGATGACTCAGGCCGTAAATCCTGACATAAATGTAACTTTGGAAGACGGAGTTATTCATTTAACAAGACCGACAGACGAAAAGAACCATCGTGCATTACATGGTTTGTACCGTTCTTTGATCAACAATATGGTGATCGGTGTATCTGAAGGATACAAAAAAGAACTGGAATTAGTCGGTGTTGGTTATCGTGTGTCTAACACAGGCCAGCTGTTGGATCTTTCTTTAGGTTATACTCACAACATTTACTTGCAGTTGCCTAAAGAAGTGAAAGTTGAAACGAAGACTGAGAGAAATAAGAATCCTCTTATTATCCTTGAATCAGCTGATAAGCAATTAATAGGTCAGATTTGTGCAAAGATTCGTTCATTCAGAATGCCGGAACCCTATAAAGGTAAAGGTATTAAGTTCGTGGGTGAAGAAATTCGCAGAAAGTCTGGTAAATCAGCAGGTAAGTAATCTACGTAAACTGAAATTATCATGACAACGAAGGAAGAAAGAAGATTAAAAATAAAACGAGGTATACGTGGCAAAGTTTCAGGAACTCCTGAATGCCCGCGCCTTACTGTGTTTAGAAGCAACAAGCAGATCTATGCACAGGTTATAGATGATACTACAGGTAAAACTTTGGCTGCTGCTTCATCTTTGAAATTAGATGTTAAGGCTCCCAAGAAAGAAATCGCTGCCAAGGTTGGTGAACTGATCGCTAAAGGTGCTCAGGAAGCTGGTGTTCAGGCTGTTGTTTTCGACCGTAATGGTTACCTGTATCACGGAAGAATTAAAGAATTAGCAGATGCTGCACGTAACGGCGGCCTTAAATTTTAATGAAGATGGCAGGAGTTAATAATAGAGTTAAATCGACCAACGACTTAGAGTTGAAGGACAGATTAGTTGCAATCAACCGCGTAACTAAAGTAACAAAAGGTGGACGTACTTTTAGTTTTGCTGCTATTGTAGTAGTAGGAAACGAAGATGGTATCATCGGTTGGGGCTTAGGTAAAGCAGGTGAAGTAACGACAGCTATCGCTAAAGGTGTAGAAGCTGCTAAAAAGAATTTGATCAAGGTTCCTGTTCACAAAGGTACTATTCCTCACGAACAGCTTGCAAAATTCGGTGGTGCACAAGTTTTGATCAAGCCTGCATCTCACGGTACCGGTGTTAAAGCTGGTGGTGCTATGCGTGCAGTATTGGAAAGTGTTGGTATTACTGACGTTTTGGCAAAGTCTAAAGGATCTTCAAACCCTCACAACTTAGTAAAAGCTACTATTGCTGCTTTGGGTGAATTAAGAAATCCGTTCACTGTTGCTCAGAACAGAGGTATTTCTGTTGAAAAAGTGTTTAGAGGTTAATTAGGGAGGAAAAATTATGGCGACTATTAAAATTAAACAAGTTAAGAGTAGAATTAAATGCCCGAAAGACCAGAAAAGAACACTTGATGCACTGGGTCTGACAAAGTTGAACCGCGTAGTAGAACATGAAGCTACTCCGGCTATCCTGGGTATGGTTGAGAAAGTGAAACATTTGGTTTCGGTAGAGAATTAATAATTGGTTGAAAAAATAAATTATACGATATGAATTTATCAAATTTAAAACCTGCTGAAGGTTCTACTAAGACCAGAAAAAGAATCGGCCGTGGTCCGGGTTCAGGATTAGGTGGAACTTCAACAAGAGGTCATAAAGGAGCAAAGTCAAGATCTGGTTATTCAAAAAAGATCGGATTTGAAGGTGGTCAGATGCCTATTCAGAGACGTTTGCCTAAATTTGGTTTCAAGAATATTAACCGTGTAGAATATAAAGCTATCAATCTCGCAACATTACAGTTAATGGCTGAAGCTCAGAACTTAACTAAGATTGGTGTAAACGAATTGATCGAAGCTGGTTTTATTTCTACATCTCAAATGGTTAAAATTCTTGGTAATGGTAGCCTGACTGTTAAGTTAGAAGTTGAAGCTCACGCTTTCTCTAAGAGTGCAGAAGCAGCTATCCAAGCCGCAGGTGGAACTGTTGTTAAACTCTAAGTCATGAGAGCAGTTGAAACAATAAAAAATATCTGGAAGATTGAGGATCTGAGAAATCGGATCCTCACCACTCTTTTATTGGTGGCTATATATCGCTTCGGAACGTATGTAGTACTTCCTGGTATTGATCCTCAAGCGTTAACCGCTTTACAGGCGCAGACAAGAGGCGGATTGCTTGCACTGTTGGATATGTTTTCAGGTGGTGCATTTTCCAATGCTTCTATTTTTGCATTGGGTATTATGCCTTATATCTCCGCTTCAATTGTTATGCAGTTGTTAGCCATTGCAGTTCCTTCTTTCCAGAAATTACAGAGAGAAGGTGAGAGTGGTCGTAGAAAGATCAACCAATGGACTCGCTACCTGACAGTAGCTATCCTGTTATTCCAGGGACCGACATACCTTGTGAACTTAAGTGTTCAGTTGAAGGCAGCCGGTGCAGCTTTACCTCCGGGTATCTGGTTTACAGTTTCTTCTACTATTATTCTGGCTGCAGGAAGTATGTTTATCTTATGGCTAGGTGAAAGAATTACAGATAAAGGTGTTGGAAATGGTATTTCATTTATCATTTTGATTGGTATCATAGCCCGTCTGCCGCATTCATTGTTCCAGGAATTTATTTCAAGAACAAGTGAAAAAACTGGTGGTCTGGTTATGTTCTTGTTTGAAATGCTGTTCCTTTTACTTGTTATTGCCGGTGCTATTTTATTGGTTCAGGGAACTCGTAAAGTACCCGTACAGTATGCAAAAAGAATTATAGGTAACAAACAGTATGGCGGTGCAAGACAGTATATCCCTCTGAAGGTGAATGCTGCCAACGTAATGCCTATCATCTTTGCTCAGGCAATCATGTTTATACCTATTTCTATTGTAGGATTCTCTAGCACAGGTGATCAGAGTGGTTTTTGGGCTGCATTTATGGATAATACCGGTTTCTGGTATAACTTCGTTTTTGCGGTATTGATTATCCTCTTTACTTATTTCTATACAGCTATCACGATCAATCCGACGCAGATGGCTGATGATTTGAAGAGAAACAATGGATTTATTCCGGGTGTTAAGCCAGGAAAAAGTACCAAAGACTATCTGGATACAATCATGGACCGTATTACTCTTCCGGGTGCATTCTTCCTGGCATTAGTAGCTATTATGCCTGCTTTTGCAAGAATCGCTGGTGTGAGTATGGAGTTCTCTCAGTTCTTTGGAGGAACATCTTTGTTGATTTTGGTTGGTGTAGTGTTAGATACATTGCAGCAAGTTGAAAGTCATTTGTTGATGCGTCATTATGACGGTTTGTTGAAGTCAGGAAGAATTAAAGGACGTTCAGGCTCTGTAGCCGCTTATTAATAGAATGATCTATTTAAAGACAGATGAAGAAATCGAGTTGATGCGTGCTGCCAATCAATTGGTTGGTAAGACACTGGGAGAGTTGGCAAAGCACATCGCTCCCGGAGTAACAACTCTTCAACTCGATAAGATTGCTGAAGAATTCATTAGAGATAATGGAGCAGTTCCTGCCTTTTTGGGGTATGGTGGTTTTCCTAATTCAATATGTGCTTCTGTAAATGAACATGTAGTACATGGTATTCCTTCCTCGAATACAATTCTTCAGGAAGGTGATGTCATATCAGTTGACTGCGGAACGATATTGAACGGTTTTGTCGGAGATTCTGCTTATACATTTTGTGTAGGTGAAGTCGCACCGGAAGTAAAGAAATTGTTGAAGACAACAAAAGAATCTCTTTACCTAGGTATAGAGCAAGCTGTGGAAGGAAAACGCATAGGGGATATCAGTCATGCTGTACAAAAGTATTGTGAGTCGAACGGTTATTCTGTAGTCAGAGAGCTGGTAGGACACGGTATCGGTCGTAAAATGCATGAAGAACCGGAAGTCCCGAATTATGGCAGATATGGTTGCGGACCTTTATTGCGTAGTGGAATGTGCATCTGCATTGAACCTATGATCAATATGGGAAGCAAAAATGTAGTTTTTGAAAAAGATGGTTGGACCGTACGGACCAAAGATAGAAAATGCTCTGCTCACTTTGAACACTGTATCGCTATCAGACCTGATGGACCACAAATCTTGTCTTCATTTAAGTTTTTAGAAGAAGTCCTAGGAAGTAACGCAATTTAATTTGATTTATATGGCTAAACAAGCAGCTATTGAACAAGATGGAGTAATTATTGAAGCATTGTCAAACGCAATGTTTCGTGTAGAATTAGAGAACGGGCATGAGCTTACTGCTCACATTTCAGGAAAGATGCGTATGCATTACATTAAAATCCTTCCTGGTGATAAGGTAAGAGTTGAAATGTCTCCGTATGATTTATCGAAAGGTAGAATTGCTTTTAGATATAAATAAAAATAACTAGATATGAAAGTAAGAGCATCTTTAAAGAAGCGTACCCCGGAATGTAAAATTGTAAGAAGAAAGGGACGCTTATACGTAATTAACAAGAAAAATCCTAAGTATAAACAACGTCAGGGATAATTTATTATTTTTGCAAAATAATTATTAGTAAGTAATATGGCTATAAGAATAGTTGGTGTAGACTTGCCACAAAATAAAAGAGGAGAAATCGCTTTGACTTATATCTACGGTATCGGTCGGAGTGCTTCAAAATCTATTTTAGAGAAAGCAGGCGTTGATCGTGATATCAAAGTAAAAGACTGGACTGATGACCAGGCTGCAAAAGTACGTGAAGTCATTGGCGCTGAGTACAAGGTAGAAGGTGATCTTCGTTCAGAAGTTCAGCTTAACATTAAACGTCTGATGGATATCGGATGTTACAGAGGTGTTCGTCACCGTATTGGCTTGCCATTGAGAGGCCAGAGCACAAAAAACAATGCTCGTACTCGTAAGGGTAAGAAGAAAACTGTTGCAAATAAGAAAAAAGCTACTAAATAATAAGAGTTGATATGGCAAAAAAAACAGTCGCAGCAAAGAAGAGAAACGTAAAAGTTGACGCTTACGGTCAAGCTCATATTCATTCTTCTTTTAATAACATTATTGTGTCTCTTGCCAATAGCGAAGGTCAAGTTATTAGTTGGTCTTCTGCAGGTAAGATGGGATTCAGAAGTTCTAAAAAGAACACTCCGTATGCCGCTCAGATGGCAGCACAAGATTGTGCTAAGGTAGCTTATGATCTTGGTTTGAGAAAAGTAAAAGTATTCGTAAAAGGACCGGGTAACGGACGTGAGTCTGCTATCAGAACTATCCACGGTGCTGGAATTGAAGTAACAGAAATCGTAGACGTTACTCCACTGCCTCACAATGGTTGTCGTCCTCCGAAAAAGAGAAGAGTATAATTAACTATAGTTTCTTGAACATTGAATCCGGAATTGTGAATAGATTGCATAAAGACCTTATCCTCTCTGTAATCGCGGCTGCACGGTTCCAGATTCAGACAGAAAAATTAAAACAATAAAAAAATGGCAAGATATACTGGACCAAAAACAAGAATTGCCCGTAAGTTTGGTGAAGCCATATTCGGACCGGATAAAGTTCTTTCTAAAAAGAATTATCCTCCCGGACAACATGGAAACGCCAGAAAGAGAAAAACTTCTGAGTACGGAATTCAGCTTCGCGAGAAGCAAAAAGCGAAATACACTTATGGTGTATTGGAAAAACAATTTAGAAACCTGTTTGAAAAAGCACAGCGTTCAAAAGGTATTACCGGTGAAGTTCTGCTTCAGTTGCTGGAAGGTCGTCTGGACAATGTAGTATACCGTCTGGGTATGGCTCCTACAAGAGCTGCTGCTCGTCAGTTGGTTTCTCACCGTCACATTACTGTAGATGGTAAGGTTGTAAATATTCCTTCTTACTCTTTGAAACCCGGTCAGATCGTTGGTGTTAGAGAAAAATCCAAGTCTCTGGAAGTGATTGCTGATGCATTATCAGGATTCAACCACAGCAAATATCCTTGGATTGAGTGGGATCAGTCTTCTTTAAGCGGAAAATTACTGCATCTGCCGGAAAGAACTGACATTCCTGAAAACATTAAAGAGCAGTTGATCGTAGAATTGTATTCTAAATAATAATTGATTTCCATGGCGATATTAGCATTTCAAAAACCCGATAAAGTATTAATGTTGGAAGCGGACAATTTCTTCGGAAAGTTTGAATTTCGTCCGTTGGAACCCGGCTATGGTATTACTATAGGTAATGCTCTGCGCCGTATTCTCCTGTCGTCGCTTGAAGGTTTTGCTATTACATCCATTAAGATCGAAGGTGTTGACCATGAATTTGGAACAATCCCCGGTGTTATTGAAGATGTAACAAACATTATCTTGAACTTGAAACAGGTACGGTTCAAGCATATTGTAGACGACATAGAGAATGAAAAAGTAAGTATTACTGTTTCGGGTTCGGAAGTGTTCAAAGCCGGTGATATAGGTAAACAGCTGACCGGATTCGAAGTATTGAATCCTGACCTGGTTATTTGCCGTTTGGATCCGAACGCTAGTTTCCAGATTGAATTAACGATAAATAAAGGACGCGGATATGTACCCGCTGACGAAAACAGAGATCCGAATGCAGACGTTCACGTTATTGCTATCGACTCTATTTACACTCCTATACGCAACGTTAAATATTCGATCGAGAACTTCCGTGTTGAGCAAAAGACGGACTACGAAAAGTTGGTTCTTGAAATAGCCACAGATGGTTCTATTCATCCGAAGGAAGCGTTGAAAGAAGCTGCTAAGATTCTGATTCACCATTTTATGTTGTTTTCAGATGAAAAGATTGCGATCGAGACAGTTGATACTGACGGCAATGAAGAATTCGATGAAGAAGTACTTCACATGCGCCAGTTGCTTAAGAGCAAGTTAGCAGATATGGATCTTTCCGTTCGTGCATTGAATTGCTTGAAAGCCGCAGATGTTGAAACATTAGGTGAACTGGTTAAGTTCAACAAAAATGATTTGTTGAAATTCCGTAACTTCGGTAAGAAGTCGCTCACTGAACTTGATGAACTGCTTGAAAGCTTGAACCTTTCATTCGGTATGGATATCACGAAATATAAATTAGATAAAGAGTAAGTAAAGCGATGAGACATAATAAAAAATTCAATCATTTAGGTCGTACGAATACTCACCGTGAAGCAATGCTGTCTAATATGGCTTCTTCTTTGATCAAGCATAAGAGAATCTTTACGACAACAGCAAAAGCGAAAGCGCTTCGTAAGTTTGTTGAACCTCTGATCACAAAGTGCAAAGAGGATACAACTCACTCAAGACGTATCGTATTCAGTACATTACAGGATAAAAATGCTGTAACAGAACTTTTCAAGGAAGTAGCTCAGAAGATCGGTGATCGTCCGGGTGGTTATACCAGAATCATCAAGACTGGTAACCGTTTAGGTGACAACGCTGCAATGTGCTTCATTGAATTAGTTGACTATAACGAAAACATGTTGAAAGATACAACAGCTAAGAAAGCTACGAAAACAAGACGTTCTCGTAAGAAATCTACAGCTGCTGAAACTGCTCCGGTTGCTGAAGCACCTGTTGCAGAAACAACAGAAGAAAAAGCTGCAGAATAATATCTGTAACTTATATATAATAAAAACGGCTGGCATATTTATGTCGGCCGTTTTTATTTGCATGAGTTCGAGATCTATTTATTTGATATTCTTCAAAGCTTCCTGTGCCGTCGCATTGGCAGGATCTATTGAAAGGATCTTATTCCAATATAATTTTGAACTATCCATATCCTGCTTAAGGTAGTAGTAATAACCTAGATAGCGATAACATTCCGTTAATTCATTGCGATATTTGTCTTTATTATTTTCCAGGATAGGAATACACGTCTCATAGTAGGGTTTAGCCAACCCTTGTTCTGTTTCCGGATCCAGTTGGGACTGTGTACGTGCCTGCCATAAACTTCCTAAATGGCTATCCGGTACACGTTCTTTTACGATGGCGAACAAACTATCTGCTTTTGTCAGGTAATCGGTAGCCGTCAGGCTATCTTTGGCTGCAGCAGAATAATAGTATTTACCCAGTTGGTAATAATCGGCTGCTTCGGATTCCTTGCCAAGTGACTCTATATATAATGTATAGGCGTTGATGGCATCCGAATCGTTTTCACTGTTACTGTACACCTCTGCCAAGTCTTTATACACTTCCGTATGGGACGGATTTTCTTTAATCACTTTCTGTAATGCCTCTGCCGCTTTATCATATTGCCGGGCTTTGTTGAGTAAGCGGCCGTAGTATAGATAATCCTGCCATATATATTTGGCATCCGGATCATTGAAGAAGGTGTTGATTTCTTCGAGTCCTTTCTCGTATGCATTTGTCTCATAGCTATTATAGATGCTCAGACGTTTCAGCAGGAAGTTGTCTGGATCGATAGCCTGGCCTTCGTTAATGACTTTGGCGGCTTCCGCATATTGCTTGTTGAAGAAGAGGGCAGAGGCGTAATGGATCAGGTTGTCGATAGAGTAGAGGCCTCCGGCCATATACGTTTTATAGGCTGCCACTGCCTTGGAATATGCACCCTGCAATGAATAGATATTGCCGAGTTGATTGTAAGCAGGGAGATAGTCCGGGTAATTGGTAATGACTTTCTGAAGCATTTCTATCGATAATGCAGGCTGAACACCCTGATAGACATTTGCATATTTGAGATAAGCCTCTTTACAGGAAGGGTCGAAATGGATCGCCTGTTCATATCGGCCGGCTGCATCTCCCGGTTTATCTTGACTGATCAACAGGTCGCCTTCATACAGGTAAATGGCCGGATCGTTGATATTATACTTCTTTGCATTATCGAGCGCATCCTGAGCTTCCGGTTTCATCCCGTTGGTGGAATACGCTTTAGCGATGGCTACATAAACCGGTACGTCCTTTTTATTTATTTTGATTGCCGTATCAAACGCTTTTTGGGCAGCCGGCTTATCCGTTTTAAGTAATACTTTACCTTCGCCTACTTTATTATAAGCGTAGTCGGAAGAAGCACTCCATCCTTTTTGATAGTAGGCAAGTGCATCTGACGTTTTACCGGCCTCAAAAGCTATTTCTCCCAGATAATAGAACGCTTCGGCTTGTTCGGCAGGGGAAGCGTTTAGCTGTTTGTTGAAAAGCTGGCTTGCGATGGTCGGCTCACCTGCTTTGTAGTAAGCAAGACCTTGTTGGTTATCAGCGTGGATAGCTATGGCTATCAGGCTTAAAGCGAGTATATATAAATTCTTTATCATGATTGTAGATGTTTATAGGGTTTATAATTGATCTCTTACATTCACTAACCGGACAGGCTGTGTAGCGGGGAGGATGCCGGATTTGAGAATGATCCGTTGTCCCCGGTCGCTGGTGATAAAGGTAGTAAAGCCGGAAGCCAGCCCCATGCGCGGTTCTGATAAGATCAGGTAAACGGATCTTGTCATCGGATACTCCTTTAAGGCAATGTACGCCTGATAAGGTTTGAAACTATTCGTTGCCGTTGCATTTTTATAACGGCTGACCGCCATTACTTTTATGTTGTCAGCAAAGCTCATACAGGTTGAGTCAAGCGGATTACTGATCCAGTTCACTCCGATAATGCCCAGGGCACCGGGTGACTGGGCAACATAATTCATAACCTGCCGGTTACCTTCCATAGCATGAAGATTTCCGGCAAACGGTTCACCGCCACAGATTGAATCGATCGCATAACGGACAATCCCCGAATTCGGATTGTCGAATACAACTTCTATCTTTCCTGATTTATTATTTCCGGAAAGCTCTTTCCAATCCTTCACCTTTCCGGTCAGTATCTCTTTTATGGAAGGAATACCGATCAGAGAGTCCGTATTTTGCTTGTTAACGATTAAAGCTATTGCGTCAGTTGCAATATTGATACTCTTAGGGAATAACTTTTTGGCGTTCATGTATTCTGTCTCTTCGCGGGTTAGCGGACGTGAAGCGATTGCCAACCGTGTACTGTCATGCAGCAGGCGGTTGATCGTTTCAGTCTCACCAGAGAAGAAAGGAACAATACCCGCTTCCTTGTAAAGACTTTCAAACACAGCAATCTCTTCCTCTATGATCGGGGCAAAGCAACCATCCGAAGCGATTGCAATTACACCGCTCGTAGGCGTATCGTCCGGTGAATTGTTTTTCCTACTGTTGCAGGAAGCCAGCAGAAAGGACATGCCGAGGTATATCACAATCATGGATATACCCCAAACAATCCTACTATTTATACACTTTACCTCCATATTATTGTAATCTGAAGCGTACCGGAACCGTGAAGTAGACCGGTACAGGTTTACCATTCTGCTTTCCCGGAACCCATTGCGGAAGAGACTTAATTACCCGTACAGCCTCTTTGTCGCAAGAAGGATCCAGTTGCCTCAATACTTCTACCTTAGTGACTTCACCTGTCGGACTGACCACAAAGCGAAGCGTTACAGTTCCCTGAACCCCGTTTTCTGCTGCAATTACCGGGTATTTCAGGTGAGTACTGATAAACTTCAACAAAGCTTCATTTCCACCGGGGAATTGCGGCATCTGTTCGACAGCAATGTAAGGAGTCGTTTCCTCCTCGATCACTTCCTTATTATCTTTCAGATCGGCAATGTCGATAGCATCCGCACTATCCGAACCCTTGACATCCGCCACTGAAATAGACAGCTTGGACGTAGTCAGTTCTTCCTGTGTCTTGATCTCCTCCTCGTCCCTTACATCCTTGTCCGCTTTGATGACAGGCGGTGTAAACTTGATCGTACTTTTCAGTACAGGGGGCGGCGGAGCCTCGATCGTACGGATTTGATTTTCTTCCGGCACCTTCGTTTCCATTTGCAGGTTGGAAAGCGTAGTCACTTCCAGCACCTGTTCTTTGGTATGCTGCGGAATGACGGATTTGATTAGAGCCGGAATGATCATTACCAGGGCAGCCCCGACAGCAACGATGATCAGGGCGCGTATATGCCTGCGGGAAGAATTCTTACGTAACTCATAAGCTCCGTATTCTTTGTTCTTTCCCTTAAAGATCAAATCAGTCCATTCCGGTGAGTTCAGATTTATATTATTAATATTAATCATGATCGTCATTTTTTATTCGCCTGGGCGATCTCCTTGGATAGTTCACCCCCGCTTTTTAGATTATCAACCAGAAACTTATCTCCGTCGGTGATGTCGACAATCGCATACTTGCCTATGTTGCAGATCTGCATTTCATCGAGTGCATCCACCAGGTCTTTGTAGGAAGCATCGTCGGTAGCCTTGATCAGTACGACCGGCGCATCCTTGCCGCCTTTTATTTCCGTGGCCTGCTTTTTAAACTCATCTTCGGAAATCTCTTTATTCAGCTTTTTCACTTTCAGTTCCGTGATCTTCTGCACGGCATCGGAGTTACGTTCCAATAGGATGTTGCGTAATCCGGTGGGAGAGAAGTCGGTTGTCTGCAATGATTCGACATGCTCGTAATCCGGTTCGCCGAAATAGTAATACACCTTGCTGTCTTCACCCAATATGAGGGTGATCGCTTTGGATGCTTTTACCTTCGTCTGTTCGGCTTCCGTTACATGGTCTTTCGACGGCATGCTGATCTCCATCGTCTGCGGCTTGCTGAGCGAAGTACAGAGCATAAAGAAAGTAATCAGCAACATGTTCATATCCACCATCGGAGTAAAGTCCACACGGATATTCACCTTTTTCTGCTTGCCTTTCTTGCCGTCGCCTTTACCTTTATCTTTATCTGTATTTACTTCTGCCATAACGTTAGTTGTTTAGGCATTGTCAGGAACGTTTTTGAGTGTGGTGATCAGGTTATACCTGTTCTCCCTCAAGTCCTGCAATGTGTTCATAATGTTCTTGATCTTCGGATAAGGAGTCTGCTGATCGGCTTTAATGGCAATCACCAGATCGCGGTTTACTTCGCGGGCATGTTGAACCCACGCTTTAAACTGGTTGTTGGTGCTGTCGGTCGGGATTCCGTAGTTCTGTATTAAACGGTCTTGTTCGGAACCCGGCAGGTTCAGAAACTCCTGCATGTTCTGGATAGGAACACCGAAAGAAGGGAGCAGGCTGAAGCTGTATATTTCCTTGTCGGTAAAGTCGATACCATAATCTTTACCCAGCATCTTCAGCACATTCGCCTTGTCTTCCTGTTTATCCAGGCTCATAAAAACTTTCCCGTCCGGGTCTACCAGGATTGAAAGAATGTTTGTTTCCGGTATCTTGATTTCGGAAACAGAAGCCGGGGTAGTTACCATGACCGGTTCTTTCTGAATAAAGGTAGATGTCAGCATAAAGAAAGTAAGCAGCAACACTGTCACGTCACTCATTGCCGTCATGTCAATGAATGTACTTTTGCGTTTTACTATGATCTTAGGCATATGCTTCAGTGTTTAGCGGCGAATGTCTGTACGATAGAGAAACCGATCTCATCAATAGCGTAGGTGATATTATCTATTTTACTGGTGAAATAGTTGTATGAGATGATGGCCATGGCACCGGTTGCGATACCTAAGGCCGTATTAACCAGCGCTTCCGATATACCGGTCGACAGCGCAACAGAGTCGGGTGCTCCTGCATTGGCCAAGGCGGCGAACGAACGGATCATACCTAATACGGTACCCAGCAACCCGAACAAAGTACCTAATGTAGAGATTGTTGCGATAACCGGAAGGTTCTGCTCCATCGTGGGCAGCTCCAACGCAGTACTTTCTTCGATCTCTTTCTGGATAATGACCATCTTTTGTTCCTTCGTCTGATCCGGTCTTTGTTCGACATCTGCATAGCGGGTCAGGGCGGCGTTGACGACGTTGGCTACTGAACCTTGTTGCTCTTTGCAAGCTGTTTTAGCAGCTTCCAGGTTACCTTCTTCCAGATCTTTTTTGATTGTCCGGACAAATCCCATCAACCCCTTTTTCCCTTTGGAACGGCTGATTGCGATGAAACGTTCCACACTCAATGTAATAACGGTCAGTAACAGTGTGATAACGACCGGAACGATATAGCCGCCTTTATAAATCGTACCTGCATAATTGCCGGGAAGCGGATGGTTGTCAGGATTATTATCCATAAAGTTGGATGGATTACCCAGCACAAAATGAAAGAAGCATACGGCCAGGATAAAGCAAACGATAATAACAATACCGGCCGAAACGCCGTTGGATGTTTTTGATATAATTGAATTATTTGTTTTCATAATTTTGATATTATATTGAAGATAAAAACAGAAAATAATGGTTTAAGTGCACAAATAAGAGAATGTGCATCCGGGCTATACCTCTAAAGGTATAACCTGACGATTACAATCATTTTATCTATAATATCAAATAACGAGTTTCCGCAGAACGTAGATCCACTGGTTTCCACATTTACGGAGCGAGGAGTAGTTTATGGTTTGAATAGTAGATAATGTCTCTGATATTTTATATTGCGTAGCTTGCTCTTTCAGTTTTAGGAAGAAAAGTCCCTTGTTACTGTTCGACAACTTGAAAAGACGTTCGTAATTGTCGGAAGCCGGTTTCGTACGGGCAGTTATATCGAAAGACTCGAGAGGATTTTTACTTAATTCAAACTTCTTAAGCTCCTTGTTCAGGGAAGAAGCATTTTCATCGTCGGTCTGGTTACATTGCAGGACTATGCTTTCGCTATCAGCATTAAACGCAACCTTCTGACCTGCAAAGATCAAAATGAGCAGTGTTAATATGGATAGAACTTTTTTCATAACCCGACAAATGATACTTTTTATGTTAAAACAGTTTGTTAATATAAAAGGTTGAAACTATTTAAGGAAAAATGTCTACTAATCCGGCACCAAATTTAGATAAAATATTGAATAGAAAAAGAAAGTCCTCTATTTATTCATTGAAAAACTCTATGGCGGTTCGACAACAATCTTTGCGCACTCGTTGTTATATTTGTACTGAGTGAAAAATAATAGAATACTAAATATTTAGGTTATGAAAATTGAAAAAGTAGTAGGTAGAGAGATCCTTGATTCCCGTGGAAACCCGACAGTAGAAGTAGATGTACTTCTTGAATGTGGCGCATTTGGACGTGCAGCCGTTCCTTCCGGTGCTTCAACCGGCGAAAACGAAGCAATCGAACTTCGTGATGGTGACAAAAAGCGTTATGGTGGCAAAGGTGTCCTGAAAGCCGTTGACAATGTAAACAAGATCATTGCTCCTGCCATTATCGGTATGAGCTCATTGAACCAGCGCGAGATCGACCATAAACTGATCGCCTTGGACGGAACAAAGACGAAATCCAAACTAGGTGCAAACGCCATGCTTGGAGTATCTCTTGCTGTAGCTAAAGCTGCTGCCAACTATCTCGACCAGCCGCTTTACCGCTATATCGGTGGAACAAATGCTTATGTATTGCCTGTTCCGATGATGAATATTATCAACGGAGGTTCGCACTCCGATGCTCCGATCGCATTCCAGGAATTCATGATCCGCCCGGTAGGTGCGAAGAGTTTCCGCGAAGGCTTGCGTATGGGTGCTGAAGTATTCCACGCATTGAAGAAAGTATTGCACGACCGAGGTCTGAGCACTGCTGTTGGCGACGAAGGCGGTTTCGCTCCGGCTCTGAACGGTACGGAAGATGCTTTGGGATCGATCATGGCTGCCATCAAAGCTGCCGGATACGAACCGGGCAAGGACGTAACGATCGCTATGGACTGTGCTGCTTCCGAATTCTATGATAAGAAAGGCATTTATGACTATTCGAAGTTTGAAGGTGCCAACGGTGCTAAACGTACTGCTGCCGAACAGGTTGCTTACTTGTTGGATCTGGTTAACAAATACCCGATCGACTCTATCGAGGATGGTATGGATGAAAACGACTGGGAAGGCTGGAAGCATCTGACAAAGGCGTTAGGTGATCGTGTCCAGCTGGTAGGTGACGACTTGTTCGTAACGAACGTTGAGTTCCTGAAGAAAGGTATTGAAGAAGGTTGTGCCAACTCAATCCTGATCAAAGTAAACCAGATCGGTACATTGACCGAAACATTGGATGCTATCGAGATGGCTCACCGCAACGGATACACCTCTGTTACTTCACACCGTTCGGGTGAAACGGAAGATGCTACAATTGCCGATATCGCTGTTGCAACCAACTCCGGACAGATCAAGACCGGTTCATTAAGCCGTTCGGATCGTATGGCTAAGTACAACCAGTTGCTTCGTATCGAAGAAGAGTTGGGTAATCTGGCTGTTTATGGTTACAAGACTTATAAGAAATAAGAAAACTAATAAGGTCTGATTTTGAATGATAAGAGGCCGTTCCTTCGGGGACGGCTTTGTTCTTTCCGGCTCTATGCCGAAAGCTAAGGCGGTTGCATAGGAATGTTAAGGTCTTAGCATAGGATTATTAATCATTTAGCTCTGCTATTTGAAATAAGTAAGGTATGCTTTACAAATATGTAAGGCTATAATTACAAATATGTAAGGCATGCCTTGCTATTATGCAAGGTATATTGTACGAATATATTAGTCAGGAGAAAAATGGTTAGATGTCGGGAGAGAAAAGGTTAGCTTTCCTATGTAACGGACTTAGTTTGCGAGACCCATCCCATCCGGATGTTCTATTAAGGAATAGCCGGCCCGGTTCCTCAAATATAAAACACTTCTTGCCTGGAAAAAATGTGCCGACTCTACCAGTTCATCCATTAATATATGTATCTTTGTGAATTACGTAACACATAAAACACTTAATTATGAAAAATTTAGATCCTAAAGTCATGGCAGAGAATGAAAGAAAAGAGTTGCAAGACCGGTATATCCGCTTCGATTGGGCCATCAAGCGTTTGTTGCGCCAGAAGGCCAACTTCGATGTGCTTAACGGTTTCCTGACAGTCGTGCTCAGGGAAGAGGTTCGTATCCTTGAAATCCTCGAAAGCGAAAGCAACCAGGAAAGTGCCAACGACAAGTTCAATCGTGTAGACATCAAAGCATTGAACAGCAAAGGCGAGATCATCATCGTCGAAATCCAAAACACCCGCGAAGTGCATTATCTCGAACGTATCCTCTACGGCGTGGCCAAAGCCATCACCGAGCATATCTCGCTGGGTGAAGGTTATCAGAAGGTAAAGAAAGTCTACTCCATCAGTATTATTTACTTCGATCTCGGTGTGGGTACGGATTATTTCTACCACGGACAGAATCATTTCACCGGCGTGCATACCGGCGACCGTCTGCGTATCAACATGCGCGACCGCGATGCAGTCATTACCCGCCTGCCTGCAGAGATCTTCCCTGAATACATTCTGATCCGTGTAAACGAGTTCGATAAAGTAGCCACAACGCCTCTGGACGAATGGATCAAATACCTGAAAGACGGCACGATCCGCCCCGATACGACAACACCGGGGCTTCGTGAAGCCCGCGAGAAACTAAAGTATTACTCCATGTCCTCGCAGGAGCGGCATGCTTATGACGAGCACCTGAATGTAATCATGATCCAGAACGACGTCCTCGACACCGCCAAATGGGAAGGTCGGATCGAAGGCCTTGCAGAAGGAAAAGCGGAAGGTCTTACAGAAGGAGAGGCTAAAGGAAAGGCAGAAGCCTTACGTCAGACGGCAGTAAATATGAAACGTATGGGTATAGAGACTACCGGCATTGCAAAATGTACAGGTTTGTCGGTAGAGGAGATAGAGTCGTTATAATCTTACACCGAAAACATTCATTTATAGGAAGAACTGAAACATTTAAATCTGGCAGGAAGTGAAACAAAATCAGCCGGGGTATTATGTATTAATACAACCCGGCTGATTCAATATATTATGCAATCATTAATTACAATTCGTCAATCTCTTTCACCGACAGACAGGTACATTGGGCAATCGTTTCGATATTGACTCCCTGCTTTTTTAATTTAGTAGCAATCAGTCTTTGCTCTTCAGTCTTACCTTTCTCCATTCCTTTTTTCAAACCTTTCTCCTCAGCTTCTTCAACCGCATATTCCATCGTAGCATGCCAGTCACGGTAAATCTTCAGGTTCTCCTCATAGATGGCACGCTCGTGGTCGGTCATCGCATTGAGGTTTGCCACGTCGAGCAAACGTCTGAAAGCATCCTCTTTCTCCTTGAACGGAGACATATCAAATAAATTCATATTCTTCAAGATATAAACCGTGTTTTCGAGAGGTGTCGTGCATTCCTCTTTTGTCAGATTGAACAGGTCGAACGACAGATAGATCTGTTTCAGTTTGACCTCACCAAAAGTTTTACCCGTTGCCTCGTCGGCCAGGACTACGTCCGTACGCCAACCACGAAATTCAGGCAGGCTGAAGTTCAACAGGTAGATACCGTAGATGGGAAGAAGGCTGTATTGCCAGTCCCGTCCGCTCTTTCCCTGACGGGAAATCATTCGGCAAAGGTAATATAATCCGCGGTTAAAGAAATAACGTTGCGGGCAATTCTGCATTTCCAAGACAAATTTCGTCCCGTCCACATCTTCGCAAAGGAGATCGAAGATCACCGTGCGTTGTTCTACTACTTCCGGTTGGATTTCTTTATCGAGATAGGTCAGGCCTTTCACCTGGCGTTCACCCTGAAGGGCGGCATTGATAAAATCAATGGCTACTTGCTTTACCCCGAAGACAGCCTTGAAGCCGGCATCGAGCATGACATTCACGTATCTTTCCATATGTTAATGGTTTAAATGGTCTATTACCCAATAGCGGGTAACGCGACAAATGTAAGTATTATTTTATTATTCCGGTTATCGAAAAGCGTATTTTTGATTCAAAGTTGTCAATAACTGAACATTATGAAGGCGAAATGAAGCCCCTATGAAGGGCCGATGACACCGAAAATACTCCTGGGTTCATCTTGTATCTGTCAGAATATCAGCCGGGTATTGAATTTGAATGAACGCTGAACCCGCAACGCTCAAAAAACTTTTTTCTTTTTACTTGTTTTATCCGATAAGACTCCCTACTTTTGCCCTCGTACCCCGGTATAGAGTTATCGGTCAGTACGTTTTATTGATTACAAGAGCGTTTAAAGATATTATCCTTCAAATGAAATCTCGACAATTTCAAACCAAGTGGATAATAGCAACTAAAACGCTCACGTACCTTTCCTTGTTATATCTGTTCATAGGCATTGCTGTGTGCAAATGTTTGTATGGATGTACAAGATAAAAGGGCGTGGGTCGTTGTTGTTCGTATCACTTGGTTGGGCAGTCGAGAGCCTCATTTGGAGATACACATATCAACAACTTCCTGCGCCTCTTTTATTTTTTAATCATCCAGTGTGGGGAAGTCCTGGATAAACAAACACAGTATTAATATGAACAGGGTAAATCTACTCTCAACCGACCAGTCATCGTCGGGAAGTAAGATGACAACAACCGGACAGGCGAACCACACCGGAAGTACACGAACCAAGGCCGCGAAAGGCTTATTCTCTCACTTTATGTTTCTGGCAAGCTTGTTGTTGATTACGTTGCTGACTTCGGGGAAGGTGCTGGCACAAAACGTTAATGTGACAGTGACTGATGCAAAGCTAACGGTTACTCCAGAAGAAATAACAAAGGGTGCATCAGGAGCATCGATCATACTTGGGGTTGCTCCTTCGAGTGCTCAAGCATACAAGTTACCCACTGAAATAACTGGCATTACCGTTAATGGGGGTACTGTTAATAAAGTCGAGGCTGGTGTTGTAGAAGAAGCAGACGGTTTCACCTATTCGGCAGGACAAATAACTATAGGATCAAACGTAACAATCGATGGTGCTGTGGAAATTACCGCTGCTGCTGTGGAAAAGAGCACGGATGTTACTTTAAGTGATCTAACTTATAGTGGTGCCGAAGGCCCGGCAATTACACTTGAGGGTGGTAAATTTGCTTACACAGTTGAACTTACCGAGTTTGTTGCTGACGAAACTTCTATCACTTTAACTCCGACAGTCACGGCTACCGGTTTAGCGACAGCATCAGAGACCTCTATTACTTATAGCGGCATTGAAACAGAAGCAAAAATTACTGTAACAGCAGAAAACACAACAGTAACACAGGAGTATACTATCACATTCAAATCTAAAGATAAGCTAGCTACAGTTGAGAGAATCGATGTTGCTCAGCTGTCAGCCCGTTATTCTACTAGCGCTGCAGCTCTTGAAGCTGCTGAGTTTGTTGAGAATGCTACTGTTACATCAACAAGAACAACTGTTAATTCTCTACCCATCACCTGGTCTTATGACGCAGCTGACAATGACGGTCATGATTATAACGCTGCTGGTGGTGTAACGAATAATTTCAGATGGGAACTGGCTTTAGGTGAATTAGTTAATCCAGATCCGGCAGTAGAGATAACCGGAACAGTCGAAGTTGCAAATGTTGATGCTAACACAAGTACTGATTTATCTGAATTTACTTATACGGTTCCTCAAGGTGAAGCTACTCCTGTAGGTGGGAACTTGAACGAAGATCAATACAATATAGAGCTTTCCTACAAGACTGCTTTGAACGCAGAGATCACCGTTAATGTAGCAAGTACCGACTATGCAACAGCTAAAGTTGGTCAAGGAGAACCAGCTAAAGCATTTACCGTTACTCTTGATGGAGGAACAGGATCATTAGAACTGATCATCACTGCAGAAGATGGAATACAAAACCGCACTGTCACGATCAACTTCACCGTTGGAGCAAAACCTGCAAGCACGGATGCTTCTATCTCCAAACTGTCTTATCAGATTGAAGATGGTGAGGTAGTAGATATTAACGCTCCTAAAGAAGCAGAAACCGCAACCAACGACGTTACCGTTCCTTTCAACACAACGTCAGTAAAAGTATCTGTTACCCCGACCGATAAGGGGGCAACAGTGGCTCTGACTGATGAACAGGCTCCATCTGTAAATGATCTACCTGCTGAAGAAGCAGTAACTCCAACAACATTTGAAGTTCCAATCACAGGAGCAACAACAGTGTTTAAGTTTACCATCACTGCCGAAGATGGTGTGACTAAAAAGAACTTTAGTATCACGTTTACTGTTGAGGATGAAAAGATAACAGAAGTAACAGTTCCTGCCACATACAAACTGCCGGAAGTAGCAGCTGATATAGAAGCAGTCAAACTTCTGCTGGCTAAGATGGAAGGTGTTACTATTAAGACAAACGGTGGTAATACCGATCTGAAACTGGAATGGTCGTATGATGCTGCGGATAATGATAATGAGAGTCACACAGAAGGTGCTTTCAATGCTGCCGGAGGTGCAACGAATGTCTTTACCTGGACTATTCAATCAGCTTTAGACGTAATTGCCGGTGGAGTAGAAAAAACCGGAAAAACAACTGTAACTAACCTGAAGGTAGTAACAGGTGAAGTAACAGATGTAGAGATTACCGAACAAAACCCGGTCGACAAGATCGGTGACGGTGGAACGACTCCTACAACAATAGAAACTGTAATAGTTGCTGCCGGAACAAGTGCCAAACAACTGACCATTGACAACGCAACCGTTAGCTCTGCATTGACATTGAATGAGTCAATCGGTGAGATTGTATTGAAGGCGGCAACGATCAAAGATGTTACTTTGATTTCCGGTAAAGAAACAAAGATCACTTTGCAATCAGGCAACACGATCGAAAAGATCACCAATGCCGGAACGCTGACATTGCAGAATGGAGAAGCTACACCTGCCGTTGCCACTCAGTCAATGGCTATCGGAACACGTGCTGCTCTCGCAAACAATGGTGCTGTAGGTGCTGTAGAGAACAACGGTGTCTTTACCGATATGACAGCTACAATCGTTACTGTAACAGGAGCTGCCGATCTGTCTATCACTTCCCAGCCAACAAGTAAGTCGACAACCGGAAACGAAGTGACTCTGTCTGTTAGTGCCGAATCAAATGGTAATCTTTCTTACCAATGGCAAGCATATTCCGCTAGTGGTTGGGGAAATGTAAGTAGTAGTACAGACAAAGCTTTGAAGATCACCAAAACAGCGAACGGAACGACACAATATCGTTGCGAGGTGAAGAGTACAAATAAAGGAGAACCTGCAAAGACCACCACTCTTTACACCCAGGCTGCCTCTGTTCAGTTTTACACAAGTACTCCGGATGAGCCGTCAAATCCGTCGACACCTACTTACACCGTATCACTTGATAAGGTAACAGGTGCTACTTTCAGCAAAGGCGAAAAGACAACCGTTGATGCAGGCGATAGCTTCTCTTTCAAAATCACGTTGGATAAAGATTATGACCAGTCGAAACCGGTTGTAACCGTAGACGGCAAAGCCATCACAGCAGATGCCGACGGCAGTTATACAATCAAGAATATTCAGACAGATATTAAGATCGTGGTATCAGGTATCGTTAAGAATACGGCTACCGGCATTGAAGATACTGTTGAAGATGCTGCCCGTGCATGGACTGTAGGTTCTACCTTATATATACATGTACCGGAAACTTCCGACGTATATGTAGTTAGTGGTACCGGAGCTTTGCTGCAACAGCTTCGTGGCGTATCGGGCGACTACAATATGCAGTTGCGTGCCGGTTTCTATATCGTACGTATCGGTGAAGTATCACAAAAGGTGATTATTCGCTAAGCGGTATTGATAGGAGTGTATGCAAAAGGGGGACGATGATATTATCGTCCCCCTTTTTATGCTCGTTGTGTCGGTGTTATTTTACTGCTGATTGAACCATTCGCGAATGGCATCGATCAGTATCTGGTTTTCGGCTGTCGTCTGGGTAGACAGGCGGATGTATGTTTCATCCAGTCCACGGAAGTTGGACGCGTCGCGAACCAGGATGCCGTAGTTGTCCCACAAGTATTTTTTCAGTTCGGCAGCTGTCCCTTTTTTCAGACGAACAAGGAAGAATGTTGTGGAAGAAGGGATCACTTCCAGATTATCGAATTTGTTCAACTGGTAGATCAGTTCGGCTGTTTCGCGTTGCCATTTGCGGATGGGCAAAGTGAACTGTGCCGGATGGATCAGGATATATTTGCTCGCTTCCAGTGCTATCGCATTGATAGACCAGGGAATGATATATTTGTTTACCTCGTTTACAATTTCCGGAGAAGCGACAAGATAACCGATACGCAGTCCCGGAATGTTGTACGCTTTGGAAATAGACTGGATAAGGATCAGGTTCGGATGGTTCTTTACGTCCGAAGGTTTCAGCATATCTTCGGTAGTAAAGGCAACATACGCCTGGTCGATGATGAATTTCGTATTGCGGTTGGCTGTGAGCAATCCGAGTATCTCTGTGCGGTGAAGCAGTTTGCCATCCGGGTTGTTCGGGTTGCATATCCAGCAGAAATCCTGTCCTTCCAAAGAAAGCTCCGAGAGATCGTCGGAAGTGGAGAAGAAGCTGATCTCATGTTCATGCAAGCGGCAGGCGTCTTCATATTCGGAGAAGGACGGAACAGCGATCATTGATTTGGCCCCTCTCCATGCCTGGGCGATCAGATAGAAAGCGGTAATGGAACCGTTGGTTACTACTACGTTCTCTTCTTTTATTTCGTATCGACGGGCGAGTAACCGTTTGAGTGAAGCGGCATCCGGTTCCGGATAACGTGTCAGTTTATTGAATTGCTCGTTGAGATGTACCTGGAGCTTTTCAAGGTTGGCGCCGTGCCATACATTGGAGCTGAAGTTTATCTTTACTTCGTTCTGTGAGTTGTAAAAGTCGTCACCGTGTCCGAATAGCATACTTTATTTGTTTTTAGTAATTAATGTTGTTATATAAGGTACTGCAAAAATACTAATCTTTTTGGCTTTTTCTATCAATTGACTTATAGATTGCGTCCTGTATGCGTGTTCGTATATCCAATGCACTCAGCTTGCTGTTGGCGCGCGACGGGTTCACCCTGTTACAGAGGAATATATAAAGTAGCTGGTTGGTGGGATCCACCCAGAAGCAAGTCCCTGTAAATCCGGTATGTCCGTAGACGGATGGCGGTGTCAGGCTGCTACAGGGCGAACCTTTATGCGAACCTACGGCCGGTTTGTCGAACCCCAGCCCGCGGCGGCTTGTCGGACTTTTACTTTGCGTAAAGAGACGGCAGGTTTCGGGCGACAGGTATTGCTCGTTGCCGTACTTCCCCTGGTTAAGGAACAGTTGCAAAACCTTTGCCAGGTCGTTGGCGTTGGAGAACAGTCCGGCATTACCGGATACGCCACCCTGGAAAGCGGCAGCTTCGTCGTGCACATATCCCCGGATCAGCTGGCGACGCACGAACTGGTCGTCTTCTGTGGGGACGATCTGCAACGTATCCATCACTTTCAATGGGTTATAGGTGGTGTGACGGGCGCCCAGGCGGCTGTAGAAATCGTTGTGGAGCAGTTGATCCATCGGTTGCTTCATCTGGTTTTCCACCATCATCTTCAGCATGATAAAGTTGACGCAGCTGTACACATATTTGCCGCGTGTACCGAGACGGGAGTCTTTTATCTCCTGCATGATACTGTCTTTGAAAGAGTCGTGGAGATAGAAGTCACGTGCCACTTCGGTCGTGAAACCTGGTTTCTTTTTATCGGAAACCAGGTCGGGCAGGTATTTGAAATTGTTGCGGACAAAGGTCTTAGCATCGAAGCGCACCGGGTGGGTGGCATTCTTTTCGCGGCTGTAGAGACTACCTTTATAGCTGTCTTTGTCGATGGCATTCAGGTAAAAGTTGATGGTGGAGACTACGCCCGACTGGTGGTAGAGCATTTCCTTTATATTCAGATCCTTTTTATTGGAGTCTTTCAGCTCCTGGATATATTCCGATATCTTATTGTTGAGCGTGAATTTCTTTTCATCATACGCCTTCATGACTGCCAGTAAAGTGCCGGCTGCTTTGGAAGCGGAAGCCAGATCGTAGACCGAATTTTCCCGTACAGGCTGGCGCTCGCTGTAATCGAAATAGCCGAACGATTTGTCATAGATCACCATGCCGTCTTTCGCCACAAGCACCTGACAACCGGGATAGGCTTTCTTTTCCAGTCCCTCTTCTACAATGGAGTCGATCACATCGAGGCGTATCGGGTTGGCACCGGCTTCTTCGGGTTCATGGTAACCCAGCCGGGTCTTTTCCGTAAAAATGCCGGTTCCTGCATAGTAAAGTCCGGGGATGGTAACAGGCAGTTTTCCTTTGGCGGGGATACCTCCGAATATCAGTTGGGCGGCATATTCCTGAGCCAGGGGAGTCGCTTCATATCCCATGACGACTGCTTTGGCTTTCTGTATGGAGTTTTTGTAGTCTTTACAGAAATAGGGCAGGGTGAAGAAGGCGTAAACCAGTTCTTTCTTGCTGGCCAGTGTGCGGAGCAACTGGCTTTCCGGTATCCGCACGGTATGTATGCTGCAAATGATAACATCGTATTTTTCCAGTTGCCTGTAAACCTGCTGAACTTGTGCCGCTGTCGAGCTACGGCTGATACTGAAGCAGGCCACGGAGTCGTAACGGCCCAGCATCTCCTGGAAATCGTTTCCTACGGGTGAACCAATCGACAAGGCGGCAATTTTCTTTTTATCCAGTTGCCGGAGCGGAATCATGTCGGCTTCATTCTTAAGCAGCGTGATTGCTTCCGCATTCAGTTTGGCGGCCAGCCAGGCGGCGTGCGGCGAGTTCAGTCGCTTGCTTAAGCCTTTGACCTCTATCGGACTATATTTGTTAAGACCGGTAATGTATTTATACTGAAGTATCTTGATGCATTTGGCTTCGATGTCTTCTATATTGAGGATACCTTCGTCTATCGCTTCCTTCACGGCAGTGAAGTCATTGATCGGGGCGGCCGGAGCCAGCAGGATATCGTTGCCTGCCAGTAAAGCCTTTACCGAAGGATTGTCCAGCTTACTGGTCGTCGCGCCTTTCATGGCCAATGCGTCAGTAAAGCAGAGCCCCCTGAATCCTAATTCCTCTTTCAGCAATCCGGTAACTATCGGGCGGGAGAGGGAAGAGGGCAGATTGCGTGTTTTGTCGAGAGCCGGAACATAAAGATGCCCGGTCATAACACCTGCATATCCATCATATATGTATCGTCTGAAAGGATAGAGCTCGACACTGTCCAGACGTGCCCGGTCATGATGTACGGAAGGTAGTGTGTTGTGTGAGTCTTCCGAGGTATCTCCATGTCCGGGGAAATGTTTGGAAACAGAGATAATACCTTCCCCTTCCAAACCGCGTGCATAAGCGAGGCCTTTGTCCGCTACCGCTACCGGATTCTCTCCGAAGGAGCGCAGGCCGATTACCGGGTTGTCGGTGTTGCTGTTCACATCTATGTCGGGGGCGAAGTTGATCTGAATCCCCAGTTCTTTACACTGGCGGGCTACTTCTTTTCCATATTCGGTGATCAGTTTATTGTCTTCGATCGCTCCCAGCATCATGTTCTTGGGAAAACGGGTCGTACCGCTTAAACGCATCGACAATCCCCATTCTCCATCCAACGAAACAAACATAGGTACGCGAGAGGCTTTTTGAAGCCGGTTGGTCACTTCAGCCTGCGTCACCGGATTTCCTTTATGGAAAAGGATTCCGCCAATCTTGATTTCATTTACGTACCGCAGGAGCCGTTGCATGTTGCGGTTGTCTGATTTAGGTTCGGCTATGACCATAAAAAGTTGCCCGATCCGTTCATCGTAACTCATCGCGTCAAACACCGAATCTACCCAGTGATTCATTTTTGCCTGATCGACGTTACGGTACATATTAGGAATAGTCTGTGCTTTGGCAGTTAATAAACACACTGCGCAAAACAGTATTGTAAGTATCTTCCTCATCTTCACGTTATCATTATTATCCCTCAAAAATAGGAAAATTAGTTGAAGTTTTACCTGAGTGAAGTAAATGTTTTATCTATCTTTGTATCTGATTGATCAAAGGAATAATATTATTAACTATGAAATAAAGAATCCAAATGGGAAATAAAGAACGTTTATTTGAGAGTCCTGCTCTTTTGACAAATGTCAGACAGTTAATCGAACAAAGTCGTCTCCGAGTCGCTTCCGTTGTAAATTCAGAAATAAGTATGCTTTATTGGTCTGTAGGCAAACTAATTAGTGAGGATATACTGAAGAATGAGCGTGCTGAATATGGCAAGCAGGTCGTTGCATCTTTGTCACAGCAGCTTACATTAATATATGGAAAAGGATGGAGTGAAAAACAATTACGGCATTGTATGCGATTTTTTCAGGTATTTCCGGAGAAACCAATTGTCTCTACACTGTGGAGACAATTGACGTGGTCGCATATTAAAGAGGTTTTACCTATTGAAGATGGCTTAAAACGAGATTTCTATATAGAAATGTGTAAAATGGATCGTTGGAGTGTTCGTATTCTTCGTGAACGCATTGATTCCATGTTATATGAACGTACTGTTATCAGTCAGAAACCGGAAGAAACAATCAGCAGCGAGCTTCAAGCATTAAAAGAAGAGGAAAAACTATCTCCCGATCTTGTATTCAAAGATCCTTATTTTCTCGATTTCTTGGGATTGAAGGATACTTATTCGGAGAATGATTTGGAATCGGCTATTATCGCATCGGCTTGATCCTTTGTGCAGGGAAAAGTGAGGAGCATGTTGAGCTGATGCAACTGGATAAATGCAATATTAGAGTGGCAGATTATTTAACTAAGCTACCGGATAAGAGAATCCTTGAAGAAAAGCTTAGACTTTCAATAGAGCGTGCAAAAGTAAGGTTAGACAATCGTTCGGATAAAGAGAAATAGGTCATAGCGAGTGAATTATTACTTAAACTATTTGCGTATCAAATAAATCTTTCGTTACTTTGCATCCGCTTTGCGCAATCTCTGTCGGGAGAAGTAGCCCGTTATATTGCGTTTCGTTTAAAATTACAATTAAAAAGCTATAAAACAATGGATTTAATTAAGATTGCAGAAGAAGCGTTTGCTACGAAGAAGGAATATCCTTCATTCAAGAGTGGTGACACTATTACAGTAGCTTACCGTATCAAAGAAGGTAACAAGGAACGTATCCAGCAGTACAGAGGTGTAGTTATCCGTATCTCAGGACATGGTGACAAAAAACGTTTCACAGTTCGTAAGATGTCTGAAAACGTAGGTGTAGAGAGAATTTTCCCGATGGAATCTCCGTTCATCGAAAGCATCACTGTAAACAAACTTGGTAAAGTACGTCGCGCTAAATTGTATTACCTGCGTGCTCTTACTGGTAAGAAAGCAAGAATCAAAGAAAGAAGATTCTAATCCTTCGGGGTTTAATTGCCATAAAAAAAGGTTACTCATTGCGGGTAACCTTTTTTTATGCCCTTATGCGGGCGTTTCGCCGATGTTTTTGTCCGTTTCGTCGGTTTGATTTCCCTTTGACTGCTGAATAGGTTTATCTTTGACCATTATAAATACTATTCTTATGCAACATTCCGTAAAAAACAATCTGGTGATTGGTTTTATCGTGTCAGTGCTGTTAAGCCTGTTTGTTAACTTTTCCATGCTGATGCTTACTTATAAGATGCAGTCGCTGGATTTGCCTTTTCGTGGCAGGCATTCGTTCGGGGACGAGTTCCTTTACTATTCCCTGTTCTGGTTCTTCATGTATGCCTTTCTGTTGTTTATGCTGAACTCGCAGATATATAAGCTGGGCGACCGCCTGTTCCATAATAAAGAATATAAAACGATGCTGTTGGCGGCTGTACTGACGATCGTCTGCGGGGTGGCACTGTTTCTTTTATACCCCGGCGTACAGCGTTTCATCATGACGGATCTCCTGCAGATGGATGAAATGTTTCGGGCGGATAGCTTTACGGTTATGGAGCGGGCTCCCGATATGGCAGTAAAACCCGGGCCGCCCGATCATCGTATGGCTGTAACACTCAGCCGGGGAATAGATCATCCGAGGCCATTCCTGACAGAGCACCTGCTTATCCTGCTGACTGTCTTGTTGAGTGTCCTTCTGATACGCCTGCTGAATGGAAAACAACAGATGATGTTGGAATATGAGAAACTCAAGACCGAGAAACTCCAAACTTCTTATAACGCCTTAATGGGACAGATCAACCCCCACTTTTTCTTTAACTCCCTGAATGGATTGAATTCGCTGATACGAAACGGCGAGAAGGAACAAACGCTGACTTATCTCGACGAACTGTCGAACGTGTTCCGCTATATCCTGCAGAGCAATAAGAAAGAAATGGTCACCCTGGCAGAAGAATTACAGTTCGTAAAAGCCTACACTTATCTGCTGAGCGTGCGTTACGAAGGCAAGCTATTCTTCTCAGTACAAGCGGCTCCCGCTCTTCTGCTTTGCTATCTTCCCATCCTTAGCGTGCTACCCCTGATCGAGAATGCAGTCAAACATAACGTGATCAGCAAGCAGTATCCGTTGCAAATCGACATTTATACTACAGAAGAGCATGCTTTGGTGGTGTCCAATAAAGTACAACCGAAGGTGGAGGAGGGACATAGCAGCGGCATCGGACTTAAAAATCTTTGGGGACGTTACCGGCTGCTGACCGGGAAAGATATTACGATCTCCAACCGGAAAGAATACTTCAAAGTCTCTCTCCCTTTGCTGGATACGCCGGTCAAAGCATGAATTATGAATTATCGAAACGAAAAGATTGTATGAAAGCTGTCATTATTGAAGATGAAACTGCTGCTGTAGGTAGCCTGAAGGCTATCCTGGCGCAGAACTCCATTATTGCGATCGAAGTAATAGCGGAGTTGGAGAGTATTGAGGAGAGCGTGGCATATTTTCGGGAAGAACCTCATCCCGACATTATCTTTATGGATATCCACCTGGCTGATGGCTCGGCTTTTAAGATCTTTGAGCAGGTAGAGATCGAAGCTCCCGTTGTTTTTACAACTGCTTACGACGAGTATGCCCTGCAGGCCTTTCAGGTAAGCAGTATCGATTATCTGTTGAAGCCGGTTACGCTGGCTTCCCTGGAACGTGCCTTAAGTAAGTTGCGCGTGTTCAGCCCGGAAGAACGTCTGGCACATATCCGGCAAACGAATGACACGATCCAGAAACGGCATGTGATAAAGAGCCTGCTGATCATGCTCACCGACAAATTCTATCCCTTACAGGTTGAGGAGATCCTTTATTTCTATACGATGAACGAAAAGGTGACCGCCTATACTTCCGACGGAAAGCAACACCCGGTAGACCGTACGCTGGATACCTTGAGCGACCAGCTCGACCTGAAAGACTTCTTCCGTGCCAACCGCCAGTTTATCATCGCCCGTAAATCCATCAAGGATATCGACCTCTGGTTCGGCAGTCGCCTGTCGGTCAACCTGACCTTACCCGTTCCCGAACGTATCATTATCAGCAAGACAAAGACGCCTGTATTTAAAAAGTGGATATTGATGGAATAGTTTTCCGGTGGAATACTGCATCACAAAAGCAAGTTTTTTCACCCTGCCACTTCGGGCGATTCACCGATCAAGTTGTACCATTTATCGGTGGTTAACCTTTGTTCACCGAATATTCTTATTTATTTGTAGTGTAAACTAAAAAGAGAATCAACTATGTTGAAATGTATTACTTTCGATGGAGATGCTTCTACGTTGAACACCCTGATGGGTTATTTTGAGAAGTTGGATAAAGCACTCGCTGACGTGCATGACGTTTTGCACAAGGAACAAACCGAGCAACCTATATTTGTTCGGGAAGGAAGTAAGATCATTCGCCTTCGCAGAGAGGAGATCCTTTTTCTGGAAGGCTATGGCGATTACGTCAAGATTCATCGTACAGTGGGCAAACCCTTGCTTTCGCAGGTCAGCCTGAAGCGATTTGAAGAAAATCTTACCGACGGATTGTTCTGTCGTGTACACCGCTCCTATATCGTAGCTCTTTCCCATATCAGCTACATCGAGCGGAAAAGGATACGCATCGGTGAGGAGTTGATCCCCATCAGCGATTCTTACCTGCCTGCCCTTATGGGGCGGCTGGCGTTGCAGGAATAGGTAGATCCTGTTCCTGATAACTAAAAAGATTTTATAAAAATGTAATTGGAGAAACAATGCCGTGATTCCGTCTGTTTGGAGGAAAATTAAAAACAAATAGACTATGAATTACGGCATTAGTGTTTTATTCAGGACGATCCCTTTGTTGATGGCTTTGTTTTGTTTCGGTTATGGTTTGTTCGTTTATGAATATGGAACAGATCCGGGTAAGTTTGTGGCAGGGCCGGTAGTATTCTCTCTGGGGATGATCTGTATCGCTCTCTTTTCCACAGCGGCGACGATTATCCGGCAGATCATAAACACCTTCGGGATGGTGAGCCGGTACGCACTTCCGGCACTCGGTTATCTGTCTGCACTGCTGACGGTGATCATCGGGATCCATATAATGGAATCGCCCGATACTTCATCGTTCGTAGCCGGTCATGTTATCTGCGGAGTAGGGCTGATCACGGCTTGTGTGGCTACTACGGCTACCTCTTCCACCCGTTTTACGATGATCACCGTCAATTCCAAAAAGACGGATCACGATGTCCCACCCGAAGCGTTTACCCGTGCACAGGGATTGACCTTGATCGCTATTGCCGGGCTGATTGCACTAGCTGCTTGGATATGGGCTTTCTGGTTGCTGGCCAACAGCGGGCATGGTTCCAAATATTTCGTGGCCGGACATGTGATGATCGGATTGGCTTGTATCTGTACCAGCCTGATAGCATTGGTCGCCACTATTGCCCGCCAGATACGGAATATCTTTTCACCGACCGAGCGCGAAATATGGCCGATCATGGTATTGATCATGGGTAGCCTGTGTGTTATCTGGGGAATAATCCTGATCCTGGCGACAGCCAATGCGGCAAGCGGTGCCACGGGTTATATCATGATCGGACTTGGATTAGTTTGTTTCAGCATATCCAGTAAAGTGATCCTGTTGTCGAAGATATGGCGGCACGAGTTCAAGCTATCCAACCGTATACCGTTAATTCCGATCTTTACGGCACTGACTTGCCTGTTCCTTTCCGCTTTCTTGTTTGAAATGGGCTCGGTTCATGGATATTATTTCGTACCGGCCAGGGTCTTGGCGGGATTAGGTGGTATTTGTTTTACCCTATTTTCTATTGTCAGTATCCTGGAGAGTGGAACGTCTTCCAAATAAATAATTTATATTCTTGATATATTGCAGGGGCAGGTTTAATTGATCTGCCCCTTTTCTTATTGAAAACCCTTACAACTTTATCTTATAAAACAACTCGCTCAACGTATAAGTCACCGTTATCCCTATGACATCTTTTTGGTAAGTGTTGTTTTTTAGTTTGGTGCGGTCGTAGAAGAGGGCGGCGTTGATCTGTCCGTTGGAGACAGGCAGGCCGAAACCTAAACTGGCCCGCCATGAAAGGCCGGATTGCCCGCTGATGTTCATATAAGGGGTGGAGACGTCCAGTCCGGCTTTGTAAGACATCCGTTTCCAATAGCTGCTTGAAGAATACCCGTTCGGGAAGTAACAGACCCCGGCACGTACTTCGTGTGCATCCTTGAACTTCACCCGGCTGTCGTTGGATATCATGGAGCTGTATTGCTGAAACTTATAGTCGAGCGCATACGTCCATTTCCGGTAGACCAACGATCCGCCGATCCCCATGTACTGCGGGAGATATTGGGAGGAACTCTTGTCGCTTTCTTCCGTTTCCACGTTCCCGTTCGTTATGATGGTCGAATTATCTATCTTCAGATGTTGCTTGTATCCGTAAACCGCCCCGAGCGTAATCGATTTATCCTTGGCAATATTCCGGTGATACTGGATCCCGAAATCAGCATAAAAGGCATTCGTATACATTTTGTTTTCGACAGTCATGCTACCCTGATTCTCTGACGCCTTTATATTCCCGAAAATATAATTCAGGTTCACCCCAACAGTCAAATGTTTGGAAAGCATGAAGGCATTGGTCAGATACACCTTGGAAAGACCACCATATCCTTCGAAGGTACTGGTATAGTAAGAGTTGGGCGAACCTTCCAACGGCTGCGTACTCTGGAAATAGTAACCGACCGACGAGTAAGGAGTCAGCCCGGCAGCCATATACCAGCGGGGCATGATCCGTCCGGCTAACGCAAAAGCCGATACGTTGCCGGAGAAAGCATCGCTGCTTCCGCTTTTCGACTTATACGATTCGCTTTTGGCGAAGGCAGACGTTTCGGCAAAGAGCCTGCATGAGTCGAGTCCCGAAAGTCCGGCCGGGTTCTCTGTGTTTATCAACGAGGAATGGCGCATCCCGGTGGAAACCCCACCCATCGCCGAATTGGAGCCGTACAATCCGGTTACGATCTCACCGATACCGAACATGGAATAAGGCGAGGAAGTCATAATATTTTGCGCGTTTGCTGCCGTTGCAGTCAGCAGGAGGGAAGAGAATATATACTTAATAGCTTTCATATATTTTGTAGATTAGCTGTAATACGATGGGCGATTTGCTTTGACAGTCGCCAAAGGTCATGTTCTTGAATGTTTGGGTGTAGCTGTCTTCGTTCAGCACCAGTTGCAGGTTATGCTTGTTTATTCCGATTGTACCCAGTTCCTGCTGCATAAAGTCGGTGACATCGAAATAGTAATACGTATTTTCATTATATACATTATCTTTTACAAGCGTTCCGCCCTGTACTTCCGATCCGAGGTAGTCTTTTACGGCATCGGTAACGACGTTGTTCTCGTCGGCAATATAGAGATAGATACTGTCGGGGAGCGCATTTATATCCGAGTAGGTGCCCAGTTCGGGGTACAGTTTGAGCATGGCCGACTCTATCACCACCCTTTCCCCCAGTTTCATGATATTGTTGAGGTGGGGGAACTCCAACCGGGCGAACCAACCCAACCCACCGAACAATACCCCCCGGTTGTCGAGAGCTTTGGAAGGTATTTCAGCGTCCTTTGCAGGATAAGGCTCCATCAGGGTTCCGCTCCTGTCGTGATCGATATGGCTGAAGTGAGTGGAGGTGTTAGGGGCGAACACCAGCTCCTGCTCGTTACTCTCTTCCCCGATGATATGGTAATGCAATACCATTGTCGACATCGTATCGGCCAGTTGGAAAGAGAGTATCGAATGGCTGTCCGGATTGTCGGGAACTATAACGACTCCTTTAAAGTAATTCTCAAAACGTTCGGACGACACTGCTTCATCCCGTTCGTGGAAACGGGTCAGCAGGTTTTGCCCCAATTCGTCCGGCAGGCGGATTTCCAATCTGTTGCCGGCCAGCGGGCGGGGTTTGAACCTGCAACTACCTATGGGAGTAGGATCGTAGGTAAAGGAAGAGGTATTATATAAGTAACCGTTGTCGTTGAGGAGAACCTTTTCCGTTAGCTGGTAAACCGAGAACTGCTGATACTGTAAGGTATCGCCCAGGCAATAACTACCGTACGACAGCGACAGGATCAGTGAGTCCAACACTACTGTCTTGCTGATATCCGTGCTGTAAGTGGGGCGTGTATAAGGTATATATCCCGTCGATTTCATCGTACCCCAAAGCGAATGCGTATATTCGCCGATCAGTGCCACCCCTGTCCCGGATGTTTCCAGCGAGTCGATCAGTACGGAAGTGATGACGACTGTTGAGGTATCGGTACTGATATTGCGAAAAACCGAATCGACCAGTCCGTTGCCGTATTTATTACTTTCGTCATAGCAGGAAGAAAGCAGGCAGCCGGAAAGGCATATCCAAAATAGAAAAAGAATCTTATTCATATACATTATATATATTAGTAATAGAGTCTGTTGATCGGGCAAAGAACCGCAATCGCCTATTCTTGTGCAAGAATAACCTGTCAAACGCTGATATTGCTCCATTAACGGTTGAAATCGGCAGGTCAACCAGTCTGCGGGATGCGGGAGGGGGCTTTACCCCCTTTTTTAAGGCATTCACCGAGCAGGATGGCCTGTTTGCCGATTTAATTTGCCGGACAACAAAAAGCCCTGTTCTTTTGTGACCGTAAAACAGTAACACGCTATATGATGACACAAAAAAGATTATTTCTATTCCTGATAGCACTGCTTCCGGTGATGATGATCTCCTGCGGTGACGATGATGACGATGATTTGCAAGGTAAATGGTATCGTATGTCCGACTTCGACGGTCTTGCCCGTAGTTATGCATCTTCGTTTACCATCGGGAACAAAGGATATTTGGCCTGCGGGTATAATGGGAAAACGAAACCTCTCTCCGACGTATGGGAATACGATATGGATCGGGATTCATGGACGCAGAAGGCCGACTTCCCCGGTGTAGCCCGCAACACGGCCACTGCAATGACTATCAACCAGAAAGGCTATTTAGGCACCGGTTATGATAGTGAAAACTATCTGAAAGACTTTTGGGAATACGATCCGGCGTCGAACACCTGGACACAGAAAGCCGATTTCCCCGGTTCAGCCCGTTATGACGCGACTGCGTTCGGGATCAACGGGAAAGGATACATGGGTTCCGGTTATGACGGCAACTATCTGAAAGATTTCTATGTTTTCGACCCGTCTACCAACAGCTGGACGCAGATCGTCAGTATCGGCGGAAGCAAACGCCGCGGGGCGACCAGCTTTGTACTGGATAATATCGCCTATGTCTGCTGCGGTACGAACAATGGAGGATATGTGGATGATTTCTGGAAGTTCGACCCGTCTGACGGGACATGGACGCAGTTGCGCGATATGTCGGACTCATCGGATGAGAGCTATGATGATGATTATAATATAGTACGGACGAATGGCGTAGCCTTAGTCATCGACGGGGCAGTTTATCTGGCCTGCGGTGAGAGTGGAGGTGTACGCTCCGATACTTGGAAATACTATCCTACAACCGACTTGTGGGAGAAGGTAGCCAAGTTTAAGGGAACAGCCCGTAGCGCCACGGTCGCTTTCTCCAATGGTGAGAGAGGATTCGTAGCAACCGGTAGTAGCAGTACCTATTACTTTGATGACATTTGGGAACTTCGCCCTTATGAATTTGATGATGATGACTATTAAAGGTAGAAAAGCCCTGTGGGGGCTATGCGTACTGCCGGTACTGATTCTATTTGTTTACATCTGTTCCGGAGAAAAGGGGTCTCCGGACGGCCGGCAACCGGAGTTGCAAACGTATCGATTGGGGAATGGCTGGGGATACCGGATCCTGATGAATGATAAAGTGTTGATTGATCAACCCACCATTCCTGCAATTGATACATTAATGGCTTTTCCCGATGAGGCGAGTGCCCGAAATATCGGTTCGCTTGTCCGTGACAGGATTGCCAATAATGAAAACTTCTCTATAACAAAAGAAGATATTCAACATTCACTCTCTGATTTAAATAAACGATAATTCAACGTAAACGTCGAAAGGGCGGCCAGTGATGGTCGCCCTTTCTTTTTGGGGTAAGTGCGGTTCACGAACCGCACTTACGAACTGCCCTTACAGGAGCACCTTGAATCGTTCGTCTCCGATGCGGACGAGGTAGACACCTTCCGGCAAGGGAAGGGCTATGGCTTGGCCGGCGGTGAGAGGTTGCAGCTTTTGCAGTCTGCCGTCGGCGGTGAAGATATAAGCCTGACCGTCGGTTGCCGCTTCGATATGCAGATAACCTTCGGCAGCCCATACTTTGGACTGGTTTGCCGTAACCGTTTCGTTGCCTACCGGATCGGGGTTCTTTATGATACCGTCGATCAGGATTTGCACATCGCTACGCACATACTTGACGATATATGCGCCGTCACTACTGCGAGGTTGAATTGTTTCACCCCGGTCGGTTGTTATCACGGGCTCAGACTTATCGTACTCCTTATCGAGGGTCAGGTAGAAACGGAAACTGCCCCATGCTTCCACTTCATAATCGCCTGCTATGGGATCGGTGGTTGCTCCTTCTACTGCCGGAAGGGTTACCGTGTGGTAGACTGTCGGGGTAGTGGAACCACCTCCGTCACCTTCATTTCCTCCTCCGGATTTTGCTTCAAACTCGGCGGAAAGAGTGATGTCGCCTGTAACGGTATAGGTGTTTCCGTTGATCGGATTTCCGCCTGCCGTCAGCTGTTTTAACTGGTAGCCGGTGGCGGGGGTGACGGTGATCGTGAGTACGGTACCTTTGTCTACGGTATTTGCACCTGCTGTCAGAGAAGTTCCGTCAGGTTTCTTAACTTCGATGCTACCGTTGGCTATTGCTGCGTCTACTGTTACCGTATGAGTCATTGCAAATGTAGCTTCGACAGTCAGGTCGGTACCTTTTGTGGCAAGGTCGCTGCCAACAATATAGCTGCTGCCGGATGTAAAGTTGCTACCGGATACTTTCAATGAAGCCGTTTTGTAAGAACTGTTCGGTTTGGCTGTGATGGTCAGCTCCGTATTTGCCGGTATATAATCGCCATCGTTGTAGAGGGTGCCTCCGGAGGTACTCTTAACTTCGATGTTTCCGTTTGCATCCGATGTAGTTGTCAGTTTAAATCCGATATAGAGTAATTTATCTATATCGCCCTGACCGTTGATAAGCGCTCCACCTGTTGTTTTCAGCTTGGGTAGATTGGGGCCGGCTATTGCCCTACTAATAGTCATATCAGTCCATGCGATATCCCATGCGTCAGGGTCGGAAGGTGTACAGTTTGCTCCGTTCCAGTCTCCTCCGTCGTTTTTATCCGCACCGATTGTCGTCCAGCTGCCGGGCATCAATGTGGTTGCGTAATTGTTGGAGAGAGTCGCACTTGAGTTATATCCCTTTTCGCCCAGAATACGACCGGAATGGAAATCCGGACGGCCATCCGTGTTTGTTAAATCGAATTCTTCTTTGCTAAGAGCCAGGCAATTCGTTATACGACTCTGTTCTGTCGGTTGACCATAAATACTAGAAACACCTCCGATTATACCTCCGGCATAAGCGCTACCACCTCCGCCATCACCGCCGTGTATCCCTTTTATTTTACAGATCGAATAGCAGTTGCTGACAGTCAGGTTTGTTCCGGAGCCTGCAATGCCACCTCCATAAACTAAATAGGTAGACACAAGGCTTATATTACAGGTGGAATAACAATTCAGAATGGTAGATTGAGATCCTTTTCCGATGATACCTCCAGCAGCTGTAGAGCCGAATGAGTTTAGATCTGCTATTATCGCTCCTCCTGTCGTGTAACAGTTTTGAATGGTGGAATTATCTTGAATCTCTCCGGCTATACCTCCAACAAGAGTATTACTAGCTCCTGTCGAATTGAGCGTTCCGAACTTTACCCCCAGATTCTCGACTGTCCCGCTTTCAATGACACCAAATAAGCCAACTTGTGTTGCCCCTTCCGCGTTCAGTCCTTCGATTACATAACCATCGCCGTTAAAGGTTCCTTTGAAAGGGGTGGCAGTCGAGCCGATCGGTGTCCAGTTGTCGCCGTTATAGCCGGTCAGGTCAATATCGTTTGTCAACTTGTAAGAGCCTGCCAGATGTGCTGCATTCGTATTGATAGCGGCCAGCTCGGCTGCGGTACCGATGGAGATTGGTGTTGTCTCTTTGAAAACGTAGGGTTGTGGTGTCGATGACTGGAACGGGTTTGTATCTTCCTTCTTTAAGGTAGGCATACATTTATCCCAATCGGCGTTTGCTTCCCACTTGCTGGTACCTATCCAGGTGGAGATAGGGGCGGCACCATCGGTTATGTTATCCCACTTCGTGCCATTTGCTGCATTGTCATAACTCGGGGCTGCTCCGTTTACATTAGTTAGCGGAGAGACGTAATTGGTGCTATTACTCAAATCTGGAGCGATTGCATTAACCTTTTTATTTTCAGTTGGGCCATTATCGATAACAAGAGAAATATCCCGGCTTAACACCAAACAGTTGGTGATTGTTCCACCTATGGATATACCACCGACTTTCCATCGATAATTACTATTGAGGCAATTAGCAGCATGCGCCGTCAATGCCCCTGAATAACAGCAGTTGGTGATCGTACCTCCAGAACCTATTCCTGCCACCTCGATAAAGTTATTCCCTTGTTGATAAATAGCATTTTCGCAGTCAAGCGTTATATCTATTGTAGCATAACAGTTCTCGATTGTACCATCTGATCTTCCTGCTATGCCACCCATATGGGCATCAACCCCATCCAAGTCTCCGTCCCAATAAATGCCACCTCCGGTAACATAACAGTTCTCGATCGTACTGGAATTTTGAACTCTTCCTGCTATTCCACCTGCATTGAGACTTAAAGTCGGTTCTGAATTATTGGGGGCGCATATATGTATGCCGCCCGATGCTATTTCTACTCCCAGGTTCTTAATCGTACCGTTTTGACCGACCTCTCCGAATAATCCCTCACTTCTATTTTTTTGGGCTGGGTTGGTTGCCGGGATATACAGTCCGGATATTGTGTATCCATCGCCATCGAAAGTGCCTTTGAAGTGGCTGTCAGGGATGCCGATCGGTGCCCAGGCGGTGCCGCCCAGGTCAATGTCATTCTGCAATTTGAAAAACTTACCATCAAAGGTTGTAGACTGGTTCGCTATCTGGTCTGCCATCCATTCCAGATGCGCCCGCTCTCTGATTTGATAAGCGGAACCCTCACTATTACCGTCTCCAGAAGGAGGTGTACCTTGTCCCCATGCTGTCATTGGCAGGAGATAAACCATAACGACCGTCAGTAGTAGCCGGAAAGTTGTTTTTAGTAAATAATGTTTCATGTTATATTTTATTTAATTGATATATTGTCGTCCTATCCGCTCACATAGGGTGAGCCTATACGGGAGCATAGGGTGTCCCTATCCCCTCACATAGGATGACCCTATACGCTCACATAGGGTCATCCCATAAAAAGTTTATTCGATTACGGGGCGGTCGTCCTCGCCACTTCCGCCGCCATCACCAACAGTGAGTAAATAGGGGAAGCGGTTGCGGCGTACGGTTTTCACGGTCTGCTGGTTGCTACCGCCGTATTGGGTGGCTACTTCCAGATAATATTTACCGTCGGCCAGTGCCGGGATAATAAAGGAGAAGTAAGAAGGATCGTTGCGCGAAATGTAAATCATCGGGACAGCCGTTTCTGCTTCGGTTTCCGAGTTGATAAAGAAGAAACCTACGGTATTGCCTTCTGTACCTACGATTTTAACCCGTTTGCCTTCACCATTGAGGGTATTTCCCGGAGTGATCTTTCCGTTTACTGCACCGGAGAATATATCGGTCACTTTGGTAACGGTCGGAAGGCCTTCCACTACTTCACCGATGATCACGCTGATACCTTTCATATCCGTTTTAACTTCCTTAATGGGAGTGCTGCGGAGAGTGACGTTATTCTTTGCCGGATCGAATTTAGCCTTCGGCCCGATAAAGGAACCGTCTATTCCGAGAGAGTTGTTTGTCAATCCGAATTCTACGGTAGAACCGGAGTACAATTCATCCTTTGCAGTCGCCTTCAGATCGTTGTGGGCGGCCAGTAATTCGGAAGCAGAGAATTTGCTTTTACCGCTTGCTGCGATATTGCAGAGGTCTTCGATCGAGCGATTTGCCACGTAAGTAACGTTGGCTGTGAAGTCATCTTCACGCTCTGTCAGCATGTTAGCCACTAAGGTGGCGACGATGCTACGTTTTTTAGGTTCGTTTGTTGCCATAGGCTTTATTAGATTTATTAAGTTCGACTAGAACTGTGGCAATAGCATTGATTTTCACGTTAGGGAAGCTCTTAGCCTTGTACTAAATACGATAGGATCACCGATATATCCATAGAGTTGGAATGTGGTTTGTCCTGCTTGTGGTACTCTGAGGGTACCAATTATATGACTGAAAAAGATAGAATAAGTATCTTTTTTAGCGTTAAACCTTGATTATAATCTTATGATATAAGTTGTATTTGTGGATTATTCCTATCTTTGCGGCTATTATGAACATAGTTCTAGTCGGACTATGGTTTCTTGTCGCTAATCTATCATCAGTTTCCTTCTTTTCTTTTTAGCAAGATAGGACAAGTGCTTTCTCTAACCGTCTCTTATCTTTGTATCGAAATACAATCCGATATGCAACAAAGACCATCTACAACAGAAGAATATCAGCGTAAAATAAATATCATCGTGGAGTATATCAACAATCATTTGAGCGAAACAATTGATTTGGATATACTGGCAGAAATGTCCGGTTTTTCGCCCTGGCATTTCCACCGGATCGTAAAAGCATTCCTGGGGGAGAATATCGGTGCTTTTATCATCCGTATGCGAGTCGAGACTGCCGCCCGGCTATTGCGCTACTCTGATATGCCGGTACAGGAAATATCCTGGCGCGTAGGATATGATGTACCGTCTTCCCTGTCGAAAGCCTTTAAGCAATTCTATGGTATTTCACCGAATGATTATCGTAAAAATAAAGAGTACATTATTATGAGACCTGTTGAAGTAAGACATGATTTAAATATAGAAACTGAAGTAAAAGAGTTCCCCGACCGCCAGATAGCCTATGTCCGTTTGTCGGGTGCCTATATGACCCTCGATTTTTGCGGAGCCTGGCAGAAGCTATGGGGTTTTGTGAAGGAGCAGAACCTGTATTCGGAAGGGATAGAACATATCTGTATCTATCACGACGACCCCAAAGTGACGGAACCCGACAAGCTGCGGACGTATGTCTGCCTGATCTTGCCAAAGACGGCCGAACCGAAAGGGGAGGTAGGCGTGAAGGTGTTGCCGGCTGCTAAATATGTCGTTTTCCGTTATAAGGGTTCGTATGAAAATCTGAAAGCGGTCTATGATACGGTCTATCTGCACCTGCTTCCCGAAGGCGGCTACAAGACGCTCGATGCACCGGGATATGAGCAGTATCTGAATAATCCGGCTAATACCGCTCCCGAAGAGCTGATTACCGAAATTCATATTCCGATCGAATAAATTAGTATATTTGCCGGCATGGAATCGTTTCAGACAATGTTGCCATCGCCGGCACTTGCTCCTTATGTCAGGTATTACTGGCTGTTGGAGACGGATAGTCCCGTTCTGGGTACTGAGCGCGTGATCCCGTCGGGAAATGTGCAGATGCTTTTTTACCGGGGCAATCCGATCCGGTTTTCTTCTTCCCTTGATGAGCGCCTGGTAGACAATCAGGTGCTTTTGTCCGGTCAGTTTATCGGTTTCTCCGACCTGAGCTTTACCGGTACGATAAAAATTCTGGCCGTTATATTCCGTACCCACGCGGCAAGTGCTTTCTTCCGGATGCCTGTAAGCGAACTCTGCAATCGGAAAGTTTCGGCCGATGAAGCGGGCGACCGCGAATTGCAGGAACTGGAAGACCGTATATTATATGAAGCAGACGACCTGAATTGTATCCGCCTGGTCGAACGTTTCCTCTTATCCCGCCTGAATCCGCCGAAAGAACATAACCTGGAGCGGATGTTCTCCGCTATACATACCATCAACCGAAGTAAAGGGGAAGTCCGTATTTCCGATCTGGCTTCTTCCGTCTTTCTTAGTACCAAGCAGTTTCAGCGTGTGTTTACCGGACATGTGGGGATCAGTCCGAAAGAGTTTCTGCGGATTGTCCGTTTCCAGCATGCTTTATATGTGTTGCAATCCAACCCCGGCATGAGCTTCTCCCAACTGGCGTATGAATGTGGGTTTTATGACCAATCCCACCTGATCAATGAGTTTAAAGTCTTTTCCGGTTATACGCCGAAAGAGTATCTGGCTGCTTGTGCTCCCCATTCCGATTATTTTTCACAGGAGGATGAAGGGGGATAATCCGGAAAAACTTCTATATTTGCAGGTGTAATAATTAATCCAAGTGTTCAACTTATGAAGTGGCAACTCTGTATATAGCGTCGTTTTCCCTCATATAAGGCAAAGGTTCTCTTTGTCTGTTATTCGCTATCCTATTTATACAGGGTACAAAATCTTATATTTTTATTAATTGCCGTGCTGCATTCTCCCCGGGAGGATGTACACTGACGTATATATACTAAGTTGAATTATGAATTTTACATACAAACAAATATGGCTCATCAACTTTCCTGTGATGATGAGCATTCTCATAGAACAGTTGATCAATATTACGGATGCTATCTTTCTGGGACATTATGGGGAGGTGGAACTTGGGGCTTCCGCCCTGGCCGGAATGTATTATCTGGCTATTTATATGCTGGGGTTTGGTTTTAGCCTGGGGCTGCAAGTGATGGTAGGCCGCAGGAATGGCGAACGGAATTACCATGAGACGGGTAAAGTATTCTTTCAGGGATTGTTCTTTCTTCTTGTACTGGCCGGGTCTATGTTTCTTCTGTCCTGGTTCTTTTCCCCGAAACTGTTATCCTGGCTGATTACTTCGGAAGAAGTCTATGAGGCCGTTCTAAAATATCTTGACTGGCGTATCTTCGGCCTGTTGTTCACCTTTCCGGCTTTGGCTTTCCGTGCATTCTTTGTCGGCATCACAAAGACCAGGATCTTGACGATCGGCGCGATCGTTATGGTGACGACTAACGTTCTGTTGAATTATCTGTTGATATTCGGGAATCTGGGATTTCCCCGGTTGGGGATATCGGGCGCTGCGCTGGCCTCCACGATTTCGGAACTTTCCTTCCTGATCGTTTTAGTTGTTCATGTTTACCGTAAAGTAGATAGGCGTCATTACGGGTTGAAGCCTGTTTGCGAATTGCCTTTGTTGATCCGCCTGCTTCGTCTTTCGATATGGAGCATGATGCATTCCTTTACGGGGGTGGCACCCTGGTTCTTATTCTTTGTGATGATAGAACACCTGGGAGAAGCACAACTGGCCATTGCCAATATAGTGCGTAGCATCTCGACCGTCTTTTTTGTCATAGTATGTTCTTTCTCTACGACAACCGGATCGCTGGTCAGTAATCTGATCGGAGCGGGAGAATATAAAAAGATCATGCCTTTATGCCGGAAAATGATGGGGCTGAGCTTCCTGCTGGGTATTCCGTTGATTATGCTTACGCTCTTTTTCTCGGATGAGGTGATAGGTATCTATACAAGAAATCAGGAATTGATACGGGATGCGTTCGGGCCTTTCGTGGTGATGCTGTCTAATTATTTCCTGTCTGTCCCGGCGCATATCTATTGTAATGCCGTGACGGGAACGGGTAGGACACGTACCGCTTTTGTGTTCGAGTTGATAACGATTGTTCTTTACCTGCTTTATCTGTTCCTGATAGTGGTTCGGTTTGACGCACCTCTTGTAATCTATTGGACAGCAGAACTTTTGTATGTTTTTGTCCTCTTTGTACTGTCTTATTGGTATATGAAGGTGAGGTACTTTAAAAGATACCTCCCCTTAGTCTAAACAATTCATTCTCTGTATGGTTTTAATAAAAGAATAATTAAAGATAAAGACTTATGGAATGTCGGATAGAAAAAGATACGATGGGAAATGTTAAAGTCCCTGTCCACGCATATTATGGTGCTCAAACACAACGTAGTATTGACAACTTCAGGATCGCACAGGATATCAGCTGGATGCCGAAGGAAATTATACAGGCCTTTGCTTACCTGAAAATGGGAGCCGCTCTGACGAATAAAGATGCGGGCGTCTTATCTCCGGAGAAATGCGACCTGATCGTACGTGTCTGTGATGAAATACTCGACGGAAAACTGGAGGATTCTTTTCCGCTGGTTGTTTGGCAGACCGGTAGCGGCACGCAGACAAATATGAATGTAAATGAAGTGATTGCCTATCGGGCACATGTGCTGAATGGGGGTAAACTCACGGATGAGATAAAGATATTATCTCCGAACGATGATGTGAATAAATCGCAGTCGTCTAACGATACTTTCCCGTCTGCCATGCATATTGCCGCTTATAAGGTGCTGAGGGAGAATACAATCCCGGCTTTGGAGCTGTTGCACCGGACATTGGTGATGAAAAGCCGTGAGTTCATGCCGATCGTAAAAATAGGGCGTACGCATTTTATGGATGCTACGCCGCTTACACTCGGTCAGGAGTTCAGTGGTTATGCCGCCCAGTTGGAATATGGTATCCATGCCCTGAAAAGTACTTTGCCGCATCTGGCGGAACTGGCTTTGGGTGGTACGGCTGTCGGTACGGGCATCAATACTCCTGAGAATTTTGCGGAGAACGTAGCCCGTAAAATCTCCCAACTGACCGGATTGCCGTTTGTTACGGCTCCTAATAAATTCGAGGCATTGGCTACCCATGATGCAATCGTGTCGACTCATGGTGCGTTGAAAGGTATTGCCGTCAGCCTGATGAAGATTGCGAACGATATCCGTATGCTGGGCTCCGGTCCCCGGGCAGGAATAGGGGAGATCCATCTGCCGGAGAATGAACCGGGTTCTTCCATCATGCCGGGTAAAGTGAATCCTACCCAATGTGAAGCGCTGACAATGATTGCGGCACAGGTAATGGGGAATGATGTCGCGATTTCGGTTGGTGGGGCAAACGGGCATTTTGAGCTGAATGTATTCAAGCCGATGATCATTACTGATTTTCTCCATAGTGCTCGGTTGATCGGTGATGGTTGCAGAAGTTTTACCGATAATTGCGTAATAGGTATCGAGCCGGTAAAGGAAAATATAAAGAAGCACCTGGATGATTCACTGATGCTGGTTACGGCTCTTAATCCGAAGATCGGTTACTATAAAGCCGCTTCCATTGCGCAGAAAGCCTTCCGGGAAAATAAGACCTTGAAGCAGGCGGCTGTCGAGTCGGGTTATATAACCGCGGAAGAGTTTGATAAATGGGTTGATCCATCGAAGATGGTAGGTAAGGTTTAACAGAAATAAATATTAAATACTGGTAGTTAATCCATTAGATGCAGCTTTTCAAATTGCGTGAAAGCTGCATCTTTGTTTATAAGGCATTATTTAGATATATACTTCTGATTTTACTAATAAAAGTTTAATACAGGTCAATAATTTATTAGCCTGTATCAGATTGGTGAATATGTAAACATTAACGGCGAAAATGTGGGTCGTAATACTAAAAAAAGGTTATACATTTGTTTTTACATAACGAGTACGATACTTTTTTGCGTGAATGAAAGACCAGGCCGGTAATGATATCCTTAATGGATATACATGAGGAAAACACTAATGTCGGATTTTTTAAAATAGGGGGTGTAATGAAAAAGATGCTTTATTTGGAAGAGCATATATCTTGCAGTGAATATTCTCCGAATATTTTAGTTGGGTTTAAACATCGGATATTGAATGAGGAAAGCTTTCTGAAAGAACAGGACAAGGATTATCACCATTTGATTTTTTTTCTTGAAGGAGATGCTATCTTTTCTTGTAATGACCTGAGAAATAAATTTATCAGGGCTAATGAGTTTATCTTGATACCTAAATCCTCCGATTTTTCTTGCAGGATATTGTCGACGTCGAATGTTGTTATATTTACATTCGATCGTTTTCAAGGGGCATGTAATAAACTGGAACTTCAATCGCTGGCTCCTTTATCCAGTAAGATACAATATGACTTTGAACCTACTGCAATATATCCTCCTTTAAAGACTTTTTTGAATACGATGATCGAATATATGGAATGCCGGATGAATTGTAAGCATTTGCATGAAATTAAATCGATGGAGCTTTTTCTGCTATTTCGCGGTTTCTATACGAAAGAGGAGTTGGCTTACCTCTTTCACCCGATCATAGGTAAGTCGCTGGACTTCCGTTCGCTTATGTTTGAAAATTATCTGAAAGTGGATCATGTGGACGATCTGGCAAAGATAGCAGGGATGGGACGCACGAATTTTAATAACAAGTTTCGCGAAGAGTTTGGTATCTCTCCCCACCAGTGGCTGTTGAAACAGAAAGCTAAACATGTCCGTTTCAAACTGGCAGAACCGGGCAATACCCTAAGTGATATAATGAGGCTTTACAAGTTTAATTCAGCTACCCATTTTACACGGTTCTGTAAACAACAGTTCGGTTGTACTCCGTCCGAATTACTTCGCCAGCTTAAGGCTGAAAAATAATCTTTTAGCTATAAGCCGGAAGGTTTTGAACAAAAACGCTATCTTTATACTTATATAAAGAGTAAAAGCTGTATGGAAGAAAGTAAGGCATCATCACCCGGAATGTGGAAGCGTTTATCTTCATTGGTAAACTGGCTTTGGAAGAAGGATGTAAAGGACGTCAATGTCTATTTTATTTCCGGGATGTGCTATAATTGTAAAGTGTTTAATAAGCTGCGGCTCCCCAAAGGATTTAAGAAAGTATATATTGAATGGTATATTCCCCGGCCCGACGAGTCGTTGTCCGAGTATGCCCGTACTATGGCGAAGGTGATCGATACGACTTCTCCTTTTATCCTGATCGGGTATTCTTTTGGGGCAGTGATCATGCAGGAGATGACCCTTTTCCTGAAACCGGAGAAATGTGTTATTATCTCATCTTTCAAAAGTAAAAGGGAAATCCCGATTCTCTTTCAGGCCGTGCGCAAAGTGAACCTGATGGAATTTATGCCTAAGAGGCTCTTTTCTTCCACCGATTTTATAACCAATGCTTTTAACCGGCTGGTATATAATGCCTCCAACTCCGACCTGGCTGAGTATATGACTGTTACCGATCCTGTCTATATAAAATGGGCACTCGAACAGATCACCGACTGGGTACCGGATAATAAAAGCGAACACCTCTACCACATCCACGGTACTGCCGATCAGATATTTCCTTATGACCGGCTTGAAAACGTATTCCCCGTTGAGGGAGGGGATCATCTGATGGTGGTGAAGAAAGCGGATACTGTCAGCTCCATCCTGGACATTATCTTACTAAAGAAGGAGGAGTAAACATTCTTCCTGTCGATCCGGTTATTGTAGGATAAATCTTTAAAATGAAATCATTATGGCAAGAATGAACAGTGGATCGAGTGACAAACTGACGACAGAAGAACGTAAAGAACTTCCTTCATCCGATTTCGGTCTCCCGGGAACACGTGAGTTTCCGATGCCTGATGCAGCCCATGTCCGGGCGGCTGAGGCTTATTTCAGATATGCACCGGAGGATAAAAAGCCGTTGCTGGCTTACCGTATTTTGCAAAAAGCGGCAGAGTTCGGAGTCGATGTGCAAAGTCCTGTTATATTTGAATGGGCGGAAAAACATGAAGACTGAACAAAAAATACCCGGGCTCTGATAGAAGTCCGGGTATTCCTTAACCACATAGTAACCTTTTGAGTTATACTTATTTTATTTCTTCTCCTTTGTCATTGAAAGTAACTGTACTTTCTGTTCCTTCAGCCGTAGCGATGACTAACTTATAAGTTTTTGCTCCATCCTTTTCTGCCACAGAAGCTTCTTTGATTGTCTGTCCTTCGTATGCTTTTTCAACTGCACTTTTCACCGCATCGGGAACGGCTGAAACTTCAATCTTTGCATATTCATCCTGGGTTGCCTGGCAGCAAGCTACTGAATCAACACTTGTTTCTGCTGCGATAGCACTCATACAACCAACTCCCATAATCATTGCCATTACTACTAATACCTTTTTCATGACTTTAAATTTTTAATTAAACAATCTTTGATTACTTATTTACGCTTAATGTAATTCAATTGGCGTGCCAAAATAGTCTGTATCTGCTTATGTTGTTGTAAATCAGTATGTATTCCTGGTTTATTCGATTGCTCTGATTGTAGAATGGGAATGTGGAATTGGGGAAATCCGGTGAATATTTCCTCAATGGAACAGGTAAAATATCAATTTGACAAACTGTTATTTTATCTGATCGTTCTTTGGCCTGTAGGGATGTCTTTACGGGCTGTTTCATTTATATGCATTTCTAAGAGAGTTAAGATTTGACAGAATGTTCTGGTAGAATAGCATCTCTGTTCATCCGGTTGAGCTTTTCCGGAATCATTCAAATGTTTTTGGAAGATGTGTTATACATATGTTTTGAAAATGTATATTTTGTCACACTTCAATACATCGTTTTTTCATTCCCGTTAGAATAAAAATGGCTGTTTTAACTACTTTTCTTCGCAACCTATACTCTCGTTTTTCCTTCTTTTCCCCCTCTGCTAAAAAATCATCCGAATGAAACTATAAAATCATCCGCATAGTTTGGACAAAACATCCGTATGTTTTCCTCCAATCGACCGTAAGAATTCTAAAATCATCCGGTTGATTTTCTCTTTTTCCCCTAACAATCTTCCGAAAACCTCCTTATTTTACCTGCAAGCAACCAATAACCCGATTTACCTGTTAGTAAAAATGTCAAAATACGGACATTTAGTGAGTAAAAATAGCTAATTATGGAAGTAAACGAAAGAAGTGATTTGGTAAATAGTATGCTACCAGTCATTGAGGAATTAAGAGAAGAAAGGAAATATTCTTCCGTGCATACGTATAGGGCTGCGCTGAATTCTTTTACAGCGTTCTCCGGTGGGAGAGAAGTCGTGATGTCGGTCGGACAAGTCTTTACGGCGGCTACCCTGCGTGAGTATCAGGATTGGCTCAGGCAAAAGGGATCGAGCTGGAATACGGTGTCCACCTATATGCGCGTGTTGCGCGCTGTGTATAACCGTCTTTTTCCGCCCGGAACGGTCGGACACAACCCGAAGCTCTTTGGCGGAATATATACGAAAGTCGAGTCGAAAACCAAACGTGCACTGAGCAGGGAGCAGATGCAAACACTCTCGAAGGTCGATATGGATACCTTACCCGAAGATGTGAAAAGTGCGCTGGCTTGGTTCCTGCTGATGTTTATGTTTCGCGGCATGTCGTTTATCGATCTGGCCTATCTGCGTAAAAGTGATCTGAAAGGAAATACAATCGTGTATTGCCGGCATAAGACTGGCAAACAGATGGTAGTTAGCATTCCTCCCGAAGCGATGGAATACTTCGAGATGTTTCGCGATAAGAATCCCGCTTCGCCTTACCTCTTTCCGATCCTCAGCGGAAAACTGAGGGACGAGTGGCAACTTTATCGCTGCTATCTGGAAGCATTGCGCACCTTCAACCGGAAGCTTGCGAAGGTAAGTAAACTTTTGCTGGGCGGTGTGAAGATCAGTTCGTATACTGCGCGGCATACCTGGGCAACATTAGCTTTCTATCGAGGGATCGCTTTAGGTATTATTAGTGAAGGACTCGGCCATTCTTCCCTGCGGGTGACGGAAACGTACTTGAAACCCTACGAAAACAAGAAGATTGATGAAGCTAATTATCAATTGGTTACGGCTATTATGCAGCCGCAGGACAGATATGTTGTCTGTAATGTATCAGGGGAGTTTGTTGGAGCGGCGTTACTTACCAAGTAACGGATTAACTTGGTTGCAAAGTTGAAAAGAAATAATTATAAATCCAAATAAAAGTTGAAATATTTAAGTTAACCAGCTAATTTATTTATAGAAAGACCTGAAAGAAACCAGTAAAACTCATATTGTCCCTACTTTGGTTTGAAAAAACACATGAAGCCCTGATCCATCTTTGATACCTCAAAAACGGATAGCCACTTTATTCGCTTATTTTTCCGATAAAGCCCTTTTTTTACCTCGAAACAGTCCGATGGAAAACGCTTTTTCTCACCGTAGGGGCTGCCTGCTTGCCGTTACTTGGTAAGTAACATCCACAAACACTAGTATAATAATGTTAATGACACTGTGTAAACAATTCAAACGAATTTTGATCGGAAGCCTGTTGCTGGGTGCTCCGTCGGCCCTGTGTTATGCACAGAGCGGCAAGGAGCTTCCGGCATCTGTCGTTATGGCGCAACAGCCGTCCCGAAAGCCCTTGCTGGCATTGAAAACCAATTTGCTTTTCGATGCCGCGATGATCCCGAACGTGGAGGTCGAGTTTCCGCTGGGCAACCGCTGGTCGCTGAATGGGGAATATATGTTCCCCTGGTGGCAGTTGAAGAAAGATAAGTACTGCATGCAGGTTATCTCCGGTAGCCTGGAAGGACGCTACTGGCTGGGCGACCGCACGAAACGCCCGGCCCTGACGGGACATTTCCTCGGCTTCTATGCCGGCGGCGGCAAATACGACCTGCAATGGGAAGACAAAGGCTATCAGGGCGAGTTCTTTGTCGCTTCCGGGATCAGCTACGGATATACCCATAAGATTTCGCGACACCTGCGCCTCGAATACACGATCGGTATCGGCGTGCTGCGCACCGGCTACTGCCATTACCAGGCCCGCGACAACTACAAGACGCTGCTCTGGCAGAACGATGGCAATTACACCTGGATCGGCCCCACAAAAGTGAAGGTCTCGCTGGTCTGGCTGCTCAGCCGCAAAACAAAGAAAGGAGGTAACCGATGAAACGTACTACTATACATTATATATATATCCTGTCCTGCACCGCCCTGTTCCTGCTCCTGTCCGTCTCCTGCGAGCGGCGCGAACTGACCTATTTCCTCGAGTCGGAAATCACGGTCGAAGCCGATTGGAGCCATTCGGGGCTTAGCGAAACGGGCTACGGCGCCACCGCCCTGTTCTATCCCGCCGAAGGAGGCGCCCCGCTGAAAGCGCTGATGGGCAACCGCGAGCGCACCACCGTGCGACTTCCCGAAGGCCGCTACCGGGTGCTGATCTTCAACCGTTCGTACGACGACTTTAGCTATGTGGGCTTCGCGGGCGACAGCTTCTACAATTTCCGGGCACTGGCCAAAAAGGTGGAAGCGCGGGTAGTGGTCGATACGCCCGAAGAGGTGGCTGCCGCTGCCGTAGAAGAATTTGAAGTGACGGAAGATATGCTGGGCAATTACGACAAAAACCGGAGTGGGAGCGACCCCGACTCCAGTCGCTACACGATACGTTTCGAACCGGCTAAGGTGACTAAGCAGATAAAAGTGGAGATCCGTGTGCCGGGGCTTAATAACCTGCGTTCGGCAGTAGGGCGGATCGAAAACATCTGCGAGTCGGTCTGTCTCTCCACGGGCAAAGGCTCGGAGGAAAAGGTGACGCAGCAGTTTGTTTTCGACAAGATGGAGTTTGATCCCGGCTCTCCTTTCGACGGTATGATTTCGGGCAGCTTCAACGTATTCGGTTTCGACCGCAAACTGGCGCACCGCCTGACGATCCAAACCCTGCTTGTAGACGGCAAGACACGGACGGAAGAGACCTTCGACACCGATCCTGAATATATCCTGCAGGAAGACGGTTCTGTGCTGATCCGTATCCGCCTGACAGCCAAAAAGCTACCCGACGTGAAACCGGAAGGAGTACCCGACTCGGGCTTCGACGTGGATGTGGACGAATGGGGCGATCCCGAAGAGGTGGAACTTCCTTTATAACAACGAGATATAATGAATTACTAACAATTAAAATTTCACGAAAATGAAAAATTATCATTTATTTGCAGCAGTTGCCCTGATAGCAATGGCCGGCTGTTCACAAAACGAAATCACAGACGTCAGTCCCGACGCCAATCCGGTAGTAGGTTTCGACATTTACACAGGGGGACAGACAAAAGGGTTAATAACGAATACTGATGGAAATGGGGTAACGGCCACCGGTATCCAAACAACCGGTTTCGGTATTCTGGCTTATTATACAGGACAGACCGCTTGGGGTGCAGACGGAAGTTTCACTCCTAACTTTATGTGGAACCAGGAGGTGGGATATAGTGGCGGTTGGACATACACGCCTGTAAAATACTGGCCGAATACAACAGGCGATAAGGTTTCTTTCTTTGCCTATGCGCCGTATAGTTCGAGTCAAGTGGGGGGTAGTGAGACTTTCGGTATCAAACTTCCTGCAAACACTGCAATGACGAAGCCGACTATTGAGTTTAAGTTGAATGACGCTGCGAAAGATATGGTCGATCTGGTGGCTGGTTTTCAGAAAGATCAGGAAAAGCGGACAGCAACTGTGGGTTTTGATTTGAAACATCTGCTGTCGCGTGTGGAGTTCAAGGCGAAGCTGGATGCAAGCATTGATAGTAAAACACATGTTTTCATAACAAATATGCGCATTTTGGGTAAAGATGCGAATGGTGATGGTGCCAATCAAGCAGCGGCAAACGGCGCTTCTAAATTCTATGAAAAGGCTACTTACGACTGGAGTGCCGATACATGGGAGACTCCAACCTCAAAACAGGCTCTTTATCTGATAACAGGTGTGTTGAATACGAAAGCCGCCAGTGGTGTTGGTGGCTACAATGCTACGAGTGTAGAAGTGACTAGTACGGAAGAAGCTGCTCCCACTAAACTTTTTAAAAACGACGAATACTTATTCCTGATCCCACCGGCTAATGAAACCGGTATTTCTTCTGCCAATGATGTACGTGTACAGGTGGATTATGATATTGTGACAGTAGATGACCAAGTGGCGGGAGGGAATACGTTATCATCTACTATGGCTACGGTTTCATTAAATAATGGAACATTGCAAAAGGGTAAGGCTTACGAATATATTCTGACCATCGGCCTGACAAAGGTAGAGGTAACTGCTGATGTAACTGAGTGGGAAACTCCAGATAAAGTTACTATTCCTTCTGTTGATGCAGCAGCAAATACAGAAGCAATCAATACTGCCATTGGTGAATTGAATACAATAAAGCATGACAATATTAACTGCAATTATTTTGTGGTGAATATTGCTGATACTTATAGTATTGGGTCATTGGAACTTAGTGGTGCTACTGTGGGCAACTTTGTGTCAGGAGATAAGATCGAGCTGAACTTTAAGTCGTCATCTACGACAGGTAGTGTAACTGCTCCTGGTGGCTGGTCGGCTACCTCAGCACTTGTCGGTTCGGTTGGAAAAGTTATCCTGACAAAAGACTAACCCAATCATGCCTAAGTACCCACTCATATTATCTCTTCTGCTAGTGTTCGCTTTAGGTTGCGAGCGCGAAGCAGGCGAGGAGGAACAGCTACCTGTCATCTTCGGCGCCCCTGCGGGCGCTGAAGATGAGACGCGGGCAGGGGGTGGCGTGATCGATGTCGGCAACCTTGCGTCGATGGGTGTCTTTGCCAGCTACACGGGACAGAGCGACTGGTCGGAAGACGCGGCGCCTAACTTCATGTATAACCAGCTGGTGGAGAAAAGCGGTACCTGGACGTACACCCCGCTGAAGTACTGGCCAAACACGACAGGCGACAAACTGACTTTCTTTGCCTATGCTCCGCATACGGACAATACGAACAATAGTCTCTTGGTAGCTACAGACAATACGACCGCAGGTTACCCGAAGCTTAGCTACATGGTACCTGCCAATGCCGCCAATCAGATCGACCTGCTGGCCGCCGTTCCGCTGAAGGACAAGACAAGGGGCAGCGAGCTCTCTTTCAATATGGGACATGTGCTGACACATGTGTCTTTCAAAGTAGAGATCACGGGTGATGATATTACTCTTACTTCCCTGTCTGTAAAAAACTGCAATAATCAGGGGGAGCTAACCTTTAATGAGGGCGGTTATTCCTGGACTTCCTTGCAGGGAACAGAGACGTTTAAGGGACTTCCTGCTGACGTGGATGGGACAAAGACTTTCGAGTTTTTCCTTCTCCCTTCAAAAGGTTCAAGTAATATCGAACTTGCCTTTGATGACGGATCCCCTAAAACCCTAACGTCGGAACTATCCGGCCCCGATTGGAAAATGGGAGGCTCGGTGGTCTACACGCTGAAGATTGGTGGAGTCGCGCCCTCTTCTGTAAGTAAAAATGGTGAGAACGCACATCTTTCTGTGTCTGCGATTAGCACTTTTTGACATGTTGAAAACAAAACGTCCCGACCGGCCTGACAAGGAGCCGGCGGGATGTTTCGCTTTCCTTTTTTCCTATACCATCGCTATCAAAGGACTGAACTCCTCTAATGAAAAAATATGCATATAGAATACAAATAACAAACAACCTCTCCAATGAACAAAAAAGACTTAATCAGCAGCTTGGCAGAAAAGCTGGATATCACGCAAACTGCTTCTAAGAAATACCTGGAAGCTTTCGAAGAAATCCTCGTCAAAACGCTGAAAGAGGACGAATCGATCGCCTTGCTGGGCTTCGGAACTTTCTCTCTCTGGAAACAGACCGGCCGCCCGGCCCGCAACCCCAAGACCGGTGCCCCTTGTATGATCCCTTCCCGCAACAGCGTAAAGTTCAAACCCGGCAAATACCTGCTGGAACAGCTGAACCATCCCGAATAAAATGGATGTGGTATCGGAGAGCTAAACCTTTTCTCTTCGATACCACATATCATGAAAAAGCTATTAAAAGAGTTGCAGTTGCTATTTGGCAACGCGCCTACTCCTGCGTCGTTCGACGCCAAGTTATCAACCTTCAAAGAACCCGCCCGCGAGGAATACCGCCTCAAACTCTGCCGCCTGGCCTTCGGTTATTACGACTCCCTTCCCGGCCCGTTCCGTAAGTTTGTAGACAAATACCTGAAGCATGACCGCGAGCTATACGTTGATTTCCTGCTCCACCACACCCCTTTAGGTAAGATGCGCTATACGCTCCACAATCCTGACCTGTTTACCCTTATGTTCTGCGTCCTTGAAAAAGCCGGAAACCAGGGCCGCCCCAAATACCACCAGATGGCCTCAGGCCTCTTACTTGCCTTCCACTATCCCTATAAACTGGAAACATTAGATAATTATCTTTGCCACATACGCCCTGATGCCGACGATCTGCGAGAATTGTTATTTTTGATGGGAAAAATTAAGGTGAAGGGTGATTAAATGATACTTACCTAAACATACTTCGGTAAAATTGAGTTTTACAGGAAACATACTTCGGTAGTTACTCCCACACAAATCCCGTCCCGCTGACTCAAATAAAGGTGTTAGCGGGACGGTTTGTTTTAAAATTGAGGTGAATAGTAATTAGTTTCTTAAAAACTTATAATAAAGTTTCAATAGTCTTCCTGAATTAAATCGGGTAAATTTAATATCCTTTTTTTAGTTCTCTTTATATCAGCATTCTAGCTGTATTTATTCAGGAATTTCCCCTTTTTTCTCCATCGTACATTTGTGCTGTAGTCAACAACAAATATCTAACAATTAAAACTTAAAAGTTATGAGTTTGAAATTTAAGAAAGTACAGCGAAAGATCATGTTTGGAGCAGACAAGGACAAAGTAAAAACTTATGCGATGGCAAAGGCCTCTGGTTATTGCGACATGGCAAAGTTGTGTGAACTGATCTCTAACCGTTCAGCTATGTCGAGTGCGGATGTAAAAGCGATCCTTGACTCATTGAACTGGGCGATGGGGCTGGAACTTCGTTCGGGAAACATCGTACAGGTCGGTGAGTTTGGTAATTTCCGTTTGTCGGTCAAATCCACCGGTACGGAAAATGAAGATGATTTCAATGCTTCCAAAATCAAAAAGGCCCGTATTGTATTTACACCGGGCTCAAGTCTGCGCTGGTCGAACCAGATCACGAAGTTTGAAGAGGAAGCAGAGAAGAAAGAGAGCGGTTCGGGAACAGGTGAGGACGATCGTCCTGTTATTGAATAGCCGACAGTCTGTAATTGACGGTTAACAGTTAAAGAGTGATCGGATGAAACGGTTAACGGTTCAGTTAGTAATGGCAATCCTGCTCGTCCTGAGTGGGATTGTCCTCCTTTTCTCCGGTTTTTGGGTTGCCCCCTCCGGAGAGATCCATAACAGTGTACTCGTCGCCTTTGGCGAGATCAGCACCTTTGCCGGCGCCTTGTTCGGTGTCGATTATTCATACAAAATAAAACAAGTAAAAGATGAAAAAGAACATTAGCAGAGACTTCACCTGGGAAGAAATGACTTACAGTTGTATTGCGATAGTAAACGGTCTGCGTAACGATCCGCCTGAAGAAGCCCGTTGTGCTATCTGCGAATTAGTAAAATGCCTACTTCAGCCTCTCCGTATCGCTTTCAATAAGCCGATAGCCATTACCAGTGGCTATCGTAGTCCGGAAGTAAACCGTTTGGCCGGTGGTGTCCGTTCGAGCCAGCATGTAAAAGGGGAAGCGGCCGATTGTTATGCCCCGGACATTTACCTCCTGTTGGAAACGCTTAAAAAGAGTGGTTTGCCTTTTGATCAGGCAATTCTTTACCGAAAGAAGCATTTCCTTCATTTGTCGTACCGGACAAACGGTAAACAGCGATATCAGATATTATATAGATAAGAACAGTCATTATGAAAGATCGAAAGTCCTATTTCCTGATGATATTCGTCATCCAATCCTTTTTACTCCTTGTCCTGTCGTCCGGTTGCCATACCGGACGACTGAGTAGTACCCGGCATACTCAGCGCAACACAGTTTCAACCCGGGTAGTTGCTCATTCCGACAGCCTCTCCTTATCCCAACAACTCCAAACTGCCTGTTTTCAAAAGCTTCGTCTCGAACATATCGAACTATCTCCTCCGGATAGCCTGGAAAATCAATATATCCGTTCAGTAACAAGAGTAACGGAAGATAGAAATACAGAGTCGCTTACTACTGTTTCTGGTGATATAAAAAAGGAAGAAACCCATTTCATCAATAAAGAAGAAAATGTTATAACCAATAAAACAACAAAGGTCTCTTCTTCTTTTTGGTGGGGCGTTGTATTGCTACTCGTAGTGGGAGGAGGATGGGTGATAAGGAAGTTTTTTTGAGGTTGTCATATATAATCAGGAAGATGCGTTTATTTGCTATTTCCTGTAAATTTCTTATATTTACACTTGCAAATTAACTCATTGTCTAATTTATGACGTCGATAGACACCATTATATGAAATTTAATCAGATAGATATAGAAAAATGGAATCGAAAAGAATATTACATTCATTATATGAATGAGTTACGTTGCACATACAGCCTGACTGTAAATATTGATATTACAGGATTAAAAGCTGCTGTAAAAGAGATGAGTAAAAGGATATACCCCGTACAAATTTATATGATTGCTACTGTTGTAAATCAGTGTGAGGAATTTAGAATGGATATTAATTCTTACGGAGAGTTGGGGTATTGGAGTGAAGTAAATCCATGCTATACCATATTTAATAAGGATAGTAAAACATTTTCCAGTATATGGACTAGCTATAATCGTGTCTTTAGTCGATTTTATGACAGTTGTATTGAAGATATAGATAAATATTCACGATCAACTTCCTTAAAACCGAAACAAAATGAACCTTCCAATTCTTTCACGATATCGGCTTTACCCTGGATGGGCTTTACCGGATTTAATATAAATGTGTTTAACGAGGGACGTTATTTGCCTCCAATTTTTACAATAGGCAAATTTATCGAAACAGAGTCTTCCGTTTTAATGCCGCTCTCCATACAAGTCCATCATGCTGTATGCGACGGATTTCACGTCGGGAGATTCGTACAATTATTACAGGAGTTGTCTTCAAACCATAAGGAGTGGTTATTATAGAGTACTAATGTGTCTACTCTTTGTTTTTGTGAAAAGGATGAGCTTATAAACGAAAAAAGCAGTTACTTTTAAAGTAACTGCTTGATTTTCTGTGGTGCCACCAGCAACCGAAAATCGGTTTGTATAGCACTATTTCTCAATAAGTTATATCTTTATCACGATGTTAGTCCCTTGAATAAGGTTTTCACAGCTTTGCACCGTTCGACATTAGTTTGTATCTTGGGTACGATTTCTGAATACAAAGATAGTAATTAAGAAGTAAAAAACAAATAAGTATTAACGAATAATCTTGCCAACTTCACATAGTTTTTGAAAAGCAATACTTCCTGATAGTTTTTGGTATCTATTTAATCCTTTTTCTAACCCATTACATAATTCTTGATGTATATATGTTCCGACACTTAAAGCTGGAGTATTGTATAGAGTTTTAGCATATTGTAAATCAAATGTACAAAGTTGTTCTCTATTTTCTCTAATATCAGATACTGTTTGATTTATTCTATTATATTGTTGTAAATAATAAAAAGAGCATTTAGTATTTATTGAATCTTGGATTTTCATTTTGATAAAAATCTGTTGAGTTTTAATTTCTTGAGCTACTTTAAAAAACTTATCTATTGTTTCAAAATCGGAAGCTTTTAGTTTATTAGCAAACATGTGATTATATTTTAACCAACTATTCTCTTCAAAAATAATTCTTGAATAATATAATGGTTGTTCTGACAAACTGTTTCCTACAATCGCTTCCGCTTTCAATGTTTCAATATTTTCTTCAATATCCTGAATTTGAAGCTTCAATATAGTTGCTGCTGCTTGAAGTGCATTTCTTTTATTATTCCAATAGATAATAGCCGTAACACAAACAGTTATTGTCATTATAATAGTTTGTAAAAAATTTGATTCTAAAAAATTTTGTTCCATAAATATCTATTAAATTAATATATAATATCCTCCAGTTTTGGGTGCGCCTTTAAATTCTATCAAACCTTTGTCTTGTAAAATCTTGATATATCGCATAGTCGTTCTTAAGCTTTTGTTGATATGCTTACTGATTTCAGAAGCATTTAAGCCGGGAGTAGTTACCAATAGATTGAGAATAGCTTGTTCATTCTCGTTTATAGTATCATTTACTATGTCATTTACTATGCCATTTACTGTGTCATAGTTGGCAGAGTTAGAGATTTGGCGTTTGAATACTGCTGTAAACATCCCCTCTGTATGGAATTCCGGTTCAGGCAGATTTGCTTCCCTCATGGCTTCCTGCATACGAGGAATACCGGATGCAACTCTTTCTACTAAGTGCATACGGGTAAATAAACTGAAAATTAACGGATTACGTGTCATGCTTTTATGCCCGAAATCTTTAGCCACAACAGGCAGAAGTCCTCCGGGATTGGAAATCTCTACCCGGTCGTCAAACATTTCTATCATAATGCTTGCACCTTGTTCATAGTAATCACGATGTGACAGAGCGTTTATAATGGCTTCTTTAAATACGGTCAGAGGTATTTCCCAAATTTCTTCTCTTGGTCCTGTTCCCTCTATTTTATAGGCTACTTGCAGTTTACTTTCCAACCAAGCTATAGCCTGTAGGTATTGCTGGTACAATGAACCTCCGAATGTTTTATCATCTATAATATAGACTTTATTCGTTCCCTTGAAAAGAACACACCTTGTGGTAGCATGTGGAAACTTTCGTTCAGGTTGCTTGCCGAAGAACATCGCTGCACCGTTCTTTGCCGTTCCATTCTCGGTAAACAGTTCCAAGTTTTCAAATATTTGTTTGTCGGGTGTGGATGGACTTAGTTTTGCTTCTGTTCGGAAATCCTTAATCATCTGTTCATCTGCATCTGTGTAGATATTGAACCAATGGCAGGGTATATGGTCGAAGAAGATTTTGTTACACTCCTGAAAGAAGCTGCGCATTTCTTCGGCTGTGCGAAGTTTCTGTGAGTTTGCCCCCTCACGGACATAGATAGAACCGGAGAATATATAAGGTTTATCCTTGCCGGACGGAACATCAATCACCCAAACAGTTTTATTCACAATATTTACGGAATACAGTTCACAGTGGAGTGCAGGAGATATTTCGCTGATAGAACCTTGAATAGCAGAACGCTTATCGTTTTCTAAGTTAGTATCTACCACTTGCCCGTTATCATCTACTCCAATAAGCAAATATCCTCCGTCTGCATTGGCGAAAGCACATATTTCCTCTGTCAGTTCACGAACCTTTGAAGGAACACGAACTTTAAACTCCACATTGTAGCCCTCTCCACTGTCAATGAGTGATTGTATGGTTTCTGTATTCAGCATAAGTTTTTATGACGATGATACAAAATTAGTTATTATGAAAATTAATCAATTCTCGTTTTCTTCAGCCATTTTTTTATATCCCCAATCAACCAAATATTTAATGAATGGAATAAGCTCCTTGCCTGTCTTGGTTAAAGAGTATTCGACTTTTGGGGGAACTTGGGGATACATTTCACGATGAATCAAATTATCCATTTCCAACTCTCTCAAGGTTTGTGTGAGCATCTTTGTACTTATGTCGGATATTTCACGGCTCAGTTCACCATATCGCATAACCGTATGTTTTGACAGAGCCCAAAGAATACGTCCTTTATATTTCCCTCCTATCCGTTGGAAAGCAAAATCAAGCACACAAATATCTTTTTTAATGTTCTTATTCATTTTTATTTGAGCACATTAATTTGATAATCAATATTCGATACCTTTTAGTCTGTATCATACTAAATTGTACATACTTGATACAAAGATAGTAAACATTTAACTTTGTGGGAAATATTAAAAGCATAAAAATGAAAAAACAGAAAGCATTAATTCTTATAGACCTCCAAAATGATTATTTTGAAGGTGGATTATATCCACTGGTAGGCAGTTTGGATGCTGTATTAAAAGCGCAAAAACTTATACATTATTTTAGGTTAAATTCCCTACCAGTTATATATATACGGCATATTTCATCTAGACAGGATGCAACTTTTTTTCTACCTGATACTATAGGGGCAGAAATACATAGCAGTGTTGCTCCGATAAAAAACGAAGATATAATTATTAAACATTCTCCGAACAGTTTTTATCAGACAGAATTAAATAATTTGTTACAATCTAAAAATATCACAGATGTAGTTATTTGTGGTATGATGACACACATGTGCGTGGATGCTACCGTAAGAGCTGCTAAAGACTTGGGATATAAATGCACTATAATACAGGACGCTTGCGCTACTAAAGATTTAGAATTTCAAGGTTTTAAGGTAGAAGCAGAAAAAGTGCAAGCTATTTTTTTAGCTGCATTAACACCATTTTATGCCACTATTATATCGACTGACGAGTACATAAAATCATGTTTAACGACACTTTAAATTAAAGAAAATGAAAAGAATCCTTGAATTGAGCATATTTCAGTTATTGTCTGAATATACTCAACACAAAGCATCTGTTGCAGAGTTGACAGATGCTATCAATGAATTGACTGCTTATTTAGTAGAAATAAGTACAGTAGAACAGGATTATGCAGTCCTATTACGTTTTTATTCAATGGGATTAAACAAGCTCAAATTGTATCGTATGCAATTTGGGCAAAAGGAAAATACCCTTTACGCAATTTATTGATGAAGCAATAGGAATAATAAATACAGAAATTTATATTATAAGGTTACGAATTAAATATCCCGAACAGTTCAGGACACATTCTAATACACAACCACTTTCCCCTCTCTACCTCGCTGACAAGACAACCCTTATCAACATCATGGAAATGGTAAGCGGTTTGTTCCTCTCCAAAGACATCGTGTATCAGAACGGCAAGCCCGCCTACTTGGTGGACTTGGCGAAAGCCTTTGAATGGCTGTTCAACATCAAGATAGGCGACTGTTACCAAAAACATGAGGACGTGATAAAACGAAAGCCGGGCAAACTGACCGGGTTTCTTAATGGATTGGTAGAACTTATCAAAAAGGAACATGACAAGAAGGGGTACAGATAACCAACGGCTTACGATTTATTTATAGGGGATTCCATTAGTTCCCCTATAATTTCTTTGCACCTGTTTTCTGAACTTTGCTTCATCAATCGATTGACAGACCATAATGTATAATCAGAAAAATGAAGCAATCATGTATATAGACAATGACGATTTCAGCGTATGGATGCAGAAGCTGTACGCCAAACTGGAAGAACTCTGCAAGGATGTACGGGTACTGCGCAATGCCGACAGGGTGCTGCCCGAAGATGACAACCTGCTGGATAATCAGGACTTGTGCCTGCTGTTCAAAGTAAGTATCAAGACCCTGCAACGCTACCGGGCTATCGGTGCGCTGCCGTACTTCACAATCAGCGGAAAAGTGTACTACAAGGCTTCCGATGTCCGGGAGTTCATCAAGGAGCGGTTCAGCGTCACCACGTTGCGCCAGTTCGAGAAAGAACACTGCACGAAGAAAAAGAAGTGAATTAAAAAGCCGGGGCGGTTCTGTTCCGGTTTCGCTTTTGTTTTATGGCTTGCCTAATTTGTCGGCTTGCTCCCTTAGCTGCTCGGCTTGCTCGTTTAACAGCCTTGCCCGTTCCAACGCTTCCGCCTGCTTTCTGCTGCGGTATTCAAAGCCTTTCACCGAATCGGTCAGGCTTCGGATGAAATCGTTGTCCCGTTCCCTGCTGAACCTCGTTTCCAGCAAATCAAGGCTGCTGCCGTCTGCCTTTCCTTTCATCAGGATATAGCGGTATTTTATATCGTTGTCCTGTAACCGCTGCATTCTTTGTATAAACCGCACATTCAATGCAAGCGACACAAGACAAATGATTATCCCTGCTGAAAGAAGAAAGAACTTGGGTTTCAAATAGGGAGTTACCCGGTATGTCAGTTTGCCGTACCATGAAACGGGCATTGCTTCCCCTGTCGTTGTATCATCAGCCGGGAACAACACCTTTAACCGTTCCTTGAAATATCGGTGCGAGGTCACGATAAGCCCCTTTATATCTTCAAGGTCTTGTTTTTGGTTCTCGGACTGCCCTTTTCCGATACTGCCGATTTGGTTTAGAATCTCCCGTACCGTGTTTTCAGTAATGCCGGATTTACCTTGCATTTCCGAAATGCGCTGTTCGATAACGTCCAGTCGGTTAATCGTTTCCTCCCGGCTGGCTGGCGTTACCTGCTTCTCCTGCCGTTCTTTCAGTTCCGTAACCATAGAGAGAAGCCCCTCCAAAATTAAATTTTCTTCCATGTTCCTACAATTTTAAGTGTCGTTTCTTTTTCTTCCTTTTTCTTTCACCGGGATTGTCGGGCGTATCATCAGCCGGAGAGGACGGGGTAGAGAACAGACCGCCCAAGCCTGCCAGTAACGGACTGTCGGCTTTGCCCGGTGTCTGCGATAGCTCCTGAACAGGTGCGGAAATCGTCTGTCGGTTGCTTTCGGTAGTGTTCAGCCCCACATCCCCAAAACATTTATCCAGCTTGGAGAAACTGAAACTGCGGTCTATCTCCGAACCCTTGAACGTATATTCGCCTTTGGAAAAGGATATACCCTGCACTTCGCCAGTCTGTCCCCTGTACTTGAAATGAATCCCGATACCCTTTTCTGCCAGCCGGGTTTGTAACTGCTGCCAGTTCCTTGATTCCCCAATTTCATTCTTTACTGTGTTGTAAATCTCATATTTGGATTTGTCCGGCTCTCTCAAACGGTGTTGCTTTACATGCTCCTTGCCTTTAGCGAAATAAAGCCCGTGTTTGGCTTTCAGCTTCTTGCATACTTGTTCATTACGGTACATGTCGTTCCTGTCCGAAATGGTCTTGCCGTTGTTGTCTATGCGGTTGAACACGATATGCACGTGCGGATGTTCCCGGTCTTGGTGGCGCACGATGATGTACTGCGTATCGGTGATTTTCATTTCACGCATGTACTCCTGCGCAAGCTGTATTATTTTCCCGTCTGTCAGCTTGGGTGCGTCCACTGGGGAATAGCTTAGCGCAATATGTCCGACAGGCTTTTTCAGGTCGGGGTTCATCCCGGCTTGCAGAATGAAACTGCGTATGATGTCTCGGTTGCTTTCCGCTAACACTCCCTCCGCATGAAGCAAGGCAGCCTGTTCCTTGCCCAGCACGTAATTTACACAGCCCTTAAATCCGCTTCCCTTTTTTATTTTTCCAATCATCCGACAACCGGTTTATGATTTCAACAATCCTGTTTTTGAGTTTCACCAGTTCCACCGCTACCAGTGCGAATCCTCCGGCATTCGCCCGGTGCGCCAGTTGGTTGATGTTGTTGGCTTCGCCCGCCAGCTTGCGGATAGTGTCCGCATCCTGCCTGTTCAGCCGGGGCGTTACCTCTGCCGAAACGACCGCCTGCCGGACGTACTCGCTGACGTGCAGCCCGGCTTCGGTGGCTCGCTTCCTGATTGCATAGAACTGTAACTCGGTCAACTTCGTGCTGACTACCCGGTTCTGCTTGTCTATCCGGCTTTTTGCCGGGCGACCTCCCGGTTTATTCCTTATCCCTGTCATACGTTTTTGCTTTTAGGTGGTATCTTAAAAATTGCGACCAACGGGAGAAATTTTCTTTGCTGTCAAGCAAAGCAAGGTGTTTCGGTCTACCGAAACATAACCTTGCTCTCCCTAATCACACAGCCTGCCGTCGGTTCATGCCGTCAGCCTTGCAGGTCACATCCTTAGCCCTCTCTTTCTTTTTTCACCCGGATTTTGTCTGTTGCCTTGCTCTGGCTGGGATATGTTGCCGGGCTGCTTCATCCTGCTTTCAAAGCCCCGCTTTTCCGGCTGGCTTGCCTTTATCCCACGCAGATAGTCGTTCAGGTCATTGTGACCGCTGTACAGGTGTGATGCGTCACGTACACGCCATTTGTATTCCTGCCTTATGGCTTCAACCGCTTTCCTGCCTGCCTCGTCATTGTCAAGCATACAGTGTATATGCCCGTAACCAGCCAGCGGATATAAGGCTTTATCTACGTTGGCGGTGGAGTTCAGGATAACGTAATCCTGCCAGTCGGTACAGGGCATACCCGGGCTTTCCCGCTGCCGGATAGTGAGGAATGAAAGATAGTCCATAAAGCCCTCGAACACGAAACAGGTATCTCTCGGCTCTCCCTGCTGCCTTATATGGGTGATGTCTTTCGATGTGCTGCCCTTGAAACGGGGATTGCGAAGCTCGTAACCTCCTGAATCATTCCTGAATGCCAGCGCAAAATAAGGCTTCCCACCGATGCGGTAATACATTTCCTGCACGTATGGGGCTGCCGTTCCGGGGGAAATCCCCCTTTCCTGCAAGTAGCGCATGAGTGCCGGATTCTGTAACGGTTGTATTCTGCGTATCTCTATCGGGCTGGCTGCCTGCCTTTTCGTGTCCCTTTCGGGCAGACCTTTCCCGTGAAAGGAAAAAGAGGCGGTGTCGCCCTGTTCCAGCCGACAGATAGCACCGTAGGCGTTGCACCCGTTCTGCTTCATCACAAGGTCGATGAGCGTCCCGCCCTCGCCAGTTCCGTAGTCACACCATAGATTGGCGTTATAATCCACCTTGAAACTCGGTGTGTTGTCCTCCCGTAAGGGGCTACGGTACATCCCGTAACTTCCCTTTTCCGTGACGGGCTGGATTCCCAAAGAGTTCAAGTAATCCTTGATACTGATATTGTTGGCTTCCTTGTAGGTCATAATCTTTATTTTTTTATTTAACGATAGTAATAATGAAGCAAGAAGCGAGTAAGAAGAAGCACGGGACACTACTACATCTATCTTTTTCTTTTTCAACGGATTGTAGTACATGTAGTAACATAGTAATTATTTATCCTTTAAAAAAGGAATAAATATATTCTATATATCATATTGCCGTTTTTTCTTTTTCCCGGATTTTCCAAAAGTTTGGGATTCTATCTTACTTCATACTACATAATTGGTAAACTGTTGTTTATTAGATTGTTATGTATATATAAGACAATATGTAGAAGCTACTACATTCCGGTTCTATCCGTAATCATCCCCTGTACGGGAAGCCGGAACGGGCTTTATCCTGTACCCGTATACCGGATAATGGTTGTTGTTGATGCGCTTCTGTACCCGCTTGAAACCGATTTTCCGCAATGATTCGCCCAGCCGTTTTTCGGATAGCTGGACGGGGGATATATTACGCAGGTATGCGAGTACCTGTGCCGTTGTCATGAAGAACAGGGCTTCTTCCTCCTCTGTCGGCTTCTCAAAGTATTGTGTAAGCATCTCAAACTCGATTGTCTGTACCTCAAATTCCGCATTTGTCAGGTGCAGTTCTTCAATCTCCGCATCATTGAACCAGTAGCGCACGCCTTGACGGTAGAGGTACATGATTTCGGAATAGACGTTATCCATGCGAATATTTTCTGCCGTGGGCTTGTCTATGTGCAGCACCTCGAACGGCAAAAAACGCCTGCTGCCTGTCGGGTCGGTCAGGAACTCGTTGCCGTTCACCGAAGCCATGAAGCTGGCGAGGTGGGGGTATTCCTCGATGTAAATATCATACGGTCTGCGGTATTTCACCGCCGGGGTGGTGATAAGGTTCTTCAATGCGTTCTCGTTCTGCTTGTTGAGTTCCTTTAGCTGGTCGTCAATGTTGATGAACAGGTATTCGGCTATCAGTGTCAGGATGTCTTTGCCCTGCGGGTCTATCTTCCCGGTGAACAGGTAGTTCTTAAGCGGTGTCGGGCAAAGGTTGTCCAGCCACCACGATTTGAACTGCCCCTGCCTGTCCCCGGTCAGTACCAGACAAGTATGGTTCTGACACCCCGTGTCGTTCATCGCGTTGGCTACTACACCGATAAGCCATTTCGTGAAATATTCCTCCCATTTGCCGGGGTTGGCTACCTGTACCGTGTTCAGAAGCCTGCCGATATGCCCGTGTTCGGCTGGATTGAGAAGCGGCAGGGCGTTGAAATACTCCTGTATGGGGTGAGCCTTTCTTGCGAAGTCGCTTTCCAGTATCATGCGTATGTTGTCGGTCGAGGTGGCTATGTCAGCCGTTGCGTCCAGCCTGCGCCTGAAAGTGTTCAGGGCGAATTTTGTAACGGGCTGGTACAAGTCCGAAGAGCCCGCAGCCCGGTATTCCGTCCGGCTCTTTACGGTGTTGAACCGGAAATCGTACAGGACGTTCAACAGGCTTTCGATGCGCTCGTTCTTTGACTGCCAGCCCTCGATATGCCGTGTTTCATCACCTCTTTTCTTTTTCATCGGGAAGTCTGTTAGAAGCCGGGACATACTGCTGCTGCATCCACTTTTTGAGTTCCTCCATGTCGAAACGCAGAGTACGCCCACGCTTGACACACGGTATCATCCCCTTGCCGGCTAAATGATACAGGTAATTGACCGAATACCCGGTTATACCGCTGGCAACGGATATTTTGACTAACACAGGCTCTTTTCCGTCCTGCCGTTCTTCGGGCTGTGCGCCCGTGACCGGGGCAATCATCTTTTCGATGTTCTCCAGCCGTTTGAAAATTTCTTCGAAAGGATTGTTCATAAGTGCTTATTTTTTGAATTAGCACCACAAATAAAATAAGAAAAATCGGTAAAAAACAAAGCGTCAGCCGTTTGGAATCGCTTTGCTTCGCTCTGCACCAAATTAATGTCGGCAAATAGAAAACGGCTTTGTGTTCATTACCTTACTTATGTAAGGAGTGGAGAAAAAACAGTTTTTTTGTTATCGGTTCGTTTCTTTCATGTTGTTTTTGGGTTGGCAGTGGACATTTTCGGACACGCAAGGTCATTTTCGGACAGAGGGGAACAACCTATTATTCAGCCTTATATATTTGCACCAGTGAAGAAAAACGGAGTATTGACAAGAATAAATATATCGGTTATGGAAATAGTGACGATTGAAAAGAAAACGTTTGAACTATGGAAACAGAGGTTTGAAAACTTTGTGGGACGTGTGGATGCGCTCTGCGTGCCTTTACGCAGGAAGCGTGACAAATGGCTGGATAACTGCGAGACCTGCCGCCTGCTGAACGTTTCAGCCCGGACGATGCAGACCTACCGTGACACGGGAAAACTGCCTTACTCGCAGGTTAACGGCAAGATTTACTACAAGGCTTCGGACGTGGAAGCCTTTCTGCTCGACCAAGTAAGGGACAATTCTAAAAAGTAGGCGTATGGATTTGATAACGAAAGACTCCGAAACCACGCTGGTACTGTTTTCTTCCCTCGACAGGGTATTGGAAAACGTGGAGTACGTGGTAATGAACTATCGCCCGGTATTGAACGGTGAACACTACCTGACGGGCGATGAAGTGTGCAGACGGCTTTGCATCAGCAAACGGACGTTGCAGGATTACAGGGACACGGGGCTGCTGGGTTACGTGCAGCTTCCGGGAAAAATCATCTACCGTGAAAGCGAGATTTTAGACCTGCTGGAAAGGCATTACAGAAAATGAAATCTTGAAAACATGAAATCTTGTTTTATTGATGTCTTGCTTTCTTGAAATATAGCTATCTTGTTTTCTATATTGTTTGATTGAAAGCCAGCAATCATGTTTTCTTGAAAACTGTGTTGCTGGCTTTTCTATTTACTTACTTCTTATTTTCAATCTTTTAAAAATAATAATCAAGGCTCCTATTACCATTAGTAAAACTCCAGGAGAAGCATTTATTAATTTTGATGTAAAATCTGTTCCTTCAATAATCCAATTGATGTTCCCAGTAAACCCTAAAATAGTAAGTATAATACCTCCAATAATGCAGAAGATGCCACTGCATAAACTTAAAATCATTATTATATATTCGTATTTTATAGCTGTAAGCCCAAAGGCTGTATTAGCTATTTTAGGGTCAATATCCACAGTGCAACTGTGTAAACAAAGAAAGGTTAAAATAGAGATTATGAGTATATATATAGCTCTATTCATTTTATTTTGACTGTGGAGCACCATATCCTTTAGAAATATTCAAATCCCTAATTTGAGTATATAAATCAAACATTGTTCCTTTGTTTGAAATCCATTCAGTGATAATGTTAACAAGCTCATTTATATCTGAAATATAGGACATTCTTCCGTCTGCTCCTCTTATACCTTGTGCATCTTTTCTGTGTCCACGAGTTAAAAATGTGTTCTTTTCTTCATAAATCAAATCTCTCGCATCTTTATATGTATCGCCTTTTGGAAGATATTTTCTTAATAAACGATTGACAACATTATAATATAAATTATATTTAGCTTCAGGGTCATCGATTTGTTCTAAAACCATATCTGCCAACTCATTTTTGAGTTCGATTTGACCGTTTACATCAAAATCAAATGTTTCTTCTTTGATTTCATCAGCTTTCATTAAAATTGCTGCACGCTCTAAATCTTGTTCTTGTTTCCTTTGGAGTTCTTCTAATTCCTCCTGAGATTTTTTTTTCTTTTTTTCTTCCATAATTAATTGTATAAAAACTCTTTGATTTGTTGTACTGATTCCATTAACGTTTCTTTTTCAAATGGGTGAGTATTTATAAGCTCTAAGGCTTCATTCATTTTAGGTATATATTTATTATAAAAAGCCCATTCGTTGGTTTTATAACAATACATTGCATATATAATAGAGGTATGTACTCCCCATTCTTTAGCTAGTTTTTCAATATTATAATGTGATGTAATATACCCTGATGCAAATTTTAATCGGGATTCATTTAATAAATATTCACAAGCAAAATTATCTGCTTGTTCTTCATTCATTAAAAATATGTCTCCCTCATTATTGCTAATATGATACGTCTGTTTTTTGATTTCATCAAAATCAAAAAGTACATGATGTAGTTCATGTAAAAGAGTAAACCATAATGTAGGATAATTATTTTGTAAATTAGAAAGTACAATACATGGTTTATCATTTATTATCATGGTAGCTCCTCTAACTTGTATTTTTTCTAAGCTTGGTTGATATATAACTGTGACCCCAATACGAAATAGTGCTTTCAGCACTCTAATTAGACCATTTTTTATATCTCTTGTGTATGGTCTGATTTTGGGTATTAGTTCAACTAGTTCTTTTCTTATGTATGGATTGGGATTTGCAATAGATTTAAATTGGATAAACGCAGATTGTATCCAAAAATTACGCATTAAATCATTCGAGTTTCTTTTAGAGCGACTAAAAACGGGAAGCAAAGAATTTTCCGAGTAACTGTAAATATTATCAATGTCAAAAAAACGTTTGATTTTATCACTCATATCTTTAGATGAAGCATTGGAATTAAAAAACTTCATCTTAACAAGGATAGATACATCAAAATTTTCAACGATATATCCTGCTTCTCTTGCTCGTTGGATTTCTCCTATTTGTTTAGGAGCTAATTCTGGTACGTAAACTTTTATTAGGTCATTAACAGACAGACCTAAAAAATGAGCCAATTTTACTACATTTATGAAATTGATTTGTTTAGCAGTTCCATTTAATATAGGATTTATAGTTTTAGAATCCATTCCTAAAATTTTCTGAATCTGCCTATCTGATAAGTTTAGTGAATTTTTCTTTTCTTTATACAAATCCTTTAAGGATGCAACCTGACCTATATCGATTGAAGATTGAACAGCTGCATCAATTACTTTACTAAGTTCTATGTCTATATTGTCCATATTTGCAGAAAATTTTCTGCAAATATAAAGAAATAGGTCAATACTTCCTAAAATTGTGAGGAAAATTTTCCTCACAATTTTAGGAAGTATTAGTTCTATAAGTATGTATTAAGTAATCTTTTGTTATACAGATAGTTGTTTTTCAACGGCTTGCATATCCCTTAGTATCGTTTGGTCTAATACCTTTGCATAATGCTGTGTCATTCGGGTGGATGAATGTCCCAGCATTTTAGCCACGTTCGGCAGTGACACGTTGTTAGCCAACGCAATAACCGAAGCGAAACTGTGCCGGGCTGTGTGGATAAATCACAGAAAAGCAAGGGTAAGATGACGTAAGAAGCAGAAGAGATAACACGTTTGAAATGAGTTGATTTGCGTAGATTTACGGTAATCTGAAATATTCAAAGCAAAGCGGATGTAAGCAGTATTTCAGTTACCAAATCGTTAACCTGCCAGTTACCGAAAATAAATAGGTAACAGAAGTAGATCGAAGAACTTTAATTATGGTTCTTTTGTTCTGAATTTCAGTATTTTGCGTAATAAAGAGCACTTATATAACAGGTAACTTTGCCTATGGCAAAGCCCACAAAAATATAAGTGTAATGAAACAAGAAAAATTCAAGGTGTTGCTCTACCTCAAAAAGAGTTCTCCCGACAAATCGGGCAAAACCCCTATCATGGGGCGTATCACTGTCGGCAAGTCTATGGCACAGTTCAGCTGTAAGCTATCCTGTACTCCCGACCTTTGGAATCCACGCGAAAGCCGCCTGAACGGAAAAAGCCGTGAGGCGGTGGCTACCAACGCAAAGTTAGACAAGCTGCTGCTTGCAGTCAATGAGGCTTACGACACACTCATCGAGCGAAAACAACCCTTCGATGCGGAAGCTGTGAAGAATCAATTTCAGGGAAGTATGGACACTCAAATGACCCTGATGCGGCTATTCGACCGCCATATCGAAGAGGTAAAAGCGCGTGTCGGTATAGATTATTCCCACCGTACTTTACCTAACTATCTCTACACCCGAAAACGCTTGGCGGAGTTTATCAAAAAGAACTCCAATTCGACAGACCTTGCATTCAGCCAGCTTAATGAGCAGTTTATCCGAGAATTTCAGGATTATATAATTCTCGATAAAGGGTTGAGTGTGGAAACTGCCCGACACTATTTGGCATTACTGAAAAAGATTTGCCGGATAGCCTTTAAAGAAGGGCATTCCGATAAACACTATTTCGCCAACTATCCTTTGCTGAAACAGAAAGAGAATCCGCCAAGAACTCTTAGCCGTGAAGAATTTGAAAAGATACGGGATTTGGAGATTGAAGAACACCGCTGGTCGCACATTACCTCTCGCGATATGTTTCTCTTTGCGTGCTATACCGGGACTGCCTACATTGATGTAGTAGCCATCACAAACGATAATTTATCCAAAGATGATGCGGGCGACTTATGGCTCAAATACAAACGAGGCAAGAACGGTAAACTTTGCCGTGTAAAGCTGTTGCCCGAAGCTATTGAGTTAATTGAAAAGTACAGGAACAAGTCGAGGCAAACTCTATTCCCTAAAATGGAGTACAATACGTTGAAATGGAATCTTCAAAGCATACGTCAAATGCTTAATATCCCTGTACTGACCTACCACATGGGGCGGCACTCGTTTTCGAGTTTAATTACGCTCGAAGCAGGCGTACCTATTGAAACCGTTTCAAAGATGCTCGGTCATTCGGATATAAAAACCACACAGATATACGCCCGTGTTACCCCGAAAAAGCTCTTTGAGGATATGGACAAGTATATCGAAACAACCCAAGATTTAAAATTAGTTCTGTAATCATTAAAAATACAACTATCATGCGTAGTACATTCAAAATATTATTTTACATCAATAAAAACAAAGTAAAAACTGATGGGACAACGGCTGTCCAGTGCCGAATTACCATTGACGGCAAGCAAACGGTTATCTCAACAGGCATCTACTGTCAAATAGAAGATTGGAACGCTAAAAAAGGCGAGATTAAAGACGAAAGAAGCAACAATCAGCTCATCGCATTTCGTAACCGTGTCGAGCAGTCCTATGTTACTATTCTCAAGGAACAGGGGGTTGTCAGTGCTGAACTGCTTAAAAATACGGTTACCGAAGTAAACTCCGTTCCGACCCTATTACTGGAGGCAGGCGAAGTAGAACGTGAGCGATTAAGATTGCGTTCTATTGAAATAAATTCCACCTCTACCTATCGGCAATCGAAGGTTTCTCAAAGTAACCTGCGAGGATTTCTTCTTACCCGAAAGCTGAAAGATATTGCTTTTATAGATATTACCGAAGAATTTGGCGAGAGATACAAACTCTACCTAAAGAGTAAGGATTATAGTTCGGGACATATTAACCATTGTTTTACTTGGCTGAATCGGCTTATCTATATTGCCGTTGATCGGGAAATACTTCGGTGTAATCCTATTGCCGATGTGCCGTATGAAAAGAAAGCTTCTCCAAAATTGGAACATATCAGCCGGAACGAGCTGAAAACGATTATGGAAAATCCCCTGCCCGACAAATGGCAGGAATTAACACGCAGAGCCTTTATTTTTTCTGCTTTTACCTCCCTTGCCTATGTTGATATTAAAGGGTTATATCCCCGCCATATCGGAAAGGCAGCAGATGGACGGCGTTATATAAAGATCAATCGTAAAAAGACCGATGTTGAAGCCTTTATACCTTTACACCCGATTGCCGAACAGCTTTTATCGCTATACAACACAACGGATGAAACTAAGCCTGTGTTTCCACTACCCAATCGCGACCAGTTATGGAACTGCATCCATGAAATCGGCTTCCTTGCAGGCGTGAAGGGCAATCTCAGCTATCATCAAAGCCGCCACACGTTTGGGACACTTTTGCTTTCGGCGGGTATTCCTATCGAGAGTATCAGTAAAATGATGGGGCATACAAATATTTCAACCACTCAAACCTACGCCAAAGTAACGGATGATAAAATATCGGAAGATATGGATAGGCTGATTGAGCGGAGAAAAGCAGTATAAGACCGTTCAACTAAAAGCCCCCGAAATTATTTGATTTCGGGGGCTTTTGATTAAATACAAAGCAAGCTACTCCCATGCTTCGCGGTAGTTCTTTTCCAGTATGTTTTGTATGTCCGATTCCCGATACAGGGTTTTACCGCCGAATTGAATGTAAGGGATTTTTCCTGCGGTACGATACTCCTGCAAGGTTCGGCGGCTGACTTTTAACCTTTCTGCCACCTGTACATCAGTCAGAAAACGCTCTCCGTTCAACATTGGTTTATAATCTATTAATGCTGTTTCGATATTATCTAACATTTTATCGAGTGAGTGGAAAAACGCTTTTATCCGTTCGTTTTCTTTAGTTATAACCTCATTGCTCATTCTACTGTAATTTTAAGCTGTTAATGACCTTTTCCACATCTTCGGGCTTGTAATACATCTTCCGATGTATTTGAGTATATGCCAATTTACCAGTATCACGTAACGTTTGCAATGTGCGGGGACTGATGTTCAGAATTACGCATACATCCTGATTATCCAACCATTCTTTAAGCTCTTTGCCCTTATGCTGTCCGCATAGTATATCCACCTTTCGGGCAAATGCCTCGAAACGCTCCATCATAGCCTCAAAAGTTCGGGCTTCTATATTTATTATCTCCATAGTGATTTACCTTTTCGTTAATACTATGATTACGGGAGAACAAAGATAAATCATTAAAATACAGCATATACCATGTCTTTATTGAGTGGTAGCTTTCGTCTGCACTTGTCTATACCTAAACGTGCATCCTGATGTAACCAGCGGCGGTTAAATCTGCCGTTTTTCGTACTCCCTTTTCGGATTATTCGGGAGTAATTTCTTTTGATTTTTTCGCCGAACCGTATCTTATAGCTTCTTCCTCTTTAGCGGAATGCCGACTTAGCCGATGAAGTGTTCGATTTCATGCGCGAAAGTATTTCCGTGTTCTTCACGCCGAAGACAAGTTCGAGCCGCAAAGCGGTTTCGTGAAAAATCTTCCTCTTTCCCTCGCGGGCGAGCGTATTTTATCCCGAAAAACTTGCATCGGCTAAACACTACCTTTCTCTGCCCCTGAAACTCGATCACTCATAACCGGCTCCGATACGGCATAGCGTTCAAAAAAAAGTCAGAAATTATGATACGGACAGCAGAAAAAAATAGGAAACAACGATTCTCAAACCTTCCAATCAGCATAGGTTCGATTTTGAAAATAGCTTTTGTAGTTGCGGGTTTTGCCCTTTGGGGTTGGTCGTTCGTGGCGGTGGTAGCAGGTATTTACCTACTGTGGAACATCACTAAAGGCGTTATAATCTTTCTTCTTTCCATTGCCGTGATTGTTGGCTTTATCCTCCTTTTGACAGTATTAATTTTTTAAGACACAAAGACATGAGCAATCTATTAGAAATCAACAATCAAGAGGTCGTAGCAAAAGCAAATTGTACACTCGTGGCATATTCTACAAAATCGGTCGCTGTATTCGGCGATACACAACCGATAATCAACCAACTCAAAGAGATGGGGGGAAGTTTCAACAGTAGGTTGACCCTAAACGGCAAAAAGGTAGAGGGGTGGATATTCCCAAAGTCAAAAGAGCCACGTTTAGCCTACTATTTCGGATTAGACTAATATTTAACACATCAAGACAATGAAAACAATAATAGCGACAAAGTTTGTAAAGTGGGATGTTCCCGAATTAGAAACGCTGAAAGGCTCTAAAGTATATCTACTTCGTGAGAAAGTAAACGCAGGGGAAAATTTAAGCAGGGAAGAAAAAAACTGGATAGCCGAAAACGTAAACCACAATAGCTATTTCAAAAACGCTATACCCTTACAGGGTTATCGTTTCGACTTTTCCGAAATACTAAAAACCTATGTAGTGAAGCAATACGGCACATATCAAGAGTACCGAGCAATCGACAAAACAAGCCTACGTGCCATGCTTTACGGAAGAATTGACAAAATAATCGAAGTAAACTAATACGACCATGACAGCAAGCAAGATGAACAAAGACGGCGTATCTGTATGCGCCATAGGACAGGAGAACTACGAACGCTTTTTAGCGGGAGCATTTCGAGGTAGCTTTTATTACCAGTATGATTATCGCCACACGGACGGCGAACTGTTCAGCACCGTAGCCCAATCGTTGGAAACGTGCAGGGAACGGCGGGATAAGTGGCTCGAAAAGAAAGTAAATAATCAATAAAAATTTAAGGACATGAAAATGATAGAAGTAAAGGACATTATAATCGGAAATCGCTACCTCATTTCAGGCGATTTACAAAATGGGTACATGGACGGAAAGCCGTATATCTGCCACGAAGAAGTTACACGCGCTATCACTCGCATAACCGATACCCATGTTATTTGCGAATGTGGCAGACAGTTTTTGAAAAATCAAAATTTAAAGATTGTAGAATATTAATAAATCAAATTTCAATTCATAAACAGTAATTAATCATTAAAATTTTAGAGATATGAAAACGACAGTAAACAACACAGCAACAGTAAACACAAGCGTAATGCTATCCATGAACCTAATCGAGCCGAGCAACTACAATGCACGCAAAACCTTTGACCCTGTACAGTTGGATGAACTGGCGCAGAGCATCAAAAACAACGGTCTGATACAACCGATAACCGTGCGACAAAAGGGCGAACGCTATGAGATAATTTGTGGCGAACGGCGATTTAGGGCTTCTATGATGCTGAAACTTGCGGACATTCCCGCTATCGTTCGGAACGTGTCGGACGAGGAAGCATATGACCTCTCTATTACCGAGAATTTACAGCGGGAAGATGTACCACCAATGGAAGCGGCAGAAGCCTATAAACGCCTTATAAATACCAAAAGGTATGATGTGCCGAGCCTTGCCCTAAAATACGGCAAAAGTGAGAAGCATATCTACCAAATGCTCAAACTGTGCGACCTTATCAAAGGTATTGCCGAACTCGTAAGGTCAGGTAAGCTGACCGCATCGGCGGGGATAGTCCTAAGCAAGTACGACAAGAAAACACAGGAAGCGGTGCTAAAAGACCGTTTAGATGAGGACGGAAAAAACGAATGGTATCATATTTCCGCTACCACCTTAGACAGCCGTATAAAAAGTTACTACACAAACGATGTAATAAGCAAATTTAAAATCATCATATTTCGGTAAAGTTAAATCATCACATTTTAGTCGAGACAATTGGTTTATACTATTGTTTATTTATAGCACTGCTGTTTATCTATGTCTGGGGGTACCCCCAGACATAGATGGTTTTTTTCCGTCTTCAAAAATAGATTTTCGATTTCCCATCCGATAGCTTTGTCCTGAGAGTTTTATTACCTCGCAGCGATACAACAACCTGTCAAGGATTGCCGAAGCAAGGACTTCGTCATCCAGCGTTTTTGCCCATTCGGTGGGAACCTTGTTGGTGGTAATTATCAGCGATGCTTTCTCGTGCAGCGTGTTGATTAGGTTGAAGAAGCCGGCGGCATCTTCTTTTTTCACCGGGAAGAGCATGATGTCGTCAATAGCCACCAGATCGGCTTTAAGCAACCGGTTGTAGGCGGTCATTGCCGAAGGCATCAGGCTTTTCATTTTGATGGTATTAATGATATCCTCCATCGTAACCATATACGCCTTATATCCTTGTTGTATAGCCTCATATACGAGTCCTGCGGCGATGAAGGTTTTCCCTGTTCCGGAAGGACCCATGAGTATTATGTTGTAATTCTGCTCGAGCCATCCCAGCCGTCGCAGATCACGCAGCCCGGGTGCGGTTATTCCTTGCGAGTAGTTGTGGTCGAAAAGTTCCAGATCATGCCGTGCAGGCAGAGCCGCCGCTTTGAGGCGTCGCTGGAAGTCTTTGCCATCCCTTTCCTGCACCTCACGGTTCAGCAGGTCGTGAAGGAACTCGACATGGGTCTTACCCTGTTCTTGGGCTATGTGGGATTCTGATTCCAGCAGACGCGGAAGGGCATATAGGCGTAAACGAGAGCACAGGCTTTTGATTTGTTCGTTTATTGTCATACGAAGAGGGTGTTAAAAGTGGATAGGTCGGTTTTCTCCGGGAGCATGGCCGACATGTCGGCTTGAGGAACAGCTTCGGTTTCCTGTCGGACATCAATAAGAGGCTGTCTACCCCGGACTCTAAGGGTCTCTGCCACCTCCATCAGGTGGCATCCATTGAAGACACTTGCCTCAAGGCACTTGGCAAAGGCTTCGACAAGTGTGGCGCCGGAGTATGCCCTATGGTGCCGGGCAATGAACTGGAGATTGTCGCGGTAGTTACGGGCCTTATGTAAGCGTAACTGCGACAGATAGGCATCAATCGTTGCACTTTCGGGAAGTGTTTGGCGAACGGAGGCCTCATATTCGTCCAGTGATGCTTCGCGGTCACGTCGATGCGAGGTGTTACTTATCAGCCGTCCCTTCTCCTGGCTTATCTTGTGGGTGGCAAGAGTTTTACCCGTCTCATGACTGTAGATATGCAGGCTGCCTTCTTTTTCTTCCAGATAAACCAGTGTCTGATGACCGTTGTAAGTTCCTGTGGGTACTGTGTAATAGTTTCCCCTATAGTTAATCACGTTGTCCTTTCGCACATGGTGTGGCGCCAGTTTTTCGCAAGGAACTGTAGGAACCCCTTTATAAGGCATAAGATGTGGTTTCTCTGTCCTGAACTCCTCAGATGGAATACGTCGGATGCCGTGATGTTCCGTACCGTTAGCCGTGCGGTCCAGCCAGCCAAGCACGTCCCGGTTGAGTTGCTCGATACCGATAAATTCACGACCACGCAAGAAGTTGTACTTTACATATTTGACTACGTTCTCAATCTTCCCCTTGCTCTGGGGATCGGACTTGCGGCAAAAGACCGGCTCGAAACCATGTTCACGTATCAGGACGCGGAAGCCACCGGTAAGAAGAAGGTCACCCAGATTTTCTTTAACCAAAAACACTTTGTCCTGATCATACACTATTTTCTCAGGAATACCTGAGAAGAACGCAAAGGCCAGTTCATGGGCATACACCGCAAGGGCTGTAGTAAACGGCGTACGGCTAAAATAGACGAACTTATACCGGCTGCGGCTCAGCGACATTGCAAAGAAATAAACTTTTAATGATTCCCCCTGAGGCGTCCTCATCCACCGCTCCCCGAAGTCGCACTGAGCATATTGCCCATAGCGCGTCTCAGGCTGCTTTTCATAGGGACGGAAACTACTTTCTTCTTCTTTAGGAAGATCATGGATCAAACGCACACGGTGAACGAAATTGAACACTGTCTTGGGCGTTACTAACGGTAGATCCGGAAAGTTTTCCTTTAACCGGTCATGGATCTGAGGGGCAGAAAGAAAGGACCATTTCTTTAGCTCATTCACCACATAATCTTCGTAAGGGTCAAGCTTATGACCGTAATGACGGTCATAGCTTGCACTGGAGATAAACTCGTCTTCGCTCAGCGAAAGATATTTGCTCACTGTCTGACGATGAAGACCTAAAACTAAACCTATCTGGGTCTTGTTGAGACCGTCTGAAAATAATTCGTTAACTTTGTTCCACATGAGATACTTCTTTAACTTGGAGGTCTCGCACATAGCATTGTAATTAGGAGTTTGCACTACAAAATTACAATGCTATTTTTTTATCTAATTATGTCGATTTTACTTTTCCGATTTTTGACGATTCAAAGTTACTGGTTACAAACGACCTCGACAGCTACGATTTTGACAAAACCGAGTGTCTGAAATGTAACTTTAATTCCAAAAATTACGACCTTTTTGCGGGTAGCGATTGCGGGAAGAATTGCGGTCTGTGTGCCAATAAAAAATGTTTGGAAGCCAAAAATACGCTCTACCTTGTAGATAAGGCGCAAGAAGTAGCCCAAGCCGACCCGAAACTCGTATTTATAGGCGACCAATACGGCAGGGATAGTGAAGCAGTCCAAAAAATCAAAAAAGCGGGATATGAGTTTAAGAATGTACAAACCTACAATCTTAACCGTTTCCCGAAAGAGCCGACCGCACCCGAAGCCTCCAAATACGAGAAGCCCGAAGATTTGGAAAAGGCACAGGAGCGTTACAGCAAGGAGCAGACCTATTTTGAGAATAAGACCCAAGAACTCGACAGCCTCAAAGAACAGGGTAAAATCCGTGTCTATGCCGATATAGACAGCAAAGATATTAGCTTGTATTACAAAGAGGTAAACAGCAAGGACACCAAGACTAACGAGCAGATAATTACCGATCTCAAAGCGAAAAAGGTACGCAACAACGAAATTGCTAAGGAAAAAACCGCAGGGGATATAAAGGAACTGCTCCGCACGGAAAAACTGCCGAAGTCGGATTTTACCGCCGATGAAGAAAAAGCAATGTATTTCTTTATGCTCTCAAAATTGCGTAAACACAGCTACCCCGCCGTAGGGTTGAAAGAAAACGACTATTACGGCAATTTGTCGGATGAGAAGACGCAGAAAATCGTTGCCAATCTTACCAAAGAACAAAAAACTGTTATCCGCCGTGATTATTTGTATAGCCACTTGACCGAGCGAACAACCACCGTTTCGGGAATACAGGGCGGTATGATGTTGGCATTTGCCACGCAACACCTACCCGAAAAGACAGCAACCATAGAAGCCCAATACAGTGAGGAATACGGCAAGAAGAACGCCCGACTGGACGAACGTATAGCAGGGCTGAAAGCACAGGAGAAACAGCCTAAAATGCCTCTTAAAGCCGATAAACCCAAAGGAAAAGCGGAAGCCAAAGCGAAAAAAGCAGATAAGGCGCAGACTGCCAAGAAAAACGCCACACCCGCCAAAGTAAAGGTAAAAGAGGCAAAGAAAGAAGTAGCACCGAAAGCAACCGTAACAGATGCCATACCGACACCCACAGCGGTAGCCGTTGTTCCGAAAACGACAACAGCATTAGCGACCACACCCAAACCTAAAGCGGTAGCCGTTGCGGTCTAAACCATAGTATTAACAAGGGCGGGAGCAATCCCGCCCATAAAACACAACAATATGACAGTGTATGTTTTATTTCAGACCGATGTCTGGAAAACGTATAGTAGCCGTGTATTTTTCGGCGTGTTCACCTCAAAAATAAAGGCGATAGATGCAGCTAAAGAAAACAACCTATACGTCTGTGATGCGGAGGTGGATATAGTCGAATGTGAAATTGATAAATTCGAGGAAGTATGAGAACACACCGATTTTGTAAACATTGCGGTACGCAGGTACGAAAGGAAACAAATTTAGATTATCCGTTCTATTGCCCCCGATGCAATGAAAATATGTATCGTAGCGAAACCCTTTCTAAACGTGAGATAAAAAAGTGTTCACAGAAAGAGCCTAAATACGAGATTTCGCAGGGCGTTGAACGCCTATATTCCCATGATATTGAATGGTGGTTAGACGGCGAAGAACTCACTTTTTCGGAGGTGGACGAAGAACATATTTGTTCTTTGCTCAAAGAGAATTTTGTTGCTGGGGAATTGTGTAGCACAACCCCCGACAGGGACGAAGTTTACGGATGGTGGAACATTAAACGATACTAAATATGACGATAAACGTATATATCGGCAATCCTGTTATTGCCAACCATGAACAGTATTACAAACTGGAGGAACTGCTACATGAAATAGACCCCGACTGCGAAGCGGTGCATTTGCTTCCCAATCGGTTAATTATTGAAAACATACGCCGTAGAACGTTCGTATATCCATGCAATCCAACAATGGAATGGGTGGCTGACCGACTGCGTAGCATGGTCGAGAATGGGCTGTAAGTGCCTTTGATAACGATTTTAAGGACTTATGTCCGGGTAGAGAAAACTTTGCCCGGACTTCTTTTTCCATGAGCCATTAGCAAGGCTTTATGCGGGGAAAAAGAAGCAAAAAGCCAATGTTTGAGGGTTTTGTCGACTAAACCCTACAAAATGAAAAATCCGATGGTTTATGATAGAGGGCACTGAAAAAGTCCTTTTTATAGCAATCGGCTTCTAATTAGTCAGCACATATCCACCAATATATTGGGATATGTGCTGACTTTTTCTTATCTTTAT
>NZ_KQ033906.1:0-110595 GCF_000969845.1 Parabacteroides sp. HGS0025
CTTTGTGGATAAAGGAGAAGTCGATAAGGTCGTTTATACGGCGTAATAAATTGTCTGCCGGAACTATCAAGTCATATAAACTTGAGTATTGACTGAATTGGAAGGTCTGTTGAGATGGTACCATATCTGCTTGATTTATACCTATAAAGATAAGAAAAAGTCAGCACATATCCCAATATATTGGTGGATATGTGCTGACTAATTAGAAGCCGATTGCTATAAAAAGGACTTTTTCAGTGCCCTCTATCATAAACCATCGGATTTTTCATTTTGTAGGGTTTAGTCGACAAAACCCTCAAACATTGGCTTTTTGCTTCTTTTTCCCCGCATAAAGCCTTGCTAATGGCTCATGGAAAAAGAAGTCCGGGCAAAGTTTTCTCTACCCGGACATAAGTCCTTAAAATCGTTATCAAAGGCACTTACAGCCCATTCTCGACCATGCTACGCAGTCGGTCAGCCACCCATTCCATTGTTGGATTGCATGGATATACGAACGTTCTACGGCGTATGTTTTCAATAATTAACCGATTGGGAAGCAAATGCACCGCTTCGCAGTCGGGGTCTATTTCATGTAGCAGTTCCTCCAGTTTGTAATACTGTTCATGGTTGGCAATAACAGGATTGCCGATATATACGTTTATCGTCATATTTAGTATCGTTTAATGTTCCACCATCCGTAAACTTCGTCCCTGTCGGGGGTTGTGCTACACAATTCCCCAGCAACAAAATTCTCTTTGAGCAAAGAACAAATATGTTCTTCGTCCACCTCCGAAAAAGTGAGTTCTTCGCCGTCTAACCACCATTCAATATCATGGGAATATAGGCGTTCAACGCCCTGCGAAATCTCGTATTTAGGCTCTTTCTGTGAACACTTTTTTATCTCACGTTTAGAAAGGGTTTCGCTACGATACATATTTTCATTGCATCGGGGGCAATAGAACGGATAATCTAAATTTGTTTCCTTTCGTACCTGCGTACCGCAATGTTTACAAAATCGGTGTGTTCTCATACTTCCTCGAATTTATCAATTTCACATTCGACTATATCCACCTCCGCATCACAGACGTATAGGTTGTTTTCTTTAGCTGCATCTATCGCCTTTATTTTTGAGGTGAACACGCCGAAAAATACACGGCTACTATACGTTTTCCAGACATCGGTCTGAAATAAAACATACACTGTCATATTGTTGTGTTTTATGGGCGGGATTGCTCCCGCCCTTGTTAATACTATGGTTTAGACCGCAACGGCTACCGCTTTAGGTTTGGGTGTGGTCGCTAATGCTGTTGTCGTTTTCGGAACAACGGCTACCGCTGTGGGTGTCGGTATGGCATCTGTTACGGTTGCTTTCGGTGCTACTTCTTTCTTTGCCTCTTTTACCTTTACTTTGGCGGGTGTGGCGTTTTTCTTGGCAGTCTGCGCCTTATCTGCTTTTTTCGCTTTGGCTTCCGCTTTTCCTTTGGGTTTATCGGCTTTAAGAGGCATTTTAGGCTGTTTCTCCTGTGCTTTCAGCCCTGCTATACGTTCGTCCAGTCGGGCGTTCTTCTTGCCGTATTCCTCACTGTATTGGGCTTCTATGGTTGCTGTCTTTTCGGGTAGGTGTTGCGTGGCAAATGCCAACATCATACCGCCCTGTATTCCCGAAACGGTGGTTGTTCGCTCGGTCAAGTGGCTATACAAATAATCACGGCGGATAACAGTTTTTTGTTCTTTGGTAAGATTGGCAACGATTTTCTGCGTCTTCTCATCCGACAAATTGCCGTAATAGTCGTTTTCTTTCAACCCTACGGCGGGGTAGCTGTGTTTACGCAATTTTGAGAGCATAAAGAAATACATTGCTTTTTCTTCATCGGCGGTAAAATCCGACTTCGGCAGTTTTTCCGTGCGGAGCAGTTCCTTTATATCCCCTGCGGTTTTTTCCTTAGCAATTTCGTTGTTGCGTACCTTTTTCGCTTTGAGATCGGTAATTATCTGCTCGTTAGTCTTGGTGTCCTTGCTGTTTACCTCTTTGTAATACAAGCTAATATCTTTGCTGTCTATATCGGCATAGACACGGATTTTACCCTGTTCTTTGAGGCTGTCGAGTTCTTGGGTCTTATTCTCAAAATAGGTCTGCTCCTTGCTGTAACGCTCCTGTGCCTTTTCCAAATCTTCGGGCTTCTCGTATTTGGAGGCTTCGGGTGCGGTCGGCTCTTTCGGGAAACGGTTAAGATTGTAGGTTTGTACATTCTTAAACTCATATCCCGCTTTTTTGATTTTTTGGACTGCTTCACTATCCCTGCCGTATTGGTCGCCTATAAATACGAGTTTCGGGTCGGCTTGGGCTACTTCTTGCGCCTTATCTACAAGGTAGAGCGTATTTTTGGCTTCCAAACATTTTTTATTGGCACACAGACCGCAATTCTTCCCGCAATCGCTACCCGCAAAAAGGTCGTAATTTTTGGAATTAAAGTTACATTTCAGACACTCGGTTTTGTCAAAATCGTAGCTGTCGAGGTCGTTTGTAACCAGTAACTTTGAATCGTCAAAAATCGGAAAAGTAAAATCGACATAATTAGATAAAAAAATAGCATTGTAATTTTGTAGTGCAAACTCCTAATTACAATGCTATGTGCGAGACCTCCAAGTTAAAGAAGTATCTCATGTGGAACAAAGTTAACGAATTATTTTCAGACGGTCTCAACAAGACCCAGATAGGTTTAGTTTTAGGTCTTCATCGTCAGACAGTGAGCAAATATCTTTCGCTGAGCGAAGACGAGTTTATCTCCAGTGCAAGCTATGACCGTCATTACGGTCATAAGCTTGACCCTTACGAAGATTATGTGGTGAATGAGCTAAAGAAATGGTCCTTTCTTTCTGCCCCTCAGATCCATGACCGGTTAAAGGAAAACTTTCCGGATCTACCGTTAGTAACGCCCAAGACAGTGTTCAATTTCGTTCACCGTGTGCGTTTGATCCATGATCTTCCTAAAGAAGAAGAAAGTAGTTTCCGTCCCTATGAAAAGCAGCCTGAGACGCGCTATGGGCAATATGCTCAGTGCGACTTCGGGGAGCGGTGGATGAGGACGCCTCAGGGGGAATCATTAAAAGTTTATTTCTTTGCAATGTCGCTGAGCCGCAGCCGGTATAAGTTCGTCTATTTTAGCCGTACGCCGTTTACTACAGCCCTTGCGGTGTATGCCCATGAACTGGCCTTTGCGTTCTTCTCAGGTATTCCTGAGAAAATAGTGTATGATCAGGACAAAGTGTTTTTGGTTAAAGAAAATCTGGGTGACCTTCTTCTTACCGGTGGCTTCCGCGTCCTGATACGTGAACATGGTTTCGAGCCGGTCTTTTGCCGCAAGTCCGATCCCCAGAGCAAGGGGAAGATTGAGAACGTAGTCAAATATGTAAAGTACAACTTCTTGCGTGGTCGTGAATTTATCGGTATCGAGCAACTCAACCGGGACGTGCTTGGCTGGCTGGACCGCACGGCTAACGGTACGGAACATCACGGCATCCGACGTATTCCATCTGAGGAGTTCAGGACAGAGAAACCACATCTTATGCCTTATAAAGGGGTTCCTACAGTTCCTTGCGAAAAACTGGCGCCACACCATGTGCGAAAGGACAACGTGATTAACTATAGGGGAAACTATTACACAGTACCCACAGGAACTTACAACGGTCATCAGACACTGGTTTATCTGGAAGAAAAAGAAGGCAGCCTGCATATCTACAGTCATGAGACGGGTAAAACTCTTGCCACCCACAAGATAAGCCAGGAGAAGGGACGGCTGATAAGTAACACCTCGCATCGACGTGACCGCGAAGCATCACTGGACGAATATGAGGCCTCCGTTCGCCAAACACTTCCCGAAAGTGCAACGATTGATGCCTATCTGTCGCAGTTACGCTTACATAAGGCCCGTAACTACCGCGACAATCTCCAGTTCATTGCCCGGCACCATAGGGCATACTCCGGCGCCACACTTGTCGAAGCCTTTGCCAAGTGCCTTGAGGCAAGTGTCTTCAATGGATGCCACCTGATGGAGGTGGCAGAGACCCTTAGAGTCCGGGGTAGACAGCCTCTTATTGATGTCCGACAGGAAACCGAAGCTGTTCCTCAAGCCGACATGTCGGCCATGCTCCCGGAGAAAACCGACCTATCCACTTTTAACACCCTCTTCGTATGACAATAAACGAACAAATCAAAAGCCTGTGCTCTCGTTTACGCCTATATGCCCTTCCGCGTCTGCTGGAATCAGAATCCCACATAGCCCAAGAACAGGGTAAGACCCATGTCGAGTTCCTTCACGACCTGCTGAACCGTGAGGTGCAGGAAAGGGATGGCAAAGACTTCCAGCGACGCCTCAAAGCGGCGGCTCTGCCTGCACGGCATGATCTGGAACTTTTCGACCACAACTACTCGCAAGGAATAACCGCACCCGGGCTGCGTGATCTGCGACGGCTGGGATGGCTCGAGCAGAATTACAACATAATACTCATGGGTCCTTCCGGAACAGGGAAAACCTTCATCGCCGCAGGACTCGTATATGAGGCTATACAACAAGGATATAAGGCGTATATGGTTACGATGGAGGATATCATTAATACCATCAAAATGAAAAGCCTGATGCCTTCGGCAATGACCGCCTACAACCGGTTGCTTAAAGCCGATCTGGTGGCTATTGACGACATCATGCTCTTCCCGGTGAAAAAAGAAGATGCCGCCGGCTTCTTCAACCTAATCAACACGCTGCACGAGAAAGCATCGCTGATAATTACCACCAACAAGGTTCCCACCGAATGGGCAAAAACGCTGGATGACGAAGTCCTTGCTTCGGCAATCCTTGACAGGTTGTTGTATCGCTGCGAGGTAATAAAACTCTCAGGACAAAGCTATCGGATGGGAAATCGAAAATCTATTTTTGAAGACGGAAAAAAACCATCTATGTCTGGGGGTACCCCCAGACATAGATAAACAGCAGTGCTATAAATAAACAATAGTATAAACCAATTGTCTCGACTAAAATGTGATGATTTAACTTTACCGAAATATGATGATTTTAAATTTGCTTATTACATCGTTTGTGTAGTAACTTTTTATACGGCTGTCTAAGGTGGTAGCGGAAATATGATACCATTCGTTTTTTCCGTCCTCATCTAAACGGTCTTTTAGCACCGCTTCCTGTGTTTTCTTGTCGTACTTGCTTAGGACTATCCCCGCCGATGCGGTCAGCTTACCTGACCTTACGAGTTCGGCAATACCTTTGATAAGGTCGCACAGTTTGAGCATTTGGTAGATATGCTTCTCACTTTTGCCGTATTTTAGGGCAAGGCTCGGCACATCATACCTTTTGGTATTTATAAGGCGTTTATAGGCTTCTGCCGCTTCCATTGGTGGTACATCTTCCCGCTGTAAATTCTCGGTAATAGAGAGGTCATATGCTTCCTCGTCCGACACGTTCCGAACGATAGCGGGAATGTCCGCAAGTTTCAGCATCATAGAAGCCCTAAATCGCCGTTCGCCACAAATTATCTCATAGCGTTCGCCCTTTTGTCGCACGGTTATCGGTTGTATCAGACCGTTGTTTTTGATGCTCTGCGCCAGTTCATCCAACTGTACAGGGTCAAAGGTTTTGCGTGCATTGTAGTTGCTCGGCTCGATTAGGTTCATGGATAGCATTACGCTTGTGTTTACTGTTGCTGTGTTGTTTACTGTCGTTTTCATATCTCTAAAATTTTAATGATTAATTACTGTTTATGAATTGAAATTTGATTTATTAATATTCTACAATCTTTAAATTTTGATTTTTCAAAAACTGTCTGCCACATTCGCAAATAACATGGGTATCGGTTATGCGAGTGATAGCGCGTGTAACTTCTTCGTGGCAGATATACGGCTTTCCGTCCATGTACCCATTTTGTAAATCGCCTGAAATGAGGTAGCGATTTCCGATTATAATGTCCTTTACTTCTATCATTTTCATGTCCTTAAATTTTTATTGATTATTTACTTTCTTTTCGAGCCACTTATCCCGCCGTTCCCTGCACGTTTCCAACGATTGGGCTACGGTGCTGAACAGTTCGCCGTCCGTGTGGCGATAATCATACTGGTAATAAAAGCTACCTCGAAATGCTCCCGCTAAAAAGCGTTCGTAGTTCTCCTGTCCTATGGCGCATACAGATACGCCGTCTTTGTTCATCTTGCTTGCTGTCATGGTCGTATTAGTTTACTTCGATTATTTTGTCAATTCTTCCGTAAAGCATGGCACGTAGGCTTGTTTTGTCGATTGCTCGGTACTCTTGATATGTGCCGTATTGCTTCACTACATAGGTTTTTAGTATTTCGGAAAAGTCGAAACGATAACCCTGTAAGGGTATAGCGTTTTTGAAATAGCTATTGTGGTTTACGTTTTCGGCTATCCAGTTTTTTTCTTCCCTGCTTAAATTTTCCCCTGCGTTTACTTTCTCACGAAGTAGATATACTTTAGAGCCTTTCAGCGTTTCTAATTCGGGAACATCCCACTTTACAAACTTTGTCGCTATTATTGTTTTCATTGTCTTGATGTGTTAAATATTAGTCTAATCCGAAATAGTAGGCTAAACGTGGCTCTTTTGACTTTGGGAATATCCACCCCTCTACCTTTTTGCCGTTTAGGGTCAACCTACTGTTGAAACTTCCCCCCATCTCTTTGAGTTGGTTGATTATCGGTTGTGTATCGCCGAATACAGCGACCGATTTTGTAGAATATGCCACGAGTGTACAATTTGCTTTTGCTACGACCTCTTGATTGTTGATTTCTAATAGATTGCTCATGTCTTTGTGTCTTAAAAAATTAATACTGTCAAAAGGAGGATAAAGCCAACAATCACGGCAATGGAAAGAAGAAAGATTATAACGCCTTTAGTGATGTTCCACAGTAGGTAAATACCTGCTACCACCGCCACGAACGACCAACCCCAAAGGGCAAAACCCGCAACTACAAAAGCTATTTTCAAAATCGAACCTATGCTGATTGGAAGGTTTGAGAATCGTTGTTTCCTATTTTTTTCTGCTGTCCGTATCATAATTTCTGACTTTTTTTTGAACGCTATGCCGTATCGGAGCCGGTTATGAGTGATCGAGTTTCAGGGGCAGAGAAAGGTAGTGTTTAGCCGATGCAAGTTTTTCGGGATAAAATACGCTCGCCCGCGAGGGAAAGAGGAAGATTTTTCACGAAACCGCTTTGCGGCTCGAACTTGTCTTCGGCGTGAAGAACACGGAAATACTTTCGCGCATGAAATCGAACACTTCATCGGCTAAGTCGGCATTCCGCTAAAGAGGAAGAAGCTATAAGATACGGTTCGGCGAAAAAATCAAAAGAAATTACTCCCGAATAATCCGAAAAGGGAGTACGAAAAACGGCAGATTTAACCGCCGCTGGTTACATCAGGATGCACGTTTAGGTATAGACAAGTGCAGACGAAAGCTACCACTCAATAAAGACATGGTATATGCTGTATTTTAATGATTTATCTTTGTTCTCCCGTAATCATAGTATTAACGAAAAGGTAAATCACTATGGAGATAATAAATATAGAAGCCCGAACTTTTGAGGCTATGATGGAGCGTTTCGAGGCATTTGCCCGAAAGGTGGATATACTATGCGGACAGCATAAGGGCAAAGAGCTTAAAGAATGGTTGGATAATCAGGATGTATGCGTAATTCTGAACATCAGTCCCCGCACATTGCAAACGTTACGTGATACTGGTAAATTGGCATATACTCAAATACATCGGAAGATGTATTACAAGCCCGAAGATGTGGAAAAGGTCATTAACAGCTTAAAATTACAGTAGAATGAGCAATGAGGTTATAACTAAAGAAAACGAACGGATAAAAGCGTTTTTCCACTCACTCGATAAAATGTTAGATAATATCGAAACAGCATTAATAGATTATAAACCAATGTTGAACGGAGAGCGTTTTCTGACTGATGTACAGGTGGCAGAAAGGTTAAAAGTCAGCCGCCGAACCTTGCAGGAGTATCGTACCGCAGGAAAAATCCCTTACATTCAATTCGGCGGTAAAACCCTGTATCGGGAATCGGACATACAAAACATACTGGAAAAGAACTACCGCGAAGCATGGGAGTAGCTTGCTTTGTATTTAATCAAAAGCCCCCGAAATCAAATAATTTCGGGGGCTTTTAGTTGAACGGTCTTATACTGCTTTTCTCCGCTCAATCAGCCTATCCATATCTTCCGATATTTTATCATCCGTTACTTTGGCGTAGGTTTGAGTGGTTGAAATATTTGTATGCCCCATCATTTTACTGATACTCTCGATAGGAATACCCGCCGAAAGCAAAAGTGTCCCAAACGTGTGGCGGCTTTGATGATAGCTGAGATTGCCCTTCACGCCTGCAAGGAAGCCGATTTCATGGATGCAGTTCCATAACTGGTCGCGATTGGGTAGTGGAAACACAGGCTTAGTTTCATCCGTTGTGTTGTATAGCGATAAAAGCTGTTCGGCAATCGGGTGTAAAGGTATAAAGGCTTCAACATCGGTCTTTTTACGATTGATCTTTATATAACGCCGTCCATCTGCTGCCTTTCCGATATGGCGGGGATATAACCCTTTAATATCAACATAGGCAAGGGAGGTAAAAGCAGAAAAAATAAAGGCTCTGCGTGTTAATTCCTGCCATTTGTCGGGCAGGGGATTTTCCATAATCGTTTTCAGCTCGTTCCGGCTGATATGTTCCAATTTTGGAGAAGCTTTCTTTTCATACGGCACATCGGCAATAGGATTACACCGAAGTATTTCCCGATCAACGGCAATATAGATAAGCCGATTCAGCCAAGTAAAACAATGGTTAATATGTCCCGAACTATAATCCTTACTCTTTAGGTAGAGTTTGTATCTCTCGCCAAATTCTTCGGTAATATCTATAAAAGCAATATCTTTCAGCTTTCGGGTAAGAAGAAATCCTCGCAGGTTACTTTGAGAAACCTTCGATTGCCGATAGGTAGAGGTGGAATTTATTTCAATAGAACGCAATCTTAATCGCTCACGTTCTACTTCGCCTGCCTCCAGTAATAGGGTCGGAACGGAGTTTACTTCGGTAACCGTATTTTTAAGCAGTTCAGCACTGACAACCCCCTGTTCCTTGAGAATAGTAACATAGGACTGCTCGACACGGTTACGAAATGCGATGAGCTGATTGTTGCTTCTTTCGTCTTTAATCTCGCCTTTTTTAGCGTTCCAATCTTCTATTTGACAGTAGATGCCTGTTGAGATAACCGTTTGCTTGCCGTCAATGGTAATTCGGCACTGGACAGCCGTTGTCCCATCAGTTTTTACTTTGTTTTTATTGATGTAAAATAATATTTTGAATGTACTACGCATGATAGTTGTATTTTTAATGATTACAGAACTAATTTTAAATCTTGGGTTGTTTCGATATACTTGTCCATATCCTCAAAGAGCTTTTTCGGGGTAACACGGGCGTATATCTGTGTGGTTTTTATATCCGAATGACCGAGCATCTTTGAAACGGTTTCAATAGGTACGCCTGCTTCGAGCGTAATTAAACTCGAAAACGAGTGCCGCCCCATGTGGTAGGTCAGTACAGGGATATTAAGCATTTGACGTATGCTTTGAAGATTCCATTTCAACGTATTGTACTCCATTTTAGGGAATAGAGTTTGCCTCGACTTGTTCCTGTACTTTTCAATTAACTCAATAGCTTCGGGCAACAGCTTTACACGGCAAAGTTTACCGTTCTTGCCTCGTTTGTATTTGAGCCATAAGTCGCCCGCATCATCTTTGGATAAATTATCGTTTGTGATGGCTACTACATCAATGTAGGCAGTCCCGGTATAGCACGCAAAGAGAAACATATCGCGAGAGGTAATGTGCGACCAGCGGTGTTCTTCAATCTCCAAATCCCGTATCTTTTCAAATTCTTCACGGCTAAGAGTTCTTGGCGGATTCTCTTTCTGTTTCAGCAAAGGATAGTTGGCGAAATAGTGTTTATCGGAATGCCCTTCTTTAAAGGCTATCCGGCAAATCTTTTTCAGTAATGCCAAATAGTGTCGGGCAGTTTCCACACTCAACCCTTTATCGAGAATTATATAATCCTGAAATTCTCGGATAAACTGCTCATTAAGCTGGCTGAATGCAAGGTCTGTCGAATTGGAGTTCTTTTTGATAAACTCCGCCAAGCGTTTTCGGGTGTAGAGATAGTTAGGTAAAGTACGGTGGGAATAATCTATACCGACACGCGCTTTTACCTCTTCGATATGGCGGTCGAATAGCCGCATCAGGGTCATTTGAGTGTCCATACTTCCCTGAAATTGATTCTTCACAGCTTCCGCATCGAAGGGTTGTTTTCGCTCGATGAGTGTGTCGTAAGCCTCATTGACTGCAAGCAGCAGCTTGTCTAACTTTGCGTTGGTAGCCACCGCCTCACGGCTTTTTCCGTTCAGGCGGCTTTCGCGTGGATTCCAAAGGTCGGGAGTACAGGATAGCTTACAGCTGAACTGTGCCATAGACTTGCCGACAGTGATACGCCCCATGATAGGGGTTTTGCCCGATTTGTCGGGAGAACTCTTTTTGAGGTAGAGCAACACCTTGAATTTTTCTTGTTTCATTACACTTATATTTTTGTGGGCTTTGCCATAGGCAAAGTTACCTGTTATATAAGTGCTCTTTATTACGCAAAATACTGAAATTCAGAACAAAAGAACCATAATTAAAGTTCTTCGATCTACTTCTGTTACCTATTTATTTTCGGTAACTGGCAGGTTAACGATTTGGTAACTGAAATACTGCTTACATCCGCTTTGCTTTGAATATTTCAGATTACCGTAAATCTACGCAAATCAACTCATTTCAAACGTGTTATCTCTTCTGCTTCTTACGTCATCTTACCCTTGCTTTTCTGTGATTTATCCACTCATTCCGCCATACTTTTGCCTCGTTGCAACTAGAACTTGGCACAGACATATATACAGTACAGAGTCTACTTGCACATAAGAGTGTAACAACTACTCAAATTTATGCCCGTCATGCCGACCCAAAACGTCGAGAAGCGGCCAATAGGATGTCACTTGAAGTGTTAAATAATGTTACGAACATCAAGAATGAATCATCTGAGACTGGTACATCAGATGAATAGTAAATAAATATCAAGTGCAAAAATGAACCAAAAACCGACAGAATCTGACAAGGATTTTGTCGGTTTTTGGTATTTCTAAAAAGAGTTAAGTATTTGTGTATCAATAATAATAACTTATATTATTTCAAATTATTCTCTATAACTTTGTACTCGAAACTAAGAATAATTTGAAGTAATTATGAGTAACCCAACAAAAGAAAAAATCTATTTTGCTATTATCACAAACGTTGTGATGCTATCCGTTATCACCTTTGTCCCATTATTTTCGGGAGATAACGTGATAGCAGATTGGTATCGTACAAAGGTTGAAATATTATCATCTGAACCTGCTTCAATATGGATATTTCTTCTATTGTGTCTGTGTACTATTATGATTATTATACTTTTTGGTCGTAGCTTGCGTAATGTCAAATTACCATTTTCTAATATATCCCCTAAAAGCAATGCAAATTATATGCAATGCGATACAGATCAACTAAAAGACCTTACCAACGAACTAGCAAGCTTAAACAAGATTGCAGAGCTTAAAGAAAAAAGAAGGATTGCAAATGAACGTCTGGAAACACACAAAATGAACCTTGTGAAAACGTATTTGCACGAAGAACTTTGTATCTATATGAAAGAGGAAGAACTCTCCATGCTTATTGAAAACGTATGCAGATTCACTTTGGAAAAAGGATTCTCACCTATTCCTGTGGTAACAGACTGTCGACTCTCTACCCTAGATCTGCGCCATTTGGTATGGAACATAGGCAAACGACTTTCTTGGAATGGTAATCAGTGTTCGGTATTCTTAAAAACATGTTTTCCTATTGAGATGAAAGAACTTGAAATAGAAACAATTCGTCGCAATCTACGTCAAAGAGGGACATGCCTTATAGAATTAGATATACCTGAAAATGGGTCTTTTGAGTTTCATAACACTCACACATCATAATTAATCGACAATTACTTTTAATTACTTTGACTTATTTCCTTACATCCGAACACTTACATTAATCAGCATTTTATCATTGAGTTCCTTTGCCATTGAAATCAAATAACAATATTATGATCGATATGACAACAGATGAAATGACTTTCAATGATGTTCCACAAGTAGTGGCTCATGTCTACAACAAAGTAGAAAGACTAGAAACTCTTATTCAAAATCTAAATGAGGAATTGAGAAAAAATGTTCTTACAAAGAAAAGCGACCACACACCCATGACCCTTGACGAAGCATGTGAATTTCTAAAGATGAAGAAATCTACAATGTACTATAAACTTGGACGTGGTGACATACCGGGAACACGTTCAGGAAAATACTACATATTATTCAAAGATGAGCTTATAAAATGGATTGAATCAGGTCGTAATGGAAAAGCGCATCTTACACCTGAAGAAGAAAATGAATTAATCGCCCTATCTCATAGAAGAAAATCCAAACGTACACTCTAAGTCAAACAGTACAGGGTCTCATTAATCGGTATAAACGTAAATGCTAAATACACGTTATACAGGATTTTAAATCAATCCTACAGATGAATATAGAAAATTACAAGGTTGTACCGACCTGTGGTGCAATATGGCTGTAACTTTGTAGGTTTAAATAGAATGTATAATGTAAAAAGCCGCAAGCTCATATTACAAGTAAGCCCAACTTGAAACTGCAACAGGTCTCTAGCTGGGCTTTTCTTTGCTTAGAAAATGATGAATAAAGATATTATATATCAACATAAACATTAAAAAAACCAAAATTCAAAAAGAAATGACTGAAAAGAACAATCAATTCGGTCTCTCTCTTTTTGTGTATTCCGAGCCTACACAACAATAAGAGCCAGCAGACCTATGCACCGCAAAATGAGTTGCAGATGCTTTGTATTGCTGCCTATGAGCAGTATCAATTAGAAATCATAAACGATGACAAACTGTATCATCGTTATGTAGAGGACTTTGTAAATTCTCACATGATTATCGACAGTTCTAATCACAATGATTGGAATATACACTTCAAGAACCTATGTTCCATAAAAAGCCTCCTTGAGCAACGCAAAGATTTGGTATTGGAATACTTTTCCAAACCACACTTGGAAATGACAGATTGCAATGAGATGATTCTCTCTCTAAATTATGGTAGATCTCCTAAATCAAAATTCTTAAAAGCTGAACTTGGTAATCTTTCAGATAATCAGCTCCAGCAAATTACAGATTTTGTCAATGGTGACTTTGAGAACAAGAAGAAAAAGAAAGGCTCAATCTTCGCAAAAGCGGTAAGCTATGATGAAATGTATGATCTCTTTCACTGCCGTCTTACGAATCCGATCAGGACTGGAAGCAATGTCAAATTTGCTCTATTTATGGATAGTTTGAGTACACATAATCTTCTTCATTATTCTTATCAGGAATTGATTCTTGAATATCAACTTATTCTATCATCAAAGGATGGCGTTTATTATGGAGGGAATGCCATCAGTGCAAGTATCTCAATAGCAAAGAGAGGAAAAAGTTACATCGGCAACCCGTATGATTCTTTTGTAAATGAACTGACAATATGCAGTGAAAATGACATCAAACATACTAAGTGAAAGAATAAAATTATAATACTTCTTATAATAGAAAAAGGTGTTATAAGGTCACTTATACCGGTTTGATAATCAGGACGTAATTTTGCCTTCGAATCGATTCGAGATTCGGAGGCAAGACTTCCTTTCTCAACCCAAAAGCAGTGTCAACCATAATGTGTCACTGTTAGTCAGTAACATTTAAATAAGCAAGAACCGTATGGTAAAACAGAGAATAACCCAACAAGTATTACATAAAAGACTTGAACGAGTAGAGTCACTAATTGATGAATGTAATCCATCAGCCATTGAAGACATGATTAAAAGACTTGCAAAGATTGAGCGCAAACTGTTTTTGACCAAAAACATGCTCACATCTGAAGAAGCAACAGAGTTTACAGGCATCTCTATATCTCAGCTATATAAGCTTACACGTACACAAATGATTCCACATTGGAAGCCAAGGGGAAAAATGGTGTACTTCGACAAGAAAGAATTGGAAGAATGGATGCGACAGAACCCGATTAAAGGCTTTAATACAACTTCACAACATGAGCAAAAAATATAAATCCGCCCCTCATTATCTGACAGCAGAACATGAAAAGCTTACAGATAAACAATTGGAGCAGTTGATTGAAAAATCTACAATCACTGCCTCAGAGTATAATACAGAATCGCACCACGATTCAAAAGTACAAAGTAATGGAAAAGAAAATAAGAAAAATTAGTATACCAAAGCCTTCTGATGATTTCAAAAGTGATTTTGACTTCAACTTTAAAAGCGATTATCCGGATGATATGCTTGAGCGGTGCTTGAATAAGGGGCAGATAAAAGTTACTGAAAGACCTGAGAATCCACCTCAGATATTATGGGTCGGTGACTGTGTAGTGGCAACATTCGGTAATTTTAGTGCTTCAACCGGAAAGGCAAAGAGTAAAAAGACTTTCAATATATCTGCTATGGTTGCAGCAGCTCTTACCAATAGTAATGTGCTCAATTACAGAGCTAGTCTGCCCAAAGGCAAACGTAAGATATACTATTTCGATACAGAGCAAAGTCGTTTCCATTGCCATAATGTACTTGAACGTATTTTGAAGATGGCAGGTTTGCCAATTGGTCAAGATACTGACAGAATAAAGTTTGTTGGCCTTAGAGAGTACACACCAAGCCTACGACTCAGTTTGATTGATTATGCCCTTCGTAAAAGTGAAGGTTATGGGCTTGTTATTATCGACGGTCTTCGTGACTTAATGTATGACATCAATAATGCAAAGGAAGCCACAGATTTGATTACCAAACTGATGAGCTGGACAAGCAATTATAAATTACATATCCATTGTGTGCTGCATCTAAACAAGAATGACAGCAATACACGAGGACATATTGGTACAGAGCTTGAGAATAAGGCTGAAACAGTTCTTGTCGTAAGCAAGGACAGCAAGAATACTGAAATCAGTGAAGTGCGCCCTATGCACATGCGAGACAAGGAATTTACATCATTCGCCTTTCATATTGATGATAATTCCCTCCCTGTTCTTGAGGAGGATTACAAAGTTACCGTTGTAAAGCAGCGTGATCCACAACTTACAACTCTTCCGAAAACTGTTCATAAGGAAATTCTAGATGAGCTGTTTAGTCAATATAAACCTACCAACTATGCGGAAATGGTATCAAGAATTGGTGAATCCTATACTGCACATGGCTATAAACGAGGCCTAGTGGCATACAAGGAATTGCTAAAGTTACTATCTGCAAGTGGTATCATAAAGAATGAGAATAAAGTGTACAACTATTATCCCAATATATTAAACATTCAGGAGTAAGTATGAGTATAGGTATTTTCCCCCTATATATATAATACTTATACCTTCCAAAAATCATAAGAAAATGACAATTGAAGAAATAAAACAGATAAACATCGTGGACTACCTTTATCATAAGGGTATTAAGCCAACTAAACAATACCATAATACCTATTGGTATCTATCACCTTTGCACGAAGAAACGAATAGCTCATTCAAAGTAGATATGAATACCAATCTTTGGTATGACTTTGCATTAGCTCAAGGTGGCAATATCATCAATCTTGTTCAAGCCATGAACCCACTTTTAGACAATAATGGTATTATCTGCCATTTAAAATCTTATAGTAATAATGATGATAATCAATCTTTCATCCCCGTCCCGGACAGAGAAGCACTTATCAGAAATAATAAAGTCAAGAATGATAATACAATCATTGATAGAATAGTTGATATCAGCAATGCCAATCTTATCAACTATTTAGTGGGAAGGGCAATTAGTATTGATGTTGCCAAAGAGTATTGCAAAGAAGTATACTATACAATTTCATCCAACAAAACATATTATGGCATAGGTTTCAATAACAATAGCGATGGTATGGAGATACGCAATCAATTTTTCAAGCGATGTATCGGGAAAAAAGATATCACTCATATAGCTAAAGAACGAGAACTGCCTGTACGTCAATGTTGTGTGTTTGAAGGCTTTTTCGACTTTCTTTCATACAAGACATGTAAAGAACGAGGAGATCGATGGCTATGTGTAGATGGTGTCTGTGACTATTTAGTTCTTAATTCTGTTGCTATGGTAAACAAGGCCATCCCATGTTTGGAGAGATACGATAAATTATTTCTCTATCTAGATAACGACGATGCTGGAAAATCAGCTACAAGAACCATCATTGAAAGATATGGTTCGAAAGCTAAAGATTGCCGGGAACGATATGCTAAATTCTCTGATGTAAATGATTTCATAACAGGTAAAACTAAAGTATAACATAAATAGAAGATGAAATGAATACAGACCCGAAGATTCTAAGACTAGAAGAGAGAGTTCAGCAGATTGAAGAAGAAATGAAGGTGTTGGGTATCTTTTCTGATTTTCTGAAAAGAATTGAAAAAATAGAAGCAACCATCTTTTTGAATAAAGATATCTTCACTTTCAAAGAGGCATCAATAGTTCTTGATATGTCGCATAGTCAGTTGTATAAGATGGCACGCAACAAAAGTATTCCCCATTACAAGACCGACCGAAAGATTTATTTTATCAAAAGTGAGCTTATCGATTGGTTGAAACAGCATCCGAGAAAAAGAAATAAATACCCCAATGACTATGGACATAAATAAATGGTGGGAATGGTATCACCATATCCGAACAAGAACTAAATTCAATCCTATGAATATCGAACAAATAAATAAAATCAGTCTGACAGAACTATTATCAGAATTTGGCTGTATGCCAGTGAAGAAGCGAAGAAATACCGTTTACTTCAATTCACCTTTTTATAATGATAATAAAAATAGTTTCGAGGTTGACATCGTTAAGAACGTATGGCATGATAGAGGACTCAATAAAGGTGGTGACGTTATATCATTTGGACGTATATGGCATAAATCAAATAACGTTGAAAAAGTTATTGATGAGTTTGAGAAATATGAGCATCTGATTATTGGTCATGAACTTTCTGTAAAACCAATTCCAAAACACGATGCAGATGAAATGATAATAAATTCATGTAATAGACTAAGCAACCATGCTTTACTATCATACCTGCGCTCAAGAGGAATAGATATCAATGAAGCAAAGATATTTGCCAAAGAAATAATATATAGAATTGAGGAAAAGAACTATGTAGCTCTTGCGTTCAAAACTATATACGGAGGTTACCTACTTCACAATCCATACTTTAAAGGGTTCTTGGGCAAAGATGGTTTGTCCATACTTCATCATGAGACTATAGGAGTTCAAGATACCTGTTGCATTTTTGAAACCTATATGGATTTTCTGAGTTATAAAACTCTGGAATCCAATGGTCATAAATTAATGGATACACCTGTTCCCTGTGATTATATTCTACTTCATTCAGCAGATTATTTACATAACTGCCTACAACGACTTGTCAGTTATAAGGAAATCCATCTCTATCTCCATCACTCCCTTTCCGGCCACACAATGAAAGATACTATCTATGGATTATATAAGGATAAAACAATTGATGAATCTTTCCGGTATATAGATGATATTAGCTTGACAAAGTATCTACAATATAGAAGATAATTCTATATCCCCAATCAATTATGATTTAGGAGGCTTTTCCATTAGGAAGGTCTCCTTTTTTGCATCATCGTAAGGTAAATGGCAACTACTTTGAAAAACAAAACATTCTCCAAAATATGATATTTAAGTATGATTATATTATCCATTAGAATTGATGTTAAGAATGATTTGGGATGCCTCTAAAAATTCTTATATCTCAATTTTTCAAATTTACTTTGTACCTGAAAACAAGGTTTGAATGTGACAGAATAAGATATTTTTCATTATTACAACCTCTGTCTTGAGAATAATCAACTGGCATTCTTGTCACAAAACAGATTAATAAACAAAGTATGATATGAGTCCATTTTTAATTTTTGCAATTGTCCTAACTGTAGCTTACATCATCTACTATGCAGTGATGATAACAAGAGACCTATATGGTAAGAAAGATGAAGAAAACAAACATGAGGAAGTATTCGACGTTGGTGATATGGATGAATTGGAAGAAGCCGTTGTTGTTTCAGAAAAAGGTAATGGATTCTCAGTAGCTGATAAGCAATACGAAACCACAACTCATACCTACGATGAGATTCCCGAAGATATAAAAGTTGAAAAACCAGCTCAGCCTGAACCCAATCAAACAACGAAAAAAGATATAGTAAAGATTATCGAAGCTAAGGTATTACCAAAGATGCAGGTTACCCACATTTATATGGAAGATCAAATGATGCAAGATGATACTACAGCATGCATACTTAACGGAGGTGACAGAGGAATAGGTAAACCAAGAGTAATAGTAACATCGTTAAATGATGAGTTATAAATATTTAATCATTTACGTGTGTTTGCTCCTCTTCGTATTTTGTCCACAGTCCGTTTTTGCCAAATGTGGTGGCGTGGATTACAGTTGGGGAGCAGATGCACTCGCAACAATGCACGACTATATTGTCACAATGATGCTCTATGTACTCTGGCTATGTTATGCCATAGCAGCAATCATGGTAATAATATCAGCACTTCAGATATATATCAAAATGAATACAGGAGAAGATGGTATAACAAAATCTATTATGATGCTCATTGGAGCATGTATTTTCATGATAGGTGCTTCCATCGTATTCCCTGCATTCTTCGGCTATCAAATTTGGTAGCCACTAAAACCGAACTCAATGCGCAACGAGTAATATAAGTACAATTAAAAATTAAAATTAAATCAAGAAGAATGTTTAATAAAACAATGAACTTTTTGAAGAAGACTGCGAAAAGAGCAGCTTCTTCTCAACGATTAAAATCAATGGCTCTTATGCTTCTCGTTGGCACAGGTGCCGTAATGGCACAAAACTCAGCTGGAGACTACTCAGCTGGTACAACAGCCCTGACAACTGTAACCGCAGAGATAGCTAAATATGTTCCTATTGTGGTAAAGTTGTGCTATGCGATAGCTGGTGTCGTAGCCGTTGTGGGTGCGATTTCCGTATACATTGCCATGAACAACGAAGAGCAAGATGTCAAGAAAAAGATCATGATGATTGTAGGCGCATGTATTTTCCTCGTATCAGCAGCTCAAGCACTTCCATTGTTCTTTGGCGTAACAAACTAAGCATAAATGACCAGTAAAGAACAGACAATCCATTATCCTGAATATCCCCTTTTCAAGGGCTTGCAGAAGCCACTTGAATTTATGGGATTTCAAGGAAGATATATCTACTGGGCGGCAGGAACTGTAGGCGGAGCTATCATTGGTTTCATTGCAGCATACTGCCTACTAGGATTTGTCGCAGGATTAATTGTTCTGGTCGCTACTATCTCAGTGGGTGCCGGACTAATCATAATCAAACAACGGAAAGGACTGCACACTAAGAAGAACGACCGAGGAATATTCATTTACGCAAGAAGCAAGCACATTTAAGTAAAGATATGACCATCATGACCAACGTATGGATTATTAGTAAATGTTGAACGCAGGCAGGTTCTACCTAAAATCCAGGCAGAGCCTGCCTTTATAAATTCCACAATCAATGAAGAAACCACTCATTCTATGTCTGATGGTATCGGCACTTTGTATCTCATGTAAGGAGAAACATTACACTCCACCTAGTCTTGATGCCGTAAGGTCAGCAGAAAAGGCAAGGATACAATGGAGTAAAGAAGTACAAAAAACAACTGTAACTCAGATAACAGTAATAGATACAACATCTATTCAAGATAGTATCACATCTGTTTCTGTCAAAAATTTGAGTACGGATAGTATCACAAGCAAAACAATAAATCAATAACGAAATGACTAAGAATAAAAGAAAAAATAAAAGCAACGGCAATCAAGATGCAGGTATGAGAATCGGTTTTATGGCAATCAGAAACTTAACCATTAAAGATATTCTATCACTTGATTTTAAGGATAAAGGTAAGGGCTACATTGAATTGACAATTGGCTTTGCTAATCTAAAACCTGTAGTGCTCCCTCTTAAAATCAGTAAGGAATGCTATGCTGATTTCCAAAAGCTAACTGGAGATAAGAGAATCAGTATCATAGATACTTTAAGGGAAGCAATCTATGGTGATTTGAATATTATCACTTTTTGGAGAGTGAAAAACTATGATCTGAATAATACCAAAGAATACATGGGTTGCCATCAAGCTGTCTGTGAAAGCATTGATAAATTTAAAAATATATGGGAATGTCACATCGAGTTCCTTGTGTGCGAAATGAGTCATTAATCAACCAGTCATAAAAACAATATCAAATGGTACTGTACATTATTCTATTTTTCATTGCAATCTGCTTAGGCATGGCAATTAGTGTCTATGCTTTCGGAACAGGTGGCAAACGAAAGAAAATATTCCAAGACATCTATTTCTCAATAGAAGACATTGAGAATACCGGTGTGATATATACAAAGACTGGCGAGTTTTCGGCAGTTATGCGTATAGAGAATCCTGTGCAGAAATACTCAGCCAACATCGATAGTTACTATGAGTTCAGCCATCTCTTTTCCGCCATCTCACAAACATTAGGCGAAGGGTATGCCATGCATAAGCAAGATATCTTCACCAGAAAGCAGTTTAAAGACGAAAGTGGAAATGAGCATGAGTTCCTTTCTGAATCATATTTTAAATACTTTAAAGGTAGAGAATATACCGACACCAGTTCATATCTAATCATCACTCAAGAAAACAAGAAAGGCCGTCTGTTATCTTACGATAGCAAGAAATGGCGAGACTTCATCGTCAAAATCAATAAGGTTTATGATCAGTTAAAAGATTCAGGTATCCCTGTTCGTTTCCTTGGTAAGGAAGAAGCCAGTGAATATGTTGATAGATTCTTTGCGATGAATTTCAGGGATAAGTCTGTATCCATGACAGGCTTTAAGGTTGATGATGAAATGATTTCTATGGGTGACAAACGCTGCAAGGTATTCTCTCTCGTAGATGTGGATTGTGCAAATCTACCATCACAAGTACGTCCCTTTACCAATATAGAGGTAAACAACACTTCTATGCCAGTAGATATGGTGTCGTTGATTGACAGCATACCTGGGGCTGAAACTGTTGTCTATAATCAAATTGTTTTCCTTCCGAATCAAAAACGTGAATTAGCATTACTTGACAAGAAGAAGAATCGTCATGCCAGTATGCCTAATCCTTCCAACCAAATGGCTGTAGAGGATATAAAGAATGTGCAAGAAGTAATTGCGAGGGAAAGCAAGCAGTTGGTTTATACACATTATAACATGGTTGTCGCAGTTGCTCCTGATACAGACATTCAAAAATGTACAAACCATTTGGAGAATGCATTTGGACGCATGGGTATTCATATAAGCAAGAGAGCCTACAATCAATTGGAACTGTTCGTTAATTCATTTCCGGGAAACTGCTATAGTATGAACGAAGACTACGATAGATTCTTGACATTGGGTGATGCGGCAACATGTCTAATGTATAAAGAGAAAATTCAGCATAGCGAAGATACTCCGCTGAAAATATATTATACCGACCGTCAAGGAGTACCCGTAGCAATTGATATTACTGGTAAGGAAGGGCGTAACAAGCTGACTGACAATAGCAACTTCTTTTGTTTAGGGCCATCAGGTTCGGGCAAGAGTTTTCATATGAACAGCGTAGTCCGTCAACTTTGGGAACAGAATACTGACGTTGTTATGGTCGATACCGGTAACTCTTATGAAGGACTTTGTGAGTATGTCGGAGGTAAATATATCTCCTATACGGAAGAGAAGCCCATAACCATGAATCCTTTCCGAATCAAGAGAGAGGAACTTAACGTGGAGAAAACTGGGTTCTTGAAAAATTTGGTGCTACTCATTTGGAAAGGTACACAAGGAACTATCTCCAAAACAGAAGACAGACTCATAGATCAAGTTATAACGGAATATTATTCCACTTTCTTTAATGGGTTCAACGGCTTTACACCACCCCAGCGTGATGATTTGAAGAAAAGTATTGAGATAGACGAACACAACTTGATGAACCAACATCCAGACGAAACGCAGCAACAGAGAGATGAACGTATCAATAATGTTATCGACGAAATCGAAAATCGACGTAAGGAACTAAAGGTAGAGAGCCTTTCTTTCAATACCTTCTATGAGTATTCTGTTCAACGTATCCCTGCTATCTGTCATGAGAACAGCATTACAGGAATAGATATAAGTACCTATCGGTATATGATGAAGGACTTCTATAGAGGTGGCAACCATGATAAAACTCTTAATGAGGATATGGACGGCTCACTCTTCGATGAGACTTTTATCGTATTCGAGATTGATGCAATCAAGGATGACCCACTTCTTTTCCCTATAGTCACACTCATTATTATGGACGTGTTCTTGCAGAAGATGCGAATCAAGAAGAACCACAAGGTACTTGTGATTGAGGAAGCATGGAAAGCTATAGCAAGTCCATTGATGGCAGAGTACATTAAGTACCTCTATAAAACTGCGAGAAAGTTTTGGGCATCTGTTGGTGTGGTAACTCAAGAGATTCAAGATATCATTGGTTCTCCTGTTGTGAAAGAAGCCATCATCAATAATTCAGATGTAGTAATGCTACTTGACCAAAGCAAGTTCCGTGAACGCTTCGATACCATTAAAGCTATCCTCGGATTGACCGATGTAGATTGCAAGAAGATTTTTACGATCAACCGACTTGAGAATAAAGAAGGTCGTAGTTTCTTCCGTGAGGTCTTTATTCGGCGTGGAACTACCAGTGGTGTTTATGGCGTAGAGGAACCACATGAGTGCTACATGACATATACAACTGAGAGAGCCGAGAAAGAAGCTTTGAAACTCTACAAGAAAGAGTTGAATTGCAATCACCAACAAGCTATTGAAGCCTATTGTAAAGACTGGGATGCATCTGGTATTGCTAAATCACTACAATTTGCTCAAAAGATTAATCAAGAAGGATGTGTTTTGAATTTGAGCAAGAAAAAACAACCAAATTATTAATAAACAATGAAAAGAATAGATTTAGTAAATCGTTTACATTTCATCGAGTTGGATATCAGACCAAGCTTGATAGATAAGTTGGCACATGAATTAAATAAAGAAGATCGTCATGGTGATTCCTATGAATCAATATGTAAGATGTCAGAAGAAGAGCTGCTCAAAGTTCCTCATATCACAAAAGATATTGTAGATAGAATAAAAGAACATCTTGCAGGTTATGGATTACGTCTTGGTATGACAGATAAAGACATCGAAGACTATAAGGATGCAGAGTATAACAAACTACATGGCAAAGAAAAGGTCGAAGATACTTATGAGAAAAAGCAAGGATCAGCCTCCATTAAAGAGGAAACGCTCAAGGGAAACTCAAAGCAAACAGAGGATAAGAAATCCAACAATCAAATAGAATATCGCAACAAGATCAATGCTAATCCATTTGAAAAAGGGACGCTTAATGATTTGGAGTGGATGCGTCATCAGACCAGAATCCAACTGTTGACCCATCAATCATGGTTTGTAAGACTCTTTTTCCCATTCTCATTCCGTTTGCAGATAGCTATGGTACAATCATCGGAAGTGTTCAAAGTCTTTACAGATGATATCGTGCAACGTGCATCAGAATGTAGAAGTCAGGAAAGCCCAAAACAAACATCAAAATAATCCCACCAAACAAGAGAACAATGAAACGGTTTCAGGTAATTATAGCAATTCTATTTTGTGTGATAGTCTCAGCTAGAGCACAGTACTACAGCATAAACTACGATAAACAAACTATCGCAGCTATGGCTGCTGCCTATAATGCAGAAGCCGTTACTGAAGGATATTACAATGAGCAAGTTCAAAAAATACTTCAACACTATAATGCCGCTGAAGTAGCTTCCGCAGGTATTTTTGCTTCCAAGTTTCTGGAGAGAAAGGCACTTACGAACTTAGGCATTTGGTCAAGCTCTACAGAAAACTATTTCTACAAGCGTATCTATCACATGGTTAGCGATAAGATTATGCCGAAGATATGGACAGTAGCGGGTCTGATGATCAAAAGTCCACAAACAGCTATGTATTGGGGCAGTTATTTGATGAAAATATGTGATGACACAAAAAATCTGTGTATGCAGTTTGAAAGTGTGGTAACAAATTCCTCCCTGTCTTTTTCAGATGTAGCGTTTCTGCAAATCAACCAAGAGATTGCATCCATCCTAAAATTATCAGAAATAGGAAATATTGATTTCGAGGCTATGCTCAAAGATTTCTCTAATATACCTACCAATTTCTCTAAAGATGACTTAAAAGCGGATTTGGATAATCTCTATAGTTCAGGAGCAAATTTGGCAGCGGCCGGAACTACTAATCTTGGTGAAACATTAATGCAGTCAAGCCAGTTCAATTCATTGTTTTCAGGAAAGATGTCATCAGCCATTGACATAGCGAAAAACTATGCCAACACTTTTGAAAAATTTGAAAAAGATGCCGGTGGAGTATTACTTGAAGCTATTGGTGGAAGTGATAATGTATCAGCACTTTTTAGTTTTTCCAATTACAATATGACCTCATGGATAAGTGATTATGTAGATGGCGTTATGGGACAATACTATACACAACGATGGTATATATATCGTCGTGACCAAGGACGTATTGTTCTTTGTGATTATTATCCACCGACAGGTAAAGATGACATAATCTCGGGACCACATTGGACTCGATTTGATACATCTGATCCCAATTTCTATCCAAACTCCTCTCAGATGGAAACGGTATTGAGAAATTCAGAAAATATGGCCGGATGGTCTAGAAATCGTATACAGCAACTCAATAACAGTAATGATGGCAATACCTACTCTATGAATTATTGGTGGTCGAGCTATATTATTACACGTAACAATAGACAGACGAAGAAAGCCTATGCTTATGAGATTCATGTCACAAAGAGTTGGAACCATACAGAAGAAATATACGAAGACGTTTTCGATTCCTACTCTATGGATCTGAATACTTTCAAAGCACAACTAGAGGCACGCCTTTCTGATTTTAATGATAATGAGAATGGCTATACATACTATATCGGTTCGGATAGCAAAAAGTATTATCAGACTACTGATGCAGCAAAGCTTAAAGGGTGTGAAACCGTAACTATCAGCGTAACTTGTAGTGATGGTGTCACATTAGGTTCTGGAACAACTAACTATAAATGCAGTAGTTGCAGTGGCTCGTTAAATAACCACAGTAAGGATTGTGCTATGAGTACAACCATCTCAGAAAGCAATCTTGATACATCTGAACTCGATGCAATGGAACAGGAAGCAAAGAGTGCTATCAGCAAATTGGAATTGGAGATAGCCGCTTTGGAAGAGCAGAATAAGACATTGCTGCAATATATTGCTAGTGCAAGTGTTAATGATGCTTCTCGTTATCGTGAGCAGTATAATCAGAATTCAAATAATATTGCAGAGCTTAAGAAGGAACTTACTACATGGCAACAGAAACTCAACGATATCACTAATGCAAAAGCAGAAGCATCAAACGACAATTCTGTTGCTACTGATGACTATTATCGTATCCCTGCTATCATGGCGGATTGTAAATCAGCCTATAACCTGACTTGGCAAGGACAAGGTTCTTGGAATGGATATACCTATATCCGAAAAGCAACGATGCCAAACATCAATGGTGTAATAACATTCACAGCCACATTGAGTATTGCCAGAAAACCTAAATATTTCTTGGGTATCAAGATACACAGAGCTATCATGCAAATCAGTTGGTCACTTACATCAGAATATACAGATACCTCTGTTGTCGATGTATTGACGCTTGATCCAAACAAAAGTGAACAACAAAAGGCTGATGAAGTGAATAAACGCATATCCGAAATAGCCCGTGAATATCCATCTTGTAAGATTACTACTGAGTATGCAAAGACGGAACCGGCAGAGACAGACAATACAGATGACACACGTCATCTTCTATGGTCATCGGACAGGCTGAATATCGCAATGGAGATAGACAGTAGAATTACACAAATATATGCAGACCTTGTTTCTCTGGAGAAGATGATGCATTACAAACGTAATATCATAGATGTTCTTCTTGATATAGCCCCTTATGTTAATGCAGACCAAGGCAGACGATTAACCTTAGTAGAAGAATGTCGTAAACGTTGGTTGCGTAAGGCTGCCAGTACCAAACACTCTGATAGCTATAATGGCAAATATGAAGAGGAGAATGACCAATGAGACAGTTGATTTTTATGCTTATCGTTTTACTATCCCCTCTCAAGATGATGGCACAATGGGGTTTTGATGTTGTGAGTGTAGAAGCCTACATAAATGACCATAAGAAACAGCGTAGTCTGTTATTGGCAAGATCAACATTGGAATACAGCAATAAACTCCTTCATCAGTATAGTAGTGAGCAGACTAATAACTACAAAGAGATCAATGTCGAACTAGATAAATATACCAGGGCTTTTGACGTGATAGACGTGTTGTATCAATCATTGCGTACAAGCATGAATGCCGTTAATACTTATGAGAATGTCAGTGATAGAATATCAGACTACAAGAAACTCTTGAACGATTTCAACTCTCAGGTGGTGAAACGTAAGCATATCGAGTTGGCAGATACAATGCTCATAAGTATCAACATAAAAGCCATTGCGAATATTGCTAAAGAGGGAGAATATCTTTATAAATCGCTCAGTGATTTAGTGCTATACGCCACAGGGGCTGCTGCTTGTTCAACAGCAGACTTGCTTGTAGTCATGGAAAGTATCAATACATCACTTGACAATATAGAAAAGATGCTTAACACAGCCTATTTCGACACTTGGAGATACATCCAGTTGAGAATGGGCTATTGGAAAGAGAAGGTATATCGAACGAAAACAAAGAAAGAAATGATAGATGATGCATTTGGAAGATGGCGGAAAGCCGGAAAACTAGAGAAATAGCATAAGTACAATTTTATAAATATTGAATAATGAAGATGACAATAAAGACATACAGTCTTATGGCAATAATGACTTTGTGCTCCGCAGATTATGCTAATGCACAGAGAGTATCATACAATCATGATTCCTCTAAACAGAATCAGATTACCGTGATGGAAACTGGAGCCGGTTCTCTCTCTCCTGAACTATATTATATGGCAACACATAATTCATACAAAAAGACAGCTGCCGCAAAGAATAAGCAAGGTTACCGCACGATAGCTAGCATAAGCTGTTACAATCAAGTTGATTATGCAGAAACAATAGATTCAGCTCTGACAAAACGAGCTAAAATAGAAGCACTTAACCTCGCTGATAGAAGTATTGATTTAGCATGGTTGGCAGAGGGTTCAAAGATAACAAGCAAGTTGGATGTCTTTCAGAAAAACATAGATCGAATCATTCCGATGGGTGGATCTTATGAACAAAGGAAGCAATGGCTTGAGTATTACAACGAATATGAATGTGCCATCAAATCAATAAAAAACTACTATATGCCCAATGCACAACGAAAGAAAATGTACTTGGATATATATGCCGGATTGAATTATAAAAATGAGACACTGGTAAAACAACTGGTGAGTTTCCAAACAGCTAAAGAGACAAAACAGCTTCTCTCATCCAACACAAATTATAAACTGGCCGATAAGACAAGCATTATTCTTTTGGCAAAGCGGAACTGGAAGAAAGCCAGTAACTCAAAAGAAAGCGGAGGGTCAAGTAATGGTAGTATAGAGGAATCCGAATGATATAAACCAATAACAATATTAGCATGCAAAGTTTTAACCGACAAATGTCAATCATCACAGATAGAAACGTGGAGATAAGAAAAGCAGGATTAAAAACAAAGTTATACGTAACGGAACAATCAAACAAGTAATCATCTATGGCTGAAGGTACTAACATATTATCAGATTTTGGCATTAATCTCCTCGAAGAAGAGATTGATGATGTCATCTTTCAAACAAACGAGTTTCTTTGTGATGCTACTTTTACAGGCTCACAAGGTCCATTTTGGTGGCTTGTACAGATGTGTATGGCATTGGCAGCTCTATTCTCCATCGTCATGGCATCAGGAATGGCATACAAAATGATGGTTAAACATGAGCCGTTGGATGTGATGAAATTATTCAAACCATTGGCTGTCTCCATCATTCTCTGTTGGTGGTATCCACCTGCTGATACAGGCATGGTTGGAGGTGGTAGCCAATGGTGCTTCCTTGATTTCCTGAGTTATGTACCTAATTCCATAGGTTCCTACACTCACGACCTCTATCAAGCGGAAGCAGCTCAGATAGAAGATAAGTTCACTGAAGTGCAAGAACTAATCTATAAGCGAGACACAATCTATAACGACCTACAGGCAAAAGCCGATGTAGCCCATAAAGGAACTTCGGATCCTGCTGTCGTACAAGAGACAATGGTAAGTGCAGGTGTTGAAGAAGTTACCAATATGGAGAAGGATGCAAGCCGTCTTTGGTTTACATCGCTCACTGCTGGAGCTGTTGTCGGACTTGACAAAATCGTGATGCTCTTATCTCTGATAGTATTTAGAATCGGTTGGTGGAGCACTATTTATTGTCAGCAAATACTCCTAGGAATGCTAACAATCTTCGGTCCTATACAATGGGCGTTCAGTCTGTTGCCAAAATGGGAAAGCAGTTGGGCTAAATGGATAACAAGATATCTGACGGTGCATTTTTATGGAGCCATGCTCTACTTCGTTGGATTCTATGTGCTTTTGCTCTTTGATATCGTACTGAGCATACAGGTTGAAAACCTTACTGCAATCACCGCTTCTGAGCAGACTATGGCATCCTACTTACAGAATTCATTCTTCTCTGCCGGCTATCTGATGGCTGCAAGTATCGTAGCGTTGAAATGTCTTAACCTCGTTCCTGATTTGGCAGCATGGATGATACCCGATGGCGATACCGCATTCTCGACACGAAACTTTGGTGAAGGTGTTGCTCAACAAGCAAAAATGTCTACTCAGGGATTGATTGGACATGTAGTCAAATAGTCTTAACCCCTAAAATGTAATCATAAAATGGTAATAAAAAATCTAGAGAATAAAATCAAACTTGTGACTATCATCTGTGGACTTTTCCTCGTTGGCTGTGTGTTCATTAGCATTTCGAGTATTTGGACAGCACGTAATATGGTGGTCGATGCACAAAACAAAATCTATGTTTTGGATAGCAATGTTCCAATCTTAGTGCAAAGGACGACAATGGATGAAACGCTTGATGTGGAAGCAAAAGCACATATTGAAGCTTTCCACCACTACTTTTTCACCTTGGCTCCTGATGATAAGTATATAAAATACACCATGAATAAAGCCATGTATCTAGTGGATGAAACTGGTCTTGCCCAGTATAATACTCTGAAAGAAAAAGGCTTCTATAATAATATCATGGGAACAAGTGCTGTATTCAGCATTTTCTGCGATAGCATCAAGTTCAATAAGGAGAAAATGGAATTCACTTATTACGGTCGTCAACGAATAGAAAGACGAACAAATATTCTGACTCGTGAGCTTGTAACGGCTGGACAGTTGAAAAGAGTACCACGCACTGATAACAATCCTCATGGACTTTTGATTGTCAACTGGAGAACGCTACTTAACAAGGATATCGACCAAAAGACAAAAGTCAACTACTAAAAACATAAGATATGAAAGGAATAAAACGAATGTTGTTTGGCGAGAAGATGCCTGACAAGAACGACCCTCAGTATAAGGAACGTTATCAGCGTGAAGTGAAAGCAGGACGCAAGTTTGCCCAGACATTGAAAATTGACAAAGCGGCTGCACATGTACAACGATTTGCCGATATACACAAAACACTATTCTTAGTTATTGTCTTTGGATTTGTCGCTTTAAGTTTTGGCTTCAATATCTACCGTATGGCGAGAGTATATAACCACAAGCAGAGTTCAATATCTGCCATCGAGAGACAAGATTCACTTATACGCTCCAGACATAAGGGAGAAAGTAGGAATATTCACCCAATAAACAAACAAAAATAGAATCATCATGAAGCTGACCGATAAAATCAATTTCAAACAGCCTAAATACATGCTACCGCTGATTATATATCTCCCTTTGCTTGGAACAGCATATTTCGTTTTCGATATGTTTGATACGGAACTGGCAGAGAAGAAAGATGCCAATATGCAGACTACGGAATATCTGAATCCGAATCTTCCTCAAGCACAGATAAAGAGTGATGGCATTGGTGGCAAATACGAGAATATGCTCAATTCTTACGGCAAGATTGAGGATCATAGTGCCGTAAACAATATCGAAATAGAAGACAATAATGAAAAAGAAGAGTTTCAATCGAAATATTCAGACGAAGAACTTCGGAAGCTTGATGCCGAAGCAGCCGAACGTACAGCAGAAATGGAAAGACAGAAAGGCATGCAGAAAACCGACACCGATAAGACAGAATCCGAAGCATTGGCAGAACTCAACAAAGCATTGGCTCAGGCGAGGTTGAAAGCCCAACAAGAGACAGGTTTAACAGATACTGGCCAACAAGCTGATGAAACCAATCCCGCAAACAGAAACATAAGCGGTAGCGTAAACATCAACGATAAGTCAAGAAACGCAATATCCGAAGAGTCAGAACCCACTGAGGTTGTGAAGAAAGTCAAAGTTTCTTCTGACTACTTCAATACCCTCGCTGAAAACGAAAAAGAGGCCAATCTAATCAAGGCTATCATTGATGAAGACGTGAAAGCTACCGATGGGACTCGTATCCGTTTGCGCTTACTCGATGATGTGGAAATCGGAGAGCTAGTTGTACCAAAAGGTTCATACTTGTATGCCACAATGAGTGGCTTTGGTTCGCAACGAGTAAAGGGTAACATCAAAAGTATGCTTATTGATGACGAATTAGTAAAGATAAATCTGTCCATCTATGATACAGATGGCATGGAGGGACTTTATGTTCCTAGTAGCAGTTTCAGAGAGACCACTAAAGATGTAGCAAGTAGTGCAGCTTCAGGAAATATGGAAATGAATAATGGTACAAACACAGGTAACAGTATGACTCAATGGGCTGCTCAGGCTATGACGAATGCTTATCAAAAGACTAGCAATGCCATTGGTAAAGCCATCAAAAAGAATAAAGTCAAGTTGAAATACGGAACATTCGTGTATCTCATCAATAGCAAGGAAAGTAAAAAGAATAAGTAAGCGTAAATAAAATCAGCAATTATGAAAATCAAGAAAATATTTGGCGCATTGATACTTTGCGCCGTAACAAGCACTCCGATATTAGCACAACAGACCTATGAGGAGATGGAGCAGCTCACCATCAATGAGCAGGTGACAACAGTTATCACGGCTTCGGAGCCAATTCGATTTGTCGATATATCTACCGACAAGGTTATTGGCGACCAACCCATCAACAATACCATACGATTAAAACCCAAAGAAGGTCTTCATGCAGATGGTGATGTGTTGGCAATTGTAACCATTGTAACAGAACGATACCGCACCCAATATGCACTTCTGTATACTACAAGAATGCAGGAAGCTGTAACCGATAAGGAAATTCAACTAATCGAGCGCAATGCCTATAACAATCCGGCAGTAAGTATGTCAACAGTTGATATGACTCGCTTTGCACGCCAGATATGGAACTCCCCTGCAAAGATAAGAAATATCGCAACCAAGAAACATCGAATGGTTATGCGACTGAATAACATCTACACGGCAGGTGACTATTTCTTTCTTGATTTCTCTGTTGACAACAAAACCAACATTCGTTTTGATATTGACCAAATACGATTGAAACTGGATGATAAAAAGATGTCGAAAGCGACCAATACACAATCTATCGAGATTCAGCCGGTGATGATATTGGAACAAGCGAAGTCATTCAAGTATGGGTATCGTAATGTTATTGTCATTAAGAAAATGACCTTCCCAAATGACAAGGTTCTTACCATCGAGATGGCAGAGAAGCAAATTTCGGGCAGAAATATCCTTCTAAATATCGATTATGAAGATGTCCTGTCAGCTGATTCGTTTAATGCAGTTTTATTGGAGGAGGATTAATCTATGAAGAAAGTAATTCTAATGGCAATGTTGTTTATTGTCACCCTAACATCATCTCATGCTCAAGACGGTTCAAATAGAATATCTTTAAGTACAGGAGTATTGTATGAAAGAGGCTTAGACTTAACACTCTCCTATGAACATGAAACCAAATATCATAATGCGTGGGAGTATTTTGGCAATGTGTATCTGAAATGGGATGAGTGTGCTTCTTGCGGTCATGTTTGCCCCGACAGTTTTTGGAAAAACTACCGTACCTATGATTTCGGTATAGCCTATAAACCTTGTGTGGTACGAGGCAGAAACAATCATGGCAATGTGCGTATTGGAGCTTCCGTAGGCAGTGATACCGACAAGGTTATCGGTGGTATCCATGTAGGCTACGAACATAGCTATGCTCTCCAATCCGGTTGGCAAATCTTCTGGCAAGTAAAAACAGATATCATGATAAAAGGCCTTGACACCTTTAGGACGGGGGCTGCTTTAGGAATCAAATACAGTCTATAACCGAAAACAATAATCAAAATGAGAAAAATATTTTCGATGTTAGCGATAGCTACAGCAGTAATCACCTTTACATCATGTGATGCTCACAAAGACTTTCCTGATACAGACACAAAGGTATGTCATGTACTTTGTAGTGACGGGAAAATAATGCCTATAACAGATGTCGAGAAACAACATAAGACACCAGTTGCGGTTGTTTTTGATATCAATATTGATGATAACACATCTGGCAATGGAACAGCTGTATATCTATATGAAGTAACCCCCTCTGCCTTTGCTGATAGTCTAGGTGTAAAACAGAGCACATCGACTGATGTTACAAAATGGGACGGCAATGAGAATACATTCAACATGTTTAATTGCAGAGATGTTTCTTCTCCATTAGCCAATAGCGTATTTGAACTTTGGAATAATGGACAAAGTGCCTATATCCCTTCAGTATCACAAATGCGTATGCTCTATGCAGCAAAAGATTTAATCAACCCTATTTTAAAGCAATGTGGTGGCGACCCAATCCCTGATAATCCGGATGACTGTTGGTACTGGACTAGTACCGAAGTATCAGGACAAGAGTTAGCCAAGGCATGGCTCTACTCACTTAGTAGCGGTTCGATGCAAGAAACTCCAAAGACACAGACTCATAAGGCACGAGCCATTCTCACACTCAATAATTAAAAACGAATATCAAATTCATGGAAGAAAGTAAAGAATTACAGGGAGCTTATAAAATATTTCGGGCAGTCATCTATATCTCCATATTGGTGGAGTTCTTTGAATATGCCTTTGAACCAGCCATGCTAGACCATTTCGGAGGTATCCTTGCCGACATTCATGGTAGAGTCAAACAATGGTTTATCTATAATGATGGTCATCTGATATATAGCAAAGTAGTCACTTTCTTCCTCGTTTGTATCACTTGCGTAGGTACACGAAACAAAAAGCATCTGGAATTCGACTCACATAAGCAAGTGCTTTATCCCATCCTAGGCGGTGTCATACTACTTATCCTATCCGTGTGGCTCTTTGGCTTCACGATGGATGCACATTTTTATTCCCTAAGATTGAATATCATTTTCTATATGATTACAACAATAGTGGGAACAATTCTTGTACACATAGCTTTGGATAACATTAGCAAATTTCTGAAAGAAGGACTTGGAAAAGATCGTTTCAACTTTGAGAATGAAAGCTTTGACCAATGTACGGAGATGGAGGAAAATAAATACTCTGTGAATATTCCAATGCGCTTCTATTATAAAGGTAAATTTCGCAAAGGAGCCATATCAATCAGTAATCCGTTCCGAGGAACATGGGTAGTCGGAACACCAGGTTCAGGTAAAACATTTTCAGTAATTGAACCGTTTATCCGTCAACATAGTGCGAAGGGCTTTTCGTTAGTTGTATATGACTACAAGTTCCCGACTCTCGCACAGAAATTATACTACCATTACCGTATCAATCAAAAGGCAGGTAATACTCCAGATGGATGTAAATTCAATATGATAAATTTTGTTGAAGTTGAGTATTCCAAGAGAATCAATCCTATCCAGCAGAAATACATCAACAATCTTGCAGCAGCCAGTGAAACTGCTGAGACATTGCTTGAATCCCTTCAAAAAGGAAAGAAAGAAGGTGGTGGCGGTAGCGACCAATTCTTCCAAACATCTGCCGTCAACTTCTTAGCTGCTTGCATATATTTCTTCATAAACTATGAGAAAGAGCCGTACGACAAGAATGGAACGATGTTGATTGCGGAAAAAATTCTTGACCCAACAACAAAAAGACTCAAACCTACAGGACGTGTATTTGACCATAACGGAGAAGAAACAAAAGCAGACCATTGGTTAGGTAAATACTCTGATATGCCACATATTCTGTCCTTTCTCAATGAAAGTTACCAAACCATCTTTGCTGTACTTGAAACCGATAACGAGGTCGCACCTTTACTTGGTCCATTCCAAACAGCCTTAAAGAACAAGGCCATGGAACAGTTAGAGGGTATGATTGGTACTCTACGTGTTTACACCAGTAGATTGGCAACAAAAGAGAGTTATTGGATATTTCACAAAGACGGAGATGACTTTGACTTAAAGGTCAGTGACCCTAAGAATCCAAGTTATCTTCTCATTGCTAATGACCCGGAGATGGAAAGCATCATCGGGGCTTTGAATGCTTTAATTCTAAATCGACTTGTGACACGAGTAAACACCGGTCAAGGGAAAAATATACCTACAAGTATCATTGTGGATGAGTTACCTACTCTCTATTTCCACAAGATAGACCGCTTGATAGGTACAGCCCGAAGCAATAAGGTAAGCGTTGCATTAGGTTTTCAGGAATTGCCACAGCTTGAAGCCGACTATGGTAAAGTTGGTATGCAGAAAATAATCACCACAGTCGGTAATGTGATAAGTGGTTCTGCAAGAAGTAAAGAAACTCTTGAATGGTTGAGCAGTGATATCTTCGGTAAGGTAGTTCAGATAAAGAAAGGTGTAACTATCGACAGAGATAAAACTTCTATAAATCTCAATGAAAACCTTGACAGCCTTGTTCCAGCATCAAAAATCAGTGATATGCCTACAGGATGGATTTGTGGTCAGACCGCACGTGATTTTGTAGTAACCAAGACTGGACGTGGTGGCTCAATGAATATCCAAGAAAGTCATGAGTTCAAAACCACAAAATTCTACTGCAAAACTGATTTTGACATGGAAGCTATCAAAAAGGAAGAAGAGGATTATATACATTATCCAATCCCTAAATTCTATAATTTCGGTCCTGTAGATGAGCGTGAGCGCATACTTTACAAGAATTTTGTTCAGGTGGGACAAGACGTAAAAGAAATGATCAATTCCATCTTTGGCAAGGATAAGCATATTTAGTGTGCTGGAATCTAAAATCCATATAAATGATTAGAATCTTGAACATTAGACTTTTGACGACAGTACTGCTACTTGTAATGACGATTAGTGTTTCAGCAAAAGACAAACAACAAAATACAAACATAACATCAAAGGAGTATTCTTCACTTTATAGCCTTCCCAAATTTGAGAGGGCTGTTTTGCTTATAAAATATTGTGAAGGTATGCACTCCCAAAAAGACTATCCATACGTTGGCTATGGACATCGACTTCAACCTGGTGAGAAACTTACATCACAGATTACTAAGAGACAGGCTGATTCGTTGTTACGTAGTGACCTAAAGAAACTATGTTACTTATTCCGTGACTATGGTTCTAACACTATTTTATTAGCCACACTCGCCTATAACTGTGGTCACGTCTCTATCTTGGGCGATAAGAACAAACCTGAAAGTCGGCTAATTCAGAAAATCAAGCGAGGCGAAAAAAACATAGAGAATGAGTACATAACATTCTGTAAATGGAAAGGTAAGGTAATTCCATCCATCAAACGGAGGAGATGGATAGAACTAAAACTATTAACATAATTCATTTGATTCAGATTAGACTTCATCAATCCAATTCTTAATCAAATCTATATTGTCACTTTTAGGACTATAATGTTTCTCTATCTTGTACATTTGTACAATAATTGGCAAATCTGCAATAACCCCGGATAATACACAAGCTCCTACAGGAAGAATAGGTAAAGACTCTATGGACAATTTATCTAAATAAGATACTGCCTTTTCTACCATTTCCAAATCTCTGTTATTAATTAATCTATGGATTAAATAGTTATGTAACTGTGAAATAATAGTAGATGAGATATCTGAAGGTCGTTGGCTGGCAATTGTTAGAAAGACTCCAAACTTTCTGCCTTCTTTTATAATTTCTTCAAACGTTTCCAATCTAAAGTCCTTCCATGATTCACTTTCCCTCATAGATTCGTAAGAAAGGATGTTATGAGCTTCATCAACAATAATATTTAAGGACTCACTCAAAGTTTCATTTTTTGTTTTTTTATGGGTTGTATAAAGCTTGAATGATATAAGAAGAGGTATTAGTTTCTTCATATTTATATTCACATCATTCAAATCGATAACTACAAAATAATTATTATTCCAAAAATCAGCATTGTCATCAATAATAAATACCTTTTCGAAATCTTTCATCAAAGCCTTTAGCTTATTAATTGCCGGTGCAATGTGTTCATTGATAGCTCTATTATTTATAACATCTTCAATTAGTTGTATATATAGGTATTTTATAATAATATCAACAAAATTTCCATTTTCTGCATAATCATCTATAGCTCTATATATTGATAGTCTATTAATGTAAGATTGCCCTATAGAATTATTAAAGAATTTCATATCTCCAGCCACAATTGTATAATATGAACTCCTGCTTCCATGCCATTCTAAATCCTTTTGTAAGCCAATGCTTATTCCTGATTCATTAATTTTTTCTGGTAATATCTGTTCAAAATAATCCAATAATAATTTAGCCTTAGTATGGTCGGGCATAGATAGAACACTTTTAAGAAGATTATGCAATGTACCCTTTATATAGGATATAACATATTTTTTCGAATGAACATTTTGATAGAACGATAAAGTCCTTTTAATAAATGGCTGTTGTGTCTTTTCAGTTGCGCTAGCCAATATATTAAAAAGTTCTGGATTGAGAAGATCCTCCTTCTTTAATGGTATTTTATTCCCCGTGCTGTTACGAGTACATAGTATATATGATTTTTTTGTATCTGTAATTACTCCTTCCTTTGAATACTCCCCATTGAAATCAAATAACAAAAATTTTGCATTCTTCTGAAACATCTTGTTTGCGCTTACTTTATCAAACAACTTCTTGTAAATACCAGCTAATGTATAACTCTTTCCACTACCAGTATTTCCAAAAATTCCAATATGACTTGAAAACAACTTATTAATACTGATTTCTATTGGCACATTGCTATCAGATACTAGATGACCAATTTCAATAGTCAACTCATCATCTTTCGCAAATTTATGAATTAATGAGAATTCACTATTATCCATTAACAAGCATTCATTACCTATAAGAGGAAGCTCTTTTACTCCCTTATGGTATAAGCCATTTTCAAAATATCCTATCAGCTTAACTACTAGAGTTCTACTAATTTCCTCATTCTTATTATGGTATGAATCATTAACGTCGTTATTTTCCTTAATATATTCACTTTCAACTTTTGCCACAATATGAACAAATCCTTTTAGGATGTTTAGATAACTTCCTACTGATACATTTTTAATTATCTCACCTCTATATAAAAGATGGGATAAATTTTTATTTTTATCAACCTTAATGCAAACCTCTCTACCATTGACTGACAATACTTCACCAACTCGAAATATTGATTGTTTTTGCAGTAAGTCATTTACAATCGTATCCATTTATTTATTGATTAGTTTAAGAATATTGTCAAAAACATATTTATTAATCGATTCAAAATCGAACGCTGCAAGACCATTTAGATTCTCATTTGCAAACTCTTGATCTTGACATAACTTAAATCTCTCAGGAGTTAGTATCTTAATATTATTATTGTTTACAGGACCAGCCTTTGAAATATTGTTAGATATAGCATCTCCAGCTTCTTGGTTATATGCAAAAATTAGAACTAATAATGTTGGGTTTGAGTTAGCTGCACGAACAGTAATTTTCGCAATATGCTCATCAGCAAAAGAGAATCCAGCAGCCATTAATAATGTTGATGCACATTCAAGGTTATTTGAATATAATCTCATTAATTCATAGAAGTGTAAGTCTATAACGCTTTCTCTAAATTTTGTCTTGCGAGGATTTATCATTATTAGCTTATTATATTCACTTATGAACTGATCAACATTTGGATCAACAACATCTAATTCAAGATAATCCTTCGCAAATTCCACAATCTCACATAGAGGGGTTTTTTCAGAAAATGATGAAAAAATAGCTGTTGAATTTAAAGAATCACATAATGCTTTTAAATTCCGAAGTTGCTGTAGTGTTGAATCATAATTTACGTTATTGTCCTTTCCTTGAATCCAATTTATTGACCCATGAATTTTCATAAAGTTGAAAATTGGAATTAATGCACTATTCTGATATAAAGGGCTAACCTTTGAAACAATATTGGAGAAACTATCTTCTCGATAAACCGGAGTCTGATGACCTTTAAAACCATCATTAAACTCTATGCCCTGAGACTCTGCTGATATTTCAACGAAATTATCGATATTAGTGGTAAAGATATTTACTTGCTTGTCCAACAAAGTGTCCTTTCTCCTAGCAATAATCTCGTTCCAATTTTTCAAGAAGCATTCGTAATTGCTAATTACTTTGTCACAGAGAGGAGATTCTCTTGTGAATTCTTCCAAACAAGGAAACATTACTCCCTTTAAATATTTCACATACAAAGACAGCTGAACCAATGTTCTAATGTTTTTATCATCTATATCCGCACTTTCTGTCAATAGATTCTCTATACTACCTAGTGTCGATAGATATGGCTGAGATAAGCCAGACCCAAATAAGAAGCTTATATGGGAAGATTGAATGATATTTTTAAGCTGTTCTAGTTTCATGTTAAATTTATTTTGATGACTTGAACTATTAGTATGACTTGACTATTTGCTATTCGTCATGCAAAAGTAGCTCAATTTCATATTAATTCATAAGTTTAAACTAATAAAGTCATAATATTGATGTAATTCACCATAATATTTGCATAAATGTCGTTCAAAAAGGTATATTGTCAATTTTTATTAGTATTTTTGCATTTTGGATACAATAAATTAGGTGTAATATGCAAAAGAATAAAGACATCAATCGATTAAAGGTTGTATTGGCTGAAAAGAAACGAACCAACAAATGGCTGGCAGATGCACTGGGAAAAGATCCTGCTACTGTTTCAAAATGGTGCACAAACACTGCACAGCCATGCCTTGAAACACTGCTTGAAATAGCAAGAGTCCTTGAAGTTGACGTTAAAGATCTTTTGAATTCATCAAAAACTGAAGCAAAGTATATAAGAGTTGAATAAAGTAATGATGGAAAAAGAGAATAACAATGTGTATAACATGGCTTTCACAGCCGGCGCAGCTATGCTCAGCGAAACCCTTGCGGTCGCTGAAGCATATCTCGACTGTGGGCAAGATTGGGAACTCACCAGAGAAAAAACAATAAAAGAGAATCTGATGAGTAAAGGCAAACTATCATCCAATCAAAGATATTTTCAGTTGATGAAACAACGTATTGAGGTTCTCAATAATGAAGAAATACAGATGCTTGTTCACGGTTCTGTATCAGCCAGACGACAACTTATTCTATTAGCTATTTGCAAAGCATACCGTTTAATATTTGATTTCATCAATGAAAATGTTAGGGAGTGCTTTTATAATTTTCACGAAAGTATATCTTATGCCAACTTCAATGAATTCTTTAACGAGAAGAAGTATGAACATCCGGAAATGGAAAAAATATCCGAATTGTCTATTTATAAGATGAGACAGGTAATATTCCGTATTCTTGAACAGACAGAGCTAATAGAATCAGCTGAGTCAGGAGAACTGCGTCGCCCGTATCTTACAGAAGAACTAGAACGTATGATTGTTAAGGATGATGCAAAATGGTTAGCAATATACCTCTATTCTAATAACGAAATTTCTAATCTCCATGACTTGTATGCATAATCAATCAATCGATATGGACACACTCTTTGATGGTGTGTATAACAAACTGTTGGCTCCTAGCTTCGGCAAGAATTTAGGTGGTGAATTACCATTGTATATCCAGCCGATACCATCTGATCAACAATCAGAAGAAAGCAGTCAAATTAAACGCTTGTCTAACAGACTCAAAAAGAAAGGTTTCGAAACAACATCAATAAACCTATATGATATCTGTATGACAATACTCTCAGAAGAAGGTGTCTTAGAAACTATTTTCGAGGAAGAAGCTAATATTCCCAAAGAGGATATCATAGCCACGCTTGATAGCATGCTTGACATTAAATCGGTAGTCATTCCTCGTATAAAAGAAAAGATAATTGAAGATAATTCCACTTTTGTCTTTATCAGTGGTGTTGGGAGCATCTATCCTTTCATACGTTCACATGGAATTTTAAACAATATCGATGAACTCACAGAGAGTTGTAACCTGATATTGTTTTTCCCCGGAGACTATAACAATCTTCAATTAAAACTTTTCGGTAAAATCTCCGACGAGAATTATTACCGAGGACATAATCTAAATGATATAAAAGAAATTTAATACATAGAAATCATGATACAGGAGCGAATATATAAAAAGGACATTCAACGCCCTATCAATGGTGTAATCAAAGCAGATAGCAAAAATGAGCTCAGCAATGAAATCACCGAGTATGTTATCACAGCTGAGCAGCAACAACCAAAACTACTTCCAACACTGTTCAAGACATTAGTAGCACCAACCAGACCTACTTGCGTATGGATATCAGGCGACTTCGGAAGTGGTAAATCACACTTGCTGAAGATTCTGTCATACGTTCTTGAAAATCAATTAGTCATTGATGGACGTAAATGCGGTGATATTTTTGCAGACAAAGCCGAAGACGATTTTGAACTGAAAGGTGATATTCAGAAAGCCTGTCGCATACCTACAGAAAGTGTCCTTTTCAATATTCAAGAGAAACTTGATGGTGTTGCCAAAGGCAGCATCGATCCTGTATTAAATATATTCTTGAAGGAATTCAATCGCAAGATGGGATTCGATGATAAGAAACCGGAGATTGCAGAGATTGAAAGATATTTTGATGAGAAAGGCAAATTTGATTATCTAAAATCAGAGTTCAAAAAACGCTTTGGTGAAAACTGGGAAGATGCCCGTAAGTCTATACTGCTCAAACTTCAAAAGTTAGCTGAGATTATGGCTGATGTAGAAAATACCAGCAAAGAAATCGCCTATCAGAATATTCAAGTTCAAATCAAGAATTATAAGTTAGACATTGATGGATTTGTCAACTTGGTAAAGAAGCATCTCGATAAGCAACAACCTGGTTCTCGATTTATCTTTTTTGTTGATGAGGTTGGCCAGTTCATAGGGAAAGATGTCCACCGTATGCTCAGCCTTCAAACTATCGCAGAAGGATTAATTGACAAGACTGATGGTCTTGCCTCAATCATGGTAACATCACAGATGGATATCGACGCCACTCTTGGTAATCTCGAAAAGCAACAAGAATATGATTTCTCACGTATCCAAGGTCGTTTTACCACTCGCATCAACCTGACAAGTGCAAATGCAGATGAAGTCATCCAACGCCGTTTGCTTGAGAAAAACGAGAAACCAAAGAAAGAATTGTGCTTAGTATATGATCAGCAAAAGAATATCATCAAAAGCCTGTTCAATTTTGGGGATAACAGTCAGTTTAAGACAAACTACAAAGACGATGCTCAGTTTGCTATTGACTTCCCTTTTATTGACTATCAGTTTGACCTTTTACAACGGGCTATCATTGAATTAAGCAAGAACAATGCATTCAGCGGTAAACAGCAATCTGTTGGTGAGCGTTCACTTCTGACAATTACTCAAGAAGTTGCCATCGCATACAAGGACAAAGACCTCAATCAGATTGTACAGTTCTGTGATATGTATGAAGGCATCCGTGGAATCCTTCAAACAAAGGTTCAGTCGGATATCCAGCAAGCAGAAAAAACATTGGGTGATGATATGGCATTGAAGGTCTTGAAGACACTCTTCATGATAAAATATGTGAAAGGTTTCCCATCAACAACCGACAATATAACAAAAATCATGCTGCCTACTCTTGACACCGACTTTCCGGAATACAAAAGTCGTATTCAAGAGGCTTTGAATAAGTTGGTTCATACCTCTTATATCGAAAAAGGTGCTAATGACGAATACCATTATCAGACCAACGAAGAAAAGGATATTGAGAATGAGATAAAGAATGAAGACATTCAGCCTGATGCCATCAATAATGAATTGAAGAAAATATTCCGTGATGAGATTTTCTCAGACTCAAAAATAAAACTGTCAAACAATAAGGTATTCTCTTATGGACGAATGGTAGATGAACAGCAAGATGGTCGCGATTCTGAAATGTATATCCATTTTGTTACACCTTTAAATAGTCTTGTGAATACCGACCAACAAGCAATGCTTATGTATTCTATGGGACATCCAACGCAATTATGTGTGGTACTTGGTGAAGACAAATACATGGCAGAGGATATTGCAATGTTCAAAAAAGCAGATAAATGCCTGACTAGACTTTTGTCTGCAAATGGTGATAACTACCGTCAGCAAATTGTAACAGACAAGCGTCGTGTAAATGCAAACCGTAGAGTTAGCATAGTAAATCGTTTGGTTGAACTTACAAAGAGCGCACACCTCTATATAAATGGTCAAGAGCTTACAGACATACGTTCATCAGACATCAAAACACGTCTAAATGAAGCCATGACTAAACTTGTGGAACAAGTTTATACTAATCTTAAGATGTTGACTATCGAATATGATGATTCGATGCTTAAAACAATCATAAACGACACAACACCTAGTGGTGAATTTGGTTTTCAAATAGACAATTGTTCACAAGAAATTCTCAACTGGATTAATCGTAACAAGGGCATGAGTGTTCGCACAAAGGTTAAAGACCTCGTTGATTATTTCAAGGCGAAACCTTATGGTTGGTATGAAACAGCATCGCTGTGTATCTTGGCTAAATTGTATAAAATGGACAAGATTTCATTTAGAAGTAACGGCGGTATTGTGCCCGATAGAGACCTATACACCAATATGACAAATGGCACTCAGCAAGCTGTTCTTATTGTAGATATAGAAGAAACTATCACCAACTCCCAGATTGCTAAATTAAAGAATCTATATAAAGAATTCTTTGAGGATGAAAGTTGTTCAGCACAGAGTGCAAAGGATGTTCACTCAGCATTTATAACTCGTCTCAACAAGGAAATTGCAGACCTACGTTCAATCAAAGATCAGTGGCACTTTGATTTTGTGAAACCAATGGAAGAAATCATTCCATTGCTTAGCTGCTTGGCAAGTTGTGTTTACCCTGGATTATACACTAAAACCAATCAGATAGAGGATGCTATCGACCGCAAAGTAGATGAAGCTGATGTAATCTGCCAATTCGTTAATGGCAAACAGTTTGATATTTTCAAACGTATTGACACGCTGAAAAAAGGCAATCAAGCAAATCTTACATACGTTTCTGCTGAGTTGATAAAGGCTTTGGATGAGATATACAACTCAGCTACACCTTGGAGCTTAATGGCAAAAGGAAAGGCAACCATTGATGCTATAACAAACGAGATTAAGGAAAAGCAGGAAGCAGCCATTGCTGATGTCATTATTATTCTGGATACAAAATTGCAGGCACTTACCGGTCTTTCTTCATACGGTGCTTTGCAAGCCAACCAACAACAGCAGATCACGGCTATGTTTGAAGTGTTGAAATCAAAAGCTCAGTCTGAACGATACATCGGGAACTTGATTGCAATGAATAATCAGGTTACAGACACTTACAACAAGTGTCTTGATTCTATCAACCATTGGATTGAAGAGAAACAAAAAGCACAGGAAGAGGAAGCACGCAAGAAAGCTCAACAGCAGAATGGCGATGGACATACTATCGCACAACCTAATACACCTCATGTTATTCATAAGGTCGTTAGCAAACAGAAGGCTATGGCTGTAACTTTTGACAAACCTGTTCTTGAAACAAAAGAAGATGTAGAAAAATATGTAGATGCATTGAAAACTCAGTTAATGCACTTTATTGAACAGAACAACAATATCATGTTGAATTAATAGAAAATAATAGAATGGCAACAAATACAAGTGCTTTAAAGACCTTTGCACAACAGACACGCATCAAACTGATCTCGCTTATCAAAACGAAGTTACAGCTGGTGCTAAATACTGATACTTCTGAGTTTAGGGGTTACGAAGAAGAAATAAAAAAGCTGCGTAGTAAAATTTCGCAGCAAGGAGAAGATGGTGTAATTGAGGAGGTAGCTTATACTTGGTTTAATCGTATTATGGCTCTTCGCTTTATGGATGCCAATGGCTACAATTCTCCAATGATTGTTACTCCTGCCGCAGGACAAACTCGACCGGAGATATTACAGGATGCAATGGCGGGAAACATAGATGACGAATTAAGCCTTTCTGATGACGATAAATTTCTGCCTGAGGCCAAACTCTATCGCTGTCTCTTGATTGCTGTATGTAATCAGAAGAACCATGCCATGCCATTCCTTTTTGAGCGAATTGCCGATTATTCGGAGCTTCTTCTTCCCGATGATTTGCTGTCGGAGCAAAGTTTTGTATCCGATATTCGTAATGGAATGAGCGTTGATGATTGCCAAAATGTGGAACTAATGGGCTGGCTGTATCAGTTCTATATCATTGACCGCAAGGCTGATGCCGAGATTAAGAAAACGAAGAAAGGTGGATTGAAGAGCGATGAACAGGCAGCAGCCACTCAGTTGTTTACTCCACATTGGGTGGTGCGCTATATGGTTGAGAACACCCTAGGCAAGATATGGATGACGCTGCACCAGGAAAGTCGCCTTATTGATGAAATGCCATATTATATCAAGTCTCCCGACGGGCAAGTTGACCCAATACCGGAAGATATCAGTAAAGCATCTGACATTCGTTTTATCGACCCTTGCATGGGTAGCGGACACGTGCTGGTGTATGCTTTCGACCTCTTTACAAAGATGTATGAGGAAGAAGGTGAAATGACGAAGGATATTCCGAATCTTATTTTGACCAATAATATTTTTGGTATTGACATTGACCCTCGATGCTATCAATTGGCAAGCTTTGCGCTAACAATGAAAGCTCGTGCTTACTATAGCCGCTATTTGCGTCGCACCGTATCGCCTAATGTCATTGCACTGCAAAATATTGACCACGACACCATTGAATCATCAGGTAGTTGGCAGAAGGATTCCCTAATGTGGCAATTTGAGAATGTAGATACTATTGGTTCTTTGCTAAAAGTTGCTCCTGATGAGTGCACAGCAATCAAGGTTGACAGCGGTTTGTTTGGAGCAAATCAAAAGGTATTGAAGAAGCAAGCGGAATATCTTTCGGGTACTTATCATTGTGTGGTTACTAATCCTCCGTACTTGGGGAAAGGATTTTGTGATGAATTGAAGAATTATGTAAACAAAGAATATCCAAATTCCAAAGCCGATATAATGGCAACCTTTATGGAGCGTACTTTGGAGTTTGCAGCAAAGAACGGAAAGATGGCAATGATTAATATGCACTCTTGGATGTTCTTGTCCTCTTATGAAAAGCTACGTGGCGTAATTCTTGACAACTATAATATAGATTCTTTACTTCATCTTGGTCCTCGTACCTTTGATGAAATTAGTGGTGAGGTGGTTCAGAACGCAGCTTTTATTGTGGCTAATCATAGGCCAAGTGAATTTGGAGGAATATATTACAGATTGGTTGCAGGAGGAAATTGTCATTCAAAAGAAATGATGTTTTTAAATCCCGAACAAATTGATACAGAAAAGAGAGATCAGCAAGATATCATCTTTAGCAACGTTTCTCAGAAGAACTTTGAGAAGATTCCGGGATATAAGATTTCATATTGGGCTTCTGAAAAAGCAAAAAATAATTTTCTTTATAAGAAATTCTTGTCCGATAACATACATAATTTACAAGGAATAATTACTGGTAATACAACTAAATATTTAAGATTATGGTATGAGGTAGATTATAAGAACGTATCTATCCATGCAACATTATTTAACAACTCCAGATATTGGATTGCATATACAAAAGGCGGAAGTGTAAGAAAATGGTTCGGCAATAATGATTATGTAATTTATTGGAAAAATGGAGGTGATTATTTGGTTAGAAATAGAAGCACCAATTCCAAATATTATCTCAAACCTTGTTTTACATGGTCTTTGATTGGATCACAAAGATTCTCAACGCGATATTGTGATAATGGCTTTCTTTGGGATGTCTCAGGTTCAATCGGAGTACCTCAAAACAACAATTGGGAAATCTTGTTAGGCTTAATGAATTCAAACATTATAGATAAATATCTAAAAATATTAAATCCAACATTAAATACCAATATAGAAGATATTGACTCAATACCATTAGTTCCAAAAATTGAGGAACCGTCAAATGCGATAGATTATACTGTTAAACAAAATATCACTATTTCTAAACTTGATTGGGATGCCCACGAAACGAGTTGGGATTTCCAAACATCACCGTTGTTTGATGCAATGTTGGGGGAAATTGGAATGTCAAAATCTCAATTCTATCATTCTCGAATGATAGCTGAGGCTAATAGAGGTGTGCTATTGTCTGAAGTATGCAAAACTTACTGTGAGCAATGGCAAGCCTTGTTTATGCAACTCCATGCCAACGAAGAAGAGCTCAATCGTCAATTCATAGAAATTTACGGCCTGCAAGACGAACTTACACCCGAGGTGCTACTCAAAGAAATCACTATCCTTCAAGAGGGAGAAATAAGCATAGAAGACGACCAGATAATATGGCACAACGATGTAATCATTAAGCAGTTCATCAGCTATCTTATTGGCTGCTACATGGGCAGATATTCCGTAGATAAGCCCGGACTAATAATAGCAAGCCAAGGACAAACATTAGATTCTATTGACCCTGAAGTTCAAAAGACTTTGGAGATAGATGATGATGGCATTATCCCATTCATTCAAGAGCCGGACTTCTTTGCCGATGACATGACTGAGCGCGTACAGATTGCAATCAGAAAGCTATTCGGAGATACTAACTATTACGATAACTTGAAATTCATTGACGATACATTAGGCTGTAATCTTCGTGAATACTTGTTCAAGACATTCTACACTGACTACGTACAGATGTATCAGAAGCGACCAATCTATTGGCTTTTCTCCTCAAAGATGGGCGACAAGAAAAAGAAAGGATATTTCAAGGCACTTGTGTATATGCACCGCATAGAGGGTGACACGCTGTCGAAACTTCATGCCGACTATGTGCATCCATATCTCGAAAAAGTGGAGATGCAACTAAAGGAAGCTGAATACCAAGCTACCCGCGATGACCTTAGTACCGCACAGCGAAACAAAGCCTTGAAACTGGTAGATGAGCTAAAAGACAAAGTGCGTGAGGTGCATGCCTTCGAGCAGCAACTGGTAGAAATGGCAAGCCACCGCTTAACTATAGACCTTGACGACGGAGTAAAAGCAAATTATCCCAAATACTATCCATTGGTAGAACCTATCAAGGGATTGGAAAGCAGTGAAGAATAAAAAGAAAAATCATGAATGCTAGATATAAAAATATAGATGATACAGGCATTGCCATCCTAAATCTTTGCATTTCTAAGGAATTAGAATGGATATGTCGTAACACCACTAATAGTGATGTAGGTATTGATGCAACAGTGGAACAAGTTATTTTCGGAAATCCAACAGCTAAATACATATCAATCCAACTTAAAACTGGCTTTGGTAATGTAAACATTAATAAGGATGGAAATTTTACATTCTATATTGACAATATTCATTACGATTACTGGTTATCGTCAAGTGTGCCTGTTATTTTAGCATTATGCGATCCTGAAAAAGAAATAATATATTGGACTTTAGTTAAGAAACATAATATTTCTAAAACTAATAAAGAACATAAGATTACTATATTTAATACTCACCAACTCAATAAAAATTCTCTAAATGAATTAAATACTATAATAGATACATATCAATCAGATTTTACATTACCTGATTCTGATGAAAATGATATCTATGATACCGAGTATTGGGAAGAACTATTTGGCAATTGTGCGGAAGCAATATCAAATAGTACATTAATATTCAATCAACTTGATAATAAATATAAAAGTCATATAGAGACTATGACTAAATTTATTGATAAAAATAAGAATGGTGTAAACGAATTGGTTGTAAACAAGCAAATATCAAAACATACAAAAGCACTAAAATTAGCTATAGATATATGCAAAACACAATTTAGAAGTCAGATTCCAATTATTGGGAAAACACATATTGAAGCTATAAGATTGGCAGAATATTCGTTCAGCAATACAATGAATATACCGAGTGATATTATTCTATATATTCAAACAGCCTTGAACGATGAACTTAAGACGATTGAAGGTTCAATAGAATTGTTTAAATCAGGTTCAGATAAGTATTCAGAAACTTCTTCTCCTTCATACGAATTAAGACAATCGGAACACTCGTTTGCATTAGTTCTTAAAGAATATACAGCCGAATTAGAAAGTATTGCATTTTGGATAAAGAAGTTAAATGATTCTCTTGAAAAATAATACAGATGTTATGACAAAGGATGAAATATATAAGTTGCTGCATAGCACAGAAACCTCAAGAATAGAGCGTACAGTGAGCACCGGTGATATGGATAAGTTCCAAGAAGCCATCTGTGCTTTCAGCAACGATATGTCTAACTCTCGACAGAATGGGTATCTGATTATCGGAGCAAAAGATAACGGAGAATTGTCAGGACTAAAAGTTGACGACAATCTATTCAAGAAAATCTCCGGCATTCGTAGTGATGGCAACATTTTGCCAATCCCTATGATGACTTGCGAACGATACGAATTGGATGGTGGTGATCTACTTATAGTAGAAGTACAGCCATCATTTTCTACCCCTGTGCGCTATAGAGGAAGAACATTCATTCGCATAGGTCCACGTAGAGATATTGCAACCATAGATGAAGAACGTATTCTATCGGAAAAACGTATGAGCAATATGGCTACTTTTGATGCTTCGCCTTGTTATAATGCTAAAATTGATGATATTTATATTGACATTATAAAGAATGAATATATTCCTAAAGCTGTAGATGCAGAAGAACTGGAAAAAGATACGAGAAATATAGAGCAGCAAATGGCTTCTTTAGGCTTATATGATATAGAACATAATTGTCCGACTAATGCTTGTATTGTATTATTTGGAAAGAATCCAAAACAGTTCTTGTATGGAGCATATCTACAATATGTACGCTTTATTGGGCTGGATAAGGGTGCGGAAATTGATGATGACAAGCCATTTTATGAGTGTCTTGCCAAAATGATGCCTAAGTTGGAGGCTTTTATCGACTATGGTGTAGTAAAAACAAGCCCGGTGGCTATTAGCACACTTAGAGAGAAGAACCAATCGAATTATCCAAAGGATGCACTGAGAGAATTGGTTCTGAATGCTTGTATGCACCGCGACTATCAGGCAAATATGCCTACACGCTTCTATCAGTTTACTGACCGCATAGAAATAATGAATCCCGGTGGGCTGTATGGCAAGGCTCGTCCTGAGAATTTTCCTAATGTGAATGACTATCGTAATCCTATTATCGCTCAAGCTTTAAAAGTAATGGGATATGTGAATATGTTCAATCGTGGTGTAAGCCGTGTAAAGAATATGATGATTGATAATGGAAATAAAGAACCGGTATTTAATGTTGATAAGATAACTGCATTTGAAGTGATAAGCTATTCAGCTATTAAATATACTGATTTGCAAGATAATAGCGAAGATTTTCCTAAGTCATTTCCTAAGTCATTTCCTAAGTCATTTCCTAAGTCATTTCCTAAGTCATTTCCTAAGTCATTTGCCAAGTTAATACCAAGTTATTTCCAAGAGAGCGATATCAACTCTATAGAAACAATTCTGAAGAGTTTGGGAGAAGCAAAATCGGCGAAAGAACTTTCATCAACAATGTCTTGCTCTACTCGTACTTTGAAAGATAAATATTTAAATAAGATGATGCAAGCAGGTGTCATTGAGATGACAATTCCAGATAAACCCAATAGTAACAAACAAAAGTACAAATTGGTAACAGACCATCAATAATAAAAAAGACAAAGCTTCATGAAAATTTGGATAACGATAAAACAACAGATCAATAAATATAGATCAATAATTAGGGAATGGTTTTCTGATAATCAAAATAAGGTTACCAAATTACCTTATAAACCATTATCTCCAACAGATAATGCAGAAGATTGTGAAGTATACTTTAATGCTCTTTCATGGGCTTTGTCTAATAAAAAACAAATTAAAAATATTGCTATATCTGGTCCTTATGGATCAGGCAAAAGTAGTATCCTACAAACATTCATAAAAAGAGAAGAACAACGGTCTCTTAAAAGCAAAAAATGGTTTTCAAAAAAGGATCATTTCCTTAATATTTCTTTAGCAACATTTGAAGTACCTAAGAAGGCGAAAACTGTTGCCAGAGATGAAGAAAATGAGCATTCTACCAATAGTGATACTCAACGATTAATTGAATTAAGTTTATTACAGCAGCTCTTCTATCGTGAAACTAATTCAAAAACTCCAGACTCAAGATTAAAAAGGATTCATAGACAGAAATCATGGAATCTATTAATTCAAACAATAGCTACTATGATTTTTGCTATATCAATCATAATACTATTTCAACCCAAAAGACTTGACTTATTTTTTAATTTTGAAAGTGAAATATTTTCAAGTGATATTGCCAAATACATTGCAGTAATTGCTTTTATTGTAGAAATATTCTTGATTATTTATAAATCATCTCGCTCAATAATTGGTCTTTCTATTAAAAAATTGAACTTACAAGGAGCAGAAATTGAGATTGATAAAAGTATAAGTAAATCTATTCTTAATAATCATATTGATGAAATTATTTATTTCTTTGAAGCGACGAACTACAATGTTGTTATAATCGAAGATTTAGACAGATTTGGAGATTCTGAAGTATTCACAAAACTTCGTGAAATAAATCTTCTTATAAACAATTCAAAGAAGATTGATCGAGATGTCGTTTTTATATATGCTATAAAGGACGATATGTTTCAAGATAAGGACAGAGCAAAATTCTTTGATTTTATGCTTCCTGTTATTCCTATTGTAAACTTCTCAAACTCCGGAGATAGATTAAAAAAGATGCTGAAAGAATCATCTACAAAAATAGACAATGAACTAATAGATGATTTATCCTTATTTATTGATGATATGCGCTTGCTATATAATATCATGAATGAATTTCATGTATATGCCACGAAGGATAGCAATCAGCTTGACATGAATAAATTATTAGCTATTATCGTATATAAGAATCTGTTTCCTAAAGACTTTACTGATTTGAGTGAAAACAAAGGAGAACTATTTAATACTATTAATAGTAAGAATAGATATATTCAAGAAGCGGTTTCAAAAATTGAAAAAGAAATTAAATCAATAAAAGAACGGCTGCGAGAATCCGACGCATATTTTACCTCAAATATAAAAGAATTACGCACTCTTTATGTGAGCAAAGTATGTGATAGTATAATGAAAAATGATTTTATGGGATTACGAGATGACGATAAATTTGTAAATATTGCTTATTTTACTAACGACGATACATTTTCAAAAATAAAGAACGGGACAATTGAATTCTATTCTTTAAATACATATTATGGACGAAAAACAGCTAATAGTCAATCTCTTAATTTTAAAGAAATAGAAAAACAAGTTAATCCAAATTTTACATACGATCAACGAGAAAAGATTATCTTAGATAAGCAATCTAAAAACAACAATGATCTTAAAAAAGAAATAATTGAGCTACAAGCTGAACAAAATTCCATCAAAAAAAGTAGCTTGAAACAAATACTGTCTGAAGGAAAAATAAAAGTAAACTGTGATGACATAAAAAAAGGAGAGTTAATAGACATTCTATTAAGAAATGGTTATATAAATGAGAATTATTTAGACTACATTTCAATTTTCCATGAAGGTGCGTTATCAAAATCAGATTATCAATTTTTGATAAATGTCAAACGAGAATTGGCACCTCAGTTTGATTATGTTCTGCATAAGAAAGAGGAACTACTCAAACGTATCAATATTTTTACTTTTGAAAAGGAATGTATCCTTAATTTTGATATTGTAGATACTTTACTCGAATGCAACTATACAAATGAATTAACTGTCTTATTTAATCAGCTTTTAAATGAGCAGGAAATTACTATCAGATTTATAGACGAATACATTGATAGAGCCAAATTTCAAGATTTATTTGTAATTAAATTGTGTTCATACTGGCATAATATATGGAGGTATATACTTTCAGAATCCAGCTATATTGATGAAAGAAAGGAACAATATTTTCTATTAATAATGAAGTATGCAAAGATTGAAGATCTTAAAGAAATATTTAATGAAAATGACTCTTATATAGCAAACTACAGCGATTTCTTTATTATAGATATGGATAATAAAGTAAGGCGAGGATTGGTGGAATCTTTAGGAATTGTTTTCAATACAATTAATTCAGAATCGCCAAAAGAAGATTTGATGTTTCTCATGAATAATTGCTATTATGAGATTAATATAGAAATGCTGAAAGCGATAATTCCTGAAGATAAATTTGACTTAGAAAAATTCAAAACAAATAACTATTCTTATTTAAGAGAGTCAGACTTAAATTCAATCGTGACATACATAGAAGAAAATACAAATACTTATGTTGAGAAAATATTGATTGGAATAGCAGATAATACGAAGGAAAATATTGACTCATATACCCTACTTTTGAATAATTCAGACTTGAAATTAGAACTAAAAGAGAAACTGATTCAAAAAATAGATACGGTTATTAATGATATAACTACTATTACAGGCATCAAGGAAGCCCATTCATTATTCCATTATTCAAAAGTAAAACCAACATGGGATAATATTCAAGCAATGTTCGCAAATGATAGCGATTTATTATCAACGTCCGTTATTACTTTCTTAAATCAAGATAATAATGCAATTGCATTATCCAAAAGCAGAATGACAACTGCAATTAATGAAGACGGAGTTGAAGTATATAGCAAATTATGTAAGGCATTAATTCACGAAAAAAGTATTAATGATGTATCATATAAATTACTTCTGCAATCCATTCCATGGTGTTACAATAACTTTGACCCAAGTTTAATAACTACTGAGAGGATGAAAGTTTTAATTGAAAGTAATAAAGTTCAAAAAGTTGTTGCTGGTTATGATTTCTTACGTCTAAATTACAAAGATCTGAATGTTCAGCTAATTGAAAATGCCCCTGATAAATTCATCGAACAAGTAGATCAAATAGTTTTTGATACATCTGATATGGAGCTTCTTCTTAGCTCATCAAAAATTTGCAAAGAAATGAAGTTTAGGTTCATTAATTCAGTTAATGAAAGTATCATTGTAAACAGCATTGATAATGCAAAATTTGTTTTGGATAATGTATTATTGGATTCTAATCAATATTCTGTAAGCGATTCTTTGAAGGTGCAGCTGATAAAAAAGAAAGAACTATCAAAAATTGACAGAATAAAACTGTTTCTACGGATTCATGATTACTTAGATAATGACGAAATAATATTGTTCTTAGTGTCCTTAGGTTCTCCTTATGATGAAATTGCTAATTCCAGAAAATCGCCAAAGATACAAAGAAACAAGTTGAATGAGGATTTTATGAAAATTCTAATTCAGAAAGAAATTATTATTTCATATTCTAACAAAAATGACCAAATATACCATTCAACGAAAAAATAAGAATAATTGAATATGAACGATTCAACAAAAGATAAAATACAGGGTGTTCTCAGCGAACTGATTGACCGCAAGAGATTCATATTCTGGTATGACGAAGGTGGGCAGATGAATGATTTTGTTTCAAGCCTTGAAATACCAGGGGTTGAAATTCTTACTCTTAATCGGAATGCCTTCACACTGAAACACAGAATACTCGCCGGTGAACAACCAGAGAGAGGATTTATCATATATAGTCAAGAAGCCAGACCTGATGATGAAGATAACTGGTTACTTGATTTGGAAGTACAATCAATACCTTTCTCGGCAGATATGGGTTCAATCTATGCCGCTGAGTGTGGCATTCCTATGGAGCTGAAAGCAAAAGTTGTGGATGCTCACGCTGACTTCTTTAAAACAGCAGGGAATAGGCAAAAAATTACTACACGCCTTACTACACAAATGAACGTGAAGGCTATTGAGAAACAAATGCTTTCTGTGGTATGTAAAACAGAACCTACATATGATGCTCTTACATACGCCTTGGCTAAAGAGACATTGGAAGGCAAAAATGACATGCAGAACCGTTTGGAAAAATATAACCTGAGCAATGTTTATTGGGAGGATGTAGAAACATATTTTGGATATGACAAAAGCAGAAACATAAAGGATCTGATTATCGTCCTATTCCGAAATGATTTGCTTCGTCATCAAGGATCTAATACACTGACCAACGAAGCATATATCTTCATGCGAGATTGGCGTGACAGCCGACAGTTTGGTGACATGTATAAGGAATGGTCTTCACTTCTTGAACAAGAATTGAATATAAAAGAATCATTGCAAGACTATACATTGGAACAACTTTTACCTATTGAAACATTCCCTTGTGTAGATAAACTGATTGCTCAACATCTGCAAGTAGAAGTTGCAAATAGCACGATGACTGTGGAACAAATAGAGAGCATCGTTGATGAGAGAGAGCACAAAGTCTTTTTCTCTGTTGCAGCCCATACTATAAAAGCTTTGTTGGAGGCAAGGCGTATGTTGGAAGATATAGACCAGATGATGTCCGGACTAATCATTAATTCTGTGGAAGAGGGATTTCAATTATATTGCAATGACCTGTATTCAATAGATTTGCATTACCGTCATTATTTCCGTGAAGCAAAGGAAGCAGAAAGCTATGGTTTGTTAGCAAACATTACAGAAATAGTCCAGCGAACTTATACCAATGGGTTCTTGATGCAACTTGCAAACAAATGGCAACCATTAGTTGATGATATGGATAAATGGAGAATTAATCATGTTATTGACCAACGCCGTTTCTATGATTATCATGTTTCTCCTTTTGTGGTTAAAAATAATAAGCTTTTCGTTATTATCAGTGATGCGCTACGCTATGAGACTATGGTAGAGATGGAACAGCGCATTGCCCAAGTTAACCGTATGGTGACTACCATGAAGCCAGCTATGGTTTCAACACTTCCATCATACACCCAGCTTGGCATGGCTGCACTATTGCCAAACAGAGAATTATCGTATGAAAAGCCTGCTGATGAAGTTTTCGCCGACGGTTCAAGTACCAAAGGCACTGAAAACAGAAATAAAGTCTTGAATAAGAAGGTTTTGAAAAGTCTTGCAATAAGAGCAGAAGATTTTTTGGAAATATCGACGCCTAAGACTTATTTCAGGGATTTTGACTTAATCTACATATACAGTAATGTCATCGACAAAACAGGCGACAACAAAGATACAGAAGGAAATGTTTTTAAGGCAACAGAAGATGAATTTGAGCATATACTTAAAATTATTGATAAGATTCGCAATGGTAATGGCTCAAACATACTTGTCACATCCGACCATGGATATTTGTTCCAAAATGAGCAATTGGATGAAAGTGACTTCACTGACTTCAAAGTTCACGGAGACATCATCACCGACACAAGAAGATTTGTGATTGGTGAGAATCTGCAAACAGGAGCAGCTGTCAAGACTTGGGATAGTGAAGATGTAGGATTAAAGACCGGCAAACAAGTACAGATAGCCAAAGCAATGAACCGAATACGTAAACAAGGCTCAGGAAGCCGTTTCGTTCATGGAGGTTCAATGCTGCAAGAGATTGTTGTACCTGTGCTACATGTTAACATACAAAAGAAACAGGATGTTAGTCAGGTTGATGTCGATATTCTAAATCAGCGATCAAGACTTACTACAAACAATCAAACGATAAGTTTCTATCAGTCGGAAGTTGTATCAGAGAAGGTCAAAGGTTTGACTTTGAAGATGGGTTTCTATGATCCAAATGGTAATTTGATTTCAGACTCTGTTATTATGGTTTTTGATAGCCAAAGTAATGATTCTACACAAAGAGAGCAAAAGCATATCTTTATGTTCAAGAATGAACTGTCTAAGCTAAACGGACAGGAAGTTGTGTTGAGAATGGAAAAGAAGTTGCCAGACTCAGAGCAGTTCGCACTATATAAGGAGGCTGCTTACAAAGTAAGTGTAATGTTTCAAGCAGAATTCTAAAGGAGGAGATTAGCAATGGACGAAATAGATAAAAAATTAAACGACTATTATGCAGGTAAGGTTGTTCGCAAAGACCTTACAAAGAGCATAAAGGAAGGTGCGAACGTACCAAGCTACGTTTTAGAGTATCTTCTAGGCATGTACTGTGCCACTGATAACGAGGAAGATATTGAGAACGGTACCAACATGGTAAAACATGTACTAGCCGAAAACTTTGTAAGACCAGATGAAGCGGAAAAGATTAAATCAAAAATTCGTGAGCGAGGTCATTATAAGATTATTGATAAGGTCTCAGCAAAACTAAATGAGCACAACAACTGTTATGAGGGACAGATATTTAATATCAACCTCAATCACATAATAATAGATGACAGTTACATCAAGAATTATGAGAAGCTGTTGTGTGGCGGAATATGGTGTATCATAGATATGGAATATAACTATGATGAAAACACAAAGGAAAGTCCGTTCCGTTTGGTTTCGCTCAAACCAATACAGATGCCATCCACTGACTTGGAAGAATACATAGAATGCAGAAAGCACTTTACCCTCGATGAATGGATTGAGGTTATCTGCCGCAGTATAGGTATGGAACCGACTAATCTTGATGAAAAGACAAGATGGCATTTGGTGGCAAGAATGATTCCATTCGTTGAGAATAATTATAATATATGCGAACTTGGACCTCGTGGAACAGGTAAATCGTATGTTTATGATGAACTCTCCCCTTACTCTATACTTATTTCCGGTGGTCAGACTACAGTAGCTAATCTATTCTACAACATGGGACAGCATAAGGTCGGTCTTGTAGGAACATGGGACGTTGTCGCTTTCGACGAAGTAGCAGGTATCAACATGAAGGATAAGGATGGCATTCAGATTATGAAAGGATACATGGCGAATGGTTCATTCAGCCGTGGCAAGGAAAGCATCAATGCCTCTGCTTCAATGGTTTTTGTGGGTAATATCAATGGAAGTATTGAGAATTTGGTAAAGGTAAGTCATTTGCTTTCTCCTTTTCCTAAAGATATGATTGATACTGCATTCTTTGACCGTTTCCACCATTACCTGCCTGGTTGGGAAATTCCAAAGATGCGACCTGAGTTCTTTACTGATTCATACGGCTTTATATCTGATTATTTCTCTGAATGTTTAAGAGAAATGCGTAAGCGTAGTTCTAGTGATGCAATACAGAAATATTTCCGTCTAGGCAAGGATTTGAATCAACGTGACGTTATTGCTGTCAAGAAAACAGTGAGCGGTCTTCTTAAACTATTATTCCCTGATGAAAATTATGGTAAGGAAGATGTTCGTCTCTGCTTGGAATATGCGCTAATTGGTCGCCGCCGTATCAAGGAGCAATTAAAGAAGATTGGTGGACTAGAATTTTACGATGTACATTTCAGTTATATTGATATTGAGGATGGTGAAGAACATTATGTGAATACTCCTGAAAGCGGTGGTTCTGCTCTTATCCCTGAAGGTGAATTGCAGCCTGGTTCTCTTTATGGTATCGCACACCAGCCAGGAGAAGGAAATCTTGGCTTGGTACGATTAGATTTACAGGTAATGCCCGGAGCCGGTAAATTCACCCATACTGGATTTGGGACAGGCAGTGCTATCAGTGATGAACTTAAAGAAGCTGTAAATTATTGCCGTTCTAATCTAAGCAGAATTTCTCAGAGCGCACACTTTGCAGAAAACGAAATGCACATGAAAGCTACAGATATTAACGGAATTGGTACTCTTGAAGGATTGGAATTAGGAGTTTTTATTTCCCTTATTTCAGGTTTAACAGGAAGATGCGTTCAACCGCAGATGTGCATACTTGGCTCAATGAGTATTGGTGGAACTATTATTCCTACAAGCGATTTAGCAGGTGCTTTACAAATAGCCCAAGATGCAGGTGCTAAAAGAATTCTGATACCTGTTGCGGACATGATTAATTACTCTAAAGTTCCAGCTGACCTAATATCAAAATTCAGTTTGGAAGTATATTCGGATCCTATTGATGCAGCTTTTAAAGCATTAGGAATAAAATAGAATGTGTTATGGTGGACTTCAAAGAATTAATAAACTCTATACGTAAAGAAAATATAACGCTCTTTATCGGCTCAGGCTTTTCTCTAAAAGCTGGAGCTCCTTCAGCTTATAGTTTGGTGAATGCAATAAACAATACTTTACCAGAAGATGAAAAAATAGATGGTAATGATTTGGATAAAGTATCGGAAGAATACGAACAAATGCATAATCGTGAATCTCTAATGAAGATAATCAGAGATAAAATGTCATTTATTCCTACAGACACGTCAGATCATCAAAAATTAACTAGAATTCCACATATTCATACTATTATAACTACAAATTATGACACCTTGTTGGAAGATATATATGGTCAGGAAAAATGTTATGTTGTTCGTAATACACAAGATTTGACAAATCTGAGCAAGGATAAAGTTAATATAATTAAAATACATGGTGATTTTCAGTCAGAAGAAAGTATATTGTTGACAAAGCAAGATTACACAAACTATTTTGTCAAGACTAAAGATTCATTATTATGGAAATTTGTACAGGCTGAGATACTAACAAAAGATATCTTATTTATTGGCTATAGTCTTGAGGATTCAAACGTTTTCGAAATAATAAAACAGGTAAAAAAAGAGACAAACGGACAACCACGAAAATTCTTTTTAATCGCACCTGGACTTAAAAGTTATAAGGTAAATCGACTGGCTGAGACCAAAGTTAAATATTATGATGCAAAAGCGGAAGATTTATTTTCTCCTTTATTTGAATCACTCGATAAGCACATCAAACAGGACTATAATAAAAATAAAATTTCATTTAAGACATTATCACAATATAGCCGTCAACATAATCTCGAAGCAATAGGTGTAGAAGGAGAAAAGAAAAATTCAGTAAGTTTTAATACAATAGGTCAGGCTGAAGTTAACATCAATCTAAGAATAGAAAAAATATTAGCTCAAAAACTTATGAATAATGATCCTTCTATCTATAAAGACACATTTCATGGTTCACTTGTGCCAGGTTTAAAATTACCCACAAAATCATTGAACAATATTGAGGTGTTGATTAATGGAATGACAATTGGCACCAATGAAGATTTATCATACTTAATTATTTCTCCAACTTCCGAAACGGTAAGCTGTAGTCTAAAAATTAAAGATACAGGTTTCAATGAGAAGATTAAGTTTGTTAGATTCAATCTAGGAAATCAAATAGTATTTAAATCTAAGGTGCAACCATTTACGATACAATTTATATTTACAATTGATTATATAAACAAATCAATAAGTTGTACCTGCAATATAACTTTAAATGAAACATATCAGGATAATTCAGATGCATTGAAGTGGATTGAACTACCAATAGCTTTATGGGGGAACAAAGAACTTATAATATCATTACTTCCAACAATGCCTCTTAAATTTCCAAATAAAATACAATACGCAAATAATTTCAATCAAGTTAGACGTTACTATCAGAATATAAGGAATATAGAATTATGGTATGATATAGAATTTGATAGTTACATTAATTTTTCACCAGAACATTTTGAACTATCAGAATTACTAGTTAACGCATACAAAGAAAAATTCTTTTCTATTCCAAATGATGATGAGGAACATACCTTTGAAGTAGAAGGAGATGCGGATAAACTAAGGAGTAATATCGAATTACAAGATGAAACATGTAGCTTATCGATGTCATATATGCAAGAAGAACCGAAAGAGTTTAATGGTCATCTTTTTACGTTCAAGCCTAAGTATATTTTTGCAAGTAACTGCAAAATATTATCAGTAACCCAGCTGAGTAACAATAAAATCAAGGTTTCTGTAAAATTAAAAAAGAATTGTCTATATCAAATATATACTGATAATGGTATTAGTGACATAAGTGAAATGTGGAACGTGGCTCTACAATCTAAAACTAAAATATAATTATTATGGAATCATCAAATAAAACAATACTCGCAAAGGAATACTCATTAAAAGAAATCCTTGCAGATAAAAAGTACATCGTTGATTATTTCCAACGTGAATACACTTGGGAAAAACTTCAGATTGAGCAGTTGGTTGAAGACCTGACAAATGCTTTCTTTGATGACTATAAAGTTGGTGATACGCCAAAGAATGTTGCTAACTATAACACTTACTATATGGGGTCTATTGTGCTAAGTGATAAAAGAAACGGTATTAGCAGTATTATAGATGGTCAACAACGTATCACTTCTCTCACCCTTTTATTGATTTATCTTTTGCATAAGACAAATAATACAATGCGCTCTCAGATAGATAATCTTATTTATTCGGATAGTTATGGTGAGAAATCATTTAATATTCAAGTCCCTGAAAGAGAAATCTGCCTAAAAGCGTTATATGACTGTGGTGATTATGAACCAACTGACCTTGATGACGAAAGCACTATCAATATGGCCAATCGATATAAGGATATTGTTGAAGCATTTCCGGAAGATTCATTTGGAGAAGATGTATTGAAGTCATTTGTGTATTGGCTTCTTGAGAAAGTTATATTAGTAAAAATCACAGCAACGTCAGAGGATAATGCTTATACAATATTCGAAACAATGAACAATCGAGGAAAGAGTCTTAAACCATCTGATATGCTGAAAGGTTTCATTCTTTCTAAGTTCAATTCTGATGACCAACGAAAGGTTATGAATAATGAGTGGAAAAGTGAAATTCAGAAATTAAAAGAAATTTCTGATGATACTGACAATCAATTTTTTCAATCATGGCTTAGGTCTCAATACGCCGAAACAATTAGACAATCTAAACAAGGTTCTATAAACATGGACTTTGAGAACATTGGTACCAGGTTCCATAATTGGTTCAAAGATAACTATTCTAAGGGGTTATTAGCAAAATCAATCAATGGAGATATAGAGAAATTCATGAAAGAATCTTATCATTTCTACCTCAAGTATTTTATGCTAATCAAGTCCGCAGAACAAGTATTTGATAAAAGCTTGGAGCATGTATATTATCACCAGCATTGGGGTATCTCACCATCACTTAGTTATCCGCTCTATTTAGCTCCCCTAAACATCACTGATGATGATACAATTTGTAGAGCTAAGATAAATCTTGTAGCACATCACCTTGAAGGATTCGCTGTAAGACGTGCTATAAACTATAAGCTTTTTTCAGCGAGTTCAATAAGATATACAATGTGTTCCCTGGTCAGAACAATTCGTGGCTTAGACTTAGCAACCCTTAAAGTGGCACTCGTTGAATCAATCTCAGAGGAAGAAGCCAAATTTGACTTCACCAAAGTCTCTTCTTTTAGACTACACATGCAAAATGGACGCTTTGTTAAGTTCTATCTAAGCCGCTTAACCTCTTTCATTGAAGATAGATGTGGACAAGGAAGCAATTACGTTAGATATATGACTAATCCGGATTGTAAGCCTTACGAAATAGAACACATTTGGAGTGATCATCCAGAATGGCATACTGATGAATTTACTGATAAATCAGATTTTGCTGATGCAAGAAATACTATTGGAGATCTAGTACTACTTCCCAATGGTATTAACCAGTCTCTAAACGATATGGAATGGAAATATAAGATGCCTCATTATATTAAGGAGAATATACTAGCATCATCTTTATGCCAAGAATTATATAAGAACAATCCTTCTTTTAATTCTTTCATTAAGAAAAATTATTTGCCTTTTAAAGAATATACAAGCTGTGAATTTAAGTTTGATGCCATAAAAGAGCGTTGCATATTATATCAGAAGTTGTCTGAGCTGATGTGGAATAAAGATTTGAATTTTAAATAAATAGGTAGATTATACAGAACTAAAGACCCCTTAAAAATTTATACAAATATCTAGAAAACCACAATCTAAAGCATTTAAGATGAAGCTATACCATATCTTTAAGCAATATATTTGGCTTTTGAACACGATATATAAAGCCAAGAGAATCACACTCCGAGAAATCAATGAGAAGTGGCAAAAGACTGAAATGAGTGGAGGTATGTCAATAGCCCGAACAACATTCAATCGTCACCGTGATGATATACTGGATATCTTTGGTGTATATATTGAATGTGACCCTAAAGATGGCTTTAGATATTATATAGGCAACGCCCATGTACTTGAAGAGGACTCAATACAAAACTGGATGTTCTCTACTTTAACAGTAAATAATACAATTAGCGAATATAGAAGTCTGCATGATTGTATTGTTCTTGAATCAATACCGACTGAAGGCGAGATATTATCGGTAATTGTTGAAGCACTAAAGGAAAGTAAGGTTTTACAGATTACTTATAAAAAGTATAGTTCATCTGATGAAAAAACATATGCGGTTCACCCATATTGCGTAAAGCTGTTTCATCGTCGTTGGTATCTTCTTTGCAAAAGAATTGAAGATGGTGAGTTTAGAACCCTCTCTTTCGACCGGATGCAAGATGTTACTCCTACCAATACCCATTTTGAAAAAGATGAAGATTTCAATACTGAGCTTTATTTTAGAAATTGCTTTGGCATTGTAAACAATGATGGGACACCTACAGAGCGGATATTGGTTAGAGCTTATGAAACAGAACGACTCTCAATGAGAGACTTGCCCATACATTCCAGTCAAAAGGAAATATTCACATCCAATGAGTATTCCGACTTTGAACTGACACTAAGACCTACACTTGATTTTGCCGGTTATCTAGTATCAAGAGCGGGATTAGTTAAAGTATTAGAGCCTCAATCACTACAAGATAAAGTGCGTGAATTACATCAAAATGGACTAAATCGCTACGAATAACTACAAATATTTTGACTGTGTACCGACCTTTGGTACACATTGTATGTAACTTTGTACCCTATATTCGAATAACTATAAACATATTGAAAATATGAATGAAGAACAGACATTGCTATTAAAAGTAGGTGGAGAAGGTGGATTTGTGGAAATTCTACAGGATAGTAATGGTTCATTCATTTATCATTACGACCAATCTTCCTATAAAGATTTCTTGCCCCATGATAAAAATGAAATTGATAAAGATACTTATACATTCGATACACTTCAAGAAGCTATCGGTCAAATAAACCTTTCATTACTCGTTCATGGTGTCATTCTATATGCTGACGAAGATATGGGATTCGATATAAAATTGGCAATTCATAATAGGATTAAAAACTTATAGTTTATGGGACAGACAAAAAACTATAAATGCAAGCAATGTGGAAATGAATGGACACACTATGCTGGTGTCGGTTTCCAAAACAAGAAAATCAAAGGCAGTAAAGCAGATAATACCACCGGAGATGCTGATAAAGTTGTGAAATGTCCTAAGTGCGACAGTATAGACTTCGAGAATGTAGGCGGGATTGTGATGATGTTTGATTAGAATGTTCAACCATAAATTTAATTGATATGAAAAGATTTTTATTCGTAGCTATTGCAGTGATAGCATTGTCATCTTGTACAGAGAATACCAAATGGGAGTACAAGGTTGTTAAAGTAGCAGGTCAGAATGCTGAGAGTTTGCCTGATTATGCTCCAATGGTATTTAATGACCAAACACCGATGCTCAATAAAATGGGTGAAGATGGTTGGGAATTAGTAAATTCTTATACTGAGACGAATACTGTTCATCCCAATTTTGGAAGTTCTGAATACGTTACAGGAATAAGAGAGAATACACGAACAAGTGTATTGAACTTTGTTTTTAAGCGTCCTCAACAGAAAAAAGATAAGAAATGAGAACGTCATTGATATCCATTTTAATTATTGCAGCATCCTGTTTATCATCATGCAGTAATAACGGAGATGTCGCAAAGGAACTTGTTGAGAATTTCTTTATAGCTGCTACAGATTCAACAGCAAGTGTCAAGATTAAAGATATATACCCTCAATTTGATTCTCTTGGCATTGCTATAAAACGTGATGTCCTTGATATAAATGATGCTATTCAGAAAAAAGGTGATACTATAATTGTTTCAGGACAGAACAGTTATACTGGAGAAGATGGTATTTTCAAGCAAGATAGCGTGAAGTTCTATATACATAAAGATAAGAATGGAAAGTTTAAGATTGTCAACTCTGAAGGATTAATTGTTACGCCAACTTATTTGAAAGATTTTGCCAAACAAATAGATTTGAAAAACAATACAAAAACTGATATTGAGAAAAATAAGCTTCTTTCAGACTTGAATGGTTTCTATCGTTCAATTTACATTGACGCATACATTGAGTTACGTGCAGGAGTAAAAGTATCTTATTGGGATTGGGAAACAGATTATAGTAATGAACCTCATGGACAAGCATGGATTATCAATAACACCAATCTTACAATAAGGAATATCAAGTATAACGTAAAGTATTATGATAGGAATAAGCAATACATCAGTGATGACAACGGTAATGCGTGTTCAAAGTTATCACCAGGTGAAAAATATCGATTTACATTCTATTCTACTCATGTAAAAGGTCCTTCTTCTGCAAACTTGTCAATAGACTTTGCAGATTCTAATGTTGATAACATTATTGCTTCGAAGCAATATACTGTCGCTGATTTTAATAAATATTGTAAGGATAATAAATAAGAAGATTGACGTGAAATCGAAAATCATTTAATGAAAAAGAGGAAGCGTGGGCACTTCAAACTTAACTATCGCTTTGGTATGTTTGAATGAAGCAGTGTAGTTTCCATAATAAAATCAAGCATAATGGTCGGGTTAAATACTCGGCCATTTTGTTTTGTCACCAAATGCAAATGCTCTCCAGAACTACGCCCTGTTGTTCCAGTAATACCTATCACATCACCAGCTGATACATTTCTTCCTTGAACTACCAAGATTTTTGAAAGATGGCAATAGCTCACCAAAATATTACCATGACGAAGCACGACATATTTACCAGCACGACTGTCACTGCCTGTTTTCTCTACTACCCCAGGCAACATCGCCATCACATTATCATTCCTAGCATATAGATCCAATCCATTGTGAAGTGTGTGGCCTTTACCGGAAATAGGATCCTTTCTCCAACCAAAAGGAGAATTTACTTTTATCCGAAGTAATGGAAGCGAAACACATGATAGAGACAAACAAGTAAGTGAAGTATCAGATACAGCATCTTTATCGTCTATCACATCACCATCATCAGAATCAATCTCTGAGTGTATCGGTGAATTATCACTTTCTGCGACCTGCTCTATTTTCTGACGGGGAGAAACTAAACCTATCGTGTTGAACTGTGCAAATGACGGCTCGACATTCATCACCATTATTCCCAATATTATAATCGAAATATTCTTCATAGCTGCAAAAGTAAACAAAGCTTTTGAGCACAAATAATTATTGATAGCTGTATGGTCTAACTATAACAAAGAATAAACTGAAAGTATTATTATATCGAAGTAATCATACTATAAGCATAATACTATTTAAAACGATTCTCAAAGCTGTAAGCATATTCTTTTATCTCAGTAAACCTGCATAACTTTGAATTTGAGAATATCAAATTTATCAAATAACAAAGTATGAAAAGTAGTACATTTTACGAGAACGAAGTACCTTATGGAATCCTCGAAAAGTTCGGTCTGACGCATGAGATGATAGAAGACTTGCCCATGTTCGCATTGGAGGATATAGCTCAAGGACGACCATCTCCATTACTTCCTTTGCGAGTAAGGGATGAACAAGGACATATCCAACAGAACTATTCTCGCTTTGCTCTCGTTCGATTGGATGATAACAAAGTGGATGTGATGTTTTATCCAGCCCTAGAGTATGCCCCTCTTGACCATTTCACAAAAGAGCAACAGAATCTGCTCAGAAATGGAAAAGCAATCATGGCAGATATTACTATGCCCGATGGTAAAGTACTAAAGTCTTTTGTCCAGATTGATTCAGAAACAAATCAAGTCATGGCCGTGCCGTCTCCTGTTATTGGGAAAAACATTCAGGTAGTATCAGATGAACTAAGTCTTGGAAGCAGTGAAATTCAAACTATTCAAAAAGGAGACCCACTTACTTTTATATCCGATGACCAGATGGTAACAGTTGGCATTGACCTTCATTCACAGGTAGGACTTCGTTTTGCCGGCGGTGACGGACAGAAATGGAAGGAAGAAGGTAAAAGAGAATGGGATAAATACACCTTCGGTTGTTATGGCTGTTGGATAATGGACGATAACGGTTGCCTAAGCTATGTTCCGGAAGAAGAATATACTGATGAGCTATGGAATGAGCAGAAGAAGATGGGTGAACGTAATATCGTCAACCAAAGAAAATAATCAACCTTACAAAATACAAATAATGGCTAAACAAAAATATTACCCAGAGGAAGTGCTCATCGAGATGATGCAACAAGGAGAAATCGGTTGGCTGGAATATGTCAACCGATTCAGTGAAGAATGGCAGAATGAGTTTGAAGACTATTGCCGAGAAAATGGTTTTGCCATCAATAACGAAAGTGCCGAACAGTTCGTGCATTCAAAATCAGAAGAGCTAGAAGATGCTCTCAGCAATGGCGATGCATAAGTATTAACACCCTAAAATCCTATTATGGCGATTAGAAAAAATACCAATCCACGAGAAATGGACTTACAACCTGAAATGCGTGATATCCTCATGCGTAATGGGATGCAAGCACATATTATACCAGTTGGCGACGGTTATCAGTTAGCCGTTCAGGGTCATGATTCGCCGCTTATCACATACCCCATCTCTCAGAAACAGATGCTTACGCTCACTGATTGGGGAACAGGCTTCGCCAACAAGAAAGCCTATAACGCCTTTGCCGGCATTGTAGAAAATGACTTCTATATGCCTAGAAACTTTGTGTCGGCACGCAATGCCAATGGACGTGTGGCCATGGGATTACATGGTTACAGAATTGGAGCCGGTGAATATGGACGTATGGGATATCATCATAATTTTTTAGGTTGGACTCCACGTCAGCAGGAAGGATTCCATCTTCGTCGTGTAGGTGGACAGATGTTCTATGCCGGTGCTCCAATGGTAGTAGAACGTCCCGATGGAAGGCTCAAACCGGGCGAACTACGCTCTGGAGATTATGGTTTTTATTGGAAAGGTCAACAGGCAGTACAACCACAAGCTGATGTACTTCAAAGTTTGCAAGCCGTCGTTATTCCGCAAGAGAACCGACCAAGAAATATGGAATCCGCCAAGCCCTATAAGGAACTTGTAACATCACCTGTATATTTCTCCAATGAGAAATGGCAGGAATGTCTTACATCTCATGGCATCATCTTGGATGAAAAGAACAAGACGCTCACCATACAGTCAATAGCATCAAATAGTGATATGATATATGATGTCACCGATGAAGAGTTGAAAGTCCTTACAAGCAATGATGTGAAAACGGCTCCTGTAGACAAACGGCTTGAAACACTGAACAACATTATCAAAGGTGATTTTTCTGAAAAGATCACGATGGATACACTGAATTGCAAAGAACAGCTATCCATCCAACTTCGTCCCGAAGTTCAGCAAGAATTGGATGCCAGACTGCAACCTGTATTAGAGAGTAATCACGTTGAAGAATCATCCTTGAACCAAGCTCCTATCGATCGTAATATCGGGGTGGTTGATGGCAGAGACCTGCAAGAGAATAAAGGATGGTTCCGTGAGGGAGCACATGGCCGTGAAGTGGAGGTTGGTGAAATCAGTGTACAACCATCAGAAGAACAAGGAAAGTTCAAGATGACAGCCGTCATCAATGGCGAACATATCACCCATGAGATTACACAGAAGCAGTATGATAAGTTCATGGCTGTGGATGACTATCACCGTATGAAACTCTTTTCAAAAGTATTCTCGGAAGTCGATATGAAAGGACGTGGCGACGGTGTAGGTCTCGGAGTAAAAATAAGTGCAGCCCTTCTTGCCGGTGTTGCCATCGTTGGCGAACTGGGAAGAGGAATAAGTGGACCACCAGAGTTCTATGAAGAGCATCACCACCATCGAGGATCTGACGTACATCCATATTTTAAGCCAGGAGTTGATACGCCAATGGACGTGGCCGCAAGAAATTATGAAGCTGCCGCCAATGCAGATGCCATGCAGCATGAGCTTCATCATGGTATGTAACAATAAACAAGAATCACTAATGAATGAATTAAAATATGATGACTTTCTTCGCAGCATCAATATCCAAGATGTACTGAAAGATGCCGGCTACCAACTTAACCGCAAGGATGGTATCCGCTATCCTTCATATGTTAGACTTGACAGCAACGGCAAACGCATAAAAGGTGATAAGTTTATTGTCACCGCCAATGGTATGTGTTGCTTTCAGCCACCAGCACAAAAAAACTATAATGTAATCGGGTTTATCAAAGAGCATCCAACACTCTTTCCAGACTACACACCAAGTATGTCAGTAGATAAATTGGTGAACGTTGTCTGTAACCGTCTTCTCAATAATCCTATAGAGTATAACCAACCAAGAAAAGAGCTAAAGGAATATACACCTAAAGTCTTTAGCATTAAAGATTATGAATGTCTTGACTTTAACCGTTACAATTTTGCCTCTCAAAAGCCATTCTATAGCTTCTTCAAGCCAAGAGGTATCAATCTTGATACCCAAAAAGCATTTGGCTATAACTTTATGATAGCTATCAAAGAAGCCTCTAACGGACAAACATATACCAACCTTGTCTTTCCACTTAGAAAGCCATCAGACCTATCTACCATTGTAGGGTTGGAAGAACGAAGCCGTCCTGATAAAGAAGGCAGGACCAGCTACAAGGGAATGGCAGCAGGAAGTAATGCTACAGAAGGCATGTGGATAGCATCCCCCTCTAAAACCGAACTTTCAAAAGTCAAAGATGTCTATTGGTTTGAAAGTGCGTTCGATGCTATGGCATTCTATCAGATTCAGAGAGAGCAAATGAATAATGCGCAACAGCTTGGCAAAAAGGAAACTGACAGATTAGCAAGAGCCTGTTTCATTAGTACAGGAGGTAATCCTAGCATGCATCAGTTCAAAGGAATGTTGACACAGACACAAGCCGCAAACCATCATCTATGTTTCGATAGAGATGAAGCCGGACGAACTTTCGCTTTGAACTTTCTTGTGGTCAAAAATAATGCAGACGTGAAAGTCATGGCTCAAGGAGATTCAACAATCATTGAAGCTAACGGAGAAAAACATCTGATAAACTTCGCTGATAGAGACTTTAAATTGGAAGATGTCGCAAATAAACTTCACCTCAATATGGGTATGGTAAGTGATAAACTATCAGCCTATATGATGTCGCTACGTAATGACAGCATCTTTTCAGGTGATGAATGGCTATTACCCAAAGACTTACTTGACCTATATGGCAAGTACGAAAGTGATGCCGAGGAGTATTATTCCTCTAAACAAAGTGGTTTGATATGCCAAGACGATTTATCAGACATACGAAAAACTCTTGAAGAGAGCCATAAGATATATTCCGATGCAATGCGAGTAGCCGTTGCTGAATTTCGCGCCTCACAGGACAAGATAATATATTACGAACCATGCGACAAATCTTACAAAGATTGGAACGACCAATTGCTTGACAAGAAAGCCTATTCGCAAATCGATGAGATTGAGACAGCCTTTGATGACAACGGCAATGATGTCGTTATAGAACGAGAGGAAGATTACGAAGAAAAAGATAAGAACGAGGAAGCCGAAGAGAGAGAGGAAGAAAAGAAACGCTCGTGGTTTCATCGGTAACTGCAAAACAACGAAAGATGCAACAAACACCCTTATTCCAAACAATACTTATCACTCCGCATTGGAAACAGTTTGTAATAAATGAACTGCCTCTGCTATTGTTATGTATATCAGGTCTCATCTATGCAGGAATGGATGGGATGCCATTTGCTGAGTTTGTACTGATTATTGTTGTTATAATCTCCCTGATGTTACTCTATAGCTTTTGTTATATGCGAAAAATTAAATATTTGATTGGCAGTGAACAGCTTGTGGTTGAACATGGCATCTTTCAGCGTAAAGTTGACTATTTGGAATTGTATCGTATTGTTGACTTCAACGAACATCAGACTTTCATGCAACAATTGTTTTCCATGAAGACTATAACCATCTTTTCAGGTGACAGATCAACTCCAAGTTTAGATATTATCGGAGTAAAAGCAAACAATCAAATCGTTCCCATGATAAGGGAAAGAGTCATCATCAGTCGTAGAAACAATTCAATATATGAAATCACTAATCGCTAGAACAGTACTTATGGCTATATCCCTATCAAGTGCAACGACCATTCAAGTAAAGGCCCAGATAGCAGCAACTAACCCGATGGAATATATTGCTTTGGCAGAAGGTAATGAAGCCATTAACGGACAGATAGAAAAACAGATAAAAGGTCAGACAAAGACCGCACTGCTTCAAAACGCCATAGCAGCGGAGTTCAATCAAATGCATCAGTGGCAGAAGAAATATAACAGCTATCTCAAGACAGTGAATGGTTATGCTTCATCGCTGAAAGCATGTACACATTTGTATAATGATGGCGTGCGCATCTTTATCACCCTATCGAAATTACGTAAGGCAGTCGGGAACAACCCACAAGGCATTGCAGCCTCCATCAGTATGAACAATCTATATATCGAGACCGCTACAGAATTGGTATCCGTATATAATCTTCTGAAGGATGCAGTCGCCACCGGAGGTTCTGAGAATATGCTGACAGGAGCTGAACGTTCACGTACCCTTTGGGCACTTAACGATAAGCTCAGTGACTTTCAAAAGAAGTTATCACGTCTCCACCTTAGTATCCGCTATTATACTATGAATGATGTGTGGAACAATGCAACATCCGGTATGCTTGACAGAGATAACGCAACGATTGCTCGTGATTCCTATTCCAGATGGCGAAGAGCGGCAGCCGTAGTGCAGGACTAACACCTATACAATTCTAATATGAATCGAATCATTGTATTGCTCATCCTTACACTAAGTTTCAGTCCGAAGATTTTCGCTCAGAACGACCCTGCTTTGGCAGGTATGATTGTTTTGTATACAGAAAAGGCTGAAAAGGAACTGAAGAAACAAGAGACGGTCATGCTTTTGCAGACAACAGGTCATGTATGGATCAAAGAAGAAGTAGAAGGTACAACCGACTTGCAACGGGAGTTCAATAATTACCTGAGTTCATTTCGTGGCATTGTGGTATATGCCGCACAGATATATGGTTTCTATCACGAGATAAATAATCTAGTCAAAAACATGGATGGCTTCACAAGGCAATTAGATAATCATGCCGGCAATGCACTGGCTGTAGCATTATCCACCAAACGTAATAAAATCTATAGAGAGCTGATTATGGGTAGCGTAGATATATGTAATGATATTCGGCAGGTATGTCTGAGTGATAACAAAATGACAGAGAAAGAGCGAATAGAGATAGTGTTCAATATCCGCCCCAAGCTCAAGTTGATGAACCATCGTTTACAACGTCTTACTCGTGCAGTGAAATATACCTCAATGGCTGATATATGGGCAGAGATAGATGAAGGCAGTCGTGAAAAGGTTGACAAGCAGTCCATAGTCAATGATTGTATGAACAGATGGAAACGTAATGGGAAAAAAGTAATGAAATAGTAGTAATCAATCAAAAATCAGAATAATGAGCAAATGGGGAACATTATTAAAAGGCTTCGCAAAAAGTACGGCTTCTAACACTGGCAAATTCGTCGGTGCCGGTGGTCGAACATTGAGTAATTCCGTCATTCATCCAGCCCAAGCCCTTAGAGGAGCAGGAACAGCTGCAAAGACTGCGGCTGTCGGTGGAACGGCAGGCTATCTGACATGGGAGGCAATCGTAAATGATAAGAGTGTGTTGGAAACCACCTCAGATTTGGTGGTTGGAAAAGATACCAGTAATAAGATTACAGAGGTCGTTGATGATGTAAAGGGATTGAAAGAGAAGGCCGGGGAAGCGGTAGACTCCGTCAATGGAGCTATGAGTGATATCAACAGCAAATGGAGCGGTATGAGCAATTTCTTCCGTGGTATCTTCGGAGGAAACGGCATTGATATGTTCGGTAACTTCTTAAAAAATCTTGGTGATGGAAATGTTTCGGGACTCAGTCTTGCAGGACTCGTCATCGCAGGATTCCTATCATTTGGACGCTTCGGATGGCTCGGCAAGATAGCAGGTGCCATGCTTGGCATGATGCTGATAGGAAATAACTCTAATATGTCACAAGTACTTGGAGGAGGTACTAACACAGCATCCCAAAGCATGGCTCAATCAGAAAGTCAAGCAGAAGGTGGTGGAAGAAGAAGATAATCAAAACAGTAAAGTAAAATGAATTATACAGAAGAAATGATATTGCGTTCAGATAGTGGCTATTGCATGCCTTTTGAGGAACGAGACAAAAATGTAGAACTATCCTTGGGTTATGGCAATCAGAGACATCCTGTCAGCGGTGAGACTTTTTTTCACCATGGGCTGGATTTTAATGCGACACGCTATCTACTCTCGGCTTTGGCTACCGGTACAGTGTCAGGTGTAGGCAGAGACAATGAACATGGAATCTATCAAGTTATACGGTATGGAAAGTACGAGGTGAAATATTCTCATCTTGCAGATGTGTATGCTAACTTCGGTCAGAATGTACAAGCAGGAATGATGGTAGCCTTGAGTGGTGACCTGTTACATCTGGAAGTTCGTTTTGACGGTGAAGAAATGAATCCGATAGATTTTCTGAGTATGCTATTCAGCAACATCAAAGCCATCGAACACAATGGAAGCCTTTCTTTCCCTGAGTTTGAGAATTTCGAGATGAACACTCCTACCAACTATGAGAAGGACAAAGATGAAATCGAAGAATTAATGATGCACTTCCTGCCAACCTATCTGATGGATCTACACCGAGGACAGTATATTCTTCCTGAACGAACAGAGCAAAGTCTGAGAAACATCTTCTCACTCTCAGCCTCCAAGAACTATTTTTTCGACAGTATGCCATCTATGGCCAATCCATTAGGCATCGGTCAAAGAGCAATGCCATTGGTATGTAAGGTACAGAATCTGCTCATTGGTGATTTCTTAAACTATTTGGCATTAAGACACAATGTCTATCTCTCGACCATGAATGATGTTCTAAAAAAAAAGTCCTCGACGAAGCCCTGAGTGACAGCGGAATTATCGATCCTTTATCTGAATTGGATTTCGACGTTCAGAGTTTTGATATTCCACGTTTAGTCAGCGTATATCCAGATCGAGCAGAAACACGTTGGTGGACAAAAGCATGGTTTAACAATCGTGAGGAAGGTGAAGAATCCGTGGAGATTACCCGACAATTGGCAATTCTCTTTATCCATCGACAAGTTGAAAAGGACACATGGTTAGAAGAATATTATCCTAAACAGATGGCCATGTATCATCAGGCTATTGAACAAACGAGAGAGCAATTGCTCAGTCAGTTGAACTTATAACAATGAACTATAAAAGCAAGACATGAGTCAAATCAAGAATCCCGAACAATTTACCGCCATAGAATACGGACTACAGCACTATTTTGATGCTGCGGTTTCACCTGTGATGAAGCAGGTAAGGGATGACCTAAATAAGAAGCAGACGAAAGAGTTGTCGGACTATATGCAAAGTCCGGCAGGTATTCTCGCTTCAGCCATGCCTTATGGTATGACAACTGACCCTGTACAGGCTGTGCGAATGACAGGCAAATGGAATAGTAAGACTACCGAAGACTATATTCAAATGGTCAATACAAAGATTCAGCAGTCAGGCAAGCTTCAACAAGACTTTGCCCTGTTTGCTGAACAATGGCGAGACGCTGCTATTAAGCAGATGGGTAGAAACAAATATGATGCACTCTCAAAACAATTAGGATGCGATTTAGCCTATGCCTATGTTGGTGCACGCATGGAAGATTTGATGGTAAACAAACTCGTACATGATGGTATGCCCAAGTCATCTGCTGATTATATCATCCGTAAAGCAGCACAGAGCAGTATTTGGGGATTAACAGGAGAACTCATGAAATCACCGCTGACCAAGGAAATTGAGGAACGTGGTGAGAAAGCATATCACCCAAGCACTACAGAAAAGATGTCAGGACGTGCTATTGGTTCGGCGGTGGATGCAATTAGCATGGGCGGAGCAGGCGCATGGAAATCCTTTGCATCTTTTGTTGGGGTTGACCTTATTGCCGGTTATGCCATTGATAAAGTTACTAATACACAACAAAAGAAAGAGCTTACGATGGAAGCCGCTATCAGTAAAGGTGTATTCGGCAGTAACAAGAATGTTTTCAATGAATTTAGAAAAGATGCGAAAAAACTTAATGGTGCAGATAATGACTATCTGAAATCGCTCAACCAACAATTGAATCGAAAAATATATCTCAATGATTATCAATTTAAGCCTATGGCATGGAATACAAATGCAACAAACAAATATCCTTTCCCAATATCAATTTCCGAGACCAATAACGCAAAGTACAAGAATGTCCCTTTGGTTGTAGCACCAGGAAAGGAAGAGGAATATCTGGCTAATAAAGCAAAATATGATGCCCAAAAAGTTGCTCAAGCAAAGGCAGAGAGAGAAAGCCTGAATACAGAGAAACAAGAAGAATCTTCAACAGTAAATTCTTCTCAACAGCAACAAGGACAGCAGCAGGAACAGCAACCTTTAAACAACAACAGTGGTGGGTGGCTCGACCTACTGGCGAATGCTACTGGCATGGATGGCTTCAGTAATGTGTTTGGCAACCTAGGGTATTCTTTAGCTATGCTACCTGATGTTATCGTGGGTATGTTCACAGGGAAAACAAAGTCACTGAATATGAAGAATACCATGATCCCTTTGGCACTTATCATGGCTGGATTATTTACCAAGAATCCCATTATAAAGACACTTCTTATAAGTATGGGTGGCATCAATCTGTTGAACAAATCAGGTAAGGAAGCTTTATCATGGAAGCAACAAGAAAGCGAATCGATCAATCGTTCACCGGGAGCGGAACGCTTTAAGACTTATTCAGATGAACCATTGAACAGCAGATTACAAAATCCTGTACTTCGTGGAAACTGCCTGATAGCAACGATTGACAATATACCATGTACCATTCAACTAACAAATAATGTAATTGATGCTTTTAATTCAGGAGCACTCCCATTGAACACATTGGCTAATGCTGTACTAGCAAAGAATGACCAAATGCGTCAGATGGCACAACAGAACTATGGTGAACGTGAAAACGAGACCATTCAAAGAACAAGAGGAATACAATAATTAGAAATATAATGAAAGAGAAAAATCAATCAGAACAATTAGCCGCTGAACGTCAAGTGGAATTAATCACCGAGGCGTTGGCAAATGCACGTAATAATGATGGTTATTGGTTGAATACCAAAGGGAAGACGATACCTAAGTTTTATCCCAAAGGTTGTGAAGTCAGTGCCTTCAATGCGCTTGTGATGGGGCTTCATTCCGACAAAGAGGGCTACAAGACAAATCTATACACTCTCTTCAACGAAGCCAAACTACGTGGAGAAAGTGTGAAAGAACATGAGCGTGGTGTACCTTTCAACTGGTACAATTGGAATAAGTATGTGAATCGTAATAATCCCGATGATATTATCTCCAGAAAAGACTATAAGGAATTGCCATCTACAGAAAGAACGCAATACAAAGGTGTTCATAATAGAGAGGTAAGAAATCTATTCAATATCGACCAGACACTACTACCGATGGTTGACGGTGAAGCTTACGAAAAGCAGGTTAATCGCTATGGCGGTGACACAAACCGCAGTGAATCCCAGTCTTCGAGTAAGGGAATCCACATGATGGTTAATGACTTCATGCTGAAGATGCGTGAAAACCTAATGCCGTTGCGACGTGACGGAAGCGGTGTCGCACACTATGATTCCGGAAAAGATGCTGTCTATATGCCAAAGCAGGAGAACTTTGAACATTACAATGAGTATGTACAGGAGATGCTTCGTCATGTAGTCAGTGCTACAGGTAATCAGCAACGACTATCACGTGAAGGAATGGTGATGAAGAATGGTGTAGCACCATCGGACGATGCAGTTAAGCAGGAACGTCTGATTGTAGAATTAGCTTCGGGCGTGAAGATGATGGAAATGGGGCTGCCGGCTCGTCTCTCAGAAGAAAGTCTTAATTTGGTTGACCATTGGAACAGGGAACTAAAAGAAAATCCTTGCCTGATCGATGCTGTAGAAAGTGATTTGAACAATGCGCTTGATGTGATTCGTAAAGCTGAAAACGGTGAGAAAATAGAATATTCCTCCTACATTAATCAGAAACAGACAGAAAAGATGCAGAGCCAGTTGCCACAGCATTTTTACATTTCGGATGAGATTAGTCAACATCCTAATGCCGATACCAAGATGGTTGTGCTGATTAGAGACAAAGCCGATAAATCGGTGGATGTAGTACTACCGGCAGGGGCTTCATTAGAGGTGAACAATGAAGTGCCCGGCATGTCAAAAGAACGTATCAAGCGAGCCTTGGAACATGAAGGTTTTGAAAATGTGAAGTTCTTTAACTCAAGTGGCATTTTAGGTTATCGTCCCAACGACAGCACATTTGATAATAAAGAAGTCACAATTGCACGATTGCGTAACTGGAATCTTGAGGATATATCACGCATTGATGTGACGGATGCTGTGAAACAGGCAAAAGTAATCGGCTTTGACCGCATACAGATGGTGCAGGATGATGATAAACGTTGGGCTATGTATATCAAACCGGAAGGAAGAGACTCATTTGCAATATATCCTGATAAAGCAGACTTGAATCGCTTCTTCACTACACTAAAACAAGCACAAGATAATGTTGACAGCTTGCGTTTGGAGTTAGCCCAAAAATATTATGTTCTTTCAGAAACCAAGCCTGACTTGAAAGTTGATTTATTCAGTTCACATGAAGAAGATATTGATTTGAATCGTATCGAAAGAGTCAATGTTTTCCGTGCGAAGAATGATGTTATTCTCTGTGCTGCAAAAATCTCAGGCGAAGCTGATGTCAAACCTCGTGTTGTTTCTCCTAGTCAGTGGCAACGTCTATGGATTGCCGATGACAAGACCGAATACAAGAAACATTTGGCAGCAACACTCTTTGCTGATGTCCTACGCAAAGGTAATACACTTGAAACAAACGCTAATGAGAAACAATCAACTGACGTAGAACAGAAGCAACAAGTACAGGAAACGGTTCAAAAGCAGGACGAAAACTCACAAAAGCCGGAAAAAAGATGTGCATTGATTCAATGGGATAATCTGAAAGACAAACATCCTGATGCTATCATTTTGTTTCGTATCGGCAATGATTATGAGACGTATAATAAAGATGCCAAGAAATTAGCTTCATGTCTGGGTATAGAGTTGAAAGATGAACTGGATCCTGATGGTCAGAAGATGAAAACTTCATCGTTCCCATATCATCAACTTGATACATATCTCCCTAAACTTATACGTGATGGTAACAGAATAGCTCTATGTGATTTTCCTGAAGCTATAGCAGAACAAGCATCAGAGAAAGAAACAGACATGTCTGAGGGTAAAGACGAAAGTGTTGAAGAGGAAGAACAACGCAGCAACGGTATTAGAAGATAAAAGTCATGAGTAAGAATTCAGAATACGCTAGTAAGTATGCGCCCGAAGCATGTGAACAGATGAAAAGGTATGGTATTCCCGCATCTGTAATCCTTGCTCAGGCTATTCTTGAAAGTAGCAACGGACAAAGTCAGTTAGCTCGTAACGAGAATAATCATTTTGGTATCAAAGCGACTCAATCATGGATCAGTAACGGTGGAAAGTATGGTCTATACACTGATGATAAGCCGAACGAAAAGTTTTGTAGCTACGCATCTGTGGGTGACTCTTATGAACACCATTCACAATTTTTGAAGAACAGTACACGTTACAAAGGCTGCTTCTCCCTTTCTGCTGACGACTATAAAGGTTGGACAAAAGGAATAGAGAAAGCTGGTTATGCTACAGGTGGCGGTTATGCAGCCAATCTTCAAAAAATAATTGAAGTTAATGGCTTGCAGAAATACGATAAAGAAGTAATGGCAGAGATGCAATCGCAAGTGAAATCCTTTGGTGTAGAGCAAAACAAACGTTCAACTTATAGGTATTCAGGTAATACACAAATAAGTGGAATAGTTGATACTAATAGTAGTAAAACCATAAATACTAATATAAGCAATGACTATTCTTTTCCATTAAAGCGTGATGAGTTCCTTTTTATCACATCTCCTTTTGGTATGCGTAATGACCCTATGGATAAAAGTAAGGAACAAATGCACAAAGGCATTGATATCCGAACTGACCATGAGGCAGTACTAGCTACTGAAAAATCAGGAAAGGTAATTGCGGTCAATCAAAACGCAAATACAGCAGGTGGTAAATCACTCACCGTAGAATACCAACGGGAAGATAAAAGCAAGGTTCAGGTCACTTATATACATCTCGATAGCATCGATATAAAAGTCGGTGACGAAGTTATAGCCGGACAGAAATTAGGTATATCGGGAAATACCGGAACAAGGACAACGGGTGAACATCTTCATTTAGGTGTGAAGGCAAGAACATCGGAAGGTGCAAGTAGAGATGTAGATCCTGCGGCATATTTGGCAGAGATAGCACAAAAAGGAAATATCCAGTTACAAGCTCTTCATAACGGCAATGATTTGCTGGCAAAGTATAAAAGCGATATAAAACCGGAACAGGAGACTAATCTGTCGCCTGATGATTGGATGAAGAAATTGCTCTCATCTGAAGATAGTGGTACAGGTTTATCAACCGGCGATCCTATTATGGAAAAAGCGATCTCAATGTTTATGAGTCTTCTTCCTCTTGCCTTAATGATTGATAACAAGTCCGATGAAGAGAAAAAAGAAAGCATCTCACAATCTGTAAATGGCAAGCAGGTGGATTTGAAATCTTTGCTGCCGAGCCTAAAGGAGTGCAAACTGACTGTCGATACAGATGGCAAGGCTTTACTGACAGCTGATAACGGTACAACAAAAGTTTCTCGTGAACTGACTAATGCAGAGATGAGTCGTCTTTCATTGATTTTGGGTAATACCGAACTAACAGATGAAGCCACAAGATTGCGAATATCAGGAATGGTCAATACCCTTGTATTATCGCAACAAGCTTCACAAAACTATGAGGAAGCTGTATCTCAACAGGAAGGTCAACAACAAAATATGCAACGCAAATAACATTTCGAATTACCTACGTCTTTGGTCAGATGGTTAAAATGGTATAAATAATAAAGTGATTTTGAAATGATTAAATGTAATGTAAAAGTAAACGGAACCATCGGCAGAGCTGCTGTAGTACGTGCAAGTAAAGAGGGTAAGCAATTCATGACTTACTCTGTAAATGTGGTGTTGTCTCCTAATAATGGAATCAATAAGACAATAAACATCAGCGTTATCAAAGATAGCAACGATAGTTCCGTTGCAGCCCAATACGTAACAGGTCATCGTATCGAGGTTGAAGGTGTACTGTATTTCAAAAAACGTGGTTCTGAACTATATCTAGATATGTCTGAAAATCGATCCAACTTCTATCCAGAGCAATCAAAGGATGGTATTGAAGGTGAAATGCATTTTCGTGGAACTCTCGGTAAGAACATTGAGATGAAGACAGACAAAAAGAATCGTCCCTATTTGGCATGTTCTGCTTATAGTGCGGAGAAGGTAGCTGATGGATTTGAATATACATGGGTACGTTTCATCCGCTTCTCAGACGTAATAGAGGATTTTCTTGTCCCCAAGGGCACGATTGAAGTAAAAGGTGATATGGATTTGTCCGTCTACAATGACAACTTGAACCTGGGTTGCCGTATCAAAGAGATGAGTAAATGGGTAAAACAACCTTATCAGGAAAAGAAAGAAGAACTTCCATTTTAATAAGCTATGGCATACTATAATAAGAACAAACAGTATCAGGCAGACGGCTTAAGTGCTGAATCAAAAGCATTAGATACCTTTGCGGAGCTAATGATTGAAAAGATTCAGTCGTTGCAAGATGGTCAGTCATGGCAGAAACCATGGTTTACAGAGTCAGCTTTGCGTATTCCGAAGAATCTGTCTGGACGTGAGTATAATGGAATGAACAGCCTGATGCTCATGATGCATGGAGAAAAGAACAACTACGAATTACCAATTTACGTGACTTTCGACCGTGTCATGGCTTTAAATTACCAAAAGGATAAGCAAGGTATGCGTTCCGCTATGCTTGATGCTAATGGAGAACCTTTACCTCATGTCGGTGTAAATAAGGGAGAAAAATCCTTCCCTGTGTTCCTGACCACATTCACATGTATAGATAAGGAAACCAAGAATCGCATTAGTTACGATGACTACAAACAGATGTCTAATGATGAGAAACAGGGTGTAAATGTTTATCCGAAGCAAAAGGTTTATTGTGTCTTCAACGTGGCACAAACCAATATCAAAGAGGCACGACCTGAACTGTATAATAAGCTACTTGAAGAGAACAAAATCAATAAGCCGAATGTCAATGGAGAACATTTTTCGTTCCCTCCAATGGATAAGATGATAGAGGACCAAAGTTGGGTATGCCCAATCAATATTATCCATCAAGATGCGGCATTTTATTCAATTTCAAAGGATGCCATAACATTCCCGGAGAAGTCTCAGTTCAAGGATGGCGAGTCTTTCTACTCAAATTTATGGCATGAAATGGCTCATAGTACAGGAAGCGAAAAGCAATTGAACAGATTAAATCCTAATAGTGGTTTCGGGAGCGATGAATATAGCAAGGAAGAGCTAACGGCAGAGTTGTCAGCTGCTTTAGTCGCTACAAAATATCAATTAACGAAAGGACTAAAGACGGATAGTGCTATGTACCTAAAATCATGGCTAGACAACTTGAAGCAATCTCCAGATTACATTAAGACAGTCTTGATGGATGTGAAAAAAGCGAGTGGTATTATCATAGAGAAAATCGATGCTGTTAAAGAAAAGTTAGACAACAAAGTGGAAGAACAAGAGACAAGCGCCGTGGAAAAGGAACCTGTATTCTACGCATCAGTAAACTATTTGCAGATGGCTGATGATACTCATATATTTGATAAGATGCAGGATAGTCAGGATTATAACGGCATGATTATGGAAGCTGCTGAGTATGATAATGGAGACTCCATCAATTTATCACATACCTATACCTCATCCTGTCGTTACCCTACTGATGTTGTCCTCGCTGAAGATGAAAACTATGCAGTAGTTTATAATCCTAGCGTTGGTGGTACTTATGACATCATGCGAAAGGTTACTCAACAAGATGTTCGTGATGCCATCCAAAGATATGGACTGTTTGAAGATGCAACCGATGACGTAAAAGACGTTGCCAAAGCGATGGTCTCAGAGGAGTTCTCTAAAATGATGAATACTCACATTCCTGCTTTTGAAATGCCCAGTGGCGATATTCTCTATATTCAATACAATCAAGATAAGAACACTTTAGATATTGGTTCTGCAACCAATATTGGCATGACTGTAATGCATAGTTTTCCCTATGACCATAATTTCAGCCTAGACGCTAACCTTGAAGGTGCTAGTGAAAAACTTTCTGAAATGCCGGTCTACCAAGCCGAGAGTGAGCAAGAACCTTGCGTTGCAGAACAGTCGCCATCATTAAGCAATAGTATTTTTGAGAATAGAGAGGCATTAGACACCTTTATGAAAGAATATTGGGGTGCGAGACGTGATAATGGTTTTATGATGTGTGGCTTCGAAACTTATAATGGTAAAGAAGCTATAATACTAGAGAATGAGAACTTTACCAATTCTACCTATTACTTGATATCACGAGATGAGTCAGAAGGAAAAGACAAATACTTCATGCATCTGTACGACTCTGATCTAGACAAGGAAGTGTTTACTTCACGTGAGATGCCTCAAGACAAAGAATCCGCATATAGTTTTATGCGTGGAGCTTACCGTGAATTAGAAGATTACGAACACGACAAGCAACAGGATAAAGTTCAGGACCAGCAAGAAGAAGCAGACGAAGAACAGCATTTTCGGAGAGGAAGATAAAATCATTTTTTAACATGCACAATTCAAATCCAATATTATATGTGATGATTAATAAACTCTCTAAATATAGAAAAATTCATTTTTTTAAAGCTCAAAATAGCATAAACATCACTATATCAAATATTGCATGAATAAACAATAATGAATTTGCTATAAACTAAGTAACTTTGTATTTTTGCAAAATGAATATTATTATACTAACCATCTTTTTCTTTTTTAAGGAATAAAATAATGGGAAATAATGATTAATAAATGAAAGAAAATAATGAGTGAAGATAAATTTAAAAGATTCAAAAAACTTCTTGAATACTTTATTGCCCATTTAGAATACATCCAAAATGAGTCTATAGATAATAAAGGGTATTCAATATATATCGCTCCTCTGATTCATAATATGACTTTCCAGACATGTGGACAAGGCTACAGCGGAGCAAAAATTCAGAATCAAATATCTGAATGGCAGGACTATGGGGATAGTACTATTTGTATCAATGTTCAGGGACATTATGGAAAAGGATACTATACTAAGAAGTGTTATCTGAATTGGAAAGAGACAGGTATAAATATATACGCTAAATGGAATGACGCAAAAACAAGAATTACTCATTTGGCTTTTACTGATTATATGTATTGGCTTGACCCACCAGAATATAAAGATTCTGAAAAATTTAGTATCGAAGATTTAGGGCTATTTGATGATAGTGAGCCAAATACAGAAATAGCTAAGATGTTTAATAAATTCTATCTCAAAATTTATAATTATAAAATGAACGGTATGACAAAAAGATATCAAGATTTATTGTTGGCTAATAAAAATATGATTTTAAATGGAGCTCCAGGTACAGGTAAAACTTATTTATCCAAACTAATAGCCTCTCAAATGATAAAATCAAGTATAAAGTCAGATACAACAATGGAAGAGAATCAGTTCATCAATGATCATATAGGTTTTGTCCAATTTCATCCTTCTTTAGATTATACTGATTTTGTGGAAGGACTACGACCATATGAAGAAATAGGTAATATTGGATTTAAGAGAAGAGATGGAATATTCAAAAAGTTCTGTAAGAAAGCCATAAGTCACAGTAATGAAAATTTTGTTTTCATCATTGATGAAATCAATCGTGGTGATATCTCAAAGATATTTGGTGAATTATTTTTTGCTATAGATTCTGGTTATCGAGGGAAAAATGGTATTATTGAAACACAATATCAGAATTTGATTAATATAGATGATTCTACAAAAGCAGAAGATGTTTTTAAAAATGGTTTCTATATTCCACAGAATGTTTATATTATTGGTACAATGAATGATATTGATCGCTCTGTAGAATCAATGGATTTTGCAATGCGAAGACGTTTCGCTTTTATAGAAATTACTGCTAAAGAGAGCGCAGAAAATATGTTAGGAAAAGAGGAGAGCTATGCTGCTTTAGTTAAAGGAATGAAAAATGAAACAGAGCTGATTGAAGCCTGCATGAATGCAAATACAGATATTATCAATAAAATGGATTCTCTAAATAATACAATTATTAGTGAAGAAATAGGATTAACTTTGGATTACCAGATTGGAGCCGCTTATTTTTTAAAATATGCTCTTTATGCCAATTCAAAAGATGCATTCGAAAAATTGTGGCAAAATCATTTACAATGTGTGCTAAAAGAATATCTACGTGGTATAGGTGAAGAAAGTAAAAAACTTCAAATTTTGAAGAACAGCTATGACAATGCATAAAATACAGATTTCAGATAATTGTTATCCTGGTAAACTGTTACAAGATTGCATAGAAAGTGAAAACAAAGACATTGAGTCTGTAGCCCAAATCGCAAAAGATATTTCTATTTTTAGTGGGAGACAACTTGACCAATTAATCCAAGAAAATAGTAACTTACTTGTTTTTCCACAGAATATTAATGCCTTTAATGATGAGATAGAAGAACTACAAATATGTTCTTATGATAATCAATCTAAGTGTATTAGTACTGGAAACATGATGGGATTTGTTGGCGCAGGACAAACTCTAATGCGCATTTCTTCTCGTTTTGATAATAATATTAACGATTATTTTCTACACTATATGCTCCAAAAGGTATTCTGTCCACATATAGTTAATCTAAAACATACGAGTACACAAGAAAATATCTTTGATTTCCTTCTTTACTTATTTCCATATTATCTTAATCAAGCACTCAGCCAAGGTTTATATAAAGAATATAAAAAGTTTGAATATAATGATTGTAAGATAAAAGGAAATATAAATATCCAAAAGCATTTGAATCAAAACATCCCTTTCTGTGGGCTAATTGCCTATAATACACGAGAATATAGTTATGATAACAAAATAACCCAACTTGTTAGACACACAATTGAATACATCAAAAGATCATTCTTAGGAAAGAATATTCTCCAAAGCAAAGAAACGGATGATAATATACGTCAAATAATAAATTCAACACCTACATACTCCATTTGGGACCGTCATAAAGTATTAATTAGCAATTCAAAAAGATTAAATCATCCATACTTTACTAAATATTGTATTCTACAACAATTGTGCATAAGGATATTACGTCATGAAGAAATAAAATATGGAAACGACAAGGATAAAGTATATGGAATCTTGTTCGACGGGTCATGGTTATGGGAAGAATATCTTAATACTATTTTAAAAAAGTGTAATTTTATACATCCAAGGAATAAAGCTATATTAAAAAACGAAAAACAACCTATATATCTTTTTGAGGATAATACTTATGACAGGTATCCTGATTTTTACAAAAATAAGGAAATGATTATAGATGCCAAATACAAACATCTAGGTGGAAAAATTGAGAGAAACGACATACATCAAATTATATCTTATATGCATGTTTTATCTGCCAATACTGCGGCATTAGCATATCCTAATTGTAAATCAAGAAGCGCATATACAGCAATTGGTAAATTAAATGGCTTGGGCGGAAATATTGGGTTGTTAAATCTCCAAATTCCAGATAACTGTAAAACCTACTTTGACTTCGTTAGTAATATTGAAATACAAGAAAATTTGTTTGTTGAAGCAGTTTTAAACTCAGTCCAATCAACTGTTAAGTAAAATCTTTCTAAAATACAGTAAATATGGCGAAATCTAATAACAACTATTAGCTTCGCCATTCTTTCGCTTACAACACAGCCTCCATCTGAGTCAGGAACTCCTGCAACTCCGCATCCTGTATAAACCCAATTGGACAAGCCACAAAGTCCCTATCCCTTTGAATCTTCACATTGGGCAACTCGGGTATACCGGTCTTGATTTCAATCGCTTCCATTTCATTTATGGAGGCATATCCATATTCGGTTTCGTTCATACCCACTACAATCGTAAATAAAGTGAAGTCATCACCTTCCGGTTGACCTTCAAGCACATACCAACGAACACGTCCAATGAAGAAAACACAGATGCAAATCGCATCCTTCTTCTTTGAGTCTTGACTATAAAGCGGATATTTTGTTAGAGTCTCCGCCAACTCCGGTGTAATCAATCTGCTTTCCATATTCTAAAGCTTAATCTTGTGAAACATAATACAATTCTTTCTCTTCTAGGCTCTCAATCATTTCCGAAGCCCATTTGCAAGCCCATTCGTCACGAGGGTCATAATGTCCCTGTTTGAAATCTTTTGCAAGCTGCTCGATAAAGCCCATAACAACCTTAAACTTCTCATTGACCAAATAACGATGGTCATTAGCCAACTCAGCTCCAGTTCTATGAGCTGAACACATACCGTCATTTACAAACCTTGAAAACTCCAAGGCAAACTCCCTGTCTCTGTCATTTATCTTATCCATATCAATTTGAATGAATGATTAATATTTACTTCCCTAAATTTGAAGCCTTTTGACTTCTCTGTCGGGGTTGATTTTTACGTGCAATTAAATAGTGTAGCTAAGGAATCAAGACAAGTCATTGAGGCTTAGTTTCTTTGGAATGCCCAAATCTTTGATTTGTGGAAGGTTTCCGAAGAAAGTAAGACACAATAGGCAATGCCAGTACTTGACAGATATTACAGCGAAACTAACTTTGCAGAGTAAAATGTCACAGCCCAAAAGAGAAGGAGTACATTTACTTGTCCACAATAAAAAAGGAAGAGCCAACTCCTCACAAGCAGACCCTTCCAATAAAGAAATAAGTTTTAATATTTTAGCTCTATTTCATGTACAGACAAACAAGCACCTGTCTGTTTGCCGGCACAGGAGTATAACTGTCAATGCCACCTTTACTTTCCTGAAGAATGACATCACTATCCACACCACGTGTCTGCAATTCCTTTGATATAAATGCAGCTCTCGATAAAGAAAGATTGTCGTTTATCACAGTAGTACCAGTAGCATTATCAGCAGAACCGATAACCTTTACCTTTAGATCATGCTTCTTTACCACACGAGCTATCTCATCAATGTTGATAGCTTGTGCCACATCAGTAAGTTCTGTACTGCCCAATTTGAAGAAGAAGTGTACCGGCGCACCTACACACGTCTTGCCTTTAAGTATATCAGAAATATAACCATCCATACGTGTAGAATCATTGGCTGTCATCTGCTTACTGTAAGCGTCTTTTCTTGTGCGATTTTTGTGTGGTTCATTACCATCCCAGTCACGATGAGACAATCGGGCACGCAGAGAATTGAGACCGGAATAATCATTTTTAGGATAACCTTTGATTGTCTCACCATCATCAAGAGATGCCAGTTGGTCACCGTAAAAATCTATCAACCCTTCAATCTCCAAAATCTTTTGCAATTCGGCTATCGCTCTGGAATCTTTCTCATGACGGGAACAGAGCAACTGGTTCTGATGAAGCATATCGTTTGTGTAATCCGTCAACCATTTATTCTGAGTGATGTACGGTGAAGCATCAACGACTCGCTTGAATCCCACTTTGCCAATGTGGTAAGTAATGCCGAGCGACACTGACAGCATATTGTCGCCAAAACGATTCGTTTTACCGTCCCCATCAAAATTTTGAAAGGTAGTCATACCACCGACTTCTAAAGAAACAAGTGCTCGTTTGGATAGACGATACTGAGTCATCATGCCGTAAGAAAAGGCAAATGGCACATTCCCATTGTCCTCATGATGGATAATTCCTGCACCGGCATAAGAAATGATATTCCATCGGCGATCAATCTTATTATTACTGAAAGACGTGGACATATTCCACAAAAAGTCAGCGTGAGCAAATCTGTAATCCTTTGTTCCGAGATTGCTGTCCTTAAACTGAAATCCCTGATAAGCGATGCGTCCACCCACCTCAGGAGTGAACCATTTGCCAAACGATAGTGCCAGTGACGGTTTCATCCTTCCGAAAATATCTTCGCATCCTAAAGGTTTCCCTAAGAATGCTGATGCTCCACCGGATATGCCAATAAACCAATTAGATGACCATGCTGATGGTGTGACCACATCCTTTAGAAAAGTCGGCTCGATTGTACAAATCATTTCATGCTCCATGTTACGAGGAAAATTTGTGAGCGTGTCACTTGACACCTCACCTGCAAAGGACTGTAACTGTACGGACAATCCCAATGCCGCTATTATAAATGTTCTTTTAATCATATTGTTGTTTTTATTAATTGTTTGCAAGCGAAATAAGAAAGCTATGACCACTCTGACCAAGAATGTATTGTACGCATCTGCATATTGGCATTCATTCCATTAAAACCGGAAAGACAAAGTCTATCTTCAAAATCCTAATCAGAATGAGGAATCTCCAATATGTACAATAGGCTACCTTCTACGACCACGACCACCTGACGGCTTCATCATCTTGTTGGCCATAGCCAAACAACGACGTGCCCACTGACGATTATCCTCGTCATCATCACGTCCCCATTTGACATCACTTCCACCGCCACCGCCGCCATGACCTTCAGCAAATGTGGTAGCTTGGTCTATATAACCAAGAAAGAGCATTGTGGCACATTGCATAACCTCATTTCCCTTTTCCGAGATGGATTGAAGAGTGCTATCATCAAACAGTTGCTGATCGGAAGCGGATAATGCAGGACTTCTCTGCTGATAATCACTGACCATACTCTCAAGCATGGCATCCTTGATGAAACCAGCCACACCTGACTGAGCCTGTCGGGAGTACTCCATGGCACTCTGTCTAAGCTCACCTGTACGCTCCTCCACATAACCCATATCCGCTTTCAACTCTTCGTATTTGCGGTCAGCCTCAGTGAGCTTACCTTGCTTGTCTGCCAGTTTCTCGTCAACTTCATTCACCTCGGTCTGCAATCCTCGAATACGTTTTTCCAACTCAGCCTTGTCACCTTCGCTGTTTGCTATCAGCCGCTGAAGATTAGCTATCTGATCCAACTTGCCGGAACGTTCATTTTCCAGATTACCGACCATTGTGGTAAGGCCTTTGATTCTACGCTCTGCCGTTGACATTTCCGTTCTAATTGCAGAAAGTGCCTTATGTAGATTGGACAATTCCTCCTCCTTAGTGGCACACAATTCCTCCAGATATCGTCTGTATTGCTCTACGGGCATATGGCGTGCTTCTGTCTGTGTGATACTGGTGCCACGTGCCAAACCCCATGGACGATTCACCTCTGCAAAAGCATCATGCAGTTCAGCGGTCTTCTGCTTGTACTCATATTTATCTTTACCGGCGAACATCTTCTTAAAAGCAAACTTGCGGTTTTCAACCGGAAGGATTGTACAATGAAGATGGGGAGTCGTTTCGTCCATGTGTATATAGAAACCAATGATGTTTTCCTCACCGTATCTGTCACATACGAAATCGTACATGTCACGTGTCCAGTGCTCAATTTCGGGCATGCGCCTGAGTGAATAATTCTCGGTATTATTGCCTGGCCCATATACTACTTCTTGTGTACCAAAAGCCATCTCACGCATTCGCTCCTGTGAACCGCTGAGAATAAAATCTACCACCGTTCTGAACTTTGGCTCTTCCAACCCTTCGTTCGGATCTGTAATACCACGCTCAGCCAAAGTCTTTGCCATACGCTTTGGAATGGAGAGACTCTTATCTATCGGCCGTATTATTCCCCCCTTTGCTATCTCGAAGTTCAGCCTTTCTCTGCTCCGGTCATAATTTCCACGAGCCACAGCGCAATCCCAACCCTTCTCAGTCCAGGCACGCTGATGCTCTCTGCTTTGTGCAGCGGTGAAACCTTTCATCACACGAAAATTCACCACCTGTTTTGCTATTCCTGCCATATCTCTGATATGTTTATCGATTATTATTTGCGTGTCTCAGCTTGCTGCTTGTATGGACACTCTCCCGAAGCCGAAAGGCGACCGGGGTATTAAGTTACCCCTCCATTTTTTTCGTGGACATTCGGGCAAGCCCGATGCGCTAAAATGCCAAGCTATACGAGAGCTTAAAATCAAGTCAAACCGTTAGGATGTATCCGGGAGTAATCTGTCAAGACATACAATCTGAGAACCACGCAGTGCTTATTTATGGGTACTCCTATTGGACGTAACACTCTGCTGTTCGTCACCGGTCAAAACAGGAATCTCGTAGACGTTCCGATATTCGGTGAATATCGCTTGAAGGTGAACAGCAAATTGCTCGTTGTCGCAGTAATCAATTACGCTTCTCTTACCTGCCGCCAATTTGGGTATATCCATCATAAGATGCAACATACGTTCCCAGTCTTCATGAAGATGAATTGTGAAGGCTTCGACAAGAAGGTCTCGCATTGACTCTGATGATGTAGTGTTATCTTTCAGAGAGAAGGTAGAATCAATAAGACGTTGGATCAAACGTGTGATGATTGAATCACGAAGGAAGAAAGTATATTCCTTATTTACAAGCGGCATAATCTGATTGCTGAGTTTCACACTTGATGTGATAATCTGTCCACATGTTATGGCTGTCTGATTTATATCGACATTGCCACTAGGCCATGCGGTCACAATAAACGCTGCCATATCCTCAAAGAGCTGTAGTTGCAAATCGGTTGGCTTCTGAGGAGACTCCAATGCAGTCATCCGGCATATAATACATTTTGGTTCTTCCTGACGGACTATCTCTCCATATTCGTCGAGCTTGTCCAGAAAGGCACGCACAGTAGCACGATGCCAGTGCCACACTTCGGCTAGTTCCGTCTTTGTAGTGACGAAGTGGAATTCTGCCAACTCAGGTCTATCACCTTTTGGGATACTGCTAGAAATATACTGTACACTCGCTTTGTTCAGAAGGTCGCAGTAAGCCTCGAACTTTGTGTACCTTTCGTTTCGCCGTTCCTGAAGAAACCCAAACAGGTCTTTACAGACACGGACTTCAGTCGCATCGACTGGAATTCTTTTCATTTTTCTTTTTTCTTTTGATGTGAATACTATGGATGACCAATCCTTTCACACCGTATGGAGGATGCCAGTTGAACGCGGCACAGAAAATGAAACGCTTAGTAGTAATACTCAACTACCGTGTTCGGATGTTCACATAGTTTAATGCCATTCTCATAGTTTACAGAATGGTGCAGAATGTGGTGCGAAGGATAAAACCCTGCCGCCACAAGTATCGTTGCTGTTGTAGCAGCTAGAGTATACAGATGCGGTGTGAACAGAAATAATAATGTAGCAAGAGCCGTGCAATAAGCTACCTTCCGTCTATCGTGCAATATATGCAGAATCTTGTCTGCATACTTGAAGCGAAAGAGTATGATCATCGGAACGGTTGATATCATGATGCCATATTCCGTTGGCATAACCTCGTGTGCGGAATAATGGAACAGAATCAGCACCATCAAAGTCACTAGACTGTACAGTTGGCGGCAATGGTATGAGAAGGTCATCCGAAGGTAGAATTTCTGCATAGCCCTGCTGTTGTTTCGGTACAGAAAGACCGAAACAAACAGAAGCAGAACCGGCAGCATAAAATACATTGTTTTAATTATCATGATTGTCTTACTGCTTTTTACACTTAATAATTTGTGGCTGTAACTCAAGATGTATAATACCGAAGGATGCCATACAAATGATGTTTTCTATATCCGTAGGAAGAAGCATCTCATGCTTGAGTCGTCTTCTGAAATCAGCATTCTCATGACGTAGCTTAATGACAGCCTTGTCTATGTCATATTCGGAGATATGCCACATACGCCCTTTACGATAATGGTATCGTTTACGACAAACATACAGGGTAATCATTCGGCAATATACGGAACGCAGACCATCGGACACTGTCAACAAGTAGCTTCGACGCTGCATGATGTTTCGTGCTTCTATCCATGTACAATGATGATTGATGACTGAGGCCATCTGATAATAGAGGTAATATTTCATTCCCATGGTGTGCGCTAAAAGAAATTTGCCAGTATCTCAGCTTTCTCTCTACGAAACTTGAAATAGCCTGTAGTAGAGTTTAACTTGATGTCGTTGCAGAGGTCACCGTACATGAATTCCGAAGAATCGTAAATGGTGACATGGACAGTACTGATCATCCCCTTACCGTTAGTGGTGGCATTGATTTTATACATGTGCCCGAAGTCAGGATTGGAATAGGCACAACAACTGTGTCCGTATGTAGTATATCCCGAGGATACCTTATGATACAGAGGAATTAGCTCCATCTGCTCCTCGAACATATCCATAATATCATCAAGTGTATGAGATGTCGGCAGATTAAATGTCAAAAGAACATACTCGTCATAGATTTCCGGCTCCTCCATCCACTCTCTGTTGATTAGACTAGGCAACTGCATAGGTGCAAGAGCCATAAAGTTATCCAAAAAGATTTGTAGCATATATGTTTGCTATTACAGTTTCGAGATATACATTTTCAGGAACAAGTTCGGCAGATTATCCGTTACTTCTGCATTCATCTTCAACGATTGAGACAGCTTACTTATAACGCTTGGAACATCTGCGGCAAGCTTCTCAAACTGTTTCTGTTGTTCGGATGAGAGAATTGCCATACCGAAGTCGTCAATAGATATGAATGGCTGAAGTATCATCCAGAAATAAGCGGTTCGTTGTTCATCCTGCCTTATTTTATTTGTACGAATATCCTCAGTGCATGTAATGGCATTTTGAAGCAATCTCCTATTGGAACGAAGAGACATGAAGATAACTGCATCTTCCGTACTGAGCACATCAGAACCGGCACTGTGCATTACTTGTGAACAAATATTCTCAGTGCTGCATGTGATGTCGGTAACGGATACGTTATTCATATCACTTAGGTTACACAGAAAAGAACGGAATAGAATATCTTCAACTTGCAAGTAAGATAGAAACTGCTTTTTTGAATGGATTCCATTAATTTGCGTCTTGTCGAGAAACTCCTTGTAGCTGCGAATCATCTTGTCTTTACCACCTTTGTACAAGGACATGGTGTCCAATGAAGAAAAGAATGAATGTGCTGCTGTTGTCGCTTCTTGAACCTTCTTGTCATCAGCAAAAGCTGATACGCTTATCTTTAATGAAACTATATCCTTATAGGTACGCTTCGATGCCGATGTAAGGCGAATAAACTCGGAACGAATTGAATCGTGAATAACTTTGTATTCTGACGTGGGATAAACATGTGCTTTACGGATTGTGTCTTTGCTCACAAAACTGAAAACGGAATCATCTATTTCTCTCCATTGCTTGATGGAAGTGGTCAGCTCCTTGATGGAAGCTCCCTTTCTACTTTTTAATTCGGATAGATAGCTGCGATATTCAGTGAGTGCTTCATCAGAAGTTTTAAATACATGATTTTTCTTTTCTTCTGAACAGGATGTCACCAATACTATGCCTATCAATAATAGAATTGATGTGGCATAGTGTTTGGCAGCCATACTTTCTCTAAAATATGAAATGGCGGTATTCATACTTCTAAGTTGATTGAAAAGTGGAGCATATTGAAACCTTAAAAGACATTTTATAATTGCGAAAGACATAATTTTTCCTCTTGTTTTTTAATCACGCCGCAAAGTTACACAGAATACCCCGAACGCAAGCCTTTGAGTTTCAAACTTTAGTAATTATTCCATATCATACTTTTAGTGCAAGTACCAAATGATAATTATTAGCAGTTAATAGCACACGAGCATTATTAAAGAAGTCTAAAGTTTATCAGAGTATGATTGCAATTTTGAAAAACACCGTACCTTTGCAGCACAATTATCAAACTAATGGTCAAAGACTATGGCAAAAGTTGGTTACATATTCAAATCTGAGTACTACGACGGATATGATGAAGACATTAAATGGATGGAAGACTATGGCTGCTGTCGTGTTGTTACAGAACTGTCCGAACATGAGAAACAGCGTCCGCAATGGAAGCAACTTATGGAGTGTTTGGATCGTGGCGATGAGATTGTCATTTCCAAATACAGCAATGCGGTACGTGGCTCTCGTGAGTTTGCAATGTTTATTGAACTTTGCAGAGTGAAGGTAGTCCGCATCATATCCATTCATGACAAGATAGATACCAAAGGAATCCTATTCCCGGAAACCACCATCGCTGATGTATTGATCATGGTGGGTTCTCTTCCTGAAGAGACTGCCGCTCTGAGAAAAGAGTCAGCGCATGTTGAACTACTTAAAACCACCGTCAAATTCAATGTTGTATCAAGTGGCAGAAAGAGCAGGGAAGAGGAGAAAATCGAGCGAGAGAAAAATATCGTCAATATGTATACATCCGGTTTCACTATGGATGAAATATGGAAAGCGAGTGGTTTCAACAGTCGCAGTTCAGTATTTCGTATCCTCAACAAATTCGGTGTCAATCTGAACCGCGGCAAATTCAAAGGTCCTCTCGGTAAGCGAAAAGACAAAGATGAAGCGACAGAGATTGAATAGTACATTTCTTCGTTTATGGTCTTGATTAACAGCACTTTTATTCGTTAATCTCAAGATTTATTTGTACCTTTATACATGATTATCAGGTGTTTAACCGTTAAATAAATTGAGTATGGAAGAATTAATAATAGGCGTTATTGTGGTCTTAGGAATAAGAATAGTATTGAAGGGAGTTTTCGGTTTCTTCGGAGCTAATGATTATAGAAGAGACAGGTAGCAATTCATAAAACAAGTTGATATACAATCATGGAAAAAGATTTTATGACACCTCCCAACCATGTAAATTTCATGGCAAAACAACTTTTTGGTTCATGTGGAGAAATAGAGAATATTGCTGTTGCGCATCTACAACCCAATGGGGGTGGTCCCACTATACAACATTCGCATCCCCACAGTCATTTGTTTGTTGTAACTAAAGGAGAAGCTAAAGTTCTTTTAGGTAATGACGTACATATCATACACGAGAATGAATCGTTTTTGATAGAAGGTGGACGTATGCACTCTGTTTGGAATAATGCAGACTCTGAAACAGTAATGGTCGGCATAACAATAAAAGAACAAATTGGTAAATGATGACAATTTCTCAACTCTCCCTATACTTTCTTCTTGCCATCAATGTAATCACATTGATACTCATTGGCGTTGACAAACTCAAGGCCAAGAAACATTGGTGGAGAATACCGGAAGCTACTTTGCTTATCATGGCAGGAATTGGTGGAAGTATCGGAGCTTTAAGTGGTATGTATCTTTTTCACCATAAGACAATGCATAAGAAATTTTACATCGGTGTTCCCACAATATTACTGCTGCAAATAAGTATCACAATATATATACTAACCCATTGGCGAAATTAAACATGCACTTATTTAATTCCGTCAACGAGAAGAATTTAATATTTTTGAGTCTTTAATAAATTAATAACGATTAAAATGAGTATCCCATTAGAAAAAATAGATCTTCCAATTGAATTAATTACTCCTGACTTGGCAAAACAATATCTAAAAAAGAATAGTAGTTGCAATAAAGTATTAGATGAATGCAAAGTAAATTTCATAATCGAAAGAATAATCAGCGGTAAATGGGATTCAAATGGAGATGCGATTTATTTTGATCATGGAGATGTTTTGGTAAATGGACAACATCGCATGCATGCAATTATACGAAGCGGAATCCCATTATACATACGTGTTTTTAGAATGCCTACAGAAGAATAGCATTTTTTATTGGTAAGCTATGATAAGCAGTGGTAATTTGGATTTTCTAAATCCCCCTTCTTGGTAGAAAGAGAGAAAATTACCCAATAAAAACTATTATCAGTATATCAAATAATAAACTCGCTCCAGATTAGATGATAAGGGAGTAATAACGGATGATATTATTTATCTAAAAACACATGAATTAGGTAAAGCAGAGGCTATTAAATAGTTTTGAACAACGTTCAGCATATATAATGAAATAAAGGTTTCCTAATGAGCAACTTTTGTGATAGTACTATTACAGTCAAGCATCAATCCATCAGCAATTCTAAACAGCATAGAGGGAAACCTCATACTACATAAATCGAATTGAAAAAAATCACACCTAAAAATGGCTGCGTCTTATGAATTCTCACAAGCCGATTTAAAATATGTTGAATCACTTGTTATCATAAGTTTATATATCTTATGTGTATTATACATTAGATTCTTTCATAGTCTGTTTCCTCATCAGCAACCATTCCCAAACCTCCTTCATGAAGAGGTAAAGAATATGCTATTGGTGCAACATTACCAGATGATGGATTCAATGAAGGATTGATACGTTCCTTAAGTTTGGTGTTTCTTTTCAGAACGGTCATGTTCTTTATGGCATAGGCTAATGCCTTTGATGTACCTATAAGCACACATATTTTTTTGGCACGGGTGATACCGGTATAGATTAGGTTTCGCTGAAGCATCACGAAATGTGTCATAAGCACAGGCATTACCACAATGGGATACTCAGAACCTTGAGATTTGTGAATGGTATTAGTATATGCCAGTGATAACTCATCCAGTTCTGATACTTCATACTCTACAGGATTCTCATCGAACATGACTGTGAGTGTCCTGTCTTCCATGTTTACATCTACTACGTAGCCAAGGTCTCCATTAAAAACATTCTTGTCGTAGTTATTGCGTATCTGCATCACCCTGTCGCCTTTGCGGAAGGTAAATCCGCCACGGCTAAGTCCGGCTTTGTTAGGATTGAGTGCTTCCTGCAACATAAGGTTCAAGTTGGAAGCCCCGACTATACCACGCTGCATAGGGGTCAGCACCTGAATATTAGAATTTGGCATATTGTAGGCTTTGGGAAGACGGTCACGAACCAACTTCACGATAGTCTCTGCCACAACATTCGGATCTTCCTCTTTCATGAAGAAGAAATCTGTATTCTGTCCATTGCTCAAATCGGGGAAATGACCTTCATTAATGGCGTGCGCACTCATGACTATACGGCTGCTTTGTGCCTGTCGGAATATACGTGTCAATCGTATAACCGGTATCTTCTTGGAATCAATAATATCACGAAGCACATTTCCTGCACCTACAGATGGCAGCTGGTCAATGTCACCAACCATGATAAGACGCATATTCAGCGGGATGGCCTTCATTAGGTTGTTCATCAGAAGAATGTCAATCATGGAGCATTCATCAAGAATTAGCGCATCACCATCCAATGGGTTTTCGTCATTTCGCTTATAACCGTCCATAGGATTATACTCAAGCAATCTATGAATGGTCTTGGCTTCCATTCCAGTTGCTTCACTCATACGTTTGGCCGCACGACCGGTTGGAGCAGCAAGTATGATTGACATCCCGGCAGTCTTTAATGCCGCTATGATACCTTGAGTGGTAGTTGTCTTGCCGGTACCCGGGCCACCTGTGAGAACCATAACCTTGGACTCTACGGCTTGACGAATCGCATCAACCTGCACTTCATCATATTCTATTCCTGTTGATTCAGAAATTGCATCAATATTGAAGACAGGTTTCTTCTTGTCTTCCGCCTCAGTAAGTTCAACCAGCCTTTTGGCCGTTCCACTTTCGGCGTAGAAGAATGGAGGCATGTAGATACTTTCATCTTCCTTGATAAGGTCTTTGGTCTGAATCATATCATCCATAGCCTGCCTGATAGGTTCCTCCTCGGCTTCAAGCAGAGACTTTGCCGTTGTAAGGAGTTGCTCCTCCTCAGCATACACATGGCCTTCATTTGACAACTGTCCAAGGGTAAAAAGGATTCCACTACGACAGCGTCGCAAATCGCTTTTCTCATAGCCCATCTTTGAAGCTATCCCGTCCGCCGTCTTGAACCCGATGCCCCAAATATCATCAGCTAAGCGATATGGATTATCTTTGACCTTATCGATACTCTCCTTACCATACTGCCGATAAATTTTGGCTGCATAAGCCGTACTCACACCATAGCCTTGAAGGAAGATCATCACGTTCTTGATATCTTTCTGCTTCTCCCAACTCTCGGCTATCTTCTCAACCCTTTTCTTTCCTATGCCTACGACTTCATATAAACGATTTATGTCACTTTCGATGACATCGATGGTCTCTGTACCAAACTTCTCAACGATAAGATGGGCGAACTTAGGTCCTATTCCTTTAACCAAGCCGCTTCCTAAATATTTCTCAATGCCATATATAGTGGCAGGCATCACTTCCTCCCATGATTCGGCAACAAACTGGCTGCCATATTTCTTGTCCACTTTCCAATCTCCATCGCATAGCAATACGCTTCCTACAGGAACATCCAGAAGATTTCCTACAAGAGTAACGAGGTCATTGTAACCTTTTACCTTGACCTTCATTATCGAATATCCATTATCTGGATTCTGATATGTGATACGCTCTACTACGCAACGGATTTTTATCATTGTGAGGATAATTTATAAGTATGGCAGCAAAGACCGATGTTCTAATAACACCGGCTATATTCGCATGAAAGTTGTGCCTTATTATTTTTCGTACTTATCCAGGTATTCCTTCATGGCTTCGTTGACCATATCCTTAAGAGACATATCTCTGTCTATAGCCATGTACTTCATACGTGTATGAATGCTTTTGCGAATAACGAAATTGCAATGAACTTCACGTTCTTTTTCTTCTGAGGCAGATTTCTTGTCTTCTTTTGGAGAAGATGATGTAGATGAGATGAGTCCGTTCAACCCGCTCTTCATGCCATTTTTAAGTAAATCGCTTTTTGCCATACCTTTATTATTTTATAGCCAATACTTCTTCCGCTAACGACATGTAGTCTTTAGCTCCATTAGCTTTGTTATTGTATTCAAATATACTTTGACCGTTGATAGGTGCTTCCGCCAAAGCGACATTATCACGAATGACGGTTTGGAAAATCTTGTCACAGAAAGAATCCTTGATAAGGTCAGATACACTTCTGTTCAAAGTCTTACGTTGGTCATACTGAGTGATGACGATACCTGCAATATCCAAATTTGGATTCAAGCGTTCCTGAACAATACTAATCACATTGGTAATCTTAGCCATTCCTCTCATCGCTAAAAACTCCGCTTGAACAGGAATAATCAACTTGTCAGATGCGGTAAGTGCGTTCAGTGTAAGAAGCCCCAGTGAGGGAGGACAGTCAATAATGATATAATCAAACTTGCTTGTCTCGGTATTCTTATGAATGAGCTGTTTTAGAATCATTTCACGTCCAGGTTCATTGATAAGTTCGGACTCTGCCGCTGACAGGTCAAGACAAGAAGGAACCAGAGTCAAACCTGTATTTGTTTCTACAAGAGGTAACGGATATTCACCTTTCATAGCTCCATAGATTGTCTTTTCCTCTTCGATTGATAATCCCAAAGACTCGGTAAGGTTGGCTTGACCGTCAAGGTCGATGACCAATACACGTTTACCTTTTATTTGTAGAGCTGCCGCAAGGTTTACAGCCGTTGTCGTCTTTCCTACGCCACCCTTGTGATTTAAGATTGATATTGTTATTGCCATTATAATATTATTGTTTTTCGTCTCGCTGCAAAGGTACTTAAAACCCTTCCATTTTGACTATTTATAGTTGATAAACATTCATGCTTTCACTTTATTTAGCAAATACATATATACATATTCACTACTAAGCATATAAATGTAATATAGCGAATAAGTATAGTAGTATCTATTGAGATACAACACTTTAAGTATCTATAATATTAACTATCGGGATATTTAAAGACATTGCCTTCATGTATGTGTAGAATGTTCCGCCTTTATGTTCTCCGTTATAATAGGCAATTACACCACATGAGTTATTAACCATATAATCGTTTCTACGAAGTAAACACCCCTTGTAATATTGTTCACTGAGTATAATAATCCGGTCTGCATGTGATAGTAGATAATTATACTTTGCTTTCTGCTTGTCACTCCACTTTTCAGATTGATTACGAAATGGAACGACAGCAGTCAGATGAATGTATGGCAAGCGTGATTTTAAGGAAAGAACCATGTCAGCCACCATCATATCAAAACCTAACGCCATTCCACAGATACAATTGTGAATGCCTCTTTTGTAATGCTCGATGATTGCAGCTTGCAATGACTGTTTCAATTCATTCTGTTTATCCATAGAGATAAAGCGATGTCCTGTAAAGGCTACTGAATGAGCCTTGTCGAATAATATTTTTTCCATTTCCAATTATAGTTTATATGTAGTTTTAGCCAATGCGAAGAAGCCTAAGAACTGCGCACCATATTGTTCAAGCTTATTTGATAGAGCGGCACCACTTGCTCCGGACGTAAGGAGGTCATCAAATAGACAAAACCTTGCCTTATTGAAAAAGTCCTTGTCTATCTCCAGACTTTCCACGTTATCAGCCGCATTCTTTCTTTGCTTACGATGCTTGTGTATTTCCGGACGTTCACTTACCACTCTTACATGGTCATAGGCATTTATAGCCCCACTGAGTTCACATACTCTCTTACTGAAATTCTTATACCTGATTTCGTTCTTCTCTTTTGACGATGCAGGAACACAAACGAACACAATACCGGAAATATCATCCCCATACTTGTTTATTAGTTCGTCAGCCGTTTTCTGTGCGACATATTCGGTATTCTCACCACTTTTGAAACTCCATACGAGCTTTCTTACATTCTCTCCATCCAACCCTACATTTTTAATTCTGCATGGATAGTAAGATGCGAAACAAGTAACGACCTTGCCCCAAAACCTTCTTCTGACTTCATCAACCTTTGCCATAACTTTGAAATATTTAGTTTCAATTCCCTATGTTTAATCAGCTTCTGCTGCAAGGGAAATTTTTCGGCCACGCAAAGGAAGTGCAGCCCATAAAGCAAATATGGAGATGTAAATACGCTCCCATTTCTGGGAGGAAGATTTGCAAACAATGAGGTCTCAAGATTTGCTGTTGGACGGCTGCACTTTATACCTTTGCAGAAAAATGTTCTTGGCGGCAGGATGAATTACAACGTAATTAGTATAAGTGGCAGACTAATCAGGTATAAAGACAATTATAAAAGTATTGGGCGGGTGTAGCGTTTAGCGGAATAGATAGTTCAAACAAAAAGCAATGTGGCAGTAATGCATACACATTGGAAACAAGCGAAGAGCGATACTATCGCCGTGAGCTTTCCAACGTGCATAAATGCAGGCCTTATTGCGTTTGAACTTTTGGCAACATTCTTCGAAAGAATTGAGATGTATATCGCCTAACTATTTCGCCATTAAGCTACAGGTGTGGGACGTGTCTATAAATAAAGGAGTTTATACAATTATAAGAGGAAATGGTTAAGACTTCCATACATAGAAGTCAATCTAAGATGAAGCATTTGGCTATATATAAGCAAGGGGCTTGATGTTATACCTACTTATTTAAAACAGAAATTCCCGACTGCTTTGTTGCAATCGGGAAATATGTGTTTGGGCAATCGATTTTACTAATGAAAATCAGTAACGTCACAAATATCGAGTTTTTGTTTCTGACTTTAACAAGTAAATCAAGTTCATAAATTCTCCAGATAGTTGAGCGTCAAGAAACAATGATATAGACTGTCCCTTCTGAATGATTTTGACATAAACAATAAACTAAACCTATTGGCAGACTTAAATATGCGCTTATTTAATTCCGCCAACGGGTGACAAGTGTGAGGTTAGAGAGTGCAGACGGAATACCCTAATTTTAGAGGCACGAGAAAATTTGTGGAAGGCTGCCGGCAAACCCTCCGACCGAAAACATAAGTGATACTTGACGTTCTTCCTGTTCGTAGTATTTTTGCACGAATAAAACGACTTCTACCAAGATGCTCAAACTGGTAACAAGAATGTTTTTCGCAATCTACTTTGGAAAAACGACACGTCTCTTGCATTTAAAATCATCAATTCAAGCTTAAACTTAGGAGTAAATTAATGCAAATTGATACATATCTAAGGATAATAGTGTATAACACAATTATTTGTATTATATTTGTATGTATTATACAAGAATAAATGTCAAGCATATTAACACTTAGACATGGAAGGATTCGATAAATTGACAGATAAAGAAATTGTTAATGGAATAATTCATAACAATCCAGAAATAATAGAGTACTTTTTCTTTGAGAAGTGCTCTGGTCTTTTACTATACATTGTCGATTCTGTTTTTGGCGGAAAGATTGATAAACGAGAAGTCCTTAATGAGTTGTTTTCGTATTTAGTAACTGACAATTGGAAAAAACTCAGAAGTTTTAATTTTCAAAGTACCCTTTTGACTTGGTTAAGCGTTGTCTCAATACGCTTTTTTATAAAGAAACGAGATTCTCTGATAGAAAACGAATCTTCTGAGGCTCTAATAAAAGAAAGCCGACCGGAGTTCATCTCTCAGTTTTCCTGTATTGATAGGTTGAATTTGGAATTAGCGTTGAACAAAATGCCAAATCCCCGATACCGTAAAGCAATTATTCTCCTTGATATGCAAGACAAAGAATATGAAGAAGTGGCAGTGGAATTAGGGGTAAATGTATCAAATTTGTACAACCTTCATAGGCGGGCTTTAGCACAACTAAAGGTCATTTTAACAAATTAGCGTATGGAAGATAATCTTTTAGCATCTTATTTCGATGAGAAACTTACACCTTTGGAGTCTATAGTGTATAAAGATAGGTTTCAATTGATAAAGAATAGTGAACTTGGCAACATAATGAATGATATAAAGGAAATAAGAACTTGTATAGAAACGGTGAAACCAATAGAAATTCCAGCTTGTCAAGAGTATTTATTAGATCTTCATAAATGGAGAGAACTTAAAGGAAATCCTGATGATAACCCATTAAAAATTGTATGATTGAAAGTCTTATCACATCATCCCTGATTTATAATAATCATCCTGTCAGTGATTTAAACAAAAAACATAAGGAGCAATATCTTCAAGGACTTGGGGACATGTTATCTCATTTGGCAAAACAAAATCAAACAGCAAGATTTTGTTATGATTATATGTGCGAAGCTCTTTTGGGAAATAAATTCCCCGAAGGTTGGGCATGCTCCAATAAAATGAGAAATGCTCGAAAAGCCCAATCATTATGTAGAGAAGGATTAAGTTTTTTCCGTATGAATGAACCATTTTGGTGGGATTTCTATCACATCGCCAATCTTACTGGTATACTCACAAATGATTCTGAGGAAATAATCAAGGAAGCCATAACTCCAGCATCAAAGAAGAAACATTATATCGCATGTGATTTCTTTTTAAATGGTATTATTCCAAACAATACTCAATCAGAGTTTATCAGAAATCAGATAATCGATCAGCAATTCAACTCTCAACCTAAAAAAAGAATTCTTATTGTTGGCACAATGAGTGCCGGAAAGTCGACTATTATCAACACTCTTGTTGGTCATCGAATTGCCAAAGTTAAATCCACGGCATGTACATCGACTTTATGGTATTTATATAATCGTCCCATAGATGATGGAGTGTATTACTCTGATGGAGTTTATATAGAAAAAACGCAAGAAGTAGATTTATCGCAAACTGATAAGCATTTAATCTCTATCAAATTCTCTGGAACTCTTTCCGAAAGTCCACTCGTTCTAATAGATACCCCCGGACTTAATTATGCATACGATGAGACACATCGAATAATTACAGAATCTGCAATCAAGAATGGTACTTATGATTCTATTATTTGTGTAATCAATGCGCCATATATAGAGAATGAAGATGAAGCCTTCATGATAAATAAGGTTTTATCAATACCTAAGAAAAAAAAGATATTTATTTTGAATCAGCTTGATAGATTCGACCCTGAAGACGACTCTATAGAAATGATTATGAAACGATTCAAAGCCTCTCTAAAAAAAAGAGAAACAGATGCATTGGTCGTTCCGATATCAGCAAAGATGGCATGGCTTCTCAAAAAAGAGTGTTTTGAAAGCCTTACTCCTTTAGAGAAGGTGGAGTTAAAACAGTTCAAAGCACAAATGTCTACTACCTTTTTTGATATGGGAATGTATGGTACTGGTGTCTGTTCTGCTGATGAGGATTTCTTTGCTCGTTCCGGTTTGTCTAATTTAGAATCAATAATTGTTAGTCAATGAAACAAATAAAAATAAAATACAATCCCTATCTACTGAGTACAGAAATTCTCATAGATGGTAAAAAGCCCAAAGCCAATAGCAAGTTGAATTTTGGGAAACTTAGGATACAAGAGTGGTCATCTCGTCTGCCCGAAATACTCATTGAAGAATGTAGTGACCGAAACTATGAAATTGAGTTTATTGGCACAGAGACTGATTATAATGATTTGAAGTGTTCAATTGAGTCTTTCGGTCAGATTTCTTGTAACTTACTTCCTAAGTTCCAACAAAGTGTAAGCGATGTTGAAATTGAGGTAGACAAATTGTTTGATGAAATAAAAAAAGGACCAGTTGAACAGCTTCGTGACAAATCAATTTTAAATGCTTTTGAAAAAGCTAAAAATCAAGAATTTGAAATTAACGTAGTTGCCACTATGAGTTCTGGCAAGTCTACATTAATTAATGCCCTTCTTGATAAAAAATTGATGCCTGTTGCAAATATGGCAACTACTGCTACTATTGTTCGCATAATTGATACTGACCAAGATAATTTTGCAGCTATCGCATACGATTCAAAAGGTAACAAACTTAAAGAAGATCCCAACATTGTGTACCGAACCATGCGCGAATGGAATACGGACACCTCTATTTCTGCAATAGACATATATGGAAGAATCCCTTGCGTAGATAGTGTAGGTATGAGACTTGTTCTTGTTGACACTCCGGGACCTAATAACTCTCAGGATGCAAATCACCGTCACATGACGTACAAAATGCTTGAGGACTCGGATAAATCTCTCGTTTTATTCGTAATGAACGGGCGTCAGCTTAATGTTGATGATCAAAAGAACTTTATGGATTACGTATGTGAATGTATGGATAAAGGAGGTAAACAGTCTCGCGAGAGATACATTTTTGCCATTAATCAAATGGACAGTTTCAATCCAGAAGATGAAAATCCGGAAGATGCTTTGAAATCAGCTCGTGAAGTTCTAGAAGACTACCACATTCTCTCCCCTAATCTTTTTCCTGTCTCTGCACTTGCTGCGCTTGAATGCAGAAATAAGCCAGCTATTCCCAAAGTACTTCCTGTTTTTGGTCCCCTTGTTCAGGAATATCCTGAAATGCGATTCGACACATACTATTCCTATAATAATCTTCCTGTGTCTGCTAAACATGATATAGACAGTATGCTTGAGAAACTTTCCCCAGAAGAAGCTGTAGAAATCCACAGCGGTATAGTCTCTATTGAAGCAGCGATTGGCCTTTACATTGACAAATATGCCCGTGCACTGAAAGTAAAAGACCTTGTAGACTCATTTAATAACCGTTTAAATGAACTCCGTACAGTGGCATCCCTGCAAGAAAATATTCGCAAAAACAAAGAACTCAAAGTTAAGCTTGACCAAAAGATTGCAGATATTCAAAATCGTATCGAATCAGGAAAGTCCGCTCAAACATTGTCTCGTCTTATTGACAAAGAAGATCTCTCTAGTAATGTCAAAGACGACATCGATGATTACGTTGATGTAACTAAAACAAAAATAGAAAAGATCATTTTCCGTTTTAACAACAGCGATAAAGTTAAGAAAACGGAAGCCTTGTATAAAATCAAAGATGTTGAAAAAGAAAGCCTAGAAATCCTTAATCAATTAGATTCAAGAATTTCTACTATACTTGAATGTGGTTTTAAGACACTTTATAAGACAATTCTTGATGAATATAAAGGTCATTTGACTGATTTAGGTATTACCGCAAGTAATCAAGAGCTGTTCCTTCATCCTTTGGATTTTGTCGCTGAAGAACTTGATGATCTAAATCGATTGATGGACCAAAATAGCACCACAGTTGATGAAGGGCATAACGAAGAAAGAACTCGTACCGTCCGTGGAAAAAGAAAAACTAACTGGCTTTTTGCCCCATGGACTTGGGGCTCTGAACGGTATGAAACCCGTGAAGAATCTTATACTGTTCACATACCAAACAATATTGAATATGTGAATATGTCTAAAGTCATAGCAGATTATCTAGAGCCTTTACAGGAGCAACTCAGAGATGCAAAATCCGCAGCATATTCTCATGCCCAGTCAGAATCAAATAGGATTAAAAAACATCTTAAAGACTATCTTATTGAGATAGACAATGTGCTCTGCAAAAAGCTTGAAGAACTCAAGCTAAGTACTGAATCCTCCAATAGAACTCAGGCTGAAATAAATCGCCAAGTTTCCAACCTTAAATGGATGGAGGAAATTATTGAACGAGTTAATAAATTAATTTATTTCTAAATTAGTAAGACATGAAAGAACATTTCATAAAAGCAGTTGAAGACGGTAACGTGGGTAAAGTACGCATAGCCCTGTCAAACGAGCTTCTTCTTGATCCTCGTGGAAAAACATTCGCTGAAATGCTGATTTATGCAAAAGAAAAATTACCCAATCTCTTTGAAGAGAATAAAGAAGCTAATTATAATGTTCCTCCAAAGGAAGACTGGAATGAAGCCTTTCTATTTAAGGTTAAGAATGATCTTGACTCAAATTTTTCTGTTGAAAAACTTGCATTTTATCAAGCTGTTATAGAAGTTGTTGGTAAAGAAAAAGCGGAAACGTTGGAAAAGGAAGAACAACAATCTTCATCTAAACCAGCATCTGATACTATGCTAGTAACACGAAAAAAAAGTAAAGTAAAACCTACCTCTATTACAGTAACTACTGGTGGCGCTATTTTGACAGCTGCTGGCATTTGCTTTGGGAAAACACTACTTACGATCTTCGGTGGTACTGTTCTAATTGGAGGTGTTCTTCTAATTCTTAATGATATACGCAAATGAGTACGATTCACGATAAATTCAAGAAACGCCCAAGCGAAACGGTATTCACTCCAACGTCCAATATATCTGAGGATTCAGTTTTCTCTCACGAAAATGTGGCAGAACCGATTTCTATTAATTCTACAAATCCAACGGAAGCTAGTGAATACCCCTCTAAACATGAACTTTATTCGTCAAATGTAGCGGAAATTGAAGAATACCTCAGAACTGCAGGTAATGCTATGGCTATGGTAGACGATGTTGTGCTTAAAGAATATCTAACGCAACTTACAAATCTAAAGGTTCTTCCTTTTTCTGAAAAAGAAATTGGTAAAGGCATTATTCTTTTTAAAATCAAGAAGATGGTATATGAAAAAGATGAATTTGTTACCGAAAAATTCATCAGTGCCATTAGTGCTATGACCTATGCTGATTGTTCTATTTTCTTAATAGTAGATGGTTTTGTAGATCACACTGATTTCTATCTTGGTGTTCGGAACAATGATGAAAAAAAAGGGGATCGTTCTGTCGCCGAAACTTTCCGCTCCTCATTACAGGGGCAATTTCCAGGAATTATGCTGGAGGATTGTTCTATCGTGGAACAAGGTGAGAATTTCTCTGACCAAGAACGTCTTCTTCATAAATTACATAAAGCTACTTCTGTTAGTTCTTGCGTTGGTGTGCCTTCTTTTAAAGACGAAAATGGCACATATAACAACTCAAATTATGTCCAAGGCATTGAGAAATTAGCAATGGCTATGCAGGGACGGAGATATACCTCTATTATCTTGGCGGCTAACCTTACATCGGCAACTATATCTGAAATGAGGACTCAATATGAAACACTCTATACACAACTTTCAGCAGTAGCCACACAGCAATTAACGTATAGTACCAACGAATCATTAGCAAACGCAATCAGCCGAAGTAAAGGCTATAGCAATGGTGTAACTGATACTCATACCGAAGGCTCTTCTCACACTAAGAGCACTAATCATTCCAATTCGACTAATGAAAGTGTTTCGAATAAAAGTACACTTGCTAAAGCGTCAAGTATTATTGGTGGTGCTTTAGCAGCGGCTGGAGGTTTTGCTTTAATAGCAACAGGTATAGGAATCCCAGCCGGATTAGCTTTTGCCGGCGTTGGTGTTGGCTCTGGATTAGCTGCTGCAGGAGCAGCAGGTAAGACCACTACAAAGGGGACCACTGATACATATGGAGATAGTAAAAGTGACTCGACCAATGTAAACGATGCTCATGCTATTTCTCATATTGAGAATTTTAATGAAACAAATGGACGTACCGCAACAATACAGAGTGGAAAGAATTTTACTTTGACACTTCATAATAAGCATGTTGAAGAGTTGCAAAAAAGAATAGATAAGCAACTTGATAGGATTGCAATGTCGGAAAGTACTGGCTTATGGTCAACCTCTGCTTATTTCTTCTCATTTGACAATGATGTTGCATCGGCTGAAACTGGAGCATCAATATTCAAATCCATTATGCAAGGAGAAGAATCAGGAGTAGAATCCTCAGCTGTAAATACATGGTGTGGAGATGACAACTGTGGCAATTCTTATGCACTCCAGCAGTTGGCAAATTCTATTTGCAGTTTTCGTCATCCGCTTTTTGAGTATTCCAAGGATGAAATTAATATAACTTTTCCTGTGGAAAATTCATCTCTTGTCAACAGCAAGGAACTATCGATGATGTTAAGTTTACCTCGCAAATCAGTTCCCGGATTACCAGTAGTAGAACATGTTTCACTTGCTAAAGAAGTTGTAAGACATTATGGCAAAGAGATAAAACGTATTCTTCCGTTAGGAATTATATTTGACCAAGGTATTGAACGAATCAAGAATGAAGTTAATCTTGATGCTAAAAGTTTGACTCAACATATCTTCGTAACAGGTTCAACTGGATGTGGCAAAAGTGAAACCGTTTATAAACTGATTCACGAAGCCAAAAGAGCTGGAGCCAAATTTCTTATTATAGAGCCAGCAAAGGGAGAATATAAAGATGTGTTTGGCAATGTCAACATATTAGGGACAAATCCTATGTTAACTCCACTCTTTCGCATCAATCCTTTCCGCTTTCCAGAAGGTATTCATGTCCTCGAACATATAGACCGACTTACCGAAATATTCAATGTTTGTTGGCCTATGTATGCAGCGATGCCTGCCGTTCTCAAAAAAGCGATACTAAAATCTTACGAAAATTGCGGCTGGGACTTGTATCATTCTACCAACAGGTATTCAGACAATAATGATTTATTCCCGTCATTCGATGACCTTCTTGTTGAACTAGAGAAAGCCATTAATTCATCGGCCTATTCCGAGGAGGTGAAGGGCAACTATATAGGTTCTTTGGTTACCCGAGTTGAATCGTTAACAAATGGTATCAATGGGGAAATTTTCTCAGTCAAAGAACTTTCAGATGCTTTTCTATTTGATGATAATACTATTATTGACTTAAGTCGGATAGGATCGCAGGAAACAAAAGCGCTGATTATGGGTATTCTCATTATGAGGCTAAATGAATACAGAATGGTGTCTGCGAAAGATGCAAACTCTAATCTCAAACATATTACTGTACTTGAAGAAGCCCACAATATCCTCAAAAGGACTTCCACAGAGCAATCTATGGAAGGCTCTAATGTAATGGGAAAATCTGTTGAAATGATAACTAATGCCATCGCTGAAATGCGAACTTACGGTGAAGGTTTCATTATTGTAGATCAATCTCCAACTTCGGTTGATCCTGCAGCGATTAAAAATACCAATACTAAAATTATCATGCGCCTTCCTGATGGTGATGACCGTAGAATTTCCGGTAAAGCTGCTGCTATGAAGGATTATCAGATTGATGAAATAGCTAAACTTCCCACAGGAGTGGCTGTAGTTTATCAAAATGATTGGGTAAGTCCAGTTTTGTGTAAAGTTAAGCAATATGACGGTGAAAGAATAAAGTATGTTCAAAAGGAAGATTCTACTGATTACTTTGATAATGAAAATGCTTTATCACAGGTAATAAACTTTTTAATAAGAGGAAGAGTTCTTGCTTCAGAAAGAATTGAATTGATTGATGATCTCAAGAGTGTTGTGAAGACAATGCGACTTTCTAATCAAATGCGACTTACTCTTATTAATCTCATAAGCGGATACCAGAAGACATCCTCAATTACGCTTTGGAAAGATGAAAAATTTCCAGAACTGGCAAAAATTATCACACAACTTCTCGGTCTTAAGTCTGATGTGGAAAAAGCCGCAGCAGAAGCAAAAGACTTCAATAATCTCAACAACCAGTTAGATGTTCTTATCAAAAGTAAGGTTGATACTACCGAAAGTATAAACTTCAATCTTAGGCAATGTCTTATGGAAGATTGGGGAGAAGGAAACCCAACTCGTCGCCATATTGCTAATGTTTGGGAAAATGAGTTTCGTTCAATTTTAAAAAAGTAATAGT
>NZ_KQ033907.1:0-75803 GCF_000969845.1 Parabacteroides sp. HGS0025
GTTTGAACGACATTGATCATTTGAGGCGAATGTTTGAAACAACATTCTCATACAAGCATATCTTTGAAAAAGGCAAACACGAGCTCTCTTTCGATGCATCTTACTCCAGAAATCGCGGACGCCGCCCTGCCGAATATTATATCGAAGATATTTTATTGCAGAAATCTACCGGAGGTGGCGATCCTACCAATATGGCAGTACAGGCCGACTATCTGAAATCGGTATCAAAAACAGGGAAAATTGAGTTTGGACTGAAAGGGCTCTCTAAATACAATAATTTTGATTATAAATTCTATGATCTGAATACGGGAACGGATGAATGGATATTAGACCCCGCATTTAGTAACGATCTGAAATATCAGGAGTATATATACTCTTCCTATCTTATGTATTCGGACAAACTGTCAAAGAAGCTGGAGTATAAAATTGGTGCAAGGTTGGAGTATAACACATCGGAACTTACTCAGGCATCATCAAATGAACGCATATACCATGAATACTGGTTCCCTTTTCCGTTCGCTCAACTCAAATATACGTTAGATGATTCTCAAAATATCGCATTGAGCATAAATCGCCGCATAACACGTCCGACATACCCACAGATCAATCCATTTATCAGTGTAGTCGATCAAACAACTTATGAAACAGGAAACAAGCACCTTGTTCCCGAAATACAAGACAAGGTGGAGCTGAATTATTCACTGATTAAAAACAGCTTCCAACTTCGTACAAATTTGTTTGCAAGTATATCAAAAGATTATATAACACAGGTTTCCATGCTATCGGATGCTGACAAGTTGATGCTGACATACGTCAACGGTAGCCGTCAGAATAAAATTGGCGCAGATTTGGACATTACATACAAATTCAATAAATATATATCTGTAAATCCTGCATTCTCTGTGTTTCATACACGCTCGACAGGACAATACAACGAGATTGATTTAAGTACAGACGACTTTGCATGGACTGGTAGTTTGAAAACTACAATAAAGCCCGAAAAGAGAACGGAAGTACAGATTTTCCTGAATTACAATTCTCCGTTATCACTACCACAATTTCGTTTAGGGGAAATATACTACGCCGACATTTCCGTAAGACGCTCGTTTCTTGACAATAAACTTTCAGTCAGTCTGACAATGACCGATGTTTTTAATACTCGCAAATGGAATATAGAATCGGACAATGCGGTTTATAAGTTGGATAACTACAGTAAAAACCAAACTCGTATGGTATGGCTGGGGCTAACATTCAATTTCAATTCTTATAAGGCAAACAAACCGCAGAAAAGCGGAGATGGAGAAATTGACAATCGCATAATTAAATTAGGAGATTAATAAGCAGATTATCAATACAGAAACAGTGCCGAAATATTTATTATTCAGCACTGTTTTCTGTTTTCTGAATGTTATTTTCTATTGGATATTTCTTCCATTGGAAAATAATACATATCTTTGTGCGTTATAAATTCACAAAATAGAGAAAATAGAGTTTAATATGGATAAAATCATTGTTTTAATCAAGCGAAACTGGCTCACCTTGCTTGGGGTTGTGGTCGGAATAATAGGCGGATTTTTGTATTGGAGATTTGTTGGATGCAGCAGCGGTAGCTGCCCGATTACATCCTCTCCGACAATGAGTGCGTTGTGGGGCGCAATGATGGGCGGTTTAGTATTCAGTTCATTTAAAAAAGAGAAAAATGAGAAAATATCTAAATAATTGGGATGCCGTGCGTATCATTCGCCTGCTGGCAGGCGTAGGCTTTGGAATATATGCCGTAGTGTCAAAAGAGTACTTGTTTTTGATGTTGGCGGGAATGTTTCTTTTACAAAGTATATTCAATGTCTCGTGCTGCGGAGCGGGCGGGTGCTCAACCGAACCAAAGAAAACGAAAACACAGGTATATAAAGATCAGATAGAGCAATATAAAGGATGAAAAAGATAGGAATACTTTTACTGCTTATGGCAGGAGTGATCTCTTGTGGCAGACAACCGAAACAGACAAACAGCATTAATCAAAAACAAGAAAATAATATGAAAACGATTCAATTAACGAAAGTAGATTTTTTAACAAAAGTAGCTAACTATGAAGCAAATCCGCAGGAGTGGAAGTATTTGGGTGACAAGCCGGCAATAATTGACTTCTATGCGTCATGGTGCGGCCCATGCAAGACTATTGCACCTGTTTTAGAAGAACTTGCCGCTGAATATGGCGATCAAATATATATCTATAAAATAGATACTGAAGCAGAACAAGAGTTGGCAGCAGCATTTGGCATTCGTTCGATTCCTTCTATTCTGTTCGTTCCGATGGATGGTGCTCCGCAAATGGCACAAGGAGCCATGCCTAAGGCTTCATTCAAGGAGGCGATAGACAAAGTCTTACTCAATAAATAAACGAAAAATGGCTTTAACAGTAGATAAAAACAGATGTCCTCAGAACCATAAATGCCCTATGTTGAGAGTATGTCCGGTAGATGCAATTACTCAGGATGGCTACGGATTGCCAAGAATCGACCCGGAAAAATGTATCGAATGCGGTAAATGCACTAAGTATTGTCCTATGGGCGCAGTAAAGAAAAACTAATCGAATTATGGAAGCATTATGTAGAATTAGAGATATATTTCGTTCTATCAACGATTTTGAAATTCATTTCCAGTCAAAATACAGCATAGGGCTTAATGAAGGTATGTTATTGTGTACTATTTCTAAATTTGAGAAATGTTCTTCGGGAGAAATAGCGGAAATTCTCGGGCTTTCATCATCGAACTCTTCAAAAGTAATTGCCTCGGTAGAAAAGAAGGGTTTCATCAAGCGCAAGATCGGTAAGGATGATAAACGCAAAATGTACTTTACTCTTACCGAAAAAGGTATAGAGTGTTTGAAATTTATCAAATGTGATTCTGATGATGTCTTGAGAATTATAGATAAGATTAGAGAAATTTAAAAATGACAACTACAATGCTGTCGCTAAATCCGGAGCAAAGTCTTATGTAAGTTGCGCAATCGGACGAATGAGTAAATAAACTTATGGTAAATATCAAAAAGCTACGAATATTTGTAGCTTTTTTGTTTACACCTCTATAAAAAGGTAATAAATAATTATATTTGCCATCACAATTATCAACATATGTTCAAAACTGATTAAATTAATGAAACACATCATCATTGGCGGAGTAGCAGGCTGAGCTACTGCCGCAGCACGTATCCGTCGAGCTGATGAATCGGCAGAGATCATTCTTCTCGAAAAAGGCAAATATATATCATATGCAAACTGCGGATTGCCGTATTACATTGGCGGAACTATTGCAGAACGCGAAAAATTGTTCCTGCAAACACCCCAATCGTTTGGTGGTCGATTCAATGTTGATGTTCGTATTGAAAACGAGGTTATTGGAATTGACTCAACTGCAAAATCTGTTAAAATTCGCAAAGCTGACGGTACGGAATACTCTGAAAATTACGACAAACTTTTATTGTCGCCCGGAGCGAATCCCGTTTGTCCGCCATTGGGAGGAATTGACTTGGATGGTATTTTTACGCTGCGCGATGTCAATGACACGGATAAAATCAAGAATTACATTACGACACACGAGGTAAAGCAAGCAGTCGTAGTCGGGGCGGGTTTCATCGGACTGGAAATGGCCGAAAATCTCCAACATGCCGGAGCTGCTGTCTCTATTGTCGAGATGGGCAATCAGGTGATGGCTCCCATTGATTTTTCGATGGCTGCGCAAGTTCATCAACACTTACTGCAAAAAGGAGTTGCACTGTATCTTGAACAGAGCGTAGAGCGATTTTCAAAAAATGGGAACCGATTAGATGTTCATTTCAAAAGCGGTGAAACAATCCCTGCCGATATTGTAATCCTATCAATAGGCGTGCGTCCTGAAACAACACTTGCGAAAGCCGCCGGACTTAAAATAGGCGAAACAGGCGGAATATGGGTGGATGAATATTTCGAAACCTCTGCAAAGGATATATATGCTGTGGGCGATGCCGTTGAATTTCCGCATCCGTTGACAGGCAAACCGTGGCTTAACTATCTGGCAAATCCTGCCAACCGTCAGGGGCGTATTGTTGCCGACAATATGGTTTCAGGTAACATCACGAAATATGAAGGTGCGATTGGTACTTGCATCGCTAAGGTTTTCGATATGACCGTTGCTGCGACAGGACTTGCTGCCAAACGCCTCAAACAAATGGAAATTCCTTACCGCAGTTCGTGGACACATTCGGGTTCGCACGCAGGATATTATCCCGATGCGTTGCCATTAAGCTTGAAGATTACGTTCGACCTGCAGACTGGGAAACTTCTGGGCGGACAATGTGTCGGTTATGACGGTGTGGATAAACGTATTGACCAAATCGCACTGCTTATCAAAAATGGCGGAACAATTTACGATCTTATTAAAGTAGAACACGCCTATGCACCGCCATTCTCATCGGCAAAAGATCCGATTGCAATTGCGGGATATGTTGCAAGTAACATAATCAGTGGCGTAATGCCTGCTATGACATGGCGAGAGATGCAAAACGCTAACCGTGATGAAGTTGTGATTCTTGATGTCCGCACAAAAGATGAATGTGCTATGGGAATGATCCCTGGAGCTGTGAATATTCCGGTGGATGAGTTGCGTGGCAGACTCAGTAAAATCCCGACCGATAAACCGATACTTATCTATTGTGCGATCGGATTGCGCGGATACCTTACTACGAAAATTCTCGTGGCGAACGGCTATACGAATGTAAAAAATCTATCGGGCGGTTACAAGACCTACTCTACGGCGGTGGCTCCGGTTAAACGCACCGAGCCTACGGTCGTAGCACCGGCTTGTAAAACAGATAATATCGACCAGCAAATTGCGAAAATGGAGATTAAAACAGTTAAAATAGATGCCTGCGGATTGGCTTGTCCCGGCCCTGTGATGAAGATTAAACAAGCTATCGACTCTATTGGCGAAGGAGAACGTATCGAAATGGTTGCCACCGATGTCGGTTTTGCCCGTGATGCTCAGGCATGGTGCAATACTACGGGGAATCAACTCATATCCAATACGGAAGAGAAGGGCAAATTCACGGTCGTGATCGAAAAAGGCTCGTCTAAAGCCTGCAAAACTATCACTTCGTGCGATGGAAAAGGCAAAACATTGATAATGTTCAGCGATGACCTTGATAAAGCATTGGCTACTTTTGTACTTGCCAACGGCGCCGTCGCGACTGGGCAAAAAGTAACGATCTTCTTTACCTTCTGGGGGTTGAACGTCATCAAAAAAGTGAAGAAACCCAAAGTTGAAAAAGATATTTTCGGAAAAATGTTCGGCATGATGCTGCCGTCGAGTTCGCTGAAACTGAAGCTCTCGAAGATGCACATGATGGGAATAGGCAGCCGCATGATGCGCTCGATTATGAAGCGTCACGGCATTGACTCACTGGAGTCACTTCGTGATCAGGCGATTGCCAACGGCGTGGAATTTATCGCCTGCCAGATGTCAATGGATGTGATGGGCGTAAAACGTGAAGAGCTGCTCGATCATGCAACCATAGGCGGCGTAGCAACTTACATGGAACGCGCCGATGATGCCAATGTAAACCTGTTTATATAATTGGATAACAATATTATATCGCAAGCCTCCCTATCGAATCGGGGGGCTTTTTTTGTTGATTAACCCTCTTGTATGTGAACATTTGTTCAATATAATGATTATTTTTGCAACCAAGCAATAAGATTTTCATCAAAATTGTGATCTAACTTCTATATGGAAAAAAAGACGGAAAACAGAATCAATATTACCGAAGTGGTGGAGAAATACCATCCTATGGTTTTCCGTATAGCTGTTGGATTTGTCCATATCCGTGAAGATGCCGAAGATATTACACAGGAGGTTTTTATTAAGATTTATCAAAACCAAGATAAATTTCGCGGAGAATCGGAAATATCGACGTGGCTATACCGCATCACGGTTAATACTTCTCTCAATTTTATTGCTCAAAAGAAACGCAGGAGCTTTTTACAGTTTGGTGATGAATTATTGAAAAACTTATTCGGCAAAGCCGATGAACGTAAAAATCCGCAGCAGGAACTTGAAGAGGCGGAGGAAAAAGCAGAAATACGAAAAGTGATAGATTCACTTCCCGAAAAGCAACGTATTGCGTTTGTTTTGACAAGATATGATGAGCTTCCACAAAAAGAAGTTGCCGAAATCATGCAGATTTCTCAACGCGCGGTAGAACAGCTATTATTGAGGGCAAAAGCGAATCTCAACAAAAAACTCTCATCAGCCATAAGAAACCGTAAATAAGATTTGTCTAAAAAATAGAAATATGAAAATGGAAAAGATCGACAAATACATTGAAGACGAAAAAGCGATAACACCATCGCCATTTCTGGAGAGCAGAATTTTAGCCCGTATCGAAAATCTTGAAAGGGAACAAATTCCAATGCCGAAAAGGGCAAGATTATGGCCGAGTGTTGCTGTTGTTGCGGGCATTGCAATTATCGCTTTTACTGGTATTAAAATCGGCAGTACATACAAGAATCCTTCGCCCAATTATGCAGGACTTATTGTAAACGACAATTATATAGAACAACTATCAATATATACGGCAGATGATAACGAATAAAACTAAAATACTTTGGATCGTAATTACTTTTCTTGCCGTGCTGAATATAGCTACAATAGCTACGATTATATACAATAACAGGCAAGTAAAAACGGAGGATGAAAATATTGTTTTTGAGCCTGACACTCAACCCCTAAATGGTATGTATTTCAAACAGACATTGGGTTTTGACAATCATCAAATGGAGGTGTTCAGACAAAGTAGCCGAGCATTTCGGCAAAATGCAAATCAAATCATCGGTTCAATAAACCGATCTAAAGAAGAGCTTTTTATTGAACTTCAGGCGGAACAACCGGATACGGTAAGATTGAAGGAAATATCTAAAGAGATAGGTGTGTTACATGCAGAATTAAAGGATGCAACAGTAAATTTTTATCTGGAATTAAATTCGGTATGCAATCCTGAACAAAAGAATAAACTAAAAACTGTATTTGTGCCTCTTTTCAGAGAAACTCCATTGCAAGGAGGGCATGGAGGTAATAACGGGCGAGGTCATGGTCGCAGAAACAGAAATTTTTAAACCAGTATAAACATTAATAAATTTTAGTCATGAAAAAGAAACTGATTTTATCATTATTTGCATTAATTGCAACAATTGGTATTGCTTCGGCACAGAATACTCAAACAAAAAGTCAAACGCAAACTACACAAACACGCCGGACTTGTTTTGTTGATGCCAACAATAACGGGGTGTGCGATAGTTATGAGAATGGAACTTGCAAGGTAGGTAATGGGAAAGGTCTGCAAGACGGAAGCGGTAGAGGACAGGGATTACGCAACGGAAGTGGACGAAGAGGCGGTGGGAATCAAGCCATAGGACAAGGTAGAGGACGTGGTGGAAACGCAGGGCAAGGATTACGTAATGGCAGTGGTCGTGGTAACGGAGGACGCGCAGCCAATTTCGTCGATGCGAATAACAATGGTATCTGCGATCGCAGGGAAACAACCACGAAATAATTGATAACTATTTTTGCGATTTTTAAACTATCGAAAAATATTCCCAAAGGGCACTACAGAATGAAGTGCCTTTTTTATATTTCTATTATAAATCCGCTGTAAAAAGAGATAAATTTCTCGCCGAGTGTTTCCGATAAGATTTTTTGAGCATTTATTCCTGTGCAATGACCGGTAATAAGTTTCATTTGTGGATATAATGACTTGATTTTATATGCTATTTCAGTAAGCTGCTCGTCTGTTTCATATTTATTTTCTGCATCGGAGTCAATCAAGTGTGTTCCTCCGATATATGCGTACAAATCCTGACATTGGCAAGCCGAAAGCGTGTTCAGTATGCCCAAATGCGTACATGCCGAAAGAACTATGTCTCCTTGAGGCGTATCGATACATAATGCCATTTCATGCAGGAAATCGTCCGGCAAATCGTTTACAAGCAATGTCCGGTTCGCTTTCGGCGTGCCGAATAATACAGGAATATTACAGTGCAACATTACACTCTCAGATAGTCGTATATCTGTATCGACCAAGACAAACCGTTCGGGATTATTTTCTACAATGGAATAATCCGGTGAAATATCTCGTTTCGACCCTCTGCGTGTGGAATAATAATAATTTCCTGCAATGTGAGATGAGATAAATATTTTTGCTTTACTGTTCTGTTTGATGAAATTTGCCAATCCGCCTGTATGATCTCGGTGGGCATGAGATAACACCAAACAATCAATATCTGCAATGCTTATACCTAATCTCGCGGCATTGTCTTCAAACTTACCGGAGGCACCAACATCCATTAACCATTTGCGATTATCGACCTCAAAATAGATACTTAATCCATGTTCTGTTTGTAAATCCGTATGAGGATTAGGTGTATTGTCTATGAGAATAACCACCCTCATTTCTTCCCCTGACTTTTCAGGTATAGCTGATGGTGATAACACCCTTTACGCATCATTTTTGAACCGCATTTCGGACATTGATGCTCTTTACATGGCTTCCCTTTCTCGTGCGGGATTTCTGTATCGCATTGAACGCAAATACATATACCGCCCTCACAATCCATATCTTTGCAACAACGGGTTAAACTATGAAGTTTTTTTGAATGACAATGATTGCAGGTATCTGTTTCTTCTTTGGAAACAATTACCTGACTGCAATCTTCACAACGATACCAGTGATCGTCCGAATGAAAATCACCTCCCTTTATAATAATCGCTTTCCCTTCCACGAATGCCTGAGCAATAGTTTTACGAGCTTTCTCGTATATGCGCGTAAAAGTAGGGCGAGAAACATTCATTCTCTCGGCTGCCTGCTCTTGTGTTAAGCCTTCGTAATCTGTCAGCTTAATTGATTCATATTCTTCAAAGAGAAGTTCAATCGGCTCTACATCCGTAATCGGCACACCGAAAGGTCTGAACCCTTCGACCACAGGCGGAGTCGCCATCATTCTTCTTCTTTTTGGTCTGGGCATATTTACGCTTATTAGTTTTACATCACAAATATAGTTAAAGCCGAATGCAAACAAATGGGATTTGAATTGCTGAGGCACATCCTATATTATGCAAATATACAACTATTAATGAACAAATGTTTATAAAGCGGAATGGAATTTCAAATACTATGTTTGCTATCGAAAATGTAATCAAGGAAAAGATTGTATTTGAAAATGTAGGTAATACGGAGATATTTTAGTAACTTTACACCAAGTTAAGTCGCTCTTTATTTGATGCAAGAATTAAGCAGACCAACGAAGTCCGCTCGTTTCTAAATCGTTACCTGTCGCGAAAATTCTTCTTGCAACTTGCTTATTCATAGCGCAAAAGACAAAATTCTATGTCTTGCAAGGTGGAAGGTGATATGTTTTTTTATTCCTGCGGTTTTAAGCCAATCTTTTAGCGGATATTGTGTCATGGTGGCTTTAAAACTTTTGAATACCTTGCCTTCGCCTTTTGGACCAATCATTTCAAGAGTACCATCGCTTATGGCAATGATATTCTGTTGCCGTGTCTTGACGCTGACAAAGTCTAAATACCAACCGCCATTAGCATACTGGCGAATGTCTTTCCATTCGAGATTGATGATGTCACTGCGTCTTAATCCGGTTAAACAGGAGAATATGGAAGCCTTTTTCAATATATCTATATCACAAGGAGTTTTGTATAGCTTTTTCAGCTCACCTAGGGTTAGACTGGATTTCTCCACTGGCTCATAATCTATTTTATCAAGGTAATCATTGACATTGTCCTTTATCATCTTATCACGAAATGCAATATTTAGGAATCCTCTGAAAGTTGACCAATAACCTGCAACAGAGTTTTTGCTCAATGGACGATTATTTCTCAGATTTCTTGCTGTAAGGAGGTAATCTCTATATTTACGGCATAGTTCTACTGTAACATCACCAAAAGTACATCTGCCATCGACAAATTTTACAAAATGTGCATATACGAATTCCCATTTGGGGCTTTTATTCTTTTTAATACGTCTATAATATTCAAGAAAATCGCCATTCTGATGACTCTTGTCAAAGAAATCATAGCGTTCATTGATGATGGAATCATAACGGCGGCATCTAATAACCTCTGCCTTTTCAGTCATAGATTGATTAAATAGTCTTTCTCGTTGATTCTTTGGATTGGCATAGATATAGATGCCAAGAAATTCATGACGAATAGTTTTCATCGTGAGTTTGTCTCTATATGCCGGATAGAAATCCAGATAGAAAGAAAGCATACCATTTTTCAGTAGCTTGGAGCGGAGGGTAATTGTCTTACAACACTGCATATTGAATAAGTTTTATTATTTATAATTTTATTTCTGGGGCAAAATTCCAATATGATTCTTTATAGATTGAAATCAGCACGTAATCAGTTCTGAATAAGTTGAAGTAACTGGAAGTAAGTTCGATTATTGCTTTTTATTATTCATTAGATTATCGAAATCCTCTTTCAAAACATAGACTTGTTTTCCTAGTCGATACTTCTTTACCTTATTATAGCGTATGGCGGCATAAACGACCTCTCGCTTAACTTTGTATTTTTCCATGGCTTCAGGTATAGAATAGTAGTTCTCTGAGTTGTTGAATTTATTGTTTTTGGCGTTTTCAATATGCTCCTTAGAGTAGTAAGCTTTACCAAAAACGACTTTAGAGGGTATATTATGTCTTGATGCGAAATGCCTTCTTGCATCACCTTTTAAACCAAATAATGATTCAACTTCACCTGCTGAAATCCATTCTGTAACTTCTTCAGTATTTTTGTATTTTGAGAAGAATACCATTACACTGGCTGTCTCATAGTAATTGATGCCACTAATAGAAATCTTTGGAATATTGTTCTCTCGTGTAAGTCTCCAAACTGTAGGTCTTCTTAGCCCGTATTCACTGGCTATTTGGTCAGCATCGCAATATCCATCGGGAATTTCGTTCTCATCAATTTCTTTAAATATTTGAGACTTGATAGTGGTGATTGCTGAAGAAGCTTGAGATACTCCGTCCTTATGCTCTAGAATAGCTCTGTCGAAAGATTCCCTTGAAACAAAGTTACGTCTTCCTTTCTTTAAGGTCTCAACTTTATACTGATTTACATAATAACTGATATTAATCTTATTGAAGCCATACTTTGCTGAAATCTCATCATAGGTGTAATAATCAGGATCGACCTTTTCTTTGTTCTCAACATATTCATCTACTGCATACTTGGAATAGTAAACATTCTTGTGCCGTTTGATTTTTGGAAAACCGTGCCTGTTGACAAAAGCTATTACGGCAGTATAGCTAATGCCAAATTTCTCTGACATTTCATCAGCTGTATAGTAGAGTGAAGTGTCAATGGGTTGAAGTAGTTCTGCATACTTCTCATCCACTAATTCCTTATCATAATATATTTTGGGTCCTACGAAGACTTTCTTTATACCAAATTCTTCGCATTTCCTTTGAATGGTTCTTCGGTCAATATTATACTTCTCGCTAATTTCATCAAGAGTATAATTTGTAATAGCGGCAGAAACCGTATGACCACGTTTAGAATATTCGCTTGAATTTTCGAACATCTTCTCAACATCAGATCGCCTTATACGAGTTTTTCCTTTCAACTGAAGAGCATTCAAATCACCACTAGCCATATATCTGTAAACAGATGCACGACTCAAGCCCAAAAGAATGCCAACTTCGCTAGGAGATAGATAAGGCTTGTCACTAAACTTTTTCACCTCTATAATGGGTTTTAAGTTGTCGTTCCTTTCCATCTCAATTAGTCGCTCATTCCTTTTGGCATCTTTGTAGGCCGCAGAATTACATTGGTGACTACAGTATTTAGTAGTCATCTTATGTGCAATATATTGTTTGCCACACCATAAACATCTCTTCTGAATTTCCATGTTGAATATCTTTTTATTTCGCCAAAAGTGTTTCACTCTGTCTCATGGTGTCTCACCGTGTCTCATGCTATACATTACATTACGATTACGAAGATTCTCATAGCGTCTCATTAGTATGCAATATGCTACGCTAAATGACGCAAATTCGTACACCTTGAAGTCCCGAGGTAGAATTAGAATACAATAATAGCTAAAATATCTTCAAATAAGGAATTGGTAACTTGAAGTGTTAAAATGATGAAAGCCCCTCATAATGAGGAGCTTCCTTATAGTTATTGCAAGTTAGTTGAAGTTAGTTTGAAGGGGTCATTTTCCGATGCAAAACCGCTCAAAAATATTCCCTAAAATCTCGTCATTACTGATCTGTCCCGTGATTTCGCCTAAATAATGCATGCACTCCCTGATATCCTGGCTTAGGAAATCGCCGGAGATATTCAGGTCGAGACCATTTATCACACGCAGTATCGCTTCATGGGCCTTGGTCAGGGCTTCGTAATGGCGGATGTTTGTGACGATGACATCATTTTGCGAGAGCTCCGGCAAGGCGGCAGCCTGGATAAGGTGCTGCTTGAGGACTTCGGTATTTGTTTGCTGTTTAGCTGAAATATACAAGCGGTCGGCAGGTATCGTATTCAGTAACTGTTGCTTGGCTTCCAGTTCAGCAGGTGAGAGCAGGTCGGATTTGTTGAAAACAAGAATGACCTTTTTGTCTTCGGCTTTCGGGATGATTACTTTAGCCAGTTCTTCAATCTGTTCCGCAGGAGTGTTCAGGTCGATTACCCAAAGGACGATGGAAGCCTGGCTCAACTTTTGGAATGTGCGTTCAATGCCGAGGCTCTCAATGGTGTCGTTGGTTTCACGGATACCGGCCGTATCGATAAATCGGAAGGTCACTCCCGAAAGATTAATCGTGTCCTCTATTACGTCACGTGTCGTACCGTGTATGTCGGAGACGATAGCCCGCTCTTCGCCAACGAGTAGGTTAAGAAGTGTCGATTTGCCGGCATTTGTCTCTCCGATAATAGCGACAGGGATGCCGTTTTTGATGGCGTTCCCGACACTGAATGAATCAGCCAGTCTATGGATCAGTTGTTCGATGCCGGTAGCCAGTTGCTTCAGGTTGTTACGGTTGGCAAACTCCACATCCTCTTCGCTGAAATCAAGTTCCAATTCGATGAGGGAGGTGAAGTCGAGAAGCTGGCTGCGCAGCTTGGTCAGTTCGTTACTGAAACCTCCGCGCATCTGGTTGATGGCCAGTTTATGCATTCCGGCAGATGTGGATGCGATCAGGTCGGCTACAGCTTCCGCCTGGCTCAGATCCATTTTCCCGTTCAGGAAAGCCCGTTGCGTATATTCACCGGGAAGAGCAGAGCGGCATCCCTTTTCTATCAGTAACTGAAGGATCTGTTGCTGGATATAAACCGAACCATGACAAGTGATCTCGACGGTGTCTTCTCCTGTAAACGAATGAGGGGCGCGGAAGAGGGTGACAAGTACATCGTCGATCAACTCTTCCTCGCGACGGATACTACCGTAGCGTAAGGTATAAGCTTTCTGGCTCTGAAGATTCTTTCCTTCGACTTTGGGAACGAAGATCGTGTCACAAATTCTTATGGCGTCAGTGCCGGATACACGGATCACAGCTACTCCTCCGGCTCCGGGGGCTGTCGATACGGCACAGATAGTATCCTGATTGATCATAAAATTATATATCCTTATACGGTTATTAGTTCATATTCCTGAGTTCCGATTCCAATTTTTTCAGCATGTTCCAGTCCGGCCTGCCAGTTGGTTTCCGGGTGCATGATATGGAATTTGTCACAACCTTCCAAGTGATCATGATGAGGTGTTTCTGAAAGACGGTTGCCTGTTTCCAGGATCGGGGCTTTGATGACTATATCGGCACAAGCCTTGTCCAAAGCAACCGGATCGAATGAAGCTGCAATACCCAGATCCGGGACGATGGCCGCATCATTATGATTCCAACAATCACATTCGGGAGATACATTCATAATGAAACTGATATGGAAATGAGGCTTATCCTGCAATACGGCTTGTGAGTATTCTGCTATTTTACAATTTAAGTTTACCGAAGTATCCCATGAACCGAGTACGGCACCGTCATATTGACAAAGAGCCACACATTGTCCGCAACCGACGCATTTGTCATAATCGATTACTGCTTTCCTGTTTTCATCCAGGTGGATAGCTTCGTGGCGGCAATGTTTTACACAGATATTACAACCTTTACACATTTCCAGATCGATACGGGGTTGGGAGGCTCCGTGCAGTTCCAGCTTGCCCGCAACACTGGCACATCCCATTCCCAGGTTTTTAAGTGCACCTCCAAACCCGGTCTGTTCATGTCCTTTGAAGTGATTCATACTGATAATAATATCAGCGTCGGCAATAGCCGATCCGATCTTAGGAGCTTTACAGTATTCACCGTTTATTTCTATTTCACGGCATTCTGTTCCTTTCAGTCCGTCTGCGATGATTACATCACATTTGGCTGAAATAGGATTGAACCCATTTTCCATAGCACTTTCCAAATGATCCACGGCATTAGCACGCCGGCCCGAATACAATGTATTACAGTCCGTAAGAAAAGGTTTTGCCCCCAATGAGCGGAGCAAGGTTGCCATACGGGCGGCATAATTGGGACGAATGTAAGCCAGATTGCCCGGTTCTCCGAAATGGATCTTGATAGCCACGAACTGGTTCTGAAAATCAATATTTGTAATGCCGGCACGTTTTACAAGCCGTTCCATTTTATCCAGCAGGTTACTGGAGGGAGTCGTACGAAGATTCGTAAAGTAAACTTTCGATTTGTCCATTCTCTTATTGGTTTTATCATGCAAATGTACATGATTATCTCCATTCAACGAGTCCTTGAAAACATTATGTTTAAAAAAAATGTTTTTTATAAAGAACATTTTCTTACTATATCCGGTCTTCGTTTTTGGCATAATGTATTACATTTGTAACAAATAGTTTAGTTTATGGACATATACCAATTAAACCATCAGCAATTACTGAAGGGGATAAGATGCAATTTTCAGCGATATCTTTATAAGCAGATACAGTGGGATGATCGTCTGATTGGAATTTTTGGCTCACAGGGAGTAGGTAAAACAACATTATTGCTGCAACGGATCAAGCAGGCTTTCGATGATTCAGATAAGGCGTTATATTTAAATCTGGACAGTATTCTCTTTCAAAGGGAAAAGATGATCAATGTGGCCCTTCAGTTCCATAAGGCGGGGGGAACCCATCTTTTTATGGATGGCGTACATCGTTATCCGAATTGGCTCAGTGAAATGAAGAAATTGCAGGAGCGTTGCCCGAATCTGCATATCGTGTTTGCCGCGTCATCCTTGCTTCCTATTTCGAAAGTTACGAAAGGATTGAAGGATGCATCCTGCTATACGTTGAATACGATGTCGTTCCGCGAGTATCTTTCCTATGAGTGTCTTTTGGATCTTTCTCCTATCCCGTTGGATGATCTGTTGGAAAATCATGTAGAGATATCAAGGAATGTGAACGATCAGATTGTTGTTGCACCTGTGTTCCGTAATTATCTCGAACATGGTTGTTATCCGTTTTATTGGGATGATCCTGATGCTTATCCGTTCTTTTTGCAGGATCGTGTGAGGGATGCGATAGAAGTCGATGCACCGGCCGTTTATCCGATCGAGTATGCGGAGCTGAAAGATATCAAAAGAATGATGATGATGATATCCGACCTGATACCCAATGTACCTCGTTTGGCTGATATTGCGGCTAAATTGAAGTTGGATGATACAGAGTCGAAGAAATATTTTGAATATCTGAAAGCTGCGGTATGTATACGGCATTATCAGGCAACGGAAGGACCGGTATCGGATCGTCTTCAGAAGACTTATCTGGGAAATACGAATCTTTTGGTAGCTTTCGAAGATGGTCTGAACGATCGTGTGATACTGGGGGAGACATTTTTTGTCGATCAATTATCTAACTTTGCATCCGTCCGTTTGCTTAATAACAATAACTTCCACATAAATGATAAATATATATTTATGGTAGGCGATCCTTTGATGGACTATGATCAGATTAAGGATGTGGAAAATGCCTTTGCTGCTATTTATGGTCAACCTAAAAGTCAGAACAATAAGTTGCCGATCTGGTTGCTGGGACTTTGTTATTGATACGTTATAAAAAATAGATATGATAGATATAATGAAGAACAGGAGAACTATCCGCAAATATACGACACAGGATATCTCCGAACCGTTGTTGAATGAACTGCTGGAAGTGGCTGCCCGTGCATCCAATACCGGAAATATGCAGTTGTACAGTGTGGTCGTTACCCGTGACCAGGCAAATAAGGAGAAGCTGGCTCCGGCACATTTCAACCAGCCGATGATTACGACAGCTCCGGTCGTCCTGACTTTCTGTGCTGATGCCAACCGTTTTGTGAAATGGGCCGAACAACGCAATGCCGAAGCAGGCTTCGATAATCTGCAAACTTTTATTGCGGCAACAATCGATGCGATGCTATTCGCCCAGAGTTTCTGTGATGCGGCAGAAGAGAGAGGTTTAGGTATCTGTTACTTGGGTACGACAGCTTATAATGCAGATAAGATTATTGATGCTTTGTCATTGCCCCGTCTGGTCGTTCCCATTGTAACGGTAACTGTCGGTTACCCGGCTCAACCGCTGCCGGAACAGGTAGAACGTTTGCCGTTGGCTGCTGTTGTCCATCAGGAGACATATGTGGATTATACGCCGGCTTCGATAGATGAATTGTATTGTGCAAAGGAAGCTTTGGAAGTCAATAAGCAGTTTGTGAAGGAAAATAATAAGGAAACGCTGGCACAAGTGTTTACCGATATTCGTTATACAAAGAAGAATAATGAATATTTCTCGGAAGTCCTACTGAAAGTATTAAAGGATCAAGGATTTATGAAATAAGATACATAAGTAAAAAGAAACGCCTCTTGCAGACCGGATAAGTCTTTTGCAAGAGGCGTTTTGTTTTATAGGTTTTCGCTACTGAGTATCTGTACTTCATAATGCATGAAAAGTCCGCTTTCTATAACGCCTGTTATAGACTTGATCGAATTCTCCAGGTTGTCGGGAATATTGTCGAACCAGACATCCAGGATCAGATTTCCGTTTTCAGTGATGATAGGGCCGTCTTTTCCCTGTGCCATCCGGAGTTTCATTTCTTTCGGGGTGAGGGATTCGAGTGCCTGTGCGGCATGCGTCAGGGCATCCGGGTATATTTCAACCGGAACGGGAAAACGGGAACCCAGTTTGGAGACCATCTTTGACGGATCGGCAATAATATAAGTCCGCGGACTGGAACTTATGAGTAGCTTCTCTTTAAACATAGCCCCGCCACGCCCTTTTATCATATTATGATTAGAGTCTATTTCGTCCGCACCGTCGAATGTCCAGTCCGGCTTATGTTCCAACAGGCTCGTGAGGGGAACACCCAGTTGGGCACAAGCCATTTTAATTTCCTGCGAAGTGGGGATTGCACGGATATGAAGCTGCTCCATCCGGATACGTTCGGCGATCTTCTGCAGGGCCAGATAAGCCGTAGAGCCTGAACCGACACCTATTATATCCCCGTCCTTAACCATCGAAGCTATCTTAACGGCAACTTTCAGCTTTTCCTCTTTATTGGAAATTGCCTTTCCCCATTCCAATGAATCTATTATTGTTTTCTCCCGGTTCATAATCAGATACGTTCTAACACTGTTTCTATCAGCCCCGTTAAAGAGCCTTTGTAGTTTGTGTTCATATCCTTGTCGACACGGCCTGCGATGATGCAGCAGACAGTCATGGCACGGTGTCCCATGAGTGCGGCCAGACCGGCCAGGGATGAACTTTCCATTTCGAAATTGGTTATTTTCTGTCCGTTGTAGTCGAACGCTTCGATCTTCCCGTTTAGTTGCGGGTCGGCCAGCGGTAAACGGAGTTCACGGCCTTGCGGGCCATAGAAACCGTTGGCGGCAATAGTTACGCCACGGATGATATCATTTTTCGTGATCTGCTCTATCAGAGACGGATCGGCAGAGACCACATAAGGGGAGAGGCCTGATAGCTTCCAGTCCAGCTGTTTTTTCAATTCGGCTTCAAAACGGGTATCTCTGACACGTTCAGTATCGGCATAAAAATAAATAACCCCGTCGAAACCGATCGATTTCCCGGCAGCAACATACGTGCCGACAGGTACGAACGGCTGAAGTCCGCCGGATGTACCGACGCGAACCAAGGTAAGCTGTTTGAACTCCGGCTTAACCGTGCGGGGTGCAAAGTCTATATTAGCCAAGGCATCCAGTTCATTCAGAACGATATCGATATTATCCGTACCGATACCATGTGAAACAACGGTGATGCGCTTTCCTTTATACCTACCGGTAATAGAGTGGAATTCCCGGCTGGAAACCTCGCACTCCTGTGTGTCGAAGTAAGAAGCAACGGTTGAAACCCTGTCGGGGTCACCGACCAGGATTACTTTGTCTGCCAGCTGCTCCGGCTTAAGATGCAGATGGAAAGCGCTTCCATCTGCATTTATGATTAATTCGGATTCGGGAATAACTCTCATTTTTTAGTCTTTAAGCGGTTTTGAAGGAGCATTGGCTGGCTTTGCTATGGCTTCGCGCATAGAAGTGTCCGCGTCGATGTTCTTCATTTTATAATAATCCATGATACCCAGATTTCCTGAACGGAAAGCTTCCGCCATTGCTTTTGGTACTTCTGCTTCTGCTTCGATCACCTTCGCACGGGCTTCCTGGGCTTTCGCTTTCATTTCCTGTTCAAGGGCAACAGCCATTGCACGACGTTCTTCAGCCTTAGCCTGGGCGATATTCTTGTCGGCCTGCGCCTGATCCATCTGAAGGAATGCACCGATATTCTTACCTATATCGATATCCGCGATATCAATAGACAAGATTTCGAAAGCCGTACCGGCATCCAGCCCTTTACGCAGTACGAGTTTGGAGATAGAATCCGGGTTTTCCAGTACAGTCTTGTGACTTTCGGATGAACCGATGGAAGATACGATACCTTCACCGACACGCGCCAGGATCGTTTCTTCACCGGCACCACCCACCAACTGCTTGATATTGGCGCGAACGGTAACACGGGCTTTGGCGATCAGCTGGATACCGTCTTTTGCAACAGCAGTCACAGGAGGTGTGTCGATCACTTTCGGGTTAACCGACATCTGAACGGCTTCGAATACATCACGGCCGGCCAGGTCGATAGCAGTAGCCATCTGGAAAGGCAGGTCGATGTTTGCTTTGGAAGCAGACACCAGCGCATGAACCACTTTCTCAACATGTCCGCCAGCCAGGTAGTGCGCTTCCAGTTCATCACGAGTCAATGTTTTGAGACCGGCTTTGTGCGCTTCGATCATAGCACGGGCAATAACATAGGGAGGAACATTACGGATACGCATCAGAAACAGCTGTATCAGCGAAATGTTAACACCCGAAACCTTGGCCGAGATCCAGAGCAGGAACGGCACATAGTAAAAGAAAATTGCCAGCAGCAAGACCGCTGCACCCAGTAGGATAAAAGGCAAATAGTTCAATTCTTCCATATAAATATAATTAAGCGTGAATATCTGATTGTTCTTTTTTCTTTACCAACACATTATAACCGTCTACACGTACGATTTCGACCTCCGTATTCTCGTCTATCAACTCGTCCATCGACTTCGCTTCAACTGTAATTCCCTTGAAGCGGGCTTTACCGATGGGAGCGAGGCGGGAGAGCGTGACGCCTTCATCACCGGGTTCGATACCCAGGTCGCGGCTGGAGGTCAGTTTCGAGTCGACATCCGTTTTCAGGGCCACCCTGTTAAACGACCGGGAACGTAATAACCATACAAATGCTCCGCCGAAAGTTGCCAGTGACAGGAATAATGTGATATGTCCTGCCGTTTCACCGACCGAATAAGCATAAATAACACCGGCGGCGGCAAAAAGGAATCCTCCGATTCCGGCAATCGTTATACCCGGCAGAAGGAATATCTCCAACAGGATAAGCACGATGGCTACGAGCATTAAAAAAACAATAATGGTTACTTCCCAAATCATAATAGTAGTGGTTGAATTATCTGTTACTCTTTAAATAATTTATCTCCGTGTTACGGGCTTTCTTTTCCAAACCTTCAGGTTGGCTGAGCAGGTCGTTCAGCTGCTCTTCCGCATTGAGGATTGTCGGCTTCAACTCTTCTTTCTTGGCACTATTCCCGGAAGAATAGGAGGCTCTGAGGTCGGCCAGCTTATCGTTCAGTTCTTTTATCTGTTTGTTCAGCGAAACAACTTTTTCGTAATAACTTCTTGCTTCCGGGCTCTTGATCTGATCCAGTTTATAATAAACCAGACTGTTATTTATCACAAACTCGAAGTCTTTGTCTATCTTCACTTCTCCATAGGGTATTTCCTTGTGAGCCAGTTCGATGAGATTCGTGTAATCGCTTCCAGCTTTCCATGAATCCTGTATGGAGGTGATGGCGGCACGGGCGCGTTTCACTTCGATGTCGTCACTTTCCACGCGACTGTGTTCGTTGTTGGGAATGAAGAGGTAGACACATACTTTGTCTTCCGGTTGGAAGCGGTCGGAAACAAACCATCCCAGTTCTTTCGTCTCATCGTACACCATCATGTAGTCGTTGAACGGCGAATTGAACGGCATACTCAACTGTTCCGGAGCCAGATAGGTATCGGAGTTGATGTTATAGCGGGTGACGAACAGGTCGTATCCGCCTAACGAACCGTTTCCTTTGGAGGCGTAATAGATCGTTACGCCGTCAGACAGGACGAACGGATAGTTGTCGTCATCATTGCTGTTGATGTTCATCGGCAATTGTTTTTCGTCTCCCCATTTATCCATTAATCTGGATTGGGTGAAGAGACAATAGCGATCGTTGTCCGTGGCATGTGCATAATATATCTTATCCCCCTTCTGGTTCATGTAGACCGTGGAGGATTCCGGTTCGTTTGTCTGGAAGAAATCTTTGAATGAAGTCAGTGTTCCGCTTTCTTCACTCAGTGTGTAGGCTGCGAGGAAATTCTCTTTATCCATTACCAGGCTGTCGATTATCTGGACATCTTCGGTCTTTTCCATCATGCGGTGGGCGTTCTCTGCCAGCGACAGTTGGTTGTCGAATGCCTGCGTGTCTTGTTTCTTTTTAGTCAGCAGTTCGATGTATTCCTCCAACATCTCGGCGGCTTCGTCAAAACGATAGGTCTGATAGTAAACATCCGCCAGATAGCGGTAAGCATCCTGCACTTTTCGTTTTACTGCTACTTTCAGGTGTTTTTCCGCACCGGCCAGGTCGCCCGTTTCAAAACAGCAAACGCCATACCAATGATTGTAGGAAGAGTTACTCGGAGCTTGTTTCACCAGCTTTTCAAATGCTGGTTTAGCTTCGGCGTATTGTCCGTCATTGTATAGTTTTTTAGCCTGGTCCAGGCTTTGTGCCTGCAGGCTGCAGCAAAGTAATGTAATTCCAATTGTGTAAAACAGTTTCTTAGATAACCGGCTCATTTTCTCTAGTTGTAATATAATTATACTGATTCAAAGATAATAATATTTTTAGTTAGGCATACAATTCATTGGATAAATATCTATTTTTGTGCCCGATTTAGAATAAATATGGCAAAGTTGACTGCAGAAGAGCTCCTGTTCCGGAAAGTAGAGGAGAAGGTGAAAAAGGCTATTTATGAGTATGGCCTGATTGCCGATGGCGACCGTATCTTGATCGGATTGTCGGGCGGGAAGGACTCTTTAGCCCTGGTCGATCTGTTGGGACGGCGTTCTAAAATATACCATCCCCGCTTTGAAGTGGTTGTCGCTCATATTGTGATGACCAATATCCCTTATAGTTCGGATATGGAATATCTGAAGAGTTGTGCCGATGAACACGGCTTGCCGTTTATTGTGCACGAAACGAGCTTCGATGCATCGACCGACACCCGCAAGTCTCCTTGTTTCCTTTGTTCCTGGACACGTAGGAAAGCGCTGTTCGATATTGCTAAAAAGCAGAACTGCAACAAGATCGCTCTCGGTCATCATCAGGATGATATTATTGAAACGTTACTGATGAATATGACGCATCAGGGAGCTTTCGGGACGATGCCTCCTCGCCTGAAGATGGATAAGTTCGAGATGGAGATTATCCGTCCGATGTGTCTGGTGGAAGAAAAGGAACTGATCCGTATTGCAGCCTGGAAAGGCTACCGCAAACAGATCAAGAATTGCCCTTACGAATCCGGTTCCAGCCGTTCGGATATGAAAGAGGTACTGGCACGGCTGGAAGCGATTAATCCGGAGGCTCGTTACAGTATCTGGAACAGCATGTCGAATATACAACACGATTATCTTCCTCAAAAAAAGAAATAAATTATGCAGGGATTTTATGCTATTCTGTTATTAGTCGTATCGAATGTCTTTATGACATTGGCATGGTACGGTCATCTGAAGATGAAGCAGCAGTTCAGTTGGTTTGAGAGTCTGCCGTTGATCGGTGTTATCTTGTTTAGCTGGGGGATTGCTTTCTTTGAATATTGTTTTCAGGTTCCCGCCAATCGGATGGGATTCCGTGAGAATGGTGGCCCGTTCAACCTGATACAACTAAAAGTGATACAAGAGGTTATTACGTTAGTCGTCTTCATCGCTTTCAGTACGATCGCTTTTAAGGGAGAATCCTTTAAGTGGAATCATGCGCTGGCTTGTTTGCTGTTGGTTGCAGCTGTTTATTTGGTGTTTAAGAAATAATTGGCATCAGTGGGGGGCGTTCGTTTTTAGTCTAATTTGGGTATCTATGAAGTATAGCTTATTATCAATCCCATAGAGCACATTGTTTGGGACAGCATCAAATATTTCATACTCTTTATTATGGAATTCATCAGCATAGTCCATCGTAAAACCTAATGCTTTCATATAAGTCGCGATCTCATCTTCTGTCGCTTCCCGGCTTGCTCTGACATATGGTTGAACCAGTACGGCACAGAATTCCTGCTGACTGTTATAAGTGAAGCCTATCATTTCATAGGGGATATTACTAAAAAACAGGTTGTGGGCTTCAATCCTTATAAAGAAGTTAGTTAGGTCGTCTCCTGCATAATCAAAGTTGTTAAGTTTGATAACAGAAGTAGTGCCATTAAAAAATACTTCATTCTCTCCACCTTTTGCCATATATGTAATGGTAGAATTGGGGAAGTCGAGCCATAGATTATTAGTTGTGGCAAACTGTTTTAGCTCTTTAACTTGCCTTCTCTTATAGCCCTCTGTCGGTTCAAGATCTCCTGCTGCTTCCTTACATCCTCCACAGATATAGGCTGCTTCTTCCAAGATTCGATTGACTGACGAGTGCTTTCTATCCATTCTTTGTGAAATTCATTAATATAGGTATTGTCCATATACTTACTTTATATATCTTGATAGGCAAATATAGTGATAATTTAGCAATATCCTAGTTTGCAAGTATTAATAAATTACGCTGAAGTCCCGTGAGTTGAATAGATGAGTTTTTATGGGACTTCAGCGTAACTAGTCAAGGTTTTGGTGTTGTAGCCTGAATAGTATTGATTTATCTGACTATTACTTTAACAGTAATAGCTTTATCATGGTCTGCCAAACGAACCAGATATACGCCTTCGGATACAGGAATTTGCATCTTCTCTGTAAGCCGGCCATGATAGAAGATTCGTCCCATCATATCAGTAACCAGCGTTTCAATAGCGGCCATCGGTTCGATCATGATATAGCCATCGCAACCCAGAACACGGGTAGATGCTATCAGCTCGTCGATACCGGTTGCAACGCTGACGGTTACTTCGCATTCAGCATAATGTGTGTCGTCGGAAGCAGTAGCGGTGATGGTTGCTTTACCTGCTTTCAATGCTTTCACTGTTCCTTTCTTTACGGTGGCAACCGTTTCATCACTGCTCGACCAGGTGACAGATTGATCGGCTTCGGCCGGTTTCACAGAAGCTGTCAGCTTAAACTCTTCGCCTACGGCCAGAGTTTTAGAAGATGAATCGAGTACGACGCCGGTAATTGTTACAACACCCGGTTCGTCATCGCCGCCATCATCATCGCCGCCCGGGGTAGACTTCTGAGTAAAGGTTACTTTTACTTCTACATTGCCCGCATCGCCTACGGTATAGACTCCTTCTGTGTTCGTTGCACCGGTGACAGATACTGTTGAGGTGTAGTTGCTGTTCGGAGATGCTGTGACCGTAATCTTATCATCTTTTGTTACTGTTGCACCGGAAGCTACTTCCTGGTCGTTCAGTTTCATCGTAACAGTTCCGCCATCCGGATTTGTAACGGTGAGGTTGAGTGTACGAAGCGTTAAACCTTTTACTTCAGTAACGATTACTGAGGTAGAGAGACCATCGGTTAACTCCTCGTAATTCGTACTTGTCGGAACGAATTTGATGGGCTGATTATTCTGTGTTCCTGCCGTTGTTATCGGAGTGTTCTTTGTATCCGTATTCCATTCAAAAGTTCCGTCGGCATCGGCTGTACCGGTAATGACGGATTGTGCCAATGATTGTCCTTGCAGGATAGAGGAAGCAGCCGTAACAGTGGCTGTCACCTTTTTCGGTTTGATGGTAAACGTTCCGATGTTTTTATCGGTAACCGCTTTATAGTTGGCATTTTCTGGATAATTACCTATAATATTGTATTCACCTGCATCGGTTGGATTCTGGATTATCTGATTACCTTGTTTGAATGTAATCTGCCAGTCTGCACCACCGGTGATAGTTGGAACTTGTATGCTACCGTTGTAGGTTAGCTCACCACTGATGTTTGGATCTCTAGGTTCTCCTTTAGGGGCAAAAGTAGCTGTTACGATATTATCGCCTGTGCCTAGCGTTAGAGTAACTTCATTACCTACTGTCTCGTTCCCTCCACTAACCGTCCAGGTTACATTTGCAGAAGCATTTACTCCGGGGATAGCTCTCAAACAAATCTTTTGTGTTGCGTAAAGATCGCCACTATTGAGCTTGCTATTTCCGTTCAGAATGATAATGGAACCTTCTCCTTGTTTTCTAATCTGAAGACTTCCTGCTGGTTCTGAGGTCTTAAGTAATGCGGAGCGAGTGGCTAAACTTTCCCACTCGAAAGAAACTTTTTTTGCTTCTCCTTTTCCTGTTGGAATGGAGAAAGTTATTGGTGCATAGTTTGGATTTGACGGGGTAAAGATAACATCCCGGATGGGATCAGAGTTTTCTCCACCACTCCATTCATATTTTCCACCATTAGCTTCTTCATTATTGGACAAATTCCCTTCCGTTGCTGTCGGAATAGCAACCCCCTTCATTTCCGCTTGAGTAATAACTAATCCACCGGAGATTGTCTTATTGATAGCTGCGTATGTATCATCGGCTTTACGGTTGATTGTTACATTGTATGAACCTACATCTTTAGGTGTACCGCTGTAAGTAACCGTAAATCCGCCAATCCCGGCCGGCGTAGTCTTTACAACAAACGCTTTTTCCGTGCCACCGTAAACGTATGTTTGAGCTGTTTCATCGATTGTGATTGTTGCCAGTTTGCGCATGACCGCCTTTACAGTAGTTGCCGCTTTAACTGTGAAGCTACCACCGTTAGGTATTTCTTTGCCGTTGACAAGCAGAGTGAGGAGTTTGTAACCATCAGCAGGGGTAACAGTTGCTTTCATCATTTGTCCATAATCTACATTTCCAGATGTAAAATTTCCACTTTGACCTTTTGTTAAAGTGATGGAACCTTCGTTTGATGGAATAGATGATTTAACCTCGAACTGCTGTATATTAAACTCTGCTGTAATAATTGCATTTGCTGTTACGGAGATAGAGCCGTTTGTTATTTCTGTACTGTTATTCTTCAAAGAGTTTGCTTGCAGTTGATATCCTTCGTCAGCAACAGCCAAAACACTTACTGTTGAATTTGCTGTAACAGAAGAGCCTGCGGCAATTGCATTACCTTTATCGTCGAACAGTAATATCTTGCCATGTTCGGGAGAAGTTACTTGAACACTGTATTCCTGTGGTGGCAATGCTTTGAATTTAGCTGTAATAGTAAAATCTTTATCAACCGTAACGGCATCCTTACTGATTACTTTTCCTCCTGTACATGAAAGAGATTCTAAGACATAACCACTGCTAGGAATAGCTTGTACGACTATTTCTTTTCCTTGTTGTACAGTGACAGAACCACCGTAATCAGTTTTGCCGTTCACGGAAATACTTCCGTTGCCGCCATCGACCCTTAGCGTTACAGTCTGTTGGATTGCTTCAAATTCTGCCGTAATTACCTTATCCTCGGTAACAGTCATTTTACCGGCTAAAGAACCTGCTTTCAGCTGATAGCCGGCATCCGGTGTGTTTGTCAGGGTTAATTCTGTTCCTTCTGCATAACGGTTATTGATATTTCCGTTTGTAATTGAGACTTTACCGTTCTGACATACTCCGGTCGTCACAGTATAATACTGTTTGGCTTCGATAGATACTTCGCACTCAGTGATAGCATACTTTATCAGGTCGGAAGGTGTAAAGAGTACTTTATAGTTGTTGTTTCCTGCTTTAATTACTTCTGCCGGATTGTTCCAACTGAACGTACCCGCAACTGCTACATTATTATATTGAGCAACTCCTTTAACAAGGAGTACCGACGATAAAGTCTGTCCTGCTTCAAGCATATTCACTTTTATCTCCGGGATAGTTGCTATTGTAGGAACAAAAGCATCTATTTTCCAGATAGTTTTCTTATTATCTCCCTGGTTCGTATGTTTCGTCCATCCGCTATTGGCTGGAGCAACAACGTAGGAAAGCGGAGCATCTGCCAAATCAGAATAGATTGCAACTGCTTCACCGAACGAACTGTTAGAGAAGGTAAATATCGGTTCACTGGTTACATTTTGTCCTTTATCAACATTTACACCAGCTTTCCAACCATTGCCACTGGTTGTCAGATTAGTAGCGGTTACTTTCGAACCGTTTACCGTCAGTCCGACACTGGCGTTGTTACGGGATATAATGTTTTCCAGTATTACGCCGGTAACTCCGGTTACATTAATACCGCTGCGGAAAGCTTTTTCTACGGTTAGATTACGGATTACGGCGTCATTGGATGTTATATCCAAAAGATGCTTAAGAGCCGTTCCTCCACCTGACGTATATGTTCCGGACAGTGTATATCCATTTCCTTCCAGTGTAATCGCTTTTTTTATTTCAATCGGAAGATCGCTTTCTGTAATGCCGGTTATATCATTGCTTAAATGGATTGTGCTGCCATCAGAAGCACTGGCTATAGCAGATTTTAATGAGGCCAGGTCTTTTACCTGAGAGATTACCTTGCCATTATCATCTACGAATTTTCCATTTTTATCTACCTGATACAGTTTCAATACATTTCCTGCATTAACAGAATAAGCAGTACCGTTGATGGTTAAAGCATCATACTGTTGATTGATATCGCGACGGAAAGTAGTTACCAGATACTTTTCTCCTTCTTTGGCTTTCAGTTCGCAGTTTGTTAACACTATTGTGTTTTGCGATGGAGTCGATGCATCATCCCCCTTAAAGTCGGCATCATGCCATCCTAACTGAATAACGGAAGCATGTATTTTACTGTTTATGCTGGCAATATTATTTTCTGCATAGGTAGCAAACAGCTTGCTGCCGCTGAAGTTAAGCGTATTCCCATAAGAACGAACACATAAAGCAGACATTTGCTTTTCTGCATCTTTCCCATTATCGATACCTGGCACTGTTTCTATCGTACAATTCGTAAACTCTCCCTTTACGCCATTGTATTTCTCCTGTAGGACAATCGTACCATAACTTTCGCCTTCTCCGTTAGCTATTGTTTTTCCGATGAAGGTGGTTCCCGTTGCTGTAATAGATGTTCCGGTGGGATCTAAATATCCTCCTAAGTTGCCAGCAGATGTCATAATTGCAGCGCGGCCGGTTATGGAGCCGCCATTTATTGTTACTTTTTGGTTCTTTTCGCGTAGCCCTAATCCGTAATAATAAACATCGATATCCGTATTCTTCATTGTTAATTCCGCTCCGGCAGATTCCATACGGACACCGACTGCGGCTGTTTGTCCTTTCAATGTACCTCCTGATATTTTACAGTCGGTAAGATTCACTTTTCCTGTACCATTACCGGTAATACCGATGATACCATGCCCAAAATTATTATTATTCCCTTCTAATGTAAGACCTTTAGCGGTAAGAGTAGCTGTTTCACCTTGTTTCGGATTAACTTCGATATGACCTTTGATAGTTGTCTTATCTTTGCCAGCACCTTCTATTGTCAGGGATTTATCGAGAGTGAATGTTTGAGGTAATTCGAAAGTACCTTCGGGGAAGATTACTTGATCATTATCCGCAATTTTAGTATTACTTAGAAATGATTTAATATCTGAAGCAGCATTACCGACAACACTACCTTTGTCTAAAGTATAAATACATTCCTTATCACTATTCAAAGCTTCTGTATTTCCTTTAGAAACTAGGCCATTCCAATTATAAGAGAAAATATTATCATTTCCCATGATAACCTGATTATCGGTATTTGAATTATACTCAATTAAATAAGGAGTATTTTGACCAGTCGTTCTGATCCGTGAGTGGTCAAGTATCACTTTGTTTTTGTCTGCATACAGCTTTCCATCTGGGACATTATTAAATAAAATGGGCCACATATAAGCTTTAGCATCATTTCCGTATTCATTTGTTATTATTGAGTTTGTAACTGATAGATTACATCCTTGGCTGCCTTCAAACACAATGGCCCCAAAATTATCAGAAGTTCCACTATAAAGAGTCCTTCCTGATATTATCGAGTTGTTTTTTATTTGAATGTCATGATTATTATTGAATATATACAATCCTGCATATCCTTTTATCTCAGAATTATCAATTGTACATTTCATTTCATCTTCAGCAAATGTTATGCCGTAACCATGTTGAACAGAGATCACACTATTTATAATATCTATTGTTGCATTTGGGCTGTAAAAAGCAAGAGGACGGTTATGGTCACTTTTTCCAGAGTCTTCACTACCTATAATATTTGAGTTTTCCATTTTAAAGGTAACAGGACCTTTAGATCCGTCATTAAAACACCTTTGATATTTATCATTCAAATAAAAATCAGAGTTATTAATGGAAAGAGTACAATTGGTTGCTTCGGGATAGGCATAGATACAGCAATTACTAGTTGCTCCCCCATTATCTGTTCCTGGTTTATTATTAATGAAGCAACAATCTGAAATTGTTAGTTCGATACCACCAACAGGTATTTCTGCCTGAGCAGTACCTGCACTATGAGCTGTATTGCTATCATCTGCAGCCCGAACCATCTTCACATTTTTAATGGTTGTCGACCCTGCTTTTGTGATTTTTATTTTACCCGTCAGATAAGCATCTTGGCTCGATGTAGATTCCTGAGTCGGTTTGTTAGTCCCTAAACCAACCAGGTTTAATGGTTTACTAATGTCTATGTCATCAGTATATTCTCCGGTGGCCAAATATATTGTGCCGCCTTCACTAACCAGTGTTATAGCTTTTGCTATGGTCTTAACAGGACTAGCGTCGGTACCTGGATTGTTAGTATCGTTTCCGGAACTTCCATTTACATATATAGATGTTGAAGTTTCTGCCCACCCCATGTTTGTTACCACTAGAAATAGTGCAAATATTGTTAGTAATCTTATTTTCATTTCTTGTTATTTTAATATTAATACTGAGAAATTTTACCTCTTAGGCAAGAAGCCTTGCCTTTCCTTTTTTAATAGAGTATTGGTTCTTTCTGTAATTAGCCCATAAGCGACAGATTTAGGTATCCATCAATTCCCGGAGTGGATGTTATAAAAATAAAGAAGGCGTAGGAACTGTTGATATATCTATTGTTGAGGCCTTCGACTGCCCTTAGATCTGATATAAACAACAACCCACGCCCTTTATCTTGATATGTATAGACATATAAAATGCCTACGAGCATATATAACAAGAAAAGGAACGTGAGCGTTCTGTTGTCTATTATCCAGATCTAATGAAAGTGTCGAAGTTTCAACAATAGGATAATATCTTTAAAACGCTTCTCGTTATCAATAAGATGCACTGAACGGCAACGCTTCGCCGGAGTACAAGGGCAAAAGTAGAGAGAAGTGTTTGGAAATACAAATAAAAGAGAAAGTAAATGAGCTATTAATTGAAAATAAAGAATTAAGCTTTACGATTCTGTGTCAGACTTGGGATAGCTTAGCTCAAATCATACAACAAAAGTTTTTCAAAATAAATCCTTCAATCCTTCAGTATTGTGAATATATATCTGGTAATCATTGATATATGGCTGAAGGAAAGTTGCTTGGCTGAAGGAATTATCTTGATTTTTGAGTTTTTTTATTCATAAACGGTAGCTTCCAGTATTATGGAAAAGGCGAGTAGCCCCCGGCCGGTTATCTGTTTACATATTTTATTCTAACGCATGAGTGCAGAGCTTTTAGTTCAATTGTCTTTTCTTCTTTTCTGTTTGTCAACTGTCGAACGCTTGTACCACATCTGTCGGACGCTTGTTTCACAGTAGTCGAACAAGCGTTCGACAGCTGACAAACAATAAAAAGGTGCTAACTTTCACAATAAGAAGCCATTATCTATCCAACTATTATCTACTGGCCCTGACTTACCTTTTCTTGAAGGAATGAACTAAAACAGATGTTGATATTAGGCATGAATATGAAGCATTATTCTAAAAGTAGAACCGTTTCCTTCATGTTACTTATAAATCCTTCAGCCATAAATGTTATATAATCAGTTGTTTAGCGTATAGCTGAAGGATTGAAGGATTTATTTTAAAAAACTTTTGTTGATATGATCCTGGATAATTCTCCTACCAGGTAAAAGGGTAGATTAATTAACCGGAATTGTTTCCCCTGAACAGTCTTTACTTCATTGACCGAATAAGGTTGCGACCATACCCGGAAAGCAACGGTTTGGGAAGAGCGCTCCATAAAAGAATGAAGTGAGCGCAAGTGGGCATTATGCCCTGATTTTACTTCGATAGGAAATATTTTGGAATCCTGTACCCAAATATAATCGACTTCCGCGCTGGAATCATTTTGCCCCCTTACCCAGAAGTTCCGTTTCTGACTTACTTTGTTAGTTAGTGTCAGTAACTCTTGTGCAACAACTTGTTCAGCGATCATCCCTCGCCAAGCATCCATAATGTCGCTGGCTCCTAATACTTGTTTTTGTATCTGGGCAGCATAGTTAACCAACCCGGTATCTAGCCAGACCAGTTTAGGCGTACGTTTAATTTCAGATGTAGCCGGTACATCTGTTGCTGTTGTCGGATAGACTAATTCCAGTAACATCGCTTTTTCTAATAACCGGAATGCTTCTCCTACTTCGCGTGCTTTGTAGGATGACCCGGCAAAACCACCCAATGTAATACTTTGTCCTGCCTTATGCCAACCTTCTTTCAAAATAAAACGTACGACATCCGGTAAGAGTTTCCCTGTCGTGTATTTTTCTACATCATCTCTGTATCCTTGCAACAGTGTTTCATAAATGTTGTTGAGAGATAAAATATCCCTTCTTTCGGCATATAGTTGTATTACTTCCGGCATCCCGCCGATCAAAGTATAAATATTGAATAAATTCATCAATCGTTCATGGAACGCAGATGTAACTTCCGGTTGTGCCAGTACTGGTAATAATGTTTCTTCGTGGATGGCTTGCAGGAACTCTCGGAAAGAACAAGGGCGTAATGCCAGATATTGAACGCGTCCTACCGGAAAAGAGCTGTGTATGTCTACTATGTTTTCTAATAAAGAACCTGCTGCTATTACATATATATTGGGTAGCTCTTCATAAAAATAGCGTAACAGCGAGATTGCTTTTGCCGAGTTTTGTATTTCATCGATAAAGAGTAGCGTACGTCCTTCTTTGCGTACGACTCCGCAATGAGCAAACAAAAGAGGCATTAAGTCTTTTAAAGGAACAGGCAAATCGAATAACCTGGACGCTTCCTGCTTTTCCAGATTTAATGGTAAATAATTGTCGAACTGTCTGCCGAATTCGTTTACAACAGTAGTTTTACCTACTTGCCTTGCTCCACGCAGGATAAGTGGCTTTCGGTGGCTGTCTGTTGCCCATTCTTCCAGGTTTGTTAAGATATCTCTTTTGAACATGATTGTCTATCTGGTTGGTATACAGATGCAAATATACTTATTTGTTTCAAACCGGAGGCAAGTTTGAGCTGAATTTGTTTCAAACCGGAGGCAAAATGGCTGATTTTTTGTTTCAAACCGGAGGCAAGTTGGTTTTTTAGTAAACAGATTCGTCTTTCGTCAAGAGTAGAACTTCTTTCTAATTGAATAGTTACGCTGAAGTTCCATATAAGAATATTATTTATTCAAAACACGGAGCTTCAGCGTAATTCGTTGAGATGTAATCACTTTACGTTGAAAAGTGATTTTCTCGTTCGAGTCTTTATCATATAATTTAGTTCAGTATCACACCACTGTTATTCGTTGGGTTTTGTGTCAACGTGCTACCACTTGGGTAGGAGTTAATGGCGTCCTGCGAGATATAGAACGTAACGCGGTAGTCGGTAGCCGGTATATCTTTCGTTGCTTCGTGAGGACCGGGATAACGGCGGTACAATGTATCGCCGTTGCGGAATACATCAAAACTGCGTTCGGCCTGATAAGCCAATTCAAGTTGACGCTCTTTGTCAATCAACGTGGAGGCATTGTTTGCATCCAGAGATGAATAACCGGCACCGGGGATAGAACGCTCGCGGATAGTGTTCAGATCGGCTAATGCTTCACTGTAACGTCCTAGCTTAGCATATGCCTCCGCACGGTTAAGATAGATTTCGCCCAAACGGGAGATGATTGGAGAATGAAGATGTGAGTCTTCACCTTCGCGCGAACATTTTGTGATATAAAACTCGGGATAAACACGGTTTAACGACATCTGATAGTCGATAACACCTGTGTAGGTTTCTCCGTCAGAATAAGATATCGAGTAGATTTGCTGTGCTTCGTCTACTACAGTCATCGGATAAGTTTTTTCTTCTCCTTCAACAACTTCCGTACAGCTGTATTGGTTGCCGTTCTTGTTTAAAGTTGCTTGCACGTAGTTGAAGTTTGTGTGTTCACCACTTGCGTTGTATACTTTCTTGATAAAGCGGAAAACTTCTGTGTATTTGCCGTTATCATCAATCACATACTGTGGCTCAATGAAGTTTGCACGTGCATCTACAATCTTCTTCCGGTCAGGACGCCAGTCGTTGCGGCCTGTTTCGTTCAGCAAGTCAATATATTTGGCACTGGCGAACATTTCGCCCCAACCCATACCGCCGATATTGGCATACATACCACCGATGCCGTAATAATGGTCGAAGCCGGAGAATTCGGAAGCTACCCGTTTTACAACGAAGATAGACTCTTTATTGTTTTCCGGTGTATAGGTGTTGTAGTTCATAAACTCGTTATGTGGTAACAACTGATAAACACCGGAGTTGATTACTTGCGTAGCATAGTAAACAGCCGAGTCTGCATATTGTGTGTTAGGATTTGAATAAGTACCGCTCATATATAAATATACGCGTGACAACATGGCTTGAGCAGCTCCGATGGATGCGTAGGCCGGACCTTCGTTGATAGTCAGCATGCTTTCTGCTTTGCGCAAGTCGGCAATAGCTTGTGCATAACTTTCTTCAACCGTTGAACGGTCTGGTAATTGCAAATTCTCAAGATCATCTGGTGTTCCGTTGACGATAGGTACCCCCAGATTTTTATTTGGCGCTTGATAATAAGGGCGGGAGTAGGCACGAGTAAGGTAGAAATACATCATACCTCTGATATAGTAGCATTCGCCCAACTTGTTGTCTATGTCTTCGCTTTGTCCTTCTTCAATCATTTTGATGATGTTGGAAGTCTGGGCTATGGCTTTGTAGCCTGAATTCCAGAAGGCATCCAGTCGATAATTCTCGGCAGTACGAGAGAAAGAGATGAATTCGTAGAATGCATCCGTGGATGAGCCTCGAATCATCATATTGTCGCCCGCATATTCACCGAGGCGGTGCATCGGGTCAGACCATGTTTTCAATTGGGCATAGGCGCCACGCACTAAGCCGTCGAGTGCTTTATTCGGGTCCGAAGTTATGTCTTCGGCCGCCATGCTTCCATTAGGCAATCGTTCGATATCGCAGGAAGTCAACAGTGTTCCTATGCAAACAGTTGCCAGAAAGAATTTCTTTATATTAGTTTTCATATTTAATTAGCTAGTTTAGAATGTTAAATTAAGACCGAACATGAATTTGCGTGTAGACGGATAAACTGAAGGACCGGCAGAGCCGATAACAGAAATTGTTCCGTCGTCATTGGCTTTAGCTGGTATTTCCGGATCTACACCCGAATAACCGGTGACTGTGAACAGGTTTTCACCAGCAAAGAAGATGCGCATATTCTGGATGTAATACTTGGGCAGACTTAGGTTATAGCCAATAGTAAGCGAACGCAGTTTCAGATAATCGCTATCTTCCAGATAACGGCTGGAAGGGCTGTTTGCTTTTGATTGATTATTATAAGATGGAACAGGATGTGTTGCGATATCGCCAGGTTTTTCCCAACGATTCCATCCATCTTTCAATTTCATCTGGTTGCGGTCGGTGTAAGTACCGTCAGCATCATATTCTTGACGGGAATAGTTATAGATCTTACCACCGAGAGAGAAACCGAATACGGCATTCAGATCAATGTTTCTCCAGCTTAATGAGGTGCTGAATCCACCAAACAGTTTCGGTGTAGATGGTTTGCTGATCACAAGGTCGGCCTTTGTGTAATCATCTGTTATGACACGGCTGCCGTCTTCTGCGGTAGTGTACCATTGCGGAGCTCCGTTTTCCGGGTTTACGCCAGCCCATTCTTTTACATAGAATGCGTCACTGCTATAGCCTACCTTCAGAATTTTCGATGCTTCACCGGCAATACCGATACCACCGCCAATAATGACTTCCATATTCGGATCGTCTCCATACAGCTTTTCTACTGTATTCTTGTTGTGTCCCACGTTGGCTTCGAGGCTCCAGCTCCAGTCTTTAGTGCGGATAATGTCACCACCTATAGTAAGTTCGATACCTTTGTTACTGATTTCACCAATATTTTGCCAACGACTGGTTACACCTGTAAGACCAGATAGCGGGGTCTTGTAAAGTACGTCTGTCGTGTACTTATTATAGTAATCGAATACGATGCGCAGGCGGTTATTAAACAAGTTGGCATCCACGCCGATACCGAATGTGGCTGTTTCTTCCCAAGTTAAGTTCGGATTGCCGACTTGGCTGATCAATGTACCCGGTATGCCATCATAGTTGGCTGAAATTGAATAAAGGGCATATTGCGGATAATAATCACCCGGGCGGTTACCCATGATACCGTATGAAGCACGAACTTTGAGTGCGTCTACCCATTTTGCATTGAACCAATGTTCACGACTGATATTCCAGCCACCACTAACTGAATAGAAATTACCATAACGGGCGTCTGAACCGAAGTTGGATGCTCCGTCGCGACGAAGAGATAGCTCTGCCACATAACGGTTATCGTATGAGTAGTTTCCGCGGAAGAAGTAAGATTGAACTGCCGATTCAGTTAGGCTTCCTCCCACTTTTTCAGGTAAGGCAGTTACATCCAGCACCTCAAATCCAGGAGCGAACCCTGTTCCTATAGCCTTGATGGCTTTTCCTTGATAGTCTTTGAACTCGTAAGCCAATACGGCATCTACCGAGTGTTTGCCAAACATTTTGTTGAAGTTCAACAACTGGTTGGTATAGCGGCGGCTCGTATTGCTTTGGTATTCTTCGATACGACCATTTACGCCGGAGGCTCCATTGCTTCGCGGATCGCTATATGATTGATAATAATAATTTGTGTATTGGAAACTGTTTACTGAACGGAATGTCAACCAATCTGTAATCTTAATATCGAAATCCAAGTTACCAAGGAACTCGTAAGTCTTATAATCAGTATGATTGCCATACGAAAGATCGTTCAGGTAGTTTGTCTGCTGGCTGTTGACCCATCCTTGGTAACGGTCGGGAACCAATTCGCCGTTTTCTTTATAAGGACTGTCCCACGGAAACATGGAGTACATAGATGTAACGGAATACTGTGCATCCTCTACCGTACGCATTGCTCCTGAAACAGAAGGTTTAATAGTCAACCATTTGAATGGTTTATAGTTTGAACGATAGCGGAAGGTGTAGCGCGAATAGTCGTATCCTTTTACAGCTCCCTCTTCGTCGTAGTATCCGACAGAGAAGTATGAACTAAGCTGGTCGTTTCCTCCTGAGAGTGATATGTTATAATCTTGTGTAAAACCGGATTGTGTGGCCAGATCCCACCAATCAAAATTGGAGTTACGCAATTCCGAGTTCCAGCGAGGGAAAGCAACCATTTCCGGATTGTTGAAAGAGGCGTAGTAGTCATATAGTTCCGCTCCATTCATCATTTCCAGTTTCCCGTTGTTCAACGTGCTGATACCTAGTTTGGCAGAAGCGTTTATCTGTATCTTGCCGCTCTTGGCCGCTTTGGTTGTAATAAGGATAACACCGTTTGCCCCTTCCGAACCATAGATGGCGGTAGAAGCAGCATCTTTCAGGATAGTCATAGTTTCAATGTCCGAAGGATTCAGTAATCCGGCACCGTCTCCAACGATCACACCGTCGATTACCCAAAGTGGAGCTGTCGAACCACTTAATGTCGCTTTACCGCGTACCACAACTGCACCGCTTGAACCCGGCTGTCCGGAACCCGGGGCTACGTACACTCCTGATACCTTACCATTTAGCATGTTTTCAACTGAAGGGGTTGTAATGTCGGTCAGTTTCTCTTCTTTCAGGGTTTGCAAAGCACCCGTTAAACTTTCTTTTTTCTGAACGCCGTAACCAACGATAACAACTTCTTCCAAAGCTTGAGAATCTTCTTTCAGGTCGATCTTGATATTTGCCTGTCCGGTATAGGGAATCTCTTGTGTGATGTAACCGACGAAAGAAACCTGAATGATGTCTCCGCGTTTTAGGCCTTCTAAAACAACCTTACCGTCGGTATCGGATACATTGCCTGTTGTTGTCCCCTTCACGATCACAGATGCTCCGGTTACAGGGCCTAGGGCATCTTCCACAACACATGTCACTCTTCCCGTTTGTTGGGAAATACTGGTATTAGGCTCTGCCGGTGTAGTCCCGGCAAAAGTTGTTCCTGGGGAAGCTAATGTTCCCACCAGTAGAATAAAGCTAACTAAGTTTAATTTTTTTCGCATGGAAATTTAGATTAAAAATAATATTTGATGTTTAAATATTCCCTTCCCATGAACCAAAACGGTGTTTACCTTTTAGATTTGGCATTTAGGATTTATGTAAACCACAGTTCTTACGGAACTATGGCGAAACTCTTCCTTTAGATGGAATTTATCTTGCTAGAGCCAATGAATATTGAGTTGAGGGGAGAAATAGTAGGGCTTTTTCAGAGTTATAAATAAGAATGTGTTAAAAAACATTCCTCTTTATGTGTGTATTTTTTAATAATGAAACATGATTAAATAAATATTTCATATATTTGCCACAAATAAACCATAGTTCCGTAAGAACTTACTCCTGGATTATTATTTATTCACTAAAATATAAAATAGCTTTTAGCCTTTGGTGAAGGATGAAGGCAGAGATTTGGTATAAGTATGGATGTGTCAGATGTCGAAGTCTGGTTTTATAACTTTTTCTCGATAGAATTCAGGATCTCTGTTTCATCTTCCGGATGGAACCATTCAATCTCTTCGTCCCGTTTGAACCAGGTCATTTGTTTGCGGGCGTAAACGCGGGAGTTGCGTCTGATTTTTTCTACGGCAAAGTCAAGCGACCATTCTCCGTCGAAATAGTTGAACAGTTCTTTGTAGCCGACTGTGTTGAGTGAGTTAAGGTGGCGGTAAGGATATACTTTGCGGGCTTCTTCCAGTAATCCGTCGGCCATCATCTGGTCGACACGGCGGTTGATACGGTCGCATAACTCGTCACGATCGCGGGTCAATCCTATTTTGATGATTTTAAAGGGACGCTCTTTCTTTATATTGGTACGGAAAGAAGAATAAGGCTTTCCGGTCATGCGGCAGATTTCGACGGCATGGATTACCCGCTTGTAGTTCATGCGGTCTACTTCGTCGTAATGAACCGGATCTGCTTCCTTCAGTTCGGCAAGGATCTGCTCCAGGCCTTCGCGTTCGAACTGGGCGTAAATGGCTTCACGTATTTCGGGGGTAACGGTTGGAATGTCGTCGATCCCTTTGCATACGGCATCGATATACATCATGGAACCACCGGTCATGACAACCGTAGGGGTCGTCTGGTGAAGTGTGTTAAGCAGGGAGATAACGTCTTCTTCAAAGTTGCTGGCACTGTAATAGTCTGTCAGGTCGAGTGTGCCGACCATATAGTGTTTTACTCTTGCCATTTGCTCCGGGGTGGGGGCAGCTGTACCGATAGGCAGGTCTTTATATAGCTGACGGGAGTCGGAGGAAATGATAGGCGAACCGAAATGTTCTGCTATGCGCAGGCTCAGTTCCGTCTTTCCGACTCCTGTCGGCCCTAGTAATATGACAAGGGAATTCATTAATTAAAAACGCTCGTCGTCGTACGGATTTTCCATCGGCCCGTCGCCTAAGCCTTCGAAACCGCCTTTATCCAGTTCGTCGATGTCGTATTCAGAATCACCGTAGAAATCTTCACCGATATCAGTCGTCGCACTTTTAGCGTCAAACTCGTCGAAGTCGACAGTCTGAGTGGGAGGTAGACCGATCGATTTGCTGACAATTGCCTGGTCGAGGTCTTTACCCGGCTCAATTTCACGAAGTTCCATGAAGAAAGCGCGTTCGGTCATATAGTCGAAAACGAACATTAGTTTCTGGTGTTCGTCCTCAAGGAGTTCTTCCAGACGGGTATCACCCATTATATAATTATCCACTTCTGAAGTGGTGTCCATTTCAACCAATGTAATTTCCGTATTCTTGCTCCAGTCGTCGTCACAAATAAAGAAAGAGCACATTTGATCTTTCGTGTAACCAACCGAATCCAGGATGGCGTCGTGGAGATCGAGGAAGGTAGCTTCCGCGTCAATCTTGATCTCGCGTTTGAAGTCATCTACTTCGTCTGATAGAATGAGGAATCTAAATACCATAGTCTTTTTAGTTTTTTGTTGGTTCAAAAGTAGTAAAAAATATCAAAACCAACATATAACGATATAAAAAAAGAAGTTTGCAAATTGAGTAATGTAAAACAAAAGGGCTGTTAACCCCGCAAGGAGTTGACAGCCCTCTGAAATCGTTTGTTTTTCCTATCGTTTACTCGTCGATGGAACCTCTTACGATACCGCGTTCAGAAGTCTTGATAAAGTTGAGTATCAGATCTCTTTCTACGCTGGGTTCGTATTCTGTTTCGATCGCTTTCAATGCTTCCGTGTTGTTCAGTCCGCGGGTATATAATGTACGATAGATATCCTGGATGAGGAAGACCTGCTCGTTGGTAAATCCGCGGCGACGTAATCCTACGATATTGATACCGCAGTAAACGATCGGGTCGCGGCCGATCAGGGTATAAGGCGGAATGTCTTTTCCGATGCGGGAACCGCCCTGAACCATCACATGCTTGGATATGCGGGTGAACTGGTGAACCAGGCTGCCGCCGCTGACAATAGCAAAATCGTCAATCTCCACTTCTCCGGCTATCTGGGAAGCATTCCCGATGATGATATGATCTTTCAGTACGCAGTCGTGAGCGATATGAGAGTATGCCATGATCAGGCAATCGTTTCCGACTACGGTTTTACCCTTCGACGCTGTTCCACGGTTGATCGTAACGCACTCGCGGATAGTGGTATTGTTACCTACTTCTGCGGTTGTTTGCTCTCCGTTGAACTTCAGGTCTTGTGGAATACCGGCAATTACAGCTCCCGGGAAGATGGAACAACCGTTTCCTATTCTGGCCCCGTCGAGAATGACTGCGTGTGAATAAATGTGACAATTGTCGCCTATTACTACATCCTTTTCAATCACTGCAAAAGGATCTATCGTTACATTCTGACCGATCTTTGCTTCGGGATGTACGACTGCTAAAGGGGATTGATTCATTGCCTTCTTCTTTCTATTATTATTTATTTTTGATAATCTGAGCCATAAATTCAGCTTCGCAAACCAACTTGTCGCCCACGAAGATGTAACCCTTCATAGTGGAGATACCGCGGCGGATAGGAGCCAGCAGTTCCAGACGCAGGATCAATGTATCTCCCGGCACTACCTTCTGGCGGAACTTCACGCCATCTATCTTCATGAAATAAGTAGAATAACGTTCCGGTTCGTCAACAGAATTCAATACAAGCAAACCACCTGTCTGTGCCATTGCTTCAACCAGCAGTACGCCCGGTGTAACGGGTTCCTGGGGGAAGTGTCCGGTAAAGAACGGTTCGTTCGTTGTGATATTTTTAATTCCGACGATATAGTCACCGCCAATCTCGATGATCTTATCGACCAGCAGGAACGGATAACGGTGGGGAAGCAGTTCGCGGATACGGTTAATATCCATGATCGGTTCTGCATTCGGATCGTAGATCGGAGCCTGTACTTCGTTTAATTTGATGTCTTTGCGGATCATACGCGCCAACTGGTTGTTGATCTTATGACCCGGGCGGGTGGCAATGATGCGTCCGCGGATAGGTTTGCCGATCAAAGCCAGGTCACCCAGCACGTCGATCAGTTTGTGGCGTGCCGGCTCGTTGTCGAATACCAACGGTTTGTTGTTGATATAGCCCAACTCGTGCACGTCTTTATGAGGAATGCCCAGTTCGTCAGCCAGTTTGTCCAACGTTTCCTGCGGCATCTTCTGGTCGTAGATAACGATTGCATTGTCGAGGTCGCCTCCTTTGATCAGGTTGTTCTGACGGAGCATTTCCACTTCGCGGACAAAGACAAATGTACGTGAAGCAGCCAGTTCGGTCGGGAACTCGCTCAGGTCGTTCAGGGTGGCGAACTGATTGGACAATACAGGAGAGTCGAAGGAGATCAGTACGTTTACACTGAACTTTTCGTCCGGAAGGATGATAAGTGAAGAACCTGTCTCTTCGTCTTTTACTTCGATCTTATGTTTTACGATGTAATAATCTTTCGGCGCGTTCTGTTCAACGATGCCGGCTTTCTGAATTTCTTCGGTGAAGAAACGTGAGCTACCGTCCAGGATAGGGAATTCGGGAGCGTTTACTTCGATCAGGCAGTTGTCGATTTCGTAGGCATATAAAGCTGCCATTGCGTGTTCAACAGTGCTGATCTGGATACCGTTCTTAGAGAGAACAGTGCCTCGTTGTGTACTGGCCACGTTTTCTGCCAGTGCATCGATAACAGGTTGTCCTTCCAGGTCAACACGTTTAATTTTGTACCCGTGGTTTTCCTGTGCCGGATTGAACGTTATCTGGATATCCAGTCCGGTATGCAAGCCTTTACCTTGCATCGAGAAACTCTTGGCTAGCGTCTTTTGTTTCTGCATACGTATATTATTTATTGATTTCTTTCTTTAATTGTTCGATCTCGCGTTGCAACTGTCCGAGTGTGCGGTACATATCCGGCAAGCGGTTGAATACGGCACTCGAGCGCATGAAGTTTTTCGCGTCGATGGCCGGGGCACCTAATACCGTTTTGGCTTCCTTGATGTCGCTGATTACACCCGATTGCGCACCGAATACCACATGGTCGGCAATATGGATATGTCCTGCCAGGCCGACCTGTCCGCCAAACATACAATGGCTACCGATCTTTACCGATCCGGCGATACCTACCTGGGCTGCCATTACTGTATTTTCGCCTACTTCAACGTTGTGGGCAATCTGAACCAGGTTGTCCAGCTTCACGCCACGATGAATGATGGTCGAGCCCATTACGGCACGGTCGATGGTCGTATTGGCTCCCACTTCGACATTGTCTTCCAGGACAACATTACCCAACTGCGGGATCTTCTTGTAATTCTCTCCTTCGGGAGCAAAACCGAAACCGTCCGAACCGATCACCGAACCGGCGTGCAGGATACAGTTGTTTCCGATTTTACATCCGTTGTATATGGTTGTATGCGGGTAGAGGATGCAGTTATCTCCAATGGTAACACCATCACCGATGTATGCGTTAGGAAATATCTGGCAGTTCTTACCCAGCTTTACGTTTTCTCCGATATAGGCAAAATTGCCGACATAGCAATCTTCTCCCAATGTAGCCGAGGCTGCAATAAAGGCAGCCGAAGATACTCCGGCTTTTTTCGGTTTCGACTGTTCTACCAGGTTGAGTAACATGGCAAGAGCAGCGTATGCATTTTCAACTTTAACCAAAGTTGCTGTAATTTGTTCAGCCGGAGAAAAGTCGTTATTCACCAGTACAATGCTAGCTTCCGTATTATAGATATATTGTTCATACTTAGGATTGGCCAGGAATGATAATGTTCCGGGTTGTCCTTCTTCTATTTTTGAGAAGTTGCTGACTTTCACTTCAGGATTGCCTTCCACGGTTCCGCCAAGAAAGTCCGCTATTTGTTGGGCTGATAACTCCATTACTTATTTTGTTAATTGTATTTGAATTGAGACTGCTCCACTAAGAATAAAGCAGTTTGCAAAAATGGTGAAAATAATTGGGATAGCCTATGCTTTGCAGGGAATAATTCCCTTATCATGCAGATATCCTGCCATTTCACGCTGTACTTCCCCTGCTGCTTTGCGGGCAAATGAGGCAAAATTTTCTGATTTATCAGCATAAATGATCGCACGGGAAGAGTTGACCAACAGGCCACATTCGTCGTTCATCCCGTATTGAGCCACTTCGTGAAGGCTGCCTCCCTGTGCTCCGACACCCGGAACCAGCAGGAAATGATTGGGGGCATACTTACGGATATCAAGGAACATTTTTCCCTGCGTAGCACCGACAACATACATCATTTGTTCGTCGGTAGCCCAATCTTGCGACTTCTTCAGTACTTTTTCGAACAGACGTTCGCCGTTGGCATCTTCTGTCATCTGGAAATCCTGTGAGCCTTTGTTCGATGTCAATGCCAGTAGGATCACCCAGGCTTCCGGATAGATCAGGAACGGTTTCACGCTGTCTTCACCCATATAAGGAGCAACCGTTACGGCATCTACCTTGATATGATCGAAGAAAGAGCGGGCATACATTTCGGATGTGTTACCGATATCACCGCGTTTTGCATCGGCAATGATGAACTGATCCGGATAGTTCTCGCGCAGGTAAGCGACAGTCTTTTCGAAAGAAAGCATACCTGTTACGCCCAGACTTTCGTAGAAAGCCAGGTTCGGTTTGTAAGCTACGCAATAATCGGCGGTAGCATCGATGATCGCTTTGTTGAAAGCAAAGATCGGATCTTCTTCAGAAAGTAAATGCTGCGGGATCTTTTTTATATCTGTATCCAATCCGACGCAAAGGAAGGATTGTTTCTTTTTGATGTTCTCGAATAATTGTTGCTTGTTCATCTTGTTTCGTGTCAAATAATGAAATTGTTATAATTCGGCTTCTTTCAGGCGTTCTGCATTTTCGGCAACAGTCAGTTGGTCGATGCAGGCTTGTATATCGCCGTCCATGAAAGCAGACAGATTGTAAATCGTGTAGTTAATACGATGATCTGTAATACGTCCCTGCGGGTAATTGTATGTACGGATCTTCGCGGATCGGTCGCCCGACGAAACCATTGTCTTACGTTTGTTGGCAATGTCGTCGAGGTATTTCTGATGTTCTTTGTCATATATGAAAGAACGCAGGCGTGTAAGGGCCCGTTCTTTATTTTTCGGTTGGTCGCGCGTTTCCGTACATTCGATCAGGATCTCTTCGCTTACGCCGGTGTTCGGATTTTTCCAGACATACCTCAAACGTACGCCCGACTCTACCTTGTTCACATTCTGTCCACCGGCACCACCTGAGCGGAAAGTATCCCACTTAATTTCACCTTCGTTGATTTCAACATCAAATTCATCCGCTTCGGGAAGTACTGCTACCGTGGCAGCAGATGTATGAACACGTCCCTGGGTTTCGGTACTGGGCACACGTTGAACACGGTGCACGCCCGATTCATATTTAAGTGTGCCATATGCTTTCTCACCGCTAACGGTGAAAATGATTTCTTTGTATCCGCCCGATGAACCTTCGCTACAACTCGACAAGGCGACTTTCCAACCTTTGGTTTCGCAGTATTTCATGTACATGCGATAGAGGTCGCCGGCAAAAAGGGCAGCTTCATCGCCTCCCGTTCCGCCACGTATTTCAACGATCGCATTCTTGTCGTCTTCGGGATCGCTCGGAACAAGCAGCAGTTTGATTTCTTCTTCCAGTTCCGGGATACGGGCATTGCAGGCTTCGAGCTCTTCGCGCGCAATCTCCCTCATTTCGGGATCCTGCTCCGTGTCAAGCATCTGCCGTGCTTCTTTTATGCCATTCAGTGTATTGACATATTCGTTTCGGGTAGCCACGATCTTCTCCAGATCGCGGTACTCTTTATTGAGTTTAACAAACCGTTTCATATCGGCAATCACTGCCGGGTCGGTAATAAGTGTTCCGACCTCTTCAAAACGGCTTACCAGTCCGTCTAGTCTTCCTAATATATTATCAGCCATTTATCAGATTAATATATGAAGCGACCTTTTTCGCTTTCAATAATCAATTCATTCTTATCCGCTTCTTCTACGAAGCCTACAATTTGTGCATCAATGTTGAAGCTTTTGGCAATCGCGATCACTTCTTCTGCATGTTCGGGCGACAGGTATATTTCCATGCGGTGTCCCATGTTGAACACTTTATACATTTCGCTCCAGTCGGTTCCGCTTTGTTCCTGAATGATACGGAAGAGGGGTGGGACAGGGAACAGGTTGTTCTTTGTCACACGCTTGTTTTCTACGAAATGCATTACTTTGGTTTGTGCACCGCCTGAACAATGTACCATCCCGTGGATCTCAGAACGCAGTTTGTCCAGTAACACTTTGATTACCGGCGCGTATGTGCGGGTGGGGGATAATACCAGTTTACCGGCATCGATACCCAGTTCTTCGATCTTGTCGGTCAGCTTCAGCCCGCCCGAATAAACTAATTCGTCGGGAACGGCAGCATCATAGCTTTCCGGATATTTCTCAGCCAGATATTTGGCAAATACGTCGTGACGGGCAGAGGTCAAACCGTTGCTGCCTGTTCCGCCGTTATATTCTTTTTCATAAGAGGCTTGTCCATAAGAGGCCATGCCGACAATGACGTCGCCACCCTTTATTCGGCTGTTGTCAACAACGTCTGCCCGTTTCATGCGGCAGGTCACGGTGCTGTCTACAATGATTGTGCGAACCAGGTCGCCTACATCGGCAGTCTCGCCGCCGGTGGCATAACAGCCAACGCCCATTTCACGCAATTCGGCCAGCAGTTCGTCTGTACCGTTGATGATTGCCGAGATAACTTCTCCGGGAATTAAGAGCTTGTTACGTCCGATGGTGGATGAAACAAGGATATTATCGACTGCGCCCACGCACAGCAGGTCGTCGATGTTCATGATCAGTGCATCCTGTGCAATACCTTTCCACACAGACAAGTCACCGGTTTCTTTCCAGTACATGTAAGCCAGGGATGATTTTGTTCCGGCTCCGTCAGCGTGCATAATGTTGCAATATTCAGGATCACCGCCTAATATATCGGGGATGATCTTACAAAATGCTTTAGGGAATATTCCCTTGTCGATGTTCTTTATTGCATTGTGAACATCTTCTTTTGAAGCGGATACACCGCGCAGGTTGTAACGTTGGTCACTCATTGTTTTTACGTATTTGGCCGCAAAGATACTATTTTTTTGTCTTACTTATCTAAGTTTTAGTACATCTCCTTCTTCAGGAATGTAATCTTTGTCTTTTTTATTTATCTTATACAGGCTCTTGATTTGTATTCCGTATTTCTGGGAGATACTATGCATAGATTCTCCGATCTGTACAACATGGTCGTAATAAGGCTTGTCGGCCTTCTTTTTCTTCTTTTCCAGATAGACGATATCGCCTTTCTGCAACGGGAAGTCTTCGGGTACTTCATTGAACTTCTTCAGGTCTTTGACCTTAAAGTCCAGGCTTTGTGCGATCCGGTCGAAGCTGTCGTTTTCCTTGGCATATACATACAACAGGCCGAATGTCCTGTATATGGTGTATCTCAGTTTAGGATATTTCTGTTTTTCTCTTTCTTTTTGTGATATTTTATGCCCTTTACCCGTGTCATAACGATAGAGTTCGTAATCTTCGATCACTTTGATTAATTTGTTGGCATAAGCGCGATCGGTAGCATAACCGCATTTTTGCAGACCTCTGGCCCAGCCTTTATAGTCTGTTATTTTCAGATCGAACAACCGTTCGTAGCGCGAACGTAGCAGGAACTTGGAATGGTCTTCGTATGAATCTTCCACCCGTTTGTATTTGCGAAAGCATTCGCCGCGCAGGTCGTCGTCATGGTAAACGCGTCCACCCCGCCAGTCGGAATGACATTTGATGCCGAAATGGTTGTTCGAACGCCGTGCCAGGTCGCTTTGTCCGGCTCCGGATTCGAGAAGCCCCTGTGCCAGTGTGATACTGGCGGGGATTTTATATTTCTTTTGGTGTTGTACGGCCAAGTCGCTATAGGTTTTTATATACTTTTCGTAGGAAGGTACTTTGCGCTGGGTAGCAGCTTCCGCGAATGTTGTAATAAAAAATAACAGGCAAATAATCCGTATCGTTAATTTCATAAAATGAGTCCTCTAAAGTATTTATTTTCGCAAAGATAATGAAGCTGGGGATATATTACTTCAAAATAATCTATAAAATACTAGTCTATATCCGGTGGATTTTGGCCAGATAGTCAAAATGTTCCCCCTCTTTTATCATCTCCGCTTTAAACCCATTGTTGGCAGCATGAAGGCTGAGCGTTTGAAAATCTATGTACAGCCAGTCGAAGCTATCGCCTTTGATGTTTTTGTATTGCATACGGAAATCTACTTCGCCGTAATAATCGTCTTCAGGGTCGATATCGAGGTTTCCGTCTTCGTCTTCGAACAGGTAGCGCAGGTCTGAAGAGTCCATTAGAACGCATCCACCCGGAGCAAGCAGTCTTTTTATCGTTTGAAAGAAGATCGGAAGATTAGCGATCCTGCCGACAATTCCCGAACCGTTCATCAATAACAGGATCGTATCGAACGAACCGGTAAATTGTTGGCTGAAGAAGTTTTGCAGGGCAACGTCTTTCACACCTCTTTTCTGCATGGTTTCTATTGAAAGCGGGGATATATCGATAGCCTTTACCTCTTTTCCCATTTCCTGCAGGGCTAGCGAGTGGCATCCGCTACCGGCTCCCACGTCCAGGATTTTACCCGTACTTATGCGGAGCGCTTCTCGCTCTGCCTCCGGCATTTCATCGAAGTTACGGAATAATTGTTTCACCGGGATCTCATCTTCATCGAACATAGAAGAGAATACACGGAGTTTAGTTGCTTTTCCGTTTGCATAATAATCGGAAATAGCCGCGCCCATCGGGTCTTTATCGGGTGTGAGTAAAGAGATTTGCATATCCTGAGATGGATTTATTTGTAATTTATCCGGCAAAGATACAAATTTACTATCTTTGTTTATCTAATAATTGATCCTATGAAAGAAATCAGACTGGAAACTAAGATTACTGTTTATCCCCTGAATGAAGTGCCGGATGAAGAACTACCTTTGGTTCATGCCGCATTGAAAGCGACGGAACAATCGTATGCGCCTTACTCCAAATTCCATGTCGGTGCCGCGGCTTTGCTGGCTGACGGTACGATTGTGACGGGAAGTAACCAGGAAAATGCCGCTTATCCTTCCGGATTATGTGCCGAGCGGGTTACTTTATTCCATGCCGGACACCAGTATCCGGATATTCCGGTCATTGCTCTGGCAATAGCTGCGGCAACGGGAGGAAAGCAGGTGGAAAGTATTTCGCCTTGCGGTGCTTGCCGGCAGGTATTGCTCGAAACGGAGCAACGATATGGAAAACCTGTAAAAGTATTGCTTTGCGGGACGAAGGATGTGATGGTGGCCCCGAGTGCGGCTTCCCTTTTACCCCTTTGCTTTGGAAAGGATAATCTTTAGAAAAAGAAACGGGGCAAGAAGTAATACTTCCTGCCCCGTTATATTTTAAATCAACTCTCTGATCAGATGCCCAGAGATACTTTGATCTGGTTGATCTTTTCTTCAGCCGCTTTTTCTGCTTCAGGCAGATCTTCCAGGCTTTTCACCTTAGAGTGAACTTCGCAGTAGAATTTGATCTTCGGCTCTGTTCCGGAAGGACGGATGGAAACTTTCGTGTTGTCTTCTGTGAAATATTGCAGCACATTGGAAGTTGTCGGCATATCCAAAGTGATTGTTTCCTTGTCAATATAGCTGTAACCTTTCAGTGAAGCGTAATCGTAGAACAAAGACACTTTAGAACCTGCAATTTCCTGCAACGGGTTTTCACGGAAGTTCTTCATCATTGCTTCGATTTCTTCAGCACCGCTCTTGCCTTTCTTTACAACAGAGATACCTTTTTCTTTTGAGAAACCGTATTGTACGTAGATGTTCTGTAATAACTGGTACATTGTGATGCCCTGGTCTTTGGCCCATGCGGCAATTTCAGCCAGGATAGCACATGCAGAAACAGCATCTTTGTCGCGAACGAAGTCTTCACAAAGGAAACCGTAGCTTTCTTCACCGCCACCGATATAGTTCTTCTTGCCTTCGTTTTTCTTCATTACGTCGGCAATCCATTTGAAACCGGTGTAAACGTCGTATAATTCAACGCCGTTGCGTTCTGCTATCGTGCGGATCAGTTCGGTTGTAACGATTGTTTTTACAATGTATTCCTTACCGTTTACTTTGCCTAGTTCTTTCCAGCGTGTGATCAGGTAATAAACGAACATCAAGGCTGTCTGGTTACCGTTCAGCAATACCCATTCGCCGTCATTATTCTTAACGGCAGCACCTACACGGTCGGCATCCGGGTCTGAAGCCAGTACCAGGTCGGCATCTGTTTCTTTTGCTTTTTCAACAGCCATTGCCAAAGCAGCCGGTTCTTCCGGGTTCGGAGAAACAACTGTAGGGAAATCACCGCTTACCACATCCTGTTCGGGGACATGGATTACGTTTGTGAATCCGAATGCTTTCAATGTATCCGGAATGATCTGTACACCTGTCCCGTGGATCGGAGTGTAAACGATCTTCATATCGTGATGACGTTTGATTGCTTCCGGTGAAAGGGAAATTGTAGTCAAAGCGTCGATATACAGATTATCTATTTCTTTACCGATAATTTCGATCAGTTCCTTATTGCCTTTGAATTTGATATCGCTGGCATTACGGATCTTGTTAACTTCGGCAATTGTGTTACGGTCGTGCGGAGCGATCATCTGTGCGCCGTCGTCCCAGTAAGCTTTATAGCCGTTATATTCTTTCGGATTGTGGGAAGCTGTCAGGATAATACCGCTCTGACATCCCAGTTTACGGATTGCAAAAGACATTTCCGGAGTCGGACGAAGATCTTCGAACATGTACACTTTAATACCGTTGGCAGAGAAGATATCTGCCGATATTTCGGCAAACTTGCGGCTGTTGTTACGGCAGTCATGGCCGATAACGACTTTGATCTGGTCAAGTCCTGAAAATTCTTTTTTCAGGTAGTTTGACAGTCCCTGAGTGGCAGCACCTACAGTATAGATGTTCATACGGTTGGTACCTACTCCCATAATACCTCTTAAGCCTCCAGTTCCGAATTCAAGGTCTTTGTAGAACGATTCGATCAGTTCTGTCGGGTCTTCGTTGTCCAGCAGAGCCTGAACTTGTGCTTTTGTTTCGGCATCATAACTTTTAGTAAGCCAGCTTTGCGCTTTGCTTCTTACCATTTCTAACAGTTCGTTGTTTTCCATACCCAAATATCTTGCATTTAATATATATGTTATTTCTTAAGTTATCGAGAAAACAAAGATACAAATTAATTGATTTAAACAATGGCTCGTGTCCTTATTTTCAAGAAAAAAGAAAAGTTCTTTTTTACCACGTAAACGGATATGTATAAGATGATTGATTTCCGCAGGCATCTGTTACATCCAGTTTCAATGTGTGTTTTCCTCTTGTCAGGCGCTCTTTGTCGAAGTGGTAAGTGATGACGGAACGGCTATTCATCTCAAAAAGAACGTATTGTCCGTCTATTTCTCCCCGATAGGTTTGTACGCCGCTCAGATTGTCGGATAGCCTGAACGAAATGGCTTGTTTACTAACCCATGTCGCCGGATTGAGAGGGGTAATGGTAGGAGGTACAATGTCTTGTCCGAGTGAGTAAGTTCCCAGTTCTTTGATGTCGGCATCGATCCATCCGTTGCGGTAAACTCCTCCTGTCCACGATCTGCGCCCGTTCAGTATGCGTACGACTCCATATTGTTGTTTGTTTTCAAGCGTATCGGTTTGTAGCCGTAAGGATAACTTGGCCGATTTATGCAGGGCGACCGGTTTGTTGTGTAATGTATGTGTTGCTCCTAAAGCGGTGCTGTCTTCTTTGACCGTGTAACGGAAATACAGGTCGTCATAAAGATTTCCCTTGGGGATTGCCAGCCGGATTCCTTTAGCTCCGAAACGGTTGTCGCTCCACCAATGGAATAATTCCGTGTTGTCTGTATCAATTTCAGGAATTGGCTGTTCTTTCCCTTCTATCCGGATGGATAGTTGCGTCGTGTTGCCGAAGGCATCCGCCAGGCGGTAGGTCAGATGATAGGTGCGCGGTTCGTCGATTGTCAGGATTCCCCGTTTGACGCTTTCGATAAAGCGGAGACGGTTGCCCGGATCGACAAAGCTCTTTATATAGAACGAACGGTGCTCTTTCCATTCTTCAAAATCGGTAAAACTGTTCAGGTACCGGGTTTCATCGAAGGCAAAACGATTCAGGTCACTTCGGAAGATCACCTGGCTGTCGGCCATAAGTGTAATATCCCTGATACCATATATATTAGTGGTGTTGTCCATGTAATCGTATCCTTTTACGGCAAGGCCGATCTCACCCCATGCTTCGATTTTGCCGGTCAGTGTTTGCTTGCCGTTTTTTGCCGTTACCGGTTTAAGTTCCAGTTTCCGCCGGCTACCGTTTACTACACCTTTTCCTGGCATAGGGTAGACCATGATTCCCTGTATTTGCGGAGGACGAGTGTCTTGTATCAGGTCTTTATAATAATCGATCGGGTCCATCGGCTCTTCTGTTTCCGTGTCGCGTACTTCAAAGTGAAGATGCGGGCCACCGGAACTTCCTGTATTTCCACTCAGGGCAACTAGCTCACCCTCTTTTACTGGTAGTTCTTCCGGTGTGAGCGTCAGGTTTACATTGAAACTTTCCTGTTCGTATTGCTTTTCTTTGACGTAAGCCGCTATTTTGCCGGAGAATTTTTGTAAATGACCGTAAACGGTCGTCGTTCCGTCCGGATGGGTGATATATAAACCGTTTCCGTATCCCCACGGGCTGACCGAGATACGCGAGACATATCCGTCTTGTACGGAATGGATCGGTTTCCCTTCTACGCCCTGTGTTTTGAAGTCTATTCCGGAATGGAAATGGTTGCTTCTCAGTTCTCCGAAATTCCCACTTAAAAGGACAGGAATATCCATTGGCTTTCTAAGTTGTTGAGCTTTCGCTGTGACGGTTGTAATTCCGGTTAAAAAGCAGAATCCTACCAATATATGATGTATCTTCATATCTTCTTTTTATTCAATCTTCGATAGGCAAAGATAGTAAAAAGTCGGTAATAAGGGGTAAATGATCGCTATAGCCTCCTTCATATTTGAAACCGTAGTAGGTGCGTGCCGGACGATTGCCGTGCCAGGTTTTGTCTTTGGTGAATAGAAATTCGGGAGTAAATATCCGGATACTTTCGGGGATGACGTACATACGTGATTCTTTATCGATCAGATTTCCGGAGACGATGATCTGGTCGAGCTGGCTCCATTCTCCCTGGTATTTATGAGTTCCCGGGAAATTAAGCGTATGGCGGTCTGCAAAAAGATTATAAAGGGAAGATGCGTCGGGGGCTGTGCTAACGGGGTGTGCGGATAGAATCCGGGTGATACTGCTGTTTTCGGGCGTATCGTTAAAGTCTCCCATGATAAGTAATTGCGGAGTCGCACGGATTTGCATCAGCGAATCGCAAAGGTTTCGCAAAGTACGGGCGGCATCAAAGCGGTCTGCTTCGCTTTCTTTTTCTCCACCGTAGCGGGAGGGAAGGTGACAGACGAAGATATCTAATGTATCCGAAGTCAAAACTTTTCCCCATACATGGAGGATATTGCGGGTGTGTTTATGTTGTTTGCGGGTAAAGATTACCGGATGCTCCTGATGTCCTATATATCCGAATTTATCCCGTTGGTAAAGGAGAGCCGTGTTGATACCTCTGGTGTCGGAGCCGTGCGTCATACAATAGTGATAATGTTGCATCTTTAGCGGTGTCCGGTTGAGAAGGTGAATCAATACAGAGTCATTTTCCACTTCGCAGAGTCCGACCAAAGCCGGAGTGCTCCATTCGCCGGCAGCACTGATTACTTTGGCTATCTGTTGAAGTTTGTGATAATAACGTCCGCGTGTCCAGTGGCGATTTCCGGTTGGAAGGAAATCATTATCGTTTTTATCCGGATTATCGTTGGTGTCGAACAGGTTCTCGACATTATAGCTCATCACTCTGAAATCAAGCTGGGCACTTATGGGCTGCGTGATGAATGATAAAACGTAAATAATGATAGTTAAGGTTTTGATCATATCTGATTGTTTTTATTTGTCTTCTTCCTTTGGTACATATTCGTAAGCACCGATATCGGGGCCGTCGTTTGTGAGACGGTTAACGCCATAACGGTCGATAGGATACTTTTGTGTAACAAAGAGATCAGCTTTGCCGACACCGGGTGTTGTCTCTTTGTCAGGACGGAAATCATACATATATTTATTCTTATCTCCGCCTGTCATTCTATATTCCATCTTGTTTTCATCTTTTTCTGTGACAAAGATGATATCTTTGAACTTGTCGTCTTTCATCTCCTGCAATTTTATAACGCAGTGATTAAACTGATAATTTTGATTGTTGCTTTGCAAAATCGTTCCAAGTTTAATTCTCAGTTCTCCGCTTTCCAGATTCTTTCCTGCAGAGTGGTTTCCATCTATTATGCAATTATCAAAATAGGCCTGTTCCATATTATATGATACAGAGTTGTAGTCGGTGAGGAGGCTTAATGTATAGCTATTATCTTCTTTCCCATCAGAAGGTGAGTTTCGTTTCTTTAGAGTCATGTAGTTGGCAATTGTACAATGAGTGAAACTGTATTTGCCTCCTGCTAGTAAAACGACGTCAGCTGTAGCGTTTGTAAACTCACTGTTTGTCGCTTCTATATTACTGTTGATCGCTTTGAAAGCAAAACCGTCCATGTTGGTAATCTGTGAATTGTTGATCTTCAGTTTTGACTTTTCCGGATCAGAAGGTTCACAATAAATGCCGTTGTTTCCGTTGCGTACTATTACATTATTAAATACATTGTCAAAACTTTCCTGTTTGAATATAATACCTTCCCATTGTCCGGGTGTCCGGTCGTAGGGTAACAGATCATTCAATATGAAATCAAGACGGTCGCCACGGAAAACGATCGGTTTATCCATCGTGCCATTGGCTATGATAGTTCCTTTTGAAATTATTTTAGCTTTGTCATGCATGTAGAAACCTGCTCCTTCTTCAATCTCTACGGTTACACCTTCGTCGATAGTCAGACTGTCATATATAAGGTAGGGACGTTCGGCAGTAAGTTTAGTATCTTCCGTCAATACTTTTCCCCCCTTGATCAGGTTGACATCCTGTCCGCATGCTTCCAGCAGAACGGATTGTTTAACCCCGTTAAAGAAGAATACGATCGAGTCCTGAACCAATAGTGGCTGATCTTTTCCGTTCGGATTGACAGTTACTTCTACAAAGATGTACAGACTGTCTTTGCCGGCTATCCGAACGTTATCGAAGTTGTCTCCTTTACGTCCGTCTACATTAATGCGGAACCCACTGGTAGCAGGTGATGCTTGAATAACTCTCTCAATGTTTAGTGGTTGGTCGTTTCTGTTGTAAACCATGAATTGTTTCGTTGCTGAACCAATAGTTGTGAAAACAGTATCGAATGATAATGTATCCGTAGAGAAACTCAACCGATGATTCGGATTGGTCGAATAGTTTTCGTCCAGCCCGTCGCATCCAGCCAACAGGTTGAGTAATATGGTAAATACTATGAGCAACGGCGCGGTAATCTTTTTCATTTTCTCTGAATGTTAAAATATATGCCTTTGTGTTCTTGTTTCTCAATAAACAAACCATTTATAAAGAAAGTTTTCAGGCATTAACATAAAAAAAGAGGAAAAACACGGTCAAAGTGTTAATCCTCTTTCTATAACGTGAAATATTAAAGTTTATTTTGCCGGGATGCTTTTTAATAATTCCAAAAGATGAGCCCACCATAAACCTACGGTCTTAATTTCGATCCGTTCGTTCGGAGAGTGAACGTCTCTTAATGTCGGCCCGAAAGAAATCATATCCAGATTAGGATATTTTTCGAGGAATAAACCACATTCCAGTCCGGCGTGGATAGCCATGATCTTGGCATCCTTGTTGAATAGACGTTTGTAAGATTCCTGTGCTACTTTCAGAATTTTAGAATCCGGGTTCGGCGCCCATCCCGGATAGCCATCGCCATGAGTTACTTTAGCTCCTGCCAGCAGGAAAGTGGCAGCAACCTGGTTTGCAACTGCGATCTTGCATGATTCAATGGAACTGCGTTGGCTGGTTCCGACCACGATTGTGTTGCCTTCTTTCATTTTAACTGAAGCCAGATTAGTGGAGGTTTCCACCAGACCTTCGATATCATGGCTCATACCGATCACACCGTGTGGGCAGGCATGCAGCGAGTAGATCAGTTTTTGGGTAGTCTCAGTATCGATGCGTGTTGCAGGCTGATCGGCCGATTCCATTACCAACTGTACATTCGGATCTACATGTTTCAGCTCATTTTCAACGTCAGCAGCAAAATGATTCAGCATAACGCGTACTTTCTCTTTATCTTCCGGGTGCAAACCGACTACAGCATGTGCTTCGCGGGCAATCGCATTGCGCAGGTTTCCTCCGTCAATAGAACAAAGAGCAAAATCAAACTGCTGCTGCATTAAGAATAAGAAACGAACCAGTATCTTATTGGCATTACCCAGTCCTTTATGGATCTCGCCACCGGAGTGACCGCCATTCAGGCCTTTCACATCAATACGGAAATATTGCATGTTGGGGGAAGTGGCAAGCGGTTCATAATGGAAAACAGCTTGTGTATCTTTTCCTCCGGCACAACCCATAAAGATTTCGCCTTCATCTTCGCTATCCAGGTTTAACAGGATTTCGCCTGTCATAAACCCTTTTTCAAGCGCTTTAGCTCCTGTCAGGCCTGTTTCTTCATCAACCGTAAACAGGCATTCTATCGGCCCGTGTTCGATATCATCGGAAGCCAGGATAGCGAGTTCGGCAGCTACACCGATACCATTGTCGGCACCGAGTGTTGTTCCGTTTGCACGCAACCAGTCACCGTCAACAATTGTTTCGATCGGATCGTTGTCAAAATCATGTGCAGTACCGTTATTTTTCTCGCAAACCATATCCATATGCGACTGAAGCACAACAACCGGGAGGTTCTCTTTTCCGGGCGTTGCAGGCTTCGACATCAGGATATTTCCTGCAGCATCTTTCTTTATAGCGATTTTATACTCTTTTGCGAACGTTTCCAGAAACTGGATCATTTTGCCTTCCTTCTTTGAAGGGCGGGGCACTTGTGTTACCTGATGGAAGAACTTCCAAACGATTTCAGGCTTTAAGTCAGTAATCTTCATAATGTTACAATATATTATAGTTATTACTATATAGTTAATAATGTGATCGTTTTCCGAGTTGTGTATGAAAAAAAGTAGAATTAAATACCAAAAAGATACTTTATAATCACTTAAACTCTTATATTTGCGTCCACAAATATAGAGAAAATGCTTACAACGATATTGCTTACGGTCATAATTCTTGTTATTTGTGTTGTGTTGCTTGCAATAAAAGTGATATTCAAGAAGGGAGGAAGATTCCCGAATACACATGTCGGAGGCAACAGAGCACTGGGTAAAAAAGGTATACATTGTGCCAAGACACAAGACCGCGAACAGGCGAAGCAAAAGAATCTATATGATAGAGTAAAAGAAATAGAAGAATAAAATAAGGATTTAATTTACACTTTATGAAGAACATTAACTACGTAATTAATGGTGTGCTCGCGGTGGCTGTCGTGATATTGTTCGTTATGCAATTCTCCGACAAGAAAGAATCAACAGTTACAAAAACATTTGCATCAGGAGAAGGTGATTCCATAAACTTACTTCCTATTGCCTATGTCAATGTAGATTCACTTTTGCTTAATTATAACTATTTCAAGGACTTGAATGAACAGCTCTTGAAAAAAGAAGAAAATTCACGTGCTAATGTAACACAGCAGGCACGGACTTTACAGACCGAAGTACAGGAATTTTATCGTAAAATGGAAAATAACGCTTTCCTTACTCGCGAAAGAGCTCAGCAGGAGCAGGAACGTCTGATGAAAAAAGAACAGGAATTAAAAGACCTGGATGCAAAACTGTCACAAGATTTGCTGATGGAACGTCAGAAGTTGAACGAACAACTGCGTGACACTGTAGTTTCTAAATTAAAAGTGTACAATAAAGAAAAAGGATATCAGGTGATTTTCAGCAATACAGCTGAAGATAATATTCTGTTAGCCGGTGACTCTTATGATATTACCAACGAGCTGATCGACTTATTGAATAAAAGCTATTCAACCGGAAAATAAGCAGTATCTAACGATATACAAAAAAGCCGTTGCATTATATTGCAACGGCTTTTTTTATGTCATTCCGTTTTTTTTATAGTTATGTAGAGAATAATACCCACTTAGGTGGGTAAAGTTCCCCACTACAATGGGGTTATCTCCCCATATATGTGGGTGAAATTCCCCACATTATAAAACAGAGTGGGGAAAAATGGAAGGGATTATTTTTGTTGCTTTCCGGAAACGAATGATGAATAGAGCTGCAGTACCGCTGCAATTGTCAGGCAGATAATCCACTCTTTCATATCTTTGAACATCAGACCGGATGCACAGATCATCAGGACGGAGGCAATCACGTTGAAACGGTGTAACCTGCGTTCGCGAAACTCCATATCTTTAGTGGAGAGAGTCAGGTGGCAGACTGCCATACCTGCCGCTCCAACGGCAAACAGATAAGGAGCCAAAAACCATTTGGTCAGGAATAGGATTGCACCTGCCAGTATCAGTAATCCGGCAATACTGAAAATGATTGTTCTTGCTTTTTGATTCATTATTTCTTTTTGATGATATAGACGTCTTCATTCGGCTTCTTCATGAAATACTCTTCACGGGCGAAGCGTTCCAGACCCTCTTTGTCGGTATGAAGATCGTTCAGTTTCTTACTGTTTATCTCGATTTCTTTCTGATAATGTTTGATCTCTTTTTCCAGGCTGCGTATCTTTTCATCGTACGTATAGCGTTTATACAAGTTGCTGTCGCCCACTGTGAAAGTAAGGATCAAGAATCCGATGATAACCAGCCAGTAGGCGTTTATCCTGGAAAGATACTTGTTGTAAAAGTCTTTTATGCGTGACATGGAACTTCGTTTTTGCAAAGGTAAATGAATTATTTTGTATATCTTTGTGTTGTCAAAAAAAAAGCAAAGAATGGACAATTATATTGTATCGGCAAGAAAATACCGCCCCTCTACTTTCCGTAGTGTCGTAGGGCAAAAGTCTCTTACCACTACACTAAAAAATGCAATACAAAGTAACAAGCTTGCTCATGCCTATCTGTTTTGCGGACCGCGTGGTGTCGGAAAAACTTCATGTGCACGAATCTTTGCGAAGACGATCAACTGTCTGACTCCGACAGCCGATGGAGAAGCCTGCAACGAGTGCGAATCCTGTCAGGCTTTCAACGAACAACGTTCCTATAACATTCATGAACTGGATGCAGCCTCCAACAACTCGGTAGACGATATCCGTTCGCTGATCGATCAGGTGCGTATTCCGCCGGCAATCGGTAAATATAAAGTATTCATCATCGATGAGGTGCACATGTTGAGCTCGGCCGCTTTCAATGCGTTCCTGAAAACGCTGGAAGAACCGCCTCACCATGCCTTGTTTATTTTGGCAACTACCGAGAAACATAAAGTTCTTCCGACTATTCTGTCGCGTTGCCAGATATATGATTTTTCCCGCATATCGATTGCCGATATGGTAGAACATCTGGAATATGTCGCTTCCCGGGAGAATGTAACGGCAGAACCGGAAGCATTGAACGTTATTGCCCAGAAAGCCGATGGCGGTATGCGCGATGCTTTGTCTATTTTTGACCAGGTGGTCAGCTTTACCAATGGTAATATCACTTATCAGGCTGTAATCGATAACCTGAATGTACTGGACTATGAATATTATTTCCGCCTGACAGATTCGATCTTGGCCGGAAATGTCCGTTCGTCTATCCTGACGCTGAATGAAATATTGAGCAAAGGGTTCGATGGGCAGAATATCATTACCGGTCTGGCAGCTCATTTCCGTGACCTGCTGGTCTGCAAGGATGAAGCTACGCTGATCTTGTTTGAGGTGGGCGCTTCCATCCGTGAGCGTTATAAAGAGATGGCAAAACGTTGTCCGGATCAATTGTTGTTTAAGGCGATCGAACTGGCCAATACTTGTGATTTGAACTATCGGGCCAGTCGTAACAAACGGCTGCTGCTTGAATTGACCCTTATCCAGCTATGCCAGCTTAGCAATGCCGGGCAAGCGGTAGACGATAAAAAAAAAGGACTGATTGAACCTATTGCTTCCGGCTCTCCGGGACAAGCTGTTAGTCAAGGTGCGCAGCCGGTTAATCAGGGACAACCTGCCCGTCAGCCGGTTCAACCCGGTCAGCCTTATCCGCAACAACCGGTTAATCAGGGTAACGATAATGGCCGTGTGATAGCAACAAACATGCCTTCTTCGGCAACCGTTATTCCGCAGAGCCCTTCGGCTGCACCGCCTAAAAAAGCGAATCGTCCTCCTCATTTGGGGACATCGTTGAAGGAGATCGGTGTGGAAAAACCTAAAAATCAAACAGTACAACAAAATACGCAGGCTGTTCAGGAAGTGGTAACACCTTTCGGTGAGGACGAGTTGGTTCGTGTTTGGGATGCTTATGCTGCAAGTATAGATAAGAAGGTGTATCTAAAGAATACGATGATAAATTGCAAGCCGGTTTTGCAGGAAAATTACTTTTTCGAGGTGGGTGTGCATAATCCGGGACAGCAGGATGAGTTAAGTAACGGCTGTGTCGATCTGCTTAACTATTTGCGTGTACAGCTTAAAAATACACGGATTCAGATGCGTGTCCGTATCATTGAGGCAAACGAAAAACATCTGGCTTATACTTCTACTGAGAAGTTTGAACATTTGCTCAGTGTCAATCCTGTTCTGGGAAAACTGAAAGATGAATTTAACCTGACGTTGGATTGATCCCGTTTGTTATATCATTTTTTATCTGTTTAGACGAATCTTATAACGTTTTTGATCAGGCTTATTCGCTAAATGTTTGTAATTTAGCGGATAAGTAAACTGGTTATGATTATGAGAATAAAGAATTGGCTCCTGTTTCTGATGATACCTGTGATTGGAACAGGGTGTGCAACGATGGATCCGGCATCACGAACGATCGTTGGTTCGCAGGTCGGGATGTTGGCCGGTACGGTTACCGGTGCAGTAATCGGACACTCTATTGGTGGATATCGGGGTGAAGCGATCGGCTCTTTTGTCGGTTCCGTCGGAGGAACAGTTGTTGGTGCTGCGGCGGCATCTTCTCAAAACCAGCGTAATAACGGTTATACCCAAAGGAATGAGGGAAGGATTTATCAAAGTTCTTACGTTGTGATTGAAGATATATACCTGGAAGACCGTAACGGCAATCAGATGATCGATGCCGGAGAGACCTGTCGTATCTCCTTCATTATACGTAATGATGGTCAGAAAACAGTTTATAGTATTGAACCTGTCGTAAAGGCTGAAAGTGGAACTAAATATCTGAAATTATCGAATCCGGCCATAATCCGTGAGATCCGTCCGAACGGGCGTGTAAGTTATACTATAACCGTTTATGCCGGGCCAAAATTGAAAAGTGGAGAGGCTGCCTTCTCCATCCGTCTCAAGGATTCAAACGGCTATCTGACAGAAAAGGAAACTTTCAGGGTTCCGACACGGGCAAGTTATAAATGAAAAGAGCGATACCTCGATATACTTTCTATAAAAACAAGTATGGCAGCGAGCTGCTAGTCGATGTCGTTGACTTGAAAAGTATCAAAAAGTATTTGGAAAAGACCCCGGTGCATACATTGACTTATTATGATATCACATTTATAACTGAAGGCACCGGAAGTTTTTCTATCGATAATCAAGTCTATAAAGCCTGCCCCGGTGATGTGATCTTTTCAAAACCCGGTGAAATACGTACTTGGGATAAGGATGGTATAACCAATGGATATGCACTTATTTTTGAAGAAGAATTTTTATCCTCATTCTTTAAGGATGATCAGTTTGTCCGGCACCTTTCTTTTTTTGATTCCGGAAAGACTGCATCCAGGTTACATCCGGCAGACTTCCTTTTCATACGATTTCTGCAGCAGATACACAATATAAAGGAAGAAATCAGTCTCTATGGACGACATGGAGATCATATACTTAGAGCACAACTATATGAAATACTGATGCTTCTCGACAGAGTCTATACGGAGGACGGTATACCATTTGCATCTCCCAAAGAAGGGCGAAGTCTCCATATCGATAATTTTGTCCACTGGGTGGATACGTCTTTTAAAGAACAACATGCCGTGGCTTATTATGCGGATAAGTTATGTCTCACTCCGAATTATCTGAATGAGCTTGTGACATTATCCATGCAGATAAGTGCCAAACAGTATATTTGTAATAAAATAATAGGAGAGGCCAAACGATTGTTGACCTATACCGACTTACCCGTTTCTGAGATCGCTGCAATACTAACCTATGAAACTGTATCTTATTTTATTCGTTTTTTCCGGATGCATACCGGACAAACCCCTTTGGCATACCGGAAAGCTCATAAACCGTAAAAAGTGATATTTCTCCCATTCTTTTTATTCTGTCCCCGGCCAGGCTTTTCCTTATCTTCGCCGGTGTAAATATATAATAATTCAATTATGAGAGATTCAGCGAAGACAATAGGAAATATTGTCGATAAACAAACTGTAGCTTTCCTCGGCTCGATCGACCAGGAAGGGTTTCCGAATATTAAAGCTATGCTGCAACCCCGTAACCGGGAAGGTATCCGTACGTTTTATTTTAGCACTAACACCTCTTCGATGCGGGTTGCACAGTTCAAGGAGAATAACCGTGCTTGTGTTTACTTTTGTGACAGGCGATTTTTCAAAGGTGTAATGCTGAAAGGTACTATCGAAGTTCTGACTGATCCTGCCAGTAAAGAAATGATATGGATGCCCGGAGATACAATGTATTATAAAGAAGGGGTTACTGATCCGGATTATTGTGTGCTGAGGTTCACAGCTTTTTCGGGAAGGTTCTATAGCGGATTTAAGTCTGAAGATTTTAGTGTTGAATAATGCCGGTTTCCTCCTTAAGAAGCTTCAGCTTCCGAGGGAGGAAATTGGGAAGAGATAAATATCATGTGTTATTATGCAATAGTTCGCTTTTTCTTCCACTATAAGTTAGTGTTAACTTATGCATTGCTCTTGTTGTCGCCACGTAAAGCATGCTTCTGTCGATTTCTGAATGATAGTTTTTATTATCGGTTTGAGGTATGATTACTTCATCAAACTCTAACCCTTTGGCCATGTGGGCTGAGGTTATGATAATACCTTTTACAAATGCTGTACTTTGGTTTGATAAGAAATAAACATCGTCCGTATATTTTTTCAGTTGCAGGTCTGTCTCTTTTGCCTGTAGTTCTGTTTTACAAACGATCCCCAGCGATTTATAGCCGGACTTTTTGAAAGTCGAAATTAAATCGGCAATCCCGGCAACCTCTTTTTCAGGATTGGTAAACCTGTATATTTCCGGTTTCTCCCCATGTCGTTCCACCGGTTCCAGTTCATCGTTTGAACGGATTCGCTGGGCGAAATCCGTGATTTCATAAGTAGAGCGATAGCTTTTACAAAGTTTCATCACTTCTCCTGTAACGAATGTTTTCGAGATCATCCCGGCTGTGGATGATCCGTAAGGATTGACAGACTGACTAGCATCTCCTAATACTGTTTTTCGACAAGGGTAGAGCTTTGAGATCACTTTATATTGTATGGGAGAATAATCCTGCATCTCATCGATCAGAAGATGCTTTACCGGAGATTGAAGGGTGTTCCCTTCCAGAGAGAGATGTAAATATGCCAATGGTGCCAGGTCAGTGTATTCAAGCATACGGTTTTTGCGTAGCTTCAATAACTCCGGTTTTCCGATCCAATCGAAGAAGTCTTTATAAACTTGCATATCGTTATTCCCGGCAAACATCTTTTTTATTTCCTTTTTCAATGTGTTGCGTTCGGCTGTTGTTGCGGTAAACCCATATTGGACTTTCATCATTTCGAGTATGTAATCGGTCATTGTCTCGAAACGCTGGCGCATGGGGTAACGGTTGAATCGTCTGAACTGTTCATCGATAAATTCGGCGGGAATGATGATATGCTTATTCAAATGTACATCCGATGCTTTGAAATAATTATTCTCGATATATAGGACGAACTTATCGAGCTGTGAAATGAAATCAAGAGAAGACTTATATTGTATCCTCTCGATGAATTCCGGGGTTGGCTTGCCTAGTAATTCGGTTACCTGTCCGAAGAAATTCTGATAATTGTACTTGTTATCCAATATGCCTGATAGTATTTGTTCCATACTGGTTTCCGGGACGGTTTCTTCTCCCAGTTCAGGAAGCACGTTCGATATATAATCTGCGAAAACCTTGTTAGGAGATATGATCAGTATGTCTTTTGATGAAATGCTACCTTTAAAGGCGTAAAGCAGATAGGCGATACGATGCAAGGCTATTGAAGTTTTACCCGATCCGGCAACACCTTGTATGATAAGTACATGTGCATCTTCGTTACGGATAATCCGGTTTTGTTCGTGCTGAATGGTGGCAACGATGTTTTTCATCTTTTCGTCGGCATTGGCACTGAGTTCCTTTTGCAGGATATCATCATGGACGGTCAGGGAACTTTCTATCATATATTCCATTTTACCATTCCTGATGCGGTATTGCCGTTTCAGGAAAATCTCCCCTTTTATCTCTCCGGCCGGAGAGATATAGGAAGCTGCTCCTAATTCATGATCGTAGAACATTCCTGAAATAGGAGCTCTCCAATCGTAAATCAGATTCATTTTGGTATTGATATCATAGAAAGTATGTATTCCTATATATATAGGTAAGGGACTATTCTTTTCTTCTTTTGTCTCTGAAAAATCTATTCGCCCGAAATAAGGGATATCCAGTATCTTACTTAACCGTTTGCGTTTATCTATGACCTTTTCGCCCAGTGCAAAATGATTGAGGATACTTTCACGCATGGAGCGGATCTCGTGCGGGTCGATATCTTTGTTTGACCATATATAGCTTTTGTACTCTTGTAATGTTTCGACATGTTCCCTGACTGATGTATCGGTATTATTGATCGAATCTTTTAGAATACTAACCACTTGATGCAAATACTCTTTTTCCTGTTTTTCCGTTTGATTAAATACCATCATGCAATACTTATTGTTAAGTCGGCAAAGTTACTTGGGTATTCTGACGTAATAAATAGCTATTTATAGCCATATTTCTGCTTGTTTTTGTATTTTCGTAATCCAAAAATCAATCAAAATGGATATCATAGCACTCTCAGAACATAATCAGCAACTTGCCTGGAATATATTGAAGAATACCCGTATTATTCCGGTTTGGGAAGGTATTGGAGCCAGGGTTAATATTGTAGGTTCACTCAAGACTGGCCTGATGATGAAAAATAAAGATATTGACATGCATATTTATACAGATAAGCTGGTTATAGCCGATAGCTTTTCTGTGATGAGCGAACTGGCGGAGAAACTTTCTTTGAAGGAGATTCAATATAAGAACCTGATCGATACGGAGGAGGAATGTATTGAATGGCATGCTTTGTATGAAGATGAAGGGAGTAACCGATGGAAGTTTGATATGATCCATCTTCGAAGCGGCTCAAAGTATGACGGTGTGGTGGAGAAGGTAACGGAGGCTATTATTCATTGTCTGACTCCCGAAATCAAGAGAACGATTCTTCAAATCAAGTATGATATGCCGGATAATGTAAATATCCCAGGTATAGAAATCTATCATGCTGTCTTTACCGGAGGGGTGCAAAACTATGAGGAGCTTATGCAATACCGTATTGGTAATCCTTTGAAAAATAGCCTGGAGTGGATTCCCTGATAACTGATGTATAGATAAGAGCAGGTATCATTTTGCACTTGGGCGATATGATACCTTTAATATATGCTCTGATGGGAGAGATGTGATAGACTTTAATTAATGGTGTTATTCTTTTTTATCCTTTAGTTGCTTCCATTTCTCCTGGATATTTTCTTCCCCATCAAAATAGTTGACTTGAGTGTCTTTATTGAATATCTCATATGACGGAACAAGAAATATTTTGTTTGAGTCCGGATATTCGCAGACATCATATCCGATGAAAGTTCTTATATCCAGGTATATGCAAGGAGCTTCCGTGTGATTATACAATTGGTGTGCTCCTGTTTCCCCTTTCTCAAAGAATATCAAGTCTCCGCTATTGACTATTTCCAATCCTTTGGGTGTTCTTAGTGTTGCCGAACCGCTAATGATCATAAATAGCTCTTCTGCATATCGGTGGAAATGATAAGCTGCGCAATATTGGCCAGGATTTAGTTGCCGCAGATCAAAATTCAGATTTTGAGGGTTTATTCCTTTTTTGATCCTGGAGATATCTGAGAAAACTCTGAAATTGTCAATCTTGTTGGGATTTTCTTTAAATTCTCTCTCGTTTGATTTTAACACTGTCGCCATAACTTTTTAATTAAAAGGTTTATTATTACTATCTGATATTGATTTGTTTCTTCAAAAGAATACTCTACAATATTAGTGATTTATTGAATATCTTTGTCACAAATCAGATGAGTATAAGTATGAGAGAAAGTAAAATCTTATATCCCTCGCCATTACTTTCCCAATATATTAAATACTATTGGGTACTAAAGACTGATGAAACAGAACCAATGGTTATTCAAACGATTCCATCGGGATGTGTGCATCTTGTTTTCCATCGAGGTAATAACTTACATATCCAATCAAAAGGTCTACTACAACCTAAGAATTTTATTCGGGGGCAGTTCTCATGCTATGGAAGCTTGGTTTCAGAGGGTAGTATCGATATGATTGCTATTATATTTCATCCGTTAGGTATGAATCCTTTTTTACGATGCTCTATGAACGATCTGTATAACCGTTACATAGATGTGGAAGACATAGAGGATGTAGAATTCAATCACCTTAGAGACTCTATTATAAGTGAAAGAAATGCTCAAACCTGCATTCGGTTGATCGAGCTCTTTTGCATGAAGCGCTTGATTGATGCTGACCATAATTATAAAAGGATAGAAAAATCAATCAGGCAAATTATTCGGCATCCACAAATAGATGTGGATACTTTGGCGGGAAATGCGTGTTTGGGATATAGACAGTTTAAAAGAGTGTTTACAAATTATGTAGGAATGAATCCCAAAGAATATTACAGAGTTGTCCGTTTCCAACGGATCTTATATGTATTGCAGAATAATCCCGAAATGGAGATCGTTGATTTATCGTACATTTGTGGCTTTTATGATCCATCTCATTTAGTAAAAGATTTTAGAGAGTTCTCTGGCTGTACGCCAACTCAATATCTTTCTTCCCGCTCTCCCTATTCTACGTTCTTTTCTGAAGATTGCAGGCTGAATATTATTAAATATCGTTGATTGGTATAGCCGTTATCAAACAAAGTCAGTTTTTTACAAGTAGAAGATTCGTAAAGAATTTATTTTTGTGGAAGTATTTAAAACTATATGTTATGCACGGAAATAATTTTATTCATATAACTGATGGCATTGTAAAAGTTATTGAAGCGGAAGAGAGTTTATTAAATGGTTTGTCTGTAGAAGTCATTACGCAGAGACGAAACAAACAGAATCGTACAATCAAACAAATACTCGGTCATTTGATTGATTCGGCTTCAAACAATCATCAACGAATGGTTCGCTTACAATATAGTAAAGACTTGCTTTTCTTTCCGGATTATCGGCAGGATAATGACTTATGGATAGCTCTACAAGATTATCAAAATGCGGATTGGGTAAATTTGATACAGTTGTGGAAGTTTTATAATTTACATATTGTTCAGGTGATTAAATCAGTGGATATAACGAAGCTGGATAGTTACTGGTGCGATTTTGAAGGGACAAAAGTGACACTGAAAGAAATGATAGAAGGTTATTTGGATCATTTGCATCTCCACATTCAAGAAATTCATGAATTACTGGATTGATAATCCTATTTTCTATACTTTTGCATAGTATCAACTAACGAAAGTATTCACCTCTTATGAAACTCTGTATATAGCTACTCTCCTCTGAATAGTCCTGCGAATAAAGCTATTCAGCTATCTGACAAATAACGATTTATTTGCCACAGAGATTTTATATCCTTTTTTATCAATTTTCGTGATAGCAGACTACTCTGATGTAGTATGTACGGTTTGCTATCCTTTTAAAAAGATATTATGATGACAAAAATATATCCACGTACAGGAGACAAGCAAACGGTGTATCTGAACGCCGTAGTGAAAGATCCTCAAATAGAGATTGGCGACTATACTATTTACAATGATTTTGTGACTGATCCATTGTTATTTGAAAAGAACAATGTGCTTTATCATTATCCTATCCACCGGGAGAGGCTGATTATAGGCAAGTTCTGTTCTATCGCTTGTGGTGTGAAGTTTCTGTTTAATTGTGCTAACCATACGTTGAAGTCTTTATCGACTTATACTTTCCCTTTGTTCTATGAAGAGTGGGATTTGGAAAAATCAAATGTTACTGCTGCATGGGATAATAAAGGAGATATTGTCATAGGTAATGATGTTTGGATTGGCTATGAAGCTGTGATTATGGCGGGAGTCCATATAGGAGACGGAGCGGTTATTGCTGCACGTGCTGTTGTGGCAAAAGATGTTCCACCTTATACTATCGTTGGTGGAACTCCGGCCAAAGAAATTCGGAAACGTTTTGAAGCAGATGTGATAGAGCGATTATCAATGCTGAAATGGTGGGATTGGCCTATTGACAAAATACGCCGGTGTTTGCCATATATGACAAAAGGTGATCTGGATGGCTTACTGGCAGAAATCGGCTCCGGGATAGAACCCCAATAAATTTATCTCTATTATGTAGACAGATATAGATTGAAAAATGTAATTTTACCGATATAACAAAAGAGAGTATATCGTTACTTCGAATATTAAAACAAAGAAGATATGGATTTTTTAGAGCTTACCAAGAAACGCTTTTCAGCAAGAAATTATAAATCAGATAAGGTCGAGCAGGATAAGATTGACTATATCATTGAGTGTGCCCGATTAGCACCTTCTGCAGTAAATTATCAACCGTGGCATTTCTTGGTTGTAATAAGTGAAGAACAGAAACAGAAGGTGCGTCAATGCTATAATAGAGACTGGTTTGCAAAAGCGCCTCTCTATATAGCTGTATGTGTAGATGAATCTGAAGCATGGGTACGGAAATCAGATAATAAAAATCATGCTGATATTGATGCTGCTATCGCTACAGAACATATTTGCCTTGCTGCTACAGAGATGGGATTAGGCAGTTGTTGGGTATGTAATTTCGATTTGGATTTATTCAGATCCAATTTTCAGTTGCCATCTGAAAAATATCCGGTAGCTATTATATCACTGGGGTATATCGAGAAGCAGCCAGAGCATTTCTCTACCCGAAAAGAGAAAGCTGAGATAGTAACGATTTTATAAATATCTATGCTTGAAAGTTTTCAATTTATAGTGGGAGCAGATTGAGTTAAACAAAAAAGCAGTTACTTTTAAAGTAACTGCTTGATTTTCTGTGGTGCCACCAGGAATCGAACCGGGGACACAAGGATTTTCAGTCCTTTGCTCTACCAACTGAGCTATGGCACCGTTGTTTTGTTTAACGGGTGCAAAGATACGGACTTTTTTTTAATATGCAATAGTTTGGTGAAAATTTTGTCTAAATTTATTCACTAAGTGAATTCCATCCCTGAGCTTTCAATTCAACTTCTCCACCATCACGGCCTATCAGATAGCTGCCAAGTTCCGGTTTTGTAATATGGCCTATCACTTTAACACCTTTCATATCAGATACTTTATCGTGCTCTGTCAAAGGAACGGTGAACAATAGTTCATAATCTTCACCACCATTCAAGGCTGCTGTTACCAGGTTCATATTGAATTGCTCGGCCATGGCAGCTGTTTGATAATCGATAGGGATACGGTCTTCGTAAATGTGACAACCAACATTGCTTTCTTTCGATATATGTAATAACTCGGAAGAAAGACCGTCGGAAACATCCATCATGGCGGTAGGGACGATACCTGCTTTTTCCAAAGCTTCAACAATATCTTTGCGTGCTTCCGGTTTTAGTTGGCGTTCCAATAAATATTCTTTCCCTGAGAAATCAGGAGTGAAATCCTTTTCTCCTTTGAATACGCTCTTCTCACGTTCCAGTAACTGCAGACCCATGTAGGCTGCTCCTAAATCACCTGATACGCATATCAGGTCGGTTTCTTTGGCACCACTGCGGGTTACCACTTTTCCTTTTTCCCCTTCGCCAATGCAAGTAATGCTGATGCACATGCCGGTTAATGAAGAAGATGTATCACCACCTACGATATCGACACCGTAAATGTCGCATGCGAGTTGCAATCCCGAATAGAATTCTTCCAGGTCTTCTACAGAGAAACGTTTGGAGATACCGATTGAAACGGTGATCTGTTTCGGTTTGCCGTTCATCGCATAAATATCGGAGAAATTGACTACTGCCGATTTGTACCCCAGATGTTTCAGAGGAACGTATGTCAGGTCGAAATGAACTCCTTCCAGCAGAAGGTCGGTCGTAACCAGGACTTGCTTCTCTTTATAGTCAAGCACTGCGGCATCATCGCCGACACCTTTTATGGTGCTTTCGTTCTTTAACTCTATTTTCTCTGTCAGGTGGCGGATTAAACCAAACTCGCCTAATGTTGCTATTTCTGTTCTTTTGCTCATTTTATTTAACGTAAAATGTTATCTCTATGAAAGGTTGTAATATGTTTTTTAATCTCATCGTCGAAACTTTTCTCCAGGCAGAACTCGATGGTGATCGGTAGATAATACATACATGTTTTCCATTCTTCAGGGATATGCGGATTATCTAATAACCGGGCTGCATCTTTTTCTGTTGTCAGTATACACTTTCCGGATGGCTTCATCTGATCGAATGTACTTTTTATCCGTTTTATATCAGCTTTTCCAAAATCGTGATGATCCGGGAAGACGAGGGGAGTCACTTTATCAGATAGTTTTTCAGTTTCTTTAATAAAGCTCCCGGGAGACGCGATGCCTGATAATACCAGAAGCTCATCCTCTTTCCGTATCTCTTGCCGCATGAGAGGCTTTGCTTGTGAAGCAAATACCGGCTCAATCTCACCATAAGCGATATGGGTGAAGTGAATGGATTGATGCGCCAGAAGTTTCATATTCTCTTCAATGATGCGGTACTCGATCGGCTTCATGTCTTCCTCACATTTGGTTACGATAACCATGTCTGCACGACGTATTCCACTGGCTGGTTCGCGTAGCAAGCCTGCAGGCAGCAGTTTATCGTTGTAGAACAGGCGATGATAGTCTGTCAGTACGATCGATAGTGAAGGGCTGACATAACGGTGTTGATAGGCATCGTCGAGCAGGATTACTTCCGGACGCTGCTCTTCAGAAAGTGCCAGCAGGTTGCGGATCCCCCGGCGGCGATTGGCATCTACTGCAACAAGTATATCGGGAAACTTACGTTTCATCTGATAAGGCTCATCACCAATATCAGAACTTGTGCTTTGCTTGTCCGCCAGGATAAAGCCGGATGTTTTCCGTTTATATCCCCGGCTGAGTACGGCAATCCTATGATTGCCCTTTAGCAGTCGGATGATATATTCGGTATGAGGGGTTTTTCCTGTTCCCCCGACAGCCAGATTCCCGATACAAATGACAGGTATCGGGTATGACTCTTTTGGAAATGCCCCCCAATCAAACAGTTGATTCCGGAATCTGACTCCCAATCCGTATAAGAAAGAGACAGGGGAGAGCAGCGTGTGTATTTTTATATTGTTTTCTGTCGGCATCTCGGATTACAGGGGTTTAACATCATAAGGAAGTCGCGCCTGGACGCCGGTTGTTGATTTAACATTGTTCAGAGTTTTGAAATATTCGTATTCATCACCCAAAACACTTTTAACGATGGATACTTTTACTTCACCCAGCTGTTTTTCGATGAATTCTTTCCAGAAATCTTTTGTTCCTGAGACATAAGTCAGGCTGTAATCGCTCAGGTTGGCTAAAGATGCTGCTGTTTCGATAGCTTTGTTAATACCGCCTAACTCGTCTACCAAGCCACGTTCTTTAGCTTGTTCACCAGTCCAAACACGTCCCTGTCCGATTTCATTGATTGCTTCCTTACTCATATCGCGGCCATCGGCACAACGGGTAAGGAAAGTATCATATCCTCTTTCGACAAAAGATTGAATAAGAACTTTTTCATCTTCGCGCATCGGGCGACTCATGTCTCCCAGGTCGGCGTATGTATTGGTCTTGACAATGTCGGTTGTTAATGATAGTTTATCAAATAAGCCGGTCACATTAGGAAATATACCGAAAATACCGATTGACCCGGTTAATGTATTCGGTTCGGCTACGATTTTGTTGGCAGCGCATGATATATAGTAGCCACCTGAGGCTGCAACATCACCCATCGATACGACGATAGGCTTTACTTTTTTCAGTTCAACGACCTGGCGCCAGATCTGTTCGGAAACGAAGGCACTTCCTCCCGGTGAATTTACACGGAAAACGACGGCCTTAACATTGTCATCATTTTTCAGTTTTATCAGTTCGGAGGCCACTTTTTCAGTGATTGCCTGCTCTACATTATAAGGAGAAGAAGAAACTTCCGGTTTGATCTCGCCTTCAGCGTACAGGATTGCTATACGATCTGCCTTGTCACGATTGACTGTTTTGATACTTTTAATTTTAGTTATATCGGCTGTTTGCAGGCGTTTGTCGCTTTGTCCGGCCAGCTCTTTAACATATTCTTCTGCTTCCGGGCGATATTTCAATTCGTCGATCAATCCGCATTCAACCGTTTTTTCAGCGGAAGCGAAGGCATACCCCTGGTTAGCAAAGTTATTGATGTCTTCTACGGGGATGCGTCTTGATTCTGCAATACCACTGGTAACATTGTCCCAAATCGTACTCATGTATGACTGGATCTGTTCACGGTTTGCATCACTTAATTTATCCAACATAAAGGGCTCTACGGCTCCTTTGTATGTTCCGACTTTAAAGATCATCATGTCAACACCTATTTTCTTAAGCAATTCCTTATAGAACATGGTTTGTGAGGCCATTCCGACTAATCCTAATGTTCCTTGGGGGTTAAGAAATACTTTGTCGGCAACAGAACAGAGGTAGTAACATCCCTGGCTGTAGTTATCAGAATAAGCGACAACGAATTTACCGCTTTCTTTAAAATCAGTCAGCGCTCTGCGGATCGCTTCAAGGCTGGCAGAACCGGCACTGAGTGATTTTGCTTCTATATATATACCATTGATGCTTTTGTTCTCTTTGGCCGTCTGAATGGTTGAAAGTATATCTTTTAAAGAAAGAGCTTTATCTGTTTCCCCCATCAGCATGGCAAGAGGATTTTCCTCTGTGTTGTCTGATAAACTCCCGTCGAGTGTTAATTTATAGACAGTATTACTTTTCGGACTGTAATCGGGAGTACTGCTCATACTACTGGCAATACCGATTAAAGTAAAGACAAATGCGATGGAAATCAGGCCTGCAGCAATAAATACGCCTAGTGCTGAGGCAAACATCATTTTAAAAAATTGTTTCATATCTATGTTTTGTAAGTTTTTATCAGACAGCAAATATAGTTAACATCTTGATACTAACCATTCTTTTGCGTTGATTAATTTGGGCTATAAAGGCATCTCTCTATTAAATAACACTTTTGTGTGGTTTTTGTTATTATATACTGTAATAAATCAGTTGGGTACTCTTGTCGTAATTTTAGTATAGAAAGTTATTATTCAATTCAACCTTGTTATGTAAAAATTTTGTCTTATATGTTTAATCATTCGATAATTGTTTTCTATTCATTTGATATCTGTTCTTTATTCGTTTGACATATGTCGAATAATTAAAGAACAGATATCAAACGATTAAATATATGAGATGAAAATATAATTTTTATCGGTGGTAAACTTTATTCATAGAGATAGAAAGATAAAGTCCTATGCTTTTTTTCTTCTCTTTTATGCGTACATTATAATACAGTGCCTGCCGTGAAAAAATAAATAAAAAATAATTGGTGAAAAGTTTGGAGTGTAATAGTAATTCTTCTACTTTTGCACCCGCATTCGAGAGAGAACGGCGCATGATACATGATGAAAGAGGTAACCTGAGGAAAGGGGATGAGGTTAGCGATGCTAAGCAACAATCCAACCGCCACAGCGACTGAAAAAAAACTTTTCAAATTTTCTTCTGAAAAATTTGGTAGTTAAAAAAAAGTCCTTACCTTTGCAGCCGCAATCGAAAAGAAAGCGAAAGTTCTTTGAAAGATTTACATATCAACAAGTAGTACAAGTATTATAATTAATACCGTCAAAACTTGAAAATAAATAACGGATTCTGAGCAAGACAAAACAATTTATACAACGAAGAGTTTGATCCTGGCTCAGGATGAACGCTAGCGACAGGCTTAACACATGCAAGTCGAGGGGCATCAGGGGGTAGCAATACTCTGCTGGCGACCGGCGCACGGGTGAGTAACGCGTATGCAACCTACCTATCAGAGGGGGATAACCCGGCGAAAGTCGGACTAATACCGCATAAAACAGGGGTCCCGCATGGGAATATTTGTTAAAGATTAATTGCTGATAGATGGGCATGCGTTCCATTAGATAGTTGGTAAGGTAACGGCTTACCAAGTCTGCGATGGATAGGGGTTCTGAGAGGAAGGTCCCCCACACTGGTACTGAGACACGGACCAGACTCCTACGGGAGGCAGCAGTGAGGAATATTGGTCAATGGGCGAGAGCCTGAACCAGCCAAGTCGCGTGAAGGATGAAGGATCTATGGTTCGTAAACTTCTTTTATAAGGGAATAAAGTGCGGGACGTGTCCTGTTTTGTATGTACCTTATGAATAAGGATCGGCTAACTCCGTGCCAGCAGCCGCGGTAATACGGAGGATCCGAGCGTTATCCGGATTTATTGGGTTTAAAGGGTGCGTAGGTGGTTTATTAAGTCAGCGGTGAAAGTTTGTGGCTCAACCATAAAATTGCCGTTGAAACTGGTTAACTTGAGTATATTTGAGGTAGGCGGAATGCGTGGTGTAGCGGTGAAATGCATAGATATCACGCAGAACTCCAATTGCGAAGGCAGCTTACTAAACTATAACTGACACTGAAGCACGAAAGCGTGGGGATCAAACAGGATTAGATACCCTGGTAGTCCACGCAGTAAACGATGATTACTAGGAGTTTGCGATACACAGTAAGCTCTACAGCGAAAGCGTTAAGTAATCCACCTGGGGAGTACGCCGGCAACGGTGAAACTCAAAGGAATTGACGGGGGCCCGCACAAGCGGAGGAACATGTGGTTTAATTCGATGATACGCGAGGAACCTTACCCGGGTTTGAACGCATTTGGACAGTCCTTGAAAGAGGATCTCTAGCAATAGCCATTTGCGAGGTGCTGCATGGTTGTCGTCAGCTCGTGCCGTGAGGTGTCGGCTTAAGTGCCATAACGAGCGCAACCCTTATCTTTAGTTACTAACAGGTCGTGCTGAGGACTCTAAAGAGACTGCCAGCGTAAGCTGTGAGGAAGGTGGGGATGACGTCAAATCAGCACGGCCCTTACATCCGGGGCGACACACGTGTTACAATGGTGGGGACAAAGGGCAGCTACCTGGCGACGGGATGCTAATCTCCAAACCCCATCTCAGTTCGGATCGAAGTCTGCAACCCGACTTCGTGAAGCTGGATTCGCTAGTAATCGCGCATCAGCCATGGCGCGGTGAATACGTTCCCGGGCCTTGTACACACCGCCCGTCAAGCCATGGGAGTTGGGGGTACCTAAAGTCCGTAACCGCAAGGATCGGCCTAGGGTAAAACCGATGACTGGGGCTAAGTCGTAACAAGGTAGCCGTACCGGAAGGTGCGGCTGGAACACCTCCTTTCTGGAGCGAAGAGTTCGTTATCAAGTTGGCTAAAAGGTATTAGTTAACTTGTACTACGGTTGAATATGTATTTATATATGATCTTATAAACTGGATACCCAGTAGAGAAAGATGAAGCTGAAGGAAATCCGGCAGTTTCAGGAGATTAAGATAAGCCAGTCCTATAGCTCAGTTGGTTAGAGCGCTACACTGATAATGTAGAGGTCGGCAGTTCAACTCTGCCTGGGACTACAGAATCTCTGGTAAAGAGAAGACTCTGGGGGATTAGCTCAGCTGGCTAGAGCATCTGCCTTGCACGCAGAGGGTCAACGGTTCGAATCCGTTATTCTCCACACAAAATTACAGACACATAAGAAACGAAGTAATACAGAAGATCTTTGACATGATGGACAACGTAAAATAAAGTAACAAGAGCAAGCTGAAGATATATCAATCCAAGTTCACAGCAATGTGACCGGAAAAAAGAAAGTAAGCAAGGGCAGACGGTGGATGCCTTGGCTCTCGGAGGCGATGAAGGACGTGATAAGCTGCGATAAGCTGGGGGGAGATGCAAATAATCTTTGATCCTCAGATTTCCGAATGGGGCAACCCGGCTGGTTGAAGGCCAGTCACCTCGTAAGAGGGGCGAACGTGGGGAACTGAAACATCTAAGTACCCATAGGAGAAGAAAATAAAAATGATTCCGCAAGTAGTGGCGAGCGAACGCGGAAGAGCCCAAACCAATACTGTTTAGGCAGTATTGGGGTTGTAGGACCACGCTGTGGCAAGAAATTAGTAAAGTAGAACACTTTGGAAAAAGTGATCATAGAGGGTGAAAATCCCGTATACGACTTACTAACGAAGCCTAGTGGTATCCTGAGTAGCGCGGGGCACGAGAAATCCTGTGTGAAACTGCGGGGCCCATCCCGTAAGGCTAAATACTCCCGAGAGACCGATAGCGAACCAGTACCGTGAGGGAAAGGTGAAAAGAACCTCGAACAGAGGAGTGAAATAGACCCTGAACCCGTCTGCCTACAAGCGGTCGGAGC
>NZ_KQ033908.1:0-53621 GCF_000969845.1 Parabacteroides sp. HGS0025
TGGCAATATAGATGTACCGGACTACCTGATGCCTTTACTCAATAAAGTTGGCACACAATTGCGGCTTCATACCATATCCGGAAAAAATGAAATTCAAACCGCGTGTGATATAGTTTATTTAGCAGAAAAATTTTTCACAGAACTAACAACTAAGAAGTGAATATGAAAACATATAGCACAGAAGCCGGAGTCGAATGTACTCCTGAAGAAATGAAGCTAATTAAATCATTGGAACGATTAGCTAAGAAATGGAAAAAGGATGGCAAGCGTCTTTGGCTGTATAGTGGTAGTGGTACATTGTATGTGATGATGCACGGAGATACAGAGGATAATCCTACTCCGGAAATGCTAGACACTGGTGGATTGAATCCAGACAATCAAATAACAATAATCTCTGGCATCACGAATGATGGAGGGGATTGGTGATATAAATTAAAAAAAAGAGTCATGAAACTAAGACAGGCTAAAAAGATCATGAAGAACGTTCGATTGTATGCCGGAATGATCTGGGTATACGGAAGTGGTCGAGTAGACATAGCATGTAACCGAATGTGCCGGTATCACTCCAAAATAGATGAAAAGTTCAAAAAACTTCATCAGTTGGCAAATGAAAATCCTGTAGCTTTTGCACAAGCAATAAGATTCATATCACGAAAGATATGAACCATTCCGTTGACGCTAACGAAATGGTATAAAAGCAGCAAAGCCGAACGGCGGCTACCGAACGGCTCTGTAAACTCTCTCCTGCTTACGCAGATAGGCTATTAACACTACAAATGTAGTGCTTATTTTCTGATAAATAAAACAAAATATCATGGGTGCACTTCAGTTAGAATTTTCAAGTTATAATGTATCACAATTACAAAGCGAATATTTCCGCAATCTTCCGTCCTGCAATTTCATCCAGTTCGGTGTACTTTTTATCAACTTAAAAAAGAAAGGTAAACACTTTTCTCTCTATAGGAATTTGTTGGAGCATTTCTTGAACTATCAAGATACCATAGGTCATGCTTATAAAACGAATCAAATAGGACGGGAGGAAATAGACGGCTTTGTAGACTACCTGCATGTAGATAAAGGGCTGAAAATATCTACAATCAAAAGCATGATAACGAAACTTAAATATCTCTTGGGGAAAGCCTACTTGAACGGATGGGCTGTGGATGACTCTTATTCCGATGCCAAAGTACGCGAAAATGACTCCACTTTCATTTACTTGTCCGAAAAAGAGATAGCCCGTATCTATTATTATGATAATCTGACACCCAAGCAGGAGGAGATACGAGATATGTTTATAGTTGGATGTATGACTGGGCAACGATATTCTGATTATTCACGACTTTCTGCTGATAACATTAAAGGAGAAAATATCCATATCCTTCAGCAAAAGACCAAAAATAAAGCGGTCGTTCCCATGACCGAATATGTGCGTGAAATATTTGTCAAATATGGTGGACAAATGCCTAAAACCCGCTGTATCCAATATTTCAACAAAGCTATTAAGTATATATGCAAAAAAGTAGGACTCACAGAACAGATTGTATACGAGGAAGAGCAAGCGGATCAGATTGTAATGGTCCGTAAGCCTAAATACGAAATGATCAGTTCGCACACTGCTCGTAGAACTTTTGCGACAAATATGATCAAAAACAATATACCAAGCAATAAAATAATGAAATGCACAGGTCATAAAACATCAGCTTGTTTTGATCGATACGATCGTATGACACTGGAAGACAATGCGAGGGCACTGGCTGGTAATGGATATTTATCATAAAAAACAATTATAATATGTACGTAGAAAAAGACAAAAACGGTCAAATCATCATCCAGGACATATCGCCTGAAGATGCCAGTTATCTGGATGATTGCATCTGTTCCTATCTATCCGGTAAACCTTTAAATAGTCGTACGGATGCCGAACGGAGATTAGTATTCCTAAAGGTTGAACTTGAAAAGCTGTATTGATTATGGACTTAAAACAATATCGGCTAAATAGCTGGGAATGGTACAATCAATATAAAGAAAAATATGGCTCTGAGGCTTTCCATCAATATAAGGATAAAATATTCAAAATGTTGACAGATTTAAAACCTGGACGCTTATATGATCTTGACAACGTGGAATCCAAAGGTTCAAAAATATTTGTCATAACATATAACGTTGATGGCATTGAAAAGCAAGAGTCTAATCCGGATCTGTTCGTTAAGTTTTGCTGCATGTTTATCCTGTCATTCAAAGATTATGAATTTAGTGAGAACTTTGATAAAATAATGAGAAAATGAGTTGGAGAAAAGAAGAAATTCAATATTTGAAAGATAATGCCGGGAAGCAGTCTTTCAAAAATATCGCGACCCATTTAGGGAAAAGCGAAATGGCTGTCCAGTTATATGTCCATCGATATCGTATACCGGTTGCTGAACAGAAGGGACGAAACCTGGTACAGGAAATACTGACAATCAAGTTCGTTAATCCCGAATATTTCACCCCTACGAAAGCCTTCTATAAGGCAATTGGAATGAATCAAAAGCGCTGGTGGAATTTATATTTTGGAAAGGAACGAATGACTGAAGATGAATATTTCCGATTGATAGAACATTTCCAGGTAACTCTTAGAGAAGCATTCGACGCAAGGCAATTAAAACTATTTGAAGATAATGATTGAACAAAAGATAATAGATCAAATACTCGATGCCGTCAATATAGTTGATGTGATCAGCGAGTATGTGACGTTGAGCAAAAGAGGTGTCAATTATTGGGGCATCTGTCCGTTCCACACGGATCGTAGCCCCAGCATGTGTGTTAGTCCTGCCAAACAGATTTATAAATGTTTTGCCTGTGGAGAAGCAGGGAATGTCATTACTTTTCTGCAAAAGCATGAAAACATGTCTTACCCGGAAGCTATCAGGAGTCTGGGAAAGCGTTGTCACATAGAGGTCCCTGATCGGGAGCTTACTCCGGAAGAACAACAGAAAGTATCAGTAAAAGAATCGCTACTGATCGCACTGTCGGCTGCATCGGAAAAATTCACCGGTTATCTGACCGCCAACGACGAAGCAAAATCTTATCTCCTTTCCCGCGGATGGAATGCCGGAGAAGATCAAACACTCGAACTCTTCCATGTAGGCTTTGCTCCAGACACTTGGCGTACACTGATCGACGACATGAAACGCTCCGCTTTCAGCTCCGACACCCTGGTACAAGCCGGCTTGGCCACAAAAGGAGAAAAGAGCGTCTACGACTCTTTCCGCGGACGGATTCTGTTCCCCTATTACGACCTAAAAGGTAATGTGATAGGTTTCACCGGACGCTCCATCAAGCCTTCAGACAACGTAAAGTATTATAACACCGGAGAGACTCCCGTATTTCATAAAGGCAATGCCCTGTTCGGACTATTCCAAGCGAGACAAGCCATTGGACAACAAGATCGAGTGTATTTTGTGGAAGGGCAATTCGATGTGCTATCATTCGTTCGTGCCGGTGTACGCAATACGGTCTGCGGATCCGGAACCGCCCTTACACCTGAACAGATAAAAACAATCATAAGGTTCACCCGAAATATTACACTCATTTACGATTGTGACGAAGCAGGAATAAATGCTTCCGTTAAAAACATCAAAGCACTACTGGAAGCAGGCGCCAACGTCCGAGCTGTATCACTTCCGGACGGCGATGATCCGGACAGTTTTGCCCGGAAGATGCCGGAAAAAGAGTTGGCCATCTATCTGCATAACCACGAAACAGACTGGGTAACCTACTTGGCCGGCATTTACGAAAAGGATTTTGAAGATCCTATCCTGAAAAACGAGCACCTGACTTTCATAGCTGAATGTATTGCACTTGTTAAAGACAAGTCATTAAGCATATCTTATACTACGAAATTATCGGAAAAACTTAAAATACAATCCGATACGATAAAAAACAAGATAAAGGAGTTCACGGTTTCGCTCCCGAAAGACGAAGACATAAAGAAACCGGGATTTTATGGTATCGAGGAACTGGTGAGTACTCTTCCCGATATCAGCGAAAACTGTATCCTTACGGACAGTTTTACCGAATTCAAAGAAAATTACGGCGAAGAGCCGATCATATACGTTTGTGGACTCCCTTCGGCCGACCAGATACAGGAGTTCCGCCGACATGCAGCCTACTTGCATTTTACATATAGTTCAAACATAACCTTCGACGAACGACGGGAGTCCGACCTGCTTGTTACACTCTGCAATCTGTTCAAAGCAGGCTTCACCCTATATATAGAAAAAGACGATATCGATTTTGAATTCGTAGACTTCTACACTCGGCTATATGCTGCGGCAATGGAAGAGAAGACAGGTGATGTGCGGACGATCTATTATGGCCGGTGTGCCGACATTATGGCTTCTGCTTCTGAAGCCGCCCAGTCCGTCATGGAAAAGGAATGGTGTTCTGTCCTTAAGTTGACCAGTAAGTCATTCAAGGAACTGATGAAGCCCTACCGGGATAAGAAAAAGTCGAAAAACGCCATGCTACATCAGCAAAGTTTCGATGACTCCCTAATCTGGGAAGATCCGGACATCGTACCTGACTACGTAGAAGAAAATGAGGAATACAAAACAAACTACCGTAGACACGGATTCTACCCGCTACTTAACAAAGAAAAAGAACCGGTAAGCTATATGTTTAAGAATCCTTCCGGAGGTGGTCACTTACAGGTGGCTGACTTTTACATGATCCCCCTGCTACATATTTACAGCAGTGATTCCGAAGGTAACAAAAAGATTATTAAGATAAACCGACGGTACTATAAGAAACCGCTCTACATGGAACTCCGAAGCAAGATATTCGCCTCACTCAATTCATTCGAGGAAGCTTTGGTTAATGAGGAAGGTCTGAATTTTGAAAACGGGACAGTTGCCCAATTCAAAAAAATAAGACAATCCATGAGCTACGAATATACCCTGTGTGACGAATTGAAAACGTATGGCCAACAACCGGAAAACTTCTATGCTTTCAGTAACGCCATATTTCACGAGGTAGACGGAATATACCGGATCGACATGGCCTCAGACATTGGTGTGGTAACACATAACGGTAAGAACTATTATGCTCCGGCATTCAGCAACATACATGCCGGACTCCGGAAAGATGATGACATGTACGAGAACCTGAGAGCGTTCGTATATAAAAACATTCCGTTGGAACAGCAATGTTCGTTCGAACGTTGGACATCACTGATGAACCAGGTGTACAAGATAAACGACAACGGGAAGTGGGCTATTATATATGCTGTCATGTGTGCTTTCCGATCAGACATCCATCCGATCGACCGCTTATTTACGGCGCTGTTTTTTATGGGACCTACAATGTCAGGAAAAACACAGGTTGCCGTGTCTATCAGATCGTTGTTTATTGATCCGGATTTACCATGCTTCAATCTTAATACTGGTACTCCTGCTGCATTCTTTACGCTTATGGAAGGTTTCAGGGACGTACCGCAAGTATTGGAAGAATATAATAACAAAGACATAGACGACAGGGTATTCCAAGGATTGAAATCAGTCTGTTACGATGGTGATGGAAAACAAAAACGAAAAGGGACCGGAAGCAAAGATTTGGAAACAAGTAAAGTCTACTCCCCCGTTATCCTGGCAGGTCAGGAAACTCCCCAACGGGATGACAACGCCCTGATGAACCGTGTCGTAATATGCGAAGTTCCAAAACGAACAACCCCCTACGAAGAGAATGAAAAAAACGTCTTTCAGGAACTAAAAGGCTACGAAAAAACAGGGCTATCGAACATCCTTTTTGAAATACTAAAGCTCAGACCTCTTGTTCGCAAACATTTCAAGTCGTATATGCGTACTATCAATAAAGACCTGACCAAGTCCGTACTGGCCGGTTCCGGAGGATCTGGTGATATGACTCGTATCATTAACACCATATCTTTATTCCTTTCCATGTGCCGGCTGCTTGAAGAGCATGCGCCACACCTGAAGCTCCCTTTCACGTATGAAGAGTTCTACGAGATTGCCCGAAAGAAAGTAATTGCCCAGGTCGAAATGATCTCCCGCACAGACAAGCTGGCCGGATTCTTTAAGGCGATGGAAGTAATGATTAATACCCGGTCCATTATCGAAGGAAGAGATTACGATATTGACCAGCCAGAAAAATTAACGGTTAAACTATCAGGAAATGAGCGTAAAGAAATACCGATACCGGCAGGAACAAAAGTACTATATCTTCGCCTGTCGTCTATCCATACGCTCTATGCCAAATCTTCCTACAATACGGAAGATGCGACACAATCCACCATTGAAGCAAACATTCGCTCCAACCCGGCCTATATTGGAGTTGTAAACGCTCGCAGGTTCAAGTGGAAAGAAGTTAAAGAAGTCCCGAAAGGTGATATCCGTGAAGGTGGTAAAGTCGATAACGAGATGATCCGTATCATGGATCCTAAATCAACAACAACGAGTTGCCTCGCTCTCAATTATGATGTATTCCGGCAATACTTCGACATTGACCTGGAACGTAGCGAATGGGATGAGCCGGAGGTTGAAGAAAAGAAACAACAGGATCTTCCGTTTTAGTGTCGGGAGTATTCTTGAAAAGTGCGACAAAGAGTATTCTTTTTTTGTTTGTTCAATTCGTGTGGTGGGAGTTCCGGTATCCGGTTCTCCCATCTTCATTTTCCCCCCGTACCCCCCCAGATTAAAAAGAAAAAGATGATAGTGTGTTTTTCTGAAAAAAATATTCGCAAAACAGCGACCTACAGACCTACAGACCTACAAGCCTCATAATTTTTCAAAACAAGTAATAAGTAATAGTATGTATATTAAGTATTTAAGTATATATGTATATATAGATGTAGGTTGTAGGTCGCTTGTAGGTCTGTAGGTTGTTGTAGGTCGTGTAGGTCAGAGGGTATTTTTCTTGTTTTGGGCACCGACCTACAAAAAATAGGCAAAAAAGGGCAAAAAGTACCCTTGTAGGTCGTGTAGGTCGGTCACCTACACGTTCTTTTAAGACTTTAAATTTTTCTAATTGGCTAAAAATCATTACATTTGAGTATTGCAAATCTCGTTTGTAGGTCTGTAGGTCGGTAGGTCGCAGAATATAAGGAAAAACTTTTTTAAAAATACATTTTCATCATGGTTACAACAAAAATAGAGGTGAAACAACATTTGGCAGAATATATTCAGGGCAAGTTCAACAACTGCATGCCCGGACCAGTATTTCTTCCGGACAGAGAGGATTTATATCATGTGATATACGATTTACTCGAAAAACGCCCGGTTTGTTGCCAGCCGGATAACGGCAACCTTGAATTAGGTATCCCGGACAGGCGTATAGGTAAATCCCCTGATACATATAATTATCTGGGAACGCGTTCTTCCCGGATCATCTCACTAAAGATCGAAGTTCTGTTTTGGGCAGAACTGCATAGCCTGATAGACGAAAACAAACATCTATACGGCATCCAGTATATCGAAACAGTCGCCTATTTCATGCGCAAATATGGCATCCAGGCAATTACTGAAGATGCTCTCCTAAAGAACTATTACCGGTGGCGGGATAAGGTACGCAAGAAATCGAAGCGCCGTGGATACGCTAAACAGCAAAATGATGTTAAATATAGCTGATTATTTCACCGACCAAGTGTATCGATTTGTCCGATTTTTGGGGTGAAAACGTCTGAAAATGGCGAAGTGTTTGAATAACAAATAAATACAAATAGAACATGAAAGAATTTTGTAACAAAGTCCAACTATTCCTCCTACAGGACATCCAATCTTTCCGGGAAAATGTGATCACCCTGAAACCGGGACGCTCTGCCGTAACTCTGTCGACCGATGATTTCACCATGACACCAAAAGAAGAAACAGACAACGCCGGTACATTATATAATGTAGAAGAGGACATCACAACAGAGAAAGTAACAACGTCCACTGCCTCCGCCTATAAGATACGCCGGTCTGCTATCTTAAAACTCGAAACACTCCCTGAGCACTCACCTATATTTATAGGTTCACTTGAATGGCCGGCACAAGTATCGATAACTACACATTTAAATAAAGATACGCTGCACATTCACAGTAAAATGAGACAAAGCCCGCTTTAAAAGTCCTTTCCCATACCTGTTTATAGTTCTTACTTCGTAGGAAAATAAGCAGGTATGAACAAAAAAACATATGTAATACAACTTCTAACTTCCCCACAAGCCCGACTACTCATTACACATGATGAGTATATCGCCGCCTTACTTGCCTATTTCCCTCTAGGGAATCAATCGGTATCATCCTCATTTGACGATGCAAAAACATATAAAGAATATATCACGGACGAACTTATTCCGGTACAGGCTAAAACTACCGTTCCGCTTACCATTGATTTTTCTTCCAATGATATAGAACCCGGAACACTGGCCTATCATCGCATCAAAGGATTGATAACAGCCGATAGTTGCTGGTATTTCTCCAGCAAACAATTCGAACAGGATTTATTACAAGCCGAAGATAACCCGAACATCACATGCCATTTTCTTCATATAAGTTCTGGAGGGGGCGAAGCCTGGTATCTCGACCGTTTGTCGGAGACCATGCGTGCCCTCTCCAAACCTATCTACTGCTTCGTCGAAAAATTATGCGGATCAGCAGCTTATTATATAGGTAGTCACGGAGCAATACTAAAAGCACTCACTCAAAACGATATTATAGGTTGTATCGGTTCTATGATCGGCTTTTGGGATATTGATCCTTATTTCGAATCGCTCGGTTTCAAGAAGATAGAGGAATATGCCCGTATCTCCGACCTAAAGAATAAGAAGTACAACAACCTGAAGGCCGGGAAACCACAGCAATACATAGACGAAGAGTTGGAACCTTTGGCAGAACAATTCCGCACAGAAGTTCGAGCTTCCCGTCCGACACTTGCAAGTTTGGAACTGGATCATCCTGCCTTGCGTGGAGAAACATTTGATGCAACACATGCCATAGATGCCGGACTTATCGACGGCATAGTTACATTCAATGAAGCCCTGACCGAAGCCCACGAACTTGGCCAGAAATGGAGCGAATCCCGCAAACAACAACGAAACAGAGTTCTTTCATTAATTTAATAAATACAAGTATGAATTTCAAAGACAAACTTTTAGCAGTCCTTACCGGCCTTGGATTAATCGACAAAGCGAAATCCAACACGTTGGTAGATGATGACTGGAAAAATATCGAGGCTTCTTTCAAAGAGAAGTACGGTATGTCCATCACCGATGCCATGCAGGAAGCTCAGGCTGCGGATACATTGAATGCAGAACGCAATGCCGCTCTGGCAATTATCAATACATCCGAAGTCCGCCAGTCGGAGGCAGAAAATAGTACAGCAACTACAACGGACGGAACCGCAACGGTAGATATCCAACCCGGTAATGACAACCAGCCACAGTCGCTTGTGACCAGCGTACAGTCGTTAGTGACCGCTTTGAATACCTCCAACAAAGAAAACGCCGAACTCCGCCGTTCATTAACAACGATGGCTGCCAAGGCGGTAGATGACAATCCGCAAACAGTAATCAAAAAACAACTCACCGTGTTTGGACCAGGTACAACGGCAACCCATCTGTTCGGTATCGAACATCCATTGTTCGATATGCAAAAACGTTGGAACATCATTGCCAACAATACGGCTTATGCCACACTGCATACAGCCGATGAAGATACGGACGGTATATCTTTCCGTACCGAAGTACGCAACTATGGTAAATCACTGGCTGCTCGCTACGCTTTCTTGAAAAACAACAACCTGTTGATTCCGGAAAAACTGAATTCCGGTTTCACCAACGATTTTTCAGAATTGAAAGATGCCGGATTAGGTGACCAATATGTGATTATGCGCCAGGATGCCTTGATCGCCCGGATCATCGTCTTACAGAACGTGTACGACCTCTATCCCCGCCGCTATGGTGTTCAGGACCGAGAGTTAATGACCAATGCCTTCTTTACCGAAATTTCTCAGGCTTACCAAGTTGGTGAAGTTTGGAAAGGCAGTATGGATCTGCAACCTGAAATGGGCTATGTGGATGATGCAATGGCAAAAGTCAAATTCGGTCCGCTCAAAGAGATAGAACGTAAATATATCGGTTATTTGAATACCGATGGTTCCGATCCAATCAAATGGGGCATGATTGAGTGGCAATTATTGCAAATCTACACCCAGATGGTAAGCGAACAGAACCGCCGCCGTATCCGCGGTTGTTATGTAAAACCGGAAGCCGGCAAACCAGGCAGCTACCTGAACTCATCCACTGGTCTGATCTACACCTTAGTTCGCTACATGCACGAAAACACCCTGCTGCCCCACTCCGACGAAACGTATAACGACTACTCGGAAACAACCTTCCTGGAAGCCGTTATCGAATTTGTGAAAGATGTGAAAGCTACCCTGGACGAAGATATTGACCTCGAAGGTTTTGCCATCTACTTGAATAAGAATCACCGCGACTGGTGGATCGCCAACTGCCGCACCAAATACGGTAAGGACCTCGACTTCACCGGCCCGATGAGCTACGTTAATGTGGTTCCGGATATGGGTATCCCCATCAAATGGGTTCCAAACATGGGACAAAGCAAGCTGATCCACCTCCAGGAACCGGGCAACCTCCAATGTCTGGAATTCGTTCCGGGCGAAATGCTGGCATTCAAATTGCAGGAATTTATGGAAATGGTCATGGCATGGTCTACCTGGAAGGAAGGCTTCACCGCCAGCTTCATCGGTCGCCATTTCTCTACTCCGGCAGAATTGACAGCCAACAATTACAGCCTGCAACGCCTGTTCTGTAACAAACCGTCTACAACAGTAGATGCCGACGCTACAACGATTGCTTGCGGCAATCAGTTCTGGTTTGTGACTTCTGCCAACACAGCAGCCAAGGCATTGACCGACATTACAGGAGCTAAGAAAGGAGTTGTCTACCTGATCGAGTGTGGATCTGTAACAAACTCAACCAGCATTACCAAGAGCGGAAAGTTTGCCGGCATCACAGCCGCCTATACCCCTACAAAGGTAGGCGATTACATCATGGTAACACTCAACAGCGAGGGCAACTTTATCGAACTGGAGCGCCGAGTAAACGGTGTTCGGTCTATCAATAAAGACTTACAACCGAACATTCCGGGTGCACGCTGATCTTTTTGTTCATAGTTTCTTTATAAGGAGTCCGGGAGCAATCCCGGCTCCCTATTTTCCAAATCATTAAAAAATTACAGTTATGCAAAAAAAGAAAGTTCTTTCCTATATAGCAGACCAAAAACGAGCATTCAAGGCACGTCGTGCTTTGCAACTCAAATTTTTCCTGTGTCTGATGCTATTGTTCGCATCCGTATCAACGATATCCGCTATCACCTCTCCGGACGATGCCAAAGTATCAACCGAAATCGTAGTAGGCACAACAATGGCCAGTATGATGGCAATCGGCAGTATTGACGATGTAGCCGATAAAGAAGTAGCCGGTGAATCCATCGCCTACAAAGTATGGTTGATAGAAACCAAACAGTTAGACGGTTCACGTTCATTCCCTATCCCAAACGCGTCCAGGGAGGTTTCGTCGCTCCCTATGCTCGACGGCGAGTATATGCATTACTTCGAGGCCCACGATATCCCGACATACACCAGTTCAGGGGAAAAAGGCGACCTTACTATTTCGAGCACGAACACCTTGACTATTATCATGGGCGGTGTACGAGATCAGCTTCTAAAATTCATTGAAGAAAAGGCCGGTTGTAAATTTCTCATTATTTTTCAGGAATGCGAGTCTAACAATCGGTTTATTCTGGGTAATCCCTGCAAACCGATGGTACTTAAATCCTTCAACCTAAAGAATGACAAAGAAAACCGTTCCGTTACCTTTACCTTCGAGAACAAATCTATCAAGCAATATCATAAGTATGTAGGCGATATCATTGTGAAAGATGCCGTCACCATCACCGCCGGAGCAACAGCCTTGGCTACCCAACCGGGAGTCAACACGTATAAAATACCGAACGGATCATCAGCTACCTACGCTCTCGCTACCGTATCAGGTCTGACCGCTTCCGACAAAGGCCGTACCATCACTTTGGTAGGAACCGGATCTGATAAAGCCGCCACAGTAGCCGACAATACATCTTTCGTCCTGGAAGACGGAGCCACCTGGACGGCAAAAGCCGGATCGCAAATATCCTTCCGGGTGTTGGACTCTACGACATTAGTAGAAATTCAAGGTTCACGCGTACAAACAGCATAGCCCATGTATAGCATAAAACAAAAAATGAAGCTCCTTCGGGAGCTTCTTAATTCGGAACATGCCGAGGCCGACCTTCGTCTGCTTCGTGAGGTATCACCCCAGAACGATCTGCTCCGTTCTCCCATCGTCAATGCCGCCCGCTCTGCAGAAAAGATCCTGTACACCCTCTTAGACCAGACAACAGCCGAAAAGATCCGTCTGAACCGTCGTGCCGCAGAAAATAAACAGCAACCGGAAAACGAACAGCAAAATGAAAACGATAAAGAAAAACAACCGGCCGACACCGATACCGGACAACCGGCAGTTTCGGAGCAACCCCAAGGAGATACTCCGGATCATTCCGGAGAAGATAATCCGGACGGAGATGCCGACAAAGCTGATGTAACCCAGCAATTAGAGGATACTAAGGAAGAATTGGAGAATACCCAGTCTGAACTGGAAGAGACTCAGGAAACGTTAGAAGATACCCAAGCCGAACTGGAAGCTGCAAAAGAAGCATTGGACGCTGAAAAAAAAAGCGAACCCGCCACGGCATCAGCTCCATCAAACACCAGAAAGAAGACGAGTACCCGCAAATCGACTGGAAAAACATCTTCGACAAAAACGTCCAAATCGCGACGCTGATCTATAACGACCGCGTCAATACATGGCGTGAAATGAAGGTTTTGGATATCGAACTCGACGATAAACCTACCGAAGTCAAGGTAGCAAAGATGGCCGAGACGCGTATCCGGAACCTTCAATGTTTCGAAGAACTTCAATCGTTCAACGATACCGGTAAATGGGTTAATAAACACCCATTACTCATCCATTATTCCGAACGTTTCCAATTAGAAGAACTCCGACGAAAAGATCCGGAAACCTTCCTTCAAAAATACGCAGCCTGCAACCAGAATGTCAAACGATATAAGTCGTATCTGAATAATCCTAACCGTTCGGGCAATCACGAAAACGACAAAAAAAACCTGGCAAAACACCAGGAACGCAGAGTAATTTTTGAAAGTATACTACAACAAACATAAAGTCATGACAACATTAGACATTATAGACAAACTGCATCCCGATATCATCCACACTTTCCTTTCCACCGGAAAGTGTAGCGGTATCCCTGAGGACGTACAGCTCTTCCTGCATCAAATGCAATGGGCCGCCGAAGTATACGAACAGGAACGAAATATATCCAAAGCCGCCAAAACGCTGCAAACCCGTATCTTTTCCACGCAAGGCATTCGGCTGGATGTCCGTACCTGCCAGGCACGTATCTATTCCGCTATCTCCTATTTCTCAATGGACTGCAACGTAGCCACCAAAGTATGGGAAACCGACTTCGCCAACAAATACGAAGACCTGGCCTTGGAAGCAACGAAATACGAAGACTTCCGTACCGCCAAAGCCTGTTACGATGCCGCTCGCGAATGTCGCCTGCGTGCCTCTGAAGCAGCCGACAAAGAAAGCGCCTGGGCACCGGTCTTCCTGATCTCCAACGAGGTCACGGCCGAACTGCTGGGCTTTAGCAAACGCAACCTGAAAGAAATAGCCCAAAAGAACAATAACGGTTTCTACATCAACCTGATAGACAACCTTCCTGTAGAAAAAGAAGAAAAACAACGGCTCTTGCGCGATGCTAATATCATGGATGCCGAAATCATAGAGGAGATACCAGAAGATGGAGAATAACACATTTCAAACCGACCGCTTCGAAGACTATTATATGAACCTGATGCAAATCCGGGCCAATGTAGTAGACGCCAATACACAGATAACCGAGGTAGCCCGTGCCGGTGGAAAGACGGAAGGCGTATTCGGCCCGCGTATTATTAAGGTAGCCAACGAGATGCCCGGAGAACTGGCCTTCCTGGTTCACAAAACCTATACCGCCTTGTTTACCAACATCTGGCCGAATATACAAGCCTACTTCAGCCGCCCAATCATGGGAGGCCGGCGCACCATGCTGGAATACGGTATAGATTACATTGTCGGCGAAAGTAAAATCCCTACCCATTTTTGCCGTCCACGTTACCCGATCGCTTTCCCGAAGCACAGCATCCTGTTCCGTAACGGCTTCCACCTGCAACTCGTATCGAGCGACCAGCCAGAATCCGTGGCCGGACGTTCCGGTGTGCATGCCTTCATCGAAGAGATGAAACACCAGAAAGGCGAAAAACTGAAAAGCCGCCTGTTTCCGTCCCTACGTGGATCGAGCGCCGAAATACGTGCCAGCCAATACTATCAGGGAATTACCGGCGTATCCGATACCGCCCGTGTGGACCTGGGTGAAGACAACTGGTTTGAAGAATATGAACACAATGTCAATACAGACCTGATAGAAGAGATTGTCACCGTCTCCCTGCACATCAACCAAGCACTGGCGACCATGTATCGTGCCGATGCGCTTGCACGTGAAGAAAAGAACCCAATACTGCTGGAAAAGTTACGCCTGGATATCGAAAAACAAAAGCGAATTATCGCCCTTTGGAAACCTCGTCTGGCCGACATGCGCCGGTACGCTACCTACTACATCCGCGCCAGCTCTTTTGTGAACAAAGACATATTAGGTCCGAAGTTTTTCAAAACCCAGTTGGAAAGTCTCGACATCGACGAATTCTTGACCGCCATATGCGCCATCCGCAAAAAAGAGGTAATGGACCGTTTCTTTGCCAACTACTCACCCAAACAACATCAATTTACCGATAGTTACAAATATGCCAGCATCATGCGCCTGGATCTGAAAGAGCATTTCCGCCTGACCGCCTTTTACCTGAAGTATTACGATCCGCGCGAAGAAATCCTCCTAGGCTACGACCCTGGTCATTTCTCCAGTGTGGTAGCTGCTCAGGAACGTAAGCAAGGTACAGAACTCCGCGTCTTAAAAGAGTTCACTTGCTACTACCCACAGCAACAGCCGGAACTGGCCACCGCCATTCATGAGTTCTTCGGCTCCGATGCCAAGAACAAACACATCCGCCTGTACTACGACCGTGCCGGTAACAAAAAGAAAGAAGACTTCGAGCAAATAACCACAGATGCCAAGATATTAAAAAGGGAATTAGAGAGTTACGGTTTTTCAGTTGAACTGATGAATGAAGGACAAAGCACGATCTACTACTGGATGCAGTTCAAACTGTTGCTGCTTATTTTCGGAGAACAATCCAATTCATTCCCACGCGTATTAGTAGATGAAAACGAATGCCCGAACTTATGCAGTTCCATCATGTTGTCTCCCCGAAAGAAAACCGACGGCCGTATCGAGTTAGACAAGACAAGTGAAAAGAAAGTCCCCATCAAGTATCAGGCCGGGTTGACAACACAGCTTCCGTCCGCGCTCATTTACCTGCTACATGGCCTATACTACGAACGTATGCCTAGCGAATATAGCGCAATACCGGATGATTTACCCGACAATATGATGCTATAAACCTTCTCCCGGGATATAATAATAGTTGTTTCACCCTATAATAATAGCCTGTTTTGGAAATGAAAATGCACCTATATAACTGAAAGACAGTGATGGTATTCCCCTAAAATTAAAAAAGACTTTTCGCAAAAAGCTTCTGTTTTACGCCACCGCTGAGTTTTCGACTTGTGTTGCACTCTCCCGGTCGGTCCGGAAAATATGACAGAGGGACCCGTGTCCTTTCCCTCTCCCGCTCGCCCGCGTACATTTGGGCATGGAAACGATTACAGGCCTGCACGCATTGCAATGGGCACGGGAGCTATCGAAGCTACCCGATGGATGCTTCACTATTGCCTTCTATCCTTACTCTAAGGCAAGGGGAAAGGCATCAGCCAAGCTGGTAACCAAGGCAGGATGCAAGTATAGGGCACAGCTACCACAGGAGCGCTTTCGGGTGGATAGCGACAACCTGTTCCTGTTCTCCGATGCAGATGGCAACCCAAAGTCATGCTACCGCATACTGATCCGGTACATGGGGTTTCCGCAAGATGGATTTAAACTACATAAGATAGATTGGCTATGAGTCAGATAGACATGTGGGGTAACCTTGGCTGTTACCTGGATGACAACAATGTAATAACCTTTCAGGTGGGTACGAATCCCGGTACCAGCCTGATGCGGGAAATGGATCAGGACGAAAGACCTGTATCCGGATATAATCGGAATATATCATTCCGTTGGTTGAATGTGGATGGCTATAACGTGTATTCCCGTGGAGCGGATAACCGCAAATGCGAACATATAGAGGCCGATATCAAGAACAACCGGTTATTACCCCGCTTAATCAGTAAACAGATCAATATGCTATACGGTAAAGGCCCCCGTATATACAAAGAGAAACTGCAAGACAACAAGGTGATCCGGGAGTGGACCGATGTGCCAACTATACAAGAATGGCTGGACAGCTGGCCTAAAAATGGTATGGAAATGTCCTACAAGGATTTCGGACTTGCCATCATCAAACGATATTACTTCTTCCGGGACTTTTTCGTAAAGTGGCGCATGTCGCAAGGAAAAGCCATTGGCCGCATGCCCGTGGCCGGGTTGGATTTAGTAGAAAACAAATATTGCCGCTTGGCAACGCTCAAACAAGATGTCGCCGAGGATATCGTATTATATAACGATCTGCGTTTCGTCGTTACCGGAAACTGGAACTATGGAGCGGCCAAATACAAGGTGTACCCGCTATTTCGCATCAACGAAGTTGACAACTATCGTTTTGCCGCCATATCCCATCACCGGGAAAGCTCCGTGGGCAATCATTACGGAGAGAACGAAACCCACGAAGGTGTTAAGACTCATATCAAAACATCAAACGAATTACCCGAATTTATCGATAGCTTTTTAAATAATAGCTTGGCAGCCAAAATACATGTTATCATACCGAATGCCTGGGTAGAAGCCAAGCGTAAACAAATAAAAGCCTTATGCGAAGAAAATAAGCTCCGCAAGAAGGATAACAAACAACTGATAAAATACAATGATATCGAGATCGGCACCGAATACCGGGAGTCATTGATCGTACTTTACACCCAGGAGGAACTACGCCGTCTATCGCTATATTTATCCGGTAAAAAGAACCAGGGGAAGGCCTTTTCTACCTATTCGTTCAAAACCGGCCAGGGAAACGAAGAAGAACGATGGAAGATCGAAACGATCGACCTGAAGTACAAAGAATACATTTCATCCTTGATCGAATACGACAAACGGGTAGACGAAGTGCTACTGGGTGCCGTAGGCCTGGACTCGTCCATCTCCAGCGTTAGCAAGGATGGGGTTATATCCAAGTCAGGCGCCGATGTATATTATAACTACTTGCTTTATCTGCAAACACTCACTCCAGACGATGAGAAGTGCTGCGAACCGTTCAATCTGGTCCTGCAGGTCAACTTTCCGGATCTCTATAAACAAGGCTACCGGATCGGTTTTTACCGGGAGGTACCGGCACGTCAGGAAGAAGTTTCACCTAATGATCGTTTAAACCGTCAACAATCATGAGCTACAACGTATTAATAGAACTATTTGACAATATCGCCGACTTTCGGGATTATGTACCTTATGTCGCTAGCGATATAGAGATCGAAGAACTCAATTCGTCTGCCATAGGCGCACGAAAACAGATCCTGGGCATCATAACCATTCCCCTTTGGAAATCGATCATACAAGACAAAGATTCCGACGCCTGGCATCACTTGAAACTGGCTTTCGGCAATCTGACCATGCACAAGGCTGTTATCTTTGCTACCATCGCCAAACGTATGTCCGGAGGGGCGGATGTGTACAAATACGAACTGGAGAGTATGCGCCGCCAGTATATCGACAATTATTTTAACGCAATGGATTCGCTTATCCACGAACTGGAGACCAATGAATCCTACCAGGAAGTCTGGCGTAAGACAACCGACTTCCAGTATATGGACAGCCTCCGGATCAAAACAACCGCCGAACTCAACAGCCTGTACAGTATAGATATGTCATACCTGTTCTTCTTCCGGACCATCGCTATTCAACGCGAAGTGCTGGACGATACGATCGGAGGATACTTCGTCAGTATAGAAGGCCGCGAAGCCGACTTCGAAACGAAGCTGAAACGGGCACTGGCGATGCTGATTATTTCGGTTGCCTTGACGCGTTTCGATATTATCGAGTTACCAATGACCATCCGTAACCTATTCGACGATTCTAAAGGCTTCCGTCATGGTTCTTCCGAGAAATCCGCTTTAGACGCATTGGCCGCCTCCCTGCAATCCCAGGCAATGGAAACCATCAAAGCCATAGACCTGGCTCTCAGTGAACCTGTGTCCGGGAATATTGATCCTACCACCTCCTATAACCGCGAAAGCGATAAAATCTTCCTGATGTCATGAATGCTCCTGCTATTGTTTTTGAAACTCATTTCGGAGAATATAGTATACCCAATCGATGGGAACAACTTACTCCGGAACTGTATCTGTCTGTCTGCAAGTTGCTCCAGCAATACGCTACCGGTCAAATCTCTTACCGGCAATTACATATCGCTTACATCTGCAAAGCTCTAAAATTGAATCCAAAGAAGATAAAAGGGGATGATGCGAATCAAAATCTGTATCTGCTTTCCGAACAGATAGACTTTATATGTAAAGACATGCAACATATCAATAACTGCTTTCTGGCACAATTGGTGCCGGAAATATCCGTAAACGACCAAATATATAAGGCATACAAAATACAGACCGGATTTGACACGCTAACCTGTTCGCTCTCCGCCATCCAGTTCATAGAGGCTTACGAACTGATTGGTTGCCAAGCGGACAAACTGCCTGTGATGGCAGCTATTCTATACTGTCCAGGCACCTACACGTCCGAAGCTGCCCATCGGTTAGCTGAGAGTTTTGCATCGCTGGATTCGATATTACTCCAGGCCATTTGCCTGAACTTCCAAGCATTTGCCAACTACCTGTTCACCCAGACTCCGTTCAGTATCTTATACATGCGAAAACCTAAAGAACATAAACCGGCTATCTCCATCGGCATGGCCGAAAGCCTGTATAATCTTTCGGCCGACGGATTAGGAAATGTAGACGTTATTGAACAAATGCCGGTCATCAAGTACCTGGCCATCCTCCGGAAAAAGCTCATTGAAAGCGTCACCGCCATGAACGAAGCCGGTATCGACCTGGTAGAAATCTCTGACAAGACAGGATTATCCATAAAAACAATAAAACAAATCATATGAACACATCCCTATTAATTGAACTGTTTCTTTACTTCGCCCGCTTCCCGAATCACGATGCTTTCAGCGCTCTGTTCAACAAAGGGCGAAGCAATATAGATGGGTACGAAGACTTGTCTGCAGCCCTTCTTGCTCTGCCTAACGAACCTTTAGTACCCGAAATAGGCAACTATGTCTTTGGTCCCAACTTCGATGCAGTCAGTAGCCGTGTCAACAATATAAACGGTTACTATTTGTTTGTCGATTATGGAGAAATAGAATGCGGAACCGACAATAGTAACCGGATGACTGATTCCGCCCGACTAGCTATAACCGTAGCCTACCGACTGAAAGAGTTCTCCGGGGACCTGATGGAACAACTGCTCGTATCAGATCAATCCCTTTCATATTTGGTCGCGATCCGTAACCGAATGATTGCTGAACAACGGGAACGATGTTGGCTGAAGGATGTATCCCGAAGTCATACCCTGACTCCGTTTATTGCCCGCGAACTCTCAAGTGTCGGTTGGACCATGCTCTTTAACCGGGATGGTTATGATACGTTTGGAGCAAAGCGCAAATGAATGTCCTTTATGCCTGGATTAGAATTGAACAACTTTATACCCATAAATTAATAACAAAGAATGGATTGGATGACAATAGGTTTAGCTTTTCTGACCTTTATCAGCGGAGGAGGCATTGCTGCCATTGTATTGCTTCCACAGAAACGCCGGTCGGCTGAAATAGAAAACGAGGCTAAGGTCAGTGAACAATGGAAAGAGCTTTACATACAATTCCGTGAAGAGAAATCCCGGCAGAGTGATTTGATTGATAAGCTATACGATGATTTGACGGCGGCCCGGAATCAAAATAATACACTGACTACGAACAATGCCATATTGAAACTATGGAAATGCGAAAAACTGGAATGTGGATATCGTAAGCCACCCATCAGCGCCGACCCATTCAAAAAATTAGAGGAGGAACATCAATGAGTACAGAAAAATTACCCCGCGGTCTCCGGAACAACAATCCCGGAAACATCCGTAACAGCAACAGTGTGAAATGGCAGAGTGAAGTAGATGCCGCCAACAAAAAAGACTTTACATTTGAAGAGTTCAAAGACAGGGCATCCGGCTACCGGGCATTGCTGAAATTACTGCGTAATTACCACAAGTTGCATGGTTGCCGCACCATCGCCGACTATATCCACCGATGGGCTCCGGAGCACGAAAACAACACATCCGGCTACATCATCCGTGTAAGCCGGGAAATGCAAGTCCCTACAACTTTCGTTCCGGATCCGGACGAAAAGTCCATCATGTGTGCGATGGCAGCAGCTATCAGCTTAGTTGAGAATGGAGTCCCCGCAATCATGTCAGAAGTGGAAGCCGGATGGGACGCCTTGTGACTGGAACGATATTATATCTGTGTATTACCTTTTGCATGGTAGCTTGCACAAAGACGGTATATGTACCAGTGAAAAGTATGGAGGTTACGACTGTCCGGCTCCGTGATACTATCATTAAAACCGTACTTGTTCCTTACAGAGATTCCATAAGTACCCCGGATACAACGTCATATTTGCATAACCCCTATGGCGAAAGTTGGGCTGTATGGTCTGGTGGTAAATTAAACCATAGTCTGAATATTTACCCGGACACATTGGGCATCCCTATACAGATCGAAGAGATCGAAATAATACAAACCGTTGAAATCCCTATTGAAGTTGAAAAGAAACTGACACGTTGGCAACAATTCAAAATGGATATGGGCGGTTGGGCCATCGGTGCACTATCAGGCATTATTCTATTAGGTGTTGGATATGGCATTTTTAAGTTCATAAAACGAAAAATTAATATTAAGTAAGTGTTTTTCATGGTATTAGATTTTTAGATTAGTAATTGAGTTAGCCGCTCTGCCTGTGATAGGTAGGGCGGCTTTGTTAAAAAGGAACAAATATGTTCTTTTTATTACTTTTCCTCTTGCAGGATTGGAACATATATGTTACCTTTGTAGTGTTCAATTAAACAAAGTTCTTTTACATCATGAAATTTTCCGAGTTTTACAAATTGATTGAAGCCGCAGGCTGGACAATCAAAAAGGGTAAGAAACATCATAAGTATGTTCACCCGGACTTTGACTATTTCATCCCCGTCGGCCGCCATCCGAGCAAGGAAATACCGAAAGGAACTCTGGAATCGATGATGAAAGATGCCGGGTTGAAAAAGTAAAAGCAACTACCACTCCCTCCGGGGAGTGGTTTTAATTGGACCAAACAATAAAAGAATGTTATGAAAACAGTTACAGCAATTATCGAAAAGTCAGCCGATGGTGGCTACTCCATTTACACAAAAGATGTAAAGGGTGCGGTTGGCTATGGTCTTTCTGAAGCCGAAGCGAAAAACGACTTTACGGAAGTGCTCACAGAGCAGTTTGAATACTTTCAGGAACGAACAGGTATGGTATCAGAATGGGTACAAGAGGGATATACGATTGAATATCGTTACGACTTCTCCGGCTTTTTCCTGGCATTTCCATTTATCAGTGCCACAGAATTTGCCCGTGCAGTCGGTATCAATCCTTCTCTGATGCGTAAGTATAAAAACGGATTAGCCTTTGCATCCGAAAAACAAAGAGCAATCATACAAGCTAAATTTAAAGAAATAGTCAGCAATATGGCCACAGTTCAATTCTGAAAAGAACTTTTTTAATTGAACACTAAAAAACGAACTGTAGCCAATAGATTCAGCCTCTGTCGAAAAATGACAGAGGCTTTTCTTTTCCCTCCAAATTTCAAATCTGGAAAGGTGTGAGCTATTTACTGAACCAAGTGTTTCTAAAGGTTAAATGTTTGGTAGTACAAAACTTTTTCGTCTAAAATGTTTTGTATCACCAAACATTTTCGTATCTTTGTAGTGTAATAATAAAACAAGCAAGTTATGAACATCATAGGTAGTAAAATAGTCGGATACAGATACGGTGAAGCACCAGAATGTGGACAATCATTTAATACGCAAACCAGACAATATGAATGTGGCGTTTCGATGGCTCAGGTGGGTTATATGGAAGAAGTTGGCTCATTTGCCGTTTCTGGCGCTTATGGTCGTAAAAAATACTACTATGAAGGTACTATCGTTGGTTTTGGTGGTGACGATGAAGTCTGTCTGGGTGATGTTAGAAAAATTTCTTATAACGAATACAGATCACTTAAATCAACCTACAAAGAAGTAAGTAACGCACTTGTTAATGAAAAATGTGATTCTCTTCTTTCTTTATTGAGAAGAGGATGGACAGTATATCCTAATACTGTGGAAGGTATAGAAGAAATGAGAAATCAAATGTTGAAAAAATGATACGAGAAGCGATTAAAGAAGCAATGAGTCTTCGTAAAGTCAAGGCCATAGACCTCGCGGAGCAAATAGGGATAAATAGGGGTAGTATGTCTCTCTTTCTTTCCGGGAAGACGAATCTTAGTCAAGATAAAATTGAAGCTACACTAAGGTATCTCAATATAGAACTTGTTATAAAAGAATAATCTTATTCAAATGATACGAGAAATTATCAAAGAGGCTATGGAGCTTCATAAGGTTGGAGCTTCGGCACTTGCTGATGCTATTGGAATAAGTAAGAGCGGTATGGCCTCCTTTCTGTCTGGTAAATCGAACTTGAGTCAAAGTAAAATAGAGAATGTTTTTAATACTCTTGGCATAGAGTTTGTTATAAAACAACCTCAAATTAAGCAGAGACCTTTAAATAAAAGGGATACTATTTGGCACGAAATGTTTAATTGTGTAAAATCTTACCATACTAATATAGGAACATGGCCTTCTTCATATAGTACCGATAAGAGGATAAAAAAACTTGGTTTGTGGTGTGTAAATCAAAGACAATATAAAAAAATAGGGAAAATAAGCGATATTCGAAAGCAAATGCTTGATTCCATTGGATTCGATTGGGGGGAAGTGCTTAATGATAAATGGCTTGAAACGTTTGAAGCATTAAAAAGTTATAGGGAAAAGGTAGGAAAGTGGCCATATCGGAAATCGGACAATAAAGATGAAGCAAGATTGGCGGCGTGGCTTTATAGTCAAAGATCAATAGTAAAAGGAAATAAGGGTTGCAAGATGCCCTTAGATCATCTTGAAAAATTGGAATCAATTAATTTTATGGAATGTGATTATCGAGGAAAACAAAAATAGCTCAAATTGTGAAATAAGTGAACTACATGTTTACTAACATACGATCCGACGGATGACGGATTATAATAAATCGTATGTTTACAAATGAAAAACGTAAATTTTTTCATAGTTAAGGTTGGGCGTCTGGGTGAGCGATCATCTGGACGCTCTTTTTTGAGCACTACAATGCACAGTAACCAACAAATTCAAACTATACCGCCAAAAGAAAGAACGTTTCCTTTGGTATTCAAAAAAAAATACCCATATTCACAGCGCCCAAACATTGTTGAACCTTTATATGTACTCTCTCTTATTGTGTAATCCGTGAAATCGGGTTCCGATGTCAACAATCGGTGGGCACACGATATGAGAGAGTTCGCCATTTATAGCTATGGATTTTAAAGACACTATCAAACAAGTGGCAGAACGCGTTGCCAAACTAAAAGACAATCTTCAAACTGAGGAAGCTACAAAAAACGCATTAATCATGCCTTTTATTCAAGCATTAGGCTATGACGTATTTAATCCTTTCGAAGTAATGCCAGAATATACATGTGATATAGGCACTAAAAAAGGCGAAAAAATAGATTATGCTATTCTGAAAGACAATGAACCAGTAATACTCATTGAATGTAAACACTGGGCCGAAAAATTAAATTCACATGATAACCAGTTATTACGTTATTATCACGTATCATGCGCTCGATTTGGAGTATTAACTAATGGTATTGAATATCGCTTCTATACAGACCTGGAAGAACCAAACAAAATGGATGGAAAACCATTTTTGGTATTAAATATGCTTGATTTACGAGATAATCAGATAGAAGAAGTCAAACAATTTCATAAATCATATTTCGATGTTGAAAGCATTGTCAATGCAGCTAGTGAGTTGAAGTTTATGAAAGGCCTGAAAGATATTATTCTTGCAGAGATGGAAGCTCCAAGCGAAACATTGGTTCGATTGTTTACAAAACAAGTATATTCAGGTGTTGTAACAGCTAAAATACTTGAGCAATTTACTGATTTAACCAAAAGATCCTTTAGTCAAGTTATCAGTGATATAATTACGGATCGTTTTAAAAATGCCTTAAACAAAGAAACAGAGAAACAAACAGATGAAATACCTCATGTAGAAATTCAATCTCCAACACTTGCTGAAGAAGAATGTAAAATCATAACAACGGAAGAAGAAAAAGAAGGATATTTCATTGTCCGGGCAATGTTGCGTAAGTACGTTGATATTAATCGCGTAGCACAACGTGACACCCAAAGTTATTTCGGCATCCTTCTCGATGACAATAATCGTAAACCTATTTGTCGTCTTTATTTTAATGGCGGCAAAAAGTACATTGCGACATTTGATGAGAACAAAAAAGAAACGAAAAATTTAATTGAGTCTTTGGATGATCTCTACAAATTTGAGGAGCCGTTAGCTAGTATTATTAAATTCTAAGACAATTAATATAATAAATTTATGTGGATTCTTGGATGGATTGTCTTTTCTATCGTCGCTGGTTTCGTCGGTAGTGGACGTAAAATTGGTTTTGGATGGGCCTTCTTCTGGTCTTTATTGTTAAGTCCGCTGATAGGACTAATTATAGCCTTTGCATCAGACAAAAAATCAGATGTGGAGCTTAGAGCAGTACAGGAAAAGCAAGCAGAAGCTATCCAGGTTATCAAAGAGAACAGTAAAAAATCAGTAACGGATCAGATTAAAGAAGCCAAAGATTTATTAGATTCTGGAACTATCACAGAAGAAGAATTTGATAATTTGAAAAAGAAATTACTGAATAGTTAATCTTTTGCATTGCAAATCCAAAAACTTTCACCATATTTGCAGTGCGAAACTACGATGAGAAATCATCAACCGAAGAGTAACGGATAATGCTCACAACATATTTGTAGGGCTTTTTTTATGCCCAAATTGTACGATATAGGCGGCTGCCATTTCCAGTGATTTTTCAGCTCTTCGGAGATGAACTCACGTAGTTTCGCGACGGGAAATGTGTGGCCGTCTTTCTTTTCACACAAAGCGAAACTACGTGAGTTATGAAAACGAATTCATTAACCGTACCTGTTACCGGAAGCCGGAAGCGCGTACAAGTATCCAATCATTTTTCCTGGACTGCGGTTCAGAAATTTTACAACGCCATGCCCGGCGAAGCCACTCCCTGTAAAAACATCTACGAAGCCAAGATGTACACAGCCGCTTTGCTGGCTGTTCTCTCTATTGTATTCCTGCCGCTGGTGATTGCGGCTTGTTTGGTTTATTGTTCAGCGAAGAAAGGAGGCAAGATATGAAACGAAAAGAACCTGTGTGGGGTATCATCACCGATGAATACACCACTGAAAAAGGCGGCACTCGTAAAGTCTATACCGTCACCTACGAACGTGAACGGGTATCCACTCTCCTTTCCCTTCGCCAACTCAAGTTATTGGCTAGTTTCCTATATTGGTTTATTTCTAAAGAAGAAAGGAGAAAGAAATGACACCGATTAACATTGAAGGTATTGTTGTTACTGAGAAACTTATCAGCTTTATAAAACAGTTTCAAAATGATCCCGAATTTATGGATGCTCAGATTGGTGTAATCGACAATGCCATTACCCTAATAGCTTGTGACTGTGTCTGTGAAAAAGGTAGGGAGCAAGAAGCTCTAAACGCTATTGCAGACTTATGTTTTTTAAAACGTGACATCCGCTTATTAGAAGGGAAAGAAGATTAATGACATAACAGATATACCCTATCGATTAATAGGATGCGTCCTTTCTTAAAAGAGGGCGCATCCTTTTTTTTGTAACCAAAACGAACACTATGGTTACAGACGAACTTATCAAAACAGAATTTATTCACTCCATTGTGACACGAGACATAAACCGGATCTATGAAACACAGGAGGAAGTTATACGGGCAAACTTTAAAGGCGGAACCGGCAGGTTAGCCGAGTTTCTTAGCCAACATCCAGTATCCATGTCTGGAGAAGGGCTGAAACAAACCTATCACATGAGAGTATTTTCCTATCTCCGATTCTTAGATATCCGATATCGTAAACAAGAAATGTTCTTCCGCCGCAGATTAGCCTTATATAACCGTGTCATCTGGGGTATATTATACAATGAAACCATGCAGGATTTGCGGTATGGCCTCACAGATAATATACGTGAACTGATGCGCAATGACTTGGAACAATTTGGAGGTGTTTCCTCTCTTGAACTTCGAAACAGTTGGGCAAATCACCTTCTGTAATGTCCTTTATTCCATTTGTTTCATCTTCTACTTTCGCAATAAAAATAGGTTAATATGGCAAAAAAACTTACAGAAGATGAATTAAAATGGATCCTGTCTGTCGATGCAACAAAAGCACAACAGGAAGTCCGGGCTCTATCTAATGACAATAAAAAACTCAACACTACCAATAAAGAGCTAAAAGAGCGGATGATTGATCTGATCGCTACCGGCAAAAAAGAATCCGAAGAATTCAACAGACTTTCAAAAGAAGTCGAACTAAATAACGAAAAGATCGACAAAAACAAAGCTAAGATCAAGGCTTTGGAAGGCACAATGGGTATTAGTGCCCTGACAATGGCCCAACTTCGGAAACAGGCGAAGGATTTACAACGCCAACTGGATAACACATCACAGGCAACACATCCGGAAAACTATAAAAAGCTCGAACAAAATCTAGTGGCAGTAAAAAACAGAATATCTGAATTAAAGGCAGGCGGTGAAAAAACAGGAGATGCATTATCATCCTCTTTTGGCAAAGTAACCACCGTTGTAAAAGGCTTTCTGGCTTTGAAAGTTGTTGGATATTTGAAAGACATCATATCGAATGCCATCGAAACCCGTAAAGAGTTTGCCAAATATGAAGCTGTCCTACGAAATACCTTTCAAAGCCAGGAAAAAGCAGCCAAGTCCATGTCCATGCTAAAAAAACTGGCACAAGAAACACCTTATTCTCTGCAAGAGATAACTGAAGCCTACATTAAGATGGTCAATCGTGGAATTGTACCAACAGAACAGGAAATTATAAAGCTTGGAGACCTTGCCAGTTCTCAGGGGAAATCATTAGATCAACTTATTGAAGCTCTTTTAGATGCTCAAACAGGAGAGTTCGAACGCCTTAAAGAATTTGGCATTAAAGCCAATAAAGAAAATGATAAAGTGAAATTTTCTTTTAAAGGAGTTGCAACAGAAGTCAATTTTACAGAAAAGGCCATATCTGATTACCTCTATTCGTTAGGTAACATTGAAGGTGTACAAGGAGGCATGGCTGTACAAATGGAGGAATTAGAAGGTAAATATTCCAACTTTGGGGATACATTAGACGCCTTATTCAATACGATCGGTAAACGAATAGAACCTATTGCAAAAAAAACATTAACCTGGTTAAGTAAAATGGTTGACGGTCTTAGGGTTGCACTCAGTAGTCTTGATGATTTAAAACAAGATGTTTACAACGATGCTGCCCAGAATACCTATAATGATACCCAGGAGCAAGTCGATGTAATGGTTGATAAATTGGTAAAAAATGGTATGGATAAAAAAAAGGCCATTGAACGAACTATTGATATTTTACGAAAGCAATCATCTGAAGAATTAGTCAAAGCAGAAAAAGAACAAGCTGCATTAGAAGCTAGATTAATGAATAATTTATGGCCCTCTGCAAGAAAAAATATTGAACAAGCATTAGCCCAAAAGAAAGCAGAAGTACAACGTTATAAATCAGAACTGACAGCCCTTGACGATAAAGTCAAGTCGTTAACCCCTGAAAAGAAAGTTGTTTCCGATTCTGAAATAAAGAAACAAAATGCAGCATTTAAATCAGCAATGGATTTAAAGCTACAGCAGATGGATAATGCTCATGCTGAAGAATTGGCAAAACTTAAGAAAAACAAAAACGAAACTCAACAAACGGAGCAGTTTTACAACCTGGAAGTTCTCCATGCTGACGCTAAGTATTATTCGGATCGCCTTCAAGCATTAGAGAGCTATCAGAAAAAAACAAATGATCCAAAAATATTATCAATAATTGCGAAACAGCAAATAGAAGCCCAAACAGCACTTCTTGATGTTCAGCAAAAGCGGGAACAGGAAATGATCAATGTCCTCAAAGACAACCGGGACAAACAATTGAAAATAGAGTCGCAATCATATAAAAATCAGCAGATCACCTTTGAAAAAGCATTAGCAGAAAAACAAATCTCACAACAACAATATGATGCTTTGATGTTAAGTGCGGAAACAGCGACAGCCGAAACCCGTCTTAAAATAAATCAGGATTACCAGTCCGACGTATCCTCTTTAGAACTATCATCCGGAACGATCAAAGCTCAGGCCATATCGGAAGCAAACGAAGCTGTTATAACTGCGGATCTTGATGCCGCCAAAAGTCGTGCTGCCCAACAAAAGGCTCTCCAAAATTTAGTAAAGGATTTTAAATCCGAATTTAAGCTAACAACAGTTGACGAAGATACCGAAGCTCAAATGAAAGTACTGGAAGCATCTTATCTGGCTCGAAAAGAAATGGCTGAAAAAGAAAACATGGATACCGCCGAACTAGATGCAGCTTATGAACGTGCTAAAACTCAATTGTTGCAACAGGAGGAAGATAAGCGAAATCAAATACGTTCCCAGTATGGTCTGCTTTCCATGCAGGAGCAATATGAAGTTGAGCAAGAACAATTAAAACAGCAATATGACCAGGGCCTATTGGATGAAGAAGAGTATCAGAAAGCTAAGAATCAAATAAAAGTCAACTATTTGAAAAAAAGTTATGATGCTTATTCAGAGATGTTTTCCGGAGCTATCAATGCTCTCCAAGAAGCTGAACTGGCCAATATAGATGCTAAATACGATGCTGAGATCCAGCGTGCCGGTGACAACTCGGAAGAGGTTGCCCGGTTGGAAAAAGAGAAAGAAAACAAAAAGCTTGCTGTACAAAAAAAGTACGCTAATGTCAATTTCGCCATTAAGGTATCCGAAATAATAGCAAATACAGCCGTTGCAATCATGCAGGCTTTTGGCCAGTTAGGCCCTATAGGAGGTGGAATTGCTGCAGCTATGTTAACCGCTACCGGTGCAGCCCAGATAGCAACGGCGAATGCCGAACGAAAAAAAGTCATGGCAATGACTGTTGATGGAGCGGGTAGCTCCGGATCCGGGACAGGTACTCGTGTAGCAACCGGTAAAGAATCCGGTGGATACATTGATGTCACACGCGAACAAGATGGGAAAACTTTTAATGCAGAAGTTGATCCTGAAAAACGAGGTTTTGTCGATCGCCCCACTGTAATAGTTGGTGAAGGTCCAACTGGACAAAGTATGGAATGGGTAGCCAGTAATGATGCTTTGCAAAACCCGACTGTTGCCCCTATCATAAACCTATTAAACGAATCTCAGGAAAAAGGCGAAATCCGAACTGTAGACATGAACCAGCTTATGCGTAAACGCCTGGCCGGATTTGAATCAGGAGGTTATCCTTCTATTCCTGCAACAGCAGATACTAAAGTTTCAACAAATATCACACCGGCAAGCAGTATTGCCGGGACAGAAGTTATCACTAAACTGTATGAGCTGCTTCAAAAAATAGATAAAGAAGGTGGTTTAAAAGCATTCATTATCTATTCAGAATTACAAAAACAACAGGAACTATTAAATGAATCCCGTAAAATAGGTAGTAAATCATGAAAATAATACATTCTTCAGGCAAGGAGCTGAAACTAAAACCGGGAACGGTTTTGGAAATGGAGCGTACAAATCCATTTTTTAATGATTATGGAGAACAATCCCTTCCGGTCAAATTGCCGCCAGATGAGCATAACCGAACAATACTTGGCTTTCCAGACGATATGGCAGGTGTGAATAAGATGCCTAATCGATCCGACGCCACCATTCAGGAAGGTATTTTCTCTATTCGTTGCCGGCAGGCGATTTTATCAGCCAGTCGGAAAGACGGAATTGACACTTCCTTTTATTTGAATATCGGATCGTTTTATGAAAAGATGAAGGATGTTCAACTGGCTACAGTATTCAAGGATAAAGTATTAACGTTTTCGTCTGTAACCAATGCAATCAGTTTTGTTCGTTCGTTGATGGTTAGTCCTGATACTCGTTTTTCCTGTTTCCCGGTATTGGCAGAGAGCCATGAAAGTGGAGAGATTATATGCCTGAACAAAGTTTCCGGGCCGATTAAACCAGATGGGTATTATTCTTTATTTAATGAACAGTATCGGGAGGAAATAATAGATGAGAAAACAGTATCTACTCCAGCCGGATATTTTATCACACCGTTCATAAAAGCGGTACACTTGTTGGAAGAAACATTTAAGTACTTAGGATATACGCTGGAAGACAATTTCTTTTCTAAAACGGAGCCGTTCCGGTCGATGGTTTTTCTTAATAATAATATTGATTCAATTGTTAATGCCGAAATTCGTTATGACCAACTCGTGCCGAATTGTAATATATCCACGATATTAGATATCTTTCGTAACAAATTTTGTTGTGAGTTTATACCTGATGAAGCAAAACGAACTATCAAAATAGTTTTGTTCAACGAAGTGGCTGATAGTAAAGCCGATCAGGATTTGACAAAGTTGCTCACAGAACCAATCAACGTCAATCATGGGGCCAAATATAAACAGGTCAAATTGTCTGCTGACAGAGGGGCTGTGTTGACTTATAATGAAGAATACAAATTGGTTTCTTCATCACCTGATTATTTATCTAAAACATTACCGGAAATAGCAGCTATGTATCCGGAAGCTTTTATTGATCAGACAAGGGGATGGATAATCAGGGAAGGTTTTACTCCTTTAAATTATGTCGTAGAAAAAGTAGGAACATTGAATTGTGATTATTATGCAGGGGGAACCTTAGAGACAGAAAAGAAAGAATCACCAGATACGTTGGTCAGCATAGAATTTGAAACACTATCAAGTGGTGTAGCTCCTTTTATTGGAACAACCAGGGCCATTAATTCAAAAATCATTTGGGACAACAAACCCGCTCAGGGAGGGAGTAAGGAAAATTCGACCCAGAAAAAATCGGAGTTAAACCCAATGTTGTGTTTTACCGCTCACAGAACATCCCGTTTTGATTCCGGTACAATATATGCCTATCTTGATACACGGGAAAGAATATGGGATTATTCTTTGGCATATAACGGACCGGATGGATTATACGAAAAGTTTTGGCGGAAGTATGATGATATGCTTCGCAACTCAATGCGTCCTGTTACTACAAAAATGCTTTTAAAGGATACTGACAAGCTCAATATCTCATCCTATAAAAAAGTAATGATAAATAACCAGGAACTGTTGCCAAATGTCATAAAATACGATGTTGGTAAAAACATAGACACCGAATGTACTTTCTTGACTACGAAATTGTATAATCCTATTTCCTCTGCCAAATCCGAATCAAATCATTTCCCGTCATCAAAGTACCAATGGCAGATGAACTGGGCTAAAAATGTTGGCCCCCAATATAACTGGATGCAACTGAAAGAGCAGCCTATAACCTTATTCCTTCCACCTCCTACAGAGGCTGAATATAGCCGCGGTGGCAGATATCATGAAAAATCATATCCGTGCTGGTTTGCCGTACAAATAGAGTTGATCGGCAAACCAGTATTGGTTGATAAAATTTCAGGGACATTGACAATGTGGCTGGAGCCTATACTTCGTGAGTGGTAGTTGTCCTTTATAAAAGTAGATATCGCTGGTACCTTTGATAAAAATTTGAATAATGGCAGGAGTAATAAAGAAACCTGATGCACTTAATCTGTCCGGAAATCTAAATGAGTTTGTGATGTCATCTTCCGGACTTGTCTCTTTTACTTTAAAGAAGGGAGACAATATACTTTTGCAGCAAAGCTATGAACCAGGTCCGGATAATTTGATAAGAGTAGACATTCAAGATGTAGTCGAAAGTCAGTTGACTTATACCTTGAATGCGGGACAGCCTTTTTATGTACAAAATAAATTGGCAGATACTTTTGTCGCAACAATCGATGGAACAGACTACTCTTTTCGGGTTATCCGTAGTGGGGTTGCTAACCTGGCAGACACGGCTGCAAACTGGTTGAAACTACATTTCCTTACCTGGCAACCGCGCGTTAAGCCTGTTACCTATTACTCTCCTGAATGGTTGACCTATTACGCTGTTGAAGATTGTACCGCGAAGCTTAAAGCTACATATCCGGACAAATCAATCAAGGAAATAACATTAGGAACTTGTGTTGCAGGACATGCTACAACAATGGACTTACAGTATTCAGTTGTTGTCGGCAAGCTAGGGAACACCTATCCGTCTTATTACGAAGTATGGACAGAGAACTCTGGAACGAAATTATCAGAATCACAGGTGTATGCTTTTTCTGATCCTTTGGCAGAAGACGAACAGTGGTATCTTTTTGAAAATAGTTTGGGAGGACTAGATAGCTTTCGGGCAGCCGGGACAAACAACCTGAATGCGGAACATGAACATAATATAGCCGTATTCGGTGACGTCCGGGAAGAGTATCAGGTAGACACCCAGCGAAAGTATACGAAAAACACCGGCTACCTGGATGAATACTCTCGCCGTTGGCTGCTTGACTTTTTCCCCAGCAAGGCTAAGTTTGTTTACGAAGCAACGGCTATCCGGAAAATTATTGTGACAGAAAGCAATGTAACATACATATCGAATGAATTGCCCAGTTCATATACTTTCACTTGGCAACTATCTGAAGTTTCTTCCTTTCTGAACCTTACAAAAAACGAGAGCGATATCCCGGATAATCTGGTCGCTCCGGATCTGTCATCGCCGGATTTTATTTTACCCCCTCGGTTAGCTGAATTTCCGCGGGTACAACTTACCGAGGGGGTACTTATTCCTGCATTCGATCCGTTTAATCCGAAACCGACAGTCACAACTTATGGGGCTATCCATAATACGATCAAGAATGCAGTAATCAAAGAACTGGAGGATGAGATCGGAAATATTGGCAGCGGCGGTTCCGGCGGTAATTGCAATCTTGAAATAATTGAGTCAACCCAGCTAGGTTTTATCTTACCTACCGACAAAAATCTTTACTCTGCTTTAAGTACTGATATTCGGATAAATGAAGAGCTTAATAATTTTCTTGTTGATATCGATGAAATGTATCTGCGTAAAGATATTGACGATCGTGCTCATGGGATAATTACATTCGATAAAAAGATCGGATCATCAATCTTCCTGGACGGCTATGATGGCAAAGGCTGGGAGATTACGGATCCGGGGGCTGCTTTGCTGGACTCTTTGCGGGTAAGAAGTGATGTGTATGTAGGTGGCCGGATGGGATCACCCTCTTTTGCTTCTGGATTCCCCGAAGGGTGGGGATGGGACTTGGCCCCATATAAACGCATTAACTCTGCCGGTGTAGAAGAAACTAAATACCGATTAGAAATTGATGATATCGTAGCAAGAGGTAGCGTTCGCGTTTACGAGATGATTATTTCACAACTCAGGGGCGAAAACGACAATGTTATATTTGCCGGGCAGATGAAGGTAGCCTATTACGATACAGTTACCGGACGTTTATATTTAGATACAGAAGGCGGTATCACTTACAATCCGTTCCGCCCGGGTGACTTGTTGATGGTGCAACGGTATAACGGGATGCCATCTGCCGATAATGATTACTACATAACAAAGCAATATGAACTGCAGGTTAAAGAAGTCGGAATAGGATCGCTTTCGGATGGAGAGGACCGTTTGGACTGGATTACCTTCAAAAACTTCGTAGGCGATCTATCTCAGATTGCACAGAAAGACGTGTTGACACGTGTTGACTCTGCAACAGATTCTACACGCAAAGGAATTGTCAAGATCACAACAATTGACGAACTCGGAACACCTCACATTGATGCGGTGTATGGAATGAAAACTAATCCGGGAGACAGTCTTCTGGCGCGAGTGGGGAATTGCTCATCAATCCGTACAAAAAGCGGAATACAGCTAAATGAGACAGTCGGTTTTTATGCTAGAGGGGCGCACTTAGAATATTCGACAATCGTACTAAATACAGGTGAAACTATAGAGCAAACTTTCACCATCATGGACGGCAAGTTCAACAGTACAATAGAGGGCATCAGGGATGACATGTCGAACCAGTCCGGTAACATTCTGATTAATTCCTCTTTCAGCCGGGATACCAACTACTGGACACCGGCCAACATTGTTCATTTTATTAATGTGTCAAGCGCATATCTATGGATGGACAGTAGTTTTTATGTCGATAAAGAGGCGGTAGCTGATATCTACAGTGACGGAGGCCAGAACAAACTTCGCATAAGAAATACTTACATATTACAGCTGAACTCACTACTCCGTCTCCCGGAACGGACAGATCCATCCGAAGAGGCCTATACTTATTCTTTTGCTTTTAAGTACAAGGTGTTACGTGCCGGTACGTTGTCAGCGGGCTTCCGTGGCACGGAACTATATATCGAACAGCAATTAACCCCCTCTGATAGCTACCAAAAAATAAGCAAGACTGCCAAATGGGACGAGTCTGGTGACTTTGAATTGAGATTTACAGGCGAGATCCTGATAACTGGTGTATCGTTGTTTAATGATGCACTGGCGGACGCTCAGATTAAGCTACAGACGCAGATTGATCAGACAACCGAATACATAAAATTATTGGCAACAAAGAAGTATGTTGATGCTGAAACTGGGGCTATTTATACAAAATATGATGCCTCACTAACAGTGATGGCAGAAGAAATAGCAGCTCGTGTTACCCGTCAGGATTTTAATGCAGAAACCGGAGCTTTACGACAGGAAATAACTTCGGGTTTGAGTATTCAGGCTGGTCGTATTGATGCTGTATCTACGAAAGTTAACGGCTTGCAATCGTCTGTGGCGCAGCTATCCGTCCAGTATGACCAAATATTCTCAGTTGTCGGAAATAACACACAAGGGATAACCGATGCCAAGGATTTAGCAAACAAAGCTTTTGCATGCGGGCTTTACTCGCAAGAACAATATAGCCAGACCGAAAATCCTTGGAACTCTTGGAGAAGTGGAGAAGAATTTAAGCATGTAGGTGCGTTATGGTATAACCCGTCTACAAAGCAAATGAAACGATATACAGGAATGAATGGTAGCGACAGTTGGGAAACTGCGTCTAACAACTCTACAACTGCAGCATCTTTTGTTCTGCAAAACAAGGATAAATGGCAGTTGGTTGTAGCCAACTTCGATGAGAATGGAAAACCCAAAGAAGAATCTGGAATATTAACAACTGCATACGGTAATACTTTATATGCAAAGAAAGACGGCATTATATCCACGATAAATCAATCTTCAGAGAGTATCAGTATCAATGCAAAAAAGATTAATCTTGAAGGAGCTACAAGTATAGGTAATTTTTTAATTGATAAAGGTTGGTTTACTTGTAATTCGACAACCGGAAAAGATGTAGGATACATTGACATGAGAGGCAGTGGGACCCGTATTGCTTTTGGTTCCGATCTGACACCCAGTGTTGCGGGAGGCAGTCTTACATGTACTGCACTTATCACAAATAACAGAACTGCATCGCCTGGAGGTACGGCTTATGCGTTAAGTTTAAAAGCTAGCGGAAATGCAGTAAATGATAGTCATGCAGTTGCTCTTGATTGTGAAGGAGGCGCTCGAATCAGAGGGGAATTTTCTTTGATTGAGAATTTATTTACAGATGTAAATGTCAATATAAGTAACTCTTCATGCTCTAGTGCTTCTAATTTAAGGAGTAGAAGGACGTTTGTGTTCGCTCCATCTTCGTATGAATCTGTTTATTTACCTTCTGATGCCGCAATTAGTAACGAATTTGGATATTTTACTGACGGACGTGCAGTAGTAGATCATTCTGTGATTGTTATCAAAATTCTTATTGCTTCTCATGCCTCGGAAATGATAAATGTTCAAAGCACAATCGGTATAATTGATCATAATGGCAATACGATCAAAGAGAATAATGCTGTAAACAGATCTAATTTTAACATGGCGAGGGGAGATTACGCAGAACTTATGTATATGAATAGAAAATGGTATTTAGTAAATAGAAATTCTTAAAATGTAAATTATGAAACGAGTAAATTTCAAAGAATTAAGTGTAGAAATCGAAATTGATGTTTATGAAACAATGGATTTCAGAAAAGAGATTGGAAACGCAATACATAGACAAGCGGTAACCATCCCTATGGATGAGTTGGCTCGTAAAATTTACCATAGCAATGAACCGGTGGATATTGAAGATGAAGAATATGGACTGATGATATCGGTTTTGTCAAAATCATTTTCGTTAATGCTCTACCAAGCAGTAGAGAGATGCACGATAGAAGTTAAGAAAGATAATAAGGAGGGATAATTATGGCACTAGAACAGGTATCATCAGTAGTAAAGAGCACCTACCTAAACACGGTAGCGGGTTACGATATTCAATACAACGTAGCGCAAGATGAAGGTCAAAGCGTACAGTCTGTAATGGGTACAATAAAGAAGGCCGATGTCGTTTTCGGATACATCACGATCAATGCCGATGGCAGGAAAAATATTTCGTTCGACAAGCCTATCTCAAATGCGGATTCAGAATCCATATACGGAGCGGTATTGACCGATACGGCATCTATTATATATCAAAGAAACAAAACTGAATAAGTTATGGCTGCAGGAGAAATCATCATCTCGGATGGACGGATCACTCCCGAAATCTTGGAAAAGATAACAAGCGAGGTGGTCAATAATATACAGACCACCTCTAAAGATCCGGGGCAATACGAGGAAGTAGACAGCTTGCAGGGTATCACTTCTATTCCTGTGTTCCATCAGAGCGGATCAACTTATAAGTTAGTCCGGGTACTGTTGTCAATCCTGAAAGGGGTAGACGGCAAAGAAGTGCACTTGCAATCAACCGAAACGCACCTGCAATGGCGCTGGACGAATGGTATGTGGGAAAATCTTGTTGCTTGGGCTGATCTGAAAGGTGAAGCGGGTGATACTCCTGAATTCCGTACCGGTTTATCCGGCATAGAATGGAAATATGTGTCAGAGGAAGAAGCGGCATGGAAAGTGCTAGTTACATTCGAAGTCCTGAAGTTAAAGTTTACCGATTTGACTGCCGAACAAATAGCCGCTTTTTGGCAGGCAATACCAGAAGATGTTCTGGCTCTTTTCCAAAAACCGGCTACTGACGCGGCCGCGGAAGTACGTAAAGAAATGGCTCAAATCTCCCAAGAAGTGAATCAAGCTATCACGGATACAAACGCAGCTAAGGATGCGGCCAATACAGCGGCCGTCAATGCTAAATCGGTATCGGATCACCCCGGTTACATAGGCAACGACTACCATGTTTATACCTGGGATTACGTAACAGGTGCGTATAATAAGACCGATACGGTACTCCGCCCTGAAGGGTTTAGTATTTATCGCACTTATGCGACCATCGCAGCAATGAATGCCGATCTATCTAACGTTCCGGAAGGAAAATTCGTGTTGATCAATACCGGTAGCGTTGACGATGAAGATACCGCAAAGTTGTATGTAAAAGGTGCGGCAAACTTTGAATACTTAGTTGATATGTCCGGGGCGATCGGTTTCACCGGCAAAACTCCTCAGATAACGATCGGCACCGTTACGGTAGGATCATCTGCATCAGCTTCTTTGCCTCCGGACGGAACCGACGATAACGGCAACCCTAAATTTAAATTGAACCTGGTTATTGTTGCCGGCCCACAAGGGTTGACGCCCATCATCGAAATGGGTACCACAACGACGGGGCAACCCGGAACGGATGCAGTTGCCACTTTAGCCCCGAACGGTCAGACGTCCGACGGTCGGGATAAGTATTTACTTAATCTGACTATTCCGCAGGGATTGCCGGGAACTGGATCTGGAAATGTCTTAGTGCCTGGACCCGGACTCGTGTCGGGTAAGAAGTATTTGTTTGTCCCGTCGGGTAATGATAGTACGGTCGGAACCTTTGTCGAGTATGTGGTGCCGGAAGCCTACGACGATACAGAAGTACGTCGGTTAATCGGCGAAAAGGTTGATAAGGTTGTCGGCAAGCAATTGACGACAGAGGACTTTACAACCCTGCTAAAACAGAAGCTAGAGGGGCTAACGAACTATAACGACGCAACACTTACGGCGGAGTTGAATAACCTGAAGGCACGTCTGGATGCTTTGATAGGGACATCGGCCAGTGCTGCAATTGATACGTTTAATGAGATCACGGCCTTTCTGGCAGGCATCACCGACACGCAGAGCTTAACGACTTTATTGTCAGGCTTACGGACTGACATTGTAGCTTTGATACCTACCAAGACGTCTGACCTTACCAACGACAGCGGTTTTGTTTCGGATGCTAGTTACGTGCATACTGACAACAACTACACAACAACGGATAAAAACAAGTTGTCAGGGATTGCGGCTAGTGCAAACAACTATGTACATCCCACTACGGCCGGTAATAAGCACATTCCGGCCGGTGGAACTTCTGGGCAGATACTTCGATGGTCAGCAGATGGGACGGCGGTTTGGGGAGTAGATAATGATACAACATATTCTCCGGCAACCGAAACGACAAACGGGCTAATGAGCTCGGATGACAAGACAAAACTTGATCGTATAGGGTCATACACTACCGCCACAACAGTAGCAAACCTCAATGCAAATTACGAAAATATTGAAGTTAGTCTTAATGCTAATGCATCGCTATCGGTTAATGCGGCGGGTAGAAATTATGATGGGCTTGAAATGAATGTACTTGTTTATTGCCCATCGACTCGAACAATAACAATCCCAACATCCGGGAATTATGAGAGCATGTGCGGGAGCTCGCATACTTGCCCAGCTGGTAGGCGGGTAGAATTTAACCTTAAATGCTATGTGGGTATCTGGCATATTGCAAAATTAGAACAACAATAAGGAGGATATATGATATACATAGGACATAACAACAACGCTCCCTTCTTCCTCGAGATCGAAGAAGAGCTGAATACTACAGATAACGTGGTAGTATATACCTGGGAGGATTTTATCGATAACAATGTAGCGTGGCTTAAATTAAGCGCAGAACAGGGGCAGTTTCACAACAATCATCCGGGTGCTACACCGGAGGAAGTCTATAACATGCAGATTCCGGAGCCGGTGCCTGACCCCGAACCAGAACCTACTCCTGAACCGGATGTGGAACAGGTAGTTAGACGGGCAAAGCTGGCAGAGATCGAAGAGCAAGACGCTTTTAGCAACAAGTTTTTTGTGTCAGTGATGCAAGGTGGAATGGAAGTCGCAAATCAGGAGTTGTGGATTGATAAAGGCCTGCGCAATTCCCTATACTCGATCACGCTCCCGGCTCTATTGTCAGACGGTGAAACTACGACAAAACTATGGACTACTGGCACACCGCCTGAATCTCTCGACGTACCAATCCCCTGGGCGATGGAAAAACTCCCATTACTCGAAATCTATGCGAAACGCACCTACGACCGTCGAGCTTCGAACGAGGCTGCTGTCTATGCCGCTACAACCGTCGAAGAGATAGCTCAAATCGACGTAAAAGCGAACTATCCTTTATTTCTTACATTTGAATTAAACTTGGATTTATATGAGCAGGCGTAGGATGATGGAATTGAAACAGGATAAAAATACAGTAAGTCTTTTTCATTGCGATGATACAAATGGGACAGATGCAAAAGGATTTGCTACTGTGCAAAGTAAAAGTTTGGTGGCAGTAGTAGGAAAGTTTGGTGATGCTAATGTCGGGTATGCAAAGTATCAGTTGAATCAATGGGAAAATTTGATATTAAACAGTGATTGGACGATTGACTTCTGGATATACCCTGGTATTAAAAATGACTGGCAAGTAGTGCTTTATTTAGGAGGGGATTCCAAAGGCACAGCGAATATAAGGCTACAAGTAGATTCCAACCAAAGTAAACTCGTATTTTTTTTATCAAATGGATCAGGATGGATTGTAAACGGAGATTCTGTGGGCATTAAATTGGCTGAATGGCAACATGTAGCATTGGTTTATCCAAAAAACACAAAGACCTTAATGTTGTTTGTGGATGGTATTGAAAAGTATTCACATACTTTTAATCCAACATCTGCGCCCGGATCGTATCATTATATAGGTGCAGGATGGAGTAGTAATATTAATGATAATTCGTATCGTGACGAAATTAGATTTAGTAACGTTGCTAGATGGACAACGAATTTTATACCTCCGACAAATCCGTATAATTAAAATATATAAATATGAACACAATAGCAATACAAAAGCGATCAATTAAACAGGACTTGATGATCCTGCTAGTAACAACTGTAATGGCATTTGCCGGATACTGGTATGCGACAGTTCCTCATTATCTCCCAGCATCGAAGATCGAAGAAGGGACGATTGTAGTTAAAAATGACAGTGTGACAACGATTATAATACCGGATAAGCGATGAGTAGGAGGAGGTTTATGAATCAGCAGAAAGAACCTTTACTGGTTAAATTAACTAGTAGTCCAGGGGCAAACTTATCATATACCTTTTTAAATGGGTATAAATATGTTGATATGCTGATCGTTGGTGGAGGAGGCGCTGGTGGGCATGGCTCTAAGGCTTATGGCAGCAACGGTGGTCAAGGTATTATCTGTTTTTATTACCATAATTAATAGCTCAAAACGCATAAAAGGTGAGCCGATCAGAAAAACAGATTGGCTCACTTAACTTTTTTCTTTTTAAAAATCCGTATCAAATTTCTCTATAATAGGATTTGCTTCTTGGATATCATGCGGTGTATAAATGTCAGTCATCAGTATAGAGCTGTGTCGAGCCTGATCACGAACACTGATATTATCAAGTTTGCATCGAAGCATAGTAGTTACACCTGTATCTTTCAATGAGTAAAATTTATATTCCTTTGGAAACTTCAATCCTTTACGCACATATCGATTCCAGTAATCTCTAAATTGTTTTTCCGAACGTTGCTCTTTGCTCGGCATAAAACCGGATCCAAACAAATAATAATCGTTTGGGGCAGATAAGACGCCTAAGTCAAGCATCAGCTCTATAATCTTTTTGTTAATCGTTACCACTGCGCTTTTCCTATTTTTCGAATTTTCCTCCGATATAAATATGGTCCTATTCTTAATCGATATATCTCCGATCTTTATCAATGACATTTCTTTCGGTCGTATAAAACAATAGAACAATATATATGTAGCCAACAAATAATGACGGTTATGACCGACAACGAATGATTTTAATTTTGCCAAGCTATCAGCAGGAATCACTGTCCTACTCTTTTTTCTACTCCTTTTACCTATCACTTCAATACTCTCCGTTGCTATAGTTTTATGATATCCCTGTCTCACCAGGTACTTTGCAAATACGCGAAGCCACATAAGATAATTATCCCGTGTCTGTGGAGAATTATCCCGATCTATATAAATATGCTCAAGGAATTCATTTAGGTACTCCCTGTTCAATTGATATATATATGTAATTGGATTTTTTAAACTTTTATTGTATTTCCGTAGATTTCTAAGATAGGACATGTAACTGGTGTAAGAATCTTCACGTAAAATATCATCTTGAAAATATCGTGTAGCCAACTTTATATAAGCTTCACAAGCTTCATCAAACAAGACATAGGCTTTACTGTTCTCTGATTCGATCCAAGGATTCCACCCGCGCCGTAACTTTTCATTCAAACGCGTCATTAAGTCAGCTGCATATTTCCTGCGTTCAGTAACTTTTGTGATATAATTCAGTTTGATCCGCTTTATTTTCATTTTACCCTCCACCGGATTGAAAGCATAAAAACCAATATACCACTCTTTACCTGTGTACAATTTGGGAAGCGTATAGGATATAATATCCTGTAATTCTGTATTTTTCTGAGATTTGGGCATTTTTTTTTTGGACGAATTCATATCCGCACAAAATCGTTTTCAAATGTCTCCCGGAACTCTCCCGGCTGTATCTAAAAAGGTATAGGCAAATATCTAATAATTAGATATTTGCCTATCAAGTAGTCGGGATGAGAAGACTCGAACTTCCGACCTCCACGTCCCGAACGTGGCGCGCTACCAACTGTGCTACATCCCGTTTTTGATTACGGCTGCAAAGGTACAACTATTTTTGAACCTGCAAACATTTCTGGCATTTTTTTTAGAGAAAACAGTAAAAAAACTTGCCACACATCTTTCCTCGAAAATTTATTGACATTTTCTTCACAAAACATTTGGAGTATTCAAAACTTTCCCTACCTTTGCACCCGTTAAACAAAACAATGGTGCCATAGCTCAGTTGGTAGAGCAAAGGACTGAAAATCCTTGTGTCCCCGGTTCGATTCCTGGTGGCACCACTTTTCAAGAAGGCAAACGATGTAAATCCCTGAATTTCAAAGAAGTTCAGGGATTTTTCTTTTCCAAGAATAGGCAAAATTAGTGGGATTGAAGCAAACCATACGTCCTTATTCAAGGGACTGGTTTTAAAAGCCCGGAATGTTCCACCACAAAGCATCTACTTCATTCTTTTACAGCACGTTGCACTATTTTACATAACAGGGTTCTCGGTTCGATTTCCTAACTTTGTATCATTAAAAATTGAGCCGTATGGAAAGAAAAAGATTCAGCGTGTTGTTCTTCATCAAGCGTAGCAAACTGTTAAAAAACGGGGAAGCACCCGTGCGTGTGCGTGTCACTTATGACCGCCTATACGTGGAACTTCAACTAAAGCGGAGTATCAAAGTCCCACTTTGGTCGCAGGAAAAAGAGAAATCGACAGGCAAAGACCGAAATTCAGTCGAACTTAACCATTACATTGACGCCCTGCGTGTGAAATTCTATCAGATTTACCAAGACTTGGAACTGGAGGGAAAGATTATCTCCGCACGTGCCATAGTGAACCGCTATCAGGGAAAGGACGAAACTTTCAAGACATTGTATAATGTATTCAAGGAACATAATGACAACTGCCGAAAGCTAATCGGGACGGACTATGCCGACATCACCGTAAGACGTTACGACAATTGCCTTAAATACCTCATGGAACTGGTTAAACGGAATTACAAGGTAGATGATATACTGTTGCGTGAGGTAAACGGGGAATTGGTGCGTAAATTCGATTTATACCTAAAGACAGAAAAGCATTGCGCACAGAATACCGTTATCCGGTACATGAAATGTTTCAAGAAAGTGATAAACCTTGCCATTGCCAACGAGTGGCTGACAAAGAACCCGTTTGCAGGAATCAAGTTTCACGAGGTGGAGGTGAACAAACAGTTCCTAAGCCAAGCCGAGATAAACCGGATATGGCAGAAAGAGTTCAGGATTGAACGGCTGGAACTGGTACGGGATGTTTTTATCTTCTGCGTATATACCGGGCTGGCATTCATAGACGTGTATAACTTGCGCCCCGAACACGTTTCAGAGGACAGCAACGGCAACCTGTGGATAGTGAAACCCCGTGAAAAGACAAACAACCTCTGTAACATCCCGCTTTTGAGCATTCCCAAACAGATACTTAAAAAGTATAAGGATAACCCCTACTGCATGGATAAAGGAACTTTGTTGCCCGTTCCCTGCAATCAGAAGATGAACAGCTACCTGAAAGAGATTGCCGACCTGTGCGGTATCAAAAAGAACCTGACCACGCACCTTGCAAGACATAGAATTTTGTCTTTTGCGCTATGAATAAGCAAGTTGCAAGAAGAATTTTCGCGACAGGTAACGATTTAGAAACGAGCGGACTTCGTTGGTCTGCTTAATTCTTGCATCAAATAAAGAGCGACTTAACTTGGTGTAAAGTTACTAAAATATCTCCGTATTACCTACATTTTCAAATACAATCTTTTCCTTGATTACATTTTCGATAGCAAACATAGTATTTGAAATTCCATTCCGCTTTATAAACATTTGTTCATTAATAGTTGTATATTTGCATAATATAGGATGTGCCTCAGCAATTCAAATCCCATTTGTTTGCATTCGGCTTTAACTATATTTGTGATGTAAAACTAATAAGCGTAAATATGCCCAGACCAAAAAGAAGAAGAATGATGGCGACTCCGCCTGTGGTCGAAGGGTTCAGACCTTTCGGTGTGCCGATTACGGATGTAGAGCCGATTGAACTTCTCTTTGAAGAATATGAATCAATTAAGCTGACAGATTACGAAGGCTTAACACAAGAGCAGGCAGCCGAGAGAATGAATGTTTCTCGCCCTACTTTTACGCGCATATACGAGAAAGCTCGTAAAACTATTGCTCAGGCATTCGTGGAAGGGAAAGCGATTATTATAAAGGGAGGTGATTTTCATTCGGACGATCACTGGTATCGTTGTGAAGATTGCAGTCAGGTAATTGTTTCCAAAGAAGAAACAGATACCTGCAATCATTGTCATTCAAAAAAACTTCATAGTTTAACCCGTTGTTGCAAAGATATGGATTGTGAGGGCGGTATATGTATTTGCGTTCAATGCGATACAGAAATCCCGCACGAGAAAGGGAAGCCATGTAAAGAGCATCAATGTCCGAAATGCGGTTCAAAAATGATGCGTAAAGGGTGTTATCACCATCAGCTATACCTGAAAAGTCAGGGGAAGAAATGAGGGTGGTTATTCTCATAGACAATACACCTAATCCTCATACGGATTTACAAACAGAACATGGATTAAGTATCTATTTTGAGGTCGATAATCGCAAATGGTTAATGGATGTTGGTGCCTCCGGTAAGTTTGAAGACAATGCCGCGAGATTAGGTATAAGCATTGCAGATATTGATTGTTTGGTGTTATCTCATGCCCACCGAGATCATACAGGCGGATTGGCAAATTTCATCAAACAGAACAGTAAAGCAAAAATATTTATCTCATCTCACATTGCAGGAAATTATTATTATTCCACACGCAGAGGGTCGAAACGAGATATTTCACCGGATTATTCCATTGTAGAAAATAATCCCGAACGGTTTGTCTTGGTCGATACAGATATACGACTATCTGAGAGTGTAATGTTGCACTGTAATATTCCTGTATTATTCGGCACGCCGAAAGCGAACCGGACATTGCTTGTAAACGATTTGCCGGACGATTTCCTGCATGAAATGGCATTATGTATCGATACGCCTCAAGGAGACATAGTTCTTTCGGCATGTACGCATTTGGGCATACTGAACACGCTTTCGGCTTGCCAATGTCAGGATTTGTACGCATATATCGGAGGAACACACTTGATTGACTCCGATGCAGAAAATAAATATGAAACAGACGAGCAGCTTACTGAAATAGCATATAAAATCAAGTCATTATATCCACAAATGAAACTTATTACCGGTCATTGCACAGGAATAAATGCTCAAAAAATCTTATCGGAAACACTCGGCGAGAAATTTATCTCTTTTTACAGCGGATTTATAATAGAAATATAAAAAAGGCACTTCATTCTGTAGTGCCCTTTGGGAATATTTTTCGATAGTTTAAAAATCGCAAAAATAGTTATCAATTATTTCGTGGTTGTTTCCCTGCGATCGCAGATACCATTGTTATTCGCATCGACGAAATTGGCTGCGCGTCCTCCGTTACCACGACCACTGCCATTACGTAATCCTTGCCCTGCGTTTCCACCACGTCCTCTACCTTGTCCTATGGCTTGATTCCCACCGCCTCTTCGTCCACTTCCGTTGCGTAATCCCTGTCCTCTACCGCTTCCGTCTTGCAGACCTTTCCCATTACCTACCTTGCAAGTTCCATTCTCATAACTATAGCACACCCCGTTATTGTTGGCATCAACAAAACAAGTCCGGCGTGTTTGTGTAGTTTGCGTTTGACTTTTTGTTTGAGTATTCTGTGCCGAAGCAATACCAATTGTTGCAATTAATGCAAATAATGATAAAATCAGTTTCTTTTTCATGACTAAAATTTATTAATGTTTATACTGGTTTAAAAATTTCTGTTTCTGCGACCATGACCTCGCCCGTTATTACCTCCATGCCCTCCTTGCAATGGAGTTTCTCTGAAAAGAGGCACAAATACAGTTTTTAGTTTATTCTTTTGTTCAGGATTGCATACCGAATTTAATTCCAGATAAAAATTTACTGTTGCATCCTTTAATTCTGCATGTAACACACCTATCTCTTTAGATATTTCCTTCAATCTTACCGTATCCGGTTGTTCCGCCTGAAGTTCAATAAAAAGCTCTTCTTTAGATCGGTTTATTGAACCGATGATTTGATTTGCATTTTGCCGAAATGCTCGGCTACTTTGTCTGAACACCTCCATTTGATGATTGTCAAAACCCAATGTCTGTTTGAAATACATACCATTTAGGGGTTGAGTGTCAGGCTCAAAAACAATATTTTCATCCTCCGTTTTTACTTGCCTGTTATTGTATATAATCGTAGCTATTGTAGCTATATTCAGCACGGCAAGAAAAGTAATTACGATCCAAAGTATTTTAGTTTTATTCGTTATCATCTGCCGTATATATTGATAGTTGTTCTATATAATTGTCGTTTACAATAAGTCCTGCATAATTGGGCGAAGGATTCTTGTATGTACTGCCGATTTTAATACCAGTAAAAGCGATAATTGCAATGCCCGCAACAACAGCAACACTCGGCCATAATCTTGCCCTTTTCGGCATTGGAATTTGTTCCCTTTCAAGATTTTCGATACGGGCTAAAATTCTGCTCTCCAGAAATGGCGATGGTGTTATCGCTTTTTCGTCTTCAATGTATTTGTCGATCTTTTCCATTTTCATATTTCTATTTTTTAGACAAATCTTATTTACGGTTTCTTATGGCTGATGAGAGTTTTTTGTTGAGATTCGCTTTTGCCCTCAATAATAGCTGTTCTACCGCGCGTTGAGAAATCTGCATGATTTCGGCAACTTCTTTTTGTGGAAGCTCATCATATCTTGTCAAAACAAACGCAATACGTTGCTTTTCGGGAAGTGAATCTATCACTTTTCGTATTTCTGCTTTTTCCTCCGCCTCTTCAAGTTCCTGCTGCGGATTTTTACGTTCATCGGCTTTGCCGAATAAGTTTTTCAATAATTCATCACCAAACTGTAAAAAGCTCCTGCGTTTCTTTTGAGCAATAAAATTGAGAGAAGTATTAACCGTGATGCGGTATAGCCACGTCGATATTTCCGATTCTCCGCGAAATTTATCTTGGTTTTGATAAATCTTAATAAAAACCTCCTGTGTAATATCTTCGGCATCTTCACGGATATGGACAAATCCAACAGCTATACGGAAAACCATAGGATGGTATTTCTCCACCACTTCGGTAATATTGATTCTGTTTTCCGTCTTTTTTTCCATATAGAAGTTAGATCACAATTTTGATGAAAATCTTATTGCTTGGTTGCAAAAATAATCATTATATTGAACAAATGTTCACATACAAGAGGGTTAATCAACAAAAAAAGCCCCCCGATTCGATAGGGAGGCTTGCGATATAATATTGTTATCCAATTATATAAACAGGTTTACATTGGCATCATCGGCGCGTTCCATGTAAGTTGCTACGCCGCCTATGGTTGCATGATCGAGCAGCTCTTCACGTTTTACGCCCATCACATCCATTGACATCTGGCAGGCGATAAATTCCACGCCGTTGGCAATCGCCTGATCACGAAGTGACTCCAGTGAGTCAATGCCGTGACGCTTCATAATCGAGCGCATCATGCGGCTGCCTATTCCCATCATGTGCATCTTCGAGAGCTTCAGTTTCAGCGAACTCGACGGCAGCATCATGCCGAACATTTTTCCGAAAATATCTTTTTCAACTTTGGGTTTCTTCACTTTTTTGATGACGTTCAACCCCCAGAAGGTAAAGAAGATCGTTACTTTTTGCCCAGTCGCGACGGCGCCGTTGGCAAGTACAAAAGTAGCCAATGCTTTATCAAGGTCATCGCTGAACATTATCAATGTTTTGCCTTTTCCATCGCACGAAGTGATAGTTTTGCAGGCTTTAGACGAGCCTTTTTCGATCACGACCGTGAATTTGCCCTTCTCTTCCGTATTGGATATGAGTTGATTCCCCGTAGTATTGCACCATGCCTGAGCATCACGGGCAAAACCGACATCGGTGGCAACCATTTCGATACGTTCTCCTTCGCCAATAGAGTCGATAGCTTGTTTAATCTTCATCACAGGGCCGGGACAAGCCAATCCGCAGGCATCTATTTTAACTGTTTTAATCTCCATTTTCGCAATTTGCTGGTCGATATTATCTGTTTTACAAGCCGGTGCTACGACCGTAGGCTCGGTGCGTTTAACCGGAGCCACCGCCGTAGAGTAGGTCTTGTAACCGCCCGATAGATTTTTTACATTCGTATAGCCGTTCGCCACGAGAATTTTCGTAGTAAGGTATCCGCGCAATCCGATCGCACAATAGATAAGTATCGGTTTATCGGTCGGGATTTTACTGAGTCTGCCACGCAACTCATCCACCGGAATATTCACAGCTCCAGGGATCATTCCCATAGCACATTCATCTTTTGTGCGGACATCAAGAATCACAACTTCATCACGGTTAGCGTTTTGCATCTCTCGCCATGTCATAGCAGGCATTACGCCACTGATTATGTTACTTGCAACATATCCCGCAATTGCAATCGGATCTTTTGCCGATGAGAATGGCGGTGCATAGGCGTGTTCTACTTTAATAAGATCGTAAATTGTTCCGCCATTTTTGATAAGCAGTGCGATTTGGTCAATACGTTTATCCACACCGTCATAACCGACACATTGTCCGCCCAGAAGTTTCCCAGTCTGCAGGTCGAACGTAATCTTCAAGCTTAATGGCAACGCATCGGGATAATATCCTGCGTGCGAACCCGAATGTGTCCACGAACTGCGGTAAGGAATTTCCATTTGTTTGAGGCGTTTGGCAGCAAGTCCTGTCGCAGCAACGGTCATATCGAAAACCTTAGCGATGCAAGTACCAATCGCACCTTCATATTTCGTGATGTTACCTGAAACCATATTGTCGGCAACAATACGCCCCTGACGGTTGGCAGGATTTGCCAGATAGTTAAGCCACGGTTTGCCTGTCAACGGATGCGGAAATTCAACGGCATCGCCCACAGCATATATATCCTTTGCAGAGGTTTCGAAATATTCATCCACCCATATTCCGCCTGTTTCGCCTATTTTAAGTCCGGCGGCTTTCGCAAGTGTTGTTTCAGGACGCACGCCTATTGATAGGATTACAATATCGGCAGGGATTGTTTCACCGCTTTTGAAATGAACATCTAATCGGTTCCCATTTTTTGAAAATCGCTCTACGCTCTGTTCAAGATACAGTGCAACTCCTTTTTGCAGTAAGTGTTGATGAACTTGCGCAGCCATCGAAAAATCAATGGGAGCCATCACCTGATTGCCCATCTCGACAATAGAGACAGCAGCTCCGGCATGTTGGAGATTTTCGGCCATTTCCAGTCCGATGAAACCCGCCCCGACTACGACTGCTTGCTTTACCTCGTGTGTCGTAATGTAATTCTTGATTTTATCCGTGTCATTGACATCGCGCAGCGTAAAAATACCATCCAAGTCAATTCCTCCCAATGGCGGACAAACGGGATTCGCTCCGGGCGACAATAAAAGTTTGTCGTAATTTTCAGAGTATTCCGTACCGTCAGCTTTGCGAATTTTAACAGATTTTGCAGTTGAGTCAATTCCAATAACCTCGTTTTCAATACGAACATCAACATTGAATCGACCACCAAACGATTGGGGTGTTTGCAGGAACAATTTTTCGCGTTCTGCAATAGTTCCGCCAATGTAATACGGCAATCCGCAGTTTGCATATGATATATATTTGCCTTTTTCGAGAAGAATGATCTCTGCCGATTCATCAGCTCGACGGATACGTGCTGCGGCAGTAGCTCAGCCTGCTACTCCGCCAATGATGATGTGTTTCATTAATTTAATCAGTTTTGAACATATGTTGATAATTGTGATGGCAAATATAATTATTTATTACCTTTTTATAGAGGTGTAAACAAAAAAGCTACAAATATTCGTAGCTTTTTGATATTTACCATAAGTTTATTTACTCATTCGTCCGATTGCGCAACTTACATAAGACTTTGCTCCGGATTTAGCGACAGCATTGTAGTTGTCATTTTTAAATTTCTCTAATCTTATCTATAATTCTCAAGACATCATCAGAATCACATTTGATAAATTTCAAACACTCTATACCTTTTTCGGTAAGAGTAAAGTACATTTTGCGTTTATCATCCTTACCGATCTTGCGCTTGATGAAACCCTTCTTTTCTACCGAGGCAATTACTTTTGAAGAGTTCGATGATGAAAGCCCGAGAATTTCCGCTATTTCTCCCGAAGAACATTTCTCAAATTTAGAAATAGTACACAATAACATACCTTCATTAAGCCCTATGCTGTATTTTGACTGGAAATGAATTTCAAAATCGTTGATAGAACGAAATATATCTCTAATTCTACATAATGCTTCCATAATTCGATTAGTTTTTCTTTACTGCGCCCATAGGACAATACTTAGTGCATTTACCGCATTCGATACATTTTTCCGGGTCGATTCTTGGCAATCCGTAGCCATCCTGAGTAATTGCATCTACCGGACATACTCTCAACATAGGGCATTTATGGTTCTGAGGACATCTGTTTTTATCTACTGTTAAAGCCATTTTTCGTTTATTTATTGAGTAAGACTTTGTCTATCGCCTCCTTGAATGAAGCCTTAGGCATGGCTCCTTGTGCCATTTGCGGAGCACCATCCATCGGAACGAACAGAATAGAAGGAATCGAACGAATGCCAAATGCTGCTGCCAACTCTTGTTCTGCTTCAGTATCTATTTTATAGATATATATTTGATCGCCATATTCAGCGGCAAGTTCTTCTAAAACAGGTGCAATAGTCTTGCATGGGCCGCACCATGACGCATAGAAGTCAATTATTGCCGGCTTGTCACCCAAATACTTCCACTCCTGCGGATTTGCTTCATAGTTAGCTACTTTTGTTAAAAAATCTACTTTCGTTAATTGAATCGTTTTCATATTATTTTCTTGTTTTTGATTAATGCTGTTTGTCTGTTTCGGTTGTCTGCCACAAGAGATCACTCCTGCCATAAGCAGTAAAAGTATTCCTATCTTTTTCATCCTTTATATTGCTCTATCTGATCTTTATATACCTGTGTTTTCGTTTTCTTTGGTTCGGTTGAGCACCCGCCCGCTCCGCAGCACGAGACATTGAATATACTTTGTAAAAGAAACATTCCCGCCAACATCAAAAACAAGTACTCTTTTGACACTACGGCATATATTCCAAAGCCTACGCCTGCCAGCAGGCGAATGATACGCACGGCATCCCAATTATTTAGATATTTTCTCATTTTTCTCTTTTTTAAATGAACTGAATACTAAACCGCCCATCATTGCGCCCCACAACGCACTCATTGTCGGAGAGGATGTAATCGGGCAGCTACCGCTGCTGCATCCAACAAATCTCCAATACAAAAATCCGCCTATTATTCCGACCACAACCCCAAGCAAGGTGAGCCAGTTTCGCTTGATTAAAACAATGATTTTATCCATATTAAACTCTATTTTCTCTATTTTGTGAATTTATAACGCACAAAGATATGTATTATTTTCCAATGGAAGAAATATCCAATAGAAAATAACATTCAGAAAACAGAAAACAGTGCTGAATAATAAATATTTCGGCACTGTTTCTGTATTGATAATCTGCTTATTAATCTCCTAATTTAATTATGCGATTGTCAATTTCTCCATCTCCGCTTTTCTGCGGTTTGTTTGCCTTATAAGAATTGAAATTGAATGTTAGCCCCAGCCATACCATACGAGTTTGGTTTTTACTGTAGTTATCCAACTTATAAACCGCATTGTCCGATTCTATATTCCATTTGCGAGTATTAAAAACATCGGTCATTGTCAGACTGACTGAAAGTTTATTGTCAAGAAACGAGCGTCTTACGGAAATGTCGGCGTAGTATATTTCCCCTAAACGAAATTGTGGTAGTGATAACGGAGAATTGTAATTCAGGAAAATCTGTACTTCCGTTCTCTTTTCGGGCTTTATTGTAGTTTTCAAACTACCAGTCCATGCAAAGTCGTCTGTACTTAAATCAATCTCGTTGTATTGTCCTGTCGAGCGTGTATGAAACACAGAGAATGCAGGATTTACAGATATATATTTATTGAATTTGTATGTAATGTCCAAATCTGCGCCAATTTTATTCTGACGGCTACCGTTGACGTATGTCAGCATCAACTTGTCAGCATCCGATAGCATGGAAACCTGTGTTATATAATCTTTTGATATACTTGCAAACAAATTTGTACGAAGTTGGAAGCTGTTTTTAATCAGTGAATAATTCAGCTCCACCTTGTCTTGTATTTCGGGAACAAGGTGCTTGTTTCCTGTTTCATAAGTTGTTTGATCGACTACACTGATAAATGGATTGATCTGTGGGTATGTCGGACGTGTTATGCGGCGATTTATGCTCAATGCGATATTTTGAGAATCATCTAACGTATATTTGAGTTGAGCGAACGGAAAAGGGAACCAGTATTCATGGTATATGCGTTCATTTGATGATGCCTGAGTAAGTTCCGATGTGTTATACTCCAACCTTGCACCAATTTTATACTCCAGCTTCTTTGACAGTTTGTCCGAATACATAAGATAGGAAGAGTATATATACTCCTGATATTTCAGATCGTTACTAAATGCGGGGTCTAATATCCATTCATCCGTTCCCGTATTCAGATCATAGAATTTATAATCAAAATTATTGTATTTAGAGAGCCCTTTCAGTCCAAACTCAATTTTCCCTGTTTTTGATACCGATTTCAGATAGTCGGCCTGTACTGCCATATTGGTAGGATCGCCACCTCCGGTAGATTTCTGCAATAAAATATCTTCGATATAATATTAGGCAGGGCGGCGTCCGCGATTTCTGGAGTAAGATGCATCGAAAGAGAGCTCGTGTTTGCCTTTTTCAAAGATAT
>NZ_KQ033909.1:0-30788 GCF_000969845.1 Parabacteroides sp. HGS0025
TTTTTTTTTTCGGAAGCACGGCTAACAATTGCGGTGAGAAGTCAGCCGATGACATAGTACCGGATTACGAGTTAATTTGGGAAGGTCTGAACCTTATTGTAAGTGAGCAGTAAATGAATGTTACCTGATGAAAGGAGGAATGCAGAAAATATCGACATTGAGAGATAACTGCCTTGAGAAGAATAGGACGGCATCCGAAGGCTATCGAGGAGTGCAGACTTACATTGGGATAACTGAAAACAACCTCACGGAAGTACCCTTTACACAAGACGCACTACTGGAACGTATTCTGTCTCCATCGAACTTGAATACAGCCTATAAACGGGTTGTATCGAATAAAGGCAGTGGCGGAATTGATGGGATGAGTACGGATGGTTTGCTTTTATGGCTTCAAGTCCATAAGGAGGAATTGCTTTCCTCCTTGCGAGCAGGAGGGTATCGTCCCACTCCCGTTCTGCGGGTCGAAATTCCCAAAGAAGGCGGCAAGAGACGCCCTCTGGGTATTTCCACCGTAGTAGACCGTCTTGTTCAACAATCTATTGCACAGGTATTATCACCTATCTATGAACGCATCTTTAGTGACGACAGTTATGGTTTCCGCCCGGGTCGTAGTTGTCACGATGCTCTGCGCAAAAGCCAATTACACGTTAATTCCGGCTACAAGTATGTTGTAGACTTGGATTTAGAGAAATTCTTCGATACGGTCAGTCATAGTCGCTTGATAGAACTCCTGTCGCGTCGCATTAAAGACGGTCGCGTTATCTCTCTTATTCATAAGTATCTGCTGGCTGGAGTTATGATTGGTCACCGCTATGAAGAGACTCTTAAGGGAGTTCCCCAAGGAGGTCCGCTCAGTCCATTGTTAAGCAATATTATGCTTGATGAATTGGACAAAGAGTTGGATAGTCGAGGTCATCGATACGTCCGTTATGCGGACGATTGTATGATTTTCTGCAAGAGCAAACGTGCAGCCGTTCGGGTGAAGGAGAGTATTACTCATTATATTGAGAGTACTCTACACTTGCGTGTAAACCACGAAAAGACGGTAGTTGGCTATATCCGGGGATTAAAGTTTCTTGGTTATAGTTTCTATGTTATGTCTGGTGAATGTCGCTTAAGTGTCCATGCTAAAAGTTTCACCAAGTTCAAGTCCAAATTAAAGGCTTTAACTGGTCGTAGTAATGGTATGGGCTATGAAAAGCGTAAAGCGTCACTTCGCTGCTTTATAATGGGTTGGCTTGAATACTTCAAGTTAGCTGATATAAAGAACAAACTCAAGGATTTGGACACATGGTATCGCCGTCGTCTGCGGATGTGTATCTGGAAGTGCTGGAAGAAAGTAAAGACCCGCTTTAAGAACCTTCAGCGATGTGGAATTGATAAACGTAAAGCATGGGAGTGGGCAAATACTCGCAAGGGTTATTGGCATATCTCGAATAGCTTTATACTCAATCGAGCATTGAGCAATGATAGCATAAGGCGAGCCAATTATCCATTCTTAATGGATTGTTATTGTAAAGTAGTATCGTAAGTAAGGAACCGCCTTGGTACGGATCCGTATGCCGGGTGGTGTGAGAGGACGAAAACAAAAGTAGGAGAAAACTACTTTTGTTTTCTCCTACTCGATTTATGACAGACACTAAAAAAGGCGGATTACTCCGCCTGATTAGTAATTTTCGTAGAGCATTATGAATGCCGGAACACGTAACCGTCCTCGAACCAATAGTCGGTCATAAACAGGTCGCGGGCGAACTTTTCATAGTCAAAGTATGTTTTCGCAAATTCGGGCAGGTCGTAGCACTCATCAACGATTTCATAAGCATAATCTTCTTCATCCTTATATGCGCCCTGAAAATCATCCTCGAAGGAGGAAATCAAGTCGTTTATATCCTTAGAATTTAGATCGTGGCTTTCGTGGTTAAGCCATATCTCGAATGCCTCTTTTCTATCATCATCCATATCGTTAATAGCTTCGATAACTTCAAAGATATTATCCGACAGCCAGCTTTCACCGATAAGTCCAGAGGGTATATATTCCCAATCTTGGAACATAAATTCCGGGTCTTCCTCGTCCTTGTGCAGTTCGCGGCAAGCCTCGTAAAATTCTTCTTTATCGGAATAATCCGAAAGGTCTAACCACTTACCTTCTATTGAACCGTCATTATACTTAGCATAAGTTCCTACATAAATCCGTGCTTCTGATATATTTTCCATAACCTTAATTTTTAATCGGCAGTGCCGGGTTGATTTTTTATTCAGGTGCATTTTCGGTGTAGGAATTAGGGATGTCAAGTATTCACGGATAAAATACTACCCTGAACTTATGCGGTGTGGAGATTTTTCAAGTGAACCCGCAGGGCTTGTGCTTTACTTCCCGTTAAGATTCCGTAAACACCTTTGCACCATGATAGAAAATACCCATCGGGCATTGCCGTATATATTAAGTGGAAAATGCAGAATGCCGGGTTTTTATACTTACGCCCGCGAATGAAGGTACTTAATCCGTAAGTGGATTTTCGTAACCGATAAGGGAGGTAAAGAGATTGCTGCTATAATCGGACAGGAAGAAACGGTAAACGATTCAAGATTGGAAGTACCCGATTAATGGGGAGAGCAATGTCGCTCACTTTGAAGTATGAGCCTTAGATATGGATATAAAAAAAGGCATCCGAAGCCGAAACCCCGGATGCCACCACTAAAAGATCAATATTAAACGACTATTCCGAATCGTAGAACAAAGACCTTTAGTGGCAAAGGTAAGAAGATTTTACTTAAATCGTTTTTTCTTGCTGCTGCCTTTGTTTGGCGGAAACTCAAAGACTGTTTTATAGTCCGCATCGAACCTGACTGCCGCCTCGAAAGTGCTTCCGGTCTTGCTGCTTACGAAACCTTTTATAAAGGCGGTCTTGCCGTTCATTAGCAGGTCTGTCAGCTGTCCGTCCGTCAGCTCCTTTTTGGCAATAGAACGCCATATAGTAAGCCCGCAGCTTTCATTCTGACATTTGGCGACTTTATTGTAAATAACTACATTCCCGCTCTTGCATTTCGGGCAAGGGCATGACTGGCGGTTATCTGTCCGCTCGATGGCGGTAGAGAGCAATTCCGTAGTGATCTGTGAAGCGTAAACTTCTATACCCTTATGGAACGTAGCGGCATCCATTTCGCCCGAAGCAATTTTATTCAGGGCTTGTTCCCATTGTCCTGTCATGGCAACATCCGCTATCTTTTTGTCTTTAACGGCAAGATAGACCACCAATCCTTTATTTGTCGGAACTAATGCTTTTTTCTCACGCGAAATATACTCGCGGGAAAATAATGTTTCAATAATCGCCGCACGGGTTGCTGGAGTTCCGATACCGCACTCTTTCATCGCTTCGCGTTCTTCCTCGTTTTCGACCTCCTTGCCTGCACTCTCCATCGCTCCGAGCAATGAGCTTTCCGTGTGAAGTGGTCGGGGCTTAGTTTGCTTTTCCTGAATCTCACAATCACGAATAGGCAGACTATCGCCCTCAATTAAAACGGGTAGAACTGCCGTATCATCTTCATCGTTTGGCTCGTCCTTAACATTAAATACCGCCCTCCAGCCGGGGACGAGCGTAACGCTACCTTTGCAGGAAAAGTGTACGCCGCCCGTGTCAAGCGATACGGTGGTGTTCTCTTTGATGCAACATTCGCCGAAGGCTTCCAGCATACGCCCGGCAACCATATCGTAGATGATCTGTTCATCTTTGGATAATCCCGTAGCGGGATCTTCCGTAATGATGATAGCATGGTGGTCGGTAACTTTCGTATCGTCCACACTGCGGGTATTAAGCGTGGTATCGAATCTGTTGTCGATATATGCTTTAAAATCGGGATGCGAGCGAAGCATAGCGATACGATGCGGTATTTCCTCCAGTACATCTTGGGAAATATATCGGCTTCCTGTGCGCGGGTAGGAAATTTTCTTTGCCTCGTACAATGCTTGTGCTATCGTCAGGGTTTTATCCGCCGAAAAACCATGCTTGCTGTTGGCTTCCTTTTGAAGTGTGGTAAGGTCGTACAAAAGTGGCGGTTCTTGTTTGACTTCCTTACGCTCAACGCCCGTAATCTCAACAGTATCGGCGGCTTTGACCTGTGCTGTTACTTCTTCGGCAATGGTGCGTGTAACGAACTTATCTACCGAATGAACGGCAAATGCCGTAGCATCTTTGGCGGTATGGAGCTTCAAACGGAAATAGGTTTGCGGCTTGAAATCCTTATTTTCAAGATAACGGCTGCAAATAATCGCCAGTGTCGGGGTCTGCACCCTGCCGAGCGACCAAACGCCGTAACCTGCCGAAATAGAAAGTGCCTGACTGCTGTTGATACCCACCAACCAATCCGCCTGACTTCGGGCTTTAGCCGAAGCGTAGAGGTTATCGTAATCGCTACCGGGACGGAGGGTTTTGAATCCGTCCTTGATAGCACGGTCGGTAAGTGAGCTTATCCAAAGCCTTTCAAACGGAAGGGTGCATCCTATATAGTCAAATATATAGCGGAATATGAGTTCCCCTTCACGTCCGGCATCGGTAGCAACAATGATCGAATCTCCACGGCGGAATAACTCGCGTATTACGTTTAGCTGCTTCATCACTCCCGGATCGTTCTTGTACTCTTTGCCCTCTTTGATTTGTCGGGGCAAAAGTTTAAACTCGTTTGGAAGTATCGGCAGGTTCTCGCTCTGGAAGCCTGTGATACCGTACTGTTCGGGCATGGCAAGCCCTACTAAATGTCCAAAAGCCCACGTGACGGCATAGCCGCCGCCCTCCATGTAGCCCTCTTTCTTTTGTGTAGCACCCACGATAGCGGCAATATCTCGCGCTACGCTGGGCTTTTCTGCTATTATTATTTTCATTTAACTTTGATCTTTTAGTGGTTTATTTTTTAAGATGCCGGATAATTTTTCTGTCGTAGTAGATATGGTAGCCATCTACATAATATTCGCTGTTGCTGTCATTTGAATTGCCCGGCTTTGACAAAATGACAATCAGAATTGCTATGGCGATTATTAATACGACAATGCAAGCTGCTATCATGGCTTACAGCTTACGTCCTTTAGACTTGGCAGGCTTTTTCTCTTCCTGTTTCTGCTCTTTCTTTTCAGCTTGCTTCTCTGTGGGCTGGGTCTGACCTTTCTTTAGCGGCTCGGTGGAATGCTTGGTCGCTTCATTGGTCTTACCCTCGTTATTGACCGCGACCTGTGTTTTGCTTTCGGCGGCAGGTTTCACGTTCTGACCTTCCTGCGCTTTCTTTGCCTCAATCGCCCGAACCTGATCGGGATGCTTACCTGTGTGGCGAACTTTCCCTAAGCTATCGTCAATCCATACCCACGCATTGTACTTCTGCCCCTTTTGGTCGGTAGCCTCTACTTTCTGCGCTCCCGAAGCATCAGCCTGTTGTTTGGGTTTTTGTGATTCCATGCCATTGACAAATACAGGCTCTTTGTTGCACAGCTTCTTAAAATCTTCACCCGAAAGCTGTACGCCTGCCTGTTTGGAGTAAACCCATACCTCGCCGATTTTTCGGGCTTTGGGTACTTTCTGATCCTCGCCTGTTTTCTCGCCCTGCTTGGCTTGCCGATTTTGGTTGTGCTGTTGCCGTTGTTCATCGCTGAACTTAAAGTCGAAGTTCTTATTGGCGGCGTTGTACTGCACGAAGCGAGAAATCTTTTCTGGCTGTTCGCCCTGCTGCACCTTCTTATCCATTCCCTCTATCCATACGGCTTTACCATCTTTCAAGCCCTGCTGTTGCTCAGGGGAAAGGGTTGCTCCTTTTAGCGTTTGCGGGATACTAATTTCGGATTGTGGTTTAGCCTCAAAGCGATTGGTGAGCTTGTCGAGAGAAATAAGCGAAGGTACTTTCTCGCCGTTTACCTCCAAATCGAATACGCGCCCACCGTTACCGTTCTTTAGGAACTCGTTTTTATCCTGTTCGGTAAAGACCACGCCCATAAACGGCTTGTCGAAATCGGGCTGCTCCTGCTTGGGATGGGTAGCGATTTTAATGCTGTCGTCCGCCTCCTTTTCCAACGACAGGCGGGCTTGCATCGGAAACTCCTTCCCGTCAATCACAGGTTTAATCTCCAACAATCCCGGCGACTTATGTCCGTAGACCATAGCTTTGAGTGCGTCCTGCAAGCTGTCGCCCGAAAGCCCTAACTTTTCGACCTCTTTCCAGTTGAGCTTATTGAGGTCTAAGGGCTGATATTTGCCTGTAAACTCTACCTCTATGCGTATCTTACCGTCAAATTTGACACGGTACGGATCGAGTGCCTTGTCCTTGTGGTCGATACGGATAAGTTTGTCGAAGAAAGCCGCGACTTTATCTACGGCTGATGTGCTGACGGCGTAAACGCCCGTGTGCGAGGGGTGGCTGAACTGCGCCGCAAATTTTTTGAAGAAGTTTTCCAACGCATTGCCGTTGGTGTCGATCTTCATAAACTGGTCGGCATTCTCTTTGGTGGGATTGACGGTTTTTATTTTCCCGTCCTGTTCTCCGGCAATGGCTTTTAGCTTGCCGTCCTCGCCCTGTGTCAGTAAGACTTTAGGCTCGTCTGTTTTTACTTTTTCATCCATAATAAAATGATTTTAAATTCTGCATTAATAGTAATACAGAACGAAAATACACCTAACTAATGGACTGATTGCAAGGTTTTAATGCGGTGGATGCTTGTGTCCGGGGTTGTCTGGGGTGTTTTGAAAAAATGGGCATAAAAAAACGCCACCTTCGTTTTAAGAAAGTGGCGATTTTCGTATTCCATAATTTGTGAATTAATCTTCCCAAAAAAGACTTAATGCTGAATCCTTATGTGTAATACAATGTTCGTAAAATTTCCTTTGTAAATCTTCATCTTTTACGTAATTAAAACAATCTACTGCCCAAACTTGCTCTGTTTTGAACACTTCTGCAATATGGTTATTATTGAAATAATCTCCCATAACAGTATTTCGTGGTACAATTTTGTCATTAATCAACCATTTGAAAGGAAAATCGTCACTTGAGTAAGTCCATCTTATAATATTGTTTTCAGCATATACTACAAGAATAGGATAGTTTCCAATGTCTGCAAATCGCAAAGCACATGCTGTCCTACTTACTTTGTATTCAGTTCTCAAGAAGTCAATTACATCAATGCCAAATTTTTTACTTCCTATATCTTTTCGAAAACGCTCTTCGGGCATTAATAAACAGGATGCAAAATAATCAGCCTCACGCTCAATTGAAAAAAATTGTGCTTTGTTGGTATGAGAAGGGTGTGGCTCTAATAAACCGTTTTTCAATCCTATTCTATGCGTATCAATAAAATAGTGCCCAAGCTCGTGTGCTAAAGTAAACCGTCCTCTTTCCGTATTAATTTTATTTCCTTTATCAGTATTAAGATGAATATAAAATTTCCCATCATCAAAAATTGTCATTCCATCAAAAGTATTACTCTCGTAATTGTCGTAAAATACTTCTAACTTTTCATCTTTGACGATTTCTTCAAGTGGGGTAATTTTTTTATCAAACTGTAAAGCAATATACTCTGCCAGTCGTTTTATTCTTGGATTATTCTTCTTCGCCATCGTTGTTTTTGCGATGCTTTTTAGTCATTTTGTCAAGGATATGTTTAGGAACTTCTTGCCCTTTTCGCGCAACCATTCTCAATTCCTCAATCTCACTATTGAGTTCATCTTTCTTTTCAATCTTAAGCACTTTTGTAGCACAGGAGCAAACATTACCTTCTATAATTAATCTTGCATCAATCGAAACATCTTTTAATTTAAAATCATAATCTGCGTACAATTTATTAAATCTTGCAAGTTCTAATTCATTTGTCGGGAATAAGAATCCTGTAGAACGAAACCACTCCTCCAGATTCTGATTGTTGATTTTATTTTTATTATTTGTTTTCATTGACTTTGTTTATATAATTATTTACAAGGTCGGTTGCTTCTTTCCTGTATACTCTAATGGAAGCTTGCGTTAAATCCAACTGCTCTTGTAATTTATTGCTTACAGAACGAGGAATGTTTTTGTCTTTCTCTGGCTTGTATGCTAAATAAGTAAAGTAAATTATTCTATGCTTTAGAGAAAGCCCTTGTAACACCTTTTCCAAAAAACTCAAACTCTCCTTTAATTCCTTTTGCTTCTCAATGTTCTCGGGAGCACATACGTTAATAAGTTCATCCACATTTTCTATTAAGGATAAATCTTCCTCTTCTGTGGGTTGAGCACAAGTATCTCTATTCTTAAAAAGCAATATCTGAGTATACAATATTTTATACATCCACATAAGGATAGCTTTATCCACATTTTTTGTGTTTGCTTTTTTTAAATCAAAAGTATGAGCACTCTTCCATACTTTATCAAAAGTGCATTGTGCTGCTAAGAAAGCTATGGCATCATTATATTCAAATTTAGAACACTGAATTTCTGCCTTCTGCAATATATCTCGTTGGTATCGGTCACAGAAAACACAAAAAGCTAACTCTGCTTCATTGTGAAACTCATCTTTGAATGAGATGTATTCCAATAATTCAGAGCCAGCCATATTTTCAAAATCTATTTTTTCTGTCATTACATCACTTTCCATTTATATACTAAAAGCGTTACTAACGGAATTGGTATATAGTTGAAGGGATACCAATTATCTAACAAAGATAAACATTATTAAGGGAATAGATAGAATTTAACCCTAACGGAATGAGTATATAGTAAAATGATAACGAATAAATTGATATATAATGAGCGTAACAAGCATATCAGATAAAAACAAAAATCTTCTTTGGGCAATATCCGGAGGAAGATGTGAATATGCAGGATGTAACAAGGTTTTACATACAGACATATTGACTAAAAAAACATATAATAGTGCCTATATTGCACATATTGTCGCTGATTCACCCAATGGACCAAGAGGAGATACTACTCGTTCTGTACAGCTTTGCGATAATATAGACAATTTAATGTTGCTCTGTAACGAACATCATAATTTGATTGATAAGTTTGATATAGCAGGACATCCCGAATCTCGGTTATTAATGATGAAGCGACAACATGAACAACGTATCAAACGAATAACTGATATTACTCCAAATATGTTCAGTGAAATAATTTTATTTGGAGCAAATATTGGGGTAAATAGTTCGCCTTTGTCTTACAGGTCAGCGAGTGAAGCACTGCTCTATGATTATTACCCGGCAAGTGATTATCCCATTGAGCTTGGTTTCAAGAATGCACCTTTTACTGATGACAAAGATGTTTATTGGTTGGCAGAAGGAGCAAACCTTGAAGAACAGTTTAATCTGAAAATTAAACCAAGAATAATGCAGGGAAATTCAGATCATTATTCTGTATTTGCTCTTGCTCCACAGCCATTGTTAATAAAATTAGGAGCCCTATTGAACGATTTGAATAATGTAAAAGTATATCAGAAACACAGAGAACCTTCTACTTGGAAGTGGCAAGTAGCTTCTTCCGATATTAAATATGTACTTCACGAACCTATTGACAAAACGAAAACTCCTGTTCTTATATTTAGCTTGAGTGCAACAATAAAACACGATAGGATACTAAAGACACTGGGTGATAATGTAAGTATATGGGAGGTTACAATAAGTGGTACTCCAAACAATGATTTCTTAAAGACGGAAGCATTGCTATCCGATTTTCGCATTACTGTTCGATCGACTTTTGATAAAATTAAATATTATCATGGCTGTACGGATTTACATATTTTTCCGGCTATGCCTGTTTCTGCATCTGTTGAATTGGGGCGAGTATGGATGCCTAAAGTCGATATGCCTTTAGCAATATATGATGCAAATAAAGTGAAAGACGATTTTTATAAGACAATAACAATAAAATAATTATATATGCTTACACAAGAAGAAAAAAAACAATTTAGTGAGATTTTAGAAACACTCGGAGAAACATTGGATATTACAGAATCCCAATATAACGCCGCCGTTAGTAGTTATGGAGCAGTTGGAGAATGGCTGGCAAAGCCTGAATCATCACTCGCACCATATAAGCCTATCATTCGTCCTCAAGGTTCATTCATGCTTGGAACAATGATTAAACCTGTTTGTGAAGAAGATGATTTGGATATTGATTTAGTGTGTGAATTGACAGGTAAAAATCCACAATGGGCACAATACCATCTCAAACAAGCAATTGGAGATCGAATTAAGGCAAACGAAACCTACAAAAATATGCTTGATGAGGAAGGAAGAAGATGTTGGACATTGGCGTACTCCGATAATGCCAATTATCACATGGATATACTTCCAAGCCTTGTTAGTATTGGATATGACACTGTACTTGAAAAAGCTTTTTCTGCTTCAGCACTGGATGAAAAATATGATTCGTTAGCAATACGCATTACTGACAATGAACAAAGTAATTACTATACAGATACTATTGCTGAGAATTGGATGAAAAGTAATCCATTTGGTTATGGCAGATGGTTTTTTAATGTAGCTGACGTTACAACATTGCGTAAATCTATGATGTTGTCGGAAGCCGTAAATCCTGTTCCAAAGTATAACAAGGAAAAACTACCCCTTCAACGAGTTGTTCAAATTCTAAAAAGGCATCGTGATATGATGTTTAACGGAGATGAAGATAAACCTATTTCCATAATTATAACAACACTGGCTTCAAAGGCATACAACAAAGAAACTTCTGTCATAGACGCATTAACGAGCGTGATTGCTAATATGCACAGCTATATTGAAAGCCGTTTTGACCCTAAAGTGGGTAAGGTTATTAAATGGATTCCAAACCCTGTGAATCCAGAAGAAAACTTTGCAGATAAATGGGTAGAGCATCCTCAAAGGGAAAAGAACTTCTACAAATGGCTTGACCAAGTTGAGTCTGATATACAAACTATTCTCCAAAAACGAGGATTGCAATATATTGCCGAAGCGATGAAAAAGCCTTTTGGAGAACAGGCAGTTACGAAAACATTCTCTACTTTGGGAGAAAACAAACTAAACCTTAGGGAAAGTGGTTCTTTAAAAATGGCAGCAGGCACAGGTATTCTTAGTTCAATAGGGAGTGTTGCCGCAGCATCGCATAATTTTCATGGCAACGATTAAAAAGAAACGAATTTCAGTTCATGCTCAAGGAGGAATGCTTCGACATTATTTTCCAGATTCGACTTTGAAAATTATTGGTTTTGACAGAGGGTTTGTTTGGGAAGGAAAGCTTAAACCTTCCAATTTAAGTATTACATATGATATAAGAATAGTGTATAATATAGGGCATGATCCTAATATATATGTAATAAATCCGATGCCACTGCCATTAGCTAAAGATGCAACCAAGCTCCCACATATATATGATCACGAAAAGCAGCATTTATGTTTATATCACAGGCGTATGAATGAATGGAATGCAAGTAAAATGATTGCAAAAACTATTATTCCATGGGCAAGCGAATGGCTACTTCATTATGAAATATGGGTTGCCACAGGTATTTGGCACGGTGGTGGAATACATTAATCATGGTTTATTAAGTCAACCATATGGTAAAATGACTTTAATCAGGAATCAATCCACCTGTGTTGTTCGGATTGAAAGCAAATTCTGAAAGTAATGGCTAAAAAAGTTACAAGTAAAGCTGCTGCTTCTGCCGCTTCGAAAGTCTTGAGAGATGGAAGGACGAGCAAAACAAGCAAAACTGCTGCTGGAAGTGCACTTTCTCAAAGAGAAAAAAGTGGAAAGAGAAAGTAAGCAGCAAAAGTAAAGAGCGTAGAAAAGATAAAATGTAAAAAATGAGATTCGATCTTACAGACACTCCCAATTGAGGTTTAATGTACCTTACAATATTTTTTCTTTTCAAACGCCCTCTATGGGCTTTGGGGAGGGGATTTGAAAAGAAAAAATATTTATGAATTACTTGTGTCAGATTTATTACCTCATGTATGATCAAGTGCTAACTTTTACAGATAAAACTACGCTCTTTATATTTATTTATTCCTCCTTCGGCAATAAATGGCAAAGGTCGGGATCATCTTTTATGCGCTGCAATTCATCGGCGACAATCTGTTTCGTTTCAGCTTTGATGCGGTCGTAATTCTCCTTAATCATCTCCTTCATTCGATCAACACCGTTTTCATCTACAAAGTTGGTGATAACGGGTATTTTCTTGTAAGCCTTTGTTTCAGTGGAAACTCGTTCGTTGTCGACCACAATCTCACAGTGAAAAATCTTTTGCTCTATCCGCTCATCGAAGTTATCCGCCACCGCACCCACAAACATACCTTGTGTGAGATTGGAAATTTTGGACGGCGGTATTAAGCTATCCATTTGTGTAGAAATAGAGGTTGATTTATCGTTACGGTTTATCGTCATGGACTGGCGTTTCTGCAACACTTTTCCGAAACGGTCAGACAGAGTTTTAGCCGTATCACCAACTACTTGACCCGAAAAGATGTTACCTACGGTGTTCATCACTACCGCTGCCTCTTTATCTCCATAGTCGCGCTTTAGCTGCGAAAAATCCTGAAAGCCTAACAGCACGGCAACCTTGTTGCTTCGGGCGGTAGCTATCAAATTATCCAATCCTTTGAAATAAATTGTCGGCAACTCGTCAATGATAACCGAACTCTTTAGCTGACCTTTCTTATTAATCAGTTTTACAATGCGGGAATTATACAAACCGAGAGCCGCACCATAGATATTCTGACGGTCGGGATTGTTCCCCACCACCAACATTTTAGGATCATCGGGGTTATTAATATCAAGGCTAAATTCATCACCCGACATTACCCAATAAAGTTGTGGGGAAATCATGCGGGAAAGCGGAATTTTAGCACTTGCAATTTGCCCCTGCAACTGATCCGCCGCGCCTCCAAGCCACGCATCCATAAAGGGCGAAAGGTAATTTTCCAAGTCGGGATAAGAGGTCAGAATCGGGAAAATATCTTCGTAGCGTTTGTTCAAAAACTCTATGGCATGAGGAAAAGTGCAATACTTCCCGTCCTCGTAGATGCGCAAGTACCATATAATAGCGGCGAACAGGATAATCGGAGATTCGACAAAGAAATCACCCTGCTTCTGCACCCATGTACGATTCAAGTTCAACATGATTGTGTATGCCGATTCGTAGGCATCCGAAATATCATCCATAAAAGAGGGATTAATCGGATTGCAACGGTGCGAACGCGAAGGATCGTCAAAGTTAATCACGTAAAATGTCGGTACTTTCTCGTAGCCTTCTCGGTTGTTCAGCAAGTGGTTGTATGCAATGGTCGCGAGGTCGGGAAACTTAAAATCGTACACATAGAGCGAAAAACCCTTTTCGATTTGCTGTTTGATAAAGTTGTTCACCACTGCATAAGACTTACCCGAACCCGGAGTGCCGAGAACGATTGCCGCACGAAACGGATTAACGACATTAATCCAGCCTTTCCACTGCTTCTTTTTATACCAGAATTTCGTAGGCAGATTTACCGAATAGTCGTTTACCATCAGGCGGGTTTCCTGCATGAACGATTCGTTTTCGGTATTGAAAACATCGTCAAACATATTGTTTTTGAGTAGGCGCGACATCCATGTACCTGCCATCAAAAGCAATATAAAGCCTACCGAAATAGTAAAAATATAAAATCCTGCGTTGGCAATTTTGGGTAACGGTAAGTATAGCAACCACCAATTCAGAAAGAAAAATATAAAGCCTAATGTAAGGCATACGTATATTTTATTCCATGTAATCTTTTCCTCTTTTACGCCCTTTGTTCCCAAACAAGACAATGCAAGAAACACGACCGCAAAGATTTTCGTCCACAGGATTGAGTTAAACAGTCCTGCGGTGTTATTAAAGTTCATCAGGATTTTATCGACTACGCCGATATTGATTCCCCACTCGTTTATTGCCTGATAGCAGAACCAGTAAATGTTCATCAGTACGAACAATACACTGATTGCCCGCATAAACTCCATGACTTTTGCCAAGCCTCTTAAATCATCTTCATTTTGCATAATTATTGATTTTAAAATTGTTATTAATCAGATTTATTGCTGCCTTCCATACCTGCGCTTTTTCTTTCTCTTGCGCTTGATGGTCGGCTGTTTGTTTTCCTCCCCTGCGGTTTCAGGGGTAAGGATGGATAGCAAGCTACCCATAGGATCATCGCTGCGATCCGACTGCGATTCGACATTGCTTGCAACTTGCCCGGAGGGTGTCGGAGCAGACGGCTTGCGGCTGTTGTCCGGCTCAATGGGTTGTTGAATTTTTGGAGCTTGCAGATCCTCGCGCTGCTCTTGTTGCGGCGAACTATCTGCAAAACGCTCGTTCAGAACATTAGCCGAAAATTCTTTACCCAAACGAGAACCGTTCAAGACTACCCGCTGCTCGTGGTCGATAAACGTAGCCCCGAAAATGCGTCCTTCATTGTTGCGCCGTAACACAAGGTCGATACCTTTTTCCCGCAAAGCCGCTCGGAACTCGCTTTCTGTGCGGGTGCTTGCGAGGGACGCGGAAACGGTAGCACGGGTTTGTTTGGCTACGCCGTCTGTCTTAATCGTTTCTTTCGACTTATCGAATTTCGCATCCAACCCCTCAATACCGATAGTCTTTCCGAACAATGATGATTTTAAGGGCTTACCGACACGGTTGCCCTCACCGTCCAACGCCGAGTAAACCAAACCACGATACGGCTTGCCGTTGTTATCCCCTTTGACTTCCTCCACACCTACATTATATAAGGATAGCAAAGCCTTGTACTCGCCCAGCGTTTGAAAGCGGTACATTTCAGCAAGCGGTTTGATAACGTTTGCCAGCTGCTTTTTTAAGTTCCCCTGGCTAACTTCCACCGGAGTAAGTTGCCATGCCTCACCCTGATTTTGAACTTTGGCGGGTATCAAGTTATATTCCTGCTCCAGTTCTCGCCTAATCTTGTTGCTTCGGTCTTTCCCAAAGCTGTCGGGAATAAGCGAGCCATCGGGTCGAACACGGGTCGAAACAATGTGTATGTGCTGGCGGTCGATGTCCTCATGTTTGAAAATCATGTAGGGCTGATTGCCGTAGCCCAACCACTCCATATACTTTTGTCCGATCTCGGTAAGCTGTTCATCGGTCAGCTTATCGTCCGGGTGCGGGTTCAGCGAAACATGAATTACGGGCTTCTTGGTGGTGATATGCGAGGGCATAAACCGCTCGAAATCCTGCATACAGGCGGAGGCATTGAACACTCCATCGGTGGGTTCGATCACTAAATTAGTCGCCAAAACCTTAGCTAAACCCTCGTCCACCTTCTCCTGATTGTAGGAAAGTGCGCCGTAAAGATTGCTCCCGTGCGAGATTTTTGCGACCATTTTTACAGGAATTTAGCCTTAAATTGCTCGCATAGCTGCATCACTTCACGCCCGATTCCTGCCAGTTCGATAGTCGCTTTCTCCAACTTATAGAGCAACGCCAACGCTTTTTTCTCTCCGAAATTGGCGTGTAATTCCTTCACAATTTGGTTATAGTTTACTCCAACGCTTCGGAATTGCCCGTGTAAAGCGGTCAGTTTTGCGGTAAATTCGACAGCCGATGCGTCCGTTTTTACCACCCGGAACTCATCACCGAAGATGCGTGCCGAGATAAAACTGGACAAAGAATGTACGCCCGACTGCTCGAAAAGGGCAAGAAAATCGGCGTGCTGCTGTTCGGTGAGATTCACCGTGAGCCTGCGTTTGGCAGGATCATTCTTCGGGGGTCTGCCCCCTTTTCCCCGCTTGCGGGGTACTGTTTTTTCTTCGTTCATAACATTGATCTTTTAGTGGGTGCGTCCGCGCACACCGAATTATTAAATCTTTATGCGATGCGGACTGTTGTTCGTATCCTAATTTTCCCGACTTCGGAGAGGAAAAACCCTCTGGAAGAGCAAGAGGTTGTATGCAGCAAAACTTGTTTTGTGATGCAAACAACACATCTTGCTATTTGCCAAAATGCAAATACTTTTTGCCCGCAAGGGGCAGTTTACGACCCCGAAAAATCGGGATAAGTACCTGCTCTTTGACGGGCATTTTTCATTGCCGGAACTACCTTAAAAATCGGCATGAAAACCTCCGTAACATTTCATGCTGCAAAGTTATGGTCTTAATTAATCTCCTGAAAGTCAATAAGTATAGACAAAGCCGGACAGAAGCTACCACCCATAGAAAAGATGATGTCGGACTGAAAAAGAAGGCGTTTATTTGCCGAAGAAATGGATTTGAAGCCTTGTTGATTTACGAAATTATTAAAGCAAAAAAGCAACAATTTGAATTTGTATTGTCGTGCTGTTGTACTGTCGTACTGATGTGAATAAGTGCTGTCGTATCTGTATATCGCTTTACATTTTTAGTCCTGCGATTATGTATTTCGGCAAGTAGTTGAACAGGCAGAAAACTATCAACGCATTTCAATCCATTGATAGGAAAGCATCGTAGTCAATAGGGAGATAATCGAGTATCAATTTAAAAACAGCAGTACCGCATCAGTGGTACAAATCATTCAATAAATAACAATTAAAACAAGTAGTGAAATGAAAAAAGAAGAAAGCAAAAAAGAACCGAAGTATGTAGCGTTCAGCACTCAAAAAGGCGGAGCGGGAAAAACGACCCTCACCGTTTTAATCGCAAGCTACCTGCATTATGTCAAGGGTTACACTGTGGCAATCGTGGATTGCGACTACCCGCAACACTCTATCAGTGAAATGCGGGAACGCGATTTTAAAATGGTAGCGGATGATGAGTATTACAAAGGAATGGCTTACGAACAGTTTACACGTCTGGAGGGAAAGAAAGCCTATCCCGTAATTGAAAGCAGCACGGAAAAAGCGTTGAACGATGCCGATGCGCTTTGTGAGCAGGGCGAATATGACTTTGTATTCTTCGACCTGCCCGGAACGATGAACAATCGAGATTTAGTTCTCGCCCTTGCCAGTATGGACTATATCATTGCTCCGATTGCCGCAGACCGTGTGGTGATGGAAAGTACCCTTAACTATATGATAGTGGTAAGGGATAATATTGTGAATACGGGCAAATCCAATATCAAAGCCATGCGCCTGCTTTGGAATATGGTCGATGGTAGAGAAAAATCCGAACTCTACGAAGTGTATGAGGCAGTAATTAAGGAATTAGGATTTACCACTCTTGAAACATTTATTCCTGACAGCAAGCGTTTCCGCCGAGAACAATCTGTCAATCACAAAGCCTTGTTCCGCTCTACATTATTCCCGGCAGATAAATCCCTTGTCAAAGGCAGCAATATTGATGCCCTTACAGATGAGCTGTTGGAACTGTTAAAGTAAGCGTACTATGGCAAAGAAAGTAGATACATCGGGGTTTGATGCCGATTTCATTATTGGTCAAACTAAGCCTGACAATCGAGAAAATCCGCAGGCTATACAACCGCCCGAACCTGTACCGGAAGAAACGCCGCCACCTGAGCAAGAAAGTATTGCTGTTAATTCTCCGCAAGAGATAAAGGAAGCCTCAAAGCGTAAGCGGGGGCAACAATCCGCCGGATTTAAAGAAACATTTCTGAAACGTAACGAAATCAAGACACGGCAATGTGTCTATATCAGCTACGATGTTCATGCAGTTATCGCAAAACTTGTCAGGGCTTTGGTCGATGCAGGCAACGATATATCGGTAGGCGGATATATTGACACGGTACTTAATGAGCATCTGCAACTCCATAAGGAAGAAATAAATGAGCTATACCGACAACAGCGTAACGATTTATTGTAAAACAAATAAGCTATGGAACGATATATCATTTCAGCCATTGTGCTGTATGTGCTTTTTCTTGCCTTGTATCTGCTTCGAGAACGAATGATAAAGCGCAAAAAAAATGCAGCAAAAAACCCTGCTTTTAATCCGTTTCGTTCTGCCCCGAAAGAGGACATTGTAGGCAAAAGCAAATTTGACCTTAGACAATCCCGGACAGAAGCTACCACACTGATTCATAATGAAAAACGAGTGGAAAATACCAATACATTTGCTGACGAAAGTAAAAAAGATGCTCCAGTGGCAACCCTTCCGGTTGAAACGGAAACAGTCTTATCCGATAACAATATGACGGACGAAAATTCAAACGAGATCAATGTAGAAGTTGAGAACACACCCCTCGAATTTGAGCCGGAATATAACGATGAGGATTTAGACGAAGAAGAAACAGAGGACGAAGATACCGAAGGGGTCGCCGGGGTTTCGATGGCACTCGGACTTGACTTCAACAACTTGGCGGGTATGGTGCGAACGGTAGAAGCTGCCGACAGCGCAACATCCGAAGAAAAAGAAGAAGCCGGACGGGTTTTGGTCGAAATACGAAAGACTGAAATGTTTGAACAGGTCGCGGGCGATGAACCGAAAAAGAAAGTAGTGTCCGCTTTGATGGACGATTACTTCGCTGCCTTCCATCGCAAGAAACGGGAAGCGGTAGAAACGGACGAACCAGCGGTGAAAGCACCGAAAGAATTTGATGTACGCAAGTTTGCGTAGAATGTGTAACCATTAAAAACAAAGAGAAATGAAAGAACGGGATTACGGTTAGCTACGCGCTGATAACCACTAAAAGATCAAGTTAAACAACATTATTCACTTGGTACAGGGGACTATTCCACCCCCTGTACCATTAATCAAAAATTCGTATGACAAAGAAAAAAATTCTTATGTCGGCAGCCTTTGTTTTGGCTGCCGTATCATCCGCTTTTGCTCAGGGTAACGGTATCGGTGGAATCACCGAAGCTACCAATATGGTAACAAGTTACTTTGACCCCGGCACAAAACTTATCTACGCCATCGGCGCAGTCGTGGGGCTTATCGGCGGAATCAAAGTCTATAACAAGTTTTCGAGTGGCGATCCCGATACCTCTAAAACCGCCGCCTCATGGTTCGGCGCGTGTATCTTTTTGATCGTTGCCGCAACTATCCTACGCTCCTTCTTCTTGTAATCCATTTCAAAAACCAAATAAGAAATGGAGCATAATATTAATAAAGGCATTGGCAAGAGTGTGGAATTTAAGGGCTTGAAAAGTCAGTATCTATTCATCTTCGCAGGTGGTCTGTTATCCGTATTCATAGTCTTTGTGATTATGTATATGGCGGGCATCGACCAATGGGTCTGTATCGGCTTCGGCGTTATCGCCGCCTCCGCATTGGTATGGCTGACATTCAACCTGAATGCGAAATACGGTGAACACGGGCTTATGAAAATGCTTGCCAAACGGCAGCACCCGCGCTACCTGATAAACCGCAAAAATTCCCGCCGCTTGTTCCAACGCCAAAGAAGAAAGGAGGCAACCTATGCGTAACACAATGAAAGCGGCTACCATCGAAAGTAAATTCCCGCTGTTGGCAGTAGAGCAAGACTGTATCATCAGCAAGGATGCGGATATAACGGTAGCCTTCCGTGTCGGTCTGCCGGAACTGTTTACCGTAACCAACACCGAATATGAAGCCATACACTCGGCTTGGACGAAAGCCATCAAGGTTTTGCCCGATTACTCGGTAATCCATAAACAGGACTGGTTTGTGAAGGAGAACTACAAACCGCAAACGGATAAGGAGGATATGAGCTTCCTGTCCCGCTCGTTTGAGAAGCATTTCAACGAACGACCCTACCTGAACCACACGTGCTTTTTGTTCCTGACAAAAACGACAAAGGATAGAATGCGTATGCAGTCTAACTTTTCATCGCTCTGTCGCGGAAACATCATACCCAAAGAGGTAAACAAGGACACGGCAATAAAGTTTATGGAGGCGGTGGGTCAGTTTGAGCGCATCGTAAACGATTCGGGATTTATCTCTCTTACGCGCCTTACTTCGGACGAGATTACGGGAACGGAGAACGAGGCGGGACTTATTGAAAAATACTTCGCCCTCTCGCTCGATGATACCACCTGTTTACAGGATATGGAACTTGGAGCGGACGGTCTTCAAATCGGAGCAAAGAAAGTGTGCCTGCACACAATTTCCGATGTGGAGGACTTGCCCGGAACGGTCGGAACGGATATGCGATATGAGCGACTTTCTACGGATAGAAGCGACTGCCGATTATCGTTTGCCGCACCTGTGGGTTTACTCTTATCGTGCGATCATGTGTATAACCAGTACATATTTTTGGACGATTCGGCGGAGAACCTGCGAAAGTTTGAGAAGTCAGCCCGCAATATGCAATCGTTGTCGAAGTACAGTCGAGGAAACCAAATTAACAAGGAGTGGATCGACAAGTACCTGAATGAAGCGCACAGTTTCGGGCTTACTTCCGTCAGAGCGCACTTCAACGTGATGGCATGGAGCGATAGCGAGGACGAATTGAAACATATCCGCAACGATGTGGGTAGCCAGCTTGCCCTTATGGAGTGTAAGCCCCGCCACAATACAGTGGATGCCGCTACACTCTATTGGGCTGCAATGCCCGGCAATGCGGGTGATTTTCCGAGCGAGGAAAGTTTTTACACTTTCATCGAACCTGCGTTGTGCTTCTTTACCGAGGAAACCAACTACCAATCTTCGCCTTCACCGTTCGGTATCAAGATGTGCGACCGTGTAAGCGGCAAACCGCTCCATGTGGATATATCGGATTTACCTATGAAACGCGGGATAACCACTAACAGAAACAAGTTTGTGTTAGGGCCATCCGGTAGCGGTAAATCCTTTTTTATGAACCACATGGTCAGGCAGTATTGGGAACAGGGAACGCATGTAGTCTTGGTCGATACGGGTAACTCTTATCAGGGTTTGTGTGAAATGGTACGCCGCAGAACCAAAGGTCAGGACGGAATCTACTTCACCTACACCGAAGAAAATCCGATCTCTTTTAATCCATTTTATACGGACGATTACGTGTTCGATGTGGAGAAAAAGGACAGTATTAAAACGCTGCTGCTGACCCTCTGGAAATCCGAAGATGATAAGACAAGCAAAACCGAATCGGGAGAACTCGGCAGTGCGGTATCGGCGTATATCGAAAAGATTCGTGCTGACCGTACCATTGTCCCGTCGTTCAACACCTTCTATGAATATATGTTAGGTGACTATCGCCGTGAGCTGGAGGAACGCGAAATCAAGGTAAGCAAGGACGATTTTAATATCGACAATATGCTTACCACCCTGCGCCAGTATTATCGTGGCGGGCGTTTCGACTTCCTGCTCAATTCGGAGCAGAATATCGACCTGTTGAATAAGAGCTTTATCGTGTTTGAGATTGACAGTATTAAGGAAAACAAAGAGCTTTTCCCTATTGTAACAATCATCATCATGGAGGCATTCATCAATAAGATGCGCCGATTGAAAGGTGTTCGTAAACAACTGATCGTTGAAGAGGCATGGAAGGCTCTATCGTCTGCAAACATGGCTGAATATCTGAAATATATGTACAAAACCGTCCGTAAATACTTCGGTGAAGCCATCGTCGTAACGCAGGAGGTGGACGATATTATCGCATCGCCCATTGTCAAGGAATCCATCATCAATAACTCCGACTGCAAAATCCTGCTCGATCAGCGCAAGTACATGAACAAATTTGACAGCATCCAAGCCCTTTTAGGTCTGACAGAAAAAGAGAAAGGGCAAATCCTGTCGATCAACATGGCGAACCATCCGAGCCGAAAATACAAGGAAGTATGGTTTGGGCTGGGCGGTGTGCAGTCGGCGGTATATGCAACAGAGGTAAGTATGGAAGAATACATGACTTATACGACCGAAGAGAGCGAAAAGATGGAGGTGTTCAATAAGACGGACGAGTTGGACGGTAACTATGAGCTGGCTATAAAACAGATAGCCGAAAGTAAGCGGAAGTAAATTATTAATCGGGCGGTAAAGCCCCATAAACCACTAAAAGATCATGTTAAAAAGATTCAGTAATGAACAACTGGAGAAATTGCTTCTCCATACGGTAGGAATCAACAGTATTCTTACCGAAGCTCTGCTTTCGCAGGACGAACCGCCTTTTGAGGCAGATACGATAGCCGATGTAAACCTCGATATTGTAGTAATTGACCCGAACAGGGGCAGAGCCGAACAACCGAAAATCGAATTGGACTTGGATGCTCTGTGCGGTGATTGGAAAGGCGGTAAAAAGAAATCCGACCTGTTGATATTCAAGGCTGCGCCGGGCTATATGATTGCACTCGGAAAGAAACCTAAGAACGGTGATGTCGGCGATTGCTACCTCATTCACGAGTTCAGGGGCAATATCTGTTTCAATGCGGGGGATGGTGCTGTCATTATTTCCTACGATGAAAAGCAAGATGCGATTACCCTCTTTCCCGGAGGTGAATACAAGCGTGTAGAAACAAAAAACTAAGGAGGTATGCCATGTTCAGCAAATGTAGTGTTGCCGACCCTTGCGCGGCACAGTTGGATTTCGACCTGTGGGAGATTACGGGACGTTGGGTAAGTACGAGTGGTGCGCCTGCGGTAAATGTTTACCGCAATACCTCCCGCAAGGGCGGAGGCATAAGGCTTCGACTTACATACAACAACCCGCAGGCGGTCTGCGATTGTGCCGTAAAATGTGTTTTCGGTCAGCACTACATCGACCTGTACGGGCAGCTTGGGTTGGCTTATGACCATGAGCGGGAAGTGTTAATCCTTTCCTCCTACGGCGAATATGTAAGGGCGGAAGATTCTGCCGAAAATTAATAACAATTAAAAAATTACGAATATGAAAAAGATTCTTTTCAGCCTGTTTGCAGTAATGATTTGCTGCACCTATCAGGCAAAGGCACAGTGGGCAGTTATTGACCCCTCGAACCTTGTTCAAAATATCCTGACGGTTTCCAAAACCGCGACAACGGCAAGCAACGTAATCAACTCTTTTAAGGAAATGCAGAAAATCTACGATCAGGGAAAGGAGTATTACGACAAGCTGCAAGCGGTTCACAACATCATCAAGGATGCCCGCAAGGTCAAGGAAACGGTGGCGATGGTCAGCGAAATATCGCAGATATATTCTACCAACTTCAACAAAATGCTGATGGATAAAAATTTCAGCCACAAGGAGCTGGAAGCTATATCGGGCGGCTACGCCAAGCTATTGAAAGAGAGCGGCAATCTGGTTTCGGACATCAAGAACGTGGTTTCCGGCTCGAACGGGTTGTCTATGACCGATGCCGAGCGTATGGCGATCATTGACGGCATACACAGCAAGATGGTCGAGTACCGCAACCTTGTCAAATACTTTTCCAAGAAAAGTATCTCCGTTTCCTTTATCCGCAGTCAGGAAAAAGGCGATATGGAGCAGGTTCGCGCCCTGTATGGTGATCCATCCGATAGATACTGGTAAGCCATGACATTGCTTGCAATAAACTTTGACAACCTGCATCAGCTTCTACGGAATCTGTATCAGGATATGATGCCCCTTTGCGGCGATATGATCGGTATCGCCAAAGGGGTGGCAGGCTTGGGCGCACTCTTCTACGTTGCCTACCGTGTGTGGCAAGCATTGGGGAGAGCAGAACCCATCGACGTGTTCCCCCTGCTCAGACCCTTTGCCATTGGGCTGTGCATTATGTTCTTTCCTACAATAGTATTAGGTACGATTAACGCCGTGATGTCGCCTGTGGTTAAAGGAACGCATAGCATCCTTGAATCACAAATGACCGATGTTCAGGCATTACAAGCGGAAAAAGATGCACTGGAGTATGATGCGCGGGTGCGGGAAGGTAAAGCGTGGTTGGTCGATGACGAGGAATACGACAAGAAGATGGAAGATTTAGGTGTTTTTGATGCGGCGGAAATCATCGGAATGTGGGCGGAACGCACATGGTACGATATGAAAATGTGGTTTCGGCAGATGGTTCGGGATTTCTTCGAGCTGCTGTTTAACGCCGCTGCCCTTACGATTGATACCTTACGCACCTTCTTCTTGGTGGTGCTGTCAATCTTAGGGCCGCTGGCGTTTGCCCTCTCCATTTATGACGGTTTCCAGTCCACGCTCACCAACTGGATTTCCCGCTACATCAGCGTGTACCTGTGGCTACCTATTGCCGACCTGTTTTCAGCTATACTGTCTAAAATTCAGGCACTCATGCTGCAAATGGATATAGCCCTGCTGAAAGACCCTTCCTATGTACCGGACGGCTCGAACGGTGTGTATATCATCTTCCTTATCATCGGGATAATCGGGTATTTCTCGATACCGACCGTTGCGGGTTGGGTGATTCAAGCCGGAGGCGGTAGCGGTACACGTGGAGTAAACACGGCGGCAAGCAAAGGGGCTGCCCTTGCGGGTGGTGTTGCCGGAGCTGCTGCAGGGAACGTAGCCGGACGCTTATTAGGTAAAAAGTAAGGCACACTGTGTCATTTATTAATTCAAAATAAAACGAACAAATGGAGTTCAAAAGTTTAAAAAATATAGAAACATCGTTCAAGCAGATACGCCTTTTCGGTATCGTCTTTGTCTGCCTGTGCGCCGCCATTACGGGTTACTCGGTATGGAACGCGTACAGCTTTGCCGAAGCGCAACGCCAGCGTATCTATGTGTTGGACGGGGGCAAGTCCTTAATGCTTGCCCTCTCGCAAGACCTTTCGCAGAATCGTCCTGTCGAAGCGCGGGAACACGTTAAGCGTTTCCACGAGCTGTTCTTCACGCTATCACCCGATAAAAAAGCCATTGAAAGCAACGTAAACCGAGCCTTGTTCTTGGTGGATAAGTCGGCTTTCAAATACTATCAGGATATGGCGGAAAAGGGCTACTACAACCGTATCGTGTCGGGAAATATCAACCAGCTTGTACAGATGGATAGCATCGCTTGTGATTTTGATGTGTACCCCTACAAGGCGGTAACATATGCCAAGCAAATGATTATACGAGAAAGCAACATGACCGAACGCAGCTTAGTTACACGCTGTAACCTGATTAATTCGGTACGCTCGGATAACAACCCGCACGGCTTTACGATGGAGAAATTCGAGATCGTGGAAAACAGGGACATACGTGTAACAGAAAGGTAGGTATGCTATGATAAAGAAAATAATCAACCGTGTAAACGAATGGATGGAGGACGGTCTGCGGGGCTTGCTCGGCAGGCTGACCCCTGACCGCAGGGTAATCCTTATCGTAACCATGCTTATTCTGTTCAGCGGCTTGTCTATCTACATGACCGTAAGTAGTATATACAATTTCGGCAAAGATAAAGGCGAGCGTATGCAGATCGAGCAGATAGAATCCCTTAAACTCCAATTGGAGCAGCAAAGGGATAGTATTAACAATCTAAATGAAAATTACGAATATGAGCGAACAAATGAATAACAATCAGGTACAGGCACAGGGAAAACCGCCTGTGCCTGACAAAAAGGAGCAGCCGAAATCGCCTCCCCAAAAGGAGCTTTCAATAGCGGAAAGGAATAAGCGAAAAAAGATGCTGATAATGCCGCTGTTCTTTCTGCTTTTCGGCGGGGCAATGTGGCTGATTTTTGCACCTTCAGATAGCGGCGAAACAAAGATAGAGGGACAATCGGGCTTTAACGCCGAGATACCAATGCCGAAAGATGAAGCTATAATCGGAGATAAGCGCGATGCCTACGAACAGGAAGCCATGCGACAGAAGCAACAGGAAAAGATGAAGTCTTTACAGGACTTTTCTTCGATGTTTGATCAGAATGAGCAAAGTGAGCTTCAAACAAGCCCTGCATCAAAGCAACCGGAGTATTACGAAAGCCCGTCCCAAGCAGGTAGCGGGAGTTCACGCCAAAAGCTGCAAGCCTCCGCAACTGCCTATCAGGATATAAACAAGCAGTTGGGGGCATGGTACGAAGAGCCTGCGGGAAAGAACGAACAGGAGCTTGCCATAGAAAAGCGTATGGAAGAATTGGAGCGCAAGTTAGCGGAAGCCGAAACTCAGAAAGCCACCGAGAGCGAACAGCTTGCCATGATGGAAAAGTCCTACCAAATGGCGGCTAAGTATATGCCCGGTCAGGCAGGGCAACCCGCCGAAAGCAGTAATGCCGCTGTTCTTTCAACGAAAGACAAGGTAAATATTCAGCCCGTAAAACAGGTGCGACACAATGTAGTATCGCTGCTGGCTACCCCGATGTCGAACGATGAGTTTATGGAATCTTTCAGTAAGCCTCGCAATATGGGATTTCATACTGCTGCCGGAAACGAGGGCGTGAAAGACAAAAACAGCATCCGTGCCTGTGTGAACCAGACCGTAACGCTGACAAGTGGACGGGAGGTGCAAATAAGGCTGTTAGAACCGATGCAGGCGGGAAATATACTTATCCCCGCAAACAGCATCATTACCGGTTCATGCAAGATTACAGGTGAACGGCTCGACATTGCGATCAGCTCCATTCAGTACGCCGACAACATTATTCCGGTTGAAATAGCGGTGTACGATACGGACGGGCAACGCGGCATCTTTATTCCCAACTCGGACGAGGTAAAAGCAGTAAAGGAAGTCGCCTCAACGATGGCGAACTCTGCCGGAACAAGCATAATGATTTCGGATGATGCAGGTTCGCAGCTTGCCGCCGATATGGGAAAGGGGCTTATTCAAGGAGCATCGCAGTATGTGAGCAAGAAAATGAGTGTGGTAAAAGTTACACTGAAAGCGAATCACCGCCTGTTATTGCTCCCAAAGGAAAATTAATAAAACCACTAAGAGATCAAGTATAAACGATTAAAATTAAAAAGAATGAAACGAATTATTTTGATGCTTGCCTTGACGGTAAGCGTATTTGCAGCCAACGCGCAGGAAACGAAAACCGAAGCGGAAACAACACAGACCAAGCCCACTACGGGCGACTACTATCAGGGTTTTACCCGCCCACTGACCTTTAACCGAATGATACCGCCTTATGCACTAGAGGTAACATTCAGCAAGACGGTACACGTCATTTTTCCCTCCAACATCCGCTACGTGGATTTGGGGTCGGCAGATCTTCTCGCGGCGAAAGCGGACGGAACGGAAAACGTGTTGAGAGTGAAAGCCGCATTAAGGGATTTTTCGCGCGAGAGTAATCTGTCCGTCATTACCGAAGATGGCGCATATTATACGTTCAACGTGAAATATGCGGACGAACCCGTAAAACTGTCCGTTGAAATGACCGACTTTTTGCACGATGGGGAGGCAACCAACCGTCCGAACAATGCACTTGCGGTTTATATGCAGGAATTGGGGCAGGAATCGCCCTTGCTTGTCAAGCTGATTATGCAGTCCATTCACAAAAACAACGATAGGAAAATTAAGCATATCGGCTCAAAGCGTTTCGGCATACAGCACACATTAAAAGGAATCTATACCCATAATGGGCTGTTGTATTTCCATTTGCAGTTGAAAAACTCGTCCAATCTGCCGTTTAATATCGACTTTATCACTTTTAAAATTGTGGATAAGAAGGTAGCCAAGCGTACCGCCATTCAAGAACAAGTAATCTGGCCGCTGCGAGCCTATAACAACCTTATGGTAATAGGCGGACAGCGCACAGAACGAATGATTTTTGCCCTGCCGAAGTTCACTATTCCCGATGATAAGATGTTGGTTATTGAACTCAACGAACAGGAGGGCGGGCGACACCAACGCTTTACGGTAGATAATGCCGATTTGATACGTGCAAAGGTTATTAACGAACTGAAAGTGAAATAACCATGAAGCGGCTAACAATTATCTTAACGCTTGCGTTATGCTTCGCCTTTTCGGGCGGGGCATACGCCCAGCGTTGCCTGCCGGGTATGCGAGGCATACAGGTAATAGGCGGAATGGTGGACGGAGTGTATTCGTCCAAAACCAAAAATGAAACGGGTTACTCTTTCGGTGTGGCAATGGCTACCTACGCAAAAAACGCAAATAAATGGGTATTCGGTGCGGAGTTTCTGCAACGCTACTATCCGTACAAAGAAACTCGTTTGCCGATGGCGCAGTTTACAGCGGAGGGCGGATATTTCTTAAAAGTCCTGTCCGACCCGTCAAAGACGGTTTTTCTCTCTTTGGGAGGCTCGGCACTGGCAGGCTACGAAACATCGAATTGGGGCGAAAAGACCCTCTACGATGGCTCTACGCTTCAAAACAAGGACGCATTTATCTATGGCGGGGCTATTACATTGGAACTTGAAACTTATCTGACTGACCGCGTTGTGTTGCTTCTGACAGGACGCGAACGCATCCTTTGGGGTAACTCAACAGGTCATTTTCATACACAGTTCGGCATCGGGCTGAAATTTATAATCAATTAAAAAGAATCATTATGAAAAAAATAAAGAGTTTTTTCGGAATAATGGGCGGGCTGGCAGTGATAATGCTGTTAGCCTGTGCCTGTTCTGACGATATGGATATTAATAAGGTTTACGCATTTGATCTGGTTTGTATGCCGGTTCAGAAAAAAATCGTTCAGGGAGAGGCGGCGGAAATCCGTTGCCAAATCGTAAAGGAAGGGAGCTACGAGGAAACAACGTTTTACATCCGTTATTTTCAGCCTGACGGTAAAGGGGAGCTGCGAATGGACGATGGGCGGGTACTGCTGCCAAACGACCTTTACCCCTTGAAAAAAGAAACATTCCGAATGTACTACACTTCCCATTGTTCCGACCAACAGGTGATAGACGTGTATATCGAGGATAATCACGGACAGGTGGTGCAGAAGTCCTTTAGTTGGCAAAATGACAAGGGGGACGAGGAAAATGAGGAAGAAGATTTATAAAAAATCAGACCATGATTATAGGCGGATTTATTGTATTTAACGCCCTTTGTTGGCTTTGTATAGCCCGGTCGCTGATTAATGCCCCGACAGACGTAGAGCTGTGGGGAGAGGAAATTGAGTAACGGAAAAACGCCCGAAAAAAATCGGGCGTTTTTGATAAATATGAGATTATGAGATATAAAATATTATTCTTTGCCATGTGCCTGTATTTACCCATGCTGGTGGTCGGGCAACCAAACGACACGGCAAATAGAAAATCGGAAATAGAAGCGTTTACGACACAGGTTTATTCAGTCAGGGAGTTTCAGCAAATAGCAGATTCATTGCTGCTGTCTATTGACGAGCTGTGCGACTATCCCGTAATTTTTCCGATTAGAAAGACAACCCGGATTTCATCGGGATTTGGAATGCGAAGGCATCCTATCAGCAAGGTTCGACAATTTCATACAGGCATTGATATACCGGAGGTAAAGGGTACACCTGTGTATGCTACCGGAAACGGAGTAGTAAGCCGTAAAGGGTACGGTTCAGGGTACGGATATTTTATAGAGATTACACACGCTGGGAATTTCCGTTCGTTTTACGCACATTTGGGCAAAACGTTGGTAAATGTAGGTGATGAGGTAAGTATAGCCCAGCAGATTGGTTGCGTGGGTAATACAGGAATATCGACAGGCAGACATCTGCACTACGAAATCAGAAAGGATAAACGCTACCTGAATCCGAAAGAATGGTGCTATTGTCTATTTGATGTATTTAAAATCAAATCATAATGCAAAATTTCTTATATTTGCTTCACAGTAAATCAATAGCTTATGAATTACATAAATAATAACTTACAGTCCGGAGAAGAAATAAAGTATGTTGCAAAATTACATTTCTTCCTGTTCGTCCAACCTCTCGTATTGTTGCTTATCGGTGCTTTACTGGCATCAAGTCCTAAAGAAATATCGGCTATGACCCACTATGCGGGATTGCTGATTTTATTTTTCGGACTTGTATCGCTCGTGCAAAGACTACTCGTAAAAATAGGTTCATCCTACGCCGTAACCAATAAGCGGGTGATACTTAAAACAGGCGTTATCAGCCGCAGAGCGGTAGATTTGGTTTTGGCAAAGTGTGAGGGCTTGCACATAAAACAAAGTGTTTTAGGCAGGATTTTCAACTTCGGCACAATTACCGTAACAACAGGCGGGGCTTCAAGTTCTTATCCTTTTATTGCTAATCCGCTTGCCTTTAAGCGTGAAATTAATTCACAAATAGGGTAAGTCATTAATTTATAAACTATAAAATGTGGTTCAGGAAAAACAATATCAATGCAGATTCCATTGAAGAAAAACTTAATTTGAACAATAAACAATTATTACAAGAGGTAAGAAAAGCATACTCTGTAACTTTTGAATCTCATAATAAGGATTATGAAGCAAATTATACGATAAATAAAACTGCGATTATTTATTATAATCCTACTAAATTTTCAAATGAAGGTATTGCTCACGAATTACTGCATTTATGGCTTAAAACATTTGGTGGTTTTTCTTCCAATCATATATATTTGGCTTTTAAATCTGACCCAAAACTTTGTCTGATATTCTCGAAAGAATTGTGCGACCATATAGGTAATTGTCAGGATCATATAAAAATGTACCCTAAATATATAGAAATGGGATATTCTCCTAAGTTATTTATTCGGGATGCAGAGAAAGAGCAATGTGCATTAAACAATATTCGGTTGTTGTCTTTGGATAAAAGCAATATTCAATCAGGTCAGCAAATGGATATGTTCATTGGTTATCTTATTTCTATATATGCACATCATATAAAATTAGATTATTCTCAACACTTGCTCTTATTAAAACAGAAAGACCTTGAATTATTTGAAGTAGTAACTGAATTTTGGCAATCATGGGAACAATTTGATAATTTTAATGTTGATCCTATCTATAACTCCGATTTCGATTTATATGAGAACTTCATTCATGCAATGGAAAATTTGGTTGCAGGCAGAATTATAAAGCATTGAAAGAAATTTAAAATAAAAATCCGGTGGTATCATAAAGAGGGCACTGAAAAACCTTTTAGATTTTCAGACAAATCTCTTCCGTTGCGCTAAAAAATTAAAGTTGTCAAGTCCTAACTTTGGATTTGGCAAC
>NZ_KQ033910.1:0-10633 GCF_000969845.1 Parabacteroides sp. HGS0025
GGCAGGGCGGCGTCCGCGATTTCTGGAGTAAGATGCATCGAAAGAGAGCTCGTGTTTGCCTTTTTCAAAGATATGCTTGTATGAGAATGTTGTTTCAAACATTCGCCTCAAATGATCAATGTCGTTCAAACGGTTGAAATGTGTAACAGTATTCGTATTGTCGGTTTGTGTACCTATAATTGACTGTTTATTATGCAACTCAGGTAAAACGCCTTTAAGTCCAAGCGAAATAACATCTTTCTTTGATGGTCTGACAGCCATCATGAATGTTCCTGTATGTGATGTGCTTAATTGACGAGAAAGCATCTCCTGTTGGACACGAATTTCATCCGAATAAAGAAATCGGTCAAGCGTGCTGTTTATATCATATTTGTCATATTTGCCATTATATCCGAAATCGAAATCCCATATTCCCTTAGAGTAATGAAGATTTAAGCCGCCGTTCACCGAATTGCCGAAATTGTAATTCAACATTACTCGCCCACTGAAACCTGCTTCGCCTCTGCGTTTGGTTACGATATTGATGATACCGCCTGTACCTTCCGCATCGTATTTTACATCAGGATTCGTAATTATCTCGATATTCTCGACATTGGATGCAGGAATCGAATTGAGGGAGGATAATGTAGTGGGAACTCCGTCCATCAAAACCAACGTATTTTTATTACCTCTTACATAGATGTTTTCTTCGTTGTCGATATTTATTCCGGCTTGACCTTTCAATACATCAGTAATATTTCCGGAAACAGCCGCAATGTTTTTAGCGACATTTATGGTTGTTTTTTCTACGCTCTGTTGTTTCTCGCTTCTTGTTCCGGTTACGGTGACTTCGCCTATGGACAATGCGGCAGGCTGTAGATGAATCGGCTCTGTCAGTTTTACATTTGAGCCGTTAATTTCAAATTGTTTTATTCCATTCTTGTAGCCCACAAAGCTGGATCTGAGAAAATACCTACCGTTACCCAAGTTGTTAATTGTAAACACACCCTGCCCATTGGTTGAAACACCCGTAACAAGAGTACTGTCGGGAAGTTTGAAAATTGCAACCGAAGCGTATTCAATCGGCTGTTTTGTTTCCGCATCCAACAATTTTCCGGTTACAGAATAGGGTCTACTTTGACTAAAAGATGTCAAGGGAAGTGAACCAAGAAAAATAAATAGTATAAATGCTGAAAATTTTGCTGTTTTTTTCATCTTATGATAATCGCTGAATTTATTACTGCATTATTAGACAGCATTAAATCAATAATCTTATGCCTGAATGTTATTTTATATTTGAGTAGTCGATGCGTTTGGGCTTCATATTATCATCCAGAGCTGCGAAAACAAATACGCTTTCTACTACTTTTTCCCGATTCTGTCCGTACATTTCTTCGGCATATATCTCAACCTTAACTCTCAATTTAACCGCTCCGGCTTTTTCAATTTTCCCAACAATTTCTACTATGGAATTTGGATGTACGGTTTTCAGAAAGTATATATTTTCGGTATTGACCGTGAACATTTTCTGACGTGTGAATCTGGTTGCCGTAATATAGGCCACTTCGTCCATCCACTTCATTGCCTGTCCGCCGAAAAGGGTTTCATTCGCGTTTAACGTATTGGGGAATATGGCTTTGAATTGTCGTGTTTCGCTTCGCAATATTTGTTCTTCCATCATTGAAATTTTTGCAAAAGTAAGAATAATATTGAACATTTGTTCATAAATATAGTATATTTGTACGTCAAATAAATAATAGTATGCCGACAAAATCTCAAAAACCATTTTATAACGATAGCTCTGAGTTAATTCTAAGAGATTATTTAGCGATTGAACGAACTAAACTTGCAAATGAACGGACTTTTCTGTCTTATATAAGAGCATCATTATACATGTTGATGGCAGGTTTAGGGCTTACTGAAATAGAATTTTTCAAACATTTGGAATTTGCCGGATATATCGCCTTTGCAGTAAGTTTCGGCTTCCTTATAGTAGGTATTTACAGATTCTTTCAGGTTAAACGACGACTTAAAATGAAATAATAATCAGTATGAAAGTAGGTATAATTCGTTGCCAGCAGACCGAAGATATGTGTCCGGGCAACACAGATTTTAAAGTTGCAAAAGAAGGTAAACTTGCATTTGCAGAGATCGGCCCATCGGAGGTAATCGGTTTTATTTCGTGCGGTGGTTGTCCAGGCAAACGAGCGGCAATCAGAGCAAAGCTGATGGTAGATCGCGGAGCGGAAGTAATTGTTCTTGCTTCGTGTATTACTAAAGGTAATCCGATAGGGTTTCCTTGCCCGAACAGGGAAAATATGATAGCATCCATTCGCCGACTAATCGGAGATGACATTCTGATTCTTGATTATACACATTAACATATACAGTAATGCAAACACAAAAAATACCCGGAGTAAAGCATGTAATAGCAGTAGCATCCGGTAAAGGCGGTGTCGGTAAGTCTACCGTAACCGCAAATTTAGCCGTAGCGCTGGCTAAACAAGGGTACAAGGTAGGACTACTCGATGCAGATATATACGGGCCTTCTATCCCAAAAATGATGGGAGTTGAAGGGGAGCAGCCCGGAGTGACCGGAACACAAGGAGAAGAACGCATAATCCCTATCGAACAACACGGAGTCAAGATACTGTCTATCGGGTTTTTTCTACCTGCAAAAGATCCTGCAATCTGGCGCGGCCCGATGGCATCCAACGCCTTGAAGCAATTGATGAATCAGGGTCAATGGGGTGAGTTGGATTTTCTATTGATCGACCTTCCTCCGGGAACGGGCGACATACATATCACGTTAATCAATGAACTCCATGTAAACGGAGCGATAATCGTCAGCACACCGCAACAGGTCGCATTGGCTTCGGCAATTAAAGGGCTGAATATGTTCCGAAATAAAGATATTCATATCCCGATCCTCGGACTTGTCGAAAATATGGCATGGTTCACTCCTGAACAACATCCCGATGAGAAATACTTTATTTTCGGTAAGGAAAATTGCGAAAAATTCGCAAAGGAAGAGGGACTTGAATTATTGGGAAGAATACCTGTCGTTCAAGGTATAAGCGAGAGCGGTGATGCAGGTGAGCCGGTAAGCATGGATTCCGACTCAATAACCGGAAAGGCATTCCATGCTTTGGCAGAGAAAGTGGTAACTTTCTCTTCAACAAAGAGATTTTATTATGTCAAAGATAATTGATGAACTGAAACAGGATTTACGCTTTATTGAAGGTTTGAAAGCGTGTATCAGTTGCGGAGTATGCACAGCTGTATGTCCTGCGGCGCAGTTCTATCAATATAGTCCACGTGATATAATGCTGACCGTCCAACAGGGCGATGAAGAGAAGATTGATCAGCTGCTCAAAAGCGATACGATATGGTATTGCGGAGAGTGTCTTTCATGTAAAACCCGTTGCCCGCGAGGAAATACGCCCGGTTACGTTATTCAGGCATTGCGTCAGCTTTCTCAGCAACGAGGTCTATTTGCTCAATCACGTTTAGGACGACAACAATTAGAGGTAAAACGCATCATTGGCGATACGATGCTCAAAAGAGGATATTGTGTTTACGTGGACGATGTGGAAACAGACTATCACCCCGAACAAGGCCCTGTATGGGATTGGTTTCGTAAACATACAGCAACCATATCACGCCGCATCGGAGCGAATTATGACGGAGAGGGTTCCGGCTCGATGCGCCGCATTGCCGAAGAAGATATGGCGGAACTTCGAGCTATCTTCGAGGAAACAGGAGCGATGGAACGTTTTGAAACGATTGAAAAATGGATTGCAAATGAACAAGAATAATAACCGTAAATGGCAGGACTACCAGAAAGAGATTGCCGAAGATGATTACTACTATGCGCGAAGCTGTATAAGGCAGAATTTCTTTCCCGGTTCCGAAGAAACATTCTTACGCATACTTCGGGAGGTGTTGGGTAAAAACGTTTATGACGATCCGCACCAGACTACCTGTACCGGCATTGCATACCATTCGGGAATCGTACCGATAGAAACTACGATGACTGTCGTTGCGCGTCAGTATTCGTTGATGAATGATGCGGGATACAGGAATTTTATACCCTCATGCGTAACATCGTTCGGTATATATACGGAAATGGAAGATGCGTGGAAACACTTCCCGGAAACGTTGGATAATACGCGAAAACAGTTACACTCATCAACCGGACGGGAGTTTGAGCAACCCGAAAACCTTGTCCATACGAGCGATATAATTTATAAATTCAGGAACGAAATAGCTGCCAAAGCAAAATACAGACTGATTAACAAAGAAACAGGTGAACCGTTGAAAGTGGTCGATCATGTAGGTTGTCATTATGCAAAAATATTTCCGAGCAAAGGCGTTGGCGGAGCAGAGTTCCCCAAAGTTTTAACCGGAATGATTGAGGCTTGGGGAGGAGAGGTTGTAGATTACCCCGAACGCCGCCATTGTTGTGGATTCGGTTTTCGTAACTATATCGTGAAAGAGAACAGGGCTTATCCTTTGTCGAACAGCAAATTGAAGTTTGACTCAATGAAGCCTTATCAACCCGATTTTATCGTTACGAATTGTCCCGGTTGCACATTCTTTCTCGACCGCTGGCAGTATGTGCTTGCCGAAGCCGAGGGCATAACGTATGGGGAAAACGGATACGGCATACCTGTACTGACATATGAAGAGATGGCAGGCTTGATATTGGGTTTAGACCCGTGGGAAATGGGGATGCAGCTGCATCAGGTCAGCGTAGAATCGCTACTGGATAAAATAGGTATTGAATACGATCCCCATGCAAAATATCTTGGCGGAAAAATGGAATATCTCGGAGCTCCTAAAGAACCTAAAGTTCTAAAGGTGTAGCTTCTAAGGAATGAATTTTGCAGAACACATAAATGATTAAACCATAAAAAATATAGATATGAAAGTAAATGCAGAACTTAACTGGAAAGGCGGAATGGCTTTCGATGCGGAAGTGGATGGTCATATAATACCGCTTGATGCCGATGCCACTGTCGGCGGAAACAACGCAGGGCCGCGTCCTAAGAAACTACTGCTTGTAGCTCTGGGTGGTTGCACAAGTATGGATATAGTATCGATTCTTAAAAAAATGCGTGTAGAGGTAGAAAAATTTTCGGTAGAAGTCGAATCTTCACAAACCGAAGATGAGCACCCTTATGTTTATGAATTTTTCAAAATCATATTCCGTTTTGAGGGCAAAGGTCTTGAAGCGGAAGCGGAGAAGATTCAAAAAGCGGTAGCCCTCTCACACGAAAGGTATTGCGGCGTATCTGCAATGTTGTCGAAATCGGCACCAGTAACCTATGAAATAAAGATAAACGGCAAGTAACAATGCCTTTATATGAAAATCGGGAATTTTTCAATTCCCGTTCTTTTAATGCAATAAAAATTATTTACCAAGCTTCTTTTCAACCTCTTCTTTTGGTAATTTCTTCGTACAGAAAAACCAGTCGTAGCAGGTAACGCCCTCCTGAAGTCCTTCCATTCTCTCTTTTGCCACTCCGCATGAACCTGCCGTAGGAACAATTACATCATCGCCCGGACGCCAGTCGGCAGGTGTAGCCACACCAAAATTATCGGCAGTTTGCAGGGCAATAAGAACACGTTTAATCTCGTCGAAGTTACGACCCAGCGATAGCGGATAGTAAATGACAGCTCGAATAATGCCTTTAGGATCTACAAAAAATACTGCTCTCACTGCTTTTGTTGCACTTTCACCCGGTTGCAACATACCGTATTTTTTCGCAACCTCCATTGTGATGTCTTCGATTAACGGGAATGTTACCTCTACATTTTTCATTCCCTTGTATTCAATCTTCTCTTTGATTGTCCGAAGCCATGCAATGTGGCTGTATAGACCGTCTACCGATAATCCAACCAATTGGCAATTCAGAGCTTCAAAATCTTTACTCATTGAAGCAAAAGTCATAAACTCAGATGTGCAAACCGGCGTGAAGTCTGCCGGGTGACTGAATAATATAGCCCATTTCCCTTTGTAATCACTCGGAAAATTAATATCTCCCTGAGTTGTTACCGCTTTAAATTCCGGTGCCGCATCACCGATGCGTGGCATCCCATAAACCTGTGTTGTTTCCATGTCTATCATTTTTTTAGTGATTTAACTGATTATACTATCAAAAAACAAACCAATCAAACTATTTGTTTCACAAAAGTAATTATTTATTTTGAACATATGTTCATTATTGCTACATTTGCAAAGAATCATTAATAGATAATTATATGAAAATAGCAATTACGAGTACGGGTAACACTATGGATAGCATGATAGATGCCCGCTTCGGACGTTGTGCATGGTTTCTGATCTATGATACGGAAACCAAGTTGCACAACGTCCTGAAAAATCCTGCTGCGGAGGCAGAAGAAGGTGCCGGGCCTGCTGCGGTAAAGTTTGTTGCGGCACAAGGAGTACAAAAAATAGTATCGGGCGAGTTTGGTGTAAAGATCAGACCATTGCTCGAAGAGTTGGGGGTCGAAATGATAGCCAACAAAGAATCTGAAAAACGCGTAAGCGAAATAATCGAAATGTTTAACAACTAAAAATTACAATTATGCCAAATTTTGATGGAACAGGGCCAAATGGAAATGGTTCAGGACAAGGAAGAAGAATGAGAGGAAACTCTACGGGTAATCAATCGGGTCAAAGTCGCGAATGTTGCGGCAAAGGTCGTGGACAAGGACAGGGTCGCGGAATGGGACAAGGCAGAGCCCAAGGTCGTGGTTTGGGAAAATGTGCCGGCACTGCAAATACAGGGAACAATGAATAAGAAGATAGCTATCCCTGTCGAAGGAGGGCTTTTATGCGCCCATTTCGGCCATTGCGAACAATTTTATTTTGCAGAGATTGAAAACGGAGAAATCGTAAAAGAAGAAACAATCACCCCTCCGGAGCATCAACCGGGAGTTTATCCCGCATGGGTAAAACAACAAGGAGCGACTGTTGTCATTGCCGGAGGAATCGGCGGAAAAGCCAAAGACCTCTTTGCTAAGGAGTCAATCTCGATCTATGCCGGAATAGGAACCTCAGAGCCTCGCAAATTGGTGGAAGCCTTTATTGATGGTGCTTTATCAATTCTCGAAGGTACATGTAATCACGATCATGAACACCATAACTGCGGTCACTAATGAAAGTAGCGGTTGCAAGTGGTAAAGGAGGAACAGGTAAAACATTTGTTTCTACCAACCTCTTTCATACATTCAGGAGTATGGGTATCTCCGTGTCGCTGGCAGACTGCGATGCGGAGGTCCCCAATTCTTTGGCTTTTATCAACGCAATGGAGCATAAAAAGTCGGATGTCACACAATACCTGCCGATAATAGATGCCACGAAATGTAAGTTCTGTGGCAAATGTGCGGAATACTGCACCTATAATGCCATATTTATAGCTCCCGAAATGCAGAAAATACGTTTATTAGAGGACTTGTGTCACGGATGCGGAGCGTGCGAAGTTGCCTGTCCGAATTATGTAATAAAAGAGTCGTATAAAAATATTGGAAAGGTAACTACTTATAAGATAGACGGGAAAAAATGCTTTGTAGAGGGGCGCATGCTCCCCGGAACGAGCTCACCTGTCCCTATAATAAAGCAAGCTATTAAAAGTGCAGAAAAAATAAAGGCGGATTATTTGATTATGGATGCACCTCCGGGAACATCATGCCCATTTATCCAAACCGTAGCACAAGCCGATTTCGTAATTCTTGTAACCGAGCCTACACCGTTTGGATTGAGCGACCTGCGTCAAGCTGTTGATTCACTTCGGACATTGAACCTGTTGTTCGGGGTTGTAATCAATCGTGCCGGTGTGGGAGATCAAGCAGTTTATCACTATCTGCAAACTGAAAATATTCCTTTGTTGGCTGAGATCCCATTTGACAAGGAGATAGCTCGGCTATATTCCAAAGGCACTATCGTATCGGAAAAAATGCCGGAAGTAAAATCTGTATTTGAAAACATCGTAAACCAACTGAAGTATTATGGAAATAGCGGTAATAAGCGGTAAAGGCGGAACAGGCAAATCGAGCATAACATCTGCTTTTATAGCATTAGCCGGACAGGTTGTGGCTGTGGACTGCGATGTAGATGCTTCAAATCTACACCTGTTGTTAGACCCTGAAAAAACAGGAGAAGAGAAGTTCATTTCGGGTTATCATGCTGAAATAAATAAAAATCTATGTTACGAGTGTGGCAAGTGTGTTACTTACTGCAAATTCGATGCTTTGGGTTGGGATGGGGGTTCTGTTACTATAAATGAAGTGGCGTGTGAAGGGTGTTTTCTTTGTTCTCGTATATGTCCTGCACAGGCAATCAATATGATTCCATCCGACGACAGCCGTCTGTATTGGGGCGATTTCCGATACGGAAAAATGGTCTATGGAAGGCTTGCTCCGGGCGAGGAGAATTCCGGCAAGTTAATTAACAAATTACGCTCGAAAGCCCGTGAAATGGCAAAAGCGCACAATCTCGAAATCATTATACTTGATGGCCCTCCGGGAATAAGCTGTCCGGTTATATCTACCATTACAGGCGTAAATAAGGTGGTGATAGTAACCGAACCAACCGTTTCGGGCATGTCCGACTTACAGCGCACAGTAGAATTGGTGCGTAAATTCGGTGTCAGTATATATATTATCATCAACAAATACGACCTGAATACCAAAATAAGCGGAGATATAGATCTTTGGTGTGCCGGACAATCTTTACAGGTGATAGGTCATTTCCCGTTTGATAAAAGCATGGTTGATGCTATGATCGCAGGTAAAAGTATAATTGAATATACACCCAATGCGGAAATATCAAAGTTAATTAATGTAGCTTATATAAAAATTATTACATAGCGTTTTACATGAAAAAATACTTTGAAGAAACAGTAAGACTTATAGACATTGAATTAGAATCTTTTTCTATCGACACTTGTGATATTTCGACAGACGTGTCATTTAAACTTGTGGAGTTTTTGCACGAGAAATTAAATGATCTCCGGGATAAGTTTATTGATTATAAATTTACAAGCCAAGAAGACGAAATATGTTTTTTCAAAGAAATGAAACCGCTTATATTGAGTAGGTTATTGTATTTTAATAAGATTTACACCATAGAACTTAAACGTCCGAACGGAAGTAACATCAGTCAAAAAAGTTACTATGAGCATGAATTGGATAGCTTAACTTTCTTTTTTAATCGTAATCTCGACTTTTACCAATATTATCGTTCATGTTCAACTCATTTAGACGAATGCTATTTTTTAAGAGGTAAGCCCAATATAAGGCTTTGTGTAGATAGCTCCCAGTTTATCAGTGATCCTTTATTTTCAACTGGATACGATTATAAAGTTGCAAAAATTCTTTCAAATGAGATGTTGCGTATCTATTTGAACAAAAGACTTCAAGAAATAGACAAATTAACTGGATATACGAGTATTAACAAATCATCAGCAAAATACCGAAACAAATGGACAGCTCCCAAAGCGGCAGCCATAGAGTTAGGTTATGCTTTATATGCCGCTGGAGTTTTCAATAATGGGAGTATAGATATAAGGGATATTATGATGGGACTGCAAAATCTGTTAAATATTGACTTAGGTGATTACTATCGCACCTATGTCGCAATAAAGAATAGAAAAAAAGAAAGAACTGCATTTTTAAAACATCTTGCTGATTCTCTTGAAAAAAGAATGGATGAAGAATTTGACACATAAACAAATAACTTTATTTACGTCAAAAAACTACCAAGTTGATACCAACTTGGTAGTTTTTGTTTTTATACCCTTTTCGCTTTAAAATCGACAGAAAAATACTTTAAATCGTCCATTCTTTATTCTTTTTCGGTGTAAAATATCTCGAAAAATATTTTTACCAAGTTGGTATAAACTTGGCAATTTTATTGATTTCAGCAACCGACCTTTGCATTATCATTAAAAATCAGAGGCATGGAAGATGATAATATAAAAGATTTTATGCAGAAATGGTTCGAGCAATTCATGGGACGTTTCGACCGACTGGATAAATTTATGGATATTATGAGCGGACGGCATAATGTACTCAATGGCGAACGATTATTGGATAATCAGGACTTATGCCAAATGTTGAATGTTAGCAAACGGACATTGCAGCGTTACCGTTCTGCGGGAGAACTGACCTATATAACCATTCACCACAAAATTTTTTATACGGAGAAAAACGTAGAGAAATTCATCCGCGATCATTTTGAGGAAGGCAAGTATCGAGAGAATAAAGAACCATCCGATTAGTTTTTTGATTTATCCATTGTTAAGACCCCGTACTGTCGTGAGATAGAGCGGGGTTTGTTTTGTGTGCCGTGCATGGTTAATAACTTGGTGGTGTAAGTCCACTACGGGGGTAGATAGCGACCAACCGTTAGCCGAACAGCAAGGGTGTCCACCGCGAGGGGAATCTGAAAGAAGCTGTAGGCAAAATCCCGATCCGAGGAACACGAACATCATATAAGGCTCAAGCCGTAGGACGAGTTTGCAAAACAAAACAAAATCCTAAAGCTATCCGGATACGGCAGAGTAAATGGTGCGGATATATGGGATGAAAGTTATTAGCCTTACCAGGGGAGGTCTCACGGACGTGCGGACGTTTTTTTTTT
>NZ_KQ033911.1:0-4980 GCF_000969845.1 Parabacteroides sp. HGS0025
GAACAACTGATAACTTAATATTATATGTCTGTAATTGTTTCCCTAACAAGCCATCAAAAAAGACTAGCAACTCTTCATCTTTGTTTGGATAGTCTTTTTCTTCAGCAATATCAACCAGATAGAGTTGTATTGTATCTGCATGAGGGTGAAAAAATAGCTGAGAATATAAAATCGTTTCAAGATAAGGGGCTTGAGGTAAAATATTTTACAGATGACTATAAGCCACATAATAAGTATTTTCATGCTATGCGCGAATATCCAGACGATATCATTATAACTTTCGATGACGATGCCATATATCCTCCATATCTTTTAAAATTATTAGTTGAAACCCACCAACAATTTCCCGAAGCTGTTATTACAGGACGAGCTCATAAAATCCGGATGAACCAAGATGGCAGTCTGCTTCCCTATCAACAATGGGACTGGGAAACTTCAGTAACAGGGACACCATCAATACAGATAATGGCAACAGGAGTAGGAGGTGTTTTATATCCTCCATATTGTATGCATCCTGAACTTTTTAATGCAGAAAACATTCTTAGGTTATGTTTGTATTCAGATGATATCTGGTTGAAGTGTATGCAGGTACTAAATAATACTCCTGTAATTGTTGTTGCACACAAACCTCAGCATCCGAAAAGTATCAAAGAAGTCGCAAAAGAAGGACTTTTTCTAGTGAATAAACTTCAGAACAGAAATGATTTTTATCTGTCATCTGTAACAAAACAATATAATATTAACTGGAAGGAAATGATTGAAAACGATGAAAAATATAATACTTAGCATAATTATACCGGCATATAATACTTCAGACTATCTGAAGAAATGTATTGACTCCCTACTTTTTCAAACTTTACAGAAAATCGAAGTTATTGTAGTGGATGACGGCTCTACGAATGATCTAACTTCGATTATAGATTCTTATGGAAATAAAGAAAATTTGATTTATATACGGAATGAATATTCGGTTGGACCTGGAGCTGCAAGAAATATAGGGCTTTGTCGAGCAAAAGGGAAATTTATTGCATTTTGCGATAGTGATGACTGGGTTGATTTGGATTTATATGAAAAAAGCATTGCCCATATGGAGAAGACTGATGCAGATATCGGAATTTTTTCAGTAATAAGAGAACGCGATGGATTTAGAGGACAACCAGAGTATTTATGTTATTTTAATCAGTTTTACACTTTTTCGTCTGAAATGGCGTTGCGAATATTAAGCGGACAATATGAAATGGGGATTAAACTCCATAGAGCTTGTTGGAATAAAGTATTCAGGAAAAGCTTTCTTGATGCCTCCAAAGCGAGATTTGAGGAAGGTATTTATTTTCAGGGTGTTTTATTTTGCGTTTATACATTTCTTCGTGCTGAGAAAATAGTATGTGTTCCTCATGCTGCGTATCATCATTACCGACGCTCCGATTCGATCATTCAATCTTTCAGCGAAAAACATATTCTTGACTTTAAGGAATGTTATTTAAGAATGAGAAAATATTTTGTTGAGGAGAATAAATTCGCAACATATCAATTAGATTACTACCGATTATGCGAAAGTTATATGAACATAATTATTAAGCAAATATTTGAATATGAACATTCTGAGGAACGAAAGAAATTTTTCCTCAGAAAAGTGTTACAAGCATTTACATCATTAATAACAACAGATGAGTATTTTGCTTATGCCACAGCTGAAGAAATTAGACAGCATATACAACCAAACATTACAGATACAACTTTATATTGATTGTTACCAAGAACAACGTGGGTCAATATAATAGTAGGGAACTGTTAGCTCACTACCAAACCAGAAACAAATATAGGTGCTGGAAAAGCACCCGCTTTTGATTATATTCATATTATGTATTACAATTACTTTGTAGTCGGGCAGTTCGGATAAAAGTTGATCGGCATCTTTTAAATAATTATATGCTTCGCTCTGACTTCCATAAACAGCTTCGTGCAAGGCCAGTGCCATATAATGAAAGGCTCTTTGCCTTGCACATAGTTCACGGCTAAATATACTTTCTTTTAGTAAATATTTATTGCCATTCATTTCATCATTTATACTATAGTAATACATGGCAAGTATACTCAACCTGTGTCTATAATTACTATAATGATTTTTTTTCATTTTCAAATGATAGTCTAATACGTCTTTTAATAATTCATGACGTTCTTCATAAATCATTCTAAAAAAGTTTAGATGAAATCCACACCAGTTATAATGCTTATCATTAACACCATACCTTTCGGCAAGTTCTATCATACTTTTTTCTATCATTTCTATACATTGGGGCATATCTTTGGTACATCGTGTAAGTGCATACCTTATTGTGAAACTCAGATAACGATAATCAAAGCCATTATCCTTCATCTCTGCAGAGCGCTTTAAATAAAGCTGATACGTAGCTTCGTTTTTATTCGCTTTTATCAGCGTATCAGCCACCATTGCGTCATGATAGTGCAGGCATTTTAGCATTTTAGACGGCAATACAGCACTTCTTTGAAGTTTCTTTATCAATAGCATCATCATATCAAGTTTTGCTAATGCTATTTTATAACTCATATTTTCATAATGTAACAAAGCAAGCTCCCACATAGCTTGCAAGCAAATATGCTGAATATTGCTATTTTCACTATGATAAATTTCATTTATAAGTTCATCAAAAAGTGCCCTACAATTTGCCGTCAGGCTTTGTTGATTTGCCGCTAAAGCATACATCAGATATAGTTCATAGTATTGTTCTTCAGGTAGTTTTTGCTTTAATTCCTGCTTTAAACTAGTTTCAAACAGATTTTGCAAAATAAAAAGTACAGTGTTAAAATTCTTGCTTTTTATAAGTTGCCGCACTGACTCAATACTTTTTGTTAGTTTACTAGGTATGTATACATTTGCAAGACAAGTGAATATATTAAGTGGATAAACCGTAGTAAGATCTGCTTCCTCATATTGCGGAGATGAAAAATGTCTTCGATAGCATTCTGCATATATATCATGCTGCGGTATTAGAGCATCGTCGCTGTTATATCGAGCGAGGCCTACTCTGACAATCTTTTCGGCAATCTGGTGCTTTTCCGATCCTGGAGGGATTGAAAAGGGGATGTGTGACCAATATATCAGGTTGCACAGCTCTTTACAGTCCGGATTAGTTAAGAAAAACTCATTAAACTTACTCAATAAATGCTGCTCCATTATCCCACTACGGCGGAATGCTTTACACAAAAGCATTAGTTCATCTACACTTTTTATCGAATGAGATTCTTCCCAAATATATTTAGAGAATATAAATAATTCAATTACATTAAATTCAAGTGCATGTAGCCATTTAGTCGTTATTTCATCTTCGGCAAGTTTATGAAATGAAAAGCAATCTAAAATATCATGTATTCTTATTTCATAGATATGTCGTTTTACAACACAATTCTCTTTTAAATATTTAAATTCCTGACTGTTGTTAAAATAATAAGGCTGTCCAGAGAGGAGTATAAAAACCGGAAGTTTACGTTGGTTGATTGAAGTAAGAAATGATACTAAACATTTTGAGATTACTTGATCCAACTTTTGCAAATCGTCGAGAAAAATAAATCTTCTGTTTATTGATATTTCTTGAGGGATAAGTAAATCATTCTCACAAATATTAGTTAAAGCCCCAATAAACGACTCGATATCATTTTTGTTTTCAATAAGATCAAATAATGCATCACTTATATTCTTGTTGTTTAAGCCACGGATATATTCCTTTGTTATTGCATCTGGAGCTAAATAAGGGAATAAAAAGAAAAGAATCATATTTAGAAACAATTCAGCGTTTTTCTCTGTAGATTGTACAAAAGAACCAAAAAATAAATCTTCTTTTTCATCAATTGTATGGCGATTGAGAAGTTGTTCTATCAAATGACTTTTTCCAGCTCCCGATATACCCTCTAAAGTATGGATAGCTGTTCTACTTTTTTTTATAAAATCTTTAATTCCCGTTACTAACTCTTCCAGTGTTTTGATTTGAGTAGAGATTGTAAGTGTACCTTTCAAATTTTCAGTAGGTATAATTGGGCGCAGTGGCGGAACTTTTAATTTACCTATGGTAAATATTGGTACAGTGCGTTCATTTTTGTTTTGTGTATATTCTTTTCCTATCTCAAACTGAAATTTTATCTGGTTTTCTCCTGGTTCTAATATAATCTTGTTTTTTGAAAGAAGCTTTAAACCTTTGATGCCAGGGGCAGCACGAAGAGCTACAATTCTTTTTGAATCACTGAATACACTGAAATATCCTATGTAGCTTTCACCTATGTACAATGAACGCACAGGCTCCTTAAAAGATACTCTACTACCACCAACAGTATAAAAATTGATATCCTGTGTTGCAAAAAGTTCTGAACCGGTTATCGGCACTAGTTTATACTCCTCATCAATATTAAAAAATTTATGGTAAATACGATTATTATTTGCAAGCCAATGCTCCAAGGTATACCGTGTACAAAATATGATATCTCTGCAATTTAAAGCATTGTATAATGCTGTACGAATATCCATAATCGTTTTTGTACTTATTAGTATATTTGTTACAAAGAAAATCCGACTGACAGAACCATTTAAAATAGCACTTACAATAGTTGCATCAAGTTTATAACGACTGATAATCAGACTTTCAGTGGAATACTTTGCTTCCATCCACCATTGCTCTTCCTTATCTGGATAAGGTTGATAACCAAACACTAAGGCTACAGCATCTTTATTGCCATCGCGTGTTTCGCCAGTCTTTTTCCATGTAGAATTGGGATATTTTTCCTGTACATAAGTATAGGCAAGTTCTTCAAAAGTTCTGAATCCATCTTTTATATTTTTCCAGTCTACAGATATTCCCATTTTACTATTTGCATGATAATATTAAGTTATCAGTTGTTCACCCTCCTACTTTCTACCTGATAATTAGCTTTATATATGTTATTCACGTTACTTCGCAGCATTATTAAATT